>CP036296.1:4800000-6902109 GCA_007751255.1 Engelhardtia mirabilis
GTACCGCCCGCCGAGCTAGAACTGACGCCCCTGGGGTCTCCCACGCGCCCAAGGAGGCACTCCCCCTCGGGGGCACTCTAGACGGGGACGCCCCGGTTCAGGATCATGGTCGGCCTCCGACGGCCGGCCAGGACGTCGGGAACCGATCCCCCATGCGCGTCCTCAACCTGACCGTCAATGGCGACGCGACCGAGGTCGCCGCCCCCGCCCACTGGACCCTGCTCGAGGTCCTGCGCTATCGAATGGGCCTCACGGGCTCCAAGCAGGGCTGCGACAAGGGCGACTGCGGCGCCTGCACCGTCCTGATCGACGGCGAACCCCAACTCTCGTGCCTGACCGTGGCCGCACTGGCCGAGGGCCACGAGATCACGACCATCGAAGGCTTGCTGCCGGCCCACCTGAGGGCGGGCGGCGAAGGTCCCGATCCGGTCCAGGAGGCCTTCGATCGCTGTGGGGCGCTCCAGTGCGGATTCTGCCAGCCGGGGATGATCCTCTCGGCCCGCGCCCTCTTGAGTGAGAACCCCGCCCCCACCCGGGACGAGATCAAGGCCGCCCTGTCCGGAAATCTCTGTCGCTGTACCGGCTACACCCAGATCTACCAAGCGGTCGAGCTGGCCCTGGCCGAGGCCACCGGGGCGGAGCCAGCCAGCCCCTCCTGGGCGCCGGGAGAGAATCCTTGGGCCAAGACGCCCGAGGGCAACGCGCGCCCGGCGGTCGGCGCCGCGGGTCTGACCGAGGGCACAGGCGTCGCGCCCTCCGGCGGCGACTCACGAACCAACGGGAAGGCGCACTGATGGCCTCCCGCGACCAACACGGGATCCACCCGCCCTTCGCTGACGCCGACGGCAAGCGCCGGTTCGGCGTGATCGGCAAGCCCCTGCGCAAGGTGGACGGCATCGCCAAGGCCACCGGCCAGGCGGTTTATGCCGACGACATTCAACTCCCGGGCATGCTGCACGCGAAGACGCTGCGCAGCCCCCACGCCCACGCGCGCATCGTCCGCATCGACACCAGCCGCGCCGAGGCCCTGCCCGGGGTGCACGCGGTGATCACCGGGCGCTCGATGCCGATCCCCTACGGCGTGATCCCCTGGACGCCGGACGAGAACGCCCTGGCCGTCGACCGGGTGCGCTTCATCGGTGACGAGGTGGCCGCGGTCGCCGCCGTCGACGAAGACACCGCCAATGCGGCGCTGGAGCTGATCGACGTCGAGTACGAGCTGCTCGCCGTCTACCTGGATCCCGTCGAGGCGCTCGAGAACTGCACCGACGCGATCCATCCCAACCCGAAGCGACCCGAGCGCGGCAACCTCTCCAAGCGCGTCGAGCTCGACTTCGGCGACGTGGCCGACGGCTTCGAGCGGGCGGACGTCATCGTCGAGGACGACTACACCTTCCACGGCACCACCCACACGGCGATCGAGCCCCACTGCGCGGTCGCCACCTACTCGCCCGACAAGCTCCTGACCCTCTGGTCGGCGACCCAGATCACCCACTACGTGCACCGCGCCCTGGCGCGGGTGCTCGAGCTGCCGGCCCACTCGATCCGCGTGATCCAGCCCTGCCTGGGCGGCGCCTTCGGCGGCAAGTCGGACCCCTTCAGCCTCGAGTTCTGCGTGGCCAAGCTGGCCATGATCACGGGCCGGCCGGTGAAGATGCTGTGGACCCGCGAGGAGGTCTTCTACGCCCACCGCGGCCGCCACCCCATGCGGCTGCACTACAAGACCGGCGCCACCAAGGACGGCAAGGTCACCGCGGTCGACGCCAAGATCCTGATCGACGGCGGCGCCTACAGCTCCTTCGGCCTGGTCACGACCTACTACTCGGGCCAGCTGTTGACCGGGCCCTACGACTTCCCGGCCTACCACTACGACTCGACGCGCGTCTTCACCAACAAGCCGCCCTGCGGGCCGAAGCGCGGCCACGGGTCGGTCCAGCCGCGCTTCGCCTTCGAGGTCCAGCTCGACGAGGTCGCCGAGGCGCTCGCGATGGACCCGATCGAGCTGCGCCGCGCCAACTGGCAGGGCGAGCACACCAAGACCGTCAACGGTCAGCGCATCACCTCCAACGGCTTCATGCAGTGCCTCGCCGAGGTTGAGCGCGCCAGCCGCTGGAAGGAGCGTCGCGGCAAGCTGCCCTTCGGCCGCGGGCTCGGCGTCGCGGGCTCGATGTATATCTCGGGCACCAACTATCCGATCTACCCCAACGACATGCCCCAGGCGGGCATCCAGCTCAAGGTCGATCGCTCGGGGCTGGTGATGGCCTTCACCGGCGGCAACGACATCGGCCAGGGCTCGAACACGGTGGTGCGCACGATCGTGTGCGAGGAGCTCGGCCTGGAGCCGGACATGGTGCGCGTGGTCGCCGCCGACACGGACCTGTGCCCGGTGGACCTGGGCGCCTACTCGAGCCGCGTGACGTTCATGGTCGGAAACGCCACCATCGACGCGGCCCGCAAGCTGCGCCACCAGATCGCCGGCGCGGTCGCCGCCGAGTGGGAGATTGACCCTGGGCGCATCTTCATGGGCTCGGGCCAGGTCTTCGACCTGGAGGACCGCGCCAAGTGCATCTCCTCGATGGAGGCCTTCCAGATCGCCGAGGCGCGCTGCGACACCCTGGGCTCCACCGGCGCCTACAACACCCCCACCCTGGGCGGCGACTACCGCGGCGGCACCATCGGCGCTTCCCCGGCCTACTCCTTCACCGCCCACGCGGTCGAGGTGCAGGTCGACGTGGAGACCGGGCGCATCACCGTCGACAACTGCTGGATCGCCCACGACTGCGGGCGGGCTCTGAACCCGATGCTGGTCGCGGGCCAGATGGAGGGCTCGGCCTACATGGGCCTGGCGGAGGCCGTGCTCGAGCACCACGACGTGAACCGCTTCGGCCTACACGCCGGGCCGTCGCTGCTCGACTACCGCATCCCGACCTCGGTCGACACGCCGGAGCTGCACGCCTTGATCGTCGAGAGCCTGGACCCCGAGGGTCCCTACGGCGCCAAGGAAGCGGGCGAGGGTCCCCTGCACCCGTCGATACCGGCCATCTCCAACGCGGTCTTCGACGCGGTCGGCATCCGCCTTCGGCACCTGCCCTTCACCCCCGGCAAGGTGCTCGCCGCCCTGCGCGAGCGGCGCGCGGCCGAGACCGCAGTCGGCTCTGCCAAGGAGAGCGTCTGATGCTGCGCCTGCCCAAGTTCGAGGTGGCCGCGCCCCAGACGGTGGACGAGGCCCTGGCCCTTCTGGCCGAGTACGGCGCGGACGCCATGCTGATGGCCGGCGGCACCGACCTGGTGCCGAACATGAAGCACGGGCTGTTCGAGCCCAAGCTGGTGGTGTCGGTCTCCGCCATCGACGAGCTGCAGGGCGTGGCCATCGAAGACGACGGCACCCTCGTGATCGGAGCGGCCACGACGCTCCAAGCCGTCGCGACGAACGACGAGGTTCGGCGCCGCGCGCCCGCCTTCGCCCAGGCCGCCGGCCTGGTCGCCGGGCCCCAGCTCCGCCGCATGGGCACCGTGGGCGGCAACGTGATGCTCGACACGCGCTGCCAGTGGTACAACCAGACCCACTTCTGGCGGAAGTCCCTGGGCTTCTGCCTGAAGAAGGACGGCAGCCTGTGCCACGTGGTCGAGGGCGGCTCCAAGTGCGTGGCCGCGGCCAGCAACGACACCGCGCCGACCCTGATGAGCCTGGGCGCCAAGCTGGTCTTCGCGCGCCGCAACTCCGAGGGCCAGGTCGTCCGCAAGACCCTCGCCGTCGACGACCTCTACAAGTCCGACGGGGCCTTCAACAAGAAGGTCGCCGGCGACGAGCTCTTGATCGCGGTCCGCATCCCGGCCGGCGCGCCGCAGCACCGCGGCGCCTACGGCAAGCTGCGCGACCGCGGCTCGATCGACTTCCCGCTGCTCGGCGTGGCCGTGCGGATCGACCTCGACGACGCCGGCGCCGTGGCCGACGCGGACCTGGTCGCCGTGGCATTGCAGGCCCGCCCGATCCGGCTCAAGAAGGCCGCCGAGGCCCTGGTCGGCAACACGCCCGGCAAGCCCGGTTGGGATGAAGCCGTCGACGCCGCCGCCGAGGCCGCCTACGGCCAGTGCCACCCCATGCCGAACATCCCCGGCGACCACGACTACCGCCGCGAGATGGTGCCGGTCTACGTGCGCCGCACGATCCGCGCCGCCGTCGCCGGCGAGGGGCCGGTCCACCACGTCTGACCGTCGACGCCGGCCGGGCGCCGGCGGGTCGAGGCCCGTGCACACCGCCGCACCGTGATCCAACCCGTCGATCGCCCCTCGCGCTTCGCCCGCGCGCTCTTCGCCGACGAACCGGCCCCGCGCCTGTGGCGAGTGGGCTGGTGGGTCGTCTGGGCGGTGCTGTTCTGCGCGGTCTTCGCCCTGTTGGCGGACCTGCCGCCGGGCTCCTACATGCCCCTGGCCGGCTTCGCGACCTTCGTGGCAGCCTTGGTCGCGCCGATCTGGTTGGTGGGCACCTACCTCGGGATCCGCACCGCCCTGGCGCGGCGGCGTTGGGTCGACGTGGCCCCGCTCATGCCCTGGGCCATGGCCGCGCTGCTCGCCACCGGCGTGATCGGCACCGTGCTGGGCGACTTCCCCGAGCGTGCCGCTTTCGCCCTCTCCCGCCCCGCCCTGGACGACCTGGTGGCCGAGGTCACCGCCGTCGAGCCCGAGCTCCAGGAATTCCCCCCGCGCCTCGTCGGCCTCTACCTGGCCGACGAGATCACCCACTTCCGGTCGGGGCGCGTGCGCTTCACCGTCCTGGGCACGCGCGACTTCTGGGGCCAGTACGGCCTGTTGTGGATCCCCGAGGGCGGCGCGATCCCCGCCGGCAACGACTACGAGTTCGAGGACTGGGGCCACGGCTGGTTCGCCTGGCGCCGGGACTACTGATCGAACTCGAGGAATCCGAGTTCGAGGGTCTGGCCCGCCTCGACCCGCAGGCCCTCGCGCGTCGCCCGCCGGTCGCCGCTGAACACCTTCAGGGTGTAGACACCCGGCTGCAGCGGCGGACGACTCCATTGCCCCCCGGGGTCACACCAGGCCCGGTCGGGGAGAGTCACGCCGTCGCGCTCGAGGGTCGCGACGGTCATATCGAGTTGACTGCCCTCAGGCGGCCGCTCGAAGGCGATCGCGCCGGGTTGCTCGAAGACGATGGACAAGTCACGACGTGCGAAGGGCAGCAGGTCGACATCGGGAACCACGATCGAGCCCATCGACGTGGAACGCGCTTGGACCTCGAGCCGCGTCGCCGCGAGCGGACCGATGGTCACGCCGTCCGAGCCTGCGTCGAGGTTGAAGCGCTGCACCCTGAACTCCGAATCGCTGGGACTGACCCAGAGCTGCACGTCGCGCACAGGGTTGCCGAGGCTGTCGGTGACCCGGACGCGCAGCTCCGCGGTCGGCATCCGCTCCGCGGGAACCTGGAGCAGCAACCCAGTCGTCCCCGGCTCGACGTCTTCGACCAGCAGAGCAGGGTTCAACCCGGAGATCCCCGGAGGCTGAACCTCGAGGTCCCCGGGGGTGTTGAACGTGCCAGTGATCTCGAACTCTCCCTGCGGGCCGGTTCGCACCGTCGAATGGCCCACCACACCCGGTCCGCCGCCGCTGAACGAGACTCCCCAACCCTCGAGGCCCGAGCCCCCGTCTCCGACCAACTGGCCCGAGAGGGTCGTCATCGCGGGCACGACCAGCTCGACTCCATCCAAGCCGGTCGGACCCACTTCGACCTCGAGTTCGACGGCGGCGCCGCGCATCGCCCCCCTGCCCACCTTGGCCGCCAGCCGCGCCTTGCCCCCGGGCGAGATCCGACGCAACTCGAAGCTCCCATCGTCGTCCGTACGTGCGACGTCCGCGGCGCCGGCCATGCCATCCCAAGACCAAGCTCGAGGCTCGCGCCGATCGTAGACAACCGCGCCCGCGACCGGGTTCCCGTCGACCTCCGTCACGCGACCGCGAATCGAGACCGCCGCCTCGAGGACGATCCGGAGCGCCTCGACTCCATCCACGCGCACGTCGACGGACTCGATCGCGTGACCCGCGGCGCGCACCCCGATCTGATAGTCGCCCGGCGCGACGTCGTCGAAGTGGACGTTGCCCCGCTCATCGGTGCGCTCGAACAGGTTCGGCGATTCGGTCCAGACGCTTCGCGAGCCGTAGTTGGACACCCGCACCGAGTTGGAGCGAGGGGCCAGGAGTACATCGGCGCCTACGGCAGCGGCGCCATCGGCACCCACCACGGTCACGACCAGGGATCCGCCCCCCGGCGCCAGGATCAGATCGATTCCGGCTGCATCCTTGCCGTGGAACATCGGGCTCACCGTCTCCGTGGCGTGCCAACCGGGCTTGCTAGCGTGAAGTCGCCCAGTGCTGCCGGCGCCGTCGTAGGCGAATGTGCCGTCGGCTCGGGACTCCGCAATTGGGAGCACGATCCCGCCTTGGCAGACGACACAGACTTCGGCGCCTGCGACTGGCATGCCGCGGGTGTCGAGAACCCTCCCAGAGACTCGAGAACTCCCGACGAGGTCGATCACGACCTCGACCTCACCTATCTCGGGCACGGTGACCGACCGCCGCAATCCGCTGGCCAACATCACCACGGCGATGCCGCTAGGCAGATCCGAAACGAACGCCTGACCTTCTCGATCGGAGAAGAGCGCAATCGGATCGTGACCCAGCCCCTCACCCTGCGGATCGACGATCACGTGGCGCCCCGGAACGGGCTCATCGCCTCGCACCAGGCGCACCCGGATCGAGCGTCCCATCGGAACTTCTGCGGCGGGGACCTCGGCCGGCCCCTCGACTGGTATCCGATCGACCGCAGCCTGCCCTTCGAGCATCGCGAGTGGGCTTGTAGCGGCGTCCGCAACCTCGTCGTCCGCGACGAGAGCCCGACCCTGCGCCTGGGCCTGGTCCGGGATCGACGGCCGGACTCCGATCGGATCGAGGGACCAGATCGAGAACGCCGCCAGGGCCACCAACGCCGCCGCCACACTCCAGGTCTTCCAAGTCATCAGCACACTCAGGACGCCGGAGGCGCCGATCAGGGTCTTCGTCGTCGCAGCCCGGGCGAGCACGACTTCACGCACATGTCCCAGGCCGCTGTCCACATCGACCCCGCCCCACCACACCGGCAACACCCCCGCCGGGACCGAGCGCCGCAAGAGCGCCACGGCCCGGTGCAACTGGCTGCGCACGGTGCCCGGGCTACGCCGCAGGGTGTGCGCGATCTCCCCCGGCTCGAGGCCGTGGCGAAAGCGCATCAGGGCGGGCTCGCGATAGGGCTCCGGCAGTCCATCCAGAGCCTGCAGCAGGGCGATCGAGAGCTCGCGATGGGCGAGGATCTCGACCGGGTCGTCGAGGTCGAGCCCCCGGGCCAACCATTCCACGTCGAGCGCGCGCCCGCGGTCGCGATGCACGCGGCGCGCGCGGTTGGCCAGGATCCCCGCCAGCCAGGCGCCTAGCTTGCGCTGGCCGTCGAACTCCTCGGGAGCCTCGATGGCCGCCAGGAAGGTCTGCTGGACCAAGTCCTCCGCCGTAGCGACGTCCCCGACCAGATGCAGCGCGAGCTGCAAGAGGTCGGTCGCCGTGGCGTCGAAGACCTCCGCCAGCCGGCGCGGGTCGCCGGTCCGGCGCCAGGCGAGGAATCCGTTCGTAACGCTGTCAGTCACCGCGGGCCCTGCACTTCAGGACGCCCAGCGTTGCAGATTCCTGGGGGATTCGTTCCGCCCGCTCGTGGAGCGTCAGGCTCGTGGCCTGGCCTGGGCCGGGGCCCGGCTCCCCCAACCTCGCTCAGGGCTCAGGAACCCAGGTCGATGCGGCCCAGGTCGAGGGTCTCGCCGGCCTCGATCACGAGGCCCTCGAACTCGCGGGCGCGGTCCGAGTCCAGGATGCGGAGCAGGTAGCGTCCGGGTTGCAGGGGCGGGCACCACCAGCGGCCCGCACGGTCGCGCCAGATCCTGGTCCCGACCTCGGCCCCCTGCGCTTGCACGGCGGCGTAGTTCGAGATCGACGCACCGGTCGCCCACTCGAAGCGCAGGCAACCGGGCTGCTCGAACCGGGCCTCGACCTCGGTCGTCTCGCCCGGCTCGAGCACGAGCGGGCCGACCACGAGGCTGCCGCAGGACGACGAGGTCACCTCGAGCATGACGGCACCCGGCGGCATGGGTCCGAGGGTCACGACCGGCGCGCCCGGCACCACCGCAGTCCGTCGCCGCGCGTCGGGCCCGGGGTCCTCGCCCTCCATCCACAGGTCGACGACGGCGTCGTCGAGGGGCCGCCCCGCCTGGTCTACGACTCGCATCGAGATCAGAGCGCTCTCCTCCTCGATGGCGGGCACGCTGAAGTCCTGACTCGGGCCACCAGGCACGATGCCGTCCCAACTAGCGACTTCTCGCGAGCTCAATTGGCCCGGCCGGAACACCGACAGGGTGCCCTGCTGGTCGGACTGCAACTGGAGCTCGAAACGGCCGTCGGGTCCGCTGGCTCCCTGCGCCAGACCGGCGACGCTGAACTGTTCGGCCACAAACCTCAGCCCCCAACCCTCCAGGGGCTCGCCCGTCGCACTCACCAAGCGTCCGGCGATGAGATGGAGCTGCGGCAGCTCGAAGTCGACCGTTCGAGTCCGCCCCTCCCGCGTGTCGATCGACTGCGAGACGCTGCGCCCGAACAACGTTGTCGAAGCGGCGGACAGCCGTACGGCCGATCGCCGGGGAACCAGCGGCAGCACGTAGCGCCCGGCCGCGTCGGTCAGGGCCGCGATGCGCGCCTCCGACCACGGCATCATGTCTCCTGCAATGCCGAAGTACACGGCAGCGCCCTTGACCGGTCGACCGTCGCTGCCTGTGACCCGACCGGCGACCTCGACTCCGGGCTCGAGGGTGATCTCGCGCGACGCCTCGTCGCCTACCTCGTGATCGATCTGCTGCACGGCGAAACCGGCTGCTCGGACCGTCAAGAAGTACGGTCCGGGCGACAGGTCGTCGAGTCGTAGCCTCCCCGCTGCGTCCGTCAGACCGCTGGCTCCGGGTGGTTGGTCGCACGATTCGAAGGGCCCGCGATCTACCGACCGCACTTCGGTGACCCGAGCGATCGCGTCCACTGCCGCCCCAATCACCGGCTGACCGGCCGGATCGACCACGGTCAGGTCCACACCAGCCGATCCAGGGGCGAGCACCAACTCCACGTGATCGGCGTCTCGCCCCATGAAGTTCGGCGTCGCCGATCCACGGGCCGACCAACCGGGCTTCGTCGCGTGGAGTCGGACCCGTCCCACGGCGCCGTCGAACTCGAAGCTCCCGTCATCCCTCGACCGTGCAACGGCCAGGATTCGACCTCCCCGTACCTGCGCGAAGACGACGGCGTCCGGAACGGCCATGCCACTCGGATCGACCGTGGTACCGCGAACTCGAGCGCTGCCGACCAGGTCGAACTCGATCGTGGCCGTGTGTCCAGCTTCGATGCGAGCAGTCCGCCGCTCGCCACCGGCCAGCTCGACCTCGTAGTCGCCGGGCACGATCCCGTCGAGCCTGAACCGTCCCTGTGAGTCGGTCCGCCCATTCGACGCGGGGGCCTCGATAGCCGAGCCGGGCCGGACGAGCAGCTCACGCCCCGCGACCGGACTGCCGGCACGATGAACTCGGATGGCGAGCGCGCCGTCGAGGACCGCGCTGGCGGCCGCGGCGGAGACTGACTCCGACCGAACAGGAACCCGCTCGACGACTGCGATCGATTCGAGCTCCTCGAGCGCGCGACTCCCCTCGGCGACGCCGTGAACGAGGACCAGCCCCGCCTCCCCGGCTTCGATCGCCGCTCCCTCGCCGTGGCCCGAGCCGGCGAATAGCCCGCGCAGGCCCTCGCCGACGAACGCCACCGCCAGCAACACCAATGCGGCCCCGATCCAACTCTTCGCGCTTGTCATCAATGCTCCGACTCCGGCCAGGTTGACCGCGACTTCCGACTTGCTTGCAGCAGCGACGATCCGCTCTCTCAACGACCCCCACGAAGGGGCCGGATCGAATCCGGTGACCCAAGCCGGCAGCACCCCCGCCGGTAGCGACCGACGCAGGAGCGCCACGGCCCGGTGCAACTGGCTGCGCACGGTTCCGGGGCTGCGTTCGAGGGTGTGGGCGATCTCGAGCGGTTCGAGGCCGTGGTGGAAGCGCAACAGGGCTACCGCGCGGTAGGGCTCGGGCAGGCCGTCGAGGGCCTCGAGCAGCGCCGCCGAGAGGTCCCGGTCGGCCGCCAACTGGGCGGGGTCGGGGGCTTCGAGGGCGGCGGTGAGCCGCTCGGGGTCGACCTCGCGCGCCTGTTCCCGCCGATGACGGCGCGCGCGGTTGGCCAGCACTCCGGCCAACCAGGCGGCGACGAACCCCTCGCTGGCGAAGTCCTCGGGGGACTCGATCGCGACCATGAAGGTCTGCTGCACCAGGTCCTCGGCGGTGGCGACGTCACCGACCAGGTGCAGGGCCAGCTTGACCAGCTCGGGCGCGGTGGCGTCGAAGACCTCACCCAAGAGGCGCGGGTCGCGGCGGCGTCGCCAGGCGAGGAAGAGCTCTGTGGACGGGTCGTTCACGGTGAACTGGCGCGTGGCGCCCGCCCAGCGTTGCAGGTTCCCGGCGGATTCTCGACGCCTCCGCGTCAGTCGAGCGCGACTTGCCCCAGCTCCAGCGTCTCGCCGGCGACCACGACGAGCCCTCGGCACGGCACAAGCGGCTCGCCGTCGCGATCCACCAGCAAGAGGTCGTAGGTGCCGGGTTGGAGCGGTCCGACCCGCCAACGCCCGTCGCCCATGCGGGTCGCAGCCTCGGTCAGGCCGGGGCTCTCGGTCGACCGCGCAAAGACCGCGGGCTCGACGACGTCGGCCGTCGGCCGCCAACTGAGGTCGATGTTACCGGCCTCGAGGATCGCCGCCGTGCCGAGGTCGCGCAGCTCCCCTGCGCGGAGCTCGACCTCACCGAGGGACAGCCGCCCGCGATCGGCCGTGCGGACCTCGACGCGCACGGGACCCGGCGCGAGCTGTCCGACCTCGAGCACACCGGTTGCAGGTTCGACCGGCTCGAGGCTGCCCATGGTCGGGTAGCCCTCGCGCTCTACCGCGTAGCCGATCTGCGCACCCGACAGGGGCCTGCCCGCACCGTCGACCACCGCGATCCGAAAGCCCGCATCGGGGAAGCGCTCGGACTCGACCCACAGGTCCACGCGATCGCCCGGACGCACGTCACAACGCTCGGCCACGGGCGGCAGGCCCCCGCGTGCGGGCGGCATCGCGACCAGGCAACCTGGCTCCGTCCCGGCGGCGTCGACCTCGAAGGAGCCGTCGGCGCCGGTGGCCTCTTGTCGGCCGCGCGCGACCAGGTCGCCGCGGGTCTCGAAGGCCACCCACCAGCCCGCGAGGGGCTCGCCGTCGGGGCCGCGCAGGCGACCGCCGATCCGCGCGTCGGGTGCGAGGGTCAACTCGACCGTGGTCAGCTCGCCGGCGCGCAGGGCACGGGTCGCCCGGGCGCCGGACTCGTCCGCGCCGGCGCGGCGAGCGGTGATGGTCGCCTCGGGATCGGGCTCGACGCCGTCCAGACGGAAAGCCCCATCGCCGTCGGTAAGCGTCGTCACGCGCGCGAACTCCACGCCGCTGGGACCTGCGACCTGGGCCCCGGCCAGCGGCCGCCCCTGCGGGTCGCGCACGTGTCCAGCCACCGTCGCTCCGTCGGTCAGACGCAGGGTCACGCGCGTCGTGCGACCCGGTTCGAGCTCGACCGTGCGCGACTCGCCGACGCGACCCGGCGCGCGAGCGCCGACCGCCACGGTGGCCGCGGGCAGGGACTCGAAGCGAAAGCGCCCCTGGTCGTCGACCCGCACGGCCCGCGGCCGCAGGCCCAGGGTGATGCCCTCGCCACGGCGCCGCATCTCGACCTCGGTCCAAAGGGCCAGCTCGGCCCAGGTGCCGGGCACCGGATCGCCGCGCTCGTCCACGGCGAGCCCCTCGAGCACCGCGGACTCGGCGTGCATGACCAGCCGGACGTCGATCGTCGTGCGCGGCTTGGCGTCGGCCCAGACCGTGTCGAGCACGTGGTAGTCCGGGTGCTCAGCGACCAGTCGCAAATCACTGCCGGCCCCGTCGATCGTGAAGCGGCCGTCGGCGTCGCTGACGGCTACCTCCATCGGCGGCGCGTGGCGATTCAGGGCCAGGATCCGCGCGCCCGCGATCGGCTCGTCCAGGGCGTCGACGACGTTGCCTTCGACGCGCGCCAACTGCGCCAGATCGATCTCGATCGACTTCGACTCGTCCCTCCCGATGGCTCCGTCGCGCCAGATGCCGCCGGCAACCTCCACGGCGAACGAACACGGGGGAAGTCGGTCGACGACGGCCAGCCCGCGCTCGTCGGTCTTGCGCCAGCGCGCGTTGAGCTCCGGATCGGGCCCGTCGACACGCAGACGCAGCTCGCGCCCGGCGACCGGGCGACCGTCCGCATGGATGTGAATCGTCACGCTCCCGTCCGCTGCAGAGTCGTCCACGGTGGATCCGATCGGCGAGTGTGCGCCAGGAACGTCGACTGCAGACGATAGCAGCGCTGACCGCTCGGTGTCGGCGGGCGTCGTCAGCGCGACCAGTGCGTCGCCGCCGGCCTCGGGACTGGCGGTCGGTGCAGCGGGGGCCGCGTCGCGGCCGCCCTCGAACACGATCAGGGCGAGTAGGGAAACGGCCGCCGCGGCCGCTGCGATCCAGATCTTGGTGGTCACGATCAGTGCTCCCGCATGGGTGAGGGCGGTGAGCGACCCCGCGACCAGGCCGGGCTTGGTGCCCGCGGCCAGGACCGCCTCGCGGACGCCAGCGAGCGAGGCTCGAGCATCGAACAGCGGCAGGATCCCCAGGGCCGCACCAGTTGGCAGCGCCCGCCGGAGTTGCTCCAGAGCCCGGTGCAACTGCACGCGCACGGTCCCCGGCGCGCGGCCGAGGGCGTGGGCGATCTGCGCCGGCTCGAGGCCGTGGACCAGCCGCAGCACCGCCGCCTGGCGGTAGGGCTCGTCCAGGGCGTCGAGGGCCTCGAGCACCGCGGCGGAGAGCTCACGGTTCGCCGCCAACTCGGCCGGGTCCGCGGCGGCGAGGGCGCGCTCGACCCGCTCCGGGTCGATCCGCCTCGCGCGGTCGCGGTGCACCCGCCGGGCGCGGTTGGCCAGGATCCCCGCCAGCCAGGCCTCGACCCCGCGCGCGGCGTCGAAGAGCTCGGGCGCCTCGATGGCCGCCAGGAAGGTCTGCTGCACCAGGTCCTCGGCCACCTGCGCGTCCCCCACCAGGTGCAGGGCCAGGCGCAAGAGGCCCGGCGCAGTGGCGTCGAACACGGCCTCCAGGGAGGCCGCGTCCCGGCGCCCGCGCCAGGTCAGGAAGTGCCGTGTGGAGAGGTCGTTCACCGGGGGGTCTGCACCAGAGCCGCCCCATCGTTACAGGAATTCCGGCAACCGCGGTCCGCCGCTCGCTCGGTGGTCGGGCCGAGTGAAGGCCTTCCGGAGGCCGCGCTACACGAAGCTCCGAGTCGAGCCTCCTCTAGCGACTGAAGTCGACGGGACCGACCGCGAGGACCTCGCCCGCGGCGACCACCAGGTCCTCGAGTCGGTGCTCCTCGCCGCCGCTCGACAGCGCGAGCGAATAGCGCCCGGGCTGCAGCGGGGGGCAGCGCCACTGGCCTCCAGCGTCGCGCCAGAGGCTGTCGACCTGGTGTCCCTCGCTGTCCTGCAGCTCGACCTCGCCCGCCCCGCGCGGGCTCCAGTCGAGGGCGATCGAGCCCGGCTCGGCGAGGGTGATCGTGTGCTCGACCGTCGAGCCGGCCACGAGCTCGAAGCTCTCCGACCGCAGCCGACCGTGGGCGGGGGACTCGATCAGGACGCTCACGGGACCGGGCGGTCGACGGCCGAGGTCGAGGGTGGACTGCCCCTCGGTCAAGAGGCCACTCGCCAACGAACGATTGCGACGGTCGACGACCACGTAGCGCGCGCCCACGGCGGGCAGGCCCCGCGCGTCGACGATCGACAGGAGCAGCCCCGCCGTGTCCGCTGGATCGCCGCCGAGGACCAAGTCGTGGGGAGACTGCGACGGCCGCACGCCCTCGAAGGAGCCGCTGTCGGCGAAGCCGCCGACGTCCGGCGTGTCGACGTACAGCGTGCCGATCGAATCGGGACGCACCACGACTGCGAAGCCGCCGTCGTCCTCGGCCGTCGCCCCCGCGGCGCCCTGTGGATCGCCGTCGTCGGGGATGAAGATCAGGGACGCCCGGCCGACCGGCGAGCCGTCGGCGAAGACGACCCGGCCGCTGATCGATTCGGCGGGCGGGAAGGTCAACAAGAGGTCGTCGATCCCCGCGCCGGCGAGTCGGACCTCGGTCGACGTGCGCAGGATGCGCGAGTCATTCACCTGCGCGAGGATCTGGACCGACCGCTCGAGCGGCACCGCGCGGAGCACGAAGCGCCCGTCGTCATCGGTCTCGACGGTGACGCCGCCGCCGCGCTCGAAGCCGAGTGGCCCGCTGGCTCCCTGACGACTTACCGTCGCGCCGGCCACGGGGCGTCCGTCGGCGCCGACCACTTGCCCGGCGACGGTGCCCCCGCGCTCGAGTGCAATCGCCATCTCGCGCGAAGCGGACAGCTCGACCTGCGTCCGGACATCGGCGAAGCCATCGGCCCAGACCGTGAGCAGGTAGTCACCCCGCGCCAGCCCGCCGAGCCGCAGAGTCCCGTCCGTGCTGGATCGCCCACCGCCACCGGGCGGTAGGTCGGTCACCTGCATCCCACCCCGGAACTGGGTCGCGCCCTCGACCAACACGGGTGCGAGGTCGACCAGGGCCCCGGGCACGGGTCCGCCGCCGTCGTCCGTCAGATGCAGGTCGAGCCAGGTCTCTCCCGCCTGGAGCACGAGCTCGACGCCGAGCACGTCACGTGAGAGGAACCGCGGATGGAACGTCTGCGCCGCCGAGTAGCCGGGGAGCGTCGCGCGCAGCTCGATCTGCGTCCTGGCACCGTCGAACTCGAAGCGCCCTTCGCGGTCCGTGCGGGCGACGGCTTGCGGCTCCCCGTCGCGCGGCAGGCACCAAACTCGGGCCTCCGCCAGGGGCATGCCCGCGCCATCGACCACGCGGCCGGCGACCCGCGACGAGTCGGCGAGGTCGAATTCGGCCACGGCCGGCTCACCGGCCACTAACTCGACGGTCCGGGTGAGCCCGCCGCCGAGCTCGACGGTCGCCGTTCCCTCGCGCAGCTCGCCCACGCGCGCGCGGCCGTCCGAGTCCGTCACGCCACTGACCTCGACGCTCGTGGACGCTGCGCCATCGCCGCGCGCGACGAAGTGTCGACCCTCGACCGGAATGCCGCCGCGGCGGACCGCAATGGTGAGCAGCGGCCGCGGATCGACGGCAGCGACTCGGGCCTGCGGCTGCGTGGGCTCGACCTCAACCCGCGAAGCGTCGACGGGGCCGAGCCCGGAGACGTCCGGCGTGGTGACGGCGTCGAGGGACGACAGGCTGGCGCCACCGCTGGGCGAGTGCGCCGCGACCGGTTCGCCGGAGGCGGCCTCGGGCCGCAGGAACGCGCCGCCGACGGCGACGGCGGTGGTGACGATCAGGGCGACGACGATCCAGCTCTTGAGTCCCATGACGAGGGCGAGGGCGCCCGCGGCGCCCGTAGGAATCGGAGCCCCGGCGGCCCGCGCGAGAACGGTCTCGCGCAGGCGTCCGAGGCGGGCTTCAGCGTCGATCGTCAACATCCAGACCGGCAGCGCGCCGGCCGGGACCGCCCGCCGCAGGAGCTCCGCCGCGCGGTGGAGCTGGCTGCGTACGGTCCCCGGACTGCGCCGCAGGGCGTGGGCGACCTCCGCCGGCGAGAGGCCGTGGCGGAAGCGCAGCAGGGCGGGCTCGCGGTAGAGCTCGGGCAGGGCGTCGAGGGCGCGTAGGAGCGCCGCCGAGAGCTCGCGGTCCGCGAGCGCCTCGGACGGGTCCTCGCCACCGAGCACCCGCTCGAGCCGCTCGGGGTCGAGCTCACGCCGCCGCTCCCGGTGCACCCGCCGGGCCCGGTTGGCCAGGATTCCCGCCAACCAGGCGCCGGCGGGGCGCTCGCCGTCGAAGCGCTCGGGCGCCTCGATCGCGGCCAGGAAGGCCTGCTGGACCAGGTCCTCGGCCGTCGCCCCGTCGCCCACCAGGTGCAACGCCAGCTTCAGAAGCTCTGGCGCCACCGCGTCGAAGACCCGCGCCAGGAACCGCGGATCGCCGCCGCGGCGCCAAGCCACGAAGTCGGCTGTGACTGAATCGGACACTGGAACCCTTGCACCCACAGCGCCCGATCGTTGCACGGATCGAGCGATTCGTCGGGGACCGTCGCCGAGGGAGGCATCGCCGGCCGATCGAGAACGCATCGATTCGGGACCCCGGCGAGCTGGGGGCCCGACGCGGTCGGCGGCCGTCGCGCGCCCCCTGGCGGCGACGCGTGCGCGCCCCCACTCGGCGAGGGGGCCGGCGGGGGGCTCGGACGGCGATCCGCGCCAGGCACGGGCCGACGGGCGGCCGACCCCCGCGCTTCCCGTGCGCGCTGCGGCGCAGGGGCGTCGGCCGCTGCCGCTCCGGTGTTCCTACAATCGCGCCGCTATGTCCGTGTCCCGAAGCTCGACTCGCATCGCACTGGCCCTGGCCCTCGTCGCCACGGCGGCCAGCGCCAGCCTTCGACCGCACCCGTCAGCCCAGGAGCAGGGGGGCCCGCTCGACAAGCGCTACGCCAAGGAGCTCTCGAAGCTGGCCGAGGACTGGTTCGAGGTGCGGCCGGTCTCGCGCTTCGAGGACTGGGACGCCGAGGTTCGCGCGGAACTCGAGCAGCGCGTGGCGGAGTTCGAGCCCCTGCCCGCCGGTCATCTCGCCGAGGCGACCCAGATCCTCTTCGAGGCCGCCCAGGACGAGTGGCCCGTCCCGTCGCCCAAGGGCGGCAAGTTGACCTTCGAGACGCCCTGGGGCGAGGCCTGGTCCTTCGTCGGCAACACCAAGAAGGATGAAGGCTTCGTCGTCGGCCTGCACGGCGGCGGTCCGGGCGTGGGCGACGCGGGGGCGGCGCGTTCCAACTGGCCGATCAAGGAGCTGGCCGCGGCCTGGCCCCAGGCCGTGCGCCTGGACACCGACGCCTGGAGCACGGTGCACGGCGAACGCATGGTCCTGAGCCTGATCGACTGGGCCAAGATCGCCCTGGGCGTCGACCCCGACCGGGTCTACAGCGTCGGCTTCTCCATGGGCGGCACCGGCACTTGGCACCTGGCCGGTCGCTATCCCGACCTCCTGGCCGGCGCGATCCCCGCCCACGGCGTGATCATGGCCGCGCCCAAGGCGCAGTTGCCGGCGCCCGAGGACGTGACCGCCATGCAGCACGGGGTCCTGCCCAACGTCCGCAACCTGGCCATGTACTGGTACACGGGTTCGGTGGACAGGAACTGCATGCCCGGCACCTACCTCTACGCCTGGAAGCGTTTGCAGGAGTTGGCGGCGGCCGACGAGGGCGGCTACGTGAAGCAACACTTCACCCTGCACGAGGGCCTCGACCACAGCTTCCCCGGCGGCGAGCCCGGCGCGGGGCTCGAGTGGATCTTCGAGCAACGGCGCGACACCTTCCCCGGGACGATCGTGTGGGAGTACGCGACCGAGCCCTTCCCCTTGCAGACCGACCAGGACCCCCTGGGGCGGCTCGAACAGCACGGCCTGTACTGGCTCGGCTGCGATCGACCTGGCGACGTGATGCGCGTGCGGGCCACGCGCGACGGCGCGCACTTCGTCCTCGATGCACGCGGGGGTCGCGATTTCTCGATCCTGCTGCACCCGGACATGGTTCCCTACGGCGCCGAGGTGACCGTCGTCGACGCCGCCGGCAAAGTGCTCTACCGCGGCACCCCCGAGCCCGACCTCGCGGTCCTGTTCGAGACCTTCGACGCCCGTCTCGATCGGCGCCTGGTCTTCGACCGCCGCATCGACCTTTGAGCCCAGCCGTGCGTGACGTCGTCCACACCCTCCAACTCGAGCTCGCCGACGAGACGCGCAACCTGTGGCGCAGTCTGAGCCTGCGCGTGGCGCGCCATCCCTCCGAGACGGTAGCCATGTTCCACACGCGGCTGATCGCCTGGGCCCTGTTCTGGTCCGAGAACCTGCAGCTGCGCGAGGGGGTCTGCAAGGGCAACGAGCCGGCCCTGTGGGAAGAGGACTTCACCGGCCAGACCAAGTTGTGGATCGACGTGGGCCTGCCCGATATGGCACGCCTGCGCCACGCCATCAGTCGCGCCGAGGAGGTCGTGCTGGTCGCCTGCCCGGCCAACGAGACGGCGCTGGCCGCCTGGAAGGGCAAGCTTTGGAAGGGCCGCCGCTTCCCGCGCTTCATCCTGCCGCCGCCGGCTGTGATCGCGGCCCTGGAGGACGAGCAGGAGCGGCGCCTGGAGTGGCACGTGCACCGCGAGGCCGACGAACTCACGGTCTCGACGCCCAAGGGCATGCATACGGGGTTGTTGGTCGAGGTTCAGTTGACCTGACCGGTCGGGCCAGGCCGCGGTCCGCCCTGCATCGCCTGGAAGCCCATCGTCCCCGAACCCGGCCGATGGTTCATCCGAACGCACCGCGTCGTGGGACTCGCGCTAGCATCTTCAAGGCATGAACATCCTCAAGCAGGTCTGGGGCGCGTTGGTTCCCAAGTTCCTCGGCGGCGAGGTCCTCACCACCGTGGGCAGCGTGCGTGGCCAGGCCGGCGTGGGCGTCACCGCCGATCCGCAGAAGGCCACGGGCGAGGTTCGCGTGCACCTGGTCAAGCAGATCGACGGGCAGCCCCTCGTGACCCTCGAGTTGGCCCAGGCGGAGTTGCCGGGCGATGGGCGTGAGTTGCTCTGCGTGCGACTCTCGCCGTCGGAGGCGGAGCACCTGGCGTCGATGTTGGGTTCGGCGGTCGTGTCGGCGCGCCGCAACTCCGGCGAGCGTTGAACGGCGGCGACGATCGCGCGAGACTCGGCCCATGAGCCACGGCCCCATCGCCATCTTCGTGTGCGGCACGACGGTTCCGCCGGTCAAGGAACGACGCGGCGACTTTGCAGACTGGTTCCGCAGCGGACTCGGTCTCGACCCCGCGGGGGTGCTCGTGGTCGACGTGGAGGGCGGTGAGGCCCTGCCGGCGGTCGAGCAGCTCAGTGGCTGCGTCGTGACGGGCTCGTCCGCGATGGTCACCGACGGCCTCGCTTGGAGCCTGGCGATGGAACGCTGGCTCACCGCTGCCCACGGCCGCGGGCTGCCGATCCTGGGCGTCTGCTACGGCCACCAGGCCCTGGCGCGCGCCCTGGGTGGAGCGGCGGATTGGAACCCGGCTGGCCGCGAGGTCGGTGCGGTCGCGCTCGACCTGCTCGAGGCTGCCGAGGACGACGCGCTGCTGGGCGATTTCTCGGGGCCGCTGATCGCGCAGGAGAGTCACAGCCAATCCGTCACCGAGTTGCCCCCCGGCGCGATCCTCCTGGCGCGCAGTGAACTCGATCCGCACCAGGCCTTCCGCGTGGGTGCGAGCACCTGGGGCCTGCAGTTCCACCCGGAGTTCGACGCCGACATCACGCGCGGCTACCTCGAGCATCGACGCGAGTCGATCGAGGCCGAGGGCATCGACGTCGGCGCGCTCCTCGAGCGGCTCCGCGACGACGATCGCGCGACCCAGATCCTAGCTCGCTTCCGCGCGGTCGCCCTGGGGCGGGACCTTGGTGCGAACCAGGCGCAGGGCGCTCACTAGCGCGATCGTCGTCCCGCCGGCCACGCCCAGGCCGTTGCCGGCCAGCATTCCGCCCATCTCGCTGGCCCCCATGGCGACCGCGATCAGTCCGCCCGCGAAGGTGCAGGGCACGATCAGCCCCAGGCTCCGCAAGCAGCTCAGGAGCAGGCCGGTCCTCGACGCGGCCATGGCATCGAACAGGGGCCGCGTGATCATGAAGGGTCCGAGCACCAGCACCACGAGCGGCAGGATCCAGCGCGCTCGGGCGGCGAACTGGATCGCCTGCTCGCTCTCGAGCAGAACGTCGGTGAGCCAGGGCCAGCCGAACAGCCCCAGGGGCACCACGACCAACAGACCGAAGCCGGCCCAGGCCAAGAGCGCCGTCCGCAGCTCGCTACGCAGTCGACCTCCCTCGGCCGCACCGCCCAGGCGCGCCGCCAGGGGCAACATGGCGACCCCGACCGCGATGGCCGGCATGGCCAGGAAGGACACCGCCGCGCCGAACACCGACCAGGCCGCGAGGGCGTCCGCCTGGATCGCCTTGAGCGCGGCACCGGTCGCACCGGAGCTGGTGTGGCTGTTGGCCAGGATGCCGTTGACCGCGAAGCCCTCGGCCGCCATCAGGACGTAGGTCAGCCCCGAGGGGATCGCGATCGTCAACAGCGCCCGGATGGGACGGTCGTAGAGCCCCGGCGCCGTGTCGCGACCGGCGCCGACGCGGGCGCGCTCGTGCTGGCCGGCCTTCCAGATCGAGTAGGCCAGGCCGCCCAGGCGTCCGATTGCCGTGGACAGCCCGATGCCGAACAGGCCCCAGTGGAAGACGAACACGAACAGCGTGTTGAAGGCCACGTTGACCACGGACGAGATGATTCCCGCCCACATGGTCGTGCGCGTGTCCTGGTGGGCCTTGACCAGGCTGTCGGGCAGGATCGCCCAGAAGCCGGTCAAGGCCGAGCCACCGATCAGGGCCACGCCGTAGACCTGGAAGCCGCGGGCCAGATTGGCCTCGAGTCCTAGCCGCGGCGCGCTGAACCAGATCGCGGCGGCGATCAGGACGAACAGGACAACCAAGCTCCAGATCAGCCGCAGGCTGGCTCGCTTGAGCTGCTCGACGCGCGCGCCTTCGCGGGCTCCCATGGCTGCGGCCAGGCGCGAGGTCAGACCGTTCGAGCTGCCGACCCAACAGGCGATCAAGAGGAACTCGATCGGCTGGGCGAGTCCGATGGCGGCCTGGGCCACGTCCGGATCGGGCAGGTAGGCCGCGTAGATCCGGTCGACCCAGGTGAACGCCGCTCGCAGCGCGAACGAGACCACCAGCGGCCAGGCCAGGTGGAGGATCCCCGGAATCCGGGGCTGCGGTTCGGCCGGGCTCGTCACGGGGCGGGCACGATACTCGGGAGCTCAGGCGCGCGAGCGGTGCCAGGCACGAAACCGCCGCCTAGCGGGAGACGCCCTGCCGCCTGTGGCGGCAGGGCGTCTCCCGTTAGGCGGCGGTTTCGTGCCTGGCACCTGACGTCCGCCTGAGCTCTTGAGCCCCGTGGCCGTACTCGTTGCACTGGGCGCGATTTGCTCCTCGCCCTGTTGACGCTCGCTGCCGGTGCTCCCACGCCGGAATCGGAACTCCCCTCGCACGATCTCCTGCGCCGACCGGCGCAGGTGCCCGCTCCCGTCGTGGACGGCCGACTCGACGACCCGATCTGGGACCTGTGTCACGTGATCGACGAGTTCGTCCAGGTCCTGCCGATCGAGGGCGGCGAACCCAGCCAACGCACCGAGGTGCGAGTGGCCTACGACGAGGAAGCGATCTACATCGGCGTCGCGTGCCTCGACGACCGGCCGGATCTCATTCGGGGCACCCAGATGGCGCGGGACGCGGTCCTGGATCCGGACGATCGGGTCGAGATCCTGATCGACACCTTCCTGACCCGCCGCGACGCCCACTGGTTCCAGATCGGGCCGGCCGGGGGCAAGGGCGACGCGCTCTTGACCAAGAACGGCTCGCGCTTCGACAAGAACTGGGACGGGATCTTCGACGCGGCCTCGACCTGGACCGACGAGGGTTGGTTCTGCGAGTTCGCGATTCCCTACGCCACCACCGGCTTCGCGCCCGACGCGGAGCGCTGGGGCTTCAACGTGCGGCGCTTCATCCGGCGCAACTCCGAGAGCGTGCGCTGGGCCAGCCCCGAGCGGCGGCTGGGCTTCTTCGAGGCGAACAGCGCCGGCTTCCTCGACGGCGTCGGGGGACTCGAGCCGGTGCTCGGGCTCGACTTGAAGCCCTTCGTGGTCGCCGGCTATTCGCGTGACGACGAGAGCGGCGACCGCGACCACAGCGGCGACGCCGGCCTCGACCTGTTCTGGCGCGTCCGGCCCCAGACCAAGCTGGCCCTGAGCCTGAACACCGACTTCGCCGAGACCGAGGTCGACGCGCGGCAGGTGAACCTGACGCGCTTCCCGCTGTTCTTCCCGGAGAAGCGCGACTTCTTCCTGGAGGACTCCGGTGCCTTCTTCTTCGGTCCGCCGGGCGCCGGGCAGTCGGGCTCGGACCTGATCCCCTTCTTCAGCCGGCGCATCGGTCTCGACGCCGATGGCAGCGAGACGCCGATCCTGGCCGCGGCCAAGCTCACCAGCCGCGGTGACGGCTACACGGTCGGGGTGCTCGACGTGCAGACCGGGGACGCGGGCGATCTGGACGGCCAGAACCTGTCGGTGGCGCGCGCTTCCTTCGACCTGTTCGAGCAGTCCGACGTGGGCGGCATCGTGACCTGGGGCGACCCGGCGGGCGACGGCCGCGCGGTCACCTACGGTGCCGATCTCAACCTGCGAACCGACGACTTCCTCGGCGATCGCAGCCTGCGCTTCTCGTCCTACGTCGTGGGCACCGACAACGAGGACGGTGGCGGCGCGGCCAACGCGGTGCTGTTCGAGCTCGACTACCCCAACGACGAGATCCAGCTCGAGACCAAGTACGTGGAGATCGGCGCGGACCTCGATCCGCGCCTGGGTTTCGTGCCGCGCACGGACATTCGGCGCTGGGCGGGAACCTACAAGTGGGAACCGCGCATCAACGGCACGATCCGAGCCCTGGAGTTCGCGATCGACCCCAGCATCGTGACCGACCGGGAGGGCAACACCGAGAGCGAGCGCCTGCGCCTGCAGCCGCTCGAGATCGACCTGGAGTCCGGCGACGAGCTGTCCCTCTCCGCCATACGCGAGCGCGAGGTCCTCGACGAGGACTTCGAGATCGCGGACGGGGTCACGATCCCGGCCGGGGACTACGACTGGTGGCGCTACTCCGCGAGCCTCGCCAGCAGCGACAAGCGCGAGGTCAGCGGCACCCTGAGCCTGGTCCTGGGCGACTTCTACGAGGGCGACCGGCTGGACCTCTCGACCGGCATCGAGTGGCGCCCGAACCGCTACATCACCCTGGACCTCGACTACGTCTACCGCGAGGTCGACCTGCCCCAGGGCGCCTTCGACGTGCACCTGGGACGCGCGCGGATCGACTGGACCTTCACCCCGCAACTGGCCTGGTCGATCTTCGCCCAGTACGACAACGGCTCGAGGCTGGTGGGGCTCAACAGCCGCCTGCGTTGGATCATCGAGCCGGGCAGCGAGGCCTTCTTCGTGCTCAACCAGGACTGGGAAGCGACCGGCGGAGACTACGCCCCTCGCGACAGCGCGATCGCGGGCAAGCTCGGCTGGACCTTCCGCTTCTGAGGCCGAATGAGCGGCGGGCTCGACAGCCGGCCGACACCACGCGCCCGCTGGTCGATCCCCGCCGGCTGCTAGACTCCGGCCATGGCACGACCTCGCACCGAGGCCAGGGTGAATCCGGAAGCCGTCCGATGATCCCCGGCAGCGCACACCTGGCCAAGTTCTTGGACGGGCTGCGATCCAGCTACTGGTTCGTTCCCACGCTGATGGTCTTCGCCGCCGGCACCCTGGCGGCCGGGACGATCACTCTGGACTTGGGCGGTGTGATCCCGACCAGAGTGTTCCCGCCTTGGCTGCAGGTCGGGGACTCGGAGGCCGCCCGGGCGGTGCTGTCGACGATCGCGGGAGCGACGATCACGATCGTCAGCCTGACCTTCTCGATCTCGATCGTGGCCCTGAGCCTGGCCTCGAACCAGTTCGGCTCGCGCCTGCTCTACAACTTCATGCGCGACCGCATGAACCAGATCGTGCTCGGAACGTTCCTGGGGACCTTTGTCTACTGCGTGATCGGGCTGACCTCCTTCAGCTCGAGCCTTGGAGGAGGAAAGCACCAGATGGCGCTGATGGGCGCGGTGCTGCTCTCCCTGGCCAACGTCGGGGTGCTGATCTTCTTCATCCACCACGTGGCTGAGTCGATCCAAGCCACCAACGTGATCTCCACCGTCGGCCGCGAGCTCCACAACCTGATTCCGCGCGTCCTGCCTGCGCTCGACGAAGAAGCCGACGCGGACCGACTGGACGGCGCACCGAACAGCAACCGCGGCTTCGAAGAGCCCGAGGGCGGGCTGCCCGTACTCGCCCACCAATCGGGCACCCTGCAGGCCGTCGACTCACCGGCCTTGCTGCGCCACGCCGAGTCCGAAGACTTGGTCCTGTGGGTCGCCCGTCGCCCCGGCGACTACGTCTTCGCCGGCGGGGTACTCGCGCGGGTCCACGGGACCCCGCAAGTCTCCGACGAGATCGCCGACTCGATCCGCCGCGCCGTGATCATCGGTAGTCGCCGCACCCTCATCCAAGACCTGGAGTTCGGCTTTCACCAGCTGGTCGAGATCGCGGTGCGGGCCCTCTCGCCCGGCATCAACGACCCCTTCACCGCCATGGGTTGCATCGACGAGCTGGGAACCGCCCTGTCCAGCGTGGCCCAGCGCGGCGCGATGCAGACCCACCTCGAGGACAGCGAGGGCCGAGTCCGTGTGCACCTGGACGCCACCGACTTCCGGGGGGTCGTCGACACCGCCATCGACCAGATTCGTCAGCAGGCCCAGAACGATCCTGCAGTCATGATCCACATGCTCGACATGCTGCGCTGGATCCTGCCCCTGATGCGAACCGACGAGCAGCGCGAGGCCATCGCCCGCCAGGCCCACTTGACCCACGAGCTGGCAGTCGCGCGAGTCTCCCTCGACGCCGATCGCGACTCGCTCGACGCTCGACTCGAAGCCTTTGATCTCGCTCGGAACCGCCGATGACCCTGGCCGCCGCGACTCAGTCGGTCTCGGGCAGCATCAACAGCTCGATTCGTCGCACCTCGAGCGGATGACTCTCGGCCTGGATCGAGATCCAGCCGTGGTCGAGCTCCAGGGCTGCACCAGCCTCGAGCAAGCGCGCCGCATCCGCATCGCCGGGGTCGAGCTGCAGGCCGCCGTACTCGAGCACGGGCTCGCCCTCGAGCCAGTGGACCACCCGCTCGGAGCCGTGGACCTCGAGCTCCAACAGCACCCACTCGTCCCCGTGGTAGGTGTGCGAGGTCGAGTCGGTGCAGTGGCGCGTGATCAGCTCGCCCCCCATCTCCACGTGGGTGCCCGGCGTGCACAGGTTGCCGTTGTGCCGCTCATGGACGCCGTCGCCGCCCAACATCTGGGCCTCGATCGAGACCGGGAACGACTGGTCCAGCCCCATCGTCGCGGGGTCCTGGCAATGCAGCATCACGCCGCTGTTGCGCAGAGCCCAGCCCGGCCCACCCGGGACCTGCTCACCCACGAAGCGGTACTCGATCCGCAGGCGGTAGTGCGACAGGGGCAGCTCGTGGAACAGGTGGCCGAAGCGCTCGGCGAAGTCGCCCTCGTAGTCGCCGTAGTCGACCACCAGCAGGCCATCGCGGACGCGGAAGGTCCGATCGGTATCACTGCCCAGGGGCTGGCCGACGAGCTTGGGCGTCCAACCGTCCAAGCTGGCGCCGTCGAAGAGCGCGATCCAATCCTCGCCCGCCTCCGACGCGGAGACCACGCCCCTGTCGGCGGCGCAGGAGGACAGGGCCATCAAACCACCGAGGAAGAGGACCTGGAGCACAGGTTGGGCGCGTCGCATGGCGCCATGTTGCCCACAGCAGCCGAGGTTCACCAGCGCGCGGGATGGACGAGTTCGCCCACCGTGGTCGGCGCAGGCCGCAGCAGCAACCGCTTCGACCACAGGCCGCGCCGCCCCCCCTACTGCAACCCGCCCAGCTCCTCGGTCAAGCGCATGAACTCCGCCTGCAGCTCGCTGTTCTCGAAGGCGCGCAGGCGCGGCACCTCGAGGTTCAGCAGCGTGTCCAGATCGCGCGCGCTCTCGCGCAGGATCTCGGCCACCTGGCTGGCCACCCGCACCGTCTCGTAGGTGTTGACCGCGTCGCGCAGGCGCGGTTGCAGGCGCGCGTTCTGCCGCTCCACGTCGGTGGCCTGGGCACTCAGGTACTCGACGTAGATCTCGGTGGCCTGGATCGTCAGGCGGTTGGCGGTGATGTTCTTGGCGCCGATGGTCGGGTCCCCGTCGCGGCGCAGGTTGCGCTCCGCCTGGACGATGTTGTCGCGCGCCTGGGAGGCCAGCTCGCGCAGGCGCGGAATCTGCTCCTCGCGCACCTTGGCAACGAAGTCCAGCTGCAGGCGATCCATGATCCGGATCAGCACCACGTACACGCCGTAGTAGCGCCGCGCCGTCTCCAGGTTCTCGCCCGACTGCTCGGTCAGCTCCTGGAGCTGCTCGGTCACCAGGCGCACGTTGTCGAAGACCGCGCAGAGCTTGATGAACTCGTCGCCGGACACGGCCGCGAGCAGACCCTCGGCGGCCTCGCGGTCGAGCTCGACGCCCACCGCCCGCAGCTCGTCGACGAAGCGATCGACCAGCTCGTCGGACTCGCGACGCAGGCCCTCTAGCGTCTCTTGGTCCTGGGCGATGCGCGCGTCGTACTCCTCGACGGTGACGGTGATCGCATCCTCGATTGCGTTCACCTCGTCCGAGCGCGGGGCCGAGACCCGCGCCTCGCGGTCGCGGGCGAGGCGGCGTTCGAGCTCGCTCGCCTGGTCCTCGAGTCCGCGCAACTCGGTCCGCACGTCGTCCAGGGACGACAGCTCGAGGGCCTCGACGGCCTTGTCCAGCAGCCGATCGATGGACTCCTGGTTGTCGCGCTGGTCGCGCCCGAAGAGGCTGCGGCGCTCGAGGCTCCCGTGCTCCTCGTAGCGCTCGGCGGCCTCCTCGATCGGCGGCAGGACCTTGGAGAAGACCCGCCGCACGCGATCGCGACGGGCACGCTGCCACTCGGCGATCTGCTCCTCGGTCCAACCCTCGAAGGGGTCGACGGGCTCCGGTTCGACGACGGGCGCCTGCACGCCCGCCGCGCCCTGCTGCCCGGCCACTTGGGAGGTGATGCTGCCGCGCCCACCCCGACCGCTGCCGGACGTGCCCCCCGGGCCATCGCTCGCTGGCGCGCAGCCGATCAGGCCGAGCGCGGCCATGAGCACCGCGACGAGGGTGCTCCGTGCTTCGGATCTGACCATGGGCTACTTCTACGCCAAGCGTGCGGGAGGATTCCACCCGCGGCGCTCCTCGAGCGGCCGGGATCTCAGGGCGGGTTCGTGCCGAACCCGATGCTCACGCGGAACTTCTTGCCGACCCAACCCCGCGCGGAGAGCTGCGACAGGGGAAAGCGCCACAGTCGCAGGGCGCGCTCGGCCCCGTCATCGAGGAGCCAGTGACCGCCGCTCTGGAGCCGCACGATGTTCTCGGCGCGGCCGAGGCTGTTGACGGTGAACTCGAAGCGCACGATGCCCTTGACGCCCCGTGCTGCCAGCTCCGGCGGGTAGGCGGGAGAGATGCGAATTACCGACAGGGCGTCGAGAGTCGCCGTGTCGAGCCCGATGGCTCGATCCCCGTCGGCCGCGCCGGTGTCCCGCGCCTGCTGCCCACCGCTGCCGGCCAGCTCCCCCGCCCCCGACTCGTCCGGACCCTCGGTCGGGTCGTCGGCGGACTCGCTCCCGGCCAGGTTCGGTTGGTTGGGCGACCCCGACTCCGGTGTCGGCGCGGCGGGCAGCGACTCGGGCGCGCCGAGGACCGACTCGCGCAGGGTTTCGCGGGTCGGGGCCTGGCCGCTGCGCCCCGCGCCGAGATCGCCCAGGGTCGGCCCGCCCCCGAGGGACGAGCCGCTCGGGCCCTGGGGTCGCGGTGACAAGAGCGGGATCGGCGTGGTCGTGGCCGACCGCCCCGCGCCGCCGGCCTCGACCAGGATCGGCACGCGCTCGGAGCCCCGCCGTGCCAGCAGCAGGCGGGCCTGGTCCGGCGTCAGGGCGACGACCTTGAAGTCACCGCGTGGCCCCATCCCGTGGCCCAGGGCCAGGGGCTTCGCGTCGAGGGAGTCGGATCCCATCAACAGCACCCCGGCATGGACCAAGGCCGCCACCAGCAGCGCCGCGCGCCAGTCGCGCCCCATCAGCCGTCTCCACCGCTGAGCGGCGCGGGCTCGGCCACCAACAGAACTTGGCCCGCGCCCTCCGCGCGCACCGCGTCGAGCAGCTCGGCCACGTCCCCGTGGCGCGCCTCGCGGTCGGCCTGCAGCAGGACCTGCAACTCGGGATCGGCGGAGAGCGACGCGCGCAGCCGCTCCCGCAGTCCCGCGAGGGTCGTCTCTTCACCCGCCGCGAACAGGCGGCCCTGGGCGTCGACGCCCAGCAGCAGCACCGCCGGCACGTCGGCCTGCACTCCGGTGGCCATGGCCGGTAGGTCCACCGGCACGGCGTAGGAGCGCACCATGCGAACCACCGAGAGCAGGAACACCGCCAGCAACAGGAACACCACGTCGAGCAGCGGCAGCATCTCGACGCGCGCGCCGCGCTCCCAACGGGCCGCGCGCGATCGGGGCCGCGAGGCTCTCACCCGCGCGCCTCCGAGTCCTCGCCGACGATGCGCCAGTCCCGCTCCAGACGCCCGATGCGCCGGCCGACCGCCGCGCGTAGAGCGTTGAACGGCAGCAGCGCCAGGAGCGCGATGGCCAGGCCCGTGGCGGTCGTGATCAGTGCCTGGGCCACGCCGCCCGAGATCGCCAGGGGATCCACCGCCCCGTCGGCGGCGAGCAGCTCGAAGCTGTCGATGATGCCGAGCACGGTGCCGAGGATCCCGAGCATCGGCGCGGCGGTGACCGCGGTGTCGAGCCAGCCCAACCCGCGCGACAGGCGCCCTTCCTCGCGGTCGAGCAGGCGTTCGATCTCCGACTGGCGGCGACCGGGAACGCCCAGGCGTTTGCAGGCCGATTGCAGTGCGTCCGCGCTGCTGACCCGCGCCTCGCGCAGCCAGAACAGCAGGCGCTCAACGACGATCGTCAGGGTCACGAACGAAACCGCCAGGAGCGGCCACATGATCGGCCCGCCGCGCTCGATCCAGGCGCTCATTCGACCTCCTGCAGCCAGGCGCGCACCTGGGCGTCCTCCCCGGCCACGGCCAGGAAGCGCCGGTAGGCGGCCGCCGCACGGGCACGGTCGCCGAGACGGAAGTGGTAGTCGTTGCCGAGCTGCATCCAGGCCTGGGCCATGTCCGGCTGGGCGGCTACCGCGGCCTCGTAGGCCGCGACGGCTTCGGTGTAGCGGCCCAGGCGATCGAGCACGGCGCCGCGGTTGAACTGGGCCAATCCGCTCAACTCGCCGCTCGCGGCCCGTTCGAAGTCGGCGGCGGCCAGCTCGAGCTGACCCAGGGCGAAGCGCGCCAGGGCCCGTTCGTAGAAGGCGCGGGCCGGCCCGCCGGCGGCGCACAGGGGCTCGAGCACGGCGATCGCCTCGGACTCGCGCCCGCCGCGGCGCAGGGCCTCCGCGCGCAGCAGTTGGAGCTCGGCCGTCGCACCCTGCTCGCCCAGCAGCTCGAGCGCTTCGCCGACGCGGCCGTCGTCCAGGGCGCGGCGACCGAGCCAAGCCCGGGCCAGGTTGTCGTCGTCACGCTCGAGGCGCGAGCGCAGCAGAGTCTCGACCAGGCGATCGGACTCGCCCAAGAGCTCGACCGTGGCGTCCAGGGCCGCGGCCGACGCGCCGTCGCGATCGAGCGCCGCCAGGGAGGCGCGCAGGGCCTGTAGCTCGCGCCCCGAGGCCCGAGCCGCACGCGCCGCGAGCACCAGCGCATCGACGTCGGGAGCGCTGGACGGCGCGACCAGCCAGGGATCCGCCGCATTGACTGCGCGGCCCGCGCGGCCGGCGTCCAGGGCGATCTCGATCGTCGCCCGCCGGACGGAGCCGATCGCGTCGTCCCCCGCCAGGGCGGCCTCCAACTCGGCCAGCGCCGCGTCCACGTGCCCCTGGGCCGCGCGCAGACGCGCGTCGGAAGCCACCGCCCAGGCCAGGTCGGGCGCCTGGAGCCGCAGTCGCGTCAACTGCGCGCGCGCCTCTTCGGGGCGTCCGCTCGAGCGCAGGAGCTCGATCAGCTCGGCCCGCGCCGGGCCACTGGCCGGGTAGAGCGCCAGGGCCCCGCGGGCGTCCTGCTCGGCCCCGCTCCGGTCTCCGGCTCCCACCTTCGCGCGGGCCCGAGCGGTCAGGGCTCGGGCCGACTCGCCGCGCGCGGCGATCAACTCGTCCAACGCCTCGATCGCCTCGCCGTGGCGGCCGAGGTCCACCAAGAGCTCCGCACGCACCAGCCACGCCGCTGGATCGCGGGGAGCCACCGAGAGGGCGCGATCGGCCGCCGCCAGGGCCGTGTCGAGATGCCCCGCCGCGCGCTCGAGCGCCGAGCTCTCGAGCGCGCTCGCCAGGGGGTCGTAGCCCACGACCGAAGGCTCCGTCTGCGCAGCGCTCGCTCCCCATCCGCCGGCGGCGCCGACGAGGACCCCGGCCAGGGCCCCCAGGGCGATCCCCCCGATTCGATTCCTGAGCCTCATGGCCGCCAGTCTCGCAGGCGACGGCCCGGGCACCAACCGCCGATCCCGCCCGGGTCCCGCAGGACCTCGAAAGGCTCGTCTTCCGGCCACGCCGACCCGGGACCACGGGCTTAACATGAGCCCATGCGCCTGCTCGTGGTTGACGACGATCCGCGACTTCGAGACTACGTCGGCCGCGGCCTGCGCGAGGCCGGACACGAGTGCGAGACGGCGGCCGATGGCGCCGAGGCCCGGGCCGCCGTCAAGGCTGGCGGCTTCGACGTCGTGCTGCTCGACGTGATGCTGCCGGACGAGGACGGTTGGAGCGTCCTGAACGACCTGCGGAGCCAAGGCGACGAGACTCCCGTGATCTTCGTTACCGCCCGTGACGCCGTGGCCGAGCGCGTTCGCGGCCTCGATGCTGGCGCGGACGACTACCTGATCAAGCCCTTCGCCTTCGACGAGCTGCTCGCCCGCGTGACGGCGGTGGTCCGTCGCAGGCAGGGTTCAGCGATGGTGCGCGGCCCCCTGCGGATCGACCCGATCGATCGCCACGCGGACCTGGGCGGTCACCGCATCGATCTCAGTCCGCGCGAATTCGACCTGCTGGTGGCCCTGGCCCGCGCCGACGGGCGGACCCTTTCGCGGCCGGACCTGTTGCGCTCGGTCTGGGGCATCGAGTTCGATCCGGGAACGAACACCGTCGACGTGCACGTGGGTCGCCTGCGACGTCGATTGGGCTCCGCGGCGAGCTGCATCCAAACCGTCGTGGGCGAGGGCTATCGGCTGCAATCGGGCGAGGCGGCGCATTGAAGTCACCGGGCTGGACCCTGCGCAACCGCCTGCGGTTGACCTTCGGCCTGCTCTCAGTCGGTCTGGTCGTGGCGATCGGGCTGGTCAGCACCTGGTGGCTGGGCCAGGGGGCGCTCGACCAACTGGCGGCCCTCTCCCAGGAAGAGGTGCACGAGTTCAGCGTGCTCTTCGACACCGGCAATCGCTCCGACGAGCTGGCGAAGTCGATCGCGTTGCAGTTGGACGCCGAGCACATCGACGTCGAGCTCGGCTGGCGGGTCAAGCCCGCGGGGGCTCCGGTCTACGTGATCGATCCCCACGGGCTCCTGCCCCGCCTGCCCGCGGGTGGCCTCCAGGACGACGGTCCGGTGCACCTCGAGCGCGGCGTGGTGGCGTTCGGGATGACGACGCAGGAGGGCACGCGCGTCGAGTTGGTGCTCGACGGGATGGAGTTGGTCGATCGCCTGCGAGGCTTCGAGTGGGCGCTGGTCGTGCTGCTCTTGGGCGCCCTCGCCCTGGGCTGCAGCGTGGGCGAGTTCGCGAGCCGCCGGGTCGCGGCCATGTTGGCCGGGGTGGCCAGCGCGGTGCGCGCCCAGCGCGATGCGGAGTCGCCGCTCGAAGTGCTCTTGGAACACCCTCCCGAGGAGGTGCGCGAGGTGGCCGAGGAGCTGCAGCGGATGCTGGAGCGGATCCGCGCCGAGAACGAGAGCGCGCGAGTGATGACCGCCGGCCTGGCCCACGAACTGCGGGCCCCGATCCAGAACCTGATCGGCGAGACCGAGGTGTGCCTGATGTCCGAGCGCGAGCCGGCGGAGTACGCGGGCGTGCTCGGCGAACAGCTCGGTTCCCTGCACGAGTTGGCCGACGCCGTCGACAACCTCTTGGCCCTGTGCCGCGATCGGCAGACGACCGAACCCACGCGGGCGGAGCGCTTCGACCTGACCCACGAGATCGAGCTGCGTTCAGGCCGTTGGCGCCGCAGCGCCGAGCGGGCTGGGGTCGACCTGCGCTTCGAGCTGGGTGGCGGTCTGGCCCTCGACGGCGACCGCGAGGCGATCCTGCGCGCGGTCCGCAACCTCGTGGCCAACGCCCTGTCGGTCTCCCCGGTTGGCGCCGCGGTCGAAGTCTGCCTGCGCGGCGACGCGAAATCGGTCGAGCTGACCGTCGACGACCGCGGACCGGGCATCCCCGCAACCGAACGGACGCGGGTCTTCGAACCCTTCTATCGCGGCGCTTCCGCGGCCGGCAAGCGGGCCGGCTACGGCCTCGGGTTGGCGCTGGTGCGAGCCGCCGTCGACGCCCACCGCGGCTCGGTCCAGATCGAGGAGCGCAGCGGCGGCGGCACGCGCTTTCGCCTGACGTTGCCGCGCGCCGGTGGGGCCACCCCCCACCAGGGCCTCGGCGCCGCCTGAGTCAGGGCCGCTCGTCCGCCCGCGGCAGGCCGCTGGACAGGTGCATTTCACCGTTCAGGTCGACGATCAGCGCCTCGACGCGCTCCATGCGCTCGATCAGCTCGAGCCCCTGCTCAGGGCCCATCACGCACAGGGCCGTGGCGAGCGCGTCGCACAGCCCCGCCTCGGGACCGATCACCGTGGCGCTCATGGCGCCGGTCGCCGGGCGGCCCGTGCGCGGATCGAGGATGTGGTGGTAGCGCACGCCGTCCAATTCGAAGAAGCGCTCGTAGTCGCCGCTGGTGACCACCGCGATGTTGGCCAGGGGAATCACCGCCAGCACGTCCCCGCGCCGACGCGGGTGACGCACCGCGATCTGCCACACCTCCCCGTGCTTGCGGCCGATCACGCGCAGGTCACCGCCCGCGTCGACCATGCCGTGCTCGATGCCGTGCTCGCGCAGCACCGCCAGGGCGCGGTCGACACCGTAGCCCTTGGCGATCCCGCCCAGGCCCAGGACGGTACCGGCTTCCAGCTCCACCGTCGAAGCGGCCAGGTCGACCTTCACGCGGCCGTAGCCGACGTGCTCGAGGGCAGTCGCGATGTCCTCGCCCGCGGGGATCGTCGGCACCGGCGCCTTGAAGTCCCACAGCTTCCCGGCCGAATACCACGTCGGGTCGAAGGCACCGCCGGTGGCCTCGGCCACCCGCAGGGACTGGTCGATGATCTGCGCCAGCTCGCGTTCGACGACCACCGGACCTTGCCCGCTGCGAGCGTTGAGCTCGGTCAGTGGCGAGGTGCGCCAGGTGGTCATCAAGTCCTCGATGCGGCGCAGCTCGGCCTCGGCGGCGTCCAGGGCGGCGTCGAGGCGCTCGGCGTCGGCGCCCAGGGCCTCGAGCATGAAGGTCGTGCCCATCACCCCGCCGCGGCGCTCGCGCAGGATCAGCCCATCGGCCGCCGCCGGTTCGCTGACTGCGGGCTCTTGGCTCCCACCCGCCTGGACCGCGACCTCACCCGCGGGGGCCAGCGATCGATGGACTCCCGCCGGCCCGGCGCAGGCGGCGGAAACAACCGCGACCAGCCCCAGGCCCCACCGTGCCAGTCGGCGCCGTGCCGGGCCGCGCAGGATCACCGGGCCAGCCAATCCTCGGGCACTTCGTGGCCGCGGAAGGAGACCTTGCCGTCGGGACCGATCACCAGCAGCGTAGGCGTGCCCTGAACGTCGAAGGTCTCGGTCAGCGACAGGTCGCGATCGCGGATCTGCGGGTAGGTCATGCCCTGCTGCTCGACCTTGGCCAGGACCTCGAAGTCGTTCACGTCGTCGTCGGTGCCGGGCACCACACCGAAGAAGGCCAGGTCCGGCCGCGCCTTGGCGGCGGCGACGACCGAAGCCGCCTCGCGCTCGCAGGACAGGCACCAGGTCTGCCAGAAGACCAGCACCACGCTGCGCCCGGCGGACCATTCGGCTTGGACCGGGTGCTGTCGGCCGTTCATGTCGACCAGCACCAGGTCCGCGAGGTCCGCGGGCGCGGCACTCGACTCCAGCGTGGCGCCCGTCGGTGTCCCGGCGCAGGCGCCGAGCAGAACCAACGACGCCACCAGGGCGCCGCGCATCGATGTCACTCGGTTCATCATCGGTTCCTCGAACAGGCGCTCAGAATGACCACGTGTAGCCCAACCAGGCCCATACGTAGTCGAGTCCATCACTGCGCAGGGTGTAGTTCAGTCCCAGTCGCCAGCGTCGACTGAGGCCGTTGCCGAAGCTCACGATGCCGCCCAGGGTGTGGGCGTCGAGGTCCCCCAAGTCCGGGTCCTGGGTGCGGAACTCCGGCGTCCCGTCGGCCAGCAGGAACTGGTCGGAGAAGTCGTCCGCCGCCGACTGGACGTAGAAGCGGTACAGGAGCTCCAGGTCGACGCGGTCGGGGACCAGGTTCATGAAGTAGCGCGGCTCGAGGGTCAGGCTGGTGATACCCCAGTCGTCCCCGTAGAGCCGTCCGCCCAACTCGACGGCCCGACCCGGCCCCAGGTAGCGGCGCGCGCGGCTGGTGACCGACAGGCGCAGGCGCGAGTCCGGCAGCTCTTCGTTGACCACCTCGCCGGACACCGGCGTGTCGAAGATGGTGATCGGGGTTCCGGCCGTGTCCTCGAGCACGACGGCGTTGTACGGCGTCTCGAGGAAGCCCGACTGGGCGCCGAGGGTCACGACCATCTCGCCGCGCCACTTGGGGTTCAAGAGGCGCGAGTGGGCCCAAGTCCCGGCCAAAGACGTGCGCGTGTCCGTGCCGTCGGCGGTGGTGCCGTCGTAGCGGATGATCTCGACGTCGTCGTAGTAGCCGTCCAGGCTCCAGGTCGTGGTCGAGCCGTTCTGGGCCTGGGTCGAGTAGCCGCCGCCAAAGCCGATCGAGGTGTAGTCGTACTCGGTGCTGACTCCGAGGTGCCAGTCGTATTGGCTCTCGGCGTTCAGGCGGTGGCGCGACCCGTAGCGCAGGCCCGTGTAGTTGTCGCCGCTAGCCCCCGACTGCTCGGGGAACTGGCTCAGGCGATCGATCGAGGCGCTGGTCACCAGGTCGTAGGAGAACTCGAGGCTGTAGCCCCAGTCGTCGCTCACCTGGTGGTCCCAGACCACGACCGGTTCGATCACGGTCAAGGCCTCGTCGATGAAAGGGTTGCCCTCCGAGACGGCGGCCGACTGGTCGTAGAAGCCCAGCTGCAGGGTCAGGGACCTGGTCCCCGCCTCACCATGGCCGGCGGCCTCGAGGGGGGCGGGCGCGTCCGCACCGACGGCGCCCGCGGGGCCGTCCTGGAGCGCGACGAGAGCGAGGGTCAGTAGCACCCGCAACCTCCGCCGCCGCTGGTGCCGATGCCGCCGATGCTGCCTTCGTTGCTGTAGATGACCTTGGCCGCGAAGTGGGACTCCGCGGAACTGGCTCCGGGGTACGCGTAGGTGCCCATCACGGGGTCCGCGAATGCCTGCCGCTGGTAGAACGGCACCTCACTGGTGCAGCCCATGAGGGCCCCCAGTCCTGCCAGGCCGAGGCCTGCCAGCGACTTGCTGATCTTGGTGTTCACCGGCAAATCCTCGTCGCCAGGTCGGACGAAATCCGGTGACAAGGCTGTCATCCGGGGGGGGTCTCCCCGAGATCGATGCTCGGATCGATCGAAGTTCGGACCTGGACAGGATTCGCGGCGCTATCCTGCCCGGCTCGCATCCTTCCCGTCCCCGACGGCTTCCTCAAGTGAAAGGTAGGAAGATCACGCCCATGACGGTCATGACCAACCGCCGCACCCTACTCGGTGTGGCCGGCTGCGCGTTATTGATGGCAGCCTGCAGCGGCTCCTCCACCAGCGCCAGCGCTCCCCCCCTGCGCTTCACCGCGATCCCCGACGCCGACGCGACTGAGTTGGAGGCCAAGTTCGCCCCCCTGGCCGCCCACCTCAGCCGGGAACTCGGGGTCCCGGTCGAGTACCTGCCCTCCGACGACTACACGGCGTCGGTGGAGATGTTCAAGAACGGCGACATCCAGCTCGCCTGGTTCGGCGGCCTGACCGGCGTCCAGGCCCGCCAGGCCGTCGATGGCTCCCAGGCCATCGCCCAGGGTCGCACGGACGAGCTCTTCAAGAGCTACTTCATCGCCAACGCGAGCACCGGCCTCGAGCGCAGCGACGACTTCCCCACCGAGCTGGCCGAGTTCACCTTCCTGTTCGGCTCGCCTAGCTCGACCTCCGGTCGACTGATGCCCGAGTACTTCATCCTCGAGGCGACCGGCAAGTCCGCAGAGAAGTTCTTCGGGACCCTGCCGACGTTCTCCGGGGACCACAAGCAGACGGCCCTGATGGTCGCCCGCGGCGAGGCCGACGCCGGCGCCCTGAACTACGTGGTCTACGACGACCTGGTCGCCTCGGGCGAGATCGACCCGGAGGTCTGCCGGGTGATCTGGGAGACGCCGGCCTACGTGGACTACAACTGGACCGTGCGACCCGAGGTCGACACCGACTGGCCCGGGGTCTCCAGCGCCAAGTTGCGCGAGGTGCTGCTGGCGATCGACGACCCCGAGCTGCTCGCGGCGCTCCGCCGTCCGGAGGGGCTGATCGCTGCGGAGAACTCCGACTACAGCTCGATCGAGGCCACGGCCAAGGCCCTGGGCCTGATCCGCTGAGCGTCGCTTGAACCTCGGAACCCGCTTCGAGCTCGCGGGGGTGGGACTCGAGCTGGGCGGCAATCCGGTGCTCGAGGGCCTCGACCTCGTCGTGGAACCCGGCGAGTGCGTGGCGCTCGTCGGGCCTTCGGGGGCGGGCAAGACCAGCCTGTTGCAGATCCTGTCGACCGGGCACGCCCCCACCCGCGGGCGCGTCACGATCGACGGGATCGACCCCGCCACCGCTTCGGCCGAGGTCCTGCGCGAGCTGCGCTCGAATGTGGGCTCCGTGCACCAGCACCACGCGCTGGTGCCGGAGCTGCGCGCGCTGCAGAACGTGCTCGTCGGCCGCTTCGGTCGGCAGGGCACGCTGGCGGGACTGCGCAGCCTCTACCTCCCCCGCCGCCGGGAGCTGCGCGAGGTCCACGCGGTGCTCGATCGCGTAGGGATCGGCGAGCTGCTCTACCGCCCGACGACCCAGCTCTCCGGCGGCGAGCGTCAGCGCGTGGCCATCGCACGCGCCCTTTACCAGGCACCCCGAGCGCTGTTGGCCGACGAGCCCGTCGCGTCGGTGGACCCGGCGCGCGCGCGCGACACCATCGCCCTGTTGGTCGAGCTGGCGCGGGAGCGCGGGATGACCCTGCTGGTCTCGCTGCACGACCTTCGACTGGCGCTTGACCACTTCCCGCGCCTGATCGGGCTACGCAACGGCCGGGTGGAGTTCGACCTCGCCACCGACGAGGTCGGTCCCAGCCGATTCGACGACCTCTACAGGCTGCCGCGGACGGCCGGGGGGACGTGAGCGCTGGCTTCACCGCGCGACCGCTCCTGGGGCGTCGCTCGGCCACGGTACTGGCCGCTCTGGGCCTGGGCGTGATCGCCTGGTTCCAGCTCGGTCTGACCCTCGACGATCTCCTGCCGGATCCGGCTCGCGGCGCCACGGCGCGGGCCTTCGCCACGGCCGCCCTGCACCCGGCCTTCGACTACCAGGGCGACTTCGTGCCCGCCGCCGCACCGCCCTTCTGGCGCGGCGTCGCCGCCGCGGCCCTGCGCACGGTGGTCTTCGCCGCCGGGGGCATGTTCCTGGCGGTGATCGGCGGACTGGTCCTGGGCATGCTGGCCTCGGCCAGTTGGTGGCGCACCGCGGGGGCCGGCCCACTCGGCGGCCGCCTGCGTCCGGTCGGGCTGGTGGCCGCGCGCGTGACGATCGCCGGGCTGCGCTCGGTGCACGAGCTCCTGTGGGCGGTGCTGTTCCTGGCGGCCCTCGGCGTCAGCCCGGCGGCCGGCGCGATCGCCATCGCGATCCCCTACGCCGGCACCCTCGCCAAGGTCTTCTCCGAGCAGGTCGACGAGGTGCCGCGCGACGCGAGCCGCGCCATGGGCGCCCTCGGCGCGGGCGGCACGTTGCAGTTCACCTGCGGGCTCCTGCCCCGAGCGGCGCGGCAGATGGCCTCGTTCACCTTCTACCAGTTCGAGTGCTCCGTGCGCGCCGCGGCCGTGCTCGGCTTCTTCGGCTTCCCGACCCTCGGCCAGAAGATCGCCGCGTCCTTCGCCAACGGGAACTACGGCGAGGTGTGGAGCTACCTCTACGCCCTGATCGCCCTGGTGTTGACGATCGAGATGTGGAGCGCGCGGCTGCGCAGTGGGAGGTCCGTGCGATGAGCGATGCGCGCGACGCCGAGCTCGATCGCATGCGCCGCCAGCGCCCCCGCGACCGCTTCGCGCGGGCCACGGCGCTGCTCCTGTTCGCCTTCGGCGCCGGGGCCTGGCTGTCGGGCGCGCTGCGTCCGGGCGAGCTGTTCGGCTCGCGCCAACAGGGCAACCTGCGCCGCTTCCTGTTCGAAGAGCTGCCGCCCGCACCCCTGCGCGGCGATGGCGCTTCCTGGAGCGATTGGTTTGGCGGCCTGCTCGGCGGGCGCGGGATCGAAGCGGCGCTCGCGGGGGCCAACACGACTTTCTGGATCGCGGCCCTGGCGATCGTCCTCGCGGCCACGGGTGGCGCCTTGGCCGCTCCCTTCGCCGCGCGAACCCTGGCTCGCCCCGACCCCTATGGTCGCGCGGACGCCGAGCACCCGAGTCGCGCACGGACCCTCACGGCGGCTGCCACCGCCCTGCGATTCCTGCTGGTCCTCGCCCGCGCGATGCCCGAGTACGTGCTCGCCTACCTGGGTCTGGCCGTCTTCGGCTTCACCGTCTGGCCCCTGGTGTTCGCCCTGGCCCTACACAACTGCGGGATCCTCGGGCGCCTGGGCGCGGAGACGATCGAAAACCTCGATCCGACCCCCATGCGTCAACTGCGCCTGGCCGGCGCCAGCCGGGCTCAGATGCTCGCCGCCAGCGGCCTGCCGGCCGCCACGCCGAACTACCTGCTGTACGTCTTCTACAGGTTCGAGACCTGTGTTCGCGAAGCGACGGTGTTGGGCCTGCTGGGCGTCGCCTCCCTCGGCTACTGGATCGAGGAAGCACGGATTCGCGCCTACTACGACGAGTTGGTGCTGTTGATCCTGCTCGCCATGGTGTTGGTGCTGCTCGCGGAGGTCGCCTCGACGGCCGCGCGGGCCTGGATCCGGCGCTCGGGCTGAGTGGCCCATCGGTACTCCCCGGCAGCGGCACAGGCCCATGATTCGGGCCCGAAACGCCCCTCCGCGGAGCGTCCCCAGGGATAGGCTTGGAGCTGATGCTCCCCCATCACTCTCCCGATCTCACTCCCCACCAACCCTCCCACCAACACTCCCGCAACCCGCTCCCCCGACCTCGCCTCCATCGATCGGTCTGGCTTCTCGGCCCCCCGCTTCTGGTTGCGGTCGCAACCATCGCCCTGCCGGTAGCCGGACGAGAATTACGATCCAGCAGCGAGGGAGCCGTTCTGCCCGGGACCGACCTGGCCGCCGCCGACGCCGGCGCGGCCCTCGACCTTCTCCGGAAGCACTGCTTCGAGTGTCATGGCCCGCACGCCCAGCGGGCCAAGGGCGGTCTGCGGATGGTGAGCACCGAGTCGCTCGTCAACGACTACGTGGTGCTCCCAGGTGATGCCGACCAGAGCCTGCTGATCGAAGCCGTGAGGCGGTCGACCAAGGATCTGGCCATGCCGCCGGACTATGCCCTCGATCGCGAGGAGGTGTCGGTGTTGGAGCGCTGGGTCAACGACGGTGCGCCCTGGCCCACGGAATCGGTCGGCACAAAGGTCGGCGCGGCGAACATCCCGACTCCGCGCGCCTTCCGCCCCATCGAACCCGTCGCTCCTCCGAGCGACACGACAGCGGGGGCGGACGCCCACCCGATCGACGCGTTCGTCACCAGCGCGCTCGACTCGGCGGGTCTCGTGCCCGGTCCCCCGGCCGACCCGCGTGAGCTGGTCCGACGGCTGTACTTCGACCTGACCGGACTGCCCCCGACGATCGAAGCCGTCGAACGCTTTGCCGCCGATCCGTCGGATGACGCCTATGCCGCGCTGGTGAACGAGCTCCTCGCGCGGCCCGCGCACGGCGAGCGGATGGCGCGCCAGTGGCTCGACGTGGTCCGCTACGCCGAGTCGAACGGCTTCGAGCGCGACGGGGACAAGCCGCACGCCTGGCGCTACCGCGATTGGGTGGTCGGAGCCTTCAACGAGGACCTGTCCTACGACGCCTTCCTCACCGCTCAGCTGGCCGGTGACGAGCAGCCGGAGGTAGCCAGAGATGCGCCCATCGCGACCGGCTTCTGGCGCCTGGGCGAATGGGACGACGAGCCCAACGACCCGCAACAGGCCCTGTTCGACGAGCTCGACGACTCCCTGCGCACGATCACCGAGGGCATGCTCGGCGTGACCGTGGGCTGCGCACGGTGCCACGATCATCGCTTCGACCCCATCAGCCAGCGCGACTACTTCTCCTTCCTCGACTGGTTCAGGAACGTGGAGCCGTACGCCGAGCCGCAGCACGAGCTGGGCTCGCCGGTGCTGACTCCGGTCGGTGCCACCGACGAGGCCATCGCGGATTGGCGCGCGGATCGCGCGGAGCAGGCCGAGCGGCGTCGAGCCGAGTTCGATGCCCTGCTGGAGCCGGTCCATCGCCGCCTGCTCGAGGAGCAGCTGGCAGGCTTCGATCCGGCGGTCGCCGAGCGCGCGCGCGCGCGCTTCGAACGTGCGCTGGAGCTGCCGATCGAAGAGCGCAGGGGTTATCTCCTCGAGCAGCGCCTCCCCAACATCGACAGGGTCCTGCACGCACTGACCTTCCTCGAGCGGCAGCGGGCATGGGTGACCCTGGCCCGCATCGAGGAGGAGGGCGGCCTCGGCGACCACGAAGGCGACCTGCGCTGGGCCCTGACCGTGCGCGAGCGCGAGGGCGAGCCCCTGCCGACCCACTTGCTCCGTCGCGGCCTGGCCTCGTCGCCGATGGAGCGGACTCGGGCCTCCACGCCGGGAGCCATCGGGCTGCCGGCCCCGGCGGCCCCTGTCGACCCGTCGTCCTCGCAAGGGCGCCGCTCGCTGCTGGCCTCCTGGATCACCGATCACGCGAACCCGCTGACTCCGCGAGTCTGGGTCAACCGCATCTGGCAACAGCACTTCGGGGTCGGTCTGGTTGCGACCCCGGACGACTTCGGCAACACCGGGACCGCGGCTAGCCACCCTGAGCTCCTCGATTGGCTCGCCTCGAGATTCGTCGAAGACGGCTGGAGCACGAAGCAGCTACACCGCCTGATCGTGACCTCCGACGCCTACCGCCGCTCCTCCCGCTCGATCGACGGGAGAGCCGAGGAGATCGACCCGGCCAACTCGCTGCTCTGGCGTCAGCGGCCTCGACGCCTCGAGGCCGAGATGGTGAGCGACTCCATGCTGTTCGCCAGCGGTGAGCTCGTCACGACCCTCGGAGGTCCCTCGGTGCACCCGCGCATGCCGCGCGAGGTCCTGGCCGGCCAGTCGCGGCCCGGCCGTGGCTGGGCCCCTCCGGAGCACGACGCCGAGCGTCGGCGGGCGCTCTACGTGCGCGTCCAGCGCGGCCTGATCGACCCCCTGTCCCAGCTCTTCGATCGCCCGCTGCCGACCCTCCCCAGCGGCACGCGCTCGGTGACCAACACGGCGCCCCAGGCCCTGCACCTCCTGAACGGCGAATTCGCCGGGTCGCGAGCGTACGCGTTGGCCGAGCGGGTCGCGCGCGAGGCCGGGCCCCGCGTAGAGGATCAGGTCGTACGCGCCTTCGAGCTGGCGCTCTCCCGGCGCCCCGACAACGTCGAGCTCGAGGCGGGCGTCGACCACCTGCGCCGGATCGCGCTGGAGGTGGAGGGCCAGTCCCGGTCCCTGCGGTTCGAGCCTCGCGTCCCGGAGCGCATCGACAACCAGTACTTCGAGCAGGCGGAGGGAGCTGACCTGCTGGCGGCCCCTGGCGGTCCTTGGCGCAGCGCTGCGGGTCAGTGGGGCGAGCCCTACAACGGCACTCTGGCCGCCGATCGCGAGCGCGGGCCCCGTGCAGTGCTCGAAGGCGAGCTCGGTTCGGACTTCCGCTTCGAAGGAACGCTGCACTTCGACCGCGGTACGGCCGGAGCCGACCTGATCCTGCGCGCCACCGATCAGGCTGCTGCCGGCGGCGTGATCGTCAGTCTCGATCTTGCTCACGGGAGGCTGATCGTCCTCGAGCAGGCCACCGAGACCCGCATGGTCGCCCTCTTTGCGGGTCTCCCGATCGCCGCGGATTCGCTCCCCGTGGAGCTCGCGCTGAACGGCGACCGGCTCACGATCGTGGTCGGCCCCCAAGAGGCCGGTCCACTCGTCGTCGAGGGCTTGACGCAGCTCCAGCCGGGCTCATTCGCGGTCGCGACGGTGAAGGAGGGGCTCGAGTTCTCGGGAGCGACCCTGACGATCGACGGCCGCTCGGTCGACCTGTTGCCTCCGGCGCTGTCCAGCGAACGCACCGCACTGGAGTCCCTGTGCCTCGTGCTGCTCAACTCGAACGAGTTCCTGTGGCTCGACTAGCCCACCACATCGCCCCCATGGACGACCTCAGAACCGACCGACCGAGCCTCTCGCGACGAGACCTCTTGACCCACGGTGTCCGCGCCGCTGCCGGCCTCTCGCTGCTGGGCGCGCTCGGCGGCGCCGGGGCGTTTGCAGCACCGAGCGCGCTGCGAACGCTCCCCGCCGGCAGCTTCGGCCGCGCCAAGCGCTGCATCTTCCTGTTCATGTTCGGCGGCCCATCGCAGATGGACCTGTTCGACTACAAGCCCGAGCTGCAGGCGCGCGACGGGCAGACGGTCGACATCGAGCGACGCGTCGGCGATGTGCGCAAGAGCGTCATCCTCGGCTCGAAGCGGAGCTTCAGGCAGTTCGGGGAGACCGGCCAGTGGTGCTCCGATGCGCTCCCGCACCTGTCCGCGCACATGGACCGCCTGGCGGTGATCAAGAGCCTGCACACGGACTCGTTCGCCCACGGCTCTGCCGTGCTGAAGATGAACTCGGGTGAGATCCGGCAGGGCTTCCCCTGCATGGGCTCCTGGGTCTCCTACGGCCGCGGCTCGGAGAACGACCAGCTGCCCGGCTTCGTGGTCATGCACGATCCGCGCGGGGGGCCGATCTCCGGACCCGCCAACTGGTCCAGTGGCTTCATCCCCGGAGAGCACCAGGGCACGCTGTTGCGCGCCGCGGGCCAGCCCCTGCTGGACCTCGCTCCGGCGGCTTCGAACCTCCGCCGGCAGCTTCCGATCGAGGCGCGTGAAGAACAGCTCGCCCTCCTGCGCACGCTCAACGAGTGGCACCAGGCCAGCCGTCCCGCGCGCACTGACCTGCGCGCTCGCCAGCTCAGCTACGAGCTCGCGCGCGCGATGCAGGACAGCGCGCGAGAGGCCCTCGACCTCGAGCGCGAGGACGAAGAGACCCTGCGCCTCTACGGGATCTCCGAGCCCAGTCAGGCGGATCACCCCATGTCCCTGGGCTCCGCGCCGTTCGGTCGTCAGTGCCTGATCGCTCGGCGACTGATGGAGCGCGGCGTCCGCTTCGTCCAGCTCTACCACGGCGGCGGCCACCAGCAGCAGACCTGGGACGCCCACCACGGCGTGGAGGAGAACCTGTCGATCCACTGCCCCGAGATCGACCGCCCGATCGCCGGCCTCCTGTCCGACCTCGACCGCACCGGTCTGCTGGACGAGACCCTGGTCGTCTGGGGCGGTGAGTTCGGTCGGCAGCCTGTCTCGCAGTCCGGCGGCGAGTTCCAGGTGGCGAACGCCCTCGGACGCGATCACAACCCGAAGGGATTCAGCATGTGGTTGGCCGGGGCCGGAGTCGCGCCGGGCTCCTACGGCGAGACCGACGAGCTGGGCTCCGAAGCCGTCGTGAACCGCCATCCGGTGCGCGACCTGCACGCCACAGTCCTGCACCTGATGGGACTGCGACACGAGCAGCTGACCTACCGCTACGGTGGCCTCGACCGCAAGCTCACCGGCGTGCGCGAGGCCCACCCGATCGAAGGCGTGCTGGCCTGAGGGCGCGCGGTCCTCGGTCGGTGCCGTGACTCGCGCGGGCCGTGCGCCCGCTCGTCGCAGGCAGAGCCAGCGAACCTCGGGCCGGGCCGACCGGAGCGGTTCAGGCGCGGCCCAACCGCCCCAGGGTGCCCCGCGCCAGCTCGATGGTCGTACGGCAGGCCATCGCCGCGCGCGCACCCGGACCGACCCCGAGTGCCAGGGCGTCGCGTCGCTGGCACTCACGCCCGCCGAGCAGCCGCCCGTAGCTCGAACGACCGATGGCCGAACAGACCACGACGAGCGTGGAGTCGAGCAGACCGTCGTTCGCGAGCCCCGCGAACAGCTCCTCGAGACCACGATCCAGCGCCTCGGCACAGCGCTGGAATCCCCGCGGTCGTCCCCAGTCCGCTGTCTCGCGCACGGTCAGTGCCAGCTCTCCGACGCGGCGCAGCTCGCGCGCCTCCCGGCACCGATCGGCGAAGGTGCGCCCGATCGCGCGGACGCCCACGCACTCGGACTCCAGGGCCCGCGCAGCTTCGAACCAGTCCGTCGCGGCAGCATCCAGGCCGGTGCTCAACTCGAGGCCATCGCGGGCTGCGAGGCGCGGCAGACAGGCGGAGAGCCTGCCGTGGAAGGGCCCGAAGGCCGGCGCAGCGACGAGTTCTCGCGAGACGCCTCCCCATCCGTCCAGGGCTGCCCCAGAGGTGACGCGCACCGGAGCGTGGCCCGCGACGAGGTCGCAGGCCGGCAGACCGCGCTCGACCAGCACGAAGACGACCGCCTCCGGCTCGGCCACCGGTATCGACGGCAGGCCCAGGCCGCCGGTCACGAGGGCCGAGCCGACCAGGAACTCGCGCCGCGTGGTCCCGCGGGCCCCGCTGCCAGGGTCGCGCACCTGCCCGGTCATGCCAGCGCGCGGTGGACGATCTCGTAGACGTCCTTGCTGAGCCCGTCGACCGCGGCGATGCGCTCGAGGGCCCCGCGCATGGCCTGCTGGCGGTGCTGGTCGTAGCGCTTGTAGTGGTTGAAGGAGCCCGCCAGGCGCGAGGCGAGTTGGGGGTTGGCGCCCTGCAGCTCGATCACGGCGTCCGCCACCAGGGTGTAGCCCGAGCCATCGGCGCTGTGGAAGCCCGAGTGGTTGGCCATGGCGAAGGCCCCCACCACCGAGCGCACGCGGTTGGGGTTGCGCCAAGTGAAGTCGGGGTGATGGGCCAGGGCCGCCACGCGCGTCGGCGCGCCGGGCAGGACGCTCGTCGCCTGCAACGTGAACCACTTGTCGAGCACCAGCGGGTCGCCCTTCCACTTGGCGTAAAAGGCCTCGAGGGCCCGCTGGCGGTCGGGCACGTCCAGCTGGCACAGGGTCGCCAGCGCCGCCTGGGAGTCGGTCATGTTGTCGGCCCCGTCGAAGTGCGCGGCGACCGCCGCGGTCCACTCAGGCGACTCGAGGCACGACAAATAGGCCAGGGCCACGTTGGCCTCGCGGCGGCGATCGATCGAGGCGCGGTCGTTGCTGTATGCCCCGCTGGGCTTGGCGCGCTCCCAAAGGGCTGCCAGCTCCGTGCGAGTGCCCTCGGCCAGGGCGCGGCGCACGGCCCGGCGGGCCCGATGCAGGGCGTCGGGATCGACGATCTCCATGCGTTGGGCCAGCTCCAACTCCGACGGCAGGGCCATGGCCAGGGAGCGCATCGAGCCGTCAAGGCTCGGGTCGGTGACCACGGCTCGGAAGGCTTCGACCAGGCCCTTCGAGACCTGGAACTCGTCGCCCCGCGCCAGGGCCGCGGCGCCGGCGAGGATCGCGGCCCCGAACAGGCGCTGACCCGCGTCCCAGCGGTTGAAGGCGTCGGAGTCGTGCGCGAGGCGGAAGGCGAGGCGCTGCTCGTCCTCTTCCAACTCCAAGAGCACCGGCGCGGACAGGCCACGCGCCAGAGAAGGCACCGGCTCGGCGGTCAGTCCGGCGAAGACGAAGGTCTGCTCGCGCTCGGTCAGCTCCAGCACGCGCTCGGTCGGCGCACCGGCGGCCGCCTCGCCCTCGAACCCGAGCGGCTGGTCCGCACCGTCGGGCCCGATCAGTCCCATGCGGATCGGCATGTGGAGCGCGCGGAAGTCCTCCTCGCGCTGGCCGGTCGGGCACTCCTGACGCAGGGTCAGGCTGTAGGTCCCCGCCGCGGCGTCGAAGCGTCCGGTCGCCACCAAACGCGGCGTGCCCGCCTGGGTGTACCAACGCTCGAACTGCGCCAGGTCGCGGCCGTTGGCGTCGGCCATGGCCGCGCGGAAGTCGTCGCAGGTCACCGCCTGGCCGTCGTGGCGCTCGAAGTACAGGTCCATCCCCCGCCGGAAGCCGTCGCGGCCCAGCAGGGTGTCGACCATCCGGATCACCTCGGAGCCCTTCTCGTACACCGTGGCGGTGTAGAAGTTGTCCATCGAGATGTAGGACTCCGGTCGGATCGGGTGGGCCATGGGACCCGCGTCCTCCGCGTACTGGCGCAGGCGCAGCATGGCCACGTCTTCGATGCGTTTGACCGGTTCGGAGCCCATGTCGGCGCTGAAGCGCTGGTCGCGGAAGACCGTCAAGCCCTCCTTCAGGGTCAGCTGGAACCAATCGCGGCAGGTGACGCGGTTGCCCGTCCAGTTGTGGAAGTACTCGTGGGCGACGACGCCCTCGACGCCCTCGTAGTCGTCGTCCGTGGCCGTGTCCGGTCGCGCCAGGACGAACTTGGAGTTGAAGATGTTCAGCCCCTTGTTCTCCATCGCGCCCATGTTGAAGTCATCGACGGCGACGATCATGTACAGGTCCAGGTCGTACTCGCGACCGAACTGCTCCTCGTCCCAGCGCATCGCCGCCTGGAGCGAGCGCAGGGCGTGGTCGCACTTGTCGAGGTTGTGCGCCTCGACCCAGATCTCGCAGCGCACGGTGCGGCCGGAGACCGTGGTGAAGTCACCCGCGTGGCTGGCGAGCTGGCCTGCCACCAGGGCGAAGAGGTAGCTGGGCTTGACGAAGGGATCCTCCCAGCGCACCTCGTGGCGCCCGTCGCCCAGGTCGCGCTCCCCCACCCGGTTGCCGTTGGACAGCAGCACGGGGTAGCGCTGCTTGTCGGCGCGGATCGCGACCGTGTACGTCGCCATCACGTCCGGGCGATCCAGGAACCAGGTGATGCGCCGAAAGCCCTCGGCCTCGCACTGGGTGCAGAAATTCCCGCTCGACAGGTACAGGCCTGAGAGCTGGGTGTTGCTCTCGGGGTGGATGCGGACCTTGGTCTCGAGCTCGCACCGCGCCGGCAGGTCGGGGATGGTCAGCCGCTCACCCTCGATCGTGTACTCGCCCTGCCCCAGGACGCGGCCGTCGACCGCCACGGACAGGGTCTCGAGCTCCTCGCCGTCGAGCTCCAAGGGCCCCTCGGCCACCTCGTCGTTGCGGCGCAGGGACAGGCGCGCGGTGACGACGGTGCCCTCCTCGCCCAGGTCGAACTCCAGGGCCACCGAATCGACCCAGAAGGTCGGCGGGCGGTAGTCGAGGCGGTGGATCTCGCGCGGTTCGGCGGCGGTCTCGAGGGCGGTCATCGGTCGGCTCCGGAGGGGTCGGGGGGGGCTTGGAGGGCGGCCAGTCTAACCGCGGCCGCCGGGGCCCTCGTGGCCCCCGGGCCGTCGCAGGCCCGGCCCGGGAATCCGTGCGCCATCGAAGTGCCCCCGGCGCGACCGGAGGCGGTCGGATCGGAGCCGGTCCGATCAGCGCCGTGCCAATCAACGCCGTTCCGATCAACGCCGTCGCCCGAAGGCCTCGACGTCGAAGCCGCGAGTCGCCCCCACACCGTCGACGCGCGCCGCCAGGGCCGAGACGGCCATGGAGGTCGAATAGACCCGCCCGGCCACGAAGCCCCACGGCCCGATCGGGTCCCAGGAACCATCGCTGCAATGGCCGGAGTCCTGGTGGCCCAGGAGAAGATGTTCGAGTGCGGCGAGCCAAGCCGCGCTGCCGCCCGGACTCATGGAGCTGAACTGATGGATCGCGCGCGCGCCGAGCCTCCAGTAGTACAGGTCGACTGACTCCCCGTCATCGGACCATTCGGGCCGTCGCCGCAGGATCAGGTCGAGACCCTTCTCGACCAGCTGGGCTCGCTCCGACTTGGGAGCGATGGGATCACCGAGCCCGTTCGCAGAGTGCAGGTGGATCGCCAGGGCAGCGGACGTCATGGCCTCGCCATGATCCGCGGGGAAGCGTTCGTGCATGCCCTCCAGGCGGGAGGAGCTGCTGCCGACGGTGTTGTACCCGCAGCGTCCATTGCCCCGATCGCTCACCTCGTAGACCCAACTGAGTGCACCTTCGAAGCAGTCGGCGTCGACTCCCTCGGGCAGGATCCGGTCAGCCGCCGCCAGGGCCTCGATGCACCAGTAGGTCGTCGACGTGTTGTTCTCGCCGGTCGGCGGCAGGTCGTAGTGCCAAGCGCCGTAGGGATTGCGCGCGCGCCCGAGGAAGGCCACCGAGCCGCGCACGAGCTCCTGCAACAGCTCCGAGTGCAGGTCGTCGTGGTAGCGCGCCAGCACCTGGCAGGCCAAGGCCTGGTCGTAGAGGAAGTTCGTGGCCCGGATCGGTCCGAACATCTGCTCGTTCTGGTCCCACTCGCCCACCAACCAGGCCAACCCCGCGCGCACCGTCGCTCCGTGCTCCGGGTCCCGCGCATCGACCCCCGCATCGGCGAAGGCGAGCAGGGCCAGGGCCGTCAGGCCCAGGTCGTGGTAGTCGAAGCCGGCCCCGTCGCAGATGGTCCCCGACCCGGCGCAGCCGGCGCTGAACGCCGCACCGCTCCAGCTGCCCTCGGTTGACCGGTGCCTGGCGAGCCAGTCGAGGCCAGCGGCGATGGCCCGGGCCACCGGCTCGTCCAGCTCGCTGGCCGTGCGCCCGCGCACGGGCTCCAAGCGTCGGATCAACGCAGCCTCCCCCAGGTGGACGAGGGCGGCGTCGAACACCGGCTGCGCGGGGGACGCGGCGTCGGTGGGCGAGCTCGCCCCATGCGCTTCGATCGCCGGGCTCGTCGCGCGCTGACGCGCCTCGGCCGCCCAGGCGAAGTCGTCGTCGGCGCACAGGAGCGTCAACAGAGCCAGCCGCGACAGCGCGCGCCGATGCTCGGCGGCGCTGCTCGCCTCGACCAGGCCCAGACCCAGGACCGTCCCGAAGCCAGCTTGGAGGTCCACCGTGAGGCGCTCTTGCACCGCGGCCTCCACCGCGGTGCCGCGACGCTCGCCGATCTCCGCCAGGGCTGCGACGACGCGCTCGTACGGCTCGCGCTCCCGGAGCGCCGCGACCGCGGCGCCCTCCGGATCCTCCGGCGCCGGCGTGAGCCATTGCACCAGCGCGGCGAGGGCTCCATCGAGGCGGGCGTCCGGGTCCGCGCCCGCGCCTTCGGCGGCAGCCCCTGGCTCACCGTCAGACGCCGCCAGCGACGGCTCCAGCCCTGGCAGCCGGCCTTCGAAGACGTCGGCCAGCGACGGGATCCAATCGGCCGGCGCCGAACGCGCGAGCACCAGCGGATCCTCGAATCCGTCCGGGTGCACCGCGCGCCAGGGCCCCACCGGTCGCGAGCCGGCGAAGTAGCCCCGCAGGGCGGGGGTGCCGTCCGGCCAATCCAGGCGGAGCTGCCCGTCGAGGTGCCCGCCGACCAGGGTCCCCCGCAGGCGTGGGGCGCCCCCGGGCCAGTCCTGCTCCAGGTGAACCACCGGGCCCGATCGACGCGGATCGAGCCGGCCGTCGGGCAGCCAGACCTCCTGCTCGCCGCTGCGTCGGCCCTCGTCGAACACGATCTCCGCGAGCCTGCCCTTCGAACCCAGGTCCGAGTCGGGGTACCAGACGCGCCAGGTCCCCTGGACTCGGCCGTCGCGGCAGTTCCCTGCCGCCTGCTTCTCGCCGTTGGCCCAGACCAGTCGCCAGCGATCGGAGGCGAGGCCGTGGTCGAAGCTGCCGCGGGCCGCCAGCTCGCCGCCAGGGTGGAAGCGCTCATAGGTGCCGTGGCGGACCTCGGTGCCCTCCGGGGCGTCCCTCAGCACCTCGTAGCGCTCGCGCGAGCCGTCGGGTAGGACGCGCTCCACAGCGCGCACGGGCTCCTGGGTCGGGGACGAGGCGAGCGCGGCCATGAGGGCCATCGGCAGCAGCATCTGCATGGACAGTGGCAGGGTGTCGGAAGGTGGCGATCGGGGTGTCGTGCGGGCCCCTTGCAATGGAAGAACGGGAAGCGGCGCCGGGATCGTCGGAGAATCGCCCCTTCGGGGGGTGACTCGGGCCGGGAGAGGTCCGACAGACGCTAATCTGTGCCCTTCGCGCGGGATCCCCGGGATCCCGTCGTGCCCCGTCCCCTGCTACACGACCCCAGCCACCCCGCCATCACCGTGCTCTCCACCTCCCAGGTCCAGAAGCTGATCGAGGCTCACCTCCCCGATGCCCAGGTCCGCGTGACCGACCTCACCGGCACCTCGGACCACTTCGGTGTCGAGGTCGTCTCGCCCGTGTTCGCGGGCAAGTCCCTGATCGACCAGCACAAGATCGTGCACGCGGCCTGCGCCGAGCACATGGGCGGCGCGATCCACGCCCTGCAGATCAAGACGCGCACGCCCGAGTGAGCCCGCGGGTCCCTCGCGCGCACCACTAGGGTCGCCGTTCAACCGTTTTCCGCTCAACCACCGTCCCCCCTCGAGAAGCAACATGTGGAACAAAGACAAGGTCGAAGAGACCGTCAAAGCTGACAAGGTCGTCCTGTTCGCCAAGGGCTCGCGATTCCAGCCGATGTGCGGCTTCAGCGCCAAGGCCATGGACATCCTGTCGCGCTACACCGAGAACTTCACCGTCGTCAACATCTTCGACGACGAGAACATCCGCCCCTCGCTGATCTCGTTCAGCAACTGGCCGACCACGCCGCAGCTGTTCATCGACGGCGAGTTCATCGGCGGCTCCGACATCATGGAGGAGCTCATGAAGAACGGTGAGCTCGAGACCAAGCTGAAGGCGACCGGCGCCGTCTGATTCGGCTCGGGTCCGCCGGGGCGGCGCATCCCGCGGGGGCGCCGCCCCGCTCGCTTTCGCGGTTCACATTTCCCGCTCGCTCTCACCGCGCTCCGCGCCCCGCCCCCGCGGCTGCCATGTCCAGTCTCTTGCGCCCCATGTCGGTCGGGGAAGTCCTCGACGGCTCGTTCGCCCTCTATCGGCGCCACTTCCTGCGCGTGGTGACGATCCCGGCGCTGATCTACACCGTTGTGTTCGGGCTCGGCGTGCTGATGCCGATGCTCGGCATCCTGGCCGGGATCGTGGTCCAGCCGTTGATCCAAGGGGCTCTGGTCTGGTCCGCGTCGGAGCTGATCCTCGACCGCGAGCCGGCCCTGCGGCCCGCACTCAAGGTCGGACTGGTCCGCCTGATCCCGCTGCTACTCGTGACGATGTTCCACAGCATGATCGTCACCACCGGCTTCTTCCTGCTGATCGTTCCGGGGCTGATCGCCGCCACCTACTTCTTCCCCTTCCAGCAGGTCGTGGTGCTCGAGAAGCGCATGAACTTCCTGGACCGCGGGGTCAAGCTGGTGCGCGGCGGCTTCAAGAAGTGCCTCGGGGTAATCGTGATCTCCTACGTCATCGCGATGCTGCCGACCTCGATCATGGTCGTCGGCGTGGTCGCCCTCGACCAACAGGTGATGGGCCTGAGTCAGGACTCGCCCCTGACCTTCGGATGGATGCAAGCGGCGCAGTACGGCGTCAGCTCGTTGGTCTTCCCCTTCACGATCCTGGTCACGACCCTGCTCTACTACGAGCGTCGGGTCTCGGCCGAGGGGCTCGACGTCGAGCGCTCGGCCGCTGCGCTGGAGCGCTCGGTGGCCTCGGCGACCTGAGCTCGAACACTCGAACCCGGTGATTCCCACGGTCTCGACTGCGCTCGCCACGGCTCTGGGCACGGTCGTCGGACTCCCGGGTTCGACGCGGTCCCTGGCGAGTCAAGCCGACGCCGGCCTGCCCACGGCCGCGCGGGCGCGGGAGGCCCTGTTGGAGATCCTCACCGCGCCGGAGTTCCAGCCGTCGCCCGTGACCTGGCTGAGCCGGATCCAGGACCAGTTGCGTCAATGGCGCGACGAGTTCCTGATGTGGATCGTGCGCCAACTTGGCCTCAGCGACGGCGCAGGCGATGTCTTCGCTTGGGTGGTCCTGGGCGTTCTGGCCGTGGTGCTCGCGCTCGTCATCTTCGCCGTGGTGCGTGCCGTGCTGAAGAACTCAGGTCGGCTCGGTCAGGCCCCCGAGCGGGCTGCCGACATCACCGTGGTCGGCCCCGCCACCGGTCGCGCCGGCGCGGCCCTCGCCGCAGCCCGCGCGGCGGCTGCGTCGGGCAATTTCGAGGGGGCCATGCACCACCTCTACCTCGGCGCGCTGTGGCACCTGGACGACGCCGGCCTGGTGCGCTTCGAGGAGCGCAAGACCTCCGGCGAGTACGGCCGCGAGTTGCCGCGCGGGGACCGGCGGGATGCCTGGCGCGCGATGCTCGGTAGCTTTCATCCGGTGGCCTTCGGCGGTCGCGACGCCACTGGCGAGCATTGGAGCTCCATGCGCTCCGCCGCGGACGGGCTGGGGGTGCCCCAGTGAACGCCTCCGCACGAACCCAGCGCATCGCGATCGTGATCGCCACGATCGCGGTCGTCGTGGCCGCGTTCCTCGTGACCCCTCCCAGCAGCGAGTCGGCAACGTGGCTCAACCCGGAGACCACGGCGCCCGGTGGCGGCGCCGCCATCGCGCGCGGGGTCGAGCGCCTGGGCCTCGGCGGTGACGTGGTGCGCGAGACCTGGACCAGTTGGTGTGAGGACCACCCGGGGGCTGTGCTGGCGGTGATCGCCCCCACGGCGTCGATGGAGCCCGAAAGCCTCGAGTCTCTGCTGGCCTGGATCGACGGGGGCGGCACGCTGATCTACGTGCCCGGCATGGCGACCACGCTCATGCCGCGCACGGACGTCGAGCTCTCCGACGCCCTCGGGTTCACCATGCGGACGGCCGCCCGGGACCCCGAGGACCGCACCCGCCCGCGCGTGATCCGCGCGACCGAGGGCCGAGCTCCCCTGCGCGAGCTGGGCCTGGAGGGTGCCCCCGAGCAGTGGAGCGATTGGCTGCGCGCGGCCAGGACGGACGCGGAGGTGGTCGGCGAGCCCGCGGAGGTCTGGCTGCAAGACCACAACGGCCTGCCGTCGGTGGCCCTGTTCGAGCGCGGCGAGGGCCGTGTCTTCCTGTGGTGCGACGCCGAGGGGCTGCGCAACGACCGCCAGGAGGCCGCGGGCTACGGCGCCAGCTTCCTACGCTCGATCGCGGTGGTGGCCCAGGACCGACCGGTCTTCGTCGACGGCTACGGTCACGGACTCGCGGCCCTGGGCGACCTGGAGCTGGCCCTGTGGCGCTGGTCCACGGGCACCCGACTGGGGAACACGGCGCTCTTCGCCCTGGCCATCGGCCTGCTCGCCATGGTGGTCGCGGGGGTGCGCGTGGCGCCGCCGATTCCCGACCCGCCCCCGCCCGGGCGCTCGCCGCTCGAACACGTGAACGCCCTGGCCGACGCCTACCGGCGCGCCGGCGCCCACCGGCGCCCGACCGAGCACCTCTTGTCCACCGTCGAGCGCCGGTTGGGCTCGGTCGGTCTCGCGACGCGCCTCGCCTCCCTGCGACGAAGCCGACCCGACTTGGCGAAGGAGCTGGATCGGGTCGAGCGCGCGAGCAAGGATCCTGGGCCGACAGTCACGAAGACCAACGATCTCGTCGCCCTCTGCGCCGCCCTGGATCTGGTGGCAACCGCCGACACGGCGCCCCCGCGTCCGAACCGAAACGCCCCAAGGAACCCACGTGACTGAGCCCACGCCCCTCTCCCCCGCCGAAGCCGCCGACTGCGGCACGCGACTCGCAGGCCTGCTCGACGGCCTGGAAGGGGTCGTGATCGGCCAGCAGAAGGTCCTGCACCAGCTCCTGGTGACCCTCGTCGCCGGGGGCCACGCCCTGCTCGAAGGTGTGCCGGGGACGGCCAAGACCCTGTCGGTGCAGGTCCTGGCCGAGGCCCTGGGTTGCAGCTTCAAGCGCATCCAGTTCACCCCCGACCTGATGCCCAGCGACGTCACGGGCGTCAACGTGCTGAACCAGATCGAGCAGCGCTTCGAGTTCCACCCGGGCCCGCTCTTCGCCGACCTGGTGCTGGGCGACGAGATCAACCGCGCCCCCGCCAAGACCCAGTCGGCCCTGCTCGAGGCCATGTCGGAGGGGCGCACGACCGTCGATGGCGCGACCCACGAGCTGGGTGACCTGTTCACCGTCTTCGCCACCCAGAACCCGGTCGAGTACGAGGGCACCTACCCCTTGCCCGAGGCCCAGCTCGACCGCTTCCTGCTCAAGGTCCTGGTCGGCTACCCCGACCGGCCGGCCGAGATCGATGTGCTGCGGCGGCACCGCGCGGGCTTCGACCAACGCGAGCCGGCGACGTTCGGGATCGGCCACTCCCTGGGCCGCGAGGGCCTGGGCGAGCTGCGCGCCGCCGCGCGTCGGGTGCGGGTCGAGGACGAGGTGCTCGAATACATCGCGGACCTGGTCCGCTCCACCCGCGAGGATCCGACCCTGGTGATCGGCGCCAGCCCGCGCGCGTCGGTCGCGCTGCTGCGGGCGGCGCAGGCCTGCGCCTTGATCGACGGCCGCGACTACGTGATCCCCGACGACGTCAAGTCCATGGCCGTGCCGGTCCTGCGCCACCGCGTGATGCTGTCGCCGGAGGCCGAGATCGACGGCGCCAGCACCGACGAACGCGTCGAGTCCGCGATCGCGCAGGTCGCCGCCCCCGAATCGCGTGACGCCGAGCTGACGCCCCAGCCGTGAAAGGACTTCGGCCGAGGTCGATCCCCCTGCCCACCGCGCGGGCCTTCGGTCTGCTCTGTGCGAGCGCCCTGGTGGCCCTGGCTTCGACACCCATCGCCGGCGTGGCGGTGGTCTTCGTCCTGGCGTTGGTCGCGGTGGACGGCTGGCTGGCCTCGCGCGAGCGGGGCTTGACCACCACCTTCGACCTGCCCCGGCGCGTCGGCCAGGGCCAGCAAGGTCAGTTCCACCTGGAGCTCGACAATCGCAGCGGTCGCGAGCAGCGACTGGTCCTGGCCGTAGAAGCCGATCCGAGCCTGGTCACGGCCCAGGCCCTGGCGCCGCGCGAGGTGACCGTGCCCCAGGGCGGTCGCGCCCGACTCGCCTTCGACCTCCACGCGCGCCTGCGCGGAACCCGGGGTCTGGCGGCACTGCACCTGCGAAGGCGCGGCCCCCTGGGCCTGGCCTGGCGCCTGGAGCGGCGCGCTCAGCAGCTCGCGGTCGAGATCATCCCGGGCCTGCGCGAGGCCAACGCCCACGTGATGCGAACCGCCTACCACCAACGCCGCGACCCGGGCCTGCGACGCGCGCGGCGACGCGGCAACGGCGGCTCCTTCGAGAGCCTGCGCGGCTACGTGCGCGGTGACGATCCGCGCCACCTGGACTGGAAGGCCACCGCGCGCCACGGCGCCGCGATGGTGCGCCAGTACGAGGCCGAGCGCAGCCAGTCGATCGTGCTCTGCATCGACTGCGGCCGGATGATGGGCGAGCGCTTCGGCGAGCTCGAGCGCCTCGACCACGCCCTGGCGGCTTCGGTGGTCCTGGCCCGCGTGGCGGCGACCTGGCACGACCAGGTGGGCCTGTTCGCCTTCGCCGACCGCGTGCTACGTCGGATTCCGCCGCGGGCCGCGTCGCCCGACCGCCTGGCCTCGGAGCTGGCGAGCCTGAAGGCGATCTCGGTCGAGCCCGACTACCCCCGCGCCCTGCTCGAGCTGACGCGCACCCTGCGGCGACGCTCGCTGATCGTGTGCTTCACGGACGTGGTCGACGACGAGGTGTCCGCGCCCCTGGCCGCGCACCTGGCGCTGCTCGCCCGACGCCACCTGCCGCTCTTGATCGCTCTGCGCAATCCGCACCTGGCCCTGGCCGCGGCGGCGCCGGTCACCGATGAGCGCGGGGCCTACCGCCGCGCGGCTGCGGCGGAGCTCGAGTCGGTGCGCGCGGTCAGCCTGGCCGGTCTGCGACGTGCCGGCGTCCAGGTGGTCGACATCGACCCGAACCAATCGGTTCCGGCGGTGATCGAGGCCTACCTGCGCATCAAGTCGCGGCAGATCCTGTAGCGCGGCCGTCGCGGCGGGCGAAGACGCGACCCTCGGCCCGGATCAGGCGACTGCGCGGCCGCCGCCGGGGTTGCCGTCCGAAGCGCCACCCGGCGCGCCGCCGACGCGGTCCGCGTCCGAAGCTCCCGCGGAGCCCTCCGACGCCTCCTCGGCGCCCCGACCGGTCAGCCCCAGGTAGAACACGAGCCAGGTGGCGGCGCCGGCAGCGACCAGCAGCTTGACCACGTCGGGCAGGCGCGAGGGCGAGATGAAACCCTCGATCAACCCGGCGATCACCAACAGGCCCGCGACGCCGGCGATCAGGCTGACCGCTTCGCGAGCGCGGGTCGCGGTGGCGGCGGTGCGGGTGCGCCGGCCCGGGAACCAGATACCGCTGCCCATCCACATGCCCGCGCCCCCGGCGATGACGATCGCCGTCAGCTCGATGATCCCGTGGGGCAGCACGAACAGGCCGATGTTGTGGAGCACGCCGCGGTTGGCGAAGACCGCCAGGGCCGTCCCCAGGTGCAGGCCGTTGAAGGCGATCGAGGCCGCGCTGCCCAGGCCGAACAGCAGGCCGGCGGCGAAGCAGACCAGCGCCACCTGCACGTTGTTGGCGATCAGCCGCACGCTCAGGGCGTCGCTGCCCATCCAGGCGCCCTCCCAGGTGTCGCGGTAGTCCGCGTCCGGGTTCGCGCGTGCTTCGTCGGCCCGCGCGATGATCGACGAATCGATCAAGAGCCGCTCCATCTTGGCGTCGCCGCGGACCAGGCCGTAGCCCAGCCCGGCGCTGCCCACGAGCAGCAGGCCCGAGATGCCGATCGGCCAGGCCAAACGTCGGAAGAGGGCTGGGAACCCCCGGGACATGAAGGCCCACAGGCGCCGGCCCGCATCGCTGCGCGGTTGGTAGAAGACGTTGTGGACCGCGCCGACGAGTCGTTCGAGGGCGAACAGGGTGCGCGCGGAAGCGCCGTAGGTGCGCGAGCGCGCCAGGTCGGCGGAGACCTCGCGGTAGCGGGCGGCGAGCTCGGCGACCTCGTCCTCACCCACCCGGCGCAGCCCGCCGCGGCGGAAGCGCGGCAGGCCCTCGCGCAGCTCCTCCCAGCGCGAGCGCTTGGAGCGCAAGAGGGCCATGGCAGCGGGGGCACCGGCCTCGGTGGAGAGGCGCGCGGTGGCGCGGCGCACGCGCTCCTCGGCGTGGAAGCGGATCAGGTGCTCCGCTGGGGTCTCGCCCTCGCGGGGCGGATCGATCTTCGCGACCGAATTGGAGAGCCTGCGGCCGAGCTTGAGCAGGACCTCGGGCCGCAGTTCGTCCGCGCGGTCGACGAAGGACTCGAGCGCCTCGAACCCGGCGTCGTCCAGGCGCGGCGCCCCGCCGCTCGCGGCGACCTCGGTCACGTCAGGGAACTCGATCGGCAGCTCGCGCACGACCACGGTTCCGCCGACCAGGTCGCCCAGGCGCCGGCCGCGGCTGTCGATCAGCATCACGAAGCCGCCGACGAGGCAGCTCGTCCCCGGCTGCAGGTCGATGATCCGGATCAGGTTCCGTAGGGCCGCCGCCTGGATCGTCAGGGGCTGGCCGCCGGCGAGCACGGCACGCACGCCGAACAGCCGCTTGCCCGGCGTCTGCCCGTCCGAGAAGGCCTCGTAGAAGAAGAAGTAGCCCCAGATCAGGAAGGCGATGGCGGCCACCACCAGGGCGATCGCCAGCTCGGGCGAGACCACGCCCAAGTACTGTTGTCCGACCAGGACCACGACCAGCGCGACGACGATGAACGCCAAGAGGATCAGCGTCCCGTCGATCAGCAGCGCGCCGAAGCGCGAGCCGAGCCCCGCCAGGGGGAACTCGACGGAGACACGCTCGGGGGTGTCGATGCGAAGCACCCGGTCGCGCAGCACGTCGACCGGGGGCGCCGGCTCTGATTCGTTCTCGAGGTCGCTCACGGTTGGGGTCCTTGGATTCAGCAATGGCCGCCCGACAGGCTAACCGCAGGGCGACCTCCCCCGAGGCTCCTCGAGGGCGTGATCGGGAGGGGGCCGATCCCGCGGCCAGACGATCCGCGCCGCCGTCACCGGGGTCGGCCAGGTCGAGCGGGACCGTGGTCTGCACGCCCATGGCCAGGATCTGCGGCCGGTGCGAGGAACGGGTTCGCCAGCAGGGCCCCACGGGCAGGCCCGCGGCGGGCAACGCTCGCCGCCGGCCGTGGACGGATCGGTTCGCAAGGCACCGCCAGCGGGTGAGAGTCCACCGCCGGTCGCCGGCCGGATCCGCTCGGCGTGGATCCCGGCGGCCCGTGGGGGCTAGTCTGCGAGGCCATGGTTCCCACGATCTGCGCCCCCCGCCTGCGTGCCCACGCCCTGACCGTTTGCACCGCCGCCGCCTTGACCCTGGCCCTCGCCACAGGGGCCCAGGCGCAGCTGGGCTACGGCAAGGTCACGATCGTCGACGCGCAGCTCGGCCCCGGCGCCGACTTCGCCGACCTGCCCGAGGCCGTGGCGGGCGCGCGCGACGGCGAGTTGATCCTGGTCCGCAGCGGGACCTATTCGGGCTTCTCGATCGTGCATGCCGCCCTGCGTGTGTGCGCCGACGCAGGCGCCGAGGTGTACGTGGCCGGCACGGTCCGGATCGACAACCTGGGCGGCGGCGATCAGACCCTCTTGCGCGGGCTGCGCACGCCCGCGACCTGGCCCTTCCTCCAGTTGGAGGCCACGGGCTCGCTCGGACCGATCTGGTTCGAGGACTGCGAGTTCGGCCTGCCGGCCGGGTCGCTCCTCGCCTTCCCGACGACGGCCGCCTACCTCAAGAGCATGACCTCGGCGACCTTCATCAACTGCGACCTGGGCGCGTCCCAGGGCTCGCCGGTGGTCTTCGCCGATCCCGCGGGCGCGGCGGCCATGAGTGCCGAGTTCTCGAACGTCTGGGTCTGGGGCTCGACCTTCCGCGGGGGTGACGCGGCCCCGGGCACCGGCGCCGAGGGCGGTCGCGGGGTCGCCCTGAAGAACTTCGAGTTCTTCGCCTCTGGCAACACCTTCATCGGGGGCCAGGGAGCCGACGGCGGAACCTGTCAGATCGGCGGCGACGGCGGCGACGGCCTGGCTGCGCTCGAGTTCGTGACCAACCTGCACCTGCACCAGAACACCTACAACCCGGGGGCGGGGGGCGTAGGCGGTGCTTGCGGCGCGACGATCGAGCACCGCGGCCTGAGCGGCGATCGGATCGAGACCAACGGCGGGCAGTTGGAGCACCTGGGCGGGCCGGTGCGGGGCTTCTCGGTCGCCGCGCCGATCCGCGAGGACGAACCGATCGAGCTGAGCTTCGAGGCACCTGCCGGCGAGCCGGTGGTGACCTTCGGTTCGCTCTACCTGGACACCGACGTGCAGTACCCCCTCTCGGGCGTGCTCCACATCGGGCCCGAGCTGTCGACGATCTACCGCGGCATCGTGCCCGCCGGCGGCGTGGTGCGGATCGACCGCGCCGACGCGCTTGTGCCGCTGGGCTTCGAGCACGTGGTGCTGTTCATGCAGAGCGTGTTCGCGCCCGGGGGGACCGAGCCGATCGTGCTCGGGCCGCCCTCGGCGTTGGTCGTGCTGGCGCTCTGAAGACTGCGCGCGCGGCTCACCAGGGAATCGGCTCGCCCTGGAAGTCGAAGAAGGCGCCGTTGTCGTCCGGGCCGAGTCCGTCGATGACGCGCAGCAGTCCCGACACGCTGGCCTCGACGGTCAGGGGTGCAGCACTCCCGCCCATGTCGGTTTGGACCCAGCCCGGGTGCAAGAGGACGCAGCGGAAGCCCTCCGGCGCAAGGTCGATGGACAGGCTGCGGCCGAGCATGTTGAGGGCCGTCTTGCTCGCGCGGTAGGCGTAGGAACCGCCGCTGGTGTTGTCGGCGATCGACCCCATTCGGCTGGTCATCTGCAGCACCAGCCGCTGGGAACCGTGACGCAGGTGCGGCAGGAAGGCGCGGGTCACACGCAGGGGGGCGACGGCGTTGACCTCGAAGCAGCGGCTGACGTCGGCCAGGTCGATCTCGTCCAGGCTGCGGCCGTGGCCCATCACGCCGGCGTTGTTGAGCAGCACGTCGAAGGACTCGCCCTCCAAGCGCTGGGCCAGGGCCGCCACCGCCCCGTCGTCGGTCACGTCGAGCAGCTCCACCCGCGCCCCCGCGGCGCGCAGGGGCTCGGCGTCCTGCTCGCGGCGGACCGTGGCCACGACCTGGTCCCCCCGCGCGCGGAGCTGTCGCACGAATTCACGGCCGAGGCCGCGGCTGGCGCCGGTGATGAGCCAATTGCTTGCCATCGAATCAGTCCTCCGATCGGTCGTTGCTGTCGGTCACTTGGATCTCGAAGCCGCGCAGCCGCAGGGCGCGCAGGTAGCTGTGCGGGTCCATCGCCTGCTCCAGGGGCCTGGGTCCGGGGGCCACCTCACCGGTCGCCACCGCAACGGCACAGGCCGTCGCGGACCAGGCCGTGGTGCGCTCCATGGCGGTGAAGCCCGTGTGCTCGTCGAAGGCGTCGTAGACCTCGATCTCGAGGGTGCGCCCGCCCTCCTTGGCCTTCGCGCTGCAGCGCAGCACGACCAGGTCGCGATCCCCATGGAAGTGCAGCCGCTTCTGGAGCAGACCGCTGAGCAGCGCGCGCGGAACGACTTGGTTCGCGCCCGCGAACTGGACGGGGTCCTCGTCGAGCAGGCCCAGCTCGAGCAGCAGCTTGAACTTGCCGTGGTGCCCGGGGTAGCGGACCGTCTTGTAGTCGAGCCGATCAATGCGACCCTCGAAGGTCCAGGGGGTGGTGGAGAGACCGCCGGAGGTGACGAAGGCCTCGACGGCGCCGATGCGATCGAACTCCAGCTGCTCCAGCTCGGTGAACGTCGGCACCTCGACCACTCGGCCCTCGCGCAGGACCTGGGCCCGACCGAAGTACTCGTTCAAGAGGCCCGCGACGCTGAACACCAGCATGTAGTCGAGGGGCGGCTTGGGGTCCTGGGGCAGGCCGCCACAGCGCACGGCCACCTCGGAGCAGTCCCCCAGCTCGGCGACGGCCAGGGCCACGAACAGGTTGCCCATGCCAGGCATCAGCCCGCAGTCGGGCAACACGCACAGGTGCTTCGCGTTCGGGTGGCCGCGGTGCAGCTCGAGCTGCTCCTGCACCACCGCCGTGTTGCCACCCAGGTCCAGGTAGTGGCAGCGCCCCTCCAGGGCCAGGAGGGTCAGGGACGGCGCGAAGCGGTAGGGCAGGGCATTGAGACAGACGTCCGCCTCGGTGAACAGCGGCTGCATCGCGCGACGGTCGTTGGCGTCGATCACCTGCCCGCGCAGTCCCTGGAACTTGACCAGCTCCGCGATGCGCCGCAGGCCGGCCTCCAGCCGCTCGGAGCTGGAATCGATCCAGGTCAGGGCCGTGGCCTGGCCCCGCAGCGCCAGGTCGTAGACGGCCGCAGTCCCCTGCATCCCGGCTCCGAGCACGAGGTAATGGGTCATGGCCCAGAGAGTAACGGCCGCCGCCCCCCGCGACCGCCGTCCGAGAACGGTAAGAGCGAGTGAGTCGTGTTGCCCCAGCGGAGCGGCCCGCTAGTGAAGGCGAGGGAGACAGCGGTGCGGCGTCTGCCGCGTCCGACCTAGTCCTCGCCGTTCGAGGCGGTCGCGAGTCCTGGGGGGCCAGTCGGATCGCGACCAGATCGAACACGGCGGCGACGCACCGCTCGCCTCCCCGCCCGTCCACTTCGCGGACGTTCAGACCGCGGCGCCTGGCGGCGGGCGCGATCGAGCCGTTGGGGGGGGAGCCGTCGGACGAGCTGCCGCGAGGGGTCGTCGTGCGCCCCACTGGGCAGCCGCGGGGAGCGTGCTATCGTTCCCCCCGATGACCTCCCAGACCTCCGCGCAGGCGCTCCCCACCCCGATCGAAGCGCTCCCGATGATCCGCCGCGCGGCGGAGGTGATCGGACCGCACATCGTCCGCACGCCGACGGTGCCCGCTCCGGCCTTCAGCGAGCTGAGCGGACACGAGGTCTTCCTGAAGCTCGAGACCCTGCAGCGCACCGGCGCATTCAAGGTTCGCGGGGCCCTCAACAAGATCCTGACCCTGGATCCCGAGTCGCGCTCGCGCGGGGTGGTCGCGGCTTCGGCCGGCAACCACGCCCAGGGCGTCGCCCTGGCCTCGAAGATCGTGGGTTGCCCGGCGACGATCGTGATGCCCGAGCGCACGCCGGTGATCAAGGTCGGCCGCACCCAGAGCCACGGACCCCACGTCACGATCGTGCTGCACGGGGCCAACTACGACGAGGCCTACGACCACGCCCGCACCCTGGCCAGCGAGCGCGGCGCGGTGATGGTGCACCCCTTCGACGACCTGGACGTGATCTGCGGCCAGGGCACCATCGGCCTCGAGCTGTTCGAGCAGGCGGAGCCCTTGGACACGGTGATCGTGCCGATCGGCGGCGGCGGGCTGATCGCCGGCATCGGCCTGGCGCTCAAGGCCCTGTGGCCGAAGGTGAAGCTGGTCGGCGTGCAGGCCGAGGGCGCGGCGCCGATGGTGCGCTCCTTCGAGGCCGACAGCGAGGTCGTGGTCGCAGGACCGAAGACCATCGCCGACGGCATCCAGGTGGGCAAGGTGGGCCGGATCACCTGGCCCCTCGTGCGTGCGGTGGTCGACCAGTGCATCACCGTCAGTGAGGACGAGATCACCGACGCCATGGTCCAGGCCCTGGAGCAGACCAAACTCGTGACCGAGGGCGCGGGAGCCACGGCCCTGGCGGGTCTGCTCTCGGGCAGAGCCGAGTTGGGGCCGCGCGTAGGCCTGTTGATGTGCGGCGGCAACATCGACCTGACCCTGCTCACGCGCGTGATCGAGAGCGGCCTGGCCAAGGCCGGCCGCTACCACCGCATTCGCCTGCGGACGGCGGACGTGCCCGGCGTGTTGCAGCGCATCACTTCGGTGCTGACCCAGCTCCAAACGAACATCGTCGACATCAGCCACCAGCGCCAGGGCTGGAAGGTCCCGGTGGGCTCGGTCGACGTCGAGATCCTGGTCGAGGTCCGCGACGGAGACCAAGGCCCGCTGGTGGACGAAGCCCTGCGCGCCGCGGGATTTGCACCGCGGGAGCATTGAATCGCGGACCGTCCCGTCGGCCGGTGGAGGCGATCGGCTCGGCGTGGGCTCCCTGACCACGCGGCGCGTGTTCGTTTGGCGTGACCGACTGCGTGCGACCGTGCGTATTTCAGGGGTTGCCCCTCGAGCGACCCTCGACCGCAGCCGCGATTAGACGGCTCCCGGCAACCGGGCGACTCGTACGCGGTAACGCACGCAACAGTGCGCGGCGAAACGGATCACCGCATCGTGAACATCACCGCAGCGTGAACATCACCGCAGCGTGAACATCACCGCAGCGGCAACTCGTCCACGGCGGGGGCCGCGCTCGGACGTTCTCGCCGGAGCGGATCCAATGGCGAGCGCGGGGTGGATGGAGCCAGAGATCGGATTCGAACCGACGACCGCTGCTTTACGAAAGCAGTGCTCTACCACTGAGCTACTCTGGCCTGCCTTACGGCGGGCGGCGATGATAGCGCCCGCCCCAGCGGGAGCCCACGTCGAGCTGGGCAGAATCCCTGCGCGGTCCGCACGACCGCCCGACTGCGCGCCCCACCGAACGACCCGCAAGGGAGCCGCGGCGGCTGGCCCGAACGCGAGCGGCGCCGCAGGGGAAAGCCCTGCGGCGCCGCTCGTCAGTCCCGGGGCTGCGTCAACTCAGCAGCGCGCGAAGCTCGCTGCTGAGGCTCGGCGGCCCGGCGAGCCTCACTCGCTGACCATCGGGTCGAGGTCGCCCAGGATCGAGCGCGAGAGCTCGCCACCGGTCGGATCGTCCAACGCACCCAGGGCGCGCGCGGCTGCCGCACGGACCTGGATCGAGGCGTCCGAGGACACCACGCCCGAGAGGGAACCGAAGGAGGCATTGTCGGGGCGAGCGCCACGGCGGAACAGGGCTGCCAGGCAGTCGGCGGCCGCGATGCGCGCGGCGTCGGTCCGATCACCGTCGGCAGCGACGCCCACGACCTTGTCGACCGAACTTCCGTCACCCACGCGGGCGAGGGCTCCGAGGGCCGGGATGGCGACCGCGTCGACATCGCGACCGGCGGCAACGGCGAGCGAGTCGGCGGCACCGGCCAGGGCATCGGCGCGACCCGAGGCGGCCAGGGCATCGATCGCGGCGCAGGCCCGCGCCGCCAGGTCGTTGGCCATTTTCTGACCCTGGCTGAGGCGGTCGGTGAGCAGCGGCTCGACCGTCGAGGCCAGCTCGTCCGGGCTGGTGACGACGCCGGCGACTCGATCGCCGTAGGCGTCACCGAGCTCGGCGCTGCGGGTCAGGAGCACCACCGGCACGCCGTCCAGGTTGGGCTGGTTGGCCACCTGGTCGAGGATCCGGTCGGCGGTCAGGTCGCTCAGCTCGGAACCGACCAGCACGACGTCAGCCGAAGCCACGTCGAGGATCAGGCGCAGGCCGAGGACGCCGTTGGGCGCCACCGCGACGGACATCCCGCGACCACCGAGAGCCTCCGCCACGCGGCGGGCCCGGGCGGCGTCGCTGTCGATCACGATCGCCTGGCGCAGGACTTCCTGGCCGGCACAGGCCGCGAGGGCGTCGACCGCGGCACCCATGGCACCACCGTCGGCGCCGCGCAGGGTCGCGTGGGCCACCGCCAGAGCGGCCTCGCCGCGCACGCGCAGCTCAGGCGAGCCGAGGGCCGCCCGCACGCCGTCGCCGATCGAATCGGCAGTGTCGGCCAGGGCGCGGAGCAGACCGACCGAGGCCGCCTCATCACCGGCTTCGAGGGCGATCCGCAGGGCCCCGTCGAGGGCCGCGGAGCCGACCGCGAGGGCCTGCAGGTGGCCGTTCTCGACGCGACTACGCATGTCGTCGGCGTCGCCGCCGGCGGCTTCGATGGCCTCGAGCTTGACGACCCCCTTCGCACCCGCGAGGGCGAGGGCGCTGCGGGCAGCGACCGAACTCGGATCCGCGTCGAGCGCGCGCGCCAGGCGACGCTTGGCGACCTCGAGGGCGAAGAAGGCGCCGTCGGTCTCGACACCGACCAGGCCGTCACCGCTCCAGCGCCAAACGACAGCGCTGCGGCCGTAGGGGCCGAGCACGCGATCGCGCTCGAGGGCGTAGTCGAGGCCCTCGGCCGTGAGCATGTCGGCGGCGCTGACCGCACCGCTGGCTTCACCGACCATCGACGACAGGGCCTGCTCCGCGGCGAGGCGCACTTGGGTGTCCTCGTCGCCGCGGGCGAGCAGCATCAGGGTGCCCAGGGCCCGGCGATCGCCGAGACGACCCAGGGCCAGGGCCACGTGACGGCGCAGGCGCGGCTCGGGCGAGGAGGTCGCTTCGATCAGCGGCATGACCACGACGTGGCCCATCTCCTCGAGGGCGCGCATGAACAGCACTCGGCGCTCGTCGTTGCCGGCGTCACCGAGCGCCGGAAGCATGGCGGGCACCACGTACTCGCCGTGCTTGGCGGCCAGGGTCGCGGCGATCTGACGTCGAGCGATCACGTCGTCGGCGTTCTGCAGCAGTTGACCCAGCATCTGCCGGATAGCAGCCGGATCGTTCTGGGCCTCGGCGCGGCCGGCGCGGGCCAGCTCGAGGATGCGCTCGGCGGCGAGCTGCATCTGGCCCTCGCGGACCATCAGGTCGAGCCACACGTCGTTGTCGATGCTCTTCCAGAGCTGGTAGGCGTCCTCGCGCGACGGGTCGAGGGCCAGCACCTGCTGGAAAGCACTCACTGCCCCCTCGTCGTCGTTCTGCTCCAGAGCGCGCAGGCCCTGGCGGAACAGCTCCTGGACCTCGCTGTCCTGGAACGCGGCGGCACTAGGAGTGGCGACGGCGAGAGCGGCGGCCACGGTGAGCAGGCCGAGCGGCCGGCTGAATCGCATCATGTCGATCCTCTGCGCGAAAAGGGCGAAGCGACCAGTCGTCCGCGATGGGCGTCGGGTGTGAGTCACTTCGGAGTCGGATGGGGAGCCACCAGGCGCGAGGACGTAGCGCGCGGGCACGCAGACCTGACCGCCCGAGGGGCGGAGGCCGGCGGCAGCGCGGGTGGGGACGTGCCCGGCGGCGGCGCGAGTGGGTTGCGAGGGAACGGCTCCGCGGGACACTCGAGTCGCTGGTGGGCGAGTCGAGGGACCGACGAAGGCCGAGCTGGGGACGACCGCGCGGGAGGGATCCACGCGCGATCGGAGGGCGGGATGATACCTGGGGGGTGGGGCCGGTCAAGGACGCCGGAGCCCACCTGCGCCCCGCTCTAACCCCACAACCGGCACCGGCAACCACCTGGATCGAGAGTCCGCGGATCCCGCCGACCCTCCGACAAGGCCCGGAAGCCCCCGACGGCGCGCCGCCAGCTGCCTTGGCGCCCCCCCTTCCGGCGTGCCAGGATGCGGCCATGCCCCCCCAGACATCCGCCGAGGGTCCCTCGGCCGAACCGCGCCGCCCCACCGTGCTGGTCGTGGACGACGACCCCGACATCCGTCTGGCCCTCGAGATGATCCTCAAGTACGAGGACTTCGAGGTCTGGACTGCCAAGGACGCCCGCGACGCCCTCGGGCGCCTCGACGAGGAGCAGGCCTCCGGTCGCCGGGCCGACGTGGTCCTGAGCGACGTGAAGATGCCCGGGATGGACGGTCTGGAACTCCTGGCGGAGCTGCGCTCCCGGCCCGGGGCTCCGCAAGTCGTCATGATCTCGGGCCACGCCGACATCGCCACGGCGGTCGAAGCCGTCCGCAAGGGGGCCGCCGACTTCCTCGAGAAGCCCCTGGAGCAGAACCGCGTCGTGGTCAGCCTGCGCAGCGCAATGCGCCAAGGGCGATTGACGCGCGAGAACGCGGGCCTGCGCCGGGCCCTGGGCGACCAGTGGGACCTGGTCGGCGAGAGCGCGACCTGGCGCGCGGTGGTCGACCAGGTGAAGCGCCTGGCGGCCGTGGACGCCCCGGTCCTCTTGACGGGCGAGAACGGCACCGGCAAGGAAGTCGTGGCGCGCAACCTACACCTCCTGGGTCCGCGCTCCGACGGGCCATTCGTGCCGGTCAACTGCGCCGCGATCCCGTCGGAGTTGATCGAGTCGGAGCTCTTCGGCCACGAGAAGGGCAGCTTCACCGGGGCCCACGAGCGCCGGGTGGGCCACTTCGAGGCGGCGGACGGGGGCACCCTGTTCCTGGACGAGATCGGGGACATGCCCCTGGCGGCCCAGGCGACGGTGCTGCGCGCCCTGGAGACCCACGAGGTGACCCGCGTGGGCGGCTCGAGCCCCAAGCGGGTCAACATCCGGGTCGTGGCGGCGACCAACGCCGACCTGGCCCAGGCGGTGGAGGACGGTCGCTTCCGGATGGACCTCTTCTATCGCCTCAACGTCGTGCCCCTGCGGCTGCCGCCCCTGCGCGAGCGGCCCGACGACGTGGCGGTGCTGGCCCACTCGTTCCTGGAACGCCAGGCCCGCCGGCTCGGCCGTGCGGCCCTGACCCTCGACGAGGACGCCCGCGCCCTGCTGCGGACCCTCGACTTCCCGGGCAACGTGCGCCAGCTCAAGAACCTGCTCGACGGCGCGTCGGTCTTCGCCGAGGGCGACCGCCTCACGCGGGCGGACATCGAGGGCGTGCTGGCCAACGGCCCCGGCCTCGCCGCGCCCAGGACCTCGACGACGACGGTCACGGCGGACGGCGAGGACCCGTTCGACGCCCCCACCTTCGAGGAGTTCAAGAACCTCTCCGAGGCCGCCTTCTTCCGGCGCAAGCTGGTCGAGAACGAGGGCAACGTGAAGCGCACCGCCGAGAACCTCGGCATGCAACGCAGCCACCTCTACAAGAAGCTGGACCGCTACGGCCTGAAGGACTGACGGGTCCTGCGGGCCGAGCGGTCCAGGTGACGGCTCGATGCTGCGCGCTCACGCACCCAGTGCTGCGCTCACGCCCACCGCGTCAGGGGATCTTCAGCACCGTGCCCTCGGGCACCCGATCGGGGCTGTCGAGGACGTCGCGGTTGTGGTCGTAGATGCGACGCCAGAGGGTGCCCTTGCCGTAGTAGGCAGCGGCGATCGTCGACAGAGACTCCCCATTGACGACCGTGTGCAGGACCTCGGTGGTGCCGAGTTCTTCGTCGGCGGCGATCGGCTCGGGGGTGCTGACGTTGCGGATGCGCGGCGCGGGGCGCGAGGGGCGCGCTTCATATGAGTGGTCGCGGGTCGGCGACGGCCGAGCGTCGATCGGGACCAGCAGCTCGTCCCCGGAGGTCAGGACCTCGAGCCCCTCGTTGTTGGCGCGAATCACGTTGGCGTATTCGACGCTCCCGTAGAGGTCGCGGGCCAGGGACGAGAAGGTCTCGCTACCGTCACAGGTGTACAGGGCGAAGCCGGTGATCACCGTCTCGGCCAGGGCGTCGACCTGGCGCAGCCGGCCCTTCGGCAGGCCGCTGCTGTCGATCCCGCCGCTGTCGATTCCGCGACCGCTGGACTCGGCCTTGGGCTCAACGTCCGCGCTCAGCAGGGGCGGGGCAGAGCCACTCCCCGACGAGGAGCCCTTCGCAGCCCGGTCGGTGCCTCGCCCGGATGCGGGGCGAGCCGATCCCCCGAGGTCCGCGAGATCCAACTCGGTCCCGCTCTGGGCGGGCACCAGGGGCATCTGCTCTCCAAAGCGGTTGGCGATGCTGTCCGAGGGGGTGTCCCCGTCGGCTTGGACAGTCTTGGTCGAATTGAGCGAGACGGCGAGGACGACCCCTGAGAGGAAGATCACCGTCAAGACAAACAGCTTCTCGAGGTTGCCCATACGCGTCGCGCGACAGGAGCACTGCCGCCGCCACAAGTCACTTAGAGACAGAGAGTTGCAGCCAGAGAGAGGTCGGAACCACCCGACGAACCAAGACTCCGGTGCGAGGGGCCAGTGTTCGACCGCCCCCCACCCGAGTCAAAACAAAACCAAGGCCCCAGGGCGCCCGACCCACCAAATGTTGCGTTGTGGGACAAGCGGTGCGCTGTATCCGGTGGCCTGCCCGGCCGGATTCGCCTCCGAACTGGCCCGCGGGCGCGGACCGACCCGGAGGCCGCTATCGTTGGGCGCCCCATGCCCTCTGCGACCAGCGACCCGGGAGCCTACCCCCCGCCCCCGCCCGTCTACCCGCCCCCCCGGGAGGGCATTCGCGCCGCGGAGATCCGAGCCGCGGGGGGCGCCGAGGCCCGCGACCTGCGCCTGACCGACCCCTGGCTCGTGTTGGTCCTGGCCCTGGCCCTGGCCGGACAGGTCCTGGTCTGGTCCCAGATCAGCGGCTACCGCCTGGCGGACAGCGCCGAGTACATGGAGCGCGCGTTCGAAGTCGCCCAGGGCCGGGCCCTGGACCCGTCGACCATGCGCTCGTTCGCCTTCTCGGCGCTGCTGGTGCCCTACTTCTGGGTTGCCGACCTGTTCGGGATCACGGACCTGCGCGGCGTCGTGCACGCGATCCGCGCGACCCAGATGTTCTTCGGACTGGCCGCGGTGTTGGTCGTGGCGCGTATGGGCGCGCGACTCTTCGGACGCGCCGGCGGCCTGGCCTGTGGCGCCCTGCTGGCGGTCAATCCCGTCTTCGCCCAGTACACGGTCACGCCCCTGTCCGCGTCGGCGGCGATGCTGTTCGTGGTGCTCGGCATGGCCGGCATGGAACGAGCGAGCGAGCCCGAGCGCGCCACCCTGCGACGCGGCCTGACCACCGGCCTGTGGTTCGGCGGCTCGATCCTGATGGCCTTCCAGTGCATCCCGGTCGCCGCCGCGTTCATCGCCTTCGCGCCCCTGCGACGGGCTTGGCGCCGACCGGGGCACCTGGTCGGTCTGGTCTGTGGAGTGGCGGTCATGCTGCTCGCCCAGGCCACCCTCGACTGGTGGATGTTCGGCACCTTCGCGTCCGCGCTGCAGGCCTACGTGGTGCAGAACGCCGGGTACATCGGGGCCAACCTGCTGCGTCAGATCGGCCTCGAGGACTTCGCGATCAAGATCTACCTCGCCATCGACGAGGCCCACGCCAAGACAGGTAACGTCGCGAGCACGACCCAGGGCGTGTCGATGTACCCGCGCGACTGGTACCTGACGCAATTGACGTCGTTGTGTGTGGTCGTGCCTGCCGCGATCTGTGCGGGCGTCGGCGTGCTGCGCGCGCTGCGTCGTCCGCGCTGGATCCTGGTCGCGACTCTGGTCGTGCTGGCCGCCAACGTACTGGTGCTGAGCACCAAGGGTTCGAAGAGCTTTCGCCTTTGGGTGCCGCTGCTGCCGCTGATCGCGCTACTGGCCGGCGGTGGCTGGGCCTGGTTGTTCGCGGGAGGAGGCGGGGCTCTGGGGCGTGTGCGCTCTTCGCTCGGTGTGCTCACGCTCGCCCTCGGTTCGCTCCTGGGCGCACGCATCGTGCTGGACACGAACCTGTCGCAGTTCAGCGGTTACTGGAAAGCGATGGAGATCGTCAACGCCCACGCGCGGCCCAGTCGCGGCGAGATCGTCGTGGGCAGCGCCTACCACTGGGCCGCCGACTTCCGGGCCAGGGAAGGCGTGCGGCTGCTGAAGCTGCGCGAGCACATCGATCGCTGGCCGAACCTCGACGCCGAACAACGCGCCAACCTGCTGGCGGGATTCGCCGACCTGGACTGGTACGTGGGTCACGGGCAGACCCTGTTCCAGGACCCTGAGATCCTGCGCGCCGTGAACGAGCTGTTCGAGGTCCACGCGGTCCTCGACGACCGCGAGACCTACGAGGACCTGCAACCGATCTACGTCCTGAAGCGGCGCACGGGGGATCCCGACGCGCGCACCTTCTTCGAGGTCTTCACGGACACCGCCGGGGGCCAGCCCAACTTCCCGCCCCTGTACCAATCGCGCATCCAGCACCCGCGCAGCGTCCGCTACCGTCGCCCCGACGCCGACGGCACCGTGTCGGAGATGGTCTTCTTGGGCTTCGACGTGGACCCGAGCATGGTGGACGGGCAACAGGCCTGGGTCACCTACCACTGGTACGCCGGGCCGCTGCACGGGCGTCGCTACCAGATCATCGACTCCCTCACCGACCGACGCGGCGGCGGGTTCTTCAACAACCACGAGCCCGGCATGGGCGCCTGCCCCACCACCGAGTGGAGCGAGGGCTCGATCGTGCGCGAGAGTTTCCTGACGCGCATCGCCCCCGACCCCTGGAGCTTCGGCGGCGCCTACCGCCGGGGCGAGTTGATGCCGGTGGACCTGTGGATCGCTGTGGTCGAGATCGACGCGGCGGGCGAGCAGATCGGCGGCCTCAACCCGCACCTGCCTTCCACCGCCGGGCCGATCTCGCGCGTGCCGGGCCCCGGTGGCTGGGCCAGCCTCAACGGGCACCGCTGGAGTCCCCAGGCACAGCTCCAGGTGGGCGGCTTCTGGATGCCGGTGATCGACGAGCGGCGCGTCCCGGACGACGGTCGGATGATCCAGGCCCAGCCCTGACGGGTCCTTCGATCGACATCCGATCGCAGCGGGCCGACTTTTGGCCCGGCGCGGCCCGAGGCTCCTCCGGCGCGCTTGTTCGCGCCCGGCGACCCGCGCTATCCTCCCGGGTCGCTCAGCGGGCGCGCGGCGCCCCGCGACCGCTCCAGTCGAGGCTGCAAGGTGCCCGCCCTGCAATCCCCCCGTCGCGACGCCCCACTCCGTCGAGACTTCGAGACGCCCGTGAACCTGACTCACCCGATCGAGTTCGTGCATCGCCCGCAATCCGCCGACCGAGCTCGCGGAGTGCGCGGGTCCTTCTTCCTGACGGTCCTACTCGGCTTGACAGCGCTCCTGACGAGCTGCGCCAGCACGGGCAAGGGTGACGAGCTCGCCGCGCGCGTGACCATGCGCCAGTTCACCGGCAATGCGATTTCGATCGAGCTGCGCAGCGAGTCGCACACCGACGCCGTCGATTTCTATTCGCGCGCGCGCGACACGGCCAACGTGAAGATCGTGCCCGACGGGCTGATGGACGCCCTGCTGCGCGACCTCGAGCAGTACCACTTCGACGACTTCGCCCAACCCGGTCCGGGGCCCTCGAACGGTCTGAGCGGCGCGACCAAGGTGATCGAGGTCGAGGTCGACGGAGTGGTCCGTCACGTGGCCTCGCACCCCAACGCCAGCAACGAGCAGCGCAGCGCGGTGGTCGGGATGGCCACCTTCCTGAGCCTGGCCTTCAGCAACGTGCGTGGCTTCCAGTCCATCGAAGACGCCCAGAACAAGGGCGCGTTCTCGGGCTCAGGTCCGGGGATCGAAGGCTGAGACCGTGACCTCGCCGACCACCGAATCCGACCTGGTGACGCTTCCGGCCGATGGGGCCGCGCGTCCGGGACGCCGACCGGCCTGCGGCCGGGCCCGGTGGTCGACCCAACGCCCCGGCGAAGAGCTCTGAGCCGCCGTGTCGGTGGACAGCAGAACGACGACGCCCGGCCCGGCCGGCGCGTCGCCGCGCGCCCTGGCGATCGTCCCCGCCCGGCTCGGGTCGACCCGCCTGCCGCGTAAGGTCCTGCTGCGAGAGACCGGTCGCTACCTGTTCGAGCACACCGTCGCCAACGCCCGGCGCTGCGGTGCCCTCGAGCGGGTGATCCTGGCCACCGACTCCGAAGAGGTGCTGCGTGCCGCTGCGGAGGTCGACGTCGAGGCCGTCATGACCGACCCGGCCCACCCCAGCGGCACCGATCGCGTGCGCGAGGCCCTGGCCGCCCTGGCGGGGCCCGAGCCGGAGGTGGTGGTCAACGTCCAGGCGGACGAGCCGGACCTGGACCCGGGTGACCTCACGCGACTGGTTGCCGCTTTCCGCGACCCCCAGGTGCGCCTGGCGACCCTGTCGATTGCCATCGACGCCGCCGAGGACTTCACGCGCCCCGAGGTGGTCAAGGTCGTGACCGACGCCGCCGGGCGCGCGCTCTACTTCTCGCGCGCCCCCATTCCCGCCCGAGGTCACGGAGGCGACTCGCCGCGGGCCCACAGGCACCTGGGCGTATACGCTTACCGCCCGGAGGCGCTGCACGCGTTCTGCGACGCGCAACCGGGTGTGCTGGAGCAAACCGAGAAGCTCGAACAGCTCCGCTGGCTCGAAGCCGGCGGGACGATTCACGTGCTCCCCGCGACGCGGGCGCCCCGTGGCATCGACACGCCCGAGGACTACCGCGCCTTCGTGTCCCGCTGCCGACGCGCTCCCCTCGCCGACTCCCCCCTGGCCGGCGACCCCCCGCCTGAATCCTCGACTGGCCCACCGGCCGCTCAACCAGCATGACCAAGCACATCTTCATCACCGGTGGTGTCGTCTCGAGCCTCGGCAAGGGCCTCTCGGCGGCCGCCATCGGGATGCTCCTGGAGCGCCGCGGGCTGAAGGTGTCGATGCAGAAGCTCGACCCCTACATCAACGTCGACCCGGGCACCATGAGCCCCTTCCAGCACGGCGAGGTCTACGTCACCGACGACGGCGCCGAGACCGACCTCGACCTGGGGCACTACGAGCGCTTCACCCACGCGGTGCTGCGTAAGTCGAGCAACTACACCACCGGCAAGATCTACCAGTCGGTGATCCGCAAGGAGCGCCGCGGCGACTACCTGGGCCGCACGGTACAGGTCATCCCCCACATCACCGACGCGATCAAGGAGGCCATCTACGCCGGCGTCACCGATGACGACGTGGACGTGGCCATCACGGAGATCGGCGGCACGGTGGGCGACATCGAGAGCCTGCCCTTCATGGAGGCGATCCGGCAGTTCGGGCTCGAGAACGATCGCCACGACTGCATGTACGTGCACGTCACCCTGCTGCCCTTCCTGCGCGCGGCGGGTGAGATGAAGACCAAGCCGACCCAGCAGTCGGTCGGCAAGCTGCGCGAGATCGGGATCCAGCCGGACATCCTGCTGTGTCGCACCGAGCAGCCCATGACCGAGGACATGGCGCGCAAGATCAGCCTGTTCTGCAACGTGCGCAAGGAGGCGGTGATCGAGGAGCGCGACGTCGAGTTCTCGATCTACGAAGTGCCGGTGAGCCTGATGACGGCCCACACCGACCGCATGATCGTCGATCACCTGCACCTGACCGATCGCGGCGAGCCCGACATCTCCGACTGGATGGCGATGCTGGAACGGATCCGCGCCTGCGACACGAGGGTCGAGATCGCGGTGGTCGGCAAGTACATCGAGCTGCACGACGCCTACAAGTCGATCTACGAGTCCCTCTCCCACGCGGGCATCGCGAACGACTGCGAGATCGTGCTGCGCAAGGTCAGCGCCGAGGACGTGGCCGACCGCGGTCCGGCGGCGGTGCTGGGCGGCGTCCACGGGCTGCTGGTGCCCGGCGGCTTCGGCGAGCGCGGCCTCGAGGGCAAGATCGAGGCCATTCGCTGGGCCCGCGAGGAGGGCGTGCCCTTCTTCGGGATCTGCCTCGGCATGCAGTGCGCGGTGATCGAGGCGGCCCGGCACCTGGCCGGGCTCGAGGGCGCCCACACCCTCGAGCATTCGCCCCACACGCCCCATCCGGTGATCCACCTGATGGAGGAGCAGAAGGGTGTGGAGAACAAGGGCGGCACCATGCGCCTGGGCGCCTACGACTGCGACCTGGTGCCCGGCAGCCGCGCCCACGACCTGTATGGCGTGGACCGCATCTCCGAGCGCCACCGCCACCGCTTCGAGTTCAACGACGCCTACCGCGAGCGGCTCGAGGCCGCCGGCCTGCGCGCCACCGGCATCAACCCCCAGTTGGGGCTGGTGGAGATCGTCGAGCTGACCGACCACCCCTTCTTCATGGGCGTCCAGTACCACCCCGAGTTCAAGAGCAGGCCCCTGGCCCCCCACCCGATCTTCCGCGGCTTCGTGCAGGCCGCTCGCGAGCGGGCCACGGGCAAGTCGAGCGGCGTGCTGCAGCCGCAAGGGACGCGCGCGTGAGTGAGCAAGCGATGCTCCCCGGGGGCGACTTCAAGCTGTTCCTGACCCGCCTCGGCTACCAGGCGATGCTGAGCCTGGGTCTGATCGAAAACCCCGCCACGGGCAAGGCCCGGCGCGAGGAGAGCCAGGCGCGGATGGTCCTGCAGGACCTGCGGATGCTGGCCCACAAGACCGAGGGCAACCTCGACATCGACGAGATGGAGGCGCTCACGAACCTCGTGCGCGACCTCGAGCGGCACCTGGGCGAGGACGAGTAGGCCCGCGGGCGCGGTCCGTCGGGGATTTCGCTGCACCCCCTCCCGATCGGTGACGTCGAGGGGACGATGGGCCTCGTCCTCGCCACCGTGAGAGCCACGACACAGCCGACCCCCGACCCGGGTCGGGAGCGGGCGGATGCCGAGCTCCTGGCCGCGCTGGATCCCGACGACCCCCAGGGGGCGCGGAGGGCGTTGGCGGAGCTCTACGCCCGCCACGGGGCGGCGGTGCTGTCGTTCCTGGAGCGGACGTTGCGCGACCGGAGCTCCGCGGAGGACGCCCTGCAGGACGTGTTCCTCAGCGTCGCGCGCCACGGACGCGAGCAGCGTGGTTCATCCGTGCGAGCCTGGATGCTCCGCATCGCGGCCAACCGAGTGCGCGACGAGCGGCGCTCGCGGGACCGACGCGACCGGCGCGAGCGCGCCGCGGCTCGCGAGGAGCTGCACCACCAGCACGCCCCCACCCTGCTCGACGAGGAGTTGGAGACTGCCCTGTCCCAGCTGCCGGCGAACCTGCGCGCGGCGCTCGAGCTGCGCTTCGCCCAGGACCTGACCCACGCCGAGGTCGCCCGGACCCTCGGCGTCTCCCTACGTACCGCCAAGAGCTGGAGCGCCCAGGGCCTGGAGGTCCTGCGCCGACGGCTCGACGGAGATCTACGATGAACGAGACCTTGGAACAGCGCCTGGCCCTGCGCGGCCGTGCGCGACTCGAAGCCCCGCGCGAGCTGCTCGAGCTGGCCTTCCCCGAGCCCCCCGCCGAGCGCCACGAGCGCGGCCCAGTGCTCGCCATCGGCGTCGCCGCAGCAGGGGCCCTGGCCCTGCCGGCGGTGCGGGTGCAGGCGGACAGTGCCTTCGAGCGGCGCGCGGCGGCGATCACCCTCGAGCTGGCTACGGCCTTGACGGAATTGCCTCGATGAGCGCCATGGATCACGGCCTACGGCAGACGCGCGCGGCCCTGCACCTCGGCGCTTGGATGGCGCTGATCATCCTCATCCCGGCAATGTTCCTCCCCACGGCACTGCCAGGAGAGGGCTTCGACCTGAGCTTCAGCCTCGGCGGGTGGTTCCAGGACTCCCTGCCGAGCGCGGTGGCCGTGACGATCCCCGGCTTGGCCGCGGCCTGGTTCGCCACGGGCGGACGGGGCCTGCGCGCCGGCCTGCGTCAGATCGCGGGGGTGGGTCGCGAGTCGGAGGCGGCGACCGCTGTCCGGGCCCTGGCCAGCGCCTCGCGCGCGACGATGGCCACCGGACTCGTGCTCGCCATCAGCAGCCTGATCATCGCCAGTGCCGTCGCCGCGGGAGCCACGGACGCAGCGCCCGCATTCCTGGCCGAGGGGATCACCCTCGGCCTCTTGCCCCCGGCCTACGCCCTGCTCATCGGGCGCTGCGCCCTCGGCGCGTGTGCTTCGAATGCTGCCTCGCGGGCCGGCGAGCGCCACGGACGAACCCAACGAGGTTGGGCCGAGGTCTCGGTTCCGCTCCTGCTGGTAATGATCCCGGCGGTGTTGGTGCTCTTCACCCTGCTGGACTTCCGCGTCCTGAATCCCCGCTGACAGCTTCGCCATGAACATCCAACGACTCCTCGGTCTGCTCGGCGCCGTCGCTGCCGGCCCCCTCGCCCTGCGCCTCGCGGGACTCGACTTGACCCTGCTCTGGGCGCCGCAACAGCTCCTGCTGGTCGCGGCCCTGCCCTTCATCCTCCAGGCCCTGGCCAGCGGCGGGTTCTCGGCCCCACGCGCCTTCGCTCTCGCGTTCGCGAGCGATCTCGACGATCGCCCCACCGACGCACGCGAGGCGGCGGGGTCGATCCTGCGCGAGCTCGGCGGCCTGGCCGTGGCCGTGGGCGCCCTGTCGTTCCTGCTCGGCCTGATCTCGCTCTTCGTGCTACTGGCCGCGACCTCCGGCCAGGCCAGCCCGGTCGAGACCATCGTCGGCCTCGGCTCGGCCATGCTCGGCCCGGTCTACGGCATCCTGCTCAAGGCGCTGGTCTACGACCCACTCGCCACCGCGATCGAACCGGCGCCGGGGGAGTTGGCGGCAGCCTTCGATGCCTAGCGGGCGCGCAGCTGGTGGAACTCGAGGACCTCTCCGGGGAGCTCGAGCCCCAGCTCGACCGCCGCGTCGCGATCAGCGAATGCAGCCAGCCCAGAGGCCATGGGGGTGAGCAACGCGTCGGAGCGCAGGTACCAGGCGGACTCCGCCTCGACCCACTGTTCCGTCCCATGGTCATGCACCCAGCGCGCCAGCACTTCGTACTCGGGGTGCTCGCGCTCGTGGATCAGCTGATCGCCGAGATCGTCGAAGAGCAGCGCACGCCCCCCGCCGCGCTCGTCGCGCACGACCAGTGCCGTCGCGAAGCGCAGGTCGCTGATGATCATGTCGCACTCGGCGCAGACCGAGGCGTCGGGCACGATCGTCGGCGGCGCGTCCGGGTCCGCGGCCCCGCAGGCGGAGATCGCGGCGCAGACCGGTACCAGGGCTGCGAGCACCCTCACGCCGTCGAGCTCCGCGAGAAGCCGAAGGCCGCCACGGCGAAGGCCAGCATTCCCCAGGCACAGAGGACGCCGAAGAGCAGCCAGGGAAGGCGTTCCCCCCAGGTCTGGCTGGCGTACACCCCCACCGGGCCGAGCACATCGAGGGAGCTCTCGAGGCCCTGCACCACGCCCAGCTTGAAGGCCTGCAGCGGGTTCAGGACCGACAGGGCGAAGAGCTCCTGCACGCGCAGCTTGAAGAGCACGCTGCCCGCCATCAGACCGAGGTCGCTGAGCAGAACGAGGAACAGCCAAGTGAACAGGGCCACGCCGGTGGCGACGCTCGACTTGCGCGAGAAGACCGAGATCACGAAGCCCAGGGCGAGCATCACCAGGGCCAGCAGGCTGGTCGCCGCGACGAGCATCACGAAGGAGTCGATTCCGACCGCGCCGCGCGAGGCCAGGACCAGAGCCGAGAGGCCGAAGCCCCCGCACAGGCAGGCGACGAAGGCCGCGGCCAGGCCGAGGAACTTGCCCAGCAGGACCTCCCAGCGGGAGACCGGTTGGGCCACCAGGTAGATTAGCGTGCCGCGCTCCCGTTCGCCGGCCAGGCTGCCGGCACCGGCGGTCAACGCCATCAGCGGCACCACCAGCATGATCAGGTTCAGGAGACCGGCTGCGGTGCGGCCGAACCCGGCCAGGCCCTCGGAGCCGGCGCTGGCCAGGGAGACGTACGAGACCGACACGGAAAGCGCCGCGAAGGCCAAGCCGTAGAGCACGAACCAGCGGCTGGTGAGCGCCTCGCGCAGCTCGCGGCGCGCGAAGGCGAGCACGCAGGTGAAGCTGGAGGCCAGGGCAGGGGTCATGGCTCGAGGCGCCTCGAGTCCGGGTCGATGGATGGCTAGCTCGATCATTGAATTGCTCCCTGCGCGTCGCCGCGCACCGCCTCACAGACGCCGCTCCGCGCAAGCTGATCCGCGCCCGGCGCGAGCTCGTCGCGGACGCCGTCGAGCACCTCGATACCCGCCGCCGCCAGCACCTCGAGCGCGCGCTCTCGATCTGAATCGGGGATGTGCAGCGTGGAGCGCGGTCCGCCGTCGCCACTGGGCCAGAGTTCGTCCGGCGTGGCCGTTCGCACCAGCCGTCCGCCGTCGAGTACGAGGACGCGATCGGCCAGGGCCCGCACCTCCTCGGGCCGGTGGGACGAGAACAGCACTGTCTTGCCGCTGCGCCGCAGCTCGCGCAGGCTCTCCACGACCTGGGCGCGACCGGCGGCGTCGAGGTTCGACGTGGGCTCGTCCATCACCACCACCGGCGGATCGCCGAGGGTCGCGACAGCCAGGGCCAGGCGCTGCTTCATGCCTCCGGAGAGGTCGCGCACGCGCTTGCGCTCATGACCCGCGAGACCGGCACGGGCGAGGATCTCGGCAGCGCGTCCCAGGCTCTCGACGCGCAGCCGCGCGAAGAAGGCCAGGGCAGCACCGACGCGCATGTCGTCGTGGAAGGCCAGCTCCTGGGGCACGTATCCGATGCGCGCTCGCACCGCCTTGCCCTGTCGGCGAGCATCGAGCCCGTCGACCTCGACGCTGCCTCCGTGCCGCAGGGCACCGAGCAGACAGCGCAAGAGCGTCGTCTTGCCGGCGCCGTTGCCACCCCACAGGGCGACCGCCTCGCCAGCCTCGACGTCGAAGCTCACTTCGCTCAGGGCGCACACGCGCCCGAAGCGCTTGGTCAGGTCCCGAATGGTGATCATCAGCAGACCTCGGTTCCAGGGGCGGCGGCGCGCAGGGCGCCCAATCCGATCGCGGTGCTCACCCCGAGCAACGCGAGGCCCAGGGCCACCTGGCCCAAGTTCCCGCGGTCGGGGCCCGGCCCCACGCGTCGCGAGGCAGGCGGCGACATGAGTGGATCAGGATCCACGAACTTCGGCGCCGGGCGCAGCTCGGGCAGGGCCCGTGCCGTGAACTCGATCGCCCGTTGGGCCGGGCTGTGCACGAACAGGCGCAGGTTGGGCTCACGGGCCAGGAGGTCCTCGAACAGGTACCGGGGCTCGTAGGCCAGGTCGCCCAGGCCATCGCCATCGAGGTCGAAGCCGGGGTAGTCGGACCAGTAGTTCCCGCGCGGTCCGGCCTCCGTCAGCTCGTGGAAGGCGTTCCCGGAGAGCTCTCCGCGCCCGTGCACGGTCACCTGCTCCTCGTTCTCCACGAAGCCGTTCTCCGTGATGACGTTGCGTCGGGTGTTGGGCGTGACAAGCATGCCGACCTTGTTGTAGACGAACTGGTTGTTCGCGATGCGACCGACGGCGTCGACGCTGGAGGGCGAGTTGTCCAGGTACACACCGACGCGGTTGGCGACGAAAAGGTTGTCCTCGAGCAAGATGTCGTCGCAGTCCTTGAGACCCGCGCCGTAGCCGCTGGGCCCGCGGTTCTGCCGTAGGGAGTTCCCGCGCAGCGTGATGCGCCGGCTGTACATCAGGTAGATGCCAACGGAGTTCTGGTGCAGCCGGTTGTCCGCGACGTTCGTCTCGTGGCTGTACATGAAGTGCAGCCCGTAGCGGCTGTCGGCCACATCGTTGCGCTCGATCGTCAAGCGCTCGGAGTACCACAGGACCAGGTCCCGCACGCCGCGCAGCCAGTTGTCCGAGACGACGCAGTCGTGGCTCCACCACAGACGGATCCCGTCACCGCGGCGCCCGGCCTCCAGGGGCATCCCGACGATGCGGTTGCGACGCACGATCGAGTCCGACGCCATGCGCAGGTCGATCCCGAAGAGCACGTCCTCCAGGACGTTGTCCTCGATGATCGACGGTCCGACTTCGGCGCGGATCCCGGCCGGCTCACGGTCGACCCCCGCGCCGCTGCCGCGCACGTGCAGTCCGCGCAGGGTCACCCCCGGCGCCAGGATGGTCACCACGGTGCCCTCCCCGCCGCCGTCGATCACGACCTCGCCGCGACCCTCGAGCACCACGGAGCGCTCGATCACCAGGTTCCCCACGTAGGTCCCGGCCGGGATCTGGATCGTCTCGCCGTCCGAGGACGCCTCGATCAGGGCGACGATCCGCTCGACCCCGAGGGTGCGCGTGTCGTCGACTGCCGCCGCGCTCGCCGCGACACCGAGGATCGCGAACCCGAGCGCCGACACCAGCATCCGCCGACGGCTGCCGGTCGGAGAGGCTAGCCCAGCAACCATCAGTGGGCACCGCTCTTGGCCTCTATGACCAACGGGCGGAAGGCGCGTCGATGGAACCACAGGGCCAGCAGCATCACGACCGAGGCCCCGATGGCGAGCCAAAGACCTGTCCCTGGCTCCGCGATCGTCTTGAACTGGCCGATCTCCCCCACGCCGAGGATCGGCGGGACGAAGGGCTCGATCGAGTTCGACAGTGGCGCATAGGGATCCAAGTTCGTCCCGAAGTGGCTCATCCACAGGTGTAGGTCGAGCAGGAAGATCGCCGGGAAGAGGATCCCTGGCAGGATCAAGAGCGTCGCCCAGCGGCGGTGTACCAGAGCGGCAATCTCGAGCATCACGACCAGCCCGACCAACGCGAAGACGCCGTAGCGCCGCTCGAGCTGTGCCGCCTCGCCGAGCGGCCGCATCCCGATGTAGTGGTTGAGCCCGTCGATCTCCGCCACGTCCCCGCCGAGATTGTTGACGTAGGCCGTGAGGTGCAGGTTGTCCGGGTACTGGGGCGCCACCAGGTCCATCTCCCAATAGGGCAGGAACAGGGACACCAGGATCAGGATCCGGGCCGCCAGCAGCAGCAGGTACGGCAGGCGGTAGCGCAGGCCGTCGTCGGCCATGGCGTCGGAGTCGACCCGCGGGCCGGCGACCTTCTGGAGCAGCGTGGAGGACATCGAGGTCCCCTTCGGTTGGGAGCTGAGGGACGGACGGGCGATATGGTGGCGGGCGCCGGCGATCCGGCGCCCGCCCGGACGCGACTACTCGGTCGGTTCGACCAACAGGTAGCCGACCATCTCGAGGTGCAGCGCAGAGCAGAACTCGGAGCAGTAGAAGGGGAAGGTCCCGGCCGTGTGTGCCGTGAACTCCACCGTCGCCGTCTCACCTGGCTCGAGGCTCAGGTTGATGTTGTATTGCGGGATCGCGAAGCCGTGGGTGGCGTCGACCGCGCGCTCGATGTTGGTGATGCGCCAGGTGATGGTGTCACCGACCTTGACCGCCACGTGCTCGGGCTTGAAGTGGCTGCGGACGGCGGTCATGAAGACCTCGACAGAGCCCTCCTCGTCGTTGCGGGTGACGCGCTCCATGCCCGGCTTGGGCGCCATCAAGTCGGCCCGCTGGTGCAGGGGATCCCAGCCCACCTCGGGGTAGACCTTCCAGGGGTTCAGCTTGTCGGCCTTGCAGATCTGCGCGTAGTGAGGCTCGCCCATGCCGATCGGCATGTCGTAGATCACGGGCATGCTCGTGCCCTGATTGGCGATGTCGATCAGCTGGAAGTTCTGGGGCAGCAGCGGGCCGGGGGGCAGGAAGCGATCCACCGACCACTTGTTGAAGGCCACCAGGTACTTGCCGTCCGGGCTGACCGTGTCGCCCTCGGCCACACCGATGTGGCCGACGTTGTACTGGACCGGAGTCTTGTGGACGAGGGTCCAATCGGGCTCGGGCGTCCCTGCACCGTAGGAGCCACCCATGGTCCAGCGGGCCACCGCCGAATCCAGGAAGAGCGAGGTGTAGGCGTAGCCCTCCGGGCCGAACTGGGTGTGGAGCGGACCGAGGCCGACTTCGACCTGGGCCTCGACGACCGCGTCGAAGTCGAGGATCGGAATGCCCCAGTCGTCGCGACCGGAGAAGGTCTTGGCGGCGACGGCCTTTTTGAGCTTGGCCGTGGAGTAGACCGTGACGTGCGGGTCGAGCTTGCCCGAGACGACCACGAAGTCACCCTTGGGGGCCACATCGACACCGTGCGGACTGCGCGGCTCGGGCGTCAGGTAGATCAGACCCTCGGCGACCGCCGTCTTGATGCTGATCACCGGGAACCCCTCGATCATGTCGGCCTTGCCGGCCTGGAAGACGCGCTCGGCGCCCTTCCAGTCGATGATGTGGAGGTAGTCGGTCGCGTTGCGGCTGACGCCGGCCTCGAAGGGCGGATTTCCGCTCTCGATGCCACCGGTGGCCATCTCTGTGTTGATCGAGTTGAGGAAGAACCACCCGTCGCTGGCGCCCTTGCCGGCATCGGACAGGTCCTGCCAGTAGGGCGGCAGCTCCATCGCAAAGGACTTGGAGCGGTCGATGCGACCGGCGCGGCGGTCGAATTTCCACAGCGTCACCGAGCCGTGGTAGGACTCCTTGTACTCGCTCAAGGGGGCGTAGGCCGAGCCCCACGGGGTCGCGTACTGGCCACCCTCGATCACGTACTCGGTGTTCGGTGTGACGAAGGTGCCGCCGTGGTCACTGACCGTGAGCGGGTTCTTGACGATCTGCTTGGCCTCGAAGTCGCGCAGGTCGATCACGCCCACGCGGGCGTTGATCTTGTCGTTGATGAACAGCCACTGGCCGTCGTAGTCGCCGGCGGTCTCGGACAGGGCCGGGTGGTGGGTGTCGCCCCAGCGGACCGGTTCGCCGCCGTAGTCGCCGCCCGCCATGACCTCCTCGCCGACGCCGTAGCCCCACCCTTGCCAGGGCTCCGGCGTGAACACGGCAATCGTCTTCAGCAGACGCATGGAGGGCATGCCGATCGCGAATACCTGGCCACTGTGGCCGCCGGACGAGAACATCACGTACTCGTCCAACATCCCACTGGGCGTGAAGGTCTTGGCGGCGGCGAGCAGGTCGGCGGTGGTCAGCCCGCGCGCCGTGGCGGCGGCGCGGACGTCATCCATCGACTGGAAGGCGAGGCTGGAGCTCGCACCCACGCTGAGCAGCAGCGCAAGTGCGAGCGCGCGGGCACTCAACACACGGAAAGCAGGGTTCATGGTCGGTCCTCCGAGAGAAGGGCTACGGGGAATGCGTAGTCGGAGCGGGCTGCGACTCGCGCGTCGAATGACGCCGACGTCGAGCCCCTCGTCGTTCGGTCCGGTCACTCGCCGTGGAGCGAACGGATGTACTTCACGATCTCGGCCAGATCGTCGTCGCCGAGTGCGGGGTTGCCGCCCTTGGCCGGCATGTCGACACCGGTCGTGTTGGAGGCGTCCCAGATCGGTCGGCCGGTCTTGACGAACGCCATCAAGTCGTCATCGCTCTGTTCGGCGACGAAGGGACTGTTCGCGAGCGCCTTGCCCAGGCCGGGGACGCCCTCACCGGCTAACCCGTGACAGGCGGAGCAGCTCGCCACGAAGACCTCGTGGCCGGCACTACCGGCGACAGCCGAGGGCGCGCCACTGCCCGCAGCGCTGGATTCGACGATCCAGTCCTCGATCGAGACTGGTGGGACCCCGGGCTCCTGCAGCGTCCGCAGGTAGTGCACGACGTTCTGCAAGCGCTGCTCTTCCAGGTCCTCGCGACCGGCCCGCGCAGGCATGAACTGCCCGGTGGTGTTCGCCGGGTCACTCGGATCACGACCCTGGACGATCAGCTCGAAGAGCTCCTCGTCGCTGTGGCCTTGAACGAAGCCGCTGTTGCGAAGCGGCTTGCCGAGGCGCACCACGCCAGTTGCGTCATCTCCGTGGCAAAGGGAGCAGGCGTTCTCGAAGGTGATCCGGCCCTGGGCCAGGTCGCCCATGGAGACACCCAGCGTCTGCCCCCACTGGAGCCAGGGGTCGACATGCGGCTCGGGGCGGGTCAGGTCTATGCCCAGGCTGATCGCGGGGATGACCAGTGCGAAGACGGCCACCAGAGCAATGGCCTCGGTCCGAAAGGGGTCGGGATCGAGGGCGGACGGGGTCGCACGGAATGACGGAAGCATCGTCGTCGCTGACGTCGGGGTGGTCGGGGTGGACGAGAGGAGGGGCGGCGACACCGCACAGGACATCAGGACCGCCTAGTCTCTTGCTTGCGCCGAGACAGTACAAAAGTGGCACAGGATATGCCACTTCAGTCGCAGATTTCCTGCCCGGCAAGCCGCGCAAGATTCCGGTCCGACAGGCCGCCCAAGACCCGCCCCGTCGCAACAGGCTGGCTCGCCCCCCTTTGGGCGAGCCGGGGGAGCCCTCCCGGCCCCTCGGCCCGATGGCGCGGACTCGAGGATCAGTCGACGAAGTCGAGGTCGACGATCAGCGGCAGGTGGTCCGCACCGCCGTCGGAGCCGACCTTCGCCCGGCGCGCGACCAGGCCCGGTGTGCGCCAGACGTGGTCGATGCGAACGATGGGCGGCAGGGGGAGGCCCTTGTAGCGGCCGGGCAGGGGGAAGCTGAACCCGAGGCCCTCCCCCGCCTCGCGGAAGGTGTTCACCAGCCCGCTCGCCGCGAGGCGCGCGTAGACGGCGCTGGTCTCGGACGAGTTGAAGTCGCCCAGGAGCAGGCCCGGCGGGCTGGCGAGCAAGCCGTCCGTGAGCGGGCCCAGGTCACGCACGCTGCCGTCGGCGCGGCCCAGGAGCGCGGCGAAGAGCGACAGGTGCACCACCGTCAGCCGCAGGGGCCGGCCATTCACGTCGAGGGTCACGTCCAGGTGTGCTCGCTCGCCCTCGAGGTGGAAGAACTCGGTCTCGACGATCGGGAAGCGACTCAGGACCCCCCGACCGGGAACGCCGAGGGGGTGGAGGACGCGATAGGGGTAGCGCTCCGAGAGCCGCGCGACGAGCTCCGCCGCGACCTGGGCGTTGAGCTCGCACAGGGCGACCACGTCGGCATCCTGCTCCGCGATCCAACTGGCCGCGTCGTCGGGCGAAGCGACGGCCGAGCCCAGGTTCCAAGCGACCACCTGCAGGTCGGCCGAGGCACCGAGGGGCGCGGCTTTTAGTCCCTGCGGCGCGAGGATGCGTGGGGCCCACCAAGCGCCCAGGACGATCGGATTGAGCAGCAGGGTCCAACCGAGCCAACGCCGGCCCTGCCGCAGGGCGTCGATGCCGAGCACCGCGCCCAGCGCCACCCCCACGTGCAGCAGGTTCGCCGGCCCCGCCAGGAACCACAGGGCGTCGACCCCGAGCGGGCCGGCCAGCCACGAGGCCGGCAGGCCGATCGCGAAGAGCCAGTGCAAGGGCAGGCGGCGCGTGGGGCGAGGTGAGTCGTCGCTCATGGCTAGGTGTGCCCGGCTCGGTAGGCGTTCGTACGGTGCCAGGCACGAAACCGCCGCCTCTTCGCACCGGCCCGCAACCGCCGTTGGCGGCTGCGGGCCGGTGCGCGTAGGCGGCGGTTTCGTGCCTGGCACCGTACGAACGCCTACCGAGCCGAGCCGGGCGGGCGGTCGCAGGAGCTACCGACTAGCGGAAGGCCGGGATGCCGGTCAGCTCGTTGCCGATGGCCAGGGTGTGGATGTCGTGCGTACCCTCGTAGGTGTAGACCGACTCCAGATTGCACATGTGGCGGCCGGTCTGGTACTCGAGGCTGATGCCGTTGGCGCCCAGCATGTCGCGGCCCGTGCGCGCGATGTTGAGCGCGACGTGGACGTTGTTGCGCTTGGCCATGTTGACCATCGCCGGGGTCATCTTGCCCTCGTCCTTGAGGCGCCCGAGCTGCAGGGCCAGCATCTGCCCCATGGTGATCTGGGTCGCCATCTCCGCCAGCTTGGCCTGGGGGATCTGGTAGCCGGCCAGGGGCTTGTCGAAGACGATGCGCTCCTTGGTGTAGCCGAGGACCTCGTCGAACACGCTGTTGGCCGCGCCGATCGCGCCCCAGGCGATGCCGTAGCGCGCTTGCGTGAGGCACATCAGCGGGTTGCGCAGACTGGTCGTCTCCGGCATCCGCATCGAGTCCGGCACGCGCACGTCCTCGAGCACCAGCTCGGAGGTGATCGACGCCCGCAGGGACCACTTGTGCTTCTGCTCCGGCGCGCTGAAGCCGGGCAGGTTCGTCGGGATGCAGAAGCCGCGGATGCCGTCCTCGGTCTGGGCCCAGACGATCGCCACGTCGGAGATCGTGCCGTTGGTGATCCACATCTTGCGCCCGTTGAGGATCCAGTCCCCGCCGTCGCGCTTGGCGTTGGTCAGCATGCCGCCCGGGTTCGAGCCGGCGTCGGGCTCGGTCAGGCCGAAGCAGCCGATGGCCTTGCCGCTGGCGAGCTGGGGCAGCCACTCGCGCTTCTGCTCCTCGGAGCCGAAGGCGTAGATCGGGTACATGACCAGCGAGCCCTGCACGGAGACGAAGGAGCGCAGACCGGAGTCACCGCGCTCGAGCTCCTGGCAGATCAGGCCATAGGACACCGAGTTGAGCCCGGCGCCGCCGTACTCCTCGGGGATCGTCGGACCGAAGACGCCCAGCTCGGCGAGCTCGGGGGTCAGCTCGGTCGGGAAGGTGCCCGCCTCGAAGTGGTCCATGATGAGCGGGATGAACCGCTCGCTGGTCCAGGTGCGCACGGCGTCGCGCACCATTAGCTCCTCCTCGCTGAATTTCTCGTCGAGGAGCATGTAGTCGAGGTGCCGGTACTCAGCCATCTTGGATCGTGGGCTCGCGGGGGTCCGTCCGGCGCCAGGCGCCGCGCGGGGTCGAATGGGTCGGTCCGAGAGAGGCGCCGCGGAGGGGCTCAATTGACTCTTCCTCGGCGCTGATGAACCCGCTCTTATAGCACAGGGATCGCTCCGCTACCGGCCCTCGGGGGCCGCCTCTCGGAGCCCCACACGCGCCAGATCTGGATGACTGCTCCCGATTCACAACAGCCGGCGGCCCTCCCGGCGCGCGGCAAGCCCGTGCCCTGCAGGCGCTGCGGCTACCACGCGCCGGCGGAGCCCTGCCCCCACTGCGGGGGCGAGCCGCGCGAGCCCAGCCTGGCCGGCGAGACCGGACCGGTTGGCGGGCTGGCCGCCGGGGCCAGCGCCCTGTTCCGCGGTGCCGGCTTCCTCTTGAGCACCCCGGGCACCAAGCGTTGGCTGATTCCGCCGATGCTCTTGACCGTGCTGGCCTTCGCGGTCGCGACGATCCTCATCTGGCGTTGGATCGACGGGGTCCTCTCGGGCGTGGTGCCCGAGGAGGTCGACCTCCACAACCACCTGCCCGGCTGGCTGGCGAGCGTCCTCGAATGGCCGATCCGCCGCGGCTTGGTGCTGCTCGCCGCCCAGGGCCTGGGCCTGTTGGGCGTGCTGTTCGTGGCCGCCCTGGTCTGGTGGTTCGCCTTCAGCCTGCTGTTCGAGACCGTGGCCGGCCCCTTCCTCGACGAGATCCACGGGCGCATCGAAGCCCGCTGGTTCGGTGAGGATCCGCGCAACCGACTCGAGCGCCCAGAGGGCAACGACGCGCGGCTGAACCTGCGCGCCAGCATCCTGGGCGCGTTGGTCGGCGCCGCCTGTGCCCTGGCCCTCTTGCCGCGGCTCCACGGCTGGAGCCTGTTGCTGTTGCCCCTGATCGCCGCCGCCCCGGCGGTCGCGATCGGCCTGGCCCGGCCGCGCTACGGCCGCTGGCTGTTCTGGGTCGCGAGCGTCGAGCTGCGCGCCTTGCGCGCGAGCCTCCTGGGCCTGACCGTCTCCGGCGTGCTCCTGGTGCTGTTCCTGCCGGTCTACCTGGTGCCCCTGATCGGCCCCTACGTCTACGCGGTGGGCGCGGGCTTCGCGACCTCGATCACCCTGCTCGACCTGCCCTTCAGCCGCCGCGGCCTGGGCCTGCGGGCGCGGCTCGACTTCCTCGGGCGCCACGCGGCCACCATGGCCCTGTACGGGCTGATCTGCGGGCTGCTCTTCGGCGTGCCCTTCCTGGGCCCCGTGGTGGTGGTGCCGTCGGCCTCGGTCGGTGGCCTGTGGCTGTTCTGCCGCCTCGACAAGCGGCTTCTGCGCGACGGCAGGTGAGCGGAGGTCCCGGGCCAGCGGCTAACCTGTCCGCCCCCGAGCCCCGGAAGACGATCCATGCCCCGCTACCTGGTCACCAGCGCCCTGCCCTACGCCAACGGTCCGCTCCACTTCGGACACGTGGCCGGGGCCTACCTGCCCGCCGACGTCTACGTCCGCACCCTGCGGATGCAGGGCGAGGAAGTGCTCTACGTCTGCGGCGCCGACGAGCACGGCGTAGCCATCACCATCGGCGCCGACCAGAAGGGCGAGCCGTACCCCGATTACGTGGCCCATTGGCGCGACGGCATGAAAGCCATGTTCGACCGGCTGGGCATCGCCTTCGATCGCTGGTCGGGCACGAGCGTGTCGCCGCGCCACGTGGAATTCACCCAGGAGTTCTTCCGGCGGCTGGTGGACGGTGGCTACTTCAACGCGCGCGAGAAGGAGCAGCTCTACAGCCCGGGCGAGGAGCGCTTCCTGGCCGACCGCTACGTGGTGGGGACCTGCCCCAACTGCGGCTTCGAGGAGGCCCGCGGCGACGAGTGCCCGAACTGCGGCTCGTGGCACGACGCCCTGGACCTGGGGCAGCCGCGGTCGAAGCTCTCGGGCGAGGCGCTCGAGCGGCGCATGAGCACGAACTGGTACCTGGACCTGCCCAAGCTGCGCGACGAGTACCTGGGCCAGTGGACCCGCGACCACGATTGGAAGCCCAACGTGCGGGCCTTCATCGAGGGGCTGCTGAAGGACGTGCCCGAGCGCGCCATGACGCGCGACATGAGCTGGGGCGTGCCCGTGCCCACCGACGTGGCCGAGGGCGCCGAGGGCAAGGTGCTCTACGTCTGGTTCGACGCCCCCATCGGCTACGTCTCGATCACCGCCGAGTGGGCCGCGGCCCAGGGCGATCCGGACGGTTGGAAGCGCTGGTGGAAGGACCCCGAGACGCGGCTAGTCAACTTCATCGGCAAGGACAACATCCCGTTCCACTGCCTGATCTTCCCGGCCATGCTCTACGGCCAGCAGGATGGCTGGATCCTGCCCTGGGCCGTCCCGGCCAACGAGTTCTACAACCTCGAGGGACGCAAGTTCTCGACCTCGGGGGGCTGGTCGATCGATCTGGACGCGTTCTTCGATCGCTACGACGCCGAGGCCGCGCGCTTCTACCTGCTCGCCAGCGGCCCGGAGACCGCCGACAGCGAGTGGCGCTGGGAAGGCTTCCAGGACTGCGTCAACGCCCAGCTCGCGGACACGATCGGCAACCTCGCCACGCGGGTCCTGCGCTTTTGCGGCAAGCACTTCGACGGGGCGATTCCGCCGGTCGGGGACCACGCCGCGGAGTTCGACGCGCTGCTGCTCTCGGAGTGCGGGGAGGTCGCCGATCCGGGCGCCTCGATCCGCGAGTTCCGCTTCCGACGTGCGGCCGAGGAGCTCGTGGCCAACGCGCGGATAGCGAACGTGTTCGTCGACCGGGCGGCGCCCTGGACCCTGCGTAAGACCGACCTGCCGCGGGCCGCGGCGGCACTGGCCACGGCGGCCGAGTGGATCGCGCTCACCGCCCGCTGGATGAGCCCCTTCATGCCCGGCAAGGCCCAGCAACTGTGGGCCATGGTCGGGGGCGCGGGTGCGGTCGAGGATGCCAGCTGGCCGGCCGCCCCCGTGGCCGGTGCGTGGCGATCCTTCCCGAGCGGCCAGGCCCTCGGGGAGGTCGACGGCCTGTTCGCCAAACTCGAGGACGACCAGATCGCGGCCGAGATCGAAGCCCTGCGCCAGCGCAGCTGATCGAGGCCCTGGCCCGGGAGCCCGTCCGAGCCGGCGGCTGGTCACCGCCCCCGCGCGACCTGGACCCATCGAAAGGGGAAGACTCGGGAGATCTCCCGTGGCCGCGAGCTCGGTCCAGGTGGCCCTACCGTCCAGCGGGGCCCAGCGACCCGCGCATCGGAAGGTCAAGTGGCACTTCCGGTAACGCTACCCTCCCATTGAAGCGCGCTTACGCCTCCCATGGGAACCAGACTCCGCCACCGGGCCGTCCCGAACGACCACCGCCCGGCACGCAGAAGCGAACCGGGCGGTAGTTGAGTTCGACGCGACGAGGGGATTACGCCGCGTCGTGCCTGTCGAAGATCAGCGACGGCGCGTCGCGGCCTTCTTCGTCGCGCGCTTCTTGGTCGCACGCTTCTTGGTCGCGCGCTTCTTGGTCGCGCGCTTCTTGGTCGCGCGCTTCTTGGTCGCGCGCTTCTTGGTCGCGCGCTTCTTGGTCGCGCGCTTCTTGGTCGCGCGCTTCTTGGTCGCACGCTTCTTGGTCGCGCGCTTCTTCGTGGCACGCTTCTTGGTGGCGCGCTTCTTGGTAGCCCGCTTCTTCGTCGCACGCTTCTTGGTGGCGCGCTTCTTGGCGGTCTTCTTCTTGGTCGCGCGCTTGGTGGTGCGTTTCGCGGCCTTCTTGGCACGTTTCTTAGCCATCGGAAGTCTCTCCTAGGAGTGGTTGAATCGGCGTCTTCGGAACGCCTCTCCACGACACCAAGGGCGGACATCGGCCGGATCACTCCGGGTCTTGCCCTAGTTCTGAGAAACTTTCGCGAACGAGTCGCGGGTCCGGCACGCCAACGACGTGGCGTGCGGACCCGCTTCGGAACCTCGCGAGCGGTGCAGTCGGCGTCTCGTGAGTCGCCCCGACGAGCGCGGAGCCGCGGACACCGAACGCTCCGACCGATCAGAACAGGTCGTCCAGCGCCGCCGCGCCGGCGGACGAGAAGTCGTCCGACAGGCTGCTGTCGCGGACCTCCGACGCGATCCGCGCAAAGGTCTCACCCAAGCGGACGGTGGCCTCCTGGGAGTAGAAGCGGACCAACCCCAGGTTCGTACGCTCGTCGAACACGACCGCCAGCAGGGTGCGCTCCCCCACCAGTTGGAGCTGGATGCTGTCCCGCTGCCCCTGGTGGAACATGACCGCGAACTCGGGTTCCCCGAGCAGGCGCGCCATCTCCTTGGTGGCCGCGAACGACCCGGCGATCAGGGCCGAGATCGACTCGGAGGAGCTCTCCACGGCCTCTCCCCGTCGGGTCACCATGTGACCATCCCGGTCGATCAACATCGCGCAGCGGGACTTGGAGAGCTCGAGGAAGCCGTCGAGCTCGGTATGCAGCTGCTCCATGTCCGCTTCGTAGAACACGAGGCGGTCTTCTCGCAGCCGGGCGTCGTCTTGAGTCGTCACGCTTGGGTCTCCCTTGGTTTCGGCTCAGAGAGCGCTGAGGACGAAGTGGGCGATGACGGCACCGACCGTAGCGGCGGCGACGACGAAGGCTGCGGTCTTGGCACCGCTGCCCCCCTGTCCGCGACGAATCTGCGGAGCGGGGGCCGTGGTCCGGGTTCTTTGGGCGGGCCGCGTCGACGGTGCCGGCGCGGGGTTGCCCTGGGTCTGCATCAGCTTCGAGGGCGATGCCTTGGCGGGCTTCGTCGGGGCCGCCTTGGCGGTGGCCGCGCGACGGGCCGCGCTGGGTTGGGTCGCGGCCGCCGCGGCCGGCGCCGTGCCGCCACTCTGCGCCTGGGGGGCGACCGCGCCCGTCGGGGCCGGCGCCGGAGCCGGAGTCGCCGCCGGGTGCAGGTCGAGGTTCGACTTGGTCGGAGCGCCGCCGACCGGCGGTGCCGAGACGGTGCCCGCCCCGGAGGCCTGGGCCTGCGAAGCCGGATGAAATCCGGTGGTGTTGGTCGCACCCGGGCGCGACGAGCCTCCGGCGCACTCCGTCTGGATGTGCTTGAGCACCAGCGCCGCCAAGCCCTTGAGCGTCGGGAAGACCCCTTGGCCGGTCGCCGCCACGCCCTCGAAGGTGGTCGTGCCGAAGGTGTTCAGGGCCTTGTCGAGCTCGTCGACGGGCAGCGCCCCCGGCAGGTCACGCTTGTTGTACTGGATGACGTGCGGAAGCGTCTTGAGGCTCTTGCCGTACTCGTTCAGGTTCTCCTCGAGGTTCCGAATGGACTCGAGGTTCGCTTCCATCGCATCGGGGCCCGAGTCGGCGACGAAGATGACTCCGTCGACGCCCTGGAGCACGAGCTTGCGGGTCGAGTTGTAGTAGACCTGTCCGGGGACCGTGTACATCTGGAAGCACGTCTTCATGCCCGCGATCGTTCCCAGATCGAGGGGCATGTAGTCGAAGAAGAGCGTCCGGTCGCCGTCGGTGCTGATGCTCGTCAGTTCACCGCGATTGTTGTCGGGGGCGCGCTGGTGCACGACCTCGAGGTTCGTCGTCTTGCCGGACATGCCCGGACCGTAGTAGACGACTTTCGCGTTGATCTGCTTCTGAGCGAAGTTGATCTGGACCATGGTTTCAGCTTCCCGCGCTGGTTCGAGGATCTTGAGATCCGGCCGGTCCCTGGGCCGGGGTGTTCACTTGAAGTCCCGAGCGCTCGGAAGGGAGCGCCGCGGGAGGGTCTGTCCGTTCCTCCACCACTTGGGTGGAGGGGCCACGCAACGCGCGGCCGATGCGACGTGCTGCGCCGTCCATGTGGAGCCGCAGCTCCTCCTGGTTGACGCTCGCGTCCGTGATCGCCATCAGCACCGAGCCCGGGCTCTGGACGAGCACCAGGCAGCCGCGGGCCGCGGTCAGGACGACGCGCTCGGGGTTGGGCCAGGTCAGCGCCGCCACCGTGCGGGTCAGCTCGCTGAGCCACTGGGTCGCCACCGCTGCCGCGGCCTCGACATCGATGGCGAGCACCTGGGATCCGTCGTTCGAGCCGCCCTTGCGCTCCATGCCGGGCACCGCGACGGGGACACCGTCACGGGTGACCAAGCCGACCAGGCGCACGCCGGGGATCTGCGCGATGGGTTCGAGGATCTCGATCATCTCTCCACCCCATCGACAGTCGGACGCCAGCCGACCAAGTCAACCAGCGCCCTTTCCTGACTAGTGGTCAACTTTCCGCTCGACCACATGGCGGCCGAGTCGGCCTCGCTGCACGCGGCCGAGAGGGTTCCGAAGTCGCCCTCGAGGCGCAGGTCGGTGATGCGCCCCAGCCCGAGCCGGCGGGCGACGGTGCGACCGGACTGCACGACTTCGCGCACCTGGCGCGCGGTGCGCTCGGCGGTGGCGCCCTTGGGCCCCTGGACCAGGGCGGTCGAGCCGCGCAGGTAGAGGGCCGCGCGGATCTCCTGATCGCGCGTCAGCTCGCGCAGCACCGGGCGCACGTCGTGGGCCAGGCCGTCGCGCTCGCTCTCTTGTTCGTGGGTCGGATCGTCGACCAGCCGTCCGGTCTTCTCGACCTCGCGCAATGCCTGGTTCACGTCCGGAGCATCCGCGCAGAGGGTGTCGAGGGTGCGGAAGCGCGCCTCGAGGGCCGGCGAACCGGGCTCGAGCTCGAGCAGGCGCGCCGCCGCCCTGCGCGCCTCGCGCCAGGCACCGATGGCCGTGGTTATCTGCAGCCGCAGCCGCCACGAGCGCTTGTCGGAGCCCCGGAGCTCGTCGAACTGATCCAGCGCCTCGAAGGCGAGCTGGCCCACGTCGCGACCGCGGTCGGCGATGAAGCGCTCGACGCGGGCCCGTGCCACCGCCAATCGAGCCTCCGGCCCGTCGAGCTTGGCGCACCAGTCCGTGGCCGTCTGCTCGGCGCGGGAGACGTCGCCGGACTCGAGCAAGAGGTCGACCAGCTCGCGGAAGACGGCGTCGCGCGGCCCCTCGACCAGCTCGCTGCGCAGTTCCCCCAGGCGCGACTCGCGGTCCTGCTTGTCGATCCGCTCGGCGATGCGACGCAGCTCCCCGTGGGTGGGGAACTGCCCCAAGCCCTCGGTCGCCACGCGTCGAGCCTCACGCAGGTCGCCCGCCATGGCGCACTCCTGCGCCAGGGCGACGTAGTTGGACGGCGTGACCTGTTTGGAGAGCCGCGCTCGGGCGTCTCTCACGCGCGATCGGCTGAGGATTCGGCGCATCATGCTCATCGGGGCTCCTCGATCAGTTCTCGTACCGCGGCCACGTCCTCGCGGACGCGCGCCGCCTGGCCCCAGTCGTCTCCAGCGAGATCCAGGGCCTGTTCGAAGGTCGCGATCGCCTCGTGGTAGCGGCCGCGCTCGACCAGGCGGCGAGCCTCCAGGCGCGCGGTCTCGGCGGCTTCGGTGCGACGCGTCTTGTCGGTCGCGATCGCCGCGGCGCGGTCGGCCTCGCGGCGCTGCAAGTCGTCGATGGCGCGGTCGACCTGGGCGATCTGCCGGTCCACGGCGAGCATCCCGTGCCAGACCGGGTTGATCCGCGCGAACTCGTTCAGCTCTCCCAGGCGCCGATCGAGCTCCGTACGCGAGTTGTCCGCGGGCGGCGTCAGGGCCTTGAACTGGCGGTCCAGTTCGACCTCGCGCCAGACCAGCACGGCGCCGAGCAGCACGAACAGCACCACCGCTCCCACTCCGCGCCGCTTCCGCTTGCGCGCTTGAGCCTGCTCGGCGTCGTCGTAGCGCAGGTCGCGGATGAGTCGCGCAATGTCCTTGCGGCCAGGATCGGCCAAGAGGACCTCCTGCAGGAAGGGCACGGCATCCATCGGCCGCCCGCCGTCGATCTCGACCTGGGCCTTGGCCAGGTAGCGACGCGCCAGCTCGTCCACGTCGCCCAGGCGCCGCAAGAGGCCCGAGAGGTCGCGGTCGATCCCGCGCTCCTCGGGGAAGGCGTCCGCGAGCGCCTCGAGCAGCGCTCGGCCGCGGTCCGAGTCTCCACCCTGCTCGAACAGCAGCGCCGCGCGACGCCCGAAGGCCGGCACGTCCACGGACTGCCGGCGCGCGAGCTTGGGCCAGCTCAATCCGAGCAGCACCAAGGCCTCCAGCAGCCGGGGATCGTCCCCCGCTTCCTTGACCGCGGCCTGGACCAACTCCAGCGCGCGCGCGGCGGCGGAGCGGGTCAGCTCGCCGCATCGATCGAGGCGCCGGTCGAGCACCTCGTCGAGGAACTCGCCGTCACCAGGCTCGACGGCCACGGCTCGGAGGACTGCGTTGAGGCTCACGGGATGTGTAGGACGCGGATCGGGACGGGCAGTGGCGTGCGGAACGAACCGCGGTCGATCCAACCGGCCCGACCGCAACCTTCGTCGCCCCGCGACGCCGGTCTGAAACCCAAATCGATTCCCCGGCCCCACCCGAACGCGGACCGGCCGGGGGGCCCTTGCGAGCCCCCCGGCCGGTTCTGTTGCGGCGCGACCGAGCCGAGCTCAGTGCACCGGGGTCGCCGTCAGGACGCCCGAGGCGTTCCCGAACACGTCGAACACCGAGCTGTGCTGAACGGTCTCGGCGGCTCCCAGGGGAGCTGAGAGGGTCAGGCGGAAGGTGTCGTTCGAGACCTGCTCGACCGCACTGACGGTCTGCCCGCCGCCGATCGTCCAGCTGCCGAGCGATTGGACCTCCGCGGGCGCGACGTCCTCGTCGAAGCGCACCAGCACCTGGGCCCCGGTGGCGTCGCTGCGGAAGTCGACGAAGGCCGCATCGAAGTCGGGGGCCGTCACGTCGCCGCCGAACACGGCGTTGAGCACAGCCGGGAAGGCCATGGCGTTGCCGGCGACATCCTCGATGGCGTCGACGGTGACTTGCACGGCGGTACCCGTGGCGAAGTCGAAGCTGTCCGGGAAGGCGATCGTGACCTCGTTGCCCACCGACGAGTAGCGCATCGAGGCACCCGTCAGCACGAGGGTGTTGCTGTCGACCGTGATCGCGTAGTTGCCCGACGAGGTCGCCTGGCTGGCGTTGACCGGCTCGTTGAAGGTCAGGCGCAGGTAGTCGCCCCCCACACCGGGCACGGCCACGGCTTCGACGGTTCCGACCAGCGGTCCCACCGAATCGGCCGCCACCACGGCCTCGCTGACAACGCCGGCGTTGCCGGCCAAGTCGTCGATCGTCACGTCGACGGTATCGCTGACCACCACGCCACCGGCGAAGCTGAGGTGCACCGAGCGCGGTCCGACGACCGTCGCGGTGGTGGCATCCGTGCCGCTGATCTCGAAGTTGGTCACGTCCACCGCGCCGGTCAGGTCCACGGCCTCGTCGAACTCGACGATCACCGAGTTGGCACTGTCGGCCGGATCGAGCCGCGTGCGGCCCACCGCCAGACCCGGCGCGACGGCATCCCCGGCCGCGACGATGACCGCCGCGTCCGGTCCACTCATGACCACGCCCTGGGCCGTCTCCAGCCCGTCGATGCTCAGCGTGTAGCCGTCGCCGGTCTGCAGGTCGATTCCGGCCGGCAGGTGCAGGGTCACGGTGGTCGCCCCATCGAACTCGAGCTCGGTGCCGGTGAGGTCCACCGCGCCGCCGCCATCGGTCAAGGAGTAGAACGACAGGTCCGTCAGGTTCCAGCCGCTCGGCCGACGGTCGAATCCGACCGTCAGGGTGTCGTTGGCCTCGCCGCTGAGCGAGGTCACGGCGCTGGCGCCGCCCAAGCCCAGCTCGCTGCTGTCCTGGGCCGAGATCCCGCGGTTCTCGACCGCGAAGAAGGGGTTACCGGCCGTGTCCAAGACGCCGCGCAGGTTGATCTCGTAGACCCCCGGCGTGACCACTTGGCTGAAGGTGAACTCGATCTCACGCGGCGTCATGGCGTCCCAGGCGACCGCAGCCGGTACCCCGAGCAGGGCGTCGGCACCGTCTTCGAGCTCGGCCGTGACGAAGCTGTCGGGCTCCATCACCGGCTCGTCGAAGACCACCACGACCCGGTTGTCCTGGGGCGAGTTGCGCACGTAGACCGAATCGATCGACGGCTGACGGCGCTCGACGTCCACGGTGCCGTCGAGGGTACCGGGGGTGATCGTGTTGCCCCCCAGGTCGCGCACGTCGGCCACCGCCACGGAGAAGTCGTCGTCGACGAAGAAGTCGATCCCGTCGCCGCCGTCGAAGGTCAGGGTCGCACGACGTTGGGTCACGCTGTAGCTGATTGTCGCCGCGCTGGTGTCCAGGGCGGTGCCGACGGGCGATTCGATCGTCCAGTGGCTCGGATCCTCGACGTCGGCCGGGACCATGTCGTCGTCGAAGAGCACGACGACCGTGTCGTTGTCGAGCCCCGCGTTGCCGACGGCATCGGCTCCGACGGCGAGGGGCTCGACCGTATCGGTCGAGGTCACTGCGAGGGTCGTGATCGCATCCATCGCGTTGCCGGCCACGTCCAGGACTCCGGCCACGTCGAAGGTGTTCTCGTCGGGAATCGCGGGTCCGTCGAGGGTCAGTCGGACCACGCTGGCGTCGACCTGGCGCACGGCGGCGGTCACGGTCAGTCCGCCCGAGGCGGTCCAGTTGGCGGTGTTCTCGGCCGTGGTCTCGTCCACATCCTCGTCGAAGGTCACGTCGACTGTCTTGCCGGTCGGGTCGAGCACACGGTTCTGGACCACCGTCAGCACCTCCGGCAGCAGCACGTCGCCGTCGACGAAGCCGCTGAAGGGCACGGCGAAGGCCTCGCCGTCCACGTCGATCGGTCCGGACGGGGTCAGGTCGAAGCTGAGCCCGTTGGTGGCGTCGTCGACCAGGGTGATGGTCAACGTCTTGGTCAGCAGGTCGTAGTCGAGGGTCTGCAACGAGAGGTCGACACTGCCGCCGTCGACGTCGAGGGACCAGTTTGACGGGTCCTCGGCGCTTTCGGGCTCGAGGGCCTGGACCGTGGTCGCGATGACCTGGTCGCCGCCCACACCGCTGACGGTGCGCAGCTCCGGATCCACCGAGTAGGCGTTGGCAACGAGGCTGCCGGCCGAGATGGCCTGCACGCCCGTGGGGAACTCGTTGCCGTGGGCGTCCACGAGGCCGTACAGACCGACCGAGTTCAGACCGGGGATGACGGGGACCGGGAAGGTCGCGCGGATCACCGACGGGCTGGGCTGGGAGATCGCCGTGGCGAACAGGAACAGTCCGGTGGAGAAGTTCGTGGCCTGGGTCGAGAAGGCCGGATCCATGGCCTCCGAGAAGGTGAACTCGATCACCCGGCCGAACTCGTCCTGACCCAGGGCCTGGTTGGCCGAGACCAGCGTGGGCGGCACCACGTCGCCGGTCGCGAAGCCGAGCACCGGGGTGTTCCCGACCGGCGTGTCGGCCACGGAGGTGACCCCGGTGACGCGCAGCGAGAACAGGGTGTGCACGTTGACGGTGCCGTCCGTGAGGATCGTCAGCTGCTGGTCGGTGGCGTTCCAACCCAGGGCCGAAGCGTTCATCGGGAAGGCACTCCCGTCGACCAACAGGGACCAGTTGGCGCCCACGGCCACCAGCTCGGGGGCCACGCGGGGGCCCGAGAACTGGATCACCAGCCCGTCGTTGCCCAAGCCCACGCCTTGAACGGCGCTGGTGATCGTGTAGGTCGGCGACGAGGCGTCGGTCGTGGTAACCGCGCGCAGATCGTCGTCGATGCCGCTGACCCCCACGATTCGCACTTGGTCGCTGGGCGTCACTCGCTCGTCCCATTCGACGGTGATCGAGCTACCGCTCACCACCGCCGAAGTCGGCACGGCTGTGCCGTCCGACTGGAAATTGCCGGGTGTGAGCTGCGGAGCGTCCCCTCCGAAGGCGAACACCGTGGTCATGCCGTCGGGATCGACGGTCAGGTCCTGGGTGATGCTCTCGACGGAGAGATTCGTTACCGATCCACCACCTACTCCGCACGAGGCGAGAGCAAGGGCAGCGGCGAACAGGGACGGGACAAGGAGGTAGTTCCCCTTGAACATGCGCGCGTCCTCGGGTCTGGAAGCGGCTCCCACCTAGGGCGGGGTGCTGGGACTTGTGGGGGACGTCCGTGGGGACGGACGCCAGGCGCGGGCCGGCCGCGCTCGACCCTTGGATCGGCCTTCGGGTGCCGAATCCTGAAGCGCAGTTTCCTAGGAACGGGGCAAGTCCACGCCGCACGGAGTCCCGGAGGAGTCGGGCCTGCTCAGAGGATCGGCGGACGCGCGGCATCCTCGAGCAACACCGCCGAGGGCCCGGACGGCCCAGTCGTCAGTGCGAGACCCTGGAGCACGAGCTCGAGTCCGGCCGCCGCGGGCGCGATCGAGAGGGGCACGACGAAGCGGTCGGGTCCAGCGGGCTGGGCCGGTACCAGGGCCCAGGGCTTGGAGAGGTCCAACTGCGACAGGCCCAGGACGCCGGGCACCGGCAGGGGCCTGACCGCCTGGGTCCCGATCAACAGCGCGGCGTCCACGCCGGACGGAGCGGCCAGCCAGACTTCGGTCGCGCCGCCGCCGATGGCGGTGGACGTCAACTCGAGGGCACGCTCGCCGGTGTCGAGCAGCTCCACGGCCCCCAGGGACCCGAGCACGTTGGCGTGACCCTGCTTGCGCGCTGCGGCCAGCCGCGTGCCGTCCGCGGACAAGTCGATGGCGTAGACACTGCCGGCCAAGCTCTCGGCCAACACCGGTTGGGCTTGGTCGCGATCGAAGAGCACCACTTCGGGCTCGCCGAAGCCCAACCCCCACAGCCCGAAGGCCGCCCGTCTCCCGTCCGCGGTGACGCGCGCCTCGGAGACGAAGTTCTGGGGCCCGAAGGGTGGCCCCACCTGGGCCAGGTAGTTGATGCGCGTTGGGGTCACAGCCAAGTCCCAGGTCTCGAGCCGCACGGTGCGGCCGGTCAGGCCGTCCCACCAACCCAAGGCCAGGAAGCCCCCGTCCGCGGAGAGATCCACGGCCACGGGGTAGTCGGCGGCGCCGCCGGTGATGGTCGCCGTCGGCAGGTAGCCCTTGCCGTCCCGGGCGTCGACGAGGACCTCGAGCTTGGCGCCCGTCCCCACCACCACCGTGTTGCCGTCACCCGACAGGGCGGCGGAGCGCGCCGCGGCGTCGTCGTGGCGATGGAAGATGACCTGGCCACCGGTGGTCTCGACCACCCACAGCTCCGTGCCGGCCAGGACCAGGGCGCGCCCGTCGCCGGAGCTCAGCTCCAGGGCCCGCAGGGTGCCCCCGGCCAACTCGACCTCCCAGCGCAGAGCGCCCTGGGCGACGTCGAGGGCGGTCAGTCGCACCCGGAGCGGGGCATCCACGGACTGCGCCACCAGCGCCAGGTCCGCCCGCGTCGCCAGCCGATTGCCGCCGTTGCCCAGGCTCGCCAGGTCCACGGTCCACGCGGGACTCCAGGCCTGCTGCGCGGTGGGTGTGTAGCGGGCGACCCGCATGCGCTCGCCCCCCGTCTCGGTGATTCCGGCGGCTGCGATGCAGCTCCCCGCGACCGCGTCCACCGCCAGGACGCCCTCGGCCCCCGCCCAGCTCACGCCGTCCTCGCTGAGCTCGGCCCCACTCGGTTCCGACTGGGCACCGAGCAGGCTCAGGCGCGGTTGGCCGTGGGCCAGGCCGGCGGCCACCAGGTTCCCAGCGGCCAGGAAGGTGACATCCCGCGCGATGGCCGGGGCCTGGGCGTCGGTCGCGTGCTCCCAGCGGGGGCCCTTGGTGAAGGGCGCCACGGGGGTCTGGGCCGCCAGGGGCAGGGCCAGGGCCGCCAGGGCGACCACGACCCGGGGGCCGAGAGTTGGAGGGGTCAGGTGCATCGAAGGCCTTTCGATGAAACCTATCCCGACGGGCGGCCTCCGGTCGGAGGGTCGCCGCGCGCCCTTGGAGCGGCAAGGGGCCTCAATTACATTGTCTCGCCCTCACGACCGTCCGCGCCCCTCCCGAGCCCCCATGCAACAGACCGCAATCCACGACCGTCACGTCGCCCTCGGCGCGCGGATGACCGACTTCGGCGGTTGGCGCATGCCCTTGCAGTACGGGCCGATCCTCGAAGAGGTCAAGACCGTGCGCTCGACCGGCGGGCTGTTCGACCTGGGGCACATGGGCCGCGTGCGGGTCGAAGGCCCCCAAGCGGTCGAGTTCCTGGACCGGGTCTGCACCGCGCGCGTCGAGCGCATCCCCGAGGGCTCGATCCGCTACTCGCTGTTCTGCACCGAGTCCGGCGATCCCCTCGACGACCTGTTGGTCTACCGCGACACGGACCACGTGTACCTGGTGGTCAACGCCTCGAACACCGCCACCGACCTGGCCTGGATGCGCCAGCACCTGGAGGGCTTCGACGCGCAGATCATCGACGAGACCCCGACGACCGAGATGCTCGCGCTCCAGGGCCAGATCTCCCAGGAGGTGCTGCAGCCCCTGGTCGAGGACTGCGACCTGGCTTCGATCGGCTACTACAAATTCGGCTACGGCACGGTGCTCGGCCAGGAGCACACGCGCATCAGCCGCACCGGCTACACGGGCGAGGACGGCTTCGAGCTATACCTGCCGCCGGAGCTGGCGCCGACCGTCTGGGATCGACTGTTGGAGCAGGGCGCGGAGCGCGGCCTGGCGCCGATCGGTCTCGGCGCGCGCGACACCCTGCGACTCGAGGCGGGCATGGCCCTCTACGGCCACGAGATCGCCGAGGGCCTCAACCCCATCGAAGCCGGCCTCTCCTTCGGTGTTTCGCTCCACAAGTCGAAGTCCGGCACCCTCGGCTTCGACGCGCTGACCGCGATCAAGGCCGCGCCCACGCGGCGCCTGGTGGGCATCACCACCGACGGCCCGCGGGTTCCCCGTCAGGGCTACAAGCTCTTCGACGGCGACGACGAGATCGGCTTCGTCTGCTCCGGCGGCGTCTCGCCGACGATCGACTCGAACATCGGTTCGGCCTACGTGGCACTCGGCCACGACGAGGTCGGCCGGACCCTGGACCTCGACGTGCGCGGCAAGCGCCAGGCCTGCCGCGTGCAGGAGCTGCCGTTCTTCTCGCGCACGCGCAAGTAGACCTGCGCGCGCCCCTCACCCCCTACCCACCCCCATCGATGCGCCCCGACGACCGTCAGTACACCAAGTCCCACGAGTGGGTGAAGAAGGACGGCGACACCGTCCTGATCGGCATCACCGACCACGCCGTCAACGAGCTCTGCAGCGGCAACGAGGGTGACCTCGTCTACTGCGACCTGCCCGCCGTCGGGCGCGCGGTCGACGCCGGCGAGACCTTCGGCGAGATCGAGTCGGTCAAGGCCGTCGCCGACCTCAACGCACCGGTATCGGGCGAGATCGTCGCCACCAACCCGGAGATCGAGGACCACCTCGAGATCCTCTCCACCGACCCGTGGGAGAAGGGCTGGATGGTCCGCCTCAAGCCCCGCACCAAGTCCCTGGACGGCGAGCTGATGTCGGCCGCCGAGTACGAGAGCCACGTCGCAGAACACTGAGACCGACTGGCGCCTGCTCGAGACCTTCGAGCGGGACGCCCTGTGGAACATGGCCGCCGACGCAGCCCTGCTGGTCGGCGGCTGTCGTGTTCCCACCCTGCGGCTCTACACCTGGGAGCCGTGTGCCCTGTCCCTGGGCTACTTCCAGCGCGTCGAGGACGTGCCGGAGGCGGTCGCGCGCCGGGGCGACCCCCGCCGACCGTTGATCCGCCGACGCACCGGAGGCGGTGCGATCCACCACGCCAGCGAGCTGACCTTCTCGATCGCCGCCGACGCGGACCATCCGCTCTACACAGGCCCGATCGCCGAGAGCTACCAGCGGGTGCACCGCATCGTCGCGACCGCCCTGGCGCAGTTCGGCGTGAGTGCCCAGCCGCGCGGCGAACGCGAGCTGGTGTCGGACGTGGCCGGCACCGGCATGTGTTTCCACGCCTCCCATCCCCTCGACCTGGTCTGGGAGACGCCCGAAGGCTGGGCCAAGGGCGTGGGCTCTGCCCAGCGCCGCAGCGAGGGGCGCGTGCTGCACCACGGCTCGATCAAGCTCGGGCCGGATCCCCTCGAGCCGCACGTGGCGACCGTGGCGCACGGCGGCGGGCAGGTCGAGGCTCGCGAGTTGGGAGCGGCGCTGATCGGAGCCCTGGCTGCGGCGAGCGGCGTCACGCCCATGCCCGGCGAGCTGACCGCCGCGGAGCTCGCTCAGCTCGAACGCGAGGCGCGCGCCTTCGCCCACCCGGCCTTCACCGGCCGTCGATAGCCCGCAGCGCCTTCTCACCTCGCGATTCACACCAGCGAGCGAAAGGGGGGCTCTGGGCGACCGCTGGCCTGCGAAGTCGACATCGATCCCCCGCCCCCCCACGGCTTCGGAACGCGACAGATGACGCAGCCACCATGGGGCCGCAACCGAGCGTCGGGGTCGGAGCTGTCGAACCAGCCGAGCCCGAACGCCCTGCCGCATGCAGAAGTCGTTCGAGCTCGCGCGGACTCCGACTCGGGCCTACAGGTCGTAGAACTGAATCTTCAGCTTGCCGACCTCTTCGAGCACGCCGACCTTCTCGTTGAACTCACCGCAGCCGGCGATCACCTGCACCAAGTCACCCACTGAGGACATCTCGAGCCTCGCGATGTAAGAACCCGCGGGAGCCAGGACCCGGAAGACCGAAGTGGAGTTCGACTTGGTGTCGCCCGAGTACACGAATGCCGAGCGAGAAGCGGGCTGACCGGTGGGGAAGGTCGCCAATACGTCACCCGCATCAACCACGCAGTTGGCGTTGAGGTCGTGGTAGATGGCGAAGGTCAGGTCGGTCTTGCCTTGAATGTTCAGGCCATTGCGACCGATCGAGAACCCGTCGAACGGAATCAGCAACTGCGAGTTGGCGGTGTGAGTGTTGAAGGGTACGTCGATGCGGGCGGGCGCTTGGCCAGTGGCCGCGTTGCCGATGGTCAGGTCCGCGTCAGCGGTGATGAAGCCGAATGCATTGCCCTGGATCGTCGTCTCGATGGTGGCTCGCAGCTCGGTCAACGTCTCGAAGCGCAGCTCGAGCTCACTGGAAGAACCGTCCGCAAATGCCCGGAGGGGAGGGCTCTGCAAGGGAGTCACAGAACCCTTGGCCAACTGAGTACACGCGCCCTCTCCGGGCGCCGTGTACACCTTGGAAATCGACGCCGCATTCGACGATCCACCGTCGAAGTCCAGCAGGTTGCCGAAGTTGACGTCGGAGTTCACGGCGAAGGTGAAGTCAGTGAACTGAGCAACACCGGCGGCCTGCACGGTGCTCCGGACTTCGCCTTGAAGTCCGACGGCGCAGGCGGGATAGCGGTTCTGAGCCGATGCGACGGCATGGGTTGACGCGAGAATCGCTGCGGAAATGAGTAGACGGTGGCAAATCGGTCGAGTCACGTGGAGAAACCTCTGATTCAGTTGATGTTCGGCGAGAACGAGACAGCTCGTCCATCCCGCTGAGCCATTGGCGTCGGGTTCACGGCCAGAGTTTCAACTGAAGTTCGATCGTGAGGGGCCGCCCGCGATGACACCTCCCCGCGCAGTCCGTCGGCTTCACCTGTCGCCAGTCGGCGTCGCCGTGCCGAGCACTTCTCGCCTCCCCCGCTCGACAACACCATCCACCTGCGAGCCTCCGACGCCAGCCGCAAGGACCACGGTCACTCGTCGAGGTAGCCGAGCTTGCGGAGAATCGCCTCCTGACTCGGCGTCAGGCTGACGCTCTCCTCGGGCGGGCGCGCGGACTGCTCCAGCCAGGGCTTCAGGAGGCTCAGGGCCCGGGGCGTGGCCTCGCCCACGCTCGACAGCTCTTCGGGATCGGCCAAGAGATCGAAGCGATCGGAGCCCACCACTCGGGTCGTCTCCGCGCGTGTGCCGCGACCCTGCTGACGCCAGACGATCGACTTCTCGAGTTCGCCCGGCGCCGCGCGCCTGACGCCCATGTGCGGCGCGCTGTGGTTGGTGCGCAGGATCAGCTCACGTCGCTCCGGGTGTGCCCCGGCGTCGGCGAAGCTGGGCCCCAGGGCGATGCCGTCCAGGGGCGGGTTCATGCCCGTCTCCAGCCCCAGCCAATCGACCAGGCTGGGCACCACATCCACCGTCGAGACGAAGCCGTCGAAGACCACCCCGGACATGCCCCGGTCCGCCGGCGGCTTGACGATCAGGGGCACGTGAATCATCTCCTCGAAGAGATCGCTGTTGTGGCCCCAGACCCCGTGCTGCCAGAAGGCCTCGCCGTGGTCGGAGGTCACCACGATCCAGGCCTCGTCGTAGAGCCCCGCCGCGCGCAGGGAGTCGAAGATGCGACCGAGCTGGCTGTCGGCGTAGCGCAGGGTGGCGTCGTACAGGTCGCGGGCCGCCTGGCGGTCAGTGTCGTCGATGGCGAGCGTACCGCCGTTGCTGGCGATCAGCGGCTCCACGTCGCCGCCGGCGAAGGGCCCCGCGTAGCTCGGGTCGACGAACAGCGCGCGCACCTCGGGCGGCGGATCGTAGGGCGTGTGCGGCTCGAGCAGGTGCAGATAGAAGAACGCCGGTGCGTCGACGCCTGCGCCGCTCTGGAGCCAATCGCCCATGATGTCCACGAACTCCGCCGCCCGCGGCAGGTGCATCTCGTGGCCGTCGAAGGAGAGGTCGGCCGGGAAGCGCTCCGAGGGCGTGAAGACCTCGATCACCTGGTCGAAGCCCTGGGTCACGTTGAAGGCGCTGGACCCGTTGAAGTTGGCGATCGCGGCGAGGGTGTCGTAGCCCCGCCGCGCCAGCATCTCGGCCAGGGTCACCTCGAGCTCGGGCAGCACGACCTTCTTCTGCACCAGGCCGTGCCGGTGCGGCAGGCGACCGGTGAGGATCGAGGGGATCCCGGCCAGGGTGTAGGGCGCCGGCGAGAAGGCCTGGGTGCAGGTGACGCCCTCGGCGGCCAGGGCGTCCAGCACCGGCGTGGTGTCGCGTTCGTTGCCCAGGTGCCCCACGTGGCTGGCCGAGAGGGCGTCGAGCACGATCAACACCACCGGCGGTCCTCCGAGCGGCGCGGGTGCGGCGCCCGAGCCTCCGCAGGCCACGAGGGCCAGGCCGATCATCGGCGCCCAGGTGCAGCGGCCCGGTCGGATGGCAGGAGACGTCGGCATGGGAGCCGACTATAAGTGGGCCCGATGGGACCGTCCAACCGAGCCCGTGCCGCTGCGCTGGTCGCGATCTGCACCCTGGTCCTGATCGGCTGCGGATCGACCGAGGTGCCCGCGCCGCGTCCGAACGTGCTCCTGTTGGTGGTCGACACCCTGCGCGCCGATCGGCTCGACGCCGAGCACATGCCGCAACTCGCGGCCTTCGCTGATGAGGGCCTGCGCTTCGTCCACGCCCAGTCGCCGCGGGCCAAGACCACGCCCGCGGTCGCTTCGCTGTTCACGGGCCTCTACCCGCCCCAACACGGCGTGCGCGACTTGACCGTGCCCCTGCCGGCCTCCCACCCGACCCTGGCCGAGCGCCTGTCGGATGCGGGCTACGCGACCGCTGCGATCGTCGGCAACTTCGTGATGGTGCGCCGGCGCTCGGCCCTCGATCGCGGCTTCGACCTGTGGGTCGAGGACCTGCCCCAGTCGACCGGCGTGCCGCCCAGTGCGGTGCCCCAGCGCACGGCCGAGTCGTTGACGGACGGCGCCTTGGCGGCCTTGGGACTGCGGGCCGGGCCCGCGGCAGACGGCGCCGGGCCGAGCGAGGCCCTCGATCGGGGCGACCAGCCCTGGTTCCTGTACCTGCACTACATGGACCCCCACGGGGCCTACGAGCCCCCGGCGGACTTTCCGCCCCGCGCGGGCGCGCCGGACATGGTGCCGACCCTGTCCGCCATCCCGCGCACCGAGCTGCACCGACCGCGAGTGGCCACCTACAACGTGCCGGAGTCGGCGCGCACGATGGACGGCGGGTTCGATGCCGCGGCGGTCCGAGCCCTCTACGACGCGGAGGTGCGCTTCGTCGACGCCCAGCTCGGACGGTTGTTCGAGGAGCTGCGCACCGCCGGGATGCTCGAAGACACCCTGGTGGTGGTGACCGCCGACCACGGCGAGAGCCTGGGCGAGCACCTGTACTGGTTCGAGCATGGCCTCTACGCCTACGAAGCGACCTGCCGCGTGCCGCTGGTGGTGCGCTTCCCCGGCGCGTGGCCCGAGCGTCCGGCGGGGATCACGCGCGCGTCGGACGTCTCCCTCGCGGACGTGGCTCCGACCCTGCTCGAGCTCCTGGACTTGCCGCCGCTTCCGCCGGCATGGGGTGATGCGCCGACAGGGCAGTCCTGTGCCGCGAACTGGCTCGCCGGCGAGGCGGGAGACCACCCCGTCTTCAGCGACAAGTCCGACGGAGCCGACCTCGACGGGGCGATCCAGATCAAGGCCGTCCGCTTCCGCACGATGAAGCTGATCCGCCGCTTCACCTACCTGCGCGGAGCGGACGGACCCGAGCTGCGCGTGTTGAGCGACGAGCTGTACGACTTGGGCAGCGATCCGGACGAAACGGTCAACCGGATCGACGATCCGGCCCTGGCGGGCTGGCGTGAGCGACTGACCCTCGACCTTGTGCGCTACTTCGCCGCGGACGCCGACCTGCCCGCGGTGGCGGCGTCGATCCGAGCCCAGCGCGAGGAGCTGCGCAGCGGGGCGGCCGACGACGTCCGCCACCTCCAGGCCCTCGGCTACTGGTAGTGGCCGCGGGGCTGGCCGTCGATGCCAGCCCTCCAATGCAGAACGGCGCCCCCGGCCGCGAGGGCCAGGGACGCCGTTTGGAGGTGGTTACCCCGCCAGGACTCGAACCTGGAATGACTGGACCAAAACCAGTTGTGTTGCCAATTACACCACGGGGTATCGCGGGCGGAGACTATAGCGACGGCGCGGCGCGACGGTCAATCGCCGAGAACCTGCGAGCGACGAGAGTTCAGTCCCGCAGCTGCTCGAAGCCCCCCGCTCGCTCCGCACCCAGGCTCTCGAGGCGGTCCTCGAGGCCCGCCAGGGCCAGGAACAGGGCGGTCTGCTCCGCGTAGCGCCGGATGCGATCACGATCGACAGGTGGGAATCGGCGCTCGAGGGTCCAGACCTCTCCGCGCAGGGCGAGTCCCAGAAACACCAGTCCGACCGGCTTGTCCTGCGAGCCGCCGCCGGGGCCGGCGATGCCGGTGGTCGAGATGGCCAGGTCGGCGCCCGAGGCCCGCGCCGCCCCCAGGGCCATGGCTCCCGCCACCTCGGCGGAAACGGCTCCGTGGCGCGTGAGGAGCTCCGCGGGAACTCCGAGCCGCTCGCGCTTGGCCTCGTCGCTGTAGGTGACCCACCCCTCGCGCAGCACGCCGCTGATGCCCGGCACGCTGGTCAGCGAGCGCCCGATGCCACCACCGGTACAGGACTCGGCGAAGGTCACGGTCGTGCCTGACGCGAGCAGTCGACGGCCGACAGTCGTCGCCAGGGCCTCGTCGCGCTCGGAGTAGATCCAATGGGCGAAGCGCTCGCGAAACTCCGCCGCGCGGGCGGCCACCAGCAGCTCGGCGCCATCCTCGCGGGAAACCAGGGTCACGGCCAGGACGCCGTCGCGGGCACTGACCCCCATGCGCGGAATCGCCTCGCGACTCATCCAATCCCCGGCCAGCTGGGCGAACTCCGACTCCGGGAGGCCGAACAGGGCGAACTCGTGGCGCATCAGGTTCAGGTCGCCGCCGAAGCGCGACCGCAGGCGCGGCACGAGTTCGTCCTGGAGCATCGCGACCAGCTCGCCCGGCGGGCCCGGCAGGACCGCCAGGATGGTCTCGGGGTCGAGCTCCAGCAGGAAGCCCGGCGCGGTGCCCTTGGAGTTGGGCAGGATCACGGCGCCGGTGGGGATCAGGGCCTGGCGCCGGTTGCTCGCCGGCGGCTCGACCCCGCGGCGCTCGAACCAGACGCGCACTGCGGCCCAGGCCACCTCCGAGTGCACGAGCTCGACGCCAGCCGCCCGGGCGACGGCGTGACGAGTCACGTCATCCAGGGTCGGTCCCAGTCCGCCGCTGGTGACGATCACAGCGTGGGGCCCGCGCAGGCGCCCGACAGCTTCGGCGATGGTCTGCTCGTCGTCGGGGATGACTTCGACGCGATCGACCACCAGCCCCATCTCGCCCAGGGCCCGCGCCACCTGGGGCGCGTCGAGGTCCGCGTGGCGACCGCTCAAGAGCTCGTCGCCGATGGAAAGGCAGGCCACCCGCAGGGGACCCGTCAAGAGTCGCCTCCGGGGTGCGTGCCCCCCGCCGGTACCAATGCGCCGTCCTTCCGCAAGCCCATGCGCGAAGTCCACAGGCCGAGCTCGTAGAGCAGGATCATCGGCACCGCCATCATCAGTTGGGTGAACGGGTCGGGGGGCGTGATCACGGCCGCCACGACGAAGGACAGAAGTGCGAAGTAGCCGCGGAAGTTGGCCATCGAGCTGGTCTTGACCATTCCCGCGCGGGCCAGGGCGTTCATCACGATCGGCAACTGGAACACCACGCCGAGCCCCAGGCAGAGGGACGACAGGAAGGTGAAGTACTCGGCGATCCGCAGCTCGAAGCGGAAGTCCTCCAGGGACACCGTGCTGTTCAAGTAGAAGATCGCGTAGGGCACCAGTACGAAGTAGCCGAACAGCACCCCGCCCAGGAACAGCGCCAGGCTCGCTGGAAGGTACGTCAGGACGACCCTGCGCTCCTTGTCGTAGAGCCCGGCGGCGATGAACATCCACATCTGCCAGATCAGCAGCGGGCCGCCGACGAACAGCGCCAGGTAGAACACGGCCTTGAGGTGCACCATGAACGCCTCGGCGCTCCCGGTGGCCAGGGCGCGGTGGCTGATCGGTTCGAGCAGCCGCTGGTCGCCCGGGTCCGCGGTCTGGAAGAACTGGGTGCGCTCCAGCTTCGGATTCTCCGCTAGACGGGTCTCGAAGCGCTGGACCAAGTCCGCGTTGAGCCAGCTGACCGCCTGGTGGTAGGGCTCCGACACGATGTCGTAGACCTGGTCCTTGAAGAACCAGCCGACCGCGAAGGCGAGCACCACGCCAACGAGCCCCTTGATGAGGCGTGATCGCAGCTCATCGAGGTGGTCCGCGAGGGACATGCGTGCGCCGTCCGCCGGCGGCTGCTGCTCGCTGCTCGTTCCTTTGCTCGCCATTCGATCCCGCCGCAAGCCAGCCGCGGGGGGCACAGGTTAGCGGCCGCAGGCCGCCTCGTCCCGAGTGGCGCGCCTGAACAGCGACCGCCGGACCCGGCCCCGGAATTGCCGCGGCCCCCACCATCCGTTCGGACAGCGGGGGCCGGGCAGGCGGGCCTGGTGTCGGAGCCGGGGGGAGAGCCTCGCGAAGGCTGCCCGACCGAGCTCCGAGCGCGGCTCTAGAACTTGAAGTACTCGCGCACCTGCGCGATCGGGATCACCTTGCAGCCCTGCGCCACGGCTTCCGAGTAGATCGGAAGGTTGCTCGGGTCGACGGGCTCCTCGTAGGCGTCACCGAACTCGTCCACGTAGACCTCCGAGCCGACGATGGCGTAGTCCGTGGTCAGGCTCAGGGAGTCTTGGACGTTGATGCCCATGCGGCCCAGCAGCGCGCGCAGTTGGCCCTCGTCGTAGGACCCCGAGAAGCGGCCGATGAGCACCGCGTTGCGCTCGCCGGTCGGGTCGTAGAGCTCGTTGATCAGCACGTCGCCGGGGACGACCGGGTCGAAGGGATCGACCAGACCGCTGATCTGGATCTCGGCCATGTCGGCCATGACCTGGGTCACTTCAGCGATGGCCTTGACCTCTTGGGCTCCGGGCTTGCCGCTCTGGATCTTGAACCCGACGCCGCGCGCCAGGCGCTGGTTGGCGCCGATGTCGATCCAGGCCAGGCCCAGCTCGGAGCTGACCGAAACGATGCGGGCGTCGGGCAGCTCGCGCGCCGCGGGGCGCAGGAAGGCGAGCTTCTCGCCCTGCTCGGTCAGACGGCCGCGCAGCATGGCGATCTCGCGATCCTTGTCGCGGCCCAGCACATCCATGTCGCGCTGCAGCTGACGCACACGCTGGTCGAGGTCGTCAGCCTGGCCAGATGCCTGGGCCAAGCGGCGCTGCAGCTCGTCCTCGCGCTCGCTGGCGTTGGCCTGCTCGTCGCGGAGCTGGTTGGAGAGGCGGGTGATCTCCTCATCCTTGGCGCGCAGGTCGTTGTCGCGCTGGGTCTTGACCGTGTCGATCTCACCCTGCTGGCGGGTGATCGTCGACTGCAGCTCGGAGAGTTCCGCGACCTTGCTGCGGTACATCCGCTCGGCGATCGGCAGCACCGCCTGGAAGTTGCCTTCCAGGTCCCCGGCCTCGCTGAAGGTGTCCTTGAAGGACTCGAGCGCGGCCTTGGCGGTATCGACGTTGGAGTCGATATCCGCGCTGGTCGTGTCGTAGAAGCCGAGCACCCGCGAAACCTCGCGGCGCGCGTCCTGGGCGCCCTCGAACTTGGCGTCGGAGTCAGCCATCTCGGCGACGGCGCTGTCGCGCTCGGTCACCATGATGGCCTTGTCGTCCTGGGCGATGTAGCCGAAGAAGATCGACGCCAGAGCGATCACCCCGAAGGTGATCACCCAAACCACGCTGACTTGTGCGGCACCGCGCTTGGCACTCGACATGGAGCTGGAACCTGTGAGGGTCTTTTCGGCGACCGGACGAGCCGGGCCGAGGGTGGGGATGCGCCTCCACACGGGGCCCGACCGAAGTACCGGCGGACCACTGGGGGATGCGGGGGCGATGATAGGAGCTGACGTCGGGGGTTGTTACCGGCGGCGGGATGCTACCGGCCGCGGATGCTAGCACGGCTGCGGATGCTGGCACCGGCCCGAGCCCATGGGATCGGACACCGGGACCGGTGCACCACGACCGGCGGAAGTCACCCAGGTCGCTTCGGACCCCCTCGCGCAATCGTGCAGGTCGATCGGCGCGTGCGGGTCGGTCAGAGAAGGTAGCGGCGTACAGGGCCCTGTCAGGGCACCGGTAACGTCCGGGACGGCGGGTGGTGATACCCGACCGGTCGCAGCGGAGCAAGGATCGAGTCCCGCCCGGTGCCGCCGGCGCTGGCCTCTATCCCCTCGCGCGGCGGTGGTTGACAGATCCAGTGCCAGGCTGTGGCGATTCACTCGTGCGGTCGATCGCAGGTCCGAGTCGGCCAATCGACCCTCCGCGCGAGGGCCCGCCCCTCGACCCGACTTCTACTTGTGGAGTGCCGCCGAATTCCGGGTCCAGGGCACTAGGATCCGGCACCCACGGCTCGACAGCCCCCACCACCACATGCCCGCCTCCGACGCCCTCCGACCGACCGGCCCCGCCGCCACCCTCGTGGTCGGGGTGCTCGGGGGGATCGCGTCCGGCAAGTCCCTGGTCGCCACCACCTTGGCCGGGCCAATGGGCGTGGTGATCGACGCCGACACCCTGGCCCACGAGGTGTTGGCCAGTCCCGAGGTCTCCGGCCTGGTCGCCCAGGCCTTCGGTTCGTGGGCCCTGGGCCCCGACGGGTCCCCCGATCGAGCCGCCCTGGCGCGGATCGTGTTCTCCGACCCGGACCGCAGGCGGCTTCTCGAAGGCTGGATTCACCCGCGGGTTCGTGCCAACATCCGCGCCCGCCTCGCCGAGGCTCGCCTGGGCGGGGTGCCCGTGGCAGTCCTCGACGTGCCGTTGCTCCTGGAGCACGACGACGGGCACGGCCTGGCGCGTGAGTGCGACGCCCTGGTGTTCGTCGACGCCGCCCTGGAAGACCGCGACCTGCGGGCGGTCCGGGACCGCGGCTGGCCCCCCGGGGACGTGGCGCGACGCGAGCGCGCGCAACTCCCGCTGGACCGCAAGCGTGACCGAGCCGACCACGTCCTCTCCAACGACGGGTCGCGCGAGGACCTCGCCCGCGCGGCCGCTGGCCTGCGCGCCGAGCTGCTCGCGGCCGATCGCTGACGCGCGGCGGCCCCATCAACGACCTCCCCCACCTTCGCCCACGCCGGCGGCCCCCGCCGTCCGACCGCAGCAGCAACCCAGCGGGCCCGTCCCGCCGCCGATGGCCACCAAGAAGCGCAACCGTCAACGTCCCAAGTTCTTCCAGAAGAACAGGCCGCAGCTCGACAGCTTCGAGGTGCGAGTCGACTTCGAGGCGCTGCCCGCCGACCTGTCCGAGGACGACGCCGAACGCCTGTGGGACGAGCTCCCGCCGGCGACGCGCAAGACCAAGCCCAAGGCGGTCTCCTACTCCGAGCTGCAGGAGCTGAACCTGGCCGATCTGCACGAGATCGCCGAGAAGGAGAAGGTCGATGTCGACGACGCGCGCAGCCGCCGCGACGTGGTCTGGACCATCACCCAGTCGCGCATCGCCAAGCACGTGCCGATCACCACTTCGGGCGTGCTCGAGGTGCTCGACGACAAGCACGCGTTCCTGCGCGTGGCCCACAACAGCTACCTGGCCTCCGAGGAAGACGTCTACGTGCCCCGCTCGACGGTCGACCTCTACGGCATGCGTACGGGCATGACGGTGGTCGGGACCCTGCGGCCCAGCGCCGAGGGCGAGCGCTACTTCTGCCTCTGGGACGTCGAGTCGATCGACAAGCACGACCCCGACGAGGCGGCCATCCGCACGCCCTTCAAGGAGCTCGTGCCCCTCTACCCGGAGGAGCGCATGACCCTCGAGGGGGCCGCCGAGAATCCGCTCGAGATGCGGATCGTCGACCTGATCACCCCCATCGGGCGTGGCCAGCGCGGGCTGATCGTGGCCCCTCCGCGGACCGGCAAGACGGTGCTCTTGCACCAGATCGCCAACTCGATCATCGCCAACGCCCCCGACGCGCACCTGATCATCCTGCTCTTGGACGAGCGGCCCGAGGAGGTCACGGACTTCGCTCGCTCCCTGGCCAGCGACAAGCGCGAGATCATCAGCTCGACTTTCGACGAGCCCGCGGCGCGTCACGTGAAGGTGGCGCGGATGGTCATGGAGCGGGCGCGCTGCCTGGTCGAGGCCGGGGAGGACGTGGTGATCCTCTTGGACTCGATCACCCGCCTGGCCCGCGCCAGCAACCAGGAGGCGCCCAGCGACGGCAAGCTGCTCTCGGGCGGCATCGAGGCCACGGCCCTGCAGATGCCGAAGCAGTTCTTCGGGTCGGCGCGCAACATCGAGAACGGCGGCTCGCTCACGATCCTCGGCACGGCCCTGATCGAGACCGGCTCGAAGATGGACGAGGTCATCTTCGAGGAGTTCAAGGGCACCGGCAACATGGAGCTGGTGCTCGAGCGGCGCCTGTCCGACCGCCGTATCTTCCCGGCCATCGACATCAACCGCTCCGGCACCCGCAAGGAGGAGCTGCTCTTCACCGAGGGCGAGCTCGAGCGCGTGTGGATGCTGCGCAAGGTGCTCAACGAGCTCGATCCGGTCGAGGCCATGGAGATGCTGATCCAGAAGATGCGCCGCACGAAGGTCAACGGAGAATTCCTGCTGACGATCGGGAGCTGACGCCCCGGGGGAGGCACCAGGCCCTTCCGGAGCGCGCGGGCAGCGGGAGCCGACCGATCGGCTCCCGCTCGCCGTTCGGGCCGGCCCGCGACCGGCCGCCCGGGGGATCCGACGGCGCAAGGCCGCGAATTCCAGAACCCTCCGCGGCAGCGGCGACGAGACCGGGGCGATGGCGCCCGGAGCGTCCGGCCGTCCGCGCCCACCGAGGGGACCGATGCAGTGGAGTGATCCAGCGTTAGCAGTACGATTCACAGCCATGTCGGGCCCCACGTCTGCGGACCGAGGATCGTCGTCGGGCGAGCGAGGCTCGGAACGGGTCCTCGGCGACCCCCAGGCCGACCTGGCCCTGACCCGGGGCTTCCTGTCGGGCTCCGCCACGTGCATCCACGGCCTCGGTGAGCGCCTGCGGATCGTGCCGCGCATCCTGCGCGGCCTGAATGCCCGCTCGGGCCGACCGCTGGACGAGCACGACCTGGCCGACCTGGTTCAGGACACGGCCACGGTCATCCTGCGCAAGCTCGATCGCTACGACGGGCGCGCGGAGTTCGACGGGTGGGTCTACGGCATCTGCCGCTTCGAGTTCTTGAACGCCGCCCGCGGGCGCCGCCGACGGCCGCGACCGGTCGAGGACGTCGAGCTCGAGTTGCCGGTGTCTTCAGCCGACGGAGCCGAGGTCCTGAATCGCATCTCAGCCGACATCGACTCCGGCCTGGCGACCCTGACCGACTCGGAGCGCGAGGTGGTCCGCATGAAGCACTTCGACGATCTGACCTTCGAATCGATCGGTGAGCGCCTGGGCTGCTCTCCGAACACTGCCAAGACCCGCTATTACCGCGGACTGACCAAGCTGCAGGAGTTCATGGAACCCCGCCGCAAGGAGTACGAAGCGTGACACCGGAGCAGAGTGAGAGCGAGGCCCTGATGCGCAGGGTCGTCAGCGGAGAGTTGCCCGAGGACGCACCGCAAGTGCTGATTGCCGTGCAGCGCGACCCGTTTTTCCTGGACCGACTGGACGCCCTGCGACGGCTCCAGCGCGACCTCGATGCCCGTGCCATGCGAGACCAGATCCTCTCGGAGGCGAGCGGCTCGAGCTGGGCCGAAGGCGAGGAGCGACTGCTCGCCACGGTGGCCAGCCATGCCTACTCGAGCCCTGGCGGCGTCGCTGACGGGGAGCAGGGTGCGACTCCGCACGAGTCCACACCGTCGCCTGGCGAGGAAGGGGTCGAGGACAGCGACGACGAGCGCCGCGAGGCGGGTGCGCCGCCCTGGCGAACCGTGATCGTCGTCGTCGCCGCGGCGGCGGCACTCCTGATCCTGCCCTTCGTCGATTGGGCCGGCGATGCGCCCGAATCCGTGCCGCAGCAACCCGTGTTCCTCGGCGAGGAGCTGCGCGGGGCCAGCCCCGCCGGGGAAGTGACGAGCTATGCTCGCTTCGAATGGGACCTCGAGCTGCCGCCCGGTTGGACCTTCGAGCTGCGCGTGTACGACGACACCCCCGGGTCCGAGCTGAACCTGCTGGCCGCCCCGCCGCCCCTGCTGGAGTCCTCCTGGAATGCGCCGGCCGTGGAGCGCGACTGGCCGTCCGCGATCCGCTGGACCCTGGCACAGGTGTCGCGCAACAGCGCCGGACCGGAGCCCTACGTCGTGCGGGCCTGGCGCTCGTCGCCCTGACCCTGATCGCGCCCCCGGCCGCGCCCTTCGCGGTGTCGTCGGCCGCGCACTTCGCGGTGTCGTCGGCCGCGCACTTCGCGGTGTCGTCGGCCGCGCCTTTCGCGATGTCGCCGCCCCCGGTCGGCGGGCAGGGGCAACCGGACGCGGGCGCCGACGCGGACCTCGCGACCGCGTTGGGCTGGGCCGGAGAGCTCGACGACGCCGAGCGTGGGCCGGCGGTTCTCGAAGCCCTCGCGCATTGGCTCACGGCCCGTTGCGCCGAGTTCGACGCGGCTGCGGCCCTGGACAGCGACCTGGCGAGTTCCGCCGGCACCTGGTTGGTGCTGTCCCGCGCGGTGGCCGAGCGCGTCGCTGACGGGCGGTCGCTCGAGGTCCTGACTCGCGCTCGCAGGATCGCCGACCGACTCGGGCACCCCGACCGGGCCGCCGCGGTCTACTACGACCTGGCCCAGGGCCTGGTCCTGGCCGGCAGGCTGGACGAAGCCTTGGAAGTGGTCGAGTCCGGTCTCGCGCAGCACGACAGTTGGATCTACCGACCGTTGCTGCAACTGGTGGAGGTCCAGGTCGCGCGGCTGCAAGGGCGCTGGGAGGACGGCATCGCCGCGACCGATCGGCTGATCTCGGGCGACTCCCTCTACGACGAGCGCACGCTTCAGAACGACAGCGCCACGGCACAACAGCGCGAGATCGGTGTGCTCCATCGCCGCGTGCGGGGCATGGCCCTGGGTCAGCGCGCCCGCCTCGAGCTCGAGTTGGGGCGCGTGGACCGCGCGGCAGCGATCGCCTGGGAGCAGCTCTCCCTGGCCCGGTCCGCGCAGGACCCTCAACTGGAGCTCGACGCGCAGGTCGCCCTCGCCTCCTGCGACTTCCTCGGCCAGGACTACCAGGCGACCCTGCGCGCGGTGGACGAGATCGTCGCCAGCGGGCTGGCGCAGGAGGGACACGCCGAGGTTCGTTGGCTGCGCGGCATGGCCCTGGGCAGCATCGAGCTGCAGCAAGCGGACGCGGAGCCCAGAGGCGCCGTCTTGCTCGAGCAGGCCCTGGCCAGTGGCCAACTCGACCAGGTCGCCGAGCTCGACGCCGAGTGGATGTTGGCGGAGATCGCCCTGGGCGCCGGGGACGCGGCCACGGCACGACGCTGGCTCGATCTCGCGCGAACACGCCTGGCCGGTTGGGGCCAAGACCGCTCCCGGCTGGGCACGCGCGAGCTGCGCCTGTTGGCCGACGAAGCCGAGTTGAGCTGTCGCGAGGGGGCCGACGAGGCGCGTCTGCGAGAGATCGCGGCGGAGCTCGAGGTCGGGCTCGAGACCCTGCTCGATTCCTGGTCCCGGGTCGGCGTCGACGCGGGCGGCGTGGGCTTCCTCGAGACGGAGGATCGCCGGGCGCTACTCGGCGAACTGGTCCGCGTGCACGCGCGCCTGGACGGCGAGCGGGGCCTCGCGACCGCCTTCGAGCAGGTCCTGCGAGCCCAGGCCATGGGCTCCCTCGCACGGCGCGGCGAAACCGCAGCCGGCGACCTGGGGCAGGTGCGGGCGGACCTCCTGGGCCCCGGCGAGGGACTCCTCGTCTACGTGGTGACCGAGCCGACGGTGCACCTGTTGGCCATTGACGCCGAGCGCATCGAGCACTTCGAGTTGATCGGCGGCGGGCGGCTGAACCCGCGCTGCCTCGCGCTGGGCGCCGACCTGCAGCGTCGACTGCCCCCCGGGGCATCGCCCATGGCCCAGGGCGAGCGGCTGCAAGGGCTGACCGAGGCCAGCCGATCCTTGGGTGCCGACCTCCTGCCCCAGGCGGCCTGGGAGCTGGTGCGCGAGTGGAAGGCTGCGACCGTCGTCGGCGCCGAAGTTCTCCAGGGCCTCCAGGTGGAGGCCCTCGGCACCCCCGACGGCCGACTGTTGGGCGAGGCCCTGGCCGTGGTGGTCACGCCATCGCTCCCGCTCGCCCTCGAGGACGCTCGACTGCGCCGTTCCCGCTCAGCGGCCGAGGAGCCGCGGGAGGGCGCGATCGACTTCGCACTCCTGGCCTACCTGTCCCCCACCGATGCAGTGCTCGAGCTCCATCCGGGCTTGGCGCGCGTGGAGTTGGATGCGAACCGGCTGCTTCCTCTGCTCGCCCCCTACGGCGAGGACGCCTGCGCGCTGCTGCTCGATCCGCCACCGACCCTGGACGACCTGACCCGCGCCCTCGATCGCGCCGCAGTGGTCCAGGTCCTGGCCCATGGCGTGCAAGACCCCTTTCGCGAGCGGGGTTCAGGGCTGGTTCTGTTCGGCGAGGGCGATGAACTCGGCCTGGTCTGGTCCGAGGACCTTCAGCAGCTGCCGAAGCAACCGCGGGGCCTGGTCCTGTTGACCTCCTGCGGAACGTCGGTCGGTCCCCGCCGCACCGGTGACGACGAGCCGGCAAACCTGGCGGGGGCCCTGTTGGCGCGGGGGGCCAGCGGCGTTCTGACCACCGGTTCCAAGCTCGAGTACAGCCTGGCCCAGGACCTCGCGCTCGAAGTGCACCGTCACCTGGCGCAGGGCACATCGGCCGCCGAGGCCCTGCGCGCCGCGCGCGCGACTCTCGGCGCCGGCGATCGACTGCGGGCATTCGAGCTGGCCCAGGTGCAACTGCTGGGCTCGCCGCGCAGTCCTCTGGAGGGACGACCGTCGCGCTCCCCTGACCCTTCGTGGTGGCTACTGGTCGTCACGCCCGCCGCATTGCTCGCGGCCGCCGTTGCGCTCGCCCTGCGGCGCCGAACGCTCGGCGCGCGCACCGGTGCCGACACCGGTGCGCGCGCCTGAAGCCGTCGGGGTCGCGAGCGAGGACCGCAGCCGGGGCTGCGGGCGCCGGCCAGGACTCAGAGCTGCGAGGGCTCGTCCCAGAAGAACACCACGCCCGGGACCGGCGAGGTCTCGAGCACCGCCGGCATGGGCACGTCCGCGAAGTTGCCGACGCGACCCAGGTCGACGCTCAGCCCGAGCACGATCCCCGCTCCGTACGTCCCGGGCATCTGGAGCGGCAGGACCGACCGCTCACGCAGGAAGTAGGGGTCGCTCTGGAGTTGGAGCTGGTAGGTCTGGTCCTCCAGGTCGGCGAGGTCGGGATCCAGGGTCATGGCCGAGACGAACCAGCGACCGGGGTTCGAGATCGTCGGCTGGGACCCGCCACTCGACTGGACCAGGCGCATGGTCAGGAAGATGTTCCGACCGTCGGGCCAGGGGTCGAGGGCCGGCTGCCCCCAGTCGAGGTTGACGCCGATGTGCCGCCAGTCCTCGGTGGTCTGCGAGCCCGTCAAGGTCGGGAAGGGATACAGCTTGTTGGACAGGCCCACCGCCGACACCTGCTGCCCCGGGTTCTGCTCCCAGACCTGGATCTGAAGGTGGGTGAAGCTGGCGATCGGGATCCCGCTCGGGATGTCGAAGTAGACCCGGTAGGGCGCCTCGAAGCCGTTGGAAGTCAGCTCGTGCTCTGCCAGGCCGACGAACTCGACCGTCGAGCTGTCCCCGAAGAAGCTCCCACCGGTGAGGAAGAAGATCGGTGCGCTGACCACAACAATCGAGTTCAACGCGGTGAAGGGACACAGCACGTCGGCCTCGCCCGACTGGTCGATGTCGGTGAAGACACCATTGGGCTGGGCACCGATGACCGAGGCACCCGGGTTGGTCGTGTAGGCGTGCACGCGGTAGTCCTCGGGGCCCGTCGCGAAGGCAGGCTCGAGCACGCCACTGTTGCCCAGGACGAAGCCGGCGCCGAAGGTGCGCTGGGTGACCAACAGGTCCATGTCTCCGTCACCGTCGCTGTCGGCGGCCGAGAAGCCGACCACGTCGACATCGGTGTCGGTGCCGTTGGCGTCCACGCGGAAGGTCATCCGCAGGGGCGTCGGCGCGGAGTTCGCGGGCGCGAGCAGCAGCAGCTCGTGGAAGCTGTCCGTGGCGTCGCGGCGGCCCCAGGCGAGGCGGTCGCCGGGCTGGATCGTCGTGCCGCGCACGGTCGCAATGGTGCCACCCGGCCCGGGGACCGCCCACTGGCCCAGGGACACCCCGGCGACCGTGGTGATCCTCAAGAACGACGTGCCGAGCGTGGCCACGTCGTCGATTCCGTCGCCGTCGTAGTCCAGGACGGCGATCTGCTGCACCGAGTCCGCGAACTGGAGCCAGAAGTACGGGCTCATGGTCCCGCCCGCACCGATGCCCCAACCGCGCACGATCGTGTCGTCGACCGGCGAGATCGTCAGCATGTCCGCTCGCGGATCACCGTCCAGGTTGGCCCGGATCATCTGGGTCACGCCGATCCACTCGGCACCCGTGTTGACGATCGCGTGCGGGACGTAGTCGCCCGTGCTCGTGTCGTAGACGAAGCGCTGCAAGCCCCCGGGCACCGAGGCCACGATCGAACCCGCGTAGACGGGCGAGGCCGAGGGCAGGATCGTCGCCGCCGTAACGCCGCTGGCGATCTTCTCGACGTAGCCATAGCGACCGACGCCGATCACGACGTGCAGACCGTCACCGGCCAGCAGCAGGCCGTCGGGATCGTCGTCGTCGGTGAGCTTGCCCACCTCGAAGGTACGCAGGGGAGCGGCGACCGCCCCCGGACCCGAGGTCGGTAGCTCGATGTCATCCGCCGGATCCGCGGGGAGTTGCAGCCCCACTGGGTAGAAGGGCGGAGATTGGGCGGCAGCCGTCAGGGCGAGGCATGGCGCGAGAAAACTCGACGCGACGAAGTACTGGAGCAGGGTCTTCAAGGGTGGGATCTCCGGTCGGGGATCGAGCGCACCTGGGGAGCAGGGCAACGATCCGATCGTACGCGACCTTCACCCCTGCTGGGCTGAGGTCGGATCCGGGGCTCGTCCAGTCCTGGCCCCTCGGTTCTCGCATTACCCACAAATTCGCATTTGCCCCTGCCGGCTCCGCTGGCGGGGCTTCGTGGGTCGCCGAACGAGAGACGGGCCCGACCGAGATCCCTTTGGCCGGGCCCGCGCAGAGGGCCACCGCGAACCGGCTCGCTGTACCTCCCTCCACTTTCGATGCTGACGTGGCGCCCGGCCCGAGGGCCCAGCGGAGATCGACCTACCTGGGAGTGCGGCGCGCGCCGGTCGTGAACGAGGAGGGCAGCCCGACTCGATGCATCGGCCCCCCGAGGGATCCGAGGAGCCCGAGCGGGCTGCCAGTGAGGCTTCCTCCGACGTCGCGAACGCCGGGGAAACCGCAGACAAGGTGGGCAATGGCTCCGGAGCCTCGGGTCGAGCAAGTAGGGGCATGCGGGGAGTGGCGACTGGTAAGCAAGCCGCCGGCCCAGGCGACGCGCTCCCCGTGAAGCAACTGGGGATCGTCGGCACCCGCACCGATGGTTCTCCCGTTTCGAGAAAGTTCGCGCGGCGCGCGTGAAGACGCCGTAACCGGCGTGGGGCCGCGGAGCGGATCGGCCGCGCCCTCAAGCTCGCGGGGGCGCGAAGCCGATCCTTCGTTCGAGCCCGGAGACTTGCTCAGGAGGACGGAACACCATGCCCCAGACCACAGTGGACGCACGCCGCCGCCGCATTGGCGCCGTGCTGGGATGGGCCGCCCTCGCCGGGGCCAGTGCCTCCTGCGTCGCGTCGGGCCGTCACTTGGCCGCCCACGGGCCCGGAGCGGTGACCCTGGCGGCGATCGAGCGCATGGAGTCCTACGACGCCCCCGCTGGCACCGCCGGCGGCGACGTCGATGGCCTCTCGGCCACTTCGCGCTGGATGATCGGCTTCTGCACCGCGGCGTCCGGCACCACCGACTGAGCGCAACGCGCGCCTATCGACCGCGTGCCGAGCGCCTCACGGCGTCGACGTCGATCTCGGAGCGGTCCCACAGGACGCGCCCCTCCATGCCCCCGGCGACGGTGATCGTCTGCCCGGTCACATGGGCCGAGGCCGAGGGCGAGCACAGGCACGCACAGACCCGCGCCACGTCGTCCGCGCGCCCCAGGCGTCGCAGGGCCATGGTCGTGAGGGTCCGCCCCACCGCGCCATCGTCCTCGAGCGCGGCCCGCGCCATCTCCGTCACCGTCCAGCCGGGCTCGACCAGGTTGATTCGGGCCAGGGGATCGATCCTGGGCAGCTCGTTCTTGAGCGATTGGACCAGCCCCACCAGGCCGGCCTTGGCCAGGGCGTAGTCGGCGTGCCCGCGCTCGCCGAAGCGGCCGGCGGTGGAGCCGATGCAGACCATCGCCGCCCCGCGACCCGCGACGGGCCCGAGGCGCTCCAGGGTCTGCATGAAAGCCCTGGCCGTGTGCACCGCGCCGAGCAGGTTGATCGCGATGGTCTGCGCCAGGCGCGCCCCGTCGATCCGGTGCAGCGGGAGGTCCTCGATCGGCCAGACCCCCGCATTGGCGATCGCCGCGTCCACGCGTCCGAAGCGCGCCGCGCCGGCCTCGAAGGCCGCGTCGACCTGCTCCGCCTCGCGCACGTCGGCGGCCACGCACAGGGCGCGCTCGCCGAATTCCTCCGCGGCCCAGGTGGTCAGCTCCGCGATGCGGTCGTGGCCCGTAAGGACCAGGCGCACGCCCTCGGCGGCGAAGGTCCGCGCCAGGGCACGCCCGATACCGCCCGATGCGCCGGTGATCAGCACCGTCGACTCCGCCAGTCCGAGATCCATTGCGCGGAGCATAGCCGCGTGGAGCACCGCCGCGTGGAGCACCGCCGCCCGTCCCCGACGCGGGGACCGCCGCCGGAGCACCCCTGAGCTAGTCCGCTCCGGGAGGCCCTGCTAGCCTGTGTGGCCCCAGGCCGCCCCCCACGTAACGGCCCGGATCCGCCGCCATCGAACGATCGACCCCACTGCGACCATGCGCTCCAAGTTCACCGCCGCCCTCGCCGGCGCAGCCCTCACCACCCTCGCCGCCTGCGCCAGCAACTCCGCGCACGAGTCCCAGCAAGAGGGCTCGTCGACGCCCGTCGAAGTGGTCGAGTCCGGCCAGGACCTCGGCCTGATCACCGCGGCCCCGGTAGCCGGATGGGACGTGTACGGCGGTGACGTCGACGAGACCACCCCGATCGCCGCGGCCGACCTCTTGGCGCGCGCGGAGGCCTTCGACGGCCAAACGGTCGTGGTCGAGGGCACCGTCGACGCCGCCTGCACCAAGAAGGGTTGCTGGATGATCGTCAAGGGCGGCGACGAGGAGATGCGCGTGCGCTTCCAGGACTACGCCTTCTTCGTTCCGATCGAGTCCGCCGGGCGCACCGCGCGCATGGAAGGCGTGTTCTCGATCGTCGAGACCCCCGAAGCGGACGTGAAGCACCTGCTCGAGGACGCCGGCAAGCACGAAGAGGCCATGGCCCACGTCGGATCGGTGCGCGAGTTCCAGTTGATGGCGACCGGCGTGCGCATGCGCGAGTAGGTCCGTCGCGCGAAGCGCGAGGCCACGGTCTCACGCGAGGCGCGAGCCCCGTCGTCCGCGCCAGCTCAGCCAGCGCGCTCCGAACGCGATCGGCGCCGGGCCCCACGGGGTCCGGCGCCGATTGCGTTCGGCGGGCGGCGCCAGCGGTGGGTCGACGCGACTGGCGGAGCACGGTCGCTCGCGGAGTACGGTCGCTCGCGGAGTACGCAACGGCGCGAGACCCGGCGACGCCCAGTGCCGGCCTACTCGGAGGTCGGCGCGCCCGCGGCGAGCCAGTCCTCGACCCGCTCGCGGATCTCGTCGCGCGCCCCGCGGAAGGCCCGCAACACCACCGCTTCGTCGCCGCGTACGGTGTAGGGATCGGGTACCGGCCAGCGCAGGACCCGGGTGCGGCCCGGCAGGGGCGGGCAGGCACTCAGGGCCTGGCGCGAGAGGGCGATCAACACGTCCGGCGGGCGCTCGAGCTCGCGGTGCACGTAGGTCGACTTGAGCCCACTGATGTCGACCCCCGCCTCCCCCATCACCTGGATCGCCCGCGGGTGCACGCCGATGGGCCGCAGCCCCCCTGAAGTCACCTCGAAACGGTCGCCGGCCAGGTGTCTCAGCCAGCCCTCACCCATGGGGCTCCGGCAGGCGTTTCCGATGCAAAGGAAGAGCACCCGCGGAAGGGCGCTTCGCGATTCGCTGTCCACCCGGGCAGGATAGCGCCGTGACCCCGCCCCGGTCTCCCACCGCGACGCGCATCGGCGTCGATCTGTGCGTGCTGCGCGCGCCCTACCCGCTGAGCCTGCAGCGCTGCGTGCGCTCGGGCCTCGAAGCCCTGCGCGGTCGCGACGACGTGGAGACCGTGCGCCTGGGCCCGATGGGCGGCAGTCGCGGCCACTGGCGCCTGCGCGGCCTGGGGCGGGCGGCGCGTCGCTCGGAAGTCGACGGCGTGCACGCCTTCGTGTCGGGCTTCTCGCCCACGGCGCCCGGCCCACGGATCCAGACCGTGCACGAGCTGCCCTGGCACCACGGGGAGAGCGAGAACGCGGATCTGCGCCACCGTCTGTGGATCCGGCTGGGCGGCCGCTTCGCGCGGGCCATCGTCTGCCCGTCAGAGCACGTGGCCCGCGACCTGCGCGCCGAGCTGGGCTCGGCGGGCGAGCGCGTGCGTGTGATCCCCTGGGGCGTCGATCGGCGCTTCGGCGAGGCCGCGGGCGAGGGTGGCCCGACGGTCGAGTTGGGCGGCGAGCCCTTCGATCGTGCGACGCTGCTCTTGCCACTCGGTGGTCGGACCAAGAAGCGCGCCAGCGCCGCGGTCGAGGCCCTGGCCCACTTGCCGCGCTCGGTGCGGCTGGTGGTGACGGGTCCGGACGGCCCGGGCCTCGATGCCGCGCGCGCCCGCGCCGCCGCCCTCGGCCTGGGTCAGCGACTGCACCACGTGCCCTGGATCGAGGAGTCCGACCTGCCCCTGGCCCTTGCCGCCAGTGGCGCGGTCCTGGCCCTGGCGCGCTCGGAGGGCTTCGCCCATCCGGTGCTCGAGGCCCTGGCCACAGGAACTCCGGTCGTCGCCGCGCCCGGCGGCGCCCAGGAGGAGTTGGCCGGGGGCTGCGCCGAGCTGGCCGATCCGGAGGACTCCGCCGGGCTCGCCGCCGCGATCGGACGCGCCCTGGCCTGGACCGAAGAGCAGCGCCGCGCCGCCCGCGAGCGCGCCGCCCGGTTCACCTGGGAGCGCTGGGCCGAATCGACCGCGCTGTTGTGGCGCGAGCTGACCCAGGGGTCCGCATGAGCGCGCGCTCACCGCGCGTGTTGGTGCTGGGGGCCGTGCTCGGCCAACCCCGGGGCGGCGTCCAGCGACACAACGCCGAACTCCTCCCGCGCGCGGCGCGGCTGTTGCGAGCGCGGGGCGGGAGCCTCGCCGTGCTCGTCGGCGCGGAGCCGCCGAGCTTCGACTGCGGCGAGGACGTGGAACTGCTCGAGTCCGCGGTCCCCGCCGGTCCCCCCGCGCGCCGCGCGCGGGCGGAGTCGCGCGCTGTCGCTGCGGCCATCGACCATGCAACCGGCGCGGGCAGCCCCTTCGACCTGGTCCACACCGCACACCTGCCGATCCCTTCCAAGCGCGGCCTGCGCGGCACGCCCCTGACGGTGACCCTGCACGACCTGCGCCAGGTGAATGCTGAGCTCGTGGGTTCCCTGCGCGCGTTCGCCGGTCGCTTCGCCTACCGAGCGGTCGCGCGCCGCGCGGCGCGTTTGCTGTTCGTCAGCGACGAGGTGCGAGCGCAGTTCCAACTGCGCCATCCGCGCGTCGTCGGGCGCGCGGACGTAGTGCCCAATGCCGGCGACCACCTGCGCGTCGTGGAGCGCGGCGCGCGGGCGCGCAGCTACCTCGAGCCCGGCTACCTGCTGCACGTGGGGCACCTCGAACCGCGCAAGAACTTGGGCCTCGCCCTGCGAGCCTTGGCCGAGGACCCGGCGCTCCCGCCCCTGGTGCTGGTCGGCGCGGCCAAGGGCGGCGAACGCGCGCGGCTGGACCGCTTGGCGGCGCAACTGGGAGTCGGCGCGCGGGTCTGGTTCTTGGGTCCCCTGGACGATTCGGAGCTGCCCCTGCTCTACGCCGGCGCGGGCTGCTTGGTCCTGCCTTCGCGCCTCGAGGGCTTCGGAATCCCCGTGCACGAGGCCCGCCGCGCCGGCTTGCCCTTGGCCCTGAGTCGCTCCGGTGCACCCAGCGAAGTGGCCGGCGACGCCGCGGAGCGCTTCGACGCCGACGACCCCGCCGAGATGGCTGCAGCGATCCGCATCGCCTTGGCGAAGGCGACAACGCCGTGCGTCGACCTGGAATCCTGGGACGACAGCGCTGCTCGCTTGGTCGCAGCCTGGGAAGCAGCCGTCGCTTCGCCGCGCGGGTGATTGATCGCGGCCGCGACCAAGTCGCGGCTAGACACGGATGATCCGTTGGCTCGCACGGGTGATCGACCCGGACGTGTGATTGGATCTCGGAGCGCGAGACCAGCTGTGCTGCGATCCGCGCTCGGTCCTTGGCGCTCAGCCCTTCGCGCCCTGGACCAGGACGAAGACGCCCCAGGCCACGGCGACGAAGAAGACCAGGGCGCCGATCACGACGCCAGCCTGCACCCAGCCGGGGTACTGCGACAGGTCGCCACGCAGGATGCCGCTCGGCTCGGCAGCGACTTCGCGCAGGACCTCCTGGCGACGGCTCTCCCCCACGGCTTGCGGCGACAGCTGCGTCGGCTCGGGTCTCTTGGCCAAGGGAGCACGGTGCGCGCTGCCCTGCGGGGTCTGGCCGCGGTCGGTGAGGCGGGTCGACGCCAACTCGATCTCGGCGGGGTCCTCCAGGGACAGGCCGCCGCTGTTGCCGCTGCCAGCGCCGGAGCTGCCCTTGGCTCCGTCGTCGACGGACGCGGAACTCACCTCGAGCGGCGGCCCCTCGTCGAACTCGAAGTCCTCGTCGATCGGGTCGGCGGGCGCCCCGTCGCCTACGAAGCGCACCTCGAGGCCACCCAGGGCGAACTCGAGCCCCTCCTCGAACATGACCTCGGGCACGCGCTGACCGGCCACGCGCAGGCCGTTGCTGGAGTCCAGGTCGACGATCCACAGGTCCTCGCCACGCTGCTCGATGCGCGCGTGCTCGCGGCTGATCGAGGGGTGGACGATCGCGATCTCACAGGCGCGCAGCCGCCCGATGCGTTGGCCCGCGACCAGGTCGACGCTGCGGCCCGGATCGGGGCCTTCGAGGATCAGGAGTCGCGCCATGGCCGGGGAGGATAGCAGGCCCCAAGGCCCGAGCGAGCCTGGGCCCCAGGGGCGACTTGTGCGCGCCGCGCGCGGGCGTCAGGCTGCTGACCCGTGTCGACCGAGTCCGCACCACTCCCCGGCCCGCAGGCAGTCGCCATCCTCGCGCGCGGCCTGAAGCGCAGCTATCGCTCGGGCTTCCTCCTGGCGCGGCGTGCGGTCCTGCGGGGTGTCGACCTCGACCTCGCGGCCGGAGCCGTGGGCGGGCTGATCGGCCCCAACGGCTCGGGCAAGTCGACCCTGCTGCGGCTCCTGGCCGGTGTCGATCCGGCCGACGGCGGCGAGCTCTCGGTCTTGGGCGGTGATCCGCGCACGGCGGCGGTGCGCACTCGCATCGGCTACGCCACCGAGGGCTGTCCCTTCCCCGACGAGCTGCCGGCGCGGGTCGTGCTGGAGCTGCTGCTGCGTATGCGCGGGCTACATGGCGGCGAGGCCCGATCCAGGGCGCTGAGGCTGCTCGACCGCGCGGGCCTCGGCGCGGACGCCAAGCGCTCCCTGGGCCAGTTCTCGAGCGGCATGCGGCGGCGCTTCGTCCTGGCCCAGGCCTTCGCCACCGATCCGCACCTGGTGCTGCTCGACGAGCCCAGCGTGGGGCTCGACGCCGAGGGCGCCGAGGTGCTCGAGCAGTGGCTCGACGAAGCCCATGCCCGCGGCGCCGCGGCGCTGATCTGTTCCCACCGGCCCGACGACCTCTTCGGGCGCTGCGAGCGGGTGAGCGTGATGATCGAGGGCCGCGTGGTGCTGAACGAGTCCGCGCGCGCCCTGGCCGAGCGGGCGACGCGCGTGGAGCTCGAGATCGAAGGCGCGGGGAGCCAGGACCTCGACGCCGCGCGCCGCGAGCTCGAAGCGCGGGGGGCTGTGGTGCGCGCCACGCGCCCGGCCGCGGCGGCCCTCGACGCCCTGTACCGGTCCCTGGGATCAACCGGACGCGGCGCGCCGGCGGGCGTCGAGCGCGATGGATGATCGCCGGCGCGTGCGCGACGTGCGCGGGGCCTTGGCCCTGGCGAGCCTGGCCCTGCGGCGCGCACTGTCGCCGTGGGCGGTGGTCGCGACGGCGCTGTGGCTGACCCTGCTCGCGACCCGCGACTGGATGCCCGCGAGCGTGCGCCTGGTCGGCGAGCTCGATCCGTCGACACCCGCCGTGGCCGCGGCCCAGGCCCGCTCGGGAGTTCTGGGTGCGGCGCTGGCGTTGGTCGCGCCGCTCGTGCTGTGGCGCGTGGCGGCCCTGAACGCGCGCACCCAGGGACCTGAGCGGGCGGGCTTCGCGGCGGCGCCGGTGGGCGAGCTTCCGCGCCAGGTCGGCCTGTGGCTCGGAGCCTGCGCGGGCGCGGCGCTCCACCTGCTCGCCTGCGCGGCCGCGGCGGAGCTGGCGGCGGGCGCGGGATCGGAGCCGGTGCGGCCGGTGGTCGGCCGTCTCGACAATCCGGCGCTGAACCTACTCGTGGAAGGCGAGGTCGAGCGCTTCGAGCTGCCGCCCCTCCCGGCGCGCGCCGAGCGGATCCAGGTCGAGCTGGTGGTCCTCCCGGCCGCCGACCCCAGCGCCACGGTCGAGCTGCGCGTGCGGCGGCTCGACGGCGACGGCCCGGGAACCTCGGCCAGCTCGACCTTCGCTGGCCGGCGCGCCCTGTCGGTCGATCTGCCACCGGGCTCGGGAACTCTGCTGGTCGAGCTGGCGCGGCCCGCGGTTGGCGCCGGCGTCGGAGTCCCGGCCAACAGCCTGTTGGTGCTCGGGTCTCCCCGACCGGGTCTGCTGGCGAGCCTGGCCCTCGCCGCCCGCACCTGGCTCGGACTCGCCTTGGCCGCGGCGCTGTTGCCACTGCTCACGCGCGGACTGTCGGCCGGCCTGGCCGGCACGCTGCTCGCCTCCCTCTGGATCGCCGCCTGGCGCGGCGCGCCCCTGGTCGAGCACCTGCCCGCCGCGACCCTGTTCGACGACCTATCGGCGCTCTCGCTCGGACTGTCCCCTGGCGCACCGCCCCTGATCAGCGCTGGCCTCGCGCTCGGACTGTCCCTGGCCTGCCTGTCGGCGACCGCCCTGCTGGAGCGGCGCCGCGGAGGTGCGACGCGGTGAAGCGCTCTTCCGTCGCCGTCGTCGGAGCGGTGTTGATCGCCGCCCTCGCAGCCGAGTTCACCGGTCTCGCCCCCGACGAGCGCTGGCGCCCGCCCCCCAAGCCGCCCTCCGCCTCGGCAGCCCTCCTCGGCCCGATCGGCCGCGTCTTCGCCAGCGCCCAATGGGTCCGCGTCGACGCCGCCTTCGCCGCCGGACGCCCGGCCCAGGCCTTCGCCCTGGCCGAACGCGCCCTCGAGCTCGATCCCGGCGCGACCGAGGGCTGGGAGATCCTGGTCTGGTTCCAAGCCATCCAGCTCGCCTCCCCCGCCCGCGAACCCGACGGCGAACGACGCCGCCAATGGCTCGAGAACGGCCTGGCCGTGGCCGCCCGCGGCGAGCAATCCGCCCGCGAGCCCGCAGCCCTCGCGCGCCTCGCCGGCGACGTCCTCTTCGTCCACGCCGACGCCGAGCCAGCAACGCCGTGGCCCGGCGGTCGCAAGGCCCTGCTCGAGCTCGCGCAGACCCACTACCGCCGCGCCGCCGAGCTGGGCGACACCGAAGCCCACGCGAGCGCCGAGGGCGTCGCCCGCAAGCTCGCGGGGATGGGCGACTAATCCCTCCGCGGTCACCAGGATTCGCTGCCAGCGCGTGCGACTCGGATCCCAGCGACCGCTGCTGACTAGTGTCCTGGATCGGAAATTCGGCACCACTGCCCGGAGGTCCGATCGATGCTGGCTAGGCGCGCCGACGACGCGTATCCGCTGCGATACTCGGAGGAGGCGCTGGCGACGCCAGCGGCCATCGCAGCCCGGGAAGTGACGCCGAACTGCTGATCCAGGACACTAGCTCCCTTCGTCCAGCAGTGGAGCCAGGAAGAGCTCGTAGAGCGGAGTGGCCTTGGTTTGCGTCTCCGCGTCGAGCCGATCCCACAGGTCCCGGGCCAAGGTCGGCTCCCCGTGTCGCCCAGCGGACTGGAAGATCCTCACGCACGGCCCGTTCTCGGGCGGGAAGCCGTGGTCCGCCAACCAACGAAGACTGGCCGACGCCGCGGCCGCATCCATCGGATCTCCTCGCCCTTGGTCGAGGGCATCGAGTGCGAACTCGGCCCGCATCAGGTGCACGAGCCAGAGCTCGTCGGCATCCGGCCCAATCCACTCGAGTCCGCGGCCCAACAATCGGGCAGCGGCCTTCGGCCCGTCGAGCTGGAACACCGTCCAGGAGCGGTTGGTCCAGTACTCCGGCGCTTGCCCGCGGTAGGCCTCGAGTCCGGAAGCGAGTTCCTCGACCCGCAGGAGGAGGTGCTGCTTGCGGCCCAGTCCACAGCCGTAGCGCACGATGTCCGCGATCGGACTTCCGCTCGAACTCGGCCAGCGGGTCAAGCGGTTGGCACCTCCGAGATAGATATTGCCGAGGTTGATGCGCACCTCCGGTGCGTCACCGAGGGCGAGGCAGCGCTCATAGAGCCGAGCCGCTCGCCAGTGTGCTCCGGGCGTCGGGTCGTTCGAAGCGATGTCGGCCGCGTGGAAGAGCACCTCACGGTCCATGGGGAAGCGTTCGACGAGCGCATCGGCGGCGGCGAGCAGCCGATCGATCTCCGAGGCCACAGCGCCACCGCCCAGGGACCGGAGGTAGCGGAGTTCCGTGAACAGCACTATGGACCAAGAGCCGCCTCGCTCCGGGTCGAGCGCCCGCAGTGACGATGCGGCCGCGAGGCTGACGAGGTCCTCCGCTCCTTCGGCACCGAAGGCCGCCATCCGCGCCACGCGGACGTCATTGGGCGCGCGTTTGAACAGCTCGACGATGGCCGCACGCAGTTTGCGTGGATCCGCTCCGACGAAGCGCCAAGCAACGATCGCGCGCCGCGCGACGCCGACGGGGAGGTCCGAGTTCAGCTCCGGAAGCTCCACCCTGGGCAGAGGCACCCGTCCACTCGCGAGCAACGACTCGAGCCTGATCAGCGGCTCCCAGCACGGCTCGTGGCTCAACAACGCCTCCGCCTCCGCGAGGCTGAGCCGTAGCGCAGCCAGGCGCGCGGGTGACCTCGCCAGACGACCCGGATCGAAATTGCCCGGTCCGTCCAACGCGACGCGTACTCGCGCGAAGGCCACGTCGGGGTCCCGCGGCCGCAGACGCGCGAGCTCGTCCAGCGCCTGGGCTGCGGCGTCCCCGGTACCGATGGCCAACTCGGCGTCGACCAACTGACTCAGCGACTTGACGCGCTCGCCTTCGATCTGCTCGAGACGTCGCGACTCGGCGAGCACGGTCGAGCGACCGAGGACCGCGAGGATCGGCAGAGTCACGAGGAGAGCCGTTCGCGTCGGGTTTCGCCGCACCCAACGGGCGGCCCCACGGATAGGCCGCCGACGAGCCGCGCGTGGCCGGACTCCGTCGAGCCAGGACTCCAAGTCGTCGATGAATGCGGCACAACTCTGATAGCGATCTGCGGCCCGCGTTGCGGTCGCGCACGACACGACCGCCGCCAGATCCCGGTCCACCTCACGATTGAATGCCCGGACGTTGCGCGCGCCGTGCGATTGATACTCGCGGCGGATGGCATCGAGCGAGGGCGCGCCGATCGGAGTGGTGCCGGTCAGCAGGTGGAACAGCGTGGCTCCCAGACCGAAGATGTCCGCGCGGTGATCGCAGCCGGCACCGTCGATCTGCTCGGGCGCGGCATAGGCCGGCGTTCCCAGGATGTGCCCGGTGCGGGTGCGGTCCAGACCGACCGCCGCCGAATCGAGCGCCAGCCCGAAGTCGATCAGGATCGGATTGCCGTCGGGGTCGCGCAGAACATTGGACGGCTTCAGGTCGCGATGGACGATCCCCGCTCGATGCAGCACCTGCACCGCCCGAGCCAAGGTCGCCATGGTTCGAACCGCCGCTCGGATCGCCTCTCGATCGCCGGCGGGTCCGCGCTCGCGAACTTCGTGCGCGAGCGAGCGGCCGGGGACCAGAGCCATGACCAGGTACGGCCAGGAATCGGCCACGCCGTAGTCGAAGATCTCGACGACGTGGGGCGACCGGACCCGGGCCAGGATCGCGGCCTCACGCGCGAAGCGGGCCTGGGGGTTTCCGTCAATGGTCGGTCGTGGACTCAGGAACTTGATGGCGACTTCCCGACCGAGCGATTCCTGACGTCCGACGAAGACCGTACCGCCGCCACCCGCTCCCAAGTGAGCAACGACCTCGTAGCCCTCCACCGACGGTGGATTCCAGGTCTCGGCCTCCCCCTCGACCGCTGCCAGCAGACCGATCGACTCCAGTGCGGCTCGGCGGCTCGCGAAGCGCCGACGGAGAGCGTCAGACGCGGTCGACCACAGATCTGCGGCTACGGCCTCGTCCTCGAGGCGGAGCTCCAGGTACCGTTCAAACCACTGATCGTCGTGTTCGACTGCTGCCATTTCCTTTCGACCACGCAGGGGTCTACGCCGCGTCGACACTCTAGCTCTAGCCGAGGGCCCTCGGGGTCTACCCAAAAATGCCTGGCACTTCGGACGGACCGCATTCGGGCTCGCCATCGCTGATCGACCGCACTCGCGCGGGCGACTCTGCGGCGGCGCGACAACTCGTCGAGCGCCACCAGGGAATCCTGCGTGAGATGGCGCACCTGTGCCTGGGCGCCAGGAACCGACTACGCGACGACTGGGAGTCGGTCGACGTCGCGCAGGAGGCCGCCCTGCGAATCTGTCGCTCATCGACGGAGTTCCGCGGGATGACCGAGGCCCAATTCCTCGCCTGGGCGCGAACCGTGGTGCGCTCGGTGGTCACGGACGCCGGTCGCCGCCGAGCTGCGGCGAAGCGCGACGCCGAGCGCCTCGGCGCAAGTGAGGGGGAATGGGTCCTGGGCGACGCTCATGCGACAACCCCCACGCCGAGCCAGGTAGCCATGGGCGCCGAGGCGGCCGAGAAGTTCCTCTCGGCGCTAGCTCGACTGCCCGAGCACGAATCCGAGCTGATCGTCCTTCGCAAGCTCTGCGGTTGCACTTTCGAGGAGATCGCCGACGAGCTGGACACCGGCACAGCCGCGAGGGCCCGCGCCCGGTTGGCGCGGGCCCTCGGAAATCTCGCCAAGGAGCTAGATCTTTGAGCCTCGGTCAGGGAAGAACCGTGACGGAATCCTGATCGAAGTTGCCAGCGTCGCAGTTGTCGAAGCAGCCCGCTGAGTAGTTGACCTCGACCTTGAAGTACTGCGTCCCCGAGAAGGCGAACTGCGGTACGACGATCGAACAGTTGAAGGTCTTCTGTTGGCCGGGCGCGAGTTGGCCGCTCGAGTTGAAATGGATGGGCAAGATCGGGTTTCCGAACTGCCCCTTCCCGGGGTTGGGCACCATCGCCGACAGGAAGCAGACGTCGTCCGACACGGCGTTCCCGTTGTTCCTGACCCGAACCTGCCAACTCGCAGAGCTGCCCTTCCAAACGGTGCCAGGGGCATTGATCACGTCGAATTCCAGATCCCAGTAGGCCGCGTCGACGGTGATCGAGGCGCTCGCGCAGTCGTTGGAGGGCTTGCAATCGGGCAACAGCGAACAGGCCGTGGCGATCCGCGTCGACGCGCCGCCGCAGGAGACCGGCACGGGAGGGGTATTCACGAGTACGGTAGCGGTGGCCGTGCCCCCCGGAGGCGCACTGACAGTCGCGCTCCCACAAATCCCATCGATGCAGACCTGGAGGATCGGACTCGCGAACGCCGGTCCGTTGTTGCGGTAGGTCACGACGTAGGGATCAGGAATGTTGTCGCCTCCGATCGGCGAGCCGGTCACGGACAGGACTTCGATCTCGGCCTCGAAGAACCCGACCTTCAGCTCCAGGGCATTCGAGAAGCGCCACTCGAGACCATTCGTCGAGACGTACTGCGCGAAGGCCTCCGAACCCGCCGGGATGCCGAACGGGACGTTCAGGAGCCAATCGGCCTCGGTCTTGAACGAGCCGAACAGAAACAGCGACGAGTCGAGCAGCAGAGTGCCCTGCACCGGCAGCTCGAAGGGGATCACCGCCGGTCCAGCGGCCAGGTACAGCCCGTGGATCCAGCTCTGAGGTGCGTTCGGCCCGACGAGGTTCACGGCGTTCCCGAGCACCGGGTACTGGAAGGGGAACTCAGTCCCGAGCTCCAGCGGGTTCAGGGCCAGGGGCGGCGGCGGGTGCAGCGCGTCGACGTCCGCAAGGAAGCACTGGGCATGGCCCTGGGCGGCCAAGAGCGAGAGGGTGAGGGCGAGCGGGCCGAGGTGGCCCGTGGCAGCGGCGGTGGATCGCATGGATGTCTCCTTGTTCGATTCGGGGCGGCCTCCAGGGCCGATCACCCGCCTGGACGCCATCCAGGTCTGCGCGTACGCACGACCTCGAGAAAATCGGATCCACCGGCCCACCAACGGGGCGTCTGCGGGTCCGCGCGGGCTCGAATCCAATCGCCGCGTCCACGCGTGTCTTGCCTCCGCCCCTGAGCGGGACACGGTCCGGGACATGCCAAATTCCCGATTCCGCATCGCTCGGTCCGAGCGCAACAGTCGATGCCGGACCCCGCCCATGGGCGCGACCACGGAACGCCGACTCGCTAGCGGCTACTCGCGATCCTGCGAGCGGCCTCTGCCACGGCTGCAACGACGAGGAAGAAGCCGCTCGTCAGCTGAGGGACTGATCCCTGAGCCCGTTCAAGCAGGACAAACCCGCAGCCCGTCGCCGACCAGGGCGAAGGGGGCCCAGGCCAGGGGACTGGCGCCGCCGGCCAGGGTTTCACGTTGGGCGCCGGCGAGGGCGCGGCGGGCGGACTCGCCCTGGGCCAGGCGGCGGTAGAAGCGGCTCATCAGTTCGGCGGTGGGGTCGTCGAGGACGGGCCACAGGCTGCCGAGGACGGCGCCGACGCCGGCGTCGAAGAGGGCGCGTTGGAGGCCGAAGAGCTCTTCGCCGGCGAGGCGGACCTGGCGGCTGGTCTCGCAGCCGCTGAGCACGACCAGGTCCACGTCGATCTCCATCGCGCGCAGGTCGAAGGCGGTCAGGAAAGTTCCGCCGAGGTCGAGGCCGGAGAACAGGGGGTGGTCGGCACGGAAGCTGCCGTGGGCGCCGATGTGGAGCAGGGACGCGGAACACCCCTGGGCCAGGCGGCCGCGCAGGTCGGTGGGCTCGAGGGCCTCGACGCGGTTGCCATAGTGCTGGGCGGCGGCGTCCGCCTCGCGCGCGATGCGCGGGGCGCGGGCGTCCTCGGTTCCGACGATCAGCACGCCGCGCTGGGGCTCGCTCGCCGAGGCCCGCCGGCGTCGATCGGCGAGCAGGCCGAGGCTGGGCGAGTAGCTGACCTCGCAGCGCACCACGAGGGGCTCGCCGCCCACGTTCATGGCGTGGAAGGGCAGGCCGTGCAGACCGCCGTAGGGCACGATCACCAGCGGGCCGCCGTCGAGGTCGCCGACCAAGGGCGCGAGCAGCAGCTCGCCCAGGGCCGACAGGATCGAGTCGAAGGAGCGGCGCAGGCGACGCTCTTGCCGGGCGAGGTACTCGCTGCCCAGTTGGTACTTGTGGATCTGGACCCGCAGCCGGTCGCGCAGGGCGGCGATCTCGTCCAGGGTCGCGCTCAGGGGCACCTTGCGCAGTCCGCGGTCGTCAACCACCAGGGCCGCCGCGCCGCGCGCCGAGACCAGGTACACGAGCAGCGTCTCGCCCTCCTCGCGGCAGGCCAGGAGCCCGTCGAGGCGCTCCTCCTGCGCCGGCCTCGAGGGAGCCCGGCTGGCCGAGCGCTCCGCGCGCAACAGGGCCCGCTCGCAATTGGTCAGCTCGACATCCGTGGGCACGCCGCCCGCCGCCGGGCGCGCGAGCTCGGCGTCGAGGCGTCGGGAGAGCATCCAGTCCATGCGCTCGCGCAGCTCGCGCGCGTCGGCCGAGTCCTCGCGTCGGCGATCCTCCCGGCGGCTGCGACCCCGGCCGGCCTCCAGGACCCGCAGGGCCTCGCGCACCTCGAGCGCGGTCCCCGACTCGAGCAGGTTCCAGGCCAGGTTCTCGAACAGCGCGTGGCGACCGCGGAAGTAGGCGATGCGCGCGTCGGCGCCCAGGACCTCGGCGTAGCTCGACTCGACCACCGTGATCGCGTCCTGCAGGGCGCGGCGCTCCTCCGCGGCGCGGCCCAGGCGGCGGTGGATGCCCGCCTCGACCTGGTGGGCCTCGATCCGCACCAGGGCGTCCAGGGGCGAGTGTGCCTCGCGGGCGAGCAGGGCGTGGACCGCGGAGACCGCCTCGTCCGCGCGTCCGACGGCCGCCAGAGCGCGGATGCGAACCACGCCGGCCAGGTCCGCGAGCAGGTGATGGCGCTCGCGCTTCAGCTCGGCCAGGGCGTCCTCGACGATCGGCAGGGCCTGTTCGGCGGCGCCCGCGTCGAGCAGCAGCGCGGCCCGGTGCACGGTCAGCGCAGCCAACTGCACCTGATTGCCGAAGGCCGCGAAGAACTCCTCGGCCTGGTCCATGTCGCGCACCGCGCCGGCCACGTCGCCGACGCGCTCGCGCGCCAGTCCCGACAGGGACAGGGCCCGGCCCAGCTCCAGCTCGTAGCCGCTGGCGCGGAAGCCGATCGCGGCGCGCTCCGCGCACTCGAGGGCGTCGTACCAGGCGTCCAGGCGGAAGTGGATCTCCGCCAACTCGAGGTCGCACTCGGGCACGCCCGTGGGTCGCGAGGTCTCGAGGTACAGGCGCCGCGCTTGCTCGAGCTCGAGGATCGCCGCCGCGAAGCGTCCCTGGCGCGCGTCGAGCGCCGCCAGGCTGTGGTCGCAGTCGGCCACGTGGGCCTCGAGCCCGGCCGCCTGCCAGGCTTCGCGCGCACCGCGGTAGCGCAGCTCCGCCGACGACAGGCGACCGCCGTCCCGATCGAGGTTGGCCAGGCTGAAGGTCGCAAAGGCGCCGCCGACCTCGTCGCCGCAGGCTTCGAAACGCGAAAGGGCCGTGGCGTAGCAATCGGCAGCCAGCAGCAGCTCGCCGCAGCGCAGGCGCACGTTGCCGAGGTTGACCTCGAGCTGCGCCAACAGGCGCTGTTCGCCGCGACGGTCGAAGATCTCGCGCGCCTGCTCTCCCACCGCCAAGGCCCGCTCGACCTTCCCGGCGCGGTGCAACACGTCCACCATGCTGCGCAGCACCCGCGCGAGCTGCTCCTCGTCGCCGAGGTCCGTGTAGAGACCGGCCGCCTCTTCGTAGTCGCACAGGGCGGCCTCGCTCTGGCCGTTCATGTGGAAGGCCGCGGCCCGACCGCGCAGGCCCAGGGCGCGCCGCCCGGGCACGAGCTCCACCGCTCGCATCAGGGCCTGCGCCGCCTCGAGCGCCGTGGGCGGAGCCGAGCGCACCCGTTGGTCGACCTCGGCCTTCAGCCGCTCCACGACGATCTCGCGCTCGGGCAGGGGCAAACGGGCGAACTGGCCCCACTCGGGGGCTTCGCCTCTTCGCGCCAGCAGGGTCAGCGCGAAGTCATCGAGCGGAGCGGGAACGGTCAACGGGGCTGGAGGTCGACATCCTGAACGACGATCCGCGTCGCGTTGGCGGCGATCACCAGCGAGAACCGGTCGGGCGCCACCGATGCGAAGCGGAACTCCCCGGTGACCAACAGGTCCGTGGCCTGGGCGCAGTCGGGTCCGTAGAGGTAGACGTCCCCGTCCCCGAGCCCCGGGGCGTCCGGATCTTCCGGAAGCACCTGTCCGAGGAGTGCTCCCGATTCGAGCAGGGTCAGGTCGATCTCGTAACCCGCGGTTCGGTAGAGCTGGGGCGGATTCGAGGCGGCGGAGGACCGCACCGCAGGCACGGCCTCGCTGCGAGGCATCAGCACGGCGATGAGGTCTCGCCAACCGGACTTGATTGAGCCCTCGCCCGAAGTGGCGCCCTGTCCCAAGGGCACCGGCGCACCCAGGGCCCGCGCCGCCCCGACGGTGGCCGCCGAGGCCGGCTCGAGGGGCAGGGAGCGCAGGTCCCCCACCAGGGTCGACAGGAAAGCGAGCCGCTGGTCGCAGCGGGGACAACCGCCATCGACGTGTTGTCTGCGGGCGCTCGCAGCGGCCGCTGCGCCACTTGCGGAGCCTTCAACAGGATCGAGCCCGGCGCCTCCAGCGGGATCGAACAGGGCGACGAGGTCTTCGAGGCTGGGGCAGTTCATCGGTTCTCCGCCGACGAGAGGGTGCCACCCGGAGGCGAGATACCCGCAGTCCGCGATTCTGTGGACAGCGCGGACCGTTGCTCGGCTTCGGGATTCACAGGTCGGGATCCAGGACTCGCGCCAGCTTGGCGAGGCAACGCGCGCGGGTCGGGCCGATGCTGCCGACGGCCATCCCGAGCTGCTCCCCGACGCTGGCGTAGGACGCCTCCTCGCCGGATCCGAACAGGGCCAGCAGCAGTTCCCGGCAGGGTGAGCCCAGTCGGTCCAGACCCGCACGCACGCCGAGGACCCGCTCGGCCCGTATGGCGAGATCCTGGGGCTGCTCGGGTTCGATCTCGGAGCGGTCTTCGCTCGCCAGCTCTTCCACGTCGCGCCTGCTGCGGGCCCTGCGCCGCGCGCGGCGGCCTTCTCGAATGGCCGTGGTCGCGACCCAACCGACGATCGCACCGGGCGAGCGGACACCGTCCATGTGTCGGTGCAGGATCATCCACGCGGCCTGCTCGGCGTCGTCGGCCTCGTCGCCCGAGATGCCGGCCGAGAGCACGGCGAAGTGCACCCCATCGGCACAGCGATCGACCAAGGCCGACCAGGCGCGCCCGTCGCCCGAGCGCGCGCGCTCGAAGAGCTCCTCGACTGTCTGACTCACGATCGGCGCAGCCTAGCGCGGCGGGCCACACCAATCAGCGGGCCAAGCCGAGGGAAATCGGCCCGGGCGCCCACATCGAGGCCGGTCAAGCCCCGTGCGACCCGGTCCGACTCCTCGATCGACGCTTCAATCGTTGTTCTCGACCAACAGCAGGGCAGCGGCGATCGCGCTCAGACGTCCGGAGCCGAGCTGCCCCTCGAAGCCGGGGTTGAGGGCATCGATCGGGTGGGCCGAGAGCTTGATCAGCTCGAGGGCCGCTGCGCCGTCGATCGCACTGCCGACTCCACCGCCCGGGGCCAAGGCCTGAGCATCGTCGTCATCGTCGCCTCCGCCGTCATCATCATCATCGTCGTCGTCATCGTCGTCGTCATCGTCGTCGCCATGGTCATCGCCCGCGTCGGCGGCGATCGAGCGCGTCAATGACACGGCCCCGCTCGCCACAGCCGTCGCCATCGAGGTCCCGCTCCACCAGGCGTAGGCTCCGCCCGGCATCGAGCTGTAGAGGTCGACCCCCGGCGCCGAGATGGAGATCCCCGGACCGTAGGCCGAGAAGGAAGCCAGGACGTCGAGGGAGTCGACCGCAGCGACCGCGCTCGCCTGCGGGTAGGCAGCCGGGTAGAGCAGGGGCCCCTCGGTGTTGCCGGCGGAGGCAATCACGGCGATTCCGGCCTGGGACGCGATCTCGATCGCCTGCTGCACCGGAATCGACGGTCCGGTCATGCCCAGGCTCAAGTTGATCACGTCGACGCCGGCGTCCACTGCCGCCAGGATCGCCACGGCCACATCGAACGCCGAACCGTCACCATCGGAGTCGAGCACGCGGTAGGGCTGGATCAGCGCGCCCGGGTGAATCAGAACGATCAATCCGGCGGCGTGGGTCCCGTGGCCGAAGGCCTCGTCGATCAAGCCGTCCTTGTCGTCGTCCAAACCGTTGCCGACGTCGATCGCCGGTCCCGGCCCGTCGACCAAGTCCGCGCCAGGCGAAAACATGCTGGCCGCGAGCAGGGGATGGGTCGGGTCGACGCCTGTGTCGATCACGGCGACGACGGTCTGGGTCTCGCCCAGGAACTGTGCGGCCAGGTCCGCGCCGATCTGCACCGCCGCCGGCTGACCGTAGTATTTGCCCGTCGACGGGTTGCCGTCGAAGAAGGCCACCGTGCAGTCCTGCGCCCCGGGAAAGATGGGCGCGACCGAGCAGCCGCCCAACTCCGGCGGCGAGACGTCGCGGTCCGCCTCGGCGAACAGCGTCTCCGGCTTGGCGGCGATGAACTCGACGATCTGTTCGTACTCGATCGGCGGCGTGCCCTTGGGAACCTTGGCCAGGAAGACGCCGAGCGCGGGTATCGCGTCGACGACGTTCGCGCCCGTTCCAGAGAGGGCTTGATCGATCGTTGCGCCGGGAACCAAGCCGATGGCGATGCCGGGCTGCTCAGCGAGCTTGCGCAGGGTCGCGGGCGGTCGCACCACTGGCGTCACGGGGAACTGGGCCGGTGCCGAGGGCAGTGCCGAGAGCAGCAGGGGCGCGACGATCGAAGTAGTCAGCATGGCGAGGCGGCGGAATTCAGTCCGAGGGGCCGACGGAGGCGCTCGCGGCGAACGTGCGAAGTGCGCGACGGCTAGGGCGCAGCGGCCCGGGGAAGCAGTCTATACGACCACCCCACACCGGCCGGCCCGGCCGAGGGGCGGCACCCGAGCACCGTGGTCCGTGGGTTGGACGGGGAGTCGGCCGGGCCCCCGATGCGGACATCCGGGCGGCCGATACCGACCTCAACTTTCGCAGTCGTTACAGGAGCAGCGCGCAGCTCGTTCCCCGCGCCGGTCGCGCCCTGGCCGCTGGCGGGACACCCGAGATTCGAGCGGCGGCCCCGAACGGCGGACGGGCGGGCCATTGACGTCCCCGCCCGTCCGCCCTCGCTCCTCAGTTCGGCAGGGCATCGACTGCCCGAGCGCCGGGTGTCACGGTCCGAGGACCAGGGGCTCGGCTTCGCTGACCTGGTCGATCGCGCCGCCCGCGCCGAAGAAGATCGCGGCGTGGTGTAAGGAAGTCCCCGCCAGGGTCGGCGGCAGTCCGCCGGGCAGCACGATCGCTCCGTGGGCGCCGCCAAAGGAGCTGAGTGTTCCGAGGGTGTCGTCGAACACCGCTCCGTTGGCCTGACCCAGGGTCCAGGTGGTGTAGCCGTCGGGCACCAGGGGCAACACCACGCCCGCAGCCAGGGGCAGGCCCGGAGAGGTCCCGCTCGAAGAGCCCAGCACCAGATAGGGGCTGCCGGCGTATTCGCTCCCGAGGGCGAGCCACAGGTCCTGGGTCCCACCCGTCGCGACCGAAAGTTCCGTCGGCTCCGCGACCATCGAGCGTGGTTGGAAGCGCCATTGCAGCGGGGTGTACGTGCCCGAGTCCGAGTCGTAGCCCGAACCGGTCACCGCCACCAGGCCGCAGTCTGCGACCTCGACGTCGTTCGCCTGAGCCGACTCCCAGGGGCCGCTGGTAAGCAGGTCGTAGAGATCCACGCGATCCTCAGCCGTGCCGCGCCAGAGCACGGGCCGCGACCCCACGCCGGTGGTCACGACCACGCCGAGCTGGATCCCGCCATCACAGTCGCTGGCGGAACTCGACGTCGCGCTCGCGGGGTGCAGGTCCACCCGATCGTCGGCGTCGACGCCCCACAGTTGCGCGTGGTCCACACCGGAGAATCGGGCCTGGCCGACCGCCTGGCCGTCCCGGGCGCCGTTGATCGCACTGTAGCCGGCGCCCTCGGGACCGAAGTCCTCGTAGCTCGCCGCCGAGCCCGACCAACGCATCGCATGGACGACGCCGAAGCCCAGGTGAGCCGAACCGTACTGGTGGCCGCCGTCGATGGCACTCGCGCCGCTGCCCCAGAACTCCGGCGGGGTCAGCTTGACGAAGGAGGTCGAGCCCCCGGGCCAGTACGCCCCATCGCCGTTGGTGCTGGACTCGTCGAAACGCAGGGTGCCCACGTAGCCGGTCCCGTCGGTGTCGCTGATCGACCCGATCTCCCAACCGCTGGGCTGCATCTCGTGGTGTTGGAGCGTGTCGGCGTCCCACCGGGCGGCGTGCTGGTAGTAGCCGGTGCCTTGGGTCGTGGTGTAGGGCCACCACCACCAACCGACGATCGAGCCCTGCTCCACGTCGGCGACGCCGGAGCCGACGGAATTCGAGGGCGTCAGGTTCGCGACCAGCTGACCCTCGGCGTTCCACACCAACGCTTGTGGCTGGTCCGGATTCGGGGGCGCCGGCGCACTCCCCTGTCCTACGACCAGCGGCCCATCGGAAGCCACACCGGTCGAGCCAGCGCTCGACAGGACCCCGAAGGACTGAATGGTGGCGTAGGGACCCAGTGCCGGAGACTCGTGGGGCGCGAGGACGACAGGATCGCCGCTGTCGGTCCCGCAGCCGTTGGTCGCCACCAACCGGTAGCTCCCGGCATCGGCGAGGCCCACACCATCGATCCGCAGGTTCGACGTGTCGGCGCCGACGTACGAGCCGCCTCCCGCCGCCGGTCCGTCGAACAGCGGCTGGCCGTCCTTCTCCCAGCGCAGGTCGAAAGGCGGCCCGCCGGCCACGAAGGCCTCGAGCAAGCCGTCCATACCGACCCAAGGGGTGGCCACTCCGCCGGAGACCACCGACGGGCAAGTCGGCGTGTAGAGGGTCTCTACCGTGTGGGTCCCGCCGTTGCCGTCGGATCCACCGAGGGCGTAGAGGCGCTGATCGGGCCCGAGGGTCAGGCCGAAGCGGTAGCGCCCGATCTGCAGGTCCGGGCCCGCCACCCAAGCGTTGGCTGCCGGATCGAGGACCCAGGTGCGCGCCTCGATCAGGAAGCCTGCGGAGCGCCCGCCGACCACGTAGATGCGGCCGTCGGCTCCGAGGGCTGCGCGGGCTCCGCTGAGGCCCACGGGCAGGTCGGTGAAGTCGCCGCTGGTCCACAGGTCGGTGGCCGGGTCGAGGACCAGGATGGAGGCGAGCGGCTGACCGCCTGAGGGCCCGAAGCCACCGATGACCAGGATGCGCCCGTCCCCGGCGACCACGGCCGCGGCACCCGATCGAGCCGAGGGCAGGGGCGGCACCACCTGCCAGGTGTTCGTGGGGGCGTCGTAGCGCTCGACGCGAGTGCTGTTGCCGCCCTGCGACCCGGGCCCCCCGCCGATGGAGTAGATGCGGCCCTGATGGTCCGTGCACCAGGCGAAGCCGGTGGCGGGGGCCAGGGAGCTGCGGTCGGGCACGTTGCCCTGCTTGCCCTGGTCGAGGTCGTAGACGTAGGCGCCACCTTCGTCGCCCTCCGGATCGATGCCGTCCTTGCCGCCGAAGACGATGATCCGTCCCAGGGCATCGATGCCGCCGCCCTGGTCGATGATCGGTCCCTCGAGCCAGGCGTGCTCGACCCATGCGCCCCCGGGGATCAGTCCGTGGGAAGAGCAGTCGGAGTCGCCGCCGTTGAGGTAGGGCGAGCCGCCGACCGCCAGGACTTCGCCGCCGAGGGTCAGTCCGATCGGCGCCAGGCGCGGTTGGGTCGCGTCCGGAAAGGCGAGGCCCGAGTCCCAGGTCTGCGCGTTGGCGGCCACGAGCGGACCGGCGAGGAGGACCGCCAGGGCGGTCGCGAGGGGGGGACGTTGGCGCGCGCCCATACTCAGGCTCCCGGGTCGGGGTTGGAGGTGGTGGCGCCGCGCTACACGTAGGGAGCGCCCGCTGCTGGAGCGGGCGGACGTGCGACGCTGGCGCCGCACCGATCCTGACGGAGAGCCCCACCCCCGTGGATGACAAGCCTGTTAGTCGTCTACTGGGCCAACCAGCGCGCTGCCTGGCGGGCGAAGTAGGTCAGGATCACGTCGGCTCCCGCGCGCCGGATCGAGAGCAGACTCTCGAGCGCGGTGGAGCGCAGATCGAGCCAGCCGCGCTCCGCGGCTGCGTGCAGCATCGCGTACTCGCCGCTGACCTGGTACGCCGCCACCGGCAGGTCGGTGCGCTCGCGCAAGAGCCGGATCACGTCCAGGTAGGGCCCCGCCGGCTTGACCATCACCATGTCGGCGCCCTCGGCCACGTCCAGGGCGAGCTCGCGCTCGGCCTCGCGCGCGTTGGCCGGGTCCATCTGGTAGGTCTGCTTGCCACCGCCCTTGGGTGCCGAATCCAGCGCCTCGCGGAAGGGGCCGTAGAAGGCCGAGGCGTACTTGGCCGTGTAGCTGAGGATCGAGACCTCGGTGTGCCCCTCGGCGTCGAGGGCGTCGCGGATCGCGCCCACCCGTCCGTCCATCATGTCGCTAGGCGCCACCACGTCCGCGCCGGCGCGGGCCTGGGCCAGGGCCTGGCGGCAGAGCACCTCGACGGTCTCGTCGTTCAGGATCCGGCCGTCGGGGGCCACCAGGCCGTCGTGCCCGTCGCTCGAATAGGGATCGAGGGCCACGTCGGTGATCACCACCAGCTCGCCGAAACGCGCTTTCAGGGCGCGAATCGAGCGCGGCACCAGGCCCTCGTCGTTGGTGGCCTCGGCGCCATCGAGAGTCTTGAGCCCATCTTCCACGGCCGGGAAGAGCACCACGGAGCCGATCCCCTCGCCCAGGGCGCCCTCGACCTCACGCAGCAGCCCCTCGGGAGACAGACGCGCGCAACCAGGCATCGAGGCGATCGGCACGTCGTCGCCGCGCTCGTGGATGAACAACGGCAGGACGAGCCTGGAGGGGCTCAACTCGGCCTCGCGCGCGAAGGCGCGCAGAGCCGGGAGGCGACGGTTGCGGCGCGGTCGATTCCTCAAGGCTGGTGTGGCTCCGGTCGGGGGATGGGAGTCGGGCGCGGCGAGCATAGCCATCCTCGACCGGGAGGCGCCGACATCGGACCGCTATGATCCCGATTCGCCCCCGCGATGCTGCTGCTCGACCTCTCGACCTTCGCCCAGGACTGGATCGCCCAATACGGGTACCTGGGTCCCTTCGTCGTCCTGGTCCTGTGCGGCTTCGGCCTGCCCCTGCCGGAGGAACTCTCGCTGATCGGAGCCGGTCTCCTGATCCACGAGGGACACGACTACTGGACCATGCTGGTCGTCTGCCTGGCCGGGGTGCTCCTGGGCGACGCGGTGCCCTACACCGTCGGCCGGGTCTGGGGGCCCGAAGCCCTGCGCCTGCGTTTCGTGCGCCGTCTGATCCATCCGCGGCGCTTCCGGCGGCTGGAGCGGCGCTTCCAGGCGCACCGGAACTGGGCGATCTTCTCCTGTCGGTTCTTCCCCGGGCTGCGCTGGCCGAGCTACTTCCTGGCCGGCTCGATGCGGATGAAGGTCGGCCATTGGCTGACCCTCGACGCGGCTGGGGCGCTGATCCAAGTGCCCGTGGCCCTCTACCTGGGCCTGCTGTTCGGGCAGAACGTCGAGCGCCTGCGGTCGGAGCTGGAGACCTTCCAGATCGTGGCCGCCGCGGTGGTCTTCGTGGTGGTGATCGCCTACTTGATCCGCCGCCGCCACCGGCGCGGGAGGGCCAAGCGGCGGGCCAAGAACGGGCGCGAGCGGTCCCTGCGGGCCGTGGGTGCCGAGGGCGCCGAGGGTGCGCAGGAGTCGACAATCGCCCCCCCGCGAAGCCCGCAGGCGGCCTCCGACCCGGCGCAGGGGCAGCCGAGGATCGCCGCCGGAGGCCAGAGCCCACCCGTGGGGCCCTCGGATTCCGACCCGTCCGCCTGAGCTCGGCAGTCCCCCTGCCGCTCGGCCCGTGGCCCCTGGGTGGGCGCTTCGAAGCCCGCCGATCTGGCCCCGGAAGGCGCGGCTCGAACTCCCCCGCCGTGGACCCCGCGCGAGCCCGCGCGTATCCTGTCCGCCCCGAAATCGGTCGGGCCCCCGACAGGGCCGGCCCGGGGAGGTTCCCGCGCGGAGCGTCCCTCGCCTCGGAAGCGTCTTCCCGTCCCCTACGGCCCCGTCGCGATACCTCCCACCCGGGGGAGTCGGAGCGGGGCGCGTCTATCGTCCTCGCCGGCCGCGCGTCCCAACGATCGTCCTCGCTCGAGTCCGCTCGCTGCTGCTGCGCCGCCGCCGATCACCCCCCCACGACCTCAACTCACCCGCGGACCTGCCTTCGATCCACTGGCGATCGACCAGGTCCCGCTCCCCGAGACTCTGCCGCGCGACCAACCGGACCCTGCACTCGAGCAGTCCGCCAGCGGCAGCCAGGTCAAAACGTCTCCAGGCCAAGCGCCTTCAAGGACCGTCAATGCTCTACGTCGCCATCGCCCTCGCCGCGCTCGCGCTGGTGTTCGCGTTCGTCAAGTTCAAGTGGATCATGGGCCAGGACACCGGCACCGAGGCGATGCAAATCATCTCGAGGCGGGTCCAGGAGGGCGCCGCAGCGTTCCTGCGTGCCGAGTACCGCTGGCTGACGGTGTTCGTGATCATCGTCGCGATCGTGATCGCCACCACCCTGGCCCCGAAGACGGCGATCGCCTTCGTGTTCGGTGCCGTCGCCTCCGGTATCGCCGGTTACGTGGGCATGCATACGGCGACCCGCGCCGCCCTGCGCACCACCCAAGCCGCGACCAAGAGCCTGCAGGAAGCCCTGGGCGTCTCCTTCAGCTCGGGCATCGTGATGGGCATGAGCGTGGTTGGCCTGGCGCTGATGGGCGTCGCGATCTTCACCTGGCTCTACACCCGTGATGGTGGCTACACCACCGAGGCCCTGAACGAGGTGCTCGGCTTCTCCTTCGGCGCCTCCTCGATCGCCCTCTTCGCGCGCGTCGGCGGCGGTATCTTCACCAAGGCCGCCGACGTCGGCGCCGACCTGGTGGGCAAGGTTGAAGCGGGCATCCCCGAGGACGACCCCCGCAATCCGGGCACCATCGCGGACAACGTCGGCGACAACGTCGGTGACGTGGCGGGCATGGGCGCCGACCTGTTCGAGTCCTACGCCGGCTCGATCATCGCGACGATGATCCTCGGTGTGGCCACGTTCATCGGTGCGGCCGACGCTTCGGAGGCAGGCGCCAACATGGTGATCCTGCCCCTGATCGTCGCGGCGATCGGCGTGATCGGCTCCATCATCGGCACCTTCTTCGTGAAGGCCACCGACGAGCACGGCCTGCATTCGGCCCTGTTCCGCGGCCTGATCGTCGCTTCGGTCGTGGTCGTGGCGGGCATGGCCGCCGTGTGCTTCGGCGAGCTGATCGCCTTCCCGGAGACGCTCGCCGACGGCAGCGCGGCCCCGGCACCGGCCAACTACTTCTACGCCATCGTCGCGGGTCTGATCGTCGGCGTGGTCGTCGGCAAGATCACCGAGTACTACACCGGCTCGGGCACCAAGCCCGTAACCAACATCGCCAAGCAGTCGGAGACCGGCGCGGCGACGAACATCATCCACGGCCTGGCGACGGGCATGGAGTCGGTGGCCCTGCCCCTGGTCGTGATCTGCGTCGGCATCGCCCTGGCCTACGGCTGGGCCGGCACCTACGGCGTCGCCATCGCCGCCGTCGGCATGCTCTCGACCCTGGGTATCTCTCTCGGCGTCGACGCCTACGGCCCGGTGGCCGACAACGCCGGCGGCCTGGCCGAAATGGCCGAGCTGCCCAAGGAAGTGCGTGAGCGCACGGACGCCCTGGACGCCTGTGGCAACACGACGGCAGCCATCGGCAAGGGCTTCGCGATCGGTTCGGCGGCGCTCACCGCGCTGGCACTGTTCGCTGCCTTCAACGAGACGCTGCTCGCCAGCCCGCGAGTCCAGGCCGACCCCGGCGCCTACAGCCTGGCGATCACCGAGGTCAACGTGCTGATCGGCCTCCTGATGGGCGGCATGCTGCCCTTCGTGTTCAGCGCCATGACCATGCGCGCGGTCGGCAACGCCGCGAACAAGATGGTCGACGAGATCCGTCGCCAGTTCCGCGAGATCCCCGGCCTGCTCGAGGGCAAGGCCGAGCCGGACTCCGCGCGCTGCGTCGAGATCTCGACCGCCGGTTCCCTGCGTCAGATGATCGTCCCCGGCATGCTGGCCGTGGCCGCGCCGATCCTGATGGGTCTGTGGAGCGTCCAAGCCCTCGGCGGCATGCTCGCCGGCGCCCTCGTCTCGGGCGTCTCGATGGCGATCTTCATGTCCAACGCCGGCGGCGCCTGGGACAACGCGAAGAAGTTCATCGAGACCACCGGCGCCCACGGCGGCAAGGGCTCTGACGCCCACCACGCCGCCGTCGTCGGCGACACGGTCGGTGATCCCTTCAAGGACACCTCCGGCCCCTCCCTCAACATCCTGGTCAAGCTGATGACGGTGGTGGGACTCGTGTTCCTGCCCCTGTTCCTCCGCTAGTCAACTCAGACCCTTCGGCGCGTGATCTAAGGGCCGAATCGGCAGTGCTTTGGGCGGGGTGGGCCAATCGGGCCCGCCCCGCCTGATGCTTCCTGGGGCGAGCAGGCTAGCCTTGAGCGGGGCAATCCCGCGCTTGGCGGCCCCCCGCTCCCCGATCGACCCCGTCCACGCACCGAACCTTCCGGAGACCCCCATCATCGACGCCAAACAGCTCGCCGTCGTCGCGGCCCGAATCGCGGACGAGAAAAAGGGCGAGGAGATCCAGGTGATCGAAGTCGGCGACCAGCTCAAGGTGGCCGACTACTTCGTGATCGTCAGCGGCACCAGCCGCGCGCACGTGAGGGCGCTCTACAACGACCTCCACGTGCGACTGAAGGCTGCCGGGCACCAACACCCCCGGCCCGAAGGCGTGGAGCTGGGATGGTGGGTCGTGCTCGACTACGGCGACGTCGTGGTCCACATCCTCCAGCCGGAGGCGCGCGAGTACTACGACATCGAGCGCCTGTATTCGGACTGCCCGCGGGTGGAGCTGGCCGACGAGCCGGCGATCGAGCTGCCCGAGGCGCCTGCGGTACACCGCGGGGGCTGACTGCGGGGGCTGACGGCGGGGGCTGACTGCGGCGTCGCCGGGTAGGCGTTCGTACGGTGCCACGTTCGTCCGGTGCCAGGCACAGAACCGCCGCCTACTTGGAGCCCCCCAGCCGCCGAAGGCGACTGGGGGGCTCCAAGTAGGCGGCGGTTCTGTGCCTGGCACCGGACGAACGCCTACCCGGCAGCATCGGGCTCACGATCGTCCCGGCTGAGTGTCGTACCGGCTCAGTGGTGATGTCCGCCGGCGCCGTGGGCGTGGCCGTGCTGCTTCTCTTCGTCGGTCGCCGGCCGAATCTTGTCGATCGTGACGTCGAAGTGGAGCGTCTCGCCCGCCAGGGGGTGGTTGTGGTCGACCGTGACCTGGTCCCCCTCCACGGCGTGGATGCGGATCTGCATGGTGCGTCCGTCGGGCTGCTTGCCGTGGAAGACGCGGCCCGGCTCCACCGGCGCTTCGGGCGGGAAGGCGCTGCGCGGGACCTGCTCGAGCAGCTCGTCCCGGCGGACCCCGTAGCCCTCTTCGGGGCTGACGGCGACCTTCACGGTCTGGCCCCTGCTAGCCCCCACGAGGGCCTTCTCGAGGCCAGGGACGATGTTTCCGACGCCGTGAAGGTAGCTCAGCGCATGGCCCCCCTTGCGATTGGTGTCGAGCACCTCGCCGGCGTCGTTGGTCAAGGTGTAGTAGATAGCGACGACCGCCCCGTCCTGGACGTCGTCGAGCTTCTTGGAACTCATGGGCGGAATGCTAGCGGCTGCGGCGGGCCCGGACGCCGCCCTGGAGCCAGATACTCGGTCCGATTTCCGGTCCGCAACCACCTGCGGCCGGGGAGCGCTCCGCCCCGGGCGCGGATCCTGGTGGCCGCTGTGGGCTAGCGCCTCCCCGGCCCGATTGGCATACTTCTCGGCCCGATTCGGCGCCTCGGACCCAGAATCCGGCCCCGCACCGTTGGGGTCGCTTCGCGGCCCCGAACCCAGTCCTTTGCACTGCGACCCGACCGCAGTCTCCGCCCCTCCGGGGCACATCCGCCCCACCACCGAGCGAACACCCGTGGCCAAGACGAGCCTCATCGTTAAGAACCAGCGCCGCCGCGAGACCGTGCTGCAGTACGCCGAGCGTCGCGCCGAGCTCCTCGCGCTGATCAAGCACCCCGACGCGACCGAGGAAGATCGCGAGCGCGCCTACCTCAAGCTGCGCAAGATGCCCCGCGACGCCAGCGCCGTCCGCGTGCGCCGTCGTTGCCACCTGACCGGGCGTTCCCGCGGCAACTACCGCAAGTTCGGCATGTGCCGGAACATGTTCCGCGACCTCTCGCTGCTGGGCGAGATCCCCGGCGTTCGCAAGGCGAGCTGGTAGAGCGACCGGAGCCGGGCTCCTGACGGAGTCAGGCTCCGCTGGAACTCGTCTCGGGCCCGCCCGCGCGCCGAGCTGGTCTCCACCTGCTCGTCTCCACCTACTCGTCTCCACCTACTCGTCTCCACCTACTCACGGTGGAGTGAGCACCGATCGCGCGCCCTCTGCCTGACGCCCCCCTCCCCTGCAGCCACCCGAAACACGGCGAGGTCCAATCGGACTCGCCCCCGCCCGCGGACCACGACCCGCGGGGCAGAAAGCGAACCTGCCATGAAGTCCGACATCCATCCCGACTACCGGCCCGTGATCTTCAAGGACGTGTCCTCCGGAACGTCCTACCTGACCCGCTCGACGATTCGCACGGGCGAGACGATCACCCACGAAGACGGCAACGAGTACCCCCTCGTGAAGATCAACGTCTCGGCCTCGTCGCACCCCTTCTACACCGGCCAAGCGCAGATGCTCGACACTGCCGGCCGCGTCGAGAAGTTCCGTCGTCGCTACCAGAACAAGGGCAAGTGACACCGCGGCCGACGGCCGCCGGCGATCGGCCCCACGGAAGGCCGGCCAGCCGAGCCCTGCGGTGAGAACCAGCGCCCCGGATCGACCCTCGGTCGATCCGGGGCGCGGTGCTTTCGGACCAGGTGCTTTCGGACCAGGTGCTTTCGGACCAGGTGCTTTCGGACCAGGTGCTTTCGGACCAGGTGCGGCCGGGCCCGAGCCGCCACTGTCCAGCTCTCGGAGGCAGGGCCCGGACGAGAGAATACGAGCCGGGCGCGCCCTTGTCCGTTCACCGGCGCCGCCATCTCCGTTCGGTGCTTCGGGAGCCGGTGCGCGTCGCGTCCCGACAGCTGGCTGGCTCCCCCGAATGGCCGCATCGCCCGACTTTCTGGACCTTCCCTTGATTCGCGTTCGCGTCATCAGCTCCGACGGCGACACGACCCTCCGCACCGTGGAGGTCCAGGGGAACTCCCTGTCGGTCGGGCGCTCGGTGGACAACGACCTGCGCCTCGACGAGCCCACGGTCAGCAGCTTGCACCTGCGGATCCTGAGCGGCCTGGTGGTGGCGGACTGCAGCTCCCTGAACGGGACCTTCCACGATGGAGTCCGCCTCAAGGGAGCCCTGCTGATCTCGAGTGGGGAGACGATCGAGCTGGGCGGAACCGGCACGCGGTTGAGAATCGAAGCCGTGGGTTCCGACGGCAGGGTGATCGAGTCCGCCACTCGAGTGGTGCCGTCAGCCGCTGCGGGAACGTCGAGCTCGGAGGGGAACTCGACGTCTGTGCACAGCGGTGCAACGACGCCCCTGGCTTCCACCAGACCGTTGCGCGTGACCACCGGTGGCGATGCGAGACAGCAGACGGACAACCTACGGCGTCCTTCCCCACCCACCGACAGCACCACGGGACTCGATGCAGCTCCGGGCCTGCTGCCGAGCACGGCGCAGCTCGACCGCGAAGCTCCCGCGAAGGACGCGACGCAGCGCCTGGTGGCCAGCCCGGGCTTGAGGGCCAGCCCCGGCTCGACGCCCGCGGGTGGCGGGCTGGCTGGGAGCGAGTCGATCGCTACCGATTCGGACACGACAGATCAGACCGCTATCGAGCTGAGAGCCGCGCAAGGTCGCATCGCCGAGCTCGAGCGGCAGTTGGACTCGGAACGCGCGCGAACGCGCGAGCTGGCGAGCCGGCTGCGCGTGCTGCAGTCGACCGCGGTCCGTGGCGTCGAACCGAGCCGATCGGATGTGCCCGAGGAAGGGGCCCACGAGGCGACCGGACCGGAGTGTAGATCTGACGACAGCTCCGACAGCGGCACCCGGGGAAGGGCGGACCTTGGATCGGCGGCGGGCGGGGTCGACCTGCGACGCCTGTGGCGTGCCTTCGCGGCCCACGACCTCGATCTGCGCGACGCGCTCGAGTGTGCTTCAGCGGAAGAGGCTCTGACCGTCGAGGCGTTGCGACTCGCCGATGCGGTCGAACGCATGTCCGCCCATTTGGTCGGGGAGTCCCTCGCCACCGACGGGCGGGAAGCCAGCTACCAACTCAGCGTGCTCGCGGGCCGGGTGTTGGCGGAGCCGACCGAGCTATCGGTGCGCCACGCCTTCCGCGGTCGCATGGACGAGCTCGTGCGCCGGCTCGCGATCTCGCCCGCCTCCTACCGCGAGGCTGCCACCTCGGTAGTCGCGGAGTTGGTCGGCCGCTTGTCCGAGAAGGCGCTGACGGGCGACGAGCCCCTCGGGGTACGAGCTCGGCTCGCAGGCCGCGACGGCGAGCTTTGGCGGCGCACCGGTCGGGTCCTAGCCGAGTTGACGCCGGAGCATGTGCGCGAACGCGTCGACCGACTGGCTCGCTCCGCCGGCGACGCACTGGCGCGCCATCGGGGCTGACGGCGAGCACCTCCCGAGGCGCAACTCCCGGAGCGGCCTCCACGCATCGGGCCATGACGTCCTCGGCCAGCGAGGCACGCTCGATTCGACCCTCTCGATCGCTGCCGCGCGTAGGCCCCGTCGATCGCCACCCGCGCCCCTCGACGACCCGAATCCGAGGGCGCCGTGGTTGGACCCGCGGCGAGTTTGCTCCAATTCGGTCCGTGAGCTCCTCCACCGCGGCCACCGAAGATCCACGCTCCCACCTCGCGGGCGACCTCGCGGTCGGCTTGGCCAGCCTGGCTTTCTTCCTGTTCAGCGTCCCGGTCTGGTCGGACGCCCTGATCCTGGGCAACGACGTGGTGCCCTACGCGGTGGGCCTTCGAGCCAGCGGCACCCATGCCCTGGCCAACCCCCATCACCTCGGCTTCCACCCCCTCGCCTGGCTCGCGCTCCAGGTCCTGGGCCTGTTCGGCCAAGGGACGAGCTCGGTGGTCGACGCCCTGCACGCGCAGATCTGGATCTCGTCCGCGGGCGGCGCCGTCACTGCCGTCATCCTGCACCGCTTCGCCCGCGAGCTGTGCGGCGCGCGCCTGGCCCTGGCCCTGGTGGTGGCCTTCTGCGCGGCCGCGGGAAACTGGCTCTACGCCGCGGTCGGCGAGTCCTACCTACCCGCTACCGCCTGCGTGGCCGGTCTCCTGGTCGAAGCCCTGCGCGCGCGCCTGGGCCTGATTGCGCTGCGCGTGCCCGTCCTGGCCCTGTGGCTCCTGCTCGCGACGGTGATGCGCCAGGACGCCGTGTTCGTGGCGATCGCCTTGCCCCTGCTGCTGCCGTTGCCCGCGGCGACCCGAGTCATCGCCCTCGCCGGCTGCGCCTCCCTGGCGACCTACTTCGCGGTCTGGTCGGCCGCCGGCGACGTGGGGTTCCTGCCCTGGCTGCGCGGCCTGGCGGACCTGGGCGAATGGGGCGGCGGACTGCCGAGTTGGTTCGACCTCCAGCTGGGCGCGGTCACCCTGCAGCACGCACTGCACTTCGGCGTGCGCTACCCGGGCGCAACGACCGTCGCTTCCCTGGCGACGACCGCGCTGCTCGTCGCCGCGGCCTGGCCGGCGCGCGGAGCGCGGCGCGGTGAGAGAGCTGCCGGCCTGCGCGGCGCCCTGCTCGGCCTGTTGGTCTACACCGTGGTGAGACACGCCTTCTTCACCTGGTGGCAACCGGGGAACATGGAGTACCACGCGGGCACGCTGCTGCCCCTGAGCCTGGTGCTGGTCCTGGCGGCGTCGACCCACGCGCCGCCCAGGAGGCGCGCCGTCGGCCTCACCAGCCTCGCTGCGCTGCTGCTCGTAGCTGGCAACTGGAGCTCGCTGATCGAGCCCAACCGCGCCACCACGATGGATGACCGCGTAGACCGCGTCCTCGCCGAGGCCGGTCCCCAGGCGCTGGTGCTCTCGCTCACGGGGCTGCAGCACTACGCCGTGCTGCGCGCCGAGCGCCCGGGGGTCGAGGCCCATTCGATCGTCGACGCCGCGCGCTTCGCGCGCGAGGAGGACCTGGCCGCGATCGAGGCCCAGGTCGAGGCGCACCTCGCGAGCGGGCACAGCGTCGTCGTGCTACGCGACTCCGTGCTCTCCGCGCGCCTGGGACTGGGCGAGCAGCGGCTCGAGCCGGCGCTGATCGAGATCTTCTTCCGCCACGGCACGGTCGAGCGCTTCACCGACGACCGGGACGAGGTCTTCGCCCTGGTGATCGCGCGCGGGCCATGAGCGAGCAGTATCGCGTTGACCCTGGCTCGGTCAGCCGTTCCGATGGCGCCGTGCCGTCGCCCGCCGAACCCTCCGCCGCGACCGACCCGCGCCGTCGCCCCGGTCTTTCCGTCCTCGAGCGCAGCCTGCTCGGCCTGTTGATCGCCGCGGCGGTGGTCCTGCGCCTGGTCCAAGTGGCCGAGCCCCTGGACCGACAGTTCGACGGATTCCAGGGCGCCTTCTTCGCGGTCTGCGCCATCAACTATGAGCGGCTGGAGGGCGCTCACCCGGCGCACACCTTGCTACCCCGCGGAGCCGGCGACGGCTACCCGGTGGTCAACCTCGACCTGGACCCCGCCGCGCCGGACACCTGGTACCTCTACGCCAACCACCCCCCCACGGTGCCGTGGTTGGCCTGGTCGTCCCTGGCCCTGTTCGCACCTGACGGCTGGGACCAGGCCTGGCGGGAGGGTCTGCCGCCGGCGGGGATCGAAGCGCCCCTGCGCGCGCCGTTCATGGCGCTCAACCTGCTCGGGCTCGTGGCGTTGTTCTTGGCCCTGCGCGCGGCCGGCTGCCGCCGCGCAGCCTGGTACGCGACGCTCTTCTACGCCTGGACGCCGGCGGCGCTGCTCTACGCGGGCCTGGTCAACTACGAGAACCCCACCGTGCCCTTCGTCCTCGCGGGCGTGGCGGCGGCGGTGTGTTACGCGCGCGGTGGTCGCGCGGCTTGGTTGGCCGCGACCTTCGCGGCCTTCGCCTGCGCCGGCGCCGTGACCTATGCCGCCTTGTTCACCGCGGCGGCCCTGGCTCTCTTGCTGCCCGCCTGCGGTTGGTCGCGCGCGGCGCGGCTGACCGGCGCGGCGGTCGCTGGGAGCCTGGCTCCGCTGGCGCTGCACGGCGCCCGCGCGGGCGCACTGCTCGAGCAGCACGGGGAATCGATGGGAACGCTCGGCAGCCGCGTGCGCACGATGGTCGCGCCCCTGCTCGATGGCACGACGCCCCTGGGCACCTGGCTCGGGGTGCAGGCGAAACTGCTCACGGAGGAGGTCGGGATCGCCCTGTCGCTCCTCGCCGCCGGTGGCCTGGCGATCGGGGTCGGGCGCATGCTGCGCCGCAGCCACGGGGACGGGACGCGAGACGCCGACCTCTCCGCGCACCTGGCCCTGGCCCTGGTCGTCGGCGGCTGCGCCATGCAGCTCGCCTTCTACCGCCACACCCGCGATCCCCAGGACCCCTTCATCCTGCACCTAGTGCCGGGCTTGGCGGCGGCCGCGGGCGTGCTGATCGCGCGTCTGTCGAGCGGAGCAACACCCGCCGCGCGCTGGCTGGTCCTGACCGCGGCGCTGGCGGTCGTGGTCGAAGGCGGTCTGCGCTCGGCGCAGCTCCACGGACGTTGGCGCGGTGCGGGGCCCGAGCTCGGTCAGTCGTCGGCGGCGGCTCCGCTCCTGCCGGCGCCTTCGCGCCTCGGGCCCGCCCTGGCCGAGCTGCTCCCCGCCGGCGACGTGGCCTGGTACCCCGGCGCCCTTGGTCTGGGCCCGGCCACCAGTTTCTACGCCTGGCGCACGCTGTTGCCCGTCACGCCGGGCAGCTACGAGGCCACTCAACTGAGCCAGAACGACCTGGGCCTGGAGCAGGCGACCACTTGGCTCGCGATCCCCACCGCCGTTCCGCCCTCGGCCCAGGCGGCCGTCGACGAGTTGCTGGCCAACCTCGAGGCGGCCCTGCCGGGCTCTGTCCGCGAGCCCTCCGCGGCTAACGCGGGCTGGCGGCTGTGGCGACTGCGCAACTGAGCGCCGGCGCGACCGCGTTCAGTTCTGGTCGGCGTCCCCGGTTGGCTTGTTCAGCGAGTCCAAGTAGCCGAGCGCGTCGAGCTGATCGGTGAAGTCCTCGTTGGCGTGTTCGGTGGGCGAGCGGGGCAACGAGCGCGGGTGGGCCCTGACCCAATCGAGGTCCGGGCTCTCGCAGGTGCGCGCCGGGTTCGCGCGGGCGAACTCCGGATCGAGCACGCGATCGAGCCCGTTGCCCGAGGCGACCGAAGGCCAGTGCTCCGGTTGCGGCAGCCCGAGCAGGCGCAGGACCGTCGGCGCTACGTCGAAGACCGTGCCCAGGGGCGCGTCGCCCAGGTGTTCGCCGCCGGCGGCGATCCCGCGTCCCAGGGCGCCAAAGATCCCCGGCGGCGCGTCCAGGTGGTGACCCGAACCCAGGGAGACCGGGTCGTCGAGCATCAGCGGATCCGCGTGCATGCCGTGGTCGGAGCACAGGAGGATCGTCCAGCGCTCGTCAACCAGGGACATCAGTCGGCCGAGGGCCTCGTCCACGTCCACGTAGGCCAAGTTCAAGACATCACCCAGGGCGTCGAGATGCGCCGGCGGCACTTCGTAATGGAAGTCCCCGGGCGCGTGGTAGCGCCAAAAGCGGTGGCCGGCCACGTCCGGAAGGCCCAGGTAGGTCATCACCAGGTCGCCGGGATCGTCGGACAGGAAGCGCTCGGCGACCGCGAGGTTCGAGCGATCCGCCGAAAGGGTCCAGGCCAGGTCACGCACCAGCCGCGGCACGGGCTCGTCCTGGATGTCCGGGACCTTGAAGCGGCTGTTGAACTGCTGCTGCACCTGCTCGCGATCCTCGGCGAAGACGATGTCGTCGCGCACCACGTCCCACAGGTCCTCGGGCCAGGTCTGCTCCGGCACTTGGTCGGCGTCGTAGGCCGCCTTCCAGATCACGTGCGCCTGGGCCTGGGCCGCGTAGCTGGCCAGGATGCGCCCGTTGACCGGCTCCGCCGGCCAGCTCACCCACCAACCGACCACGTCGACGCCCAGCCCCGCGTCGGACACGATGTTCCACAGCGCCGGCACGCGGCGCGCCTCGCTGGTGTAGGGCAGGCCCGTCGAGCGGGTGTCGATGAAGAAGTCGATGCCGTGGGCGGTGAGCGCCTGGCCGGTGGCGATGGTGGTCCAGATCACCGGCGAGTAGGTCGGCTCGAGGGTCGTCAGCCGGCCGAGCACGCCCTGTTCGGCAAAGCGCGCGAAGTTCGGCAGGCGCCCGTCGTGGAGCAGCTCGGCGACGATGGTCGGATCGAGACCGTCCATGCCGACCAGCAGGACCGGCCCGAGGGCCTGCGGCTCATCCGGGCCGCCGCAGCCGGCGCCGAGGCCCAGGCCGAGGAGGACGACAGCCGCGGAGGGCAGCGCGTGGAGGGCGGAACGCATGGACCGGGTATACGGCCGGCGGGCGCCGCGCGCGAGGGCCGCCTGCGCGGCGAGCGGCGGCCCGCGTCCGTCAGCCGGCCAGGACTCGGCGCGCCGAGGCCAGGCGCACGAGTCCGAAGCCGAGCAACAGGGCGATCCAGAGCGACCCCGCCAGGGCCTGGCGCCAGGGGCCGGGCCCGGGGGTCGCGATCATCCCGCAACCGCCGCCGCCGCTGCTCTCGCTGCTCACGTAGGTGAACGCAGAGGGCAGGAGCGACGCCTGACCGGTGGTCTCGTCGCACACCAGCACGGCGACCGTTCCGCCGCCACCGGGCGTGACGGCGGTGATGGTGTTCGCATCGACCACGACCACGCCGCCGGCCTCCGAGCCGCCCGCGCCGGTCTCCGGGTCGACGCCGAACCAGACCCGCGAGTCGGGTCCGAAGTTGTCGCCGATGATCGTCACCAGCTCGCCGCCACTCGAGGCGCCGCTGCCCGGAGCCACGGCGCCCAACTGCGGATCGTCCTTGGCCACGTAGGTGAAGGTCGAGCTGGCCGCGTAGCCACCGGGGTTCGTGATCTGCAGGCTGACCGTCCCGGCGCCGCCGCCCGCCGGCGTGACCACCTCGAGTCGCGAGGCGTCCACGAAGGTCACGGTCGCGCTGGCCCCCCCCACCGTGACCTGGGCGCCGGACACGAAGTCCGCGCCGGTGAGGATCAGCTCGGTGCCACCATCCACGTCCCCCGAAGGCGGGAAGACCACGTCCACCTGCGGCAGCTCGGTGGTCTGGAAGGCGGAGGCGAGCCGCCCCTCGACACCGCTGGCGTCGATCACCACCACGTCGTGGAGCCCGCCCACGGTGGCCGAGGTGGTCAGGGTGATCGTGTTCTCGTCCACCACCGTGCAGCCACCGGGCAGGCCGTCAACATAGATCCGGTCACCGATCACGACCCGCGCGCCGGGATGGAACTCGGCCCCGGCGATCGTGATCGTGTTGCCCCCGCCCAGCGACCCTTGACTCGGCGTAACGCTCGAGACGATCGGATCGGACGGCGTGATCTCGAGCCCGCCCGGCAGGACGTCCACCGCTCCGAATGGGCTGGTTACGATCACGTCCACGTGACCGCTGGCCTCGCCGGTGGGCACCGTCACCTGGAAGGTGACGACCGTGCCGAGCCACGACACGGGAGTCAGCACCACGTCCGGGTCGCTGGCCGTCAAGGTCGAGCCGTTCACCAGGCCGGTGCCGCGCAGGCTGTGGAGAGTGGTCACGCCGGCGGTCGCGCGCCGCGGCAGGCGGTCCGAGCTGCGGCCGATCTGGATCGAGACGTCGGGCCCGCAGCTCAGGTCGCCCAGAGCCACGGTCTGCCCCACGGCAACCGTGTGCTGGCCGGTGTACCAGGTGGACTCGAAGTCGAGGTCGACGGTGTAGGACCCGGTCAGGTTCGCCGCGGAGACCGGGTCATCGAGCGGGTCCACGTAGATGCTGTAGGTGCCGGCGTCGAGGCCGCGCAGCAGGAAGGTGCCGTTGAGTGCCCCCAGGGCCGCCGCCGCCGTGCGGCCGTCCGCGTCGACCGCGATCACGTGGGGCCGCGCCACCGGCGAGTCGTCGTAGTGCAGCACGCGCCCCGAGAAGCTGCCGAAGGTCGCCGCCGGGTAGGCCGAGCGCACGCCGTAGGCGTCGTCCAGGGACAGGCTGCGGTGCAGGATCACGGTCGGGTCGACGTAGGGGAACATCGCCGCCCCCGCGTGGCCGCTGTGGTCGAGGCCGAGGAAGTGGCCCAACTCGTGGGTCACCACGTCCTGCACGTCGAAGCGCCCCGGCTCGCCCGAGGTGGTGAACTGGAAGGTCTTGCCGTTGAAGAGGATGTCGGCGTCGGTGATGCGACCGTCCGACACGAACCACAGGGGCGTGATCGCCACGACCCCTGACGAACCGGGGAAGTAGCCAGACGAGCCGGCCTCGTCGAACCAGACCAAGTGGATGTCGTCAGCGGCCCAGTCCGTGCGCGCCTTCGAGCCGGGGTTGGTGTTCTCGATCAGGTTCGCGCCCGAGCCGGGCACGACGTTCCAGGCGTCGATGGCGTTGCGCACCGCCGTCTCGTGGCTGCCGTCGAGGATGTCGTCGGAGCCGGCCGAGTTGATCGTCACCCCCACCGACGCGGGGTTGGCCCAGTAGAGGGGAGAGCCGTTGCTAGGGTGAAGGATGCGGATGTGAGCGCTGGCGGTGTAGCCGAGCGCGACTGCCAGCAGGCAGCCGAAGGCGAGACGACGTCCCATGGGCTCAGTCGTCCTGCGAGCCCGAGCCGCTCGCGCGGCGGTGGTTGACGGCGGCCTCGACCTCGGCCGACAGCTCGGCGTAGGGTCGCGACTCGAGTCCGAAGTCCGCGCTGCGACCGCCCAACAAGCGCGTCGCGTCGCCATCGCGCAGGGCGCGCCGCACGCCGTTGCGATCGGTCAGGAGCGAGTACTTGCCCTGGGTCAGGCCCACCGGCAAACGGCGCCCGTCGGGGCCGCCCTCGGTCAGGAACAGCAGCACCTCCTCGCCTTGGGCCAGGCCGGGCAGGCCGGGCACGATCATCCCGCTGCCGTCGGAGCGTTGGCCGCCGGGCAGGAGGAAGCTGCGCTGGCCGACGCCCTCGCCGAGGTAGTCACGGGCCAGGTCCACGGTGATCTCGGTGTCGATTCCGCCGTCCGTGCGCTCGACCGTGCGGCGCTCGACGACGCGCCCCTCGACGACCCAGTCCGAGCGGTCGACGAGATCCTGAATGTCGAGCCTCAGGACGGTTGCGGCGTCGGTCGTCCCGCTCGAGCGGGCGAGTCCCCAACCGACGAGGATCGAGAGGGCGATGGCGGCGGCGGAGGAGATCGGTCGCATGGCGTGCGGAGCGGAGGTGGGGAGATCCTCACACCCCGTGTCGATCGACCCCGCCCGAGCCTCGACTTGAGCGAGGCAGCGCGCCGATTCGCCGTCGGCGGCCGCCCTCGAGCGGAACGCTGCCCCGCGCCGTGGTCACCGCCGCCGAAGACGGAAGAGGCGGCCAGATGGCCTCAACCGTGGGCGCTGGGTGTGCCGATGTTCGCCGGGTCGCGGGCTTCAAGGCTTCATCGGAGCCGCCACGCCCTTCGCCGCCCTCCGACGTTCCGGTCGAGCATCCGGAGCCCGATCACCACTGACTCCTCCCCGCAGATGAGCTCCGAACTGGTTCGCAACATCCTGGCGGACAACGTCTCGATTCCGTCCCTCCCCTCCGTCGTGGTGCGTATCAACGCGCTCTTGGAGGACCCCAATGCGGGTACCCGCGAAGTCGGTGCCGAGATCGCCAAGGACGCGCCCCTGGCCTCCAAGGTCCTGCGGCTCGTGAACAGCGCCGCCTACGGCATGCGGCAGAAGGTGGTCTCGACCGAGCAGGCCTCGGCCGTGCTGGGCATGCGCGCCCTGCGGAACCTGGTCTTGCAGGTCTCGGTGGTCGGCCAGTTCAAGCACCTCGAACAGACCGGCTTCGATCTGGACGGGCTCTGGCGGCACGGGATCCTGAGCGCCCAGTTGAGCCAGAGCCTGGCCAAGCTCTCCGGCACCAAGGCCGTGCTGCAGCCCGAGGAGTTCTACACCTGCGGCCTGTTGCACGACCTGGGGCAGGTGCTGCTGCTCGAGCACGTCGGCGAGAGCTACCTGCTGGTGGTCAAGAAGGCCGTCGACGAGGGCCGCTCCCTGTTCGACGTCGAGAACGAGGTGATGGGCTTCTCCCACGCCGAGATCGGCGCTCGGGTGGCGCTGCGCTGGGGCCTGCCGGGGGAGATCGTGAGCGCGATCCAGTTCCACCACGGCCCCGAGGACGAGATCGAGGCCGAGCCCACCGTGGGCATCGTCGACCTGGCCAACCGCACCGCCCACGCGATCCTCGAGCAGCGCGACAAGGTCGAGGCCCTGGCTTGCCTGGACGCGGAGCGCGCGGCGCTCTTGCGCCTGGACCAGGACGCCTTCGCCAACCTGGTCGACAGCGCCTCCGAATCGGCCGCCTCGATCGAGGTCTGAGATCCAGGGCGGGCCCCCGACCCGGGGCCCGCGGCGGGGGTAGGGTTCGGGTGGACCGCGAGTCCATCCAAACCCATGAGAGCCCACGACACCCTCCACGTCCTCTGCCGCAAGCACGGCGTGCCGGCGAGCTACGGCCGGCGGCTGCTGCCCCTCCTGGAACGCGCCCACGCAGCCCCGCCGGAGGTCCGGGATCGTCTGGTCCGCCTGGTCGAACTGAATCTGGTGCGCGAAGCCAATCGCCGCCGCGAGCTGGCGAGCCCCGTCGACGACGGTGCGGAGCAGGCCCTGGTGGCCGTGGCCCGCGCGCTGCACCGCTGGATCCCGCCCACGTGGCTGGACGGCTTGGTCGACCGGCCCAGCTCCTGAGGGCCACTCGCCGGGCTAGTGTCCTGGATCAGAAATTCGGCGTCACTTCCCGGGCTCCGATCGCCGCTGGCGTCGCCAGCGCCTCCTCCGAGTATCGCAGCGGATACGCGTCGTCGGCGCGCCTAGCCAGCATCGATCGGACCTCCGGGCAGTGACGCCGAATTTCCGATCCAGGACACTAGGCGTTCGTACGGTGCCAGGCACGAAACCGCCGCCTAACGCAATGGCTCCGGGCGCCTTCGGCGCCCGGAGCCTTTGCGTTAGGCGGCGGGTTCGTGCCTGGCACCGTACGAACGCCTAGCCGCGTCCGCAGTGCCGAGGTGGCAGTGCCGGGCTGACTCAGTCCTCCGAGCGCAGCTCCTCGAGGTAGCCGATCAAGGCGCGCACCTCGGCCCGCAACTCGGCCACCTCACCGCGCACGCCGGACAGCTCCGCTTCGAGCTTCGCCGCGCGCGCCACCGCCTGGTCGCGTTCCCGAGCCATGCGCTCGAGCTCGGCCTGCAAGCCGCCGGAGCCCTGGGACCCCTCGAGCCTGCGCTCGAGTTGCTCGGCCATGCGGCCCGAGCGCTGGGCCATGTGGTCGGCCATGCGCTCCGCGTGGACCTCCATGCGCTGGGCGAAGTGCTCGATCGAGTTCCCGAACTCGTCCTCGAAGTCCTCGAAGGCGTCCTCGAGGCGCTCGCCGAAGGTCTCGAAGCGGCTCTCGAGGTGCTCGCCGAAGTGCTCCATCTCGTCGCCGAAGGCCTCCATTCCGCCGCCGAAGGCTTGCCGGTCGTCGTCCTCCCACTGGCCCATCTGCTCGGCCCAGTCTTCGAAGGCCTCGGCCCATTCCTCGTCGCCGTCCCATTCGGCACCGAAGTCGTCCATGGACCATTCGAGCTCGTCCTCGAACTCCATCGACTCGGCCCAGTCGGACTCGATGTCCTCGGCCCAGTCCTCGAACTCCTCGGTCCAGTCGCCGTTGAACTCGGCCCAATCCTCGGGGCTCATCTCGGTCCAACCGCCGGAGCCGTCGCCCATGAGGAAGCGGGTTCCGCCCTCGAGGTGCTCCGGACTCGGCGGCGGGATCTGGAAGTCGAAGGCCGACGCGGCCGCCGAATCCATCGGCCGCGCTCCGAGCACGACCTCGAACACGAGCGTGTCGCCGTCGCGCTGGACCTCGAGGCGAGTCTCATCGCCTACCCTGCGGTCGCCAATGGCGTCGATCAGCTCGGCGGTGGAACCGATCTTGCTGCCGTCGACACGGGTGATCAGGTCGCCTGTGAGCAGTCCCGCGCCCTGTGCCGCCGCGCCGTCCACGGTCTCGGTGATCAGCGCGCCCCCCTCGGCCTGTCCCAGGGAAACGCCCAGGAAGGGACGTCCCCCGAAGATCGGGGCGAGGGTCGGCGCGAGGGGTTGCGGCGGAGTCGGCTCGGCGAAGATCGGCTCGTCGCGGGTCCCGAGCCGGGATTCGACCAGGACGGCGTTGCCGCCGCGCTGGACGACCAGCTTCAAGGTGCCGCCCACGCCGGCCTCGGCGATGGCGTCGAGCAGGTTCTCGGGCGAGGTGACCTGGATCCCGCCGGCCATCTTGAGCACGTCGCCGGCGAGCAGGCCACCGGCCTCGGCGGCCGAGCCCTCGACTACCTCGTCGACGACCACGGTCCCGTCGTCGCCGCCGAGCACCACGCCCAGGAAGGGGCGCTCGTCCTGCCCCACTGCGGCGGGTTTGGCGGGAGCGGGGGCCACCGACACCTGGGCCGCCGGAGACGGGCTCGAGGCCTCCGAAGCCCCAGCCTGCGGGCCCAGGGGCAAGGATCGGATCCGCGCGAGCGCGGCCGGCTCGGCGGCCGTCGCTTGACCCGCGACGGCCGCTGGTGTGGCGACAACCACCGGTGCGGTGGCCGGGGCAGCGGCGAAGACGGGCGGCGGCGCCGGCACGGTCTGCTGGAGGGCCAGGGCGGCGGAGACGGTGAGCAGAGTCAGCATGGGAATCCCTCTCGATTGTCGGCGCCGGGCGGGCGTTCGACGGGGGGTCGGCCGCGGGGGCCGGGCTGCGGGCCGCTGGGGGTGGGTGCGGCCAGCCGGGAACGGAGATCCGGGCCTACGGAACGCGGGAGCGACCGTTGGGCTCGGGATGGGCGGGGAACGCCTTGGCGGCGCGGGTCCTTGGACCCGCGCGCGCCCGCGAAGCTATTCGGAATCCGACCCCGCTCCTTTCGGGTCGCCCGCGCTTCGAATCGCGCCGCCCCCCCCCCGATCCCCGGATCAGCCGATCGAGCGGTCGGTGAGGCGTCCCATGCGGGGCAACTTTCCGACCAGGGGCAGGGCGTAGTCCAGGAAGGCCGGACTGACGTCGTTGTCGCCGAGCAGGAACTCCTCCGGCAGGTCGCGGGTGTTCTTGGCCACGTCGGACAGGGCCGCGACCTCGTAGGCCACCTCGTAGGGCTCCTGGCTGGTCCGGCGGATGACGACGGTGCCGTGCTGGTGCTCGCCGTCCGTGGCCACGCGCACGGCCGTGCGACCGACCTCGCGCGCCTCGGCCGCGTCGACCTCGGAGACCAGGCCGGCGAAGGAGCGCTGCAGGTAGCCGAAGGTGTCGGCCCGCACGCGCAGGCTCGAGCCCAGGCGCTGCTTGATCGCACCGGCCAGGAAGTCGCCCAGGGCGCCGGAGCCGGAGAGCTGGGCGTTGCCGTGGCTGTCGACCTCGTCAGTCTTGAAGATCAACTCGCCGCCGGGGCCGTGGATGCCCTCGGAGACGGCGATCAGGCAGCGACCGAGGTCGGAGTAGACGCGGTCCACGTCGCCGGCGAAGCGCTCCAGGTCGAAGTCGCGCTCCGGCATGTAGATCAGGTGCGGACCGTCGTCGCTGAACTGGCGCGCGAGGGCGCTGGAGGCCGTCAACCAACCGGCATTGCGTCCCATCACGACATCCACCTTGATGCCGGGCAGGCTGCGGTTGTCCTGGTTGTCGCCCATGAAGGCCTGGGCCACGAAGCGCGCTGCCGAACCGTAGCCGGGGCAGTGGTCGGTCACGCGCAGGTCGTTGTCGATGGTCTTGGGGACGTGGAACAGCTTGACGTCGTACCCCTTCTCCACGGCGAGCTCGTTCAGCAGGTGCGCCGTCTCGGCCGAGTCGTTGCCGCCGATGTAGAAGAAGTAGCGGATGTCGTGGCGCTCGAAGGCCGCCAGGACCTTCTCACCCTCCCCGCGCGTGGGCTTCTTCCGCACGGACCGCAGGGCCGCGCAGGGCGTGTTGGCCACGGCCTCGAGCGTCTCGCGCGACTCGGCGCCGAGATCGATCAAGTCGTCGTCGAGGATGCCGCGCACGCCGTGGACGGCCCCGAAGACCCGCCCCATGGCCGGATTGGCCACGGCCTGCTCGACGATGCCGATGAGGCTTTGGTTGATGACGGCCGTGGGGCCGCCGGACTGACCGATGAGGACGTTGCCGGTCGCGTTCGCCATGGGGCTGCGGGGAGCTGGTTCGGGGGGGGTCGAGGTTGCGGATGGTCGGGACGCCGAGAAGTGGGCCTCGGTGGCCGCGACCCTAGCGCCCCGGAGCCCCGGCCGGGAGTCCGTCGACGCCCTAGCGCGCTGATTCCGAAGTTCGGCGGCAGATCGCTTCGGCAGGGGGCAGAGCCTTGCCTTTCGATCCGCGGTTGCTAACCTCTGCCGCTCGTCCCCTGCCCGGGTGGCGGAATTGGTAGACGCGCTAGACTAAGGATCTAGTGGGGCAACCCGTGCTGGTTCAAGTCCAGTCCCGGGCACCAATACATCAGGCCGCGGTGCTGGAAGCCCACGCTTCCGGCGCCGCGGCCTGTGTTTTTTGGGGGCGGCGTCCTGCTTCTTAGGGCGGCATGCTCGAGAGGGCCCGTCGAGTGAGTTGACCTCGAACCGACGGACGCCTGCGGCCCACGCGGACGGACGCCTGCGGCCCACGCGGACGGGCGCCTGCGTCCCACGCGGACGGACTCCTGCGGCCCACGCGGACGGACTCCTGCGGCCCACGCAAACCGTCCGGGCAAGCTGTCCCGGCCCTCCGTCAATCATCGAGGGGCGCGATCAGTCGAGCCTCGAGCTGGAAGTCCTTGAGCTCCAGCCGCAGTTGGACCAGGCCGTACTTGATCAACTCGATCGAGTCGAGCATGCGCTCGGCGTAGCCCGCCAGGGCCGGAACCCGCTGGGCTCGGTACTGCCTGCGAAACACCTCGATCTCCTCTTCAACCAGGGGATCGATCTGCTCCTGCACTCCGGGTGTCAGGGCGCCCCAGACCTCCTCGGGGTAGCGCTCCTTCAGCACCGACTTCTCGATCCGCTGGCGCTCCAGGGTCCAGTCCACGTCGCGGAAGGCGTTGTCCTCGGCCTTCTGTCGCTCGATCGCGCGCAGGCCCGCGCCGATCGCGCGCGGATTGATCCAGACCGCGACGGTCGCGCTGGGCAGGCCGGCGTTGACCAGCCCCTGGAAGGGGCCGAAGTCCGAGAGGCGACCGCTGCGCTCGCCGGACTGCCCGTACTGCGTCCCGTAGTAGGTCGCCAGGACCTGACCGAGCATGCGGAAGTTGTTGCTCACGATCAGGAAGTCCTGGTCGCTGGCGCTGGCGATGTGGCCGGTGCCGGGGACCAAGGGTGCCCAGTACTCGAAGATCGAGTTGCCCCCGTCGACCTCGTTGACGAACACGCCTGCGGACCCCGACTCGGCGCCGCGAATTCCGAAGCGGGCCTGGTTGCCGTTGATCTTGCCCCGGATCGCCTCGAGCTTCTCGAGGTTCTCGACCCACAGGACAAGGGTCCAGGCCATGGTCGGCAGGCCGTCGCTCGGCGGATCCGACTCGAGCGTGGCGTAATCGTTCTCGCGCATGAAGAACGCGAAGCGGTCGTCGAAGATCGTGGCCAGGTCCTCGACCCAGGCGTCGACACCGTCGAAGCCGAACACGGGCCGCAGGATCTCGGTCTCGAGGTTGCTGCGGGCGGCGCGTTCGATCGAAGACAGGTACGTGCCGAGCAGGGACTCGAGGTCGGCCTCACCGTAGAGGAACAGCCCCACGTCCTCGGGCGCGAAGCGCGCCACGTCGTCGAGCATGGCCTGCTGGTCCGCGTCCCGCTGGCGGTAGACCTTGCGCTGGAGCGGGGTCATGGAGTCCGAGTTGAACTCCCCCTCGATCTCGATCGAGAGGCCGCGCTTGAAGCCGATCAACCCCGTCATCTCGCGCATCAGCGAGTACTGGAACATGCGTCCCAGGAACGCGGTGGGCGCCTCGGGGCTGGTGGCGTTGGGCCCGTCCATGGGCCAGCCGAAGCGCGACGCCACGTCGGCGTAGTCGATCGCGAACTTGACCTCGTCCCCGTCGCGCACGTTGGTCGTGACGTTGTCGTGGAAGCTCGCGCTCTGCCCGAGGGAGTCCTCTCCCGCGCGTGCGTTGAGGTCGCGCGCCGCGACCACCAGGCGTGAAGCGTTGGAGACCACCAGCACGTCGCGCACGCGTGTGACGAACAGCGAGCCCTGGATTTCGCCGCCGGAGATGACGGTGTGGTCCTCGTTGCTCTCGACCTTGAGCCCCTGGGCGTCGAGCCCCAGCAGGCCGGGGTAGTCCAGCATCGAGACGCCCAGCTTGCCGACCCAGTTGGTCCGCAGGTAGGCAGCCCATTCGGACCGCTCGAAGGTGTCCGCGGTGGCGTAACCCGCCAGGGCCATCTCGCGCCCCCCCACCACGGCCAGGGGGTCGACCGGGATCGGCAGGGCCGCGAGCTGCTGCTCCAGATCGGTGAACCACTGGTCCAGCCCCAACTCTTGGGCGCGGGCCTGCCATTCGGGACTGGCCAGGATCCGCTGGCCGCGCTCGCTGCGCTCCATGCGCCGCATGAAGTCCAGCTTCGGGAAGCTCGAGAACTCCCCCTCCAGGTCGCTCTTGGCCGAGAAGTAGTCCACGTCCCGCGGGACGAGGGTCGCCAGGTCGAACTCGTAGTCGCTCTCGAAAGGGCTGAAAACGAAGGTCGAGAAGGCGAAGTAGCCTGTGAAGAGGAGCACCGCGGCGGCGATCCCGACGATCTTGATTATTCGGCGTTTCATGCGGCTCGAGCTCGAGGCGGGCGCCACAGGGTAGCGACGCGATCGGGGCCCAGTCGCGGACCGCCCGAGGGATGACGTCGCAGGGCCCTGAATCTTCCCGACTGGGGCGACGGCCGACCGTATCCTCCGCGCCATGCGACTGTCAGCGCGAGCCGAGGGCGTGGCCCTCTCGATCACCTTGGCCCTGGACGCCCGCGCCAAGGAGTTGGCGGCCTCCGGCCGAGACGTGGTCAACATGGCCGTGGGCGAGCCCGATGCCCCGGCGCCGGCGGTGGCCCGCGCGGCCGCCGTGGCGCGGGTGGAGAGCTGCGACGTGCGCTACACCCCCGCCGCGGGAACGCCGAGCCTGCGCCGCGCCCTGGCGGCGCACGTCACGGAGACCCGCGGCCGCCACCACGGTCCCGAGCAGATCGTCGTGTGCCACAGCGGCAAGCACGCCCTCTCGGGCGCCTGCACCGCCCTGTTCGATCCCGGCGACGAGTTGCTGATTCCCCAGCCCTCTTGGGTCTCCTACGTGGAGATCGCGCGGGTCACGGGCCTGGTCCCGGTGCCCACGGCGGGGCGCCCCGATTGCGGCCCCGACCTCGAGGCCCTCGCGGCCGCGTGCACGCCGCGCACCCGCGGGGTGCTGATCAACTCGCCCTGCAACCCGAGCGGCTACGTGTGGTCGCGCGGGGAGCTGGCGACCCTGGTCGAACTCGCCGAGCGCCACGACCTGTGGATCGTCAGCGACGAGATCTACCGCCGCCTGGTCTACGGCGAGCGCCCGTTCGTCAGCCCCGTCGAGCTCGGCGACGCCGCGGCCGCGCGCACGGTGATCGTGGACGGGGCCAGCAAGACCTACGCCATGACCGGCTACCGCATCGGCTTCGCGGCCGGGCCCGCCGCCGCCATCGCCGGGATCGCGCGGGTCCACAGTCAGATGACCGGCTCGCCCAACACGGTCTCCCAGGCCGCCTACGAGGCCGTACTCGCGCCGGAGCCGCCGGAGGTGGCGCACATGGTCGAGACCTACGCCCGGCGTCGAACGCTGCTGTTGGACGGGCTCGAAGCCCTCGGCCTGCGCACGCCGGTCCCCCACGGCGCCTTCTACGCCTTCCCCGACGTCAGCGAGCACCTCGGCGGCGCGGCCGACAGCGGCGAGTTCTGCGCGCGCCTGCTCGAGGAGCAGGGCCTGGTGCTGGTGCCCGGAGCGGCCTTCGGCGCACCCGCCCACGTGCGCCTGTCCTACGCCCTCGACGACGAGCGCATCCGCGTCGCCCTCGAGCGCCTGGCGACCTTCATCGGCCGCGCCTGAGCCCCGCGCGGGATCTCGGGCGCGGAAGCGTCACGGCCCCGGCGTCTGCGTCGCGAGCAGAGCCAGGAGCTCCGCTCGCAGGCTGGCCAGGTGTTGGGCCGCGACGACACTCAGGTTCGCTTCGCCGCCGGCCAACAGGTTGACCTGCTCGAAGGGATCCTGGCTCCGATCGAAGAGCTGCGCCTGGCCGCCGTGGGCGGTGATGATCAGCTTGTAGCCGTCCAGGTCCTCCACCGACTTGCGATCGAGGGTCGGGATCAACCCACCGACGGCGTTGCTGAAGACGTTGCCGAGGGGCTGGCTCGGGTCGACGATCACGGCCTGGGCCACGATCGAGTTGAAGCCGAAGCCGCTGAAGACGGCACCCACCACGGGCAGGTGCAGACTGCCGAGAGCATTCGTCGCCAGGGGCAAGAGCACCACCAGGGGCGAGGGCACCAGCGTCCCGCCCACCAGGGGAATCGGCTGGGCGCCGACCCCGACCACCAGCAGCCCCGGCGCCAGGGGCGGGGCCCCGTCGAGGGTCAACATCAGGAGGTTGCCGTCGACCAGTCCCTGGCCGCCCGCGCCGCACAGGGCCAGGACCGGCGGCGAGGGCCCCGGTCCCGCGAAGCCCAGGTCGGTCTGGCACACCGCGGGCAGGCTCGGGTCGGCCGCCACGAGCTCTTGGGGCGAGGGCACCCCCTTGCCGACGCCGTTGCCCCAGAAGCGCTCGCTGAAGAGCACGCTGCGCTCGGAGACCGCGGTCGGATTCGCGAGGTACGGCACCAGCGAGCGCGAGTCGATCGTCTTGCCGATCGTGGCCGGGTTGACCCCGGCGATCTCGGCCACGGTGGCGAACAGGTCGAGCACCTGCACCAGCGCCTGGCACTCGCCGGGCGCGGACACGGTCGGGCCACTGATCAAGAGCGGCACGCGCACGCCCCCGTCGAACAGGGTGTGCTTGCCGTGGGTGGGATCGAAGGGCGGCTCGATGCCGGGCCCCGCGGTGCCGTTGTCCCCCACCACGATCACGGTCAGGTCACCCGCGGGCGCGCCGACACCGCTGAGCAGGCGGCCGATCTCCGTGTCCAGGGCCTCCACCATGGCGCGGTGCTGCCAGTGGGCGGGGTTGCCGGGCGGGATACTCGCGGGATTGACCGAGTGCAGCGCCGCCGGCGGCCAGTGGAAGGGCGAATGCACCGCGTGGAAGGCGACGTAGGCGAACCAGGGCTCGGTCTGTTGGGAGATCCAACCGAGGGCCGAGTCGACCGTGGCCGAGGTCAGGTACTGGGTCGAGACCGATTCGACGCCGTCCACGACCCGCGGCCAGTTGGTGTAGGACGCCGGATTCGAGGCGACGATGTCGAGGTTGCTCAGACAGCCGTCGTAGTGGCCGAAGCCGGCGTTGTTCGGCGCCAGGGCTCCGTCCGCAGCGCCTCCCAGGTGCCACTTGCCGAAGGCCGCGTGGACGTACTGGCCGCCCGTGTCGAGCAGCTCGGGCAGGATCGTCTCGGAAAGGGGCAGGCCGGTCTCCGTCGCGCCGCTGCCGATGGCGTTGCCGACGCCGGTGCGGAAGCCGTGGCGCCCTGTCATCAGGGCCGCCCGCGTGGGCGAGCAAACGGGATTCGACCAGGCCTGCCGGAACAGCACCGACTGGGCCGCGAGGGCGTCCAAGTTGGGCGTGGGCGGCGGGTTCGTGGCCTCGGCGTAGACGCCGAGTTGGTCGACGCCGACGTCGTCGAGGACGATCAGCAGCACGTTCGGCGGCGTCGTTCGCTGGCCCTGGATGGCGGAGGCGGACGGGGCGACGACGAGGGCCAGGAACACCGCGCTAGCGAGCGCGCGACGGGGGTCGATCATCTTGGTTGGATCGGGCGGGCGGTAGCCGACCGCGCAGTCGTCCGGTTCACTCGGTACAGACGCGCGGGATCAACTCGTGGGCCAGATAGTCGCCCACGATCGCATGGCAACGGGCATTCGGGTGGCGGTCGTGGGGATGGACTTGCAGGGATTTTCCGTCCTGGCCCAAGAGGGGCTCGAGGAGGTCGAAGAAGGGCACCCCGCGCTCGGCACACATGGCCCCGAGGGTGCGGGCCTCCTCGGCGAAGGGGTAGTGCTCGTCGAGCTGCACCAGGGTCGGGTACATGGATCCGACCAGGTCGAAGCCCTGCTCCCGCGAGAGCGTCACCAGCCGATCGAGGGAGCGACCGACCATCTCCCGACCGGGCGAACCCTCGCTCCAGTCCAGCTTGTAGCTCTCGTACATCAGCCCGCCCCGCAGCCAACCGTGCAGGCGGTGGGCGATCATGTCGACCAGCACCGACCGCCGGCGCAAGGCCATGGTGCGCGCGCGGGCCGGGGTCAGCCCCTCGGTCTCGCCCGCGTCCCAGACTCCCGAGGTCAGCCCCAGGCGCTCGATCCACTGGGCCCGCTCGGAGGGCTCGTCGCTGCGACCGGGCGCCGCTTCGATGTTGCGGCCGGAGGCGTCGGGGATGGTCGAGACCAACAGCACCAGGTCGGGCTCGAACCGCGCCACGTTGAACTCGAACCAGGCCACCTGCTGGCTGGTGTTGTGGGCGAACACGCCGCAGTTCATGACCTCGACCCGGCAGTCGAGGCCGGCCGCGGCGAAGCGCCGCTCCATCACCTTGGGCAGGCTGTCCTCGAGCTCCACGCCGGTGCCGTAGGTGACCGAATCGCCCAGCACCGCGATCCGGAACACGCCCTGCGGCTTGGGCCGCGCGTAGGACTCGGCCCGATCGCGGAAGCCGTCGCGGTTGATGGCGTAGTGGACGGTCCGGTCCGGCACGTCGCCGAAACCCGGGTACAGCACCTCGCCGCTGGTCGACGGCTTGAGCGTGTCGTACAGCCGCGGGGCCTTGTCCGGCGCCACCAGCGTGCGGATCGGCAGGCGGTTGTTGGGCCCCCGCGGCGGCACCCCCAGCCCGGCCACGCGGGCGCCGATCTCGAGCAGCACCAGGGCCACGACCAGGGCCGCGGTCCAGCGCAGGAGGGCCAACCCGGCGCGAATCGGGAAGGGACGATGGCGCGCCGGCGCGGCGAGCGGGGACGGAGAGTCGGAGGCGTGATCGGCGGGCATCGTCCAGGGGGGCTCGGGGCCCCAGACTCTACCCCGTGCGCCCCGCCGCGGCCCGGGATAGAGTTAGCGGCCGGAAGGCCCCCCATGCGATTCCTCCGCAACGTCCTGATCATCTTCGTCCTGCTGGTCGCCCTCTTGTTCCTCGTGAACCTGCTGGGCGGCAGCGACTACCTGCCGTTCGACTACGGCGGGTTCTGAGCCGGAGTCGCCGCGCGCCATGCGTCCCAGCCTCGCCCGACGATTGGGTGGTGCCGCCCTGTCGCTGCTCGCGGTGGTGGCGCTCTTCGCGGCGCTCGAGTTCGGGCTGCGCGCCGCCGGGATCGCCGAGCCGCCGAGCTCGACCCTGCGCTACCAGCAGGTCTACCCGCCGCTCCTGCGCCCCGACGAGCTGCCCGACGGGCGCCAGGTCCTGGCCACGGTCGACCCGCGCCTGCCCTACCAGTGGATCGCGCCCGGCGACGACGTCTTCCGCGTGGCTGTCTTCGGGGGTTCGGCGGTGGCCGGCCTCGGCTCCGCCCCCGGCGCGACCTTCGCGCGCGAGCTGGAGACGATCCTGCGCGCCGCCTACCCGGACACCGCCGTCGAGGTCTTGAACCTGGGTGTGGTGGCCCTGGCCTCGGGCCAGGTGCTCGAGTTGGTCGAAGACCTGGCCGCCCACGGCGAGCTGGACCTGGCCGTGATCTATTCGGGCAACAACGAGTTCCTGGAGCTGCACAGCCGCGTCTTCGCCGAGCACACAGGCGCCGCCCCCGGTCCGCTGGCCGCGGCCCTACGCAGCTCGCGCCTGGCGTCGCTCCTGCGCGGAGGGCGGCGCGAGCCCAGCCCCGAGGAACTCGAACGCAGCGTCTCGACCCGCAACCTGGCCGCCAACGACGACCGCGTCGAGCACAGCGACATGTTGGCCGAAGTGCGGATCGACGCGGCCCAGGTGACGGCCGTCGAGCAGGCCTACGAGGACAACCTGCGCGCGATGGTCGCCGCCTGCCGCGAGGCCGAGGTGCCGGCGGTGGTCTGCACCGTCGCGACCAACTGGCGCTGGACCGGCCTCGAAGACGAGGACGACAGCCTGTGGCGCGACGAACTGGGCCTGGCGGGCGACGCCCTCGTGGCCGCCTGCGTCGACCGCGCGGCCCGGGCCGACGACCCCGTCGAGCGCTGGCACTGGCTGGATCGCGCGGCGCGCACGGCCGAGGGCGGTGGCCAGGCTGCGCGGGCAGCCGAGCTGTTCCGCTCCGCCCTCGACTCCGACCCGCACCTGCGGCGCGCCACCTCGCGCCTGGCCGAGCGGGCCCGCGCGGTGGCCGCCAGCGAAGCGGGCGCGTACCTGTTCGACGCCGATGCCGTCCTCACGGCCCTCTCCACCGGCGGAGTGATCGGCTTCGAGACCTTCTACGACTACGTGCACTTCACCCCCGGCGGGGCTCTGACGATGGCGCGCGAGTTGGCGCGAGCCGCGGGCGCCGCGGGGCTCCTGCCCGGCCCCTACGAGGCGCCGCGAGGGGAACTCGAGCAGCGCCTGGCTTTCATCGAGGCCGACGGTCCCGACGCCCTGGCCGTGCGCGACTTCCTGGGCTTCGGCTTCGACCGCACCTTGCTCGAGAGCCGCGACCTGTGGCGCTACGACGCCATGCAGGACGACCTGGACGCACGCATCGACGCCGACCCGCAGGACTGGCGCGCCCGGTGCTACCGCGGCAACGTGGCCTTCTTCCGCCCCGGCGGCGCCGCCGACGCCGAGCGCGACTACCGCGCCGCGCTCGCGATCCAGGAGCAAGAAGCGGTGCGCGGGAACCTCGAGCGGGTAACGACCGACCGACGCCCCTGAGGACGACCGCGACTCCGGCGGCCGCCGTTACTCACTCGGCCGCCATGCTCTCGGCCGCCGCGCTGGCTCGGTCGACGGCTTCAGCGGTGCTGTCGCACAGGAGGAGCTTGCCCGCCTCCTCCACGACCCCGGCGCGGCGCAGCACTCGCTTGACCCCGGAGCCCATCCCGGCCAGCACCACCACCAGGCCGTCGCGGTGCAAGCGCGAGATCGCCGAGCGGAGGTTGACCAGGCCGGTCGCGTCGATGACCGGAACGGCCGAGAGGTCGAGCACCACGACCTTGGCGTCGCTGCGTGCGCGGTGCAGGGCGCTGGTGGCACGATGGGCGGCGCCGAAGAACAGGGGACCCGCGATCTCGTACCAGACGATTCCCTTCGACCTGAGCTCCGGGGGAACCGCCTGCTGCTCGTCGACCAGGCGGACCTCGGAGACCTCGATCATCCGACGCATGAAGAGGATCGAGGCCAGCACCAACCCGGCGCCGACGGCGATCACCATGTCGAACAGGACGGTCAGGCCGAGGCAGGTCAAGAGCACGAGGCTGTCGCCCCGGGGCGAGGTCCGCAGCACCATCGCCACGTGCCTCACCTCCGCCATGTTCCAGGCGACCAGCGTGAGCAGCGCCGCGAGGGACGCCATGGGCAGGTAGCCGAGCACGGGCGCGAAGGCCAGCACGGCCGACAACACGACCAGTGAGTGGACCACCGCCGCGATCGGCGTGCGCCCCCCCGCCCGCACGTTGGTGGCCGTGCGTGCGATGGCCCCGGTGGCGGCGATACCACCGAAGAGCGGGCAGAGCACGTTCCCGACGCCTTGCGCGAACAGCTCCGCGTCGGGGTCGTGGTTGTCCCCCATCATCCCGTCGGCGACCACCGCCGAGAGCAGGGACTCGATCGCACCGAGCATGGCGATCGCGAAGGCCGAGGGCAGCAGCTCGCGCACCAGGTCGAAGGTGATCCCGATCGGGGCGCCGTCCGCTCCCGCGAGGTTCCAGGGCATCACGAGTTGGGGGGCGAGCCTGGGGATCCCCAGTCCGATCCCATCGGCCGTTTCAAAGGCGAAGCGGTCGCGAATCGTCGCCACGTGGAAGCCGGGCACCAGCTGCTCGAGCGCCCAGGCCACGAGCGCCGCCACTGCCAGGGCCACCAGCGGGGCCGGGATGCGCCGACTCACCCGGGGCCACAGGACCAGCATGAGCAGCGTGGACAGGCCCGTCGCGAACTCCGGCCAACGCGCGGTGGGAAGGGCTCGCGCCAGCGCCTCGACGCGGTCCAGGTAGTGCTCGGGACGCCCCGCCACCGCCAAGCCCAGCAGGTCCTGGACTTGAAGCGTCGCGATCACGACGGCGATGCCCGCCGTGAAGCCGACCGTCACCGGGTAGGGGACGAGTTGGATCAGACGCCCCGCGCGGGCCAGGGCGAGGCACGCCTGCAGGAGTCCGGCCAACATCGTGGCCAACAGCAGTCCCCCCAGGCCGTGGCGAACCACGATCGGGGCCAGGATCACCACGAAGGCCGCCGTGGGCCCGGACACCTGGACCTTGGAGCCCCCGAGGACCGCGATCACGAAGCCCGCGACGATGGCCGTGTAGAGCCCGTGTTGCGGCGGCACGCCGACCGCCACGGCCAGGGCCATGGAAAGGGGCAGGGCCACCACCCCCACAACCACGCCCGCCAGGAGGTCCGCCCGCAGCGTGGAGGCGTTGTAGCCGCTCGCGATCGCGCCACGCAGCGCGGCGGCCACGCGGATCTTCCCGGACGGTTCCGCCGCCGGCAGCGGGGACTCTTGCGACATCGTGGGGCGCAGGGATGTCCTGCCGCCCTTCTCTTCCGTGGTGTTGGTCGTGAAATCGGACAGACGGGCAGAGCATCCGTCTCAGGACCGGAGGGTGTCAAGCAAGCGGGCCGATGCCCGGGCCTCCCCGTCAGAGCCGGTACGCGTTGACCGCGCCCGGGAACTCGCCGATGGCGACCTCCTGGACCTTGGCCAGCACGGCCGGGTCGCGCGCGTCCGCGAGCACGTAGAACTTCCACAGGTCGCGGTAGGAGCGCTCCAGGTCCGCGAGGCGCGGGACGCGGTCGGAGAACTCCGCCAGGGGGCGCGGCTCGTGCACGCCCGGCCAACGCACGTGGGTGGCGACCTCCTTGAGCTGCATCCGCGCGGCCGGGCAGTAGACGATCACCTCGATCTCCTTGCCGGTGGCGAAGCGCACCAGGTCGGCGATGCGTGCCTCGACGGCGGCGCGCTCGGCCCCGCGCCCGCGGGCGAAGTAGCGCTCGACCAGTTCCTTCTGGGTCTGCTCGTTCTCGTAGCGCGGGAAGACGCAGGCGCGCTTGAACAGTCGACGGCGCTCGAAGCCCTCGAGCAGGTGGCTCACGCGCGCGCGCAGGCGCGGATCGCCCTGGTGAACCGAGCGCCGCAAGAGGTCGACCAGGGAATGGTCGGTCTGCATGTAGAGGTCCGCGTCCTCGATCAGACCCGCGCCCAGGCACAGCTCCGCGGCCCGGGCGATCAGGGCCCCGGCGGAGACCTTGGCGTGGTGGTAGTAGACGCGTTCGGAGAAGTAGTAGCGCGCCTCGAGGATCCGCACGATCTCGCTCAGGATGTCCTCGCGCAGGAGCTCGCGCTTCTGCAGGTCCAGATACAGGTTGCCGCTGGCTCGATCGACCTTGAAGTAGCGCACGATGCGCTCGTCCACCTGCAGCCGCAGACCGGTGAAGTAGGCGTCGCGGGCGAGGTAGTCGAGGATGTCGGAACAGATCGTGTCCGACATGATCTGCGACCAGTAGGGCGGGATCGGCGCGCGACCTTCGGTGCCCTGGGGCAACAGGATCGTGAGCACGTCGTCGCGCACGCCCAGCTCGTCCAACAGGCGCCCCAGCTCGGTCGAGACCGACAGCATCCCGCGGTAGCGCGCGGCGGAGTCGTGGCGCTCGAGCAGCCCACTCTGGTCCTCGATGTTGTGCCCGAAGGGCACGTGGGTGACGTCGTGGATCAGGGCCGCGAGCCGGATCAGCCGGGCCTCCTCCTCGCTGATCCCGAGGCAGGCCCGGGGCTCGAGGTCGGCGTTCTGGTTGATCGCCTCGATCATCGAGCGGGTCACGTGCAGCGTGCCGATCGAGTGCTCGAAGCGCGAGTGGACCGCCCCCGGGTAGGCCAGGTAGGCGGTGCCGAGCTGCTTGACGCCCCGCAGCCGCTGCATCTCGCGCGTGTCGAGCACGGCGAGCTCCTCGTCGGTCAGATCGATGTCCCCGTGGACGGGGTCGCGCAGGACGCTGAATCGTTTACGGCCGGACAAGAAACAGGGCTGTGGTCGGGAGTCGGGGCGAAGGGCTGGAGGGGTCATTTCGGGCCGTACGGTGCCGGGATCGTTTGGCCCACCGGCCGCCGACGATGTTGCGGTCCGCTGCGTCGTCGGCGGCCGGTGGGCCAAACGATCCCGGCACCGTACGGCCCGAAATGCCCCTCCACCGTACGGCCCACGGTTACGGCTCACCACCGCCCTGCTAAGCTCTTCCCGCCCCCCCCGGCGAGCGACCTCCACCCCACGGACGAGCATGACCCGACCCCGAGCTTTCCGCCGGGCCCACCGCCGGGTGGTCCTCCTGGCGGCCGTAATCGGCCTGATTCCCTGCGCCGCGATTCTCGCCCGACCGAGCGCGGCCTCCGCGAGCGCTGCCGCTCCGTTCCGCGGCGACGACGACGCTCCGCCGACCCTCGGGTTGGCCCTCGACCGAGCCGAGAGTCTGCTCGAGCTGGGCGACCTGGACCGCGCCCGGGCCCAGATCGAGCGCGCCCTGGAGCGCGACGCGCGCTCCCTGCGGGCTTGGGACCTGCGCGCGCGCTGGGCCGAGGTGGCCGAGGACCGCGACGACCTGGTGCACACGCTCCACCGCCGGCTCGAGCTGACCGTGGCCCAGGACCGGCCCAAGGCCGAGCGCGCGGAGGTCCGCGAGCGGCTCTACGCCGTCGACCCCCTGGCCCGCGACCTCGAGCTGCTGCGCGAGGAGTTCGTCGAGGAGCTGGTCAAGCTGGCCGAGGGCTACACCAAGGAGAAGCGCCCCCACTCCGCCATCCGGACCCACAAGGAGGTCCTGGCCCTGGATCCGTCCCGGATCGAGAGCGAGGCCGCGATCGAGCTCCTGGCCGCCGCGCCGGACCCCAGCCTGGCCGCCGACGCCAACCCGCCGGACCTGTTCGCCGACGTGACCGAGGAGTGGATCCGCGAGCACGACGAGAAGCACGGCGACTGGGGCGACCGAGCCAAGCTGACCCGCGACAACTACGTCACCCAGACCAACGCCGGCTACGAGCTGATGGTCCGCGCGGGCGAGGCCATGGAGCAGATGAACGCCTTCTACCGGGTGTTCTTCGAGTACGGCACCGAGGACTCGCCCGGCGGCGTGTCGCGCATCGACCTTTTGATCTACAAGGATCGCCAGGAGTACCTCGACGCCGGCGCGATCGAGTGGTCGCGCGGCTTCTTCAACGGCGGCGCGGTGGTCACCTACGCCGGCGAGGACAGCTTCGAAACGATCGTCGGCGTGCTGTTCCACGAGGCGGCGCACCAGTTCGTGTCCCTGGCCACCAACGCGAGTGGCTGGCTGAACGAGGGCCTGGCGTCGTTCTTCGAGGGCTGCCGTATCCTGGCCAACGGCACGGTGATCATGAACCTGCCGGCCAACCACCGGCTGTTCCCCCTCGCCAGCCGCATGGAGCAGGGCTGGATGGAGCACGTCAACGACGGCGTGGATCCGGCCGACCCCAACAAGACGCCGGAGACCGCGCCGACCTTCGCGATCGTGCTCGGCGGTCGCTACCCCTGGGGCCCACCGTGGTACGCGCCGACCTGGGGCGTGGTGTACTTCTGCTACAACTACCAGGACCCTGTCGACGGCCGCTACGTGTACCGCTCGGCCTTCCGCGGGTTCATGGACTCGCTCAGCTCGCGCCTGGGCGACTCGGCCATCGAGCACTTCGAGGAGGTCGTGCTCGGTCAACCGTCGAAGCCGACCGTCAAGGTCGACTACACCGGCCAGGAGCGCCTGCCCCTGCCGAAGACCGTCGACGAGCTGAACGAGATCTGGAAGGACTGGATCCTGCGCCTGCGCGACGAGCAGAGCGGCAAGCTCGAGGTGGAGCGCCCGTGGCGCGCCTGGGCCCTTTACGCCATCGATCGCGGCGAGAAGGACGTGGCCCTCGAACACTTCGAGAAGGGCATCGCGGCCACGCCGGCCGACGTGGGCCTGTTGCAGGACTTCGCCGCGTTCCTGTCGACGACCCTCAAGAACGACGACCGCGCGTCCAAGCTCCAGTTGCGCGCAGTGCAGCTGCTCGAGAACGAGGACCCGATCGACGAGAAGGCCCTGGCCTCGGCCCGTCGCGCCCTCTCCAAGTACGACCCCGATCGCAAGGACGTCGAGGAGATCCACGACAAGCTGCGCTCGGCGGTGCTGGGCCTGGTGCAGCGCTACGTGGCCGACGGGCTGTACCTGCAGGCCATGGACCTGTCCTGGCGCTTCGGCAACCAGCTGGGCGAGCAGCGACTGTTCGAGCTCTACGCCCAGGCCCTGGCGGCCGGCGGACGCTCGACCGCGATCTGGAAGCTGGCCTACGACGAGCGCGGGCTCGACGGCTGGGTCTCGGGCGAGACCGGGGGCTGGACCTCCGAGGGCGTCAACCTGCTGGGCAAGCTGGGTGAGTACCGCGCCGACAGCTTCGACTACCGCTTCCTGACCTTCGACACGGTCACCTCCGGCGACTACTCGTTCGAGGCCGAGGTCAAGGTCGAGAGCGGCAAGGGCGCCTTCGGAGGGCTGGTCTTCGGGCGCAAGAGCGACACGACCTTCCACTCGATGATCCTGTTCCCGCCCAAGCGCGGGCGCGAGGGCGCCGCCGAGACGGGCTACGTCGACCTGACCAGCTTCTACGGCGGCGACTTCAAGATCTGGCGCCACAACACGGTGCAGGTCGACAAGGGCGAAGCCACCAGCGCCACCACCAGCTTCCACAAGCTGCGCGTGGACGTGGTCGGCACCACCGTCGACGTGTGGTTCGACGGCACCTTCATCGCCAGCCAGGACTTCGGCACGGCGGACGTGCTGCGCGGCGGCTTCGGCCTGGTCATCGGCCCCGGCGAGAGCCTGTTCCGCAACGTGCGCTACCTGGCGCGCCAGCCCAACGACCCCGCCTCCGCCCTCGAACGCGAGCGGCGCATCGAAGAGCTGATGGCCCAGGGTCAGGGGCTGAACGGCAGCTACCTGGGCTACGTGCCGCCCTTCCCGCGCGTGGAGCGCTGGGTCCGCGACCCGCTGGCCGATTGGGACGAGATCGGACCCTCGCCGACGCTGCTCGCCTTCTGGAACATCGACGTGAACGAGATCATGCCCCTGGACGGCTGGCTCGATCACCTGATGGACGAGCACGGCAAGGCCGGCCTGAAGATCGTCAACGTGGTCTCCCCCAACGACTCCGAGCGCATCGAGGAGTACCTGGCCGGGACGAAGTTCCCGGGCTCGGTAGCGCTCGACCGGCGCGAGGGCTTCGGCATCGGCGACACCTTCGAGGACTTCTCGATCGACCGCTTCAACCTGCCGCGGATGTTGCTCTTGGATCTCGACCACCGCGTGGTGTGGGAGGGCGATCCGGGCTTCAGCATCGGCACCGGGTGGGTCCCCGCCGAGGGCAGCTTCGTGGACGCGCCGATCGCGGAGCTGGTCGCCAAGCGCAAGCTCGCGACCCTGGTGCCCTGGCGCGAGCAGTGGACCGCCACGGGGCAGCCGGCCCTCGCGGCGGGTCGCTTTGCCGAGGCCGCGCCGCTCTTGATCGCGGCCGAGGGCTTCGACGCGCGCTTCGATCCCCAGGTCCGCGAGGCCAAGACGGCGCTCGACTCGGTGCGCTCATCCATGGCCAGCATCTCGGTCACCGCCGAAGCCATCGCCCGCGACGGGGCCGACCCGGCCCTGGACGTGCTGCTCGACTGGGGTCGCGAGGTCGGTGCCGAGCTGACGCCGCGCGAACGCAAGGAGCTCAAGGACGTCCTCGAGGGCCGGCTCGACAAGGCCTGGGATCGCGCGGAGAAGGCCGTGGCCGACTGGCTCAAGCGCAACCGGCGCGACCCCGCGGCGGCAGCGATCGACGAGTTGGCCGGCGAACTCGAAGCCCTCGAGGGGCGCTTCCCGACCGAGCTCGCCGCGCTGATTCGGACGGCCTGGGACGAAGGCGGCTACGACGCCGTGGGCGCCGAGGCCGAGTCGGCCGCGCAGCTCCCGGCCCGTTGGCTCGCCCGGGAGTACTTCCGCTGGTAGAGCGAGCACGTCTTCGCGCCGCGGCCCCCGCGTTGCTGCTGCTGCTCGGCGCCTGCGCGCCGAGCGGCGGGGAGCAGCCGTCGCCGCCCCCGCGCCTGGTGCTGTTCCTGGTGGACACCCTGCGCGCGGACCGGCTCACGCCCTACGGGCACGACCGGCCCACTTCGCCCAACCTCGAGCGCCTGGTCGCCCGCGGGGCGGTCTTCGACCAGGCCTGGTCCCCCGCTCCCTGGACCCTGCCGGCCACGGCCTCGCTGCTGACCGGCGTCGACCCCGACCGCCACGGCGCGGGGCTGCACGGTTCGTGGCGCGACCTCGCCAGCCAAGTCCCCGACGGCCTGGCGGCGGACGTGCCGACCCTGGCCGAGCGCCTGGGCGACGAGGGCTGGCGCTGCGAGGCCTTCGTCACCAATCCCTTCGTGGGCTTCGGTCTCGAGCGCGGCTTCGAGTCCTTCACCCTGCGCCAGACCGAGGCGGCCGAGGTGCTCGACTGGACCCTCGAGCGCCTCGACGTGCCCGGCGACGAGCGCCCCACTTTCCTGCTCGCGCACCTGATCGACTGCCACGACCCGCTGCTGATCCCGGACGAGTTCGTGCTCGACGCCAGGCCGCCCGGCGACAGGCTGCCCGTGCCCGACATCTCCAACCGCACCTTCTCGACCCTGGCGATGACGCCCGAGCACCGGGCCGCGCGCCTGCGCCTCTACGACGGCGCTGTGCGCTACGTGGACGCACAACTGGGCCGCCTGCTCGACAGCCTCGAGGCCGACGGGAGCATCGACGACACCTACCTGGTGTTCACCTCCGACCACGGCGAAGAGGTCTTCGAGAGCGCGGCCCTCGCCCGCGGCGCCGGCTACGTGCAACCCGAGACCGTGCGGCCCCTCGGCCATGGGCACACCCTGTTCGAAGAGGTCCTGCGCGTGCCGCTGGTGATCGCGGGGCCGGGCGTCGAGGCGCGAGGCCTGCACGTTCCGGGGGCCGTCGCGACCCACGACCTGGTTCCGACCCTGCTCGAGCTCCTGGGCGTCGACCACGACCCGGCCGAGCTCGACGCGCGTTCGCTGGTGGGCACCCTGCGGGGTGAGCACGCCGACGCACGGGCGGTGGTCTCGCGCGGCATCGCCTTCGGTCGCGACCGCTCGGCGCTGCTGCGCGACGGCTGGTCGCTGGTCCGCGGCGGCGAGGGCGAGGCCACGGTCCTGTTGCGCGTGGGCGACCCCGAGCACTTGGATCGCTCCGCCGAAGAGCCCGACCGCCTGCTCGAGCTCGGGGCCGACCTCGATGCCCTGAACAGCCTGGCCCAGAGCCGGCGGGGCAGTGCGACGCAGATCGACCCGGCACAGCGCGCGCGCCTGCGGGCCCTGGGCTACCTGGACCGCGACCAGGAGTAGGCGCGCGACGATCGGCGCGCCGCCGGGGTCGCGGGCGGGGCTCGATCGGACTCCACCCACCCGGCGGACCCCTCCGGGACGCGCCAGGGCGCCACGAAAACGCGCCGGATCGCCAAGAGGGCAAACCCCAAGCGCCGCTCTCCATTGCACATTGGTAGCCGGCCGTTCAGCCCTCCATCCAGCTCGACTGGCCGCCGCTCTCCCATGACAGCCCCCACGCCCTCCCCCAGGGCTGCGATCGCGTTGTGCGCAGTCGCAGCCGTGATGCTCTCGTCGGCCTCGCTGCAGTCCGGGTCCCCGGCTCGCGAGGGGCGGATCCCGTCGGTCCCGGTCGCGAACGAGCCCGAGGCGCCCCTGGCGGTCGAGATCCATCTGGATCCCCTACAGGGTGGACGCGCCCGCGTGCGGTACGAGGTGTCGCCACTCGTCCAATGCCTCGACGCGTCGGTCGAGCTGCGCCCCTCGAGCGCCGCCCGCGTGGTCGAGCACGTGGCTCCGCCCGCGGGGCCACGAGCCCGACGCGAAAGCGTCCAGGGACTGGCCCTGGTCGAAGTCGACGGGCCCGCGAGCCTGGAGCTGGTCTTCCGCATCGCCCTCGCCGACCCGGGCGGCATCGATGGCCGATCGACCTTCTCGATCGAGCGACAGGTCCTGTGGGGCGAGCTCCCCGTGGTCGACTCGACGCAACTGGTGTACGAGGCGGGCGAAGTTACGGCGCAGGTGCCGTCGATCCTGCGGCCGCGTGCGGCCGTCGCGGGCGGAGGTGAGCGGTGATCGCGCTCGCGCGCCTACGGCTCGCGTGGGCAGCACTGGCCCTGCTGGCGGCACTGGTCGCCCCGGCGCAGGCCGACCTGGTGATCAGCGGCAGCGCCCGCTACGTGGACCGCGAGTTCAGCTTCGACAGCGGCTTCACGGGCGTCGAACCCGAACTACCCGTGCGCTTCGCCACGGTGCGCGTGATCGAGGCCGCGAGCGGCGCGATCCTCGCCGTGAGCGCGACCGACGCCAGTGGTGACTTCTCGATTCCGATCGTCGGTTCGGGCCAGATGGACGTGATCGTGCGTGTGGTCGCGCGCTCGGAGGCCTTCGGCGCGGCGGTGCGCGTGACGAACGTCGCCAACCAGGTCTACTCCATGGCCACGCCGACCTTCGCCGGTTGGGACCTCTCCACCGACCTGGACATCGGCACCCTGGTGTCGCCCAAGGTCTTCGCCGCGGGCCGCTTCGGTAACCCGTTCAACCTCCTGGATCAGTTCGTCGTCGGCGTCGGCGCGGCCCAGGCCATCGGCGCGCCGTCGATCCCACAGGACCTGCAGATGACCTGGCCCGCGGGGCCGGTGTCCTTCTCCAGCGGGACCGAATCGTCGATCGCCGCCGACGACGGCTACGACGATCTGGTGGCGCTGCACGAGCTCGCCCACCTGCTCTACCACCTGTTCGTGGACGAGGACCAGCAGGGCGGGTCGCACTCCTTCGGCGAGTCCGACCAGGATCCGCGCTTGTCCTTCACGGAGGGCTGGGCCACGGCCTTCGCGGCCTTGGCCCGCGACTTGGCCGGCTTCGACGACTCCGGCTTCTACCTGGACGCTTCAGGGACGGGCGCCACTGGGCCCGCGTCGATCCAACTGCGCCTGCGCCTCGAGGACGGCTCGCCCTTCATCGGCAGCACCGAGGGCGAGGCCAACGAGGGCGCGGTGGCCTGCACCCTGTGGGACCTGGTGGATGGCGCCGAGACTCGGGGCCCGGTGCCCGGCGGCGACGACGATCCCGTGGACGGCTCCTTCGAGTTCGAGGGCGGGCTCGACGGGGCGCAACTGTTGTGGCGCGCCCTGGAGGGAACCGTGGCCGCGGCCCAGGACGCCACCGTGCTCGACCTGTGGCACGGTCTGTTCGCGCCGAGCGATCCGGGCCACGGTGCGGAGTTGGTGGAGGTCGTCACGGCCTGGAAGCTGGGCTTCGCTGCAGACGCGGCCGAGCCCGATGACGGCCTGGCTGCGGCGCGGCTGCTGGACGTCGGCGGCGGCTGGAGCGTCACGCGCACCCTCTATCGTCCGCCGCCCGGCGCCTACGCCCCGGGCGACGGCGACGGGGACTTCCACCGCTTCACCCTCAGCCAGGGCCAGGGCTTCGAGGTCTCGACGCGCTACCCGGGCGGCAACCCCGACGCGGGCACCTTCGTCGACCCCCTCTTGCGGGTGCGCCGACCCGACGGCTCGCTCTTCGGCCAGGACGATGATTCCGGCGTCGGACGCAACGCGCTGGTGGCGGGTATCGCGGATGCGGACGGCGAGTGGTACGCGGAGGTCTCGACCCAGCACCCCTTCCGGCGCGCGGGCTCCTACGAGGTGCGCGTCGACCTGGCCGGCAGCGACTGCAACGGCAACGGCATCCCCGACGAGCAGGACGTCCTCGCGGGGACCTCCCTGGACTTGGACGGGGACGGCGGGCCGGACGAGTGCCAGCCCCTGTCGGCCGACCTGGGCAGCCTGCCGCTGCTCTTCGGCGGCACCCAGACCCTGTCCCTCGACGCGGGGGCAGCCCATGCGGGGCAGCTCTACTGGATCCTGGGTAGCACCACCGGCACCCGGCCGGGCATCGCCGTGGACGGCGTGCTGCTACCGCTCAACGTCGACGCCTACACCGGCTTCACCCTCGCCAATCCCGGCTTCGCGCCCCTGATCGGGGGACTGGGCAGCCTCGACGCCGAAGGAAAGGGAACCGCGCAGTTCGCCCTGCCGTCCGGAGTTTCCCTGAGCCTCGTCGGCACCGTCGTGAACCACGCGTTCTTCGTGGTCGGCGGCTCGCAATCGCTGGTCTTCGCCAGCAACCCCATCCCGATCACCTTCACGCTCTTCTGAGCGCGTCGGAGGTCGCCCGTCGCCTCCCCACGCTCGCCGTCCCACGGCGGGTGGGCGTCCCGTTCCCCACCCATGACGATCCGCCCCCTCATCGTCGGCGCTGCTGCGCTCGTCGCTCTCCCCGCGTACGCCGTCCAGGACACCGCCCCCGCGGCCATCGACCTGTGGCGCGCGGATCCCGACGAGACCTCGCCCGCGGCCCTCGCCGCCCTGGCAGAGGACTCGACGGTGCTGCGCTGGCGACCGATCGAGCTGATCGGGGCAGAGGCCCTTGTGCCGGTGAGCAACGCCCGGATAGCGCTCGAGTTGTTCGATGGCCGTCGCGTGGAGGTCGACCTGGAGCGGCGTGCCCAACCGCGTCCCGGTTCGGCGAGTTTCCTTGGCGCGATCGGCGCGGCCGGCGACCACCTGGCCCTGGCGCTCGTCGACGGCGCGGCCGAGGGCACCCTGTGGCTGGACGAGCACCTGTTCGCCGTGACCAACCTGCCCGATGGCCAGGCGGTGCTGGTCGAGCGCACGTTGACCGCTCCGGGCACCTGCGCCCTGGGACCGGAGCACCACGTGGATACGCTGCCCACACAGGGCGCCGCGCGCCGCCTGCGCCGGGCCGAGGACCCCTCAACGGATCCCGGCGGTCCGCTGACCGACACCCCCGACTTCAACTTCGTCGACGTGGTCACGGCCTACACCCCCGAAGCCCGTCAGGCCCAGGGCGGCACGGCGCAGATCCTGGCCCTGATCGACCTGGCCGTGCTCGAGACCAACGTCGCCTACGACAACTGCGGAGCCGACCTGGTCCTGCGCCTGGCCTACTCGGGCGAGGTCGTCTACACCGAGAGCGGCTCGATGAGCACCGACCTCTCGCGCTTGCGGTCGAAGACCGACGGCTACATGGACGAGGTCCACTCCTGGCGCGACGTCTACGGCGGCGACGCCGTGGCCCTGATCGTCAGCGGCGGCGGCGCCTGCGGCGTGGCCTACCTGATGACGAACGTCTCGCCCGGCTTCCAGTCCTCGGCCTTCAGCGTGACCGCGCGCGGCTGCGCGACGGGCTACTACTCCTACGGCCACGAGCTGGGCCACAACTTCGGCTGCGCCCACGACCGCGACAACGCGGGCAGCTCGTCCCATTCGTTCGGCTACGGGTACCGCACGCCGAACAACCTGTACCGCACGGTCATGGCCTACTCGCCGGGCTCGCGCAAGCCGATCTTCTCGAGCCCCGACCACTTCTGGAACGGCTACGTGATGGGCGCCGCGGGCACCGAGGACAACGCCCAGGCCCTGACCCTGAACGCCCCCACCGTCGCCGCTTGGCGCGACGCCGTGATCGAGGTCGCCGACTGCAACAGCAACGGCATCCCCGACGGGATCGAGATCGCCGACGGCCTGGTCGCCGACATCGACGGCAACGAGATCCCCGACACCTGCCAGAGCCTGACGGTCGACAAGCTGGAGCTGAGCCTGGTCCTGGGCGGCACCCAGACGCTCAGCTTCGACGCCGGTCCCGCCCGGGCGGGCGACATCTACTTCGTGCTCGGCTCCCTGGCCGGCACCGACGTCGGCTTCCCCCTGGGATTGGTCACGGTCCCCTTGAACCAGGACGTCTACTTCGACCTGACCCTGGCCTCACCAACCGGAACCCTGGTCCAAGGCGGCGCCGGCGTCCTCGACGGACTCGGCCGAGCCACCGCCGCCTTCGTCCTGCCCCCCGGCGTGGGCCAGTTCCAACTGACCCTGACTCCGGTCAACCACGCCTTCGTCGTGGTCAACGACCAACTCGTGCCCGACCTGGCCAGCAACCCGGCTCCGGCGCAGTTCATCGTGTTCTGAGCGGCGCGGGATTCCGAACTTCGCGGCGTCTCGAGTTGCGCGCCAAGCACTGGGCTCGCGGAGCGTCAGAATCCCGGGGGCAGGCCTGCTTCGCGAACTCACCTGAATCGCGAAGTGCGCTGATCGACAAGGTCCGTCGAGCGGCGAACTCTGCCGATTCGCGGGCTTCGCTCGCCCCGCGTCGGAGTGTCCTGCGACACGGGGCGGTCACAGCACTCAGCCCTCGTAGGCGCCGCGGTCGACCACGGCGCCAAGGGTTCCGGCGACGCCGGTGTCGGGGGCCAGGGGGTCGTTGACCACGCGCGGGTTGCCGCCCAGGTCCAGGGGCAGGGGCTCGGACTTGTCACCGTCGCCGTCCACGTCGAACACGTCCGTGGGGACGATGATGCTGTTGCCCGAGTCGCGGGCGGGCGAGCCGGGGGCCAGGCGTAGGTTGTCGTCGGCGTTGCCGGCGATGCCGTCGAGGCCGTCGATGTCGACGAACAGCGGGTTGTTGCCGTCGCTCGAGATGCCGAACAGGGAGCCGTTCCAGCCTTCGATCGTCGTCCACTGGATGTTGGGCAGGCCGCCGGCGGACTGCATCTGCTCCGCCTGTCCGCCGACGCCGCCGGCGCCGCGGTTGCCCCACAGGATCGAGTTCCGCAGGGCGACCGAGGAGCCGAAGGTCGAGAACACGCCGCCGCCGGTGGTCTGGGAGCGGTTGTGGACGACGGTCGAGCCCACCAGGTTGATCGAGGCGACTTCCGCGTAGGCGGCGGCGCCGCCCTCCGCGCTGTTGTTCCCGATCAGCAGGCAGTCGATCAGCAGGGGCCCGGCCGACGCGATCCCGGTGGCGAAGATCCCGCCGCCGAACTGGGCGTTGTTCTGCCGGAAGACGCAGTCCTGGAAGGTCGGCTTCGCGCCCACGTCGCTGTAGACGCCGCCGCCGCGGATCGCCACGTTGGCCACGAACTCGCAGTCGATGAAGCGGGTGTCCCGCAGGGTGTAGGCCCCGCCGCCGTGGTGGCCGCCGAAGTTGGACTCGAACACGCAGTGGCGGATGGTCGGCGCGCCCTCGCTGTAGAGGCCGCCGCCGCGACAGCTCGAGAAGTACACCGCGAAGACGTCGCAGCCGAGCACCTCGACCGCGTTGCCGCCACTGATCCGGAAGCCATCCAGGACCGCCGTCGGTCCGGCGTTCGTGCCGGCCCCGACCACGTTCCAGGAGTTGTCCAGGATTCCTCCGCCGGGGGCGAAGTCGTCGAACAGCACGTCGCCCGAGAGGGTCGGCGCGAAGTTCACCCAGTCGCGCTGGGAGAGGCTGGTCTCGCCGCCGACGAAGCCGCCGTACACGCCGACGGTGTCGCGCAGAAGGAAGCTCGCGCCGTGGTTCTGGTCGTTGGGCCAGGGCGTGTAGGTGCCCACCGCGACCCACACCTGCGAATACTCGGGCGCCAGGCTCATGGCTGCGCGCAGGTCGGTGTAGGCGTTGGCCCACGAGGTTCCGTTCTTCGCTCCCGTCGCCGAGGCGTCGACGTAGACCACCGACTGGCACACGTCGAGGATGCCATCCAGGTCGACGTCGGCTCCCGCGACCAGCAACTCACACTCGTCGGGCAGGCCGTTCTGGTTGCAGTCGATCGAGGTGCCGTCGGCGATGTCGCAGGCATCGAGCTGCCCGTTGCCGTTGCAGTCCCCCAGACCGCCGACCGCCACGCAGGTGTCGGTCTCGAAACCCAGGGGCACCGCGTTGCTGACGGCAGTGGTCGGGAAGCCCGGCGTGCCCATGTCGAGGGTCGCCCAGGCGTAGTTCAACTTGACGCCGACCAGGGACGGCGAGGTGCCCGCGGGCAGGAAGATCGAGGCCTGGGCGTGGGTGCCGGCGCCGAAGAAGCCGAAGAAGCCGCCCAGCTCGGGCGCCTGGCTGAGGGTGTAGTTGGTGTAGCCGTCGAAGTTGATCGGCAGCACACCTGCGGGCGTCGGCAGCCCGGGCGAGGTGCCGCTGGCCGTTCCAAGCAGCACGTACAGGTGCCCGATCAAGCTCGGCGTGCCCTGCAGGTCGAAGTGGACCGTCCCGCCGTCGTTGACCGAGAGGCTATGGCGGTCCGCGGTCAGCCGCAGTTCCTTGGACGAGACGACCTTGGCCAGGCCGTAGCCCTCGCCACCGTCCCGCGGCTGACCGACCACCAGGTCGAGCTCCCCGTCGCCGTTCACGTCGCCGCTGGCCAGGGCCACGCCGGTCAGGGAGCCGGCGCCTCCGCCCTGGGCGAAGAGCTCGGTGCCGTCGATCCCCGAGAGCACGCGCGCCGCGCCCCCATTGGTGACGTTGCCCGTGCGCGGCGCGCCGACGCCCACGTCCGCGATCCCGTCGCCGCCCATGTCGCCCAGGTTGCGGGCGCGGTATCCGAAGCGGTCCAGGGCCGTCGTGCCTTGCACCACCCAGAGAGTCGGCGTGCCCGCGGGCGAGCCGCCCTGGGCGCTCTGACGCAGCCAATCGCCGGAATAGAGCTGCACGCGGCCACAGTCCTCGCCGGCCACGCCGTCGAACCATGGCGATCCCACGGCCAGCTCGTCCAGCCCGTCGCCGTCGACGCTCGGGATACGCGCCAGAGACGTGCCCAAGCCTGCGCCGGCCTGGCTGCCCTCGATGCGGTAGAGCAGGGTTCCGGTGGAGCCGGAGTAGATGTCGATCGCGCCCGCGTCCGGGAGCAAGCCGCCCAGGGCGTCGAAGGCCGGCGAGCCCACGGCGAACTCCTCGGAGCCGTCGCCGGTCAGGTCACCCAGGCCGGCGATGGACGTGCCGAAGCTGCCGGGCCCCGAGACCACCAGCAGCACCTCGCTCGCGCTCGGTGCCTCGGCGATGGCCGTCGAGCGCAACCACGCGCCGGAGAAGCCCACCGCCGCCTGGGTTCCCGGCGTGCTCGCCACCAGGTCGTCGCGCCCGTCGCCGTCCAGGTCCGCCAGGGCCAGGACCGCGCCCAGCCGCTCGCCGGGCAGGCCCACGTACTGGTGCAGCTCGAGTCCGTCGAGGCCGGAGTAGACGAAGACCGAGCCCGACTCCGCGCCGTTGTCGTCGTCGCGCGGAGCCCCCACCGCGAGGTCGGCGATGCCGTCGTCGTTGATGTCGGGCACCACCGCCAGCGCCTCGCCGAAGCGGTCGCTCAGCCCGTCCGCGAGGGTCGGACCGTCGATGCGGTAGTAGGGCGCGCCGGTCGCTCCGTCGTAGACCTGGACGTAGCCCACGGTGCCGGTGATCGGCCGCGGCGCGGCCACCACGACCTCCGCCCGGCCGTCGCCGTTGAGGTCGCCGAGCACGGCCACGGAACTGCCGGCGTGGTCGAGCAGCGCCTTGCCGCGGAAGGTGAACAGGTGCTGTTGCACCAGGTCCTGGCCCAGCCCCGCTTGGGGCGCAGCCAGGATCAAGCCGGCGACGAGGGTCGATCGGATGGGGAGGATCATTGCAATCACCGGCTCAGAAGTAGACGTGGCTGGAAACGTTGCTCATCACGCAGTTCCCGAAGTCGACCACGTGGAAGAGCGCGGTCTGGCCCACCGAGGAGGCGTCGACCGGGAAGGTCCAGGTGCCGACCCCGGCCGGCGAAGCCGGCGCGGTTCCGAGCAGGGTGAAGTCGGTGATCTGACCCTCGAGGTTCGGGCAACCGGGCATCGGGAAGGTGCCCGCGGTGGTGCCGGTGTAGTAGGCCAGGGTGGCGCCGGCCTTCGCGCCGAAGACCGTCAGGGAGATGTCCCCGCCGGTGCTGCCGACCATGCCGGTCGGGGGCACCAGCCACAGGCCATCGAAGTCCGCCGCCAGGCGCTTGACGGCCCAGGCCACGATGGCGCCCGTGGCGTCGGGCATGGACGAGATGTCGATCGAGCTCGAGCGCTGCCCGAACTCGCGATCGCCGGTCAGCTCGACGAAGTCCTCGATGGCCTCCAGCATCACGTCGCCGAACAGACCGCTGTGGACGTCGGTCACCTGACCGCAGACGTCCGTGTGGGCTGCCTTGTAGACGACGCACATCGGCGGCGTGCGCTGACGGTCGTAGAGGTGCGGGTTGAGCAGCGACCAATAGGCCGACTCTTCCAGGCGCTGTTCGGGTGTGCCCTGGTCGAAGGTCTGACCGGGGAAGAAGAACACGCTCATCGTGCTGTCCCAGGGCCCCGCCTGGGTCGAGAAGCACGTCAGCGTCGACGGCCCGAGGCGCGGGATGTAGTAGTCGGGACGGCTGGACTGCACCAACACGGGATCCGCCGAGCCGGGCACGGCGAAGTCCTCGCGCAGGGCCACCGGGTACATGGCAATGGTCCCGAAGGAGCGGCTCTGGATGAAGATCTGCTCCGGGTTGATGTTGTATTCGGCCGCGTTGCCGCGCAGCCACTGGATCATCAGCCCCAGACCGGCCGAGGCCACGTGGTAGTCCTCGGTCGGCCCCACGAGCGGGTAGTTGCAGTCCACGTGCAGGAACCCGAAGTCGTTGGACAGGTTGGTCAGCTCGTCGGGATTGCCCGTGCCCACGGTGATGTTGTTGGTGTTGCCACCGCGCACCGAAACCATCACCGGCAGCGGCTCGACCGGAAAGCCCAGGGCGGGCAGTCCCTTCGCGGCCGGATACCACAGGTTCGCCAGGGTCTCCTCGTAGTCGGGGTCCGAAGGCTGGGCGCTTTGGTCGTAGTTGATCTGCGCGTCGTAGTTCTGAGCCGCGGCGGTGGAGCCGAGGGCGCAGAAGCAGGCACCGACGAGGGCCGCGATCGGGGAGAGGGCGACGAGGGGCCGCAGGAAGCCGCGGAGCTGCTCCGCGGGCCGGCGCGATTGGTCGTTGAACATCGCTTTCGAGGTCAGGGGCAATGGGGCTCGGTCTGCGCCCGGATGGAGTCCATCAAAGCTACTTGCTAGGCGGCGCAAGCGGCCGTTTTCGGAAGGGTTACTCGCAGTGCCAGCCCGGGCCGTCCCCGTCCGAAGGACTCGTCTGCCGAGGGCCCGAGCTCGGTCGCGGGGGGAGGGCCAGCCCCTCCCCCCCCCTCAGCCCGGCTCACTCGCCGAGACCCAGGTGCTCGAGAAAGGCGTCGCTGTTCGGCTCCCGGCCGAGGAACTCGCGCACCAGGTCGATCGCGTCGACCGTGCCCCCGCGGGCCAGGACCGTGTGCCGGTAGCGCTGACCCAACTCCGGATCGAGCAGGTCCCCGTCGGCGAAGGGAGTGAACATGTCCTGGGCGTAGACCAGCGACCACAGGTAGCCGTAGTAGCCCGCCTGGTAGCCGTTCAAGTGCCCGAAGGAAGCGTAGCCCAGCGACCCCTCGACCCAGGGCAGCAGGCACGAGCGCGCGTAGACCTCGTGGGCCACCGCTGCGGTGTCGACGTCCCCGTCGGGGTCCATGTGGAACGCCATGTCCATCTGGCCCAGGTAGAGCTGGTACTCGTTGCTGTAGCCGGAGCCCAGGTTCTTGGCCGCGATCAGGCCCTCGAGCAATTCCGCAGGCAGGGGCTCGCCGGTCTCGTGGTGGCGCGCGAAGCGGTTCAACACGTCGGCGTTCCAGATCCAGTTCTCGAGCATCTGCGAGGGCGCCTCGACGAAGTCGCGCGCCACCTGGGTGCCGGCGAACCAGGCCAGGTCCACGTCACTCAGGATCGAGTGCATGCAGTGCCCGAACTCGTGGAAGAAGGTCTCCACCTCGCCGTGGGTCAAGAGCGACGGTGCGTCGGCCGTGGGCTTGGTGAAGTTGCAGACCAGGGCCACCACCGGCAGCTCGACAGTGCCGTCCGGATGCACCTTGCGCAGGGTCAGCGGGAACTGGGCCGCGTGGCTGTACTTGCCCGGGCGCGGGTAGAGGTCGATGTAGAACTCGCCCAGCTTCTCGGCCGAGGCCGAGTCGAACACGTCGAACAGGCGCACGTCCGGGTGCCACAGGGGCCGCCCGCGCTCGGCGGCCAGCTCGGTGACCTCGACAAAGCGCAGGCCGAAGATCTCCTGGGTCAGGTCGAAGATGCCGCCCAGGACGGCCTCGATCGGGAAGTACTGCTGCACTTCGCGCTGGTCCACCGCGTAGTGCGTGCGCATCAAGTAGTCGTGGTAGAAGCTGCGATCCCAGGGGTTCAGCACGGCTTCGGGGTCCCCGGTGTCCTCGCGCTTGGCGGCGGTGTACTCCGCCACGTCCTCGATCGACTTGCGGCGCAGCTTGGGCGTCAGTTCCGCGTAGAAGGCCATCACCGTCTCCGGGTCCTTGGCCATGCGGACCTCGGTCTCGTAGTGCGCCGTGGTCGGGTAGCCCAGAAGTTGCGCGCGCTCGTGGCGCAGGGCGATCATGCGCTCGATCACGCGCACGTTGGCCTCGCCGCCGCGGCGCGAGAAGGCCAGGGAGACCTTGTGCCGCGTCTCGGGCACCGTGCAGCGCTGGAAGATCGGCAGCACGCTGGGGTAGGCCATGTCGACCAGGTACAGGTCACTCGAGCGGGCGTAGCTCGCCAACACGTCCGCCGGCACGCCGGCCAGCTCGTCGGCCGTGAGCGCCACCAGGGTCTCGTCGCCGGCGATGTTCTCCTGAAACTCCTGCCCCACTTCGACCAGTTGGCGATCGAGCTCGCCCACGCGCGCGCGCTGCGCCTCGTCCAGCTCCATCCCCGCTCGACGGAAGTCGCGCAGGAACTCCGACAACAGGCGCGCGCGCTCGCCCTCCAGCGCCGGCTCGGTGTCGGCGTAGGCGCGCACGGCGTTGTAGAGGCCCTCGTTCAACATCAGTTCGTTGAACCAGTTCGACAGGGCCGCATCGACCTCGTTGCCCTCCGCGCGCACCGCCGGGTCGGGGTGCACGTCCTTCATGAAGCCCGTGAAGCGCACCTCGCGGAACAGGGTCGCGATGGTCGCGTCCACGGCGTCCAGGGTGTTCTCGAAGGTCCGCCGATCGTCGGGTAGGGCGGCGATGGTGTCGATCGAGGCCTTGGCCCGCTCGAAGGCCGCGGCCATGGACGGCTGGAGGTCGTCGGCCGCCGAGGCCATGGCGCGGGCCTCGGGCCCCTCCCCGACGGGAGTTCCGGCGCAGGCGGCCGCGAGGGCCAGGCTCGAGAGGATGAAGACGCGGGACAGGGGACGTCGCATGGCAGGTGGAGACGGGGGGCCTGGACGAGAGTGAGTGGGAGGCGGTGCTCCGCGAGGGACGATTCTAGGCGGCCCTCGCGCAGCGCCAGCGGGGCCATGGACGGCCCCCGGCGGAATTCGCCGCTCGGCGCGAAGGATTCGCGGCGGCAGGGTCACGTTGGAGGGGTGCAGCCCCCCGCCCCCACTCCTGGCGCGTCCCCGGACTCGCCCGCAGCCGCGCCGGACGCGACCCACGCCGATGACCTGCGCCTGCGGGACGCGGTCGTCGGTGGCGATGCCCAGGCCGCCGAGGACCTGTTCCGGCGCCACTTCGACGCCCTGCACGACTTCGTGCACTTCCGCGCCGGATCCGACCGGGGCGCCGTGGAGGACCTGGTCCAGGAGACTTTCCTGGTCGCTCTGGATCGCCTGGATCGCTACGACGGGCGCTCGTCCCTGCACACGTGGATGTGCGGCATCGCCAAGAACAAGCTGCGCGAGCTGCGCCGGCGGCGGCGACCGCGGCCGATCGCGGACTTGCTCGAGGAGGCCGACGACGAGATCGACGCGATCCTGAGCCGGATCCACCACGAGGAGCTGCCCGAGTCCGTCCTGGAGCGCGCCGAGACCGCCGAGCTGGTTGGCGCGACCCTCTCGTCCCTGCCGCCCGACTACCGCGAGGCCCTCACGGCCAAGTACGTCGACGGGCTCAGCGTGCGCGAGATCGGGGCCCGAGGCGGGCGCAGCGAGAAGGCCACCGAGTCCCTGCTCACGCGCTCGCGCACCGCGTTCGGACGGGTCTTCTCACTGCTCGCCAACCGGCGGGGAGGGCTGGCGTGATGGCTCGGGGCGCATCTGGCGATGGGGATCGGCGCGGGGGCGACGTCCTGGAGCGCAACGTGGAGCGGCTGCTGCGGCGCGCCTGGCGGCCCGTCGAGGTCAGCCCCGACTTTCGCGCGTCGCTCGAGCGGCGCTTCGTGGAGCGTGCGGCCCAGCGCTGGGCGCCGGTGGTCGAACGGCCGCGGTACTCCGCCGTGGGCTGGGCGATCCTCGCAGCGGCGGCGGCCCTGGCCCTGCTGCTGGGTGCTGGCGCGCTGCTCGATGGCGCGGCGGCTCCGGGGGGCGTGGGCTCCGGGAACGACCTGGCCCTCTCCGACCCGGGGTCGACCCTTGGCGACGGACAGTCCGCGGGCTCGCCCGCGGAGGCTGCCGACGAGGCTGACGAGATCGGCTCGCCCCGGGACTTCCTCGCGGGCCTGCTCGACTCCGTGGGCGACCGACGGCGCCTGCCGGCGATCCCGGGGATCAACGCCGACGGCGCCGACGAAGCGACCGATGCCGCCAGCGGGGAGGCCGAGGATCCGGCTCGTCTGTCGATCGAGCTCTCGCTGCCCCAGGGTGGCCCGCAGCCCTCGTCGGTGCGTGCGGTGCTTCTGCGCTCGGCCCAGCTCCCGGACGTCGTCGACCCGATTCTGCTGCCGGCTTGGGGCGGCGACGAGGGCTCCGAAGCGCCGGACACGACGCGCCGCCGGACCTTCTCCGAGTTGGACGCCGGCCGCCACACCCTGCACGTCTTCGCCGGGGGCTATGCGCCCTGGCGCGGCGAGGTGGATCTGCGGCCCGGCGGACTGTTGGAGGTCGACGTGCAGCTCGAACTCGGCGGCAGAGCCCGGGGCGAGGTGCTGGACGCCGCGACCGGCGCGCCGATCGAGGGCGCTCTGATCCTCAGCGAGGAGGACCTCCCGCTGCAGGTGATCGACGCCGGGCTAGACCGCGAGCGCGACCGCGAGGTCCCCGCAGTCGTCGCCCGCAGCGACGCCGCCGGTGCCTTCGAACTCGCGCCCCTCTCGACTGGCAAGCACCGCCTGCGCGCGACAGCTCCCGGCCACGCGCCGGTCTGGATCGAGGTCGAGATCGGCGCGCGGGCCGCGGAGGACCTGCGCTTCGAGCTGCCGGCCGGCGGCACCGTCTTCGGTCGCACGGCGGACGAGTTCGGTCGGCCCCGCGTCGGCGCCGTGGTCGTCTCGAGCTACTTCGAATCACCGGGCGGCACGCGCAAGGGCTTCTACGGCGCGGCCATCACCGACGAGCGCGGCGAGTACCGCATCGACGGCCTGCCCGCCGGGATCCACGTGGTGCTGCTGTTCGAGACCAGCGAGCCCGAGGCGCCCTCGGCCATGTTGCCGCTGGTGCTGCCAGCGGGCGGCCAGCGGCGGGTGGACTTCGTTCCGCATGACAACGGTGTCGCTTTGAGCGGGATCGTCGTCGACGCCCTGGGCGCTCCACTCGCGGGCCACGTGATCACCCTCAGTCGCAGCCACGTCCTGGAATCGGACGCTGCCGTGGGCGACGACGACGGGATCGCTTCCTGGTCGGCGGTGACCACCGATGGCGAGGGCCGCTTCCGCTTCGAGCGCGTCGCTCCGGGCGAGTACGCCCTCTACGGCGCACCCAAGGCCGGGTCCGAGATGGTCCTGTACGACGAGGTCGATCTGCGCGCAGGCCTCGACCGAAGCGTACGCATGTCGGTGGGTTCGGCCTCCCTGGGCGGGCGCGTCACCGCCGCCGACGACGGCAGCCCGGTGCCCGACTCGACCCTGCTCCTGTTGTGCGACGACGACCGGGGCCGCCTGGTCTTCGCCGGGCGCCAGCTCACCGGCGCTGACGGCCGCTTCGCCTTCGACGGTGTCCGACCGCGGGACTATCGCCTGCTGGTCGTGCCCGCGCGCCCGGACCTGGCGGCGACCCTGGTCGAGGATGTGCGGGTGGAACTCGGCGTCGAGCGGACGACGCTGGAACTCACGCTCGAACCCGGCGGCACGATCGAGGTCGAGTGCCGCGACCTCGAGGGCCGACCGATCGCCGACGTCGACGTGGACCTGATCGACGCCGGGGGTCTCGAGGTCTTCGACGACGGCCGGTTCCGGACCGGTCCCGACGGGCTGTCGGTGATTGAAAGTGTCGCGGACGGCCGCTGGACCGTGCGTGTGCAGGCGCCGGGCTTCGCCCGCGCGGAACGAACCATCCTCGCCGTCGCCGGCCAGACCCGGCGGGTGGAGGTCACCCTTGTCCTGGATGAATAGACCCATGAATCCCCTCTCGATCCTCGGTTTGGGCGCGTTGACCGGCGGCCTGGCCGCGGCCGGCGTCGTGCTGGTCCTGCGCCCCAGCCCCGTGGTGGAGTCCAGCTCCCCCGACGAATCGGTTCTCGCACTGCGCGCCATCGAGCAGCGGCTGGGTGCGATGGAGTCCGCCCAAGCCGAGCGCGACGCGGCCTTCGCGTCGCTCGAGGCCCGGGTCGACATGCGCCTGGCGTCGGCCGCCCGTCAGGTCGTGCCCGTCGCGACGGCGGGGCCGGCTTCCGCCGACGAGCCCGCGGCGGGGCTCGCGCCGCCCGCGGTCGCCGTCGACAGCGAGGCCGCCGTCGACGCGCTCATGGCGCAGATCCTCGCCGCGAACTTCGGCGACGTGGAGACGGCCGAGCTGTGGAAGCGCGCCATCGACGAGGGCCTGATCGACGAGCTGGTGGCGCGCTTCGAAGCCCGCGCGGCGGCCGACCCCGACAACCCGGACGCCCAGGTGGAGCTCGGCGGCGCCTACATCCAGAAGATCCAGGAGGTCGGCAACTCGCCCCTGGCCGGGGTCTGGGCCACCAAGGCCGACGGAGCCTTCGACCGGGCCCTGGAGCTGGACGAGGACCACTGGGGCGCGCGCATGTCGAAGGCCGTCTCGCTCTCCTTCTGGCCGCCGATCTTCGGCAAGCAAGCGGAGGCCGTGAACCAGTTCGAAGTGCTGATCGACAAGCAGAAGCAGATGCCCCTCGACCCCAGTCACGAACAGCCCTACCTGCTGCTCGGCAATCTCTACTGGCAGCGCGGCGACTCGGCCAAGGCGCTCGCGATCTGGGAGGAGGGCCTGGGTTTCTTCCCGGGCTCGAAGGACCTCAGCGGCGCCCTCGCCAACCACCACGACTGAGATTCCCGGCGCGGCTGCCCCCCCGCGACGGGGGGGCGGCCGCGGCTCGCTCACTGGCCGTAGCGCACGCGGAGGGCGTTGCTCAGGGTCAAGCCACCCGGACCCGCCGGGTCGACGACGAGGACCTGCTTGAAGAGCTCGAAGCCCGCGAAGCTCGGCGGCACGGAGAAGGGGAACTGGAACTGCCCGGCGCCCGGCGCGCCGAGCGATCCCGAGAGCACCTGGACGATGGGCGGGAAGAAGTCGCCGATCAGGACCGTGAGCCCCGGCGCGGGGAAGTCCGCGAGCAGGGCTGCGCTGGTCCCGTAGAAGTAGAACGCGGGCGCGCCACCGGTCCCGTTGACCAGGCGCGTCGTGACCGTCTCGCCCACCACCGGTACGCCGTCGTAGCCCAACAGGGGAGTCCAACCGCCGGTGCCAGTGGCCCCGGACCCGTACTGCTCCGTGAGCGGCGCCGTCGCGCCTTGGACCGTCCGCCCGAGGTAGAGGTGCTGGCCCGCCAGGTCCACGTCGCCGTCCGCATCCAGGTCCGCGACGAGGCGGGTGTAGGGCACCGCGAAGCAACGCTGCGGCTCGAAGCCAAGGGGACTGGCGGTGGGGATCCCACGGTAGACGCCGAGGGTGCCGTCCACGCTCGCGACGGACGGATTCAGCAGGTCGAGGGTGCCGTCCCCGTCCACGTCGGCGGCGTAGTACTCCGAACCGAAGCTGGTGCTGGGGCAGGCCGCGCCGGTCGCGAGGAGTTGCTCTGCGCCGAAGCTGCCGCCCTGGTTGAGGCGCCCGACCAGGAGGTCCGCGCCACCGGTCTCGATTCGGCGCGCTACGAGGTCCGGGTCGCCGTCCCCGTCCAGGTCGACGAGGTCCACCGTGGTCGCGCTGATCAGGAGCTCGCTCGCGAACCTGCCGCCACCTTGGTTCCGCAGCAGCGAGAAGAGAGCCGAGGGCGTGCCGTTGGTGCCGCGCGTGACGAGGTCCGCGAGACCGTCCCCGTCGACGTCCACGACCTCCTGCAAGTAGGCGTCGGCGATGGCTTGGATCGGCCCGAAGCCCCCGGCGCCGTCGCCCGCCGACCAGTAGATCGTCGGGAGCTGGAAGGCGCCGAGGAGCGCCTGCAGCAGGTCGAGCCGACCGTCGCCGTCCACGTCCAAGAGGCCCTCTTCCTGGGCCACCAGTGGCAGCGGCACGGTCGACGTCGCGGCGGGGTCCTCGGTCCAGGTCCCAGGCGCGGTCTGGCGCAACAGGACCCGCCGCACGAAGGCCGGGGGAATGAAGGGGTGCGGGGTCGCTCCGACGTTGCAGACGAACTCCAGCCGACCGTCCCCGTCGAAGTCCGCCGGTCCGACAGCCGCCGTGAATTGCTCGTTGGGCGCCAGTCCGGGGAACGACGGATCCGCCGGCGCGAATTCCGCTGACGCGTCGTTCTCGAGCAGCGCGAGATCGCCGGCGTAGACCGCCTGGTCGAAGCCCGGCGCGAGCAGGTCGAGGTCGCCGTCGCCGTCGAGATCGAAGGCCCGGTCGACGTGGTCCAAGAAGGCGTCCGGGCCGAGGTCGAAGGTGCCGTCCCCCACCATCAGGCGCCCCGCGGCCAGGTAGTCGGCCAGGCCGTCCCCGCTCGCGTCGGCGACGGCCACCGGCGCGTTCAAGGTCGGCACCGAGGCCGCGACCGCGAAGCTCCCGCCCAGGTTCTCGAACATGCCCCGCGGCCCGACCGCGTCGGAGTCCCCGTCGCCGTCCCAGTCGCCCGTGGCCACGACCAAGCCATCGAGCTCGCCAAAGAAGCTGGCGGGGGTCAGTTGGAGCGATCCGCTCCCATCGTTCCGCAGCCACTGCAGCGCCGAGCCGAAGCCCTGGGGTCCGGCGGACGCGGACAACACGTCCAGGTCGCCGTCGCCCTCGCGGTCGCCCAGGTGCAGCTCCGTGCTCACGAAGGCGCCCAGGCCCGTCGCGACCGGAGCGAGGAGTTGACCCGCGTTCGAGGTGAAGACCAGCGCCTTGGACTGCGAGGCCTCGAGCGCGGCGACGACGACGTCCGCGCGCCCATCACCGGTCAGGTCGCCGCAGATCAGGGGCACGCCGAACGTGTTCAGGAAGGACCCGAAGGACTGGGACGGGCCGGGTACGAGCTGGGCCCCGTCCCAGTCCCAGGGGGTCAGGGTCCAGACGCCCGAGGCCTCCGTCAGCACCGAGACCACCTCGTCGTCGCCGTCCCCGTCCAGGTCACCGGCCGCCAGGTAGGTGTATTCGGGGTGGGTCTGCGGCGCGAGCGGCGCCGTCCCTGACTCGACGAACGGACCCGTCGGAGCGCTCCACAGGGCGACAACCAGGACGCCCGAGGCAGGCGTCTCGCCACCGCGCGCGACGCAATCGAGGTCCCCGTCCCCGTCCAGGTCGGCGAGGACGGCCCGCGAGATCGCAGCGATCGAGGGCACCGACATCTGCACCGGCGCGAGGAGGTCGCCGTCCCCGTCGTTGAGGGAGAGTCGGATCGACCCGGCCGATGTCTCGAACCGATCCAGGTCCCCGTCCCCGTCCACATCGCCGAGCTGGTGCCCCACGTCGAGCAGGGGCTGGAGGGGCACGGCGCCGAAGAGCCGGGGCGCCCTGAAATGATCTCGAGCGGCGAGGGGCGCGGAGAGGACGGGAAAGGCGACCGCCAGGGTCGCGAGCCGGAGCGACGTGGTTCGGGGCATGGATCTCACCGGAAGCAAGGATGCGGGTTGGGTGGAAGCACAATTCGCCGGGGGTGATGCTCGCCGGGTGGGTCGCTTTCAGAAATCTGACATCCGGCCTCGGCCCGGGCCCCATCACCGGTTCCCGGGGCCCCCTCTCGGACGACTCAGTCCCGCGCTGCGGCAGCACGTCGCAAGGCCCGGGCGGCGGCGACGGCCACCAGCCGATTGCCTGCTGGATTGAGGTGAACCTCGTCGCTGGTCAGCACCCCCTGCGCCGCGTCATCGAGGTTGTGAAGAGCCAACTCGTCGGCGAAACGGCGGGCCAGGTCGCACAGGACCAGGCCCCGCTCGGCGGCGACCAGGCGGGTGCGCGCCGCGTAGTCGTCCAGCTTGCCGTCGTGGCGGTTCGTTCCCGCGCGGCGCTCCCCGATCACCGATGGCGTCGCCAGGACGACCGTCGCCCCCGATTGCTCGAGGCCGTCGACGAGCTCGCGCAGGCCGGCTTCGAAGTCTTCGATCGACGTCCCGCCGCCCCACTCCTGGTGCCAGACGTCGTTGATCCCGATGTAGACGAAGACCAGGGTCGCGCCCTCGTCGACCACGTCCTTCCGGTAGCGCGCCAGGAGGTCGGGGACCCGGTTGCCGCTGATGCCCGCCGGGATCACCTGGGCTTCGGGACGGTGCTCGGCCAGGGCCCGACGCAAGAGGTCCACGTAGCCCTCCTCGGCGTTGCCCGCCTCGGTGATCGAATCGCCGAGGAACGCGACGCGCTCGTCCGGAGCACAGGCTTCCGCGAAGAGCCGCGCGGCCGCCGCCAACTGCGCCTTTGGATCGCGCACCTGGGCGAAGATCCAGTCCAGGCAACCCTCGCTGCCATAGGCCTGGTTCCAGACGTCGTGCCCGACGCCCGGCAGCTCGTGGTAGTCGACCTCGGCACCGGCGGCGCGCAGGGCTTCGACCATGCGCTGTGACTGCCCCACGGCCACCATCGGGTCGTCGGCGCCGTGCCAGATCGAGAAGGGCAAGCCGGCCATGTCCGGGGCGTTCTCGACCAGCCCGCCGCCACACAGGGGCGTCGCGCTGGCGAACCAGTCCGGTCGGCGCGCGGCCAGGTCGAAGGTGCCGAAGCCGCCCAGGGAGAGGCCGGTCAAGTGGATGCGGTCGGTGTCGATCGGCTGTGTGCCCACGACTTCCCGCAGGGCGGCCATCGCGCCGCGCATCGCCGGAGTCGCCGGTGCGCCGGGCTCGAGCGCGCGGAAGCCGTCGGTGAACGTGGTCCAGGCCTGGCCCTCCGGGCACTGGGGCGCGAGGACGAAGCACGGGTACTTCGCGCGGTTCTCGGCCTTGGCCATGCGCTCGGGGAAGTGGTGCTGTTGGTTGCGGTTGTCGTCGCCGCGCTCGCCGGCGCCGTGCAGGAACAGGACCAGGGGGTAGCGCCGGCCCTCGACCAACTCGGCGGGCGGCAGCAGCAGGTAGGGCGTGCGCACGCCATCGACCTCGACCGCGCCCTCCAGGTAGACCGACTCCGGGACCGGGATCAGCGCGGGCGCCGGGTCCTGGGGCGAGCAGGACGCGAGCACGAGGGCGAGGGCGGCGATTGTCATGGGCGTGTTGCGTCCGCTGGGGGGATAGCCGTGGGAGTGGAGCAGGAGGCTATGGTCGCGGCATGAAGTCCCACCGCCAAGAGCTGACCTTCGAAGTGCCCGAGCGCCGGGGCTTCCTCAACATCACTCCCCAGGTCGAAGCCGCGGTCCGAGCGAGCGGGGTGCGCGAGGGCCTGTGCCTGGTCAATGCCATGCATATCACCGCCAGCGTCTTCATCAACGACGACGAGGCCGGCCTGCTGCACGACTACGAGCGCTGGCTGGAGCAGCTCGCGCCCCACGCCCCCACCTCCCACTATCGCCACAACGACACCGGCGAGGACAACGGGGACGCCCACCTCAAGCGCCAGGTCATGGGCCGCGAGGTGGTCGTGGCGATCACCGGTGGCCAGCTCGACTTCGGGACCTGGGAGCGGATCTTCTACGGGGAGTTCGACGGACGGCGCCCCAAGCGCGTGCTGATCAAGGTCATCGGCGAGTAGTCGACATCGGGGCTGGAGTCGGGCCCCCCCGCCGACTAGACAGGACGGCCGAAATCCCGCTTCGGTGGTCCGGATCCCCGCGGATCCGGCCGCCGGGCGGACGGCCGTCACGGCTCGCCCTCCGAGGGCGTACTCGGGCTCAGCCCGAGTAGAGCCGACCGATCGGCCCCTGGCGGCCCCGACGGCCCCGTCGATTCCCGTCCCACCGCTTCCCGTCCCACCGCTTCCCGTCCCACGAAGTCCCGTCCAACCATGCTCAACCGTCTCCTCCTCGCCGGCGGCGCCCTTGTCGCGACCGCCGCCGCACTGCTCATCGCCCCCGCCCCGGCCGTCGCCGTCGCCCCGGTCAACACCGAAGGCGCGACCTACGACATCGACGCCGGGCACAGCTCGATCCACTTCGACGTCGAGCACCTGGGTCTCTCCCGCGCCTGGGGCCGCTTCAACGAGTTCGAAGGCAGCTTCACGTCCGGCGAGAAGGCCGCGGACATGTCGGTCGAGCTGACGGTCAAGACCGCCACGGTCGACACCAACAACCCCAAGCGCGACGAGCACCTGCGCTCGGCCGACTTCTTCAACGCAGCCCAGTTCCCCGAGATGAAGTTCGTCTCGACCGCGGTCAAGAAGAAGCGTGACGGCCAGTGGGACCTGGAGGGCAACCTGACCATGCTCGGCACCACCGCGAAGGTCGCGGCCGAGCTGACCATGGTCGGCAGCGGCGAGGACCCCTGGGGCGGTACCCGCGCCGGTTACACCGCCACGTTCACCGTCGATCGCACTGACTTCGGAATGGACGCCTACGAGGGCACCCTGGGCAACGAGGTCAACGTGCGCGTGGACCTCGAGGGCGTGCTGCGTAAGTAGGACCCACGGGTCCCTCTCGAGGGTCCAGTGTCCTGACCGGCGTCGGGTGCGAGCTGCTCGCTCCCGGCGCCGTTTTCAAAGCCGCGCAGCTCGCCGCTGGCGTGCTGACCGACCGTTGAACCCTTCCGCCGACCCGCGAGAGCGATGCCGACCTTCGAACAACTGCTGCAGGGAGTCCCCACGGGCGACGCCCTGATCTGGGCTTCGATCCTGCCCTTCCTGTTGGGGCTCTTCCTGGTCGCGCTCGCCCTGCGGCGAACGGCGCCCGGCGGTTCAACGGCTTGGGGCGCGAGCCTGGCCCTGCTCGGCGCTTGGATCGCGATCCACATCGCCGTGTGGGGTCCGCCGCCGATGCCGCCGGTGATGGCCTACGACTGGTTGATCGTCGGTGTCCCCTTGGCCGCCCTCGCAGCACTGTGGACCGCAGCCAATCGCGACCGCCGCAAGCTCGGCCTCGCGATCCAAGTGGTCGCCGCCGTGACCCTCGCCGGCCTGACCCTCTGGCCGCGCCTGCGCGTCGCCGGCTGGGGCCCCTGGGAGAACACGTGGCGCAGCGCCGTGCTCGGCGGAGCGATCCTCGTGGCCTGGCTCGGCGCCCTACGCGGTGCTGCGCGCCGACCCGCGCGCGAGAGCCTCGGACTCCAGCTCGCCACCGCCAGCTGCGCGGCGATCGCCGTGGGCATGTCCGGGACCCAGAACATGGCCCAGGCCGCCGGAGGCGTCGCCGCCTGCCTGGCCGGCGCACTCCTGGCCTCCATGCGCCAGGCCGACGGCGCCGGCCGCCTGGCCCTGGGCTCCGCCCCCATCGCCGCCGCCGCCGTGGGCGGCCTGCTGCTCAACGGGCACCTCTTCGCCTACGTGGAGTTGCGCGTGTTCCTGCTCTGCCTGGCGCCCCTGCTCCTGGCCCCCGCCGGAGCCCTGCTGTGGCCGAACAAGCGCGGCCTGATCGCCGACGCCCTGCGGGTCCTGGTCCTGGCCGCCCCCGCGTTGCTCGGCGCCGCCCTGGCCGTCATGACCTTCCAAGCCGAGGCTGCCACCGACGGCAGCGCCGGGTACTACTGAGCGATGAGTCCATCCCTGCCGCAGGCCCCCGCCCTGGCCATCCCGCCGCAGCCTGATGGCCGACCCCCTCTGCGTGGTAGCTCCTACCCGCCCCCGCCACCCGAGCCGCCATAACCCTCCAAGCTGAAGCAGCGACCGACCCAAGCGCTGGCAACGTCCGAGTCCGGTGAGCCCATCTCGCAGGGCGTCCGCAAGGGCCGCGTCGGCTCAAGCTCGGCCCACCGGCCCCGCCTCTACCTCGAACTCTGTGGCACGGAACTCGCCACGACCGATTCCGCTTCCTCGATCAGGCGAAGAAGGCTCTCGTCGTCCCCATCCTGATGATTGCGCGCCGCGCGCCGCGCACGATCGAGCGCATCCACGGCCTCCGTACCGAGACCGAGCCGTGCCGCGGACATTGCCAGGAAGAGCTCGATTCGAGGACACGGTTCAGACGCTGACGCTCTCAAGGCGAGGAGACCCTCCATCGCTTCGTCGAAAGCGCCACAGCGATAGTCTGCAGCCGGCCATGCCCACCGATCTGCAGGGTCCAAGAAGGCATCCCGCGCCTTGAGCGTCGCCATCGCGCGTCGCGCCACGTCGTAGTCCTCGGGCGAGCCGTTCGGATTCGACAGTCGCTCCCCCGCGACCCAGCTGAGCCCGACGCTCGAGAGGCCGCCGACGCTCGAGGCGATCCGCAACGCTTCCTCGCGCACCTCGACCGCGAGCGCACTATCATTTTCGATCGCCGTGATGACGTCCGGTTGAAAGAAGAGTTCTTCGCTGAGGGCCTGCACAAGACAGGCGGCTTCGCGAACGATCTCGTTCAATCGAGTCGAAACCTCGTCCGAGGCGGCGTCCGAGACCTCTCTGGGCAAGTCAACAGTCTTGAGGAGCGCGAGAATCTCTCGCCACGCGGATCCGTTGGCACGTCGCGCCAGGATCCACTCGACCGCGATCGCTCTCGACTCCTCGAAATCCTTGCGCTCGGAGTACCGCCCGCCATACCACTGCGAATCCAAGATCCTCAGCTCGCCCGTCTCCGACTGAATCGCCAACCGCGATCCGTCAGGACTGAACTGAATCGAACGGGGCCCTTGAAATCCCCACCATTCGAAAGCCTTCACCTGGAACGACTGGACGACCTGCGACGTTCGGAGGTCGATCATCTTGACGACGCTGTACTCCGGCTCCGTCACGACTCGCTTGCCGTCGGCGGTCAAGGCCAGCACAGGCCATTGCTCATGCTCCGGAACACGTGCAGGCACGATCGTCCTCGATTCGAGATCTACCAAGGCTGCCTCACCCAACTCGTGTTCAAAGACGAGCAGCCATCGACCCGAGGCATCGAAAATCGCACCGTCGGAACGAGCCAGCGGACTCGGTTGCGAGAAACCGATCAAACGGACTCCCGCGCCCACATCCCAGACCTCGACGCCTCTCGAGGAATGAACTACCGCCAGCGATCGACGGCCATCTACGTGCGCCGCCAAGACTGACCCGTCCCAAGGCGGCCCCTCGGACCCTTCCAGTCGCTCTCCAATCTCAGCGGCTCGCCCGTACAGCGGGTCGATCAAGGCAGGCCCCGACCGCTCAGACCATTCGATTCCTACGAGCGCCCCCACTCCCTCTGCACAGTAAGTTCCGATATCGCATTCGAAATCATACTGAAGCCGCCTCAGCATCTGCTTCGAACTCAGGTCCCAGACCTCGCCGACCCCATGGGACGGCCTCAGTGTCGCTAGCCTGGACGATCCTCCATCAAATGCCACGGGATACATCTCTTCGACCATGCTCCCATCGCCTTGGATCGGGGGGTCGTCGATCCAATTCAGAACCGCCACTGGTGCTCCGTCGCCTAGATCGAAGACAAGAGTTCTTCCGTAAGCCCCATTGACGGCCGAAAATCTTCCATCCGGACTCAGAACGAGCGCTGCCTCCGACATCCATGTAATTCCATGCTGGGTACCATCCACCTCGAACCGGAGGCGGCAGTTCCCATCGACCAAGCGCCAGACCTCGCCCATCAGATTACCTTCGCCTCCAGAATCCGATATTGCGACGATTTCTCGACCATCCGGCGTGAAGGCAAACGCCTTAACAGGACGCTCATAGCCACCGATCGTGGACAGTCGGGCATCACATACGTCCCACTCGACCATCAGGCCAGAAAGCCCCGACCCTACGAGCTCAGTCCCTCCAGGACTGAATGAGAGATCATTAAGAGGCCCCTCCAATCGACGCAGTTGCGTGTCTGTGTCGACCTCGACGATCACCACCCCCTGAGATTCGTCCGAAACGGCGACAAGGCGCCCATTGCAGGAGACAGCCTCTAGAGCGACGGGTTTCTCGACAGCGAACAGCCGTCGAGCCGCCGCTTCGCTCGTTAGATCTCTGACGAATAGCTCCTGATTTCCAGCGAGCGTGACGGCAAGCTCGGCATCATCGCTCAGCAGCGAGTCTATCGCGGATCGCTCGCCCTCGACGAGGTCGACCTCCCGCCAGACTTGTGCCCCACTGGACAGGACCTGAGCCGATCGCCCGCCGGCAAGGACGACAATACGCGAGTTGTCCCCTGCGAACTGCACTCGATCGATGTTCCACGCCTCAGCCTCACCCACTGCGATCGGACTCGAGAAATCCAGATCCTGCGCCCGGAACCTCACGCAATAGCCCCCCTCACGGAGCTCGGGTTTCCCCTCGATCACCGCAGTCGGCGAGAAACTGTCGGCGCGCTCGAGGTAGCCACAGCCGGCGACTCTCTCGCTTCCGGCGTCCAGCCCTAGTGCTCCAAGGCTCTGGCCGGTGATCGCGTCCCAACGCCTGACTCCGTGGCTGTCCCAGACCAGCAACTCACGACCATCCGGTCGAAACGAACATCGGGTCGGTCCCTGCCTCTCCTTACGATCCGTCGCGCTCGTCTCCGGCTCCGACGCCGGCCCGATCGCTAGATCCAACCACAAGGGACCGCGGTCATCGCGAACTGACCAAACCAAGACCCGGCCGTCCTTGGCGGCGACGGCGAGCGTCGACGAGTCCGAGCTAAAGGCGAACTCTCCGTCTGACAGCACCGGCACCTCGAAGTTCGCGAGCAGATTGCCGCTGTCCACATCCCAACATTGGATCCCGTCGTCGGTCCGACTTGCGATCAAGCTGCCATCTGGGCTGTACTCGATCTGCCGCGCCGGCCGGGCGCCCCCGAAGGAACGGCGATAGTCCTCGATGGCCGCGTCGAGGAAGTCCCACTCCCACCCCCGTAGCTCCTGCGGTGCGGCGTCCAGCAGGCGACGGACCTCCTGTGATCCGAAACCTCGCTCGAGCGCTAGCCCGGCAGAGTTGACGAGCGCCACGTACTGCTGCTCGCGCAGTCGGCTCTGGCGCTCCGCGGCGAGCTCGACCAGGGCGTCCGCGCGGTGCTTCTGCAGGGTCGTCAGCGTGAGGCCGACGGCCACGGCGACCAGACTCAGTCCGATCGCGGCCGCCAGGGTGCGGTTGCGCAAGAGCCACTTGCGCGACTCGGCCCAGGTGCCGCTCTCGAAGGCGGCGACGACGCGGCGCTCGAGGAACGCGCGCAGGTCCTCGGCGAGGGCCTGGATCGTGGGATAGCGCTCGGCGGCGTCGCGGGCCATCGCCTTCTCGCAGATGGCGACCAGCTCGAGGGGCGCGCGCGGCGCGACCTCGGCGAGGGCGCGCGGCGGGCCCTCGAGGACCCGCATCAGGACCGTGTAGGGCGAGACGCGGGCGCCGGCGGGGACGAAGGGCACCTGGCCGGCGATGAGCTCGTAGAGCATCGCGCCGACGCCGTAGACGTCGGAGCGCGGGCCGATGGCCTCGCGCTCGCCGCGGGCCTGCTCGGGGGACATGTAGGCGGGCGTGCCGATCACGTCGCCGTCCATGGTCAGGAGCGGGGAGTCAAGGGGGGTGTCAAGCTCGGGCCGGCGCAGGGAGTCGACGGCACTGGCATGTGGACGTCCGGTTGCGTTCGGACGCACGTCACGCACGTCGGGCTCCCCGAGCACCCGCGCCAGGCCCCAGTCCATGACGTAGACCTCGCCGTGGCGGCCGACCATTACGTTGGCGGGCTTCAGGTCGCGGTGGATCACGCCCTTCTCGTGGGCGAAGGCGAGGCTCTCGCAGACACGCAGGAGCACGCCGAGGGCGCGGGGCTGGCTCCAGCCGTGGGCGCCGGACCGGACGTGTTCGAAGACGGTCGCGAGGTCCTCGCCCTTGACCAGCTTCATGGTGAAGAACGCGCGGCCGCTCTCGTCGGCGCCGAGTTCGTGGACCGGGACGATGCCCGGGTGGTTGAGCTGACTGGCGATGCGCGCTTCGTCGACGAAACGAGTGAGGGTCCGACCGTCGACCCTCGGTGTATCGCCCTCGGGGCTCTCCTCGCCGCGTCCGAGGACGACCTTCATGGCGAGCGGACGATTGAGCTTCGTGTCCCAGACCTTCAGCACGACGCCTCCCCCACCGCGGCCGATCACGGCGCGGAAGCGGTAGCGGCCCGAGTTGGGCGCGTGGATGCCGAGGCGGTCGAGAAGCTCGTCCGACGGGGGCTGACCGCTGTCTCGATCGTCGTCGCCCGCACCCGAGAGCGGCGACAAGACGATCCCCGCGCCATCTCGCACGAGGCCGGGGACCGCGCGGCCGAGCAGCGGAGCGAACAGCTTCCAGTCGGCGTGGTACCGCGTGAGGTCGTCCGCGAGCGCCGGATGCTCGGCGAGGACTTCCTCGAAAGCCGGGGCTTCCCCCGCCTCGGCGGCCACCGCCCATGACGCAAAGATCAACTCGGCGTCGTCGGGCTCGTCTATGTCATCCGTCGGCATGGGCTCGATCTTTCACGTCAGGCGTCTCGCTCTCTCGGTTGCAATCGGGGGCGCAACGCCCGTCGGAGTCGAATCCAGGCGCGCTGGTGGAGTTGACGTGCAGCGCCCTGCTCCCGACCGAGCTCGGCCGCGATCCGATCCCAGTCCTCACCGACGTAGTCACGCAGGACGACGACGCGGCGTTGGTCCTCCGGGAGTCGGGTAACCTCGTCGTCGAGCAGCTCGCGGACCTCGGCCAACATCGCCTGCTCGTCCGGACGCTCGTCACCGGCGCCGAGCCGCCCGCACGCACTCTCGGCGAGCGGGACCTCGCGCCTGACATCTCGCTTGCGAGTCGTGCGCGCGGCATAGGCATCGCGGATCTGATTGGTCGCGATCATCGCGAGCCAGTTGAGGATCCCCGCGTGGTTGCGCGGATACAGGTCCGCAATGCGGGGCAGCGCCGCGCGGAACGTGCTCTGGACAATGTCCATCGAATCGTGGTCGCGGCGCAGGAAGCTCTCCCCGAGTTGGATCCGCACGATCCGGCGCAGGCGATCCTGGTAACGCGCGACCAGGTCCTCGAGCGCATTGCGGTCACCTGCCCGTGCCAGCGCGAGCAGCTCGAGCGATGCTTTGGGTGTAGGCAGGTCACCCGGGGAGAGCGAGCGTGCCAGGAGATCGTCGGGGTCGGTCATTCGGTCGAAGCGCTATTCTGCTCCGCTCTCGCGGATCTTGGGAGTGGGGTGATCGAGGCTTCGGCCCTGCGCCCACCAACGACCTCGAGACAGCGCTAGGGGTGCCTGGCCACTCGAAGGCCGTAGGGGCGGATGACCGGGTCGCTGTAGCGGCGCTGGCGCGCGGAGGCGCGAGCCTCGGACATCGGTCGGCTGTACGCTCCGCCGCGCAGGACGTGCCCATTGCTGGGATTGGACGAGCCCGCCGGGTCGACGCCGAGGTCGGGAGCGGCCGCGATCCGCTCGTATTCGGCGGGGTCGTAGTGGTCAGAGCACCACTCCTTGACGTTGCCGAGCATGTCGTGGAAGCCGAGCGCGTTCGCCTTCCTCGTCCCGACGACGCGCGCTCTGTCGCCCGCGTTGTCGCGGTACCAGGCCACGCTCGACAGGCTCTTGCCGTAGACCGGCCCGTCCGTGCCAGCCCGACACGCGTACTCCCATTCGGCCTCGGTCGGGAGTCGGAGTGGGCTCGACTCGGTGTCGTCGGCCTGGTTCGCCCTTCGCAGGTAGGCCACAACGTCGTCGAAGCCGAGCCCTTCCTTGGGTAGCCCCGGGCGATTGGAGAGCTCAGCACCGTCGACCAGATGGTCCCACTCGTGCTTCTGTACCTCATATCGACCCAAGTAGAAGGGCGCGGTGATGGTGACGGTGTGCCGCGGTTTCTCCTCCATGCCGGCGAGGTCGTCGCCCCTGCTCGCGCCGCGTTCGTAGGTGCCGGGCGGCACGAGGAGCAGCTCCACTCCGGTCGTCCGATCGCGCACTCGCCAGGCGAGCCCCGTTTCGGTGATTCGCCGGCGGAGGTCAGCATCCTTCACGACCGCTCTCGATGGCTTCGCGTCGAGGAGCTCGGCCCAGATCGGGACGGTCGGTCCCTCGGGCATCGCGAGCGAGGTGGCGGAAGGGAGGCAGTGGGCCAAGAGCACCAGGGCCGTTTCGAGCAGCATGGAGAGTCCTCCTGAGGATCATCGGAATCGCAACAGCCAGCGGGTCCGGCCATTCGGTCCATCGACGGCTGTCTCCTTTGGGTGTCACGCGGAATTCTTGGGAATCCGGCATGAAGCCCTGGCGAGCCACCGGTCAGCCTGACCCCTCTGACCGCGGCTTCATGTGGTCGGCTGGGGCCCAGGGAGAACACCTGGCGCTGCACCAACTTCGGGGGCGCCATCCTCACCCTCTGGCTCGGCACCCTACGAGGGGCCCCCGCCCGAAGCCTTCCTGTGGCCGGACAAGCGCGGCCTGATCGCCGACGCCTTGGCCGTCATGACCTTCCAGGCCGAGGCCGCCGCCGACGGCAGCGTCGGGTACTACTGAGCCCCACCGCCCACCGAACCGATCGGAGCAACCGAGGCGGTTGAAACGACCACCGTCCCGTCCGCATCCCAACACCGACGCGAACGCAAGACGCCCCGCGCCCGGACCGATCGTCCGAGCGCGGGGCGTCCTGCTTCTGGCCGTTCCCGGGCGGCAGCCGTCGGTCCGCACCAAGGACAGCCAACACTCCAACGGCGCCAGCCGTTGGGCCAAAGGCAGGTTCTAGCTGCCCTTCGGGCAGCTAGAACTCCTCGTCGAACCCGACATCCCCGCTGACCGCCACCTGGTAGGCGGAGACCCGGCGCTCGAAGAAGTTCGACAGCTCCTGCACGTCCTGCAGGTCCATGAACGCGAAGGGGTTCTTGGCCTCGAAGCGCTTGGCCATGCCCAGGTTGCCCAGGCGCTGGTCGGCGATGAACTCGAGGTACTGGCGCATGTCGCGCATCGACAGGCCCGACACGCCCTGGTTGAGCAGGTCCTCGGCGAAGGCGGTCTCGCACTCGACCGCTTCCTCGAGCATCTGGACCACGCTGTTGCGGAGCTCGTCGTCGAAGAGCTCGGGCTCTTCCTTGCGGACCGTCTCGACCACTTCCAGGGCGTAGGCCATGTGGCAGGACTCGTCGCGGAAGACCCAGTTGGTCCCGGCGGCGAGCCCGTTGAGCAGGCCCCTGGAGCGCATGAAGTAGACGTAGGCGAAGGCTGCGAAGAAGAACAGGCCCTCGATGCAGGTCGCGAAGCAGATCAGGTTCAGCAGGAACTTCCTGCGGTCCTCCGGGGTGCGACAGGCCTCCATGGACTGGACCGTGTCCATCCACTTGAAGCAGAACTCGGCCTTCTTCTTGATCGACGGGATGTTGGTCACCGCCTGGAAGGCCTCTTCGCGCTCCTTGAGGTCCGGGATGTAGGTGTCCAGCAGGGTCAGGTAGAACTGGACGTGCAGGGCCTCCTCGTAGAGCTGCCGCGACAGGTACATCCGCGCTTCGGGGGCGTTGATGTGCTTGTAGAGGTTGAGCACGAGGTTGTTGGCCACGATCGAATCACCGGTCGCGAAGAACGCGACCAGGCGGTTGATCATGTGCCGCTCGGCCGGCATCAGCCGGTGCTGCAGGTCGACCAAGTCGGTCGAGAAGTCGACCTCCTCCACCGTCCAGGTGTTCTTGATGGCGTTGCGGTACATCTCGTAGAAGACCGGGTAGCGCATCGGACGGAGGGTCAGGTCCATTCCGGGGTCGAGCAGCATCGTCTCTTGTTCCTTGGATCCGCTGAGTAGCAGGTCGGGCTCGGTGGCGGTTCGGGCCAGTTGTCGTGGGTACTGGCGGCAGTTGGGTACTGGCGGTAGCGCAGCCCGGTTGTAGTCCGGGCCAGCGGTGATTCAAGTCGAGCTGTGGGTCGGCGTTGGTGCCGCCTGGCGGCGCGCTCGCCGATCGGCGCCAGGCACCGATCGGCTCGTCAGCGCACGATCACCGCGCGAGTGATTCGCACACCGCTCGTCCTGCCCTGTCGCCTCGCAGCGACTACTGGCAGGCTTCGCAGCTCTCGGGGTTCTCGAGTGAGCAGACCACCGCGTCGTTGTCGCTGTAGTCCTTCACGTCGCTGTCGGCTTCTCCCGGCTGGGCACTGACCGAGCTGTCGGTCTGGCGAATGCGCGTGGCCGGGCGCGAGCGCAGGTAGTAGGTCGTCTTCAGACCCTGCTTCCAGGCGTAGAGATACATGGAGCTCAGCTTTCCGATGGTCGGCGTCTCCATGAAGAGGTTGAGCGACTGGCTCTGATCGATGAAGGCCCCGCGCTCGGCGGCCATGTCGATCAAGGAGCGCTGCGGCACCTCCCAGGCCGTGCGGAAGACCGCACGCAGCTCCGCCGGCAGTTCCTCGAGGCTCTGGATCGAGCCCTCGGCGTTCTTGATGCGCTGACGCATCTCCGGCGTCCACTTGCCCAGCTTCTTCAGCTCGAGCACGAGGTAGTTGTTGATCTGCAGGAAGTCGCCCGAGAGCGTCTCGCGCTTGAACAGGTTCGAGATCTGGGGCTCGATGCACTCGTAGCAGCCGGCGATCGAGGCGATCGTGGCCGTGGGAGCGATGGCCAACATCAGCGAGTTCCGCAGGCCGTGGGTCTTGATCCGCTCACGCAGGGCATCCCAGCGCGCGGGGTCCTCGACCTCGACGCCGTCCCACAGCTCCCACTGGAACTTGCCCACCGCGGCGCGGGTCTCGTCGAAGGCGGGGTGCGCCCCGAGCTCCTCGGCCAGCTCGCAGGACATGTCCAGCGCGGCGAAGTAGATCTCCTCCTGGACACGGCGCGAGAGGGCCCGCGCGCGCTCCGAGTCGAAGGGCAGCCCGAGCTTGAAGAAGACGTCCTGCAGCCCCATCAGCCCCAGGCCCACCGGGCGCCAGCGCTGGTTCGAAGACTTGGCCTCGGCCGTCGGGTAGTAGTTGATGTCGATCACGCGGTCGAGGTACCGCATGGCGATGCGCGCCACCTGGCGCAGTCGCACGTAGTCGATCTCGCCACCGACCACGAAGCGCCCGATGTTGATCGAGCCCAGGTTGCAGACCGCCGTCTCGCCCTGGCTGGTGACCTCGATGATCTCCGTGCAGAGGTTCGACAGGTGCACCACGCTGGGCTTGCCGTCGGTGCGCTCGGCGCCGGTCTGGTTGCACTTGCGGTTCGAGGCGTCCTTGAAGGTCATCCAGCCGTTACCGGTCTGGGCCAAGGTCCGCATCATGCGGCCGTAGAGTTCGCGCGCGGGCACCTTGCGGCTCGCGAGCCCCTCGGCCTCGGCCTGCTCGTAGGCGCGCTCGAACTCCTCGCCGTAGATGTCCGTGAAGTGAGGCACGACCTTGGGGTCGAACAGCGACCAGTCCTCGCCCGCCTCGACCCGCTTCATGAACAGGTCGGGCACCCAGTTGGCCAGGTTCAGGTTGTGGGTCCGACGCGCGTCGTCACCGGTGTTGTCGCGCAGCTCGAGGAAGTCCTCGATGTCCGCGTGCCACGACTCGAGGTAGACGCAGGCCGCGCCCTTGCGCCGACCGCCCTGGTTGACGGCCGCGACCGAGGAGTCGAGCGTCTTGAGCCACGGCACGATCCCGTTGGAGTGGCCGTTGGTGCCGCGGATCAACGAGCCCTTCGAGCGGATGCGGTGGTAGGCCAGGCCGATGCCACCGGCGAACTTCGAGAGCTGGGCGACGTCGTTGTAGCGACGGTAGATCGCCGTCAGGTCGTCCTCGGGCGAGTCGAGCAGGTAGCACGAGCTGAGCTGCGTGCGCTGGCTGCCGGAGTTGAACAGGGTCGGCGAGCTGGGCAGGTAGACCAGCGAGCTGATCAGGTGGTAGAACTCGATCGCCTCGGCCGGATCCTGGGCCAGGCCGCAGGCCACCCGCATGAAGAAGTACTGCGGCGTCTCGAGCACGTCGCGACTGTGCGGGTCCTTGAGCAGGTAGCGGTCGTAGACCGTACGCAGCCCGAAGTACTCGAACAGGGCCACGCGCGAGGGGTCGATCGCGTCGTTGAGCTTGCGCTGGTTCTCCTGCACGAACTCGGCCACTCGCTCGGAGATCAGACCGGCCTCCACGCCGGCCTTGATCGACTGCGAGAAGCTCATGATGTCCTGGTTGGCGACCTCCTTGTCGATGTAGGTCCCGAGCAGGCGCGCCGCGAGCTTGGAGTACTGCGGTTCCTCGGCGATCAACGAGGCCGCGGTCTGGATCGACAGACGGTCGAGCTCGGAGGTCGTCGCGCCGTCGTACAGACCGCTGATCGTGCGGGTCGCGACCCGCAGGGGATCGACTGCGTCGAGGCCGGCTCCGCAGCGCTGGACAGCGCGCACGATCTTGTTGACGTCGACGGGTTCGGAGCCCCCGTTGCGTTTGCGCACCCGCATGCCCACGGCCTCCGGGGTAGTGACTCCCGCGGAGCCCTCACCGCTACCCATCGAGCCCGTGCCGGGATCGGGGGTCGGGAGGGCGTACTGAATGGCTTGCTCGGGGTCGGCGAGGCTAGGTTCGTAGGCGCGATCCATGGCAGTCGGAAGCGTCGGTCCAGACGGGCGGGGGGTGGGGCTCAGCCGAGGACGGCTGCGCGGAGGACAACTTCGTCCGCCGACCGCGGTGGGCGGTCGAGCGGATGGCGCTCGAAGCGAGTTCGAGCGTGGCCCGCGATCGCGTCCGGCCGGGCCGGCGCGCGTCGCAGTCGAGTTCAGGTCGCGGCGCCGGCGAGCGGCGAAGCGTTGGATGGGTGGCGAGTCCCGGCGGGTATCCGCTAGGGCTCGTTCCGGAGCGCGGCGACCGCGCCCGGTGACGAATCAAAGTTGTTGACGATTCCCGGCCGAGCCCTCTGGCCCCGCCCGGTCGGGCCATCCAGCCCAGCCGGAATGACCCGGCCGATGCGGAGGGCCAATGGGTCGGAGGACAGCCGGACTGGAAGACCTCCACGCCCGCTCGCCGCCAGTGCGCCAGCGCGGCTCGCCGCCAGTGCGCCAGCGCGGCTCGCCGCCAGTGCGCCAGCGCGGCTCGCCGCCAGTGCGACTGGCCGCCAGTGGGAAGGTCTCGTCGGATCGAGCAGTTCGAGAGCGAGCCGCGCGGGCCCCGGCAGTGGGGCGGCGTGGACAGTTGTTCTGGGCCGGGCGCCGAGAATCTCGGGCGCCGGTGGAGCGGGTCAGCGACCCGAAGCGGAGCAGAGGGCACCGGAGACGAGCAGAGCGGAGCAGAGGGCACCGCGGCCATTCGCCCGCCCGTCGACCGCCCGCCCGTCGACCGCCCGCCCGTCGACCGCCCGTCCGTCGACCGATCGGACCGACTTGACCGCGCTGCCCCGAGGAGCCACGCCCGGCGTCGGCCACCGAATCCCTTCGAACCGTCTCCCGGCGCCCTGGCCGGAGGGGAGGTTCAGAGGGGCGGTTCAAGGGTTCAGCGAGTCCTGCGCGGGGCGATTCGGAGGCTGGCGGCGGTGTCCGGCCGGGATCGTCGGATGGGTCGGCCGCACGCCCGTCGGATCCCCTCGATCGAGCCGAGGGGGTGCCGGTGAGCGAACGACCAGGACCCCCAAGATATGGGGGTGCCGAGCAGGGTCAACGCAAAAGGATGGGGTTTCCCGACCGTGAGGACGTCCATCCAGGTGCCGCGCAACAGCCCTCCAGAAGGGGGTCAGGAAGCTGCGCTCCAACGGGGTCGAGACACCCCTCGGGGGCCCGACCGACGCCGAGAGTCCTCGCCGCGCTCGCGCTCGGCCGGATTCGCCCGCGCGAGGTCAGATTCGCGGGGACCGGGGCAACCGAGAGCCGCCCGCCTGGGAGCGCCGGACCAGCTGTCGGGCCACCGGCGGAGCGGCGCCCATGGCCGCGTCCACGGCCTGTCGCAGGCGCGGCCTCGTCGCCAGGCCGAAGTCGGTCGTCAGCCCCGACGGGCCCTCGCGGAAGACCTCGAGCAGGCCGCCGAGATCCTCGATGTTCCCGACGTCGTAGCGCTGCCCCCAACTCCGCAGGGCCGCCGACACTGCAAGCCGATCGCCCCCACCCCGCGCCAGCAGGAATCGCCCAACCCCCTGGGAGGTCAGACTCTCGACCAGCGCCCGGGCGGCGAGGGGGTCGATCGCCAGCACAGGCCCGAGAAAGTCGAGGGGGCACTCGAGCAAGGCGCCGGGGCAGGCGTCCGCGAGCTCCTGGAAGCCGATCGAGGCGCCGCTGAGGGGTTCTGCAGCCAGGCGCAGGTCCTGATTCGAGAAGCCCGACTGGACCAGGATCCGCAGCACCCGGGCGCGCAGCCGGGGGTCCGAATCGAGCCGCAGCCGCGCGCCCTTGTTGCACTGGGCCAGGACGCCGAGGACCTCGTCCAACGAGGGTTGGAAGCCGTCCTCACCGGCCAGCACCACGTCTCCCTGACCGCCGCGACGAATGGGGATCTCGGCCCATCGCACGGTCGAGCCGAGGAAGGCGTCGAGATCCTCACGGGTCCCCACGCCGCGCCAGGTGACCTCGGGGGGCGCGGGGCGTGGCTCTGAGCCCTCCGCAGCTTCGGCGCCGGCGGGGTGCACCACCCCTGCCCGCACCGTGGCGGTGGGGTTCGCCACGGCCAGGTCGGGGGCCGCCACCACGGCGACCTCCGCGCTTCGATCGCCAGCGAGCGTCTCGGAGCGATCGACGGCATCGCTGCGAGCGTCCACCACCACCGCCGGGCGCCAGCCGGCGCCGCGCCAGTGGTTCAGGTCCAGATCGCCAAATCCGAACAGGTCGCCGGGGATGCGGACCTGGTGCGGGGCCGAAAGGGCCCGCAGCCGTCCTAGGGCCTCGTCGCGGCCCCCTTCGCATCGATCGACACTGATCGCCGCGCCACTTCCTGGCTGGTTCTGGAACCAGCGCCAGGTCTCGATCAGCTCCGCCCCACCCTGTGCCGGGTCGGCGGGGAGTTGATCGAGTCGCAGGACGACGAGGAGGCGATCGGCTCGCGCGCTGCGGCGCAGTCGATCGTGGATGGCGGTGGTGACGTCTGCCCAGGTCTGCATGGATGCCGGTCGCGCGGGTCGGGAAGACCTCGCGGCACATTCTTCTACGACGCCCGATACCATCGGCAACGGCCTGACGACGGCTTTGTCACTTCTTCGTGTGCGCTGTCTCCGAATCGATCCGCCAGGACCAGGCGGCCGCGGGGACGGCGACGGCCTGGTCGCAGGGGCCGCGAGGACCGATAGTGCCGGCATGTCGATCGAAGACCTGCGCCGCGAATACGCCCGACACGAGCTGAACGAGGGGGCCGCGGACCCCGATCCCCTCGAGCTGTTCGCCCGCTGGTTCCGGGAGGCGCTCGCGTCCGAGGTCTCCGAACCCAACGCGATGACCCTCGCCACCGTCGACGCGGACGGGGCGCCGAGGGCCCGCATCGTGCTCTTGAAGGGTGCCGAGGCCGACGGATTCCGCTTCTTCACCAACTACGAGAGCGCCAAGGGTCGCGAGCTCGCCGCCGACGACCGCGCCTGCCTGGTGTTCCTGTGGCACGAGCTGGAGCGGCAGGTGCGCGTCGAGGGCAGGGCCGAGCGGCTCCCCGCCGAGGAGTCCGACCGGTACTTCGCGGCCCGACCCCGCGACAGCCAACTCGGCGCTTGGGCCTCCCCCCAGAGCACCGAACTGGTGGGCCGCGCGGCCCTGGAAGCGCACCTGGCCGCGACCATGGACCGTTTCGGACTCGAGGGTCCGGTTCCTCGTCCGCCCCACTGGGGCGGCTACCTGCTGCGCCCGACCGCGATCGAGTTCTGGCAGGGGCGGCCCGCGCGGCTCCACGATCGGCTGCGCTACCGGCGCTCCGCCGGCGGTTGGGAACGTCAGCGCCTGGCGCCCTGAGCGAGCAAGGTCGACGCTCGGGGCACCCTGACGCAGGTCGGACAGGCCCTGCGACAAGGGGGAGCTACCCCACTCCCCCTCTTTGGACGATACTTGTATCCCCGCGTCGTCCCCCCGTCCGACGCGCCTAGGCTGTCCAGCGACCGCTCAACGACGCCGACTCCGACTCCGGCCCCGTCGGACGTCACGCGCGCCGAGCGTGGGATGACCCCAGCCGGACTTGCAGACACGAGTAGAAGAGTCGGGAGTTCGTCGGTACGCCATGCGCCCGGCCAAGCCACAAGCACAAGAGCGTCCCCTCCATGACCGCGCAGCCCGTGTATCGCCCCTTGCATTCCCCTGATTCCAGATCGCTCGCCCGCGGGTGGGCCCGGGCCCTCCCTGAGCGCGCCCTGCCTGTGTTGGCCTGCGCGGCCCTCGCCGCGGCGCTCGCGACCCCCGCCGTGGCCCAGGTCCAGTACGAGTTGGCTGGTGGCTCGATCGCGTCGGTCACGGTCGGCGGCCAGAAGTTGACGCCCGACGAGCTCAGCACGGGTACGTCGACCGGAGCCGTGCAACTGCTCGAATCCGGCGGCAAGCCGATCACCGCTGCCGACAACCTCGACCTCTACAGCTACTTCGCGCGCACGACCGTCTCGCCCGACCTGTGGGCGATCGACCTCGACCCGACCTGGCGGGACACCTCGGGCAGCGCTGAGGACTTCTTCGTCTTCGAGGTGGGCGGCAACGACCCCCTGCGGGTGTCCGCGCGACTGGTGGACGGCTCACTCGGGCAGGAAGTCACCTTCAGTGCTTGGAACGACCTGTCGTTGATCGCGTTGAACGGCCCGAACAGCGGTCAGCACGTCCACGCCCTGTCCTTCTCCGGCTCCGACCTCCTGGACCCCTCCGGTCTGCCCCTCGGCCCCGGTGATGAGCTGAGCGGCATCGAGATCCGCTCGGCCACGGTCGACGGCGCCGCCTTCGTCCATCGCGCCGTCCCGGCCGCGCCCCTCTATCGCCCGACCATCGTCGCCACCCACAGCGCGGTGCCGTTCCTCGACCTGGGTCAGACCCAGGTCACCCTCACGGCCACCCTGCCGGTGGGCGCGCCTCCGCAGGCCTTCGAGTGGTCGATCGGCGAGGCGACCTTCGTCGGCGGCTCGGGCGCCGGCGACCCCCAGATCACGCTCACGACCCAGGCCTTCGATCCGCTCGAGATCGACCTGAAGACCTACCCCCTCGGGCACCCGGAGGACTTCCAGAAGGCCAGCTACTCCCTCGGGCTGAAGCTGCCCGGTGGCGCGGAGCTGCACGGCTCGGCGAAGAAGTGGCAGAAGCTCGAACTGTGGTTCGACGGCCCCCTGCACGCGCAGGAAGACAGCGCCCCGAACCCCTTCTTGGACCTGCGACTGGACGTGCTCTTCCTGCGTCCGGACGGCACGCCCCTGCTGGTGCCGGGCTTCTTCGCCGGCGACGGGCGCGGCTCGGGCACCGGCCGTGTCTGGAAGGTGCGTCTGGTTCCCGATGCGATCGGGAACTGGACCTACCTGACGTCCTTCCGCTCGGGCCCGAACGTGGCGGTGGCGACCAACCCCCTGGTGGGCGTGGGCGTCGCGTTCGACGGCACCCTCGGCGCCCTCGCGATCGAGAAACGGGACACAGACGCGCCCGGCTTCCTGGCCGAGGGCCGACTCGTCTACGCGGACGGGCCCTACCGGCGGCAGGTGGACGGCGGATACTGGCTCAAGGGCGGCACCAACAGTCCGGAGAACCTGTTCGCCTTCCGCGGCTTCGAGGGCACCGAGGACCAGAACGGCGTCGACGGGCTGCACGAGTTCGGTCCCCACGAGGCCGATTGGACCGCGGCCGACGCCGACATCCCCGGGGGCACCTTCGCCGGCGACCGGGCCCTGCTCGGCGCGCTCAACTACCTGGAGAGCCAGGGTGTCAACGGGCTCTACTTCCTGCCCTTCAACCTGGGGGGCGACGGGTCGGACACGGCTCCCTTCCTGGGCTTCGCCAACACCGGCTACGACAAGACGCACTACGCGATCCGCCGCCTGCACCAATGGGAGGCGATCCTGTGGGAGGCCACCAAGCGCGGGATGCACCTGCAGATCGTGCTCGCGGAGACCGAGCCGGCCAACGAGAACTGGCTCGACGGCGGACAGTTCGGCAACGAGCGCAAGCTGTTCTTCCGCGAGCTCGTGGCGCGCTTCGGCCATCACCTGGCGCTGAAGTGGAACCTGTCGGAGGAGAACGACTTCTCCAACGCACAGCTCACGGCCATGGCCGGCTACCTGCGCGGCATCGACCCCTACGACAGCCCGATCTCCTTCCACGTCAAGCCCAACGAAGTGGCTGTCTACCAGGCCTTCTACGGCAGCCCCCTGTTCGAGGCGGCCTCGGTGCAGTTCTCGCCCGACCTGGCCGGCAGCTTGACCGAGGAGGTCCGCGCCAAGTCGATCGCCGCCGGCCGCCCGTGGGTGGTCGACATGGACGAGACGACTCCGGCCGAGATCGGGTTGTCCGACGCCAACGCGCCGGATCTGCGCAAGCGGGTGCTTTGGGACGTGTACCTGTCCGGTGGCCAGGTGGAGTGGTACGCCGGCCAAAGCCCGCTCCCCGTCGGCGGCGACACGACCCTCGAGGACTTCCGCACGCGCGAGGAGATGTGGACCTACACGCGCCACGCGCGCACCTTCCTCGAGGCGCTGCCCTTCTGGCTGATGGAGCCCTCCGACGGGCTGCTCGCCGGCGAGAGTCCGGCCTTCGGCGGCGGCGAGGTGCTGGCCCTGGCGGGCGAGGCCTACGCGGTGTACCTGCCCGATGCCAGCCAAGCGGCCAGCCTCGATCTCTCCGGGGTCAGCGGCCCCTTCGACCTGCGCTGGTTCGACCCGCGCAGCGGTAACTACGGCCCCACCACGAAGGTCACAGGCGGCGGTCTGCTCGCGCTCGGTACCCCGCCCGCCCAGCCGGGCGAAGACTGGGCCGTCGTCGTGCGGCGCCCCTCGCTGTGGACCACGACCAAGTCGGTCTCTTCGGCCACCGGCGGGACGGTCGTGCTCGAGCTCGACGGTACCCCCGCGATGGCAGGCTGGTCGTACGTGGTGCTGGGCTCGATCTCGGGCACGGCTCCGGGGCTGACCCTGGGCTCAGGGCTCGTGTTGCCGCTCGTCTACGACCTCTACAGCCAGCTGATCCTCTCCGGTGGCGCACCCATCAGTGGCGGCGCGGGGCTCCTCGACGAGGCCGGTCGCGCGACCGCGACCGTCGACTTCCCGGCCGCTCCCGCCGTCGTCGGATTGCGGGTCTACCACGCCTGGATCGGCGCGCCGAACCTGGCCGACATACCGAGCGTGGCGACGATGGTCCTCTACGCCCCGTGATCGAAGTTCTGGGTCCGGCCTTCGGCTGGACCCGGACACGAGTCCGGGGCGCCGCGGACTCGGACGCCCCGGCCAAGCGCGCCCACACGGGCCCGGTGGCGGTTAGGCTCGGAACCCATGTACTCCGAGTCCCGGTGCCGCGCCCCCCAGGATGGACCGCGCCAGCCCCTGCATCCCTCGGCCGCGCTGTCCACGGCCTTGGCCCGAGGGGTGCTCGCCAGCTTCGCGTTCGTTGCCGTGTTGGTCGCGCCTGGGCTCGCCCGTGCCCAGTCCTCGTCCCCTGCGGCCGGCGAGCTGCCCGTGGTCGTCGTCGAACGCGATGACACGGTCGTCGACTCGAGCTGTCGGCTGGTCTTCCCCACCGAGGCGATCGCGGACGTGGCCGGAGACGGCGTGGTCCAGATCCGCGGGGACGGCCTGCGGGTGGTCTGCGAGGGCGGCCCCCTGCGCGGCTCGCCGGGCGAGATCGATCCCGACCGGTACCGAGGAGTCGGTATCGACGTGCGCGGGACCGGGGTGACGGTGACGGGCGCCAGCGTGCAGGGCTTCAAGATCGGCCTGCGGGCCAGCAGCGCCAACGGGCTGCGCGTGATCGACTGCGCCTTCGACGACCTCTTCCGCCAGCGGCTCGACTCCACCTGGAGCGCGGAGGACCCGGCCGGCTGGCTCGCCCCCCACGGCAACGACGACGGTCAGTGGAAGGACCGCTACGGCGCGGCGATCGCCGTCGAGCGCTCGAACCGCATCCGGCTCGAGCGGGTGCGCGTGCGCCGGGGGCAGAACGGGATCCTGCTCGACCGCGTGACCGACGCCACCGTGACCCGCTGCGACGCCTCGTTCCTGTCGGGTTGGGGGCTGGCCCTGTGGCGCTCGAGCGACAACGTCGTGCGTGGCAATCGCTTCGACTACTGCGTGCGCGGCTACAGCCACGGTCGCTACAACCGCGGCCAGGACTCCGCCGGGGTGCTGCTGTTCGAGCAGTCCAGCCGCAACCTGTTCGAGCGCAACTCGATCACCCACGGCGGCGACGGCGTGTTCGGATTCGCCGGCAACGAGGCCCTGGGGCAGCCGACGCCCAAGCTCGGCTTCGACCACCGTCGCGCGGGCTGCAACGACAACGTCTTCCGCCTGAACGACCTGTCCTTCGCGGCGGCCCACGGCCTGGAGCTGACTTTCAGCTTCGGCAACCTGATCGAACAGAACCTGTTCGAGTCCAACGCGATCTGCGGGGTCTGGTACGGCTACGGTCGGGACACCTCGTTCATCGCGAACACCTTCATTCGCAACGGCGACGCCGGCTACGGAGCCGAACGCGGCGCGATCAACGCCGAGCACGGCCAGGGCCTCGTCGTCCTCGGCAACGAGTTCCACGGGGACGCCGTGGGTGTGCGCCTGTGGTCGGACAACGACGCCGGCTTGGTGGATTCGCCCTGGGCGCGCATCAACGGAATCGGCGCCCGGGCCAACGCGATCCTGGCCAACGCTTTCGACGGAGTGGACCCGATCGTCGAACTCGTCGCGGCCCACCAGACCACGGTCTCACCGGCGGATCCGGAATCGATCGCGGCCGACGACGTCTCGCGCCAGAGCCTCACCGTCGAGGGCGCGGACGCGGGTATGGACGCCACGTCCGGCGCGCCGGGCCTGGGGTCGCCCGACCGCGGCAGGCTCGAGGACTCCCTGTCCAGGGCCTTCCACGGCCTCGGTCCGGCCGATCGACTGCCCCTGGAACGCGAACGCAGGCGCCTGCCCGACGCGGGTCGCGCCTCCATCGTCATCGGGGAGTGGGGTCCCTACGACTGGTCCGAACCCATGCTCCAGGCCCTGGAGCGTTCCGGCGACCGCCACCGCTACCGCCTGCTCGGCCCCTCGCAGTTCACTTCGATCACCGTGATCGAGGGTCGCAACGACATCGACGTGGTGGTCGATCGCGCCCTGCCGGAGTTCCCCGTCGGCCCCGACGGCCTCGCGCGCGCCGTCGTGACGATCAAGCCCAAGCGCCGAGGCGGCGTCACCCCCTACCGCCTGATCGTCCGCGCCCGCGGCACCAACCTTCCGGTCGAGGGCGTACTGATCGACACCGAGTGGGACGTCACCTGGTTCAGCTCAACGGTCGATCCGCGCGAGGACGCCGAGGCCTGGCGGGCGGCAGCCGAGGGCGCGCCGAGCTACCGGGTGCGGGGCCTCGACCTCTCCTACTCGAGCGGCGGCCCCGCCAGCGTCGCCCACCCCAGCGGTCTGGGCGGTGCGGCCGCCGACGCCCTGGCGAGCCTCGGCGACGATGGCTTCGGGACCTTGGCCAGCACCTCGCTCGAGCTCACTGCCGGCGATTGGCTCCTGTCGACCCTGTCGGATGACGGCGTGCGCGTGCGCGTCGACGGCGAGCTCTTGATCGACAACTGGACCTGGCACGGGCCGACGCGCGATGAAGCCGTGCTACACCTGGACGGCGCGCGTTCCGTCACGATCGAGGTCGAACACTTCGAGCTCGACGGCTACGCCGTGCTCGAATTCGGCCTGCGCCCCCTCACCAACGGCGGTGAGTTCGTCGAAGCCTCACTGCCGGTGGCCCCGACCGGCAGCGAGTGAGCCCGCGCGAACGGGCCCCGAATCGGCTCGATCAGAAGGCATACCCCAGGTAGAGCACGAAGCGGTTGCTGTCGATGTCGGTGTCGATCCCCCCGAGGGTCACGTCCGTGCCGCGCAGGATGCGGAAGTCGGCGCCGATCTCGAAGTGCTCGGTGACCGGGAAGTTGACGCCGACGTGGGCGTAGAAGCCGACCGTAGTGTCGTCGTCGCTGACGGTCGAGCCCAGGAAGTCGCCGGTGACCTCCACCGACGCCAGGGCCACTCCGCCGCCCACGTAGGGTCGCAACTGGAATCCGCCGGGATCGCCGATGGGCAGGCCCAGGCGTAGGCCGGCGGTGAGATCGGTGAACAGCGCGTCCACGTCCACGCCGACGACGTCGGTCGAGTCGTAGGCCAGGCCCACCGCCGTCTCGAGCGCGACGACCCCCTCGTCATCGAGGGCGATCCAGCCCTGCATCCCGAACACGCCCGGGTTGTCGATCCCGTCCCAGGCCGCAGTGTCGTCCAACTTCTGACGGCCGAGGATCACTCCGATGCCGCCAAGAACGCCGCCACCCTGCGCGACGGGTTTCGCCGCGAGGTAGGGAACCGCGGAGAGCGGCAACGGGTAGTTCGAAACAGCACTGGGGGACGCCGCAGCAGCTTCGACCGCAACGGAAGGCTCTGCACCGGACGCCGCCGCAATCGGCATCCCGACGATCGCCGGCGCGTGAACGGCGGTCGACATGGAACCGGTGGCGCAGGACGATGCCGTCAAGATCAGCGCGAAGGCCGCTCCGACGACGAAGACGGACGGGCACGAACGGGACTCGGTGCGGCTCGGGATAGTTGTTTGCACGTCAATCGGTCGCGTCATGGGTTGGCGGGGTCGGGGAAGGTCTGGGCGAGATCATGGATCCCTGCGGTCAACGCGCTCGCAGGTTGGCGGCGCGACGTGTCGGTGCTGCGAGCCTTTCGATGCCTGATGAGGTCGCGCCGCGCGGGCCTCTTCGAGGCCGCGCCCGGAACTTCACTCGTTCAGCGGCCAGGGCGAGGGGATCGACCGCACCGGACCCCGCTCGCCGTAGGCCTGCTGGGGCGAAGACGTGCCCACCTCGGCCGACGCCCCGTAGCGCGCCGCGACCGGATCCACGGGGTAGAAGTAGGCCTGGTCCGGTCGCCGCGCGCCGATCATCAGCACGGCGCAGGGGCCCCGATCGCCACCGACCAGCACGTGGTTGGTGCCCGGCGGACAGTGGAAGTAGTCCCATTGGCCGAGGCGCCGCTCCTCGCCGTTGACGATCAACCGCGCCTCCCCGTGCAGCACCAGGAAGCCCTCTTGGAGCGACTCGCGGTGGTACAGGCAAGCAGCCTGGCCCGGAGCGAGGACGTGGACGTTGACGCCCACGTCGCCGAAGCGCTCGGCGCCTTCGAAGGCCGCCCAACGCCCGAAGCGCTCCGACTCCTTCCAGGTGGTCTGCCGCAGGTTCACGATGAACCAGCCATCGCCCTCGGGCTTCAGGCCGTCGTCGACCGCGATCAGCTTCGCTTCATCCGTCATGGCTCGCTCCGTCTCTCATCGCTCGGGTGATGGGTTCGTTCCGTCGACGCTCGGTTCGGTGGCGGGGGACGGCTGCTCGAAGACCGGCCCGGCGACCACGAAGGCGCGTCCGGACTGCAAGCCGACCACCGCGCTCCAGGCCGAGGTCAGAAGGAAGTCGACGCCGCCATCGCCGTCCACGTCGCCCAGGCCCGTCGCGTCGAAGCCGAGGGTATCGCCCGGACTGGCGCTGGTGTAGGTCGCGAGCAACGAGCCGTCGGCGCCGGAGTAGAGGTAGCACTTGCCGGCCGAGGCCCCGCCCTCGCCGTTCTGCCAGGCGCCCACGATCAGGTCCCCCGCGCCGTCGCCATTCACGTCGCCCGCGTCCGAGACCGAGGTGCCGAAGCCCTCGCCGGGAACCGGTCCGAACAGCTCGAGGAGCAGCTTGCCGCTGGCGCCGGAGTGCACGACCACGCGTCCATTGCGCGTATCGCTGAAGTCCGAGCCGTAGACGTCCCCCACCCCGTCGCCATCCAGATCGCCCGGAAAGGACACGAAGTACTGGCCCATCGAGCGCCCCGTGGAGCTGGCCGGCATGGTGAAGCGGTGCTCCAGCTTCGCGCCTTCGATGGCGTAGACCTCGACGGTTCCCAAACGTCCCATGCCGGCGCCCGGCGCACCGACGGCGACCAGGGCGTCCGCGTTCATGCTTGCCGCCAGGGCCGTGCCGAAGGCGTCACCGGCCTGTTGCCCTTCGAGGGCCGAGAGCACGTCACCCGATGCCCCCGAGTGCAGGCTGACCCGACCGCTGCCGGCCCCAGCCGCACCCGCGAAACCGGGCGAGCCCACCGCGAGGTCACCCTTGCCATCCCTGTCCACGTCGCCGACCCCGCAGACCATCAGGCCGAATTGCTCGGCCTTCTGGGTTCCGGTCAGGGCCAGGAGCTCACTCCCGTCCGCACCCGACAGCACCAGGGCCTGGCCCGTAGCGGGACTGCCCGGATAGCCCGGCGCACCGACGATCACGTCGCTCACGCCGTCACCATTCACATCGCCAGCGGGCGCGACCGAGGCGCCCAGGCGCTGTCCGGTGGTCCCGTCGCGCCGCCACAGCAGCTCGCCCGAATGGCCGGAGAAGACGTCGAGGCGACCGGCCTGGGGACCGTCGTTCTGACGCGAAGGCGCGGTCAGCGCGAAGTCCGCCACGTCGTCGCCGTCGAGATCGCCCATGTTGCGCCCGACCCAGCCGTACTCCTCGCCCGCGGAGGTGCCCTCGATCGTGTGGATCACCCGCACCTCTTCGACCCAAGCATCCGCGCCCCGCGGCAGGTCCGGCAGCAGCGCGGCGAAGCGCGGATCGCTGCGTAGGCTCTGCAGATCCGGGTCGGTGAGCAGGTTGCCACGGTCGAGAGTTCCCGCGCCGCGCGCGCGCTCGAGCCATTCGAAGGCCTCGTCGGTGCGACCCAAGAGCGCGCAGGCGCAGCCGGCGTTGTAGGACGCGGCGGCCGCTTGGGCGGGGAATTCAGCGGCGCGGGTGTGCAGGGTCAGCGCCTCCTCGAGGCGACCTTGGCTGTGCACGGCGAATCCGAGCAGGAACCAGGCGGGCCCCGAGTCCGGGTGGGCCACGGTCGCGGGTCGCAGGATCGCCTCCGCGCCGGCCGCATCGCCGCCGCCGAGCAAGCGTTGGGCCCGGGCCAAGTCGGTGTTCAGGCCAGCCCCCGCTTGAGGGGCAGCGATCGGAGAGGCTTCGCTCTGGAGCGCACCCCCCTGCGCTGCGGAGCCGCCCTGGGGACGGGCTGCGGCCGACTCCGGACCAGGGGCGGCGACAAGCACGAGGACAGCGAAGGCGGCGGCGGGCGAGTGGGCACGGGCCATGGCGGATTCTCCCTGGGAAGGCGCGGACGACCGGGACGCACGGGGGGTCTGGATGCGTACCCGCAATGGAGCCGGGGGCTCCGGCCGCACTACGATCGTCGGCGGGTGAGGTTTCCTCCCCACTGCGTTTCACGCGGCCGCCGAGCGAACTCGGAGTTCGCGCCGCAGCACTGCGCCGATCGCCCTGTCAGCGGTGATGCGCCGTGTGGCGACTGCGACCCCTGAACCGACCTCCCCCATGCTCGACCTCCTGCTGTTGGCCCTGGCCATCATCCCCAACCAGGACGAGGCTCCCGCCCCCGTCCCGGCGACCGCCGGCGTCAAGGCCGAACGCCTCCCGCCCACGCCCTGGCCGGTGCTGGCCTTCGAGGCCGACCAGACCGACTGGGACGGCCTGATCGATCGCATCGGCCAGGGAGCCCTCGATGACCTCGATGTACCCGGCTTGACGATCGCGGTCAGCCTCGGCGACGACGTCGTCTTCGAGCGCGGCTACGGCTTCGCGAACCTCGAGCACGAAGTCCCGGCGGGCCCCGAGACGATCTACCGCATCGGTTCGGTCACCAAGCAGTTCACCGCGGCCGCGATCATGGGTCTCGTGGAGGAGGGCGAGCTCGCCCTCGAGGACGACGCGCGCGACCACCTGCCCTGGTTCGACACCGACGGCAGGCGGGTCAGCGTGCGCCAACTGTTGACCCACACGTCGGGCGTGCCCAGCTACACCGACCTGGGCCTCGAGTGGATGGCCAAGCTGCACCAGGACGTCACTCCCGAGGAGATCTTCGGCTGGGTCTCGGAGGTCCCCTTCGACTTCGAGCCGGGCACCGATTGGCACTACAGCAACACGGGCTACATCCTGCTCGGCGCCCTGATCAAGGAAGTCGGGCGTCGCTCGCCGCGCACGCAATTGCGGCGCACGGTCACCAAGGGCCTGGGCCTCGCTTCGATCGACTACGACAACTACCGCGAGGTCATCCCCCACCGCGCCGCAGGCTACGACCCGGGCCTGCGCGGGCCGATCAACGCCCAGTTCATCTCGATGACCCAGCCCGGCGCTGCCGGGGCGATCATCGCGACCGCCGGGGACCTGCTGCGCTGGCAGCGGGCCCTGGTCAGCGGCCAGGTGATCTCGCAGCACAGCTACGCGCAGATGACCGCCCCCGCGTTCCTGCCCGACGGGCGCAGCACCGGCTACGGCTTCGGCCTCTCGGTCGGGCGACTCAACGGCCTGCGCCGCATCAGCCACGGGGGCGGGATCATGGGCTTCAGCTCGGCCCTGGCCTGGTATCCCGAGGTCGAGCTGGGCGTGTGCGTGCTCACCAACCGCTCCGGCGTCGATGCCACCGGCATCGAGCGCTCGGTCACGCGCAACGTGCTCGGCATGTTGCGCCCCCTCGACATCGACCTGCCCGTGGACGCCGATCAACGGGCCGCGCTGGTGGGCCGCTACGCGTTCCTGTCCTTCGAGCTGGAGGTCAGCGAGGTCGACGGCGAGCTGCTGCGTACCGTCGTCGGGTCCGACACGGTCCCCCGCCGCCTCGTCCACCGCGGCGACCTGGCCTTCGGGCTGGATGAGGACCCGGACCTGTTGATCCGCTTCCAGGCCGGCCCCGACGGGCGGATCGCGACCGCCGTCGTCGAGGAGGACGGCAACGAGCTCGTCGGGGTCCGGCGCTAGTGTCCTCGGCTCGCGGCCAGCTCCAGGGCGACTCCGGAATCTGGCCCGCGATCCAGGATCTGGATCGCCGAGCGCCCGCCCCCGTTCTCGGGGCCCCCCAGGGCGATGGAACGACCTTTGCCCCGGCCCGCGCGGAACCAACCCGTCCCAAGCCCTCATCGGGGATCCGCGTCGCCATGCTCACACCGTTCCTGCTCTCGTCCCTGTCTCTCGTCGCCCCGATCCAGACCACGCCCTGGGCGCTCACCGACTACGTCCTGCCCGACAACGGGCACGAGTTCGCTCGCTTCGGTACCGCCGTCGCCGTCCACGGCAACCTGGCCGTCGTCGGCGCCGAGAACCAATCGCAGCTGCCGGTCGACAATACCGTGGCCGGCGCCGCCTACCTCTTCGAGCGGCAGCTCGACGGCGGCTGGCTGCAGTTGGCGGAGCTGTGGCCCGAGGACCTGCAGAACACCCCCGCGTTCGGCTCGGCCCTGGCCCTGGAGGGCGGCATCCTGGCCGTCGGCGTACCGGGCGACGACTCCGCGTGCCCGGGACAACTGGGCTGCATCTCCGGCGCCGTCACGATCTTCGAGCAGACGCCTTCGAGCGAGTGGAACCGCCTTCCGCTGATCGTGCCCGCCGACACGATGAAGCTCGCCCGCTTCGGCGCCGCCTTGTCCCTCTCGGGACCCTGGCTGGCCGTGGGTGCGCCCGGTGACGGGAACACGGGCGGCGCCGGCGGCGGCGGGAACGGACCGGGCGCCGTGTACCTCTTCGAGCGCACCGCCGCGGGTCAGTGGATCGAGCGGCAGAAGCTCGCCCCCGCCGACCTGCTGGAGGACGATCGCTTCGGCAACAGCGTGTCGATCCAGGGGGACCGGCTCGTGGTGGGCGCGCCGCCGAAGTCCTTCACCGGTCGCGCCGGGAGCGTGTACACCTTCGAGCTCCAGGGCGGTCAGTGGAGCTCGACCGGCCGCCTGTTCGCGCCGCTCGCCGCGGGCGCGGACGAGCTGGGCTTCAGCGTCGCCCTCGACGGCGACGTGGTCGCCGCCGGCGCGCGCCTGACGACGAACGTCGAGGTCTTCGAGCGGACCGGCGGCGGGGCCTGGGCCCCGGTCCAGACCCTCGACGGCGCCATCGGCGAGTTCGGCTACGCGGTCGCTCTCGACGGGGACGTGCTCGTCGTGGGCGCGCCGTCCGACCTGTCCGCGTCGATCCAGGTCCATCGCCGCGACGCCCAGGGCAACTTCGTCCTGGAGCAGTCGATGGACGCCTCCGGCGCCGGCGTGGTCGCCCAGCTCGGACGCGCGATCGCGATCGAGGGGGGCCTGATCCTGGCCGGGGCGCCCGGCGACACCGTCGGCGGGGCCGAGCCCTCGATGGGCTCCGCCACCTCCTGGGAGCTGGACTTCGTGGTGCCCGAGCCCTCCTGCGACGGAATCCTGGAGCTCTTCGACCCCCAGATCGCGCCGGGCCTCGCCACGGCGCTGGGCCAGTCGATCGACGCCTGGTCCGACGACCTCGTGGCCCTGGGCAGTGCCCAGCACCAGGTCGACGTCCTCGAGCGCCAAGGCTCCCGACTCGCCCTGGCTGCGACCCTCACGATTCCCGGCGCGCCCCTCGGCGACGCCTTCGCCTGGAGCGTGGCCGCCTCCCCCACCACCGTCGCGGTGACGGCCTCCGGCGACGACGAGGCCGGTCCGAACGCCGGCGCGGTCTACGTCTTCGAGAAGCCCGCGGGCCAGTGGCTGCAGACCCAGAAGCTGTTCGGCGCGGGCCCCCTGGGCGACGAGGGCTTCGGCACGTCGGTGGCCACCGACGGAGCGACCCTGCTCGTCGGCGCCCAGAACGCCGGAGTCGGCGGCGCGGCCTTCGTCTTCGAGCGCGACGCCACCGGCTGGGTCCAGGTGGCCGTGCTGTCGCCGCCCGACGTCGGCAGCGGCGACCGCTTCGGCTACCGGGTGGAAGTCCTCGGGGACCGTGCGGCGGTGGCCGGCATCCGCAACGACTCGATCACCTTCGACTCCGGCGCCGTCTGGACCTTCCGCCGCGGAACGGACGGCCAGTGGATTAACGACCAGAAGCTGATCCCGCCCCCCGGCGGCGACGGCGCCTGGTTCGGCAGCGACCTGGCCCTCGACGGCTCGCGGCTGCTGATCGGCGCGCGCCTCTTCGACCTGCCCGCCACCAACGCCGGCGCCGCCTTCCTCTACGCGCTCGACCCCGTCGGCGGTTGGGAGCTCGAGGCCACCCTCGAGCCCCTGGACCCGGAGGCCGAGGCCCTGTTCGGCGCGGCCGTGGACCTGCGCGGGGACAGCGCCCTGGTGGGCGCGCCCCAGAACGACGCCCTGGGCCACGACACCGGCGCGGCCTACCTCTTCCACCGGGTCGGCGGGCAATGGGTGCAGACCGAGAAGCTGCACCGCACCGGCGCCGCCATGAACGAGAACCTCGGCGCCGCCGTCGGCCTGACCGAGGAGCTGGCGTTGGTCGGCGCGTCGGCCAGCGGCCACGACGGGACCATGGCCGTCTTCGTCGACGGGGGCCCGACCCCCGCGCCACGCTTGAGCCTCGACCCCGCGCAGGTGGCCGTGGGCCAGGCGTTCGCCTGGACCGTGTGTCGCGGCGAGCCGGGTAACCCGGTGCTGCTCATGCTGACCGCGGTGGAGACCCTGCCGATCTTCGAGCCCGTGGGCGTCGTGGGCGACGAGCTGGCGCTGCAGGCGCTGGTGGGCGTCTTCGACGACCTCGGCGAATGGCGTGTGCCGGCCACGGCGCCGGCGATCCCGCCCTTCACCCTCCGGTTCGAGGCCTGGGCCCTGGGCTTCGACGCCTCCGTCGTGTCCAGCCCGCCGGCCACGCTCGCGGTGCAATAGCGCGCGGTCCGTCGGGGGGCGGCCCGGGCCGAACCGCGCGCCGCCGCGCCAGCGCGAGCGCCGGGGCTCGACCTCCCTCCGGACCGGGACGGGCTGTGGGGAGCGGGCGCGCGGCGGCGTAGGATCGGCGCTGTGGAAGGTGAGCCCCAAAGCGTCCCCGGTCCCCGTCCCTGGCGCGTCGATGGACCTCGGGCTAGTCGCGACCTGGCGATCGCGCTGGCGCGGCGGCACGCGGCGACGGTGCGTGCGGATCCGCGGGAGCTGGCGCATCCCCTGCGGCTGGTGGTCGCGAGCAGCGCGGCGCGACAACACCTCGCGGCGGACCTCACCGCGGCCCTGGGTCACTCCATCGCGGGCCTGTCGATCACGAGCCTCGAGGGCCTGGCCCTCGAGTGCCTCGAGCGGGGCGGCGTGCGCGCGCCGCGGGGTGAGCGCCTGGCAGGCCTGCTCGTGGAGCGGGCCGCCGCGGACGAACGGGAGCTGAAGCGTCCCCTGGGTGACCTCGAGGGCGGCCTGGCGGCGGCTCGCCGCAGCGTGGCCGACCTCCTGGCCGCCGGCTTCCATCCGGACCACGCGGACTCCCTGGCCGAGCGCCTCGACGACGAGGAGCGCCCGGCCGGCAGCCGCGCCGAGCGCGCGCGGGCAAAGGCCCTGGTGCGCGTGGCGCGCGCGGTCGAGTCGCAGCGCGAGGCCCTGGCCTCTGGCGGGCGTCCGGCGCTCCTGGCCACGGCCGCGGCCACGGTGCGCCGCGGGCTGGTGGGCGGACTGGACCGCACGGTCGTCCTGGCCCTCTCCGACGAGCGCGGCGTGGCCTTGGACCTGGTCGAGGCCCTGGCTTCGCGCGGGGCCACGGTGGTGGTCGAGGAGCCGCTGCTGCCCGGTGAAGAGCAAGTGCTCCCGGGCCCCGAGCGCGAACGCTTCGGCCCGCCGATCGCTCCGCCCGCGGAGCTGGGCGACGAGCTGCAGCTCACGCCGGCCACATTCGAGTACGCCGTGGCCTGCGACGCCGACGCCGAGGCGCGCTTCGCCGCCGACCGTGCGCGGCGCGCGATCGCCGCGGGCGTCGCCCCCGAGCGCATCGCGATCGTCGCCCGTGACCAGCGCCAGCGCGGCGCGCTCCTGCGCGCCCAGCTCGACCGCGCCGGGGTGCCCTGGACCCTGGAGCCCGGCGCCGCGCCCATCGACCCGGGCCTGCACGCCCTGCGCGCCCTCTTGACCCTCGCGGTCGAGGACGGGCGCGCGCCCCTCTCGCGACTGGTCGACGCCATCGATTCCGCGACGTTTCTCGAGCGCGGCGGCTTCGACGTCGGGCCCGAGCCCCTGGCCGACCTGCGCGCGGGCTTCGCCACCCTCGGGCTCGGTCGCCTCGCCGACCTGGCGGCCCTCGACGTGGACGCGCGCCTGCGCTCCGCCGACGGCCTGTCCCTGCCGGTGCGCCGCGGGCTCGAGAGCGACGCGGACGACGACGCGTCGCCCGGCGCCCACGCCCCGCGCCGACGGTTGGCCAAGGGCCTCTTGCAAGCCGCCGCGGACCTCGGTCGCGAGCTGCTCGAGTGCTTGGCCGGCGCGGAACAGGACCTGGTGTCGGTCCACGCCGCGCGCCTGGCCGAGGCCTGCGACCTCTTGGGCTGGGACGCGAGCGGCGCGCCCAGGCGGGTGCTGTCGGAGATCTGCGCGGGGCTCGCGCGCGAGCTGCCCGCCGACCTGGCCCTGACGCGCGGCGAGTGGTTCGAGCTCGTCGCGTCCGCCCTCGAGTCCCGCGGCCGCGCCCAACTGCCGGGCGCCGGTGGCGGCGTGCAACTGCTCTCCGCACCCAACGCCCGGGGCCTGGCCTTCGAGCTGACGATCCTGGTGGGCGTGGAGCGCGACGCGTTCCCGCGCACGCCCCGCGAGGACCCGTTGCTCCCCGACCGAGTGCGCGACCGGCTGCGCGAGGTCTTGCCGGACCTGTCCACCGCCCGCGCGCGCCAAGCCGGGGAGGCGCGCCTGTTCGCCTCACTGCTCGCTTCGGCGCCGACGGTGGTCATCAGCCGCGCGGAGGTTGACGAGACGGGCGCCAACCGCGCGCCGTCGCCCCTCTTGGCGCGCATGGGTGGGGCGCTGCCGGAGCCGGTGGACGTGCGACCCGTACACTCCGCGAGAGGCGCCGACGACGCGCCGCGCTCGGGCCTCGACCACCTGATCCGCGCCAGCCTGGCCGGGGACCGCGAGGCCTTCGCGCCCCTGGCCGCCCTGGCCCTGGCCGAGCTGGACGGCTTGGCGGAGGCGAGCGAACCCCAGCTCGCGGTGGCCGCGGCGCGCGCGGCGGTGCTCGGCGAGGTCGACCGCCCGGCCGCCGGGCCCGAGGGCGAGCGCCTGTCGCCCTGGCTCGGCGCCGTGGGTGCGGCGCGGGCCAACGACCCGCGCGGCGCGCGCCTGTTCGCGACGCTTCTCGAGGACGTGGCCGGCTGCGGTTGGCAGGCCTTCCTGCGGCGGATGCTGCGCCTGGAGCCCGTGGGCGATCCGCTCGAGGCCCTGCCGAGCATCGACACGCGGCTGGTCGGGATCCTGGTCCACGACGTGCTCGAGGCCTGGGTCAATCGCGCGCGCTCGGATGCTGCACCGCGGACCTTGGACGAAGCGCGCGAGGCCGGAGCGGTGCAGGTCCCGCGCCCGGGCGACGCGGAGCTCGAGGCGCTGCTCGTCGAGCGCGCCCAGCGCGTGGCGCGCGACGAGGGCCTGGCCCACCCCGGATTGGTGCGCGTGTTGATCGAGCAGGCGCGGCCGATGCTCAGCATCGCGCGCGAGCTCGAATGGCGCGACGGCGCGCCCCTTTCGACCCTGGGCGCCGAGCTCGAGGGCGAGCTGACCCTGGCCGACTCCGAGGGCGCGGAGCGTCCGATCGCCTTCCGGGCCGACCGGGTGGATCTCGTTGGCGACGGCTCCCTGCGCCTGACCGACTACAAGAGCGGCGCGCCCTTCTCGCGCGACAAGACCGACAAGACGCGCAACAAGAAGCTCATGGCCGCGGTGGCGCAGGGCCAGCGCCTGCAGGCCGCGGCCTATGCGCTCGGCACCGGTGGCGAGGGCCGCTACCTGTTCCTGCGCGCGCCCGCGGACGCCTTCCCGGACGACGCGCGCGAGCTGCGCCTCGCGGCCGGCGACGCAGGCCTCGAGGCGGCCTTCCACGGCGCTGGCGCGGCGGTGCTCGACGCCCTGCGCGAGGGCGCCCTGCCCCCGAGGCTGGTGGACGAGCGGGGCGACGAGCCGGCGCGGTGTAGCTACTGCGAGGTGGCCGAGGCCTGCGTGCGCGGCGACTCGGGCGCGCGGGGTCGCATCAGTGCATTCGTCGAGCGCCTGCGCGGCGCCGGGCCGCCGGAGGACATGACGACCCTCGAGGCCACCTGGTTCGCCCTGTGGGAGCTCGCCTCCGCCAAGGCACCGGAAGCCGCCCCGTCGGCCCAAGAGGATGGGTCGAAGGACGCGGGCAGCGCTCCCGAGCTCGAGGCCGCCGCGAAGCGGAAGTCCGCCAAGAAGAAGGCCGCGAAGAAGCCCTCCGAACCCACGGAGGACGGCCAGTGAAGCTCGACCGCGACAGCCTGCGCGCCGCCGACGCCGCGGCGCGGGTCCACGCCACGACCCAGTTCGACAGCCCGATCGTGCTGCAAGCGGGCGCCGGCACCGGCAAGACGGCGACCCTCGTGGCGCGCATCGTGGCCTGGGTCACCGGTCCCGGTTGGGACTGCGCGCGCGAGCTGCTGGGCGAGGTGGCCGACGCGGGCCAACTGGCGCGCCGCACCCTCTCGGGCGTGGTCGCGATCACCTTCACCGAGGCCGCGGCCTCCGAGATGAGCGAGCGCGTCGGCGGTGCCCTGGCCCAACTCGCGGCGGGCGAGCGCCTGCCGATCGGCCTGCACCGCGAAGCGCTGATCGCGGGTGACGACGAGCTGCGCGCCCGCGCGGCCGCCCTGCGCGGGGCCATGGAGCAGCTGGCCGTCAGCACCATCCACGCCTTCTGCGGTCGTCTGATCGCGGCCCACCCCTTCGAGCTCGGCCGGCACCCGGAGGTGGCCGTGGACGCCGAGGGCGACGCGCTCGAGGCCGTGTCGCGCGAGGTGGTCGAGGACGAGCTGGCCCGCGCCTACGGGGATCCGGGCGACGAGGCCTGGCTGCGTTTGGCGCGCGAGGGGCACGGTCCGGCGGAGATCGCCGAGACCCTGTTCGAGCTGCTCCAGGCCGGGGCGCGGCCCCACCACTTCGAGCTCGATCCCCTGGGCGAGCGGCCGGTGCGCGCCCTGGCGGAGCGGGCGAGCGCGGCCCTGCGCGCCCTGCACGAGCTCTTGGGGCCCAAGGTCGGTGACCTGGGGCGCGCCAAGAAGACCATCGAGCTGGCCCAGGCCCTGTCGGCGGCCCTCGGACACTTCGACCAGGGTCCGCTGGAGCTGGCCGCGGTGCTGCACTGCGTCGACGCGGAGCTGCTCGAGGGCAGCTTCGACGCGAAGTTGACCGAGTTCGCCAAGGGCTCGCTCGGCAAGGCCGAGACCGACGCCCTGGGGGACGACAGCGCCGAGCTCGCCGCGGCGGCGCGCGACGTCCAGGCCCTCCTGCGCCACCTGCGCAAGCTCGACCCGGAGCTGCTGGATGCAGGGCGCGCCGTGATCGCGCCGCTGCTGACCGACGCCCGCGAACGCCTGCGCCGGCGCGGCGTGGCCAGCTTCGACGACCTGCTCGCCGACGCGGCGGACCTGCTCCGCAACGACGCCGCCGCCCTGGAACGCGAGCGCCGGCGCATCGACCAGCTCCTGGTGGACGAGTTCCAGGACACCGACGAGCGCCAGTGCGACATCGTGCGCTGGCTGGCCCTGCGCGGACCGCGCGCCGACCGGCCGGGGCTGTTCGTGGTCGGCGACCCCAAGCAGTCGATCTACGGCTGGCGTCGGGCGGACCTGGCGGCCTTCGAGCGCTTCGTGGCCGACGTGGAGGCCGAGGGCGGCTCGGTGGAGCAGCTGGTGGTGAACTACCGCTCCAGCGAGGCGGTGCTCGACGAGGTCGGGCGCGCCATGGAGTGGGTCATGCTGCCCGAGCCCGGGATCCAGGCGCACTACGAGCCCCTGGTGGTGCCGGCCTCCGGCGCCGACCCCAAGACCGCGCCGCCCGAGGGCGAGCCGGCCCTCGAGTACCGCCTGTACGGCGAGCTGGACACCGAAGGCAGCGCCGCCAAGCTCGGCAAGCTCAGCCGCACCCTGGCCACCCGCCGCGACGCCGAGGCGGTGGCCGAGGACATCGCGGGGCTGCACGCAGCGGGCCGCATCGCCTGGGGCGACTGCGCGATCCTGATGCGATCGACCGGCGACCTGGACCAGTACCTGGACGCCCTCAAACGTCGCGGCGTGCCCTACTCGGTGGCGCGCGACAAGAGCTACTACCGGCGGCGAGAGGTGATCGACGCGGCGGCGCTGCTGCGCGCGATCGCGGACCCCGGCGACCTGCTGGCGCTCGTGACCTGGCTGCGCTCGCCGGCGGTCGGTGTGCCCGACGGGGCGCTGCTACCCCTGTGGCGCGCGGGCCTGCCGGCGCACGCGGTTGCGCTCGACCGCCCGGGTGGCGCGGCCCTGGCCGGGCTCGAGGCCGCGGTGGAGCGCGCTCGGGCCGAATTGCCCGCGGGGCTGCCGGGGCTCGAGCACATCGACGGTTGGCACCACGCGGCCATCGACGGCCTGCGCGCACTCGGCGAGCTGCGCCAGAGCCTGCGCACCGATCCCGCCGAGCTCTTCGTCGACCGCCTGCGGCGGCGCACCCTGGTCGAGGGCACCGAGGCCGCGCGCTTCCTGGGCGCCTACCGCGTCGCGAACCTCGAACGCTTCTTCGCGCGCCTGGTGACGGCCCTCGAGGACGCCGCCGGGGACCAGACCCGCGTGGCCCGCGCCCTGCGCCGCGCCGTGGCCGAGTCGCGCGAGAGCGAGGAGGGCCGCCCGCGCGAGGCCGGCGAGGACGCGGTGCAGGTCATGACGATCCACCGCTCCAAGGGCCTCGAGTTCCGCTGCGTGTACCTGGCCCAGCTCCACAAGGAGAGCGCCGGCAACCGCCTGCCGCCGGTGGAGCTCGAGGGCTACCACGCGCCGTCCGGCGAGGAGCACACCGCCTACGTGCTGTTCGGCGCCCCGAGCCTGGATCGCGACCTGCTCGTGGCCCGCCGCGAGCGCACCGAAGCCGCCGAGCGCGTGCGCACCCTGTACGTCGCCATGACCCGCGCCTCCGCGCGGCTGGTGTGCGGCAGCGGCTGGGTCGACGAGCGCTTCGCGGGCGGGAACGGTCCGCAGTTCGCGAAGAGCCACGCGGAGCTGCTCGATGCCCGGGAGGGCGTGCCCACCGACCTGGGGGCGCTGCTCGCACAGCTGGCGGGCGAGGACCCGGCGGAGGCCTTCGTGGACGACGCCCACGGGGCGCGCTTCCGCCTGGTGGCGCCGGACGACGGGGCCACGGCCGCCGGGCGCGAGGAGGTCCGGCCGACGGACCTGGCCCGCGCCGCCCGCGACGTGGCGACCTTGGTCGCCGCCCGCGCAGCGGCCCGCGAGCGCGCCGCGCGACCCCTGGTGGCACCCGCCTCCGCGGACGCCCACCACCTGCTCGAGCGCGCCTTCGCCGAATCGCGCTTGAGTTCGGAGGACAACCGGACAGCCGCGCCCGCCGACGCGACCAGCCTCGGTTCCCAGGCTGCCATGTGGATCGGCTCCGCCGTACACGGCGCCCTGGAAGCCTTGGACCTGGAAGCGGACCTCGGCCCCCAGCTCGACGCCGCAGAAGCCCAGGCCCTCGAACAGCTCGCGGTGACCTTCAGCGGCGAGACCCGCGACGCCGGGCTGGACCGCGCGCGCGCGCTGTTCGAAGCCCTGCGCACGGGCCCGCTACCGACGCGCCTGGTCGAGCTGCGCGAGGGCCTCCTCGCCCGCGAGCTGCCCGTCCTGCTGCCCCCCGCCCCCGAAGAATTCGCGCCGACGGATCCCCTCGGGGCCTGGAGCGGCGCCATCGACCTCGTCTACCGCGACCCCGGCACGGACGAGGTCGTCGTGGTCGACTTCAAGACCGACGCCGTCGAATCGAAGGCCGCGAGAGTCGAGCGCGAGACCGTCTACGCCCCCCAACTCGCCCGCTACGCCCGCGCCGTGCAAGAAGCCCTGGACCTGCCCCGCCGCCCGAGGTGCGAGCTGTGGTGGATCGCGACGGGCGAGATCTCGACCGTGCTCGATCCGATCGGTTGAGGGGGGAGATCACCCGAGACGGTTGGGCGCTCAGGCGTACGCCACCCCTGTGATGGCGTCGACAACGACCGGGGCTGCGGACCTCTACCGCTTCTTCCTGGTTCGCATTCTTGCAGTCGAAGCCGCCTTCTTCCTGGCCGGCCGCTCGCGATCCACCTTGGCCGCGCCGACTTGGTCTCCGCCGCCTCCCCCGAGCCCAGGAGGAATCCTGGGCGTCTCGTCCGGGGCGGTTGCCGACAGCATCTGCATGACCGAGGCGATGACTTGCAGAATTGTCAGCAGACCGGCGACAACGCCGATCGCTATCGCGAGAGGCATCAGGGAGTCGACATACAACACCCCCAAGCGGGTTGCCAGTCCGAGGTAGATCGCACCTGCGAGTCCTGTGTAGACGGCGAGGTCTCGATTGCTCCTGAAGGCTCCCAGGAGCATGTTCGGGAAGCTCGTGAAGCTCCCAAGGAAGTTCGAGCGGCTGCCGTTGTCCTCTATCGGGTGCACCGGAAGTGGTGTGACCAGGTTGGCAGTCGTCCTGCCTTTCACGGGCCATCCGAAAAGCACCGCGAGGACCGCGACACCCCAGACGACCTTCAGCAGCGCCAGGACCATTGCGATCGCAGGCCGGTAGCTCGAGATAGCCATCGCGTCGCCAGCGGCGGCATAGGCCGAGATCTCGCTCGAATAGACGAATGGCTGGGCCAAGCCGTAGGCCACCCCGATGACCAGAATTGCGGAGGTGCCGAATCGAAGGTAGAAAGCCCAGCCGAGCACGATGGGGCTCAGGAACCCCAGGCACAGTGAGAACGACTCGTGCAGCCTGAAGGCCACCGCGGGGTTGAGTCGGAACACCGAATAGACGACCCCCAGGTACCCAACCACGATCGATGACAGCAGAAGCCACGTGTAGACCGCTCGGCGCAGCCGGAACTGATTCCCGCGAGTCACCACGAAGTAGATCACTACCAGCGTGATCGCATTCAGATTGTCGAGGGTCGAAGCCATGACGCTGCGGAGCATCACCCCCCAATCCTCGAGCAGATACAGGCTCAACCACGCCGCCGCCATGAGCACCCAGAAGACGAGCCAAATCGCGACGGCCAAACGCTGATACTCGTGCAGCACCAGACCCTGGGCGCCGTCCCTCTCGGCGCCGAGTCCGTCACGGGCCTGCACGCCTCCGAGTCGCGCGCGTCGAAAGAGCAACAGCACCCCGAGAAGGGTCGCCAGGGAGAGACTAATGGCGAGGTTTGCCCCCTGGGCGAACCGCGCCGCGGGCGAAGACTTGCCCTGGACCTCCCAACGGTTGAGGAGTTCGTTCAGCCACAGGCGGAGCTCCAACCTCTCTCCCGATGCTCCACGCTTGACGTCTACCAGGATCGTCGCCACCTGACCGGATTCGAACTCCGTCTCGTGCAGCGCGATCAGCGTCGCGTTGCTCCACAGCCTCGAACCGACGCTCTCACAGAGACCCTGGGCCGTTACCTGGACCTTGTCGAGGCTCAACCACTTCAGTCCTGGTACGTGGCGAGAGATTGCGACCTGGACGGGCGCGGAGAGCTTCAGATCCAACGGCAGGAGTTCCCCGTCGGACTTGCGAACCCGCGCGACGACCACTCGATAGGGCTCCTCGCTTTCGAGGTCCCGAATCAGCTCGGGGAGCACCAAGCCCTGGATGAGCTCGAGCAACGCCGCCGATTCTGGCGAGTTGCTCGGCAGTACTTCGGTCGCGGCGCCCGCAGCCTGCGGGTGCCCCGGGGCCCCCGCCGATCCCGTGAAATCCGGATCCGCGGGCGGGCCGCCGCCTGCGGACTTGCCGGGTTCGCGCTCCGCGGCACCAGGTCCCATTCCAGGCATGGTCGCGGCGCTGGCCAGCGAAACGGCCAAGAGGGCCGGCACGAGCACACGCCAAACGGACACCAATGCAATCAATCCCATGGTCAGACCCCATTCCTCCACCTTGCTGCCCGCATCGGCCCGAGAGCCGCCCGGCGTCCACGACCCGGCACCTCCATGAACGCAAAGAGAGGGGGCCGTCGGCGGGATTCTCGATCAGGGCTGCGGCGTGGGGCCCTAGGCCGGTCCGCCAGCGACTGTAGAGGGGCTCTGGTTCCGCTCCAGCGCCCGACAGACAAGCGTAAGGCCAACGTAAACCGACAACCGGCTTCGTGCGGGACGCCGTTCCTGATCTGTGGCGGCGCACGGCCGCACTCCTCGTTCCCTTCTGCTCACTCCTCGCGCGCTCGAGGGCGCCCGCGGGGGTCGCGAGGGACCGGAGGCCATCTACCGGGTCCGATCTCCGTCCCCAAAGCCACACCCATGAACCACGGCAACCTGAGCCGCGACATCACCGCTCCGCGTTCGAAGTTCTACCACGGCCCGTTCGGCCGGCTCTTCCGCGAGCTTCCGCCCTGGGTACCGCCGGGCAAGACCGACGCGGAGCGCGAGCGCTACCTTCGCAATGCGGCGTCGACCATGTTCGAGGCGGCTGGAAGCAGTGACAGCTTCGACAACTCGAAGATCCCTGCGGGCTACACCTACTTCGGGCAGTTCATCGACCACGACATCACCTTCGACCCGACGTCGAGCCTGCAGAAGCAGAACGATCCGGACCGGCTGCAGAACTTCCGCACGCCGCGGCTGGACCTCGACAACGTCTACGGCGAGGGGCCCGGCGACGAGCCGTTCATGTACGACCGGCGCGAGGGTCGCGGGGGCGAGTTCCTGCTCGGCAAGGGGCGCAAGCTTCCGGCGGATCTGCAGGACAGCGAGATCGCCATGTCCGAGCTGGAGGCGACCGGTGAAGACGACCTGCCCCGCAACGAGCAGGGCCGCGCTCTGATCGGCGACATGCGGAACGACGAGAACCTGATCGTCTCGCAGCTCCAACTGGCGTTCCTGAAGCTCCACAACAAGGTCCTGCGTCGCGTCAAGGCCGACGAGGGGCTGACCGGTGACGAGGCGTTCGAGCGGACCCAACAGGTCGTGCGCTGGCACTACCAGTACGTGGTGATCCACGACTTCCTGCGCGACCGGGTCGTGAGCAAGGAGCTGGTCGACGACATCCTGCCGGACCTCGACGCGACCGGTCCGCAGAACGCCAACCTCTACTTCTACGACTGGAGCCACCAACCGTTCATCCCGGTCGAGTTCTCCGTCGCCGCCTACCGGCTGGGGCACAGCATGGTGCGGCCTTCGTACCAGATGAACGCCGGGGTGTCGGCGCTGCCCATCTTCCTGCCCGCCGGCGCCGGTCACGACGAGGACCTGCGCGGCTTCAGGCCCCTGCCGGAGGGACGCACCGCGGACTGGAAGACGTTCTTCGAGATCAGTGGCTCGAACCCGCAGAAGAGCCGCAAGCTCGACGGCAAGCTCTCGCCGGCGTTGATGAACCTGCCGTTCGACGGCAACTCCTCGCTGGCCTTCCTGAACCTGGCTCGGGGCTGGCGCATGGGCCTGCCGAGCGGCCAGGCCATCGCTCGGGCCATGGCCCTCCCGGAGGACCAGATCATCCCGAACTCCGAGCTCGGCATCGCCAACTCGGGGGTCAACGAGGCACCCCTGTGGTTCTACATCCTCAAGGAGGCCGAGCTGCAGCAGGGCGGCGAGCGCCTGGGCGCCGTGGGCGGACGCATCGTGGCCGAGGTCCTGATCGGACTGATCCTCGGTGACCCGCGCAGCTACCTGAACATCCACCCGCGCTTCGAGCCGACGATCGGCAAGACCATGGGCGAGCTGCTCGACTTCGCCGGGACGTCGGTCGCTCCCTGAGACGGCGACCTCGCGTCGACGAGAAGGCCCGCCGGCACATTGCGTGCGCCGGCGGGCCTGTTCACTTCAAGGGGCCTCCCGGCCCCTCGGAATCAGTTGCAGATCGTCGCCGCGAAGCCGGGCGAGATCGAGAAGCCCTCGGGCGCGGCCGCGTCGGTGACGAAGGCCTGCACGAACAGGGTCTGGCCGATCAGGCCGGGCGAGTTCGACAGCGGCACCGACAGCGTGATCTGACCGAAGACGTCCAGCAGTACGCTCGGCGTCAGGATCGGCAGGACCAGCAGCGACCCACCCAAGGCCGGGATGTCGGCGGACTGCAGGCCGACCACGATGGTCGCGACCGATTGAGGCCGACCGTTCTTGACCGCCACGACGAACTCGGTATTGCCCGATTGCGCCGGTTGGCCCTTGGCGTCGATGGTCGGTACCTGACCGCCGAGCCCCGCGACGCCCGCGCCGTAGATCGAGGGCTGGCAGAAGCTCGGGCTCGGGTTGAGGGTGAAGATCTCCAGGTCGTCGATGTTCCAGCCGCCGAGGTTGAGCCCGCCGTCGGACTCGAGCCGGAACTCGAGCTCGACGCTCGGGTCACCGTCGGCGGAGGAGATGTCCAGCTCGAAGTTCGTCCAGGCCGTGTCCACCAGGTTGCCGTTCTGCGGGTTCTCCCACACGGTGGCGCCGTTCAGGCGGATCTGGGCCTGGTCGAAGATGGCCTCCTCGACCGTCAACCAGCGCTGGAAGCGCAGGGTCGCGCCGTTCGCACCGCTGAGGTCGATCAGGGGCGAGCGCAGGAAGTTGATCACGTCCGGCTGGTAGGCGCCGTTGAAGCCGTCCGGCCCCAGGTCGTTGCCCCACACGTTCAGGCCGCTCACGGCCTGGTCCGGATCATTCCAGGCGATACCGCTCGAGACGCCGCCCTTGCCGCCCGGGACGCCGCGCTGCCAGTCGTCCTGGGTCTGCACTTGGGCGTGGGTCCAGCCGTTGTCGGTCGGGCCGTCGAAGTTCTCGGAGAACTGCACCTCGAGCTGACCGACGGTGAAGCGCGCCGGCGCGGCCGCGCCGTCCTCGGGCCAAGTCTTGGTGTTGCCGAGGTTGTCGGTCACCTCGACCCAGTAGTCCACCTGGGCGGGTGAAGGCACGCCGGGGATCAAGCCCGCGTAGGTGGCGCCACCATTGTTCGACATGGCCACGGTCTGGACGCCGGCGCCCGCGTCGAACTTCAGCTCGACTTGGGTCAGCGATCCACCGATCAGCGAAGCTGCGACCACGGCCACTCCGTAGGGACCAGCCTCGTCGAGGCTGTCGGAGACCGCAGCCAAGTTGGCGACCGCGATCAACGAGAGCTCGTAGCCGGGGAAGCCCTGCTCCAGGAAGGCCCCGTCGATCTCGGCGTAGTTGGGCGTGCCGTTGTCGATGTTGCCGTCGTTGTCGTCCAGGGTCAGCAACTGGATCTCGATCACGCTGTCGATCGTGCCTTGGTCGTAGCCGTTCATCCAGCCACTCAGGAGCTGGTCGGCGACCAGGCCGCCGACGGCAGTGCCGTACTTGGTCTGCAGGTTGCGCCGCACCTTCCACATGGCGCCCATGTGGACCTGACCGTCGGTGTGCACCGCGCCGTAGCAGCCGCCGTTGCCGTCGCCGCAGTATTGCAGGGTGTTCTCACCGCTGCGGATGATCGTGCTGCCGCCGGAGAAGCCCGAGCCCACGATCGGGGTGTCGAACAGGTACATGGCGAAGACGTCGGCGTTGCCTTCGCCGAAGCCGTCCGAGCCGTTGAAGCTGCCATAGCGGTCGTTCAGCCAGTGGCCCTGCTCGTGGGCGATCACGGTCGAGTAGGCCGTGTTCACGCAGCCGCCGCCGGGCAGGAAGTAGTTGGTGCTGGAGCCGTCGTAGAAGGCGTTGCAGTTGCTGATCGTAAACGTCCCGAAGTCCGTGAAGTCCTCGTTGACCTCGGAGTTGTTGACGAAGTCCATGGCTCCGTCGGTCGGGTTCAGGCTGCGGATCCAGTCACGCATCGCGTTGAGCGTCACGAAGACGTTCGACTGGGAGGTGACCTGGGCGTCGCCCGTCGGGTTCATCAAGACCGTGTTCCCGGTCCCGCTCAGGGACTGGGTGATCACGTGCTCGGCGCCCTGATCGTTGAAGACGTCGTTGAAGCTGCCCTCGTACTGGAAGGTGACGTTCAACGGCCCGCTGACGCCGGGGAAGTTGAAGAAGCCGTTCTGGTCGGTGAAGACCGAGCCGGCCGAGCTGTCCACGCGCATGTAGGCGGCGGGCACCTGGACCTCGGGGTTCGAGGCCGAGTCGGGCTGGGTGCCGGGGGTGGCGTTGGTCAGCACCTGGCCGCCCACGTCGAAGAAGTGGATCAGGTCCTCGTCGACCACCAGGCGCGGGCTGCCCTCGGCGGCCACCGCGTAGCGCCGGGCGAAGACCGCGCCGGACTGCTCGAAGCGCAGGTCCAGCTCCCAGGCGGCGACCGGCGCGCGGAGCTTGCCCTGCTGCTCCTGCACCATGACCAGGCGCGGCTCGCCGACCTCGGTCGGGGCCAGGCCGGTGGTCTGCACGAAGGACGTCACGGCGGCGGCGCGCGCCATGGCGCTCGACACCGTCGGCCGCACCGAGAACTCGGACAGGTTCGGCAGGCCCGTGCTGTCCAGGGCCAGGAGCGTGCCGTCCATGCCGAGCAGCACGTTGACCTTGCCCCCGCGCACGGGGATGCCGTCGACCACCTGGCCGAAGCTGACCACGACCTTGTCGCTGCTGCCGCCGAAGCTCAGGGGCAGGTAGGTCACGGTCGGCTCGCCGAGGGCCTCGAGGTCCACGCCGAGCAGGCCGTGGGCGCTCTCGAGGAAGCCCAGGGCCTGGGCGACGTAGTCACCGTCGACCCGGGGGGTGGTGCTGGCGGCGACGCTGCCGCCAAAGAGGAAGGCCGCGTGGCCGGTGCCCGCGTCCCGGCGCAGGTGCCAGGAGGGCCCGTGCTCGGCGCGCCAGGTCGCCAGGCCTGCGGTCAGGTCCGGCGAGCGATCGGGGAGCCCCTGGGCCTCCAGTTGGCCGGCGTGGGCGGAGAGGGCGAGGGGTACGCAGAGGACGGCCGCCGAGAGGGCGGTCAGGGTCGCTCGAGTCATGGGTCGGGGAGGGACGGTTGCGGCGCCGCCGGGGAGTGGGGGGTAGCGGCGCCGGGGGGAACGGCGGGGCGCGGTTGCGGCCGATCGGACGGGACTCCGCCCGGGCAGTCCGGCCGCAGGGCCCCGGACCAGTCTTCCCGACGATCGGGAGCGCGCCCTCGGTTCCCCTCAATCCCCGCAGGAGGGACGCCACACCCGCCGCCTGGCCGTCGTTCCAGACCACGCGCACGCCCCGACCGTCTCCGGTCCGGTCGCCGGTTACGCCGATCGAACAGGCCCCGGGGGCCTTCCGGGGGCCGCTTGGGGGTGCCCACTTCGGGACTACTCAACTCGAACGGGTACACGGCGTCCGCTAGGGCCCATGAGCCCTCTCCTAGACCCGTGCCCCCCGAGCAAACATTCCCGCACGAACTCCACGCGCCGATTGCCGGCGCAACAAAAGCTCATGATCGGATCCGCACTCACCTTGTTCGTCGCCGCCCTCCTCAGCGGCTTGATCGGCTACCTCGACCTGATCGGCTCGGCCTCTGTCTTCGCTCAGATGGCCTTCTGGGTCTTCCTCGCGCTCTTCGCCGTGGCGCTGGGCGTCGGCGGCCTACGCCGGCCCGCCTACTGAGCTGACGGTGCAGGGGCTCGGGCCTCGGAGCTCGCGCCTCGGGGGCCTGGGGCGCAGAGACTCGCGCGCAAGCGCTCGAATCCCGTGACTCGAGTTCAGAGGGGCCGACGCAACGCGAAGGGGTGGAACTCCCGACCGTCGCGCACCGTGTACTTGCGCTCGAAGTTGGTCCCGACCATCTCCCCCTCGCGAGCCGACGCCGGGGGCTGGTAGTCGATCCGCTCGAGGGTCGCGCGCTCCAGGACCTCGGCCACCCACTCGGCGTACTCCGGGTGGTCGGTCACGATCCGCAACTGCCCGCCGGGGGCGACGATCCGCTCGAGCTCGGGCAGGAAGGCCGCGCTGACCAGGCGTCGCTTGTGGTGGCGCTTCTTCGGCCAGGGATCGGGGAAGTAGACGTGCACCGCCTGTAGGCTCTGGCTCGGCACGTGGTCGCGCACCAACACCGTCGCGTCCATCGAGGTCGTGCGGCAGTTGAGCAGGCCGCCCCGCCGCAACCGGTCGGCCATGTAGGCCGCGTACTTCCCCATGTACTCGACGCCGAAGAAGCTGACCTCGGGCCGCGCTGCCGCCTCCTGGGCCAGGAACGTGCCCTTGCCCGAACCGATCTCGAGTTCCACGGGCCGCTCGGCCTCGAACAGCGCGGCCCAGTCGATGGGCTTCGCGAGGTCTTCGGGGCGGACGGCGATCGGGCTCGTGTCGAGGAGTCGTTGGAGGCGCATCGTCGGGTTGGGTCGAGGGGCGCAGGATAGCACGGGCTCCCACCGCACCGGACGGCTCGCGACCGCCCTCGTCGGCCTCACCTGCTTGGCCCTGGCGGCCTGCGCAACGCCCGCGGCCGAGGTTCCCTCAGCCGCCGGGCGGCTCGACCGACTCTCGTGGCTCGTCGGCGACTGGCGCCGGTTGGACCGACCCAACGCCGCGGGCGAGCGTTGGTGGCGCGACGGCAACCAACTGCGCGCCGAGGCCTGGCACACCGGCGAGCACGGGCAGGAGCTCGACGAGCGCTTGACGATCGAGGCGCGGGGCGACGAGCTGGTCTACATCGCCGAGGTCGTGGGCAAGGCCGGTTCGCCGACCGAGTTCCTGCTGACCCAGCAGTCCGCCGGCGTGGTCGCCTTCGAGAACCGGGCGCACTTGCGGCCCTGGCGCATCGAGTACGTGTCGAACAGCGCCCTGCTCCTGGCCCGGGTGCACTTCGCGGCCGCCGGCGGCCAAAAGAGCAAGGTGCTGGAGATCCCCTTCGCGCGGCCGGACAAATAGGAGCGCGACGGAGACGAACCATGTCGACCCTCCCGAGCGTCGTGCCGAGCGCAGAGGTGATCTGCGGCAGGCTACTCGGGCCGCGGATCCGTTCCGCCCGCCGGCGCACTTGGTAGGCGCGCCCGATCGCCCGTATCGCCTTGGCCGCGCGAGCGCCGATCGGCCTCCGCGGTGAGGGGACTTCGCGGTCGGAGTCGCCCACGTCCTTCGGCGAGGACGAGAATCCTGCGCCTTCTGATTCAGTCCGGGGCCCGGTCCTCGAACCGCGCGCGGAGCTCGCTCAGGTGCCGCGAGATGTCCTTGCGCTCCAGGGCCTCGAGCCGCCCCAGGACCCGCAGCCCCGCCTCGCGTTCGCCGACCTGCAGGCTGGCGTGGATCAGGTTGAAGCCCGCGGTCGGCCCGTGGACCGCCGGGTCGTAGACGGGCTCGATCAACGCGACCGCGCGGCCGGGGTGCCCGGTGCGACCGAGGTCGCCCGAGATCATCATCAGGGCGTCGCCGTACTCGCGGGCGCGGGGCAGGGCCTGGGCGTAGAGCTCGAGCGCGCGCTCCGGGTCCTGGGCCTCGAGCGCCGTGCGAGCCAGCCAGAGCTGGGCACGCCAGCTTCCGTCGAGGGCCGCGACCCGCTCCAGGGCGGTGATCCAGCCGGCCTCGCCGTCGCGCTCGCGGGCGATGGCCCCCCACCACTCCACGGAGTTGGGCACGTTCGGATCGAGCTGCAGGGCTTCCCAGAGCAGCGCCTCGGCGCCCTCGTGGTCCCCGCGATTCGCCCGCACCTTGGCCAGGTTGGTCAGCACCACACCGCTGGGTCCGGCCGACGCGACCTGGGCCTCGAGCACCGCTTGGGCCTCGTCCAAGCGGCCGGTCTGCATCAGGGCGATGCCCAGCATGGTCGCCGCCCGCTCGCGATTCGGATCGACCTCGATCAGGGCCCGGGCGCTCTCCAGCCCGTCCTCGAACCAGCCGCGGCCGAAGGCGTCGACCAACAGGGCATAGAGCTGATCGGGCTGCTGGCGAACCGACTCGAACATGCGCGGCAGGATCCCCGTGCGGTACTCCTCGGCGTCGATCAGCACCGCGTTGCCCTCGCGGTCGAACATGCGGATCGCGTTCGGCGCGGCCGCGGGCGACTGGGGTTCGACTTCCGCAGTCGCGGACGCTTCAAGCTCCGAGGACGCCGCGTCGAGCACGGGCCGCGATGCCCGCCCCGTTTGATGCGTCGCCTCGGGCGGTTGCCCCGACGCTTCGACCGGACCACGCCGGGCATCCTGCGGCTCCCTTGCGGCGTGCCCGCCGCGGCCGAACAGTCGCTTGAAGATTCCCATGGTGTGCTGCAGATCAAGGGACGCGCGCGGCCGTCGACGCCGAACCGGTCCCGGTGCTCACGCGCCGGTCGAAGCCTCCCAGGCCATCACCAGAACTTCGGAACCGTCCTCATCTCGACGCACCTCGATCGACGCCAAGCCCGACTTCTCGAGGACTCGCTTCGAGGCCAAGTTCTCGGGGCTCAAGGTCGCGATCACCCGCCGCAGCCCGAAGCGCTCGCGCCCCCACTCGATCATCGCCGTGACCGTCTCCGTCGCCAGGCCAGCGCCCCAGTGGGCTCGCAGGAAGGCGTACTTGACCTCGGCCTCCTCCTGCCCGCCGGGGTGCACGAGGCCGCAGTAGCCGACCACCTCGCCGGACTCGGCCAGCACCACGGCCGACATGCCGTAGCCGCGGGTCGCGTAGTTGCGGCGGGTGACCTCGATCCAACGGGTGCAATCCCCGCGCGGGATCGGCTGACCGTCGTCGACCCAACGCATGGCTTCGGGATCGCTGTAGACCGCGAAGAGCGATTCCTCGTCGTCGAAGTCGAGCTCGCGGACGATCAGGCGTTGGGTGGTGAACAGCTCCATGGGGTCCTCGGGTGTGACGGCGGAGCCTAGGACCGCAAGGAGTGCCGTGCCAGCGCCCACGCGCCGATCTGGCCACTCCCCGTGACCGCGGCGTGCCCGCCGCCTAGTCGGTCCCGAGGCCACACGCCCAAGCCCCTCTTCGCCCCGATCGCCCCGATCGGACGTGCCTCGACCAGTCCCCCCACTGGCCCCCGAAGATGCCGATGCGCCCCACTTCCTGGCTCCCGCTCTGTCTGTCGATCCTCGCCGCCCCCGCCCTGGGCGCGCCCCACGACGGCGGGGGTAAGCCACGCCCTCCGGTCGCGATCACCTACGAGCTGGTCGCGGGTTCCGCCGGCGCCACGACGATCAACTACGCGATCGAGCCGCAGCGGCAGGCGACTGCAATCCGCGCGCAGATCCAACTGCCCCACGGCGGCCGAGTGCTCGAGCAGAGCCGTGCGCAGACCGCGTGGCTCGACGCCGGCCAGTCCGTCACCGGCTGGGCTCGCGTGGAGCTGCCCGGCGGTCCGGGGGCCAAGCAGGTCGAGATCGAGGCCAACCTGGTGATCGCGACGCCGGACGGCGGGATTCCGGTCGCGTGGAGCGAGTTCGTGACCGTCGGGACGGGCTCTCTGCCCATTGACGCACCCCTCATGCAGCGCGCCGGCGTCACGACCCGCGAAGTGCGGGCACGCCGCACGCGGGAGGACGGGGACCGGCGGGAGCGGATCCTCGCACCCTGGTCTGAGTCCTCGGCTCCCGTCGTGCGCGGCGTCTTCAAGTACGTCGACCGCGACTACAACATCGACGGCTGGACCGGCGCCGAGCCCGAGCGGCCGATCCGGCTCGCTCGCCTGCAGCTGATCGACACGGCCAGCGACCAGGTCCTGGCGACGGGCGCCACGGCCATGGACGGCAGTTTCGAACTTCCGCTGACCGGCGTGGGCGCGGCGGACCTCCTGGTGCGCTGCGACTCCGTCTGCGAGACCTTCGAACCGGCGTTGCTCGAAGCGACCGACATCGACCTGGTGCCCTACTCGGTGACCAGCGCCACCTTCGCCGGCTGGGACCTCGGCGTCGAGCTCGACGTGGGCACCGTGGTGGCTCAGAAGAGCTTCAGCGGCACCAAGCAGGGCAGCGGCTTCGCCCAGCTCGACGTGATCGTCGACGCGAGCCTGTACCTCGAGCACCTCGGCGCGGCACCGGCAGCAGCCGGGATGCGGTCCATGTGGCCGGGTGGCACCCAGAGCCAAGCGTCGGGCAACAACGTGAACCTCGCCAACGGCGACGGCTACGACGACTCGGTGCTGCTGCACGAGCTGGGCCACGTGGTCGGCTTCCTCTACTCCGACACCGACCACGACGGCGGCGGTCACTTCTTCGGCGACAGCGACCAGTATCCGAGCCTGTCCATGGGCGAGGGCTACGCGAGCTTCTTCGGCGGCGCCGTCCGACAGTTCGCCGGCGTCGAGGACCCCGGGATCTATGCGGATCTGAAGGGCGGACCGTCCACGGGCCTCTCGTCGGTGCAGCTGCGCCTGGACTTCGAGAGCGGTCAGCCCTGGGCCAGCCTGATCGGCGGGGAGGCGGACGAGGTCGCGGTCTGCTGTGCGCTCTGGAACCTGGTCGACACGGCCGCGACCACCGACGGCGACACCGTCGACGACGACGGCATCGACGGCAGTTTCCTGTTCCCCGGCGGCCTCGACGGCGACGCGCTCCTGTGGGCCTCCTACACCGGGCAGACCGTGCTCGAGGCCGAGCAGCTGAACGTGTTGGACGTCTTCGAGGGGCTCTTCGCCGACGGGCACGCGACGGAGTACGACCTTCTGACCCAGGCCTTCGACGAGTGGAAGATCCGCTTCTACGCCGACGCCAGCGAGCCCGACGGCGAACCGTCCCAGGCCACGCCACTCGCCCTGGGAAGCTGGACCGAGACTCACACCCTGTACGCCTCGGACCAGGACCCGCCGGTCCCCGGCGACGGCGACGAGGACCACTACAGCTTCTGGGTCGAAGCCCAGCAGTTGCTCGAGGTGCGCACACGCTACCCCCAGGGTGTCGCCGATGCGGAGACCTATTGCGACCCGCTGCTGGTTCTGATCGGCCCCGACGGACAGATTCTCGAACTGGATGCGGACAGCGGCGTCGGCCGCAACGCGCTGATCGAGCTGGCCACGCCGGTCGCGGGCGAGTACCGCGTCGTCGTCAGGTCCCAGAGCCCCCACCGCCGGACCGGCTCCTACCAATTGCGCGCGCGCGTGACCGGCGCGGTCCAGCCGCCGACCCTGGCGTCGATCGCGCCGGCGGCAATGGTGACCCTCCACGACGGCTCGCTCGACGGCATCACTCTGGCCGGCTCGGGTCTCGCTGCGATCACCGAGGTCAAGCTCGGCTCGACGCCGATTCCGACCTTCTGGATCACGGGCGACGACCAGATCAGCTTCCTGGTCCCGCTGCTCTCGGAGCTGGGCACCCTCGATGTGGTCGTCAGCGGCCCGGCCGGGAGTGCACAGATCCCGATCCAGGTCTCGGCCGCTCCGACGCCGACGATCCTGGCCGGCAACGGGACCCTCTTCTGGTCCCTCGACTCGATCAATGTCCGTGCGGCCGCGGCCCCGGGCGAGACCTTGGTCGTGGTGCTGGCCCTCGAACAGGGCGTGACCCATCTACCGGGCCTGGTCGAGTTCGCGATCGGCAACGGAACCGTCCATCCGATCTGGTTCACGCAACTCAACGCTGCGGGCATGGCCGAGATGGCCTTCCCCCTGCCGCCCGAGTTGGGCGGTGGTCTCGACGTGTGGCTGCAGGGCGCCGCGGTCGCTCCGGGTGGCCCGCTGCCCCTGGTAGCGAGCAACGTCGAGCCCGGGAAGATCTTCTGAAGCCAACAGGGGGGGGCGGGCAGCGAATGCTCGCCCCCCGCGGATCCGGGACACGCCGAGGTCGGGCGGCGCCGCTACCGGGCCCTGGACGGTCCTCGGCTCAAGCCCCGGTGGCGCCGAGCTTGCTGACGATCCAGGCTTCGGCCTCCGGGCGGCTGCGGAAGACCTGGGTCTCCATCGGCGCCGACTCGAGCATGATCTCCCACATCCGGCTGAGTCCGTAGTGGAGGTCCTTGAGCGCCACCACGGCGATGATCATGCCAGGGTTCACCACGCCGGCCCGTCGGTCCCGCTCGGCAATGGCGCGGACCTCGTCCTCCCCGGCCTCGACTTCAGCCACATCCTCGAAGTCGACCAACAGGTAGGTGATCGCTCGCGTGACCTCGTCCGACCCGAAGAGCACCTCCTTGACATCGAGTAGTTGCCGCGCACTGACGGTCCCTCGCCCTCGAAGCAAGATTCCGCCGCCATCCAGCTTTTGAACTTCGATAGCCATTGTTCTAGTCGGCGCCGCTCTGACCGACGCTGCTCCCACGAACCCTCGACGGGTTGATAACACGCAGCGCCGCCAGGGTCCAATGGTGCCGATACACCTCTGCGGCCAGGGGCCCCCTCTGCGGCCGGGCGCCCACCGAGGTCGCGCCATTCGCAGCAGACAGGGCCGCGTCAGGACCTGGGGTCAACTCCAGCGCGACGGCCGGAACGTCGAACCGGCGGTCTCGCACCACCCGCGTGCGATGGCTTCAGGGGTCCAGGAGCTCGCGTAGGCGGGCGATCAGCTCCTCCTCGTCCGGATAGCCGGCGCCGAAGGGGCGCGTGAGCCAGTTGCCGCCCCGCGTCGAGATCAGTTCGCCGTCCGCAGTCAGATCGAATTGGCCCCTGCGCCCCGGCTCGAGGGTGACGTCCTGGCCCAACCATTCCTTGATGGAGGCAGCGAGACCCGCTGCCCTACTCTGGTTGCCGCTTCAGGTCGGGCAGTAGCGGATGGTCAGCTTCATGGTCTGCGCCGGTTGTAGTTCGATCGCGCCGTCCATTCAACGCGCCTCGTCGCTCAGCCTAGCGGCCAGGTCTCGCCTGCCGCGTGGGTCAGGTCCAAGCGCGGCGAGAGCTCGTCGTCGAAGCTCACGTCCCACTCGAGCACCGTGCGTCCGTCACCGACGGCGCTGGGCGCGGGCTGGTAGGGGGGCGCCGACGACGCAGGGCGCATCCAGCACTCGGGGATGTAGACCTCGACCCCCTCGCCCGCGGCGCTGCTGCCGTGCAGGAAGCGGGTGGCGCCGTCATCCAGACGCGCGAGCTCCGGCCGCAGCTCGTAGCACACTCCGCCGGCGCCCTCGATCCAGGCCACGACCTCGTCGATCTCGGCGTGATCGAAGAGCTGCCCGATCAGTCTCACCGCCTGGGATCCCGCCAAGGGTCGATCGAACTCCAGCACGAAGAGCCCTTCGGCCACCTCGCTCAGCCTGGCCCGTCGCGGACCGGGGCGCTCGTGCTTGCAGGCCTCGGACAACTCCAGGGTGGCCCGCTGGATCGCCGCCGGTTCCGCGGTTTGCAGGAGGAAGAGATTGGGCTGGCTCATGGCGCGGCGTGGGCCTGGCGACCAAGTTGTCGAGCGCGACGGGACCCGTCAAGCGACACCAAAGACGCGTCTGCGAAGGCGTCTCCCACAGGCGAAACGCCCGGTTGGCGGCTTTCGAGCCCGACAGGCGCTACGAAGACCGGCTCCAGTGACCGCCAGAGGTCCGTGAGCGATGGCTCGCCGGGCTAGACTCGTCCCATGCTCGCGCCCCCGGGTCTACTGACCTTCGTCTGGTTCCTCTGCTCGGCCGCCACGCAACAGCTCGCGGTCCCGAGCGCTCCGGTCGTCGAGCTCGAGTCCCTGCACTTCGAGCGCATCGTGCTCGATGTCGACTACCACAGCGAAGGTGTCGGCGTCGGAGACTTCGATCGCGACGGCGACCTGGACGTGGTCGCCGGACCCTATTGGTACGAAGCGCCCGACTTCCTCGAGCGACACGCGATCTACCCCGCCTTCGCCTACCCGATCACCTTCTACGCCTTCGACAGCTTCCTGACCTTCGTGGAGGACCTGAACGCGGACGGCTGGGACGACATGTTCGTGGTCGGCTTTCCGGGCACCGCGGCCAAGTGGTACGAGAATCCGAAGGGCCGGTCCGGCCCGTGGGCCGTGCACGTCGTCCTCGACGGCGTCGACGGCGAATCACCTCTGTTGGCGGACGTCGACGGCGATGGAATCTCGGAGCTGGTCTGCGCTCACCAGGGTCGCCTGGGCTTCGCCGAGCGTGATCCGGTCGATGCGACCGCCCCTTGGACCTTCCACCCGGTCAGTGACCCGGCCGGCCCGACACTCTGGGGCCCGTTCTTCCACGGGCTCGGCCTCGGGGACGTGAACGGCGACGGTCGTGCGGACCTGCTGACGGCGATCGGCTGGCTGGAGCAACCGCCGTCCCTCGCGGGCGATCCGATCTGGCCGCTGCACCCGGCCATGCTCGGTCTGGGTGGAGCTCAGATGTTCGTCCAGGACGTCGATCTGGACGGCGACGGGGACGTACTCGCGGGTTGGGCTGCCCACGGCTACGGCCTCCACTGGTACGCCCGGTCCGAGACGCCCGGCGGTACCGTGTTCGAGCCCCGGACGATCATGCCCGCAGCGCCCCCGAGCACCTTCGGCGGCGCCGCGGCCCCCTTGCAGTTCAGCCAGCTCCACGCCCTGGCCTGGGCGGACGTGAACGGCGACGGCCAGCTCGACCTGGTCACGGGCAAGACCTTCTACGCCCACAACGGCACGGACCCGGGCTTCGACGACCCGGCGCTCCTGGTGGTCTGGCTGCTGCGCAATGGCGGCCAGCGCGCGGACTACCGCCCGGTGATCGTCGACGTGGACTCAGGCGTCGGGCGTCAGGTCATGGCCCGCGACATCGACCTGGACGGTCGGGTCGACATCGTCACCTCCAACAAGAAGGGCACCTACGTGTTCCTCCAGCGCTGAGCCGTGGCTGGGGGCGCCGGGGCGCTGTGCCCGCCCGCCGTCGATCTCAGGTAGTGAACGAGAAGCGCGTCATCGGCGCCGCGGCTTCCGGTTGCGTGCGCCGGGGAGCGTGGCCGACGAGGGCGCGCTCGTAGAAGCCGATCGCCGTCGAGTTGGCGTCGAAGACGTCGATCGACCAGGTGCCGGTCAGCTGCGCGCAGATCGCCAGCAGGGCGCGCCGGGCCAGGCCCGTCCCCCGCTGCTCGGGCCGCACGAACAGGTCGTAGAGCACCCATTGAACGTCCTGGCCGATAGCGGCGGCGTAGCGCTCGCCCATGACGAAGGCGAAGCCGACGGGGACGCCGCCGTGCTCGATGACGAAGGGAAACAGGTCGCCCGGACGCTCGACCCAGTCCGCCTGTAGAGGCGCGTCGGCGTCGATGCTCGAATCGAAGCTTGAGATGGTGCGCCGATAGTCGGCGAAGAACCCGCGCAGGGCCGGCAGGTCGTCGGCGGTGGCGGTGCGGACGCAGCCTTCTCCGTCGAGGTCGAGCGGTTCGGTCATGGCGTCCACAATCTCGCGGCCGAGAGAGCGGGCGTCAAGCCCGGGATCGTGGAGGTCTACCGTCCCGGGGGGCGGCGAACCGCGGCCCTCCGCCGGCGCCGTCGGCGGCCCGGCGTCGCTCGACGAGTCCGCGCTCCTGCGCCTCCTCGCCCTGCTCCCATCGGGCGCGGATCGATCCCTCCACGGCCGGAGCCCTGTCCTGGGGCCACGTTGCGCCGCGATGAGCGTGGGCACGCAACGCCTCACCGAGCTCTGGGGATCGCGGCCCGACCGCCCCAATCTTCGCCTGACCCGCCCCTCGCGGGAGCCCCGACGGTCGCCCATGAGTGCCCCCATGTCCGCCCAAGTCCCCCAGAACCGGATCACGTCCCTCAACGGCCGCCCCATCCGAGCCGAGGGCGAGTTCGTCCTCTATTGGATGATCGCCAACCGCAGGCCGCGCTGGAACTTCGCCCTGCAACGGGCGGTCGAGCTGGCCGCGGAGACGGACCGACCGCTCCTGGTGCTCGAGCCCCTGCGCGCGGGCTACCGCTGGGCCAGCGATCGCCACCACGCCTTCGTGCTCCAGGGCATGGCCGCCAACCGCAAGGCCTTCGCGGGCACCCGGGCGACCTACCGGGCCTACGTCGAGCCCGAGCACGGCGCCGGAGCGGGCCTGGTGGAGTCCCTGGCCGCGCGGGCCTGCGCCGTGGTCACCGACGACTGGCCCTGCTTCTTCCTGCCGCGCATGACCGCCGCACTGGCCGGACGCGTCGACGTGGCCACCGAGGCGATCGACTCGAACGGCATCTACCCCCAGCGCTCCACCGATCGGGTCTTCACCACCGCGGCCAGCTTCCGGCGGCACCTGCAGAAGAACCTCTACCAACCGCTGCAGCGCTTTCCCCTGGAGGACCCGCTCGCGGATGCCAAGCTGCCGCGCTTGGGCAGCTTGCCCGCGGAGCTCGATGCGAGTTGGCCGGAGCCGAGCGAGGCCCTGCTGAGCGGCTCGGCCGAAGCCCTGGCGGAGTTGCCGATCGACCACGGCGTGACGCCGGTCGACGATCGTCCGGGCGGCTGGCGCGCGGGGCGTGAGCGCCTGGCTGCCTGGCTCGAGTCGGGCTTCGCGCGCTACCACGAGTCCCGCAACGATCCGGTCGACGAGGTCGCCAGCGGACTCTCACCCTGGCTGCACTTCGGGCACCTCTCGGCCCACGAGGTCTTCGCCGCCATCGCCCGGCGCGAGAAGTGGTCGCCGGACGACGCTGCGGACGTGGCCAGCGGCTCGCGCGAGGGTTGGTGGGGCATGTCGCCGCCGGCGGAGTCGTTCCTGGACGAGCTGATCACCTGGCGTGAGATCGGCTTCAACCGCTGCACGTTGACCGACGACTACGACCGCTTCGAGAGCCTGCCCGCCTTCGCGCGCGAGACCCTCGAAGAGCACACCAGCGATCCGCGCGAGCACCTCTACGGGCTCGAGACGTTCGAGCGTGCCGAGACCCACGACGAGCTGTGGAACGCAGCACAGACCCAGCTCGTGCGCACCGGCCGCATCCACAACTACCTGCGAATGCTGTGGGGCAAGAAGGTGCTCGAGTGGACGGCCACGCCGCGCGAGGCCCTGGACGTCTTGATCGAGCTCAACAACAAGTACGCCCTCGACGGCCGCGACCCGAACTCCTACTCGGGCATCTTCTGGACCCTGGGTCGCTACGACCGCGCCTGGGGACCGGAGCGGCCGGTGTTCGGCAAGATCCGCTTCATGAGCAGCGACAACACGCGCCGCAAGCTCAAGGTCGGCGCCTACCTGGAGCAGCACGGCCCGGGCCAGCTGTTCAACTGACCGCCGGGCACCGCGCGGCTCCCGTGGGACCTCGACCACTTGGCGCGCGCCCCCCCGGTCCCGGGCGGCGTCGACCTGTCGCGCCCGCGCCACGCCCTGCCCGATGCCCCGACCTTCTGGGTCCTGGGCCCGTCGACGCTGGACCTGCCCCGCGCCCTGCGGATCCCGGTCTGGCCGATCGACCCCAACGACCCCAGGGGTTCACCGCCACCCGGGCCTCCACGCTCGACGAGCCGTAGCCGCGCCCCCGAGGTGGCGGTGCACGGCCCCGTGCTGCTTCCGCCGTGCAGCTTCGCGGCGACCGTCGCTGGTGTGCTCGGTCTCGCCGGATCCGCTTGGCGGGTCACCGGGACCTTCCACCCCGACGCGACGGAGCGCCCACCATGCACACTCGAGTCCACGCCGCCCTGTTCCTGTCCCTCTTCGCAACGCTCGCGGCCGCGGCGGCGTCCGCCCAGACCCTGTACACGTTGCACGGCAGCTTCGTGGACGAGCAGGTGGGTAGCGCGGGCCCCTGCGGCTATCCCAACGGCCCCTACCAGGGCTCGTTCCAGACCCTCGCTCCCTTCGGCTGCGCCACGGTCGGGACCTTGCCCGCCCCGCCGAGTCTCCTGGGCGACGTGGCCGTGGACCGCGTGGGCGATCGCATCTGGGTCACGGACGGACCCACGATCACGGGCTACGCCGTCGGCGGCGGCACGCCCCTGGCGTCCTTCGGCTTCGGCGCCGTCCTGCCGACGTTCGGCCCGCTGACGGGCCTGGGGTGCGACGGTGCGAGCGGCATCCTGTGGGTCACCGACGGCGTGCGCGCGGCCGGCCTGCTGCCACCCACGACCGGCTGCGCGGCGTTCCTCGCGGTTCCGAGCTGGACCCTGCCGGACCTGTTCACGACCTACACGGACGTGGACCGCGACCCCGTGTCGGGGGACCTGTACTTCTCCAGCGCGAGCGGCATCGTCGTCGTCCAGCCCCCCGGCGGCGGCCCCTTCGAGAGCTTCGCCCCGGCGGTCACCGGCGCCCTGCCGCCCCACTACGGCATCGCCATCGACCACAGCGCCGGCGCGGGCACCTCGACCCTGCTGCTCACCGACGGCGCGCTGATCGAGCGCGTCGCGCCCGGCGGGGCGCCGCCGACCTTCTACTGGCCCCAACCCGTGACGCCGGTGGTCTTCGGCGCCACCTGCGGCCTGGCCTACAGCGCCCACGGCATCACCTTCGGCACGGCCTTCCCGCCCGTCGGCCCGGTGCACGACTCGCGCGGGCAGAGCACGAGCCCCGCCCCCGGCTTCGAGCTGGGTCTGTTCGGAGGCCCGGCCGGCGCGCCGGCGTTCTTCTTCCTGGCCAACCAGCCCAACTGCCCCAGCACGCCCCTGCTCGGCGGCCAGCTCTGGATCGCCCCCTCGGCGACCCAGGTCGGCCAGGGCCTCGTCCCCGCCAGCGGCGACCTCCTGTTCCCCGCGCCGATCCCCCCGTTCCTGCCGACGCCCCTGACCCTCTACACCCAGGTCCTGGTCTTCGACGCCGGCAGCGCCTCATGGAAGGTCACCAACGGCCACGCCTTCTCCATCGCGCGGCCCTGAGCGGCGACGCCACGCGGGGCGTCAGTTGCGGAAGGCGAAGTACACCGCACCTACAAGGCACAGGGCCGCCCACAGGTAGTCGAGCTTCAGCGGCTCGCGCAGGTAGAAGAGCGCGAAGGGCACGAACACCGTGAGCGCGACCACCTCCTGGAGCAGCTTGAGCTGGGCCACCGAGAGCACGGTGTAGCCCATGCGGTTGGCGGGCACCTGCAACAGGTACTCGAACAGGGCGATGCCCCAGCTCACGAGCGCCGCCACGATCCAGGGTCGGTGCCCGAGTTCCTTCAGGTGGGCGTACCAGGCGAAGGTCATGAAGACGTTCGAGAGGGACAGCAGCAGGACGGTGGCGAGGATCGGGTGCATGTTCGGACGACCTTCGAAGCGGGGGGCGCGGTCGCAACGGCCGCGAGACTATCCGTCCCGCGGCTCCCGGGCGCCACGCCGGCGCGCACCCTGGCGCTCGACGCGCTCCCCCCACCTCGCCCCTTGTCGGCGGCCGGGCGCCACGGCAACCTCGCGCGGGTGAAACGCGACGAATCGATCGACCTGCGGGCCCACTCCCGGCGTGAGGTCCCCTTCGTGGTGGAACTCTGCCTGGAGGCCGCCGCGCGACTGGGTTGGAACACCGAGGTCCTCGACCCGGCCTTCGGCTACCTGTGGGAGGTCGAACTCCCCGGGGGACGGCGGCGCGCGATGGTCGGCGCCAAGACGCCCATCAACGACGCGGCCGCGGCCCAACTGGCGCTGGACAAGCACTACGCCGGGGTCGTGCTGCGGCGCGCGGGGTTCGGAGTGCCGGCCGGGGTGCGCGCCCTGTCGCCCAAGCACTTCGCGGACACGCGCTACGCCAAGGACGTGGGTCTGGATCCCGCCCTCGAGTTGGCGCGGGCCAAGGGCTTCCCCCTGATCGTCAAGCCCAACCGCCTCTCCCACGGGCGCTTCGTGCGTCTGGTCGAGACGGAGAAGGAGCTGCGCCGTGGCATCGAAGCGATCTGGGGCCTCGACCGCGTGGCCCTGGCTCAGACGGTCGTCGACGGCCGCGAGCTGCGGGTGGACGTGCTCGACGGTGAGCTGCTGGCGGCCTACGAACGGCGCCCGTTCACGGTGGTCGGCGACGGCGAGCGGGACGTGGCGACGCTCCTGAGGTCGATCGACTCGCGCTTCGAGTCCTTCGACCCCAAGACCCTCGCCAAACGCCTGGGTGAGACGCGCGAGGCGCGCTCGTCGGGGGGCGGCACGGGCCTCGCCCAACGGGTGCCGGCCCAGGGCGAGAAGGTCACCCTCGACGAGCCGATCCTGAACCTCAATCGCCTTTGCACCGCGGAGCTCTTGCCGCAGCTGCCGGACCGCTGGCGCGACTTCGCCGTACGCGCGGGGCAGGCCCTGGGCCTGCGCCTGGCCGGCGTGGACCTGCGCGTGCGCTCCCTGGCGGCCGACCCGTCGGAGGCCACGGTGATCGAGGTCAACGCCACGCCCCTCTTGGCGCAGTTGGCCCACATGGGGCACCGTGAGTTGGCCGTCTCCGGCCAGGCGCGGATCCTCGAAGCGCTGCTGCGCTCCTGAGGGGCGCACGGGCCGCCGCACGCGACGTCGCCGGCCGGCCCCGCGGGCGCGGGGTGCGTGCTACGCTCCCTCGGCCATGCTCGACAAGCTGCTATCCAAGCTCGGCCAGGGGTCCGGATCCAAGCCCGAGGGCAACCAAGCCGCCCTTCCGGAGCTGCCCTGGTACGACCTCCCGGGCGCCGATGAGCGCCTCGAGTCGGAGGTCGACGCGACCGACCGCGCGACCATCCGCACCTTCCGCACCAACGGCTTCGTGCAACTGCCCGGGGCCGTGGAGCCCGAGCGCCTCGACGCACTCCTGGCCAGCATCGACGAGATGTGGACCCTCGGCGATCCGCGCGTCTGGGTCGAGCACTACAAGCGCGAGCTGGTCGACGGCAAGCTGACCGAGGAGGTCCTGTGCGACCCGGTCGGCCCGCGCTGGCGCGGGGACCCGCACAAGATGCTGGACCTGCACGTGCACTCGGCCGCCGCCCGCGAAGTGCTGGCATCGCCGCAGTTCGCGCGCTGGCTGCACCTCTTGCTGGGTCCGAAGGTGGTCGCGTTCCAGAGCCTGGTCTTCGACCGCGGCACCGAGCAGGGCATGCACCGCGACACCAACTTCGTCGGGCTGCGTCCGGCCTGGCAGATGATCGCAGCCTGGATCGCGCTCGAGGACATCGAGGAGGGCTCCGGCGAGTTGCAGTACTTCACCGGCAGCAACCACCTGCCCGACTACACCTTCCCCCACGGCGGCAACTACCTCGGCGTGGGCCAGCCCCTGCCCGGCGACTACTGCGACCACTGGCACCTGTCGGCGGCCGAGCGCGGCCTCGAGTGCCAACGCTTCCTGCCCAAGAAGGGTGACGTGCTGATCTGGCACGCGGGCCTGGTCCACGGTGGCTCGCCAATCACCAAGCCCGACGCCACGCGACGCAGCTTCGTGACCCACTTCGCACCCGAGGGCGCGGTCCCGGCCTACATCTGGGGCGGCGGCGAGTGCCACCGCGTACGCCAGGACGAGGGTCTGTCGATGACGGCCGTCGTGCGCGGCGCCTGACCTCCATGGGCCTGGTCCGCACTCCCCTGCGCGTCGCCCGCGAGGCTGCGCGGCGCTGGGTGGTCCAGCCACTGTTCCGCGCGCGCGTCGACCCGCGGCTGGGCGAGCGGCCCTGGTACGACACTCCCGACGCCGAGCGGCGACTCGCGGAGCTGAAGTTGGACGCGTCCGACCGCGCGCGGCTCGAGGCTTGGCGGCGCGATGGTCTGATGGTCCTCGAGGGCGCCATCGACGAGGCGCGACTGGAAGCCTTGAGCGCTGCGGTGGAGGCGGCCTGGTCGGGGGCGAATCCCCGCGTCTGGGTCGAGCACTACACCGCCGACGAGGTGCTGTTCGACCCACTCCAGCCCCACTGGCGCAGCGAGCCCCACAAGTTGCTCGACCTGCACCTGCACTCCGCGGCGGCCGGCGCGGTCCTGGCTGCCCCGGGGCTCGCGCGTTGGTTGCACCTGCTGCTCGGCCCTCGCGTGGACGCCTTCCAGTCCCTGGTCTTCGAGCGCGGCACAGAGCAGGCCATGCACCGCGACACCAACTTCGTGGGCCTGACTCCGCCCTGGCAGATGGTCGCCACCTGGATCGCCCTGGAGGACATCGAGCCCGGCTCGGGCGAGCTCGAGTACTACCTGGGCAGCAACCACCTGGCGGACTATCGCTTCGCGGACGGCGGTCACTACCTGGAGCCCGGCGCCCCGGTCCCCGACGACTACTCGGATCACTGGCACGGCCTCGCGGCCGAGCTCGGCCTGGAGCGGCGCCGGTTCCTGCCCAAGCGCGGCGACGTCTTGATCTGGCATGCGGGCCTGGTCCACGGGGGTAGCCCGGTTACCGTCGCGGACTCCACCCGGCGCAGCCTGGTGACGCACTTCTGCCCCCGGGGAGCGGTGCCGGCCTACGCCTGGGATCGCCGGCGCCGCCTGACGCGCCGTCTGGACAGCGGCCTGCGCCTGACGGCCTTCCCCCGCCGTCGCCGCCGGGAGCGCCTGACGGGATAGGATCGAAGGGCCCATGGGTGTCCCCTCGTCCCCCCCCTCCCGCCGTCGCCCGCTGCTCGCCGTCGCCCTCGGCCTCGCGGCTGCCCTGCTCGCCGCCGAGCTGGTGGTGCGCCTGGCCCCCGAGCGCTTCGGCCTACCGCCGAGTTGGAATAGCGTCCAGGCCGGAGCTCCCGACTTCGAGGCGCGGCCGCACCTGCTCTACACCCACCGTCCCGCGGATCCGGCGGTGAACGAGCGCGGCTTCCTGGGCGCGGAGTGGCCGGGCGAGAAGGGCGCCGGCGTGCTGCGCGTGCTCTGCCTGGGCGCCTCGACCACGGAGGTGGGCAACGACGGCGGTCCCGAGGCCTCCTATCCGTTCTTCCTCGAGCGCGGCCTGAACCCGTACTTCGAAGGCAGCGGCGAGAGCGTCGAGGTCGTCAACCTGGGCCTCGCCGGCTGGACCACGGCCGAGACGTTGGTGCACTGGTTCCTCGCGGCCAAGGACCTGGAGCCGGACCTGGTCCTGATCCACCACGCCGCCAACGACGTGGCGCCGCGCATGTGGCCCGGGTTCCGCTCGGACTACGCCCACTACCGGCGGCCGTGGAGCCTGGAGCGGGGGGACCGCGGCCTGTTCTCTGGCAGCGCCCTCGTCGCGGCCATCGCCGGTGCGCCGCCCACGCCGACCCTCGACGACGCGGTCGTGCGTCCGAAGCGCTCGGAGGTGGCGGAGCTCGCGCCGGCCGGCCGCGCCGCCTTCCGCCGCAACGTCGAGTCCATCGCCCGCGACGCCACCGCCCAGGGCGCGCGGGTGGCGCTGGTGACCCTGCCCATCGCCAGCCGCGCGCAGTTCGGCTCCGCGGACCTCGAACCCTGGCGCATGGGCATCGCCGAGCACAACGACGAGTTGCGGTCGCTGTGCGCGCAAGAGGGCTACCTGCTGATCGACCTGGCCGCCGAGGCCGAAGCCGGCCACGAGCTGCTCGACGGCGCGTTCATCGACCTGGTCCACGTGGACGCGGACGGAAACCTCTGGAAGGCGCTCGCGATCGGCGCGGCGCTCGCGCAGGGCTGGGAGCCGTTCGCGCGCGTCGCGCAGACGCACTGAGCTCCGCGCGCACGGCGAGGACAGTCGTGGATCGCCGCGCCAGTGATCGTGGCACAAGGCCTGCGCGGCGGCGCTGCCACGGCCCGCGAAGATCGCCCGGACATGGGGGTTCCGGACCTGGACCTCGACGTGATCGAGGGCAACCACGGCCTGCGCGCTGCGACGGCTTGGCCCCTCCGCTCGCCCACCTCGAATGGGGCAGTGCCGAGCTGCAACCGGGCGATCGGGTCACGCTGGGCGACCTGCTCGGGCGGATCGATGCTCCGGACGGTCGATGGCCGCGTGGTCGTGAGGGACGTGGTCTCCGACGCCGCCCCCCGCAAGACCGGCCGAGATTCGGGATCGTCCGAGACACGGCAGCCGGGTCCCTGATTCCCAGCTCTGGCGGCGCCGCAGGGGCGCTCGCCCCAGCATCCAAGGAGTCCAACCCCATGACCGCCACGCGAACCTGCGCCGCCGCCCTCCTGCTCGCCCTCTCCGCCCAGGCCCAGACCGGCCCCTTTGCCGACGGTGAAGTGCTGGTGCGGGGCAATCTGATCGCCTTCGACTACGGCCTGTGGCGCGTGAACTTGACCACTGGCGAGGCGGACACGGTCGTGACCGGGCTGCTCCCCAGCTACAGCAAGTCCGGCTGGATCGCCTACGACCCCTGGCGCGAGGGGGTCCTGGCCTACACCTCCTGGGCCCCCGTGGGCATGTTCTCGGCGAGGCTGTACCTCTTCCGCGCGGACAAGACCGTGACCCAGCTCGGCTTCGTGGGCGAGAAGCTCACCGACCTCGCGCCGGTCGGCGACGGCCGCGTCTACCTGCGCCGCGACGGTGTGCTGCACCTGCTCGACGCCTCCAATCAGCTCGTACCGATCCCCGACGCCGCCGGTCAGCCCGTCGACATCGCGGCGGAACACCTCGTCTACCACGCGCCCAGCAACAGCCTGATCGGTGCGACGGGCACCGGCTACATCCAGCCGTGCAGCGCGTTCAACCAGCTCGTCGTCCACCGCCTGCCCCTGACCGCCGACGGTCTGGCCCTGTCGGGTCCGCCGACCTGCCAGACGTGGAATCACGGCTCGAGCGGCGCCCCGGTCGGCCTCGACCCCCTGCCCGACGGCGGGTTCTTGATGACGATCGCGGGCGGCGTGCTACTCGCCGACGACCGGATGGTGCGCGTCGATCCCTGGACCCTGGCCGTGACCCCCTGGGCCAAGTCGGAGTTCAACGATCTGGACGGCGGCTTCTGGTCCCAGGCGATCGGCGCCGCGGTGGTGCTCGAAGACAAGGACGACCTGCTGCGCGCCTACCAGAAGGGACAGCAGGGACCGGGCACGTTGGTTCCGGTCGCCGTCTCGATCGGCGAGAACACCTCCGGCTGGAGCTCGGACAACCAGATGATCGACATCGAGGTCGGCGCCGACGCCTGCGCCGGGTCCGTGATCGCCTTCGGTCAGGGCTCCAGCGGCAAGGCGGGCGTGGTGCCGCTGCTCGGTGCGGGCACCTGTCCCGAGGTCGGTGGAACGTTGCACCTGACCCTCGGCAACGGCGTGGCCGGGGCCACCGCGGTGATCGCCCTGTCCGCCGCCAGCGCGCCCTACCCCCTGTTCGGCGGCACTGGCTACCTGCTCCCGCCCCTGTTCGCGACCTACCCGCTGACCTTGAGCGGCTCCGGCGCCAGCGCCGCCATCGGCTTCGGCGCCGTGTCGATCCCGATCCCCTCCGTCGCGGCGCTGACTGGGCTGACGGTCTTCGCGCAGGGAGCCGTGGTCGACGCCGCCGCGCAGGAGGGCTTCGCGCTGACGGCTGGCCTGGCGGTCATCATCGGGTGAGGCTAGCGACTGCCCGTGAGCGATAGCGAGCGCACCCGGCGCGTCTCGCGGTGACGGGCGACTCGAGCGTCGGGTCGAGCGATGGAGTCCTGCGCCGGGCTGTCGATCGACGGCCCGGCGCACGACGGCAAGGCCTACTTCGTGACCGTCGCGATCGCATTGCTGGCCGCGAAGCCAACGGGACCGCCCGGATCGAGGATCCAGGACTGGACCCAGAAGGGCACGCCGGCGGGCAGGGTGACCGGCAGGGGCAGGGTGACCAAGAGGCTACCTGTGGCGCCGACCAGTTGAGGTCCGATCAAGAGTTGCGGGTTGGGCACGAGCGTCCCCCCGAACAGGGGCAGTCCGACCGCGTTCGCTCCGATGGCCAGGATCGTCGGGGCGCCGGGCAGCGCATTCGAGAGTTGGAAGACGGCCTGACCGCCGGCCACCAGGGGCGCCGACGAGGCCAGGTACGGCGCGCCGCCTGTCCCGGCGAGGGACTGGCCGAGGTTGATCCAGGGGTTCGGCGACAGGACGCCGACCGCGTCGATGTCGGCTCCAGGGCTGCAGCCCGTGGCGTCGCCCTCGAGCGGGTCGTCGGTGAGCCGCACGTAGCGGTACAGGTCGAAGGGCCCGATCCCGAAGCCGTCGAGGTCCAGACTCGAGGTGGCGCCGAAGACCTTGCCGAGCGACACCCAGCTCACCAGGTCGGCACTGAGCTCGACGAAGGTGTCCTCGACGTCGGGACCGACCTCGAAGATCCAGAGGTCCGGCTCGGGCGAGCCGTCACCGGAGATCGACACGCTCGTGAAGTCCAGCGTGATCGAGCCACCGGAGCCGAGGGTCACACTGGTCGGGACCTGGAGGCAGCAGGCAACCGATGCGTTCGGATCGGCGTCCGGGGCGCCCAAGGAGCGGCTCGAGTCGAGGTTGCAGGGGTTGGGCTCCACTCCCACGACCACCGGCGCAAAGCTGGCGACGGCATTGGCGTAGCTCACTCCCCCTTCAACCTGGACCACGAGCGCCGGCCGCCACGACTCCAACGACGCTTCGGCCAGGTTCAGTCCGAGCCCGTCGGTGGTGTTGGCGAGGATCGCGAGGCCGTGGTTCGGCGCGCCATTGGCCCAGGCCTGGACCGCGGCCGTGATGTCGACGGCCACGGTCTTGCTCGCGGACGTCACGGGGATCGTCGCGACCGCTGCGACCTCGGCCTCGATCCCGTCCGCGTCGACCCCGTCGCCGCCGAAGCTTCCGGCCCAGGTGGCGGTCGCCGCGTTCCAGGGCTTCAGCAGCCGGTGCACCGAGTGGGTGCCGTTGCTCGCCCCCGCTCCGGGCCCGCTCGTGAGGTACAGCAGGGCCCGCTGCACCTGGGCGCCGGTCGGGATCTGCCCGGCCCCCGAGCCCACGATCCCGTCGAAGCGCAGGAGCAGTTGGTGCTCGGGCGAGGAGTCCGAGTACTCCAGCGCGGACGCTCCGAAGGCCGTGGTCGGGAGGTCCGACGCCAGGCAGGTGTCGGCGGCGCCCAGGTAGGGCCCGGCGCCCGCGTCGATGCCCTGCTGGAACTGGAGCAGGCAGGGGGAGGGCACCGCACTGGCCGGGTCAGAGTGCAAGGCGAGCACCGCGGCCGGATCGGCGCCCACCGCGCCGCCATACACGCCCTTGTTGTCGAGCAGCACCCGCCGCACCGTCGCGCCCGGCAGCACGCCGAAGTCCGACAGGTCGATGGCCGCGGCGTTGATCGGCTGGCTGCCGGTCCCGCACAGGTCCTGGGTGAACCCCGTCGCCACCGGCACGTAGTTGCGCGGGGCCGTCCAGGTGCACAGGGACTCGACCAGGATCGACAGGGTGAAGGCCTCCGCCCCGCCGATCTCGAACACGACCAGGTCGGGGCCGGGACCGTTGCGCACGACGTTGTCGACGAAGTCCAGCCGGACCATCAGCTTGCCGAAGCACCAGGCCTCGGTGCTGTCGCCGTCGAAGAGGGCCGAGATGCTCTGGGGCACGGTCAGGCCCGGCAGGGTGTTCGCCGTGACGCAACCGGTCGCGAGCCCGCCGAACTGCGGGTTGGCCCCGGGCTGCAGGATGGCGAGGTCGGGCCCGGCCGCGTCGTCGAAGACGTAGCCGGCGATGGAGATCTGGGCCGAGGCCGCCGCTCCGAGCAGCAGCAGACAGGCGGCCGTCGAGAGGGGCCGAGCGAGGCGGGACATGGGGTTTGGATCCGGGTCAGGTCGCCGTGAGATCCGGCGATGGGGACGGGTTCGGCGTTCGGCGCAACGGCGCCGCTCGCAGGTCCGCGCTCTGAATCCGCGGGGAGGCAGGTGCGTCCCGGCAATACTCGCGGATCGAGCCCAGGTCACCGAGGGCGAGAGGCCACTCAACTGCCCCGCCTTGGTTCACCGCGACTCTCGCGGCCACGTCCGCCCGATCCCTCGGACCGCCCCCTACCCCACCCCCGTCGGCGGGCAGCGACGCACCGGCTCGCCCCACCAGCCCTGTCGGATCCTCGCGCGGACCCGGCGGCGCCCTCGTCGATGACGCCCATCCACCGGTCGTCGCGACCAACTCCCGCGCCAAGCGCCCACTAGCGACCGATCGCCGAGCCGCCCATCCTCCCGATGTGCCAGCGCCCGACCCCTGCCGCCGACCTCTCGATCGAGGGAGCGAACTCCAAGATCGCGCGCCCGCTCTACGCCATCCGGCTCGATCTCGCGCCCGATCCAGTCGGCTCCCAGCCTCGCCCGGAGCCCGAGAGGTAATGCCGACCTCTGATCGAGATTCACTGTCCAGCGCCGTGTTCGCCTTGTTCCAACGGAACAGGTCTTGGCGGCAATGGGGCAACTCCGCTCTCACCAGGGGACGATCGGCCACCCCGCGGAAGCTCCATCGGTGGCTCCAGCTCCAGGACACCAGCCTCCTCGAGAAGCTGGAGAATGCCGTAGTCACGCCGAGCTTCGTACCGCCATTCGGGGTACTCCACAGTCCGAAAGATCCCCGACGGATCGGAGGCGAGAATGCCGACGATCGTCTCGGCAACGATGGTGTTGCCGACCGGGCCCAGGGCGGGCCCCGTCGCGTCTCCGTGCTTCCGAGCCCCCAGCGGGCATCTGCGCTCTGGGGCCTCCCGCAGAACGTACTCCCACAGCGGCAACTCCTCGCCCCCGCGGACCGGCGCCTTGATCGCCTTCGCAAGCGTCTGACCGGAAGGCAACCCCTTCTCGAAGCCGGCCAGAAGTGTCCGCGCCGGCAGCGACGGCGCGCCTCCATCGTGAATCATTCCAAGCCTCGAATCGACGCAAGGAGCAATCCCATGAGCCATCTGAGGCGGCGGATCGACGTCAGAGACCTGAAAGAAGCGCCGCCAGTCCACACTCCAATCGGGTGGAAGCTGCTTGCCGCCCCGCAGGTCCTCCTGCGGATGCACCATCGCGCCCGGCGCGAGAATCGGGATGCCACGGACGCGAGCGTTCAAGTCGTAGGTCGTGCGAACCATCGCGTGCCCGAAGCGGAAGCCGGCCAGCGCGAACTCATCGGGGATCCGGGGCTCCCGAATCAGCGACCCAAGGGACCCGCCCCCGGCCTCGCCCTTCAACACCGTCACGGCCCGCTCGACCACTCGATCCACCACCTCCTTCGAGCAGATCTCCAACAAGTAGTCATGCAGGATGGCGTGTTGGAACCGCAGCCGGACCTGTGACCGCGCCCATTCGAAGGCCTCCGCGTCGCTCTCGTTCTGGGCCGACTCGCGCGCCTCCTGCATGAGGCGGTTGTGAAGCTGCAGGAATGCCAGGTGCATCTGCCCGACGAGAACGTTCTCGTCGTTCCTGGGGTCACCAATGAGGGCCGAAGTACGCAAGATCACGACGGAATCCGAACCACAGCGAAGGATCTCTCCGCCGACGAGCCGAACCCACGGGCCATCCATGGCGGGTAGGTGGCGCAACCGGCCCACGGTCCGCTCGAGGGGCTTCGCCAGCTCTCGGTAGCGCTCCGAACTCATGAGCTCGCGCCTCAGACGCGCGCTCTGAATGACCATGGCTCCGACTCGCGGGAGGTCCCACTCGACACGTGGCGTGGCCTCAGGTCTAGGATTCCACTGGGCGTGCCCGATCCTCAGTCGGTAGCGGTCGTCGTCGTCGTACAGGTGCGGCGACCCATGCGGCCCGTCGCCGTAGACCGAGTCGAGGTCGAAGCACACGCTTCGACGGTTCTTCCCCCCGCCGATGGCCGGACGGTGGAAGCTCACATCGTGGACGATGAATTGGCCGAAGTAGGTGTAGCCGGCCGGGATGCACCCTTCGACGCACTCCGCCGACAAGAGAGCCTCCGCCCGTTGCTCGAGCCAGCGCGTCTGATCCAAACGCCCAGACCCAGGGGGTACGAACGCTGGCTTCAGGCCGATCCAATCGGAGGCGGACTGCATGGTCGTGCCCTCCTCCTACTCGACATCCCGGTAGGTCAAGAGTAGCGCCAGATATCCGATCTCCGCACCTCCCTCGTCCACGACGGGGATACTGCCCGTCTCACCCTGCCGTGAAAGAACGAAACGGTGGTAGCAGTCGGCGGGCCGAGGCGGGATGCAATAGAGATCGTCAGAAATCTCGACCCCAGCGTTCGTCGCCAGGACGAGGCCTGGATCTGACTCTTCCAGCTGCGGAAGGATGCGTATCTCGCCGGCACGCCTCTGCGCCGCGGCCACCACAGCAGCGCGAATCCCTGGCGCACCGACTGACAACGCCTCTTCCACCGACCAGTCGTAGATGTCGATCTTGGTCCGAGGCGTCATCTCACCTCGGAAGATCGCGATGTCTTCGTCAACGATTCGCTTGTGCTCAGCGATCATCGCAGCTGAGGTCGCGTTGCTGTAGACGGCTGCGTCGTTGACGGCGACGAACTTGGTGGTGAAACGGTAGTTCGGCATTGCTCGGGTGGGTCAGGGTTCAGTCGATCGACTTGGCGCACCGGAATCCGACAGTGATCCCGGGCAGAACGACGCGGCGGGGTGAACGGCTCCAGAGGGGCCGCAGAGGGTCCTCGAATGAGCTTCCTAGGGTCAGGACCTCGGTCGGCGACGGTACGAAGTGGTCTTCTGTCGAGCGAGCGAAGTCCCTCACGGGCGAGACCGTCCATTCGCGGACGTTCCCGTGCAAGTCGGCGATTCCCTGGCCGTTGCGATCGGCAACGTAGGTATCGACCGGCGCCACGAGGGCGAGGTAGCGGTTCCAGTTGACAAGCCCCTTGTCCTCGGGCGAAAGCTCGACGAAGACCAGCGACGCGAGAGACGGCGCCGCAGCTCTGCGTTCGGCATCGTAGACCCGAGCCCAATCGACACGCAGTGCATCGGCGGGTACTGGACCGAGGCAAGCGTCGGCCTCCGGTCCGCGGGCAGCGGCATCCCACTCGATAGCCGTGGGCAATCGCTTCCCCGCCCAGTGGGCGTAGGCCATCACTGATGCTAGGTCGAGCCCCACCACCGGCAGATCATCCCAGGCTGACTCCCAGCCATCCGTGGGCCAAGCAATCGGGCGGGCAGCGTCCGGAACGACCTCCAGATAGGCTCGGTACTGCCCATTGGTGACTTCATGCCGGTCGATCAAGAAGGGCGGAACTCGGGGTCGGTCCGGAAGGGCTTCGGCTCCGTCCCACACACCTCGGCGCGCGTCGTGCTCGAATCCACCGACGTTGACCATCGAGGTCAGCACGACATCGTCTGGTCGCTCGGGCGGCAACTCCACGATGGCCTCGTCACCACTTGCGAAGAGCAGTAGATCGACCTCACCTCGTCGATCGCCCGAACTCGAGTATTCCAATCGGTAGTGCCCGGGAGGGCATTCGATTCGATCGCCTGCCTCGACGCTCTCCTCGACCAACGGAATCCCGTTCCAAGGATCAACCGTGACTAGGCGCAACGCGGTGCCCCGAGGAATCGCCGCCAGATCGATCGTGACCCGCGGCAACGCCGCATCTACCGCCTGGCCGCCGATCCACGCCGCGAGGGCCAGGGCCAGAGGGACTCCGACCAAGGTCATCGCCCTCGAGTTCCGTCGGATCCAGTCTTCGCTCCGCTCCACGATCCCCGGAGGACGAGCCTGCGGCTCGCGACCGTCCAAGAAGCGCCGAAGGTCCTCGGCGAACTCCCCGGCCGACTGGTAGCGCCGGTCGGGATCCTTGCGCAGGGCCTTGTGGCAGATCGTCTGTAGGTCCGCCGGGATCGACGGGTTGATGTGGCTGACGAGATCAGGCCGGCACTCTTCGATCAGCGCGAATACCTGCTCCTTGGTCTTGCCATTGAAGGGGCGTTTGAGCGTCAGGAACTCGTAGAGAACCACTCCCAGGGAATAGATGTCGCTGCGAGCATCAACGCGCCCTTGCTGGAGACGAGCCTGCTCCGGGCTCATGTAGTAGGGAGTTCCCACGACTCTGTCGCCGACCGTCTCGCGCGCGAGCTCCTTGGCGATCCCGAAGTCCGCCAGCTTGGGGCTCCCATCGGACCCGATCAGAACGTTGCTGGGCTTCACATCGCGGTGGACGATCCCGCAGCGATGGGAATGCTCGAGGGCGTCGGCAATCTGGGCCGTCACCCGGGCGGCGACCCGAACTGGATCGGACTCGCCTCGCGCCAGCCCGTCCGAGAACGCCTCAATCGCGCGCTGTGGCCCCTTCTCGCGCGCTCGGGTGATGACGTCCTCGAGGTTCTCCCCGTCGACGAACTCCATGACGAAGTAAGGAGTCGCCTTCGATCGGCCGACCGAGAAGATCCTGACGATTCCGTCATGCTCCAGGCTGGAGGTTCGTGCAGCCTCGACGAGGAAGTCGGCCACCGTTGACTCGCTGACGCCCGGCCCCTGCCGAAGAGCCTTGATCGCCACATGACGGCCGAGGACTCGGTCCCGCGCGAGAAAGACTTCGCCGAATGAGCCGGCTCCGAGAGCACGGAGTACGTCGAAGCCAGGGAACGGCTCCTGATCGCCGTACTGATTGCGACCTTCACTACCGTCTTGCCCGCCGCCCTGACCCCAGCCCTTCGCGCCCACCCCACCCCCCGCACCCCTCCCTTCGCTGCCCTCGCTCTCTTCGTCGTCGACGAGAGATTCATCGTCGTCGTACCGCTCCAGGAGAGCCCTGACCCGGCTTGCGATGCTTTGGGACGAGCGCTCGATCTCCGCAAGGCGGGCCGTGCGCTGATCGCCGTTCTGCTCGACGAGCTCGTCGAAGAGGCGCCTTACCTCGGACCATTCGTTGTCCATGACTCTTTCTTCTCCCCCAGATCTCCTACCAACTACCGACCCAAAGGCACACAAGGCCCGGCTGAACTCAGTTGCCGAGCTTGTCCCTCAACCATGAGTCGGCAAAGCCCCAGTCGCGGCGGACCGATCTGTCGCTTCGCGTGAGCGCCTGCCCAACCTCCACTACGCTGAACCCGAGATAGATCCGCAGCTGCGCGACTTCATGGGCGTTGTGGTCAACGCTTGCGAGTCCGGTCATCGCCTCCTCCAGGGCCAGGCGCTCTTCGGGTGGCAATCTGTCAATCGCCGGCACCAGCTCCTCTGGAATCCTCGCACCGTTGGGACCCTCGCGCTTGAGCGCTCTCCTGGCTCGCGCGTCGTCGACGATCACGCTCCGGCAAGCCTTCGCCGCACTGCGGAAGAAATGTGCACGATCGGTCCATTGCTTGGGCGAGGCCCCGAACAGCCGCAGGTAGACCTCCTGCGCGATGTCCGAAGCAGAGAGGGTCTGTGCGGGATCGGGCGAACGCAAGATCGCCCGCGATAGGTCGAGCAGCTTGCCGTAGACGACTGGGATCGCCTGGCTCGCCGCCTCTGCATCACCCGCGCTCGCACGCGCGAGGAGCTGGGTCAGTGCGATGGAATCCTCCGTCTTCGCCGATTCGATGGATTGTTGCTGATCGCTCATCGAGAATCGATCCTCCTTTGGGCCGAGCAGGCACTGGTGGGTGGGATAGCCCGACGCCGGGCTTGGCCCCCCTATTGTGTCGAGAACAGCTCCGGGCGGGGCCGGCCAGCACACCTTGGACTCCGAGGGGTGATTCGACCTAAGAACGTGGAAAGGCCGCTGAGTCGGCCAGCGATCTCGGCCTTTCTTGCCCGATCGCCTGCCCGATCTCAACGGAGCATCGAGCGGGACGACCGTCGGCCGCTCCTGGCTCCACGGAATGGGCGCTACCACCGAGCCGAGACCGCGGGGCCTCCGGTGAAATCTCGCCTTCGGTGGCCCGAGGGACGGTGGAAGTGCGTTCGGGGGGATGCTCGAACGTCGGCCTCTGCCGGGCCCCGTCGCAATCCAATGAGACAGATCATCATCCTGCTCGCCTCCCTGGTCGCCTGCTTCCTCTTTCTGCGCTACCTGCAGCGTGAGGCCGACAAGCATCGACTTGCCACGGATGGCCACGCTGAGAACGATGACCCGTCCGGCTCGCAGGCCGCCCAGTGGACCGGTCCTGAGGAGCCTGCAGCTGCCCTCGAGGCAGACCCATCCGTGGTCCCCCCGGTGGCGAGGCCCGTCGTGGCGAGCCGTGCGAAGTCATGGGCGAGGTCCGAGCCGAGGAAGTGGACTGCGGGACCGCGGTCCCGGCGTGCATTGGATGGTCTGGCCGCTCTACTCATCGTGGTCTCCACGGCACTCGTCGCGACCACGATCGATCGCGTCGAGGTACAGCCCCTGAGACTCGCCGTGCCGCTCGGCGGCGAGTACCGCGTCTTCATGGACGCGCTAAAGGGCTTCCTCAATCGCGAAGGCTCCCCCTCCGACTTCCGCGTGGCGACCGAGGTCCGCGAGAGCCAGGGCTCGGTGGACACCTTCAAGCAGATTGGTACCGGCGTCGCCGATCTCGGCGTCGTGCAATCGAACACTGGCCTCGCGTCGCGCCAGGTCCGCGCGATTTCGCATGTATTCCCCGAGTACTTGATCTGCCTGAGCCGGTCGGACCACCCGATCGACCTGGTCGGGTGGGGCTGCGGTGGTCCAGCTTGCCCGAATGATCCAGCGACCACGCTCGGGAGAGGCAGACCCGTTCGAGTCGGCTGCTTCGGACCTGGCAGTCAAACCTATGAGGACGTACAGATCATTCTCGATCTCTACGGACTTGTGCGCGCAAGAGACTACGTCATCGTCGCCCTCGATTACGCCAGCGCCATCGACGCACTACTGATCGATCGGATCGACCTGGCGATGTTCATCGTGAGCAAGGAGAACTCCGTGCTCAGGCGGGTTCTAGGCGATCCGGCTATCGGCATCTCTGCGAATGTGATCGGACACCTCGACGCGCTCCTGGGCCGCCTCTCCGGCTACTCGCCCGCGGAGATCGCGCCCGGTCACTTCGGTCCCCACTCCAAGTCGATCTCGACCATCTCGACCAACGCCACCTTGGTTTGCGCGGCGAGTCTGGAGGATCGAATCGTCGCGGCGCTGACCACCGACCTCGTAGAGAACTCCAACGAGCTCGCCGACTGGTACTCGGGATCCAAGATCTCGGAGCCATCTGCCGATACGAAGATCCCGACCCATCCCGGGGCCCAGCGGGTCTATGGCCGGAACGACCCCGGGTTCATCGAGCGACACCTCGGCCCCTTGCAGCTCCTCGCCGCTGCGGTCTCCGCGCTCTTGGCAGTGGTCTCACTTGTTGTCGGACACCGCAGTCCGGCAGCCGACCCTGCGGCGGGGACAGCTCAGAACGGCCACAGGACCTTGATTCCCGCTCCGAGGCGTGAAGAGCGGCGGGGGCCGGCGAGCAGGGCTGGGACCTCTGATGGAAACGAGGGCGAGGGTGACGCCGGCCGAGAGGTCCACGACGTCGGCGCTCGCCCGCCAGGTCCCTGAGGCACTGGCGTGCAGCCGAAGCAGTGGCGGCCGGTGACGATGCGGCGCTGGGCGAGGGTGGTGAGGGAGTCCCCGGCCAGGTCCAGGTCATCGATGTGCTGCGGCGCGCCGTGGGCCATTGTCAGCTCGAGCATCTGGTTGAGGTCGCAGTCGAACAGGCGGCCGTCCCAGCCGACCGAGAGGGTCGTGCGGCACATGACCCCGGCGGCGGCGGTGGGGTTGAAGGCGTCGACGAGGCGCTGCAAGTACGCCTCGATGTTGCCGCTGCGCTCGAGCCACTGCAGGTAGCGCGACTTGGGCATGTTCGTGAGCGCCTGGATCGGTCAGTCGCGGAGCTTGCCACGTCAGTCCTTCCGTCGCACGGCAGGTGCCGACCGAGGGGAGGTCACGCGCGGCGTCCGCGCCACCGAGTCGACCTGACCACCACGCTCAACCGAGTCGCGCGCCCTTGGCTTCCGGAAACGCCAGGTCGCCAAGCGAACCTCGTTCCTCGGATCGAGCGCGGCCGACTGCGCGATCCGAGAGGCCTCAGGTTGACCGCTCGAGCGAGCCCGGCGACAACGTCCATCGACGACCGTATGCTCCCGCCTCCCCGGCGGCGATTGCGCCGTCCGCGCGGCATTCTGCCAACGACACCGCCAGAACGAGGACATCTCCATGTCGACCGTGAACCTCGCCGACGTCAACGGCCAGCGCATCGCCTACAGCGTGCATGGCGATGGGAAGTCACTCGTTCTGTTGCACGGCGGCATCAACCCCGACAGCTTCGGGGGCAACCTGGCGGAGTTGGCCAAGAGTCGGCGGGTGGTCGCGGTCCATCTCCGGGGGCACGGGCACACTCCGGACGGCGACCGACCGCTGCGCACCGATGCGATGGGCGACGACGTCGCGGCGCTGATCGAGCACCTGGGCCTCGGCCGGGCCGACGTCATGGGCTACTCGCTGGGCGCCAGCGTCGCGTTGCAGACCGCCATACGTCATCCGGAGGTGGTCGACCGGCTCGTGCTCGTCGCGGCGCGGATGAGGCACGACGGGGCCTTCCCGGAGGTCTTGGCTGCCTTCGACCAGCTCGAGGGCAACGCGCAGGTGTACGGCGGCGGCGTGGCGGCCTCGCCCCTGGGGCAGGCCTATCCCGAGGTCGACTGGGAGGGCCTCTTCAAGAAGCTCGGGGAGATGACCAAGCGCCCCTTCGATTGGACCGCCGACGTCGCCAAGCTTCAGGCCGCCACCTTGCTGGTCTTCGCCGACGCCGACTGCATGCGGCCCGAGCACATGGTCGAGTTCTGGAAGGCCCTCGGAGGCGGCCAACGCGATGCCGGGCTCGATGGCTCGCTGCGACCCGCGAGCCAGCTCGCGATCGTCCCGGGCGCGACCCACTACTCCCTCGCCCTCGACCCGCTGCTGCCCCAGGTCGTCGAGCGCTTCCTCGGGACCGACTGAGGGGCCACGGACCTGCGCGCTCCCGCTCGAAGGGCGCTAGCCCTCCAGCGCCCCACCGCACGAGCTGCCCGCCCCCGCCGTGCAGCCGAAGCAGTGGCGGCCGGTGACGATGCGGCGTTCGCGGAGCCGGACGAGGGAGTCCCCGGCCGGGTCCAGGTCATCGATGTGCTGCGGCGTGCCGTGGGCCACCGTCAGCTCGAGCATCTGGTTGAAGTCGCAGTCGAACAGGCGGCCGTCCCAGCCGACCGAGAGGGTCGTGCGGCACATGACGCCGGCGACGGCGGTGGGGTTGAAGGCGTCGACGAGGCGCTGCAGGTACGCCTCGAGGTTGCCGCTGCGCTCGAGCCACTGCAGGTAGCGCGAGATCGGCATGTTGGTGATCGTGAACAGGGCGTCGAAGTCGACGTCGTGGAGGCGCTTGAGCTCGCGCTTCCACTCGGCTTCGAGGGAGCCCTGGCCGGCGGGCAGGAAGGCGCCGACGGGGTTGGTGACGAGCACGAGGCGCAGGTCGGGTTCGCGGCCGTAGCCGACGGCGTTGAGCTTGCGCAGGCCGTCGATGGACGCCTCGAAGACGCCCTTGCCGCGTTGGCGATCGGTGGAGACCCGGCGGTAGTGCGGCAGGGAGCAGACCACCTCGACCCGATTGTCCGCCAGGAACCGCGGCAGGTCCGCGCCGGGCCCTGTGTCGAGGATCGTCAGGTTGCAGCGATCGATCACGTGGCGACCGAGCTCGCGCGCGCCGCTCACCAGGCGCCGGAAGCTGGGGTTCAACTCTGGCGCGCCGCCGGTGATGTCGAGGGTCGGGATGTCCGTCACGGCCAAGAGGTCGAGGCAGCGCTGCGCCGTCGCCGCGGTCATGGACTCGCGCCGCTCGGGGCCCGCGTCCACGTGGCAGTGGGCGCAGGTCTGGTTGCAGACCTTGCCCACGTTGACCTGCAAGACCTCGACGCCGGTGGCAGTGAGCGGATGCAAGCCCGCGCGCGCGGTGTGGCGGTCGAAGTCGCCGTCCAGCTCGTCCGTCAGCTCCACCGCCTCCAACCGCGCGCGCTGCACGGCGGGGTCGGCCAGGGGCGAGGCCTGACGCAAGAGGGTCGGTTTCAGCTCGAGCGAAGCCACGGCGTGGGCTCAGCCCATCCCCAGCTTGTCCGCGAACTTCTTCATCTGCACGCCGTGCACCAGCGCCGCGCCGCCCTTGATGGCCGCCGCCACGTGGACCGCCTCCATCTGCTGCTCGGCGTCGCAGCCCTTCTCGAGGGTGTCCTTGGCATAGGCCTCGATGCAGTAGGGGCACTGCACCGCGTGGGCCACGGCCAGGGCGATCAGGGACTTCTCGCGGGCGGTCAGGGCGCCGTCCTCGAAGACGGCCCCGTACCAGTCGAAGAAGCGCTTGCCGAGCTCCGGCGCGTCGTCGGCGATGGACGGGAAGCGTGCGAGGTCGCCGGCTTCGTAGTGGCTCATGGGTTCGGGCACGCAGGGGGCTACGGGGCCTGGGATGGCCCGTGACGGTCGCGAGGGGCGACACGAGGGGCTCGGGCGGGCCCCACAGGCTGCCCGCTGCGGAGCGGATTCGGTCCCAAGAATCGTGTCCGCGGGCTCAAGTCCGGGTCGGCTGCGGGCCGAGAAGGGAGCCGATGCGTCGCCTTGCCCTGATCCTCGTCGCCGCCGCCCTGGCGAGCTGTGCCGCCCCCGGTGGTTTCGCCGAGGAGGACGTCTGCGTGGGGCCGCCGATGACCCTCGACGGCCCGCTGACGGGCTGGGTGGTCGTGGCAGCGCCGGACGCGGACTGAGGGACGAGGTTTTGCGGGACAGGGTGTAACCCCGCCCTGGCCCGACCGTCCTTCGGGTGTGGAAACTGCCCGAGTCGTTGGAGCGTGCCTGCGCGGCGCGGATGCCGAGTTGGTCACGATCGAAGCCCGCTTCGACGCCGACTACGAGTTGGGGCGCACAGACGTGCGCGTGAGCGGCCTGCCGGACGCCGTCGTACGCGACGGGCGCGGGCGGTTGCTGTGCGCGCTCGGCGACGCGGGTCTGCACCCGGGGCCCGGGCACCTCTACCTGAACCTGGTCCCCGCCGGGCAGCGCAAGCCGGGTGACCTCCTGGACCTGCCCCTGGCCCTGGCAGCGGCAGCGGCGGCCGGGCACCTGGAGGCGGACCGCTTGAAGGGAGTGCTGCTCCTGGGCGAGCTCGGTATCGACGGGCGCCTGCATGACGTGCCAGGGGCGCTGGCGGCAGCGGAGGCGGCACGGCGTGCCGGGGTGCGGCGTGTGATCGCGCCCCCGCGCAGCGCGGCCGAGGCGGCGCACCTGCCCGACCTGACCGTGTTCGCCGCACGGGACCTCAGCGAGGCGGTGAGTGCCCTGTGGGCCGGGCCGGACCTCGCCCTGGCGTCGACGGAGGCGACCCTCCCACCGACGCGACCGGAGCGCCTGGACCAGGTTCGGGGCCAGCCAGTGGCCAAACGGGCGGCGACGGTGGCCGCGGCGGGCGGGCATGGGCTGCTCTTGATCGGTCCGCCCGGGACGGGCAAGAGCCTGCTGTCGCGGGCGGCGCTCGAGCTGTTGCCACCACCGACCCTCGAAGAGCGCATCGAGATCACGCGAGTGCAGTCGGCCGCTGGCCTGTGGCCCGGTGGACTGGCCCGCAGCCGCCCCTTTCGCGCGCCCCACCACACCGTCAGCTACGCGGGGCTGGTAGGCGGCGGGTCGCCGCCGCGCGCCGGCGAGATCACCATGGCCCACGGGGGTCTGCTGTTCCTGGACGAGTTGGGCGAGTTCAAGCGCGAGAGCCTCGAGGCCCTGCGCCAGCCCCTCGAGGAGGGCCGCGTGCGAGTCAGCCGCGCGAGCGAGCGGGTGGACCTGCCGGCGCGTTTCCAGCTGGTGGCGGCCATGAACCCCTGCCCCTGCGGCTACCTGGGTCACCCGACCGTGTCCTGCCGCGACACGCCGAACTCGGTGCGGCGCTATCGCGAGCGGCTGTCGGGTCCGCTGCTGGATCGGATCGAGCTGCGCGTCGAGTTGGAGAGCCCCGACCTGGAGACCCTCGCGCCGATGGCCACCGCTGCGCCGACGGGCGGCGCGCGGAATCACCCTGCTGGCGCGGGGGCCCGCGGTGGGGTCCAGGCCGTGGCGGAGGCGACCGGCACGGACCTGACCGAAGACCCGAGCTCCGGCGCATCCCTCGCGCGAGCGGTGGAACGAGCCCGGGTCGTTGCGATCGCGCGCCAGGGTGGGCGCATCAACAGCGCGCTCCAGGCGGATGACCTCGATCGGGTGGCCGAACTCGACGCCGAGAGCCGCGCTCTGCTGGAGAGCGCAGCTCGATCGCGTGGCCTGTCCGCCCGCGCCGTGCAGGGGCTCCGGCGGGTGGCGCGGACCATCGCCGATCTCGAGTCGGTCCAGCAGTCCCGGGACGAGACGCCCGTCGGCGCCCGCCACCTCGCTGAAGCCATGGCCCTGCGCGCGCCGATCTTCTGAGGCCGCGGGTCCCGGAATTGCTGGCTTCTCGGGGATGCCGACTCGTTGATGAACGGACCGCGCACGTGCAGGGTCGACGCTGGAGCCGCGCCGCGAGGAACCCGGCCTTGGCGAAGCGACGGTGCCCGGTCTCGACCCGCTCGGCCGACCTACTCGTGTCGCAGGGCGTCGACCGGGTCCATGCGCGCTGCGCGCCAGGCCGGGTAGAGCCCGAAGACCACGCCGATCAGGGCCGAGATGGAGAAGGCCAGGGTCGGTGCCGCGGGCGTGATCACCGTGTGCATGCGCGCGAAGTGCTCGACGGCGACAGGGATCGCCAGGCCCACCACGACTCCCGCCGCGCCGCCGCCCACCGAGAGCACGACGGTCTCGACCAGGAACTGGGTCACGATGTGGTGCCGCTTGGCGCCCAGGGCTCTGCGGATGCCGATCTCGCGGGTGCGCTCGGTGACCGTGGCCAACATCACGTTCATGATGCCAATGCCACCCACCAGCAGACTGATGCCGGCGATCGACCCCAACACGATGTTGAAGATGCGCTTGGTCTCCTCGGCACGGGCCAGGAGCTCGAGGGGCACGACAACCTCGAAGTCGCCCTGCTTGTGGTAGCGCTCGAGCATGGCGCGGGCGGCGTCGGCGACGACGCGCACGTTCTCGGGCACGTCGACGGCCACGACGATCTCGTGCAAGTCGACCTGCTCGCGATCCATGCTGCCGGCGCGCATCCGCACCTGCATGTCGCCGAAGCGCTGCACGCCCGTGCTGAGCGGCAGGTAGAGCTCGTCGGTGATCTCCTCGCCGGCCTTGGCCGCGTCATCGGCGAGGCGCACCCGGGGCGCGAGGATCCCGACCACGGTGAAGTACTCGCCGCCGATCTTGATCTGCTGACCCAGCGGCGACTCCATCGGGAACAGCTTGCGCGCCACCTCCGAGCCCACGACGCAGACGTTGGCGGCCATGCGCTCGTCCAGCTCCGAGAGCCAGCGGCCCGAGACCAGCAGGCGACCGGTGACCTCGAGGTAGTTGGGCTTGGTAGCCAGCACGCGCGGGTCGGCCACGCGCGCGAGGTGACGCACCTCCTGGGAGAGCTCGCGCAGGGGCACGATCGTCTCGATGCCCGGGTAGGCGTCCTCGATCCGATGCAGGTCCTCGAAGGTCAGGCCGTAGCTCGCGACGCGCACGCGCTGGCTGCCCTGGTTCGGGTCCTCGCGCGGCTTGACGCTGCGCAGGATGACGTTCTGGCTGCCCAGGGCCCGGATCTGGTCCTGGGCCTCGGCGCTGGCGCCCTCGCCGATGGCCAGCATGGCGATCACCGAGCTGGTGCCGAAGAGCACCCCGAGTGTGGTCAGCATCGAGCGCAGGCGGTGCAGCATGAGGCTGCGAACGCCCAAGACCACGGCGCGATAGAGCGTGCTTCTTCCCATGGCGATGCCTGGCCCGCGGCTAGCGGATCTCTTCCTCGATGTAGCCGTCCTTGAGCTTCAGCAGGTGCTGAGCGCGGCCACCGACATCGGGCTCGTGGGTCACGAGCAGGATCGTCTTGCCCTCGGCGTGCAGTTCGTCGAACAGTTCGAGAATCTCGTCCGCGGTCTGGCTGTCCAGGTTACCGGTGGCCTCGTCGGCCAGAATCAGAGCGGGGTTGTTGATCAGGGCCCGGGCGATGGCGACGCGCTGCTGCTGGCCGCCCGAGAGCTCCTTGGGCCGGTGGGTCAGCCGCGAGCCCAGCCCGACCCGCTCGGCCAACATGCGCGCGCGCTCCTCGCCGTCCGCCGGCGGCCGGTCCTGGTACAGCAGCGGGACCATGATGTTCTCGAGCACGTCGAGCTGCGCGATCAGGTTGTAGCTCTGGAAGACGAAACCCAGCTCCTTGCTGCGCAGCTCGGAGAGCTCGTCGTCGTCGAGTTCCGAGATGCGCGTGCCGCGCACCAGGTAGTCGCCCGACGTGGGCCGATCGAGGCAGCCCAGGATGTTCAGCAGGGTCGACTTACCACTGCCGGAGCTGCCCATGATCGCCCAGTACTCCCCCGCCCGGAAGTCGAACGAGAAGCCGTCCAGGGCGCGCACTTCGTTCGGGCCGGGGTTGTAGACACGGCTGACGTTCTGGAGCGAAGCAACCGAGTCGGCCAAGCCCGCAGCGGCCGGCACCTGTGATGCGACGGTACTCACTCGGAGTTGCCTCGCTCGGTGGTCGCAGGCGCTCCGCCGCCGCCGGATCCGGCTCCGGTCGAGCCCTTGGACCAGTCGCCACCGGGCGGCTTGCCGCTGCTGGAGTTCTCGCCGGTCGGGCCGCCGGGCCGTCTTCCGCCGCCCTCGCCGCCGCTCGCCGCTCGACCGCCACCGGATTCGCGCGAGGGCATGCCGCCTGAGGGCATCGACGACGGCGCGCCCATGCCCATGCCCATGCCCATGCCCATGCCCATGCCCATGCCCATGCCCATCGAGCCGCCATCGGCCGGGAACTCCTCCTCGGGCTCCGGCTCGAGCTCGTAGCCCTCGGGCGGGCTCAGCATGACCACCTCGCCCTCGGCCACGCCCTCGATGATCTGAACCCAAGCGGTGCTCTGGGCGCCGATGGTGACCTCGCGCTCTTCGACGTCGCCGCCGGCGGCGACGAAGACCACTTGCTTGCCACCGGAAGGCACCACGGCCTGGACCGGCACCATCAGAGCGTCGGGGATCTCGTCGACCTTGATCTCCACCGAGCAGGACATGCCGGGACGCATGGCCGGGTCCGGCTTGACCACGTCGATCTCGCAGCGGTAGACGCGCAGGTTCGGGTTGGCCCACCAGCTGTTGCTGTCGGGCAGGATCGCCTTGAAGCGCACGCGGCCCTCGAACTGTCGGCCGGGCAGGGCGTCGATACGCACGACGACCTGCTGTCCGACCTCGACCAGCTCGATCACCGACTCGTGCAGCGAGGCCTCGATCGTCATCTGGTCGGACGACGGGATCGAGATGATCTTCTGGCGTTCGCGAACGCTCGTGCCCTCGGCGATCGGATCGTCGCGCCCGCCCATGCGTCCACCGCCGTCGGTCGCGTACACCACGAGGCCGCCGACGGGGGCGTAGATGCTCGACTTGCCGATCTGGGCCTCGTACTTGGCGAGCTTGTCGCGCTCGATCTGGAGCTTGGCCTCGTTGGTCCGCATGTCGGCCTTGTAGTCGACGAGGCGGGCGTCGGCCTGCAGGCCCACGCGCTCGAGCTCGCGCTCGCTCTCCTCGACGTCAGCCTCCAGAGAGCGGATCTGGCGCGGGTTGTCGTACTCCGCGAGCAGCTCGAGGGTGCGCTTGCGCTCCTCGAGCTGGATCTCGGCCCGGGTGGTCGCGAGCTGGTCGGCCTCGAGCTCGGTGCGGGTGATGAAGCCCTGCTCGTCGAGCCGGCGGGACCATTCGAGCTTGTCCTTGGCGCGCTTGAGTTCTTCCTCCGACAGCAGGATCGCGTCCTCCGCGGCGCGACGCTCCTGGGGCCAATCGCCCTCGACGTACTTCTTCAGATCCTCCTTGGCGAAGTCCAGCTTTCGCCGGGCGGCCGCCAGGTCGCTGAGGTTCTGGCTCTCCTGGATCGCGAGCTGCTGCTGCGACTTGATCGAAGCGCCCTCGGCGTTCTGCACCGAGATCTCCTGGGAGATCTTGCGCTCGATCAGGTCGGTCGCATCCAGCTCGACAAGGAGGTCGCCGGGCTCGACGCGCACGCCCTCATCGATCAGGAAGAGGATCGTGCTGGAGCCCTCCAGCTCGCTGGCCAGATCCTCCGAGCGGGCGGCCTTGAGGTTGCCCTTCTCGACCACGTCGACGACCAGGGTCCCGCGGCGCACCGCGACCCCGTCGACGCCCAACCCGTCTTCACCATCGAACAGCCCGGCCTCGTTGGCCATGTAGCCGCCGCCCGCGAGGGCGGCCAGCAGAACGATCAGGACAATCGGCGTCTTGCTCATTCGTCGTTCTCCGTCAGCGCTTCGAGCGCTTCGTCGTCGGGCCGCAGGGAGTCCTCGTCGACGACGAGTGCCTCGATGTCGCGGTACAGGGCCAGGGTGGCCAGGTGGTAGTCGACCAGGGCTCTGGTCAGGGCGTCGCGGGCGACGACCAGGTCGTCGCGGGCCTCGAGCAAGTCGCGCGTCTCCACGCGCCCGGCCTCGAAGTTGAGCGTGGTGCTGTCGACCCGGCGCTCGGCCAGGGCGACCGAGTTCTTCTGGATCTCATAGGCCTGCTTGCGGCTGACCAACTCCCGCAAACTCGCCCGCAGGGAGAGTTCGATCGAGATCGCCAGGTCCGCGGCCGATCGCTCGGCGGCCTGCAGCGAGACCAGGGCCCCGCGGTAGGAGTTGCGCTCGCTGAGGCGGTCGATGGGCAGGTCGAGGTCGAGGCCGACGGACCAGAAGAAGCCCTGCTTGTCGTAGGCCAGGGGCTGGCCCGGCTGGCTGGTGGCGTTGACGTCGATGTCCAGACCGAGGCTGCCGCGCAGGTCGTCGGCGGCGATCATCACGTCGCGCTCGGAATCTTGGATCCGATCGACGGCGTTGCGGTAGTCGAAGCGCCGCGTGAGGGCCAACTCGATCACCTCGTCGGCCGTGTGGCCCAGGTCTTCGATGCCGCTCTCGACCACACGTTCCAGCTCCGTGCGGTCCAGGGACAACTCGACCTCGAGCGGCAGCCCGAGGCGGTCCTTGAAGTTGTCGAGCAGCCCCTCGAGGGTCTGGCGCGAGTCGATCACGCTGGTCTCGGCGCGCAGGCGGTCCTGCCTGGCCTGGTCCACCTGGGTGTCGGAGAGGCGGCCCGACTCGGCCAGGGCGACGTTGCGCTCCGACAGCAGCACCAGGCTCGCCAGGTTGGCCTCGGCGTTCTCCAGGGTGTCGTAGGCCTGCAGCACCCGGAAGTAGTCCGAGGCGATCGAGAAGGCGAAGGTCCGACGGAAGCGCTCGAAGGAGCGCACCTCGTAGACGACGTTGCGTTCGGCCTGGGTCAGGGGCTCGAGGGTGATCGCGCTGCCGAAGCCCGAGAGCAGGGGCTGGGTGATCGAGAACCCGATCGAAGAGGCCGGGTCCCAGTCCTCGCTGGAGAGCAGCCCGCGGAAGATCGACAGGCCGACGTTCCCGACGATCTGCGCCCCACTGCCGAGCACCCGACTGAAGCCCGCACTGACGCTGGCGGCGGCCGAGGTCGCCTCGAGGCCCTCGTTCTGGCCGGTGAGCGTCGCGGAGGCGCCGGCATTCGGCTGGACCCCGAACAGGTAGCGGGCGAAGGTCAGGTCGAGCGCGGTCAGGTACAGGGACTCCTTGCGCGACTGGACCTCGGTGTCCGTGGCGGCGGAGAGCCGGATGCACTCGACCAACCCGATCGGGCCCAGGGGCTCGGAGAGGGGGATCTCGCCGGACATGTAGCGCCAGGCCAGGCTCTCGCCATCGGGGTCGATGGTGAAGGCCTCCGGGTCGGCCACAAACTCGGCGCGACGCTCGGCGATGATCGCGTAGACCTCGTCATCGGCCTGGACGCGGTACTCGTCGGCGCTCAGGCAGCCGCCCGCGGCCAGGGCCACGAACGTCAGAAGCGCCGCCGGCAGGGGGCGGCGGGCGGAAGGCGGCTCGGGAATCACGTTGGGGGCGGGGGACTGGCCGGCGCCTCGAGGCAGGCCGGCGGGGGGACGGTCTCGATCCGCGTACGTCACCAGGGACGCCCGCGGGACGGGTCGAGCGAAGATCCGATCGCTCGGGGCAACCTGGGGGGGGGACCCGAGAACTCAGAGGGGGGTTCGCGAGCCCGCTAGGGTCGCTAAATGCAGCTCTTCGTGGAACTACCAGGTTCCTATCCGAGCCCGCCCGTCCGATTTCGGGGCAGGTCCGATCAGGCGTCGCGCTGGAGTTCGGCGTGGACCTCGGGTCGGATGCGCCGCGCGACGAATCCGCCCCCTTGCCATGCGAGGGAGACGAGTTCCCGTTTCCAGTAGAGCATCCACCCACGAGCCTCCCCCTCGGGGCCCGTCCAGGCGTACCAGCGCCAACCGGCGAGCGTCCCGCCCGGACTCACTTGGGTGACGTGCAGGGGCTCGGGGCGACCGGAGAGGGGTTCGAAGCGCACCACCTCCCCCGTGCCCAACAGGCCCCAACGCTGGCGCTCGATCAGACTCAGGGCGCCCGACCAGCCGCGCGCGCCCGGGAAGTCGTCGACCCGGCGCTCGTCGGCGGCCCACTGGACCACCTGCGGCTCCCACTCGCGCAGGCGCTCGGCGCGCCCGAGGGGCGGACGCGCGTCGGGCTGGGGCCAGCGCGCGCGCACGGTCCGACCGGCCCCATGGGCGATCTCGCGGTAGATGAGCTGGCACAGGGAGACCCCGTGCCGCTCCACCTGGTGCACCCGCATGTCGGGCTCGAACAGGATCAGCTCCTGCTCCGCCTGCCAGGTCCCGCTGGGGCGCTGGAGCCGCACGTGCCGCATGACCCCCAGGGGCCGATCCGTGGGCCCGGCCCCGGTCGCCCACAAGCCGAAGGTCTCCACCTCGGCCGGGGGCAGGTCCTCGCCGGGCTCCTCGGGCGCCACCAACGGCGCCGGGAGGGCCGGGACGGGCCCGATCAAGGGCCGCTGGTCCTCGTCCCCCCCACCCCAGGAGGTCGGCAGGCAAGCGGCGATCAGGCCCGCGGCGGTCGCAAGGCGGAGGGTCCCCATGGGAACCTGATCGGGCCGAGTCGAGCCGCCCTTGAGCCTTCGGCGCCCTGTGCCGCGGCTGCGGCCCGAATCGGTGCCCGCGGGACAAATCCGGCGACTCAGGGGCGGGTCGGATCCAGCCCGCGCACCAGTTGGACGCTGCCCACCCCCAGCATCAACAGCACGATCAGCACCGCCGGCCAGACCCTGCCGTCGAGCCGCTCCTCGAGGTCGACCCAGGCCAGGTGCCGGAAGCCCCGGGAGCGGTCGTGCTGCGGACGCAGCAGCGTGCCGGGCGCGACGAAGTAGATCTGGCCGGCGTCGAACTCTTCGGGCAGACCCGCTGCGCGGTGGCGGAAGATCCGCCAGTGGGCCCAGGGGGCCGCGAAGCGCCAATCCCACTGCAGGGCGATGAAGCGGTGTTCGTCGCGCTCGCGCTCGGTGTCGCCCGGCACCGCCGGCCAAACCTCGCGGGCCGCTTGCAGGGCCAGGTCGTGGTGCGTCGCCTGGTCGACCAGCACGCCCGGCAGGCTGGTGACGACGCCGAACATCAGCAGCACCGGTGCGACCCAGTGGACGCTCTGGGCCCGCAGTTGGTCGAAGCCCGCCGCCACGGCGAGCCACAGGATGAAGACCGCCGGCAGCAAGTAGCGCGGTCCGTAGGTCCACGCGCCGTGGAAGGTCTGGGTGTGGATCACCGGCAGGCTGACGACGAGCGCGACCGCGAGGATCAACGCGACGACGACGCGGTCGTCGCGCAGGCGCCACAGACCAATGGGAGCCAGCAGCAGGGCCGGCGCCATCCACAGCGCCCCCTTGCCCGGGGCGATCGTGACGCCCGCGAGCCCGAGCAGCGGCGGGTAGCTGAAGAACGTGCCCGAGCCGACCGCGGCGCCGTAGCCGGACTCGAGCGGATTGCCGAAGCGCGCCAGGTTGGCCCACAGGAGCACCGCCGCCGCGAGCGCCGCCGGCACCGCGAACCAAACCATGTCCATCGCGGCGCGCTTGCCACCGGCCTGCCCGCCGAGCAGCGGGTTGCTCCACATGCGCTTGCGACCGGCGATCACGATCCAGGCCAGCGCCAGGGCCAACACCAGGGCCACGGGCGCCGTGAGCACGCGCGTCAACACCATCGCGCCCGCCGCGAATCCCAGCGAAGCCAGCACCCAACGGGCGGGACGCTCGAACTGCCAGAAGGACTCACGCACGCGCAGGTGCAGGTGCACGCACACGGCCAACAGGAAAGTGGCCTGGACGTCCGAGAGGTTGTCGCGCGCCTGGGGCCAGGCGAAGGTGCACAGGCCGTATCCGAGGGCGGCCAGGACCGCCATGCGCCGGGTCACGCTGATGCGACGCGCGATCAGGAACAGCAGCAGGCAGGTCAGCGCACCGCACAGGGGCGTGCGCCAGCCGACGAGCAGGTGTTCGAAGTACTCCGAGCGCGAGAGGCCGTAGGCCTGGGTCTCCATGTGCCGCGCTTCGAACTGCGGGAAGATCGCGGAGATGCCGCGCCCGGCCCAGAAGAACGGCACCCCGGCCAGGGCCTGCCCGATCCCGAACCACGAGTAGAAGCGGCCGCCGGTGCCCTCGCGCACGTCGTAGCGCAGGGCGATCACGCCCGTGCCCTCGGGCGTCTCGCTCGAAATGGCGAAGCCCTCGCCCAGGGCGAGGCTGCGCGTGGTTTGGAACTCCACCTCCGCGTCGGGGTTGCCCGGCAGCCCGATGAAGGTCGCCGTGTACACCGCGAGCACCACCAGGAACACCCCCAGGGCACACAGGCGGTCGGCCTGTTGGATCACGGTCGGGCGCGAGGAGAGGCTCATCGTGGGAGGTCCGCTTCGGAGCGCGGGAGCTCGTGCCCGGGTGACAAGTAGAGCCGGGCACTGCCGGACTCGAACACGAGGCGAAAGCCCGAGCGCTCGAGGTCGGCGTCGATCGCCGGGCGCGCGCGGCGCTCGGCCTCGCCCACCAGCATGACGAGCGGGCGCCCACTCTCGAAGACCAGCTTGCGAGTGGCCTCGTCCCAGGGAGCCGCAGCGCGGTAGAGCTGGGACACGGCCTGCATCCGCCGGGCCGCCGTGGGGTCGCCGGCGTCGAGCACCTGCGAGGGCCGATCGACCCACAGATCGACGGCGGCGAAGGCCGCGGCCTCGTGGGCCTGCAGGTTGTCGGCGCGGGTGAAGGCGTGGGCCTGTGCGCCGAAGGCCTCGCCGCGCTCGCGCGCCACGTCGGCGATCAGCGCGGGTGCGAGGGCCCGCAAGCCCGGGTCCGTGGCCAGGAAGTCGTAGGCGGCGACGACGTCGTCGGCACCAGGCGCACCGCCACCCGCCGGCGACAACCGTCGATCAGCCTCGATCAAGGGCAGGTCCTGGCCGGCCAGGTGCGCGTAGGCACTGGTGCCCAGGATCAGGTTGGGGATGGCGCCAGCCAGTCCGAGCAGGATCCATGCGCCCGCCACGACCCGCGCCGCGCCGCCCCTGCGCCAGCCGTGGGCGAGCCCTGCCGCGGCCAGGATCCCCGTCGGGAAGGCGGCCAAGCGCACGAACTTGTACTCGTTGGCATAGGGCAGCTCGACGAAGAGCGCGGCGGCCACGAAGGCCACGCAGGCCAGGGCCACCAACCCGAGGCTCGCGCGCCGGGCGTCCATCGGCTCGATCTCGCGCCGCAGGCTGCGGTAGCCGATCAACGCCGGCGGCAGGAGCAGCGCCAGGGGCCCTCCGACCCAGACCAAGCGCGTCGGATCGAAGACGAAGCCGAGGGCCGCGCCGCTGTAGGCCGCGCGCGCCGCTTGCACCAACACCACTCCGGGCAGGGCACACAGGACGAGCGCCGCCGCGAGGCCGAAGCGTGCCCGCGCGCCGCGCCCGTGGACCAGGGCCGCCAGGCCGACGATGCCGATGCCGGCGGCGCCGACCAACGGATTGATCGCGAAGCTCGCGCCCAAGTGCAGCGCGGTCAGACCGATCCAGGGCCGGCGGCCGTGGCGCAGGGCGTGCCCCGCGGCCGCGAAGCCGCCGAGCAACAGGGCCAGGGATGCCGGGTAGGACGACAGGTTGCCGAGCTTCGAGAGGCCGAAGGCCACACGCGGATCCCACAAGAGTCCACTGGCGGCCGAGGGCACCAGTTGCTCGCGCAGGGCGGCCAGCAGGGCGCCGTTCGACTCCGGCGTCGCGGTGAAGGTGCCGCGCGCCAGGACGGCGAGGCCGCCGATGGCGTTCAGGCCGAAGAGCCCGGCAGCGATGGCCGCGAGCTCGCGCCGCCCGTCGCGGAGCAGCACGGCCGCGAGCTGCTGCAGCGCCAGCACATGCAAGACCGCCGCCCAGACACCGATGACGGCGAAGGCCTCGGTCGGAGCGATCCTCGCAGTCCGCATGACGAGGCCGCCGAGGGCGTGCCAAGCCCAGTAGTAGCCCAGGCCCTCGCCCGCCAACCACGGGTTGTGCGGAGGCAGTCCGCGCTCGGTCGCCAGGGCCAGGCCCGAGTGCAGGAGGCCGTGGTAGCTGACCCGCGTCGCGTTGCCGCGCAAGAGCATCCATGCGCTCCATCCGCCGATGGCGAGGGCCAGGGCGATCGCGGCCCAGGCGCCGAACGAGAGCCGCTCGCGCCGCACGCGCGCGCCGCGACCGACGAGTTGCGACAGCGCCAAGATCACGAGCACCAGGGCCAGGGCTCGGTCGGCCGCCGCCTCCCCCACGAACAGGGTCGTGCGCGCGGCCACGTCGAGGGCCAGGGCCAGGATCGGCGACAGGAGCCCCGCGTTCAGCACCAACTTGAGCGGCGACGCCGGTCCCGGCGTGGCGCGGGCCAAGAGCGGCCAAGCGCCGGCCAAGAGCAGCCAGCCCCCACCGACCACGAGCAGCGCCTTCGGCGCGAGTCCCAGCGCCGACAGGGCCGCGCCGATCCCGAGGGCCAATCCGACCAGAGCCGGGACCGACAGCCCGACGCTCGCCCCCTGGTCCCTGGCCTCGCTCACTCGGCGCCGTCTTCCGGGTCGGCCCGAGTCTCGGCACCGGCGCGCCGCGCCTCGTCGCCGTCGATGTAACCCAGCGCCTCGAGCGCTGCCGCCCGATCCGCGCCCAACTCCCGCTGACGCTCCCGATCGACCGGCTGGCTGGCGATCCACTGTTGCAGTTGATCGAGCAGCTTGGCGACGACCTTCGGGTGGGCTGCGGCGCAGTCCACGAGCTCGAGCGGATCGCGCTCCAGGTCGTACAGCGCGAGCGGCGGCACGTGGTACGGCCCCGCCGGCGGGTCGTCCGGTTGCACCCCGTCGGGATTCCAGACCAAGCGCCAGTGCTCGGTCCGCACGGTGAAGATCGAGTCGCGCCAGTGCCCGAAGGCCGGCGACGGGGCGAACTCGCGCGGGTCGTTCTCGTAGAACGTCGGCAACAGGCTGCGCCCGCTGGCGTCGTTGGGAGGCTCCAGCTCGAACCAGTCGCAGATCGTCGGCGCCACGTCGGCCAGGGTCACCAGCTCTGCCATCACGCGTCGCCCGGTCAGGCTCTTCGGGTGCCGGAAGAAGAGCGGCACGTGCAGCACCGACGAGTAGACCGACTTGCTGTGGGCCCAGTAGCGGTTGCGCTGGTAGAGCTCCTCACCGTGGTCCGCCGCGAAGACGAGCAGGGTGCGCTCGAGGGGGCGCACGCCATCGGGCTCGTCGATGCGGCCGTAGACGTAGAGGAAGCCGTTCAGCAGCCGATTGACCCGCGCGATCTCGGCGTCGTAGTAGGAGACGACCTGCTGCACGTCCAAGCCCGACAGGGGCCGATCCTCGGCGTAGGCCGCGTCGAGGAACTCGCGGCTGCCGTCCGCCTCGCCCTCGTAGTAGGGGTCGACGAACTGCGCGGCGAAGTCCGTGTCCCCCAGGGGCGCCGGGTCGTAGGGCAGGTGCGGCCCCATCAGGTGCACCCAGGTGAATGTCGGGCGGTCGGGCTCCGCGGCGCGCTGGGCTGTGACCCACTCGCTGGCCGCCGCCAGCACATCGCGATCGCGGTCGCGGTTCGGATCGCCGAAGTAGGCCAGCACCTGCTCGGCGGCCGGGAAGAAGCGGTCGAAGCCCTGCTCGATCCCCGAGCCCGGCACCAACAGGCGATTGGCCGTGAAGCCGCCGGTGGCGAAGCCGGCCTCGCCCAGGCGCTCGGCCAGGGTCACCACGTCGTCGCGCAGCCGGTCGCGATTGTCGACCGAACCGTGCTCGAAGGGCGTGGCGCCGGTCATCAGCGTCGCGACCGAGGGGAAGGTCTGGCCGCGGGGCGCGAAGGCGTTGGCGAAGGCCACGCCCTGACCCGCCAGGTCGTCGATGGCCAGGGCGCGCCCGCTGATCCACTCGGCCTCGCCGAAGCCCAGATTGGTGGTGGGCCGCGGGTAGTTCCAGTAGGTGACGTGGTCGGCGCGCAGGGTGTCGACGGTGATCAGGAGCACGTCCCGCGGCGGCTCGCCGGGGCGCTTGGCTTCGCGACAAGCGCCCAGGGCGCCGGCTGCGGCCAGCGTCGCGACCAGGGCCAGGGCCCGCGACCTCCGGCGAGGGTGGGCGACGCCCGGAAGGCGGTGCGTGCGGCGGCAGCTCATGGGCGGCATTCTACGGACGCAGGACGGCGCGCCGCAGACGCCCGTCGATCCGCACGCGATGAACGACGCTCCGAACGCCGCCGCCGACGATCCGCGAGCGCCCTGGTGGCGCGATCGCGGGCTGCTCTGGCTCCTGGCCGGAGCCGCGGCCCTGCGCCTGGTGCTCGGGCTGCACCTGTGGATCAGCGACCCGCTGACCCGCGCGCTGCTCTCGGACGCGGCCTTCTACGACGCCTGGGCCAGGACCGAGGTGTCCGGCGAGACCTGGCTGGCCGGACGGCCCCACTGGCTGCCGCCGCTCTATCCGTGGATCTTGGGCCTCTTCTATCGCGCGAGCGGCGGAGCCCTGGCGCTGACCATCGCCGCGCAACTGGCCGTGGGCGTCGCCGTCACGGCGCTCGTCGCGCGCCTGGCCTGGAGCGTGACCGACCGGCGCACGGGCCTGGTCGCAGGCTGGATGTGGACGCTCTACATGCCGGTCGTGCTGTTCGAGACGCGCTTGCTCGGTGTCAACGCGGCGCTGCCCCTGTGCGTGGTGGTGCTGTTGGCCGGGCTCGCGATCGTCCGCAGCCTGGAAGTCGGACGCGCGGCGCCGGCCGCCGCCGCCCTGGCCGGGCTCGCCGCGGGCGTCGCCTGCCTGGCGCGACCGAACCTGCTCCTGGCCCTGCCGGGGGCCGGCCTGGGCGCGTTGATCAGCCTGGCCCTCGCGCGGCGGTTGCCGAAGCCGCGTGTGTTGCTCGGCACCGCGGCCGTGGCCGGCGCAGGTCTGGCTGTGGGCCTGGCCCCGGGCTGGATCAGCAACCACTCGCGCAGCGGCCAGTCGGTGCTCGTCAGCGCCAACGGCGGAGTCAACTTCTGGTTCGGCAACAACGCCCAGGCCCACGGCACCTTCCACGCGCCGGGTCCCGAGTGGGGCGCGATCGACGAGCAGCGCGACGTCTCCCTCGCCATCGCCGCGCAGGACCTGGGTCACGAGGTCGACGAGAGCGAGGCTTCGGCCTGGTGGTTCGCGCGTGGCCGCGCGTGGATCGCCGAGCATCCCGCGGACGCCCTGGGCCTGTGGGGTCTCAAGCTGGCCGACAACCTCTCCAGCACCGAGTTCGGCATCCAGTACGTGCCGGCGTCGATCCGCGCCGACGCGCCGGGTCTGTGGCTCGCGCCCCTGCCGTTCGGGTTGATCCTGGGCTTGGCCGCCCTGGGCCTGGGTCGCGTGCGCCAGGCGGGGGCCCTGCTCGGTTGGATTGCCGCCGGCCTGGCGGCGGGGCTCCTGTACTTCACCTACTCGCGTTTCAGACTGCCCTGGATCCCGGCCCTCTTGCCCTTCTCGGCCGCCGGGGCCGTGCGCCTGGTCGAATGGATGCGGGGACGCGAACGCCCGGGTGCGCGCGGCCTCGTCGCCCTCGTCATCGGACTGGGGCTCGCCGCCCAGAGTTGGCTGCCCTTCGAGGGCGACTACCCGCGGCAGCTCTTCGACCACGCCCGCGGCGACGCCGCCACCGGTTGGGTGCAGCTCGGCCGCGAGTCCACGGCACAGGGCGCCTGGCGCGTGGCCCGCGGACGCTTCGAGCGGGCCCTGGCGATCGAGCCCGCGCGGGCGGACGCGGTCTACGAGTTGGCCGGGGTGCTGCTGCGCGCGGACGACGGACGCACGGCGGACCCGGCGCGGGCCTTGGAGCTGCTCGAGCAGTGGACGGCGGCGGCCGCGAAGAACGACCCCTTCCGCGACGAACTCGAGGTCCTCCTGGGTGCGGCCCTGGTCACGGCCCGGCCCGCCGACTTCGGCGCCCGCGCCCGCGCGCGCGGTTTGGCCCAGGCCGTCCTCGAGCGCGACCCGGAGCACGCTGGCGCGGCGCGGCTCTTGGCCGAACTCGGCCGCTGACGGCGGCCGGCGACTGACGGGGCCTACTCGATGCCCAGGATGCGCCGGACCCAGAGCTGGTAGATCAGCGTGATCATCACGACCAGCGTCAGGTTGACGCCGAAGCCGACCCGCGCCATGCGGTGTATCGGCACCCTGCCGCTGGAGAAGACGACGGCATTGGGCGGCGTCGCCACGGGCAACATGAAGGCGCAAGAAGCGGCAATGGTCGCGGGCAACATCGTGGTGCGCGGATCGATGCCGGCCTGAACCGCGGCGCTGGCCAAGACGGGCAAGAGCACCTGGGTCGTCGCCGTGTTCGAGGTGACCTCGGTCAAGAAACTCATGGCCGCGACCACGCACAGGACCAACAGCGTCGGACCCAGGACCCCGAAGGACGGACCGATCAACTCCCCGATCAGCACGTCCAAGCCCGAGGCCTTGAAGCCGTCGGCGATACAGAAGCCGCCGCCCAGCAAGAGCAGCACGTCCCAGGGCAGGACCATGACCGAGGGCCAATCGAGCAGGCGCGCTCCGCTGCCGTCGCCGGCCGGAACGAGGAAGCAGACCACCGCCATGCCGATCGCCACGGTGGCGTTGGTGACCATGTTCGGGCCCAGGTCCACGCCCGGCGCGACGAGGGCACCGAGCAGGTCGTGCCAGCCGGGGATCGTGACCGATCCGATCGGCAGGTCGGCGCGGGTGACCCACAGGAGCGCGGTGATCCCGAACACGAGCGCCATGCGCCGCTCGGCGGGCCGCATCCGGCCCAGTGCGCGTCGTTCCGCGGCGATCACGTCGGCCCCGGCTTCGCCCTCGGCCTCGACCTTCAAGAACACCCGCGTCAAGAGCAGCCAGCCCACCGGTACGAACAGGACCACCAGCGGAACCCAGGCCAACATCCACTGGGCGAAGGTGATCGGCGGGAGCTCGGGGAAGTCCGCAGCGTAGCGGGCCAGGAAGACCTGGTTCGGCGCGGTGCCCACGGGCGTGGCCACGCCGCCGACGGAGGCGGAGTAGGCCAGCCCCAAGAGCAGTGCCATGGCGAAGGGATCGTCGGACGAGCTCCCGCGTCGGCCGCGCACGGCTTCGATCACTGCCACGCCGATGGGCAGCATCATCAGCGTCGTGGCCGTGTTGTTGAGCCACATCGACAAGAGGGCTGAAGCCAGCATGAAGCCCAGCACGATGCGCCGCGGATGGGCGCCGACCGCCCCCACCACGCCCAGGGCCAGGCGCCGATGGACGCCCCATCGCTCCACTCCCAGGGCCAGCATGAAGGCCCCCAGAAAGAGGAAGATCAGGTCGTTCATGTAGGCCGTGGCCGCGGATCGACCGTCGAGCACGCCGAGCAGCGGCAACAACACGGCCGGGACCAGGGAGGTGATCCCGATCGGCAGGGCCTCGGTCAGCCACCAGGTCGCCACCAGGGCGGTCACCGCTGCCGCGCGCCGCTGGAGCGGATCGAGGGGCAGCCCGGGGGTGAACAGCAAGAGGCCCGCGAGCAGGGGCCCGACCCACAGGCCGGCGCGCGCCGCGCGTCCCGGAGAGCCACTCCCCAGGGCCTCGAGGTTCGCGTCCATCAAGGCCTCGTCGCGTCCCGCAGCCAGCCGAGGTAGGGCCCGGCCACGTGGGCCGGGGCCAGGGCCACGCACTCTGGAACCTCGTAGGGGTGCTCGGCGCCCAAGAAGGCCTCGAGCTCCCGCAGCCGGGCGCGAACGGTCTTGACCACCATGAGGACCTCGGCGGCGCGCTGCACCTGGCCCTCCCAACGGTAGACGCTGGTCACGCCCTCGACGAGGTTGACGCAGGCCGCGATGCGGCGCTGCACCAGGTCGGCGGCCAGCCGATCGGCCACGGCCAGATCGGGGGCGGTGACCAGCACCACGAGCGCCTCGTCGCTCGCCGGAGCAGACGCCGCGTCGGATCGTTCGACACCCATTGGAGGAGCTTAGCCGAGCCCGCGGGCCGGACCCCCGCGGAACTGCGAGCCCGCCTGGCCCCTCTACTCCCCACCGGCGCCGATGGCAGAATGGGCCGCGAACCATGAGCGCCCTCGACCAGATCGTCCTCTCGACCCTGCCCCTCATCCCGACACCGATCATGCGTCGGCTCGCGGGGCGCTACATCGCCGGCGAACGGCTCGACGAGGCCATCGCGCGCCTGCAGGGCCTGGCGTCGGAGGGGCATGCGGGCGTGATCGATCTGCTCGGCGAGGACGTGCGGGACGAGGCCCAGGCGCGCAAGGTGCTGCACAGCTACACCGCCGCCGCCGATGCGGTCCATGCGGCCAGACTCGACGCCTACGTGTCGGTCAAGCCCACCCACGTCGGTCTCGAGCTGTCCGAGGACCTGGCCTTCGACATCTACCACCAGCTCGCGGGGCACTGCGCGGGTCTGGGTCAGTTCCTGCGCGTGGAGATGGAGGACCACGCGACGACCGAGCGCACCCTGCGCGTGTTCGAGCGGCTGCGCCGCGAGCACCACAACGTCGGGATCGTGCTCCAATCGCGCCTGTTGCGGACGCCGGTCGACATCGAGGCCCTGGCCCCTGGCCCCCTCGACGTCCGCATGGTCAAGGGCATCTACCTCGAGCCCGCCGAGATCGCCCACACCGCCCCCGGGGCCATTCGCGACGCCTACCTGGCCTGCACCGCGCAGCTCTTCGATCGCGGCGCCACGGTCTCGCTCGCGACCCACGACGAGGTCATGGCGGCTGACCTGATCAAGTTGGTCACCGAGCGCGGCCTCGGCACCGACCGGTACGAGTTCCAGGTGCTGCTCGGCGTGCGCGAGCCCCTCTGGAAGCTCTGGAAGGACGACGGCCACCGGGTCCGCGTCTACGTGCCCTACGGGCCCGAGTGGCGCGCCTACAGCCAGCGGCGCCTGCGCAAGAACCCCCAGTTGTTCCGCCACGTGGTCCGCGACACCCTGCGCTTCTGGAGCTGAGCGCGGCGCGCGGTCCAGTCCGAGCTACTTCCCGACCTCGAGCCGTCGGGCGAGGATCGTCGGTAGCGCGCCAGTGGCCAGGATCTTCTGCTGGGTGACGCGGTAGTCGTAGACCACCCGGTGCCAGGTCACCTGCTCATCCTCGAGGATCGCGTAGCAAGCTCGGCTGTCCCCGTCTCGCGGTTGGCCGGTGGAGCCGACGTTGACGAAGGCCTTTTGGCCCGGGGGCAGGGGCAGGGTCAGGGTGTCGCGCCCGTCCATCCCGTGCCAGTGCAAGTCCTCGTCGTGCAGTCCGGGCTGGTGGGTGTGCCCGGCGAAGGCCACGCCGTCGAAGCGCGAGAAAATGTCGGTCAGCTTCTCCGGGTTGAGGATGCCGTCGGTGGACAGCACGTACTCCCGCACCGGGTCGCGGGGCGAACCGTGGAAGAAGTGGAAGCGCCCGATGCTCTTGGTGCGCGGTAGACCCTGCAAGAAACGCCACCGGGCTCGACGCTCGGCGGAACTCCACCAGCGGGGCTCCATGCGCTTGCGGGTGAAATCGATCGCGGCGCGCGCGTAGGAGTTGAAGTCCGACGCGTCGCTGAAGAGCGCCTCGTCGTGGTTTCCGAGCAGGCACCAACTGGTGTGGCCGCGCACCAGATCGACGCAGAACTCCGGCTCGGGTCCGTAGCCGATCACGTCGCCGAGGCACACGATCTCATCGACACCCTGGGATTGGATGTGCTCGTAGACCGCCTCCAGCGACTCGCGATTCGAGTGCAGGTCCGAGATGATGGCGACCTTCAACGGGCCATCCTCCCCGGGCGTCGCTCCTCGATCTCGGCCGAATTCGAACCGGCGCCGTCGCCCCCGCGGCCTGACGGGGCCTCGCCGGGGGCCTCGCCGGGGGCCTCGCCGGGGGCCTCGCCAGGAGCCGCCGCCCCGACCAGCGCCGTCGCCGCCGCCAACAACCGTCCGCGGGCCTGGTCCAAGGGGCCGTCGAGCTCCGCGCCCGACGCCTTGCGATGGCCTCCGCCGCCGAAGCTCGCCGCCAGGGCGTACACGTCCGCATCCCCCTCGCTGCGCGCGGACAACTTCACCTGCCCGTCGGCCAGCTCGCGCAGCAGCAAGGCGATCTCGACGCCAGCAACGTCACGAACGAGATCGATCGCCGCGTCGCCGGCGTCGACCTCGGTCTCGTCGTCGTAGGGGATTTCGAGGTAGGCGATGCGTCCCTCGGCCAGGTAGCGCACGTCCGCCAGCATACTTCCGACCTGGCGCGGATGCTGGGGGGTGCGGGTCTTGAACAGGGCCCGATGGATCCGATGGGGATCGGCCCCGGCTGCCACCAACTCCGCCGCCGCCTCCATGGCGACGAGATCGCAGTTGCTGTGACGGAACCAGCCCGTGTCCGTTGCCAATGCCGTGAAGATCGACGTGGCCGCCGTCGCATCCAGGGGCACGCCCAGCTCGCGGGCGATCTCCAGCACCAGCAGACCCGTTGCGGCGGCCGACCGATCGACCCAGGCGCGATCCCACCAAGCCTTCGCCGGCGGCAGGTGGTGGTCGATCACCAACTTGACCGAGGCCGCGGCATCGATCGAACTCGCCATCGGACCGGTGCGCGAGAGCTCGGCGAAGTCGAGCATCACGATCACGTCGTGATCGGGGAGGCCGGCCCCGTCGAAGGCCTCGTAGGGCACCTGCTCGGACAGGAATCCGAACTGGGTCTCGGGCAGGTCCGGGTTGATGATGCGGACCTGCTTGCCGAGCGCTCGCAGCACGGACCACAGGCCACCCTGGGAGCCCAGGACGTCGCCATCGGGCCGAACGTGACCGACCAGCACGAAGCGCTGGGCACTTCGCAGCAGGTCGAGCGCGTGGCTCTGGTCTTCGGTGATCGGCGCTCTCAAATCTCTCGCTCTCGTAGACGTCAAGGGGCCCGAGTTTAGCCCTTGAATGCGACAGTCCGCGCGCGGCGGCCATCCGGACCTGTGCTCGGGCCCTATTGAAGTGCGTCGGATGGGACCGGTCGGCCCCCGATCCACGTCCCGCGGACCGCCGGCGCCGCGGCTGTGAGCCAATCCCAGGAGTCCGCCGGGAGCGGCTCGGGCAGTTCGAACGCGACCAGGTCGGCCCATGCGCCCGGTGCCAAGCACCCCGCCCGTCCCTGCAGGCCCAGGCCCCGGGCGCCGACCTCCGTGGCCGCCGACCAGGCTCGAATCGGATCGAGACCGGGGAACTCCGTCCGCAAGAGGGCGAGCTCGCGCCGCATGTCGAGTCGATCGTTGCTCGCGCTCGAGTCCGTGCCCAAGGCGATCGGGACCCCCACGTCGAGGTAGCGCTGGAGCGGGAACGGACCCCGTTCGAAGTAGGCGTGGGAGCCCGGGCAGTGCACCACCGTAGCGCCGGCCGAGGCGATTCGCCGCGGCTCGTCCGCGCGCGGGTGGTTGCCGTGGATCAGAGTCGTGGCCGGACCGAGCAGGCCGTGTCGCTCGAGGGCGTCGATCCCCGCCATGCCGGCCGCGGGCGGGAAGAAGCGTCCGAACCAACCCTCCCCACCGTCGAGCCAAGCCACCTCCTCGGGGGTCTCGGCCCAGTGCATCGCGACCGGAAGCCCGCGGACGCGCGCCGTCGAGGCGACCGCAGCGAGCAGCTCGTCCGAGATCGAGAAGGGGGCGTGGGGCGAGAGGCCTTCGAGCAGGTGATCGGTTTCGGCCAGGGGAACCGACAGGGCGGCCACGATCGCGGCCCGTCGAGCGGCGTCGCGTCCGTCCAGCAGCTCCCGATACACACGCCGCCTGGGCATGGCCGTCGGCCCAGCCGTGGCGGCCAGTCCGAGCGAGTCGATGTCGCCAACGGCGGTGGTTCCCGACTCGAGGAGCGCACGTCCGTCGCGGGCCAGCCCCGATTCCAGCTCACCGGCATCCGCCGCGGCGCGCAGCGCGAGCAGTGCACCGACCCATTCCTCGAAGGGCCGAGCGCGGGGCAGGCGCCCAGCCAGGGCTCCCAACTCCAGGTGGGCGTGGGCGTTGACCAGACCCGGCGTCAGCGCGACGTCGCCGAGGTCCACGATCTCGATCCCCGCGGCCCCGGCGCGCCCGACGGCCCCGTGGTCGGGCAGGACCTCCTCGACCACTCCACCCGCGACCTGCACCGCGCCGTCCACGTGCACGACCCCCGATCGCGGCAGGATCCAGCGCGCTCGGAACAGTCGGCGATCGTCTTTGGCGGACTGCTCGGGCGACATGGCTCGCGCAGCTTACCCCCAAAACGGCGAGCGCCCCGCGCGACCGATGGCCGCGCGGGGCGCACTTGGCTCGAAGACCTCTCCGGACAGGAGAGACCGACCGACCTGCGATCAGTCCGTCAGAGCGCGGACCTCGAGCTGGACGACGGAGAGGATCACCGTCGAGAGGGGCTGGTCGCCGTCGATCAAGACCTGAGCGCGCACCATGTTGGACTTGCGCTGGGCCGCCAGACCGCTGCCGGCGCCGAGCACGTCTTCCCAGTAGGTGTTGAGCTCGGTGGGCGAGGACAGCCACGGGGTGACCGAGCCGGCCAAGACGGGGCTCGCCACGCTGGTCAGGTCCACCAGGCAGGGATCGCTGATGTCGGAGAGGAAGCGGGCGCCCTGGAAGCGCACGACGATCTCGGAGCCCGTGCAGGCACAGTCGTCGGTCTTGAGCTCGTTCCCGACGAAGTCGGCCAGGGACATGCCGCCGGTGAAGAGTCCGAGCGGGCCCGGATCACCGCGGTAGGAAACCACGGTGCTGGCGCCCAGGGGGCCACCACCGACCTCGAACAGGATGTCCCAGCCGAGGTCGTCGGGGTCCATGCCGTCCTCGAGGAAGGTCGCCTCGAAAACGCCGGGGCTGGGCAGCAGCCAGCAGGACTGAAAGCCGACCGTCGCACCGACGCCGTTGTTGACCTTCTGGAAGTCGCCGACCTGGAGGATGTCCGTGGGCGGCGCGAGGTAGGCCGGGTTGTCCGACGCGTTCTGGCTCACCTGGGGCGAGATCTTGAAACCCTCGCCGCTGGCCAGCGGGACCCCGGGGGTGCCGCCGATCACCAGCGGGTCGTCGGTGCCGACACCCGCGGGCAAGCTGCCTGCGAGGTAGGCCGAGTTCTGCATCACGACGATGCCGGGCGCACCGTCGCCGCCGCGGGAACCCGTGGCCGGGTTGAAGCCGCCCGCGCCGCCGCGGACGTCGATGACGCCGGGGAAGTTGGCAATGGCGAGTTCGAAGGCCTGGGCCAGGAACGTTCCACCGCTGCCGCCGCCACCCGGGGCCGCCATGCTGCCCTGCTGAACAGAGGGAGTCGGGGTCAGGCTGCCGCCGTTGCCGCCGGTGAGCGCGATCGAGCCCTGCACCTCGAGGGTCCGACCGACCTGCATCTGCAGGCCACCACCGCCGCCGCCGCCGCCGGCGCCACTGGCGTCCTTCCACGTGCTCAGGGCCAAGACCGAGCCGAACAGCGGCACTCCGCAGTTGAACGGCTTGCCGTTGGACTGGGTGAAGGCGATACCGAGACCTCCACCACCACCGCCGGATCCACCGATCAGGTCGCCGCCGGCATCCTCGTCGAGGTTCGCGAGATCGGCCGTGAAGAGGCTACCGCTGGGGGCCGGAATGCTCGGAAGGGTCGGGACCCCGAGGCTCGGGGTCGGCGTCACGTACAGGGGGGTCCCGCCGGCAAAGGCGAAGGACCCGCCGAGACCGGGGACACCGACTTGGGACGAGGTGCAAAGGTTGTTGGCGTCGAACCCGTTCAGGTCCGAAGTCAGCGGGCCGGGAAGCACGAGCGGGAACTGGGTGCCGCCGACGCCCGCGCCGAAGTCCTCAGGCCCGACCGGGGCCAGGCCCCCGCGGCCCTCGCCGGGGGTGCCGTCGGTGACGACGATCGCACCCGGGAGGTGCTTGGGGACACCCGCCGGGGTCAGTGCCGCGATGGCGGCGTCCGGATTGGAGCGATCGCCTCCCGCACCACCAGCGCCACCGGACGGACCCGGCTCGGCGCCGGACGAACCGAACAGCTCGAGCGAGTCGTGGGCCACGGCCGTAGAGCCGGTGGCCTGGATCGCGCCGCGCACGACCGCGTCACCGCGGACGAACAGACGTGCCGGGTTGTCCCCCACGAGGCGCAGACGTCCACCGGGATCGATCGTGAGGGACCCGAACTCAAAGACCCCGTTCGAGACCGTGGTCGTCGTCTCGCCGGGACCGTCGTCGGGGATGGCGTTGGTCGCCCAATCGGACGGGTAGAGACCGGAGTCGAGGATCTCCGACTTCACGCGGTACTCGACGACGGTGTCGTCGGACGGATCCGAGGGCGTGCCGTTGTCGTCGATCACCGCGCCAGTGACGAGATCCGGACCGAAGACGGTCGGGATCGGGCCGGTCGAGATGACGACTTCGGATTGGGCGGGAACGCGCACGTCGCCGAGTCGCCCGGAGCCGCCGCCGAGACCGCGCAGCAAGCGTCCCTCGTAGAGCGGCTCGCCAGCGCCAAGACCGGGGACCGTGAAGCCGGTGTCCCGCACGAGGCTGGAGCGAGGTCCGTCGAAGGACTGCTCCTGGTCGGCGAAGGTCGCCAGCAGAGACTCTTCTCCGACGATGCTGGCCTCGGTCGTGAAGGAGACCTCCCCCGCGTTGGCCAGCGGGTTACCCCCGAGGTCGGTGATCGTCGGCGGCATCACCACCACGATCACGCGGGGGTTGAGCGGGTCGCTGCCGGACTTCGGGAAGACCTTGGCGGCCGGCGGGTCGTCGCTCTTGCCGGGGGTGAACAGCACCGTGGTGCCCTTGACTTCGGTCAACCCCTGGGAGATCTCGATGTCGAAGGTGCCCTGGATGGCCAGCTGGTCGGAGGAGTCCGTCAGGTCGCCGTCGAGGTCGACGCGCACCTCGATGAAGTCGGACGTCGATGTGACCGTGTTGACCAGGGTGGCCGGGTTCATCACGTCGTTGAAATTCAGTCGCAGGCGCGACCGGGCCGCGACGTCCGTCGGCGAGGAGAAGGCGTCGAGGACATTGCCCGAACCATCCAACTCCTCGATCAGCGGCGTCACCACCGGGTTGCCGGGGACGGCGTCGTTCACGCCGAGGTTGGGCAACACCGTGCAGGCCAGGGGCGTGGTGTTCTTCTCGCCCGCCAAGCTGGTGACGAAGAAGCCCAACTGACCGCTGACGAAAGCCGGGATCTCGACCGTGTACGACAGCGCCGGATTGAGGCCGAACTTGGGCAGGCCGTCCGAGCCGAAGGTCACCAGGGGCCGGAAGATGGCGCGGCGGGCGTTGGTCGGGTCGACCGCGTACTCACCGCTGGGGGTCGAACCGGTCTCCGAGACGACCCGGAAGCTCAGGGCGTTGAGCGAGCTCGGGTTGATCGGCTTGTTGAACTCGACCGAGATCTCCTGGTTGACGTAGACCTCGTTGATCGAGCACGAGAAGCCGCTGGTGGCGCTTCCGGCACAGCCGAGGCTGCACGAGACGATCGACAGGCCGCCGGAGCCGACGTCGGTGCCGGTGTCGACCGACCCGGCAGTGGACGAGCCACCGCCGCTGCAGCCGGTGAGCACCAGTCCAGAGAGGGCCAGACCGGTCAAGGTCAGACGAGCAGTGGCCGAGATCGAGGTGGATCGCAGGATCATGTGGGGAAGGCGCTGGAGTCGTGACTCGACGGGGTCGGACCGGTCGAGCAGGCTGGCGGTCGGCCCTTCGAGCCTGTGGGCTCGAGGGGTTTGAGCGGGAGTTGGGTCGCGCCGAATCGAGCTCGGAGCCGATTACTGCGCTGGAGGGTCGGCGCGGCGCGCCACAGGCGACGGTCATGCCCGCGAATGCCCGTCCGAGCGCGTCGGAGCAGGCCACCCGGGGGCGGTCGGCAGGGTCACCGAGGGGGTCCCGAACGCCCTGGCGAGGCGTGGGGAGCCTCGGTGGTCGGTCGGACCGCAGATGATAGGCGGCTCCGCCCGACCCCCTACTGACTTTTCCCGTTCGGTCGCGTGGTCTCGATGAGCCGGTGGAGCGCCCACGATGAGCCGGTGGTGCCATCGGCGTTGAGCGTCGCGCGGAGTTCAATAGCAAGGCGCGTGCCACGATGGATCCGGGCCCCACATGGTCCATGGGCACCCGCCGTCCACTCCGTTGTTGGAGCGCCGTGCGCTAACGCACACCCCACGCGCCCAGGCCGCTCGAATCAGTCCGCGAGGACCGTCACCGAGAGTTCCACGATCGAACCCAACATCGCCGCCAGGGGATCGTCGCCGTCGATCAGGACCTGGGCCCGGAGCATGTTGGGGCGGCGTCCCGCGGCCAGCCCGCTGTCCACCCCCAGTACCGAGTCCCAGTAGGTCCAGAGCTCCTCCGGCGAGGCCAGCCATGGGGTCAGCGACCCGGCCAGCAGCGGTCCTGCTGCGCCCAGGTCGATGGCGCAGGGCGAGTCCGCCGCTCCGAGCAGACGCGCGCCCTGGAACCGGACGACGATCGCGGAGCCGCTGCATCCGCAGTCGGAGGTCGCCAGCTCGTTGCCGAGGAACTCGGCCAGGGAGACCCCGCCCGTGAGCACCCCCAGGGGGCCCGGATCGCCGCGGTAGCTGACGATCTGCCCCGCAGTGCCACCGAGGTCCCCCGAGAGCTCGAGGATCAGGTCCCAACCCAGATCGTCGGGACCTGGCCCGTCCCCGGCGTACTCGGTCTCGAACGTCCCCGGCGACGGCAACAGCCAGCAGCTCTGGGCGCCGACCGTGGCGCCGGGCCCCGCAGACACGGGCGCGAAGTCGCCGAGCGCGAGCACCTGGTCCAGCGGCACCGGATCCGAGGGCTCCGTCCCGAGGAACGGCAGCACAGACCCTGCCACCTCGTCGAGCTCGAGCGGTTCGGCCGACGCCACCCCGGCGGGCAGTGCGCCGGCGAGCCAGGCCGAGTTCTCCAGTCGCAGGATCCCCGGCGCGCCGGCCCCACCCAGGGATCCGCTGAAGTCGTTGCGCCCCCCCTCTCCGCCCTGCACGTCGAGTAGCCCGGGGAACCCCGCGAGTTCCAGGTCGAAGGCCTGCAGCAAGAGCGCGCCGCCGCTTCCCCCGCCGCCGGGAGCAGCGGTCCGCGCCGCGTCGGTGGTGACGCCACCGTCCGCGCTGCCACCGTCCCCGCCCGCGAAGGCCAAAACACCGCGCAGGTCGAGCCGGTGACCGACCTGCAATTGCATGGCCCCTCCGCCACCGCCCCCACCGGCCCCGCTCGCGTCGCGGTAGATGCTGATGAAGAGGTCGAAGCCCGGAATCGGCAGGCAGGTCACCGGCTGGGCGGCCAACTGCGAGAGGGCGATGCCCATCCCGCCGCCTCCGCCCCCGGCGCCGCCAGCCAGCGATCCACCTGCGTCCGGATCCAGTTGCACGACGCCCACCGGAGCCAGGCTCGCGCTCGGCGACTCGAGCAGCGGTCCCACGGGAACACCGTCGAAGGGCATCGGCGTCGCGTAGGTCGGCGCACCGCCCGCGAGGGCGAAGGTCCCGCCACCACCGGGGGTGCCGACCTGGGTCGTGGCACAGGTCTTGTTCGCCTCGAAGTCGCCCAACTCGGTCGAGGTCGGACCGGGGAGCAGCTCCGGGAAGTGACGGCCGCCCGTGCCCGCGCCGAAGTCGTCCGCCCCACTCGGTTGCGCCCCACCGCGACCCCCACCGACAGCGCCGTCTACGATGACCTCGGAGCCGAATGCGTGGGGGTAGCCCCCCTTCGCGACGAACTCGGCCGAGACCAGCGCGCGGTCGCCGCCGTCTCCCCCGGCGCCGCCCCCGGGTCCACCCGAGCCACCGGCTCCACCGAAGCCGACCAGGGCGTCGTGGTCCAGGGCCGCGGAGCCGTGGGCGAAGACGCCGCCGCGGATGTCCGCGTCACCACGTACGAAGATGCGCGCGCCGCGCTCCCCCACCAGGCGCAGGCGCGCGCCCGGCTCGATCGTCAGGCTGGCGAACTCGAAGACGCCGTCGACCACCGTCGCGACGGTTTGGCCGGGCCCGTCGCCATCGATCCCGTTGTCCGCCCAGTCCGCGGGGTAGGCGCCGCCGTCCACGATCTGCGCGGCCACGTCGTAGGCGACCAACTGGCCGTCCTCGAACACCGCGCCGTTGGTGAGAGCGGGCCCGAAGCGCGTGGGGATCGCCGGCCCGGTGGAGAGCACCAGCTCGGTTCCGCTCGGGATCAGCAGGTCACCGAGCCTGCCCGACCCGCCGCCCAGTCCGCGCAGCAACCGCCCCGTGAACAGCACCTCGCCCCCGCCACTCAGGGCTTCGTACAACGGATCGTGCACGACGCTCGAACGGGCCAGGTCGAGGGTCTCGTCACCCTGGGCGAAAGTCGCCGCCAGGACTTCTTGGGTCGCAGTTCCGGGTTGCGTCGTGAAGCTCAGTGTCCCCGCGTTGGCCAGGTTGTTGCCGCCCAGGTCCGTGATCGTCGGCGGCAAACTGACGACGATGCGTCGTGGCTCGTCGCCGTCGCTGCCGGCGCTCGGGAAGCCCGCTTCGGGGGTGAAGATCACCGTGGTGCGCTTCAGAGCGAGGCTCTGGACGATCTCGATCTCGAAGCTGCCGAGCACCTCCAGCTGATCCGAGGCATCGCTCAGGTCGCCGTCCAGATCCACTTGGACCTGAATGAAGTCCGAGGTCGACGTGACGGTGTTCAACAGGGTTGCCGGATTCATCACGTCGTCGAACTCGAAGCGCAGACGCGCGTTCAGGGGCACGCTGTCAGGACTCGAGAAGGCATCGAAGACGGCGCCGGCCGCGGTCAACTCCTCGATCGTCGCCTTCACCACCGGCGGGCCCACGACCACGTCCTGCACGCTCAAGGACGGCACCACCGAGCACTTGAGTGGAGTGACGTTCTTCTGGCCGTCGACTGCGGTGATGAAGAAGCCCAGGGCGCCCGGAGCGGCGGCCGGCACTTCGATCGTGTACGACAGGGAGGGCGAGAAGCCGAACTTGGGCAAGCCGTCGGAGCCGAAGGTCACCAGGGGCCGGAACAGGACGCGGCGCGGATTGCTCGGATCGACCAAGTACTCGCCAGAGGGCGTGGAGCCCGTCTCGGAGACCACGCGGAAGCTGAGCGGATTCACCGACGCGGGCGCGATCGGCTTGTCGAACTCGACCGCCAGCTCCTGGTTCACGTAGATCGAGTTGATCGCACAGGAGATCGGCCCACCGCCGGAGCTGGGCGAGCAGCCCAAGCTACAGGCGACGATCGACAGACTGCCCGATCCGCCCAGCCCACCGTCGACGGATCCGGCCGTGGCGGTCGAGGAGCCCCCACAGGATGGGAGCAGCGCCAGCAGCGCCAGCAGCGGCGTTGCGAACAGCGCCGCACGCGTGAGGGCGCCGCCGGGCGGCAGCGCCGCACGCGTGAGGGCGCCGCCGGGCGGCAGCGCCGCGGACAGCCTGCGGCTGGCGCCGTTCGCGGGCGCCGGGGCCGGGCCGATGCCCGAGGCGAGGTCGCGCAGGTCGCCGCTGGGGCGGAAGTTCGACTGCAATCGCATGTGTGCCGTCCAATCGGTCGGGGTCTCGAGGAGGGGAGTCCGTTCCGGGGGGGCACTCGATCGGATCGAGCCGAGGGTGGCAGGCCGACTTCGCCGCCCGTGGGCGTGACGCCGACCCCTCGGTCGAACTAGCGTCGATGGCACCGATGGCCTACAACTTCTGCCCGACCGACGCTCCGAGACCGACGACGACCATGGCCCCCACTGCCCCGATCACGCCGTCCCGTGCGGCTAGCTTCCGCGCGGTTACCACCCACTCGGGCATCGCCCGCGACAGGAATTGCCGCGCCGTCTGCCGCGAGATGCGCCAGCGCCCGGCGACCTCCATCGCCGGCGCGCTCTTGCTGTCGGTGGCCCTAGTGGCCTGCACCCACGAGACCGGTGGGCCAGTCAACGTCGGCGTCACGGCGCCGAGCTCGTCGGTCGCCGGCCAGGCGACTTCGGCCGACGAGGGACCGCTGGGCCTCCCGGCCGCGGACTTCGTCGTCGACCCCGTCGACGAGGCGCGTGCCGAGGAGTTGCTCACGGTGCTGACGCCGCCGCCGCCGGAGCGGGTGGAGCTGCAGAACGACTGGATCGACAGCCGCCGCAAGGCGATCCAGGACGCGCACCGCGAGCACGTCGGCGTCGGGGTCGCCCTGATGCGGCGGGTCGATGCCGACGAGCACGACCGCATCGTGCGGCGCGCGGCCCTCGAGCTCGCGGCCCACGCCGCCCCCGAGCAGGTGTCGCCCTACCTGGCGCGCCTGGTGGTCGAGTACGGCGAGGACCTGGGGCTGCGCGAGACCGCCACGCGGGTGCTCGGCGACGTGGATCCGGACTTGGCCTTGGAGGTGCTCGAGCCCCTGGTGCGGGAAGACCCGCGCGGAACCTATCCGCCGTCGGAGACGATCCTCGTGGGCTGGCTCACGGCCGCCGCCGCGAGGGACGTCGATCCCTCGTCGATCTTGGCTCTGGTCGCGACGGACCTTCGGCGAGACGAGTCCACCCGCCACCGCGCGGTGCGCGAGTTGGCCCTGGCCGGGACGCCCCTGGCGCGCGAGGCCCTGCGCGCGGTGCTGCTCGAGTCCACCGGCAACGGCTACCTGCGACGCCTGGCCGCCCAAGGTGTGGTCGACGCCTTCCCCGAGGCGGAGGCCTGCGCCCTGCTCGAGGAGGTCGCCCTGCTCGAGGCCGATCCCAACATGCAGCTCTTCCTGGCCAACCTGGTCCAGGCCAACTGCCCCTGAGCCCGGCCGGGCTCGCTCCCCCTGCTCCCGCCGCCCCTTTGATCGTCGACACCCATGCCCACCTGCAGGTCGCGGCCTTCGCGGGGGACGTGGCAGCGGTGCTCGAGCGCGCGCGGGCAGCGGGCGTCGAGCGCACGGTCGTGGTCGGCATCGACCCCGAGAGCTCCCTCGCCGCCGCCGAGTTGACCCGCCAGCACGCGGGCCTGGTGGCCACCGCCGGCGTGCACCCCTGTTCCGCAGCGGCGCACGGGCCCGGCGACCTGCAGCGCATCGAGGAGCTGATCGACAGCGGCGACTACGTGGCGGTGGGCGAGACCGGCCTCGACTGGCACCACCGCGGCACGAGCGACCGCGCCGAGCAGCTCGACGCCTTCCACTTCCACCTGGACCTGGCCCGCCGGCGCGACCTTCCGGTAGTGATCCACTGCCGCAAGAGCTTCGAGGACCTGGCCCAGGTCCTGGGTCACCACCGAGGGGTGCGCGGGGTCGTGCACAGCTTCGCCGAGGGACCGGCGCAGGCTGAACAGGTGGCGGCCGCCGGGCTGCACGTGGCCTTCGGCGGGCTGTTGACCTCGCCCCGCAACCGCAAGATCCGCGCGGCGGCGGAGCTGGTCCCGGCGGAGCTGCTGCTGGTCGAGACCGACTCGCCCTTCCTGGTCCCCGACGGCGTCGACGAGGCGCGCAACGAGCCCCGGCACGCCCGGCGCGTGCTCGAAGTCCTGGCCGAGCTGCGCGGCGAGGACGTGAACGTCTTGGCCGAGCGAACCACGGCCAACGCCCGGCACCTGTTCGGCTCCCATCTTTGAAGGCCGGACGAGCTTCGCAGACCTGAACCAGCGCGCGCGAAGCCGGCCGAACGCGCGCGGGGCGCAGCGATCGCTCGCTGCGCCCCGGCGTTGCTCGGCGCGGAGAGAACCCCGCGCCGTGCGTCGATCAACCTTACTGGAGCACGGTCCAGGTGTTGGTGTCCTGACCGGCGTTGCCGGCGGCCGCGTTGGCCGTGGCGGTGCTCATGTCGGCGCCGTTGTAGGCCGCGTCGAAGGCAGGCGCGGTGGCCGCACCCGAGTAGGTCTCGTCGCGGTTGTTGGATTGCAGGATGTCGCCGTCTTGGTTGATGAAGAAGACGCGGTTGCCGGTCTGCTGGTAGTTCAGCGGCCAGGCGTAGCAGCACCAAAGGATCTCGGCCTGGTCGGAGTCGACCGCGTTGGTGTCGGCGCCGCCGTCGGCGGCCTCGAGCAGACCCGCGCTGGCGTCGTCCGGCAGGAACATGGCGAACAGGTAGCCGGAGCGCTGGACGAAGCCGTCGCCGTCGACGTTGCCGAGGGCGCCCGAGAGCATCGGCGGGGCGAGGACGTCGGCACCGATCTGGATGCCGCCCGCGCCGTCGTCTTCGCGCAGACCGACGGTGCCGGCCAGCTCAGCGAAGTACCCGTACTCGCCGCCGCCGTCGGAGTCGACGTCGATGGCAGCCGAGGACTGCAGTTGGGCTTGGGCCGACGAGATCGACCGGAGGGTGGAGATGGCTGCCGATTCGTTCGCCGACAGGCGAGCGCTGAGCAGCTTCGGGATGGCGACGGATGCGATGATCGCGATGATCGCGACGACGATCATCAGCTCGATCAGGGTGAAACCCGCGTTCTTGCGTTGTTGCAACTTCACTGTGGAGTTCTGCCTCGTGTGGAATGCCTTCATTGCCTAGTGTCCGAAGCGCCTTGGAGCGGCTCGAGTACCTGGTGGCGCGTCACCGGCCGCGTCTGCTCGACTGGCCCTCTCGGGTCAATCGCACAGCCTGGTCGGCAGCGCCGCTCGGGCGTCGGTCGCGGTGACCGGCGCCTCTCGGCACCGCCCCGTCCGCTCTCCGACAACCCCTCGGACACGCAACGGATCGTCCTCCCGCGACAGCGCTCTTGACCGCATCCGGGAAAACCCGCGTAAAAGCGCTCGAGTCTCCGCGGACGAGTCCCGAACGCGGCTGCGCCGCGACCACCCAGGGGGTGACCACGGCGCAGCGCGTGCCAGCGATCGCTGTGCGGCCGCTCAGCCGCTCGGCCCGCCGAGCTGTCCGACGATGTCGAGGATCGGCAGGAAGACGGAGAGCACCACGCCACCCACGATCACACCCATGAAGGAGATCAAGAGCGGCTCGATCAAGCTGGTCAGGGACTTGATGGTCGCCTTGACCTGGCTGTCGTAGAAAATGGCGATCTTCTCGAGCAGTTGCTCGAGTGCGCCGGAGCGTTCACCGATGGCGATCATGCGCGTCACCATGGGCGGGAAGACCGTGGCCTCGGAGAGCGGCTCCGAGAGCATGTTGCCGTTGCGGACCGCCTCGCGCGACTTGTTGACCGCGTCCGCCACCACGCGGTTGCCGGCGGTCTCGGCCACGATCTCCAAGGTGCCGATGATCGGCACACCGGAGCGGATCAGGGTCGAGAAGGTCCGCGAGAAGCGCGCCAGGGCGATCTTGCGTGTCAGCTCGCCGAAGACCGGCAGGCGCAGGCTGATGTGGTCGAAGGTCAACTGGCCGCGGTCGGTGCGCTTGAACAGCACCAGCCCCGCCACCACCGAGCCGATGATCGCTGCCCCCATCAGGTAGTGGTTCCGCATCCAGTCGGACGTGGCCAAGACGAACTTGGTCAGGGCCGGCAGCTCGGTGCCCAGGGACTCGAAGACCTGCCGGAAGGTCGGCACCACGCCGAGCATCAGGAAGGCCGTGATGCCCAGCACCAGCACCAGCGAGATGACCGGGTAGGTCATGGCCGACTTGACCTCGCGGCGCAGCTCGTCGCTGGCCTCGGTGTAGTCGGCCAGGCGCTCCAGGATGATGTCCATCTGGCCCGAGGCCTCACCCGCGCGCACCATCGAGATGTACAGGGGCGAGAAGGCCTTGGGGCAGTACTCCATCGCCGCCGAGAGGTCCTGCCCACCCCGCAGCTCGGCGGTGAGCCGCGAGCAAGTGGCCTTCATGGGCGGCGTGTCGGCCTGCTCCTCGAGCACCTCGAGCGACTCCAGCAACGACAGGCCGGCGCCGATCATCGTCGCGAGCTGGCGCGTGAACAGCACCAGCTCCTGACGGCTGGCGCTGGGCTTGACCTTGCCGAGGCGGAACTCGGTGATGCTCTTGAGGGAGAAGCCTCCACCCTGCTTGGCCTGATCGTCGCCCTTGTTCGAGCTCGGCGCCTTGTCCTTCTTGCCCTTGGCGGGCTTGCCTCGATCTTGATCGACGCGCATCGGGGTGAGCTGCTGCTTACGCAGTTCACCGAGAGCCTCGCCTCGATCCCTCGCTTCGATGCTGCCTTCGACGGTCTTGCCGGAGGCATCCTTGGCGGCGTATTGGAAGTTGACCACGGGGTTCGTCTGTCTTTGACTTTTCAGTCGGCCATCGTCACGCGCAGAACTTCCTCGAGTGAGGACTTGCCGCGCTTCGCGTTCATGAGTCCGGCGCGCCGCAGGGTCACCATGCCCTGGTTGATCGCTTCGGACTTGATCTCGTGCACCGAGGCACCTTCGACGACCATGCGTTTGATGGTCGCGTCGAGGTAGAGCGTCTCGAGGATCGCGAAGCGACCCTTGTAGCCACCGCTACAGCGGGCACAGCCCGCGGGGTTGGGGGCCCACAGCTCGAGTCCCTCGAGCTCCTCTTCGAGGAAGCCCAGCTCGATCAGCTTGGCGTCGGGCAGGGGCTCGAGTGGCACCCGGCAGTTGGGGCAGAGCACGCGCGCGAGTCGCTGGGCGGCCACGCACAGGAGCGAGCTCGAGACCATGAAGGGGTCGATGCCCATGTCGATCAAACGCGTGATCGCCCCGGCCGCGTCGTTCGTGTGCAGGGTCGAGAGCACCAGGTGACCGGTGAGGGCGGCCTTGATGCCGATCTCGGCCGTCTCGACGTCCCGGATCTCACCGACCAGCACCACGTCCGGGTCCTGTCGCAGGATCGAGCGCAGGGCGCCGGCGAAGGTCATGCCGCGCTTGGGATTGACCGGCACCTGGTTGATGCCGTCCATGCGGTACTCGACGGGATCCTCGACGGTGACCACGTTGATCTCCGGCGTGGCGACCTCCTTGACGGAGGCGTACAGGGTGGTCGACTTACCCGAACCCGTCGGGCCCGTGACCAGCACCATGCCGTAGGAGGCGGCGATAGCCTTCTGCATGTCCGCCAGACACTTGGGCTCGTAGCCGAGCTTCTCGAGCGAATGGGCCACCCCCGACGAGTCGAGGATCCGCATCACGGCCTTCTCGCCGCCCACCACTGGCAGGGTCGAGAGCCGGAAGTCGATCGCGCGACCCTCGTAGCGGATCTGGAACTTGCCGTCCTGTGGACTGAAGCGCTCGGCGATGTCCAGGCTGGCCATGATCTTCAGTCGCGAGATCAGCGCCGAGAGGATGCTCTTGGGCGGGCGCATGGCCTCGACCAGGCGACCGTCGATCCGCAGTCGGATCCGCAGGTTCTTCTCGCCGGGCTCGATGTGGATGTCGCTGGCCTTCTCGCGCAGGGCGCGCAGCAGGATCAGGTTGGCCAGCTTGACCGCCGGCACGTCCTCTCCCGAGCCAGCGCCGGAGAGGTCGACCGAGGCGTCCTGGTCGACGTTCTCCTGGATCTCCAGGTCGGCATCGTTGACCTGGTCGAGCAGCTCGTCGACCTGGGCCTTGCCGTCGTCGAAGACCTTCTCGAGCGCTTCGCGAATCGCCGCGGGATGGCTGAGCACCGGCCGGACCTTGCAGCCCGCGATGATGTTCAGGTCGTCGAGCAGCAAGAGGTCGAAGGGGTCCGCCACGGCGACGGTCAGGACGTCGCCGTTGCGCACGAGCGGCAGCACGCAGTGCTCGAAGAGCGTCTCCCGGGGCAACACGTCGAGGGCCGCCGGATCCGGGTTGACGCGCTCGAGGCAGATCGGAACGACCCCCGAGGCGCCACCGAGCGCCTCGAACAGGGCGATCTCAGGCAGGCGACCGCTCTCGATCAGAGCGTCGACGGGAGAAGAGCCGGCGTCGCGAGCGGTCTCCCACTCCTCGGCGTCGATCAGCTCGGCGTCGATCAGAAGACGCCGAATCTTGCCTGAGATCCTGACCATCAGGCTGCGCCGCGAATGAGGCTTTGGAGTTCGCCCGGGTTGCTGAGGGTGCGCTCGGCATCGTCCAGTCGGACGGCGCCGCTGCGGATCAGTTGGGCCAGGGAGCCGGCCATGGTCCGCATGCCGACCTTGGCGCCGGTCTGCAGGTGGCTGTAGATCTGGTGCGCCTTGCCCTCGCGGATCAGCGCGCGGATGCCGGGCGTCGCGATCAGGATCTCGGAGGCCATCGTGCGGCCGCGGCCACTGGCGTTCGGCAGCAACTGCTGACAGAACACGGCCTCGAGGCTGAACGAGAGCTGGGTCAGGATCTGCGACTGCTGGTGCGCCGGGAACACGTCGACGATGCGGTTCATCGTCTGCACGGCGTCCGAGGTGTGCAGGGTGCCGAAGGTCAGGTGGCCGGTCTCGGCCAGGGTCAGCGCCGCTTCGATCGTCTCCTGGTCGCGCAGCTCGCCCACCAGCACCACGTCCGGATCCTGGCGTAGAACGCTGCGCAGGGCGTTGGCGAAGGTGTGGGAGTCGTCCCCGATCTCGCGCTGGGTGACCAGGCACTGCTGGCTCTTGTGCGCGAACTCGATCGGGTCCTCGATGGTGATGATGTGCCCCTGGCGAGCCGCGTTGATGCGGTCGATCATCGACGCCAGGGTCGTGGACTTGCCCGAGCCGGTGGCTCCGCAGACCAGCACCAGGCCGGCGCGCAGGTTGCAGATCCGGTCGCAGACGTCCTCGGGCAGGCCGAGGGTGTCGAAGCTCAGGATCTCGAAGGGCACCAGCCGCAGCACCGCCGCCACGGCCCCGCGCTGGTAGAAGACGTTGGCCCGGAAACGGCCCGAGCCCTCGAGCTCGAAGGAGCAGTCGAGCTCGTGGTCGCGGTCGAGACGCGCGATCTGATCCGACGTCAACACGCTGGTCGCCAGTCGCCGCGTGTCCTGGGGGGTCAGGGGCGGCGAGTTGACCGAGACCAGGGCCCCGTCCACGCGGATGCGCGGCGGAGTATTGGTCGAGAGGTGAAGGTCCGATCCCCCCTTGCGCACCATCAGCGCAAGAAGGTCTTCCATGGTGATCATCGAAAGCTCAGTCGGGGGCCGTGGAACGGGCTACAGAGGTCGCACCGCTGCCCGTCGTCGACGTGCCGAGGCTCGCGGCTGAAGGCGATCCAGGAGTCCCGCCGCAGATGCGACGGGGCGGAAGTTCTTTCCGCCCCGCCATCCCCCGGGATTCGGTCCCGAACGGCCGCAGGCCGGCTCCCAAAGGGAGCCGGCCCGCGGCGCGGTCCGTCGCTGGACGGGGGTCAGAGCCCCCGACCAGCCTCATTCGTCGTCGTGGACCTTGGCGAACTCCTGGACCACCTTCTGCTGCTCCGGCGCCGGCATGGCGGCGTAGTGGTCGAGCCGCATGGACCAGGTACCCGCCCCGGCCGTCTGTGACTTGAGGTCGCGGTGGTAGGACTGCATGGTCGACAGGGGCGCGTGGGCCTTGATCACGGTCACCGCCCCATCGGCCTCCGCGTTCTGCTCGAGGACGTGGGCGCGACGGTGGCTGGTCAGGTCCGAGAAGATCGTCCCGGCGTGGTCGCTGGGCACGTGAACCTCGACCACCACGACCGGCTCGAGCAGGGCCGGACTGGCCCGCTCGAAGGCGTCGCGGAATGCCCGCTTGCCGGCCATCTTGAAGCTGGCCTCGTCCGAGTCGACGGCGTGGAACTTGCCGTCGTAGACCTCGACCTCCACGTCGACGACCTTGGAGTGGGTCAGGATGCCCTCCTCCGCTATCTCCCGGATGCCCTTCTCGATGGCAGGGATCAGGTTCTTGGGGATCGCGCCCCCCACCACCTTGTCGATGAAGGTCAGCCCGGCACCCTCGGGCGCCGGACGCAGACGCAGGTGGCACTCACCGAACTGGCCGCGCCCGCCGCTCTGCTTCTTGTGGCGGTGGTGACCCTCCGCGGGCTTACGCACGGTCTCGCGGTAGGCGATGCGCGGGATGCTGGTCTCGATCTCCACGCCGAAGCGGCGCTTGAGACGCGACTCCATCAGTTGCAGGTGCAGGTCGCTCATCCCCGTGACGACCAACTCGTGGGTCAGCGGGTCGTGGGAGACCTTGAAGGTCGGATCCTCCGCCTCGAGCCGATGCAGGGAGGTGCCGATCTTCTGCTCGTCGGCGCGGCTCTTGGGGCGAACGGCCATGGAAACCATCGGCTCCGGCATCGCCACGAAGTCGGCGGCGATGGTGTCGGCGCCAGGGGCCCCGAAGGTCTGCCCCACCTTGAGTCCTTCGACCTTGGTGAACGCGCACAGGCCGCCGGCCTGGGCCTCGTCGATGGGCTCGCGGTGCTTGCCACCCAGCAGGCGGAAGAGCCCGCCGAGCTTCTCGGGCTTGGTGCCCTCGCCGACGCCCTGCACCTGCGCCGACGCGGCGAGCTTACCGGACAGGATCCGCGCCATGCAGACCTTGCCCACGTGCGGGTCGGAGCGCACCGCGAAGACGACGCCCATCAACGCCTCGGACGGATCGTTGTGAACCGGCTCGCCCCCGGCCGTGAGGCTTCCATGCTGCAAGGGCGAGGGCGCCGCCCGGTTGAGGAAGTCCAGCACTTCGTCGAGGCCCACGTCCTTGACCGGATTGCAGACCATGATCGGCACCAGGGCATGGGCGGCGAGGGCGGAGGGGTAGTGCTTGATCAGCTCCTCCTCGGTCAGCTCCTCGGTCTCGAGGTAGTGCTCGACGGCCTCGACGTCGTCGCAGCCGTCCATCACGCGATCCATCAGTCGCTTGCGCCAATCGCTCTGGGGGTCCTTCATCGTGCGGTGGGCACCGACCCACTTGGCACCGTCGAACTCCGGCAGCAGCACGGGCACACAGATCTCGCCGAAGGCCTCGCGCAACTCCATCACGAGGGTGTCGAAGTCGACGTTGTCGGCGTCCAGATGCGTGACCAACAGGGCCCGCGGACGGCCGAGTTCTTCCGCCGCCGCGAACTTGCGCCGCAGGTTGTGCGTGACCCCGCCCGACGCGCTGACCACGCCTACGACCAGGTCGGCGGCGAACATCCCGGCCCGCACTTCGGCCTCGAAGTCGGGATAGCCCGGGGTGTCGATCCAGTTCCAATCGCGGCCACCCCAGTCCGACTCGACGATGGCCATCTGCAGCGTGTGCTGCTTGTCTTGCTCTTCGGGCTCCGTGTCACAGATGCTGGTCTTGTCTGCGACCGAGCCCCTGCGATCGGTTGCTCCGGTCTTCAGCGCAAGGGCGTCGACGAGCGTCGTCTTGCCCCCGCCAGGATGACCGACGAAGGCGACATTCCGGATCTCGGACGGTGCGTGGCTCATGGGCTCCTCTGGATACGCGAGCACCGCGCCTCGGCGCGGTGTACGAACTTGAAGATTCGACACCGGCGAGTCGGCTCGGCGAGGAGCAAAGGCGCACGACCGCAAGCGGCCGCGGCGTCCCGACCTGTCGCTGGAGGAGCCGGCTCGGGGGGCCTTGCGATCCTACATCAAGCCCGTGCAAGTGGGGCTGCGAGCGCTTCTCCGCCTGCGGGGTGTCGCGCTGCGAAGCAGGGCGGGAACCCAAGACGACGGCGGCCGGAGCCCCGGTGGATTTCCAAGGCCCGGGCTGCCGCCGCTATCGGGCTGGAGCGAGCCCGACGGTCCGCGGGATCGGAACCACATCGAGCGGAGACGGAGCCAGGACCGCGGCCGGGACCCTCCCGGGCGAGGGCCGGCGTCGTAGTTGGACCTCGACACCCTCTGGGGGGTCAGCTCGGGTCCGGCTGAGCCGCAGGCGGCGTGACCCAAGATCCAGGGCGTGGGTTCGGCCCCGCGGGAGAGGGATCGACCGGTGGCGACGCTGGGTTGGCGGCGTCGGATCGGCTCGCCGGTTCGCCTCGATCCGAACGAACAGGTGAGCCCTCCCGCGGAGGACTCACCTGTTCGGAATCGCTGGCGACCGAGTTGGCCCGCGGTTCGCCGCCAGCTCGGCCGTCGCCAATCGTTCGAGGCCAGCCCAGCCAGGCATAGCCCGGCAGAGCGGCCTCGCCAGGTCGGCGCGATCAGCCCTGGGGCTGGTGAACGACGATCTCGACCCGGCGGTTCTGGGACATGCCGTCGGCGCTGTCGTTGCTCGCGACCGGCGTGTACTCGCCGTGACCGACGAGCACGCAGTTGCTGTCCGGAACGCCGCAGCTGTCGACCAGGAAGGTCAGCACGCTCATCGCGCGCGCGATCGAGAGCTCCCGGTTGCTGTCGAAGCCCGAACGGCTCGGCTGCTGGCTGTCGGTGTGACCCTCGATCCAGAACTCGCTGTTGGGGTAGTCGCTGCGCAGCACGTTGGCCACGGCCCGCACGGCGTTCTGGCCGGGAGCGGTGAGCTCGGCCTTGCCCGAGGCGAAGGTGATCGAGCTAGGCACCGAGATCACCAGGTCGTTGCCTCGGACGTTGACGCCGATGCCCATGTCGGTGAGTGCCGAGTACTGGGGGCCCGAGAGCGCCTCGCTCAGCCGGTGGCTGGCGTCGAGAAGATCTGCGTTGAGTGCGTCGAGCTCGCTGGCCAACCGAGAGTTGTCGCGCTGAAGCTTGGCCTCGCGCTCGCGCAGGCGCGCGATCTCGTCCTGGTATTCCTTGAGCTGCTGCTGCGTAGCACAGCCGGCGAAGACCGGCAGTAGCAGCGCCAGCGCCGCGGCGCGGCGCAAAGGTCGAATCGTCTTCATGGGCGTCGTCTCCGTTCGAGAGCGGTCGGGGCACCTGGGATCCGCTCGCGGCGGCCCAGTTGGCTTGGGGGGGTGTGGCTCGGCTGACTGTGATCAGTCGATGGTCAGCTCAGCCGCGCCTGCTCCGGCGGCGGCGCGACGCGCGCGCGGCTCAGGGCCAGAGCACGCGCACATGGTCCCAAGCGAGGAGCACGATTCCAATCCCGATCCCGAGGTATGGCCCGAAGGGTAGATAGCGCGCGGCGATGCGTCCGACGGCCAGGGCTCGTCCGAGGCTCCGAACCCCGCCACGGGCCCGGGCCCGGCGGCGGACGAAGCAGGTGAATCGGATCAGATTGACCATCCCGACCACCGAGGCGAGCACCGATCCGACCATCAGCGCGGCCAGGGCCCCGCCCGGACCCACGAAGGCCCCGCCGGCCGCCAGCAGCTTCACGTCTCCAAAGCCCATGGCGTCGCGTCCGTAGAGCCACTTGCCGAAGGCTCCGATCGCGATCAGGACGCCCCCCCCCACCGCCAGGCCACCCAGGGAGCCCACCAGGGCACCGATCCGGTCAACCTCACCCAGGGGCAGCGCGGGATCGCTGAAGCGCTGGGCAAGCCAGGTCTGGGCGTGGAGCGCAGGGAAGGCCAGGCTGGCCAGGGGCCCCAGCACCATCCCGCCGATGGAAACCTCGTCGGGAATCTCGAAGAAGTCGAAGTCGACGAAGGTCGCCACCACCAGCCCCGCCAAAACCACCGCGGCCACCAACGTGAGCCCGGGCTGGCTCGGTCCGAAGCGCCAGGCCGCCAGGGCGAACAGGGCCGCTGTCAGCAGCTCCACCGTCGGGTAACGCACCGGAATGCGCCATCCGCAGGCACTGCACTTACCTCGCAGGGCGACCCAGGAGGCCACCGGCAGGTTCTCGAACCAGCGGATCTGGTGCCCGCAGCTCGGGCACTGGGACCGCGCCGGCTTGGAGACGGTCAGGTCCGGTCGCGGCAGTCGATAGATCGCGACGTTCAGGAAGGAGCCGACGACGGCCCCGAAGAGAGCCGCCGAGGCGGTGAAGAAGGTCGGCTCGACGTCCAAGGGATCAGTGGGGGCAGCGGGGGGGGCTTGCGGGTGCGATCGGATCAGGGACGGTCCGCGCCAGTGACCCAGGTCAGTTCGACGGAGTCGACGCGGGGGGGCAGCCAGGGCTGGCCGGGGCGTGCCGGGCCCATGCCCAGCTCGATCAACAGGCGCACCGCTGGCGATTCTTCGAGCAACAACGGGTCGTCGACTGGACCGATTCGCTCGATTTCGCCGCTCGGCAGGGTGCGCTCGCCGAGGTATCGCACCCTCGCCCAGCCCAGGCCCGGATCGCTCGCCACCCGGGCCCCGGTCCAGCGCACCGATTCCTCCCGGGGCGAGAAGGGCGCCGAGAGCACGGTCCAGCTCTGCGCCTCGCGCAGGGTATCCGCCGTCGGAGGGTCGATGTCCAGGGGCAACAGACGCGGTCGCCGCGAAAGGCGCGCGCCGTCTCCCAGGTCCGACTTCCACACCTCGGGCGCCGAGACCCGACCGTGAACGCGCAACCACCCTCCGGCGACCAGCACCAGGGGTCCGTCCACGCAGATGTCCCCGTCGATCACCAGATCCCCGCCGGCGATGATCACGGTCACCGGTTGAGCGGTCCGACCGAGGTGCTCGAGCCACTCGCTGAGGGTCTCGCCCGCGCCGAAGTCCACGGTATCGAAGGCCGCCACGCCGCCTTCGTCGACGACCCGCTCGACCCAGTCCTCGTGGGGCAGGTCCCCGGTCCAACTGAGCGCGGGCCCGGCCAGGCGACGGTCCAATCGACCGTCGAGTTCGACCCGCCCCTGGGCGCGTAGGATCACCGGTCCCGAGTCGGGCAGCTCGCACAGGGCCCCGGCGGACAGGCCCAGGGAAGTCGCGGAGATCGACCTCGGCACCGGCCCCGAGGTCAGCAGCACCGGACCGTCGGCGCCGCTTCCGCAGGCGGCTGGCAGCCTCAGGGTCACCAGCCCCCCATCGTCCCACCAGGCGGTTCCGTCGACCCCGCTCGGCTCCTCGGGCGATCGCATGCCGGCGGACAGGAAGTCGAAGGTGCGATCGTGGGCCCGCGATTCGCGCTGGGGTCCGACGACCGTCAGGGGTGCCAGGCCCCCGGGGACCGCGGCCCAGATCACCGCCGCGGGATTGCCGCCGAGATCGGTCGGGGGTGGCTGTAGTGGATCAAGGCCCAGGTGATGCTCGCCGGGGACCAGTCCGCGTCGCACGCCACTGGGGCCGAGGGGAACGAGCGCGATGCGTGCGCCCTCGGCGTCGTTGGCGATCAGCTCGGCCCGCAGGGGAATGCGGGTGAGCCTGAGGCTGCCAGCGGGAGGCCTTGACTGTTCGGTACCGCCCGGGCTCGAGGCAGCACCCTCGCCCTCCGCACTGGTCTCGGCACTCTCGTAGCGCACCAGCTGGAACGACTCGCCCCGCACCGTGCGCGGGTCCAAGGGCTCGGCGCAGCGCAGCTCGATCGGTGCGGTGGCCTCGACCTCGGTCGAGGCAATCGTCAGGGGCTCCGCACGCCACAGGCTCGGATCCTCGAACAGGGGCTGTGCGCCCCCGGGCGCGGCGGTCACGAACTCGGCCCACCAGGTCGCCGCCAGGGGCTCGCCACTGCGCCCTCGGATTCCGTCGGGACGCGGGAACCCGGCCAACTCGATGCGGTAGCGCTGCCCAGGCTCGAAGCTTCCGTCGGAGAGCTCGGGCTCCAGGGGCGGGCGAGGATGAAAGCGCAGCCGCTCGGCGTCCACCTCGAAGCGGCCCGTCACCGGACGGCCCCTGTCGTCAACGACACGCGCGCTGGACCGGTTCACCGAGGCCGGATCCAGGGGGGCGGAGAGGTGCACCGTCAACACCTCGTTGAGGAACACCCCGCTCTGACCAGCCTGGCGAAACAGCTCCACACGCAGGGACCTCGGCTCCTGACCCGATCGGTCGCAGCCACAGACCAGCAGCAGCGGCCCGGCGACCACGGCCACTCGGAACCGCAACATGCTTCTGAGCGAGCTGCCCATTGGTCCACATGATCCGCCGCGCCCCCCTGCCATCGCAACCGTGGAGCGCGGTCACGCCGCGCGAGGGTCTCGCTCGGCCTCCTCGACGAGCGCCTCCGAACGCAGGCACCCCCCGCCGCCCAGGTTGGACGACGGGGGGCACCCGACGGATCGTGGGGCCCGGCCCCGGATCAGAAGCGAATGGGGATCCGCAGGAAGTTCAGCTCCGGCAGGACCGTGTTACCCGTCACGCCGCCGCCACCGCTATCGAGGTCGAAGGTGACCTCGAACTGGAGGAAGCGCAGGCCATCGAGCAGCAGGGGCTGGCTCAGGAGGCCCGGATCGGACGTCCACGGAACCAGCGGGGTCTGCAGATCAGGCCCACCGGAGGCGTTCTCGCCGAGCCCTTGGATCCGCATGCGGATCTCTTGGGTCAGCGGGACCTGGTCCAATTGGGAGCCCGTGACCACGCGGAAGTAGCGCGGGATGACCTCGAAAGTGGTGAAGTCCGGAGCACCGAACCCGTCCACGAACTCGGTCAGCGTGCCTTCGTTCGCGGTCATCGCGAAGGTCAAGACCACGTCACCGCCCCCGACCTCGAGCAGGGTCGCATCGGCGATCGTCAACTTCCGCTCCACGGCTCCCTTGGTCAGCTTGACCCCGAAATCGACGAACAGCTCCGGGTTGCGGAAGTAGACGTCGTTCGAGAACAGCTCCGTCGTCGCCACGCTCAGATCGGAGCAGTCGACCGAGGTGCCGCTACCGTCGTAGCAGTACTCGCGCCCGGTGGCCGCGATCGCCGCGATACCGGCCGACGAGACGGCGACTTCGATCGTGCGCGCCACCGGATCGATGGCGGTGACCGTGACACCCGTCGTGGCCTGATCGAACACGGGCGGAAGCGGGTCGACCTTGCCGGCGGTCGTGTTGACCGCGCCCGTCGTCGGATCGATGCCGTCGAAGGCGTACAGCGTCAGCAACCCGGGCGTGTTCGCCGCCAAGGCGCCGAGCGGAATTGGCTTGGAGCGCGCACGGGAGGTGCTGCCGTAGGACGGGTACAGACGCCACGCCGTGGGCGTGGTGAGGCCGTCGATGGCCTGGGAGACCGTCTTGCCCGCCGGCGGGATCACGTTGCCCGTGGGGAAGGCCTCGAAGCTCTCCAGGTGGATCTGGATCACACCGGCACCACCCTTGCCGCCGGCACCCTGCCCGGTCAACGAGCTCCCCTTACCCACAGCGCCGTTGCCGCCGCGTGCGGAGATGGCGTTGTTGGCCGGAGCCGCTGAGAGGTCGAGGACACCGGTGGTCTCGATCACGATCATGCCGCCGGAGCCGCCGCCGCCACCGCCGCCGACCTGGTTCGTGCCCGAGGTGCTCTCGCCCTCGCCGCCCTCACCACCGTCCGCCACGATCGCGCCGTTGGCGCCGAACACGACGTCACCGAGCACCAAGAGCTGCAACAGACCGCCGCCGGAGCCTCCGCCCCCGCCCTTCTTGTCGTCGGCGATGTCGAAGGTCGGAGCCGGGAACGAGTCCGTCTTCATCGTGTCGCCGCCGCCGCCGCCACCGGTGCCGGCGCGCGGCTCGGCCAACTCGCCGATCAGGAACACGTCGTCGAGGGTGTCGGTCAGGTTGACCGGGTCGAAGTAGAGACCGCTGAAGTCGTTGTAGACGAGCTTCGTTCCGGCGTAGACGGTCGAGCCCACGATGTTGACGGACACGCTGTCGACGAACACCGACGGACCGGGCAGACCACCGTTGGGCGGGGTCATGTTGTCCAGGGCGCCTTTGGCCTGCGGGGCACCGTCCTTGCCCGGCTCCGCTGCGAGTGCGGGGTACACGATCTCGCTCGAGAAGGAGCCACCACCGCCACCGGCTCCCCGACGAGCCTCGTCGTTGGAACCGGACTTGAAGCCGCCCTCGCCGCCTTCGCCACCGCCCGAGGCGATGCCACCTGCGCCGAAGCCATTCTCACCCTTGGGGCTCGAGGTGGTCGTCAACGGGCTACCGCGGCCGCCCTTCCCGCTGCCGGCCAGGGAACCTGCGCCGGGTTGGGGAATGTTGGCCGAGTTGAGCTGGGACACCGGCAGGGCATCGAGACCGCTGACATCGATCGTGCCGAAGATCTCGACCTTGCCGGTGGCGAAGATCTGCGCCGGGTTGGGACCGATGATCCGCAGCGTGGCGCCCTCCTCGACCCGGAAGTCGTTCACGTTGACGATGCCGTTGACCACCGTCTGCTGCTGGCCCTGGGAGAAGTCGGGGCCGCCCAGGATGGTCGAGGTGTCCGTGCTGAGCACGGCATTCGTGCCGGCCGGAATGACCCAGTCGAAGGCCCCGCCCGGACCGCCGGTCCCGAGGAACTGGAAGGACGCCTTCAGGCGACCATTGCCCCACTGCGCCTGGGGCTCGGGGAAGGTCGGCGTGACCTGCTCGAGCGAACCGACGGAATCGCCGCCCACGGTGAAGCCTTCGAAGATCTCGTCAGCGAGGATCTTGCCCGAGTCATCGGGATCGGACGGGTTGACCTCGAACAGCAAGCTCGCCTCGGACCGCGTCCGGAAGGGCGAGAACTTGGTCAGGGGCAGAAGACCCTGCTCTCCGACGATGTCCTGGAAGTCGGCCGACACGATCACGCGCATGTCGGCGTCCTGGGGCAGCACTCCTACCGGCTCCACGCGTACGCGTGCGCCGGCGCTGGTGCAGTTCGCGACCAGTTCCGTGCTGCTGGCCAGGGTCGACCAGGTGGAACCGCCATTGGTGCTGAACTGCAGCTCGATGCGATCCGAGGAGATGTTGTCCTCGTCCGGGCTGACCGGCTGGTTGAAGACCACGATCACCGCGAACTGCGAGGTCGCCTCGCTGAACAGGTTGATCGGGTAGTCCGGCTCGACCGTGCTGAAGTCTTCGATCTTGACGCCGCCGACTACTGTCGGGTCGATCTCGAAGTACCGCTTGGAGCCGTCGGACAGCTCGATGTGCGTCGCGTCGACGATCGCCGTCGCGCCCTTCGGCCGCAGCACGACACCCGGCGAGCCCAGCTTGGTGTCCAGGAAGACTTCCTGGGCCGTGGTGCCGATCGGCGTGCTGAACAGGCGCTGCTGCGACTGGAGCAGGACCGCCCCCGTAGTCGAGGTGAGCGCCGAGCCGACGCTCACGTCAGCACCCAGGATCTGCAGGACGTAGGGCTGTCCATCCGGCTCGAGCCCCGCGTCGGAGAGATCCGGTTCCGTGGGGCAGCGCGGCTGGAACACGATCACGTTGGGGATCGTGTTGCCGCTGCTGTCGCTCTTGACGAGGAACTCTCCCAACGCCGGATCGCCCTGGGGCGTGCGTACGCTGATCGAGTTCGCGTTGACGGAGTTGAAATCCACGGGCGCCGAGAAGGTCATCTCGATCGGCCGGTTGATCTCCCAGGACGCGTTGTTGGGGACGGAGATGGCCGTCACCTCGAACTTGCCGCCACCGCCTCCTCCACCACAGGCAGACAGCCCTAGGGAGGCCGCCGCCAGTGTGAGGGTCGCGAGACCTGTTCGGTGGATCTTCTGCATCGTCATTCCGCGTGGTGAGTGGCCGGCGTGGGGAGCCGGCAGGGAAGGGGTGGGTGTTGTTCGACGGGTTCGGAGAAAGATGCGCCGGCCGCTGCCGGCGCTCGCCGATCACCGGAAGAAGGCCAGACCGTAGGAGTTCAGCGTCGGGTTGAGCTCCGAGGCCGTGTTGCCGATGAAAGTGATCCGCGTCTGGACGAAGCGCTTGCCGGCCACATCGGCCAGGCTGCCCTTCCAGCTCGGATCGCTCCACGGGAAGCGCGGGTTGTCCGCGACCTGACCGTTGCCCGACAGCGGGCCGATGATCGGCTCGCCATAGACGTCAAGTCGGCTCGCATCGAGCATGGCTTCCTGGCCGACGAGCGAGCTGATGTTGTCTCCGCGCCAGTTGAAGGTCACCGACGTCCCGCCCGGCTGCTGCGCCGCGGTCGGCTCGACCACCGCTGCGACGTAGCTGTAGGGCGAGTTGCCGACGCCGATCAGCGGGTTCTGCTCGGCATCCATCAGGATCGTGTAGACACGGCTGAGGCGGATGACGACGTCCATCTGTCCCATGTAGACCGTGGGGTCACGCGGGGCAGTCGGCTGGCCGAGGGGAGCGATCGCCGGGTTGCCGTTGAAGCCACCCGTGGGATCGGTCTGCAGGTCAGGGTCCTTGTTCACCACCAGGCCGCCGGCGTTGGTGCCGCCGGTCGAGAAGGCGCGGAAGAAGGGCCGCGGAGACGAGGTGACGGCGATCGAGACGTCGAAGTTGTTGAGGCTCGTCTCCTCCGACGGGTAGCAACGGTACTCCATCAACAGCGGCAGACCGACCGACGGGATGCCCAGGGGCGTGTCGGCGCTGTTGGAGTCCTTGATCGACGGCCCGAACACGTCGCCGGAGGGCGTCGAGAGGCCCAGGACCGCGACCTCTTGCTCGGTGGGAGCGCCTGAGCCGATCAGGGAGTCGCCGTTGAGGTTGCCGTAGGACTGCACCGCGTTGTTGCGCCAGGTGAAGAAGGTCTTGTCCGTCTCGGACGAGGCCTGGTTCCAGGGCATCTGGAGCATTGGCGAGCCGGTCGTCGAGACGAACACGTCCGAACTCGAGACCGCGAAGCCGAGTTGCCGGGGGTGCATCAGTTGCGGCCCGGCCAGGGCATCCTCGAGGAAGTTCTCATCGAAGGACGCGGTGTTCCCGAGGCCCGACGAGGGGTACTTCGGCAGCAGCGTGTTCGGATCGATGATCTCGTCCGGAAGGTTGACGGCATGGCCAAGGCTGATCTCGAACTCGTCGTAGATCGTCGCGACCACCTGCCCCCCGAGCGGCGAAAGGGACAGGCCCTCGATGCTCAGGTTGTAGAACAGGTCGTTGGTCTGGCTGACGTCGAAGCCCGCGTCCATGTAGCGCCACATAAGGTGTGCCTTGGACCCCTGCGAGGAGAGCGGCGTCTGCAGCCCGGTCGTGATCTGCTGCATCACACCGACCATCGGCTGGCTGCGATCGACGACCGCCCCGAAGCGTTGCACCGGGCGGGGCTGGATCAAGCCCTTGGTCAGGTCGAACAGCAACTGCCCGCGGACTTCGGGTCCGTTCTCGGGCGTCTCGTCCGCCGAGTTGAAGCGCAGGACCCAGCCACCCGTGCTCTCCGACGCTGCGTTGGGGTCGATGTTGAACGAGACCCGGGGCAACTCGGCCTCCAGCACGTTGCCGGCCAGGTCGGTGATGCCACCGTCGTCCAGGTTCGAGACCATGTTGAAGAAGAAGGTCTCGATGTTCCCGTTCGCGTGCTCGAAGGGCACCGTGGGCGAGAAGCGAGCTTCGCGGAAGTCCGGCGACGGAATCACCGAGCCGAGGATCAGATCGCTCGGCGTCGGCGCCGAGATGAGGGAGCCCGGCGGAGTCTCGCTCAAGCTCGCGTCGACGGTCGCGGTACGGGCGATGTAGAGCGTGTCGAAGGGACGCGCGGTGACCGGATCGAAGGGCTCGCTGAAGCGCACGATGAGCTTGGCGTTCGGCGACACCTGCGAGGCCGGCAGTTGGCCTGCGGCCGGGGAGAAGCGCACGAAGCAGGGCGCCTTGAGGCTGCCCAAGGACTGGCGCCACGGGGTCAGGAACTGAGCCGAGGTGCCGACGAGGTCGGACAGCTCGAAGGCGGGGGCGTCGAAGGGCACGTCGACCTTCACGTTCACAGCAGTCGTGCCCACGGTCGTCGCGGCCTCGATCACCTCGAAGCGCAACTCCTCGGAGACCTGGATCACATCGCCGACGATGGGGTCCAAGGCGCAGTTCGCCACGTCGAATTCGAAGGTCAGGAGCAGGTCCTCGAGGGCCCCCGCCGCCGGATCGACCGCGTTGGTGATCGACACTGGCTGGACACCGATCAGTCGAGGCTGCTCGAGGTCGACCAGGAAGCCGTTGTTGTCATCGTCCGGGTTGCCGGCGCGCATCCCCCAACGCACGTCGAGGGTCGGCGAAGTGAAGTCGACAGGACCGCTGTCGTTGGTGTTGATCGTCGCACCCTTGACGTTCTTCAGCACCGAGAACTGACCCACGGAGGTGTTGACCTTCGACGGGATCGTGATGCTGACGTTCGGATCGAGACCGTTCTCACTGGCCGGTAGGCCGATGCCGTTGGCCTGCACCACCTGTCCGATGGACGCCAGCTCGTCCTGGGAGATGGTGAAGTCGATGATCACCCGCGTGGTCCGGAACTTGCCGCCCGAAACTCCGCCGTGGTTCGGATCCGCGAAGATGCGCGCGTCGAAGGGCACGACCGGCGGTTCACCCGCGAAGACCTTGATGGTCGTGTTCGAGCCGATCGAAGCTTCGTCGAGCAGATCGTCGAAACGCACGCTCAGGGCCGCGTTGCGCCCAACGAGGCTGTACGGAGGCAATTCGGTCGGAGAGAAGCCCTTCGGATCGATCGGCTTGAGGCCCTCGGCCGCCTGTGCCACGCGCACGGAGAAGAGCGTCTTGTCGACCTCCGCGTTGGCGTTCATCCGCAGACGCGACTCCCCGGTGACCGGGTTCGAGGTGAGCTCCCACTTGAGGAAGCCCAGCTCGAAGGCGGTCCGAACGTCTTCGCCGACCAGGAGGTCGGGGTAGACCAGACGCGTGTCGTAGAGCTCCGTGTTGAGCGGGTCCAACTCGTACTCGGCCTGGTTCACGCCGGGCTTGAGGATCGTGTCGTACACGTCGACCAGCCGCCCCCAGGCCATGTCGATGATGCGGAACTCGGTCGCCTGACCGCCGTTGTTCTCGTCGATGATGTACGCGTTGCCGTCCAGCAGGCCGCTCCCCCCGGGCTTGACCGCGGCCGAGCCGAGCAGGCCGGGCTGCGAAGCCGAGCCGCCGGTCGACCCGCCCCCACCACCGCAACTCGCGAGGACGACCAGACCGAAGCCCAGCGCCAGGCGTTGCAGGGCTGCGCCAGCTCGACGAGCAGCGACGCCTCCTCCACCGACGGTAACGCCGCCGACGCGCGCGCTCCCAGCCCGGTCAACCCCGTGCAGACGGGCATCGCTGCCACGGGGAACCTCGAGATCACCTCGGAAGGGCGACGGCTGGCTGGGTTGGATGATGGCTTCGTTCATGGCTGGTGCCCGAGTGGGGCGTTGGGGAGAGCGAGGCGGGGGATGGCCGGTGGGGATCCGTGGGGGGTCGCCGCGCTCACAACGACCTGCTGGCCGTGAGTGCGAGGCGACCGTCCACGGTGACCGGTCCGGGTCGTCGCCGCTCGGGCCGGCGCCGCCATGGCGTCAGCCCGGGGGGCTTCGGCCGGGGGCCGTCGGCTCGGACGGGTCCGATCGGGGGTCAGAGGCCCGGGGGAAGGCATCTGGCCGTCACCGACCCGTGTCCGCTCGTGCTCTTGCTGGGATTTCTCGTGGCTTGGATGGGGTGCCCGCGCTGCGAGGGCGCGCATTCTCGGGCGCACCACGGGGGCGGTCAAGGCAGGGCCCCGGGCAGCTTGTCGCCGGCGCCCCCCACCCTGGCCGCCGCGATGGGCGAGCGATGGAGAGCGAGGCGCCAGCGGCCGCCGTGGAGCAGACCTGGCCATGACCACGATCAAGAAGCGTGCCGGCTAGCAGCCCCTGCTGTCGTGGGCCTGAGCCCCGGCCCGGGCCATCCGATCCGGTGCGAAGAGCGCCGGGGATCGGGTCCGGCACACACACACGTGCGGAAGCGCACACGATCCCGGCGCGCTCCAGGGGAACCAGCCTGTTCCCTGGCCGCCCCCCAGGCCACCGGCGCTCGGATCGGGCGCCCCGGCTCCGTCCGTCTCCGCACCCGAAGAGCGCGCCGAGGCCGATCTCAGGACCCGGCCGTCCCCTTGACACCGGAACCGCGAACTCGAGGTCCAGGGACACAAGCCCCCCAACGCTCCGCCGGATCCTCGACCAGGACGACCAACCGCCGCCGAGCGGCCGCCACTGCCGTCCTGGCCGAGGACTCCGGTGCGCGGCGCGCCCGGACCGCCCAGCGGCCCGGGCTTCCTCGCCTCACCGCTCGAAGGCGAGCCCGTAGGAGTCGAGCCAGGGTCGCAGGTCCGAGGCGGTGCTGCTGAGGAAGGTGAAGCGGGTCTGCACGAAGCGCGACCCCGAGACCTCCGCCAGGCTCGAGTGCCAGCTCGGATCCACCCACGGATGGACCAGCTCGGCGGCCACCTCGGCGGTCAGCGGGCCGGCCAAGGGCTCGCCGAACACGTCCAGGCGCCCAGCGTCGAACATCGCGCTCTCCACCGGATCAATCGACGGCGAACCGTCCCCGCGCCAGGCCAAGACGACCGCCGTCCCATTGGGTTGCTCCGCAGCCGAGGGCTCGACCACCGCCGCCTCATACTTCCACGGCAGTCCGACGATCGGCGTGGTCGGCGACTGCTCGGCGTCCATCAGGATCGTGTAGGCGCGACTCGTACGAATGACCACGTCGGCCTGCCCGATGTAGACGGTCGGATCGCGCGGGATGGTCTTGGCCCCGAGGGGCGGCAACAGCGGATTGCCGTTGAAACCGCCCGTGGGCGAGATCTGCTGCTCGGGATCCTTGTTGACCAAGTTCCCGGACGCGTTCGTCCCGCCGGTCGAGAAGGCGCGGAAGTAGGGCTGGGGCGACGAGGGCACCGCAATCGACACGTCGAAGTTGTTCAAGCTGCTCTGCTCGGTCGGATAGCAGCGAAACTCCATCAAGAGCGGCAGGGCCACCGCGGGCACGCCGAGCTTGGTGGCCTTGCCCGCAGCGTCGTTGATCGAGGGCCCCCACACGTCGCCCGCGGTGCTGAGACCGAGCACCGTCTGCTCCTGCATCGTCGGCACACCGGCGGCGACCAGTTCGCCATTCGGATTGACGTTGCCGAAGGTGGTGATCGCAGTGTCCCGCCAGGTGTAGAAGCGCTTCTGGTCCTCGGGCAGGCCCACGTTCCAAGGCATCTGCAGCATCGGGGTGCCGGTGCCCGAGAGGAACACCCCCGAGTTCGACACGGCATAGCCGAGCTCGCGCTCGTGCATCACCGTCCGCCCCGCCTTCGGATCCGGCAGGTAGTTCTGCTCGAAGGTGTTCCCTTCGACGAACCCCGAACCGGGGAACATCGGCAGGCCGAAGTTCTGAGCGGGTGGCGGGATCAAGAACTCGTCGGGCAGGTTCCGCGCGTGGCCCAAGCTCAGCTCGAACTGGTCGTAGATCGTCGAGACCACCGAGCCGCCGTAGGGCGACAGGGCCATGCCCTCGAGGTCGAGGTTCATGAACAGGTCGTCGGTTTGGCTGATGCTGAAGCCCATGTCCATGTAGCGCCACATCAGGTGCACCTTGGAGCCCTGGCTCGAGAGGGGCGTTTGCAGCCCCAGGGGGATCGGCTGCATGGTGCTGACCATGGGCTGGGAGCGATCGACCACCGCGGCGAAGCGCTGCACCGGACGCGGTCGCAGCACCCCGGCGGACTCGTCCCAGAGCACCTGCCCGCGCACTTCCGTGCCGGCCAGGCCGTCTTCATCGGCGGCGTTGAAGCGCAGCACCCACCCACCGGTGTCCTCGGAGGGCGCGCTCGGATCGAGCCGGAACTCGATTCGCCCAGGGACATCCGCGAGCACGTTGCCGGCCAGGTCGGTCAGGCCCCCCTGGTCCAGGCCGGAGACCAGGTTGAAGAAGTAGGACTCGCTGGAACCTTGGTCGTGGGTCATCGGCAGGGTCGGCGCGAAGCGCACTTCGCGGAAGTCCGGCGATGGAACCGTGTCCCCGAGCACCAGGTCACCTGGCTTCGGTGGTTGGATCAACGCACCGGCCTCGGCCTCCGACAGGCTCGCGTCGACCAGCGCCGACCGTGCCACGTAGAAGGTGTCGAAGGGCCGCGCGCTGGCGGGGTCCATGGCCTCGCTGAAGCGCACGATGACCTGGGACTGGGGCTCGACCTGGCCCGCGGGCAGCTGGCCCGCCGAGGGACTGAAGCGCACGAAGCAGGGTGCGAGCTGTGCACCCAGGGAGTCGCGCCAGGGCGTCTGGTAGAGGGCCGAGAGTCCGACCAACACCGCGGGGTCCACCTCGGTCGACCCCGGCGTCAGGACCAGCGGCACGTTGACCGCCGTCGATCCGACCAGGGTCGCGGGCGCCGTCACTTCCAGCTCGAGCTCGGGCGAGATCTTGAGCAGGTCTCCGGGGACCGGATCCAGGGCGCAGCCTGCGACCCCGAACTCGAGCGACACCGAAACCGCCAGTCCACCCCCCGTCCCGAGGATCGGGGTCACCTGGGTGATCGTGACCGGTTGACTACCGACCACGCGCGGCTGGTCGAAGTCGACGAGGAAGCCGTTGTTGTCGTCGGACGAGTTGCCCGCGCGCATGGCCCAGACAACTTCGCCCGTGGGCGACGTGTAGTCGAAGGCTCCGCTGTCGTCGGTGTTCAGGGCCGTGCCCTTCACGTTGCTGAGCACCGCGAACTGCGAGTAGGCGCTCGAGATCACCGTCGGGAAGCGCAGGGCGACGCTGGCCGCGAGGGAGTCGGCGCTGGCCGGCAGACCGAGGCCGTTGGCCGCCACCAGGGGCGTGATCGTCGCGAGCTCGTCCTGGGAGATGGTCAGGTCGACGATCAGCCGCGTCGGGTGGAACTTGCCCGTGACCTGGGCCACGCCACCGTGGTTGAGATCGGGCAGCACGCGCGCATCGAAGGGCACCACCGGCGGGTTGCCGGCGAACACCTCGACGGTCGAGTGCAGACCGATGCTGCCCACGTCCAACAGATCGTCGAAGCGCACCACCAAGGCCGCGTTGCGCGCGACCATCGAGTAGGGCGGCAGCTCAGCCGGACTCAAGCCCTTGGGATCGATCGGATCCAGGGACTGGCTCGCCTGAGCCACGCGCACGGCGAAGATCGACTGCTGCTGTTCGGCGTCGGCACCGATCCGCAGGCGGAAGCGGCCGTTGACAGGATTCGAGGTCAGCTCCCACTTGAGCTGGCCGGCCTCGAAGGCCGTGCGGACGTCCTCACCGACCACGAAGTCCGGGTAGACCAGTCGCGTGGTGTAGTTCTGCGGCTCGAGAGGATCGCTGGCGTAGTCGGGCGAAGTCGGGCGCGTGTCGTACACGTCCACCAGACGTCCCCAGGCGACGTCCACGATCCGCATCGAGTTGGCGGTCCCGCCGTGGTTCTCGTCGACGATGAAGGCGCTGCCACCGAGCAAGCCTTGGCTACCTGGCTTGGTCGCGGCAGCACCGATCGGCGCGCTCGAGGGGACGGCTCCCGCGGGGCCCGAGCCACTGCCGCAGGCGGCGAGGCCCAGGGCGAGCAGAGCCAGCAGACCGGACAGACGAATCGGACGGGAAGCAGCAGGTTGGAGAGCCTGGCCCCGACGAGGACACACGGATTGCGCTCGGAGCGCGATCGCGAGGTGCATGGCATTCCTTCGGCCAAACGGCCACCGACGTCCGGCGCGGGGGGGCCTAGCCGAGTGGTGAGCGCGGGGCGCGCACGTTCGGGACCGCGCTGGACTCCAGCAGTCGCGGGAGAACGAAGCTGCACTCTCAACTTGCGTGCCAGGGCTCGGGTTCGAACGGCAGGCACATCGCAGCCCGACCCGCGAGCGGATCAGCACCCGCCTCGGGGCGGACCCGTGCGAGTTCGCGCGCCCCCTCCCCGCAACGCAATGCGGGGCCCCGATCGCTCGGAACCCCGCATTCACGAGTTCGGTCGGTGGCGGGCGCGCGGGCCCGCGCGGGCCTCAACGCGTGAAGGCCAGGCCGTAGGAATCGAGCACGGGTGTGTGATCCGTAGCGGTGTTGGCCACGAACGTCACACGTGACTGCACGAAGCGCCGTCCGGCAACGCCGGTTATGTCGTCGTGCCAGGTCGGATCCGCCCAAGGGAACTGGTGCTCCTCAGCGATGGGGATGCCCGAGTTGATCGGCCCGACGATTGGCTCGCCGAACACGTCCAGCCGCCCGGCGTCGTACATGGCCGGGTAGGTCGATGGGCTGGCGGCGTCGGCACCGCGCCAAGCGAAGACCAGGGCCGTCCCGACCGGCTGGTCCTGGGGCGCGGGCTCGACCACCGGCGTGTAGGCGTAGGCCCCTTGCCCCAGGTCGATCGACGGCAACTGCTCCGCATCCATCAGGATCGTGAAGGCCCGGCTGGTGCGGATCACGATGTCCATCTGGCCCAGGTAGACGCTGGGATCGCGGGGAGCCGTCGACGCACCGAGGGGCGCGACGGCGGGGTTGGTGTTGAACCCGCCGCTGGGGAAGACCTCGAGGTCCGGGTCCTTGGCCACCAGCAGACCGCCGGTGTTCTGCCCCCCCGTGGAGAAGGCGCGGAAGTACGGGCGCGGCGAGGAGCTCACGGCGATCGACACGTCGAAGCTGTTCAACCCCATCGCGTCCGTCGGGTAGCAGCGGTACTCCATCAAGAGCGGCAGACCGGGCGTGGGAATGCCCACGGGAGTCGGCACGCCCAAGCTGTCATGGATCGAGTTGCCGAAGACGTCGCCGGGACTCGGCGAGGATGCGCCCTGGACCATGAGCTCCTTCTCGGTCGGGACCCCCGCGCCGACGAGGTTCCCACCGATCGTCGAGCCACGGGTCTGCACCGTCGTATTGCGCCAGTTGAAGAAGGTCTTCTCACCCTCGGCCAAGCCCTGGTTCCAGGGCATCGGCAGCATCGAAGTGCCGGTGGCCGACTGGAAGACGTCACCCGCGGAGACCGCGAAGCCGAGGCTGCGCGGGTGCACCACGGTCGGACCCGCCAGGGGATCCTGCAGGAAGTTGCTCGCGAAGGAGCCGCCGAGCGTGAAGCCGGAGGTCGGGTACTTGGGCAGCAGGAAGTTCGGGTCGACGGTCTCGTCCGGCAGCCTCGCCCCGTGACCGAGGCTGATCTCGAACTCCGGGTAGACCTCCGAGACGACCTGGCCAGCGATGGGCGCCAGGGCCAGGCCCTCGACGTCCAGGTCGTAGAAGAGGGCGTCGGTCTGGCTCACGTCGAAGCCCGCGTCCATGTAGCGCCACAGCAGGTGCGCCTTGCTACCCAGCGCCGAGAGCGGCGTCTGCAGGCCGGAAGGGATCGCTTGCATCGCCCCCACGACCGGTTGATTGCGATCGATCACCGCCGAGAAGCGCTGCACCGGGCGCGGGTGAACCTGGCCCAGGGCGAGGTCGAAGAGCACCTGGCCCCGGACCTCGAGGCCCGGGAGCTGGTCCTCGTCCACGGTGTTGAAGCGCAGCACCCAGCCCCCCGTGTCCTGGTCCGCGGCGGACGGATCGAGGCTGAAGGGCACGATGGGGAGCGGGTCGAAGAGGGTGTTGCCTGCGAGGTCGGCCACGCCGCCGCCGAGCTCGTCCGAGAACAGGTTGAAGAAGTACTGTTCGGCCTGACCGGCCACGTGGGTCAGGGGCAGGGTCGGCGCAAAGACCACCTCGCGGAGGTCGGCCGAGCTGAGCGTGTCGCCCAGGACCAGGTCGCCGGGCAAGGGCGGCTGGACCGTACTGCCCGCTACGGGCTCGGCCAGGCTCGCGTCGATGTCCGCCGAACGCGCGACGTAGAAGCTGTCGAAGGGCCGCGCCGAGGCCGGGTCGATGGCCTCGTTGAAGCGCACCAACACCTGGGCGTCCGGGTCCACGACCGAAGCGGGCAGTTGCCCGACCTGGGGCACGAAGTCCACAAAGCAGGGAGCGCTCGCGACACCGAGCGACGGGCGCCAGAAGGTCTCGTACCGGGCCACCGCGCCGGCGAGGTCGGCGGGCGCGATGGGAGTCACGCCGAAGGGCACCTCCACGCGCACGACGATGTCATTGGGCCCGGCGTAGTGAAGCACTTCGACCACCTCCACGAAGTAGGCATCGCCGACCCGCAGCAGGTCCCCGCGGGAGGGCGGGAACAGGCAAGGGGTGGCGGTCGAGGTCAGGATCAATCGCAGCTCGAGCGAGGCGTTGCTCGCCGCCGCGCTGACGATCGTCACCGGCTGGCTGCCGACCACCCGCGGTTCGATGTCGTCGGACAGGAAACCGTTCGCGGGTTGATTGGGCCCGCCGGACTGCAGGCCCCAGCTCACGTCGAAGGACGGCGAGGTCGGATCGAGCGGGCCGCTCGATCCGGGATCGAGGGAGCTGCCAGCCAGGTTCGTGAGCAGCGAGAACTGCCCCGCCGCCGGCGCGAGCGCGGTCGGGAAGGCGATCGCCACGTTCACACCGCTCGCTTCATCGCCCGCCGGCAGTCCCACTGCGTTGGGCGCTGCGACGTAGGGCAGGGTCATCTGCTCCTCGGGCGTGATCGTGAAGTCCACGATCAGCCGGGTCGGCGCGAACTGTCCGTTGGCAATCCCGCCGTAGTTCGGGTCGGGCAGGATGCGCGCCTGGAAGGGAACGCCGAGCTGGTCGCCCACCAGGACCTTGACCGTGGAGTCGGCCAGGACCGTGGCCGGGTCGAGCAGGTCGTCGAAGCGCACCGTCAGCGCTGCATTCCGCGGGACGGTACTGGTCGGAAGGATGCTGAGGTCCGGAAGGGCCGTGGGCGAGACGCTCGCCGGCGCCACGGACTCCAGCCCCACGGTGACTTCGTCCAAACGCTGGGCGAACAATCCGGGTTGGGCCAGGGCGTCGAGGCCGATTCGCAGCCGCGGCTCGCCCAACACCGGCTGGGTGCTCAGCTCCCAGAGCAGTTGCCCCGACTCGAACGCCGTCCGCACTCCCTCGCCGATCACAAGGTCGGGCAGGACCAGGCGCATGGTGTAGAGGTCAGGATCGAGGGGATCCCGCTCGTACTGTGCCTGGGTCACGCCCGGCGCCAGAACCGTGTCATAGACGTCAACCAGACGTCCCCACGCCATCTCGACCAGACGCAGGCTCGCAGCCCCACCAGCCTTGTTCGGCTCCAGGATGAAGGCGCCACCCGCGAGCGGGCTGCTGGCCCCGGGCTTCGGGATCAGACTGCCCATTGGCCCGGGCTGCGGATCGAGCGCGCCAGGCGCGGCCATGGTTGACGCCGGTCCGGTTTGGCTCTGGAGATTGGCGGTCAATCCCCCCTCGTCGGGTGCAGCGGCGTTGCCGCCGCAGGAGGTCGAGCCCAGGAGGACGGCCAGGGACACTACGCCACCACAAGACGCGGTACGGCGCGCAAGCTTGGTAATCATCGTCGGTCCAGTTGGGGGGCAGATGCCCCGAAACGCGGCCCCGAAGACGGACCACGACTGACCGAGCCGATCATCAAGGATCGATCAGCCGATCGAGTCGGACCGGACAGCGACGCCGCAATAAGAAGCCGGGGGGGGAGCCGGCTTCGGAAAGTGAATCTGTGCGCCGAACCCGGCGCTCGCGGAGAGAAGCCTCGCCGCGAGCGCCGTCGGGTCAGCGGCTGAAGGCCAGGCCGTAGGAGTCGAGAGACGCCGTCACACCCGACTTGGTGTTGCCGATGAAGGTCAATCGGCTCTGCACGAAGCGCAGCCCATTCATGTCGGAAAGGGAGTCGTGCCAGGTCGGGTCCGACCACGGGAACGGATTGTTGAGCGGAGTCCCCATCGGATCACCCAGGGGGCCCATCTCAGGCTCGCCGAAGACGTCCATCTGCGTGCCGTCGATCATCGCCGGGTGCGCGTTCAGCGAGACGATGTTCTGACCGCGCCAGGCGGGGATCACCGAGGTGCCGACCGGCTGCTCGGACGGCGACGGACGCATGACCATCGCCTCGTAGACGTAGGGCTTGGTGCCCAGAGCGAAGGTCGGCTGCTGCTCCGCGTCCATCAGGATCGTGTACACCCGGCTGGTGCGAATCACGATGTCCATCTGACCCATGTAGAACATGTCGTCGCGGGCGATCGTCGGCTGACCTTCGTTGCCGGCAGTGGTGTCGAAGCCACCGGTCGGGTCCGATTGCAGGTCAGGATCCTTGATCACCACCTGGCCCGTCGTGTTCGTACCACCGGTCGAGAAGGCCCGGAAGTGCGGCACCGGCGCCACGGCCACGGCCATCGACATGTCGAATGCGTTCAGGCTGATCGACTCCGTCGGGTAGCAGCGGTACTCCATCAACAGGGGCAGGCCGGGCGAGGGCACCCCGATCGGGTTGATCGGACCGGTATCGGGGATCCCGGGGCCCCAAACATCGCCCGGAGGAATCAGCAGGCCGAGGATGGCGGCCTCCTGGAAGGTCGGCACGCCGCCCCCGAGCAGCGCTCCGGAGTCGTCGACGTTGCCGAAGGTCTGGACGGCGGTGTCGCGCCAGGTGAAGAACGTCTTGTCGCTCTCCGAGAGCCCGTCGTTCCAGGGCATCTGCAAGACCGGCATTCCTGTCGAGGCAGCCACCACGTCCGAGCTGGAGATGGCGAAGCCGAGCTCACGCGGGTGCACCACGAAAGGCCCGCCCTTGGGGTCGGAGAGGAAGTTCGAGTCGAAGGGATCGGACGTTCCGAAACCAGAGGTCGGGAAGGCCGGGATCGGAGGCGGCAGCACGATCAGGAACTCGTCCGGAACGTTGGCCGCGTGGCCCAGGCGCATCTCGAACTCGTCGTAGACCGTCGAGACCACCGCCCCACCGAAGGGCGACAGGGCGATGCCCTCGATGTCCAGGTTGTAGAACAGGTCGTCCTTCTGGCTGATGTCGAAACCGACGTCCATGTAGCGCCAGATCAGGTGCGACTTGGAGCCCTGGGCCGAGAGCGGCGTCTCGAGCGCCGTGATGTTCGGCACCATCCCGCCCACGACGGGCTCGGTGTTGCGGTCGATCACCGCCGAGAAGCGCTGCACCGGCCGCGGCCGGATCTGGCCCTTGGTCTCGTCGAACAGGTACTGACCGCGGATCTCGGGGCCGCCCACGCCATCTTCCTCGGCGAAGTTGAAGCGCAGCACCCAACTGCCGGTGTCCTGGGCCGCCGCGGCCGGGTCCATCGTGAAGGGAACCCGCGGCAGCGCGTCGGCGAGCGTGTTGCCACCCAGGTCGATCAGGCCCTTGGATTCGGCGCTGTCCGAGAACAGGTTGAGGTAGTAGGTCTCGAGGGCCGAGGCCGCGTGGGTGAAAGGCACCGAGGGCGTGAAGCGCAGCTCGCGACCGTCGGACGATTGCCCGATGGTGCCGAGCACCAGGTCGTTCGTGTCGGCCGGGAAGAGGCCACCCGCCGCGCTGGAGAGCTGGGCGTCGGTCAGGGCCGACCGAGCGATGTAGAAGGTGTCGAAGGGCCGCGCGCTGCTCGGGTCGATCGGCTCGCTGAAGCGCACGATCACGTCGGCCTCGGGGCTGACCTGAAAAGCGGGGGGCAGCCCGGCCGAGGGCGAGAAGCGCACGAAGCAGGGCGCCTTGGACTGGCCCAGGGACTCGCGCCACGGGCTCAGGAACTGCACATCGACGCCAGCGAGCTCCGACGCACTCACCGACTCGAAGTCGGGGAAGATCCGCACAGGTACGTTGATCGCAGTGGACCCCACCACGGTGGCCGCCTGCTTGACCTCGTAACTCAGGATCGACGAGACCTGGATCACGTCGCCGGGCTGGGGGTTCAGCGCGCAGTCCGTCACTTCGAACTCGAGCGAAAGCACCAGGTCGATGCCCGCCACACCGGTCGGATCGTCCGAGGCGGCGGTGATCATGGCCGGCTGAATGCCCACGACCCGCGGCGCGATGTTGTCGACCAGGAAGCCGTTGTTCTCGTCGGTCGCATTGCCCGCGCGCAGCGTCCAGGCCACGTCGAGGGTCGGCGTAGAGAAGTCCACCGGACCGCTCTCGTTGAGATTGAGGGTCCCGCCGCCGGGGTTCGTCAGCACGGCGAACTGGCCGACCCCGGGCACGACCTTGGTCGGGATCCGGATCGCGAGGTTCGGCTGCACCGTGTTCTCGCTGGTGGGCAGGCCCACCCCGTTGACCTCGACCACTTGACCGACGGTGACCAGCTCGTCGGCCGTGACCGTGAAGTCGATCACGATCCGCGACGACCGGAACGTACCGTCCACAGCCGAAACACCGCCGTAGTTCGAATCCGTCAGGACGCGGGCGTCAAAGGGCGTCACGGGTGGATCGCCGACCAGGACATCGACGGTCGAGTTGGCTCCGATGGACGAGTCGGCGAGCAGGTCGTCGAAGGTCAGCACCAGGGCCGCGTTGCGCGCCACGACCGAGAAGGGCGGCAGCTCCGTGGGGCCGACTCCCTTGGGATCCACCGGCTGCAGCCCGGACGTGGCCTCGCCGATGCGGAGCGAGAAGAGCGACTTCTGCGTTTCGGCGTCGGCGCTGATTCGCAGCCGCGGCTGGCCGTTGACCGGGTTGGTCGAGAATTCCCACTTGAGCTCGCCGGACTCGAAGGCCGTGTCCACGGCCTGACCGATCACGAAGTCCGGATAGATCAGCCGCGACTCGTAGTTGTCGGTGTCGAGCGGGTTCGAGGTGTAGTCGGAGCTGGTCGGCACGGTGTCGTACACGTCGACCAGGCGCCCCCAAGCCATCCCCACCAACCGGAAGTCGACCGCCGTCCCGCTCTGGTTGTCGGTGACGATGTACCCGCCGCCGTTGAGCACGCTCGACTGGCCGGGCTTGATCGCCGTGGAGCCCAACTGCCCCTGCGACACACTGCCGCCACTGCTCGACGATCCACCGCAGGCCGCCATGGCGACCAGGCCGAGGGCCGCGACGGCACCCCTCAGGCTGGACGCGACGCCGCCGGCGCGACTCCCGCTGGCCTCAGCAGGATGAACGTCGGTCCGCAGGCAGGTGCCGGTCGTCTCAGCTCGGAACGGGGGGGTTGCTTGCCGCATGGCTCGATGGGTCGATGGATCGATCCCAGCCGTCCGTCGGGGGATCCGGTGACTCGGATCCCGGGAGTGGCTGGGGGCCGGCGTGGGAGCCGACCGAGGGGCAGTTGGATCACGTCCGGCCGGGGCTGTGGGGCAGCGCGACCGGCGGCCGAGGTCCAACGGAACTAGGTGGGTGGCGACGCAGGTTGCAGGGGGACCTGGCCGAGTTCTAGAGGTTACCAGTCGGGGGACGCCGCGGGGCCACCCAAGGGGCGCCTGAGCCACCTGGAGCGGGACCGCCCTCGAGGTCGGAATCGGCCGGACGCCCGCCGCCGACCCGGCGACGGCGCACCGTCTACTCGGCAGTGAAGCCGAGCGACTCGGCGTGGCTCTCGTCGCGCAGGAAGACCATCGAGCCGGGCTCGACGCGCCGGGCACCGGGACCTTCGCGACGATGCCAGTGGCGGTCCCCCATGGACCCGACCAGGCCGAAGCTCAGTTCCTGGTCGCAGTAGCCGCAGGCCGCCCGCAGGGGGTGGCGAGACAGCAGCCGATAGCGGGGCCGGGCGTGGCGGTCCTCGGTGCGCGAGATGCAGGTCGGGTTGGGGCAGGGATTATCCCCCAGCGGGACCTCGAACAGGACCGAGGGGGGCGGCGCGGGCTCGCCCGCCAGCTCGAGCTCGCCCAGGAGCCAGGCCAGGATCGCCATGCGGACGGGAACCCCGCGTGAGGCCTGCTTGAAGTAGACGCCGCGCGGATCCGAGTCCATGTCGGCGCTGATCTCGTCCCGCCGTGGCAGGGGGTGCATGACCACTGCGTCCCGCAGCGAATCCGCCTGCAGAGCCTGGGGACCCAGGCGCATGTAGGCCGACTCGTCCTTGGCCTCCAGGTGCCGCTCGGTCTGCATGCGGGTCATGTAGACGGCATCCACGTGCTTGACCGGCAGCGCCGCGGAGTCGGTGAACAGACTCAACTGGTGCGGCTTCTGCGGTGTGATGTAGACCGCGTCGCTGGCCTCGGCCAAGGCACCCAGGCGCGAGGCGTCCGCGCGCACCGGCTCCGCTCCGTAGGACTCACGCAGCCGCTTGACCACGTAGTCGGGCAGCTCCAGGCCGTGGTGCGGCACACACACGATGTTGGCCCCGAAGCGCGCCAGGGCGTAGATGAACGAGTGGATCGTGCGGCTGTGGCGCAGGTCGCCGGCCAGGGCCACCTCGAGTCCGTCCAGACGACCGCGCTCGACCCACAGGGTGTACAGGTCACACAGGGTCTGGGTCGGGTGCTCGTGGCTGCCGTCGCCGGCGTTGATCACGGGCACCTCCGAGAAGTGAGTCGCCAGGCGCGCGGCCCCCTCGCTGGGGTGGCGCAGCACCATGATGTCGGAGTAGGCACCGGAGACTACGCGCACCGTGTCGGCCAGGGACTCGCCCTTCTGCGCGCTGGAGGTCTTCATGTCCGCCGCCGTGATCACGCCGCCGCCGAGCCGCAGCATGGCCGACTCGAAGGACAGGCGCGTGCGCGTCGACGGCTCGTAGAAGAGGCTAGCGGCAATGCGACCGGGGAGCACGCCGGACCATTGACGCAGGTCCTTGGCGAAGCGGTCCGCGTGGTGGAACAACCCGCGGATTTCGGCCAGGGACAGGTCGTCGATGGAGATCAGGTCGCGCCGCGGCGCGGGGCGCGCATCCTTGCCGGCGGCCTTGGGCTCGGCGGGGACCGCCGGGCCGTTGTGATCGTCGCCTTGCTCGCCACCCCGCTGATTGCCGTGCTCGTCACCGCGATCGGCTGCAGCCTTGCCGCCGCGCTTGCGGCCCTCCCCGCCGGATCGTTTCGAAGCCGAACCACGCTTGGTGGCCCGCGTCCCGCTGCGAGACGGTTCTGCGTCGGGCTGGACCGGGTCGACGGACGTCGGCGCTTCCGGGTCAGGAGCCGTGCTCATCGGTGCAACCCTCGCAGACGCTGGACTCGTGTGCGCCGCGCTCGACGACGTCGATCGCGCTCGATCGGCTTGCTCAGCCGTGGACGGAACGGATGCGGGCTGCTGCGCCCCGCTGGCTCGGGGTCGAGAACCCGGCGCGTTCTTCTCGGTCCTGGATCGGCTGGCCATGTTCCGAGCGACCGCAGCCACTCGGGGCCGGAGGATACTGCGGCACACCGGCTCCGATCAACGCGCGATGTCCGTCTGCGCCCGGGGAACTGCGATCCGCAGCAGTGGCGCGAGAACTCGCTGTCGCTCGGACCGCGCCAGGCAGGTCGAAGCCCGCTCGAGCAGGGCGAGTTGACTCGACTCGAATGGGACTGCCTGACCGGCCTGCCAGGTCCAGGGGCCCATGCGTTCAGCGATCAGCTCGGCGACCATGGCGCGGGCGCCTGCGGGGTCGGTGGCGGCGCGGATCGGCCGCGCCAGGCTGCGGCCGGGGGCCCGGTCGGCGCGGCTGTCGAGCAGGCGCAGTTGGGCGGTCTCGGCCGGCGCGGGAGCCCCGGGAAGGTCGGCCGGACGCAACCACAAGACCAGGTCCGCCGACCGCCGCAGGCTGCGCGCCAGGGCTTGGCCAGCGGCCTCGACCTGCGCCTGGCTGCTGCCGTCGGGCAGCTCCCGCTCGCCAGCGGTGTCGACCAGCTCGACCACCGTGAGCCCCAGACGTGCGCGCTCGACCACGGCGTCACGGGTGGTGCCGGGGGCGGCGTCGACGAGCACGCGCTGCTCCCCCACCAGGGCGTTGAAGAGTGTCGACTTGCCCGCGTTGGAGGGCCCGGCCAGGACCACCCGGGGCGTGAGCAGGTGCGGCATGGCCGCGCGTCCGCGGGCGACGAGTGCGCGGAGCTCGGCACGCGCGACGGCCGGTTCGGCCAGGCGGGCCCACTCCAGGGCCCGGCGCAGGGCGCCCTCGCTCTGGTCCAGGAGCACCCGCGCCGCGACCTCGGAGGGGGCGTCGGCCAGGAGCTGCCGCGCGCGGTCCTCGAGGGACTCGGATGCGAGGGACGCCCCGCCGAGCTCCAGACGGAGGCGCTCGACCACGGCCGGGCTGCCGTGCAGGTGCAGCTCGAAGCGCTGGCGATCGACGCCGACAACCAGGGCTTCGTCGAGGACCTCACGCTCGCCCGCGAGCCCGCGCGACTCGAGGCGCGCCAGGCGGATCCGCCCCGGAGCGGGGGGCGCCACCCCCAACGAGCGCAGGGCCGCCTCGGAGCCGGCGCCCTCGAGCGCGAGCACGGCGACCGCGCCGCTGGACCGCGCGGTGAGTTCGGTGACCGCCAAGGCGATCCAGTCCTGTCGGCTTGTGGGAGGCGAGTCGGACATCAGCTCAAGCGCCGACGCGCTCCAGTAGGGCCGCGAGCACACCGCGCAGCACCAGGTCCGGGTCCTCGCGCAGGTCGCCGGTCCAGAAGGGCTCGGGATCCAAGAGCAGACCGCGCGCGCCGCCGGTGACCACCCGCACCGAGTCCGCCAGCCCCGCCTCGGCCCCCACCCGTCGCGCCAACTCGAAGGCCGCGCCGCGCAAGCCGTGGACGACACCCGACTCGAGCGCCGCCCCCGTGACCTGCCCGAGGGCGGGCACACCGGCGCGGGGCTCGATCAACTTGAGCTGGGCCCCGCCCGTGGCCAGGGCCTGGGCCAGGAGCCACGGCCCCGGAGCGATCGCGCCGCCTAGGAAGCGCCCGCGAGGCTCGGTGGCGTCGGGATCGCCGGCGACGACCGCGTCGACCGTCATGGCGGAGCCCACGTCGATCACCACGCATCCGCGCCCGAGCAGCTCGAGCGCCCCGCGCGCCGCGAAGAGCCGATCGGCCCCCACCGTGTGCGGCTCGTCGCACAGGTTCGCCAAGCCGTGGTCGGGACCGCAGTACAGCTCGACGCCGCGCGTCTTCAGCACGGCCGAGAGGGTCTCGACCAGCGGCGCCGTGCGTTCGGGCCCGGCGACGCTGGAGAGGGCCGCGACCTGGACAGCCGCTCCCGACGCGGCAGCTTGGTCAAGGAAGGCGGCGAGTCCCTCCACCAGCCTGCCCGGATCGTCACCCTTGCCGTGCTCGAGGGTCGCCCGCGCCGCGGGGTGGGCTGCGCCGATCGCTCCGCGCTCCAGCGGACGCCAGGCGGCGAGCTTGAGCGCGCTGTTGCCCAGGTCCGCGGTCAGGGCGGCGGGGTGTCGATTGGCCTTCACTTGCGGGGCTGCTTGGTAAACGGCCCACGGGCCCGGGGCGCTCGTCGCGCCACCGGGCCCGCGGTGATTCAGATCGGTTGCGCGACATCGCCGGCGCCGGTCGCGGCGTCGCGGCCGCGATCACGGCGCGAGGTTCGTCACGGCTTCTGGTAGGTGACCGTGCGCGTCTTGCCGGAGTTCTCGACCACCACGGTCCAGACGTCGTACGCGTCCGCGTTGTTCTTGACGTACTGGATCGCCTCCTGGACCGAGTTGACCGGGGTGCCGTTGATGCTCTTGATCACGTCGCCGGACTTGGCCCCGTGCTGCGCGGCGATGGAGCCGGGCGTCACGGAGAGGATCTCGACCCCGCTCCAAGTGCCCGTACGCGGATCCCGGTAGGGCCGGTGGCGAACCTCGTTGGACAGGATCTCGAGGTAGTTCTCGTTGATCGCCACGAGGTCCTCGTCGCCGAAGACGAAGTTGTTCGGGCTGCGCTCGATCGTGCGCTGGGGACGCGTGGGAACGAAGCCCTCGCGCGCCGCGGGAATGAACTCGCGCACCGGCATCATCGCGCCGTCCTCGCCGACCTCGACGATCAAGTCGCCGTCGCTGGCCCGGGCCGGGCGCGCGGTCTGCGGCTCCTCGTCGTCGTCCTCGGACACGCGGCGGAAGACCACCCCCTCCTCGGTCATGGAGTCGACGATCCAGCCGTTCTGGGGCGAGGGCAGGGTGTCGCCGATGTAGAGGTTGACCGGCTCCTTGAAGCGCGAGGTCAGGGCCGCCAGCTTGTACTTGACCAGGGCCACCGAGTGCTGGGGCGCGGTGGTGTCCACCTGCAGGTAGAGCACCTTGAGGATGTCGGCGATGGGCGTCGCCTTGACCTTGGCCGGGGTGCCGGGGTCGACCGGCTTGTCGACCACTACCGGCGGCGGCTCTTTGCCGGTCCACTCGAGGGCGAAGAAGTTGGCCTCGACCCGCTCGTAGGGATAGATGTCCTGCTTGGGCGGCTCCGGACGCGGGATGTCGTCCAAAAGGTCCTGCTGCATCTGCCGCGTGACCTGGGCAGTCAACTTCTCCCCTTCGGTCTGCGTCCAGTCGTACAGGGTGTAGCCCAGGGTCCCCAGGGCGCCGAGGTTGGCGACCCAGAGCACGGCTTTGACGGTCGAGATGCTCATGATTGATCGTGGGCGAGCGGCGCGCGCGCCCCTTCGCTGGGGGGGCGATGCTAACCGTCCGGATGGTGTTCTTGCACTCCCGGGCCCCGCGAGGGGGTCTGGCGGGGGCCGACCGACCTCATCGAGCAACCTCGGCGTGGACCTCGAGGGGAGCCGGCAAGGGCCTGAACGGGTCTACGACCGCGGCGCCGCCGTCTTCCCGCGAGCCAGGCCGAACGGCTGCGCGGGACACCGGGCGAGTTCGCCCGGCGCCCCGCGCCACCCCCCTGCCTGCCCGGTCGGGCCTCGCCATCGGCCCCGCGCCGGCTCAGTGTTGGCGGCGCCTTCCGGGCTCCATGTCCAGGTCCGTGTTGCTCTCCAGGCGCAGGTGGCTCTTGCCCTCGCTCTGCTCCTGGGCCTGGCGGCCGCGGCCGCCGGCGGTGGTGAAGCCACGCAGGGCCAGGAGCAGCTCGTCCGGACGGTCGCTGGCGGCCAAGGCCGTCTCGAGCTCGATCAGGCCGGCCTCCACGAGCTGGCGCAGGGACTGGTTGAAGGAGATCAGACCCTTCCCGTCGCCGGACTCGATGACCTTGCCGAGTTCGGCTGTGCGGCCCTCGCCCAGCAGCTCGCGCACCCGCGGGGTGGACGTCATCAGCTCCAGGGCCGGAACCATCCCCGTGCCCTCGCGGCGCGGCACCAGGCGCTGGCTGAGCACCGCCGCCAGGTTGTCGGCCAGGCGCGAGCGGATCTGCGTGTGCTGCTCGCTGGGGAAGAAGCTGATGATCCGATCGACCGTCTGGGCCGCGTTGACCGTGTGCAGGGTCGACATCACCAGGTGACCGGTCTCGGTCGCGTCGAGGGCCGCCTGGACCGTCTCGGCATCCCGCATCTCGCCGATCAGGATCACGTCCGGGCTCTGGCGCAGGGCGTGGCGCAGACCCTCCGAGAAGGTCGACACGTCGGTGCCGATCTCGCGCTGGCTGATCACGCAGCGGTCCTCGCGGAAGATCAGCTCGACCGGATCCTCGAGCGTGATGATGTGCCGCTCGGCGGTGGTGTTCATGTGCTGGATCACCGCCGAGAGGGTGGTCGACTTGCCCGAACCGGCGACGCCGGTGACGAGCACGATCCCGCGCCGACGCTTGGCCAGCTTCTGCAGCTCGCCGGTGGGCAGGCAGAGGGTCTCGAGCCTGGGCGGCGTGTCGGCCACGCGGCGCAGGACCAGGGCCGGGTCCCCCATCTGGCGGTAGGCGTTGAGGCGGAAGCGCCCCAGCCCGTCGAGCTGCAGGGCCACGTCGGCGGAGCCCTGGTTGCGCCACTGGACCATGCGGTCCTCGCCGATGATGCCGGTCATCACCTCGGCCAGGGGTCCCGCCGCAGGCACGCGCCCGGGCAGGAAGATGATCCGGCCGTCGACGCGGCACGAGGGCCGTCCGCCGGCGCGCAGGATCAGGTCGCTGGCCTCGACCTTGACCATCTCCGCCAGCCAGGCTTCGAGCTGGTGGCGCGGCGAGAGTCCGGTCTCGGCCAGGGTGTGGAGGTCGGGACCGGGAAGGTCGGTGCGACGGCGCCCGGAACGACCCGAGTGGTCGCCGACGCGCCGCTCACCGCTGCCGAGGGCATCGAGGGCGGCCACCGCGTCGCTGTCGGCGGGCTCGAGCGGCTGCGGCGCCGCCGACTGCTCCTCGGGCACCGGCGCGGAGTCCTCAGCGGGAGCGACCTCGGATGGGTCGACCCCCATGTTGCTCCTGGGCGGACCCAGGGGAGCGCCAGGAGCGTGGCCGCGCGGAAGCGGCGCCTGGGGACCTGGGTGAGCTGCCGGCGCCTGCCCAGGCTGGGGATCGAGCGCCTCCAACTCCAGTGCCGGGGGCCCCGGCTCCGCGGGCGGGGTGTCCAGGTCGAACTCGAGGGGCTCGCCCCCGAGGGGGCCGTCGGGCTGATGGTCGTGGGTGGTCACGGATGCTTCTCCTGGGTCGGTCGTCCACGGGGCGTGGACAGACCCTGCGGCTGACTTCGGGCCGCGCGGAGAGCAGGCTTGAGCGGATCCGGACTCGCTCGAAGAGGATGGCCTAGAAGACCTCCTGGGTCCCCCTGACCCGCTCCCTGGCCGCCAGCAGGAGTTCCTCGACGCCCCTGCCGGTGGAGGCCGAGAGGCGCCAAACGGGACGGCCGATGCTGGCCTCGAGGGCCGCGGCGCGCTCTTCGGACTCGTCGCTCTCGACCTTGGTCGCGACGATCAGGCGCTCGCGCCCGGCGAGCTCCGGCGAGTACTGCTGGAGCTCGGACTCGATCGTCCGCAGCGCCGTCTCGGGCTCTTCGGAAGCCGACTCGGACACGTCGACCAGGTGCAAGAGCACCTGGCAGCGCTCCACGTGACGCAGGAACTGGTGCCCGAGGCCGTGGCCCTCGGCCGCGCCCTCGATCAGTCCGGGCAGGTCAGCCACGACCAGGGTGTCGAAGTCCCCCACGGCGGCGATGCCGACCTGGGGCTGGAGGGTCGTGAAGGGATAGTCCGCGATCTTTGGCGTGGCGCGGCTAATCGCCGAGAGGAAGGTCGACTTGCCCGCGTTGGGCAGGCCCACGAGACCGACCTCGGCCACCAGCTTCAACTCGAGGGTCACCCGGCGCACCTCCCCCGGTCGGCCCTCCTCGTAGCGACGCGGTGTCTGGTGCGTCGGCGTGGCGAAGGCGGTGTTGCCGCGCCCGCCCTTGCCGCCCCGGGCCAGGACCAGCCTCTGGCCGTCCTGGTCGAGGTCACGCAGCAGGTTGCCGTGCTCGGCATCGCGGATCTGGGTGCCGACCGGGACCTCGATCACCAGGTCGGCACCGCCGCGACCGGTGCTCAGGCGAGAGCCGCCCGGCTGCCCGTTCTTGGCGGCGTGCTTGGGCTGACGGGAGAGCTTGAGCAGCGAGTTGATCGAAGAGTCCGCGACCAGGATCACGCTGCCGCCATCGCCGCCGTCGCCGCCGTCCGGCCCGCCCTTAGGGACGTACTTCTCGCGCCGGAAGGAACAGAGGCCGTCGCCTCCGCGCCCGGCTGTGACCGTGATCTCACACTCGTCGCGGAACATTGGATGATGGGTCGGGGTCGTCCGTGCACGCAAACAGCCCGCCGGGTGGTCCCCGTCGGGCTGTCAGGCAGTCTCTCGGGACCCGTCTTCTCGGAGCCCGTGTCACGCAGGACTAGGCCCCCCCGGACAGGGGACTAGGCCCCCCCGGACAGGGTTAGCCGTTTCAGGCGGTCATCGGGTCGATGTGCACGCGGCGACCGGTTTGGAAGCGCACCGTGCCGGGCACCAGGGCGAACAGGGTGTAGTCCTTGCCCTGCCCGACGTTGTGACCTGCCTTGTAGCGAGTGCCGCACTGACGGACGAGGATCGTCCCGGCGGTGACGGTCTGTCCCCCGTAGCGCTTCACACCCCGGAACTGGGGGTTGGAGTCGCGTCCGTTGCGGGTAGAGCCTTGACCCTTCTTATGTGCCATCGTTCTTTTTGGTTCGGGCTGCTGCTCAGCCGTTGATGCCGAGGATCTCGACCTGGGTGTAGGTCTGGCGGTGGCCGCGCTTGACGCGCACGTTCTTGCGGCGCTTGAAGCGGAAAACGACCAGCTTCTTGCCGCGCGAGTCGCCGATCACCTTGGCGGTGACCGAGGCTCCGTCGACGGTCGGGGTGCCGATGCGGGCTCCGCCCTCGCCTCCGACGAGCAGCACCTTGTCGAAGGTGATCTCGGATCCGGGCTCGGCGCTCGACTGCAGGTCGACGTTGACGACGTCGCCGACGCGGACGGTCGACTGGCGACCTCGATCGGAGATGACTGCGTACACGGGTTCGTGGAGGGTTGGATGAACTCGGGGGCCGGCGGCGACGCCCCATGGTCGGAGCCTCGAGCCGGGTGATCGGATCGGGAGCAGAGGGCCTCCCGAGGTACTGCGTGGACCGGGGTCGAGCTGCGACGGATCGAACTCCGTCGCGCGGGACCCACGCGCTCGGCGCAGCGGGCCGAGAATCATAGCGACGCTCGGTGGCCCTGGGAAGAGCCTGGGAGTCGGCCCGGACCCGAGCAGTCGCCGGCCGGGGCCGGTGGAGGTGCGGTCCGGCCGAGGCAGGTCCGCTGGAGGCCGGGCCCGACGACGCTGCGCCTGCCGAGGCAGGCCCGACCCAGCCGCCGTTCCGAACGGGGCCCCGGCCCCGGCCTCCCCCGCCGGGGGAGGCGCCGAGGCCGGGGTCCGGCGGCGGCTCAGCGCTTGCGGCGCCCGCCCGGGCGCACTTCGCGCCCGTCGGCTCGCAGGTAGTGGAAGATCGAGTCCTCGGTCTGGTCGTCGACCGCCCGGAAGATCAGCTCGCGCTTGTGCTTGTCTTCCAGGGCCTCGAGTTGGGCCCGGTCCTTCTTCTTGAGCCACTCGATCGTGTCGGTGTGGGTCAGAACCTCGATCTTGCTGAAGCCCTTCTGCGTCAGGGCCGAGCCCAGTCGCCGCAGCAGAGCCTGGGCCCGGGACTGGGCCGTGCGGCGCCGGCCAGTACCGCGGCAGGAGGGGCAGGCGTCGTAGACCAGGTTCGAGAGACCCGGGCCCAGGCGCTGACGGGTCAGCTCGAGCAGGCCGAACTGGGAGATTCGACCCAACTTGCTGCGCGCGCGGTCCTCGGCGATGGCGTCGCGCAGGGCGCGCTCCACGTGCCGGCGACTCGCGGGGCGCATCATGTCGATGAAGTCGAGCACCAGGATGCCGCCCATGTCGCGCAGACGGATCTGACGTGCGATCTCGGGCGCCGCCTCGAGGTTCGTCTTGAGGGCGATGTCCTCGAAGTCGGCCCCGTCGTCGCGGGTCCGGCCCGAGTTGACGTCGATGGCCACCAGGGCCTCGGTCTGGTCGATCACGATCGAACCACCCGAAGGCAACTCGACGCGGCGCGAGAAGATCTTCTCGAAGTCCTGCTCGATCGAATAGGTGTGGAACAGGGGCCGCGGCCCGTCGTGGAGCACCACGCGGTCGGTGTGCTCGGGCATGAGCTGCTTGGTGAACTCCACCATGCGATCGAAGACCTCGGGGTCGTCGACCAGGACCTTCTCCGTTCGCGACGAGAACAGGTCTCGCATGGTGCGGATGGCCACGTCCGACTCCTGATAGAGGGGCGCCGGATTGCGCCCCAGGACCAGCTTCTCGGAGAAGGTGGTCCAGACCGCCAGCAGGTAGTCCAGGTCGCGACGGATGTCGGACTTGGTCTTGCCGATGCCGGCCGTGCGCACGATCACGCCCATCCCGTCCGGGATGTCGAGGGACTGCAGGATGCGCTTCAACCGGCGCCGTTCCTTGTCGTCCTCGATCTTGCGGCTGACGCCTGTGCGCTCGAGCGAGGGCATCAGAACCAGGTAGCGACCGGGGATCGAGATGTAGGTGGTCAGCGTCGGCCCCTTGTCGCCGATCGCGTCCTTGGTGATCTGACCGACCACCAATTGGCCCTTCTTGAGCACCTCGTCCACGGACGGACGCCTACGCATGCGACCGCGACGCCGACCGTCCTGGGCCTTGGCTTTCGACTTGCCCTTGGCCTTCGACTTGCCACCGGAGTCCTCTCGCTCGGCGTCGTCGCCGTCGAACTCCTCCGGCTTGGGCCCCTTGTCCTCCCAATCCTCGACATCGGTTCGGGCGGCGAGCAGCTTCTCCAGCGCCCAGTCGTCCTCGCCGTAGCAATCCATCACGTCCGAGACGTGCAGGAAGCCGTTGCGTCCCTGGCCGAAGTCGACGAAGGCGGCCCCGATGGCCGACTCGATGTTGACGACTCGACCGCGGTAGATGTCGTTGACGTAGTTCTTGTGCTGGTCGACCGTCATCTGCAGGTCGACGATCTTCTGGCCCTCGACCACGACGACGCGCGTCTCCTCGGGGTCGACGGCGTTGACCAGGATCACCTGGTCACGCTTCGGCTCGGGGATCGACGGGGCGTCCTGACGGTCGGACCGGTCCGCCCTGTCCGCTTTGGTGGCCTTCGAGGTCTTGCCAGCCTTCTTCTTGGCTGCCTTGCCCTTCTTCTTGGAGCGGCCCGATCGCACAGGCTCGACCTCGGGCAGGTCATCGTCCAATTCGCCGGGGATGACCTCGATCGACACGGCACCGCGCTCATTGGACCGGTCGTCCGAGTCGCCGTCGTCCGCGTCGTCATCAGCAGCCTCCTCGCCCGAGCGCCCCTTGCGCTTGCGCCGACCGCCGCGGGAGCCCCGGCGGCGGGAGCGCTTGCGAGCGGCCTCGTCGAGGTCGACAGCGGAATCGGCCGAGTCGCGCTCGCCGTCTTCTTCGTCGTCGTCGTCCAGATCGGACCCGCTCCGAGCGGAACTCCCCCGACCGGCGCCCCCTCGCGAGGGCTCGGAGCGACTGGCCCGGTCACCGCCTCGCTCACTTCCGCGGGACGCACGGGTGCCTTCGGATTCGACCTCTTCGTCCTCGTCGTCGGCGTGGGGCTGCGTCTCCGCCGCCGTCCCAGCGGTGCGGCGTCGGCTGCGCCGGCGCGGACGCTTCTTGCGGGCGGGTGACTCGGACTCGGCTTCGGCCGTAGCCCCCACATCGCCGCTCGAGGCCCTTGCCTCGTCCGACTCGCGCTCGGCGCCCGCGCTGCGACTGCGGCGCTTGCGGCGCCTGGCTGGAGTGCGGTGCCCCCCGTCGTCGTCGGCCACTACGGTGCGCTCACGAACTGCCGGCTCGTCGTCCGGGGCCTCCCGCCGCGCCTCAGGGCGCCGCCCGTCGGAGCGATCGCCGCTCGAATGCTCGCCCTCGGGCGAGGTCGCCTCCGAACTGCGGTCGCTGCGACCCAGGGTTCGCCGGCGGCGGGGCCTGCGGCGACGGGCGCGTCCTGCGCCGTCTTCGTCGCTCCGCCCTTCGGTGTCGCGTCCCTCGATGGGACGGTCGGTGGCGGAGTCGCCCCTCGCTTCGCGAGGGGCAGCCGATTCTCGGGGCGCGCTGTCGTGCGCTGCCGCCGGTCCCGGGATCTCGAAGTCACCCGGGTTGGGCTGGTCGGTCATGGATTGTTCTTTTCAGTGCGCGTCGGGCAAGTCCGACGCGGCGCGGCGGCGGCTCGCGGTCGGAAGTCTTCCGACCCGTACGCGCCTGCGCGTGTGCTGGTCAGCGCGGATCTGGCCGCGCGGGATTGGATCCTGGCGAATCGATCGCAAGGAGGATGAGACGTGACCGCCTCGTGGCGCCGCGGCCGGCCGAGCGGGGCTGCAGGGAACCCGATGGGTCCGCGCGGCCGCCGTCGTACCCGACAACGCCGTCCCGGGGCGTCGCGCCCTCGCTGCGGCGGCTGGCGGGGTCCCCAGAAAGGACTGCCCCCCCTCGCACGTCGCGTGCGGGTCGCGCTCGAGTCCGGTGCCCGAGCACCCACCTAGGGCACCAGGACGGGCCTGACTCGGGTGGCATGGTCGCTGAATCGACGGTCGAAAGCGAACGCGAGAGGACAAATCGACCGCGATCGGAGCCGGCCGGGGCACTTCCCGTCGATCGGACCCCCGTCCCCCCCCCTTCCCCCGAACGCAGGGCGGGCGCCCCGCCCCCCGTTCCCGGGGGGGCGGAGCGCCCGTTCACGCTGACCCTGGAGGTCGCCTCAGGAGCCCGGGGTGGGTTCCACGAAGGGCGTCAGATCCACGTCCTGGCCAGGGGCGACCGGGTCATGCAGCGAGCTCTGAACATCGTTCGCGTTGCTGATCTCGTCGCCGATCAGCTCGCGCAGCTCATCGGAGTAGGCGGCCGTGCGTCGCTCCATCTCCCGCTTGAGGATCGACTGGGTGTCCTGGGCCGAGCGCACGATCGTGGGCGTGATGAAGACCATCAGGCTGCGACGCTCCTTGGTCTTCTCCTTGTACTTGAAGAAGAAGCTCAGGATCGGGATGTCGCCCAGGAAGGGCACCTTGCTCACGCGGTTGAGCTCGATGTCGGTGGACAGGCCACCGATCACCGCGGTCTGCCCGCTCTGCAGCAGCATCGAAGTGACGATCGTCGAGGAGCGCACGCGCGGCAGGGCGATGGAGCCCGAGGCGCCCGCTGCGCCGACCGTGAACACGTCGAAGCCGGCCGGAGCCAGGGAGCTGTCGCCCTGACCGGAGAGGCTGGTCTCCTTCGGGATCACGTCCATGGTCAACGAATTCGTGCCCGGGATGATGTTCGGCACCACCAGGAGCTGGAAACCGACCTCGACCGGCGAGCCCGAAGCCTCGACCACCGACAGGTTCAAGCCACCAGCCTGGCCCTGCTCGGTTTTGGCCTCGGCGTAGCGGATGGTCTCGCCGACGAAGATCGTCGCTTCACGACCGTCGAGGGCGATGATCTTGGGCGCCTGCACCACCTGGGTGCGGGTATCGCGCTGCAGCATCCGCAGGGTCGCGGTGACCCCGGTGAAGGACAGCGCCCCGAAGATCGTCTCCGGCACCACGGTGGTCGAACCCGCGTTGAGCAGCGGGTCGGTGAACGGACCCTGGCCCGAGTCGTTGGCGATGATGCCATCTTCCCAGCCGCCGTCGCCCAGGTCGAAGGGCAGCTTGATCGGGATCTGACCCATGGTCAGTCCGACACTGGGACCGAAGTCGCCGTAGTCGACGCCCAAGTTGAGCAGGTCGTCGTTGGTGGTGCTGACGAACTTCACGTCGACGAAGACCTGCATCGGCTCCACGTCGAGGCGCTCGATCATCTCGGCGATCTCCGCGTGCACCTGGGCGGTGTCGCGCACGATCAACACGTTCTGGTCGACCACGTAGTCGAGGTCACCGCCGGTGCTCAGCGCGTTGCGCATGGCCTCGATGATCGGGAAGTCCTTCTCGATCTCGCCGGTCGGCGCCTTGGCGGAGCCCGCGACGAACTCCGAGTTGATCACGGGTACGTAGTTGCCGCGCGGGCGCAGGTAGCGGAGTTGGTAGCTGCGCGTCTCGAGCTGCGCCTGGAGGGTCAGCGGGTCGACGACCCGCATGATCCCGCGGCCTTCCTCGACCACTGCGTAGCCCAGGGTCTTGACCGCCACGTCGAGGGCGTCGCGCCACGGCACGTTGGTCAGGCGCAGGGTCAGCGTTCCGCTGACCTCGGGCGCGACCACGATGTTGGCGCCGGAGACCTTGCCGATGGCGTCGATCACCTCGGTCAGGTCCGTGTCCTTGAAGCTGAAGGTGACGCGCGGCGGTCTGGTGAGCGTGAGCACGCCAGCGGTGCGCTCCTCGACCACGCAGCCCGCGAGCTCGGCGGCCAGCTCGAGCGCTTCGCGCCACGGAACGTCGGTGAGGTCCAGGGAGATCGCGTCGGACGCGGCTTCCTTGTCGAGGATGACGATGTTGGCGCCGGACTCGTCGCGGAGGAAGTCCACGACTTCCTGGAGCTGACGGCCCTCGAGCCGCAGCGACACGCGCGCGTCGGGGCTCTGCGCCTGCCCGAATGCCGGCGCAGCGATCGGGAGTGCGGCCGCAGCGGCGACCAGCAGGTGATGGAGCTTCATGGGTGGTTCCTGGGTGCGTGAATCGGACCCGCGCGCAGACCGAGGTGTCGGTGGCCCGCGCGCGGAGTGCTGGGATCAGAAGGGCAGGGTCAGCAAGACCCCACGGAAGATGAAGTCGAGCTCGCCGTCACGGACGGCGTAGAGGATCAGGTCGGAGCCGACCAGGTCGTTGGGCGAGAAGGCGTCGCCGTTGATCAGGGCCACGCGCTGACCGGGACCGAGATCCACGACCCCGTTCACCACCAGCTCCAGCTGCCCGAAGTCGATCACGGTCTCGGTCTTCTTGCGCAGGTCGTCGATGCGGTCGACCAGGGGGCGACGGAACTCGTCGATCCCAGCGATCTCGAGCCTCGGCTCGACGTTGCGGTAGGCCTCGAGTGCCATGCCGTACTCACCCGCCGCCATGTGCGTCTGCATCGACTCCACGGTCGAGCGCAGCACCTCCACCGGCAGCAGTTCGTCGTCGACTTCGTCGAGGACCGAGCGGATCTCGACCATTCGCTCGAGCACCCGGCTGCGGAAGCGCTGCTCGGCCGAGACGAAGCTGAGCGACCCCTCCTGCTCCAATCGACGGGCGTCGACCTCGAGCAGTGCCAGGTGCTCTTCGAGCGCCCTGCGGGCCTTCATCTCCGCAATCAGGTTGGGGGCGTTCTCCCAGGCCTGCAGCAACTCCTCGGCGGTGTCGACCCGGATCTCGAGGGCGTCGACCAGCTCGAGCTGCTCGGGGATCGGAACCCGCGTCGGCTCGTTGACGCTCAGTCGCGGATCGACCCAAGGGTCGCGGCGGTTGCCAGAGCCCATGTACTCGTAGGCCGGAATCTGCAGCTCGCGCTCGCGCGCCGCAATGGCGCCAGCCAGGCGGTCGCGCTTGCGGTCGTAGTTGTCGATCTCGACCGCCTTGATCCCGCTCTGCGGCGAGTAGACGTAGGTCTCGACTTCCATCTGGACCGAGTGATCCGCCTGGGACACACCGTCCTCGCCGGAGCCACGCTTGGCGGCGCGCAGCTTGAAGCTGGGCACTCGCATGAAGCGCTGGTGGCTCTCGATCAGGTCGAGGAAGGTCAGCATCTCGAAGCCGTCGGCCTCGAACTGGATGTTGTAGGCGACCCGCTGGAAGTCCTCCTTGTCCTTGGTCTTCTTGGACGTCCCCGGCGTCGTGTCGCGGATCGAGCTGATGACCACGCCCGAGTCCTGCTCGAAGTCGCGCAGGGTCCGGACGAAGTTCAGGATCTCGTCGTCGTTGGGCAGGATCGTCGCGATGATCTCGTCGGTCTCGCGGGCCAGGATGACCTCGTGCTCGACCTCGGGGGTCGTACGCACCAGGGCCCGGTCGCGGGCGATCTGGGACTCGAGGTCCTCGATGCGCTGACGCTTGGTGTCGAGCGACCCGCTCTGCATGTAGAGCAGGCCACCCAGGGCGAGGGCGATGCCGGTGCCCGAGGCGACGGCGATCGCAAGCTGCTTCTTCTCTTCCATGGCCATGGGATCAGCCCTCCTTCTTCTCGGCCGGCTTCTTGGCCGCCGCGACGGTTTGGGGCGGTTCCATCTCGTAGTCGAGGGTGAAGGAGAAGACCTCTGCGGGGATCAAGTCGGGGTCCTTGGTGTTGCGCTGCCCCTCGGGCGGCGCGGGCTCCTGGAAGCTCTCCGCGAAGGGCGAGTTCTGCAGGTCCTCGAAGAAGTTCGCGACCAGGCCGAAGTCTCCGTCGCCCGAGTGGGCGTTGGCGCGCAGGTTGCCGCCACTGGTGGCGCCCTTCTTGAGCTTGGTGGCGTCCGTCTGGACCACGTTCAGGTCGTCCATCCAGATCAGGTAGCGTTCGTCGCCGTCGCCGCCGCGGTTGATCACGTCGACGAGCTGGTCGATCTTCTCGGTCCAGCTGATGCGTTGGCTGACGATCTCGTCGAGGGTGCCCTCGCGAGACTCGAACAAGCGCTTCTCCTTCTCGAGCGACTTGTGGAAGTCCACCAGCGGCCCGAGGGTCGAGGCGTCGGACTCGAGCACCTCGAGTTGGCTCTCGGCCTCGGCCACGGGGCCGAAGGCGTTCCAGATCCAGAAGGAGAGCAGGCTGACGTTGATCGTCACGCCAGCGGCCACGGCGCCCATCAGGCGGATCGGGGTCCGCCGCGCGCGGCGGTACTCGTCGGGCAGTAGGTTGATTGAGATCACGCGACCCTCACTCGGCTGGCGAGCCCGATGGCGACGGCCAGCGTCGATGCGCAGGCCTCGAGTTCTTCGACGTCGACGCGGCTGGCGTCAACACGCAGCCCGTCCAGGGGATTCCAGGTGCGAGTCGGGCGACCGGTGCCCTGCTCGACCGCATTCACGAAGCCGGGGGCGAGGATCCCGCCGCCGGAGAGCAGGATCTCGTCGACGCGCACACCCTCGCGGTTCTCGACGAAGTCGAGCGACAGCGAGAGCTCGGAGACAAGGTCCTCGATCACGGGCGCGATCGCGCGACCGACTTCGACCTCGCGATCGCCGCTGTCGCGCTTGATCGCCTCGGCCTCGAAGGGCTCCAGGCCCAAGCGGCGCGCGGTGGCCTTGGTCATGTCGCTGCCGCCGATGCCGATCTCGCGGCTGAAGCAGGTCTCTCCGCCACGCAGCACGTTGATCTGGGTGCGGGTCGAGCCGACGTCCACCAGGGCGGTGGCGACGTCCTCTTCGCCCCGGGCCTGCTCGCCTTCGCACAGCTCCCAGGCGTTGCCCAGAGCGAAGACGTCCACGTCGACCACGACGGGGCTCAGGCCGTTGACGACCAGGTCGTCGAGCTGTCGGTGGACGACGCCCTTCTGGCAGGCGACGAGGACGACGCCCATCTGCGGCTCGCCGTTCTCACCCTCGAGGGAGCCGTTGCTGTCGAGCCGGTGGCAGTCCAAGAGGACCTCGTCCGGATCGAAGGGCAGGTACTTGTCCGACTCGAAGCGGATGGCCTGGGCCAACTCGGAGTCCGACATGGGGACCATCGAGATGTAGCGCACGACCACCGCCTGGCCCGCGACGGAGGTCGCCACCTGCTTGGAGCGAAACTCTCCCTTCGAGAGCAGTTCGGCGACCGCTTCGGCGCGCTCGCCCTCGGGGGGCAACTCGATGCGGGCGAAACCGGTGATGACCGGTTCGGGCCCGTCCATCGTGATCTCGACCGCCTTCAGGGCCTGGCTGCCGAGGTCCAGACCGATGACGCTCTTGGCTCTGCGGAACAAGTGGGACTCCCCGTGGGATGGGCCCGCGCCTTGCTTGGGCGGCGTCGGGCCGGTGAAGAACCTGCGCAGGGGCGCCAATGAGGACGCTCCCGTCGCGGTTTGTCTTCGACCCGGGTCTCGGGGGAGATTGAGGGCGCTCCGGAAAAGGGGCGGCCTGAGAGCCGATCTGGGTCAGCCGCTCGAAGGCCGTGACCGAACGGCGGGACAACGAGATCGGACAGAGAAACAATTGCCCGGAAGTCCTTTCCGAGCCCAACGGCGGACCACGTTCGCGCCGCACCGCGCAGGCCACCCGCTCGCTGTCGTGGCGCTGGCGCGACCCTCAGTCGAGCTCGCCGAAACCCGCCGAGAACAACCCGGACACGGCGCTCAGCAGACTCTCGGCGTCCTCACCGCTGGCGAAGAGTTCGAGGCGCGCGCCATAGGCGGCATTCAAGGTCATCAGCTCGAGGATGCTCTTGCCGTTGACCGTACGCCCGTCGTAGGCGACCCGCAGTTCGGACCGGAACCCCAGGGCCGTGGACACGACCGCGTGACAGGGACGCGCATGCAGTCCCTGGGAGTTGCAGACCTCGACCTCGAGCTTCTGGCTCGTCACGTCTCGTTTGGATCCGAACACGCGGTGCTTCTCGGGTTGCGACCCCGGCCCCGGCAGCGCCTCTCTGGCGCCCATGGCACGGGGGGACGACCGGCCACGATCGACGCTCAGACGACCGACATCTCTTTCAGGAGATCGACCAGCTCGGTGCGGTTCTTGGCGCTGATCGCAAAGCGACGGAAGTCGTCGTGGCGCCCCAGGCGTGAGATCCAGCGCATCATCTCGAGATGGCGCTCGGGGTCGTGCTCGTCGGTCGCCTCGGCCGGCCGCAGCACCATGAAGAAAAGCTGGACCGGGGCGCCGTCGATGGCGCGCCAATCGACACCATCCGGATGGACCGAGAGGCTGCAGAGCGCCCGATCGAGGCCCTCGAGCTTGACGTGCGGAATGGCCACGCCCATTCCGACTCCGGTGGAGGCCAACTTCTCACGGGCGACCAGGGCCTCGATCGCCGGCTCGGCCAGGGCGCTCTCCAGTTGGTCCGACTTGATCAGTCCGTCGACGAGCTCACCGAAGATCGACTCGTGATCGGTTCCCTTCAGCTTCAGGATGCAGGCCTTGGGCTTGAAGAGCTTCCAGGCGGCTTGGACGCGGATCGTCATCGGGTTGGGGCTGGGCAGCGTGAATCTGGACTTCGGGCGACGGTGGCGAATCGGAAGAGACTAGCAGATCGGCCGCAGTCCTGCCCCGGGGGCCCTGGAGGGCTGAATTGGGGCGCGCCCACGCCCCACCAGGGGTGCGTGGGCGCGCCGCGGAAGGGATCCGGGCTCCTCCAGGGACCCGGGCCCGCCTGCCGGGGGTCGGCTGCCAGCCGCGCCCCCCCGGGGACTCATTCCTCCTCGGACCGTCCCTGCCGGCGGCTGCCGGAGAGCTTCTCCTTGTGCTTGCGCAGCGCGCGAGCCATGCGATCCACCGACTCGTCGAGGGCCTGACTCAGGGTCGGCGCCTTGGAGTCCACCACTAGCACGACCCCGCGCCGGGCATTGGCGACGAGCTCGACTCGGTGAGAATCCGGCTCCTGGTCGAGTACGGCACGAATGGACTGGGTCCGATCGAAGAAACGGGCGAGACCCTGGAGCTTGTCCTCGACCTGCTCGCGCACGTTCGTCGGATAGCTGGAGTGGGGGATCGACACTTCGACGTTCATCGAGACTCCCGATGTTGGGCTGGCATACGCCGCGTAGCGCGGTCCTGCCGGCATCTTGCTTGCTCCGGTTCGCGCGGGCCCCTTGCCCCCCCGATCCCGCGCTCCTCCCCTTCGGTCGCGACCCGCGCCGGGCTCGACCTTCAAACCGGGATTCACCCCGGGAAGCGAGCGCGGGGTGGGTGCGACCAGCCGGGGCTCGGCGGGCTGCGGCTGACGCCTGGGGGGAGAGGCTCATCGTGCGGACCGCTCCGGTGGTCGCAGTCCCTGTCCGCGGGGTCGCGGACGCGCGGGGACCCGGCCCTCGGAGATCGGCTCCACCCTAGCAGGCCGCCGCGGACCTGGTGCGCGGCCCGACGTCCTGTCTCGAAACTGCCCAGGGACAGCCCTCGGGCGGGCACGTAGGGCCCAGCGACGCCCCGCCGTCAGCCCTGGAACAGCCCGGCGGCCCCGCGTGGGCCGGCCAGGCGTCCCGTGAAACAGCGCTCCGGATAGCGGACCCGCAGTAGCCACAGGCCCCCCGCGGGCGCGGTGGCACCCGCCCGCCGCCGGTCGCCCGAGGCCAGGATCGCATCCACGTCGCTCGGCACGAGGCGCCCCCGCCCCACATCGATCAGCGTGCCGGCGATGGTGCGGACCATGTTGTAGAGGAAGCCGTTGCCTTGGACGACGATGGCGAAGCGGTCGCGACGGGCCACCAGGCGCACGTGCTCGACCGTGCGCACGGTCGAGGTGCGGGGCGAGCCCGAGCTCGCCAGGGCCGCAAAGTCCCGCTGGCCCAGGAACCTCGATGCCGCGTCGCGCATGGCGGCCTGGTCGAGGGGCTCACGGGTCCAATGGAATTGCCCCTCGGCGAAGGGCGGGCGAAAGGGGGTGGTGACGGTCAGGTAGAGGTAGCGCTTGCCGGTGGCGCTGAAGCGCGCGTGAAAATCGTCGGGGCAGGTCTCCACCCGACGCACCACCACGCCCTCGTCCAGGTGAGCGTTCAGGGCGTGGCACAGGCGCTGGTCGTCGAGGGACGTGTCCACGTGGCAGCTCGCCACTTGGCCCAGGGCGTGGACCCCGGTGTCGGTTCGGCCAGCGCCGTGCACGACCACCCGGTCACCGAGCAACGACTCGAGCCCCTCCTCGACGGCCTGTTGCACGGAACCGAAGCCCTCCTGGCGCTGCCAGCCGAAGAAGCGCGAGCCGTCGTAGGCGATCAACAGGCGGACGTTTCGCATCGCGCCGGGAGTCTACCCATCGACGCGGCGAGCTCGGGTCAGTTGAAGCGTCGGCGCCGGTAGGAGCTGGGGATGCCCAGTTCCTGGCGGTACTTCGCCACGGTGCGTCGGGCCAGGTGCACCCCGCCCGCGGCCAGGCGGGCCACGGCCTCGTCGTCGGACAGGGGCGCGGCCGGATCTTCGCCGGCGAACAGGACGCGCACGCGCTCGCGCACCTCGTCGGCGGCGCTGCCCTGGCCCTCGCCGCCACCGGCGGAGGCCTGGAAGAAGCGCCGCAGGGGCTCGATGCCCCAGGGTGTTTGGGCGTACTTGCCGGCCACGGCGCGGCTGATCGTGCTGACGTGCAGCTCGAGCTCGTCGGCCACGTCGGTCATGGACAGGGGCGTGAGAGCGCTGGGCCCCTGCTCGAGGTAGGCGTGTTGGTGGGCGAAGACGGTGCGCGCCACCCGCTCGAGGGTCGCCTGGCGCTGGTCGAGCGCATCGATCAGCGCGCGCGCCTCCCCCACCTTGCCCCGGGCGTAGGCGCGCACCTCCTTGGGCTGCGCCCGATCGGTGGCCAGCCCCACCAGCTCGGGGTCGAGGGCGACCGTGGGGAGGTGACTGCGCGGGAACTCGATCGCGAAGCCGGCGCCGTCCAGCGCCAACACGACCACGTCCGGCGCCACGGATGGCACCGACTCGGTCTCCACCGCGGCGATCGGCCGCGGTTGCAGCTCCCCCAGGCGGCCGACCAGGCGGTTGATCTCGCCCACGTCGAGTCCCAGCCGCTTGGCGACCTGGGGCAACTTGTTGCGGTAGACCTCGTCGAGGAAGCGCTCGATCAGAGCGCACAGTCGGCCGTAGTCCGGATCGGCGGGCTCGAGCTGCAGGAGCAGGGCTTCGGTGGCATCGCGCCCGCCCAGGCCGCGCGGTTCGAGTCGCTGTAGGGCCGCGATGGCATCGGCGAGTTCGCCCAGACCACCTGGGAGTCCGTCGCGCAGGCCATCGGTCAGGAGCGCCTCGTCCGAATCGGTCAAGAGCCCGTCGCCGTCGAGCCGGTCCACCAGCCAGCCGGCCCAGGCCGCGGTCGCCGCGCGCAGATCGAGCCAGCCGAGCTGCTCGAGCACGCCCTCGCGCCAATGCTCCCCCTGGGCTTCCTGGGAGGCGAGCCACTCCGCGTGGCGGTCACTCGCGCCAGTTCGGGCGCGGGGCCCGACGTTGCGCTCGGTCGGTCGGGGCGGCCCCTCGGGCTCCTCGACCACGAGGGCCGCATTCGACTCGAAAGCCTCGCGCAGCCAGGTGGAGAGCTCCATCGAGGGCAGCTGCAAGAGCTCGATCGCCTGCAGCATCTTCGGCAGCATCAACTGCTGTTGCTGTGCCGACTGTGTGAGTCGCGGTCCGTTGCCTCCGATGGCCATGCCGGTGGCTATCGACCGGCCCAGGCGAGGGATTGAGGGCGGCGCCGCGCCGTCGTCCCAGCCGGGTCTCCCGATCCCGAGCGGGACCCGGGACCCACGGAGACTCAGGAGCCGTCGTCGGGGCGACGCGTGCGCACGGCGGTCCGGCCCTCGAGGGCGTCCTCGAGCACGCCGCGGTGCAGGTACTCGAGCGCGGAGCCCGCGGGCAGGCCGCGAGCCAAGCGCGTGACCCGCACCGGCAGCCCGGCCCGCTCGACGGCCTCGAGCACCAGCATCGCCGTGGCCTCGCCCTCCGCGTCCGGGTCCGTACCCAGGATCACCTCGCGCACGGCACCCTCGCGCAGTCGTTCGACCAGGCGGCCGAGGTTCAAGTGCTCCGAGTCCGAGCCCTCCGCCGGCTGCAGCGAGCCCATCAGCACGTGGTACAGCCCACCGTGGGCCCCCGACCGCTCCACGGCCTCGACCGCCCGCGGCTCCTCGACCACCAAGAGTTGGCTGCGGTCGCGGCCCTCGTCCGAGCAAATCGCACAGGGGTCCCCCTCCGACAGGTTCCCGCACACCGAGCAGAAGAGCGTCTCGCCCCGCGCCCGCCCGATGGCCTCCGCCAGTCGCCCACCGTCCGCGTTCCGCAGGACGTGGAACGCCAGCCGCTCCGCCGTGCGTCGCCCGATCCCCGGAAAACGCTCGAACGCCTCCACCAACTCCTCGAGCGCCTTCGGATAAGCCATGCCTTGTTCCCGCTGAGCCTACCGCCCAGGAACTCCCGCGTCCCGCCTCGCCTGATCCCGCGGTACCCCGTCGCCCCCGACATCGCCCCCGTCCCGACCAAGCCCCAGCGGAGGGTGGCGGGGGATCAGCGGGCGCGCAGCGCGTCGGTAGTCGCCGCTGGCAAGGCGCGCCGACGACCGCGTGCCCCCTGGACACGCCGAGGAGGCGCAACGCAGCCAGCGGCGACTACCGGCGCGCTGCGCGCCCGCTGATCCCCCGACGCCCGTAGCTAGAACATGCCCGGGAGCTGCATGCCTCCGGTGACCTTGGTCATGGTCTGCTCGGCGAGCTGCTCGGCCTTGGTCAGGCCGTCCTGCACCGCGCTCAGGACCAGGTCCTCGATCATGGACTTGTCACCGGTCTTGATGACCTCGTCGCTGATCGACAGGGACTGCACCCGGCGGTCGCCGGTGACTTCGACGCGCACCGCCCCCCCGCCGGCGGTGCCTTCGACCACGGCTTCGGCCAGCTCGCTGCGAATCCGCTCGAGCTGGCGCTGCATCTCTTGGGCCTGCTTGAGCAGGTTCCCCATCTCGCCGAATGATCCGGCCATCTACGGTTCCTCGATGTGTCCGTCGAACAGGTCCGCGACCTGTCTGGTGAAGGGGTCCTGTTCGACCTTGGGAGGTGGAGGGGTCGCGGCATCGCCGACGACGAACTCCACCGTGATTTCTCGGCCCATGGCTCCCGAGAGGGCGCGCTCGCACGCTCGCCGACTGCGCTTGTCGGCCAAGAGGGCCTGCTCGTCCGCGCTGGCCTTGGAGACCAGGATACGCGCCATGGAGCCGGAGCCTTGGAGCTTGCCGCTGCGACGCAACAGGTCGGCCAGGGTCCGATGGCGCGCATCGAGAGCGCCGACGAGAGCCTTCCAGGGCTCGAGTGCCGGGGCTGCCGCGGGACCGGGGGCCGGCTGGGGGGTGTCCGGCGACCGCGGCGCGGCGCCTGGCGCGGTCGCGGGCCCAGTGGCGGGGCCCGTCGGCTGTTGAACCGATCGGGTAGCGCTCGCGCCGACCGGGGGCGGTGTCGGCTGGATCGAAACGGGAAGTTGACCGCCACTCGCCGGCCCAGCCGTGTGCCCAGCCACGGAGGCACCGCCCAAACGCGCCTCCAACGAAGCCAAGCGAGCCTCGAGCTCAGCCAGCGACATGGTCGCCTCGAGGGTGCAGAGCTCGAGCAGCGCCGATTCGAGCACCACACGCTCGCTGCCGGCCAGGTGGCGCATGCGCTCGCGGGCGCGGATCAGGTCGGCGAGCATCAGCTCGAGCCGGCCGCGCCCCAGGGCCTTGGCCCGGGCCAGCAGGGCCTCGCCGGCCGCGGGACCGCCCTCCAGGTGCGGCGAGCCCGCGCCGCACACGCCGGCCACCACGATCGATCGGACCACGTCGAGTAGAGCACCGGCCAGCTCGCCCTCGCGACCGGCCCAAGCCGCCACCGCGTCGAGGGCAGCGGCGCGGTCGCCGGCGCCGAGTGCGTCCACCAAACCGAGCAGCTCCTGCAGGCCGGCGCCGCCGGAGAGGCGCGCCAGGTCGGCCAGCTGGGGCGAATTGCCAGCCAGGGCCAGGAGCTGATCGGCCAGGGACAGTGCGTCGCGCATGCCGCCGCGCGCGCGCCGCGCCAGCTCGGCGGCGACGCCGTCGGCGGCCGTGACGCCCTCCGCGTCGAAGACCGTCGCCAGGCGTCCGGCGATCTGCTCCTCGCGGATCGGCGACAGGCGCATGACCTGGCAGCGCGAGAGGATCGTGTCGGGGACCTTGTGCAGCTCGGTCGTCGCGAAGAGGAACTTGACGTGCGACGGCGGCTCTTCGAGGGTCTTGAGCAGCGCGTTGAACGCCGCCCGCGAGAGCATGTGGACCTCGTCCACGATGTAGACCTTGTAGCGTGAATCGACCGGCGCGTAGCCCACGGATTCGCGCAGCTCGCGCACGTCGTTGACCGAGGTGTTCGACGCGGCGTCGATCTCGATCACGTCGAACTCGGCGCCCTCGTCGGAGGCCAGGCAGCGCTCGCACTCACCGCAGGGATCCGGCGTCGGGCCCTTCACGCAGTTGAGCGCCTTGGCCAGGATCCGCGCGGTGGTCGTCTTGCCCGTCCCGCGCGGTCCGGCGAAGAGGTAGGCGTGGCCGACCCGGTCGTCCTCGATCGCGCCGCGCAGGACGCCGGTCACGACCTCCTGCCCCACCATGTCCTCGAAGCGGCGAGGGCGGTACTTGCGGGCGAGGACCAGGTAGCTCATGTCGGGGCCAAGTAGCTCGTGACGATTGCGGTGCGGGGGTTCCCGCAGTCCATGCGGTGCGGGGGATCCCCGGGAGTTTGGCCACCCCTGCGAAACGGGCCTTGCGAAACGGGCCCAGCCCGGCGCCGTCGGCTACACAGGACCCGGTCTGGTCGAGCCCGCACTGGCTTGTGTGGCCGGCGGCACCAGTCCGTCAGTCCCAGGGCCGACGGGCCAGCCCAGGAGACCCGAAGAGGCCCGAAGTGAGTGGCCCGGTGTCGGTCGCCCCGGGCGCGTCCGGGCGAGCGCGCCAGTGGGTCCGGGCCGACCGCGCTTGGCAGACGATCCTTAGGGCTGCTCCGTTTCCGGCCTGACCCGGTTCGAATCACTCCCACCGCGGGGGACCGAACCCACTGTCGCGCTCGCCGCGCGCCCGTGTTGGACGGCCAACTCGGGCCGCCCATCATAGATGACCGCGGCGCCGATGGCCGCTGCTAGATCGAGCTGTCCCGACGACCGCGGCTCGCGACGGCGACCCGTCGCTTCAGCCGTCACTACAGTCCGCATCGGAACGGCGCCGCTCGCGTCGACGGAAGTGGCGGAGAGGGAGGGATTCGAACCCTCGATGCCGGGGATACCGACATACGCGCTTTCCAAGCGCGCTCCTTAAGCCGCTCGGACACCTCTCCGCTCGATTCCGTTGCTCTTGTTCGCTCGTGTTGCTCACCCACGGGCCGCGGCGCGCGCGGCCGGTGGTTGGCGGAGAGGGTGGGATTCGAACCCACGGTGCCCGTAAGGACACACTGGTTTTCGAAACCAGCCCATTCGGCCACTCTGGCACCTCTCCGTCCTGTGGCGGGGAAGTGTAGCGTCCGGGCCCACGGCGCAAAAGGGGCCCCGCGAGGTCGATGGATCCCCGGGCTCAATCGAAGCACGGGCCGGCCTCGCCGCGCTTGGCGGGCCGGGCGAGGCGCGACCCTCAGCGATCGGCGGACTCGCCGGGGGAGTCCTCGGCAGCGTTGCCTCCGACGTCAGCCCCATCCGCGCCGACGGTGCCGCCGGCAGCTCCTGCGCGCCGGGCCCGACGCCGCTCCCGCAGACCCTCGCGGTGGCGCCGGAAGAAGCCCACCAGCAGTGCCGCCGAGTCCTGCGCCCGTAGTCCCTCGTCGACCTCCGCCCGGTGGTTCAGGCGCGGGTCGGTCAGCACTTGGCCGAGGGATACGGCCGCGCCGAACTTGGGGTCGCGCGCGGCCCAGACGACCCGCGCGACGCGGGCCTGGGAGATGGCTCCGGCGCACAGGAAGCAGGGCTCCACGGTCGTGTAGAGGGTCGTGCCCGGCAGCCTCAGGTCGCCGCTCGAGCGGCAGGCGGCGCGGATTGCGAGCACCTCCGCGTGGGCCGTCGGGTCGACCAGAGCTCGTGTTCGGTTGTGGGCGCGGGCCAGGATCTGGTCCCCTCGCACCAGCACTGCGCCGATCGGCACCTCGTCCTCGGCTGCGGCCGCACGGGCCTCGGCCAGGGCCAGGTCCATGAAGTGGAGGTCGCGGTCCCGTGCCCCCTCCGGTTCATCCTCGCGGGAGGTTCCGGGGGTGGCCCCGGATGCGTCCCCACGCCCTTCGAACGGGTCACGGGGTCGGGCGTCGTCGGAAGCGCACATGGCTGGCGGAGATTGTCGCCGATCCCCCCCCGCGGTCGCTCGATCCCGTGCGGGGCCGGCCGATCGGTGTCCCGAGGGCTGCAATGTCTCGCGGGCCGGTCTACCGCGAACGGCAAACGCCCCCGTGCAGTCGACGTGCGTCGATCCGTCGCGGGGGCGCTGCGGTTCCACGGATCGGAGCCGCGATCGAGCCCCGTCCGAAGAGCCCCGTCCGAAGAGCCCCGTCCAACGAGCCCGCCCGGTCGACGATGCTGCCATCGATGAGGGTGGTACACCCCACAGGATTCGAACCTGTAACCTCCTGATCCGTAGTCAGGTGCTCTATCCAGTTGAGCTAGGGGTGCCCGTTGGGGCGAGGATTAGAGCGGGTCACGGGGGGAGTGTCAAGACGACCGAAGGCCCTGGGTCGACCCATCCGCCGATCGGCACCTCTCGGGCCGCGACCGCCGGGGCGGGGCCGGCGATGCGACGACCGCGCGGGGTGGTCTCGGCGCTGGCCCGTGCCGCGCTGACCGCGCGCCGCTGTGGGACAGGACGCCTCCGACCGCTAACCTCTCCCCCATGGCCACCGACGCCGCCCGCACCCCCCAGCACTTCATTCGCCTCGAGGACCTGACCAGGGAGCAGCTCGACGACCTGCTCGACCTGGCCGCACGCCTGAAGGCGCGACCGACCAACGACGCTCTCCTGGCCAAGTCCGTGGGGATGCTCTTCTTCAGGGGCTCGCTGCGCACGCGCGTCTCGCTCGAGGCTGCCATGAACCAGCTCGGCGGTCGCACGATCGAGCTGACCGCCGCCAGCGACGCCTGGGAACTCGAGACCCGCGAGGGCACGGTCATGGACGGGCGCGCGCCGGAGCACGTGCGCGACGCCGCCGCGGTCCTGTCGACCTATGTCGACGCGCTCGCGGTGCGGCCGGCTCCCGAGGGGCAGTCCTGGGACATCGACCGCCGTGACGCCCAGATCAGTGCCTGGGCCAAGCACGCGCGCGTGCCCGTGATCAACATGGACAGCGCCCAGTGGCACCCGCTGCAGGCGCTGGCCGACGTGATGACCCTGCGCGAGACGTTCAAGCGGCCGGCCGGGCGCAAGCTGGCCCTGGTGTGGGTGCACTCGCCGCGCCCCGCGAGCGTCAGCGTGGCCCACTCGCTGCTGCTCGCCGCCCTGCGCGAGGGTCTCGATGTCTCGGTCGCACACCCGGCCGGCTTCGACCTCGATGAGGGCGTGCTCGACGAGGCTCGATCGGTGGCCAACGAGCGCGGAACGTCGCTCGAGATGACCGGCGACATGGAGTCCGCCGTTCGCGGCGCCCACGTGGTCTACGCCCGCTCCTGGGAGTCCTTGGCCGACTACGGCAATCCGACCCTCGGAGCGAACCGTCGTGGTCGACACGCCGAGTGGACCGTCGACGAGCGACGCATGGCTCTGGGCGACGACGCGCGCCTGATGCACGCCATGCCCATCCGCCGCAACGTCGAAGTCACCGACGAAGTGCTCGATGGACCGCGGTCGTTGGTCTACGAGCAGGCGGCCAACCGACTGCACGCGCAGAAGGCTCTGTTGAGCCGTCTGCTGCGCTGACACCGCATTAGTCCGGATCCCGTGGCCGGCCTGGCCAAGGTCGCGAGATTCCTCGATTCGCCGAGCAACCGGCCGCGCCGACTTCCGTGGCCTCCTGCGACCACGATCCCCGCGCCAGGGTCGCAGTCGACCGGTCTTCGATCGCCCAACCTCCGCTGACCCAGCCCTGGCCCATCGGGCGGTGACGGCCCGACCTGCGGCCCACGGTATCGGCGCCTCAGCGCTGTTGCCCACGTCCCTCGCTGCCCCTAGCCGCTCAAGCTCGCCCGTGCCCCGGGCGACGCGTTCCGATGACTGCCAACGACTTCGTCCACCTCCACGTCCACTCGGAGTACAGCCTCCTGGACGGCGCGAACCGCATCGGCAACCTGGTCAAGGCCTGCGTCGACGATGGGCAGACGGCCCTCGCGTTGACCGACCACGGGAACATGTTCGGCGCGATCGAGCTGTACAAGAAGTGTCGCGCTGCGGAGATCAAGCCCATCATCGGGTGTGAGGTCTACATCGCGCGCAAGTCGCGGCTCGAGCCCCACAACCGCAGCGACAACCCCTACAGCCACTTGACGCTGCTGGCCCGCACCAACGAGGGCTACCAGAACCTGATCAAGCTCGCCTCGCGGTCCTACCTCGAGGGCTTCCACGTCCGCCCGCGGATCGACATGGAGATCCTGGCCGAGCACGCGGCTGGAATCAGTTGCCTCTCCGGTTGCCTGTCGGGCGAGATGAACCAACTCATCCGCAAGGACAAGGAATCCGAGGCCGAGGGCCTGGCGGTTCGCCTGCGAGACATGTTCGGGCCCGAGCACTTCTGGCTGGAGCTGCAGCGCAACGGCATCAAGATCCAGGAGGACTGCAACGAGTCTCTGGTCCGGATCAACCAGCGCACGGGCATCCCGCTTGTCGGCACCAACGACATCCACTACCTGCGCCACGAGGACTGCGCCGTCCAGGACGTGCTGCTCTGTATCAACACCGGTGCGAAGCGATCGGACGAGAAGCGCTTCAAGATGGACACGGACACGCTGTTCTTCCGCACCCGGGAAGAGATGGCGCACGTGTTCCGTGACCTGCCCCAGTGCTTGCCCGCGACCGTCGACGTCGCCGAGCAAGTCAACGTGGAGATCGAGTTCGGCAAGTACCACGTGCCGGTCTACGACAGCGGCCCGGACGAGACCCCGGACCAGCTCTTCGACCGGCTGCTGGAGGCGGGCCTGCTGCGCTTCTACGGCGAGGGCCACACCAAGGCGCGCGAGCGCCTCGAGTACGAGAAGCGGGTGATTCGCGAGCTGGGCTTCGTCTCGTACTTCCTGATCGTCTGGGACCTGATCAAGTGGGCCCGCGATCATGGGATCCCGGTTGGTCCAGGGCGCGGTTCGGCGGCGGGCTCGATGGTCGCCTACCTGCTCGAGATCACCAAGGTCTGCCCCCTGCGCTACGACCTGCTGTTCGAGCGCTTCCTCAACGCCGCGCGGGTCTCGATGCCCGACATCGACATCGACTTCTGCAAGGAGGGCCGCGAGCGCGTGATGCAGTACACGCGCGACAAGTACGGCGAGGCGTACGTGGCCCAAATCGTCACCTTCGGGACCATGGCCTCGCGCACGGTGGTGCGCGACGTCGGGCGGGTCCTCGACGTGCCCCTGGGAGACGTCAACAAGGTCGCCAAGAAGATCCCCGCCGGCCCCGGCGCTCCGTCCCTGCGCAAGGCGATCGAGACCGACGACGACCTGATCCAGGTCAAGAAGGACATGCCCGAGTTGGCCGAGTTGTTCGACCTCTCGGTCGAGCTCGAAGGCCAGGTGCGGCACATCTCGACCCACGCCGCCGGCGTGATCATCGCCGACAAGCCGGTTACCGAGTACGTCCCCTTGTGCACCCAGGGCGAGGACATCTCGACCCAGTGGCCTGCCCCGCAACTCGAGGAGCTGGGGCTGCTCAAGATGGACTACCTGGGTCTGCGGACCCTGACCATCCTCGAGCGCGCCCAGGCCAACATCCGAAAGCGTGGCGGTACCCCGCCCGACCTCGACGACCTGCCCGAGGGCGATCCGGCCACGTACGCGATGCTGATGCGTGGGGACACGTTGGGCGTCTTCCAGCTCGAATCGGAGGGCATGCGGAAGCTGCTCGCGCGCCTCAAGCCCGACGTGTTCGAGGACCTGATCGCCGTGCTCGCCCTGTACCGACCGGGCCCCCTGGAGTCGGGGATGGACGAGATGTTCATCCGCCGCAAGCACGGCATGGAGCCGATCGAGTACCCCCACCCGGTCCTCGAGCCAATCCTGGACGACACCTACGGGTGCATCGTCTACCAGGAACAGGTGATGTTGATCTCCAACCACCTGGGCGACTTCTCCCTCAACGAAGCGGACAACCTCCGCAAGGCGATGGGGAAGAAGAAGCCGGAGATCATGCAGAAGTTCGCGGCGCAGTTCATCGACGGCGCCGCCACCAAGGGCTGCGCCCGCGAGACCTCGCAGGAGATCTGGGACAACATCGTCAAGTTCGGTGGCTACGGCTTCAACAAGTCGCACTCCACCGCCTACGCGATGATCACGTACCAGACCGCGTACCTGAAGGCCAACCACCGGCTCTCGTTCCTGGCCGGAAACATGTCCTGCGAGATGCAGGACTCCGACAAGATCAAGGCCTTCATCGACGACTGCAAGAAGAGCGGCATCGCCGTCCTGCAGCCGGACTCGCGCTACTCCACCTGGGAGTTCGAGCCCGAGGGCGAGCAGACCATTCGCTTCGGCTTCGGTGCGGTCAAGGGCACCGGCAAGAAGGCCATCGAGGCCATCTGCGCCGCCCGCACTGGCCTCGAGAAGGAGCCCGATCTGATCAATCTGGCCGCCGTCGTGGACCCGCAGGAGGTCAACAAGTCCACCTGGGAAGCCCTGGTCAAGGCCGGCGCCTTCGACTGGACCGGCTCCAACCGCGGAGCGCTGATCGAACGCCTCGAGCGCATGCTGGCGACGGCGGCACAGGAGTTCGCCGACAAGCAGTCCGGCCAGGGCTCGATGTTCGAGATGTTCGGCGGCGAGGACGCCGCCGCCGCCGCGACGGGCCCCGCGAAGAACGCGCCCGACACCCGCGAGGTTTGGGACCAGACCGAGATCCTGAAGAACGAACGCGAGGTCCTGGGTCTGTACCTCTCCGGTCACCCCCTGGAGGGCAACGCCGGGCTGCTCGCGCTGCTCTCCAACACCAGCACCACGCGGCTCGAGACCCTCGAGGCGGAGGCGGTGGTGACGATCGCCGGCCTGGTCGTCGGCCTGACCGAGAACACCGTCAAGAACGGCCGCTACGCGGGATCGAAGATGGCGCGCTTCAACCTCGAAGACCTGGAAGGCGCGGTTCAGGTCACCGTGTTCCCAAGGACCTTCGAGCAGGTGCGCGAGAAGCTGACCGACGACACCATCATCGTCGCCAAGGCCAAGGTCGAAGACCGCGGCGAGTCCATGGCGTTGATCCTCGACGACCTGATGACCGTCGAAGACGCAATCGGGCAGTTCCAGGGCGCGTTGGTGATCAAGGTCGACCAGCGCGACGAACCTCGGCTCGCGGAACTGCGCGGCCTGATCGATCGGCGCAAGGGATCGAGTGCGCTCTACCTGGACGTGGAGGGAACCGACGGGAACACGCGGCGCGTGCGCGCCAACCGCCTCAGTGTCGACGTCGGCCCCGACCTGATTCGGGAGCTCGACGCGCTCCTGGAGCCCGGCCGAGCGAGCTTGGCCCGGCACTGAGACGCCGGCTCCTGGGCCATGGCGATCGGACGGCGCTTCAAGCGCAGCCGGCAGGTCGAGGCCCCCTCTGGCAAACCCTCGAGTGGCAACCAGCACTGCGCCGGCCCCCTCCGAACTCGCTTGCTCAGATGTTGATCAGACAGATCTCGGCCGTCCGACGACGCGCGGATCTCTCATCCGCGTTCAGCGCATCCTGAGCACCAGGCTCGCCCGATGCTCACGAATGGCCCGCTTCAGAACGCCCCGACCGTTGCCGGGCAGGCCTCGTGATGAAACGACGCGGCCCGGCTCCCCCCGAGGAGGAAGCCGGGCCGCGCTGTGAAACTCACGCCGCCTTCCGGGGCGGCAGTCGATCACTCTTCGTCCGTGTCAACCTCGGTCCGTTCGACGAACTCGATGATCGCGCGGGGGCTGTTGTCCCCCAGGCGCGGCTTCGAGAGCTTCAGGATCCGGGTGTAGCCGCCGGCGCGCTCCTTGAAGCGCGGGCCGAGGGTGTCGAACAGCTTCGACACGGCCTCGTCGTCGCGCAGCTTGGCGAAGGCGCGGCGGCGGTTGTGCACACTGGACTCCTTGGCGAGCGTTACGAGACGCTCGACGTAGGGCCGCAGGTGCTTGGCTTTGGGAAGGGTGGTTGTGATCCGCTCGTGCTCGATCAACGACGCAGCCATGTTCCGGGTCATCGCGATCCGGTGGCTGGTGGTTCGATTGAGCTTGCGGCCCGCTACTCTGTGTCGCATCGGTTCGTCCCGGGCGTTATGCCCTTCAGGCCTGCATGCCCAGGTTCAGATCGAGCTCGGCCAACTTGTTCTTGATCTCGGTCAGGCTCGTCTTCCCGAGGTTCTTGAGCTTCATGACCTCGGCCTCCGAGAGGGTCACAAGGTCACGCAGCGTTTGGAGATTCGCGCTGTCCAGGCAGTTGCGCGCGCGCACCGAGAGCTCCAGGTCGGAGAGCGGCCGGTCGAGCATGCGGTTCAGCTCGTCGGACTCCCGGTTCTGCTGGTGCAGCTCGGACGCGGCGGGGTCGCCGGCCAGCGGAAGGTCACCCGGCTCGGGCTGGAACAGCACGAAGGGGTTGAGGTGCTTGCGGTAGATCTTCGCGGCCTCGGTCAGCGCCAACTCGGGCGTGATCGTGCCGTCGGTCCAGACCTCGATCACAAGGCGGTCGTAGTTCGTGAACTTCCCGACCCGAGTCGCCTCGATCGAGTAGCGAACACGGTGCACGGGAGAGTAGATCGAGTCGACGGCAATCGTGCCGAGCTCCTGCTCCTCGCTGCGGTTCTCCTCCGCCGGAACGTAGCCGCGCCCGCGCCGCACGTCGAGCTCGATGACCAGGTCGCGGTCGAGCGTCAACGTTGCGATGTGGAGGTCCTTGTTGACCACATAGGCATCGCCCGGGCAGTGCACGTCAGCCCCGGTTACCGCACCCTTGCCGCTCTTGCGGATGGTGCAGGTGAACGACCCCGTCCCGGAGCCCTTCGACTTGATGCGGACGCGCTTCAGGTTGAGGATGATGTCGGTGACGTCCTCATAGATGCCTTCGAGCGAGTCGAATTCATGGTTCGCCCCCTCGATGCGGACCGCGGTGACGGCGGTGCCCTCGATCGACGAGAGCAGGACGCGGCGGAGGCCGTTCCCGATCGTGTTGCCGAAGCCACGCTCGAACGGCTCGACCACGAAGCGGCCGTATTCACCGGTCAGGGTGTCGTGGTGCGGTTGAACTCGGCTGGGGAGTTCGAAGTTACGCCAACGGATGCGCATGGGTTCTCCTGGTGGGCTCTGGGGCTGACCGGGCTGCGGTGCTTGCCTGGGTCGCTGTCTTGGCTAGATCAGCCTGTTGGGGCCGACGACGGATTCGCCGGCCCGGAGCCAACGCCTTCTGGCGTGGGCCAACAGTCACTGAGCCGATTGGGCTGATCGGGTGAGAAGGTTCTCCGAGATCAGCGCGAGCAGAGCTCGATGATCATCTGCAGCTGAATCGGGTGCATGAAGTGCTCCCGCGTCGGCAGCGACGAGACGGTCGTGGACGGCTTGGTGCGATCGACGCTGAGCCAATCCGGAACCGCCTGGGACTTGTTGAACTCGAGCGCCTCGCCGACCACCTTGGCCGTCTTCTCGTTCTCGCGCAGGGTGACGATGTCACCGGCACGCACTTGGAACGAGGCGATGTCGACCCGACGCCCGTTGACCCGGAAGTGGCCGTGGGCGATCAGGTGGCGAGCGTGGGGCCGCGAGAAGGCGAGCCCCGAGGCGATCACCACGGAGTCCAAACGGCGCTCGAGCAGCGACACCAGGTTGTCCCCGGTGTTGCCGGCCATGCGCTCGGCCTTCTTGAAGTAGAGGCGGAACTGGCGCTCCACGATGTTGCCGTAGATGCGCTTCAGCTTCTGCTTCTCACGCAGGCGCAGGCCGTAGTCCGTGGCCTTGCTACGCCGTTGGGCGTGCTGACCCGGCGGGTAGTTGCGCTTGGCAACGCCACACTTGTCGGAGAAGCAGCGCTGCCCCTTCAGGAAGAGCTGCATGCCTTCGCGGCGGCACAGCTTGCAGACGGGTCCGGTATATCGAGCCATCGATCAGTTCTCTTGTTTCTCAGACGCGGCGGCGCTTCCTAGCGCGACACCCGTTGTGCGGAAGCGGCGTGACGTCTTCGATCAGGGTGATCTTGAGGCCCGCGTTGGACATGGCCCGGACGGCCGACTCGCGACCGGAGCCGACGCCCTTGACGCGAACCTCGATCTCCTTCATCCCGTTGCGAATCGCGGCAGTCGCCGCGCGGTCGCCGGCCCGCTGGGCAGCGTACGGAGTGCTCTTCCGCGTGCCCTTGAAGCCGACTGCGCCAGCGGTGCCCCAGGAGATGGTTGCTCCTGAAGGGTCGGTGATCGTGACGTGGGTGTTGTTGAACGTCGCCTTCACGTAGGCGATGCCACGTACGACGTTCTTGCGCGTTTTGCGCTTGGGTGCCTTGGCCATAGTGCTGAACTTTCAGCGCGGCGCTTCGCGACCCGACCGCCATCAGGCGGCCCGAGCCGAGTCTGCGCCACGGTGGACTACTTCATCCCCTTCACGGACTTCTTGCCGGCGACCGTCTTACGCGGCCCCTTGCGGGTGCGAGCGTTCGTCCGGGTGCGCTGGCCACGAACCGGCAGGCCGCGCCGATGGCGCAGGCCACGGTAGCAGCCGATGTCCCTCAGGCGCCCGATCGCGGAGGCGATCTGACGACGCAGGGAACCCTCGACGATCAAGTCGTCTTGAAGGTGGGCAGCCAGTTGGGTGATCTGCTCGTCGGTCAAATCGCGCGCCTTCATGCCCGGTTCGAGCTTGAGGTGCGTGCAGATCTGATCCGCTGTAGTGCGACCCACACCGTAGATGTAGGTCAACGAGATCTCCAACCGCTTGTTGGGCGGAATGTCGACGCCGAGTACGCGGGGCATCTTGATGGTCTCCTGAGGTCAGCGGCCTTGGCGCTGCTTATGGGTGGGCTCTGCCTTGCAGATGACCCGGACAACGCCCCGCCGCTTGACGACTTTGCAGTGGAGGCAGATACGACGGACGCTTGATCGAACTTTCATCGGGAGCGGGTATCCCTTCTGCGACGGTCCCCACGCCACACAATGCGGCCCTTCGTGAGGTCGTACGGGGACATCTCAACGGTGATGGTGTCGCCGGGGAGGATCCGGATGTATCGCATCCGCATCTTTCCGCTGACGTGAGCCAGGATCTCGTGCCCTGACTCGAGTTTGGCGCGGAAGCGAGCGTTCGGGAGTGACTCCGTTACGACCGCTTCAACGGTGATCGGTTCTTCCTTGGCCATCTGGGGTGTTCCTCTGTTGGTGCTGAGCGGCATGCGCCGTTCAGCTCCGAGCTTCCCCTCGGAGGGCCGAACGGAGCGAGGCGAAGACCTCGTCCGGGGTGAGACTGCCGTCGACCGTAGTCAGAACCCCGCGCTCCCCATAGAAGCGCGAGACCGGCTCGGTCTCACGGTGATAGACGTTGAGTCGCTCTCGCACGACGTCCGGCTGATCGTCATCGCGCTGGTAGAGCTCTCCCCCACAGGCGTCGCACTTGCCGGCTACGGCCGGGGGCGCGAAGGCGCGGTGGTGAATGTTGGTGCAGTTCCGGCAGAGAAGGCGCCCCGCCGCGCGCTCGACGATCGATGAGTCCGGAACCGCGAGCTCGAGGGCTCGCACCTGGGTCTCGCCGAGCGCCTTCGAGAGTGCTTCTGCCTGGGGCAGGGTGCGCGGGAAGCCGTCGAGCAGGTAGCCGTCTCGGCAGTCGTCCTGAGAGACCCGATCGAAGAGCATCTCGATCACCAGGTCGTCCGGCACGAGCTCGCCGGCATCCATGAACTTCTTCGCACGATCCCCCAGGGCCGTGCCCCGGGAAAGGTTGGCGCGAAAGAGGTCCCCGGTAGCCACGTGCGGGAGGCCCTCGGCCTCGGCCAAACGCCGAGCCTGGGTGCCCTTGCCCGCTCCGGGAGCGCCGAGGAGGATGACGACGGTCTTCGACATCAGATCAGGGCCTCACTTCTTGCCCCAGCCGGTCGCAGATCCGGTGCCGCTGCCACCAGGACCACCCTTCATGAATCCCTCGTAGTTGCGCATTACGAGCTGCGCGTTCAGGCGGTCGACCATGTCCAGGGCGACGCCAACCACGATCAGGACGGAAGTGCCGCCGAGGAAGTAGGCCAAGCTGCCACTCAGCCCGGGGATCCGACCGGTGATGAAGTTCGGGACTACCGCGATCAGAGCAAGGAAGAGCGCACCAGCCAGGGTGATCCGGCTGAGCACGCGCTTGATGTGTTCAGCGGTCCGCACGCCGGGTCGAATCCCCGGGATGAAGGAGCCGTGCTCTCTCAGGTTGTTCGCGATGTCATCCGGCTGGAACATGAGGTTGTTCCAGAAGAAGCAGAAGAAGAACACCAGGACCATGTACAGCGAGACATAGACGAACCCGTCCGTGTCGCTGAACAGCGACTGCAGGATCTGCCAGTCCATGGCGCTGAAGACCAGCGAAGGCAGCATGAAGAGCGCAGAAGCGAAGATGATCGGCATGACGCCGGCCATGTTGACCTTCAGCGGAAGGTAGTGCTTCTGGCCGCCGTAGACGCGACGACCTCGTGTCAGTCGAGCGTATTGGATCGGAATCCGGCGCTCGCCCTTCTGGATGAAAACGATCGTCATCACGATCCCGATCCAGATGCCCACCAGCGTCAGGACGGTGTTGTAGGCGTCCCCCGAGTTGGTGCTGGTCTGGAAGACCTGACCCAAGCTCTCCGGCATGGTGGCGACGATGTTGGCCATGATCAGCAGCGATGCGCCGTTGCCGATGCCATGCTCGGTGATCAGCTCGCCGATCCACATCACGGCAATGGCACCGGCCGTCAGACCGACGATGATCACCAGCGCGGTTCCCAGAGTCGCACCACCCGCACCGAGGACATCGGGGTTCGGTGTCAGCACCGCCACCCAAATCAACAGGGCCTGGATCACCGCCAAGGGCACGGTGATCAGGCGCGTCCACTGGCTGATCTTCTTCTGACCCGATGCGCCTTCCTTCTGGATGGCCTCCAGGCGCGGCGACACCTTGGTCAGGATCGAGAAAATGATCGATGCCGAGATGTACGGCATGATCCCCAGTGAGAAAACAGCGGCCTGGCTCCAGGCGCCCCCGGAGAAGGCGCTCATCATGCCGAGCCAGTTCCCACCACCGCTCACTTGCTCCGCAAGGGCATCCAGGTTCACGCCAGGCAGCGGAATCTTGAAGCCGATCCGGAATGCGAACAGAAGCCCGAGAGTCGCAGTGATCCGACTACGGGTCTCCTCGTTCTTGAAGAGATGGAAGATGGGGTGATCCACTGGTGCTTGCCTCTGGGGTGGCCTCAGGCCTGCGCTTCGGATCCGTCAGTCACTTCGTTGCCCCGAGCGTCGATCACGACGCAGGTGCCCCCCGCGCCTTCGATCTTGGCGACCGCGGTCTTGCTGAACTTCTGCGCTTGCACGGTCAGCTTGCGCGTCAGCTCGCCGTTCCCCAGCAACTTGAAGAGCGGCGTGTTGATGCTGACCAGACCACGCTCGAGCACGGCCTTCATCGTCACGACCGCGCCGTCCTCGAAGACATCGAGGGCACCAACGTTGATGGTCGTGTAGTCCGTGCGGAAACGAGCGTTCTTGAAGCCACGCTTGGGCACGCGACGGTAGATCGGCATCTGACCGCCTTCGTAGCCGGGACGGCGACTCGATCCCGAGCGCTGACCCAGTCCCTTGTGGCCTCGACCAGACGTCTTGCCGTTGCCGCTGCCGACGCCGCGTCCGACACGGTTGCGGGTCTTGTACTTGGTGCCCTTCTGGCAGACCTCTCGAAGATCCATAGTGCTCAGAGCTCCACGCCGCGCAGCGCGGCAACTTCTTCAGGCGTCCGCAGCTGCGAGAATGCAGCGAAGGTTGCCTTGATCAGGTTGATCGGATTGGTCGACCCGTAGGCCTTGGTCAACACGTTGCGGATGCCGGCCATCTCGCACACGTTCCGGGCGGCGGCTCCGGCGATGATTCCGGTGCCCTCTGACGCGGGCAACAGCCGGACCATCGCGCCGCAGTAGCGTCCGGTCACCTCGTGGGGGATGGTCCCGTGCTGGTTGAGCGGCACGCGCATGAGATGCTTGCGTGCGTCCTTGTTGCCCTTCTCGATCGCAGCCGGGACCTGGCGAGCCTTGCCGTAGCCATGGCCCACGATGCCCGCTCGATCACCAGCGATGGTGAGGGCCGAGAAGGAGAAGCGGCGCCCGCCTTTGACCACCGCTGCAGAGCGGTTGATCTTGACCAGCACCTCGGTCAGATTCTGGATCTCGGCTGCTTCGGCCGTGTCCAGGTAGGCGATTCCGTCGTTCATCAGTCGTTCCGTCGTTCGTCGTGCGGGAGGGGGGTCTCTCGGAGGAGCATGGGACTCAAGGCTCTGTGGAGATCAGAACTTGAGCCCGGCCTCCCGGGCGGCGTCGGCCAGCGCCTTGACGCGGCCGTGGTAGCGGGCTGCGCCGCGATCGAGCACGACGGCTTCGACACCGGCGTCCAGCGAGCGCTTCGCGATCTCCGCCCCGATCAGCGCAGCTCGCTCGGTCTTGGTCTTGCCGGGGTTCTCCGCGGCGAACGCCTTCGAGCTGCTCGAGACGGAGGCGACCGTGCGGCCGGCTGCGTCGTCGATGATCTGGGCGTAGATGTGTTTCGATGAGCGGAACACGCTCAAGCGGGGCTTCGACGCCGTGCGACGCAGCTTGGCGCGCACCGACATCTTGCGGCGACTCTTGCGAGCCTGCTTCTGGAGTGCTTCTTTCATGACGATCAGCTGCCGAAGCTCTTGCCGGACTTGCGGCGAACATGCTCGCCCACGTAGCGGATGCCCTTGCCCTTGTAGGGTTCGGGGGGACGGACTGCGCGGATGCGAGCGGCGACCTGGCCGACCGCCTGCTTGTCGACGCCCCGCAGGACGATCTGCGTCGGGACGGGCGTCTCGGCGTCGATCCCATCGGGGAGCGCGATCTCCACCTGGTGGCAGAAGCCGATATTGAGGACCACCTTGCGTCCCTGGGCCTGCGCGTTCCAACCGACGCCCACGATCTCGAGACCCTTCTCGAAGCCGGTCGACACGCCCACCACCATGTTGTTGATGAGGGCACGGGTCAGACCGTGATAGGCCCCCGACTCGCGGTCGGGACCGCTGCCATTCGTGGAGACCTGGACGTTGTTGTCCTCGAGGGCCACGTCGATTTCGGGCCGAACCTGAATTTCCAGGGTCCCCTTGGGTCCCTTCACGCGCACCTGGCGCGGATCCGGGAACTCGACCGTGACACCCGAGGGGATCGGGACCGGTGCTTTGCCGATTCGGGACATGGCTCAGTAGACCTTGCAGAGGACCTCGCCGCCGACGTTCTCACGTCGAGCGGTCCGATCCGAAACGATGCCCTTGGGAGTCGAGAGGACGTAGATGCCGAGGCCTCGCACGACGCGCGGGATGTCCCTCGCGCCGCGGTACTTCCGGCAGCCAGGCTTGCTGACCCGGTCGATGGCGCGAATCACGCGCTCACCGTCGGGGCCGTATTTGAGATTGATCACCAGCGTGCTGGAGGGCGTCGCAGGCTGAACCTCGTATCCGTCGATGAAGCCCTCAGCTTTGAGCGCTTCGGCGATCCCCACCTTCATTCGAGAGGCGGGCATCTTGGTCTGTGCGGCACGGTTCGAATTCGCGTTGCGAATCCGAGTCAGCATGTCCGCGATCGGGTCGGTCATCATGGTGCGTGTCTCCGGTCGGTCTTGGTCGAGGAGTGGCAGGACGACCCGCTCAGGCGGAGATGGCCTCGGGACGGCGGAAGGGCATACCGAACTCGGTCAACAGCGCAGTTGCCTGCTCGTCGTTGGCGGCGTTGGTCACGAAGGTGATGTCCATGCCCTGATGGTGCTGGACCTTGTCCAACTCGATCTCGGGGAAGACGGTCTGGTCGCTGAGGCCGAGGGTGTAGTTGCCGCGCCCGTCGAGGTTGGTTCCGACACCGCGGAAGTCGCGGATGCGGGGCAGGACCAAGCTGATCAGTCGGTCCGCGAACTCCCACATGTGGTTGCCACGCAGGGTCACCGCACAACCGATGGGCATGCCCTGGCGCAGCTTGAAGCCGGCGATAGAACGACGAGCAAGCCGGATCGTCGGCCGCTGGCCGGTGATCAGCCCGAGGTCCTTGGCGGCCATCTCGACCAGCGCCTTGTTCTCGACAGCGCCCTTGACGCCCATGTTGACGACGATCTTCAGCAACTTCGGAGCTGCCATGACGTTGTTGATGCCGTAGTCGGCCATCAGCTTCGCGCGGATCTCGTCGTCGTACTGTTTCTTGAGCCGGGGTTGCATTTCAGCCCTCACTGCTGGGCCGCTTGCGGGTGCCCTTGCCGGTGCTCGGATCGAGCAGCATCACGTTACTTGCGTGGACGGAGCAGGCCTCCTGGACCCGCTCACCCTTGGGGTTCTGCGGATCGGTGGACTTGCGATGCTTCCAGCGCAGGTTCACGCCATCGACGATCACACGCCCGTTCTCCCGATCGACGAGCAGGATCTCGCCGTTCGCGCCCTTGTTGTTGCCGGCGATGACGACAACCTTGTCACCTCTCTTGAACTTCATCAGACGACCTCCTGGGCCAAGGAGACGATCTTCATGTAGTTCCGCTCCCGGAGCTCACGAGCGACCGCTCCGAAGATGCGAGTTCCACGCGGGTTCCCCTCGGCATCGATGATGACGAGCGCGTTCCGGTCGAACTTGACGTAGGAGCCGTCACTACGGCGCGTGTTCTTGCGAACTCGGACGATCACCCCGCGCACCACTGTCCCGGGCTTGAGCTCCGAACCGGGGATGGCGCGGCGAATCGAACACACGACGACATCACCCAGGCCGGCGTAACGACGGTGAGTTCCGCCGAGCACCTTGATACACATCGCCCGCTTGGCGCCGGTGTTGTCGGCGACGTCGAGGATGGTCTGCATCTGAATCACGCGTCACCCCCTTCGACCTCGGAAGTCATGGACTCGGCACCCGTCTCGGCCGCAGTCGGGTCGGTACGCAGTGCGGGCGACTCGAGGATGCGAACCAACCGCCAGCGCTTGGTCTTCGAGAGCGGCCGGGTCGCGGCCACTTCGACGGTGTCCCCCACGTGCGCTTCGTTGAGCTCATCGTGGGCGTGGTACTTCTTGTGGCTCCGGACGAACTTGCCGTACTTCGGGTGCGCGAAGCGGCGTTCGACGAGGACGGTGATGGACTTGTCCATCTTGTCGCTCGTCACCACTCCCTGAAGCAACCGGCGGCGGTTCCGGGTCTGTGTTTGGGTATCGGACATGGGCCGTTTCCTGTGTTCTCTGGGGCGCCGACTGGTCGGAGCCGCGGGTCGCTCGCGCTCCGCTGCGGTCAGTTGCGGGGTTCTTGACCGCGAACGCCGCTCGTGCGCTCGTGGAGGACGGTGTTGATGCGGGCGATAGCCCGACGGACGGCCCGTACCCGCGACGGAGTCGCGTTGGCCTCGGTGGACGAGCGGAACCGCAGTTCGAAGAGCTCCTTCTGCAGGTTGCCCTTGTCGAACTTCAGCTCGGCGTCCGTCTTGCTGCGCACCTCTTCGGCGTTCATCGAACTAATCCAGCGCTTTGTACTGCTGCGTGTATTGCGGCTGCGGGGAATGCGGCTGCGTTGATTGCGGTCGGTGTCGATCAGTGGGTCGGGAGGCGCCGAACCATGCGGACCTTGATCGGCATCTTGTGCGCGACCCGCTTGAAGGCCAGCTTGGCCTTCTCTTCGGGGACGCCACCCAGTTCGTAGAGAATCGTCCCGGGCTTCACGACGGCGGCCCAGAAGTCGACGTCGCCCTTGCCCTTACCCATTCGGGTCTCGGCCGGCTTCGCCGAGATCGGCTTGTGGGGGAAGACGCGGATCCAGATCTTCGCGGCGCCGCCGGTAGCGCGGTTGGCCGCGACACGTCCAGCCTCGATCTGCCGCCCGGTGATCCAGGCGGCATCGAGCGCCTGGAGGCCGAACTCACCGAAAGAGACGCGGTTGCCGCGGGTGGCGAAGCCCTTCACGCGGCCTCGGAATGATTTGCGGTACTTCGACCGCTTGGGCATGAGGGCCATGGCGCTCTCCTACTCTCGCTTGGCGCCGCGCGAGCGGTCGCCTCCACGTCCACGGCGATCGCCACCACCCGTTCCGACGAGTCCGTCGTTGCGCTCATCGCGCGCGACGCCGCCGAGGGGGAAGCGGTAGTCCAGTTTCTTGCCGACGTCTACGTCGCCCTTGTAGATCCAGACCTTGACGCCGATGACGCCGTAGGTGGTCTTGGCCAGCGCGGTTCCGTAGTCGACGTAGCTTCGCAGGGTCGAGAGCGGCACACGCCCCTCTCGCTCCTTCGCGGTCCGAGCCATCTCAGCGCCACCAAGGCGACCGTTCATCTCGACCTTGATGCCCTTGGCACCGGCCTGAACCGTGGTCTGAATGGCCTTCTTCATCGCGCGACGGAAGGCCATGCGCTTCTCGAGAGCCTCGGCGATCATCTCGGCGACCAGGGTCGCCTCGAGCTCGGGGCGCTTGATCTCCCGCACTGTCAGGTGGCAGGTCATCTGAGTGATGCGCTGGAGCTCCTTCTTGAGGGCATCCACGCGCACCCCCTTGCGACCGACGAGGACGCCGGGTCGCGCGGTGTGCACGATCACGTTGACCGCCTCACTCGTGCGTTCGATCTCGATACGCGGAATACCGGCCGCCTTGAACTCCTTGCGGATGTAGCGACGGATCTTCTGATCCTCCGCCAGAAGGCGGGGGTAGTCCTTCTTGTTGGCGTACCAGCGCGATCGCCACGGTTCGATGACCGCGATGCGATAGCCGGTGGGGTGAACCTTTTGTCCCATTCGTTAGTTCTCTAGCTTCGGGAGTCAGGCGTCGGCTTCGCGGACGACGACGGTCAGATGACTGGTGCGCTTGCGGAACGGCATGGCTCGGCCCTGGGGGCCGGGACGCCAGCGCATACGGTTGTTGAGCAGGGGCCCGTCGTCGGCGCGGCAATCGCAGATCACCAGCCGGTTGACGTTGACGTTGGGGTCCTGAGACGCGTTTGCAACGGCGGACTTGAGCACCTTCAAGTAGTAGGCGGCCGCGCGCTGCGGGGCGAACTCGAGGAACTGAAGGGCCGTGTTGACGTCCTTGCCGCGGATCGCGTCAGCGACGAGTCGGCCCTTGCGGGCCGTCATACGCGCGTAGCGATGAAGGGCCCGAAACTCGGGCTTGGCTGCGGTTGTGGTTGCCATGTCAGCGTCCCTTCTTGCTTTCCTTCTTGTTGGTGTGGCCGCGGAACTGGCGGGTCGGAGAGAACTCCCCCAGCTTGTGACCGACCATGTCCTCGGTGACCTGCACCTTCAGGTGGTGTCGCCCGTTGTGGACCATGAAGGTGTGGCCGATGAAGTCGGGCGAGATCATGCTCGCGCGCGCCCATGTCTTGATGGGTTGGCGCGAACCGGAATCGTTCGCCTTGGCGACCTTGATCGCCAGCTTCGGGTCGATGTAGGGGCCCTTGCGGATGCTGCGTCCCAATGGATCCTCGTTGTGTCTCGGTGCGTTGCGGGTCTTCGGCGTCTACCTGGAGCTGCTCAGCCCTAGGCTCAGCGACCCGACTTGCGGCGACGGAGGATGAACTTGTCCGTCGGGTTGTTCTTGCGACGGGTACGACCACCCTTGGACAGGACCGCGGTCGGTCCACAGGGGTGACGACCACCAGCGGTACGCCCTTCACCACCACCCATGGGGTGGTCGACCGGGTTCATGGCAGTACCACGAACTTCGGGGCGGCGGCCCTTGTGACGCTTGCGTCCGGCCTTGCCGAGCTTGACGTTCTGGTGGTCCGTGTTACCGACCCGACCGATGGTCGCTCGGCACTGGATGTGGACTCTGCGCAGCTCGCCTGAGGGCAGCGAAACGATCGCGTAGTCTCCATCGCGGGCGGTCAGCTGCGCGGAGCTTCCGGCGCTGCGGCAGACCTGGGCGCCGCGGCCGATCTTGAGCTCGATGTTGTGGATCGTGAGGCCGATCGGGATGTCCGCCAGCTTCATCGCCACGCCCGGGTTGGGGTCGGACCCTGCGCCCGACACGATGGTCTGGCCGGCCTTGAGGCCCAGGGGCGCGATGATGTAGCGCTTCTCGCCGTCCGCGTAGTGCAGCAGCGCGATGTTGGCCGTGCGGTTGGGGTCGTACTCGATGGTCGCGACCTTGGCCGGCACGCCGTCCTTGTTGCGCTTCCAGTCGATCAGGCGGTAGCGGCGCTTGTGCCCCCCACCGCGGCGGCGGGAGGTGATGCGGCCATGGTTGTTGCGACCGCCGGTCTTCTTAAGCGGCCGGAGAAGACTCTTCTCCGGCTTGGAAGACGTCAACTCCTCGAAGTCGAGGACGTTGCCGTGGCGACGCCCCGGCGAGGTCGGCTTGTAGCTCTTGATACCCATTAGAAGAACTCTGTTCCTACCTCAGATGACGTCGATGGACTGACCGTCGGCGAGCTTGACCATGGCCTTTTTCCAGTCAGGCTTCTTGCCGGCAACATAGCCGCGGCGGCGGGTCTTGCCCCGCACATGGAGCGTGTTGACGCTCTCGACCTTGACCTCGAAGAGGGCCTCGACTGCCTGCCGGATCTCGACCTTGTTGGCGTCGACCGGGACTCGGAAGTGATAGGCGTTGCGCTCCGCCATGTCGCCCGAGGACTTCTCGGTCACGACAGGCTTGCGGAGGACTCGGTAGTGGCGGTCGAGAGCAGTCACGCGGCACCTCCGTCAGTGCTCGAGCTTGCGGCTTCGGGCTTGCCAACGCGGGCGATCAAGGCATCCATGGCCGACGCTTCGGCGATGATCAGGCCGCCGGCGACGACGTCGTGGGCGCACAGGTCTTGGGCCGTGGAGACCCGAACCCCGGCGAAGTTCCGGAAGGACTTCCACACGTTCTGGTCGGCTTCACCGAGCACCACCACCGCGCGGCGGGGGTTGCCGAGGTCAGTCAGGATCTTGCGGGCCACCTTGGACGAGGGGCTCGAGAACTGACCGAGGTCAGCGATCACGACCTCTTCGTCGCGCAACTTGCCGGCGATGGCGGATCGCAGGGCAACCCGGCGAGCCTTCACGGGCATGTGGTAGCTGAAGTCGCGGGGTTTGGGCCCGAAGACCGTCCCACCACCACGCCAGATGGGCGACTTGCGGTCACCGGCGCGAGCCCGACCGGTGTGCTTCTGCTTCCAGGGCTTCGCGTTGCTGCCTTTGACCTCGGAGCGGCCACGGGTGCTCGCGTTGCCCTGACGCTGGTTCGCCTGGTACATGACCACGGCGTCCTTCAGGGTGCGGTAGAGCACGGAGCCGCCGAAGGGCGCCTCGTCGAACTCCACCTGACCGACGGCGCCGGCCTTGTAGCTCTTGAGCTGCATCAGTTCTTCCTCCCGCCGGTGCGGGCCGTGCGGACCTGGACCAGGCCGCCGGTGGGACCGGGGATCGAGCCCTTGACGAAGAGCAGGTTGCGCTCGAGGTCGACCCGCACGATGGGCAGGTTCTTGGTGGTCTTGCGCGAGGCGCCGTAGTGGCCGGCCATGCGCTTGCCCTTGAAGACGCGGCCGGGGTAGGCCGATGCACCGATCGAGCCGGGCTCGCGGTAGTTCATGCAGCCGTGCGTCTTGTTACCGCGCTGGAAGCCATGGCGCTTGATCGTGCCGGCGAACCCGCGCCCCTTGCTGGTGCCGGTGACGTCGACCACGTCGCCGCGGGTGAAGACGTCGGCGGCGATCACGTCCCCCACCGAGAGCTCGGGCGAAGCCGTCAGGCGCTCCTCGCGGAGGAAGCGCTTCGGGGTCACGTTGGCCTTGGCGAAATGGCCACGACGGGGCTTGGAGGCCCGGGAGTCGGGCACGTCCTCGAAGCCCAGCTGGACGGCGTTGTAGCCGTCGGACTCCTCTGTCCGAACCTGGCATACCACGCACGGACCAGCCTCGACGACGGTCACGGGCACGACGGTTCCGTCGTCCTCGAAGACCTGCGTCATGCCGCGTTTGCGTCCTAGGAGCAGCGTCATTGTCCTGCGAACGGGGTGGTGTCGGGCGAGCGCTCAGCGGAGAGCGGTCGGTCGACGGGTTGATCGTCTGTGCCGGTTCGACCAGGTGGTCCGAGGATCGGACCGAGACGCCTGGCCACGCGGCGTTGAACGTGGGGGGTGAGGCCGACTGGTCGACGATCGCGCAGGGCGGATCGAGTCAATCGGGGGGGTCTGGTTGTCGTCGCCCTTCGGAGCGGTGCTCCTGGGGCGACTTGCTCCCCGCGAGGAGCGGCCCCCCGAAGGGGACCATTGACCCCCTCGCTCGAGGAGGTCGCGCGGGTCTCGGCGGCCGAACCCTCGCGTCGCTGTGCGGCGCTCAGGTGAGGCGAATCCAACGCTGCGACTCACCCCTCGAAGGGGCGCTTGCAGCGCTCGAGGCGGTCAGGCCTTGATGCGGATGTCGACGCCGGCGGGCATGTTGAGGCTACTCAGAGCGTCGACCGTTTGACTGGTGGGCTCCGAGATGTAGATCAGTCGTTTGTGGGTCCGGATCTCGAACTGCTCCCGCGACTTCTTGTCGATGAAGGGCGAGCGCAGAACGGTGTAGCGCTCGATCCGCGTCGGCAGCGGGATCGGCCCGTTGACGAGAGCGCCGGTCCGCTTGGCCGTCTCCACGATGTCGGCGGCCGACGTGTCGAGCGCCTCGTGGTCGTAGGCCTCCATGCGGATTTGAATGCGGTCGCTCATCGGCGGGGGGGGCGGGACCGAGGAACTCGGTCCGATCGTCGGGGGTCTAGCTGGGTACAGACAGAAGTCCGGGGCGACCCACAGACTCGCTGCAGGGCGCCCTCCGGGCGAAACGGGCGGAGATGGTAGCAGCGACCCCCAGGGCGGTCAACGTGGCTGCCGGGCCTTTTTGTCGGGGAGTGCCCGGAAGGGTCCGAGGAGTTGCGGGAGCACTCCCCCGACCGTTCTGGAGGCCAGCCCCGACGGACGCTCACCACGACAGGCCCAAGGCCTCGAGCTCAGAGGCCGGCACGGGCCTGAAACCGGCCGGCTTGAGGCTGAACTGGGCTCGCCCCTGGGACAGGGAGCGCAGCTCGGTGGAGAAGCCGGACATCGCTGCGAGCCGGGCGCGACCACTGATCACCTGCCAGGTGCCCTCCCCCACGGATTCGCCGATGCTTGCGCGCTGGCTCTTCATGAGCGCGAGCGCCGATCCGGCGTAGTTGGCAGGCGTCCGCACCTCGAGGTCGACCATCGGCTCGAGCAACTCGACCGATACCCCCTGCATGGCTTCCCGGGCGGCGATCGAGGCGCATTGACCGAGTGCGTGCTCGGCCCCATCGGCGAGCTCCGCCCTAGCCACCAGGATTCTCATCCTGGAGTCGATCAACGGGAATCCGAAGCGCGGGCCCACCTGAGCCAGGCGTCGCAGGTTGGCCTCGACGGACTCTCGCAGGTGGGCCGCCAGCTCGACCCCCGGGGCCCAGTCGATGGTCAAGCGTCCGGAGGTCGGGTCGGGGGCGAGCTCGATCTCGAGCAGGCCCTTCAGACGCCGGGCCCCCGCCTCGCGCTCGACTTCGGCCCGCCCTCGAGCACTGGTCAGGACCGCCTCCCGGTAGGCCACGCTGGGGACTCCGAAGCGGGCCTTGATCCCGAATTGCTCCCGCAGGCGGTTCTCGACCACCTCCAGATGCAGCTCCCCCATGCCCGAGACCTGGTACTGCCCGGTCTCGGCGTCCACGAGGACCCGCAGGGTCGGGTCTTCGCGCCCGAGGCGGGCCAGAGAGTCCGCCAAGACGGCCCGGTCGATCTCGCGCTCGGGCTCGACGATTGCCGTGAGCACCGGCTCGGAGAAAGTCTGGGACTCGAGCACCAAGCCCGGCGCCGTACCGCAAAGAGTGTCGCCCGTGGTCGCACCGACGGTGTCCGGCAGAGCCACGATCTCGCCCGGGCCGGCCGCGTAGACCTCGTGGGTGCTGTCGGCGTGCAGGCGGTAGAGCGCCTCGACCGGCAGGTGAGTGGCGAGCCGAGGAATCCACAGACGGGCCCCGCGCTCGATGATCCCCGCATAGACGCGCACGAAGAGCAGCGGCGGACCACCATCCAGGGACTGCACCTTGAAGACGAGGGCGCAGACGTCGGCGAGCGGATCGGGCGGGACCAGATGTGGAGAACCATCGGAGAGGAACTCCGCCCGAGGGGGCTCGCGGTCGTCGGGTCCGGGCAGAAACTCCACCACCGCGTCAAGCAGGCGCTGCATCCCGATGTTCCGCAACGCAGCCCCGCACAGCACCGGCTGAAGCTCGCCGGCAAGGGTGGCTCGGCGAACGGCGGCGACCAGGGTGGCCCGATCGGGACGACGGTCTGCAGCCAGGTCGTCGAGAACCGCCTCGTCCATCTCCGCCAGTCGCTCGACAAGCTCGGCATGCAGGACACCGGCCTCGTCGGCAACCTCCGGGGGAAGCTCGATGCGGGACTCACGACCCTGGGCGTCGTAGACCCACGCGGTCAGGTCCAGCAGGTCCACCACCCCGCGCAGGTCCGGCCCTTCGCCCAGGGGGTAGTGCACCGGCAAGGCCTCGACCTCTAGCCGCGCCTCCAGGTCGGCCACCGCCACCAAGTAGTCGGCTCCCGGACGGTCGCACTGGTTGACCAGGGTGATGGTGGGCACGCCGAAACGCCGGGCCTGACGCCATACGGCTTCGGACTGCGCCTGCACCCCGCCGATCGCACTGAGCACCAACACCGCACCGTCCAGGACGCGCAGGCAGCGCTCGACCTCGACCGTGAAGTCCACGTGCCCGGGGGTGTCGATCAGATTGAGCAGGTGATCGCGCCAGGGCAGGCAGGTCGCCGCAGCCGTGATCGTGATCCCGCGCCGGCGCTCCTCCGGCATCCAGTCGAGCACGGTGGACCCTTCGTGAACCTCCCCGAATCGCGCCTCAACGCCTGAGAAGTAGAGCAGGCGCTCGGACACCGTGGTCTTGCCCGCATCGATGTGCGCGACGATACCGATGTTGCGAAGCGCGCTGAGCTCGACCACCGCCGGAGATTAGCCCGCCAACTCTGGATTCAGGTCGAGGAACTCCCGCGCGAAGTGGTAGCCCTCGAGTAGCTGCGGGTCCGCATGACCCAGGAAGTGGCAGGCCGCGAAGAGGGCCTCGATCGACGCAAGGCCCGCCTCCGGATCGTCAAAAGTCCGACTACGGCGAGGGTAGGCGGTGCGCATCGGCGGCAGGGACCTCGCTACGGGGTGCCCCACCACGGTCGAGCGCAGGGCGGCCAGTCGGCGCCAGCTGGAGTCGATCAGGAACAGCCTTCGACCCCGATCCGACTCCCCCAGCTCGGGTGCCGCCGGATCCAGCAGCACTCGGTCCCCGACGTCCAACCGTAGGTCGGGCCGGTAGCTCACGAAGCGAACCCCCTCCAAGGCACGCAAGGGCGCGAGAGAGCACCGCTTCCACGACTCCTTCGGGTCGCGCAGAATCAAGATGTCGCGCTGCATCGGTCACCTCCCATCCTCCCCTCTTTCACGCCGGCTGCCCCCGAACGAGCCAGGGCCGCGCCCTCTGGAGGATCGCGGCCCTGACCTTGGTCTCAGCTCCACCGGCCTGCTCGCCCCAACGGCGCCAGCCATTGGGCCAACCACACTTTCGCGCGCACTAGCGAGCCCGCTCCAACGGCGCCAGCCGTTCGGCCGACCACACTTTCGCGCGCGCTAGCGAGCCCGCTCCAACGGCGCCAGCCGTTGGGCCAACCACACTTTCGCGCGCACTAGCGAGCCCGCTCCAACGGCGCCAGCCGTTGGGCCAACAACACTTTCGCGCGCACTAGCGAGCCCGCTCCAACGGCACCAGCCGTTGGGCCAACCACACTTTCGCTCGCACTAGCGAGCGAAATGGCTGTAGGCCTTGTTGGCCTCGGCCATCTTGTGAACGGTCTCCTTCTGAGAGACCGAGGCGCCGGTGCCCTGGAAGGCGTCGACCAACTCGTCCGCGAGACGGATAGCCATCGGCTTACCCTTCTTCTTGCGGCAGTTGTCGATCAACCAGCGGATCGCAAGGCTCTGCTGCCGGTTCCGACGTACTTCGCGCGGCACCTGGTAGTTGGCGCCGCCGACGCGCTTGGAGCGCACCTCGACGGTGGGCCGGATGTTGTCGATCGCCTTGGTGAAGATCTCCACCTGGTCCTCGGCATCGGGGAGCTTCTTCGACGCGAGGTCGAGGGCGTCGTAGAAGATCGCCTGGGCGGTGGTCTTCTTGCCGTCCTGCATGAGCTTGTTGATGACCTTAGTGGCCAGCATCGATCCGAACTTGGGATCGGGCTCTTGGAGAACTGCGGTGGATTTGAAGTTACGGGGCATCGTTGATTCTCAGATCGCGCGGCGTTGGCCGACGTCGGTCACTTCTTGGGACGTTTGACGCCGTACTTGGACCGGCTCTGGAGTCGCCCATCGACACCGGCGGTGTCCAGGGTGCCTCGAAGTACGTGGTAGCGGACACCGGGAAGGTCGCGGACACGACCACCACGCACGAGCACGATCGAGTGCTCCTGCAGGTTGTGCCCCTCGCCGGGGATGTAAGCCGTGATCTCCTTGCCGTTCGAGAGGCGGACACGGGCGACCTTGCGAAGAGCCGAGTTGGGCTTCTTCGGGGTCATCGTCTTCACCTGCAGACACACGCCACGCTTGTGCGGGCACGAGTCGAGCACGGGAGACTTCGACCGCTTCTTGATCGGCTTGCGGCCCTTGCGGACGAGCTGGTTGATCGTGGGCATCAGAGAGTCTTGAATCGGCGGGTCTGAGAAGCCTGGGGGGCCTTCCGCGCTGGAAGGTCAGGGCCCCACGGCGGCTGCCGCCGGTGGATGGTCTAGTGGTCGTCGGTCAGCTCTGGCCGACGGACGGGCGGAGCATTCTAGGGATCTGTGATTCGCCGTCAAGGACGGCGCTGGACTCGGTCCAGCTCCGGGTTAGCTCGGCGTCCGCCGGCGGCCCCGGAGCCATCGGCTCCGACCGCGCGATGGGCGGCCGGACCCGATCGGGGGTCAGTCGTGGACGGGATCAGTTCGCCGGCTCGGCGCCCTCATCGTCGTCGTGGGCGGCGGGCTCACCCATCGCGCCCCGGTCTTCAGGGCCTTCGATGGTATCCACCGCCGTTTCGATGGACCCGATCCGAAGCAACTCAGCCATGTCGGCCGTCGCATCGCCGGTCCCCGTGGGCGCCAAGGATGTGCTCGCTCGACCGGTGAGAGCCTCGAGGTTGCCTGAGAGCAGCGCCTCGATATCGGCGTCCGCCGGGGTCGAGGAGGTGCCGAAGCCCTTCCCGATCTCGCCGAAGTCGATGTTCTTCTTCACCCGAGTCCGGTAGTGGTCCCGGAAACCGGTACCCGTGGGCACCATGTGCCCGAGGATGACGTTCTCCTTGAGCCCGACCAGATAGTCGCGCTTGCCAGCCATCGCCGCCTCGGTGAGCACCTTTGTCGTCTCCTGGAAGGAGGCGGCGGAGATGAACGATTCCGAGCTGAGCGAGGCCTTGGTGACACCGAGCAGCAGGGTCATGCCGGTCGCGGGCTTCTTGCGCTCCTTGCGAAGCTGTTCGTTCTGGCGGCGGAACCGGAACTTGTCGACCACGGCCCCGGGCAGGAAGTCGGAGTCACCGGGATCGTTGACCTGCACCTTCCTCATCATCTGGCTGATGATGATCTCGATGTGCTTGTCGTCGATGCCCACACCCTGGGAGCGATAGACGTTCTGGATCTCGTCCAGGAGGTAGTCCTGGAGCAGCTCCTCGCCGTTGATTCGCAGGATGTCCTGGGGCACCAGGGGGCCGTCGACCAGCGGATCGCCAGCCTTGACCTCGTTGCCCTTATGGACGCGGAGGTGCTTGCCCTGGGGCACGGCGTGCTCGACCTCCTCAATGACCTCGCCCTCTTCACCGATGGCGCGGACGATGATCGTGCGCTTGCCACGCTTCTTGTCGCCGAGCTCGACGAAGCCGTCGATCTCGGAAATGACCGACGGATCTTTCGGGCGCCGAGCCTCGAACAGCTCGGTCACACGCGGGAGACCACCGGTGATGTCCTGGGTACCACCGATTTCTCGAGCGGTCTTGGCCAACAGGCCACCGGGCTTGATCGACGCACCGTCGTCCACCTCGATGTAGGCACGCTCGGGAATCGGGTACAGCGCCAGGGGCTCGCCGTTCTTGTCCTCGAGGATGAGCTGCGGGTGCAGGTCACCCTTGTGCTCCATGACCTGCTTGCGCACGGCGCCTCGTCGTGCGTCTCGCTCGACCTTCAGCGTCTTGCCCTCGATCAGATCCTCGTAGCGCACCTTGCCACCGAACTCAGCGAGAATCGGCACTTGGTGCGGGTCCCAGCTGCAGAGTACGTCGCCGGCGACCACGTCTTCGCCATCCTTACGCGCGATGATCGAGCCGATCGGGACCACGTAGCGGTCGAGCTCACGATCGCGGTCGTCCATCACGAGGACTTCGCCTTGTCGGTTCAGGGCCACGTCCTCCCCATCGGGGTTGGTCACGACCTGAAGGTTGGCGAAGCGCACCTTGCCGTCCCGCTTGACCTTGACCTCGGACTCCTCGACGGAACGGCTAGCCGTACCACCGATGTGGAAGGTCCGCATGGTGAGCTGGGTACCCGGCTCACCGATCGACTGGGCGGCGATGATGCCTACGGCCAAGCCGCGCTCCGCAACGGTGCCCCGCGAGAGGTCCATCCCGTAGCAGCGGGCGCAGATTCCGAGACCCGCTTCACAGGTCAGCGGACTACGCAGGCGAACCTTCTCGAAGCCGAGCGCCTCGACGCGAGCCGCAGCGCTCTCGGTGATGATCTCGTTCTCGCGGACGACGACCTCGTCCGTGGCGACGTCCATGATCGTGTCGCGTGCGACTCGACCGCGGATGGCCTGGGACAGGCTCACAACGACCTTCTCGCCCTTGTAGACGGCGACCTTGAAGACGCCGTTGGGCGTGCCGCAGTCGTCCGACGAGATCACGACGTTCTGAGCAACATCCGTCAGCTTGCGCGTCAGGTAGCCGGCGTCGGCCGTCTTCAGCGCCGTGTCCGCGAGGCCCTTCCGGGCGCCGTGGGTGGACGAGAAGTACTCGAGAACCTTCAGACCCTCGCGGAAGTTGGCCTTGATGGGCGTCTCGATGATCTTGCCCGAGGGCTTGGCCATCAGACCACGCATACCGGCGAGCTGCCGAATCTGATCCAGGGAGCCCCGGGCGCCCGACGTCACCATGCAGAAGATGGGATTGACGTAGACATCCCCGCGCTGGTCGGCCGCGAGAACACCCATCATCTCGGCGCCGACGCGCTCACGAGCGTGCGTCCAGAGGTCGATGACCTTCAGGTAGCGCTCGCCGTCGGTGATCACACCCTTCTGGAAGGCGACCTCGACCTGATCGATCTCAGCCTGAATCTCGTCCAGGATGGCCTGCTTCGACTCCGGGATCCGCATGTCGTCCTTGGCGAACGACAGACCTGCACGGGTCGAGGACTTGAAGCCGAGATCTTTGAGATCGTCGAGCAACGTCAGCGTTGCGTCCCGACCAAGCAGTCGGTGGCAGTCGCTGATCAGTCCCGAGATGCCCTTCTTGTTGAGCTGGTAGCCGTAGAACGGCATACCCGGAGGAAGAATGTCGTTGAAGATCGCGCGCCCGATGGTCGTCGGCAGGTAATCGCGACGCTCTTCGCCGGTCTCCTCGTCGACGAACGGGATCTTGCCGTCGTCGCCAACGACCACGGGGGAGTCGTTCTGCCCCATCTTCACTTGGGTACCCGGCTCCATTCGCACTTTCACCGGGTGGTGGGTGTGCGTCAGGCCGTGACCGTAGGCCAGGAACAACTCCCCGAGGGAACTGAAGGCCTGGGGCTTGGTGGTCAGGTGCGGGTCCTTCGTCAGGTAGAAGATCCCGAGCACCATGTCCTGCGAAGGCGCGATGATCGGCGCGCCGTTCGCGGGCGAGAAGATGTTGTTGGTGGCGAGCATCAGCGTCGCCGCCTCGATCTGCGCCTCGAAAGAGAGGGGCAGGTGCACGGCCATCTGGTCGCCATCGAAGTCGGCGTTGAAGCCGGAGCAGACCAGCGGGTGCAAGCGGATCGCATTGCCCTCGATGAGCACAGGCTCGAAGGCCTGGATACCCATGCGGTGCAGCGTCGGTGCGCGGTTCAGCAGGACCGGGTGGTCACGGATCACTTCGTCGAGGATGTCCCAGACCTCCTCGTCACGCCGCTCGAGCATCCGCTTGGCGGACTTGATCGTGTCTGCCAGGCCCAGTTCCTTGAGGCGTCGGATGATGAACGGCTGGAACAGCTCGAGGGCAACCTTCTTGGGCAGACCGCACTGGTGCAGGCGCAGCTCCGGGCCAACCACGATGACCGAACGCGCCGAGTAGTCGACACGCTTGCCGAGCAGGTTCTCGCGGAAGCGCCCCTGCTTGCCCTTGATCATGTCCGTGAGGGACTTGAGCGGGCGGTTCGACGAGCCGAGCACCGGCCGACGGCAACGACCGTTGTCGAACAGTGCGTCAACCGACTGCTGCAACATCCGCTTCTCGTTGCGGATGATGACCTCGGGGGCGTTGAGGTCGAGCAGCTTCTTGAGCCGGTTGTTCCGGTTGATCAGACGACGGTAGAGGTCGTTCAGGTCGCTGGTCGCGAAGTTGCCCGAGTCCAGCAGCACCAGGGGGCGCAGGTCCGGCGGGATGACCGGGATGACCTCGAGGATCATCCAATCGGCCTGGTTGCCGGAATCGCGGAGCATCTCGACCGTCTTGAGTCGCTTGATGATGTCCTTCTGCCGCTGCTTCGAACGCGTCGAGAGCAGCTCCTCGCGCAATTCCTGGCTGAGCTGCTGGAGGTCCAGGCGGCGCAGCATCTTCTTGACCGCCTCGGCGCCCATGTCGGCGTCGAACTCGGTCCCGTACTTCGCCCGCGACTGGCGGTACTCCTCCTCGGTCAGCAGCTGCTTCTCCTCGAGCGGCGTATCACCGGGGTCGATGACGATGTAGTCCTGGAAGTAGACCACGCGCTCGAGGTTGGACGTCTTCATGTCGAGCAAGGTGCCCAGACGCGAAGGCATCGCCTTGAAGAACCAGATGTGCGCGACCGGCGCGGCCAGGTTGATGTGGCCCATGCGCTTGCGGCGCACCCGGCTGTGGGTCACCATCACGCCACACTTGTCGCAGACGATGCCCTTGTGCTTGATGCCCTTGTACTTGCCGCAAGCGCATTCCCAGTCCCGCTCGGGACCGAAGATCCGCTCGCAGAAGAGTCCATCACGCTCCGGACGGTAGGTCCGGTAGTTGATGGTCTCGGGCTTCTTGACCTCGCCGTACGACCACGACCGGATGTCCTCCGGCGACGCCAGACTGATCTTGACGCTGCCGTAGTCGTTGATTCGGTTGTAGAGATTCTCTGCCATGGCGAGGTGCCCCTAGAGGGTGGCCTTCTTCTGGAGTTCGATGTTGAGGCCGAGACCCTTGATCTCGTTGCAAAGCACTTCGAAGGAGACCGGCGTACCGGGTTCCAAGATGTTCAGGCCCTTGACCATCGATTCGTAGATCTTGGTCCGGCCATCGACATCGTCCGACTTGACGGTCAGGAGTTCCTGCAGGATGGCCGCGGCGCCGTAGGCCTCGAGGGCCCAGACTTCCATCTCCCCGAAGCGCTGGCCGCCGAAGCGGGCCTTGCCCCCCAGCGGCTGCTGGGTGATCAGCGAGTAGGGGCCGGTTGCCCGAGCGTGCACCTTCTCGTCAACGAGGTGGTGCAGCTTCAGCATGTACATGACACCGACGGTGACGTCCTGCTCGAAGCGCGAGCCCGAGCGGCCGTCGTAGAGTGCGAACTTGCCGGTGGTCGGCAGGCCAGCCTCCTCGAGCGCAGCTTCGATCTCGAATTCCTTCGCGCCGTCGAAGGCGGGAGTGTGGAAGCGCACGCCGAGCTTCTTGCCCGCGAGACCCAGGTGGGTCTCGAGGATCTGGCCCACGTTCATCCGGCTCGGCACACCGAGCGGGTTGAGCACGATGTCGACGGGCGTACCGTCCTCCATGTACGGCATGTCCTCCTCGGGGAGGATCTTCGACACCACACCCTTGTTGCCGTGGCGGCCGGCCATCTTGTCCCCCACTGAGAGGTGACGCTTGGTGGCGACGTAGACCTTGACCATCTCGAGCACGCCGGTGGGCAGCTCGTCACCTCGGCTGAGGCGGTTGACGACCTTGTTCTTCTCGCTCTCGCGGTTCTCGATGCGGGCCTGGAACTCGTTGATGGCGCGCAGGGTTCGATCGCGAACGTCCTTCTCCGTGACGTCGTCCGCCGCCGCCATGCACAGCAGCTTGATGCGCTTGAGTTCGTCGAAGGTCGCGGTGTCGTCGAACACGACCGGCTGCCCGGTTTGCGTATCCATCACATCGGCACCGAGGGCGACGACGACCTCCTTGAGCATCGAGGCCGTGTAGTCGCGGAAGGCCCGCAGGAAGTCCTTCTCGGCGTCCCGGATCTGCCCGAGCACCTTGGTGCGCTCGATGTCGGTCAAGTTGACGCGGCGCGAGAACTTCTGCGCGTCGATCACGACCCCGGTGGTGCCGGGGGGCATGGTCAGCGAGGCGTTCTTCACGTCTACGCCGGCCCGACCGAAGATCGCGTGCAGCAGCTTCTCTTCCGGAGTGAGCTCGCTCTTGCTCTTGGGTGCGACCTTGCCGACGAGGATGTCGCCGGCTTCGACGTAGGTCCCGATGCGCACGATGCCGCTCTCGTCGAGCTGGCCGAGAGCCTTCTCGCCGACGTTGGGGATGTCGCGGGTGAACTCTTCCTTGCCGAGCTTGGTCTCCCGAATCTCGACCTCGTACTCCTCGATGTGGATCGAGGTGAAGACGTCCTCGCGCACCAGGCGGTCGGAAACGAGGATCGCGTCCTCGTAGTTGAAGCCGTCCCAGGTCATGAAGGCCACGACCAGGTTCCGACCGAGCGCCAGCTCACCGAGGTGAGTCGCCGCTCCGTCGGCCAGCAGGTCGCCGGCCTTGACCTCTTGCCCCTCCACCACCCGCGGGCGGTGATTCTGGGCGGTGCGCTCATTGAGACCGCGGTACTTCGTCAGGCGATACTCCTCGTCGTCGACCAGGATCACCTGGCTATCGACGTAGGTCACCGTGCCGGCCTGCTTGGCCCGCATCATCATCTCGGAGTTCGCCGCGACGATCTCCTCCATGCCCGTACCGACGATCGGCGGGTCGGTCCGCAACAGCGGAACGGCCTGACGCTGCATGTTCGAGCCCATCAGCGCCCGGTTGGCGTCGTCGTGCTCTAGGAACGGGATCAGCGCCGCGGAGACACCGACGATCTGCTTCGGGGAAACGTCAACGTAGTCGACCTCCTTCGGATCGACCTCGTAGTTGTCGCCGTCGCGCCGCACCAGCACCCGGGTGCCCGTCAGCTTGCCCTCGGCGCCGAGCGCAGCGTCTGCGGGGGCAATGACCTTGCCGACTTCTTCGTCCGCTCGCAGGTAGACCACCTCTTCCGTCAGGTCGCCGTTGTTGACCTTGCGGTAGGGCGAGCAGAGGAAGCCGTAGTCGTCCAGCTTCGAGTAGAGAGCCAAGGACGAGATCAGACCGATGTTCGAGCCTTCCGGCGTCTCGATCGGGCAGAGGCGGCCATAGTGCGACAGGTGCACGTCGCGCACGTCGAAGCCGGCGCGCTTGCGGTTCAGACCACCCGGCCCGAGGGCCGAGAGACGACGCTCGTGCGTCAACTGGCTCAGCGGGTTGGTCTGGTCGACGACCTGGCTGAGCTCACCCCGACCGAAGAAGTACTCGACGGCGCTCGAGAAGGTCTTCGAGTTGATCAGGTTGCGCGGCGAGATGCTGTCGGGGCTCTCCAGGTTCATTCGCTCCTGGGCAGTCCGACGCAGCTTGAGCAGGCCCTTGCGGAACTCCTCACCGGCCAGCTCGGCGATCGTGCGCACGCGCCGGTTGCCGAGGTTGTCGATGTCGTCCAACTCGCCGGTGCCGTTACGCAGCGACAGCAGGTACTTGATCGAGTTGACGATGTCCTCGGGCTGCAGGACCTGAGTCTCTTCGGGGATGTCCTGATTGAACTTGCGGTTCAGGCGGAAGCGCCCGACACGACCGAGGCGGTAGCGCTGGCTGTCGAAGAACTTCTCGTGGAAGAGTTCGCGCGCCTTCTCGAGCTGCGCGGGGTTGCCCGGGCGCAGGCGGCTGTAGATCTTGATCAGCGAATCCTCGTGGGACTCGCAGGGATCGTCGGCCAGGGAGTTCAGGATCAGCGGATCCAGCTCGTCCGGCGACTCGGAGATGATCTCGACCTGGGCCAGCTCGGAGGCTGCGATCTCGATCGCGGCCGACTCGGAAATCTGTGTTCCTGAGGGAACCAGCACTTCGCCGGTCTTGAGCACGACCACGTCGCCCACCGCGTAGTGCCCGGTGAGGGCCTTGGCGAAGGCGTTCTCAGTCTGCGTCTTGCCCTTCTTCTGGATCTTCGTCTTGTAGAAGTGGCGCAGGATCTGCTGGTCGGTTCCGAGGTTCTCGTCCAGAGCGCGCAGCAGCGTCGTGGCCGAGAACTTGCCCGACTGGTCGATGCGGACCGTCAGCAGGTCCTTCTTGGTCACGTTCAGCTCGATCCACGAGCCGCGCTCGGGGATGATCCAGCAGCTGTGCAGCTTCTTGTCGATCGTCGACGCATCGACCGAAAAGTCGACGCCCGGCGAGCGGTGGAGCTGGCTGACGATGACCCGCTCGGAGCCATTGATGATGAACTCGCCGCCCCCGATCATGATCGGGATCTCACCGAGGTAGACCTCTTCCTCGACCGGCTCCGGCTTGACCAACCGCAGTCGGACCTTGAAGGGGTACCCGAAGGTGAGTCGGAGCTTGCGACACTCGTCGATCGTGTAGCGCGGGCGCCCCAACTCGTAGCCGACGTACTCGAGGCACATCGTCTTGTCGTACGAGAAAATCGGGAACACCTCCCGCAGCAGGGCTTCGAGCCCGAGGTCGTCCCGTCCCCCTTGGGGGACCTCGACCATCAGGAACTCGTGGTAGGCCTTGCGCTGGATCTCGACGAGGTCGGGGACTTCGACGATGTCCTTGTAGCGGGCGAACTTGCGGACGGGATTCTTCGTCGTCGTCATCGATGTCGCTCGGGTCGGCGCCGGGGTCCCCACAGGGACGCACCGGCAGCGCCGCTCGAAACTGGACAGCTCGAGTGTGAGTTGCCGCTGGATGGATGCGCCGACCCCGGATGGGGAAGGCGTTTTGGTGCTCGAAGCCGATGGGCCCGAGTCGCTGCGGCAGTGGCGGCTCGGATGCGGGCTCGGCTGGAGCGCCTGGTCAGGTCCTTCGCCGGGAAGCCATGGTCGACGAGGTCGACGATGGCCGGAGCGGGGCGGGGACTCAGTGGGCTGTGGATGGCGAGTAGGTCACCGGGAACGATCTCCGGTGTCCTGGGTCGATTGAGTCGGGCTGTCTTCCGCGCACTGAGATTCAGGAGCGGGATCGGGTCGGGTCGGACGGTCAGCGCGGACCAGCCGAGAGTGGGCACCCAAGATCGGGGCTGTTGACGCGGGGAAGTCCCCACCGATGATCCAAGGTGCCTCGGGAGACGCCTTGTCGGCGTTGCAGGGAGGCTCGGGCAGAGGTGCGGACCGATTGCGCCACGGCCGATAGGACCGTGTGGCCGAGAGAATCAAGCCCCTGGCGACTCCGAGCGCGAAGCCCCGGCGGGACTCGTCGAAGAGGTCCGAAGAGGGCCCATCGATAGACAGACCTTCGAAGCCCCACTTCGGCCGTATCCCACCCGCGCGACACGCTCGCACGGCACGGGCGTACCGCGACCAGCGTGAGCGGGATGGAATAGCACTCAGGACCGTCGACAGTCAATGCCGCAGACGATCCTAGCGTCCCAAAGTCGCCCCCGGAGCGCCCGAGGGCGCCCCGAGATTGGGCCCGGAGACCTCCGACCTGGTCGATCAGTCGATCTTGACCTTGCCCCCGGCAGCCTCGAGCTTCGTCTTGAGCTCCTCAGCCTCGTCCTTGGAGCAACCCTCCTTGACGGCCTTCGGGGCGCTCTCGACGAGATCCTTGGCTTCCTTGAGGCCGAGGCCCGTGATGCCGCGGACTTCCTTGATGACCTGAATCTTCTTGTCGCCAGCCGACTCGAGGATCACGTCGAAGGAGGTCTTCTCCTCGGCGGCGGCTTCAGCGCCACCACCCGCGGGGGCGGCGGCGACGGCAACGGGGGCCGCGGCGCTGACGCCCCAGTGGTCCTCGAGGTGCTTGACCAGCTTCGAGGCTTGGAGCAGGGACAGACCGTCGAGGGTCTGGACCAGCGACTGGAGCTCGGGCTCGAGCTCGACGGTGGTGGTTTCTTCCGACATCGGAACGACTCCTGAGAGTGAGGGGGTGGTTGGTCTTGGTTCGGTAGGCGCCACCAACAGTGGCGCTGATCTGAGATGCGTCGGGGAGCTTGAACGGCCTGGGCCGATCAGGCGTCGCCCCCCTCTTCGCCTGCGCCACCGTCTGCGTCGATCTTGGCCTGCAGCACGCGGGCCAGAGCGCTCTGCGGCGCGTTGACGAGCAGGGCAATCTGCTGAGCGGGTCCGCTCAGGCAGCCGAGGATCTTCGAGCGCAGCGTGTCGCGGTCGGGCACGTCGGCCAGGGCCGCGGCATCCGACTCCCCCAGCACGATGCCCTCGAGGGCACCGGCGCGCAGGGTCAGCTTGCCCGACTTGCGCAGGGGGCTGCTGGTGACGACCTTCGCAGCGAGAATCGTCTGCTCCGCGTCGCCCGCGGCGACAGCGGTCGAGCCCGAGAAGACTCCCTCGGGGAACTCGAGACCGCGGTCGCCGAGCACCCTTCGGGCGATCTTGTTGGGGACCATACGCAGGCGCACGCCGTGCTCGGCGAGCTGCCCCCGCAGGGTCTCGTTCTCGGGCATGTCGAGGCCGTTGACCCCGAGGATGACGAGGCCCTCGGCGTCCTTGAAGGATTCCGTGAGTTCGCGGGAGGCGATCTTCTTGACAACGCTCGGCATGGTCAGCCTCCGTAGGCGATCCAGGCGCCCGGTCCCATGGTCGTCGAGACCGAGACCTTGCGCAGATAGGTGCCCTTCACGGCCGCAGGACGCATGCCGATCAGGTGGTCCAGGAACGCGGTGAGGTTCGCGTTGAGGTCTTCGACCGGGAAGTCGCGCTTGCCCAGGGGGGCGTGCACGTTCCCGCCGGCATCGGTGCGGAACTCGACCTTGCCGGCCTTGAACTCGCTGACGGCGTTGGCGACGTCGGGCGTGACGGTGCCGCTCTTCGGGCTGGGCATCTTGCCCTGCGGGCCGAGAACACGGCCCAGCTTGCCGACATGCTTCATCATGTCGGGGCTGGCGATCACGACGTCGAAATCCATCCAACCGCCGGCGATCTTCTCCGCCAGGTCGTCACTGCCGACGTGGTCGGCACCGGCCTCGCGGGCCGCGTCGGCCTTGTCGCCTTCGGCGAACACGGCCACGACGACGGTCTTGCCGAGCCCCTTCGGCAGCGACACCGCACCGCGAACCAGTTGGTCCGACTTGCGGGGGTCGACACCGAGCTTGACGACGACGTCGACGGTCTCGTTGAACTTGGCCGCAGGCAGAGCCTTCAGCAGTTCGAGAGCCTCGGTCGGATCGTACTGCCGAGAGCGGTCGATCCTCGACGCAGCCGCGTCGTAGCGTTTGCTTCGCTTGACCATGGTCAGCCCTTTACCTCGATGCCTGAAGAGCGCGCCGTGCCCTCGATGATCCTGGCCGCATGCTCGATGTCGCGTGCGTTCAGGTCAGCGAGCTTGAGCTTCGCGATCTCTTCGACTTGTTCACGTGTGACTGAGCCGACGATCTCGTGCCCCACCATTCCGGAGGCCTTGTCGAGACCAGCTGCCTTCTTCAGCAACACGGCGGCCGGCGGCGACTTCAGGATGAAGTCGAAGCTGCGGTCCTTGTAGACGGTGATCTCGACGGGAATGATCATCCCCATCTGCTCACGCGTACGGTCGTTGAACTCCTTGACGAACTGCGCGATGTTGACGCCGTGGGCGCCGAGCGCAGGGCCCACGGGGGGAGCAGGCGTGGCCTGCCCCGCGGGGCACTGGAGTTTGATCTTTCCTGTGACTTCTTTGGCCATGGCTCAGACGGCCTCCACTTCCCAGTACTCGAGCTCGACCGGTGTCGGGCGCCCGAAGATCGTGACGATGACTTTAACGGTGCCCTTGTCTGCGTTGACTTCGTCGACTTGACCGTCGAACCCATCGAACGCACCGGACTTGATCTTGACGGTGTCGCCCTTGGCCATGCTGATGCTGACCTGAGGGCGCTGTTCGCTATCGGACATGCGGACCAGGATGCCCTGGACCTGACTCTCGGTGAGCGGCGTCGGCGGCTGCCCGGGGCTACCCAGGAACTCACCGAAGCCGGGCGTCTCGCGCATGGTTGCGCGGGCCTTGATCGTTCGGTCGCCCTCGTTGTCCTCGAGGTCGGCCTGCACCATCAAATAGCCGGGATACAGCTTCTTCGTGACCACACGGCGCTTGCCGTTCTTGAGGTCGGTGACGCGCTCGAAGGGGACCAGAATCTGCGGAATGATGTCCTGCAGACCGGCAACGTTCAGTCGCGTCTCGAGCTGTTTGCGGACGGAGTCTTCGCGGCCTGATTGGCAGCGGACGAAGTACCAGCTGTACGTCATGACTCAGCTTCCTCCCAGGCCGAGAAGCCGCGCGAAGAAGGCGGTGAGGAACCAGTCCACGAGTGCCAAGAAGCCCATCAACACGAGCACGAAGGAGACCACCACGATGGTCGAGTTGACCACGTTCGTGAACGTCGGCCAGGTCGACTTGCGGAGCTCGCTCTCCGTGTCGATCAGGATGTCGGCGATCGCCGGCTTGGCCTGCCAGCGCAGCAGCCAGACCGCCAGAACGACGAAGGCCGTCGCACTGATCAGGAAGGCGCCGCTGACGGCGATCCCGACCACCGGTATGACCAGGTCCGCGATGGCCGGACGCAGCGACGTGACGTGCTGGACAAGCTGGCTGTGCAGGAACGTACAGCCGTAGAGGATCACGAAGACGAGACCCCAGAACGCGAACATGCGCGCCAGGCGTCCTTGGTCTTCTTTGTAGGTCCTCATCGCTCGGGTGTTGCGTGGTGGTGGTTGTGGGCTCGGTCTTGGGTCGCAGCGCGGGCGGCTCACTCTGCTCGGGCCTTGGCCCTGGCTGGAGCTCGCCGCCGTGCGCGGTGCGCGGACTGCAGCGGGGTGGGACTGTCCCCACCCCGCTCGATTGCTCGTCTCCCGCGGTCCCCGCGCGCGCCCCTCGAGGGGCGGCCCGAGGCCAAGGGACGACTCACTGCGTCACTCGAGGATCTTGGTGACGACGCCGGCGCCGACCGTGCGGCCGCCTTCGCGGATGGCGAAGCGCAGCTGCTCGTCCATGGCGACCTGGGTGCCGAGGGTGACCTTGAGCTTGACGTTGTCGCCGGGCATGCACATTTCGGCGCCGCCCATGAGATCGGCCGACCCGGTCACGTCCGTCGTCCGGAAGTAGAACTGGGGACGGTAGCCCGAGAAGAACGGGGTGTGGCGCCCGCCCTCGTCCTTGGTCAGCACGTAGACCTCACACTCGAAGGTGGTGTGCGGGGTGATGCTGCCGGGGGCGGCGAGGACCTGACCACGCTTGAGGCTGTCCTTGTCGACACCACGCAGGAGCACACCGACGTTCTCGCCGGCCTGACCCTCGTCGAGCGTCTTCTGGAACATCTCGACGCCGGTGCAGACGGTCTTGCCGATGGCTTCCTGCATCCCGACGATGTCGAGGTTGTCACCGGTGCGGACGATACCGCGCTCGATGCGGCCGGTGCCGACGGTGCCGCGACCCTTGATCGAGAACACGTCCTCGACGGGCATCAGGAACGGCTTGTCGACGGCGCGCTCGGGCTGGGGGATGAAGCTGTCGACAGCGTCCATCAGCTCGTCGATGCACTTGAACGCATCGTCATCGGGTCCCTTGCCGGCGTCGAGCGCCTGCTCGGCGCGCAGCGCGGAGCCGCGGATGATCGGCGTGTCGTCGCCCGGGAAGTCGTACTTGTCGAGGAGCTCGCGGATCTCCATCTCGACCAGGTCGAGCAGCTCGTCGTCGTCGACTTGGTCGACCTTGTTCATGAAGACCACGACCGCCGGCACGTTGACCTGGCGGGCGAGCAGGATGTGCTCACGGGTCTGGGGCATCGGACCGTCCGCCGCCGAACAGACCAGGATCGCGCCGTCCATCTGAGCGGCGCCAGTGATCATGTTCTTGACGTAGTCGGCGTGCCCGGGGCAGTCGACGTGGGCGTAGTGGCGCGTCAGGCTCTCGTACTCGACGTGGGCCGTCGAGATCGTGATGCCGCGAGCCTTCTCCTCGGGCGCCTTGTCGATCTCGTCGAACTTCTTCGCCTGTGCGAGGCCCTTCTGGGCCTGGTGACGGCAGATCACCGCGGTGAGGGTGGTCTTGCCGTGGTCAACGTGACCGATGGTGCCGACGTTGCAGTGCGGCTTGGTCCGCTGGAAGACTTCCTTCGCCATGTTGGATCGGGGTCTAGCGGCGGGGACGACCCCGCGACGGTTGGTTGTGGATGAAGGCACCCTGCTGGGCGCGCTGAACTCGATCCCCCCCCGACGCGCCTGCGTCAGGAGAGTCCTGAGTGGATAAGTAACGATTGGACGTACGGAACGACGTGTGAACCCGAGTGCTCCAGGCGCCCGCGCGGGGGCCGGCAGCTCGCCCCGGCTCGAACCCGGCTGGGCTCGGCCCCGGTTGGAGCTGCTGACGGGACTTGAACCCGTGACCTCTTCCTTACCAAGGAAGTGCTCTACCACTGAGCTACAGCAGCATTGCGGGAGTCGGTGCAGTCGCGCTGGTCGAGCCGAGCAGACCAAGCTGGAGCGGGTGATGGGAATCGAACCCACGTTCTCAGCTTGGAAGGCTGACGTTCTACCATTGAACTACACCCGCCTCGTGAGCCCTCGCTTGCCGGTCCGGCGCCTTGCGGCGGGTCGAATCAGGCTTCTCGCGAAGGCTGAGCTTAGGGGGCGCCGGCGCCTTGCGGCTACCGAGCCTCGTTTCCAGACGGCGCGGCACTCGACCCTCCCGCTCGATCCGCTCGAGACTCGCGCTCCCGTGCATCTCCGGAGGGTGCAACTCGGAAGAGTGCAGGTGGAGGAAGAGTGCAGGTGGAGAGAGCCTCGGAAGATTCCCGAGGGAGGGGTAACCGAAAGGGCAGCCGAATCGCCGGCAGCGCCCACATCGTGGCGCCTCCGACAGGCACGCCCAGAGGGCGCGCCGCTCGACTCTGACACACTCAGCTTGCCGGCGAAGGCTCGGATTCCCGGCCGCTCGCGAGAGCGACACCTCGAAGGCCCTGCGGTACTGGTGGGCGGAGCAGGATTCGAACCTGCGAAGGCTATGCCAGCAGATTTACAGTCTGCCCCCGTTGGCCGCTTGGGTATCCGCCCGCTGAGTGCGCGACCCTGGCGGTCGGTCCGAGCACGAGGCTTCACCCCGCTCCCGCCCCCGAATGCTCGGTTGGGCGGAGCCGGGGAGCGAACCTCGCTCCCGACGCGTCCAGACGTCGTGTTCCGTTGAGAGTGAGCAGACCGCGCGAAGACCCGCGCGGCGGTCGCAGCCCTGGGCGCCGCGCCCCGAGGGGTGCCGCGTCCAAGATGCTGTGGCCATTGCCGTCCCCCGCGAGCCGCTGTCGAGCTGACCTCGAGGCAATCGCCCGGGGGTCAGGTCGGCCAAGGGCCGGATGGGAAACGGTTGATCTAGAGAGCGCCGGCGCGCGACCCGCGGGTCGCACTCCGGTTGGAGCCAGCGGTGGGACTCGAACCCACAACCCCCTGATTACAAATCAGGTGCTCTACCATTGAGCCACGCTGGCAGGAGGGCCCCGGGGGGAGCGCTGCGGACGGAGCAGGTCGAGCTAGGCGAAGTCGAGACGGCCCGGGCCGCCAGAAGGACGGGAGATGGTACGGATCGCCCGGTGGCGGTCAACGGTAGCCGCCCGAAAATCGGCGCCAGGGCCCGAAGCGCGGAACGAAGTTCGCCGCACCAGCCTCAGACCTCCTCCACCCGTCGGCGCCAGGCCTCGAAGTTGTCGCGGACCTGGTCGAGCGAGTCGCCGCCGAACTTGTCGCGGAACGAGCGCGCCAACTCGAGCGCCACCATCGCCTCCCCCACCACACTCGCGGCGGGCACCGACGTCACGTCGGAGCGCTGGTAGGTGGCCCGGACCGTCTCGCCGGTCTCGAAGTCGACCGTGTCGAGCCCCCGCCGCAGGGTCGGGATGGGCTTCATGGCCACGCGCGCCACCAACGGTTCGCCGGTGGTCATGCCCCCTTCGAGCCCCCCGGCCCGGTTGGTGCGGCGCCGGAAGCGCCCGTATCCATCCGCGTCCGGTCCGCGCAGCTCGATCGCGTCGTGAACCTCGGAGCCGGGCCTGCGCGCCGATTCGAAACCGAGCCCGAACTCGACCCCCTTCATGGCCGGGATCGAGAGCAGCGCTCCGGCCAACCGACCGGTCAGCCGCTCGGGCCCACTGGCGTGACTGCCCAGACCCGGCGGCACACCGGTAGCGACCACCTCGAACAGGCCTCCCAGGGTGTCCAGCGCCTCCAGGGCCTCGTCCACCCGGCGCTTCCAGGGCTCCTCGCAGGTCGGATCGACCCCCAGGAACTCGCTCCGCTCGCGCAGGCGCTGGCGGCCGTCGCCGGCCCGCTCGTAGGCGTCCGCCGCCGCGGCGACCCCGCCCAACTCCACCGTGTGCGCGAAGACCTCGACCCCGAAGGCCTCGATCAACTGCCGCGCCGCCCCCGCCAGAGCCACCCGCATGGCCGTTTCGCGGGCACTCGCCCGCTCGAGAATCGCCCGCGGATCACGGTGGGTGAACTTCTGACAACCGGCCAGGTCCGCATGGCCCGGGCGCGGGTTGGACGGCACGGGCAACGTCTCGATGGAGTCGTCGCGGTTGGCCAACCGCAGGCACAGGGGCGATCCCAGGGTGCGGCCTGCTCGAACGCCCGCCAGGACCTCGACCCGATCCGTCTCGAGCTTCGCGCGCCCGCCACGACCGTAGCCGCGCCAGCGACGCGCCAACTCCGCATCGATGCGCTCGGTCGACAGCTCCATGCCAGCCGGCAAGCCCTCGAGCACGCCGATCAATGCGGGTCCGTGGGATTCACCCGCCGTGGTCCAGGTCAAGGTCGCCATCGGCCGCGGATTGTCGGCCAGGGCGGGCCGACCCACAACCTGCTCGCGACTTCGATCGGCGCCGACCGTGCGGCCAGGTCCACGGCCCCACGGACGATCGCCAGCACTCAGAGAGCTTCGATCCCCGAAACGTCCTCGAGGCGCAGTTCCAGGTCCCGCTGGCCGAGTCGCACGACGATCCGCCCCTTGGCTCGATCCAGCCGCTGAACCGGGCAGCGCTTCGAGTAGCGCGGAACGAAGACCAGATCGCCCTTGCGGAGCTGGTCCAGGAAGGCCTGCCGGCGGTCGGTCAGCCCACCCGCCGCAAGTGCCCGCTCGAGTTCCCCCAACAAAGCGTCGACCTTGGCCCGTTGACCGCCAGCGAGTTGGCCCGCGACGGCGCGCAGCTGGTCGACGACGCCCCGCGCCGCACTCGTGCGCGCCTCGAGGGCAGCCTGGGCCTCGTCCAGAAGCATGTCGCGTTGGTGCGCGAGTTCCCCGGCTTCGCGCTCCAGCTCCGATTGGTGCAGCTCCGCCGCCGCCAGGCGCGCTTCGGCCTCCGCACGGTCCTTCTCGGCCTGCTCGCGCGCGGCGCGCAGGTCGCCCATCAACTTCTCGGACTCGGCGCTCGGGCGCTCGAGCCGGCGCCGGGCCTCGGCCAGGATCGACGGCTCGAAGCCGAGCCGCTGGGCGATCTGCAGCGCCCGCGACTCGCCCGGGGCGCCGACCACCAACCGATAGAGGGGCCGCAGGGTCTCGGCGTCGAACTCGGCGCTGGCGTTCTCGGCCCGCGGCCGGCTAAAAGCGAACTCCTTGAGGCGACCGATGTGCGTGCTGGCCAGGGTCGGCGCGCCGGCGACCAACAGGTGGTCGAGCAACGCCGCCCCGAGAGCCGCCCCCTCGGCCGGATCGGTCCCGCCGCCCAGCTCGTCCAGAAGGAACAGCATGCGCGGACCCGCCCGCGCCAGGCCCGCGGCGATCCGCGCCAGGTGCCCGGAGAAGGTCGACAGGCTCTGCTGCACCTCTTGCTCGTCGCCGATGTCGGCCACCACGCCCGAGTAGATCGGGATGGTCGAGCCCGGCCCGCAGGGGAAGGGCAAGCCCAGTCGCGTCAGGAGCGCGGCCATGCCCGCGGCCTTGAGCGAGAGGGTCTTGCCGCCGGTGTTGGGACCGGTGATGACCAGCACGTCGAAGGAATCGCCGAGCCGCAGGTCGATCGGCACCGCGCGCTCGAGGGCGCCCTCCTTCTGCTGATCCACGAGCAGCGGGTGCCGCGCCTCCTTCAACACCAACACCGCCGGCTCGCCCACCGCGGGGATCGTCGCGGGACGCGCGTCCAAGGCCCGCGCCCCGCGCGCGCCGATCACCGCCAACTCGACCTCGGCCAGGCGTTCGGCCACCCGCTCCATGGCCTCGGCCCGCTCCAGGGCGGACTGGGTCCACTCGATGAACAGGCGCGAGACCTCGCGCTCCTCCTCCGAGCGCACACCGGCGAGTTCGTTGCCGCGGGCGATCAGCGACTCGGGCTCGATGAAGACCGTGCCCCCGGTGGCACTGGTGTCGTGGACGATGCCGCGCAGACGCCCGGCGCTCTTGGCGCGCACGGCCAACACCGGCCGACCACCCCGTAGGTGCACTCGACCGACCTGTCCGTCGGCGAAGACCGACCGCAGATCGGGCCGCGCGGCGATCGTCTTGGCGGCCTGTTCGAGGGCGCGCATCAACTTACCCATGCGCTCACGCACCCCGGCCAAGCGCGCGCTGGCCCCGTCGCGCACGCGACCGCGGGGATCGATCCCCGCCTCGAGCTGATTGTGCAGCGCGGAGAGGTCCGGCAGGCCCTGGCGCAGGCGCGCCAGCTCGGGGGCCGAGTCCCGGTGCTCCTCGAGCCAGGCCACGATGCGTTGGCGCGCGCGCATGAAGCTGATCAGCGTCACGAAGCCGTCGCCGGTGATCGCGCGGTTGTAGAGGCTGGCGTCCTCGAGCACGGGCAGGGGATCGGCCAACTCGCCCAGGGGCGGTCCCTCGGCAGAGGCGGGCAGCGCCAAGAGCTCCGCCACCCGAGCGTGGGCCGCGCGGGCCTCGAGCGGCGAGCGCGGCTCCAGCTCCAAGAGGGCCCGGCGCCCCAGGGACGAGGCCGCCTGGCGCTCGAACAGCGCGCGCACCGCGGGCCAGTCCAGACGCGCCGCGGAGAAGTCCTCGAGGCTCGCCGGGGGCAGGTCGTCGTCCGCGCTGGCTCCGCGAGCTCGGGGCGCCGACGGGTCGCCTTGCGCGCTCGTCGGCGAGCCCCCGGATCCGGCGATCGGCGTCGCCGCGGCGGTTTGGGCCGCAGGCTGCTCGCCGCGGCGCTTGCCCTTCATTCGCCGTCGTGACGACATGCGTACAACTCCAGGTCGGTCGCGCGGCCGCCGGCGCGGGCGATTGCGAGCCGGGCGATGCTGGCGTAGCTCCACTCCCCCGTCTCGAACAGCCAACCGCGATAGGTCTCGAGGAAGGCGCGGTGGGCGCGGCCCTTCCAGTCCAGGGGTTCGGTGGAGAAGACGACGTCGAACTGGCCGGCCCAGGCGCGCAGTTGGGCCCCGTTCCAGCCTGGATCCTCGCCCATGAAGGTCACCACCATCTCGGGCTGACCGTCCGGGCGCACGCGGCCGGCGTCGCGCCGCAGGCGCTCGGGCGCACCGCCGCGGGCCAAGAGGCCCAGGTGCAACGCGGCCGGCGAGAGTTCGGAGTTGATGCCGAGCCAGGCCACGCGAGCGGTGGGACCCGCGGCGGCCGCGGCGGCGTCGAGCAGCGCGTCGTACTCCGCTCGCTGCAAGCCGGCGGTCGGCAGGCCGCGCGCGGGCGAGAGTGAGAGCCGCTGGCGGTGCAGTGCGGCGAGGTATTCGGCGTTGTCCGCCGTGCGCAATCCCAACGCACCGGCGGCCAGGCCCGCGTCGAGGGTCGGCGAGACCAGGCCCACGGCCCCCACCGCGCCCAGGAAGATCGCCCGCCCCGCACGCGAGGTCGGCGCGAGGCGCGCGAGCCCGACGGCGGCGAGGGCCCACAGGGCCAGGGCCGGCGGCAGCAGGAAGCGCTCCAAGTGGAAGTTGTGGGCCAGGATCGGACCAAAGCCCGTGACCAACACCAGGGCCAGGCAGCGCACCGCCGGCCGACGCACCCAGACCAGGGCCAGACCCGCGGCCCCGAGCGTGATCAGCAGACCCCGGGGGCCGGGCGCCAGGTAGGTGGCCATGTCCCAGACCCGGATCGCGTAGGGCGTGGTGCCGAGCTGCGTGTTGCCGCCGAGGAAGGCCAGGAAGGCCGAGCGGTGCGAGGCCGCGACCTCCGCGCCGGCGGGGAAGGGCAGGACAAACCACCAGAGCCAAGCCAGGGCGCTCGGCAAGCCCAGAGCGATGACCCGCTCCATGGCCTGGCGCGCCCGACCCGCGCGGATCAGACCCGCGCTCTCGATGGCCAGGTCCAGGGCCAGGCCCAGGCCCAGCAGCAGGGCGTAGTTGAACTTGGTGAAGAAGCAGACGGCGATCAGCGCGCCGGCCAGCAGGTCACGCCGCACGCGCTCCGCTCGGCCAGTGGCCCCGCCGCGCCGCATCCAGGCCCACAGGGCGAAGGTCGCGGCGACGGTGAACGGGATTTCGAGGAACAGGGTGCCCGAGAAGGCCAGGGCCATGGGCGAGGTCAGGGCGATCGCCGGCAGGATCCAGGGCACGAGGGCAGCGCCCGCGAAGGGCTGGACGGCGTCGCGCTCGATTCGATCGACGATGGCGCGACCGAGGAGGAACAGGCCGAACAGGCCCAGGGCCCACAGGCCCCTCGTGGCCGCCCGCGCGACTCCCTCGCCCACTCCGGCGATGGACTGGACCGTAGCCAGGAACGCCGGGTAGACCGGCGGGTATTGCTGGCAGTCGAGGGCCACGTCGATCGCCTCGCGGGTCTGGCCGGCCTTTAGCGCGAGCACCATGCGGGCCGCCGGCAGCGCCGCGTGCATCGACTCGTCCCAGCCCAGGCTGCGGTCCATGGAGACGGACCCCGCGCCGATCGAGCCCGTGAGCAGGGCCAGGACCAGGGCGATCCAAGGCGCCCGAGCGGACGGGCGACGAAGGGGTTCGGACGAAGGGCTGGCCACGGGCGAAGTCTACGGGCCCGGACGGTGCGGCGTGGAGCGGCGCGCGCGGGGCTTGTGGGTCGACGGGGCCCGAAGGGTGACGGGTCGATCGATGGTCAGCCTGGACTCCGGCAACCGAATCGATGGCTCCGGGCTCGTTCCACCAACCGCCGCTGCAGGGTGGAGGGGCGGCCGCTCGACCCAGCGGGGGTGAGAGCGGGTCCCTCGGGGGTTGCCCTCCGAATCGGTCGCGGCATGTGCCTCGCAACTCGGCCCTTGCGGCTCGCGCTCCGTCGCCACGCCGATCGGCAGCCGATCGCCGGCATCGAGGGCCGCGGGCGCTCCGACCGGCCTGGGGCGAGTCGGAGCGGCCCTGCGATGTGGTCGGAGTCGCGTTCGAAGGTCGGGCGCGCGACCGAAACCCACGGCCCGGCGACCACCCGGCAGGGGGTAACCTCTGCGCCCGCGTCTGCTCCGTCGCCCCCGGGCGGAACCGCCCGAACGGAGCCGACGCACGACTCCCTGACCCCGCCGACCGATGTCTGAACCGACCCCCAACTCCGAGATCCCCCACAACCGCGGCCGCATCGACACCCGCGCGGTCCACGCGGGGCAGGTCTCGGACGAGCGCAACGGCGCGTTGATGACGCCGGTCTACTTCAACAGCACCTACGAGCAGGACTCGCCCGGCGTGCCGCGCCAGGGCTACGAGTACTCGCGCACGACCAATCCGACGCGCACCGCCCTCGAGCTGAACCTCGCCTCGCTCGAGTCGGCCGAGTGGGGCCTGTGCTTCGCATCGGGCCTGGCCGCGATCGCGTCGCTCTTGCACCGCTGCAAGGCCGGCGATCGGGTTGTCGCGGGCAACGACCTCTACGGTGGCACCCACCGACTGTTCACCCGCTGCTACGGACAGTTCGGGATCGAGTTCGAGTTCGTCGACTCGACCGACCTGGCTGCGGTCGAGGCCGCCCTGGCCAAGGGCAACGTGCGCTACTTGCACCTGGAGTCGCCCACCAACCCCCTGCTGCGCCTGGCCGACATCGAGGCCTGCGCCAAGCTCGCCCACGCGGCCGGCGCCCTGTGCGTGGTCGACAACACCTTCGCGACGCCCTACCTCCAGCGGCCGCTGGAGCTCGGCGCGGACCTGGTCGTGCATTCGCTGACCAAGTACCTGGGCGGACACTCGGACGTGGTCGGCGGAGCGATCCTCGGACGCGACCCGAAGGTCCGCGGAGAGATCGCCTACTACCAGAACGCGGTCGGCGCGCAGTTCGGTCCGATGGACGCGTTCCTGGTCATGCGCGGGACCAAGACCCTGGCCGTACGCATGGAGCGCCACTGCTCCAACGCCCTGGCTGTCGCGCGGCACCTGGAAGCCTCCGACCTGGTTGATCGGGTGATCTACCCCGGCCTCACCAGCCACCCCCAGCACGAGTTGGCGGGGCGTCAGATGAGTGGCTTCGGCGGCATGGTGTCGTTCGAACTCTCCGGCGGCGTCGACGCCGGCGTGGCCTTCTGCAACGCGACCGAGGTCTTCACCCTGGCCGAGTCCCTGGGTGGCGTCGAGTCGCTGATCGAAGTGCCGCCGATCATGACCCACGCCGCGATCCCGGCCCAAGAGCGCCGCGCGGCGGGCCTGCAGGATGGCCTCGTGCGCCTGTCGGTCGGCATCGAGCACGTGGACGACCTGCTCGACGACATCGATCGCGGACTGGCGGCGGCGGCCAAGACCCTCGCCAAGGCCAGCGTCAGGTCCTGATTCGGGGCGGCCCTCCCCTGCCCTCGTCGACCAACTCCCGATCAGTCGACTGCAGGGGCGGGTGGGGGCAACACCAAGAAGCGCAGCCCCTCGCGCTCGACAAGACGCGCGCCCGAGACCGAGGCCAACCGGGTCGAGAGTGCTTCCATGAAGGGCTCGATCGCGGGCTGCCGATCGAGGTACTCGCCCCAGTTCAGGTCCAAGACGAGACTCAGCCCGCTAGCTCGAGCGGATTCAACCTGCTGAGCGACACTCTCGGCAAACATCTCCGGTGCGGCGCCGAGAGCGGACGCCTCGTACAACTGCGGCCACAAGGCCTGTTCGGCGATGGCCTTCGATCGGCCGGACACCAGCTGTAGGGAGAGGTCGGCGCTCAGAACGACGGTTGGGCCCTCAGTCGTCGCCGAGACCACGCGGTACCGGTGATCGCCCCACGCGGCCTCCTCAATCGCCTGGTCAATAGGGAGCAGCCAGGCAACCACCGCGGCCTGGAGCACCACGAGCGGCCCAACGACTGTAAGGACCCGGCGCGAGGAGAAACGCTGCTCGCACCACTGCAGCAGTGACGCGGCGCTGTGAGCCATGAGCGGCGCGATCCCGAGAAAATAGCCACCGCTGGTCGAGACACCGAAGATGGTGAAGAAGACTCCGGCCACCAGCAGAGCGACACCCAAGGACGAGGACCTCGACCTCAGCAGGAGCGGCAGCCCAGCTACTGCTCCGACTGCGATCAACATCAGTGGTCCAAAAATCTCGTCGACGACGAAGCTCCATGAAGGCAAGCGGGCAAATTCGGTCAGAAGCCACAATGCCTGACCCGCGGCTCCGCCGCGGTCCACCGCGACGCTCATGGCCGAAGTCAGGAACAGAGCTGCGGCAGCAACGAGATCGCCGGCAAGGATAAAGGCGAGGTCCCGCCAGCTCGTAGCGTTGGCTCGCGAGAACGTCGACAGCACGGAACCGAGGGTCAAGCCCACCAGGACAACAGCATTCGAGCGATGTAGAAGGATCGCCGCCGTGGCCCCCAAGACCCAGACCGCCGCGCGGACTCCGCGACGACCGACCACCCCGCCGCCCAATGGCCAGCAGTAGGCCGCGATCGCACAGCCGAGCATCTGCTGGGTGTGCAGCTCCGGGAGGGACCCATGGAACCAAAGCCCCCATGTGCCCACCAATCCGGCCGTCGCCAACAGTGCTCCGAAAGCGCCGAATCGACGCATGCAGCTCGAGAGCACGAACCACAACGCGATCCCAGCAGCGAGGGCCGACACGAGGTGCAGCGCATCGAGTGCGCCAAGCTCAGGAAAGACCTCCATGCTGAGCCTCGCCGCCGGGAGGACCGCTGCGTGGAGCCACAGTGGTTGGTCGACCGAGGAGTCCACCAACTGTCCCACGAGTAGCGGAGCGTCACCCCACATCCAGCGCACTCGAGTTGCGTAGAGCGCTCCCGCCGCGAGCAGGCACAGCAGTACCGCCGATCCGAGGAGTTGCTTGGGTCGCATCAGACGCGAGGATACGGGTGTGCAGCGACCCCAGCTACCAGTGAACGGCGGGCTCGAGACCGGGTGATGCCGCGATCCGAGTTGGCCTTGGCCGTGGCACCCGCCGAACTTGCGCCAGGACCCATTGCACGAGGACAGGTGCGAAGCCACGGCGAACCGTCATGGACACACAGGAGTGAAGACCCAGAACTGAATGTCGCCCGGAAGTATTGCCTGAGCCCCGGAAGAAAAGAGCCCAGACGTCGAGGGAACTGCAGTCGTCGTCGAACCGGGCACGAACGTCTCGAAACGCTCAACTTCGTAACCTTGACAGCCACCCGCAAAACTCGGGTACTCAGCCGGATCGAAGACGAAGTCGTACTCGAATATCGCCTGCTCTCTCGAGACCCACGGATTGCAGACGGCGAGAGCGAGCCGGCCAGCGGCGTCCTCGTACATCCCGGCCACCAAGACCTCTTCCTGGTAGGCATGGAACTTCCTTAGCGAGTTCTCCGCTGTAATGGGCCCTGGCTTTGCAGAAAACTGGGGAGGGATCAAGTACGGGGAGTTCGCGGCACCGGGGAAGTGAATCAGGGGCTCCCGCCGCCGAGCACCATTGAAGAAGGGTTGCACCTGTGCACTCGAGAAAAAGCGCGCAAGGAACCCAGCTAAGTAGAAGTACTCCAAGCGTCCCCGATCGGCTAACGCGCTGGCCGCGCCCCCGGCCTCGATCGTTGCATTCACCAGATGCCCAAAGGTGATCACCTCACTGGCCAAAAGCCAGCAAGCCCGATCACGGTCAGCTGTCTCCTCTTCTTTTGCAATTCGAGCGGCCTTCGTGTGCGGGGCGATCGAGTGGGTAAATGGAATCACCACGGAGTTGGTGACGAGATCTGCAAACGGGAGTGAGATGGCCGACTGCATCGACAGGTCGGCGAGCACGTCACCAGCCGAATCAAGCACCAGCGCATCGGCGGGATCGCAGGGACCAGAACCGATCGTGCAGGTAGCCCCGAGGCAAACACAGGGAAGGGCGACGGAGATCGGCGGAGCGAGGTAATCGATCATGAAGATATCGATCACCTCGCCCAGCCGCGCCACCGCGCCCTCCGAAGACGAAACCAATCCCACCAGAGAAGGATCCACCACAACGGCCGCCTGCTCAGCTCGACGGACGAGGTCAATTCGCCCCTCAATAAACCAGCTTCCACCACCGGGCGCATGATTATGCGTAGTGTCATAACAAAGTGCCCCGCCGAGCTGATCGTAGTAGATGCCTGCGAAATCCGTAGCGACACTCAAGTCATCTACCAGGTCGACAAGCGCGCCGTTGTTCGAATACACACCGCCCCCCGTACCGGACCCGTCCCCGGCGAATCCATCTGAGGCAGGGCAACCTTGGCCAGAAACGTCGTCGGCCATCGTCAGCGGATTGTCGGCAGAGATATTTGGCCAGGCATACAAGATCAGCTGGCCATCGACACCAGCCACCAATGAGGCAGCGATGTCCAGCATCAGCTGCGTGGCGTTCGCCGCAGAGATCCCGATTGAGTGCTTGCTGTAGTCGATAGCCCACATTGACTGCACATAGGGCGCAATCACCGCGCCGTCTCGCTTGCCCGCCTCGCGGCAGCTCGCGCGAAACGATGGCATTCCGTCAAGATACCCTTTAAAATAAAATTCGCTGAAGAAGTCTGGATAGTGGCCACCAAAGAACCTCGCATAGACGTTCGGCCCAAACAATCGCTGGGCAAGGTAGGTTTCATCGACGAGTTCATCCATGATATCGACACGCGCTGCGGTCGAAATCTGAACATGGGCTGTCAATGCCTTCCCGCGTTCAGGCATGGGGTGGCTCGGATCACCTACGAATCCCTCATACCAGGGTCGACTTCCCAGGTAGTCACGGTAGATCTCGGTAACAGTCCACCAATCACCATTCGTCGCCCCCAGCCGGGTCGATGCCTGCTGCGTGATCCCGTTGCTCGAGTACACATCGGGCAATGCCTGGCGATGTGACATTCGAAAAACGGGCACCGATGAAGGAGTTTGTCGCGGCCCGACGCTCGCGTTATACACCTCTTCGTCGGCATCCGTCGTCAACATGTAAAGCAGGCGGCCCGACTCGTCGCCATAGAACCCAAACACCGGAGCCTCAATGTAGCCCGGCCCAGCCGATCCACCCACCCCAAAATTGCGTTGAAGCGGATTCTTGATCGCTATCCCGGACGTGTTGATGGCTGCAAACGCGAACCAGTCATCTCGATCGTCGGGAGTATCAGGCACCTCGTCGATCGTAGTCAGATTCACAATCGGAAAGTCGATCCAGATCGGGCGGGTCATACTCGATGGGTTCAAAGCGACATACGTCGCACTAACTTGACACTCAAGATAGTCCCCTCCCTGCGGAACGCTCCAAGTCGCCTTCACGGTGACGTCCAGAGAGCCTGCCGGATGGAGCGGGGGCACAAGAGTCCCAGAGTAGAGCAACTCCAGAGTCTGCGGATTACCAGGATTGACTACATGCCCAACCAGGAACCCGGCGTCGGGCGCGAGCGCGGTCTCCAACGGCTCTCCCGTAGTCGGGTGGGCGTCGCGGAATACGAGTTCCCAACGACCAGTCCCCTCCTCCAAGAATATCGGAGCCGACCACGAAGCGCTCTCGATCTTTCGAAGGTCATATCCGACGGTAGAAGGCTCAAAGGTCGCCGTGATGACACCATTGCCGATAGTTATGGGAGCCTGGGCATGAACCCGAGGGGAAAGCACACTGAATACTGCGACGAGCACTACACAGAAAGAGGCTGCGGATGTTGATTGCATAGGTCCGGAAAGCTGGAGACTAGAAGCCCGAGACAATGCTTGCGAACACCTCAGGCGCGCCGTCGCCGCGCCCGCGGTTGTCCCAGCAAACAACTCCCTGAACGCCCTTGAATTGAACCTGCGGATGACTCGATCCGCCCAGACCCGTCGAGGCAGCGCTCAGCGCCTGGGGCGCGACGGTCCAGGCTGCCCCGCCGTCCGATGTCGTCGCAAAGCGAATGTCATCCCAGACAAGATCGTACTCGTCCTGGTTCACGTTTCCGCGATACTGAGTCCAAGCCACAATCGCACGCTGGCCGGACGCGGCAATCGCAATCTTCGGAAGTCGAGACAGGGTGTTTGCCCCCACCTGGGGCCCGGGCAGATGGACCGAGTCACTCCAATCGGTCGCCGAGACGCTAGTATCCAGCGTGCTCACGTAAACATTGGAGAACAGGTATCCAAAGTCTCCCACCACAATGCCCGCGTAATGAGCGACATGGACAAGGCCACTCGTCATTGCCAGACTCGGACGAGTAGAACTTGCTAGGACTCCAACGCTCTGCTCGACTGAACTTACGGGTTGAACATCCGGCCATGTCGCTCCGCCAGATGACGAATACAATGCATAGACTGTTTGCGACTTCGCCACGAGGTCAGAGGATGCGAACGCGACCGCGACCCCTCGCTGGCCCTGAGTGTCAATCGACAAGAACGCAACTGATCCGGTCAGAGGACCGCCCGGCGCCTGCAATAGAGTTGCCGCGTCCAAATTCGCCGACGACTTGACGAAACGGGTCGCGAATGGCTCGAAGCGGACCGACTGCTGGCTGACGGTCAGCTCATTGCTCTTGAACGCCACGACGGCGTTTCCACTGTCGAGACCGCTGACGACGACTTCGTCCACCGCCTGTAGCCGTTCGACTGGCGAAGTCGCCTCGACGACCCGCGGCGTGTTCCAGGTCTGACCGGCGTCAGTCGACCAAGAGAGGTACCCACGGTCGATGATGTCGAGCTCGCCGCTACCCGAATCGCGAGAAACCTCCTGCTGTGACCAAGCGACATACAGCGTGCCGTCCCCCGCGACCGAGATTGCAGGCTCAGATACGAGAACCGAGCTGATGGGAGAGAGGGTCGAGACAGCCGTGGTGGCACCCCAGGTGGCGCCATTGTCGACCGAGGCCACAACGACGATCTGCTCCAGCCCCGATGGGAGATGTTCTGCCCAACCGACCATCACGTTGGCGCCGCTCGCGGCGATCGACGGATACCGAGCATCACTTCCCGACGTGTGGCGCGGCAGGGCCACGTCTGCGCCGGGCCATGCGGAGCCGGATGAGCTACTACGCCGCGTGAAGATCTGCCAGCTAGCACCTCGGTAGTCTTCCCAGACGAGGACGGCCTCACCCCCACTCGCGGCAACTTGGGGGTACTTCGATGAATCGACTCCGGGCTGCGACGATCCGCCAGCCAGCGGGTCCGCAGTGACCGCGGTCGCCTGCGCGCTCGCGGCCTGAGCGACGACGACTGCAAACGGGATTGCGAGCAGTTTCAACATGGTTGACTTATTGTTTGAGACGAGCGTGGGTCGCGCGAATCGCTTGGAACCGGCCTACGCCAACTCTGGTGTAGTGCTTGCGCTCGCACCGAGCAGCTTGAGCCACCACCTCAGAATTAGGTGAATGCGGGACGGTACGATTCGCTTCTCCTCTATTTCGTCGGCTTCGGTCTTTCGTCGGCCTCGGACCACCAAGTGCGAGCCTCGCAATGGGGCCAAGCGTGGCCTTGTTGATTGCCCAACATGGCTGGAGTGTTCCAGCACGGAGGCCGCTAGTCAACGAGGAGCGGTCGACCCCAGATCGAGCACTGCACTTGTCGGTTCGGCAATCCGGCAAGGACGGGCTCCTGGGACAGGGAGCGCAGGCGCCGCCACACTCAATCGCGATCTACCCCGCGGCGGTCTCGCTTCGGTCGCGTTCGCTGACGTCGGACGGCACGCGGTGCTATCGCGGTACGAACCAGAGCTCCACATGAAGGCACGTGTGAATCAACACTTGACTGTCAGATCTCCCGACGGGACGTCGGACACACTCTGGTAGCCCAGATGGCGGACAGCGACGAAGCCCGATCCGCCCCCATGAGTCCACTCGGAAACGACGCTTCGCACCCCGTCGAAATCCCCAGTCCTCAATACAGGGGCGCAAGGGACCAGCGCGACGGGTGAGCGCGCCGACGGGCGCGCCCTCAGCCCCTCCCGGCGGCCGAGTCGTCACCCGCGCGTGCCTGGCCGGATCCGCTCACCCGTCGCGCTGGCTTTGCATTCCACAAGTCGCCTCCCCTCAGTAGCACACTCGATGTTCGCTTGGTCGCGCGCTCTCGCGACACGTCAGTGGAAGGCTGCGCCGATCTTGAGCCCGGTTCCAGAAGAGGCAACCAGCAGGCTCGGGACCCCAATCGAGCGCGCCCACCTGGCGTGCGCGGCGTTGACTCTGCTGTCGATGATCCGATGCCCGGCTCGCATCGGGCGATACTCAGCCGCCCGCGCCGCGCGCTCAGAAGGGGCTGTTCGACTTCGGCGGCTCGAAGGGGTTCTTGGCCTGCTTCGTCGGCGGTGCTTCGTCGATCACTTCGGGCGGGGTCGGGGCCGGCTCTTCACAGACGCGCTCGCGCATCATGCGTCCGACCTTGAACTTCACGACGCGCTTCGACGGCACCTCGACCTTCTCGAGGGTGCGCGGGTTCTGGGCCCGGCGGGCGGCGCGCTCCTTGACCTCGAAGACGCCGAACTCGCGGAACTCGAGACGCCGACCGTGGGCCAGCTCGTCGATGATCTCGTCCAGGAACTTCTGGACGATGTCCTTGACGACCACCTTGGTCTGCCCGGTCTGCTCGGCGATTCGGTTGACCAGCTCTTTCTTGGTGGTCGTTCGAGGCTGCTGGCCAGTCATTCCGGGCGAGGGGGCAAAGGGGCGATCGAGGGTCGGGGGGGAGGACGAGTGCGGACGAGTGCGGCTGTTGGGCCTGAAGCGGACGGTCAGGGTGAGATCGCCGGCTCCGGGGGCCGGTAGCGCCGGTCTCACGCTGGACCAAGCTAGTCGGCTCCGATCCTCGTCCGGCTTTAGATTGTTGTCAAGCAAACACTTGCGACGGCTGTCAGCCCTGGGCCGAGCCCCCCGAGGGGCTCTCCAACAGGAACGTCGCGGGGCCGTCGCCCACCAGTTCGACCGCCATCATCGCTCCGAAGCGCCCGCGGGCGACGGCCAGGCCCTGGGCTTCGAGATCACGGGCGACCGCCTCGTAGAGGGGTTCCGCGACCTGCGGCGGGGCCGCGCGATCGAAGGAGGGCCGGCGCCCCCGTCGGCCGTCGGCGGCGAGGGTGAATTGGCTCACCACCAGCACCTCGCGGCCCAGCTCCAGGGCCGAGCGGTTCATGCGCCCCTGGTCGTCCGCGAAGACCCTGTAGCCCGCGATCCGGTCGGCGATCCAGCGCACCTCGGCTTCGCCGTCCCCCTGCATGACCCCCAGCAGCACCAGCAGGCCGGGTCCACAGGCCCCCACCACCTCCCCGTCGACCAGCACGCGGGCCCGGGAGACCCGCTGCACCACCGCCTTCAGGGCTGGACCTCCAGCTCGCCCATCGAGGCCTCCAAACGCGCCCGCTCGACCCGGGCGCGCTGGCCGTAGAGGAAGGCGCCGATGCGGTCGGCGTCCGGCGCGTCGACGGCCAGTTCCTCGACCCGGCGCCAGGCCACGGCGGCCGCGTCCGGGTTGCCGAGGCGGTACTCCTCGAGGATCGCGATCTGGACCCAGGGCAACAGGCGCGTCGGTGCCTCGACCCGCGCCCGATCGGCGTCGTCGCGGGCGCCTGAGAAGTCCCCCCGCCCCTCGCGGGCGGCGGCGCGCAGGACGAAGGCCTGGTAGCGGGGCTCGACGTCCAGGTCGTCGAAGTGCGGGTCCCCGATCAAGCGATCCAGCCGCTTCCGCGCGGCCTTGTAGCGCTCAGCCTCGAGCAGCGCGGCGGCCAGGTCCAGCTCCGCTCGATCGCGGGCCGTCGCGCCGACCAGAGGGTCGTCGGCGGTCTTCTCGAGCCAGCGCTCGAGGGCCTCGACGGCGAGTTCGTCCTTGCCCTCGCGGGCCAGGACCAGGGCCTCGAGGCGGCGGGTGCGGGCATGGCCGGGGTCGAGCTCGAGGGCCGTGTCGAGGGCCCGTCGCGCCTCGGACAGGCGGCCCAGCTTGAGCAGGGTGTGGGCGCGACCGAGGTGCGCCCAGATGCAGCCGGGCTCGTCGAGCGAGAGCACTTCCAACTGCCTCAAGCTGGCGCGGGCGTCGGGGTCCAGCCGGGCGGCCAGCAGCCGGTCGACGACCTCCGCGCGTTCGCGGGCGATGGCGTCGTACCAGCGCCACAGGAGCTCGTCCGGCGCATCCTGCTCTTGGCTGCGATTGGCCTCGCGCCAGGCCTCGAGCTCCTGTAGTTGGTCTCCGCGCAACACGGCGGCGAGGCGCGCGTCCTGCAGACAGACGGCGATTCCGGCGTGCAGTGGATCGCGCCGCTGAGCGGTCTCGAGCACGCGCGCCGCCCCTACCGCGTCGCGCTGGTCGAGCAGGGCTCGCGCCACGCTCAGACGCTCGTCTTGACCCGGGCTGAGCCGGTCGTAGGGGCCTGGCTGTTCGATCCACGGCGAGAGCCGGGGGCTCGAGCAGGCGGCGACCAGGGCCGCCAGGAGCAAGACCGCCAAGCGCGGGTAGCCGTGGGAGGGAAGTCGGGTTCGCTCGGACCTGGGCGTCACGGGCCCCAGGGTACCGCCGCGTGGTGCTCGAACCGCGGCCCACGCTGGGGTTGAGCGTCGGCGGTGCGCTGGAAGAAGGCGTCCCCGTCGGCGCGCAGCTGGACGTCGACGCGCCCGGGCCGCTGCAGGACCACCAGTCGCTTGGTGGCAACGAGCTTCCACGCGTCGAGCTGGGCCTCGATGACCGCGCCGGGCTGGACCACCCGGTACTCCTGCCACAGGCCCTGGCTGACGGTCTTGATCTCGAAGTCGACGTTGCCGGGATCCTGGCGGGCGACGAATTGCTGGGCCAGGCGGTCGGGTCCGGAGATCTCGATCACCTCGGCGATCAGCACGGACTCGTCATTGAAGGAGTCCGTCCAGGGGCCGGTCGTGAGCCGGGGCGGGGGCGGCACGCCTTCGCTGCTCTCCACCAGACCCTCGCCGGTGGTGACGCAGCTGGTGAGAACCAACGAGGAGAGGGCCAGACCGATGAGGTGCGCGGGCTGCATGGCGTCGGAGTGGGTGTCTCGATAGGAGGACCGCTCGGTCCCTTCGCCCCCTCATCGGCAGCGCGCCTCGATCAGCGGAGTCCGCAGGCGGCCAAGGCCCGATCCCGGGTCGCAGCGGCGCGCGCGCGGGCCTTGGCGGCGCCGGCAGCCAGGATCCGGTCCAGCTCGGCGGGGTCGCCGAGCAGCTCGTCGCGGCGGGCGCGGGCCTCGGCGAAGTGCTCTTCGATGCCCTCCGTCAGGCGCGCCTTGAGGTGCCCGTAGCCCGGTGCGCCCTCGCCGCCGGCCCGCAGGCGAGCGCTCCATTGCTCGAACTCGGCGTCGTCCAGGAAGAGCTTCATCAGGTCCATCAGGACCACCGACTCCGGCTCCTTGGGCTCTTCCGGGGGACGGCTGTCGGTGACGACCCGGTTGACCCGCTTCTTGAGGGCCTTGCCGGTCTCGAAGATCCAGATGCCGTTGTCGTAGCTCTTGCTCATCTTCCGGCCGTCGAGCCCGATCACCCGCTGCAAGTGCTCACCGCCGGCCGCAAGGACCGCCTCGGGGCGCTTGAAGACCTCGCCGTAGCGGCCGTTGAAGTAGCCGCCCATGTCCTGGGCCATCTCCAGGTGCTGCACCTGGTCCTTGCCGACCGGCACCCGGTCGGTGTCGTAGGCCAGGATGTCGGCGGCCATCAGGATCGGATAGGTGAACAGCCCGACCGAGGGCTTGATGCCGTTGGCCACCTTGTCCTTGAAGGAGTGGGCCCGCTCGAGCAGCCCCATGCCGGTCACGCAGGACAGCATCCAGGTCAGCTCGGTCACCTCGGGCACGTCGCTCTGCCGGAACAGCACCGCGCGCTCCAGGTCGAGGCCCAGGGCGATGTAGGTCACGGCCACCTCGCGCACCAGCTCCCGCAGCACCACCGGATCGTGGATCGAGGTCAGGGAGTGGTAGTCGGCGATGAAGTAGAAGTGCTCGCCGTCCGTCCTGGCCGCCTCCACGTGCTGGCGCAGGGCGCCGAAGTAGTTCCCCAGGTGGGGTCGGCCGGTGGGCTGAATGCCGCTCAGGTAGGTCGTCATCGCAAGGGTCGGATCGGGCGTCGCGGCGGTCGCGGGGCGGCGGACTCTACCAGCCGCCCGATCGACGCGGAAGGCGCGCAGGGCCGCCGGCGAGGCCGTCCCACCGGACTGAGAGACCTGGGTACGAGGGTCACAGAAGGCTCGGATCGCCGCACCGCGGACGCTAGGGTGCCAGCGCGAGAACCGCCGCCGTGACCCACCGCTCGCCCATCGGACGAACACGTCCCCGCGTACCCACCGCATCCATGCGCCGCACGGTCCTCGGAAGCTTGCTGCTCGGACTGCTGTGCGCCTGCGTCGCGCCCGGCGCGGACATCCAGCTCGCGCCCGTCTACACCCGCGCCACGCCCCCCGGTGGCGCCACGGTGCACGAGGCGTTGGGTGGCTTCGTCCACGCTCGCAGGGATCCCAGCGGCGACCGCTGGCAGAGCTTCGCCCTGCGCCCCCTGTTCGGCTGGCGTAGGGGTTGGGTCGATCCCTCCGACTCGCCCGAGCCCGAGCGCGACTGGCATCCCGAGGGCCCCGACGACCTGCGCGTGGACTGGCTCGCGCCGCTGGGCTATTGGAAGAGCCACGACGACGAGATCCGCTCGCTCTTCGCGCCGATCTACTACTGGCGCTCGGCGGACGCGATCCGCACCGGCGCGCGCGAGTGGGAGATCCTCTCCCTGCCGCTGGTCTACCTGGCCCGCAACGACCGCGGGGCCAACAAGACGGCCTGGTTCCCCTTCTACGGCGACCTCGACAAGTTCCTGACCTACGACACGGTTCGCTTCGCCCTGTTCCCCCTCTGGAGCTCGGCCTCGCGCAGGGACTTCACCCATCACAACGTCCTGTTCCCGATCTTCGGCTGGACCTGGAACCACGCCGACGGGGTGCAGAAGCGGCGTCACCTGCGCGTCTGGCCGCTCTTCTCGTACCACGCGAAGCCCGGCTACTGGATGCGCTGGTTCTTCCTGTGGCCGATCTTCCACCGCAGCATCGACGGCCTCGACAAGCCGCCGGAGCAGCGCCTGTCGAAGTGGGCCGCGTTGCCCCTGTTCGGCTGGACCGAGCGCGGCACCTACCGCTCGATCAGCTTCCTGTGGCCCTTCTTCGGGTACGCCTGGGATCCGCGCGGCGCCGAGCCCGGGCCCGACGCCCCCGCTGGTGCCGAGGCCCCCGGCGCCTTCTGGGCCTGGGACGGCCCCTGGCCCTTCGTGCGCCTGCAGGGCGGTGGCCGCGACCCGCGCGCGCAGGAGCGCATCCGGCTGTGGCCCTTCTACTCGTACTTCCGCGCCGACGACCTGGAGTGGCGGACCTACGCCTGGCCCTTGGTCCACGACCGTGAGGAGTTCGGGCCGGGCTTCCACCGGGCGAGCTTCTACGTCCTGCCCTTCTATCGCGGATCCCAACTGATCCGCGACGAGCCCGACGACACCGGGCGCGGGCGGCGCGAGGACATCGCCCACCTGTGGCCGCTGATCCACAGCGAGCGGATCGACGACTGGCGCCGCGACGCGGTCCTGGCGATCTGGCCCCTGGCCCGCAACGACCTGATCCGCCACTACTGGAGCTGGATCTGGGAGCTGTACGCGATCGAGCGCAACGGGGACGTGGTCAGCCACCGCTCCTGGCTCGGGCTGTACCAATACGCGACGGACGGCGACGAGGAGCGGAAGTCCTTCTCCGGGCTCTATTCCCGGCGGAGCTGGGGCTCGGGGGCCACTCGAGTCGTCGAGCGATCCGTCCTGTTCGGGCTGATCCGCTGGCGCAGCGGTCCCGGCACCGACGACGCCGGCGTGATGCCCCCGGCCCTGCCCGGTCCCGGTTGGCCCGCGGAGTGGGCCTCGGCAGGTGATTCCGTGGGGTCTCCCCGCGTACCTTGAGCGCCCCGCTCCCACCATGTTCCGCGCCATCCAAGAGACCTCCCGCATGTACGGGGCCCGCGTCGAGCTCCTGTTCGAAGCGGTGATGCAGCTCCACGGCACCTGGCGGCGGCGCAGCCAGATCGCCGACCAGCTCTACGTGGCCGGGGTCCAGGTGACCCACGTGGTGCTGCTGGTGGGGCTCTTCGCGGGCATGATCATGGCCCTGCAGACCGGGCTCTACCTGGCGCAGCTCGGGCAGCAGGACCAGATCGGCGTCATCGTCGCCCTGTCCATGGCGCGCGAGATGGGTCCGTTCATCACCGGCATCGTGCTGGCCGCGACCGCCGGCAGCGCCCTGGCGGCCGAGCTCGGGACCATGTCGGTCTCCGACGAGCTGGCGGCGCTCGAGGTGATGTCGGTCGATCGCACCAACTACCTGGTCATGCCGCGCGTCGTCGCCCTGGCGATCGCCTGCCCGATCCTGACGATCATCGCCGACGGCATCGGCATCGCCGGCGGCGGCCTGGTGGCCTCCACCTCCCTCAACGTCGAGCTGCAGCTGTACTTCATCACCGCCCTGGATGCGCTGAAGTCGCCGGGCGACCTGATCGCGCTGCCCAAGGACGTCTACTCGGGCCTGCTCAAGGCCTTCGTGTTCGGGATCATCATCGCGGTGATCTCGTGCCACGCAGGCATCACGACCCGCGGCGGTGCGCTGGGCGTCGGTCGCGCGACGCGCCAAGCGGTGCGCGACTCGATCATCACGATCATCATCTCCAACTACTTCCTCACCTGGCTCATGTACCAGGCCTGATCGGTGATGGAAGAGACGACGAAGCCCCAGGCGACGACGGAGCGCCCCGCCAGCGGCGAGGCTGCACCGATCATCCGCTTCCGAGGGGTCCACAAGTCCTTCGGCGACAAGGTCATCCTCGACGGCCTCGACCTCGACGTCCCCGAGGGCCAGACGCTCGTGATCATGGGGCCCTCGGGCACGGGCAAGTCCGTGACCCTGCGCCACGTCATCGGTCTGATGCAGCCGGACCAGGGCCAGGTCGAGGTCTGGGGCAAGGACGTCAACCAGATCGCCCGCAAGGAGCTCGTGGCCCTGCGCAAGCGCATCGGCTACCTGTTCCAGGACGGCGCGCTGATCAACTGGCTCAACGTCGGTGACAACGTGGCCCTGCCCCTGCGCGAGAACTCGAAGCTGGACGAGGCCGAGATCCGCGAGAAGGTCGAGCACAAGCTCGAGCTGGTGCACCTGCCGGGCATCTGGGACCGGATGCCCGGGGAGCTCTCCGGCGGCATGCGAAAGCGCGTCGGCCTGGCCCGCGCCCTGATCACCGACGCCGAGCTGATCCTCTACGACGAACCGAACGCGGGACTCGACCCCGAGATGTCCGGTTCGATCAACCAACTGATCGCCGAGATCGCCGACACCCTCGGGATCACCTCCGTGGTCGTCACGCACCTGCAGTCCTGCGTGCGGGTGGTGGCCGACCGCGTGGTCCTCTTGGAGAAGGGACGCCTGGTGGTCGACCTTCCCAGGGACGAGTTCCTCGCATCAAAGCACCCCCGGGTGCGCAGCTTCCTCGGCGACGACCCCGACTGAACCGCCCGCCCCTCCGCGAAGGCTCGAGCCGATGACCGACCGACGACAGTTCCTACTCGGACTTCTGATCCTCGTCTCCCTGGGGACGCTGGGGATCTACACCCTGTTCGGCAGCAACATGAACCTGTTCGGGGACAAGGTCTACCTGGAGGCGACCTTCCCCGTGGCCAAGGAGCTGCGCAAGGGCGACTCGGTCATGCTGGCCGGCACCCGCGTGGGTCGCGTGACGTCGGTGCGCTTCCGCTCCGACGCGCCCGACAACGAGCGCATCCTGGTCAACATGCGGATCGACGAACAGATCGTCCTGCGCGACGGCTACGAGATCCAGATCCGTGACGCGACCCTGTTGGGCGGTCGCATGGTCGCCATCGAGCCCGGGCCCTTCGGCAGCCCGGCGCTCACCATCGGCCAGGGAGAGGTCCTGACCGGCACGGTGCCCGCGGACATCTTCGCCGCCATGGAGGACCTCGCTTCGATCATCGGTGAGGAGGGCGACGGGATCCGCAACATCATCCGCGACGCCGAGAAGATCGTCGGCGACCTGGAAGAGGGCGGCCTGGCCGAGAACCTGACCAAGGCTTCGGAGGACTTCCGCACCGCCGGCGAGGGGGCCGCCAGCCTCGTGGCCGGGGTCGAATCCGGCGAGGGCAACCTCGGGGCCCTGTTCAAGGACGACGCCCTCTACAACACCTGGCTCGATGCGGGCCGCTCGGCCGAGGAGACCCTGCGTCTGGCGCGCGAAGGCGAGGGCCTGGTCGGCGCCTTGCTGTCCGACACCGAGATGGCCCAGAGCGGCCGCCAGGCGGTCACCGACCTCCAGGCCGCCGCCGCCGACGTGCGCGCCTTCACCGACGGCATGGCCGACGTGGACAGCCTGGCCAACCGCATCGTGCGCGACGAAAAGCTCGGCCAGCAGTTCGCCAAGATCGCCGACGACGTGGCCGACTTCACCGGCCGCCTGCGCAACCCCGACAGCACCCTGGGCCGCCTGATCGACTCCAACGAGATCTACGACCGGGCACTAGTCATCGTCGACGACGTGGCCGCGATCACCACCAAGGTGCGCGCCGGCGAAGGCACCGTCGGGCGCCTGATCATGAGCGACGAGATCTACGACGAGTTCAACTTCGCCCTGAAGACCCTCAACCGCAGCCTCGAGGACTACCGCGAGGCCGCCCCGGTGACGACCTTCACGAGTTTGATCTTCGGCGGGTTCTAGGGCCGGCCGGTCGAGGGCATGCCGGGCTGGCCCCCCTTCGGGGCGGCGGAACGCTAGTCGCGCAGCCGTCGCTCGCGCTCGTTGGCGCGGTCGAAGAAGCCGCGGATCACGTTGCCGTCGGAGGGCGACTCTTCGCGCGTCTCCGGGTCCCATTGGCTGCGGGGCGTCTCGAAGAAGTCGCCGCCGTAGATGTGGATGCCCGCGGTGTAGCGCTCGAGGGGGTTGGTGACCGAGTGGATCGCGTCCACGTCCAGGGTGCTCACGTCGCCCTCGAAGAGGGACTCGGCGCCGCGGACCGAGATCCCCCGTTCCGAGCGGCGCCAGAAGATGTTGTCCTCGCGACCGGCATAGATGCCGATCAAGGCCCAGACCTCGTGGTTGTGGGGCACGAGGTTCATCTGCGGGGTCCAGGTCGCGCTGAGGATGGTCAAGCCCTGGCTGCGATGCAGAGCCGTGAGGCCCGCCTCGGTCGGGTCGCCCAGCGCCGCGCGCAGGTCGGACGGCCGGTGCACGGCGCGTTCGAGCACCGCGCGGACGGCGGCCTGGGGGTCGCCCTCGCGATTGGCCGCGACGCAGTCCTCGACGAACCGCTCGAGGTCCACGGCGCTCATCGGCCCACCCCGTAGGCCGGCAGCAGCCGCTCGATCCACTTGGCCACGCCGTCGACCTCGACGTTCACGGGCTGGCCGACCTGCGCGGTGCCCAGGCTGGTCTCGGCGAAGGTGTGCGGGATCACGGCGACGTCGAAGCGGCCGTCCTGCGGCTCGATCACGGTCAGGCTGATGCCGTCGAGGGCCACCGAGCCCTTGTCGATCAGGTAGCGCTCGTAGTCGGCCTCGACCTCGAAGGTGAAGCGCCAGCCGCCGTCGCCCTCGCGCTCGATGGCGCGCACGGTGCCGCGGCCGTCCACGTGGCCGCTGACCATGTGCCCTCCGAGACGGTCGCCCATGCGCAGGGAGCGCTCGAGGTTGACGCGGCGACCGGCGCTCAGCTCCCCCATCCACGTCCGGTCGAGGGTCTCCTGGGAAAGGTCGAAGACCAGGTCCGCGGCGGGGTCGTGCCAGGGCTCGCGCGTGCCCGGGCGGACCAACTCGACGACGGTCAGGCAGGCGCCGCTGACGGCGATGCTCTCCCCGATGGCCGGGCGCCAGGGGCCGCCGGTGTCCTCGGTGGTGACCGGGGCCGGGAGGATCAGGCGAGCGCCGCCCTCGAGGGGTTCGAAGGCGCGCACGGGCAAGCAGGCTTGGACCAGGCCGGTGAACATGGCCGGGAGGATAGTCCCTGATGTGGCCCGTCGCCGACTGGGGCGCCGAGCGAACCGGGTGAATGGGGCTCCTGGGGACCGACGGGTCCGATCCGGCAGTCAACAAGAGCCTGCCCCCTTGACGGGGGGCTCTCAGGAGTTCGGAGTCCTTTTTCCTCGATCGACCACCGCTCCTCCCTGCGACAGCGGGGCGGGGGAATCGGCGCCAACGAGGGCCGGAGTCGAGCCCTGGCCCGGTCGGGATGCGAGGCCCAACAGGGCTCCGACGGGCGACGACGCGGCAGTGCCTCGGGCACGGGGCGACCGGTGATCGAGGCACTTTGACCCCTACGCTGACCCCCACTCGGGAGATTCCCATGTCCTGGCTCACAACCGCCCTCGTCGCTTCGGCCGCCCTCGGGCCCCAGACCACTCACCTCGTGCCGGGGGACCACGGCTCCATCCAAGCAGCCATCGATTTCGCCGCCGACGGCGACACGGTGCTGGTCGGCCCGGGCGTCTGGGCCGAGCGGATCGACCTGCTCGGCAAGCGCATCACGGTGCGCTCGGAGCTGGGCGCCAAGGCGACGGTAATCGACGCCAGCGGTCTGGACGGCTCGGTCGTGACCGCCGAATCCGGCGAACCCGACGGGACCCGCGTCGCCGGCTTCACCCTGCGCGGGGGTTCGGGCGGCTTCAACCCGGCCAACGGGCGCTACTACGGGGGTGGTGTCCTGGTCCACGGCAGCAACGGACTGTTCACCTCGCACCTGGCGGTCGAGGACTGCGAGATCGTGGACAACATCGACGAGCGGATCACCTTCGGCGGCGGAGTGGCCGCGCGCTTCGGCTCGGTCCTGACGCTCGAGCGAACCCTGGTCGCCAACAACTTCGCCTGGGCCGCGGGCGGCGCAGCGCTGGTGGACTACACGGGGGTCCTCGACATCGACCGCGCGACCCTGGTGGGCAACCAGAGCACGACCTACCTCGGCGACCAGGGCGGTATCGCGGACGCCAACGGCGGCACCCTGGTCGTCCACGACTCGATCCTGTGGGACAACAGCGGCTCTGCGATCGACCACTTCATCGGCGCCCAGGGCCCCGTCACCGTCGACTACTGCGACTTGACGGGAGGGTACGAAGGCAGCGGGAATCTCGACGCGGACCCGCGATTCATCGCCGGTACCTACCAGCTGCAGGCGACGTCCCCGTGCGTCGACGCCGGCGACCCGCAGAGCGATCCGGACCCGGACGGAAGTCCGGCGGACATGGGGGCCTTTCCCCTCTCGAGCCCGCCCCTGCAGATGACCCAGTCCTCAGACGTGGCCTCCATCTCGGCCGGGGTCTCCGTGGGGTTCGAGATGCAGCTCTCCGAGTCCTCGGGTGGAGCGGGGATCTACTGGCTCCTCGGGTCCTTCGGCAGCAGCGACTCGGGCTTCGGGATGGGCGACCTCTGGGTCCCCCTGGCGATCGACGACTACCTCCTGTGGACCGCCCTCAGCCCCAACACGGCCCCCCTGTCCCACTCGCTGGGGCTGATCTTCGGCGCGGTTCCACAGACGGCGCAGCTCTCGCTGCCGGCGGGGACGACGGCCCTGGTGGGCCAGACGGTCCGCCACAGCGCCCTGTTGTTCGAGGTGGACCAGAACGCCTTCACGTTCGCGACGCCTGCGCAGGCGCTGACCTTCACGCCTTGAGCGCGGCCCGGCGGGGTCGAGCGCGCTTCGGGGGCCCCGCGAGGGTGGGTCCGCAAGAGCTCGAGCAGCGGCGGGCCCGTAGCCCGGGCGTGGGCTCCGACCCAGGCCCGCTCGGGCGGAGTCCACCAGCTCTCCAGCCGGCCGCGGCGAGTCGCCAGGGTTTCCAAGCGGGGCCCAGGCCACCCTCCTCGAAGGGCGCGGACAGGCCCCCTCGGAAGGGCGCCGGGCGGCTGGACCTCTGCCCCTCCGGGAGGCCTGGCCGCAGCCCCCGAGCGGGGCCCCGACCTTGACGCAAACTCCTGGCAGAACTAACCTGCTCCGCCCTTTTCCCCGCGGTCCAGAGGCCGTGCACGTCGTCCTTCTCTCCCTGTTTCCCGAAGCTCTCGCGCCGTACCTGCGGTCGAGCATCCTCGGGATAGCGAGCGAGAAGGGCATCGCGCGCTACGACCTGGTGGACTTCAGGGACTTCAGCCGGGACCGACACCGCACGGTGGACGACCGGCCGTTCGGCGGCGGCCCCGGTATGGTGCTCAAGCCCGAGCCGATCCTCGACTGCGTCGAGTGGTTGGAGCGGCGCCACGGCAGCTTCCACCGGATCATGCTGACGCCCTGCGGTCAGCCGTTCACTCAGGAGCGCGCGGGTGACCTGACCGAGCACGAGCGACTGCTCCTGCTCTGCGGTCGCTACGAAGGCTTCGACGAGCGGATTCGGGAAGAGCTGGAGTGGGATGAAATCTCGATTGGCGACTACGTCCTCGCGGGCGGCGAGTTGCCGGCACTGGTGGTGACCGAGGCGGTGGTGCGCCTGTTGCCCGGAGTGCTCGGCGACGAGCGGTCGGCGCAAGAGGAGTCCTTCCAAACCGCTGGACTCCTGGACCACCCCCACTACACGCGACCGCGCGTCTTCCGCGGCAGAGAGGTTCCGGCCCCCCTGCTGAGCGGCGACCACGCAGCGATCGCGCGTTGGCGGGAGACACAAGCCCGTGCGCGGACCCGCGTGCGGCGGCCTGATCTTTAGAACTCACTACTCCTCGGATGAACGCGACGGCAACGCCTACAGGGCGTCCAGCGCGGTCCGCTCCGACACGACGAGCCCCGAAGAAGGGGCAACGAGCCCCCTAGCGGGCAGAAACGCCCCGCGCGCGGGGTTGGCTCCCTGAAGCGGAGCCGGACAGCAACATGACCAGCCTCATCGACAGCCTCGAGCAGGAAAACGGCAAGTCGCACCTACCGCCCGTCCGGGTCGGCGACACGGTCGAGGTCCACTACCTCATCCGTGAGGGCGACAAGGAGCGCGTGCAGCTCTTCATCGGCACCGTGATCCGCATCAACGGCCGCGGGATCCGCAAGGCGATCGTCGTGCGCCGCATCGTGCAGGGCGAGGGCGTCGAGCGCTCGTTCCCGCTGCACAGCCCGCGGGTCAAGGACGTGACCGTCGCCCGTCGCGGTAACGTGCGCCGCTCGAAGCTGTACTACCTGCGCGACCGCGTCGGCAAGGCCACTCGCGTCACGGAGAAGCTGGGCGAGAAGGCGCGCCGCGACAAGGATCGCGACGCCGCGTTCCGCGCCGAGATGGAAGCTGCAGCCGCCGCCCAGGCAGCCGCGGCCGAGGGGGGCGAAGGCGGAGAGGGCTGAGCCCACTTCCCACGCTCCACTGACCTAGACCACCTCCGCCCGTCGGCCCGCGCCCGCCGAGCTGCCCCGAGTGGCAGCCTCGAGCGGGCCGACATCGAGTCCACCGAGGTCGCCCCAGGCCGCCGCCGCTCCTCCGCCCTAGCGGGGGGCGTGCGGCGTGCGCGCTTCCAGCGACCACCTCACCCGCCATCTGGGTACTGCCCTCCGGACCGCCATGATCGAGAACATCGGTCGCTTCTACATTTCCATCGGGATCGCGCTGGTCGTGGCCCTGATCGCTCTGTTCGCGCCAGCCAAGACCTTCGAGCTCGGCCTCGACCTCCAGGGCGGCACGCGCTACGTGTTCGCCTTCGACTTCGAGAAGGAGCGCGAGCTCGGGAACATCGGGCCCAACGAATCGCCCCAGCAGGTGATCCGCGAGACGATCGACATCATCTCGACCCGGGCCGACCCGGACGGAGTGCGCGAGCCGATCATCCGCCAAGAGGGCTTCGACCGCGTGGTGGTCGAGCTCCCGGGTACGACCAACACCGAGGTCACGGCGCCGCCGAGCACGCTGCAGGAGCCGATCGACGCCAGCGCCTCGATCGAGCAGATCGTGATCGACGCCGCGACGGCTTCGCCCTTCCCGATCGGCGGCGGCAAGATCGAGATCGCCGGCGAGAAGATTCGCTACGACTCGCGGGGCGGGGCCCAGGGCAACGTCCTGTCCGGCATCCGCCGCGGCGAGGAGAGCACCACCCCCACTCAGCACGCTGCCGGCGCGCCGGTACGACTGGTGTCGGCGGACGCGATCCTCAACGCCATCCAGAACCTGGGTGACCTGAGCTTCGAGATCGTCCTCGACGACAACACCTACTTGAGTGGGTCGGGCACCGACCTGACGCTCGAGCGCAAGAAGCTCGAGACCTGGCTGACCGCCAACCCCGGCGGCGACCTGCGCGAGTTCAACGCCCTCTCGGCCCAGGACGGCGGTCCCAACGAGCGCCTGCGCTGGCTGCCCGACAAGCGCAGCGACGTCTCCGACACCCGCACCCTGCTCCAGCGCGCGGTGCCTCTGCTGCGGACCGAGAACCACCCGGACTTCGCCGACAAGGACTGGCGCTTCGACGGGCAGAAGCTCGCGCGCGCCTACCCGTCGCCGGATCCGAGCCAGATGTCCTCGGACTGGGTCGTCAACTTCGAGTTCGACAGCGCCTACCACGCGTCCTTCGGCGCCTTCACCGAGACGTTCCTCGAGCGGCGCATGGCCGTCAATCTGAACGGCCAGGTCGAGGTCGCCCCGAACATCAACAAGGCCATCTACGGCGTCGGCTTCATCGAGGGTCGCTACAAGTACGAGGAGGCCCAGTCCCTCGTCACCGTGCTGCGCTCCGGTTCCCTGCGGCTCAAGCCCGAGCTGCTCGCCGAGGAGCGAGTCGGCCCGACCCTGGGCGCGGAATACGTGGCGCGCGGCGGATACTCCGGCGCACTGGCGTTGGCCGGCGTCCTGGTCTTCATGGCCTGGTACTACCGCCGCCTGGGCATGTTCGCGGTGGTCAGCCTGCTCGCGAACATGGTCTTCCTGATGGGCGGCCTGGCCTTCCTGCGCCCGGCGATCACCCTTCCAGGCATCGCCGGCATCATCCTGACGATCGGTATGGCGGTCGACGCCAACATCCTGATCTTCGACCGGATCCGTGAAGAGCGCGACAACGGTCGCAACGTCAAGCAGGCCGCGAAGAACGGTTTCGACAAGGCTTTCAGCGCCATCCTCGATGCCAACGTCACGACCTTCCTGACGGCTATGATCCTGAAGTTCGTGGCCACTGGACCGGTGCGCGGCTTCGCCAACACCCTGAGCATCGGCATCATCACCAGTGTCTTCAGCGCGCTGGTCGTGACGCGGGTCCTGGTGCACCGCTCGCTCGAGTCGGGCACCAAGGACTTCAAGGTAGGCACCTGGATGGTCGAGGCCGCCTACGACTGGATGGCCAAGCGCAAGGTCGCACTCGGATTGTCGATCACCGCTGTGACGGTGTCGCTGCTGATCTTCCTTGCGGCTCCCCGCGCGACCAAGTACGGGATCGACTTCCTCGGTGGTGCCACGGTGCAGTTCCGCACGGACTCGCCGCAGACGCCGGAGGCCATCCGCACCGCGGTTGCCGCCCTGCCCGGATACGTCTCCGGTGCGACCATCAAGCCGGTGGTTTCCTCGAGCACCGACGGTCGTTACACCGAGTTCCGCGCCGTGTTCAAGGTCGACCCTGACATGGTCGACGCCGATGGCGGCGCGGAGCAGGAGTTCAAGGCCGAGATCGAGACCGGGCTGGTGGACCTGCTTCAGAAGGGCCCGATCGATCTGGAGCTAGTCGGAGCCGACAACTTGGGTGTCGACTTGCACCTGTACTTCGGTGAGGGTCACCCCGCGGCGGACGTCGCGGCGGCCCTGACCCTCGCGGGGATCGTCGACCCTCAGGTCGCAGAGGATCCGACCCGCCCCGACACCTTCGAGGTGACCGGGCGCATCGCCGCAGGCTCGGACACCACGGGGCTGATGCTTTCGATCGAGCAGGCCTTTGTTGGCCAGCAGGACAGCACCGGCCTGGGCTACACCATGCCGGTGGCGGTCTCCGACTCGAGCCTGGTCGGCGCGCAAGTCGTCGGTGACCTACGCGACAAGGCCATCCTGGCGCTCCTCGTGAGTCTGTTCGCGATCGTGATGTACATCCGAGTGCGATTCGCGGACTACGCCTACGGCTTTGCCGCGGTGACCGCTCTGATCCACGACGTGACCATCACCCTCGGGATGTTGGTCCTGGCCAACTGGGTGGGCCTGATCAGTGCGGAGATCGACCTCCCCATGATCGCCGCGTTCCTGACGATCATCGGTTACTCCTTGAACGACACGATCGTCGTGTTCGACCGAGTGCGGGAGAACATTCCGCGCGTCGAAGGCAGCCTGGGCGATGTGTTGAACAAGTCCATCAACCAGACCCTGTCGCGGACGATTCTGACCTCGGCCACGACCCTGATGGCTGTGCTGGTGCTGTTCGCGTTCAACGTGGGCACGGGGAACACCCTGGAGGGCTTCTCCTTCGCCATGGCTTGCGGCGTGTTCGTCGGTACCTACTCGTCGATCTTCATCGCCAGCCCGCTGCTGCTCTTCTTCGAGGACTACGCCGACAAGCGCGCCGCGAAGCACGCGGAGCGGGAGCGGCTCGAGGGCGGCCGATCGGCGGCCAAGGTCACCAGCTGAGGTTGGTCCTCTAGTGCTGCGAGCCGCGCTGCTCTTCGTTCTCAGTCTGGCCGTCGGCGGCCTGCTCTGGATCGAATGGACGCGCGGCTCGCTGCCGTTCGGCGAGCTCCCGTGGGCCAGGGTGGAGGCGATCGGGCCGTCCGAAGACCAATCGCTCCAGATCGAGGAGAAGCTCCCGGGGCCGGATTGGGGTCGGGTTGTCGTGCGAGCGAGCACCGGCCGACCGCTGGTGCCGGTGGAGTCCGAGACCCAGGCCTTGCCCGTCGACGGGAGCTCACCTGCAGGGCAGCCCAGCCCTGCCAAGCTCGACGAGGGTCCCGTGGCCCCGCTTTGGTCGAGCGGGGATTCCAGCAATGGCGACGAGTCCTTCGAGGAAGCGCCACCCGCTTGGATCCCGCCGCAGCAGGCGCAGGACGTTGATAAGGCGGTCCCCGACGGAAGCTCACTGAGCAAGGTCGTCTACAACCACTACGGTCACGTGAACGACAAGCTCGTGCGCCAAATCGCCGACTACAACGGCGTGGATGACCCGGACCACGTCCGCGCCGGGCAGGTGCTGCGACTGCCGCCCCTCGAGCGGCTCGAGCGGCTCGAGCGCCCCTGAGACGGAGCGAGGCGGACTACTCCGCGAGATCGCCCGAGTAGTAGCGCTCGACCGCAGGCTCGAGCACGTTGATCACCACGTTGGGCCCCGCCCGACGGCGCAGGTTGCCCAGTTCGCGGTCGGGCACGCGCGCGCGCAGTAGGGTCCCGCGCACCGCGTCGTGGGACTCGTCGAGGATCGCCGCAGCCTGGCGCAGGATCGCCAACGAGGCCCCCGAAGTGAACGGCACTTCGATCTCGACCAGGGCCGAGCGTCGATCGAGCCGATCGGCGACCAGACTCGTCAGCTCGTCGACACCCGCTCCCGTGTAGGCCGAGACCAGCACGTGTTGCTCGTCACGGTCCCTGGCCAACAGGCGCGCGTGCAGCGGATCGCGGCACTGGTCGATCTTGTTGAGCACCAGGATCTGATCACGGTGCGTCGCCCCCGAATCGAGTACGACCTCGTCCACCGCCGCGAGGAAGTCGGGAGCATCCGGGTGAGAGGCGTCGACCACGTGCAGCAGGAGGTCCACGTTGAGGGCTTCCTCGAGCGTTGCGTGGAACGAGGCCACCAGGTGGTGGGGCAGGCGCCGCAGGAAGCCGACCGTATCCGTCAGCAGCACTTCGCGTCCGTCCCCCAGCTTCCAGCGACGGGTGCGGGTGTCGAGGGTCGCGAAGAGCATGTCCTCCGCCAGGACATCGGACCCCGTCAGCCGATTGAGCAGGGTCGACTTTCCGGCGTTCGTGTAACCGATCAGGCCGATGGTGAAGCGCTCGGCGCGCGAGACCACCTGGCGGCGCTTGCGGCGCTCGATCTCGTGGAGCTGCTCGCGCAGGTCGTGGATGCGCTTGTTGATCAGTCGCCGGTCGGTCTCGAGCTGGGTCTCGCCTGGACCGCGCGTGCCGATCGCGCCCTCGGTTCGTTCCAGGTGGGTCCACATGCGACGCAAGCGGGGCATGAGGTATTCGTGTTGCGCCAGCTCGACCTGCAGGCTCGCCTGGCGTGTCTGTGCGCGCCGGGCGAAGATGTCGAGAATCAGCTCCGAGCGGTCGATGATCCGCACGCCCCAGGCCTTCTCGAGGTTGCGCCCCTGGGCCGGGCTCAGGTCGTTGTCGACGACCACCGCATCCGGCTTGTACTGGTCGATGGCCTCCTTGACCTCGAGCACCTTGCCGCTGCCGAGCAGGGTGGCTGCGATTGCCTTCTGGCGGCGCTGGAAGATCCCCTCCCCCACCACTTCACTCCCGGCGGCCTGGATCAAGCCACGGGCCTCGGTCAGGGGTCCCTCGGTCTCTTCTGGGAAGTCGGGGAAGAGGACGCCGCAGACAATGACTCGCTCCCGCGGGGCGCGGTTCGCGTGGGGTTCTCGACTCACGCTATCGACGCCTTGCTCGCTTCGGCCGACCGCGGCATGCGGGTCAGGGAGAGACCTTCGATCTTGTCCGGCCCCCCCAAGGCGCGCAGCTCCGAATGGGCGCACCAGGCCTCGTCGGTTTGGGGGAAGTCGCTGCGGAAGTGCACGCCCCGCGATTCGCGGCGAGCCAAGGCGGCGACGACGGAGAGACGGGCAACACTCAACATGTTCAGCAGCTCCCAGGTGGCTCGAGATGGCGGAGCCAGGGCCGCAACCGCGCGGGTCCACAGATCGATCTTGGGTAGGGCATCGAGCAGCTTGGCACCATCTCGGACGACGCCCATCTGGCGCCACATGAGTGACTTGAGGGAGTAGGTGACGTCTTGGATGTTGACCGCGACATCCGACTGGCAGCGCTCGTCGACCGCGGCGACCTGTCGGATTGCACCCCGGCGAACGTCCTCGACCGACGCGGCGGCGGCGCGGCCCAGGCGATAGCCCAGCACCAGCCCCTCCAGTAGTGAATTCGAAGCCAAGCGGTTGGCCCCGTGCAGGCCGGTGCTCGCGCACTCCCCGACCGCCCAGAGTCCATTGACGTCCGTGCGACCGTCGGCGTCGACCTTGATGCCGCCGACCATGTAGTGCAGACCGGGCCGAACGGGGATCGGATCGCGGGCGATGTCGATCCCGAACAGGCGACAGGTGCGGCTGATCGAGGGGAAGAGAACGTGGCTGTCGCCCTCGACGTTCGAGAGGTCCAGATAGACGCTCGTGTCGTCCGTCGCGACCATCGTCTCGAAGACCGCCCGGCTGACGACGTCTCTGGGTGCGAGCTCAGCGTCCGGGTGAGCGTCGAGCATGAAGCGTCGCCCGTTTCGATCGCGCAGCTGCCCGCCCGCGCCGCGCACGATCTCGCTGACGAGCACTCGGGCCGCGCCGGCGATGTAGAGGCAGGTCGGGTGGAACTGAAAGAACTCCGGATCGCGGATCGTAGCCCCAGCGCGGAAGGCCAAGGCGACGCCGTCGCCGGTCGCGATGACCGGGTTGGTCGTTTCCCGATAGAGCTGACCCGCTCCCCCGGTCGCGAGGATCACTTGTCCCGCGGTGAACCCCACCCGATCCCCCTGGCCGTTCTCGGCGAGCACACCGCAAACGCGGCCGTTCTCGTCGAACAGCAGGTCGATGGCGTAGGTATTGCCGAAGGCGGTCACACGCGGGTGCGACTCGATCGCGGTGAGCAGCGTGCGCTGAATCTCGAGGCCGGTGGCATCGCCGAGAGCGTGCAACACTCGCGGGTGGCTGTGGCCGCCCTCCCGACCCAGGGCTAGGTCGCCTTGGCGCGTTCGATCGAATCGCGCGCCCCAGTGCTGGAGCCGACGAATCGCATCCGGACCACCAGAGACGACGTCCCGCACCACTTCCGGATCAGACAGACCGCAACCAACCAGACACGTGTCCGCCACATGGGAGTCGAGACTGTCCGATGCGCTCAGCACCGCAGCCACCCCACCCTGGGCGTAGCGCGTGTTGGACTCGGAGAGACCCGATTTCGAAAGCACAGCGACGGCCGCGCCTTCGTCTCCGGCAGAAAGGGCCGCGCAGCAGCCCGCAGCGCCGCTACCCAGGACCACGCAGTCGAAGCGATAGAGGGGGACCTCCGTCAGCCTGAACCCCTGAAGAGCACGGGGAACCGTCGGTTGGTCGGCGATCGAGGGCAGGGGATCCATCATCGGAGGGTGCCGAGGGAGCCCGGCGGGCGGTCATCTTAGGTCCGCATGGGTCAGCGCAGCAGGGTCGGCCCGCTACCCCTGAAGGAAGATCACCTCTAGGAGTGGCGTTAGGGAAAAGGTCGGTTTGCCCCTTGTTCGCCTCCAAGGTTCGGGGTACGTTCGCCCGCCTACAGAGCCCTCTGTCCCTCCAGTCAGCGGACTCACCGAATCTCGAGTCGGGCGACGACCGGCGCCGCGGGCCATCCGCGGCCAGCCATCGCCCGCGACCTCGACCAGATCAAGCAAGGGGTTCCAGGATGGTCCAACGAATCGAAGAGCGCCTCGGAGAGGCGCTTAGCCTCGCCTTCTTCGGCGTCCTCGTCGCCAGCACCTTCGTGATCTGATCCTCTCCCGAGAGGATCAGCCAACGGTGTCGACGGCAGAGCCGAAGAAGACCGCAGCAACGCTGCACAGGACCCAGGGCGAGAATGCCGCTGGGTTCTGCAATTCGTTCGACGACCCCCGCATCTGCCTACCCCACCAGGAAGTCGACCGCTGACTCCAGCAAGACTCCGGTCCGGAAACGGCGCCCACCTGCCGACTCGGCGAGTAGATGCCAACCTCAACGAGTGTCCATCCACACGAACACTCGCCCCCCCCCCCAAAAGCTGATCCCCTATGGCAACCCTCCCCCCCCTCACTCGACGCCAGCGACAGATCCTCGACTTCTTTGCGAAGTACACCACCGAGAACGGGATCAGCCCCACGCTTGAGGAGGTCGCCCAGGAGTTCGGCCTCAACAAGGTCACCATCTTCGGACACGTAGCCGAGCTAGAACGCAAGGGAGTCCTCGTGCGCGCTGCGCCCGGAATCTCCCGCGGGCTCCGGATCGTCGACCCTGATGACGTCGCCCCTTCCACCGATGATCAGATTCCGATCATCGGCCGAATCGCAGCAGGCTCACCCGTCGCGACCATCGAGGACCCGGAAACGTTCAGCATCAGGGACTGGATCCCCAGTGGGGCCGATGTCTACGCCCTCCGAGTCCAAGGCAACTCCATGATCGAGGACGGTATCCACGACGGCGACCTCGTCATGGTCGAGAAGTGCTCTTCCGCGCCCGATGGTGCGACCGTGGTCGCCGTCCTGCCCGGCGAAGAAGCGACCCTGAAGCGCCTCTTCCGCACCAAATCCGGCTTCCGCCTGGAGCCCGCCAACGCATCCATGGAGCCGATCTACACACCTCACCTCGAGATCCGAGGTGTCGTCCTCGGCGTCATGCGGCGCTACGGTCGGCGAAGCTGAGCGACGCCTCGACCGAGCCAAGCGGGTGATTCGAGCATCGCTAGCCTGGGAATTCGCCCTTTTGAAAGGCCATTTGCCGGGGTCAGAAGGGGCGCCTTCCCAGAGTTAAGAACCGGCGATGGTGCCGAGAGGCAGTGGGCAAGATGCGCGCCCCGCCCCGCGATGTCATCGGTGTGAAGTCAAAACAACACCGAAGGCGGAGCGCGCTGGTAGATGGTATCCCGACGTCGCTGCGGGATCTCCTGTTCCTGTTCTCCGGCTGCTTCGCGCGGCCCAGCTTCGAGAGCTTCACGTCCTTGGTCGTGGGCTGGATCACGTGCCGGGGCTCGCATCAGATTACGCGGATGATCCAGGCCGGCGGTGCGGTGGGATCGAAGCACTTTTCATGCTTTCACCGCTTCCTGTCGCGAGCCAAGTGGAGCCCCGACGACCTGGGAGCCGTCATCCTGAAGCTGGCCGAGCCTTGGCTCCCTGACTTGGTCGAAGCCTTGATCGATGACACGCTCTGCCACCGCGGAGGTCCGAGGATCTTCGGCGTCGCGATGCACCACGACGGCGCGAACTCCAGCCGAGGATGGAGCCGGCTCTCCTGCGGCCACAACTGGGTCGTGCTGGCGATCAGGATTCCTCTGCCGTGGGATCGTGAGCGAGGCGCCGCGCTCCCGATCTTCTTCCGTCTGGTGCGCCCCCCAGTTTCTCCGGACACCCGCTAAGGGCCGGCAGCCCGCCTTTGATGGCACCTGGAGATGACCCTGGAGCACCCGATGTCCGCAGACCCGTTGCACCCGGCAAAGCCGAGCAGTTCGCAGCCCGGCACCTCCGAGGGAGGCCGTAGGCCGACCGGAGAGGAGCCGGCAGCCGCCCCGCCCGATGTCCCCCAGCGCTGGTCTTCGCGCCGCAAGGCCGAAATCGTGGTCCGTCTGCTGAAGGGCGAGAGCATCGGCGCGCTGTCGCGCGAGACGCAGCAGACGGCGGCCAAGCTGGCCGAGTGGCGCGACGCCTTCCTGGCCGGCGCAGAGGCCGGTTTGAAGGGTCGCCCCGAGCAGGACGAGCAGGAGGCTTTCGACGAAGAGCGCCGTCGCCTTCAGGCGAAGGTCGGGAAGCAGGCGATGGAGATCGAGCTCCTGTACGAGCACTGCCACAAGCTGGAGGCCGGGCTCCCCCCGGCCCAGCGGAGGTCGAAACGGTGAGCGTGACGCTCTCGTCCTCCGAGAATCGCACCTACGACGTCACGCTGGTTTGCCGAGCCTGGGAGATCGGTCGGTCGACTCTCTAGAATGGCGTGATCGCCGAGACTCGAACGTCACGCCTCGACGACGTGGCCCTCGCCCAGCGATCTCTGACGCCGAGCTGGCCGACGCGATCCGGGACCTCTATGCCCAGCTCGAGGCCGATTGCGGCATCCGCGGCGAGGGGTACCGCAAGACCCACGCCCGCCTGCGCAGACTGGACATCCACGTCGGTCGTGACCGCGTGCTGCGCGTCATGCGCGAGTACGGCCTGCTCAGCCCGACCCGCGTCGGGCGCGCGCGCGGCCCGCAGGTGCACGACGGCCGGATCACCACCGATCGCCCCGACGAAATGTGGGGCACCGACGCAACTCAGACCCTGACGCTCGACGAGGGCCAGGCGCGGGTCTTCGTCGCCATCGACCACTGCACCGGCGAGATCGTCGGCATCCATGCCGCTTCTCGCGGCAACCGCTACGAGGCGCTCGAGCCGATCAACCAGGCGGTCCGGGCGCGCTTCGGCGAGGTCGAGCAGGACGTCGCCGCCGGACTTGCGCTGCGCCACGACCACGGCACGCAGTACATGTCGCGCGCCTTTCAGGCGCAGCTCAACTTCCTGGGAATCGAATCCAGCCCGAGCTTCGTCCGCCAGCCCGAAGGCAACGGCACGGCCGAGCGATTCATGCGGACCCTCGAGGAGCAGCTGCTCTGGGTCCGCGACTTCCGCACCGTCGAGGAGCTCCGCCTCGCGCTGCTCGACTTCCAGCACACCTACAACGAGTCCTGGATCCTCGCCCGTCACGGGTACCGCACCCCGAACCAAGCAAGGGCCGCCCTCGTCGCGGCGGCCTGATCCTCAACCGTCAACAAGACACACTTGTGTCCGGGAAACTCAGGCCGCTACAGGGTGGATCTCGTTCTCAGCCGCGATCTGGTGCACCGGCTTGATGCCCTTGAGTGCCTCCATCGCGACTCGCGCCTTGAACTCGGCGCTTTACCTCCTGCGTTTGCGCTTCATCTGGCTACTGATGCCCCTCCTCCTGGCACCTGCCAGCATAGCCTGGCCCGTGGCTCCGGTTGGCCAGACCGCCCCTGACCGCCGAGTTAAACGAGACGAGCCCCCGAGGGCTATGCCCTCGGGGGCTCGTTGAGAAACCCCGGCGATACCTACTTTCTCGCTTTCGCAATATCATCGGCAGCTCCTGCTTGACGACCGTGTTCGGGATGGGAACGGGTATGGCCAGGAGCCTATGGTCACCGGGAGTACTATCCCCAGCCGCCGGAGCGGATGGGGTGAAGGTGGTGAGGTGGCGCGCGCAGGGAGTTCATGAGCTCCCTTCACCAGCAGCACTTAGCCGAAGCCGTCGTACCAATGGGGAAGAGTAGATAAGCCGATCGTCCGATTAGTACCGGTAAGCTCAACACGTCACCGTGCTTACACCGCCGGCCTATCAACCTGGTAGTCTCCCAGGGGACTGATAGGGATGACTCGTCTTGGAGAGGGCTTCGCGCTTAGATGCATTCAGCGCTTATCCGTTCCGACCGTAGCTACCCAGCTGTACCACTAGCGTGATAACTGGCGCACCAGAGGGTCGTCCACCCCAATCCTCTCGTACTAGGGGCAAACCTCCTCAGTCATCCTACACCCACGCCAGATAGGGACCGACCTGTCTCACGACGGTCTAAACCCAGCTCACGTGCCGCTTTAATTGGCGAACAGCCAAACCCTTGGGACCGCCTTCAGCCCCAGGATGCGACGAGCCGACATCGAGGTGCCAAACCTCCCCGTCGATATGAACTCTTGGGGGAGATCAGCCTGTTATCCCCGGAGTACCTTTTATCTGATGAGCGACGGCCCTTCCACTCGGAATCCGCCGGATCACTAGGACCTACTTTCGTATCTGCTCGAGGTATATCTCTTGCAGTCAGGCACACTTATACCCTTGCGCTCTTTGCGTGATTGCTAACCACGCTGAGTGTACCATCGCGCTCCTCCGTTACTCTTTCGGAGGAGACCGCCCCAGCCAAACTACCCACCTGACACTGTTCGCGACCCAGATTCATGGTATCGCGTTAGAGACCTATCATGCAGAGAGTGGTATTTCACTAATGACTCCACCAGGCCCAAGAGCCCAGCTTCAACGTCTCCCACCTATGCTACGCACTACATGACAAGCCCCAATATCAGGCTGCAGTAAAGGTTCACGGGGTCTTTCCGTCTTGGCGCGGGAACGTGGCATCTTCACCACGGCTACAATTTCGCCGAGTCTGCTGTCGAGACAGTGTCCCAGTCATTACGCCTTTCGTGCGGGTCGGAACTTACCCGACAAGGAACTTCGCTACCTTAGGACCGTCATAGTTACGGCCGCCATTCACCGGGGCTTCGATTCAGAGCTTCGCCGAAGCTAACCCCTCCTCTTAACCTACCGGCATTGGGCAGGCGTCAGTCTGTATACAGCGTCTTTAAGACTTAGCACAGACCTGTGTTTTTAGTAAACAGTTGCCAGGACCATTTCTCTGCGGCCCCCTAGCGCTTCATCCGCGAAGGACTACACGCCGGGGGGCAACCCTTATCCCTAAGTTACGGGTTAATTTTGCCGAGTTCCTTGACAGCAGTTCTCTCGAGCGCCTTAGGATTCTCACCCCACCCACCTGTGTCGGTTTTGGTACGGACACCAGAGTCACTCCCTAGAGGTTTTTCTTGGCGGTCAGTCCAGTAACTTCGCTCTTATGAGCTCGGCATCACCTCTGGGATTCCGCATGCGGATTTGCCTACATGCCACCCTCGGGCTTACACGCACATGTCTGACAGTGCGATTACTTTTCCTCCCGCGTCACCCCATTGGTCAAACGCGATCTGGTGGTACAGGAATATTAACCTGTAATCCATCGGCTACGCCTTTCGGCCTCGCCTTAGGGTCCGACTAACCCTGGGCGGATTTACCGTGCCCAGGAACCCTTGGGTTTACGGCGAGCAGGATTCTCACCTGCTTTATCGCTACTTATTCCGGCATAATCACTTCCTGCACGTCCAGGTGTCGTTACCGTCACCCTTCACTCATGCGGAACGCTCCCCTACCCCTGCATGAAGCACACGTCTTCACACAAGCCACGGCTTCGGTTGAGTGCTTGAGTCCCGTTCATTTTCGGCGCAAAGCCTCTCGACCAGTGAGCTATTACGCACTCTTTAAATGATGGCTGCTTCTAAGCCAACATCCTGGATGTCTTCGAGACTTCACTTCCTTTACTACACTTAGCACTCATTGGGGACCTTAGCCGGTGGTCTGGGTTGTTTCCCTCTCGTCCACGGACCTTATCGCCCATAGACTGACTCCCTGGATACGGTCAATGGTATTCGGAGTTTGATTGAGTAGGGTACCTCGAAAGGCCCCTATCCCATTCAGTAGCTCTACCCCCATTGACTATTACCAGAGGCTAGCCCGAAAGCTATTTCGGGGAGAACCAGCTATCTGCGAGTTTGATTAGCCTTTCACTCCAATCCACAGGTCATCGGAACAGTTTTCAACCTATACCCGTTCGGCCCTCCACGGACTGTTACATCCGCTTCAGCCTGCCCATGGATAGATCACTCGCTTTCGGGTCTACTCCGCTCGACTCATGTCGCGCTATTCACACTCGGTTTCCCTTCGGCTCCGGACCTGAGGCCCTTAACCTTGCCGAACAGAGTAACTCGCCGGATCATTATGCAAAAGGCACGCCGTCAGCCATTGCCCCGAGGGGCCATAGGCCTTCGACCGCTTGTAAGTACATGGTTTCAGGTACTATTTCACTCCCCTAACAGGGGTACTTTTCACCTTTCGCTCACGCTACTATTGCGCTATCGGTCGTTCAGACGTACTTAGCCTTACGGGGTGGTCCCCGCTGATTCACACCAGGTTTCACGTGTCTGGCGCTACTCGGGATCTTCACGAGAGGCTATTCGTTTTCGGTTACGGGGCTGTCACCCTCTGCGGCCGGCCTTCCCATGCCGTTCTCCTAACGAATAACTTTGTAACTCTCTTGGGCTGTTGCGCTCGCCCTGTGAATCCCACGACCCCGATGAAGCAACGATCGCACTCTTGACACTTCATCGGTTTAGGCTCTTCCCCGTTCGCTCGCCGCTACTGAGGGAGTCGAGGTTTCTTTCCTTTCCTGCAGGTACTTAGATGTTTCAGTTCCCTGCGTTCCCGTCGCTTACGCGACACCAGAGGACTAGCTCTGGTCGGTTTCCCGATCTCGGACATCTCCGGGTCAAAGCCTGCTTAGCGGCTCACCGAAGCTTATCGCAGCTTAGCCACGTCCTTCGTCGGCGCTGAACGCCTAGGCATCCGCCATGTACTCTTCGTAGCTTATCCACGCTCTTGTTTACTCGTGGTTCTGCCACGCGCCACCTCACCTTGTTTTCAAAGAACCGTCCAGGCGAAATCCCACTCGGGGGTCGCTTGGACGTGACTCACCACTCGCCGATCTTGGATCGAACACTCGAGACAGCCCAGTTCAGGAGGCCGAGCCGGTCTCTTCGCCGCCGGTATGGTGGAGGCGAAGGGATTCGAACCCATGACCGCCTGGTTGCAAACCAGGTGCTCTACCAACTGAGCTACGCCCCCGGTCAGCGACAGCCAAAAGGCAGCCTCCAGCTCGGGACGACCAGGCGGTTCAACATCCATCGGAAGCGGCCACCGGGGTGGTGGGCCTGACTGGACTTGAACCAGTGACCTCCCGCTTATCAGGCGGACGCTCTAACCAACTGAGCTACAGGCCCGAGGTGGTAGACGACGCTAGCGTCGCTTCTGGCGTGGACAGCAGTTGCTGCCCACAAGCGACGCTTGCCTACACTCCGGGCGAGTGGTGTGGAAGGGGTGACCTCGATCCCGCGCGAACAATCCTATGCTCATCTCCCACCTAAGTGGAAGATCTAACTTTTCCGTTAGAAAGGAGGTGATCCAGCCGCAGGTTCCCCTACGGCTACCTTGTTACGACTTAGTCCCAGTCACGAGGCTTGCTTTCGGCGTCGCCCTCCCGAGGGTTAGGCATAACGACTTCGAGCACTCCTCGCTTCCGTGGCTTGACGGGCAGTGTGTACAAGGCTCAGGAACATATTCACCGCGTCATGGCTGATACGCGATTACTAGCGATTCCGGCTTCATGCAGGCGAATTGCAGCCTGCAATCCGAACTGGGGCCTGCTTTCTGGGATTGCCTCCACCTTGCGGTCTCGGTACCCTCTGTACAGGCCATTGTAGCACGTGTGTAGCCCTGGCCATAAGGGCCATGATGACTTGACGTCGTCCCCACCTTCCTCCGCCTTGACAGCGGCAGTCTCGCTAGAGTCCCCAGCATTACCTGTTGGCAACTAACGATAGGGGTTGCGCTCGTTACGGGACTTAACCCAACATCTCACGACACGAGCTGACGACAGCCATGCAACACCTGTGCATGTTCCTGCTCCCGAAGGAGCCGTTACTCCGCTTTCACGAAGCTAATCCATGCATGTCAAGGCCAGGTAAGGTTCTTCGCGTTGCTTCGAATTAAACCACATGCTCCACCGCTTGTGTGAGCCCCCGTCAATTCCTTTGAGTTTTACCCTTGCGAGCGTACTCCCCAGGCGGGGCACTTAACACATTAGCTCCGGCAGGGAAAACCATAGGTGTTCCCCCTACCTAGTGCCCATCGTTTACGGCTAGGACTACCGGGGTATCTAATCCCGTTCGCTACCCTAGCTTTCGCACCTCAGCGTCAGTGATGGTCCAGTGAGCCGCTTTCGCCACCGGTGTTCCTCCAGATATCTACGCATTTCACCGCTCCACCTGGAGTTCCACTCACCCCAACCATCCTCGAGCCCGCCAGTATCCGATGCAGTTCCACGGTTGAGCCGTGGCATTTCACATCGGACTTAACGGGCCGCCTACGTGCGCTTTATGCCCAGTGATTCCGAACAACGTTTGCACCCTCCGTCTTACCGCGGCTGCTGGCACGGAGTTAGCCGGTGCTTCCTCTCGCTTTGGTCAGGCTCCGAAGAGCTGTTCCTATAGCGTGACAGTAGTTTACAACCCGAGGGCCTTCATCCTACACGCGGTGTCGCTCCGTCAGGCTTTCGCCCATTGCGGAAGATTCTCGACTGCAGCCTCCCGTAGGAGTCTGGGCAGTGTCTCAGTCCCAGTGTGACGGATCATCCTCTCAGACCCGCTAGCCATCATCGCCTTGGTAGGCCATTACCCCACCAACAAGCTAATAGCCCGCAATCCCCTCCCTGAGCAGCGGACCGTTTACTAGCGCAGAGATGCCTCCGCGCCAGACCATCCGGCATTACCCACCGTTTCCAGTGGCTATTCCAGTCTCAGGGGTAGGTTGATTACGTGTTACTCACCCGTTCGCCGCTTTACTCACCCGAAGGCTTTCACGCGCGACTTGCATGCCTAATCCACACCGCCAACGTTCGTTCTGAGCCAGGATCAAACCCTTCAAGAAGGTTTCGTTCTGACTTTTTGGAGTGGGTCGCCAGTCATCGGTCGGCATTTCTGCCGCCTCTGCTGATCGACCCTCTTATTGCTCGCTTAGGATCGAGGTCACCTTGTTTTCAAAGAACCGGTCGGCGCACTTCTCTCTCGAGATGCATCGACCGTTGTGGGGTCCCGGGCGACGGTGGCGTGAGCCACTGTGGCCTTCCTGACTTGGCCTCGCTCGGCACCCCGTGGGGGCCGTTCGGAGCCTGGTGGGCCGCGCTGGTGAGCGCTGCGCCGCGTGTCAGGGAGGGGAGATAGTAGGGATCGCGGCCGGTGGGTCAACCTCGTGGAGGGGAAAAAGGGGCAGGCTCTGATCAGATTCCATAAAGCGCTGCCCGCGCTTGGCTTAGATCGTGGCGTTACTCGCCCATTCGCGGGCTGGATGCCCGAGACGTCCTTTCGGGGGGGCACTCCGGGGGTACTCCGGAGGCCTCGTTCTCCCCTTCCGCCATCAGCCGGGCGCCAACCGGGGGACGACAGGCTTGGGTCGGGTTGCAGTGGGAGAGCTTCTGGGCGATTGCCTCGCGCCGGTAAAGGCATGCAGAGCAGACGTTTATAATGGCCGCGTGGGTGCTGCCGGAGGCCGGATTCCGGCTCGGAATGGCCCCCGAACGCCGGAGGGGCGAGTCGCGCCCACGCGCGACCCGCCCCTCGATGGCCACATTCTGGGGCGACCTCAGGGTCGGACCAGGATCTCCGCCCCCATGGGGAGGATCTCGAACAGGAGCTCGACTCGGTCGTTGACCATGCGCACGCACCCCTCGCTGGAGGCGGTCCCGATGCTCTGTGGTTCCCAGGTCCCGTGGAAGCCGTAGCTGGTGTCGTCGGCCTCTCCGGGGACTCGCCAGCCGATCCAGCGGGTACCGAGGGGGTTCTTGGGATCGCCGTAAGGGACCGGCTCCTGCCCGCGGCGCCACCACGGCGGTTCGGGGATCTTCTGCCCCGCCTCGAAGGTGCCGAGGATCGTCTCCGCCCCCTCGCGCCCGACCCCCACATGAAAGGACTCCACGACCTCGTTGCCGATGAAGTAGAGCATCCATCGCGCGCCCACATCGACCAAGACGCTGACGGGTTCGACGGGGATTCGCAGGGTCTGCCCCTCGCGCAGGTAGTCGTCGAACTCCATGCCGTTCGAGCGCGCGATGAGGCCCGTCGAGAGGTGCAGGTCGGGATGATCTGCGAGCACGCGCTTGCGGATAGCGACGAGGCTGTCGCCCTGACGCACTTGAACGTCGATCGACTCCCAGTCGCCTTGCGGATCCCAGCGGTGTCGTCGCTCCGCGGCGTGCAGCGTGTTCGACCATTCGGTCAGAGACTGCACAGAAGGGTCCCATTCGGCATCTAGCTCCATTTGGAGCACCCGCCCGATGAGCACGCTCGCCTCGCCGTAACGCCCAGCATCGAGTGCGTGCTCCGCCGCGGCCGCGTGCAGTCGCATGTCCATCGCACGCTCGAGGGGTGACACGTCAGCCGCGTCGGGCAACGGGAAGGCGACGGCTCCGAGCGAGGCCGCGACGAGCTGCTTCATACGCGACGGTACGGCGCCACTCTCGGCGATGGCCAGCGCGCGTTGCTCCGCAGCTGCTCGCTCGCCGCCGAGCGCTTCCGTGAAAGCGCGCACCGCGTTGGCACTTGCCGCATCGAGCTGACTCGAGGCGAGCTGCAGCGCCCGCTGGTCGGCGCCGTGTGCCAGGGCTGCTGCGACCTCCACTTCCCGCGATGCTGCCTCGGCCGCTTCGACCGAGGCGCGCGAGAAGGGGCTGCTCTCGACCTGGTCGAGTCGCGGGGCCGCCCCCTCCCTGGCCCTCATCTGGCCACCGGTCCCCGACCCCTCAGAGCGCGGTGGGCGCCCGTCGGCTGGCGCTGGCCCAGGAGCCGCGCGCGTCGGTCTCGCGCGATTGCCGCCCGGGTCCTCGACCCCCACGACGGCCGCTTGGGCTCCCGCGCCGAGCCCTTCGGGACCGGCAGCCTGGGTGGAGGGGAAGAGCTTCAGGAACGCCCAGACGGCGGCTCCCGACAGGATCAGGACGACCAGAATGCGCATGAGGTGCGGCTTGGGTCGGAGTTCGCCCTCCGCGAGGTCGCGGGCCGCCGATCCTCGCGGACGGGCGGCGTTGGCCCTAGGGGCCCCTGGGCGGTCGAGAACAGTGAGAGAGATGGAAGAACCCGGCCGTGCCGTGTCGGCTCGGCCCTGAACCTCTCGGTTCAGGTGGGCCCGACACCGCGCGGGGTTGCCGCGCTAGTCGAGGTGGGCCCAGATCGCGCACATTAGGAACAGGGGCTTCGACCGATACACCTGCGCGGCCAGGTGGGCTTCCGGCCTCAATCTAGCCCCCCTCTCCGGGGGAGAGAAGCTGCAGAGGCCCTCGATCCCTGCGTCGAGCGTCGATTCGTCCTAAACCGCCCGAGGAGCCGGGTTCGCAACCGATCCGCACCTTGGGCGCGGATGCGGCGCTACCACTCCTGGCTGCGGATGCGGTCGGTGATGCGCTCTGCGAGCTCGAGGGCCCGACGACCGTCGCGACCGTCGACCTCGTGCTCGGTGCCGTCCCGTACCGCACGCAGGAATGCGTCGAGTTCCGCCTGGAGCGGCTGCTGCTCGCCCGCCAGCTCCAGCTCCTCCATCTCGAGCAACCCCTGCTCCACCACGTCGATACGGCCGGCCATGGCACCCTCCGCGAGCGCCGCGAGGCTGGCTCGGTCCGAGGACCAGTTGGGGCCCTTGCGAACCACCAGGCCGTAGTTCTTGGTGAAGTCGAGGCTCACGTAGCTATCCGGGCCGAACATCCGGTAGCGCCGCATGGGTGAGAGGGACACGCGACTCGCCGTGAGGCTGGCCCGCGCACCGTTCTCGAAGATCAGCCGGACGGAGGCGATGTCCTCGTGCTCGGTCAGGATCCGCCCCCCGGTGGCGTCGAAGTCGACCACCTGGGATCCGACGGCGTCGAGGACCAGGTCGAGGTCGTGGATCATCAGGTCGTGCACCACCCCCACCTCGCTGCTGCGCAGGCTGAAGGCCGTCAGGCGGTGCGACTCGATGAAACGCGGCGCCAAGCCCATTTCGCGCACCCGCCGCAACCCGGGCTGGAAGCGCTCCACGTGCCCGACCGCCACTGCCGCACCCGAGCGCTCGGCCGCCGCCAGAATCGCGTCGGCGCTGGCCAGGGACTCGGCCAGGGGCTTCTCGACCAGACAGGGGATCCCCCGCTCGAGCAGCGGCACGGCCACCGCGGCATGGGCGGGTGTCGAGACCACGACGCTCGCGGCGTCCAGGTCCCCGGGTAGTTCCGAGATGTCGGCTGCCGCCACACATCCCAACTCCCGGGCCAGGGCCTCGGCCCGCTTCACATCGAGATCGACGATCGCAACCAGCTCCGCTCCCGGATGGGCGGCATAGATCCGGCTGTGGAACGTGCCGAGATGTCCACCGCCGACGACCGCAACCCGCAGGGGTCGCCCCTCCCACGCGAACTCGGGATGACTCAATCGCCCAGCCCCGCCGTCGTTTCGCCGAGGATCCGAGCCCGGCCGAGGCGGCTGAACTCATCCCGCAGCGTCTCCCGGTAGCGGCCCCTCTGCGAGGTCGCCGTGAGCCTGAGCGCTTCGACCAGCCGCAGCACCTGCGGGTCGTCGGACATGTCGGCCAGGCGATCGAGTGCCTCCCCGCGGGTCCCGGTGGCCCTGTAGATGTCCTTGAAGGCCTCGCGCAGGGCTCGCACGTTGGCCTCGTCGATGCCCGCGCGCTGCAGCCCGATGCTGTTGACGCCCCGCACGCGACTCGGGTGGCCCTCGACGATCATGAAGGGCGGGATGTCGTGGATCATGCGGGTCATTCCGCCCACGTAGGAGTAGGCGCCGATGGTCACGAAGTGGTGCGCCGCTGCAGCTCCGGAGATGTTGGCGCGCAGCTCCACCTTGACGTGTCCGGCGAGCAGCGAGTTGTTGCCCATGATCACGTGGTCGTCGAGGTCGCAGTCGTGGGCCACGTGGCAGCAGGCCATCAGCAGGCAGTCGGAGCCGATGCGCGTGTAGCCGCCACCCTTGACCGTGCCGCGGTTGATCGTGACGAACTCGCGAATCGTGTTGCGGTCGCCGATGTGCAGGCAGGTCGCCTCTCCACGGTAGGAGAAGTCCTGCGGCGCGGTCCCCAGGGATGCCTGACCGAAGATCACGTTGTGATCGCCGATCACGGTCACGCCGCTGATGTTGACCTTGGGCCCGATGATGTTGTCCACACCGATCGTCGCCAGCCCCTCGATCGCGACCTGGGGTCCGATCTCGGTTCGATCGCCGATCCGGGTCCCGGGCGCAATCACGCAGTAGGGGCCGATCTTGACCTCCTCGCCGAGCTCCACCCCCTCGCCGAGGATCGCCGTTTCGTGGACTTGGGTACTCATGGGTGTGCGCGCTCAGGCGTCGATCATGGTGAAGGTCAGAACGGCCTCGGAGACCGTCTTGCCAGCCACCGAAGCGGTTCCGCGCACCTGGGCGATCTCGCCCTTCATGCGCGTCGTCTCGACCTCCAGCCGCAGTTGGTCTCCGGGTACGACCCGCCCGCGGAGCTTGACCTTGTCGATAGCCCACAGGGCTGCGAGTTTGCCGGTGTTCTCCATCTTGCGGAGGATCAGAACGCCGGCCAGTTGGGCCATGGCCTCCAGCTGCAGGACCCCGGGCATGATCGGCGCATCGGGGAAGTGACCTACGAAGAAGGGCTCGTTGATGGACACGTTCTTGATGGCTACCGCCCGGCTGTAGCCGTCGATCTCCAACACTCGATCGATCAGCAGGAAGGGATAGCGATGCGGCAGCATCTTCATCACCTCGCTGATGTCGAGCCCAGACTCGCGCGTGATGAAGCCGCCCGTCTCGAGCTTCTGCATCCGGTCTTGGAGGCGGCGAACCAGCTCGGCGTTGAGAGCGTGTCCGGATCGCGTGGCGATCACGTGGGCATGCAGCTCCGCACCCAAGAGGTGTAGGTCCCCCAAGAGGTCGAGCAGCTTGTGCCGCACCGGCTCGTCGGCCACCCGCATGGTCGCCTCCGGATCACCGAGCACCACGGTGTTCTCGCGCGTAGCGCCCTTGCCCAGCCCGGCTGCCTGCAGTGCCTCGACCTCGCTGGCCAGGCAGAAGGTCCGAGCGGGCGCGATGTCGCGCACGAAGCTCTCGGCGTCGACGCGACAGGTGATCGAGCCGCCGCTGACCCCGGGCTCGTTGAACGAGGCCACGTACTGGAGGGTCAGGCTCGGCTCGTCGGAGGGCAGGGCCACCAGGGTCGCGTCGCCCTCGCGAACGTAGATCGGCTCGTCCAGCCGGAAGACCCGGGCCGGACTGCGTTGCTCGGCGAAGCCGGCGCGCTGCAACAACTCCACGAAGGGCAGGCTGGAGCCGTCCATGCCCGGCATCTCCTGACCCGACAACTCGACGACGAGGTTGTCCACCTGCAGGCCGGAACAGGCCGCCAACAGGTGCTCGACCGTGTCGACCTGCGCGGAACCGCGCTGAAGTCGCGTGCGCCGCTCCTTGGGCGAGCGGTAGGCGATATGGGCCGGAATGGGCGGAGCGTCGGAGAGGTCGGTGCGGATGAACTCGACCCCCGTCCCGGGCGGTGCCGGGAGCACCCGGGCATCGATCCGCTCGCCCGAGTGGAGCCCGATGCCCGAGAACTCGACAGCCGTCTTGAGGGTGCGTTGGAGCCTCATTCGCCCGCCTCCTGACGGTCCAAACGAGCTTCGAGCATTCGCATTCGCTCCATCAGGCGGTCCACTCGGCCGGGAACGCCCAACCGGCGCATGCTCTCGGTACGCGGCCGCGCGGGCGTTCCGGCGTAGTCGCCGGGGACCAGGAGGTCGCCGAAGACGCCGGCCCCGCCGCCTACGCGCACGCCCGAGGCGATCTCCACATGCCCACCAATGCCCGCCTGGCCGGCGACGATCACCATGTCTCCCAACCTGGTCGAGCCCGCGATCCCCGACTGGGAGACGAGCAGCACCGAGCGCCCCAGCTCGACGTTGTGGGCCACCTGCACAAGGTTGTCGATCTTCGACCCCTGGCCGATGCGGGTCTGACCGAAGCGCGCCCGGTCGATCGTCGTGTTCGCGCCGATCTCGACGTCGTCCTCGACGGCGACCGTACCGACCTGCGGCACCTTGACCCAGCCCTGGGCCGTGGGATCGAACCCGAAGCCATCGGAACCGATCACTGCTCCCGCATGGATCAGGCAGCGATCGCCGACCGTCGTGCCCGCGTAGAGGGTCACATTGGGCTCGACCACCGTGTCGTGTCCCAGGCTGCAATCGACCCCGACGAAGACCTGGGCCCGCAGCACGGTGCGGGCGCCTACCGTGGCCCCGGCTTCGACCACGCACCCCGGACCGACAGTCGCGGTGGGGTCGATGGTCGCCGAGGGATCGACGGTCGCAGCCGGGTGAATCCCCGGCACAGGCGCCGGCCGAGGCTCGACGAAGGCTTGGATCACGGCCGTGAAGGCCCGGCCGGGGTCGTCCACCCGCAGCAAGTTGAGATCGGCGCGATCGACCTGAAGCGACCGGCCGACCAGCACGGCCGCCGCCCGCGTGGACTCGAGTCCGGCCGCATACTTCGGGTGCCCCAAGAAGCTGACCTGGTCCGGCCCGGCCGTCGCCAGGGATGCGGGACCGGTGACGACGAGGGTGCCGTCGCCGTGGAGGTCGGCGCCGCAGAGCTCGGCGATCTCGGAGAGGGAGCGGGCGGACATGGGTTGGAAGGGCGGGCCTGGAGGATGGCAGCCACCGGACCGAGCCGCGTCAGGATAGGGCAGCCCGCCGCGGCGATCTAGCGCCCGAGGTCAGGCAACACGGGCCTGGCAGGCGGCTCAGGGGCGGCGAGCCGGGCAAGGCTCGAGGCCCCCGCCCGGTCGAGGCAACCCGGCCAGGTCTGCTCGACCCAGCCCGGTCAGATGAAGAAGTTGAGCGAGAAGACCCGCTCCAGGTCCTCGTCCTGCGCGCGCACCGGGAACCCGAAGCTGAGCGTGATGGGGATCGGCACCAGGACCCCGAAGGTGAAGCCCGCCGACACTCGCAGCTCGTTGGGATCGAGCTGGAACTCGTCCGGGTCGAGGATCGCCGCGTCGACGAAGGTGCCGATACGAAGCACGTCACGCTCCTCGAGGGTGCCGGGGATCGGTTGACGCACCAGCGGGTAGTAGACGTCGAGGCTGCCGGCCACGTAAGTCTCGCCACCGATCGAGAAGCCGTCGTCGATCGGGCCGACGCCCCGCAGGGCAAAGCCGCGCATCAGCGACGACCCGCCCAGGAAGAAGCGCTGACTGAATGGCACGTTGTCGGTGTCGCCGTAGGTCTGCGCGACCCCCGCCCGCGTGCGCACCCGGTAACCCCAGGTCGACTCGATCGGATCGAATCGCCCGTACTTCTCGAACAGCCCCGTGAGCTCCGACCAATCACCGTCGCTGCCCCACAGGTTGCTGTAGACCTTCAGGTTGCCCTGGGTCAGGAAGCCGAAGTCCGGCTGCAACGCGCGGTTCGAACGACCGTAGCGCATGCCGAGGGTGACCGCGTTGTAGGTGTTGTGACCCTGCTCGTCGCCCAAGAGGTCCGGCACGCCCAGCGGGTCGGTGATCGACGGCTCGCCGCCCGTGGCCAGGTCATCGATCAGCACCTCGTCCGCGCTGAAGCCGATCGACACCCGGGTGTCCTGGGTCAGCGCGCGGGTGAGGTCCAAGGACCAGTAGTCATGCCGCTCCGTGTGACTGGAGTAGGACCGCAGGCGCCGGCCGAGACTCGCGCTGAGACCGATGCGGTCGTAGTGCCGCGCGAAGAGGTCCGGCTCGGTGAACGAGATCTGGTAGGTCGATTCCTCGGTACCCGGACTGGCGAACAGGTTGAAGGTCTGCCCCGCACCGCGCAGGGCCCTGCCCGAGTAGATGTCCGAGAAGGGGCTGTTCCAGGAGGGCGGCCGGCTGATGTCGAAGTTGTTGAACGACAACCCGATGCTCGCGGCGCCGCCGCTGTCGGCGCCGTACTGGATCCCGAAGTCCACCTGGATCAGGTCACCTTCCTCGACGATGAACTCGAGATCCTTGTAGTTGGGCTCCTCGGTGGCGACGAACTGGTAGATCGGCTCCGGATGGTTCGCGATGTTGAAGCGCGTCGAGAAGTACCCCGTCGAGCGAATGCGCTGCAGGGACCGGTCGATCTCGACCAGATCGGCCACATCGCCCGGCTGGATCGAGATGCGTGAGCGCAGCACGCGATCGCGGGTGGACGCGTTTCCGGTCAGCCGCACTTCGCGGATGAACTGCTCGCGACCCTGGGCCAAGCGGTAGACCACGTCCACCGTGCTGGTCTCGAGGTCGTAGTTGAGTTCCGGAGGCAGGAAGCGCCAGCGGTCGCCCAGGGGCATGGTCCGATGGGCCACGTGCCCATCGCGCCCATAGCGGTCGCGGAGCGCGCGCTGGTCGATGTCGATCAGCAGTTGGCTGTAGGTCGCCCCCGTCTTCAGCTCACAGAGCTCGAGCAGCTCGTCCTCGGGGATCAGCAGCTCGGTCGGAACCGTCCGCAGGCGCGTGCCGGTCGGGTCGAGTTGCTCGTCGTAACCTTCGATGCGGACGGACCCGACCGTGAACTGCGCCCCTTCGTCGACGCGCAAGTGGATCGTCACCCAGTCGCGCCCCTCGTTGAACTCCAGTTGTTCGAGCTGCACCACCGCATCCAGGTAGCCCTCTCGACGGTAGGCCTCACGGATGGCGATCAGGTCGGCCTCTAGCACGTTGCGATCGAAGGCCTTGCCGAACAGGCCGAAGAAGACCGGAGCACGCAACTGGGGCCGGGCCTCGGCCCGCAGACCCTCGCGCCAGAAAAGGAAACCCCGGTCGGGCAGCGATTCGTTGCCGTGGATGACGAGGTCCTCGACGCAGACCAGGGGCCCCTCATCGATCTCGAAGACGACGTCGATACGCCCCTCCCCCAGGTCTCGCTCGACGGCCCGGACGACGGCGAAGTGGTAGCCCTCGCGCGTGTAGGCCTCCTCCAGGGCGCGCTGTACCCGCGGGATCTCGAATTGGTAGAGCTCGCCCCCCTCGGCCAGGTCGGCCCACTCGAGCAGGTCGCGGGTGTCCACGCGCTCGTTGCCCTCGAAGCGCGGGGTGAAGTCGAAGGGCACCTCGGTCACGTCGATCCGCAGGCGCACGCCGTTCTCGAGCTCCTGCCGACTGACCTCGGCACGCACGCCGAAGGTTCGCCAGAGCACCTCGATGCCACGGGCGATCATCGACTCGTCGTAGGGCGCGCCGACCTTCTGGGCGAAGGCGGCTCGAATCTGATCGGCGGAGACTCGGCGGTGCCCGTAGACGTCGATCGCTACCACCGCGGGCACGACCTGGGGCTGCGCTGCCGCTTGCCCCTGGAGTCCGTCGGAGGGCGGAACCTGCACGGCGACGGCCATGGCCGGAGTACCCAAGAGGCCCAGGCACGCCAGGGCCCGTGCCGCGCCGCGATCGAGTCGGAGGAACCTCATGGACGAGTCGGGGCCAGCGCGGACATGCGTGAATCGAACGCCCGGGGCGCCCCCACCAGGCCCGGCTGCACGATGCGAGCCGGAACCGATTGCACTTCGAAAGTCGACGTCACGCGCTCAGAGCACCACCTGCTCGATGCCGGAGGGGGCCCGGTTCTCGAAACGCATGTGTTGTGGGAAGAACTGCAGGCGCACGTCACCCGTAGGGCCGTTGCGCTGCTTGGCCACGATCACCTCGGCCACGCCGGCATTCTCGTCGGTGCGGTACTTGGCGTAGTACTCGGGGCGATAGAGCATCATCACCACGTCGGCGTCCTGCTCGATCGATCCCGATTCGCGCAGGTCGGCCAGCTGCGGTCGCGGGGGATCGCGACTCTCGACGGCGCGCGAGAGCTGCGCCAACGCGATGACCGGGATCTCCAGTTCGCGCGACAGCTCCTTGAGGGACCGCGAGATGTTGCTGATCTCCTGCTGCCGGCTCTCCGAGCGCGGGAAGCTGAGCAGTTGGAGGTAGTCGACCACGACCAGGTCGAGGCCCTCGCGGGCCTTCAGTCGACGCGCGCGGCTGCGCACGGACATCATCGAGATGCCGGGGCTGTCGTCGATGTGGATGCGCGCGCGTTGCAGCTCGTCGGCAGCGGTCGTGAGCAGCGGGCGCTGATCCGCGGGAATCCGCCCGCGCCGCAACAGATGCGCCGGCACCCGCGCTCGCGAGCAGAGCATCCGCGTCACCAGCGACTGGCGCCCCATCTCGAGGCTGTACATGAGCACCGTCGGAGGCCGGTCCATCCAAGCCGGCTGCGACATGGCCGCGTTCTCGAGCAGGTTCAGCGCGAAGGCCGTCTTGCCCATCGACGGTCGCGCCGCGACGATCAAGAGCTCGCCCTTGTTGAGCCCCGAGAGCATCTCGTCCAGCTCGTAGTAGCCTGTGGTCAGGCCGGTCAGCTCGCCGTCGCCGGACATGGCGTCCAGGCGCCGGAAGGTCTCGGTGATCGTGTCGCGGATCGAGATCGCCTGGCCGCCCTCGCGCGCGCTGGCGATGCGGAAGATGCGGTGCTCGCTGGAGTCGACCAGGGACTGCACCGATTCCCCGTCGGGGCGGGTCTGATAGGCCTCCGCGACGATGTCGGTGCACTCGCCGATCAACTCGCGCAGCATCGACGTCTCCGAGACGATGCGCTGGTGGTGCACGAGCAGGGCGGCGCTGGTCACCCCGGAGCCGAGCTCGACCAGGGCCTCGGCGCCACCGACAGTCGCGAAATCGCCGGCCGCACGCAGAGCCTCTCCCAAGGTCACGTAGTCGATCGGCAGGCCCTGCTCTCCGAGACGCACGAGCGCGTCGAAGATCTTGCCGTGACGGCGGTCGTAGAAGTCACGACCGGACAGGTCCTCGGCCACCTCGGGCACGCGCTCGGGGTCGAGCAGCAATGCTCCGAGCAAGGCGCGCTCGGCGTCGAGGTTGTGGGGCGGCGTCTTTCCGCTGGAGTCCATCTCGGTCATCGCTGCAGCCCACCGGGGCGGCGCATGATAGCCGCCGCGCGGTGGCAGCCGCACCCTTCCGATGGCGGACGTGGAACTGCCCCCCGCCTTCGGCACGGAGGCCGGGGCCCGGTAGCTCGACGATCGCCGACAACGACTTCGGCCTCGAAGACGCTGACGAGTACGTCCTCGAATGGCACGGACCCGAACGCAGCCGAGCCCGCACCTGAAGCCAGGTGCGGGCTCGGCCCGCGGGGCAGTCGAGCTGCCGATCGGTTCGGAACGCGGAGCCTGTCAGGGCTCGCGTACGCGCTCGAGCGTTCCATGACCCGCCGAGCGAATCAGGCGTTGCCGGAGCGCATCTACCGGTCAGGCATCACCCAGAGCAGTGATGGCCACCGTCACGTTGGCCGTGCGGTCGCCGTGCACATGCACTTCGACGATGTGCTCGCCGACGCTCTTGAGCGGGGATTCCAGTCGGATCCGACGCTCGTCGATGGCGTGCCCGGAGGCTTCCAGGAGGTCCGCGATCAGCGCCGCACTCACCGAGCCGTAGAGGGTCCCGGTATCGTCGGCCCGCTGAGCCGTCTCGACCCGCAGGCCACCCATCTCGTTGACGACGGCCTCGATCTTCGCGGCGCGCTGCGCCTCTTCAGCGTCCAAGCGCTGGCGGCGACGCTCGAGTGCACGCACGTTCTCAGGCGTGGCCTGAATCGCGTAGCCGTGCGGGAGCAGGTAGTTGCGGGCGTAGCCAGGAGCGACCTTGACCACGTCACCGACCTTGCCGAGGTTGCGGACGTTCTCCCGCAGAAGGATTTCAACGTTCTTCACTTCAGATGCCTCCGATCAGCCGACGAACGGCAGCAGACTCAAGTGGCGAGCGCGCTTGAGAGCCTGCTTGAGCTCCCGTTGACGCTTGGTCGTGAGACCCGTACGGCGACGGCTGAGGATCTGCCCCTGGGGGCCGATGCACTTGGCCAACAGCTCGAGGTTCTTGTAGTCGAGGGTGTCCGTCTTGTGGACGATCACCGTCGGCTTGCGGGGTGCGCGCTTCATTGGGACTTCTCCTTGTCGGACGAGACCGCCGCGGGCTCGGCGCCACCGCCGGCTTCCTTGTCACCGCCGGCTTCCTTGTCACCGCCGGCTTCCTTGTCACCGCCGGACTCCTTGGCCTCCGCAGTCTTCTTGCGACTCGAGGTTACCGTGCGGGTCCTCCCGCCGTCGTCGTCATCGTCGTCGTCCAACGACAGGTCGTCATCGTCGTCGTCGCTGTCGTCGTTGTCCGAATCGACGCCCTGGATCGGGCGGTAGGAGCCGGAATCGTCGGCCGGGGGCGGGGGCACGATGAAGTCCTCGGAGCTCTCGACCTGGGCAGCTTCGGCCTCGGTCTCGGGCAACGCGGGGACGCTGGTGATCAGGTAGCGCAGCACGTGGTCATTGATCTCGAGATCGCGCCGCAGCTCCGGGTGGTTCTGACCGTCCAACTCGAAGAAGGTCAACAGGAACGTCGCCCGGCGGCGTCCCTTGATCGGGTAGGCCAGGGCGCGCTCGTCCCACCGCCGAGCGGTGTGGATGGTTGCGCCGTGCTTCTCGAGCGCGGCGGTGACGACGGCCTTCGCGGAGGGCCAGCCCTCACGCACGAGGTCGTTGTCGATCAGGAACATGCCTTCGTAGAGACTCATGATTGCACCTCGTGGGTGATGTAGAGGGGGGTTCAGCTCCCCTGGGACCAGCGGCTGTGGAACCGCGTCATGCACCCCTCGATGTCTCCGCCGCGTAGCCACTCGAGAGCGGCTTCGCCGGCTTCGGCGATCGAGATGTCGATCTCGACCCGCTCCTGCGGATCGAACTTCGAAAGCACATGACGCGCCGCATCGGCAGACGTCCGGCCGATTCCGACCCTGAGGCGAGGGAAGGCGTTCGTACCGAGAACGTCGATGATGGAGCGCATGCCGTTGTGACCGCCGTGGCCCCCACCGGCCCTCAGGCGCAGGCCACCCAGCGGCAGGTCCATGTCGTCGTAGACGACCATGGCTTCCTGCGGCTCGGCGCCGGCCCAGGCCAGCAGCGGTGCGACGACCTCTCCCGATCGATTCATGAAGGTCAGCGGTTGCACCAGGCAGGCGTCCGGATCGAACGACAGCGCAGCACGCATCCGCGGGCCTCGATAACCCGTTCGGGCCCCGGGGGATTGGGACCCGACCGACGGGAGCGCCCCGGATCGCTCCAGGGCACGGCTCGACTCAAAGACCAGACCCTCGTGCAGCGCCAGCCGTTCGATGACCTCGAATCCGACGTTGTGGCGAGTTCCCACGTATTCGGGTCCGGGGTTACCCAGTCCGATCAGGATCCTCATGGATGCTGCGTGGTTCCTCGTGGAGCACTGCTCCTACGCCGATTCGGGGTCGCGACCGGCGACCACGAGGGCTCCGCGACGGAGCGACGGCTCCGTGACGGGGGCGAAGAGAATAGAGGCGGGGGCGCCGTCGCGCAAGCGACGGGCGCCCCCGATCCCGTGCGGTCGCCCCGGATCGGGGGACCGCTCGAACTCGGGTGGGCCGCGTGCCGGTCCCGCTCGGGCCTAGGCGCCGCCCACCCTGGGCTCAGTCGTCGCTGGGCTTGGGCTTCTCCCCGACCTTCGGAACGCTGGCCGCGTCCTCGTCCTCCTCGGCGCCCTCGGCGTCGGCTTCCTCGCCCTCGGCACCGACCACCACCGCGATCTCCTGATCGGGGTCGCTGGCCAGGCTGACGCCCTCCGGCAGCTTCAGATCGCGGGCGAAGAGGAAGTGCTCGATCTCGAGCAGGTCGGCGCGCACCTCGAGCACGTCGGGCAGCAGCGAGGGGATCGAGCGCACCATGATCGTCGAGTGGGTCACGTTGAGCACCCCACCGCGGAACTGGTTGACGAAGGTGACGTCGATCTCGGCCTCCATCTCGACCCCGCGGGTGACCCGCTGGAGTTCGACGTGGATCAGGTTCTCGCCCAGCGAGTCCCACTGGATCTCCCGCACGACGGCGGTCTCGTTGGTGCCGCCCGCGACCTCGATGTCGAACATGCGCTCGTGGTGGCGACGCGCGGCCTGGAATTCGTCGAGGCTGACCGACAGGTCGGCGTTGGGCTTGCCCCCGCCCTGGACGCTGATCGGCAGCAGTCCTTGCTGACGGAGTTGGCGACAGTGGCGGCTGCCGAGTCGCTCGCGGACTTGGCCTTTGAGAGTGTTGCTCATCTTGTGTTCCCCGGATGGTTCATGACGACAGGGAGGGTCGGTCGACTGCCCCACTGCGGGGCGGCCGGTGTTCGTGCGGTCGAGGCTCGAGCAGTTGGCGCGCAGTCGGTCGGAAGTCAGTCCCCGAAGAGCTCGCTCACCGACTTGCTCTCATGGATGTTGAGCAGCGCGCGGCCGATCAACGGCGCCACGGAGACGACGCGCAGCTTCGCCGGCTGGCCCTCGACGCGCTGCGGGATCGTGTCGGTGACCAACACGTGGTCGGCTGCGCAGGCCGTCAGCCGTTCGACGGCAGGGCCGCAGAAGACCGCGTGCGTCACGCAGATCACCACTTGCTTGGCACCGTGCTTCTTGAGGATGTCCGCCGCGCCGGAGATCGAGCCGCCGGTCGAGATCATGTCGTCGACGATGATCACGTTGCGCCCCTTGACGTCGCCGATCACGTGCTCCACCGCGACCTCGGCGCCGGAGATGCGACGCTTGTCGACGATCGCGAGATCGGCGTCCAGGACCTTGGCGTAGGACCGCGCCATCTTGATCCCACCCACGTCCGGCGTGACCACGACCGGGTTCTCGATGCCGAGCTTGATGATCTCCTCGATCATCACCGGCTTGGCGTAGAGGTGATCGACGGGCACGTCGTAGAAGCCCTGGATCTGGGCCGCGTGCATGTCCACGGTCAGCACCCGGTCGGCGCCCGAGCGGGTCAGGGTGTTGGCCACGACCTTCGCGCTGATCGGCACGCGCCCCTCGTCCTTGCGATCCTTGCGCGCGTAGCCGTAGTACGGCATCACCGCGGTGATCCGCCCGGCCGACGCACGTCGCAGGCAGTCGATCAGCAGCAGCAGCTCGATCCAGTTCTCGTTGACCGGCGGGCAGGTCGGCTGCAGCACGAAGCAATCGGTGCCGCGCACGTCGTCGTCGATCTTGATGTCGATCTCGCCGTCCGGGAAACGCCCCACGTGCGCGTCGCAGAGGGGCACGTTCATCTCCGTCGAGATCGCCTCCGCCAGGGCGCGGTGGGCGTTGCCGGCGATCAACTGGATCTTCTTGCGAGTCGCGAACACGGGCTCGGAGGGGGGCATCCGGTGGGCGGGTTGGGGGGGGGACGAGCGGAGACGGTATCGAGAAGCAGCGCCTCGATGGGCGATCAGCCGGTGAACAAGTGTCCCGGATCAGAAATTGGGCGGGGCACCCCGCTGAGGTCCGGTCGTCGGCGGCTAGTGCGTCCAACTCGACAGCTGACGGTGCCATGCAGACTGAGCCCCCGCGGGCGGAGCTTCACGCCCCGCTGAGGACGGGTCGGCCTCGTAAGGTGACGTCGGCGGGCGAGAGGCGGCCGAGGGCCGCCGTCTGGGCGTGCTGGCCTCGGACCCTGGCGATCGATGCGGGCGAGGTGCGTCGATGGCGCCCATCCGCCACGACGCTCGCAACGACGCGCAGCGGCGACCGGGGAGTGCTACAGACCGGCCCGCCGCGCCCGGCCGAGACCCGCCCAGGTGCAGGAGCGAGCGCCAGGGGCCAGCCGATCGCGAGCGCTGGACTCACAGGTCCTCGCCCCCCTCGCGTCGACGGATCGGGCGGGCCGGGACCCCGACCCAGACTTCGCCGTCGGGGATCTGCGAGCCCCGCGTCACGATCGCCCCGCCCCCGGTCGTGGCCCCACGCCCCACCGTCGAGGGCGCGATCAGGACGCTGCCGCTGCCGACGAAGGCGTCCGGGCCGATCTCCGTGTGGTGCTTCGCCTTGCCATCGTAGTTGGCGACGATCGTCCCGGCACCGATGTTGGTCCCTGCGCCGATATTCACGTCCCCGAGGTACGACAGGTGCTTGGCCTTGACCCCACGACCAAGGGTGGCCTTCTTGGTCTCGGTGAAATTGCCCACCTCGGCGCCGTCCTCGAGGGTCGAGCCCACCCGCAGGTGGCTGAACGGCCCGACCTCACAGTCGGCGCCGATCACGACTCCGCTGCGAATGACCGTGCAGGGCAGGATGTGGGTCCCGGCGCCGATGGTCACGCCGTGGTCGATGTAGGTCGTGGCCGGGTCCTCGATCAGGACTCCGGCGGCCAGGTGCTGCTCGAGGATCCGCTCCTGGACGATCGCCCGCGCCTCGCCCAACTGCGCCAGGGTGTTGACCCCCCGCGCCTCGCCGAGGTCGGCCAGGGGCACCGCGCGGACCTGGGCGCCGTCGGCGACCAACATCGCGATCAGATCCGTCAGGTAGTACTCGCCCTGGGCGTTGTCGTTGCGAAGGGCCGCCAGTCGTTCGGGCAGACCCTCGGCCGGCAGGGCGTAGACCCCCACGTTGACCTCGCGCAGGGCCCGCTGCTCGGACGATGCGTCGCGCTCCTCGACGATGCCGACGACCTGCTCAGGGTGGGCGGGGTCACGGAGGATCCGACCATAGCCGGTGGGGTCCTCCAGTTCGGCCACCAGCAAGCTGGCGCCGCCCTCGGGGCGAGCCTCGACCAACGCCACCAGGGTCTCGGGGCGCAGGGCCGGCATATCGCCGTAGAGCACGACCACGGCACCGCCCCCCCCAGCCAAATGCTCCGAGCAGCATTGGAGGGCGTGGCCCGTCCCCAGTTGCGGCTCCTGGCGCACGATCGCCTGGGTCGTTCCACCAGCCCCCTCGTGTGCCGCCGCCGAGGCCTCCACGGCCTCCGAGCGGTCGCCCAACACAATTAAGGTCTTCCCGGGTGCCAGCGCCGCCGCTTGATCGAGCACCCAATGGAGCATCGGTCGACCGCACAGGGGGTGTAAGACCTTCGCCAAGGGGCTTCGCATGCGCGTGCCCTTGCCGGCGGCAAGGATCGCGACCGCATGGGTCGGGGACGGCGTCATGGCGGAGCTGGGTCGGAGAGGGTCAGGGCGGGGGAGTTCGAGCGCCGGCACTCGGCCAGAAGCGACCTCGATGCACCCAAGCCGCTCAGTTCAAACCACTTAGGAGCCCGCGGCCGAGGGCGCGGGCCACCTGGGGCGGCCCCTGTCGGGCTTCGGAGGGGCAGTTCTAGGCAGTCCTACAGAAACCGTCAAGCCGTGGAGCGCCCTGGCGGCGCCGTCGGAGCGAACGGACGGAACCTACCCTCCGATCCGCCCGTCCAGATTCCGATCCGCCTCTCCCGACGCACTCGCGGCGGGCGGCGGACGTCGCACTCTCCCCCTCCGACAAGAGAATTCCCACATCGCTCTCCCCGACGGGAACTGGTGCGGTAGCCTTCAGTGGATCGCCGCACCTGCCCCTCGGGAGACCATCGTGGTCTCCGGAGACCGGGGTCGTCCTTCCGGCCGAGGGCACGTCGACACGGAACTTCTTCGTGTGGCACACCCCGCGGTGCGGCGACAACATCCGAAACCTTCAGGAGGTTCTCAGGGAATGAACTATCGCTCCACTCTCATGGCGGCCAGTGCCGCCGTGGCTCTTACCGGTCTGGCGAACGCCCAGGCTGGCAACGACCACAACTGGAACTCGCTTCGCAGCGGGCCCCCGGTCCTCGTCTTTGGACCGGGCTTCTTCGACGTCAACGCCAGCGGTGCCGACATCGGTATCGGTGACGCGATGCGCGCCTGCTACTCGGTGGACATCACCCAGGGCGGCCGCAACGAAACCAACGGCGGCAACTGGGAACTGACCTGGGCGTACTACACCCAGGCCTGGGGTGGCAACAACACCATCCCCGGTGTCGACCTCGGCCCGATGCTCTTCAACTCGCAGGTCTCCGACGACCTGGGTGACGACAGCTGCTTCTCGGGCTTCTTCGCCCAAGCCGGCAACCTGTCCGAGAGCTTCGGCGGCTTCATCCTTCCCGGCGTCATCGCCGGTACGGCTGGCTCCTCGCTGAACCAGGGCTTCTTCTGGCAGATCGCCTTCCAGTTCACCGGTTCCCCGCTGCCCCAGGGTCCCAACACCCTCGGTGCGGACCCGGTCGCTGGCGCCTTCTTCCCCGGCACCCCGCTCCTGGCCCACTTCCTCTTCGAGGTTCAGGGCCCGGTCAACGCCGGTGACTTCAACAAGCAGTACTTCATCGGTTCGACCTCCGAGCTCAACGGCATCAACCCCGCTGGCACCGGTGGCTCGACCAACGGCAACGTCCTCTCGGGCCTCAACCTGTTCGGCGTCAACGCCGACCAGAGCGGCACCGTGGCGGGCTCGCGCTGGACCGCCTTCGACGAGATCAACAACACCCTCACCGGTGGCACGATCTTCCTCAACCAGCCCGGTGACACGGAGTGGTTCGGCGGCGTCGCTTTCAGCACCCCCAACCTCAGCGGTATCAACAACGCCAACACTGGCGGTGGTAACGCTGACTGGACCGTGACTGGCGGCAACCTGTCGACCATCGACTTCCGCATCCTGGACCGCCTCTCGGGCTCCCAGACCACTGCGGCGGCCGCCTCGGTCTTCGACCCCTTCATCGTGTTCAACCAGGCGTTCATTCTGCTCTCGAGCACCCCGAGTGCTCTTGGCCAGCAGAATGCCCTGTCCTGGGATGACCTCGGTGGCGTGGTTCCGCCGAAGTTCGGTACCTACATTCTGCCCCCGCAGAACACGGTCCGTGAAGGCGCTCAGACGATCGCCATCAACTTCGACGCTTCGACCTCGGCGTTCCTTGGTGCCGGTATCGGCCTCCTCGGTGCGTTCACCAACAACATCTCGCCGATCGACGGCTCGGTCACCTCGCTGTTCGACTACGGCATCAGTAGCGGCATCTCTGGCTCCAGCCAGCTGCCCGCGGCCATTCCGCTTGCGACGGCCGCGCCCGGCGCCGGCGGCGCTCGCCTCGGCATCCACGGTCTCGGCCTTCAGGTCTCGGCTCTCGTCGGCTCGCTCGACGTGACCGAGCTCACCAACGCCAAGACCGCGGTGCTTCAGTGAGCCTCTGAGTCGGAGACTCCTGGGCCAAGGTCCGGGAGTCGATGACTCGAGCCTTTGAGCCAAAGCGACCCCTCCCGCGCTTCGTCGCGGGGGGGGCCGCTCCCGTTCGGGGGCGGCGCTCGACGCGAGAGCGACGCGGGCTAGTGTCCTGGATCAGAAATTCGGCGTCACTTCCCGGGCTCCGATCGCCGCTGGCGTCGCCAGCGCCTCCTCCGAGTATCGCAGCGGATACGCGTCGTCGGCGCGCCTAGCCAGCATCGATCGGACCTCCGGGCAGTGACGCCGAATTTCTGATCCAGGACACTAGGGCTGGGGCGGACCGAAGAGCGCGCCGAGCACTTGGACGGCCTTGGCGCGGTGCCTCTCCCCCAGGAACAGGTGATCGCGGCTGAACCCGCAGACTGCCCCCAGCGGCACCCCCGCCTCGGCCAGGGCGCCGGTCACCAGGGCCAGGAAGCCCACCACCTCCCAGCCCATCGAGTATTCGAATCGGATCCAGACCAGGGGTCGCTCGCTGCGCCCCGCCGGATGCCGCTCGAGGATCCGATCGCAGGCGTCCGCGACCGCCAGGATGGTCGTCTCGCCCCCCTCCCGGACGATCTGGGCCGGCCCCTCCCCCCTCAGCTCCTCGAGGTCTTCCGGCAGCGGTGGTCCTTGGAAGCCGACCAGGGCGAAGGCACTGGGCTCGATGGCCCAATGCATGGAAGCCCTGGCCTCGGCGAGACTACGGGCGATTTCAGGGGGAACCATGGGATCGACAGGCTGTTGGACCCACGAGAATAGCGGCCTCCGCCCCCCCCAAGCATCCGAGCACCGATGTCCGACCTCAAGCCCATCCTCGCCGGCGCCTTCGCCGGCGGCATCACCTTCCTGGCCCTCGAATTCGCCGTCGGCGGAGCCAACGCCAGCTCCTCCACCGGCGTCGCCCAGGACACTGCCCTGCCGCGGGTCGCGAGCGCCGCCATCAACGAGGGCGACATGGACGCGCTGGAAGCCGACAACGTCGAGCTCGCCATGAGCGTCGCGTCGCTCCAGGCCCAGGTCGACAGGCTCCGCCAGGAGTTTGCGAGCATCGAGTCCCGGCGACCGGTCGGCCTGACCCCGGTCGCCCTGGCCGACTCCGAGATGGAGCTGGCCTCGGCCAAGGCGGTCGACTTGGGCACGGAGGGCAAGGAGCTAGTGCTGCAGGTGCTGGAAGAACAACGCCTCCAGGAGGAGGCCGATCGCGAAGCCGAGCGCTATGAGCGCACCCTGGACCGCGCCGCCAGCACGGCCGATCGGCTGGCTGAGGAACTCGGGCTGAGCGGGGCCGACCGGGACACCCTGGCGACGATCCTGACCGACGAGGCCGAGCTGCGGATGTCGGTCATGGAGGAGATGGGTGAAGTCGACTGGGCCGACAGCGAGGCCCGCGACACCATGCGCGACCGCATGGGCGAAGTGCGCGAGACCACGCGCAGCGCGATCGAGCTGCGGCTCGGAGCCGGCGTGTCCGAGGCCTGGATGAACCAGGGTGGACGCGGAGGCTTCGGCGGTTTCGGCGGCGGCGGATTCGGGGGCTTTGGCGGCGGTCGCGGTGGTCGCGGCGGCGGCTTCTGATCCGATCGACGAACGACCGAGCCTGACGGCTCCCTTCGGGAGGGCGGAGGCGATCGGGCCGAGTGCGGTTTCCGCCCTCGGCCCGATTAGCATTCGCCGCCATGACCACGCCCCTGCGCACCCTCGGGTCACACGCCGTCGGATGGCTCGCCGACCGTCGCCTTCCGAAGCGCCTGCGCGCTCCGGCGCACCGGATCTTCGCGGCCCTTGCCAAGGCCGACCTAGAGGAGACCCGCCCACCGCTCGACGGCTACGCCAGCGTGGCGGCCTTCTTCGTGCGGCGGCTCGTGGACGGAGCCCGACCGATCGTCGCGGACCCGATGTTCCTGCCCTCGCCGGCCGACGGAAGGGTCCAGTCGATCGAGCCGATCGAGAACGACACGATCCTCCAGGCCAAGGGCCAGCCCTACTCGGTGTCCGAGCTCCTGGCTGGGGTCGAGGGCGATTGCGGGGCGGACGGACCGGTGGAGCTCAATGGCGGGCTGGCGCTCACCGTCTACCTCTCCCCCCGCGACTACCATCGAGTGCACTGCCCAGAGGCAGGCGAACTCGAGCGGGTGCGCTGGGTCGACGGCGCGCGCTTCTCGGTCGCGCCGAAGGTGCTCCTGGCCCGACCACGGGTCTTCGTCCGCAACGAACGCGCCGTACTACGACTTCGCTCGAGCCGCGGCACCTACTTCCTGGTGCTCGTCGGTGCCCTCAACGTGGGCCGCATCCGCGTGATGGGCGTCGAGCCCGGCCAGGAATACCCGACTCGCCGCGATCCCCACTTCGCTCGCGGAGAGGAACTCGGGCGCTTCGAGCTCGGCTCGACGGTGATCCTGCTGTTCCCGCCCGGGATGGCGCAGGCGCTTCCGCAGCTTGGCCCCGAGGATCCCGTTCGCATGGGCGAAGCCCTGGCTCGGCTCTCCAAGTGAGCCCCCCCCCAGGGCCCGGCCCACCTGATTCGCGCGATCCCGCCTTCGCCCCGCAGCCGTGCCCTATCCAGAGGGCACGACTGCGCGGCCGGCTAATCAGTTGTCCCCTGCCGTCGTGAACTCGGTCGAGCGGATCACGCCGTTGGCCCAAGCCTGGTAGCACACATCGCGGTGGTAGAGCCGAGTCTGGACCTCGATGTCCTCGAACTCCTGCTCCAGCGCACGCATCGAGGCCCCGTTCATCTGGATCAACAGGTAGCCCAACTCGGTGCGCCACGGCTGGCTGACCTCGTCTCCGCGCAGCTCCACGACCGCGTTGTAGACCGCCGACACGCAGTTCAGCATGCGGTAGTAGTAGGTCTCGCGGATCGAGCGCCCGAGCTCGGTCACGGTGTCGCTCCGCTGTCCATCCCTGAAGTAGGCCGCGAACGTCTTGGCCACGTCGTCGCCGCGGGCGTCGAGGTAGCTCTTCAAGAGGTTCATGGAGTGGTCCTTGGCCAGGGTGACGAAGTCCTCCCCCTGATCGACGCGGGCCCTCATCGCCTCCGCTGCCGCCAGCGCTCCCTCGAAGTCCGGCTCGGAGCCTTGGCTCTCGGGGAGGATCGAAGGGAAGAAGGCCATGGTCTGGATCGCGCGCCAGGACTCGATCAGGAAGCGGTTGCGCGAGTAGTACTCGCGCAGCACCTCTTCCGACTGCCAGCCCTCTTCCTGGGTGCGCTCGAAGCCACGAATCAAGCGCTGCATCCCGCGGTAGTAGGGCAGGTTCGGGAAGCCCAGGATGCTCATGTTGAGGAAGCGCGCACCGAGCAGGGTGCCCGACGCCTGGACGTACTCCGCACTCCAGTGCGCCCAATCCGCCCGATCGTCGGCATAGGTGCCGCTGCGCTCGAGCTCGGCGCGCAGGACGCGATACGGCAGGTACTCGCGGAGCACCTCGATCAGCGCCGAACTCCGGTAGTTCTCCTCGATCAGCGGCCACAACTCGTCGATCGCGATGTAGGTCACGCCGTCGGCGGCTTCCCAGGGCGCCATGCCCTCGGGGAGGTCGCCCGTGGCGACGCCCATGGCCGCATTGGGCGGCAGCTCGTGGTCGAAGATCGACCAGGTCCGCTTCGCAATGTCCTCTCGCGAGGCATCCATTCGCAGCAGCGCGAGCTGCTCGAGGGTCAGCATCAGGCCCTTCAGATCGAGGTCCTCGGCCGACTCGCCTCCACTGACTCGACTCCACACGTCGTCGAGGTTGGCGAGCAGCGCCTCGACCGCCTTCGACGGCTCGCCCGCGGGCAGGTTCGCGAGGAAGCTGGCGGAGAGTTGATTCAGCTCGCGCGCACTCGTCAGTCCGACGAGCACCGCATCGCCGCTCGCGTCATAGAAGCGACGGGCCACCGGACCGGGCATCCCATTGCGCAGGCCCATGACGTAGTCGCCCACCTCGACGTCGATCCCGTGCTGCTCGCACCACAACTCGAAGCGGAATTGCTTGAGATCGTCGGACAGGACCCTCGGCTCGACTCCGCGCGAGGCCGCGAACCCGCGCCCGATCTCGACCGCGGAGAGGGCCTCGACCAGCGGGTTGAGCAGGCGCGTGACCGCAGCCTGGTGCAGCTCGTCGCGGGTAATCTCGCCCCCCTCGAAGCTGATCACGACGTCCGCCTCGAGATCGACGCCGGAGAGGTCGACCTCCCAGCGATCGGCCATCCGGACCATCTTGTCGCCGTGGGCCGCATCGACCCAGTCGACCTCCGCCAGGGCCTCGACCTTGTCCGAGATCATGGGCGAGATCGTCACCTGCTGGCCCTGCTGGTTGGTCAGCGTCGACGACTTGCCCGAACCGCTCGAGGGCGGCGACTGCTTGGGCGGGTGCGCCAGGGGCTTCGGATTGGTGGACTGGCCAGCGGGCTGCTGCTGGGCCTGTTCCGGCGGAGCCTCGTTGAGCTTGCGGACCACCACGAACGCCACGGCGGCGAGGGCGGTGAAGACGAGGACGGCGACGATTTGCTTCATGCGGAGGGCGGGAACGCCCGAATGGGAGCTCCGCGGGGGCGGGGGGCGGGCCGGATCGACTCTCCGTCGGCCGGTTGGAGCCGAGCAGGCTCGGCTGTCCCCGGCGCGCCGTCAAGGGTCGCGCGGGAAGCCGGGCGACGGTCTCGGCAGGCCGAGCGTGGATCCGGAGCGGTGAACTGCGATGGATGGGGCTGCGTTCCTTGATCGCCGCGCGGGCGCTCGGAGCTTGACCGGACAGCGGCTCGAATCGGGCTCGGACGCCGACTGGCGCCGCGCTCGGCACCCCAGCAGCGCCGATTCGACGGATTCGATCGCGAGCGGGCCGGGTCCAGCACCGCCCGGCCCTGGTTTCGACGGACGGGACCGACGCCGGGATCCCCGGCGCGGGTACCCTCCGCCGCCGTGGACCCGACGGTGGAAAGAGAGCTGATAGAGCTGACGGTCTTCGCCGTGCTGGGCCGCTGGGACGACCTGGCCGCGCTGCGAGGACGCCCGGGAGTACGGCCCGACCGGCGCTGGCGTGAGGCTCTCCTTCAGACCCATCTGTTCGCCGGCTTCCCGCGCATCGTGGAGGCCTTCGGCGTGCTGGGGCGCGCGGGAGGCCTGGGCCAGCCGGATCCGGACGAGACCCTCGCCGAGCCGGACCTCCCCGAACGCGGCCGCGCGCTCTTCGACCGCATCTACGGCAGCCGCGCCGACCGCGTGCGCGCAGAGCTGCAGGGCCACCACGCCGACTTCGCGGCCTGGGTCGAGGGGCACGCCTACGGCCGGGTCCTGACTCGGCCCGGCCTCCCGGCCGCCCAGCGCGAGCTCCTGGCCGTGGCAGCCCTCACGGCCCTGGGCCAGGATCGACAGCTCGCCAGCCACGCCCGGGGCGCCGTGGCCTGCGGAGCCGACCCGGAGGAAGTCCACGGGGTGGTCGAAGCCGTGGCTCCACACGTCGACCCGCACGACCTGGAGCGGGCCCGCAAGGTCGTGGCCCGCTTCGCCCCCCTGGACGGCAGGCAGCAGCCCTGACCCCGACGGCGCCGGGCGGGATCCTCGAGCGATCGCAGCGCCGGCGTGGCCCGCAATCAGCGCAGGGGGCCCTCGACCTCCAGCGATCGGACCACCACGGGGTCCAAGACCCGCAACTCCACCCGCGGACGCTCGCTCAGCTCCCGCGGCGAGCGGTCCGCGCGCAGCACTAGCCCCCCATCGAGGTAGACCCGCAGGACCCCGCGTAGGCGATCCCACTCGGCGCGCAGGCGATGGGTCGCACCTGCCCGCAGGCCCCGCTCCCGCGCCTCGACGTTGCCCGCAGCGAGTCGCGCGACCAACTCGGGCTCGCCCTGGGTCCCCAGCGCCCATCCGCTGTGGCTGGCCCCCTCCCCCCCGGCCCAACCGACCACGAACCCGCCGCAACACAGGACCATTGCGCGGGGATCCCGACCGGCCGGGAAGTCCAGCTCGAGCTCCACGGACCAGGGGCCCGCCGCGGGATCGAAGGGCGGCGCCAGTTCCAGGCTGAGTCCCGCCCCACCAGCCAGCTCCTCCCAACCGAGCGAGGAGCGCGCGGCCGGGGCACCGGTCGCATCGCGGCTCCAGGCACCTCCGAGAACCAAGGAGGCGCGTCCGGCGTCACCGAGGATGACCACCCGGCCCCTGGTGCCCAGCACCCCCTCGACGCGCGCGTCCGGATAGCGACCTGCCAACTCGGAGACGCGGTCCGTGCCGCTGCGCAGCTCCCGCGCCAGGGCTTCGCGATCGCGTCGCAGGACATTCGAGCGAATGCCCACGGCCGCGTCCTCGATGCGCTCCTCCAGCAGGAAGTCGATCAGGGCGGCGGCGCCGGCCAAGTCGCGCTCGTCGAGGTCGGCGTCGAGGCGGCCGAGCAACTCGTCGGATGCAGCTTGAGTCTGCTTGCTGGCCACGAGCTGGGCCAGTCGCTCGACGACGGCAGCCGCGGCATCCGGCAGTGGACCGCTGAAGAGCACCCGCTCGGCGTCATCCCGCTCGCCCTCGGCAGCGAAGAGCAGGGCCAGGCCCAACCGGTCCTGGGCTGCGAGGTGTCCTGGATCACTGCCGGGCGCAAAACCGCACAGCCCGAGCAGATCGCCCAGCTCGAGCGTCCGCAGATCGAAGGCGTAGGAACGCTCGCCACCGCGCCCGACCGAGCGCAAACGGAAGCCGTCCTCGAGGGGATCGATGCCGGCCTCGAGCTCGCCGCTGACCCCGATGTTGCGCGACCGCAGCTCGATCGTGTCGCCACGCCGGGCGCGAACGGTCTCGGCAGCGCGCCGCAGGATCCCGGCTAGACGCTCGGCCAGGTCGCGCTCCACCCGCACCGCCGCGACGAGCTCGTCGGGAACACGCGGATCGAGTTCGCGCTCGAAGTTGCGCCAGAGTTCGGCGGCCCGCTCGTAGCGCCGCCGCGCGAGCAGGGCTGGCGCGACAACGTCCGCGCGCAGGCGCAGGCCCTCGTCGGCTGCCTCGAGCAGGGCCTGCAGGCTCGCCTCCGCGAGGCTCGACTGCGCCTCCGTGCGCGCCTGCTCGAGGGCGGCGGCCGACCCCTGGGGGAACTCGGCGCGATCGAGGCCGCGGCGCGTGAGCTCAGCGTCCACGGCCGGGCCCAGGTCCAAGAGCTCGTCGGGCAGGCCCCCCTGCCGCCGCGCCTGGCGCTCGCGGTCCATTGCGAGCGTCCCGATGAAGTCGACCAAGGCGCGGAACTTCGGAGCCCAACGCCCCTCGATCGAGACGCGCTCGGTGGCGAGGCGCACGCGGGTCTCGAGGGTCGCTGCTTCGAGTTCCTCCAACGGCAAGCCGGCCGGGTCGAGTCCTGCCCGCGCCGCGAGTGCGGCCGCGTCCAAGTGGGTCTCGGCCAGGGCGCTGCTCCAGGAACCGGCCTCGACCAATCGGGCGAGCCCGGGCAGCAGCACGTCGTCCCGATAGCGCCGCACCGCGTGGGTGTAGGCTTCGACGCCGTCGGCCAGGGCGCGGTCGACCTCGTCCAGTCGCTCGACGCGCCAGTCCAGCAGTCGACCCCGGGCGCTGTTGGGGAGCTCTTCGACCCGGAAACCGGTGCGCTGGCGCACCACCACTTCCAGACCGGATAGCTCGAGCAAGTCTCGGGCGGCCTTGTAGCCGCTCGATCCCAGGGCTTCGTCGATGGCCTCGCCCCGCGTACGCCCGACGCGGTCGATCTCGTCCTCGATGCGGCGCAGGAGCGTCGCGCGAGTCGGGAGCCAGACCTCGTCCGACGTCTCCTGACGCAGTCCTTCGACCTCGCGCCAGGCGCCGGCCAGGCGACTCGACTCGCCCGCCGACTGGGCCAGGATCTCGTCCAGGAGCGCGCGCTCGTCGGCGATCGTCGGGCGGTCCGTCGCCAGCCCGTCGGTCGTCGACAGGGGATCGAAGAAGACCAGGGACGAGCCGGCCAGGGCCAACACACCGGCGACGGCGATGATCCAACCGTTGCGACCGAAGCGACCGGGCCGGCGCTCGAGCGGGTCGAGTCCGGAGACCGACACCAGCGGCGCGCGGCGCTCGCGCAGGCGCTCCAGGTCTTCGGTCAGCTCGCGCGCGTCGGCGTAGCGACCGTCGGCCTCGCGCACCAGGCACTTGCGCACGACCAGGGCCAGGCCGCGGCCCAGGTGCGGTGCCAGCTGTTGCGGATCGGGGATGCGCGCGTGCAGTACCGCCGAGAGCACCTCGGCCATGCTCTCGCCGGTGAAGGGCGGACGCCCGCAGAGGGCGTGGAAGAGCGTCGCGCCGAAGGCCCAAATGTCCGAGCGCGCGTCGACCGCACTGGGGTCGATGGCCTGCTCCGGGCTGATGTAGTGGGGCGTGCCCAGGGTGCCGCCCTGGGCCGTGAGCTGTGGATCGTCTTCCGCGAAGGCCAGGCCCAGGTCCGCGAGCAGCGCGCGCACGACCCCGCCCCGCGGCCCGCGCTCGAGCAGGATGTTGGCCGGCTTGACGTCGCGGTGCACGACCCCCGCGTCGCCCAGGCAGACCAGTGCCTCGGCCAGGGGCTGGAACAGGCGCAGGGCCTCGCGCTCCGAGAGGGGCCCCTCGCTGCGAATCCGATCGGCCAGGGTCGGGCCGTCGACGTACTCCATCGCGAACCACCAGCGACCGTTGACCTCCCCCATGTCGATCGCGCCGATCAGGTGCGGGTGGTGCAGGCGGGCCAGGGTGCGCGCCTCGCGCTTCAGGCGGCCGACGATGCGCGGCTTGCCGGAGAGCTCCTCGTGCAGCACCTTCACCGCCACGCGGCGGTCGACCGCGAGCTGCACGCCTCGGAAGACGATCCCTGTGCTCCCACGACCGAGCACCGCCTCGAGGCGGTAGCCGGGGATCTGGGGCCAATCGGCGCCGGAGCGCTGGAGCTGGTGGACCTGGGCGGACATGGGCTGGGGGTACCCCTGGTCCCCTTCGGTCCACCGACAGTGCCCGATCGAGCACAAGCGGGGCCAAAAGGGGGGCCGCTCGACCCTAGTCGCCGGTACCGGCCCGATCGACGCGAATTCCGGGGCCCGCTAGCCCGAATCTCGAGCCCGCCCCGCCCTGCTGGCCTCAGGAGTCGCCGTCGGAGGCCAAGCCGTACTTGTCGAGCTTGCGCTGGAGTGCGAAGCGGCTGATGCCGAGTTCCGCCGCGGCGCGGCTCTTGTTGCCGGCGTGGCGCTCCAGGGCTCCGAGGATCGCCCGCCGCTCGAAGGAGGCCACGGCGGCCCGCAGGTCGCCGTCCACGGCGGGCAACTCCGCCTCGGGCGCGCTGGCCCCGAGGGCGCCGGCGATCTGCGGCGACAGTTGCTCGAGCCGCACGGCCCCGTCGGCCAGGACCACCAGGCGGCGCATCTCGTTCTCGAGCTCGCGCACGTTCCCGGGCCAGTCGTAGGAGGTCAGGGCCGCGAGCACTTCATGGGGCAGGATCGGCACGTCGCGACTCATCTCGCGCGCCGCCCGGGCCAGGAGCTCGCGCGCCAGAAGCGGCACGTCCTCGCGCCGATCGCGCAGGCCAGGGAGGTTCATGCCGAGGACGTTGACGCGGTAGTAGAGGTCCTCGCGGAACTCGCCCTCCTTGACCATCTGCTCGAGGTCGCGGTGGCTGGCCGCGACCAGACGCACGTCGACGGTCACCCGTCGATCGCTGCCGAGGGGGCGCAGCTCGCCGTCCTGCAACACGCGCAGCAGCTTCTTCTGCATCTCCGGCGACATGTCGCCGATCTCGTCCAGGAACAGCGTGCCCCCGTCGGCCTGCTCGATCAGCCCCTTCTTGGCCCGATCGGCGCCGGTGAAGGCCCCGCGCGAATGGCCGAAGAGCTCCGATTCCAGCAGGGAATCGGGCAATGCCGCGCAGTTCTCGCTGATGAAGGGTTTCTGGGAGCGGGAGCCGTTCTTGTGGATCGCGCGCGCGATCAGCTCCTTGCCGGTGCCACTCTCGCCGTGGATCAAGACCGGTAACTCGCACTCCACGACGCGGTCGAGCTGGTCGAAGACCTTCTTCATCGCGTCGCTGGCTCCGACGATCTCACCGTAGTCGTGGCGACCGCGCTCGCGCCCCAGAGCCAAGCGCACCACCGCGAGTTGCTCGTCGCGGTCGCGCACCTTGCGTCCGAGTTGGGAGTTCAAGGCCTCGATCTGCGAGCAAGAGTCGGCCAGGCGGCGGTTGCGCTCCATCAGCTCCTGGACCAGGCGCGCGTTGCGGATCGCCAGGGCCGCTTGGTTGGCGAGGAGCGTGGCCTGCTCCACCTCGGGCTCGCCGAAGGCGCCGCGCTGGAGGCGGTTGTCCACGTAGAGGGCGCCGACGGTGCGGTGCCCGTCGTCGATCGGCACGCACAGCACCGAGCGCAGGCGTAGGTCCTCGACGCTGGCCATGCCGTCGAAGCGCTCGTCGCGCCCGGCGTCGACCGAAAGCACCGCCTTGCCCTCCGCCAGAACCCGCCGGGCGATGCCGGTGGACAGGCGCGAGGCCGGCACCGGGATGTCCGCGCCGTCGAAGGAGCGGGCGACCTTCACGTCGACTCCGCTGGCTCCGTCGTCGGCGGCCTCCCCGCGGTTGCCGGAGGCCCGTGCCCCCTTGCGATCTTCGGCCAGGAGCAGGAAGCCCCGTTCGGCGTCGACCAGGCCCACCGCCGAGTCGACGATCAGGCGCAAGAGGCGCGGCAGGTCGGTCTCGCGCAGGAGTGCGCCGGAGACCTCGGCGAAGACCCGCAGGCGATCGGGTGCCCCGGCGCTGCCGCCCACCTGGGTCCTCAGGGCCTGCTCACCACCCGGAATCGACCGCGTCGGCACCGGGACGGCTTCCAGGCTGATCGTGGCCGCACCCACCACCAGCTCGTCACCCAGGCCCAGGAAGGCCCTGCGGGTCACCTCGCCGTTGACCACCAGGCCGTTGGCCGAGCCCAGGTCCACCACCCAGCCGCCCTCGCCCTCGGGCTCGAAACGGCAGTGGTGCCGGGAGACCCGTCCACCGGACAGTTGGATCTCGTTGTCGACGGCTCGGCCGATCCGCACGGGCTCGGACTTCACCGGCACCACCGTGCGGTGGCCGTCTTCGTCGACGATGAGCTTCAGAGGGGGCTCCATGGGGGTGGGCGGTTCGAAACCGCACTCCACATCAACTAGGGCCGGTCACTGTGCGGTAACCGCACAGAGTCGAAGCTTATCCCCCCGTGGTGGCCCCCAGGGCCTAGATTTGTTCTCGGCCAAGCCCAGCTCCGCCCCGCCCCCTTGCTCCCCCACCTCCGTGCCCTCGCCGTGACCCACCGGGCCGCGGACCCCACCTTGGGTGTGGTCCTGTCGGATCCCCTCGGGGTGAGCCCCGCCAGCGGGGGCCGCGGCCTCGAGCTGAGTCCGCGCGAATGGGCCGTGATTCGGCGTTTCGACGGCCGCGCGACCCTCGACGAGGTCAGCCGGGCGGCCTCCCGGGAACTCGGCGAGGACCTCGTGAGCGGCGAGGCGCGCGCACTGGGAGAACGCCTGAGCCAGCTCCTGCTGCTGCGCGACGCCCGCTTCGAGCGCGAGTTCGACAACTCGTTCGCCGCCTTCCGCAGCCTCGAGGCCCGCGCGGCCCGCGGCACCGGCGGCGAGTACGAGGCCGACGCCTTCGACCTGCGGGTCCGCATCGGCGGGTTGGTGGCCGACGACTGGGACATGCCGCCCCTGCCCCAGGCCCAGGGGCTGATCACCCCCTCGGCGCCGATCTCGCGGGCCGGGCCGCTGTACTCGCGCGCCTACGCCTCGATCCGACACTGCCGCGCCCACATCGCGCGCATCGTCGTGCTGGGGTCGGTCGGCGCGCCCCTCGAGCCGCTGCTGCTGCCCCTCTCCAAGCCGTTCGACACGCCCCTGGGCCGGGTCGAGCCGGACCGCGAGGCCCTCGCCGCCCTGGGGCACCTGCCCGGTCGCGAGCAACTCGCCCACCGCGACCACCTCGCCCTGGAGCGGCAGATGCTGTTCCTGCGCGTGCTGTTCCCCGACACACCCGTGGTCCCGACCCTGGTCAGCACGCCGCGGTTGGACGAGCTGGGAGAGGTCGACGACGGCGGCGCCCTCGAGCGTGCCCTCGACGGCCTGCGCGCGGTGCGCGCCCTGCCCGGACGGACCCTGATCGTGGCGGCCGCGGACCTGTGGCACGCCGGGCGCGCGCCGACCGCCCTGGCCCTCGGCCAAGAGCTCCCGCGGGCGCGGGCGACGATGCTGGGCGGCGACCTGGGTCGGCAGGTCACCGATCGCGACCGCGAAGCGATCGACGCGGCGACGCGCATCGACCACGAGATCTTCCTGGCCGCCGCCGACCAGGACGGCGACCCGACCCGCCTGGCCCTCGCCGCGGCGCCCTACCTTCTCCTGCGCCTGCTCGAGGGCTCGAGCTCGGTGCTCGACGGCTCGGACCTGAAGGGCTCGACCCTCGGCTACCAGCAGATGCCCGCCAGCGGCGAGATCGCCACGGCGGCCGCGATCGTCTTCCACTGATCCTCACCCCGAGGACCGCGTCGATTCGATCGCGGCCACTGGGAACTACGATCGCGCCATGCCTCGCCGCTTCCTCGCCATCGCCATGGCCGCCGTCCTGGCGCCCTTCGCAGGTGCGGACGTGTACGTCGACCTGGTCCACGTTAGCGACGCCACCGGGGACGGAACCCCGGGCGCGCCCTGGGCCTCGATCACCCACGCCGTGACCCAGGTCGCCCCGCCCGAGACCATCGTCCTCGCGCCGGGCGACTACCGCCAAGGCACCGGTGAGAGCTTCCCGATCGACCTGGTCGCCGGGATCTCGCTGGTCGCCAGCGGCAACCCCGAGAACACGCGCCTGATCGAACCGACGATCACGGGTGCGGGCGCGCCCGACGTGCTGCTAGTGTCCTGGATCGGAAATTCGGCGTCACTGCCCGGAGGTCCGATCGATGCTGGCTAGGCGCGCCGACGACGCGTATCCGCTGCGATACTCGGAGGAGGCGCTGGCGACGCCAGCGCCGATCGGAGCCAGGGAAGTGACGCCGAATTTCTGATCCAGGACACTAGTGCGCGGCGGCAGCGTGGCCCAGGCCCGCACACTGGTGCGCGGGCTGGCGCTGGTGCGGGGCAAGAACGGGCTTTCGATCGTCGATGAGGGCGAGGGACTGGACTTCGCCGTCGACGTGGACGACGTGGTCTTCGACTCCGTCGGCAACGTGGGACTGGTCGCGGTCGTGGACCAAGGGGCCTTCCTGTCCCTGGACCTGCGTGGACTCTCGACGCGGCTGGTCGGTCGCGCGGCGCGCCTGCGCGCGACCCAGGGGACGATCGCGGCTTCGGCACGTGCTTGCGACCTCAGCGGCATCCATACGGGCCTCGAGCTGCGCGCCCTGGGCAGCCCGGGGGCGAGTGCCATCGGCCTCGACCTCTCGGGGGTCGAGCTGCTCGGCGCGGCCACCAACGGGCTGCGCTGCGAGGTGACCGACGGCAACCTGATCGCGACCGTCATCAAGGACTGCCTCTTGGCGGGCAACGGCCCCTGCCTGGGCCCCACGCCCCTGCCGACGTCTGGTGCGATCCTCGATCTCGGCCCCGCTGTGGGTCAGATCTTCCACGACATCGAGCGCACCATCTTCTACGCCAACGGCACGGGCTGCACGGGCAACCTCGACCTCTCGAGCTACCGGCCGAACGACTACCTGCTGGACTCGAACCTCTACGGCTTCGACGGCTTGCCCGGCGGGTTGGTCACCGCGGACCCGGGCTTCGTCGACCCATCGCTCAGCACGCTCGCCCCCCACCTTCTGCCAGGCTCGGTCGCCATCGACCTGTCGAGCGCGGCCGCCTCGACCTACGTCTGGGGCGATATCGACTGCGACTTCCCGATCCAGGACGGGGCTTCGGCCTTCTTCGAGCCCGGGCTGGACGGCGGCGCGGCGTGCTTCCCGGGGACGGTGGACGCGGGGCTCGATGAACGTCGCCCTCATTCCCTACACGTCCAGCCGGCCCTGCGACTGGGCCAGACCCCGAAGCTGCGCGCCCTGGGCCCGCCGCAAGCCGCGCCGATCCGCGCCTGGTTCCTGTTCGGTGCGCCACCCGGTGCGCCCTCCCAGTGTCCCGCGGGACCGGAGTTGCCACCCGGGTTCGTCGTCCTCGGCGCGGTCGACCTCGCGCCCTCCACGGGCCTGGCCGAGTTGGTGGTCGCCGTGCCCGACGACCCCGACCTGCTCGGCGTCGAGGTCGGTCTGCAGGCCCTCTTCGTGGATCCATCGAACCTGACGGTCCACTGGTCCCGCGCGCTGCGCGAGCGCATCGTGCGCCCCTGACCGCAGCCGAAGGATCGAAGCGCCCCCGCGTAGAGTCATACCGATGGACACGACCGACGACGTCCCGCGCAGACCGCCGCCACCGGATGGGGACCCGGGGCGGGTCACGTCGGGCGGCCCGGTCAAGAGCGAGCGCCTGCGCGCGCGGCCGATCCCCCAGTCCCACCAGCGCCGCTCCGCCCGTCCCCTGAATGTCCTGGCCGGCCGCACGCCCGGTCCCGTCCGCGTTCGTCGCGCGGGTCGCATGCGTCGATTGGTCGCGGCCCTCGCCATCGCCACGGTTCTGTCGGCCTCTCTCCTGGCCCGGCACCTGGACCTGGCCTGGACGCTGCTCCTGATCGGGGCCGGGCTCGGAGCCCTGGCCACGATCGTGCCCTTCACCGTCGTTCCCGCCGTGGAGCGACGCCAGGACGAGCCGGACGGCGCCCTAGTGCGAGTCGGCTTGGACGTGGCGCCGATGGCCCTGGCTCTGGTGCCCGGGCTGATCCTGCTGCCGTCCCTGCGCCAGTCGCTCCTGGCCCTGCCGGCCCTCGGCTTCGCGATCGCGGCCGCCGGCCTGTGGAGGCGAGCGAGTTGGGCAACCTGGACCTGGCGCGGATGCTGCGGCGCGCTGATGGGCTGGAGCGCCCTGTTCGGATTGCGCGCAATGCCCGGGATCGTCGGTCCGGCCGATGCGGGAGATTGGTTCGGATCGGCCGGATCGCTCCTGGAAGCGTTGTCCGTGGCCGCCATCGGTTGGTGGGTGGCTTCGCGACTCGAGACGGCACTGGCCCACGCGGACGTGCAGAGCGTCAGTCGCTGAGTCCCAGCCGAGCTGCGCCGGGCTCAAGCGCCCTTGAAGTCGGGCTTGCGCTTCTCCGCGAAGGCCGCGAGGGCCTCGAGGCGGTCCTGGGTCGGCAGGGTCTTCTCGTAGCAGCGCGCCTCGACCTCGAGACCCTGCTCCGCGGGCAGTTCGCTGCCCACGTCGATCGCTTCCTTGGCCGCGCGCACGGCGACCGGGCCGTTGGCGGCGATCGAGCCGGCGACCTCACGCGCGACTTCCATCAACTGACCCGGCTCGGCCACGCGATTGACCAGGCCCATGGCGGCGGCCTCGGCCGCGTCGATGCGCCGGCCCGTCAGGATCAGGTCCTTGGCCCGCGACTTGCCGACCAGGCGCGGCAGGCGCTGGGTGCCGCCGGCGCCGGGGATGATCGCCAGGCTGACCTCGGTCAGACCGAACGTGGCCGTGCTGGCCGCCACGCGCAGATCGCAGGCGAGCAGCAGCTCGGTACCCCCGCCGAAGGCGAAGCCGTTGACCACCGCGATAGTCGGCTGGGGCAGGGACGCCACGTCGTCCATCGTGCGGCGAATGTTGCGCACGAAGTCCGGCACGCGCTCCGCGGGCATGGTCTTGCGCTCCTTCAGATCGGCGCCGGCGCAGAAGGCCTTCTCGCCCGCGCCGGTGATCAGGATGCAACGCACCGACAAGTCCTCGCGCAGCTCCTCGCACAGGGTCCGCAGACGCCGCAGCGTCGGGAAGGAGAGGCAGTTCATCACGTCCGGCCGCTCGATGGTCAGCCACACGAGATCGCCTTCGCGCACCACGGAGACGAGTTCGGGCTGGTCGGGAACGTCGGAGGGGAATTCGTCGGCGACGGGAGGCATGGCGGAGGGTCTGGCAGTCGGGTTGGGGGAGCGGGGACCCAGAGCCTAGGCGCCCGGCCGAAGTCAGACCAGCTGCCGGAGCTAGGGTTCGGCTGATTCCACCGTCGCCAAGCGGGGACGGGCTCGCCACCTTCTCGGTCGGTCGCGGAACTCCATCGGGCCGCCCGTCGGAGCCGTGCGGCGCCGAGACCCTCGACCGCTGCGATCTAGCGTCCTGGATCAGCAGGTCCGGTCGGACCCTGCGCTGATCCGCCCGCGGCCAGGCCCAGCCGCCGGAGCCGTGAAGCGAGGGTGTTCGAGTTGGTCCCGAGCAACTCGGCGGCGCCGCCAGGGCCGGCGACCTTGCCTCCACTGAACCGCAGCGCGCGCAGCAAGTTGTCGCGCTCCAGGGCCTGCAGTTGGTCACTGGTCCACACGCCCGCCTCGCCCACGGGGACCGATGCGGGTGGGCGCGGCGCGCCGGAGTCCAACGCGACGAATTCCAGGTCCCCCGCATCGGTATCGATCAGCTCGCGCAGGATGCGGTGGCGCAGCTCGCGCACGTTGCCGGGCCAGGCGTGGGCAACCAACCGAGCCGCGCCGGCCTCGCCGATCGGCGCCCCGGGTCGGCCGAGCTCCGCTGCCAACTGGGTCACGAAGCGCGCGGCGAGCACCGGCACATCCTGTGGACGCTCCCGCAGGGCAGGGATCTCGATCGGGTAGACGCACAGGCGCCAGTAGAGGTCCTCGCGGAAGTTGCCCCGGCTGACCTCCCGCTCCAGGTCGCGGTTGGTGGCGGCCACGATCCGCACGTCGACTAGGCGGGAGACGCTCTCACCCACGCGCTCCACGCGCGATTCCTGCAGCGCACGCAGGAGCTTGGCCTGCAAGTCGATCGGCAGCTCGCCGACCTCGTCCAGGAACAGCGTCCCGCCATCGGCGGCCTCGAAGTGACCGATTCGATCGCGCGCCGCGCCGGTGAAGGAGCCCTTGGCGTGGCCGAAGAACTCGGACTCGAACAGCTCGCGGGGAATGCTGGCGCAATTGACGCGGACGAGCGGGCCCGCGCTTCGATGGCTCGCGCGGTGCAGCTCCTCGGCCAGCACTTCCTTGCCCACGCCGGACTCGCCGGTCAGGAGCACCGTCGCGTCGGTGCCGGCCACTCGACGCAGCCGCGCGAGGACCGGCGCCAATCCGGGCGTGGCGCGGTCGGCGGCGACCGGCGGCGTTCCGCGCGCGTCGTCGCCGCCCCCTGCGGACTGCATGGCAACGCTCACCACCGCGACCGCCACCCGATCGGCCAGCACACGCAACCAACCAGGCCCCTCGCGCGCGATCGTCGACCAGGTGAACAGCTCCACTCCACCGACCCAACGACCCTTCGCGATCATCGGCGCGCTGGCGTAGCCGCGCAGTCCCTGGGCGCGCGCCCAGTCCAGCTCGCCCCGGTCGTGGACGTCCTCGCCCAGGGCGCGCAACACGGCCTCCCCCCGCGCGCCTCCCCGCAGGCGACCGTCGAACGCGGGTGCGTGGGTCTCGACCGCCGGGACCAACTCACCGGCTGCGGCGATGAGCGTCAGTGGCGAGGTCGCCCCGACTCCGGCGTCGCGCGGGGCTTGCCACACACGAACCAAAGCGATGTTGGGCGCATCGCCGAGCCGCTCCGCCAAGAGGTTCGCCATCGCCGAGGGCTCGACCTGCGTCAACTCGAGCAGCAGTGGCAGAACGTGGGTGAAGTCGTGGGGACGTGCTGAGCGTCCGCGCAGTCCGAGCGAGGCTCGTGCGGATGCACGAAGACCGGTCATGCGTTCGAACGAAGTCGGTCGTTTCACGTGCTCGAGATCTCCATGGCTTGCGCTCCTGCGGCCCCCGGTCGCCGTTCACTCGACTTGGCACGCCCCTTGCGAAGTGCTCGGAGTCGACGTCTTGCGCTCGACTCGCCCCCCCAGGCAACCAAGTCCTTCGAGGCACACAGCCCCATGCAACTCAACGTTTTCGACAACCTGCGCTCCTCCGTCCTCGTCGTCGCGGCGATCGCCGCGGGCGGCGTCGCGACCGCCCAGTCCACGGTCGCTCCGGGTGCGATCTACACCATGACCAACGCCACCGACGGCAACGCGATCGCGATCTTCGATCGCGGCCTCGACGGTGCCGCCAGCTACGTCGGACTCGTGCCGACCGGTGGAACCGGAACGGGGGCGGGCCTCGGCAACCAGGGTGGGGTGATCCTGGCGCAGAGCGATCGCTTCCTGCTCACGGTCAACGCCGGCTCGGACACGATCAGTGTCTTCCGCGTCGACGAGTACGGCCTGGCCCTGACGAGCGTGACGCCCTCGGGTGGCGACCTGCCGGTCAGCCTGACCCAGCACGACGGGTTGGTGTACGCACTCAACGCGGGCAGCGACTCGATCGCCGGCTTTCGTCTGACCTTCGACGGCAGCCTCGTCCCGATCCCGGGGTCCGTGACCGGCCTCTCGGCCCTGGACGCCGCCGCCGCGCAGATCGGCTTCGCGCCGGACGGCGACTTCCTCTACGTGACCCACCGCGCGAACAACCTGATCGACCGCTTCGCCGTGGGTCCCCAGGGACTCGCGCGCCGGGTCGTGCCGATGACTTCGAATGGCGCCACGCCCTTCGGTTTCGCCTTCGGTCAACGTGACCAACTGTTCGTCTCCGAAGCCGCCGGCGGTGCCGATTCGGCCTCGACCGTGAGCACCTACCGACTGGGCGAGTTCGGCCAGCTGCAGACGGTGACGGGCTCGGCCCCCACCACCCAGACGGCGGCCTGCTGGGTCGTGGCCAGCCCCGACGGCCGCACGATCTACACCTCCAACACCGGCAGCGACTCGATCTCGAGCTTCCGCGTGGGCTTCGAGGGTGAGCTGCGCCTGCTCGACCCCCAGGCCGCCAACACCGCGGCGGGCCCCCTGGACATGGCCCTGACCCTCGACGGGAAGTTCTTCTACGTCATCGACGCGGCCGCAGGGGTGCTCGGCGACTACGTGGTCAACGACGACGCCTCGCTGACGGGCATCCCCGGCGGCAGCCCGGTCCTGCCCGCGAGCGTCAGCGGCCTGGCCGTGCGCTGAGGTGAACCGGCCCGCGCGGGGGCCGCGCCCGTCCTTCGTGGGCGGGCGCGGTCCCCTAGCCGATCAGGCACTGCGCGGCGGCGGCGACCTCTCGAGGATCGATGAGCGCGGTGCAGAGGCGATGGTCGGAACCCGAGCGCGGGCAGAGCTCCAGGTGACACGGAGCGCAGTCGACCTCCCGGCGCAGGTGCACGCTCGGCGGACCGGGACAGGCCGTGTGGCGCGGGTCGGTCGGACCGAAGAGCACGACCGTCGACGCACCGGCCGCGCGGGCCACGTGGCGCGGCCCCGCGTCGGTCGAGAGCACCACGCAGGCGCGAGCGCACAGAGCCAGGAGCTCGGGCAGGTCCGCGGCGCGCTCACCCCAAGCGCACAGGGGCGGGCGCGCGCGGCGGGTCAGGCCGGACGCCACCGCTTCCAAGGCAGCCTCCTCGCCGGGCCCTGCGACCAGGACCAGGGGCAGGTCGGGATCGAGGGCAGCGAGCGCGGCGATCCAGGCCTCCTCGGTCCAGGCCTTGGCGCTCCCCGGTCGGCCGCCGACGTTCGCGACGACCGGGCGTTCGCCGGGCTCGATCCCGGCCGCGGCCAGGCGCAGCGCGACCGACTCCGACACGGTCGCCGTCGAACGCAAGCGGGGCACGGGATCAGCGGTGGACACGCCGAGCAGCGACACCAACTCGATCGACGAGGTCGTCACCGATCGCGGCAGCCATCTGGGCCAGGCCCCGCGCACGCCGAGCCCCAGGGGCACGGCCCCCAGCTCACGCGCGGGCGCGATCGCGTCGGTCAGCAGCAGCCCACGGCCGTCGCGCGCCCAACCCACGCGCCGCGGGATCCCGGCCCGCAGGGCGGTCCAGGCCGAGCGGAACGACCCGGTCAGGAGCAGGGCCACGTCGTGGCCGCGCCAATCGGCCGCGCGCTCGCCGCCGCGGCCTGGGTGCGGGATGCGCCGGGCGCCGGGTAGCCAGCCGTCGAGCAGGGGCAAGAGGTGCGCGGGCGCGGCCAGGGAGAGACCCCGGCCGTCGTCCCCCCCGCGCCGCGCAGCCAGGGCGCGCAGGGCCGGCTCGACCGCGACCAGGTCCCCGAGCCACGAGGGCAGCCGCACCAGGATCGTCCCGCCCGCGTCCGGGCTCCCGGCGATCCCGTTCAAAGCGACGCCCGGGCGAGTAGGCCCTCGGCGGCGGACAGGACGCGTTCCACCGGCAACTCGGTCATGCAGCGGTGGTGCCCGAGGGGGCAGCGGCGCTCGAGGCAGGGCGAGCACTCGAGGCCCTCGACGCGGACGACCTCGCACCACTCGAGGGAGGTGGCGGTCAGCTCCGGCGAGTTCGGCCCCATCACGCTGACGCAGGGCACGTCGAAGGCGGCGGCGAACCAGCGCGGCCCGGAGTCCCCCACGAGCAGCAGCTCGGCGCGGCGGATCCAGGCCGCGAGGTTGGCCAGGCCGCGCGCGGACTCCGCGGGCTGGACGGCATCGTGGCGGCAGGCGTCGAGCACGGCCTGGACCAACTCCGACTCCGAGGGCGCGCCCGTCACCAGGGCCCGCAGGCCGTGGCGTTCGTGGAGCGCGTCGAGGGCCTGGGCGAAGCGCTCCGCCGGCCACAGCTTCGCGGCACCGAAGGCGGCGCCGGGGCAGCAGACGACGAAGGGCTCGTCCGGCCCCAGACCGATCTCCTCCAACGCCGCCGCCGCCGTCGCCGCGCGCTCGGCGGAGATCGCAAGGCGCGGGTGCAGGTCGTCGGCCGCGATCCCCATGAGGCCGGCCACGTCGCGCAAGAGGTGCGCGGTGGGAATCGGAAAGCGACGGCCCAGGCGCGTGGGCGGCACGAGGGCATGGGTCAACAGGGGCCGGCGTCCGCCCAGGGCCGCCCCGGCCCGGATGCCGATCCCCGCGCGCCAGGCACGGAGGGCCGCGCCGAATGAGTTGCTCAGCAAGAGCGCACAGTCGGCCCCGAGCCCACGCAGCAGCTCGACCTCGGTGGACGATGTGACCGGAACCAGACAACCCTCCCAGGGTCCGGACTCGAGCACCGGCGCGAGGTGCCCGCGCAGCACGATCGAGACCTTCGAGAAGCGCGGATCGGCCAGGGCCGCCGCCAGGATCGGCGTGGCCATGACCAGGTCCCCGACCCAGTTGGGTGCGCGGATGACCAGGTGCCGGGCGGTCATCGCTCGACTCCCTGGACCGGCCGCCCGTGGTGGCGCGGGCGATGGGCCATGAGGCGTCGGGCCTTGGCCTGGACCTCGCGGACCCAACGCCGCCGCTCGGAGCGGGGCACGCTGCCGCGCACCCGCTCGAGCCAGGTCCCGAGGAACCTCAGGCGCTCTGCGGCCGAGACCGCCGGCGGCGCGGAACCCAGGAGCGCCGCCAGGTCTTTCACCAGCCAGCGCCGCCGCGGCTCGCGCTCGTGGCGGGCTCGGCCCAGATCCAACAGCACGATTCGGTCCCTGCGGTCCAGGACGAAGTGACCCAGGTAGAGGTCGCGGTGGTACCAGCCCACGCCGTGCAGGTCGGCCACGAGTTGCCCCAGCCGCTGGAGCAGGTCCCGGCGCCGCCCCGTGTCGGCCTCGGCCAGGGCCAGGTCGAGGCTGGTGACGATCTCCACCGCTTCGAGCAGGACGGCGCTGCGGAGGCCGCGCCCCGGGTGCGGCGGCAGCCAACGGGGGGCTGGCCCCTCTTCCAGCAGCAGCAGCGGAGCCGGGACCGGAAAGTTGGCGGCACCCAGCGCGGCCAGGGCGTCGAACTCCCGCGCCGCCGGGGTGCGGGTCGGCCGACCGCGCAGGCGCTCGAACCACCAATCGACCGGGTCACCCCCGGCGAACTCCTTGAGCACCGCGCTCGTGGAGGAACCACCGAGGTCGAAATCCAGGGCGTCGGTGCGCCGGCCGGGTACCTGGCGCAGGGGCTCGCGACGGGCGGCGGCGAAGAGGCTCCACCAGGCATCGAAGTCGCCCTCTAGCGGCGCTCGCGGGTCGGCCGCCGAGCGACCCGGTCCGAGGCGCCGAACCATTGCATCGGTGACACGCACGACCGCGCCGGGACGCGCCACAGGATCAGCCGCTGTTCGCACGGATGCGATGCCAACCGCACGCCGGCCCTCGGTCAAGCTCCGCCCCCCGGACCTCGCGACGACTTTTCTCGGGCAATTGGTTCCACCGCCCCGCCGATCGGGCTCGAATAGGCGGTTGATCCCTTACCGATCGAAGGCGCGACGGACGCCGCCGCGCCACGACCCCAGGGACAGCTTCACCGACGGCCCGCCCGCTCCCCCACAGGCGGCTCGCCGTCCCCCCTCCCCCCCGTCCCGGCCGGACCCGCCACGCGGGCCAGACCGAGATCCCAGAACCCTCCAGGACCGACACTCGCTCCGCGCGACGGAGTGAGAGACGAATATGTCCACCGGATCCGCCGTTGCTTCGCAGGCCTCCCAGCAGGACGAGTTCAACCCGTTCCTCGCCATGGCGGAGCGGTTCGATGTGGCCGCTGACCACCTCGGCCTCGAGCCTGGTGTTCGTGAGGTCTTGCGCGCCCCCGACCGCGAGCTGATCGTTTCGATCCCGGTCGTGATGGACAGCGGTCAGGTCCGCGTCTTCAAGGGCTACCGCGTCCAGCACAACTACCTGCGCGGCCCCGCCAAGGGAGGCATCCGCTTCGCGCCCGACGTGCACCTCGACGAGGTTCGCGCCCTGGCTGCCTGGATGACCTGGAAGTGCTCCGTGGTCAACGTGCCCTTCGGCGGCGCCAAGGGCGGCGTCGTGGTCAACCCGCGCGAGCTCTCGATGGGCGAGCTCGAGCGCCTGACCCGCCGCTACACCACCGCGATCATGGACATCCTCGGTCCCGATCGCGACGTGCCGGCGCCGGACATGAACACCAACGAGCAGACGATGGCGTGGATCATGGATACCTACTCCATGCACGTGCGTCGCTCGACCACCGCCATCGTGACCGGCAAGCCGCTCAGCCTGGGCGGGAGCCTCGGTCGCACGGAGGCTACCGGGCGCGGTGTGATGATCACCTGCCGCGAGGCCCTGCGAACCCTCGGCATGCGGCCGGAGAACACCCGCGCGGTGGTCCAGGGCTCGGGCAACGTAGGCGGCATCGGCGCGCTGCTGCTGCACCGCGAGGGCTACAAGGTCATCTCGATCTCCGACATCTCCGGCGCGATCGTCAACGACAAGGGCCTCGACCTGCCCGCGGTGCTGACCTGGATCCGCGAGCACGGCACCCTCGAGAAGTTCCCCGAGGCCGATCACATCGAGGGTACGGCGGCCCTCGAGTTGGACTGCGACCTCCTGGTGCCCTGCGCCACGGAGAACCAGATCACCTCGCGCAACGTGGACGACGTCAAGGCCAAGCTGATCGTCGAGGGCGCCAACGGCCCGACCACGGCGGCCGCCGACAAGCGACTGGAGGAGCGCGGCGTCCTGGTGGTGCCCGACATCCTGGCCAACGCCGGGGGTGTGACGGTCTCCTACTTCGAGTGGGTCCAGGACCGCATGGGCTACTTCTGGACCGAGGAGATCGTCAACTCGCGTCTGGAGCAGGCCATGGTCAGCGCCTTCAACGACGTCGACCGCGTGCGGCGCCGCTACGACGTATCGATGCGAATCGCCAGCTACATCGTGGCGATCGAGCGCGTGGCCGAGGTCTACAAGCTGCGCGGCATTCTGGGTTGATTCCCCCCATGCTCGACTTCGACAAGGGCCTGGGCAGCGAGAACGACCTGCTGCCGTCGACGCCTCCCCTCGACGAGGAGACGCCGTTCGCGACGATGATGAGCCTCTTCGACGAGGCCGCCCGTCGTCTCGGTATCAACCCGGACGCCTACGAGATCCTGCGCAAGCCCGACCGCGAGGTGGCCTGCGCTGTGCCGGTCAAGCTCGACAACGGCTCGATCGCGGTCTTCGACGGCTACCGCGTGCTCCACAACCAGGGCCTCGGCCCGTTCATGGGTCCGATCCGCCTCACGCCGACGCTCAAGATCGACGATCTACGCGCCCTGGCCGCCTGGATGACCTGGAAGTCCGCCGTGCTCAACGTGCCCTTCGGGGGCGCCGCCGGTGGCATCCGGATCAACACCAAGCGCCGCTCCGTCAAGGAGCTCGAGCACGCCGTGCGCCGCTACACCGCGTCGATGCTCGACTACATCGGGCCGGACCGGGACATCTGGACGCCCGACATCGCCGCCGAAGAGGGCGTGATGGCCTGGGTCATGGACACGGTCTCCTCCCACCACCGCTACACCGAGAACGCGGTCGTGACCGGCAAGCCCAAGGTCCTCTCCGGGACCCGCGGCGCCAAGCGCGCCGTGGCGCGGGGCCTGCGCACGATCCTGCGCCTGGCGATCGCCGAGGTGGACGCCGACTTCGACAAGCGGCCGCGGATCATCATCCAGGGCGCCGGCAAGGTCGGTGGCAACCTGGCCCAACTGCTGCACGAAGCGGGCTTCCGCGTCTGCGGCATCTCCGACGTGCAGATCGCGATCTACAACGAAGACGGGCTGAACGTCCCCGAGGTCCTCAGTTGGCGCCTGTCCCACGGCAGCCTCGTCGACTGCCCGGTCGAGGGCGAGCGCATCTCCAACGAAGAGCTCCTGGCGCGGCCCTGCGACGTGCTGATCCCCTGCGCCGTGGCCAACGCGATCAACTCGCGCAACGCCAACTCGGTCCAGGCCAAGCTGATCATCGAGGGCGCCCACGGCCCCGTCTCCGCCCGCGCCGACCGCATCCTGCACGAGCGCGGCGTCCCGGTCGTGCCCGACATCCTCGCCAACGCCGGCAGCGTCGTCTCGAACTACTTCGAGTGGGTCCAGAACCGCCAGGGCTACTCCTGGATCGAGGACCTGGTCGTCAAGCGCCAACGCCGCTTCATGACCGAAGCCTGGCGCAACGTGGTCGAGTACAAGGGCACCTACGGCGTCCGCATGCGGATGGCGGCGCACATGCTGGCGGTGCAGCGAGTGTCCGCCGCCGATGCGTTGCGCGGCGTCTACGCCTGATCCTCCGGCGCTGGCGCGCCTGCGGCACAGGCGTAGACTCCACGCAACGATACCTCTGGGCTCGACGCCTGACGGCGTCGAAGCACGCGCGGCGTCTACGCCTGACGGCGTCGAAGCATGCGCGGGGTCCACGCCTGATCCTCCGGCGCTGACGCGCCTGCGGCACTGGCGTGGACTCCACGCAACGAGGCCACTGGGCTCGAGGACGATGGCCCCAGTCAGTCGCCGTCGTCCCCTTGCAGGTCGAGGAAGAACCAGCCGCCGATCCAGTCGAGGACCTCGATTGGTGCCAGGCCGAGCCGAAGACCGACGCCGATCAGGTGCAGCTCCGCCTCGACGTCCCATGGCGAGTAGGGGACATCCGTGAGCTCCGGTCTCAGCGCGTGCTTGTCGGCGAGCCCGACCAGTTCGAAGTCGACCATGCTCCACGTCAGCGAGCTCGCGTCGCGCGCGGAAGCCCAACGCGCCCGGTAGGCGATGGGCACGAGCACGAAGGCGTTACCGACCCAGGTGTAGCTGCTCTCCCCGGCTCGCCCCCAGAGCAGGCCGAGGCCCATGCTCGACTCCTCCCACCCGCCCAGCGGGGATGCGCCGGGTTTTCGGGCCCCACCGGCGGGGTTCGCCAGTGCGTTCATGCCGTAGCGGTCCGCCTCCGAGGTTCCCCCAAGGCCGATGCCCGCGAACGCCGTCGCCCGCGCGCCGACGAAGAGGCCGGGTCCGACGGCGACAGACGAGGGAAACATGTCGAGGGTGTCATCCAGTCGGTTCCCGAAGTAGCGGGTCAGGGGATTCGACTCGCTGCGCGGGGCCGGGACTTCCCGGGTCGAGTATCGGTCCGAATCGGGCCAATGGCCGAGCTGCGCGCGGTCGGCCACCATCCGAATCGACTCCGCGACCGCGAGGGGCTGGGTGACCACCTGCATGTGGCCCTCTCCAGCGTGGACGATCTCGCGCACCCGATCCCCGAGGGCCGGCACGAGCACCTGACTGTGACGCGCCGGAACGACCGTCTCGTCCTCGCCGCCGTACAGGACGACAGCCGGCGGTAGAGGGCCGAGCCCCTCGTCCCACATCGCCTTGAGGGCCTCGAACATCGCCCGCTCGTCCCGGACCATGGCTCGAATCTGCGACGTGCGCGCGAAGCGCCAGGCCGCTCGGCTGGCGCTGTAGCCGGCGTACCCGACGTCACTGGCTGGCGCGAAAGCTCCGCACAGGTCGAAGGCGGCCACCGCCGGGTTGATCAGCGGCAAGGGGAGCAGCTCGCTGATGAACCACCCGACACCAGGCACCGTGTAGGCGGCCGGGACCCAGTCCTGGAGCTTCGCGTCCGGTGCGGCCTCGGAGCCCACGAGCACGATTCCGGCCACCTGGTCGGGATGCTCGCGGGCATACAGCAGGGCCAGTCCACCGCCCCACGAGTGGCCCACGAGTACCGGATTCGACATGCCTCGCGAGCGAATGACCCTGCCCAGCAACTCCAGCTGAGCCTCCACCGAGGAGTCGTCGAAACGAGGCGACTGGCCGTGGCCTGGCCGGTCGAAGGCAACCCATCGGAAGCGGTCGGCGGGCAGCAACTCCTGGACGCGGACGAAGTCGTCGATCGACCCCGGGTTGCCGTGCACGAAGACGACTTCCGTGGGGCCTCCTCCGCCGTGGGACCAGCTCACGGTTCGGCCGTCGAGTTCGGTCAGCTCGCCCCGGCCCGGGAAGCGCAGATCGATCAGCGCGGTCTGGGTACTGCCACAGCTCGTGAGCGCGAGGGCGGCAACCAGGACCAGAGCAAGAAGGACTCCTCCTGCTCCCGGCCAAGCCCGCGACCTCGGGGATGCCGCGCCTGCTTCGACCTGCCGCGCCCCGGTCCATGCGCTCCACTGCATCCTCCGAACCTCCTGCGGCCGATCGTACGCCCCTCCGAGGGGGGGCCGATCGATCGAATTCGCAGTCTGCGGCGAGGTCCGCAGGCTGGCCCCGTGCGCTCGCCGGTGAATCGCGCGACGGGACGCGGGAGCCAATGCACTCCCGCGTCCGTGACTGCCGAACGAGCCGGGAGCCCTACTCGCCGGCCGTGGAGACCACCAGGCGCTGGTCGATGCCGTAGTGGATGGCGACGATCTCGTCGACGCCGTCGCCGTCCAGGTCGCCGAGGGTCAGGTCGGTGATCTGTCCACCGAACTGCGCGCGAACGGGGTCGCGCAGCGCCAGGGAGGTCGCGCCGCCGCTGCCGCTCGCCAGGGTCACGATGCCCTGGGAGCCGAGGGCCACCGCGTCGGCGTAGTCGCTCCTGCCGAGCTCGCCCAAGAGCAGCCGCTCGGTCGTCGGCGAGGTCAGGCTGAACTGGCTCTCGGCGGCGCTCGCAATCGACCCGTTCTGCGGTTCGTAGTAGCGGACGAACATCGCACCCTGACTGGCCAGCAGGACCTCGTTGGCCAGGCCGTCGAGGTCGAGGTCGCTGCGGGGTGCCGCCCCCACGGCGCGACCGCCGACGGAGACCGCGATCGAGTTGGCCTCGAAGAGACTGATCGCGCCGACCAACAGTCCGTCGGCACCGGGCAGGTCGGACGACGTCGCCAGGACTTCGTCTAGCCCGTCACCGTCGACGTCCGAGACCGCCATTCCCGCGGGTGACGTGAAGACCTCCAGGTTCGCGAACTGCGTGACGGGGAGCAGGAAGAGCTGGTTGCTCGAGATCAGGTCGTCGTCATCGTTGGAGAACAGGTTGACGTAGAGCCTGTAGCTCCCGGACACGTCACGGACCGAGACCACCGCGATGTCGAGGGACTCCGGAGAGCCGCCGAAGAACTGCCCCACCGCCAGGGCGTAGGGCCGGCCCACGATGGTCGCGCCGAAGACCGACATACGCTCGTAGACCCCGCTCACGTTGCGGTAGACGACCAGCTTCGAGCTGCTCGGCGACTGGTCGGGGGCGATCACGATCTCGTCCACGCCGTTGCCGTCCAGGTCGAACACGTCCCAAACCTGGCTGGCTTGGTCCACGAAGGCGAGGGTGCCGGCCCCGAAGGTCCGATCGCCGTTGCCGTGGTGGATCCAGACCTCTCCGCTGAGGGAGTTGCGAACCAGGGCATCGAGGGCCCCGTCGCCGTCCACGTCCGTCAGGCGCACGCTGTCCGCGGGCCCGGCGAGGGGGAAGTCCAGGGGCGTGGCGAAACCGCTCCCGGCGATCCACTGCACCACCGTCGCTTCGCCCGACGAGCCGGAGGCCGCGTAGAAGTCGAGGTCCCCGTCGGCGTCGCCGTCGAGCAACTCGAGCGCCACGGCCGGGCTGCCCAAGGGGATCGGCCGCGGCGGCGAGAAGGAGCTGGGGAAGTGGCTGTTGAAGTTGTGCTCGACGAAGTAGGCGTCGGTGAAGAGGTCGGCGCCGGAGACCGCGAGGATCAGGTCCAGGTCGCCGTCCCCCTCCACGTCCCCGGCGCGGATGGCACCCACCGGCCGAGGCGCCGAGAGGGTGTGGTCGAAGGTGAAGGCGCCGGTCCCGTCGCCCACCAGGATCGTGTACGAGTAGGGCCCGACCTGGGCGTCGCCCTTGGCCACGGCCAGGGACATGTCGCCGTTCTGGAGCAGGTCGATGGCGGTCAGGCCGGTCTCGATGCCGCCACCGCTGAGGGCCACGGAGTTCAACAGCCCCCCGACCCCCGAGGTGGTCCCCTTCATGATGCGGAGCTCGCCGAGGCCGTTGGCCAGGGCGTAGTCCACGATCCCGTCGCTGTCGAAGTCGGCGATCGCGAACCCGAAGCCGTCGTCGAGGAAGGCGTTGTTGCCGAAGGGCACCGCGACCGGGGGCAGGGTGTTGAAGACCGCCGCTCCCTCGTTGCGGTGCACGACCAGCTCGGGCGGGCTGAACGAGAAGGCGACCACGTCCAGGTCCCCGTCGTTGTCGAAGTCGACCACCTGCGCGTCGCGCAGCCCGGTCCCCGCGGGCAGGGAGGCCGCGTACAACCCCGGCAGGAACGCGTTCACGTTGTCGTAGACCAGGATCTCGGATCCGCCGACGTCGAAGGTGACCAGGTCCGGCTCACCGTCCGAGGTGAGGTCACCGACCCGGATGCGCTCGGCGTTGATGAAGCCCACCAGCTCCGATGGCCCGAAGCCACCGTCGCCAGTGCCCAGTCGCTTCGACGGCAGCTGGATCGCGGCCGCGTCCGTGGGAGTCGCAACGACGTCGATCGTGCCGTCGCCATCGATGTCGGTGAAGAACGCGTCCTCGATCGTCGAGGTCCCGCTGCCCAGTCCCATCCCGTACGCGACGGACCCCACCGCGGCGCGCGAGCGGGGCGCGGGGCCGAACCGCAGTTCGAGCGCGTCCGTGAGCCGGAAGAAGCCCGGCGCCAGAATGCTGAACGTGGCCGCCTGGGCCGTGACGGTGATGCCGCTCAGGCCTTGGGGCAGGACCGCAGTCGCGAGCAGGCCCTCGGCGTCGAGAGCGCCACCGACGGTGAAGCCCTCCACGAAGAGCGGCGCACCGGGGTAGAGGATCCCCTGCAGCGCCGGCGAGAAGACCGGCTGTTGGGCGATCGACCAGGCGACCAGACCCAGGTTCGACGGTCCGGCGTTGCGGACCGTCAGCGAGAAGGGCTCGCCGACGACGGTCGTGCCCTGCAACGAGAGACGTGGGAAGAAGGACTCGTCGGAGCCTGCGACGGCGGCGTCGAGGGCCACAGCGGAGGCGGACTGTTGCGCCGTTGCGACTGGGAGTTGCTGCGCAAGCAGGAGGGGCGCGAGGCCACAGGCGAGAAGACTGCGTTCGAGCATGGAGATCGGAATGAGTGGGGATTGCGGAGATTGGTGGGGCCAATCGTCGCCGAGCAAGATCCGTTCCAACCCCGCTCCACGAGCCCTGGAGGTCCTCGGTCGATCTCCACGGTCCAATCCGGAAACGGCTCTTGCCGCCAGCGTTCGCTGTCGGGACGCCACCGCTCGGGAGCCTCCGGGAGCCATAGCGCGTCCCAGCCGGCGCGAGGGGGGCTAGGCCGTCCGTCTCGACCGGCGCAACTGGATCGTGAACAGGACCGCCACGAGCCACAGCACCAGGCCGAGGATCACCTGCCCCACGAGGTCCAGCCCGTCGCGGTGTACCAGGCGCGCGCCGACCACTCCGCCGAGGGCCGCCCCTGGAGCCAGCCAGGCGACGCAGGCCCACGACACGCGTCCGTCGCGCGCGTGCAGCCAGAGGGAGCGCGCGGCGGTCACGACGATCACGGCCAGGGAGCAGGCCCGTGCCTCGGCGAAGCCCGCGCCGGGCAGGAGCAGGTAGACGGTCGGCACCATCACCAGGCCGCCCCCGATGCCGAGCACCGGCGAGGCCGTGCCGCCGAGCAGACCGGCGATCAGGGCGATCGCGTAGCCGATCGGAGCGATGGCTCCACTGCCCTCGGCGACCGAGGCTCCGTTGGAGCAAGCGTCCACCACCACGCGCGTCCCGGCCAGGGCCAGCACGACGACGAAGACCTGGCGCAGGCGGCGCTCGTCCAAGCGGCGTGCGACGTGGATGCCGATCTGCGCGCCGAGCAGCGCACCCGCGGCCATCGCCGCAGCGACGCCCCACAGGATCCGCCCATCGGGGTTGGCCATCTCGGTGGCCGTGGAGAGGAGCGCGTTGACCAGCACCACGCCCAGGGCCGTCGCCACCGCGCGCCGCAGGGCGAAGCCGTACACGATGGCGAGCAGCGGCCCGGTGAACAGCCCGCCGCCGATGCCCGCCATCGAGCCGAGCACGGCGATCGCCGCCGCCGCCGGAGTCAGCCAGAGCTTGGAGGGTCCGCCCGCAGGATCGTGCAGCGCGGCGTCGCGCTCGCCCTCGCTCAAGCGCCGCCCTCGGCCAGGCGCGCCACGATCTCGGTCGTCGCGTGGTCCTTGGGGTCGCCGCAGATGGCAATGGCGATGCCGAGCTCCGCGTCCACGTGGCGTTCGGGGACGGTCTCCGCGGTGTAGTCGGTGCCCTTGGCGTGGACGTCCGGCCGCAGGGCGCGCAGGGTGGCTTCGAGGGTATCGTCCTCGAAGGGCAGCACCAGGTCGACGCAGACCAGGGACGCGAGCAACTCGGCGCGCTCGGTCCAGGGCGTCAACGGCCGGCCGGCGCCCTTCAACCGGCGCACGGATTCGTCGGAGTTGAGCGCGACCACCAGGCGCTCGCCCTGGGCGCGCGCGGCGCAGAGGTAGCGCAGGTGCCCGACGTGCAACAGCTCGAAGCAGCCGTTGGCGAGCACGACGCGCTCCCCCGCGGCGCGCCAGTGCGCCACGCGCGCGCGGGCCGCTTGCAGGTCGACGACGCGCTCGCGCGCGCCGGGCACGGCAGCCGGATCGAGTTCGGCGCTCATTCGCGGATCAACTCCGGCCGGGCGTCGATCGCCTGTGGGGCGCCGACCAGGGCGGCTGACAGGGCCCGCGCGTCGCAGACCGCGGTGCCGCGCTCCATCACCACCAGGCCCGCGGCCGCGTTGGCCAGGGCCATGGCCCAGGGCGCGTCGCGGCCGGCGGCCAGCGCCAGGGCGAAGGTCGCGGCGGCGGTGTCCCCCGCGCCGCTGACGTCGACCACGTCGTCGCTGCCGGCCGCCGCCACGGTCCAGGCCTCGCCAGCCTTACCGAACAGGGCCATGCCGCGATTGCCCAGGGTCGCCAAGAGCCAGCGCGCCCCCGAGCGAGCGAGCACGTCGCGCCCCGCGCGGGCCAGGCGTCCGGGATCGGCCAGGGCCTCCGGGGTACAGCCGTGGAAGCCGGCCAGCTCGTCGAGGTTGGGAGTCAGCGCGGTGGGCCCGGCGACCAGGTCCGGGCGCCGGCGCGGATCGACCACCACCGGCACACCGCGCGCGGCCAGGCGCCCGGCCAGGTCGAGGGTCGCCGGGCCCAGTCCGCCGTAGCCGTAGTCCGAGACGATCAGGGCGTCGAGACCGGCGCTGGCGCGCTCGAGGATCCCCGCCAGCCGCGTCAGGGCCTCGGGCGGAGGAGCGGCGTCGGGCTCGCGGTCGATCCGCAGGACCTGCTGGGGCATGCGGTGGGCCTCGCCGGCGAGCACGCGCGTCTTGGTCGGGGTCGTGTGTCCGGCGGCGGCCACGACGCCCTGGATGTCGACGCCGATGGCGCCGAGTTGCTCTTGCAGCGCGCGGCCGTAGAGGTCGTCGCCAACCACGCCGAACAGGGCGCAGCGGGCGCCGAGGGCCACGACGTTGCGCGCCACGTTGGCCGCGCCGCCGGGGCGCAGCTCTTCGCAACGGTGGCGCAGGACCATCACCGGCGCCTCCCGCGAAAGCCGCGCCGGCGCGGCCTCGATGTAGTGGTCGACGATCCCGTCGCCGAGCACGCCCACGCGCAGACCGCGCAGATCGGGGAGGTCTTGGCTCATCGGTCGCAGATTCTAGGACGGTGCGGGTGCCCCGTGAGGCGTTCGTACGTTGCCAGGCACAAAACCGCCGCCCAACGCCGTGCGGCCCCGGCGCCTTTGGCGCCGGGGCCGCACGGCGTTAGGCGGCGGTTTTGTGCCTGGCACCGTACGAACGGGCACCGTACGAACGCCTCACGGGCGCGTCGTCAGCAGACCTCGTTGGCGGCGGCGGCCAGGGCCAGCTCCCGCAGGCGCTCGGGGACGGGCTTGGCGGCGGCGGTGAGCCACTCGATGCCGTGCTCCTCCGCCAGGAAGAAGTCGGAGCGCACGCCCATGAACGCGTTGTAGCGGATGGCGTAGTGCAGCTCCTGGGCGGCGGTAGCGGCCTTGGAGTGCTCGGAGTCGACCTCGCGCACGCTGGGTTTGAAGGCCTCCCACTGACGCGCGTCCAGCGCGAGGACCCGCTCGACCAGGGGCGCGTAGCGCGCGGCGGCGGGATTGCCCGCCATGCGGCTGTTCACGAACCAGGGCATGCAGGTCGCGAGCTTGTCGATGAACAGGTTCTCGTCCGCGCCGAAGTCCAGGGCCGAGGAGCTGGTGAAGTCGGTCAGGCTCGCCACCTTGTCGGCGTCGATGTAGCCGCCCTCCAAGCTCAGGCGATAGCTCTCGGTACCCGGGAAGGGGAAGAACAGCGAGGTGCGAAAGCGCCCGATGCCCGACGCCGCGAGCAGCTCGACCGTGGCCCAGCGCTCCTCGCGCGTCTCCCCCGGCAGGCCGGTCATCACGAAGCCGCTCGTGTGCAGGCCGAAGCCCTCGGCGCTCTTGATCGTCTCCAGGATGTCCGCGTCGGACATGTTGCGCTTGAGCACTTCCTTGCGCACGCGCACCGCGCCGGCCTCGATGCCGAGCTTGAGGATGCGGCAACCGGCCTTGGCCAGAGCCTGCGCCACGCGCGGATCGAGCTGCTTGACGTGGCTGTTGACCACGAAGGGGACGTCGAAGCCCGCCGCCACGTAGGCCTCGCAGAAGGCGATGGCGTGGTCGGGGTTCTGGGTGAACAGGTCGTCGTCGAGGATGAAGGTGCCCACGTCCGGGTACTGCTCGAGCACCCAGCGGATCTCCTCCACCATCAGCCCCGGCGGGCGGAAGCGGAAGAAGTTCAGCCGCGGCACCGGTCGCCCGAGCTCGGCCCGGTAGCGATCGATGATCTTGTGGTTCAGGCAGTAGGTACAGCGGTAGGGACAACCGCGCGACGTCATCAGCCCGAACCAACCGTGCTTCTGAGCCGTGATGCGAGCCGTGTCGAACAGCCCGTAGTCGGGCATCGGCAGGGTCTCGAGGTCGGGGAACTCGCCCACCGGGTTGTGGACCCAGGCCTCGGGCTCGGGCGCCCCGCCGGTCGGGCGCACGCCGCCCTTCCAGGAAAGGAAGTTGCGCACGTCGTCGGGGGACTCCCCCGCCTCCACGCGCCGCGCCAGCTCGACCAGGCTGTCCTCGCACTCCCCCACGCCCACGTGGTCCCAGACTCCGTCGGCCATGACCTCGGCCGGCACCATCGAAGGGTGGATGCCGCCGACGACCAGGGGCGGGAGCAGGACGCTCTGCGCCGCCGCGCGCTCGCGCAACAGGCGCGCCAGGCGCAGGCCCTCCGCGTACTGCTGGGTCAGGCAGGAGAAGCCGATCAGGCCCGGCTGCCAGTCGCAGACCAGATCCCAGAGCTCGTCGTCCGACGGCACCGGCGGCAGGTTCTCGTTCAGGTTCACCAGCCGCGTCTCGTGCCCGGCCGCCTTCAAGCTGGCCGAAAGGGACGCCAGGCCGTGGTTGAACCCCATCTGGGTGTAGAGGTTCGGGTAGACGAAGAGGACGCGCATTGGGTGATCCGACGCTGCGGCCGGGGCAGCAGTCTACGCCCCTCGGCGGCGCGGGTCAGGGCCCAGGCTCCGCAGCAGCGAAGTTCAGCCCCCGCGCCTGCTCTCGCAGTTCGGTCGGACGACGCGGCACTCGACCGAGCTCGGGGCCCTCGCCCCCGGCCTTCGCGAGTCCGGCGCCGGTCGTCCCGGGCGTGAAGCGTCCCCTCGCGGGCTCCCGCGAGAGCCGACCCTCAGGCCGCTCGATCCGGCCCGTGGCGGTCAAGTGTAGAAGTGGCGCTGGCCCTTCATGTGGTGCGCCGCCTCGATCTCTTCGTCGGACTCGTACTGGAGGTCGTCCGAGTCGTCGTCGGAGAGGTAGGGGAAGAGGGCTTGATCCGCGGCGGGCAGTTGGCCGAACTGGAGCCGGCCCTCCCTTACGGCGCGCAGACGCCCCACCTGTTGGCGTCCCTCCTTTGCCGACGAGACGAACTTGAAGTAGGTGGGGATCGCCTCGAGATCGATCTTGCCTGCCTCGACCATGCGCAGGTCCGCGCGGAAGATCCAAGGCGCGCCCTTCTTCCGCCACTGCTCGGCCAGGCCCACGATGGCCTCCATCATGATCGCCGTACTGCGCTGGTCGAGGGTGGCAAGGCCATGGGCCGTGCCCTCCAGCAGTCGCCTCGCTACGGACCGGTCGTCTTCGGCGCCCTTGACCGCTTTGAACAGACCGCTGTACGGAGGCGGTTTGCTGCCCAGCCCGTGAACCAGCGGCGCGCCTCGGTTGTGTCGCGCGCGAAGATTGTGAGCGGGATCGCCGATCTGCATGTCCGTCCGCTGATCTTCGCTCCAGTTGCGATACTCGTTCCTGACCGAATCGCCGTATTTGTAGGGTCGGTCGTGGCCGTAGAAGTAGTTGGCGCCGTAGAGCACGGCGCCCAATCCCGCGCCGATTCCCGCGCCGACCGTGGCGCCAACCGCCGTCGCCCCCCCCACGAGCGCGCCCCCCGCTACCAGTCCAACGAACTTCACGGCCGACCACGGGAAGCGTTGAATGGGAGTTCCCGAGTAGTCGGTAGACGGTCTCTCGCTCGCGGCCCAGTCCGCCGCGATCGCCCTGCAGTGCGACAGAGCCTCTCGCTTCGACTGGCTCGCGCCGGGACCGGGCACCGAGCACTCGAGCTCGCGCCCGGATGGGAGTGACGAGCTGGGCTGACTCGCGAGTCGCGCCCCGAGCGCATCGGCTTCCCGCTCGAGGCCCGGGTCGTCGTTGATCGGCACGCCGTTGACCCGGCCGTTCGGGCGGACTCGCCCTCGAGCCTGCTGGACGAAGTGAGCCGCTTCGTGACCGATGAGCGCCCTGCCCCCCGGTGTGTGCGGGCGGTACATGCCCGGTGCGAAGTGCAGGTTCGCGCCGCGCGTAAAGGCCAGCGCCCCCATCGCGGGGGCCGCGGGGGAGTTCGGATAGACGCGGATCTGAGACAGGTCGTGCCCCAAGGTCTGCTCCATGCGCTGCAGAAGCGGGCCCGGCAGACCGGTTCGATTCGCCCGTTGCCGGGGATCGTCCATCCCGCGCAGGCCGCGTCGCACGGCCTCTCCCGCGGCGCCCTCGGACCGGGGCCCGGCGCCGTCCGGCGCGCTCCCCTGTCGATCCGCCCGCGCGCCATTCGATCGGCGCTGCGCCGGCGCCGCGAGTGGAGTCTCGACCAGGCCCCACCCCGGACGAGTTGGTGGGGATTCGACGGGCGATCCGATCGTGGACCGCCCCACCCTGGCCGCGGCATGGCGCGGTACGGCGACCACCGCGCGCGTCCTGGCCGTGTCCTCTCGACGACTCACTCGTTCCATCGGTGGATTGCGGTTGCTCAAGGATCGCCGTTCAAGTCGTTGATGCGATGGGTGAGAGGAGTCCCCGACCGCGCCCGGGGGCGCGCTCCTGGTGCACAGTTCGCCGGCTCATCGCCGCTCCGGGATCGCCATCTGTTCGCGCACCGCGTCCAGGGAACGTTGGGTCCGCTCCAGGGCCTCCGACAGCTTGTGGAGCCTCTGCAGCGTCAGCAGCACGCCGAGTAGGGCGAGGACGATCAACGGCAGGACAAGGATGTTGTTCAAGAGCGACTGGGCCATGGTGTCGTACCAGGCCTCCGTCGTTCCGGTCGTTGACACCCAGCGGCGTTCACTGGTCGCGTCACCCGGGAACCACTGACCGAGGCGGTAGACCTCGGCCCACAGGTTCTGCTTCTGGTAGTCGAGGGGCTCCTGGTCCGGGTCGGGCGCCAGTTGCTGCGCGAGCACCGCCAGAGGGTCCCCGGCGAGGTCCGGCGGCGGGGCGCTGGCGCTGGTAGCACCTCCGCCGGCACCCGCATTGGCGCTCACGGCCGGAGGCGCGCCAGCGGTGCTGGGTTCCGTGCTCCCCTGCGCCACTGCCGGGGCACCTGCAGGTGCTGGGGCTTTCGCAGCCGCCGGTGCAGACGTCTCCGCGGGAGCACTCGCAGCCGCGGGGGCAGACGTCTCCGCCGGGGCCGCATCCGCCTTGCCGAGGCCGAGGAGAGAGCATCCCGACAGGACGGTGCCGATCAAGAGCAGAGCGGCCAAGACCCTCCCATACCCTCGCGACCGATCCCGTGCGTCCGTCGAAATGGAGTGGGTCGGCATCGTCTCGCTCGGCATCGTCTCGCTCGACATCATCAGCCCCCGATCATCACGGTCGGCAAACCCGCGACGACGGTTCCGCCGTGGGCGCAGGTATCGCCCATGCGCGCGGCCGGTCGGCCGCTGATCAGGACGCTGGTCGAGCCCATGGCGATCGTGTCCGGCGGACCGGTGCACACGAGCAGATCCCCCACGACCGAGGCGGGCATGCCGCCGATCAGGACGGTGGGGACGCCGGGACCCGTGATCGGACCGCCCACATGGGGGATCGGGGGCAATCCCGGGGTGACCATCGGGCACACGTGCATGTCTGTCACTCGAGCGGCGGGGGGCACGGTCGGCTCCTCCAGTTGCAGGCCAAGGGGCACTTCGGTCCGCCCCCACCGTAGGGACTGCCGCTCGCAGGACCACATGCACTCCCCCCGCACCCTGCTAGCACCTGCTTGCAGCTCACGGGTGGCGACCCCCGACAATCGAGACGTCGAGCAGCCCGACCCACGACAAGCTCACGAGACCGAGGGGGAGCGAACTGCGCTCCAGCAGTTGGTCCAATTCGCGGCGTCCGAGCTGCGTCCGCCGCGCGGAGCCACTCCGCGGTCCGATGCGCCCACTGCGCAGGATGAAGTACTGCTCGATCGCCCCCGGCCCGTGGCTCGCCATGCCCGGGATGACGTTGGCCAGACTCGCCAGGAGCGCGCGCGCCACCCGCTCGACGGCCAACGCCTGGGCCGGTAGCGGCGCCTCGATCGTTCTGGCAAGGGGCCGGCCAGCCTCGGCTTCCAACGGGATCCCGGCCAGGAGCAGGGTCATCGGATCGGCATGCCAACCCTCGGGCCGCTCCAGGTTGCAGACCGAAGCGAGCAGCCACTGGCGATGCAGTTGCCGCAGGGATTCCCGATCGGGCGTCTCCAACTGTTCGAAGAGGTCCGCGCAGGCCCCGGGCAGGAAAGCGACCAACAACGCCAGTCCCGCCGCGCGGCTCGGAGTCCAACCGTCCGGATCAGCCATCGACCCTGGCTCCGCGGACCAACGCTCGACCGTCAGCGCTCGAGACCCGCTGCCATCGAGTTCGCGATCGCTCACGCGCGCGGCACCCGACCACAGGGGCTCGAGCACCGTCACCTGGTCGTGCTCCGCGGTGCCGCTGGGCGCCGGCGCGGTCGAGATCGCCGTCCGCAGTCGACCCAGCTCGGCGGGGGTCGGCGGACGCCCCTCGCCGATCCAGGAGGCCTGGTCCCGATCGAACCAGTCGGGCAGGCTCGCGCCCGATTCGATTCGCTGGCGCAGTGCCTGGGCCAATCGCGCCGCCGCGCGCGCGCGCTGGGCCGGGTCGCCGAGCGCACCGGGAGCGGGAAGGGCCAACTCGAACAGCAGCGCCAGTTCGAGGTCGTTCGATCGCGCGCTCGAGCCACCACCGACCCGCGCTGCGGGCAGGTGTCGAGTCCCACGGATCGCCCGCTCGAGCTCATCGCCGGTTCGAGCTCCGCCCGGCGGGAACGGCAGCCGCAGGGTCGCCCACAACTCGGTGGGCTCCGGCGCACGCCGCTCTCGAACCCAAGCTGTCTCGGCGGCGCCGCGATCGATCCACTCGGGCCACGGTGCGCCGAGTTGATCGAGGCGGGCGATAGCGGCGGCGACCCTGCGACCCAGGCTCGCGCGCGTCTGCGCCGCCGTCACCGACTCAGGGCGGGGCGCGAGTTCCTCCCGCACCAGCGGCGGGCACGCCCCGCTCGCTCCGTCGCTCGATCCCTCGATCCGCCAGACGATTGCCCCGCCGCCCGAGCTCCCGTTGGTCAAAGCCCCATCGACGAAGGCCACCAGAGCGTCGATCAGGCCTTCGACGGTGTTGGATTCGACCTCCTCGGACTCCGCTCGGCTCTCGAACGTGGTCGCGGCCCAGTCGCCGGATCCGACGCGGATCAAGCCAGCGAGGTCCGCCGCACTCGGCGCGCGGCCGGCTCGGATCCAGCCTGCGCGCTCGGCGTCGGGGCTGAGCCAATGCGGCCGAGCTCGACTCCCGGTGCGGATGGTCGAGAGCGCTTGCGCGACGTGGGGACCGCTCACCTTCGCGAGCGGGGCCGAGCCGGCTTCGGCGTTCGCACATGCCTCGACGAGTGCAGCGGCCAGGGCTGCGATCAGAGTGCGGTCGGGACTCGGATCGGCCGGGCCCCCTGCAACCGTTGCGCCGTCGTCGACCGTCCCCGCGCCGGCGGCGGTCGCGGGCGCGGCTCCATCCGATTCGCGGCTCGCGGCCAGTCGCTGCGACGGCACCTTCGCCCCGCCAAGATGGGGTTGCGTCCCACGTGCGATTGGAGCCGCAGCCGCTCCCATGACCGCGGCTCCCGACAACCCGCCCCCCCCGCCGCCCGGCAAGCGCAGGACGGCGAGGATTTCCGCGAGCTGCGGCGCGGTCCTGCCTCGCACCCACGTCGCTCGGGCCGCGGCGGGATCCAGGATCGGCGGCCAGGGTGTGTTCGATGAAGCTAGCTCGGCAATCCAACCCGCCAAGCGCCGCCCGATGGCCTGCGTGGCGCGATCGACGCCGTGCGCCAGCGGCGACGAGCACCCGTCGAGGTAGGCCGCGATCAACAGCACGATCGCTCCGGCCCGACCACTGCGTGTCTCGATCAGCGCGGAGATGTTCGTGCGGACAGCGCCGGGTTCTCTTCCCGGCCAGCGCTGCATGAGAGCCTCGGTCAGCACGCTCGTTCCATGGCGCCGCGGGGCTCCCGTCGGCTCGTGGACGGCATCCGATTCCCTCAGGGCCTCGAGTTCCCCCAGGGCTGCGCCAACCGACGGCTCGCTCAGTCCGGCAGGGACCGCCGCCAGCAGTTCGAGCAGGGCCGTGACTCGCGCCGCACCGCGCCGATCGCTCCCAGGTCGCTGCTCGGAGGCGCGCCGCTCGCCGAGGAACCAGGGAGGACCGGCGAACGCCCCGAGCACGCCGCGGATCCAAGTCGGCGCCGCCTCACCCGCGGCCCGCTGCTCGCCCGTGACGACGATTCGCGAGCACGTGGCGCGCAGCCAGTCCTCGAGCGGATCCTCGGCGAGCCTCTTCGGAGCGGCTGCCGCCCGCGTCGGCCGTGGCCGCTGGCCGGCCGCGAACCAGGGCTCGGCGCCGAGGGCCGCCCAGAGTGCTCGGTTCCAGGAGGCTCGCGAATCGGCTCCCAGCGGGGCTCGCTCGAATCGCGCATCGGCATCGTTCGATTCCGACTTCGCCACCAATGCGGTTGCCACCCGCGCAACGGCCGCCGCATCGGATCGACGGACCTCGCCCGCGACGATCCTTGCCTCGGCCGGATGGGCCGTCGACGAGGGCTCCGCCGGCAGCGGAATCGCCGACGAGTGGAACGTCGGCCCCTGCGGCGCCGGCGTGAGGTCAGCCGGCGTCCCACCCGGCGCTGGGACGGCCGTCGGCGATGAAGCTGCGTGCGGGACATCCGTCGGCCTTGCGACCGCCGGCGAGGGCCCAGTCGCCGGCGGGGCCGCTTCGAACTCCAGCTCGCTCATGGCTCGCTCACCGTCGCGCTCGAGCGAGGCCTGGGCCGCGATCAAGATCTTCTGGGCCCACAGCCACCCCGCGGCCTCGTCGTCGAGTCCGGCCAGGTCGAAGTCCAGCTCGACCCGCAGGCGACCGATCACCGCCCCTCGCAGCTGCGACGCCTGCCCGGCGAGCAGGGAATCGAGTTTCGCGCCCAATCCGCTGCGCGCGATGCGCTCCAGTCGGGTTCGCAGCTCGAAGGCCTCGGGCCCCGCGCCCTCGACCTTCAAGTGCAGCCGCTCGACCCGGCCCTTGGCGCCCGTCGGCATGGTCGGGCCTCAGCCTTGGAAGAGCCAACGCAGGAAGGGCACGTGCTGCGGCTCGGGTTGCAGGCCGGATGCCCGCGACCGCGCTCGCGCTGTCACCGCGCGTGCGAACCCCAGGACCACGGTCGAGTCGTGCTCCGTGACGATGGTCAGCGGTTCGTCGAAGGAGGCCAGCAGGATGAACTCCAGACCCTCGCAGGCCTCGTCGTCGGCGATCGACACGGGCCGACTGGCGACCTTGACGCGCGCACCGCCGGGGCCCACTTGCTTGGCGAGAGCACCGAAGACCTGGGCCACCGTGAAGCCGACCAACTCGCACAGGGCCACGAGCCCTTGGCGCTTGGGGTCTACCCGTTCGACCTCGCTGCAGTCGCAGAAGGTGAACGGATCGTTGAGCGGCTCGATCAGGCTCGGGGCCGGCCGCGCCGCGTCCAGCCCACTGCCCGGCATCGGCGCGGTCGAGTCGGCGCCCCGCGGCCCCGGCTCGGCGGCTCGGGGCGCCTCGCGCGAGCAGCGCAGCGGATCCAGGGGCCACAGGGACGCGATGCGCTGGGGCCGGTCCAGACGCAGCTCGCGCATCCACGCCCGCGTGCCGGCGTCGCACTGCAGCGGCGACAGGGTCCAGGCCATCGGCCGCTCCCGCTCGCTCTGCGCCGGATCGCGATCGCGGGGCAGGAAGGGTCGCAGCCGCTGTAGCCCGCGCAGGAGCGCATGTACGCGGTCTGCGGCGACTTCGCGCACGAAGCGCGGTGAGTAGCCCAGGAGTTCCAGACGCGACAGACCGAGCGCGAAGCCGGCGCGCCAGCGCCCGTCCCAGCGCCACGCCCGCAGCTCGTCGCGGTACAGCCACCCCAGGGGCACCCCGACCTCGACCGACTCGCAGTTGCTTGCGTTCCTCGGCCATTGAAAATCCGAATCGAAGCCGCGCAGCTCGATGTACTGCTGGGCCCGCGCCCGCTGCCAGAGGCTGTAGACGATGTCGTTGAGGGCGGCCATGGTCAGCACGTCTCGGGCGGAGGGTCGCCCGTAGCTCAGCTCGTCGGACAGGTCCAGGGCGCTCAAACGCCTGCGGGTGTCGTTGCGGAAGGGCTCCGACTGCTCGCGACTCATCTCCGCGTGGATCCGGGCCTTGAGCTCGTCGAATTGCTTGCGGAGGCGGCTCCCGTCACCGGCGCGCAGGTCCGCGAGGGATTCCAGCGGCAGGCAGCGGCTGGCGTCCGGCGTTCGGCTGACCACGCGACCGCGCACCATCTGGACCTCGAACGAGTCCTCCCGCCGCGTCGCTCCGCTGATCGGGTCCGTGACGTCGTAGGAGCGGTAGAACAAGACAGGGGTCAGGTTCTCGGTCGGCGAGCCGGGGTCGGCGACGTGCGGGTGCTTCGCGTCCGCCTCGCGCGGATCGAGCAGTCCGGAACAGACCGGCACTCGCTGGGGCTTGTCGACTCGAATCAGACGTCCCAGGGGATCGATGGCAGCCCCCGCTCCCAGCTCCCACTCGCGTGTCTGGGGGATCAGTCGGCCGGTGAGGCCGAAGAGGATGCCCTGCCCGTGGAACTGGCGCGCCTGGAAGCGGGCCAGGTCCTGGCTCGCATCGGCCATCTGATTCAGCGCGGCCGCTGTGACGACCTGCCCCGGTTCGAAACGCGGAAGCCAGGGCCGCTGTTCCCTTGTCGTGCTCATGACCCCTGTCCTCCCTCGCTCGGCAGACGTCCGGCGTCGAGCTGGTCGTCGCCTCCGGTGTGGAGCGCTTCATCCGCGGTCACTCGCGTTCGCACGAGGGCCAGGACCTCCGTGCGACTGGCCCCACTCGGCAGCACGGTCTCGATCAACTCGGGCCAGAAGCTCGCCGACACGCGATGCAGGTCGATCCACAGGTGCGCCGGGGCGTTGCGCTCGATCCACTCGCGCGCGTCCCTCGAGCCGTCATGGGTGCGAAAGGTCGACACCGGGGGGAGCAGTAGCGTCGCGCGCCAGGCGATTCCGTCGTCCGTCAGGAAGTCAACTCGGTCGTCGCACAGGATGCGCGGCTCCGCCTCCTCGTCGTCGTCGCCCGCAGGCTGGCAGCCGGGATCCGGAGCTCCCTTGGACGGCTCGACCGCGTCCGGGCGGTGGGCGCAGTACTCCAGCAGCACGGGACACTCGTCCGGCGAGCGCGGGTCCAGCCTGAAGGCCGTGCAGAACAGCTCGAGGAACCCGCGCGCCGTGCCCCGCGTTCGCATCAGGCGAGGCAGGGCACGCAGCGCCCGGGACTTGGCCTCGAGCAGCGCGCGGCACTCGCTCGGATCCTCCGTGAGGCGCCAAACAGATTCCGGTTCGAAGCTGAAGTCGAACCAGGCGGCGACCTCGTCCAGGACCTCGCTCTGCCGCTCGATCCGCTCGGCCTCGGTGCCGCCCCAGGTGCCCGGTGGCGTGACCTGAGTTGCCGCCGGCGAGAGCCAAGCGGGGAGCTCGTCGAGGGCCAGGACGAATTGCCGGCAGACCACGTTCAAGGGCCGGAAGTAGGTGCGGATCTGCTCGAAGGAGTAGGCATCGCGACGGTAGACCGCCGGCAGCGCCTCCTCGAGCGGCGTGTAGAGAGGTCCGGTTTCAAGCATCGAAGTCCTCCAACGAGGGTCGGATCACGTCCAGCCCGCTCAGGTCAGCGCGCTCCAGGTCGGGCACTTCGAAGGGCAGCAGTCGATGGCCGCTGCTCGGTGCCTGCCCGCGATCGACTTGCACGCGCAGGAAAGCCACGCGCTCGACGCGGTCGATGTCGAGCAGCAGCTCCTCGATCTGGCGCAGATCCACGGCAGCGCCGGGGGACCAACCGGTGGCGTAGCTGCCCGGCGCGGCGTGGTCGCGCGGCTGGCCGCTCGCGAGGTAGCCGAGCAGGCACTCCTGGGCCTTGCGGCGCAGCACTTCGGTCGGTGCGCCCGCGCGCGCTTCGAGGGTGCCGGAGATCCGCACCACCACCGGGCGCACCAGGCCGAAGTGCAACTCGAGGCCGAGGGGACGAAGCGTCTGGCGACCACCCTGCTCGAGCGCAGCGAAGTCGCGGTGGCCCCAATAGCCACGCGGCGTGCCCTGCTCGAAGGCCTCCCGCGCTGCCGTGAGGAGTTCGTCGTCGCTCCATCCTGGGCAGGACTCGACCAGGAGACTGAGCGCTCCGGGGCGCAGCGAGTCGTCGCCGCCAGCGGCGCGCCCGTCCCAGCGCTGGCCTGCGATCGCGCCCGGGACCGCCCACAGGCGACCCGGTCGCGCGGGGAGGCGACCGCCGTCCATCGGAATCGCGTAGGGCGCGGCACCCGCCGCTGCCAGGCGCGTGAAGTGCTGGTGCAATGTGGTCAGGTGGTCGTCGCCGGTGAACGGGTCCGCCGAGGAGACCTGGGAAGGATGCGGCGGCCAGACGCGGGCTTGGCCCTGTTCGTCCTCGAACCAGCCCGGATCGACGTCCAGATCGAGGCGCGCGAGCAGCGTCGCCAGCTCGGAGTCGCCGGGAACGAGCCCATGGACGGCGGTCGCCTCGACGTCCCAGCCCTGGTCCGTGGCCTGGCGTACTCGACGCGAGCGACGCTGCTCCGTCGCGAGCCGCACCGCGGCTTCCAAGCGCTCGCGGACGGGTCCAACGCCGGCCGCGCCGAGGCCCCGCTCGAGGGCGCCGCGCAGGATCGCGAAGCTGTCGTGCAGCAGCCAGCGCCTGGTGCGGCGCTCGATCACCTCGAGCAACGCGTCCCGATCGGATCCCGGGGAGATCCGCCCGAACTCCGCCGCCGCCAGTCGATGGCCGAGGAAGTGGATGGCCTCCGGGCCTGTGACGTCGGCCATGGACTCGACCGGCTCGCCCGGCAGGGGCCTGGGCGCGGTCGGATCCGAGCGCTTGGGTCGCAGGATGGAGCCCAACAGACCGGTCAAGCGCTGGCCGGCATCCGCGGCGGCTGGCGGCGCGTCCCAGGGCTCTCGCGGCTCGGGCAGAACGGCCTCGGTCAGGTCGGCGAATCGATCCAGCAGGGTCTGGGCCAACACCAGCCGAGTGCCGACGTCGGCCTCCATCGGCACGCTGGCGGTCCACTCGAGGTCCTGGGGCACGGCGCCGTCGACGAATCCATCGACGCGGTAGAAGAGGTCCGCAACGCCCCACAGGCCGGCCTCCAACAGAGTGATGCCGGGGTCGTGGAAGTTGTGGTCGGTCCAGGTCGTCGCCGTGCGCTGGATGAACCCGAGGGCCGACTCGCGCAGCTCTTCGAAGGTGACTTCCTCGACGGCGGCGAGGCGATGGTCGATCAGCGGCGCGGTGCGCCAGGCATTCAGCTCGTTCACGAGTCGACCTCCACGTCGTGGTTCTTGGCGGTGGTCAGGATGCGATCGGCCGGGGCGCGGGCGACGGAGCGGCCCACGAAGGGCTCGCCAAAGGCCAGGCTGGTGACGCGTTCGACTCCCGCTACCCGGCGCACCGCCGCCTCCAGCTCACTCAGGCCCACCGGACGAGCGAACTCGCGTGCCCCGCCGCGCGGCCGACCGGCCGGCGAGAGCCGCGCGGCCAAGGCCTGGTCGACCCGCTCGCGCATCACCGCGGGTTGGCGTCCGGCCTCGATCGTGATCCGCACCCGGACGCGAACCTCCACGAACTCGGGATCGCGGACCTCGATTCGAACCCCCGGCGCCGAGCGGTCGGCGAGGAAGCGACTCACGTCTTCGACCAGGGATCCCGAAGCCAGGGGCAGGGGGCCCGGCAGGTCGGGCACCACCAGCAGGCGCGGCCCGCGTGGGAAGGGCTGACCGACGGCGCCCGGCGCGGGTCGCAGGCAGCGCACGTGCCGCAGCATCGGGAACCGATCCAGGACCATCCACTCGATGTCGCGCGCCGAACCCGCGCGGTTGCGATGCCGCGTGACGCGCCCGGCTCGCCTCACGTTGGCCATCGAAGACTCCGGACCACAGCCGTCGCGACTGGGCTCCAGCAGCTCCGCACCCGTGAGGCCCGGAAGCCCGTGCTCGGGGATCAGGCGCGAGCCCATGGGCAACTCCTGCTCCGGCGATTGATCGTCCGGCCCCTCGGGCAGGTACTCCAACTCGGCCGCGTCGCAGGTCATGCGCGCCAGCCACAACCCGTCGCTGGGCCGTCGCACGCGAACGCGCAGCCAGGTCCGCGGCTCGCGATCCCCCATGGTGAAGGGTTCGACGCGGGTGGGCGGCAGCCAGTCCTGTGGCGAGCGCCAGCGCACGATGCCCGCCTGGGTCAGGCCTCGCGTCTCGTCCTGCACTTCGAGGTCGCTCCAGCCGTTGCCGTTCCAGTATTCGAAGGACACCTCGCCGTTGGTCCGCACGCTCTGGGCGCTCACCGTCGCAACGTCCAGGAACATGCTGACCGAGGTCCCCGAGCGGGCGCCGCGAAAGCCCAGGTACAGCTCCCCGCCCCAGTCCCGGCGGCCGAAGTCGAAGGGACGAAAGCGCCGCACTCCGTCGACGCCGACCTCGAAGCTGGAGCGCATCTCCGCCTTCGTCATCGGGCAGGTGTCGGCCACCGAGACCCACAGGGAGACCAGCCCTTCGCGGATCGACTCGGAGCGAAAGACGACCGACGCCCTGGCCACCAGTGGACTGGGCGGGCGCGGGGGCGGCACGGGCTCGTCGTCGCCCCCCAGACCCAGCAGATTCAAGAGGCTGCGCCACAGGGAAGGTCGAGAGCGCTCGACCATCTCGCGCACGAAGCGCTCCTGGTCGCGCAGGTAGGTGGCCCAACCGAAATCGCCGCGATGCAGGCGGACTTGCAGCCAGTGACCCCGACGCGCGCCCACCGTCGCCTCCTCGGAGAAGGGCATGCCGCTCTCGCGCAGGTGGATGCGTAGCTGGCCGCCGAAGGAGTCCAGGTCTCCACCCTCGCGCGGTGCTGTGGGCAGGGGCCGGATCCAGGCCATCCGGGCCGGAGCCTGCCACTGGCCTTGTCGCCGTCGCCGCCAGGTCACCTGCGGTTGTGCCGGGACGTCGAGCTCGTCGACGAGGGGCACGATCGGGTGCCGGCGCAGGTCCCCGCTCGCGGTGCGGAAGCAGAGCGAGAGCTCGGCCAAGGGCAGACCGAAGATGGCACCGCAGGCCAAATGGAGCGTGTTCCCGCTCGAGGCCGGATCGCCGAAGGGTGCGAAGGGCGCGCTCAGGTCCAGGGGCTGACCGTTCAGGAGCCCATCCGTCAGCTCCAAGCTGCCGGGGTCCGCCTGGGGGTCGCGATCGACGAAGGAGCGCGGCCCCTCGAAGACCAGCGAAATCTCGGCGAAGGCCATGAACGCGCAGGCTCCTAGGTCCTGGCCTGCACCAACGTCCCCGGACGTCGGCTTGCGCAGCCGCAGGGCCGCAACCAGCCCCCGATCGATGCGTTCGGCCTCGGCACTCGGCAGCCCTCCGGACTCGAACTCGGCCGGCTCGAGGTCCAGGTCGAGGTCCAAGATCACCTCGACGTCGGTGCCGTGCTCGCGAAACTCCGACGCGACCAGGGGCACGTAGCCGGCCTTGGTGGTCCCCTGCCACTCGAGGGCGCTGAGGCCCTCCATGAACTGTTCGACCGATGGACCGACCCGTTCGAATGTCACGCGCAGACGAGTTCCGCTTCGAGCGGCCTCGAGCAGCGGGCTGACGATGAACAGCGAGCGCGCCACGCCGTACAGCGCGGCGTCCTCGGCCCGGCCGAAGGGGAAGCAGGGCTCCCGCAGCTCACCCTTCTCGAGCGACCGTTGCAGCACCAGATCGCGACCGTCCGCCAGGCGTTGGTAGCTCGTCACCGCACCGAGCTCGATGCCGGTGACCGTGGTCCCCTGCCGCAGCCGATAGCGTCGCAGGGGTGTGCGGTCTTCCTCGTTGGCGACGAACACCGTGCCGTCCTTCACGCGCACGGGTGGCTGGGCCGCGACCTTGGCCAGGCGCGCGTAGGCGCGATCGGGTTGCGGCGGGCGGCGGGCAATCCCCAGCCGGTCGACGAAGTAGCGCTCGCGGAGTTGCTCGGGGAGGGTGTTGAAGCGCCCGACGGCCTGGGCCAGGCGACCGCCGATGGCTTCGAGCACGGCCGCCGACGGCTCACTCGAGTCGGCCAAGAGATCCGCCACCCAGTTGCCCTCGCCCGGAGGCGTGGGCAGGTCCGAGGCGACCTGTCGGAGCTGCGCGACGATCTCCAGCTCCCCGCGCCTGTCCGCCCGGAAGGCCGCGCCCATCACTGCCCGCCCGGCTGGTCGACGTAGAAGGGGAAGATGAAGCTCTGCCGCATGCGGTGGGTGTCGACGAAGAAGCTGATCTTCACGTCGAGTCGCCCGATCTCGCCCTGGTGCGAGCCGACGTCGACCTCGACCCCGCGGATGCGACGCTCCCAGACAATCAGCGCCTGCCGCACAGCGCGCCCGAGGTCGGCCATCGATTGAGGAGTGATCGGCGCGAAGACGTAGCGCTGTACCTCGGATCCGAACTCTGGGTTCATCACCCGCTCACCCATCGCCGTCTCGAGGATCAGCCGAATCGACTGCTGGATGTCCTCGAGCTTCTCGGCCATGTTCACGCGCACCCGCCCACCGCCTCCGTCACGGTCCGTGCGCCACGTGACCGGAAAGGCCCAGCCGCGGCCGAGGTAGGCGTCCTCGAAAGAGCGCCCTGCGGGTTCTTGTGTGGGATCGAGCTCCATGGGCGCACGCGCTCAGTTCAACTGGATCATGGGTGCCTTGGCCGTGACCATGGCGTCGCCACTGAGCGACACCTGGGCCCCCTTGACCTCGGCCTTGGCGCTGCCCTCGAGACTCGCGGTCGCGTTGCCCTTGAGCGACACGTTCGAGTCGGCGCTGGCCGAAACCTCGTTGGCCGTGATTTCGACGCTGCCGCCCGAGGCCGACAGCTTGATCGACTTGCCCGACGCCGCCGTCAGGGCGATGCCCCCCGAGTCCATGGTCAGTTGGTTGCCCGTCTTGTCCTCCAGACGGATCTGCTCCGAGCCCGAGGTGTCGTCCAGGTGCAGCACCTGCCCCGCCGCCGTCTGCACCAGCACGCCGGGTCCGTCGTCACCGTCATCGAAGGTGATCGCGTGGCCCGAGCGGCTGACGATCGTGCGGCGGTCGTTCTTCTCGGCGTCGTACTGCTCGGGAGGTGCGTCCACTCCGTTCCACAGGCTGCCCACCACTACCGGGTGGCGCGGGTCACCGTCGAGGAACTGCACCAGCACCTCGTCGTCCGGCTCGGGCACGAAGACGAAGCCGCGCCCGCCGCCACTCGAGGGCGTCGCCAGCCGTGCCCAGACCGGGGGCTCCTCGGCGTCCATCCACGGAAAGCGGATCTGGACCCGGCACTGCGAGCGCTCGTTGTCCTCGAAGGACTCCACCGTGGCGATCACGATCGAATCGATGGGCGGCATGACCCTTGCGCTGCCGGCGCGCGCCTCGGGGGTCGGCGTGGGCGGAGTGCCCAGGCCAACTTGCGTCTCGAAGCCCTGCACCGTGAATCGGTGACTCACGCGGGTGATGTAGTGGGGTCCGTCGAAGCTGCTGCCGAGCCCCTTGATCTCCAGGATCGAGTCGATGCGGAGCTGGGCGTCGCCCGCGCAGGAGGCGCTGCCGTGGTAGCTGTCGGTCGCACCCCGATCGACCAGCGCCTGGGTCCAGGCCTCGAGCTCGGCCTGATCCATGGCGACGCACTCCGCCACGCGGCGCTTGCGGGCGCCGTCGAGTTTTTCGGTGGCCAGCAGCTTGGTGCGCGAGGGCCGCGAGCCGGCCGGGCCCCGGGCAGCGCTCGCGGCCGTCGTGACCGACAGGGGCTGCTTGGACTCGGGGTCCCAGGCGGTCCCCTCGCAGTCTCCAAAAGCGCTCGAGATGTCCTGGGCAAGCTCGAACTCGACCAGGTTGTCGCCCCAGAGCAGCGTCGCCGCGGGACTCCCCGTCGCTGCCGGCTTGAAGTTCAGCGTGCTGCCGCGCACGTAGGCCTGCACACCCAGCGCCGCCGCCCGCGCCAAAACGAAGGTCCAGTCGCTGACGCGATGCTGCACGAGGAAGGGATTCACGAAGGCAGACGAACCGTCGGCCTTCAGCCCGACCTCGCTGCAGATGCTGTCCACCGCCGTCTGATCCGATTGATCGGCCCAGACCCGATAGCGAGCGCTGCCCAGCAGGCCGATCCCGCGACAACGGCAGCGCAGCTCGAGTCGAGGCAGGTCGCCGCGGCGCACCTGGACCACCGCGGCGACCACGATGCCGTCGAAGACCTCGTCCAGCTTGCTGTCGTAGCCGAGCCGAATCTTGATCGCGCGGCCCGCCTCGAGCTTGGCCGTGGGTGCGTCGCCGGCCGGATCGGCCTCGGGATCCCAGTTACGCAGCACCACCGATGCGCGCGCCAGCCGGCCGACCTCTTCGCACACCTCGATGCGGATCACGTCCTCGGCGGTGGCCTGGTCGATTTCGGCGCCATCGATCGCGATGGCGAACTCCGCAATGCTCTCGGACGTATCCGCGCTCACACCAGCTCCAAAAGCGGAAGGCTCAGGACCCTACCGGGCTCCAGGGAGCGAGGATTTGCCAGTCCATTGGCAAAGGCCAACTGACGCCAGTAGGCCACGTGGCCGTAGCTCTCGAAAGCGATTCGATCGAGCCGATCACCGGCTTGAACGACCCACACACGGTCGACGTCGGGCGAGCTCTTCTTCTCCTCCGCGATGCGAGCCTTGCGGCTCACCACCTGCTCGAACTCGGCGCTGATCTTGGCGCGCAGGGGCACGCCCTGCTTGTCAAACAGAACGAAGTTGGCGCTGGCTGACTTGAGCACGCCCTGGAAGGTGAAGCCCCCCCACATGACCTTGCAGTGCGGTGGGATGTGCTGCCGACCCCGGAAGCGCAAGAGGCCCAGGAAGCGCTCGACACGCTCCAAGACCGTCTTCGGCATGCCCTCCGGAGCGTCGTTGACGCCGGTCCCGTCGAACATGAAGGCGATCTTCAACTGGTCGTTGTTGCCGTGGTCGTATTTGGTCTTCGGTCGACTGGTGTGCGGGGTGGGCGTCGCGACGTAGTCGTTCGAACGCGTCCAGGTGTAGTCGGTGGGGTTGAAGTCCGCGACGAACGTCGTGTCCTTGAGCGGTGAGCCCGAGAAGCCGCTGTCCGGATAGCCCTCGATGGTGAGTTTGACCATGGCTTACTCGCGCCAGTGCTGCGCCAGCCGCTCCAGGACCGCCTCGGCGACCCGCTCCACGAGTTCTTCGAGTTCCTCCGGCCGCAGGGAGCCCAGCCCTGACGGAACGGGCCCCTGAGCCTGGTGCTCCGGGTGCTGCGAAAGTGCGACTTCACTGACGATCTCGTTGATGAACATGCTGTGCTCCCACCGGGTCGGCCCGGCCTTCAACCCCGGCCGCTCGCGCCGCCACCCACCACGATGCCCCGGTGGGCGAACTCGACCGTCTCGAAGGCCACCTGGCCGCGGGCCGCGTCGAGCTTGGGCCCCTCCCACTTGAGCGGGTAGGCCCTGCTGGCCGTCCAGGACCGCAGCACGTCGGGCCGAGCACCGCGGCTCTTCAACTGCACGATGATGTCCGCCGGCTTCACCGTGGACGTCTCGACGAACTCCCGAATCCAGTCCCACAGGGCGGAGGCATCGTCCAACCCACGCTTGAGGATCAACGGCGCGGAGGTCGCGTGGGTCGGGAGCTTGTGCACGAAGTGGTTGCTGCCGCCCTCCTTGTACTCCTCGCTTCCGATCTCCACGTTCAGTCCACTGCACTCGCTGAAGGACCCGAGTTCGTGCCCCTTGGCGCTGACTTCAAAGCACATCCCCAAGAAGGGGAAGTCCTTGCCTTCACCATCGGCTCTGGTCATGGGGGGTCTACCTCTGGCTCCTGCCCTGGCCCGTCGAGGCGGGCAGAGTCCCGGGCTAGCCGTTCTTGATCGTGACGCCCTCGTGGCACAGCTCGATCGACTCGATCGCGATCTCGTTGCCCTTGCCATTCAAGCTGGGCCCTTCGACCTTGACCGGCCAGGCGCGCAGCAGCGCCCAGGAGACCGTCTCGTCGCCGCTCTCATTGAGCAACGTGATCGTGACCGCACGCTGTTCGTGGGTGCCGAGCTGGTTCTTCTCCCACCAACTGAAGAAGTCGTTGTCCTTGGCCAGGATCCCGCGCTTGAGCGTGACGTTGCTGTACTTCATCAGCCCGGGGATCTTGCGGGTGGTGAGGGAGCCGTCCGCCCCACCTCGGTACTCGATCATGTCCGTCTCGACGTTGAGGCCCGCGACCTCCGAGAAGTTGGCGATCGACCCTCCCCAGTCCACGGAGAAGCGGATGCTGGCGAGGGGGTAGGCGAGTGTTGCGTCTGCCATTTGGTTCGGGCTCCTTGCCGCCAGGGGCGGCTAGCGGTCTCAGGTGGACTGGGTCTGGACGAGTTGGCTGACGGTGAACACGACGAACTCGGCCGGGCGCACGGGGGCGATGGCGATTTCAACTTTGAGCAGCCCGTTGTAGACGTCGGTCATCGTCATCGTCTGCGGCACGCCGCACTGCACGCGGAAGGCCTCGTCGGGCGTCGAGCCCATCAGGCCGCCGTCGCGCCAGAGCTGGCGCAGGAAGCCCTCGGCCGCGTTCACGAGCTTGTTCCAGGTCGCCTGGTCGTTCGACTCGAACACGGCCCACATGGTCTGCTGCTTGAGGGTGCGCTCGACGTACAGGAACAGCCGGCGCACGTTGACGTAGCGCCACATCACGTTCTTCGTTGACGTGCGCGCGCCCCAGATCAGCATGCCCTGCCCCGGGAAGCTGCGGATCAGGTTGACCCCCGCCGGATTCAGGCTCTCGCTCTCGTCCTCGGTGAAGTCGAGCTGCATGCCCACCGGCCCGAGCACGGGGATGTTCGCCGGCGACTTCCACACGCCGACCATGTTGTCCGAGCGGTTGTAGGCACCCAGGATGTGGCCCGACGGCGGCACGTACACGGTCTTCTCGTCCGAGCTCGCGTCCAGGTTGGGCGAGCGGAACCAGGGCGCATAGATCGCGGCGTGGGTGCTGCGGAAGCGATCGGCGAAGGTCGCCAGGGCGGTGGCGCGCTTGTTCAGGTCGCCCAGCTCCTTGGCCTCGGCCATGGGCGGCGGGTCGATCACGGCCATGCAACGGTTGTTGAAGGCGTAGTCGATAGCGGCCTGGTAGATCGGCTGGTAGGTCGAGGCCGGGGTGCTGTTGCCGTCCAGGTAGGCATCCGGGCAGGCGATCAGCGAGACATCCGGCACGCCCTTGAGCAGCGGGAAGTACTTGGTGTACTCGGTCGAAGCCGGGACTTGGTCGCTGCCAGCGTTGAGCACCGTCGCTCCCCCGGGCGCCTTGGGCGAGACCGGCTCCGCGCCCTCTACCGGCGTGTCACTGAAGGCCACGGCCTTGCCCTGGTCGACGAATTTGGACAGCCGCACCCGGTTCGAGATGCCGTTGACGACGTCTTCCTTGAGGAAGTAGCTCGGATCGCCGGGGTCGGTGCTGAGCCCCTGGTAGGCCTCGAGGACCTTGAACGACGTGGCATCCCCCGGGTTGCGCGGGGGCACCGGCTCGACGATCTCGAGATCGAAGGTCAGCCGGAAGGCGTCACTCTGCAAGTGCAAGGGGGCTTGCAGCTCGCCGGCGGGCATCGATCCGAGCACCGTCCCATCGGTGACCACGAAGCCCACACCGTCGGGATCCGAGAAGAAGAAGGCCTGCACCTCCGGATCCGGGTCCCAGGCGCCGCTCAGGGTCTTCTTGCCAGCGGGCGTGTCGACGTTCTCGAACTGGACCCGCGTCTTGGAGTTCCAGCCGGCGATCTCCTCCGCACCGAAGGGCTTGCCAGTGTCCGTGTTGGTCAGCACCGACGCCTTGACGCTGGTGTCCGGCAGGTAGCTCACGGGAATCAGGACCGTATCGCCCTTCGCGTTCTGGGCCTCGATCGTGCCACTGCCGGCCTTGGTCTGACCATCCTTGAAGACGAATGCCCCTTCACCGTCGACGCCGCTGGTCCACTCGCCCACCTCTTCCCCCAGGGTCAACTTGGCGCCCTTGGAGAGGCCCGTGGCCGAGGGGATCGGCGCCTGCGAGATCGGCTTGAGGCGACCCCGTCCGACGTTGACGAAGTCGGCAGCGCTAGGCAGCGCGAGGGTCACGGGCACCGGAGTCAGGGGGAAGGCGGACCGAGCGGCCGTCTTCGAGGCCCGCAGGCGCAGCTTGTTGGCCCAGGTGCCACCCGAAATTGCATCCACGCGCAGGGCGATCGTGGCCGGCTTCAGATCGTCCGGCGAAGACTCGTCGAACGGATCGAGCAGGCGCTCGTAGTCCACGACGTTCTCGATCGAGGCGATCGACCAGAAAGCCGCGTCTCCGCTGTTGACCCGGCATACGTAGCACTCGCTCCCGCCGTTGAGGAAGAACGCGTAGACGCTGTCGGTGATGTAGGCGTGGGGGAACACGGCCTTGTTCTTGGGCCGCCCGCCGAAGACGGCGTAGAACTCGTTGAGGCTCTTGATCCGCCGCGGCTTGAGGGACTCACCCTGGTGAGTGAATCCGAAGAAGCAGGGCACGCCAGTCGGCACACCGCTGAGCGGCATCGGGGTCGACTGGTCCTCGAAGACGTAGACGCCGGGAGCTGAGAGGGTCTGCATGGTTCACTCGGAAGCGCGGAGGTTGCGTGGGGTCACGAGCCGGTGGCGCGTGACCGGCGTCGAGTAGCTCATCATTCGGTCGACGACGCGCATCCCGTCGACAACCACCTGAAACGGGTAGTAGCGCGCATCCCAGACGCGCGCTGGACAGGAGCGGTAGATGGCGGCCTGCGCGAGGTCGGAGTCGACACAGGGCCAATCGGCCTCGATCAACTCGACCGCCGGCGCCCCCTCCTTGCCGCGCACCTCGACCACCGCGCCGCGCAGGGGGCGACCCTGCTCGTCGGCCAGGACGATCTCGAGGGTGCTCGCGACCGGCTCGAGACGCACGACGTGCTCGGCCTTGCCGCCGGATCCGAGCTTCGCAACGGTGAGTCGCGCGACGAGGGGGCTCGCGCCTGCGCGCTCGGGTGTCGATGTCGCTCGCTCGCAGCGGTGCAGCTCACCGCAGCTCGCTGCACGAAGCGCTCGTGGATCGATCTCGGTCGGCGCGACCGGCGCTGGCACCGCCGTCGGCGCTTCGGCGCCGGACTGCGCGCCACCGACGAGGAACGAGGACGAGACTCGGGCACGGACCCGGGCGTCGACCAGACGGACGTCCACGCTGGTCTCCTCCGGTTGGTCACCGAGCAGCCCCTCCGCGGCCATCAGCAGGGCGTGCCCGCGCCGATAGGCGATGGTCCAACCGCTCCAGGTGGGCTCGACGACGTCGATCTCGATCGGTCCCAAGAGCTCGCCGGTGACCGCGTGCTCGACCCGCACCGCCGCCACCAGGGTGGTACCGATCACACCGGTCATGACCCCGCTCCGGCCGCTGCAGGCCCCATCTGTGCGGGCGCGCTCGCACGCGCCGTTCGCACGCCCGGTGCCTCGCCGTCGAGGTATCCGGGCACCTGGACCGACCGGACCTGATAGTAGAGGCACAGTCGTGCTCCGCCCTGGCGTCCCCGCCACAGGGGCTCGGTCCGCTCGGGGTCGGGGGTCTCGAGACTGACGTCAAGACCTCCCAACTGCAGTCCACTGGCGCCGGCGGCCCGCTGATCGACGGCGGTCAGGTAGTCGCGGGGCTCGATCACCGGCACGGTGTGAAAGGCTCGCAGAACGCCACCCAGAGCCGACTCCAGGCTCTCCTGGGACTTCGACTGATAGGACACCGCGTAGTGCAGGTGCAGCAGGAGCTGCGTCGGTGAACCCTTGGCGCCCGGGTTACGGCGGTAGGGTCCCTGCGGATCGGGTTCGACCCGATAGAGCTGCAGGACCAAGGTCTCGGCGTTCGCCTCCGAATCCGCTTCGGAGAACTCGCCCAGGCGCACCCAATCCTCGGGCCGCACGTCCGGCTGGGGTGGCGGAACGTGCGCACTGATGAAGCGCTGGAGCGTGCGGGAGGCGAGCAGGAGCATGGTCGGGCCTTCTCGCGCGGACCATAGCCCGTGCCGCCGACAGCACTCCACATGCACTCTCCAGTCGGGAGCGACGGACGAGCCGTCTACGGGCGGGCGGCCCCGACCCAGCGTGGCCGGTCGGAGTCGGCCGCTCGACCAATTCCAAAGTCAGACGTCCGGCTCCCGCGGTCACCCGAACCAAGAGGCCCTAGGGCTGCGAGCTTGGCGTCGGGGCGCTTGTTCTCGGTGTCGCGACCCTTGGCCGGAGGCAACGAAAGGCTCGGGAAGAAGGCAGAGCGGTCGCCCTGACGCGATTCGCGCGCGATCGCGCGCCCTACACGCGCCCACACCAGAACGCGATCGGATTCCCGAGCGAACAGCCGACTTCAACCTCGTGATGCGTCGCCTCGACTGCGATGGGATTGCGAGCAACTCGGCCAGTCGCACTCGAGATCGCAATGCCTGTGCAGATCGACTGAGTGCAGGTACCCTCGCTCACCGCCTGAAGTCATTGAGCGCCGCCGACAAATGATCGCCCTGCGATCGCATCGATGGAGGAAGAGGAATGCAAGAGCTTCGACTCTGGCTGAAAGAGCTCCCGGAAGAGGTCTCCGAGACCGTCGAGCAGGGCGTGAAGATGCTCGCTCGCGCGAGGGACTATGCACGCGGCACGAACCACGACGAGTGGGACTTCGCGGTCGAGATCGAGCGACTGCGCGCCATCGGCTTGACCGAGTGCGAGCTGCGCTGGTTGATCTGCAAGGGCCTGGTCGCGACGGCCCTGGAGACTTCCGAATCCGGCCAGGTCGACCGAAGCTTCGAACACTCGGGTGGCATTCGCCTGGGCGATCGAAGCTGCTTCGTGGTCACCGAGTTCGGCTCCAGCTTGGTCGAAGCTCACGCGCGCGCTCCCCAGTTGGTCGATGTCCCCCTCGTGAGTGCCGCTCGGTCGCGCGCCGCGAAACCCGAATGGAACCCGTCCAGCCGACTGCTCCAGCTCGACGGACGAGTGATCAAGCACTTCCGCGTGCCGGCGAAGAACCAGGAACGGATCCTGAGCTGTTTCGCCGAGGAGGGTTGGCCCGAGCACATCCTCGATCCCCTTCCGCCCCTGCCCTCGATCGAGCCCAAGCGTCGCCTTCAATCGGCGATCATGTGCCTCAATCGCAATCAGCGGCTGCCCCTGCTGCGCTTTCGCGGCGACGGCAACGGAACGGGCCTGTTGTGGGAGTTGCGTCGGGCGGCGAGCTGAACTCGGAAGACCTCTGAGTTCGGCACAGCGGCATTCGGAGCACGGATGCCTGCGAGGCGGCGGATTCTGGCACTCGGTCGCGATCTGCTCGGGGCTGACAGCGAAGAACACTGGCAAGTAAGAACGACCTCCGTGGATTCCACCGGTAGCCCGAACGACAGCTGGCAGGACGCCAACCGGCGCCACCTGGGGCAACTGCTCAGCGCCACCTTCCTGGCGGTGGAGTCGGCCAGCCAGGGGGGTGCTGCCACCGAGGCCAGCCGGGAGCGGCACGAGCAGGCCCTCGCCGCCGCCGAGGACACCGCCGCCAGCATGGCCTCGCCGCCCCATGCGGACGTGCTCGGCGAGGTCTTCGACCTCTCCCCGTTCGAATTGTCGGTGGTCCTCCTGTGCGCCGGCTGGGAGCTCGATCGCGGCAAGCTGAGCCCTTGGCTGGGGACCGGTGTCGGGCCGACCCTGGGCAACGCGATGGCGCTGTTGCCCGACGCCCATTGGTCGGCCAGCACCCCTGCGTCTCCGCTGCGAGCCTTTCGGCTGATCGATGTCGACGCCTCCGGTTCCCTGATCAACTCGGCGATCCGCATCGCCGAGCCTGTGCTGCACTTTCTCAAGGGCGCACCCTCGGCGTCGATCGAGATCACGCGCCTGTCGACCCCGGCCCCGACCCCGGCCCCGACCCCGACCCCGACCCCGCTCCCGATTCCCGACCATGCCGGCGAGGTCGTCGCCCGCCTGCTCCGGCGCCCGTCCGGACCGGGTCCCGTGCAGCTGGTGGGCGACAACTGGCTGACCCTCGCGGCCGGATCGACCATCGGTCAGGCGATGGGCATCCCCGTGCGGCTGTTCCGTGCCGCCGACCTGCCCACGCGACGCGAGGAACTCGACGAGCTGCGCGTGTTGCTCGCGCGCGACGTGAGCCTGGGAGCGCTCGTGCCTCTGTTCCTCGTGGATCGGGCGGCGGGCCGCGGAGGTCTGGACGCCGTGGCCCACTGCATCGATCCTCGCCTGCCGATCGCCCTGATCGCCTCACCCGAGCCGATCCGAATCGACCTCCCCGGCCTGCGCGCCGTGAGCCTGCCCCCGCGCAGCCATCAAGACCGGTTGGAGCACTGGCGCCAGTGCCTAGGAGCCAGGGCCGACGACCTGGAGCCGCTGCTCGACCGATTGGTGGTCCAGTTCCGGCTCGACCCCCAACAGGTCGAGACGGCCTGTGACGCCTGGTTCGACGCCAGCGACGAAGAGCTACCGCCTGAGCCCGCCGAGCTCTGGCAGGCCTGTATCGAGGTCGCCACGCCCCAACTCGACGGCCTGGCGGAGCGCGTCCCGGCCCGCGACGGGTTCCGCGATCTCGTCCTGCCGCCCGCCCAGCGCGAGGTGCTCGACTCGATCGTCGCTCAGTCGCGACAGCGCGCGGTGGTGGACGTCCGCTGGGGCATGCAGCCGCCGGACAGCCGCGGCGGCGGCATCGCGGTGCTGTTCTCGGGCCCGAGCGGCACGGGCAAGACCCTGGCCGCCGAGGGCCTGGCCTGGGAGCTCCGACTGCCGCTCTTCCGGGTCGATCTCTCGAGCGTCGTGAGCAAGTACATCGGCGAGACGGAGAAGCACCTCTCCAAGCTCTTCGACGCGGCCGAGGCGGGCGGCTCGGTGCTGCTCTTCGACGAGGCCGACGCCCTGTTCGGCAAGCGCAGCGAGGTCTCCTCGGCCCACGACCGCTACGCGAACATCGAGGTCAGCTACCTGCTGCAACGGCTCGAGTCCTACTCCGGCCTCGCGATCCTGACCACGAACCACCGCAGCAACATCGACGAGGCCTTCCTGCGACGGGTGCGCTTCGTGGTCGCCTTCCCGACCCCCGGTGTGCGCCAGCGACTCGCCCTCTGGCAGCGAGTCTTCCCCGACCGCGTTCCGATCGCCGACCTCGACCACGACCGCCTGGCGGAGATCGAATTGACGGGCGGATCGATCCGCAACGCCGCCCTTGTCGCGGCGAGCCTGGCTGCGGAAGCTCAGTGCGCGGTGGGCATGCCCCAGGTGTTGCGAGCCGTCCGACTCGAGCTGGCCAAGCAGGGCAAGCACCTCGCCATCCACAGCGACGAAGCGCGTTGATGCGAAACGCCCGACGCGCTGGGATTGCTAGTGGACTGCATCTTTCCACCGGTGGAGCATCCAGCCGCAATACCGTGACCCGCGCGATCGTCGATCGCGGTTGAACCGATTCCCGCGCGAGCGAAGAGGACCGAGAACCATGTCCAACACGAGCACCCCCCAAGCGTCCCCCGCCGTGGCCGGTCCGGTCTCGGTCCTCGAAGCTACCCGCGACGCCGCCATCGCGGACGCCGAGCTGGAGTTCGAGAAGGCCAAGGTCGACCACGACAAGGCCCTCGCCACCCTCGAGCAGAACGTCGAGGGTGCCCAGAAGACCCTGACCGCCGCCAAGGCTGCCGTGGACTCGGCCAAGCAAGCCCTCGACAACGCGGCACCGAAGCTCGACGCGGCGACGAAGGACGACGCCCAGGCCCAGAAGGACGTGATCGAGGCCCAGAAGGTGCTCGACGCCGCCACCGCCAAGGCGGCCAAGAAGAAGAAGAACCTGGAAGACGCCCAGGCCCTCTTCGACGGTGCGCCCGCGGCCCTGCAGGCGGCCAAGCAGGCGCTGCGCGACGCCGAGGGCGCGGCCACCATCGCCGCGTCCCAAGCCAACGCCGATCGCAAGAAGGCCGACATCAACCTCGCCACCGCCTACGACGCCAAGGAAGACGCCCTGGCCCAGGCCAAGACCGACTACGACAAGGCCGTCGACCGCCCCGGCCGTTCGACCTGAAGGGACGTCGAGGGGTCTGGTTCAGACGGACTGGCGCGTCGGGGTCGGATGCCTCGGCGCCCGATCGACGCGACACCAATCCGGCCGCAGCCGGGTTCCCACGGGCGAGCCGATTCATTGAAGAACGGGACCAAGAGTTTCCTCTCCACCCTGGCCAGCGTGCTCTTCGTAGCGGCGCTCGCGACGGTCTGGCTGAGTGCCATGGCCGATCGCCCCCAGGTGCCCGCGGCCTCCGACGGGCCCCAGCCGATCCTGGTCCCGGCCTCGGTCGAGCTGCACGCGGTCCAGGTCGGCGACGCGGGCAACCTGCGCGCGACGGGCAGGGTCACCGCGCGCTACGACGCCTCACTGCGCGCGCAGCTCCAGGGCCAGTCGCGTTGGATCTTCTTCCCCGACTCCGCGGGTACTTCCCCCGGGGTGACCTCCGATAGTCAGTGGTGGGAGTCGTCGGATGGGAGCACAGCCCAGGATCCGAGTCCCGATGAGTTCGAGACCTCGGAGGACTGGACCGAGGTCTGGAGCTGGACCTTCGAGGTCGAGTACCCATCGCCGCGCGATCGGCGGGTCTACCCCTTCGATCGCATCGACGCCCTTCGACTGCAGGCGATCGGCGGCCAGTTGGACGTCCGCTTCGCAGAGGTCCCCGAGATCCAAGCCACGCCGCCCCTCGGCTGGCGCTTCGGCGAGCCCCGCTTCGAGCCGTCGATCGAGGGGGAAGCCCCCGCCTCGTCGAACCTGCTGATCCCCCTGCAGCGCGTCGCCTGGACGCCGATGCTGCGCGAGCTCGTCCCGCTCGTCGCCGTGCTCGCCCTGCTCTTCGCCCTGATCCTGGCCGGCAGCGGCAAGGGCGCCCAACGCCCTGGCGCCGGCGCGGCCATCGCGTGCGGCGCGGCCCTGCTGCTGATCGTCGTCGTGTCCCACGCGGTCCTGCGGCTGCAGCTCGGTTCCGCCCCGATCGTCTACATCGAGTCCTTCCACGCGATCGCCTACCTCGCGATCCTCGCCGTCGTGCTCGGCGGCGTGACCGGCGGCAAGGTCCTGTCGGAGCTGCACGTCCTCTACTGGCCCCTGATCAGCGCCACGGCCCTCTTGGCCGCCATGGCCTTACTCACCGGTTGGCAGGTGCCGGCGAGTTCCGCCCTGATCCCCTTGATCGTGGCCGGAGTGCTCTGCCTCCTGGCCCTGTTGTTCCTGGGTCCCGGCAAGCGCGGCCAGACAGCCCCTGGCACCGACACTCCCCTGGGCGTCCTGCACCACCTGACCCCCACCGGCGGCACCCGCTGCGGCGCCGACTCCGACTACGCGACCCGCGACCCGCAGCAGGTCACCTGCCGAACCTGCAACAAGCTGCTCTACGAGGGCACCGACGACCCGCGCCCGCTCGACACCTGGATGGAGTGATCGACCGCGCGCGGCGCGACGACGAACCGGCTCGGCTTCGCGCCCCGGCGGGTCCCGTCGGGCCTGACGCCAGGATCAGACTCGGCCGGCGCTCGGCTCTCGCCACCACCACCAGCGCGAGCCGCGTGGCATCAGCCAGCCGAGGGCTGTGTAGACCCAGACGACAATCGCCCCGTAGATGGTGGACCCGCGAAGCTCGGTCGGCTCGCCTGCCAGTGCGAATCCGATCACGAGCAGACCCTCGGAAACCGCCGCGAGCCAGAGGAGCGGGCGGGCGGCCCGCTTGGCCGAATCCGCGGACCAAATCGGCAGGAAGTAGGCGAGGCCCGTGGCGATCATCACCACCTGCAGCAGCGCGTGGAGCCCCGCGGGGGCTTCGGCCGGGACGATCGAGGCCAGCACCAGCACGACCGGAAAGACCCCATTCGGCGAGCTCGCCGCGGACGACTCGAGCCGACCTTCCATCCGCGACAGCCACTCCCGGCGGGTGAAGACCAGCACCAGAGCAAACGTCCCGACGAGGACCGCCCCGACGTGCGGCTCGAGGTGCTGGGCCGAATCACCGCGGTCGGCCGCGACCAAGGAGAAGGCCACCGCGAGCCAGGCGATGTAGACCAGCGCGACCCCATGCACGAGGCGCAGCGCGAGGCGCCCGTCGGGTCCGGGACCCGGGTAGAGGGCCAAGTCTGCGGCCGCGGCTTGCTCGGAAATTTGCCCGTCCACACCGCGAGGCTAGTGACTCCCCTCGATCGATGGGATCCGAGCCAGGGCGATCTTCGTCGCGCGGGCTCTCAGTGCCCCGCCGCTTCCCCACTCTTCGCCCGCTCCAGGATGCTCGTCGTCGAGCGCCCCGCGAGCAGCGGCGCGAGGTGCACCTGGCCGCCGTGCTGTTCGACCCACTCGCGGCCGACGACGCCCTTGTCGGCCCAGTCCTCGCCCTTGACCAGGGCGTGGGGCGTGATGCGCTCGATGATCTCTTTGGGCGTGTCCTCGCCGAACGCCACCACGGCGTCGACCATCTCGAGGGCGGAGAGGACCTCCAGGCGGTCGGCGATCTTGTTGACGGGGCGGGTTTCGCCCTTCAGGCGGCGCACCGAGTCGTCGTCGTTGACGCCGACGATCAAGCGGTCGCCCTTGGAGCGGGCAAAGCGCAGGTACTGCACGTGGCCGGCGTGCAGGACGTCGAAGCAGCCGTTGGTGAAGGCGATGGTCTTGCCCTCGGCGCGCCATTCGGCGATCACGGCGGCGACCTCGCCGGGCTCGAGGATCTTGCCGCGCGAGGGGGACGACTCGCCCAGGGCCGCGCGCACCTCGTTGCGGGTGACCGACGCGGCGCCGCGGCGGCCGACGACGATGCCGGCGGCGTGGTTGGCGAGCAGCACCGCTTCACCCAGGCTCCAGCCGGCGGCCAGGCCCAGGGCCAGGTGGGAGATGACCGTGTCGCCGGCGCCGGTGACGTCGAACACGGCGCGGGCCAGGGTCGGGATGCGGCCGGCCTGGCCGTCCTGGTCGACGAAGAAGATGCCGTCGCCGCCGAGGGTGATGACCGACATGTCGAGCTGGGCGATGCGCTGCAGCTCGGCGGCGGCCTCCGGCACGGCCTCGAGGGACGACAGCTTGCGGCCCAGGGCCTGCTCGGCCTCCTTGCGGTTGGGCGTCAGCAGGGTCGCGCCCTTGTAGCGCGCGTAGTCCGAGCCCTTGGGGTCGACCAACACCGGCTTGCCGGCGGCGCGGCAGGCGGCGATGGCGGCCTCGATCACGGGCGCGGTCAGGACGCCCTTGCCGTAGTCGGAGAGGATCACGGCGTCGGCGCGGCCGATGCGCGCCTCGAGCTGGGACAACAGCTCCGCCTCGACGCGACCTTCGACCGGCGCCGAGCTCTCCCAGTCCACGCGCAGCATCTGCTGCACGCCCGAGACCAGGCGCGTCTTGATCGTCGTCGGCCGGCCAGGGTCCACGACGCAGCCGGTGGCGTCGATGCCGATGGCGCTGAACAGCTCCACGCAGTGGCGCCCGAGGCCGTCGTCCCCCACCACCCCGAGGATCTCGACCTGGGCCTCCATCGCGCGCAAGTTGGCGGCCACGTTGCCGGCGCCGCCCAACCGATCGTCCTCGTGCCCGACCGCCAGGATCGGGATCGCGGCCTCGGGCGAGATGCGCGTGACCTCGCCGGTCACGTAGCGGTCGAGGATCAGGTCGCCGACGATCAGCACGCGCGGCGTGCCGAGGGAGTCCAGTCGGGTGACCAGTTGGGATGAAGTGGGCGTCGGAGCCATGGGGGGGAGCCGATCAGGCCGGCGGGGCGTCGCGATAGCGGTCGTGGAGCCAGAAGTACTGCTCGGGAGCGGCGAGGATCTTACGCTCGAGCTCTGAGTTGATCCGGGCCGAGATGGCCTCCGGGCGCTGACCGGCCACGTCCTCGGGGCGCAGGATCGGGCCCAGCTCGAGGCGATAGTGCAAGGGCCGCTCGGGAATGCGATAGCAGGCCGCGAAGACCACCGGCGCGCCCAGACGGCGCAAGAGCACCCCCACCGAGCGATCGCAGCGGGCCGGCCGCCCGAAGAAGGGCGCGAGCACCGGCTTCACCCGCGCGCGCTGGTCCAGGAGCATGCCCAGGATGTCGCCGCCCTCGACGATCGCCGGCGCCTGCGCCATGGCCCCGCGGCGCGGCAGGATGTGGACCCCGCGCTCCAGGCGCGAGCGGTAGATGTAGCGTGAGATGAAGCGGTTCTTGACCGGCTTGGCGATGCCCCAGAAGTCGCCCAGGCCCAGGGCCTGGACGCCCATGATGGCCACCTCCCAGTTGCCCAGGTGGCAGCCGACGATGACCGCGCCGGACTCGCCGCCGAGGGCTTCGCGCGCGCCCTCGAACCAGACCAGGTCGAAGTGCTCCAGCACGTGCCCGCGCTCGACCCGCAGCAGGAAGCGCTGGCTCTCGAGCACGACCCGGAAGAAGTGCCGGTAGGACTCGCGCACGCGGCGCTCGAGCTCGTCCTCGGACAGCTCGCCCAGGGCCGTGGTCAGGAACTCGCGCGCGGCGCGGGTGTGACGCTTGTCGAAACGGTGTGCCAGGGCGGCGACGGCGCTGACGGCCAGGTCGCACAGCTTCCACGGCAGGCGCGACAGCACCGCAATCGCCGCCCGGAACAGGAGGTAGACGAGGAACGCCCCGACGCTGTCGTCGGGACCGTGGGCGTCTTCGAAGGCCGCCGCACCCGCCGCGGCGTCCGCGTCGGCGGGCTCGGTCTCGCTGACCTCAACCATGCAACCCCTCGTGCAGCGACTGGCGCTGGAGTCGGGCGCGCCCGGGCCGGATGGCCTCGAGTACGGCCTCGAAGGCGGCCTCGCCACTTTGCGGCTCGAACTCGATCTCCACCGCCAGGGCCCCGGGCAGCAGGGTCTCGAGCTTGACCGCGTCCTTCGAAGTCGTGACCACCGGCACCGGCGGCGCCTCGGGATCGAGCTTGTCCGCAGCGCCCAGACCGATCAGGTCCGCGGCGGTGTAGGCGTGGTGATCGACGAAGCGACGGTGCTCCCGCACCCGCGCGCCGAGGCGCTCGATGGTCTGCTCGAAGGCGTCGGGGTTGCCGATCGCGCTGACCAGGTCGACCTGACGACCGGCGAGGCGCGACAGGGGCCAGAAGCCACCGGCTCCATCGCGCAGGCCCGTGACGCGGTGGCTGCTGGTCACCAGCGGGACGCCCGGCGCGAACTCGGCCAACTCCGCCACCAGGGCGCGCAGGCGCTCCTGCTCGACCTGGTCGCAGCGGGTGACGACGATCGCGTCCGCGCGCGCCAGGGCCGAGGGCGACTCGCGCAACAGGCCCCGCGGCAGGAGTGCGCGCACGGCCTCGCCGCCCGCGGGCGGCAGGCCCCAGGGCCGCGTGGCGTCGACCAGCACGATGTCGCGCTCGCGGTGCAGGCGGCGGTGCTGGAAGCCGTCGTCCATCAGGATCACGTCGACGCCGGCGCGTTCGAGCTCGCGACCCCCGGCCACGCGATCGGCGTTCTGGACCATGGGCACGCCGGGGAGTGTACGGGCGAGCAGGCGCGCCTCGTCACCGCGGGGGGCGCCCGGCGTCGACGCTGCGCCCAGGGACCGATCCAGCGCCTGCGAGCCGTAACCGCGGGACAGGACCCCCGGCCGCCAACCCCGCGCCGCGAACCAGCGCGCGAGCCAGATCACCAGGGGCGTCTTGCCGGTGCCGCCCGCGGTCAGGTTGCCGACGCAGACCACGGGCACGTCCAGCCGGCTGATCGGCAAGAGGCGCAGGTCGTAGAGCCGCGAGCGCGCGCCGGACACCGCGCCGAACAGGGCCGCGGGAACGCGCAGCAACTCGACGCTGCCGCCGCGCCGCGCGAGCAGCTCCTCCGGGCGCCGACGGCCGCGATCGCTTCGGTGACCGGCGCTCATCGCTCCACCGGTCCGTCGTCCACGGGCAGGCGCTCGGCGCCGTCGAGTCCGCCCAGGGGCGAGGCCACAAGTCCGCGCAACCGCGCCAAGCGCAGCCTGTCCGCGGGCAGGCGCCCCTCGTCCGCGAGGTCGTCGAGCTCATCGGGATCGCTGGCGAGGTTGACCAACGCGCCGCGCGGCGCGCCGCCCTCGTTCAGGTGATCGACGGTCCACTTGTCGAGGGTCTCGCCGTCGATGACGCCGAAGAGGTGGGCGCGCTTGGGCGCGGAGGCGCTGAGGACCGGCTCGAAGCGCGTGTGCAGGAACAGGTATCGACGCACCTCGATCGAACGACCGAAGAGCAGCGGCGCGAAGCTGTGGTGCGGGCCCAGGTGCTCGGGCCGCGCGGCCGCGCCGACGCCCAGCCAATCGAGCAGGCTGCGACCGAGGTCGACCTGGGAGACCGGCGCGGCTTCCCGTTCGCCGCGGCGCGCCTCACCCCAAGCCGCCGGCGCCTTGACCACGAGCGGCACGTGCACGAGGTCGTCGCGCAGATTCACCGTGTGGCCGATCCAGCCCCGTCGGCCGAGCTCCTCGCCGTGGTCCGCGGTGAACAGGATCAAGGCTTCGTCCCAGAGCCCGCGCTCTTCGAGCCCGGCGCGCAGCGTGGCCACCGCCCGGTCCGCGGCGGCCACTTCGCCCTGGTACAAGGCCTCGAGGTGAGCGATGTCGGCCTCCGTCAACGCGTCTTCACCGCCGACCAGGCGCCGACGCAGCTCGGCCAAGTCCTCCTGACCGGTCAGCGTCCCGTCGTACCGCGCGCCGAAGACGAGCCCCGCGTGGCGCTCGTAGCGGAAGTGCGGCTCGAACAAGAGCGCGAAGCCGAACAGGGGCGCGTCCGGCGCCGCCGCGCGCGCGTCGTCGATCTCCGACAACAGCCGTTCGGCCGCCAACTCGCCCGTGCTGCCCTCGTGGCCCAGGGCCAGGGCGTCGTCGAATTGGTCGAAGCCCTGGCCGAAGCCCAGGCGACCGGTGGCCACGAAGTTGGTCGTCACCCCCACCGTGCGCCAACCGGCCCGCTGCAAGACCTCGGGCACCGTCACGAGCTCCTGGTCGAGGGGCGCGAGCAGCTCCGTCGCCCCGTGGTCGAAGGGCCAGCGCCCGGTGAGCTGCGTCACCAGGCTGGGGATCGTCCAGGGCGCGGCCGAGTAGCAACGCTCGAACAAGAGCCCCTCGCGGGCGATGGCGTCGATGGCCGGTGACGGCTGCAGCGGCGAGCCGTCGGCCGCGATGCCGCGCACGCTGCTGCCGTAGCAGCCCAGGGCGTCGGCGCGCAGGGTGTCGACCTCGACCCACAGGGCGACGGAGGGGGGCGGCGCAATTGCAGCGCCCCCGCAGCCGGCGACGAGTGCCAGGGCTACGGGGGCGGCGAATCGCATTGGAACAGCAGTGCCTTCGTGCGCGCGGGCAGGCCGGGCCGTCTTGCGCGCGGGCAGGCCGGCGCTGGCCGAGCCGTGTCGGGAGCGGCGGGGAGTCGAACTCCCCACCGGCCCGGGACCCGCGGCTCAGATCAGCGGGCGCTCTTCCTCGGGGATGAGCTCGATCAAGCCGCGCTCCATCTCGAGGAAGGCGACCTTGATCGGGTTGCGCTCGCGCGTCTCGATCAGCGGTGCAGCGCCCTTGATCAGCTCACGGACGCGCTTCTGCAAAAGCGCGGTCTTGTGGAAGGAGCCCGAGACGGACTTCTGGAGTCGCTGGGGCAGGGTGCTGTCGTGGGAGATGGTTCCGGGCATCGGAGGCCTTATCTGAGGGTCTGGGGCGCTAGCGCGAACCGGTCAAGTTAGGCCCCCTGGGTGATCCCCGTCAAGGCCGGACGAGCGCAGGAACTGCCCTGTCGGCCGACTGCGGGAGTCAACGGCGGTCAGGCAGGTCCAGGGGCGAACCCGTGCCCAGACGCCGGATCGGCGGACTTGCCGCCAAGACCCGGGCCACGTGCTCGGCCTCCAGGCTCGACCGCTCCAGGGCAGCCTCCTGGCCCGCCGCGCCACCGAGCACCGCCGACCGAACCCGTACCTCGCGCAGGGCCTGCGGCGCCGTGGCCTCCAGGACCGCTTCGAGGCAGTCCGACGGCCAGCCATCCGCGGCGGCCGGGCCGTGGGTGATGACCAGGGCGTCGATCTCGAGCAGGTCCTCGAGGACCCGGCGTTCGGCCACTTCATCGGCCTCCCCGCCCAGGGCCTGACGGGGCGCAGTCGTCGCGGCAACCCCCACGGCGGCGAGGGCTCGAGCCAGGTCGCGGGCCACCAGCCCTGCGCCGCTTCCGGCGGGGCCCACCAGTGCCAGTCCGGAGGGCCGGTCGAGCTCGATCCACAGCTCGCGCAGCCGGCGCGGCCGCCGATCGAGGACCCGGGGCAGATCGACCAGTCGATCGATGGTCGCGTCGGACCCGGGGACCGAGGCGGGGTCCGCCCCAGTGCCCACGAAGTGCACGAAGGGCAGGCCGTTGGCCCAGGCGGCGGCACCGTCGCCGCGGGTGTCGCCGATCACGACAGCGGAGCGCGTGTCGAACTCGAGCAGCAGGTCCGCGACCATCATCGCCTTGTCGGAGCAGCCGGGACTGTCGAGGCAGCGGCCGGCGTCGACCTCCGCGGACAGTCCGAGACGCTCCATGCCGTCGGCGAGGAATCCCCGGCCGCAGAGACTGGCCAGGGCCAGGCGCGCGCCCGAATCGCGCAGCACAGCCAGGGTCTCGCCGGAGCCCGGCACGCGCACGTGGCGCCCACCGCCCCGCGGAGCGCTGATCAGCGTGCCGTCCAGATCGAAGATGACCAGGTCGAACGCCGGTCCCGCGGCCGCCAGGCCGTTCGGCGGAGACTGGCCGTCCTGCCCGGATTGAATCGTCAAGGGATGCACCAACCCGCTCGCACTCGCCGGACCCGATGGGGGCAGTCGCCCCCCGGCGCCTACGGTGCCGGCACCTGAGAGGAGCGATCCGGCCGGAGCTTCAACATTCGAGGGCCCGGAGTTCTAACGCTCGAAAGCCCGGAGTTCTAACGCTCGAAAGCCCGGAGCTTCAGCGCTCGAAGGCCCGGAGCTTCAGCGCTCGAAGGAAGAGTCCGCCCGGCGAAAGGCGGCGTGGCTCAGGGCGTCACGCAGATCGCTTACCGGTGACGGCCAGCCCAGCACGCGGTCCGCGCCGGCTCCGATCAAGTCCGCTTGATCGACCTGAAGGTCCCGGCCGGTGACGACCAGCGTCGAATCCTTGTACAGCGCACGCACCGCGCGGACCCGATCGAACTCGTCCGGACCGGCTCCACAGATCCAAACGACGTCCGGCGTCCCGCCGTGGTCCTCGAAAATCAGCTCCAGATCGGGGATCTCGGAGGCGAACAGCCGCGGCAGGGGTGCCACCAGATTGGGATCGCCACTGACCGCGACGAACAGGCATCGCCGTCGAACGACCCGCAGGGAGTGCACGCGCACGGGCTCCACCGGGAAGACCGGCGCCGCCGCGTCGAGACCGGACCCGGCCCGGGAAGAGTCCGACGGCGGGGTCTTGGGCGACTCGACCGGAGCGTCAAGAGGCGGTTGAGGCTGCAAGCTGTGGCTGGCTTCCATGTTCGAGGCAGGGTGTCCGCGGAGGGGACCTCGGTGGGAGGACCCTCGGAGAGGACGGAAGGGCCGACCTGACTGACCTAGGTCGTACCCGACCCTGGCACTACGTTTACTTGGTGGCGGTTTGGTCCAGATTCGTTCCCCTTTCTCCGCCACCAGGTCGAAATCGGGAAGGAACCGTCCCAAGCCCGGCCCTCGTGACGTGGGCATGACGCCACTCGGCGACGTCCCCGGACTCCCCAGCGCTCCTCAACATCCGGTCCGGCGGGCCGTAGGATCCGCCGGCCCACAGCACCCCACGGACATGAGCAGCACAAACTCCCCCTCGAACCGCGTCCATCGCACCCTCCTCGCCACCCTCGCCTTCGGCCTTCTCCTCGGCTCGGGGGCGCTCTGCGCCCCGGCGAGCGGGCAGGAGGGCTCAGCCGCTGCCGCGCCGGCCGCCGCGACCTCGAGGCTGGCCGATCGGCAGCACACCGAGGGCTCGCAGGATCCCGTGCTGCTGATCAACGGGGAGCCCATTTCCCAGGTCACCTTCGAGAACTGGATGCTCGACAACCGCGGGGAGACCTTCGCGTCGACCTTCGCCCTCGCCGTCGCCATCGAGTGGGCGGCGGAGCGGGCGGGGATCACGATCGACGACGCCTCCGTCAACGCGATCGTCCAGGCCGAGATCCAGGTCCGCGTCGACAACGTCTTCGGCGGTGACCGGGCCGGTTGGATCGCGGAGTTGGCCGTCAACGACCGGACCGAGGCGGGCTACGTGGCCCAGCAGATGCTCGACGTGCGGTCGCGCGAGCAGGCCCGGGCCCTGGCCAACATCGATCGGGTGGTGCCGGAAGCGAAGATCGTGCGCGATTGGGAGCTGCAGTACGGCCCACAGGGCACGCGCCTCGGTGTGCGCGGACTCAAGCGCGGGGTGCAACTCGTGTCGACTCGCACGGGCCTCACGGTCGGGGAACGCAACGCCATGGTCGAGGAGCGCACGCTCCAGGCCCGGACGGAACTCGAGGGCCTGCGAGCTCGCATCGCCGGCGGCGAGACCCTGGCCTTCCTGGCCAAGCAACTCAGCGACGACGAGGACACGGCGTCGCGCGGCGGTCTCTTCGACGGCCCCTTCGACCCGCTCGGTTGGCCGAACGCCACGACCGACGCGCTCCTGTCACTGCCGGTGGGCCCGGTCTCGGAGCCGCTGCAGGGGCGTGGTGGCCTGTGGCTGTTCGAGGTCGTCTCGCGCAGCGTGACCCCCCTCGAGTCCGTGCGGGAGCAGCTGCACCAAGCCCTGGTCTTGGCCGGACCGGAGAGTGACGAGATCAACGACGTGGTGGTCGCCCTGGCCGATTCGACGACGATCGAAGTCGGCGACGCCCTGGCCCAGGACGATTTCTCCGATCGCAGCGCCGCGGCCGTGTTGATCGACGGCGAAGCAGTCGACCTGCACAACTTCGCCCGCTGGCTGCGCCTGCAGAACGGCGAGACCGTCAGTCGGCGCTTCGCCGAAGAGCGACTGATCGAGCACCGCGCCGCCGAAGCCGGAATTGTCCTGACCGAGGCCGAGATCCAGGCCCAGATCCGTGAGGATCGCGAGCGCATCGTCAAGCTCGGCCACGACGGCAACGAGGACAAGTGGCTGCAGGTACTCGACCGCAGCGGCCGCACCGTCGAGAGCTGGACCCGCGGCGCCCGCGAGCGCGCGGAGATCACGGTCCTGGCCGAGAAGCTGTGGCTGAAGGATCGGGTGGTCACCGACCAGGAGGTCCGCGACTTGTGGGCCAACCGCTATGGCATCGACGGGATCTCGGTCGCCGCGCGCCTGATCGCGAAGTCCTTCGAGATGCCCGAGCGCCTCGAAGACGAACCTGAACGGACCTACAACATGCGGATTCTCGAGGCAGCGCGGCCCGACTACGACGAACTGGTCGAGCTGGGCCTGCGGGTGGAGGACGGCGAAGACTTCGGCGCGCTCGCCCGCCAGTACAGCGAGGACTCCGAGAGCGCCGCCCTGGGCGGCATGGTCCCCGGCGGCTTCGACATCACGGCCTGGCCCGAGATCGTGCGCACGGCCCTCGGCGGCCTGAGGCCCGGTGAGGTGACCCCGCCCGTGCTGGTCGAGAACACGCTCTACCTGTTCGAAGTCACCGAGTACGTGGAGACCACCCTCGATTCCGTGGCCGAAGCCCTGCGCGCCGAGCTGCTCGTGACGCCGCCCACCGGCGTCGCCCTGGCCGCCTTCCGCAACGAACTGACCCGCGACCTGAGCTACGAAATCCTGCCGGCGATGCGCCAGTAGCGCGCGAGCTCTCCCACTGGCCGGTTCACTGGCCCGTCAGCTCGGCGATGCGCGCCAGGACCTGCGGCGTGGGCTCGAGCAGTCGCAACTGCTCGAGTGCCTCGTCGACGTGCCCTTCCAGGTGCAGCGCGTTCGCAAAGCCGAAGCGCAGTGCCTCATCGGCGGGGTCGAATTCCAAGGCGTCGCTGAAGCGTCGGGCCGCCGCGGGACCGTTGCCGAGCTGAAGCTGGATCCAAGCGGCCAAGGCGTTGGCGCGAAAGCGCTCGCGCTGGTTCGTCTGGGGATGCTCGACCACCAAGCGCAGGCGACCCAGGGCTTTCTGGAGCAGGGACTGGGCCTGGGCGCGGTCGCCCTCGGGATCCTCGAGGGAGGCGAAGGCCCGCCGCGACTCGAGCTCCGCCAGCAGCGTCTCGACTCGCGAAGTGCCCGGGTAACGTCGAGCCAAGCCCGTCGCGATCGATTCGGCCCGCTCGAGCTCGCCGGCCTCGACCGAGTAGACGGCCAGGTTGAACTCGCGCTTGTCGAGGTCCTGTTGCAACTCGTGGGCGTCGAAGACCGGGATCAACGTCGCGGCTGCTCCGATCGCCACGGCCGCGAGCAGACGCTTGGGGTCACGGTCGGCCGCGAGGAACCGCGTGACGAGGTAGCCGGCGAAGGGCAAGAGCAGTGGCACCAACGGCAGGCGGGCGCGCATGCTCGTCACGGTCGCCACGATCGTGCCCAGATAGAGCAGGTACAGGATCGCGAGGGCCGCCCCACCGCCGCGGCGCGCCCCGCGGCCGCGCTCGAGGACGAACAGCAAGAGCCCCGCCAGACCCAGGCTGCCCCACAGGGCATAGCCCGGCACCAGGGGCGATAGCAGCGGCACGTACGTTGCCGCCCAGTCGAGCGAGTGGTTGTCCGGCACCTCGTAGGCGCCCAGGGTCAGGCGCAGCTTGTTCCAGAGGATGCGCGCGTGCAGCGACGGGTCAGCGGCGATGGAACGCAGCGTCTCGCCCAGCCAGAAGCTCGAGACCTCGCTCGGAGCGAGCTCGTGCCCCACCCGCCGCTCCGCCTCGTGGGCCCAGTCCGCGGCCTCGAACTGCGGGATCCCGCGCACCCAGTCGAACTCGGTGGCGCGTCCATAGGGGTTCTGGGCGTTGTTGCCGCCGTAGAGGTTGGTGCCGGCGCCGCTGGTGGTCAGGGCCAAGTCGCCGCCCACGACCCAGTTGCGCGTGGCCACCGGACCGAGGATCGCGAGCACGCCGACGGCCGTCGCCGCGGCCAAGGCCAGGGCGCGGCGCGCGCCGTCGCGACGCCAGACCGCCGCCGCCGGCCAAGCGACGAGGATCGGAAGGAGCAACACCATGTTGCCGCGCAGCAACGCCCCCAGCCCCGCGAGGCAACCCAGGCCGAGGGACCGCCGCAGGGCCGAGCGCCGCTCGACGGGCGGGGGCGCCAGGCCCAGGGCGAGCAGCGCTGCGAGCCCCAGGAGCAAGGGCAGGAACAGATTCGGCTTGAGCAGTAGCGCCGGCATGAACAGGCCGGCGCGGTGCACCGCGAAGCCGAGCCCCGCGAGCCAACCCGCCGCCGGCCCGAAGAGCCTGCGCGTCAGGCCGAAGACCCCCGCCGCCACGAGGGCGCCGGAGAGGGCCTGCACGACTCGCAGACCGTGGCGCTCGGGACCCAGGACGGTGTAGACCGAGGCGATCCAATAGGGATAGAGGGGTTCCTGGAAGAAGACCTCGTCGCCGATCCAGTCGCCGCCGGCGATCTCGAGCGCCCAAGTCTCGTAGGAGGCTTCGTCGATCACCGGACGGTCGGCGAGGGGGTAGTGGGCCTCGACCTGGACCAGGACCGCGAGTCGCAGGGCCAGCCCCACGACGAACACCACCAGGGCCCCGATCAGGGCTCCGCGACCGGGCTCGGGAGCGCTCACGAGCGCACCATCTCCCAGGAGTCGCTGACTTGCCCCGCCCGCTCTTCGCGGCTCCCCCGCGCGATGTCGGCCAACAGGCGCCGCAGCCCGCGGCCGGGGGGCGAGAGCCACAGCAGGGCGACGAAGAGCGCGCACGCGGAGCCGCTCGGCCCACCCCACCGGGCCCAGACGAGCGCCGGCAGGGCCACCGACAGGAGCGCGGCGAGCCACGGGGTCGCTCCCGGCAGCCAGCGATAGGCGAACCACTGCAGTCGATCGAGCAGGCCGCCGCGCAGGGGGTGGGCGGTGCGCCGAACCAGGTGGAAGTAGCCGGCGGCGCGGCGGCGCACCTGGGACTCGCGCGCGTCACCGGCCGCGACCTTGGGCTCGAGGAAGCGCGCCCCGTCCACCAGCACCACCCGGCGCCCCGCGGCGCGCACTTGCAGCATCAGGTCGATGTCGTCGGCCACGAAGCCCCGCGGCGGCAGCAGCGCCAGGTCGGCGCGCCAACACAGGGCCTGGCCATGCACGCTGAACACGCGGCCGAAGCGCGACTCGATGCGCCGCACCAGCGCAGTGATCCGGTCGTACCGATCCCCCGCCGGCAGCGCCTCGGCCCCGTCGGCGCCGACGCAGCGACCGTCGGCCGCCAGGTCGCGCACGAACTCCTGGGTGCCACTGGCCATGCCGACCCGCCCGTCGTCGAAGGCCCTCGCGAAGGCCGCTGGGGCGCCTTCGCGCAGCACGACATCGGCGTCGGTCAACAGGACCAGGTCCGCGCTGCCGGCGAGCTCCTCGAGCGCGGTCGAGACGGCGCTGGCCTTGCCCGCCGGTCCGCGGTTGGCGATGACTTCGATCGCTAGCCCCTCGCGCGCGAGCTTCGCCGCGCAGCTGCGGGCCAACTCGGCCGTGGCATCGCTCGATGCGTCGTCGACCACCAGCACGCGCGGCGCGACGCCTCGCGGCCACTCGAGCCACGCCAGGTTGGACAGCTTGCGCTCGATCACCGCCGCCTCGTTGCGGCAGGGAACGATCACCCCGAAGCGCGGCCCGCCGGCCGCCGGACCGGCCTCATCGACGCTCGGCACGACCAACCGTCATCTGCGCCAGGAGCTTGGGCCAGGCCCGCGCGTTGAACAACACGTTGTCGGCCTGGGCGCACTCCCAGGTGCACTCGCAGCGGGTGTCGATGATCTCGCGCCGCAGCTCCTTGGCCTCGTGGGCTCTCCACAGGGCCGCCAGGTCCCAGTCGAAGTCGTCGAGCTGCCCCATGGGCTTGCCGAGTACCTCGCAGGGGTGCACCTCGCCGCCCTCGAAGATCACCGCCGAAAGAGCGCCCGCGGTGCAGGGCAGGTGGCGCTTGGCGCCGCCCGCGGCGACCTGCTCCACGTGGTCGTACATCAGCCGATCGCGGGCCACCGCGACCTTGGCCAGGGGGAAGTCGAAGTAGGGCAGCTTGCCGGCGTCCATCAGGCGCCGCTTGGTCTCGACCACCTCGCGGTAGCGGGCCAGGTCGACCACCAACAGGCTCTCGTCGAGGGCCGTCTGCCGCGCCAGGTTGATCGTCACGTTGTCGGGGTGGAGCTCGTCGACCAGCTCCTCCAGGTGACCGGCCAGGGAGTCCTGGTTCTCCGCGGTGACCGTCACGATCACGCCCACGCCCAGGTTGGGCTCGTCCGCGGCGCGCTCCTTGAGGCGCTTGACCGCCGCCATCGACTTGGCGTGGCCGCCGTCGATCTGACGGATCGCGTCGTGCACCGCCGGGGGTCCGTCGAAGGACACCGAGACCGACAGGTAGGTCTGCGGGCAACGCTCGAGGATCGCGTCGATCGAGCCGTCCATGTGCTTGATCAGGCCGTTGGTCGGGATCGCCAGGTGGCGCAGGCCGTGGCGTCCGAAGGCGTCGGCCAGGTCCGGCAGGTCGCGCCGCAGGAACGGCTCACCGCCGCCGAAGCTGACCCACAGGAGCGGCCCCATGGTCGCGGCCGAGTCCGCCAGGCGCTGGATCTTCTCGAGCGACGGCCCCTGGATCCCCTCGGCCACTTCCTTCCAGTGGAAGCAGTGGCGGCAACGCAGGTTGCAGGCCCCCGTGACGAACAGGGTCAGGTGCAGGGGCGGACCGTCGCGGCGAAGCCCGCGCGCGACGAAGGGGAGGTAGCGGAGGGCGTTCACCGGCGGCCAATCTAACAGAAGGATGCCAGTGCCCCCGGGGCGGCGACGGCTGGCGCAGTACGCCTGGCAGCGGTGCCGGGACGGTCGGACGACCGATCGGCCCCCTTGCCCGGAGTTGGGGGAACGGAACGCCCGCCCGTCGCCCTCAGGCGTCGCTGCCGGGAGTCCGGGAGCGGGCGCGACTGGCGAGCAGTTCCAGGGCCGGGGGCGCGAGTCGCTCCACGGTCAGGGTCGAGGTGTCCGCATCGCGGGCGTAGGAGCAGTAGTCGGGTGCGGTGCTCCAGACCTTCGCCCCGCGGCCGTAGAGCTCGATCTCCGCCGCCGAGGTCGGGGCGAAGAAGGCCAGCACCGGCACCCGCCGCGCCACGGCCACGTGCAGGGCCAGGCTGTCGCTGGTGACCAGCAGGTCGAGCAGGTCGACGATCGCGGCGAAGTCCAAGAGGGCGTTGTCGGTGCCCGCGTCGACCCAGCGCAGGCCCTCGCCCAGGGCGACGCCGATGGCTGCGTTGCGCTCGCGCTCCTCGGGCCCCCCCAAGAGCACGAAGCCGAGCCCCTCGGGATGGGCGGCGTCCAGGGTCCGCGCCAGCTCGACGGTGCGCTCGACCGAGAGCTTCTTCGACTCCCAACGCCCACCGGAGCCCGTGTTCAGGCCGATCCACAGGCGGCTCGCGTCGATCCCGTGGCGCATGGCGAAGGTGCGGCCGGCGGCCTCGGCGGCGGCGCCCAGGGGCAGCTCGGGCTCGCCCATCTCGATGCCGAGCATGGCCGCGTAGATCGCGGCGTGGCTCTCGGTGTTCTCGAGCTTGAGCTGGTCGGCGCGCGCCTTGCCATGCACCGACAACAGGCCCATATCGAACCAGGGGCCTACGTCCGGCGTGTAGGCGCGCTCCCCGTCGGGTCGCAGCCAGGCGCCGGAGAGCACGCCGGGGCGGTCCTTCGGGTCGGCCACGACCGTGGCCAGGGCGCACAGGGGCAGCTCGTCGTCGAGGCTGATCACCCGCTCCCAGGCGCTGCCCAGCTCGACACCCAGGCGCCGGGCGCCATCGGCGTCGTCCGGACGCAGGCTGAGGGTCCGCGCCACCTGGGGGTGACCCTGGACCAGGTCCAGGGCAGCCGGAGCGGTGACCCAGGTGACCTCGGCCCCCGGGTAGCGAAGGTGGAGGCCGGGGAGAATCGACGTCGTGCGCAGCACGTCGCCCAGGGCGCCGGTCTTGAGGATCAGGATCGCTGTCATGGGGCCCGCGAAGCCTATCCCACCCGCGCCCGAGGGTCAGCGACCGTGGGCACGAACCTCGCGCGGACCCCGGGCTCGCCGTAGGCTTCCGGCGGCCACGGCCGTCCCCCCGCCTCCCCCCCATGCGCTCCCTCGTCGTCCTGCCCACGTACAACGAGGCGGAGAACGTGCTCCTGCTCGCGCGCGAGGTCCTGGCGGCCGCGGCGGAGATCGAGGTGCTGGTGGTTGACGACGCCAGCCCCGACGGGACCGGCGCCCTGGTGCGCGGCGAGATGGAGCGCGAGCCGCGCCTGCACCTGCTCGAGCGCGCCGGCAAGCTGGGCCTGGGCACGGCCTACCTGGCGGGTTTCGAGCACGGCTTGAAGCACGGCTACGACCGCGTCCTGACCATGGACTGCGACTTCAGCCACAAGCCCCAGTACCTGCCGCAACTGCTGGCCGGCATGGCCGATCACGACATGATGATCGGCTCGCGCTACGTGCCCGGCGGCGGTATCGAGAACTGGCCCATGCACCGCAAGTTCCTGTCGGGCTTCGCGAACGTCTACACGCGCGTGCTGCTGCGCCTGCCCGTGCGCGACTGCACCAGCGGCTACCGCTGCTACAGCCGCGAAGTGCTCGAACGGGTCGATCCCTTCGCCGTGCGCTCCAGCGGCTACTCCTTCCTGGAAGAGATGGTCTGGCGCGTGCAGCGCCACGGCTTCCGCATCGGCGAGACGCCGATCATCTTCGAGGACCGTGTGCGCGGTCAGTCGAAGATCAGCCAGGACGAGATCTACCGCGCGGCGTGGCACGTTCTCGCCACGGCGCTGCGCCCGTCGCCGGCGGGGCGTCGGGACGGGCGCTGAGGGGCAGGGCCGGCTCCGCGTGGCCTTGGCAAGACGGTCCGCAGGGATGGTCGGCCCCAGGGACGGTCGGCGAGGGGATTCCGAGCGCCCCCCCCCATTTCGGGCGTAACGTCAAGACCTATCGCGGCCAAGGCGCTGCGGAGGTCTCTATGAAACTCATCGCCCCGCTCGCGGCCCTCCTCACCCTGGCCGCCCCCTCGTTCGCCGACACCCTCTTCGTCGATGCCGTGACCGGCGACGACCAACAGGGCCTCGGCTCCCCCACGGCGCCCTTTGCCACGGTCACCAAGGCCGTGGCCGCCCTGGGAGCCCAGCCCGGTCCGCACACGATCCGCGTGGCGCCAGGGGTCTACAACGTCGCCCTGGGGGAGTCGTTCCCGATCCAACTGCCCAAGGACACGGAGTTGCAAGGAGCCGGCCACAGCCTCTGCACCATCAGCGGCGAGGGCGACGGCACCCTGTTGCGAATGGACCGTGGCGTGCTGATCACCGACTTCACCGTGCAGCGCGGCGACGTGGGCATCCTGTCGGCCGTACCCGGCTTCACGATCATGGGACCGGAGCGCCACGTGCGGCGCTGCGTCGTGCGCCAGTGCACGGTGGGCATCCGCATGACCGATGCGTTGCATACCGACTACGGCTTGGTGGTGACCAACTCGGTGATCACAGGCAACATCGTGGGGCTCGAAGCGGAGGTCACCGGCAACGACTTCCAGAGCTGCTCGCTGCTCGTCTACGGCTGCACGATCACCGACAACCTGCAGGGCCTGAACGCCAGCAAGCCTGGATTCGGTGCGGAGCTGTACCTGACCCTCTCCACCTCGATCCTGCGCGGCAACGGTGACGACTCGATCGCCGGTTGGGCCGGGGCGCCGACGGTGCAGGGTTGCGTGCTCGAGGACAGCTCGAGCTTCGTCGGCCAGGACGGAAACCAAGCCTTCGATCCGCAGCTGCCCGGCGGCTTCGACGACGACGCGCACCTGAAGGTGACATCACCCGCCGTGGACATGGGCGGACCCGCGGTAGCTTGGCCGCCCTCGGTGCAGTGGGTCGGGACGTCGGGCTGGGCCTGGGAGCCCGCCTTCGCCGCGACCCTCGACATCGACCTCGGTCCGCGCGTGTCGGAGCTCGACATCGACCCCGGCGCCGACGAGCGCCGTCCGCCGACCCTCTATCTATTGGGCAAGGGCAAGGTCGGCGGATCGATCCAGACCCGCATGCAGGCGGATGCCTTCGACCCCGCGGCGATCTACCTGGGACTGGACGTGCTGCCCGCGCCCCTGGGCGGCTTGGTCTGGCTCGCACCGCCGCAGTTCGCGATGGGTTCGGTGGTGTTGGATGCGGGCGGGCTCGGTGGCCTGACCTTGCCGATCCCGAACGACCCCGTGCTGATCGGACTCGACGTCTGGTTCCAGGGCTTCCGCATCGGGGCGACAGGCCTGGGCGGGACGACGCCGAAGAAGCTGCGGATCTTGCCCTGAGTGACGCGATGCCCGTCGGGGAGGCGTTCGTACGGTGCCAGGCACGAAACCGCCGCCTACGGGGATGACCATCGGCGCCTTCGGCGCCGATGGTCATCCCCGTAGGCGGCGGTTTCGTGCCTGGCACCGTACGAACGCCTCCCCGACGGGTGCGTGGCTCCACGGCGCCGCCCCCTTCGGTTCGGTCGACGCCGCTCAGCCGCCCGCGATGACCAGGACCAGGTCGACCTGGTCTCCGTCCGCGAGGCGATCGTTCAGACCCATTCGTCGCCCGCCACGCCACAGCCCCACCAGGGCCGAGCCTGGATCGCCCAGGTAGGAGCGCGCCGCGGGGCGTGCTTCGACGAGGGCTGCGAGCAGCTCGCGCGGGCTCGCGGGGAGGTCGAGCTGTAGCTCCAGGTCGCCGCCGATGGCGTCGCCCAGGGGACCGACCGCGCGTAGATGCAGGCTGCCCCGGGCCATGGGCCTCTCGGCGTCGACGCGCAGGCCGGAGCTCGGAGCCAGGTCGATCGCCGCGCGCTCGAGCACTCTCCATGGCTCGGCCAGGCGCGAGGTGCCCACCGCGCTCCACACCTCGTCCAGGGGCAGGCCGTCCGCCCCGATCCCCCTCGCTGCCCGATAGGCGTCGAGCAGGCCGGGACGATCGAGGCTCGCCGCGGCCGCGGCCGGGCGATCGCGGTCCGCCGGTGCGCCCCAGCGTCCATCGAGTTGCCTGCGAGCGAGGACGATCGCCGCCCCGCCGGCGAGCAAGCGCTGGCCGGAGGTGCCCTCGGTCGCCGGCCATGCGAGGGGCAGGATCCATTCGGCCAACGCGTCGGTGTCGCACACGCCGTCGGCCAAGAGCCCCGCGGTCGAGAAGGCGCAGAAACCCACGGCGTCGACGGCCGCGACCAGGGCCTCGTGCCAGGCGACGAGCTCGCCGGGCGTCGGATCGTCGCGACCGACCAGCGACGCGATGCGCTCAGGATCGGCCTCCTCCGCCAGGAAGGCGAAGGAGCGCATCGGATCGCTGCCGCCGCCGGAAACGCACTGCCCGAGCAGGGCCGCGTCGCCCGCGACACCCGCGCGCACGGCTTGGCCGCCGGCCATCGGGGACTCGGGCTCGAGACCGAGCTCGCGCGACAGGGCGGCCGCGCCCTGGGCCAGGCGCGCACCCTCGCCCTCGCAGCGGGCGGTCTCGCCAATCCAGGCCTCGAGCAGCGCCACATCCCCGCGCCCCGACGGCCCGGGGCGCAGGCCGCGCTCGGCCGCGCGGATCCAAAGGGCCAGGGCCGCGCCCATCTCCTTGGCGTCCACGCCCACGGCGTCGCAAGCTCCGAGCAGCCGCAGGGAGTCATCCAGATGTTCGAGGCCCAGGGCCGGCCCCACCGCCTGGGCCGCGCCGAAGTGGGCCCGTTGGGTTCCGCCGCCGCTGCGCTCGAAGGTCCAGCCGCAGGGCGTCGGGCAGCCGCGGCAGCCGTGGCGTCCGAGCCCGGCCGCGCGGGCCTCGGAGACCAACCGCGCCCCGGCCTCGGGGTCGAGCCGTGCGCCCTCGGGGCCCGAGATCAGCTCGCCCCGGGCGGCCAGGGCGTGCCACAGCTCCGTTGTTCCCGCGCCGGCACGCATGGCCAGACGCGGTGAGCGGCCGAGGGCCCGCAGGAGGTCCAGGGCGCGCGGATCCGCCGCCGGCGCGCCCGGTTCGGCGCGTACCGCCACCGCCGCCAGGCCGAGGGCGCCGAGGGCCGCCCCCAGGCCGCCGCGGCCCACGAAGCTGGGCTCGTCACCCCCCGAGGCCAGGCTGGCGAAGGGCACCTGGGCCGCACCCGCCGGACCGAGCCGCAGCACCGCGCAGGGCCCCAGGCGGGCGCGCAGGTGCGCGGCGACGTCGGCGGGCCGTGCGCCGCCCAGCTCCTCGGCCAGCTCCAGGCGGACGCCGCCCCCGGACTCGATCACGAGCACGAGGGGCTCGCCGCTGGGGTCGAGCTGGCCGCTGATGACCAGGGCATCCGCCACGGCGGCGAGGCGCGGGCCCAGGTCGCCGCCCACCTGGCCCTCGGCCAGGCGACCCGTCAGGGGCCCGCGCGAGGCGACGGTCGCCCGGGCTGCAGTGGGCAATCCGCGCGAGACCGCGTCCCCCGCCGCAATCACCAGGGGCGCCGGATTCCGCTCGGCGGCCTGGGCCAGGAGTGCCACCGCCAGGCCCGAGCCGCCGCAGGCACCTACGGCGTCCCAGGCCGGGTCGGGGTCCGACCAAGGCTCGAGCACGGAGCGGACCTGCGCCCCGGCGGCGCCCTGGACGAGCTCCACGCGTAGAACCCGCGGCCGCGCCGCTCGGAATTCCTGACTGCTTATTCCCAACCTCGATGCCTCACCGGCGATCCTTGTCCGTAGTCCGGGTCCACCCTACGTTCCCCTGCCCAGGCGCCGACAGGGCGCCGCCGGCGGAACCGCATCGGGGCGACGCGGCGACGACCGGGCTACGACCAGGTCCTCTCGGCCCCGCTGCAGCCCGCTCCACCGCAACCCTTCCCCGCAAATCACCAACGTGCTCGGCTCCATCAAGATCGGCCAAGTCTTCGGCATCACCATCCGGGTGAGCTGGCTGTTCGTGCCGTTGTTGATGTTCGTCTTCGCCGGCGCCGTGGCCTCGAGCTGGGTCGCCGTGGCCAGCGTGGTACTGCTGCTCGGCTCGGTCTTCCTGCACGAGCTCGGCCACAGCCTGGTGGCCCAGACCTTCGGCATCCGGGTGCTCGACATCACCTTCTGGCCCCTGGGCGGGATGGCTCGCATGAGCGAAATCCCGGAGAGCCCCCGCATCGAGGGCGCGGTCGCGTTCGCCGGCCCGGCGGTGAACTTCGTGCTGGTCCTGTTGGCCCTGCCCGTGTGGTTCCTGGTCTCCGCGCCCAGCTACGGCCCGACGGCGCCGACGCTGGTCGAGTCGTTCATCGTCGTCAACTTGATCCTGGGCGTCTTCAACCTCGTCCCCGCGTTCCCCATGGACGGGGGACGTCTCTTGCGCGCCCTGCTCGGGACCCGCGGCGACTGGGTCTGGGCCACCGAGCAGGCGGTGCGCTTCGGCCGCATCGTCGCGGTGGTCATGGCCATCGTCGGCCTGATGGCCTTCGGCAAGAGCCTGATCCTGCTGCCGTTCATCGCGATCTTCGTCTGGTTCGCCGGGGCCCAGGAGCTGGCCGCGGTGCGCCTGCGCCACGGCCGCTCGCCCTTCACCGGCCAACCGATCTTCGGTGGAGGCATGGGTCCCGACTTCGCCGCTGGCGATCCGCGCGGTGGCTTCAACCCTTTCGGGGCGCGCGAGCCCGAGCCGGTCCACGCTCGCCCCGCGCCGCGCTCCACGCCGCGGCCCGAGCCCCGCACCTTCGATCAGGACGGCGCCGGCCACGCCCGCCGCCCCGCCGGCTTCGACGGCGCGGACCTGAACGACATCGGCCGCGGCGGCTTCACCGAGGAAGCCGTGCGCCGCCTCGAGTCGTTCCGCGGCCGGCTGCGGCGCCGGTCCGACTGACTGGTGGTGCGGTGGGACGTACCGGAAGTACGGCGGAAGTACGGTGCTGCGATCATTTGTCCCAACTGGGCGTACGGTGCCGCGATCATTTGTCCCAACAGCCGCCAGCGATGTTGCGAACCGCAACATCGCTGGCGGCTGTTGGGACAAATGATCGCGGCACCGTACGTCCCAATTGATCGCGGCACCGTACGTCCCACCGCACGACCAGTACGCCCCTACAAGTTCCCCAACCGGATCGCACCGGTCGGGCAGTTCCTGGCGCAGGCGTGGTCGCGGGTGCACTCGTAGTTGGAGCGCTTCCTGACCGTCGCCTTCTCGCCGCGGGCCCAGAAGGCGTCGGTCTCGCAGACCATCTCGCACAGGCCGCAGCCGATGCAGAGGTCGCGCTCCACGCGCACCGAGACGTAGTCGCGCGGCGTGCTCGGGCAGGCGGTGCCCTCGGGTAGATCGAGCGAGACCAGGTCACGCGTCGCCGCGTGGGACGTGAGCGTCTTGATCGTCTCCTCCTCGCCGAGCTTGACGACCGAGTGCACGTCGTCGAAGTCGAAGCGCGAAAGGTGGCCGATCTTGGGCTGCACGAGGGCCACCTTGTAGTCCACGTGCATGTGGAGGTTCTGCTCGGCCACGACCTCCTCCGCGATCTCGAAGGCGCGGAACAGCGTCGAGACGGCGCGGCTCTTGTAGTTGGGCGTCTTCATCGTGGCCTTGACCGTCAGGTCCACCGCGATGATCACGTCGGGCGCGAGGGTGCGCGCAAAGCGCAGGGGGACGGGGTCGACGATGCCGCCGTCCATGTAGTTGAACTCGCCGTCGTTGAAGGGCTCGAAGATGCCGGGCAGGGCGCAGGAGGAGTACACCGCGTCCACCAGCGAGACCTCGGTGAAGCCGGGGCTGCCCCAGAACACGCTGCCGCCGGTCTCGAGCCGCACGGCGTTGCAGAAGTACGGCACGCCGAGCTGCTCGAAGCCGCCCTCGGGCAGGATCTCGCGCAGCCGCTCCCGGAAGGTGTCGCCGCGGTACATGCTCGGCGCGCGCATGCCCTTGAGCAGGAACTTCACGACGTTGAGCCGGAAGTAGTCCTCCTTCTTGATGCCCTCGACCAGCTTCTCCATGCGCTCGACCGAGTAGTTGGCCGCACCCATGGCTCCGATCAGCGAGCCGATCGAGGTCCCGACGATCGCGTCGACCTGGATCCCGAGGGTCCGTAGGGCCTTGAAGACCCCGATGTGGGCCATGCCACGCATGCCGCCACCGCCCAGGACCAGGACGACCCGAGGCCGGCGGCCGTCGCGGGGCGCGGCGGCGTCGACGGTGGATTGGGCCGGGGCGGCGGGCGAAGCGGTTACGGAGTCCGAGCCTTCGGGCGACGGGGTATCAGCGGTGTCTTGCGGTCGCAGCATCGAGGTGGGGAGCCGTCGGGCGCGGCCCCGCCGAAGTCCCTTCGGGTCGGTTGTCGGCGCGGCCTGTGGGCGTTGGGGCCAGTCGACCCGATTCCGGGACGCGAGGTCGATCAATCGTCGGTCAGGTTCGATGGAAAGAGTCGCACCGGTGGGTTCCAATCCGAAGCGTAGGTTTCGTTCCGAGTTCGATCGCCCGCGCGCCGGGCCCTGCGCCCCTCGGACAGCCCCCACCCCGCCGCGTCCCAGCCCGGAGCCCCATCACACCGTGGTCGCCTGCTCCCCGTCCCGCCGCATCGTCATCGCCGCCGGTCTGCGCCTGCCCCAGGCTCGAGCCGGAGGTGCATTCGCCAAGGAGGACGCCGGGCACTTAGGTGCCCGCGCCGCCCGCGAACTCCTGGCCCGCACCGCCATCCCCGGCGACCAGCTCGACGAGGTCATCGTCGGCTGCGTCGGGCCGCCCCACGACCAGGCCAACGTGGCGCGGGTGATCGCCCTGCGCGCCGGTGTGCCCCGGGGCGTGCCCGCGTACACCGTGGGCCGTAACTGCGCCAGCGGCATGCAGGCGGTGACCTCGGCCGTGACCCGCATCGAGGCCGGCATCGGCGACCTCTACCTGTGCGTCGGCGTCGAGGTGATGAGCGGCTACCCGCTGATCTTCAACCAGGCCGCGACCGACTTCTTCGCGCGCCTGGCCGGGGCGCGGACGTCGATGGCCAAGCTGGCCGCGATGGCCTCCTTCCGGCCCAAGATGCTCAGCCCCCGCATCGCGCTGATGGAGGGCCTGACGGACCCGACCAACGGGTTGATCATGGGCAAGACCGCCGAGAACCTCGCGCGCGACTTCGGCATCGGCCGCGAGGAGGCCGACCGCTACGCCGTGCGCAGCCACAAGCGTGCGGCCGCCGCCCGGGACAGCGGTCGCATGGCGCGCGAAATCGTGCCCCACCTGGGGCTGGGCTCGCGGCCGGGCAAGCTGGCCCTGACCGCCGACGACGGCACGCGCGACGACCAGAGCTTGGAGGCTCTGGGACGTCTGCGACCCTACTTCGAGAAGCCTGACGGCGTGGTTACCGTGGGCAACGCGTGCGGCATCACCGACGGCGCGACGGCTCTGGTCATCACCACCGAAGAGCGCGCACAGGAGCTGGGCCTCGAGCCCCTGGCCGTGATCCGCGGCTTCGCCTGGTCCGGCTGCGACCCTTCCCGCATGGGTCTGGGCCCGGTCCACGCCACCTCGCAACTGCTCGAGCGCACCGGCGTCAGCGTCGGCGACCTGGGCGCGGTGGAGATCAACGAGGCCTTCGCGGTGCAGGTCCTGGCCTGCGAGAAGGCCTTCGCCAGCCGCGAGTTCGCGGCCAAGCACCTGGGCCGCAGCGAGGCCCTGGGCGAGCTCGATCCGCGCCTTCTGAACCCCAACGGCGGCGCCATCGCCATCGGCCATCCGGTCGGTGCGACGGGTGCGCGGCTCTTGTTGACCTCGGCCCACGAACTGCACGTGCGGCACTGCGAGCTGACCCTCGCGACCCTCTGCATCGGCGGTGGCCAAGGCGGCGCCGTCCTCCTCGAGCGGCCCTCCGCCTGACCCCGCGACCACGATCAGACGATGCCCAGCCACACGATCGCGATCGACATCGACAACCTCCCCTGCCCCGCGGGAGCGCCCGAGCCCGGCTCGTGCGTGCGCGTGGAGCGCGAGGAGGACGGCGCCCTGGTGCGCCTGCGCCTGGATCCGCCCCACCGCGCCAACCCCGTCTTCGACGCGCCCCTTCTGCGTGACCTGGCGCGGGCCCTGGGCGACGTGGAGCGCGACCCCGCCGTGCGCGGACTGATCGTCTGCGGCCGCGAGCCCTTGGTGTTCTGCTACGGCGCCGACATCGACTCCATCTCGGAGCTCGAGTCGGTGGAGGAAGCCACGCGCATCGGCCGCGCGGGGCAGGAGATCTTCCAGCGCCTGCATCGCCTCTCGCGCAGCGGCGGCGGGCGCGTCACGACCGTGGCCGCGGTCGGCGGGCCGGTGCCCGGCGGCGCCTGCGAGGTCAGCCTGGCCTGCGACTACATCGTGCTGGCCGACGACCCAAGATCGCGCATCGGCCTGCCCGAGGTGATGCTCGGCATCCTGCCCGGTTGGGGCGGCTGCCAGCGCCTACCGCGGCGGCTCGGTGTGCCCAAGGCGTTGGGCGCGATCCTGACCGGCAAGCTCTACGGCGCGCGCCAGGCCAAGAAGCTCGGTCTGGTCGATCGACTGGCCCACCCGGTCTACCTCGATCGCATCGCGGCCGACGTGGCCACTGGACGCGAGCGCTTGCGGCGCCCGGAGCGTGGCTATTGGACCTGGCTGATCGACCGCAACCCGGCGGCCCTGGCGGTGATCAAGTCCCAGGCGCGCAAGGGCGTGATGGAGCAGACCAAGGGGCACTATCCGGCGCCCCTGCGCGCCCTCGAGATCGCGGCGGACGCGGTGCGCTCGCCCTTGCAGGAGGGCCTGCAGCGCGAGGCCGCGGCCCTGGGTCAGCTCGCCCTGAGTCCCCAGTCGCGGGCCCTGGTTCGCATCTTCCGTACCGGCGAGGCGGTCAAGCGCCGCGCGGCGGGCGCTGACGGTGAGAAGCCGGCTCGCTTCACCCGCGCGGCCGTGCTGGGCGCGGGGATCATGGGCGGCGGCATCGCCAGCCTGTTGGCCGAGAAGCGCATTCCCACGCGGCTCAAGGACCTGGCCCAACACCAACTCGACGAGGCCCAGAGTGCCCACGAGCAGCGCATCGCCAAGAAGCGCAAGCGCCGCAGCCTCGAGGCCTACCAGGCCGACGCCGCCATCGATCGCCTCGAGCTGACGCGCGAGGACCTGGGCTTCGCCTCCTGCGACTTCCTGATCGAGGCCATCGCCGAACGCCTGGACGTCAAGCGCGCGGTGCTCGGGCAGTTCGCCGAGTTCGTCGGCCCCGACACGGTCATCGCGACCAACACCTCGTCGCTCTCGGTCGACGCCATCGCCGACGGCCTGCCGCACCCCGAGCGGGTGATCGGCATGCACTTCTTCAACCCGGTGGCCAAGATGCCGCTGGTCGAGGTGATCCGCGGGGCCGCGACCAGTGACGCGGTGGTGCGCCGCGTGGTGCAGCTCGCCATCGACCTGGGCAAGACCCCGGTGGTCTGCGCCGACGCGCCGGGCTTCGTGGTCAACCGCCTGCTGGCGCCTTACCTCGACGAGGCCATGCGCCTGTTCGAGAGCGGCAGCGCCCCCGCCGAGCTGGATCGCCTGGCCCTGGGCTTCGGCCTGCCGATGGGCCCGTTCACCCTCTTGGACGAAGTCGGCCTCGACATCGGCGCCCACACCGTGGCGTCGCTCGAGGCAGCGTTTGGCGAGCGCATGGCGCCCTCGAAGGTGCTCGAGCCCCTGGTCGCGGCGGGGCACCTGGGCAAGAAGTCCGGGCGCGGCATCTTCCTGTACGGCAAGGGCGAGGACGGCGACGAGCTGAACCCGGCCCTGCGCCGTCCGGCCTCCGCGCCGGCGGTGTCCTCACTCTCGAGCGAGGATCGCGTGGACCGCATGGTCCTGCCGATGGTCAACGAGGCCGCGCGGATCCTGGCCGAAGGCGTGGTCGAGAGCGCCGCCGAGTTGGACCTGGCCACCGTCTACGGCATGGGCTTCGCGCCCTTCCGCGGCGGGGTGTTGGCCTACGCCGACGCCCGCGGCCTGGCCAACGTGGTCGAGCGGCTGCGGGAGCTGGCGGCTTCGCCCGAGGTGTCCAAGCGCGAGGGCGGCCGGGCGCGTTTCGAGCCCTGCGAGCCGCTGGTCGAGCTGGCGGCCTTGGGCGGGACCTTCTACGGGTCCTGAGCCCGCGGGCCGCGGTGTAGCCGTTCGTACGGTGCCAGGACGAAACCGCCGCCTAACCGACCTCGACCAGCCGCCGTTGGCGGCTGGTCGAGGTCGGTTAGGCGGCAGTTTTGTGCCTGGCACCGTACGAACGGCTACACCGCATGAATCGGGCGTGAGCGCGGTGGCGGGTCGGCGTATCCTCCGACCTCCCCCTCCCCCCGCGCCCGGACCCGAGCGATGCCTGCGACCCAAGCCATCGACGCCCTGTGCGTCAACACGCTCCGTACCCTCTCGATCGACGCCATCCAGCAGGCAGGCTCGGGCCACCCGGGGTTGCCCTTGGGTGCGGCGCCGATGGCCTACGTGCTGTGGCAGCGCTTTCTGCGCCACGACCCGCGTGATCCGGGCTGGCCCAATCGCGATCGCTTCGTGCTCTCGGCGGGACACGGGTCGGCGCTGCTGTACTCGCTGCTGCACCTGACCGGTTACGACCTGCCGCTGGACGAGATCAAGCGCTTCCGCCAGCTCGGCAGCCGCACGCCGGGGCACCCGGAGTTCGGGCACACGGTCGGCGTCGAGGCCACCACCGGGCCCCTGGGGCAGGGCTGCTCCAACGCGGTTGGCATGGCCATCGCCGAGCGCTTTCTGGCCCAGCGCTACAACCGCGGCGAGCACGTGGTCGTCGACCACCACACCTACGCCTTGGTGGGCGACGGCGACCTGATGGAGGGCATCGCCTCCGAGGCCGCGTCCCTGGCCGGTCACCTGGGCCTGGGCAAGCTGATCTGGCTCTACGACTCCAACGACATCAGCCTCGACGGCCCCACCAGCCTGTCGTTCACCGAGGACGTGCCGGCGCGCTTCCGCGCCTACGGTTGGCAGGTGCTCGAGGTCGCGGACGGCGACACGGACCTCGAGGCGATCGGCGCCGCCATCGACGCCGCCCGCGCGGACACGGCGCACCCCTCGCTGATCGTGGTCAAGACCACCATCGGCTACGGCTCGCCCAAGAAGGCCGGCACCGCGGGAGCTCACGGCTCGCCCCTGGGGGCCGAGGAGATCCTGGCCACCAAGCGCGCCCTCGGTTGGGAGTCGACGGAGCCCTTCTTCATCCCCGACGACGCCCGTGAGCACCTGCGTGCGGCCGTGGGGCGCGGGGCCCAGGAGCGCAGTGATTGGAGCGAGCGCTTCGAGCGCTGGGCCGCGGCCCATCCCAACCTGGCCGCCCAGTGGCAACTGGCCCAGTCGGAGCTGCTGCCGGAGGGCTGGGACCAGGACCTGCCCCAGTTCGAGGTCGGCACCAAGCCCGCCACGCGCGAGGCCGGCGGCGTGGTCCTGAACGCCCTGGCCGAGCGCCTGCCGTGGCTGCTGGGCGGCGACGCGGACCTCTCGGGCTCGACCAAGACCTCGATCAAGTCCTCCGGCGACTTCGACGGCCGCGACGGCGCCGAGCCCGGGCGCAACATCCGCTACGGGGTGCGCGAGCACGCCATGGCAGCGGCCGCCAACGGCATGGCCTACCACGGCGGCTGCCGCACGTTCACCGCGACGTTCTTCTGCTTCGCCGACTACATGCGGCCGGCGCTGCGCCTGGCGGCGATGAACGACCTGCCGGTGATCAACGTCTTCACCCACGACTCGATCGCCGTGGGCGAGGACGGACCGACCCACCAGCCGGTGGAGCACCTGATGAGCCTGCGGGTGATCCCGGGCCTGCACGTGGTGCGCCCGGCCGACGCCGACGAGACCCGCGAGGCCTGGCGCCACGCCCTCTTGCGCTCGGAGGGCCCCACGGCGATCGTGCTCACGCGCCAGGGCATCTTGGTCCGCGACCGCGCCGACCTGGCGCCTGCGTCGGGGCTCGAGCGCGGCGGCTACGTCCTGCGCCAGGCCTCGGCGGCGTCCGCAGCGGTGGTGCTGGTGGCCACCGGCTCGGAGGTCGAGCTGGCCCTGGACTCGGCCGCGGCCCTGGAAGCGGCGGGCCACCCCACGCGCGTGGTCTCCTTGCCCTGCTGGGAGGTCTTCGCCGACCAGGACCCGGCCTACCGCGCCGAGGTGCTCGGCGGCGGCGGCCTGCGGGTCTCGATCGAGGCCGGCTCGACCCTCGGCTGGGAACGCTGGATCGGCGAGGACGGTCTGGCCATCGGCATCGACCGCTTCGGCGCCTCGGCCCCGGGCGACGAGTTGATGGCCGAGTACGGCCTGACCCCGCCCCAGGTGGTCGAACGGGTCGAGCGCCACCTCGCGGCGCGCTGAGCGGGGATCTGGGCGTACGGTTGGGCGTACGGTGGCGGGACCATCTGGCCCAACGGCCGCCAACGGCGTTGCGATTCGCAACGCCGTTGGCGGCCGTTGGGCCAGATGGTCCCGCCACCGTACGCCCAACCGTACGCCCAGCCACCGTACGCCCAGATCGTCCCGCCACCCACCCCCGCACGAGGCTCTCGATCCTCCAGGCTCGCGGCCATCCTGCCGATGGTCCACGTCTCAGGGCCAACTCCGGGGGGGCGCCGCGCGTAGGGCGACGGTTCCCCCGCCGACGACCCGGGCGCCGCTGCCGGGTATCCTCTGCGCCCCAACCCGGCCCCCGCCCCCCCTCCCCATCAGCCCCATGACCGCCAACGCCCCCGCCGGCGCCGCCCCCAAGGAGGGCTCGAACCCCCTCGAGCTGGCCCTGGTCGCGCTCCTCGCGATCGCCTGCCTCCTGACGCCCTACCTGTTCTCGTCGCCCACGACCACGGGCGGCAGCGTGGGCAACGAACTGGTCTTCGACGGCCGCGAGCTCCTGACCCAGCACGAGGTCCTGAGCGCGATCCCCGAGGAGCCCGGGCGCCTGTTCGAGACGCTGACGACCTCCTGGTGGGGCGATGCCTACGCCGAGCAGAAGCTCTATCGCCCCGCGTCCAGCTTCGTCCTGGGCCTGGGTGGTGTGGTCTCGGGTGAACGCTACGACCCGGCCAATCCGGGCTCGGCGGCGGTTCCGTACAAGCTCTTCGCGGTCAGCCTGAAGGTCATCTGCGCGCTGTTGGTGGTCGAGTTGGGGGCGCTGCTGCTCGGCTCCCGACGTCGCGGATTCATCGCTGGCCTACTCTTCGCGACGCTGCCCGTGCACGGGGAGGCGATCTTCGACGTGGCCGGCACGGCGGAGCTCTTGTGCGCCGCCTTCTCCCTGGCGGCGTGGACCGCGTGGTTGAAAGCCGGCGACCGGCCGTTCGAGAAGCCCTTGGCATTGGGCGCGAGCCTGCTGCTGCTGTTCGGCGCGATCCACGCCAAGGAGAGCGCCTACGCCCTGCCGCTCTTGTTCTTCCTCGGCGACATCGGTCGCGTGCGCGAGGGCGGCTTCGGAGCGGGGGTCAAGCACGCCCTCTCCAAGCTGCCGGCCCTGGCGGCCTGCGCCGTGGTGATCGGAGTCTCCCTGGGCCTGCGGATGGCGGTGCTGGGCTCCATCGCGCCCGCTGCCGGCAGCCTTTCGCCGATCGACAACCCGCTGCTCGACACCGACCCGCTGACCCGCGCCATGAACGCGGTTCGCATCCTCGTCGGTGGTCTCGGCACGGCCGTGGGTCTGAACCCCTTCTCGGGCAACTGGGGTTTCAGCGCCGACTACTCGATGAGCCAGATCCCGGTGCTGGGCGCCTTCGCGCCGGCCAACCTGGGCGCGCTGGCGGTGCTGATCGCGATCCTCGGCGGGTCCGTGCTGCTGTTCAAGAAGTGCCGCACGCGAGCGTCCTTGGTGCTGTGCTACTTCGGCGCGCTGCTGATCGTGTCGAACCTGTTCGTGCCGATCGGGACGATCTTCGCCGAGCGCCTGCTGTTCTTCCCCACCGCGATCCTGGCCCTGTTCCTCGCGCCGTTCCTCGCCGGCCTGGGCTCCATCGGTGTGATCGTGGCCGTGGTCATCGCCCTGGGCAACGGCTACTGGACCTACAACCGCGCCGACGTCTGGCACGACAACGCCAACCTGTGGCGCGACACGGCGAACAAGACCTCTCCTGACTCCGCGCGGGCGCAGTTCAACCACGGCGTCGCCCTGGCTCGGGAGCAGCTCTATCCCTTGGCGGAGTCGAGCTTCGAGAAGGCGCTCGAGATCGCGCCCGACTTCGACCTGGCCCGCATCCAGCAGGCGGCGGCGCTGATGGCGTCCTTCCGCACCGAGGAGGCGCTGGTGCCCCTGCGCGCCGTGGTCATCAACCAAGTGGTCGCGGACGACTTCAAGTACGAGCGCGACCCGGTCGTCGGCCTGCTCAACGTCGACCTCTTGCTGTTCCAGATCACGCAGATCGACGCCATGGACGCGGGCGGCGATCCCGAGCGTCACCTGGCGTGGCTCGATGGCCTGATCGAGGAGGGCTACGAGAGCCCCTTCGCGCACCTCTACCGCGCGGAGACCCTCAGCAAGCTGGGACGCAACGCCGAGGCCGAGGCGGCCTTCCGTCGCTCGCTCGAGATCGAGCCGACCCCGGCGGCCGTGCGCGGCTTCGGCAGCTTCCTGCGGATCCGCGGGCGCAACGAAGAGGCCCTGGCCCTGTACCAGTCCGAGATCGGTCGACTGGGCAGCGAGAGCACCGACGCCAACGACAAGGCGGCGTCGATCGAGTTCAAGCTGCAGGAGGCCGACCTCGAGTACCTGCGCGACCCGGCCCGGGCGAACCAGTTGGTCTCGGCTCTGATCGAGGCCGGCGGGATGACGCCCGACCAACTGTCGCGCGCCCTGATCCTGCGAGCCCAGACGCGCCTGGACCTGGTCCCCGCCTCGGACAGCCTGGCCGCGGCCACCGCGGTGGCCGACAGCGCCCGTGACCTGCAGAAGGCCCTGGGCACCTACCAAGGCCAGTCCGAGCAGTCCTACATCGCCCTCTACATGCTGGTCGACCTGTTGATGCAGCAGGGTCGCGTGGGCATGGCCGAGGCCACGATTCTCGAGCTGGTGGCCTTCCGCCGCGCGCCGGTGCTGCACGGCCGCCTGGGCGAGCTGTATGCCAACACCGGCAACCACGACAAGGCCGCCGAGCAGTTCGAGCTCTCCACCTCGGGCCTGGCCGACGAGACCGGCGCGCCCTTGGATCCGGGCATCTACGTGCGCACGCGCATGCTCCAGCTCCACAACCTCGCCGCCCTTGGAGGTCGCGAGGCGGAGATCGCCGAGATCATCGGCGCCGAGCGCGCGCGCGCCGATGCCGCAGCGGCCTCGATCGACGCCTACTGGTCCGCGGCGACCGGCGACTGGTCGGCCCTGGAGGCCGCCATCATCGACCTGCGCGACCGGGTCCCGGGACTCAGCGTCCAGGCGACCATCGGCCAGCTCGAGGACTACCGGCAAGTCGCCCAGGCGCTCGCGGTCTCCGACCTCGACCTAGGGTCGCTAACCCGCCAGGCCCAGCTCGCCCTGGAGCTCTACAACTACCCGCGGGCCAAGAGCGCCATCGAGCGCGCCTTGGACCTGACCCCCGACAGCGACACCGACGGACGAGCCTTCCGCACGTCGATCCTGGCCCAGGTGCTCGAGCGCACCGGCAACCCGGCCGGAGCGCTCGAGGCACTCCAAGCCGTCGCCGCGTTGGAAGGTGTGTCCGTCGACGGACGCGCCTTCCTCGGCGAACAGATCGAGCGCCTCGAGGCACTGCTGAGCACCTGAGCGACGCACGCTTCGATCCAGCGAGGGCGCCCCACCGCAATGCGGTCGGGCGCCCTCGCTCGTTTCGGACCGCCCTGCGCGAGTTCGCGAGGAATCCGCGAGGCGCTGGGACCGCGCCGCTCGGGATCGAGCGCGGCAAGTCGTCGTCGAGGTTGCAAAGGCGCAGATCGACTCGCCGACTCGGACCTCGAGCTGCAGACTCGGCCCGCGAACGGGCCAGAACCCGGCGGGGACGGCCCTAGCCGGAAGGGGTGAGAAGGCCGATCTCCTGGCCGTAGTCACCCCGTCCGGCTAGATCCAGGTCCCTCAATCCTCGCTCGCGGCGGCCGAGGTACGCGCCGCCAGCGCGCGCTCGGCGGCCGCGCGAATCGACGCCGTCAAGCGCCGCGCGGCCTCCGCAAGGGGCGCCGGCAAGTCATCCATCGACTGCGCCGCCGCCATCCGCTCCTCGAGGACGCGGGCGATCGCCGCCTTGGGATAGCGTTGGCCCGCGGCTTCGAGGGCGTGGGACAGGCGCAGGGCGAGGCTGGTGCTCGGCTCGCTGCCGCCGTCGCGGGCGCGGTCGAGTGCCTCGGCTGCCGCGCTGCCGCAGACCTCGCGCGCCGCGCTCAGGTAGTAGTCGAGCGGAAACAGGTCCTCGATCGTGGCGTTCTCGAGCTCCATTCCGGCGGCCGGCGCGAGCTGCAGGAGCTGCACGTGCCAGTGGGCGCCGGCGTCGCGACTGACCTCGCGCAGCTCTCGATAGGCTGCGACCCCGGCGTCGTCGAAGTCGAGCAGCACGATCACCCCCAGACCCTTGCGCCCCAGGAACTCCGCCACCGCGACCACCTCTCGCACGCCGCCCGCGCTGATCACGCCCAGATCGTCGGGCAGGCCAGGCTCGCCGGAACGGTCCAGCAGGCGACCCAGGGCCTTGACGATCAACTCGTCGGTCGCGCCCTCGACGATCAGGTTCAGCTCGTCGATGCGGAAGGATGCACGCCCGGTCATGCCGAGCACCGAGCGCACGACCAGGTCGCGCCCCGCGTCGTGGGCGTGCCAGGCCACGGCTCCCGCCCGCGGTGCCGGGGTCAGGGCCAGGACCTGCTCGGAGTACTGCAGGTCCACGTCGAAGGGCAGCCGGGAGGTGTAGACCACCTGGGCTCCCGCCTGGGCGAGTCGCTCGACCATGGCGTGCAGCCGGCCGCGCGCTTCGCCGCGGAAGAATCGGCCGGGGCCGTCGAGCAGGCACAGGGGGCGCGAGCGGGGGCCGCCGAAGGCCGCCATCAGGCGCAGCTCCAGGGTCAGGCGGTAGCGCTCGGGCGGCGGCAGCTCGTCGAGCGGCACGCGCACGCCACCCAACTCGAAGTCCAAGAGCAGTCGGCCGCGGTCGATGCCCAGGTGCAGGGCCGAACCCAAGCCACGCGCCGCGAGGGCCTGGCCCAGGGCGACGCTGGCCTCGCTCACCCGCCGCGCGGCGCGGTCCCCCGCCAGCGCTGCATCGTCCAACCCCACCCGGGACAGGAGGCTGGCCAGGGCTGCGATGCCGGAGTCGACGGTGGACGAGCGCGCGGGCGACAGGTCCTGACCCGCGATGGCTCCGGGTAGGAAGGGGTCGTGCCCCGCGTGGACGATGCGGGGCAGGTGTTCCTGCACGAAGGCGGTCAGGGCCGGGCTGCCGCCGAAGCGCTCGTGGCCGTTGGCGAGCTCGTCCCCGGCCGGATCGCCACACCAGGCCTCGGTCACGAACTCACCCGCGAAGGTGCGACCCACGCGCACGCCGCAGGCGTCGGCAGCGACGGCGCCCTGCTCGACCAGGCGCGCGCGCGCCGACTCGCCCAAGCGGTAGGCCGTGAGGCAGGGCACCTGGTCGGCATCGCGTCGTTGTCGTCGATCGTGGGGCCAGTCGCGCTCCAGGGAGTAGGGCGAGGACGTGTCGGGATCGAGCCCGCGCAGGGCTCGGATCAGGGTCGTCTTGCCGGAAGGCTGACTGCCGACCAGAGCCGTGATCTGCGCCAGGGGCACGAAGCCCGAGTCGCGCACCGTGCGGAACATCCGCACCCGGAAGCCCACGAGTCCGAGCGGCTGCTCGTCGCGCTCGGGCGGGACGTCGGTGGGTCGCGGGCGATCCAAGGTCGGTTCGAGCTCCGAGCGGCGGCGTGGTGAGGAGGACGACCCCGATCAGGAGGCCGAGAGCTCGAGCGTCTCGCCCTGGTCGGCCACGTGGGCCGGCAGCTTCAGGTCCTGCGCCACGCGCTGGCGCAGGGTGTCGAGGGATGCCGGCTCGCCGTGGACCAGGATCACGCCCGCGGGCGGGCGCGGCGAGCGGCCCAGCCAGGCCAACAGCTCGGCCTGGTCCGCGTGGGCCGAGAGCATCGAGAACTGCAACACCTCGGCGTTGATCGGCAGTCGCTCGCCGTGGACCTTGACCTCCCTGGCCCCGGCGGCGAGGTCGGCCCCGCGCGTGCCCGGCGCCATGAAGCCGGGCAACAGGATCAAGTTCTCGGCGCGCGGACCAAAGGCCTTCAAGTGGTGCAGGACCCGCCCGCCGGTGAGCATGCCAGCGGCGGAAAGGACGATGCGCGGTGCGCCCGGCCGGTCCAGCGCCTTCGACTCTTCGACGGAGCGCGCGAAGTCCGCCAGGGAGCAGACCGCCTCGCACAGGGACGCGTCCATGCGATGCTCGTCCACGTGTCGCTCGTAGACCGAGGTCACCTTGCGCGCCATGGGGCTGTCCACGTGCACCGGCACCCGCGGCAGCGAACCGGACTCGAACAGCTTGTGGAGCGCGAAGAGCAGGGCCTGGGTGCGCCCCACCGCGAAGGCCGGCACGAGGGCCACGCCGCCCCGCTCGATGCAACGCCGCAGCGGATCGGCCAAGGCCTCGAGCACGTCGACGTCCTCGTGCAGGCGGTCGCCGTAGGTCGACTCCATGACCACGTGGTCGGCCTCCTGGGGCGCGCCCGGCGGGCGCATCAACAGGTCGTGGTCGCGCCCGAGGTCGCCCGAGAACAGCACGCTCGTCGAACCGTCGTCGACCCGAACGCTACAGGCCCCGAGGATGTGGCCCGCCTGGCTGAAGCGCACGGTCAGACCGCCCACGCTCAGGTCGCGGCCACGCTCGACGATCTGGAAGTGGCGATCGACCCGCTCGGCGTCGGCGACGGTGTACAGGGGCAGGGCCGGATGGTGCTTCGAGTAGCCCTTGCGGTTGGCGCGCTCGGCGTCGTCCTCCTGGATCCGCGCGCTGTCCGGCAACAGGATCCCGCACAGGTCGCGGGTGGCGGCGGTAGCCAGGATCGGCCCCTCGAAACCATCGCGGACCAGGGCCGGGAGGAAGCCGGAATGGTCCACGTGGGCATGGGTCAGGAGCACCCCGTCGAGGCTCGCGGGGTCCAGGGGCAGACCGCGCCAGTTGCGCTCGCGCAGGACCTTGTAGCCCTGGAACAGGCCGCAATCGACCAGGACCCGAGTACCACCGCCCTCAACCAGGAAGCGGGATCCGGTCACGCAGCCCGCGGCACCGAGAAAGGTCACCTGCATCGGGGCAGTCTAGCGCTCGCGCGCGCTGGCGTTCGGTACGGTGCCAGGCAGCGGACAGGTGCCTGGCACGGTGCCGAACGCCAAACGAATCACACCGCACCCCGTACACACCGTCATGAGCTCCGATTCCGAAGCCGAACTGCGTCAACGTATCGAGCGACTCGAGACCGACTACGGCTACCTCAAGCTCAAGGTCGACGAGCTGGACGCCGCCAGCGAGCTGGAGCAGAAGATCGCCATCGCGCGCAAGCGCCTGGGCGAGTTGAAGGCCAAGGGCGAGGACTCACTGGACGACGCCACGCGCATGGCCGAGATGGCCTGGGGCGAGGTCGAAGGGGCCTTCGAGCGCCTGCGCAAGCGCTTCAAGCGCGACTGAGGCACGGCCGGCGAGGTCAGAGCCCGGTCAGGTCAGGCGCGAGAGCAGGGCCGAGGCCGTGCCGAGCACCAGCAGGAAGCCGCACATGTCGGTCAACGTGGTCAGGATCGGGCCCGAGGCCAGGGCCGGGTCCATCCCGAAGCGCCGCAACAGCAGCGGAACCGTTCCCCCGATGGCGACCGCCACCAGGGTGTTGGCCGTCAAGGCGCCGCCGACCACGAGCCCCAGGTAGGGGTTGCCCTTCCAGATCCACGCCGCCGAGCCGACCATCACGCCCAGCACCACGCCGTTGACCAGGCCCACCGAGAGCTCCTTGCCGAGCACCGAGAGGGCGTCGGAGGGTCGCAGGATGCCCAGGGACATCTCGCGCATGCTGACGGCGACGGCCTGGTTGCCGGAGCAGCCGCTCATGTCCGAGATGATCGGCAGGAACACGGCCAGGGCGATCACCGCCTCGAGCGTGTCCTGGTGCGCGGCGATCACGCAGGCGGCCGCGATGTTCAGGAGCACGTTGGTCGACAGCCAGGCCAGACGCCGCCGCGAGCGCACCGCCAGGGGCATGGAGCGCAGCTCCTCTCCGCCGACGATGCCCTGGCTGGCGCGGTAGGTCTCGTCCGACTCCTCGACCATCGCGCGCTCGAGGTCGTCGCTCTTGACGACTCCGATCAGGCGGCCGCGGTCGTCGACCACGGGTAGGGCCGAGTAGTCGGTCTCCCGGAACAGGGGCGCCAGCTCCGCGATGTCCGAGACGTCGGTGACGCTGGGGAAGTCCGGCTGCATCAGGTCGACCAACCGGCGCCGGCGGGGCGTCAGCACCAGGTCGCGCAGCAGGAAGGAGCCGATCAGCTTCCACTCGTCGTCCACCACGAAGGCGCGGTGGAAGCCCGAGCCGACCAGGTCCTCGGCGCGCTCGGCCAGGTCGACCAAGACCGCCGCCACGTCGTGGGTGCCCGGGTAGGCCAGGAACTCGGTGACCATCAGGCCCCCGGCCTGGTCGTCCTCGTAGGCGGCCAGGCGCCGCACACTCTCGGCCTCCTCCTGGCCCAGCTCCACGAGGATCGCCTCGGCGTCCCCGGCATCGAGCTCGCCGATCAGGTCGGCCTGCTCGTCGCTGGAGAGCTCCTCGAGGATCCGCGCCGCCGCCGAGGGCTCGAGGGACTCGAGCGCCTCCAGGGCCTGGGGCTCGGGCAAGGACTCGAGCACCTCGGCCGCCGCGGCCGGCTCGAGCAGGTTCAGAAGGCCCTCGCGCTCGTCATCGGACAGGCGCGCGAGCACGCGCACCGTGTCCAGGCTGGGAGTGGCCTTGAGCCACTCGGCGCAGGCCGCGCCGTCACCCGCCCGCAGGAGATCGCGCAGGTCGACGACCTCGGTCACGTGACGCTCCTGTCGCGCAGGGGCCGCACCGGGTGGGGACGGGCGTCGACCTTGACTCGCGACTCACCCTCCACGGGCACGATGCCGCGCATCAGGAAGCCGAGCAGGTCCGCGCCGGTCAGGACCCGACGCTCGTCGTCGTTCCACAGCAGGATCAGGTCCTCGTCGATCACGTCGTCCTCGTCGCCCTCGGGACGCACGTGGAGCTTGCGCAGGGCGCGCCCGATGGTCGTGGTCGAGTTGCGAACCACGATCGGTCGGTGGCAGCAGTGGTAGGGCTTGAAGGCCGGGCCGTCGAGGAACAGGCCGCGCAGGAACTCGTCCGAGTCGAGCACCAGCAGGGGCTCCTCGTCCTCACCGCACAGGATCACCCACTTGTGGCCCGACTTGGACACCAGCTGCACGAAAGGATCGTCGGCCGAAGCCTCGCACTGGGGCAGCACCGGCAGGTCCAGTTGGGTGGGCAGCACGATGACCGAGTCCGGATCGACCGGCTGGCCCTCGTGGCTGAGGGGCAGGTCGTCGAGGGCCAGGAAGTTGAGCACGCCGCGGCCTTCGTGGACCTCGAGGTCGGCCTCGTCGGCCTCCATGTGCTTCACGATCACGCGGCGCAGGTCGTGCTCGCGCAGGTAGGCGATGCCTTCCTTGCCGAGCCAGCGGTCGAGCATCCAGGCCGAGGGCTTGGCCACGGGCCACAACAGGAACTGGTAGACACGCAGCACCGGCGCGAGCCGCGCGCCCATCCGCAGGGCGTTGCGCGAGAACCAGGCCTGGGGAACGATCTCACCGAAGAAGGTGATGCCGAAGGTCGAGAAGGCGAAGGCCCAGACCCCGGTCATGACCGAGTCCGTCAGCAGCGTCAGCAGCACGTTCGCGCCGACGTTGCCCCACAGGATCGTGGTCAACAGGAAGTTCGAGTCCCGGCGCAGGGCGATGATCGCGGCGGCCTCGGTGCTGCCGCCCTCGGCCTCGACTTCCAGCTGGAGTCGGCCGAGCCCGAACAGGGCCAAGTTCAGGCCGGAGAAGATCGCGGAGTGGGCGAGGCACAGGGCCACGCCGAACCAGGTCAGTGCTTGCATGGAACGCGGCGCCGAACGCGGCCGCTCCGGTACGCGGGGCAGACTGGATCGTCGAACCGCCCGGGACCGGGGCCGTCAGGTGGCGGAGACTAGTGCAGGGACTGGAGGAACTGGCGGATTTGCTCGAGCTTTAGTCGGTAATCCCGCCAAGCAGATCGGCGCTCGGCGGCCAGGTCGACCAGCGAAGGCTCGTCCAGATCGAGGAGCGCCGCAGCGGCCGCCTTCAGCTCGGCCAGCTCGGACTGGGCCAGGTCCTGCAACTCCTGCTCGAGGCCCGCTTCGGTCGCGGCCGCAAGCGTCGCAGCGACCTCGGCTACGTCCTGGCCGATGCTGGCATGGGTCGGGGTGGTGGGCATGGGAAGGGCTTCTCGCTCGTCCAGGGCAGGTACGACGGTCGGGAGGGATGGACGCCGACCCGAGAGTCGGCGCCCCGCCCGTCACATTCCCGCTCAGCTACCGGCCGTACCGACCGGGATGCTCTCGATCGGCTTGAGGACCTCCTCGAGCTTCTCCGTGGGACTCTTCTTCACCGGGACCGGCGCCGGGGCCTGGACCTGGGGCACCGGGGCGGGGGTCGGCGCCTCCGGCCAGTCCGGGCGGTACTCGGACTCGATCGCGCGGTTGGCCACGTAGATCGAGACGCCGTTCTCGACCGAATGGTCGGCCATCTGCGGCACCTGCCCGTCCATCACCAGCCACACGTAGCAGTCGCCGTTGGCCGGGTCGAACCACATGGCGCGCTGGCGGCTGCCGGACAGCACCAGGTCGGTGATGGCGCGATCGACCCCGAGGGACGACTTGGCCGAGCTGTTGTCGAAGGTGACCTCGTCGACCACCCGCGCGGCCTCGATGTACTGCTCCAGGTCGCCGCGGCCGACCTCTTGGACGCGGACCTCGAGCATGCGCGCCAGCTCGATGCGACCGTCGCGGCGTGCCTCGTTGAGCTGCTCGCGGGTACCCAGATCATTCTCGGGCGCGACGCCCAGGGATCCGAGCACGCCGTCGATGGCTGGATTCACGATCCAGTCCGGCGGGGTGAAGCGCACGTTGGCCGGCAGGCCCAGGGTCGTGATGTAGCGCGTGCCCGGCTCGAAGGGACGGGTCTGGCCGTCGTGGATGACCTTCACCACCTGGGTCGTGCCGTCGCCGGCCGGAACCAGGACCTGGGTCTCTTTCTGGGGCTCCTCGGCTGAGCCCGCCTTGGTGGTCGCGCAGCCTGCGATCCAGGTCGCGCAGGTCAGGCTGATGAGGATTCGGGTCGATCGGAGGAGGACGGTCATGGCTTCTTCTTCGGGGGAGGCGGGGATGCGGGCGGGGCGTCGTCAGAGGCCCCACTCACTTGCTCGGGGTCGTGTGGCGCGCCACCCGGACGGTCGGCGGTGGTCGAACCGCGGGGCGGGCCGGCCACGCTTCGCAGCCGCCGTGCGGGCAGTGCGCGGAACGACAAGGGCTAAGGCTTCCCCCGAGGCTTGCACGGGCCGTGCCGCGATCCATCCCCACGCCATAAGAGGCTCCCCCGCAACGACTTCGGGTGGAGCGTGAGCGCCCACTTCGCAGCCGCCCGCACACTTCGGGCCTTCAGCACCGTTTTTTCAGGCAGCCAGGCACTACGTTTCCGGGCCCATGCTGCTGCGAATCCTGATCGGCTCCCACGACCCCGATCAGGCGGCCGCGCTCGGCAAGCTGCTGGGGCCGAGCCTCGCGGCCCACGTTCGCGCCCTTCGGCCCAACGAGAACTTGTGGGCCGTCCTTCGCGCCGAACCGATCGACCTACTCGTCGTCGACGAACCGCTCCTGGGTGGAGGCGCCCTGGCCGCGATCCACGAGCTGCGCTCGCTCCCGGACGCGCCGGAGGTAGTGGTGCTGGTCGAGGCGGACGACGCGACCCACCGGGCCGAGCTGCTAGCGGCCGAGGCCTTCGCGGTGATCAACCCCGACATCCCCCCCGCCGAGCTGATCGCGGCTTTCCAGACGATCGTGCGACGCCGCGCCCACCAGGCACACCGCGAGGCCGCGGCAGCCAGACAGCAGACCACGAACCTGCTCAGTGACCTCGCCACCAAGAGCCCGGTCATGCGCGAGTTCCTGGCCCTGGTACGCAAGGTCGCGGACACCGACAGCACGCTCCTGGTCCAGGGCGAGACGGGCGTCGGCAAGGAATTCCTGTCGCGCGCGATCCACACCCAGAGCCGCCGCTTCGCCGCGCCCTTCGTGGCGGTCAACTGCTCGGCGCTCTCCGAGAGCCTGCTCGAGAGCGAGCTCTTCGGTCACGTCGAGGGCGCCTTCACCGGCGCGCGCCGAGCGCGCCGCGGCTACTTCGAGCTGGCCCACGGCGGAACGCTGTTCATCGACGAGGTCGGCGAGCTGTCGCCCCAGTTGCAGGTCAAGCTGCTGCGCGTGATCCAGGACCGGCGCATCCAACCGGTCGGCTCCGAGGAGGAGTTCGAGGTCGACGTCCGCATCATCGCCGCGACGAACCTGGACCTGAACCAGGAGATGGAGGCCGACCGCTTCCGGCCCGACCTGTTCTACCGGCTCAGCGTCGTGACCCTCGACATCCCGCCCCTGCGTTTGCGCCGCGAGGACATCCGGGCCATGGTCGACACCCACGTGGAGCACTTCGCGATCAACCTGCGGCGAGCCGTGGCGAGCGTCTCGCCGGAGGCCCTGGAGCTGCTCGAGGGCTACGACTGGCCCGGCAACGTGCGCGAGCTGGTCAACGTGGTCGAGCGCGCGGTGCTGTTGACCGATTCGCGCTCGATCCTCGTGCGCGACCTGCCGGAAGAGATTCGCAGCGGTCGGTCAACGGCGCAGCCTCCCGGCGGCGGCGACCTGGCCCTGCAGCCTCGGACAGCGAGCCAGGTCCGAAACGACCCGACCCAGCGCCCCTTCGCAGAAGCCCGCCAGGAGCTGCTCGACCAGTTCGAGATGAACTACCTGCGCGCGCTCTTGGGCCGCACCAACGGGCGCGTGACCGACGCCGCGCGCCTGGCCGAACTCAACTCCCGCAGCCTCTACGAGAAGATGCGCCGCCACGGGATCCGCAAGGAGTTTTTCAAGCTCGGCTCCTGACGCGACTCCGAGGCACCGCCTGCGCGAAGAAGCACCCCTCTGCGCGAAGAAGCACCCCTCTGCGCGAAGAAGCACTGCCTGCGCGAAGAAGCACTGCCTGCGCGAACCCGACCTCAGTCGGCCTGGGCCGGCGCCGCGTCGCCCAGGAACTCCTGGACGCGGAGCGCCAGCTTCGCGGGTGAGATGGGCTTCTCGACGAAGTTCAAGCCCGGCTTGAGAACGCCGTGGTGGACGATCACGTTGTCGGTGTAGCCCGACATGAACACCACGAACAGGTCGGGGCGCTCGACCTGGAGCTCTTGCGACAGCACCAAACCGCTGTCGCCGGTCAGCACCACGTCGGTGAGCAACATGTCGATGGTGCCCGAGTGGTTGCGACTGACCTCGAGAGCGGAGGCCGCGTCCCGCGCTTCGAGCACCTGGTAGCCCACGGCTCGCAGTCCCTGCACGAACAGCTCGCGCAGGGTGTCGAAGTCCTCGACCACGAGGATCGTGCGCTCCCCCTTGCGCCTGCTCCGAGGCAGCGCGGCCTTGGGTTCGGAGGCGGAGCTCGGTCCCTCATCCGCGGCGACGGGCAGGTAGAGCTTGAAGGTCGTCCCGACCCCCGGCTCGCTGTAGACCCAGATGTTCCCGCCGCACTGTTTGATCACCCCGTGGACCGACGCGAGCCCCAGGCCGGTGCCCTTGCCGACTCCCTTGGTGGTGTAGAAGGGCTCGAAGATCCGCTCGATCTGGGCTTCCTCCATGCCGTTGCCCGTGTCCGAGACGGCGAGCATCACGTGGGGACCGACCGTGGCCTCGACATGGTTGTCCGCGTAGTCCTGATCCAGAACCACGGCGCCCGTCTCGATCGTGAGCTGACCGCCCCGCGGCATGGCGTCGCGGGCGTTGGCCGCCAGGTTGATCAGAACCTGCTCCACTTGCCCTGCGTCTGCGCGCACGCTGCCGATGTCGGTGTGAAGGGCGACGATGATCCGCACGTCCTCGCCGATCAGGCGTTCGATCATCGGCAGCGTGCGCTCGACGATCGCGTTGATGTCGAGCACCTCCATCCGCAACACCTGCTTCCGACTGAAAGCCAGGAGCTGGTGGGTCAAGGTCGCCGCGCTCTCGGCCGCCTGGACGACGAGTTCGAGCGACGCGCGCGCGGGGTGCGCGTCGGGGAGCTGGTCGCGCGCGTCCTCGGAGAAGCCGATGACCACGGTCAACAGATTGTTGAAGTCGTGGGCGACTCCGCCCGCGAGCCTTCCGATTGCGGCCAGCTTGTTTGACTGGGCAACCTGACGTTGCAAGCGGTCGTGCTCCTCCAGGCTCTCCGCGAGGTTGCGGCTCAGGTCCTCGAATCTCCTGGCCAGGAGGCCGATCTCGCCACTTGTCACCTGGGGGACCTCGATCACCTGGCCCGGCTCGAGGTCCGCGACGGCGGTGGACAGGCACTGCAGGGGCTTGGTCAGAGAACGCGCCAACCACAGGCCGACCAGCAGCGCCAGGGCCACGGCGATCGACATGGCCCAGGCTGTGCTGGCCCTCACACTGGCGGCCGGGCGGCCGAGAACCTGCCCGTCGAGGACCCTCACGACCCAGACCACCGGTCCATCGGCCAGTCGCACGGGGCTCAGCCCGATCCCCATCGACTCACCCGCGACCTCGAGCGGCGCGGCGACAGAGCCCGTGCCGTGCAACATGGCCGCAATCTCCGGCATCGACTCGCTCAAGCGAAGCGGTCGTCCCCGATCGAAGCCGAACTCGAACTCGCGGTCGGGATGCACCAGGTAGTCCCCGTCGCCGTTGACCAGGAAGGTGCGCTGCCCGTCCTCGACCTCACGCAGGGCGTCGAGCGCGGGGCCGACGTCGACGTTGATCACGACGATGCCGATGGGCGCCCCGCCGCGGCCGAAGACGGGTCCGGACACCCGCAGGACGGGGATATTGCGCTCGTCGATTTCTCCGTGCTCGCGGTTCAAGTCGATCGGGGACACGTAGAACTCGCCCCGCGCCAGCGACCCCGCCGCGCTGACGTAGGGTCTGTGGCCCTTGCGCTGGAGCTGCGCTTCCCCGACCCGAGCCACGGGCGCTCCCGACCGCTCGCGGTCAACCCGGACGATCTCCAGGCCGTCCGCGTCCGCAGCGATCAGTCGCGCCTGGAGGTACTGGGGGTGCGCTTCCAGCTCCGCGGCGAAGCGCGCTGCGAGTCGGTCGAGGGCCGGAGCGGAACCGCCGACCGCGCCCGACGCGGCGGCGTCGGCGACGTCCCTCAGCGTGGGATCCGCGAGCAACGCCTGAACGCTCGCTCGCACGCCGAGGACGTAGCGATCGAGGCCGGCGCCCAGGCGCTCGGTCGAGGACCTCAAGCGATCGAGCTCGAGCGGGTCGACCACCCGCTGCACGCCGGAATAGGACAAGAACCCGGTGGTCACGGCGCTCAGCACCGCGATCGCGACGAACGCCCCGGCGCACCGAGAGGCAAGGTTCATGGCGGGAGTCTAGCCCCGGTGACGCGACTTGCTGCCATCGGTCCAGAGGCCAGGGCCTGCAGGTCTCGGCCCAGGGTGTCGCCTCGCGCCTTGAGCCCCGAACCCGGCCAGATTCCCCGGAGAAGGCCTGGTCAGGACTGGCTGCTGCGCGCGACGGGCCCAGCGACGGTTAGGCAACCGGCCACGCGGCCACGTTCACCGCAGGCCCGTCCGACCGACGAGCATCGGACCGATGCTGCTGTCGACCGCGAAGGGCTCCGACCGGTCGGTCGTGTCCTCGTTGAGGACCGCGATCAGACCGCCGTCCGCGCCGTCGTGGATCCAGACCTCGCCGTCGATCTGGTCGGGTGCAGCGGTGCAGATACGTCCCATCGCGACCTCGCGAACCCCGTCGCCGTTGACGTCGCCGATGAAGGCCGCGGAGACGCCGAACTCGATCGGAACGGTGGCCTCCGCGTCGGTCGGGTCGACGAGCTCGAGCCGGGGTCCGCCTCCCCCTCGATCGAAGACGTAGGCGCCGGGCTGGAAGCTGCTGTCCGCGCCAACCAGCGATCGACCCCCGAGCCCGTCGATCGCCACTGCGTCGACCCTCTGCGGAGGCGTGACGGCGCGCGGGCTTGCGCGCCGTCCGCCGCTCACGCCTCTTCGGCCGGCGCCTTGATCGAGACCAGCTTGGCACCACCCTCGACCGCTTGGCCGGCCTCCACGAAGATCGCCTCGACCGTGCCCGCGATGGGCGACTTGATCTCGTTCTGCATCTTCATGGCCTCGAGGATCAGCATCGGCTGGTCCTCCTCGACCTCGGCACCGACCTCGACCAGCAGCGTGACGACCACGCCGGGCATGACCGCCTTGACCACGCCGCCCTTGCCACCGCGGGCGCGGGCGGCGGCGTTGGCGGCGCGTTCGCGCTCGTCCTCGATCTCGAAGGCGTAGCGCGAGCCGGCGATGCAGACGGCGCCGTCGTGGGTGTCGCCCTCGATCGAGACGCCGTAGGCCCTGCGGTCGACGACCACCGCGAACTGACCCAGGCCGTCGACGTCGGCCACGGACAGGTCCATGGACGCGCCGTCGACGGAGATCTCGAGCTGCCCCAGGCGCTCGGTCAGCTCGACCTCGTGGTCCTTGCCGTTGACGGTGACGAAGTACTTCACTGGTTGCCTCCGGGCTCAGCGCCGGGCGAGGAGCTGGGCAGCGGGTAGCGGGTGTGTTGGATGCGGGCGCGGTTGGTCCAGGCCTCGCGGCGGCCGGCGGTCGGGGCCAGGGCGCTGCGGCGGGCGAGCTGCCAGCGATGCACCGTGGCCACCGCGGCGGCCACACCCGACAGGCCCAGCACGTCCTCCGACATGTCCAGGCTCTCCAGGAAGTGGGTGTCGTAGTCGCCGCTGCGGAACTTGGCCTCGCTCAAGACCCGCAGCGCGGCGGGCGCGCCGGTGGAGACGCCGCCGACGTTGAGCTCCTGCAGGGCGCGGGTCATGCGCGCGATCGCGGAGGCCCGGTCGGGACCCCAGACGATCAGCTTGGCCAGCATCGGGTCGTAGTTCAGACCGACCTCCATGCCCCGGTACAGGGCCGAGTCGATCCGCACCCACGGCCCGCCGGGCAGGCGCAGGTTGGAGATCGTGCCCGTCGACGGCAGGAAGCCGGCGACCGGGTCCTCGGCGTTGATCCGCACCTCGATCGACCAGCCGTGCATCGAGATGGCCGACTGGTCGTAGCCCAGGGGTTCGCCGCTGGCCACGCGCAGCTGCTCGCGCACCAGGTCCACGCCCGTGACCATCTCGGTCACCGGGTGCTCCACCTGCAGGCGCGTGTTCATCTCGAGGAAGAAGAACTCGCCCTTCGAATAGAGGAACTCGACCGTGCCGGCGCCCTGGTAGCCCACCGCGCGGCCGGCCTGGAGCGCGGCCTCGCCCATCTGCTCGCGCAGCTCGGGCGTGATCACCGGCGAGGGGCACTCCTCCACCAGCTTCTGGTGGCGGCGCTGGATCGAGCACTCGCGCTCGCCGAAGTGCACGCCGTTGCCGTGGGCGTCGAACATGACCTGGATCTCCACGTGGCGCGGGTTGTCCAGGTAGCGCTCGGGGTACATGCGACCGTCGCCGAAGGCCGCCTGGGCCTCGGCGGAGGCCTGGGTGAAGGCCGAGGCCATCTCCGACTCCTCGCGCACGATGCGGATGCCCTTGCCCCCGCCGCCGGCGGAGGCCTTGAGGCAGATCGGGTAACCGATGTCCTTGGCGGCCTCGACCGCCGCGTTGGCGTCGGCCACCGGCTCGGCCAGGCCGGGCACGATCGGCACCCCGGCGGCGCGCATCAGTTGGCGGCTGCCGATTTTGTCGCCCATGCCGCGGATCGCGTCCGGCGGCGGACCGACCCAGGTCAGACCGGCCGCGATCACGCGCTCGGCGAAGCCCGCGTTCTCGGCCAGGAAGCCGTAGCCCGGGTGCACCGCATCGGCGCCGGTGGCCTCCGCGGCCGCCAGGACCTTATCCACGTCGAGGTAGGACTGGGCCGGGGTCGAGCCACCCAGGGGATAGGCCAGCTCGGCGAAGCGCGTGTGCAGGGCGCTGCGGTCGGGATCGGAGTAGATCGCGACCGACTCGATGCCCATCTCGCGCGCGGTGCGAATGACGCGCAGCGCGATCTCGCCGCGGTTGGCGATCAGGAGTCGTTTGATCATCGTGCTCTCCGGATCACAAGGGGATATTGCCGTGCTTGCGCGTGGGGCGATGCTCGTGCTTCGAGCGCAACAGCTCCAACGAACGGATCAGCATCGGCCGCGTGCGGTGGGCCTCGATCACGTCGTCCACGAAGCCCCGCGCGGCAGCCTTGTAGGGGTTGTTGAAGGTCTCCTCGTACTCGGCGGCCTTCTTCTTCTCCATCGCCACCGGGTCGTCGGCGGCCAGGATCTCGCGGCGGTGGATGATCTTCGCGGCGCCGGCGGCGCCCATCACGGCGATCATCGAGCCGGGCCAGGCCAGGTTGATGTCGGCGCGGATGTGCTTGCTGGCCATCACGTCGTAGGCGCCGCCGTAGGCCTTGCGGGTGATCACGGTCAGCTTGGGCACGGTCGCCTCACAGTAGGCGTAGAGCAGCTTGGCCCCGTGCAGGATGATCCCGTCGTGCTCCTGGGCGGTGCCGGGCAGGAACCCGGGCACGTCCTCGAAGGTCACCACGGGGATGTTGAACGAGTCGCAGAAGCGGATGAAGCGCGCGCCCTTGATCGAGGCGTGGATGTCGAGACACCCCGCCAGCACCGCCGGCTGGTTGGCGACGACGCCGACCACGTGTCCGCCCAGGCGCGCGAAGCCGGTCAGGATGTTGCGCGCGTAGCCGTCGAGCACCGGGAACCACGTCTCGCGGTCGACGATCAGCTCGATCACGCGGTTCATGTCGTAGGGCTTGGTGTCGTCGCGCGGCACCAGCTCGTCCAGGGCGTGCTCCTCGCGGTCGGCCGGGTCGTCGGTCGGCACGAAGGGCGGGCCCTCGGCGTTGTTGAGCGGCAGGTACGACAACAGGCGCCGCACGAGCTGCATGCAGCTCTTGTCGTCGGAGCTGGTGAAGTGCGCCACGCCGCTCTTGGTGTGGTGCACCTCGGCGCCGCCGAGCTCCTCGCTGGTGACCTCCTCGTGGGTCACCGTCTTCACGACGTCGGGCCCGGTGATATGCATGAACGAGGTGTTCTCGACCATGCAGATGAAGTCGGTGATCGCCGGGCTGTAGACCGCGCCGCCCGCGCAGGGGCCCAGGATGGCCGAGATCTGCGGCACGACCCCGGAGGCCTGGGTGTTGCGCCAGAAGATCTCCGCGTAGCCGCCGAGGCTGCTGACGCCCTCCTGGATGCGCGCGCCGCCCGAATCGTTCAGGCCGATCACGGGCACGCCCACCTTCAGGGCCATGTCCATGATCTTGCAGATCTTCTCGGCGTGGGTCTCCGAGAGGGAGCCGCCGAAGACCGTGAAGTCCTGGCTGTAGAGGTAGACCGGGCGGCCGTCGATCAGCGCGTGGCCGGTGACCACGCCGTCGCCGAGGACCTGCTGCTCCTGCATGCCGAAGTTGGAGCAGCGGTGGGTCACGAAGCGATCGATCTCGACGAAGGAGCCCTCGTCGACCAGGAAGTCGATGCGCTCGCGCGCCGTCAACTTGCCCTTCTTGTGTTGGGCTTCGATGCGCTGCTCGCCGCCGCCGACGAGGGTCGACTCGCGCATACGGCGCAGTCGGTCCAGGGGGGTCTCAGGACTCAATGGGACTCTCCTTGGGGGAGCTGGCCTTGGGGGAGCTGGCCTTGGGGAAGCTGGCCTTGGGGAAGCTGGACGAGCTCGGTCAGCACGCCGCCGGTGCTCTTGGGGTGGATGAAGGCGATGGTCGTGTGGTGGGCGCCGGGGCGCGGCTCGCGGTCGATCATCCGCAGGCCCGCCGCCTCCAGGGACGCGATCGCGGCCGCCACGTCGTCGACGCGGTAGGCCACGTGGTGCAGCCCGCCCCCGCGCTTGGCCAGGAAGCCGGTCACGGGCGAGTCGTCGCTGGCCGGCTCGACCAGCTCGATGCGCTGGCCCCCGGCGTGGAGCACGAGCACGTTGACCTTCTGGTCGGCGACGAACTCGGGCTCGCCGGCGTCCAGGCCCAGGGCGGTCTCGTAGACCTTCCGGGCTTCCGCGATGCTCTCGACGACGATGGCGATGTGATGGAGATCGCGGACGACCCCGGCCGGCAGGTGGCCAGGGGACGCCGCGTCGCTGGGACGGGTCGGGGGGGACATGGGCTGCGGATTCTAACGGGCCGAGGGCCGCGGCTCCCGACTCGACATGGGTACCGGAGGGCGAATAGAGCTCGGGTGGCGTCGTATCCTGCCCGGCGTCGATCCCGGCGCCTCTCCGTCGCCGAGCCCCTGGCACCCCATGAAGAATCTCGGCCTGATCCTCGCCGCGCTCGCGCTCCTCGCAGGGGGCCTCGTCGCATACCTGCTGGTCGGCCGCACGGCTCCGGAAGAGGACGCGGGGATCGGCGGCGCCGCGACTGCGATGGATCGGCCTGTCGACGCGACACCGACCGCTCCGGCGAGCGTCCCCCTCGCGTCGAGCGGTGGTCGATCGAGTGGCCGCGAGGAGCTGGCCGCGGACCCCGCCGCGCCTGCGGGTTCCATCGCGGCCGCGCAGCGCGCCCCCGAGTCCGCCGGCGGCTCCGTCCGCGGGCGCGTGGTGGACCCTGTCGGCGCCGGGTTGGCGGGCATGCTCGTGGCCGCCTACGCCCCCGATCTCGAGGCTCGCGTCGTCCTCGGCTCGATCGTCGCCCACGTGGATGCAGCGCGTAGCGGTCTGGACACCGACGAAGAGAAGCTGCCCCTCGCCGCCGTGATGGCGGCGGACGACGGCAGCTTCGAGCTGACGCTCCCCAGGGGTCGCCGGGCGGTGCAGCTCGCGGCGGTCGGACCGCGGCACTTCACGGCGCTCCCGCTGGAGGCCCTGGCCGACGACAGTCCGATCGAGCTGCGCTGCAAGCTCGGCGCGCGCGTCGTGGGCACGATCATCCCGCCCGATGGCCACGAGCTTGCGAACCTGGCCGGGATCGCGATCTCCATGGACCAGTCCCTGGCGGACGGCCTCGAGTTCACGCAGGGAGCCTCCCCGAGCCGCAAGACGGTCACGGACGTGCGCGGCGAGTTCTCCTTCCCCGCGGTTGGGCCCGACACCAGTCGACGGGTCCTGGCCCTGCCCGATTCCCTCGCGAGTGCCTCCGCCCAAGTGTCCGACATCGAAGCCGGCGAGGTCCGTCAGGTGTTCCTGGAGCTGAGTCTCGGCGCGACCCTGCGGGGCCGGGTGGTCGACGAGTTGGGCCAGGGCATCGGCGGCGCGCAGGTGACCGCGGCGGGAGACACGGGCCTCGGAGTCCAAGGCAAGGCGCTGCGCGAGGCCGAGTCCGCCGCCGACGGCCAGTTCGTGCTGGAGCACGTCGCGCCGGTCAAGCTGCGCGTGCGCGCGGAGGCCGAGGGCTTCCTGCCGAGAAGCATCGACCCTGGGCAGCTCCAGAACGGCGACACCGTCGGCGGCCTGACCCTGAGCCTGGCTGCCGGCCAGCGCATTCGAGGCGTCGTGCTGCTCCCGGACGGTTCTCCGGCCCCAGGCGCAGAGCTCGTCGCACTCATCGACGTCGCCGCGGCCCAGGGCTCCAACCAGATGGACCTGTGGGGCTCGCGCGGATCGGAGACCGAGTCCGATGAGGACGGCACGTTCAGCCTGGAGGGCCTCAAGGGTCGGGCCTTCGTGATCGACGCGCGCGTCGAGCTCGATGCGGACGACGCGCGCGTCGCCAAGCTCGGCGGGCGGCACTTCTGGGCCCACATCGAGGGCTGCAGGCCGTCGGACGACATGGAGCTGCGTCTGCAGGTCGCGTCTGTGCTGTCGGGTCGCGTGGTCGATGCGGCCGCCCGACCGGTGACCGAGTTCTCGATCGTCGCCGAGCAGCCCAGCTCGTCGCCCCTGGTTCGCAACGGTCCGCCCCAGCGCTTCTGGTTCGAACACGACGACGGCCGCTTCGAGATCGCCGAGCTCAGCGACGGACTGTGGTCCCTGCGGGCCTCGGCGCCCGGCTTCGCCATCTCGGAGGCCGTCGAGGTCACGCTGCCTGACTCCGCGGGGGTGCAGATCAGCCTGGTGGACGGGGTGATCGTGTCCGGCCGGGTGGCGACCCCGCGCGGCGACGGTGTCGGCGGAGCGGTGGTGACCCTCGACCGCAACTGGATCGACGCGATCGTTCAGCTCGACTCGCGCCAGGCGACGAGCCTCGAGGACGGCAGTTTCGAGCTGCGCGATCAAGCCCCCGGCGAGCTGGCCCTGGTAGCCAAGCACCCCGACTGGGCCGACAGCGAGACGATCACCGTCGGGCTGCCGCAGTCCGGACGGCTGGACGGCGTCGAACTGGTCCTGCGCCAGGGCGGACGGATCACGGGCGTGGTCTACGACGAGGACGGACAGCCCGCCCCCGGGGCCCAGGTCATCTGCCAGAACCCGCAGACCTTCGAACCGATGTTGGCCCCCGCGGACGACAACGGTCGATTCGGCTTCGGGCCCCTGAAGCCGGGCACCTACCAGGTCGTCAGCATGGGCAACTTGACCGAACTGGCCGAGGGTGGTGGCGATTCCTCGCCCCTGTCGCTGTTGTCCGACATGAAGGTCGCCATGGTCGACGTCGTCGACGGCGAGACGGTCGAAGTCGAGCTCGGCGTGCCCCCGTCCAACCCCGTGGAAGTCAGCGGCCGGGTTACATCGGCGGGCGAACCCGTCACCACCGGCGCGATCCAGTTCATCCAGGAGTCCAAGGGCATGGACTCGCTCAAGTTCGCCGAGATCGGCGCCGACGGCCGCTACGAAGTGACCCTCAACGAGCCAGGCGACTACCTCGTCACCATCCAGCCCCATCGCCAGGGCGGGATGAGTCTGCGTCAGAACAACATCGAGTACAGAAAGCTGGTGCCGGAAGGGCCGGAGTGCCGCATCGACCTGACCCTGCCGGATTCGTCCATCTCAGGCCGCGTCACCGATCAGGACGGCGAGCCCCTGGACGGGGTGATCGTCAACTCGACCCGGCAGGAGGGCGTGATCTACGGCATGGCCTTCGGCGGCGGCTTCTCGACGACGACCACCGACGAGGACGGTCGCTACGAGCTGACCCACATGCGCCCCGGCCGCTACCAGGTCACCGCGGGCGGCACCTTCTTCGGAATGCAGCTCAGCAGCGGCCAGGTGCGCGGTCGGATCAACCGCGCCGACCTGGTGATCGAGGCCGATCAACACCTGGAGGGCATCGACTTCGAGCTCGGGCCCCCGATCACCGTTACCGGCACCGTGCGCTCGACCAACGGCGAGCCCGTCGCCGCCGCCACGATCTTCGTGCGCGACGCGGCGGGCAATCCGATCGAGCGCTTCTCCATGATCCTGACCGACGCCAGCGGGCGCTTCCGCTTCGAGGGCCTGGCACCGGGCGAGTACAGCTTCAGCGCGCGCAACCGCGAGATGGCGTCGATCGAGACCGACCCGGTCGAGGTCAACGCCGAGAACCCGCCGGTGGTGAACATGGTCGCCGAGGTCGGCACGACCCTGATCGCGCGCATCGAACTCGACGACGAGCCCTCGATCGACGCCTCGGTACGGGTCTTCGACGAGCGCGAGCACGACGTCTCGGGAATGGTCGGCTACCCCGACCTGATGGCCGCCATCACCGCCGGCTTCGAGTCCGGCGAGTTCCGCATCGGCCCCCTGGCCCCCGGCAAGTACCGCGTCGAGGCCACGGCCCCGGACGGGCGTTCGAAGTCGAAGGTCGTGGTCCTGGGCGGCAGCGACGAGCGGCGGGTGCGGATCCGGATCCACTAGTGGGACGTGCGGTGGCGGCGGGACGTACGGTGGCGGGATCATTTGTCCCAACGGCCGCCGTCGGCGCTGCGTTCCGCAGCGCCGACGGCGGCCGTTGGGACAAATGATCCCGCCACCGTACGTCCCGCGCCTACGACTGCTCCGGTCGGTTCGCCCGCAACCACTCGAGGAACGCTGCCATGTCCTCGGGCAGGGGCGCCTCGAACTCCACGGGCCCCGTCCCGTCGGGGTGGCTGAAGCTCAGTCGAGAGGCGTGCAGACACTGCCGGCGCGGCACCGGCGCGTCCGCGGGGAGCGCCTTGTGGGTTCTCCCACCCGTGTAGATCTTGTCGGCCACGATCGAGTGACCGAGCCACTCGAGGTGCACGCGGATCTGGTGCGTGCGCCCAGTGCGCGGCTTGCACTCGAGCAGGGAGTAGCCGTCGAAGCGCTCGCGCACCTCGTAGAAGGTCTGGGCCTCGCGGCCCTCCTCGGAGGGCACCACGCTGATCCGATCCGACGCGCGCTCGGAGCGGCCCAGGGGCTGGTCGATCCACTCGGACTCGAAGCGCGGCTGGCCGTGGACGATCGCCAGGTACGACTTGCTCACCTCGCGCTCGCGGAACTGGCGTCGTACCGACTCGCCCGCGGCCTCGGTCTTGACGATCACCATCAGGCCGCTGGTCGCGCCGTCCAGTCGATGCACGATGCCGGGGCGGTCGGGGCCCTGTACGGCGGGCAGCTCGCCCCACTGTTCCACGGCCAGGTCGGCCACGGTGCCGCCGGAGACGCCGTCGTTGGGGTGGGCGACCAGCCCCGCGGGCTTGTCGATGATGGCGAAGGATGGCTCGTCGTGGATCACCGCGAAGCGCACGACCCCGGACGCGACCCGGCGCTGCTTGGCCACCGGGCGCCAGACGAGCCTCTGGCCCTGGACCAAGGGCGTCGAGGGCCGCAGCAGGACCTCGTCATCCACCTGCACCCCGCCGCCCTTGATCCACTCCTGGATCTTGGTCCGGGAGGTGTCCGGACAGAGGTCGCAGAGCGCCTTGTCCAGCCGCATCCCCTCCCACTCCGGGGGGATCACGTGGCGTCGCTCCTCTGTTTGGTCGGCCTCGTTGGTGGTCACAACGGGATCATGGACGAGCGGAGGGGGCAGGTCGAGCCCTGCGCGGTCTGCTTGCCCCGCCTCGGAGCCCTTCGGCGGGCCCAGGTCGCCCCTGACGAGCCGGGGTTCGGCCGGTAACATGCGCCGCTCGACCGGGTAGACCGAGCGCGTCGGGCTCTCTCCCGGGCCCCCGACGGCTCGATCTCTCGCCCGAGAGCCTGCGGGGTCCACCCGAGGGTCCCGACACGGGCCCGCCTGCGGCCCAACAGCGGCCCGCCTGCGGGATCGACCCGTCCCGACCGTTCCTGGCCCACACTCCTGTCACGGACGCGCCCGAGATCGACTATCCCCCCCGGCATCTTCGCGGAGCCGAGGACGGCGCCCGCGCGGATCCGATCCGGGCGGGGATGAATCCAAGCCCGCAGAACTTCGCCAGCACTGCCAAGGCCCACCCGTAAGACCGACGCGGACTGTCCTCGACGCCAGTACCGCCGCCCGACGAACCGACGCCAAGCAACGCCCATGAGCCTCGCCGCCATCGTTCTCCCGCTCGCCACCGCCTTCGCACCGCAGCAGGGGGCCGTCGCCCCCCCCCCGGGGATGGTCTTCGTCGAAGGCGGTCGGGTCACGGTCGGCGCCGACAAGGACCACCTCGAGCCCCTGATCGAGGCGGATCAAGAGTTCGCCCCCTCCTTCGCCTCGGAGTTCCCCCAGCACACGGAGAACGTGCGGGAGTTCTTCCTCATGCCGACCGAGGTCACGAACGAGCAGTACGCCGCGTTCGTGCGCGCCACGGGGCACCGGGTTCCCTTCCACATGGCCGACCAGGAGGCCGTCGCCGCCGCCCAGGCGGCCTTCCTCGAGGAGGACGGTCGCCGGCGGCAGGAGCTCAAGGACGCGGGGCAGACCGTGCCCCCGGCCCAGAAGTTCGACCAGCAGGCCTGGTGGGACGACAACTGGCGCGACTTCGAATGGTCCATCCCGGAGGGCAAGGAGGACCATCCGGTCGTCTACGTCGACTACCAGGACGCCCAGGCCTACGCCAAGTGGGCCGGACTGCGGCTGATGACCGAGGTCGAGTTCCAGGCCGCGGGCCGCGGCAAGGAGGAGACGGTCTACCCCTGGGGCGACGAGTGGGATGGCTCCAAGGTCACCTCGAGCGCGGATCGCCCGAAGAGCTCGACCCTTGCGGTGGGCGCCACCAAGTCCGCTACCGGCGCGGGCTTCTACGACCTGCTCGGCAGTGTCTGGGAGTGGACCTCGAGCCCCTTCACGCCCTTCGACAAGTACAAGGCCTTCACCGTCGACGTGGGCAAAGGCAGCCGCTCGCGCACGGTGAATGCCGCCGCCGAGTGGAATGCGGACTTCCGCGTGGCCGTGGGCGGCTCCTGGGGCAGCCCGGCCTTCCACTGCCGCCTGACGACGCGCCGCCGCTGCGACCGCAGCCAGCAGACCGCTGCCTTGGGCTTCCGCTGCGCGGCCTCGCCGGGCATCGCCACGGACCTGGTCCAGGCGGTCGTCGACGACCTGCCCCACGCCCTGCGTCCGGACCTCGACCTGGAGCCGGTGGCGGCCCTCTCGATGGACCGCTACATCTCCGACGCCGGCACCGCGAAGGTGCCCGGCTACGCGCGGATCACGGGCTACGACTACTTCTCGGTCATCCCGGTGGACCGCATCCTGCACAGCAACCCCTCGAGCTTCGGGGTCGAGACCCTCGAAGAGGGTCCCGTGGGCGTGGCCGTGCTGACCACCTCGCTGCCGATCCTCGAGCCCGCGCTGGAGCCCGGGACCTACCTGATCTCCTTCCGTGAGAAGGGCAAGGACCGCCGCGACAAGGGCGAAGAGGACGAGAAGGCCGCCGCGCAGGGAGTCGCCAGTCGCCAGGACGGGCCCAGCGCCGATGAGGCCGAGCCCGCCTACGACATCGAGAGCGCGAACCTCTTGATCACCGACGCCAATGGCGTCCTGATCCACGCCATCCCGATCAAGGACGTCGAGTACGCGACGGTCGACAAGGACTACCCCGACGGACGACTGCTGGTCACCGCCTACAAGGCGCCGAAGCGGGCCGGCGAGGACGAGGTCGTGGGCGACACGCTCGGCGTGACCCTCGACGTCTCGTCGAAGAACAGCAAGAAGGCCATGCGCTTCGAGTTCAAGGTCAAGGTCGAGAAGGACCTGATCGACGGCACCTGGCGCAAGCGCTGACACGGTCCGCGACAGGTTCCGAATGCGAACCGGCCCCGCGGTGCTCGTCGCACCGCGGGGCCGGTTCGCGTTCATCAGGTGGCACTGCGGGCCGGACTCCGTTCCTCGGGCAGTGGGGTCGGGGCTAGCGCCGCCCCCCGCCTCAGGACAGCCCTTCGAGGTTGCGCTCTAAGAGCGCCAGCTCCTGCTCGAGCTCCTCCTGCTTGACCTTCTCGGCCTCGACCATCTCCGGCTCGGCGTTGGCCAGGAAGCCCTGGTTGGCGAGCTTCTTCGACAGGGCCTCGAGGCCCTTCCTGGCCTTGTCCGCCCGGCGCGCGAGGGTCTCGCTCAGCTTGGCCGTGTCCACGTCCTCGCCCAGGCGCACGAAGACCTCGATGCCGCCGGCCACCGCCGCCGCCGAGGACGGCGGGCGCTCGGCGGCCGCATGGACCTCGACCGTCTCCAGGTGCGCCAGGCCGCGCAGGCGCTCGACCGAGGACTCGATCACGTCGCGGTCCTCGGCACGGGGGGCCACGATCACCGTGTCCAGGGCCTTGCGCTCGCCGACCATCGTCAGGGCGCGCACGGAACGCACGGCCCGCACGACCTCCTGCAACACGCCGATACGCGCCTCGGCCGCCTCGTCGACGGCCAGGCCCTCGCCCGTGGGCCAGGGACCTCGCACGAGCATCCCGCGCTCCCCGTCGCCGAGCACGCGCCCGAGCTCCGCCCACAGCACCTCGGTCTGGAAGGGCGTGAAGGGGTGCAGCAGCGCCAGCATGTCGTTCAGCACCCGCGCCAGGGTCCCTCGCGCCGCCTTCGCCGAGTCGTCCTCGCCGGCCAGGCGCCCCTTCGCGAGCTCCACGTACCAGTCGCAGAAGTCGTTCCAGACGAAGCGGTACAGGGCCGTGGCCGCGTCGTTGAAGTGGTAGTCGGTCAGGGCCGTGTGGACCTCCGACCGCGTCCGCGCCAGGCGCGACAGGATCCAGCGGTCCTCGACCTCCACGGCCGCGGCGGACGAGCCGTCCGTGCGCTCGCCCTCGAGGTTCATCATCACGAAGCGCGCCGCGTTCCAGATCTTGTTGGTGAAGCGCCGCCCCTCCTCGAAGCGCGCCGGGGCCAGCTTCACGTCCTGCCCCTCGCGGGTCAGCATCATCAGCGAGTAGCGCACGGCGTCCGCACCGAACTCCTCGATCATCGCGATCGGGTCGATGCCGTTGCCCGCGCTCTTGCTCATGCGCTTGCCCTTGCCGTCGAGCACGGTCGCGTGCACGTAGCAGGTGGTGAAGGGGCAACGCTCGGCCTCGGGCAGCGAGTCCACGAACTCGTAGCCCGCCATGACCATGCGCGCGATCCACAGGTAGATGATCTCGCGCGCCGTGGAGATGAACTGGGTCGGGTAGAAGCGGCGCAGGTCCGCCGTGTCGTCGGGCCAACCCAGGGTCGCGAAGGGCCAAAGCCACGAGGAGGCCCAGGTGTCGAGCACGTCCGCGTCCTGGCGCACGATCGGCTTGCCGGTCTTCGGGTGGGCGTCGCCGAGCTGCAGCTCGTCGGCCGAGCCCGCCGGCACGCCGTCCTCGTCGTACCAGATCGGAATCCGGTGCCCCCACCACAGCTGGCGGCTGATGCACCAGTCCTGCACGTTCTCGAGCCAGTCCAGGTAGACCTTCTTCCAGCGCTCGGGCCGGAAGGTCAGCGAGCCGTTGCCAACGGCCGCGATGGCCGGCTCGGCCAGCTCCTTCATGCGCACGAACCACTGCTCGCTGACCAGCGGCTCGATGACGGACTTGGAGCGATCCGACAGGGACACGTTGTGGGTGATCGACTCGACCTTGTCGAGCAGGCCCAGCTCCTCGAGTTGCTTGACCACCTCGGTGCGGGCCTTCTCGCGCGACATCCCCGCGAACGGCCCGCCTTCCGCGTTCAGCGTGCCGTCCTTCTCGAGGATCGAGATGATCGGCAAGTTGTGCCGCGCGCCGCGCTCGTAGTCGGCGGGGTCGTGGCCGGGCGTGACCTTGACCGCGCCCGTACCGAAGGCCGGGTCCACGCTCTCGTCGGCCACGATCGGGATCTCACGCCCCAGGAAGGGCAGCACCACCGACTTGCCGACCAGGTCGCCGTAGCGCTCGTCGTCCGGGTGCACCGCCACGCCCGTGTCGCCGAGCATGGTCTCCGGCCGCGTGGTCGCCACCACCAGGAAGCGCTCCGGCTGGTCCTTGACCGGGTACTTGAGGTGCCAGAGCTTGCCCTTGCGGGTCTCGTACTCGATCTCGTCGTCGCTGATCGCCGTCTGCAGCACGCAGTCCCAGTGCACCAGCCGCGCGCCGCGATAGATCAGCCCCTTCTCCCACAGGGCCAGGAACGACACGCGCACGGCGCGCGACAGGTCCTCGTCCATGGTGAACTTGGTGCGCGACCAGTCGCAGGAGGCGCCCAGGCGCCGGTACTGCTCGAGGATCTGGTTGCCGTGCAGCTCCTTCCACTCCCAGACCTTCCCCAGGAAGGCGTCGCGCCCCAGGTCCTGGCGCGTCTTGCCCTCTTCCGCATAGAGCTTCTTCTCCACCACCGCCTGGGTCGCGATGCCCGCGTGGTCGGTGCCCGGCAGCCACAGGGCGTCGAAGCCCTGCATGCGCTTGTGGCGGATCACGATGTCCTGGATCGCCCCGTTCAAGGCGTGCCCCATGTGGAGCACCCCCGTCACGTTGGGCGGCGGGATCATGATCGTGAAGGGCTCGGCCCCCTTCGGCGCTTCGGCAGCGGGTGTGAACGAGCCGGCCTCGAGCCAGCGGGTGTAGACCGCTGCCTCGTGCTCGTGCGGGTCGTAGCGCGGAGAGAGTTCCATCGATGCGAAGGGGTAGGTGCGGGCCGGGGGCGGCGGACGGGCGCGGGCCGCTGGAGCAGCGGGCGCCCACTTCAACGGGGCTCCCGGCAGGGGTCAAGCGATGCGGGCGCGGGCCGGGCTCAATCGGGGGCGAAGCCACGATCTGTCGCCCAACGGTCGATTCCGGCCTGCAGACCGGGCAGCTCGAAGGACAGGAGCGCGGCCGCGCGGCGCGCGTCGAGGGAGGTGTCGCCGGGGCGATCGGCGGCGCCGGCGTCGGCTCGCAGGCTGGCCCGCGGAGGCTCCAGGTCGCCGGCCGCCGAGCCCACAGCGGCCAGGGCCGCCAGGCCCAGATCCAGACGGCTGACGCGCTCGGGTCCGGCCACGTGCAGGATCCCCCGCGCGTCGCCCGCGACCAGCTCGACCAGGGCCGCGGCGGCGGCGCCCACCTCGAGGGGCGTGCGCCACTCGTCCTTGAAGAGGGTGAAGGGGCCCCGTGCGAGGGCCGCCAGGAGTCCGTCCGTGGCGCCCAGTCCGCGCCCGCGCGAGTCCCCGAACAGCAGCGGCAGGCGTACCACGAGGGCGGCGGGGCAGGCGTCGAGCACGGCCCGCTCCCCGGCCCACTTCGACTGGCCGTAGACGCTCACCGGCGCCGGCAGCGCGTCTTCGTCGAAGCCCCCCGGCGGCGCGGGCTCGGCGCCGAAGACGAGGTCGGTGGAGACGTGCAAGAGCCGCGCGCCGTGGCCTTGGCACCAGGCCGCGATCTCTCCAGGCGCCGCCGCGTTGATGCGATTCGCGAGCTCGGGCTGGGCCTCGCACACGCCTTGGCTCGCGATGGCGGCCAGGTTCAGCACGTGGGTCGGCGCGCAGCGCTCGAGCGCGGAGGAGATCGCCGCGCAGGAGGCGAGGTCGATCGCGACGGGCTCGAAGGCCACGCCGGTGAGCGGCGGGCAGGAGCGCCGCGGATCGCGGGCGCCGGCCGCGACGGTCCAGCCGGGCCGCGCCGCCGCGCGCTCCAGCACGTGGGGACCGAGGAAACCCGACGCGCCGAGCACCAGGACCACGCGGCGATCCGCGCTTCCGCCACCACTCCCGAGCGCACCGTCCCCGCGCAAGCTGTCCGCAACCTGGTCCATAGCCGTCGATTGTCACGCGCAACGGCGCGACGGTGCCAGTCTCCGACGTCGCTCCGCGCTATAACGACCCGCCGCCACCGGTCATCGCCGCGGGCGGGATCCCCCATGGCCGACCGCAGCAACAGCGCCGACGTCTCCGAGCCCGCGCGCGAGTTCCGCCGGGCCCAGGTGATCGCCAACCCGATCGCCGGCCGCGGCCGCGGCTCAAGCTACGCGCGCGAGCTGACCGAGGGCCTGCGCGCGGCGGGGATCGAGACCGAGCTGCTGCTCACCGCCGGCCGCGGCGACGCGGGCAAACGCGCCTGCGAGGTCGCGGGCGAGGTCGACCTGATCGTCAGCGTGGGCGGCGACGGAACCCTCAACGAGGTCCTGGGCGGAGTCGGCAGCGCGAGCCCGGCGATCGCGCAGCTGCCCCTGGGCACCGCCAATGTGCTGGCCACCGAGCTGCACCTGCCGCGCAGGGTCGAGGCCGCCGTCGAGATCATCCGCCGCGGCCGCACGACGCCCCTCGACACCTCACAGGTGAACGGCCGGCTCAGCTTCCTGTGCGTCGGCGTCGGCATCGACGGCTTCGCCGTGCGCGAGGTCGAGCGGCGCCGCACCGGCGCGATCACCAAGCTGGCCTACGTGACCGCGATGGCGCGCGTGCTGGGCGGCTACCGCCCGCCGCAGCTCAGCCTGGAGATCGACGGCGTCCCGGTGGACGGCCACTTCGGCTTCGTCCTGATCAGCAACGTGCGCGGTTACGGCGCGGTCTTCAACCTCAGCCCCGACTGCCGCCACGCAGACGGCCTGGTGGAGGTCTACGGCCTGCGCTCCGGCTCGATCCCCGCCCTGGTCAAGATGGCCGCCGTCGGCATGGCCGGCCGCCTGCCGGGCAGGGCGGTCGAATTCTGGCAGGGCAGCCGCGTGCGGGTCACCGCCCCCGAAGAAGTGCCCTTCCAGGTCGACGGCGACTTCGGCGGCGCGGGCCCGGTGGACTTCGAGGTCAGCGGGCGCCAGGTCCGGATCGTGGTGCCGTGAGTGCCCCGGTCCACTGAGGACGAGCTGCCCGAGTCCACGTGTACTCCGCTCGCCTCTGATCGCCCATGGACCTCTGCATGTCGACCCGCTGGTCGGCTGACTGCGGCCGCCGAGGTGTTCTGCGCCGATCGGGCCGTTGAGGTGGCGGCGCGCGATCAACGGAAGGGCAAGCGGACCTGCTCAGGCACCTTCCGACGCGCATCAACGACGACTTCGGTGCTCCAGATCGGCGGTTCGGCGGTCTCGTCCCACCAGCGAGTACGCAGGGTGTAGACCCCGGGCAGCAAACGCTCCCCGATGATCGGGAGCTCGTCCGCCCCCGTCATTCTCCCGAACGCACCGCTCATGTTCTGGGTGACGACTCGGCCCTGGTCGTCGATGACGTCAACGATCGGCGTGGCCTTCGAACCAGCCGGACGTTCGAACTTCGCGCGCAGGAGAACCCCGGGGACGATTCGCACGGTTGCCCTCGCATGGCCACCCGCCGGAACGGTCACGAGTTGAGGATCGGGCACCCACCCCTCCTGTAGAGCCCGCTGAAAGGGCGACAGCGCAATCCGCCACGTCCCTGGCTGCAAGTCGACGAGTTCGACCTGCTTGCGGGCGAGCAGCTCATCCATCTCCTGGTTCCGAAGCAGATCCTCGTTCGCTTCGAGCGTCCAATGGATCGGCAGCGGCGCCTCGGATCCGCCCCAGTGGTCGAGGCGATGCTGTCGGCGGTAGTGTTGGACGAGGAGCGTGCCGCCGGCCTCGCTCTCTCGGTTCCCCGAGAGGAACTCCAACGTCATCGCGCCCGGACGTTGCAACTGCGCGACGAATGGCGTTCCGGCCTGTTCCAGGTCGAACCGGAAGATCCGCCTGAAGGGAGCGAAGCCCTCCGCCTCCAGGCGCAGCTCGTAGGGCTGGCCGTCGACGAGTTCGGACTGCAAGGACGAGCCCTCGACCTCGAGGGCGACGAGGCTCGAGCGCCAGGTCGTGTCCCCACCCAACCAGGTGAGCTTGGCGTCGACGATGGCCGGTACAAGGTCGCCGGCGGCGGAGCGAGCCTCGCAGGTCCACCGCCCGCGCTCCGCATCCGCGAAGCCGAGCTGTACCGTTGGCCTCGCGCCCCTCTCCAGCGCCAGCTTGGTGATGACCTGGGCCGCCAAGTCGGGTCGATTGGAGGGGCGCTCGACGGTCAGGACGAAGTCACCGCCCGGGAACAGGCCGAGCTCGGCAATGCCGTCGTCCCCGGTGGCCCCGCGCTCCATTGCGAAGTGCATCCCATTGCGAACCTCGACCAGCACACTGGCCCTCGGGACCGGCTTCCCGTCGGCTTCCACGACCAGGACCTCCAGCGGGCTCGCCGGCAGCATCACGAGCTGGGAGCCACTGGCGAAGAGGTCGCCGGAGGCCGAGCGCATCTGACGATGGCCGGCAAGAGTGAGCTCGACCTGTGCAATCCCCGCGTCGGCGACGCTCGAAGCAATCAGGAAGCGTCCGTTCCCATCTGTGACCGCCTCGCAATAGGAGTCCTCCGAAGGGTCTCCTACGTACCCCAACAGGGCCAGGACGTAGTGGAGCGAGCCGCAGAAGACCTCGACTCCCTCGAGGGGTGAGGCTTCTCCATCGACAACGGTCAGCCCCGAGTCGACGGGAGGCGGGTCGTCCTGCGCAGCGAGTACTGGGCAGAGGAGCGCGAGGGCCAGCGAGGCGAGAGACATTGGTTCTCCGGGTTGGCGCCACTAGCGCGACTGGGCGATTGGGGCGAGGCCGACGTCGAATATGCCGGCGCCACGCGTGCGAGAGCGAACCCGTTGGAACGAGATCACAGGCCTCGAACAGGCGGAGGTGAGCGTATGGAAGCGCATGCCGATCCGCTGAACGAGCGAGGGCGAGTGTCGGATCTGCTCCTTCAGCAAGAGGAATCGGAGTCGACCTCTTGGCCCCGGAGCGGCCGTGGCTCCATCGATCGCCTGTCGCTGACCTTTCCATCCGATCGATCGCTGGGCTACTCCGAGCCATCGAGCTCCAGCGGCGCGAAGCGCTCGCCGTCGAAGACGTAGACTCCCTGAGTGAGGGTGCCGACCCAGAGCTTGCCGTCCCGGGCCCCGAGGATGGAGAGGGCGTAGGCCTCGTCGCCGAGGGCGAAGTGCGTTACCGACTCGCCGTCGTGCCTCCAGACGCCGCCCGCGCCGCAGGCGAACCAGAGGGTGCCGTCGTCGGTCTCGGTCACGGAAGGAAAGTAGGTGAAGTTCGGCGCGGCGTCGGAGTCGGCGCCGGGCAGGCCTGCGCTGCGCTCGTACTGCAGCGTCTCGAAGCCCCCTTCACGGCGCGACTCGGGTGCGACGCGGAAGGACTGGCGCGTGTTGCAGATCCAGAAGCGTCCGGCCCGGTCCTCGTGGATCGAACGGATCCCGAAGGCCCCGCCGGTCGGTGTCGTGGTCAGGCGCTCCTCGTACATCCAGGCCAGCTTCTCGCCGTCGAAGCGGCTCAGCCCCGCGACCGCGGTGCCGAACCACAGGTGCCCGCGACGGTCGCGGTGGATGGTGTAGACGCCGTCGGGCGCGAAGGACGCGTTGCTGTCCGGTGGTTCGGCCGGCCGCGGACCGGGCGGGAGTTCCAGGCGGTACAGGTGCTGGCCGTCGTATCGACAGGGTCCGCCGTGGCCAGGATCGACGACGAGCCAGGTGTCGTTCTCGTCGAGCAACCAGCCGCCCCCCTCCGGCGGCTCTTCCACCGCCAACGCGCTCCACCTCGTCCCATCGAACCGCGCGACTCCACCTGTCGTCGAGACCAGAACGTCTCCACTGACGTGTTGCTCGATGTCGCGCACCTGGCTGCCGACCAGCCCGTCCGCCTCGGTGTAGTGGATCGCGCGCTCGCCGTCGTAGCGATAGACCCCATCGCCGTTGCTACCGAGCCACAGGTCGCCGTTCTGCGCCTCGAACACGCACCAGATGCGCGGGTCGATCTCCGTCACGACCCGGCCGCTCGGCGGATCCACCTCGGGCGGGGCTGCCTCCGCGGGTTCCTGACCGACGAGGGCGATCGCGGCGTTCGCAACAAGGCAGCAGAGCAGCATCTTCGTCCGTGATCTTGGCCGGCCCCGTGGAGCCTGCGGAGACCGTCGGCCCCGTCGCGGTGGGTACGGCAACTGGCCGCGCGAGTTGGGGCGGCTTCCCGGCTGCGGCGGCGGGTCCGGCTGGGCCCATCCGGGTCCAGCCCAGGTGGCACCTCGACTCCCCGGCGGACCGGACCCGGACTGCGACCAGCGCGGCGGAACACCGGCCCCGGATCGACCCGCGGCCCCGCACGGACCGAATCCGGCCCGGCCACGTGCCCATGGGGTAACGTCGAGGGCCCCCGCGACCAGTCGCGGTCAGATGGAATCCTCTGCCCTCAACAAGGTCCTGGACGACGCGACCCTCGACGAGCATGGCCAGCGGCTGCAGAGCCTGGCGCGCGCGCTGGTGGGCGAGTCCGCGGCCGACGACCTGGTCCAGCGCACCTGGCTCGAGGCCCTGCGCTCGCGGACCTTCGCCCTGCTCGGGCAGGACGACCGCGGGCCCTACCTGCGTGGGATCGCCCGCCGGCTGGCGGCCAACGAGCGGCGCCAGGCGGCCCGGCGAGGCAAGCGCGAGGCAGGCGCGGCGCGCTCCGAGGAGATCGGCGGCGTGGGCACCGACCCCGGCGCGACCACCGAGCAGATCGAGCTGCTCGAGGTGGTGCTGAAGAACCTGAAGGACCTGCCCGAGCCCTACCGCACGACCCTGCGCCTGCGCTACCTGGAGCAACTGCCGGCCAAGGAGATCGGCGAGCGCACGGGCGCGAGCGAGGGCGCGGTGCGGGTGCGCGTGCACCGCGGGCTGGGCCTGTTGCGCGAGCGCATGGACCAGTCGCACCGGGGCAACCGCTCGATGTGGTTCCTGCCCCTGGCCAAGTTCGCCGGCGCCGATCGGATCTGGGCCCCGGCCGCGGCGCCCGGCGGTCTGCTGCCCTGGTTGGCGCTGGGCGTGGTCCTGCTCGGGATTCCGGGCCTCTTGTACTTCCTGGGCGGCGACGACCAGCCGCTTCGAAGCTCGGCGCCGATCACCGTCGCCGAGCCGACCGGCGAGGCTCCCTCCGCGCTCGGGACACCGAGTGCCTCCGAACTCGACGGACGCACCGCCGTTGCCGTGGCGCCGGTTGCCAGCGCGGCCGATTCACCGCTCGCGGTCCCGGTGATCACCGTGGTCTCGAGGCCGGATGGCGAGCCCCTGGCCGGCGCGCGCATCCAGCTGCGCGAGTCCGACGGCATCCCCAACCGCCCCTACGATCACGACGAGCTGACCGGCGCCGACGGGCGCGCGCTCTTCCCCCTGGCGTCCAGTGAGGTTCCGCGCTTCGAGATCGAGGTCACCGCGCCCGGCTTCGCGCGGGTACTCGGCAACGTCGCCCCCGAGGTGACCCTGGCGGGCGAGCTGACCATCGACCTGTGGCCGCTCGACGAGTACTCCGGACGGGTGCTCGACTCGGGCGGGACCCCGGTCGTGGGCGCGATCGTCGAGTTGCGCTCGCGCTGGAGCCGTTCGAACCGCTCGCGCTTCGTAACGGGCCCGGAGCTGCTCACGGTGAGGACCGACGAGTTCGGCCACTTCGAGTTGGCGGGCATCGCCGACGGGCCGATGCCGCCGCGCCTGACCCTGATGCATCCGGAGTGCGGGGAGCGGGTGCTCGACGACCTCTCACGCCAGCCGGAGCTGCGCGCCGCCCTGCTCGCCGGCCAGGCCGAGCTGACCCTGGAGCGCGCGAACCGCTCCGTGCAGCTGCGAGTCGTGGATCCGAGCGGCAACCCGATCGCGGGAGCCTCGGTCGCGCCCCCGCGGCTCGAGCGCAAGCAGCCCTCGTGGACAGCCACCACCGACGCCGACGGACGCCTGCGAGCGGCCCTGGGCCCCGGCGACCTGGCCCAGTTCACGGTTGCTGCCGAGGGCTACGGCACGCGCAACGTCCTGGTGCACGGCGACAGCGACCCGGCGGTCGACTTGCAGGTCATCCTGCGCCCGGCCGAGCCGCTCGAAGGTCTGGTGGTCGACCGCCACGGCGAACCGATCCCGGGCGCGAGCGTCTCGGTGGTCGGTCTGCCCCTCGGCCTGCCCGACGGATCGCTGCTGCCAGCGATCGATTCGGTGGAGTCGGCGCGCGCCCTGTTGGACTCGGAGCCCGCGGACCGCGGGCCGGAAGAGATCCTCGCCGGCCATGCCGTCGCGCCCGAGCAGGCGACCTCGGCCGCCTGGCTCTACCTCGATCCGGTTTGGACCGAGCAAGCGGACGAGGAGGGACACTTCGCCTGGGACCGCGGCAGTCGCGGGCCCGTGCTCCTGACGGTCAATGCGCCCGGCTTCGGTGCCCTGTCCCGCTGGTCCGTCGTGGGCGATGACGACCTGCGGGTGGTCCTCGATCCCAGCGGCAACTTCACCCTGCTGGTGGCGTCCGCCGAGACCGGGGAGCGGCCGCCGGAGGCGCGCTGGATCACCCACTACGGTCGCTACGCCGCAGGCGGCGAGGTCGAGCACGTGGGGACCTTCGGCAGCGCCGTGAACCCCGACGGTCGCGTCGAGGTGGCGATCCAGTACACCTGCGACGTGATCGACTACTCGCTGGTCGCCGAGGGCCATGCGACCTTCGACAGCGGTTGGGTCCCCGTGGATGAGCTGCGCGGCCGCACCCTGTCGATCGAGCTCGCGGCGCACCACGCGGACGCGCTGACGATCCTGACCCCGGGGGGAGAACCCGCCGTGGGGGCCGAGGTCTCCTCTTCCCAACCGGGCGCTCCCCTCGACCTGGTCGACGGGGCCCTGGACCCGGGGGGCAGTGGCTACTTCGGCCGTGCCGCGGCCGACGGCTCGATCGAGTGCCCCTGGCCCCAGGTGCGCTCGACCCTGGTCGCCGTCCACCCCGATGGGATCGGGATCATCGAGGGCGACTGGCGGGTCTGGCACGAGCTCGTCCTGACGCCTTGGAGCACCGTCGAGATCGACCTGGGACCCGGCGCCGCCGGGGCCGAGGTGGCCCTTACCACCCGACGGCCCGACCGTAGTGAGGACGCCCGAACCGTCCTCGGTACCGGCGACTTCGCGCCCTCGTCCCTGACCTTCGAGTACCGAATCACCCTGGACGCCCTGGGGCGCGGGACGGTCTTCCGGGTCCCGCCGCTGGTGCTCGGACTGCGGGCCGTCTCGACCCGCGGGGAGCTGCTCGAGGAGCGGGTCAGCCTGCTTCCCGAGGCAGGAAAGATTTTTCCTGTTCGGTCTCGCTAGCCAGCCCGTTGGCCCCCGCGATTTCCGTCCCGAGAGAGGGGACGCCGAGATGGTAGGGAGGGCCCGGCTTGCCCCCGAAGGAGGAGGTCCGACGCAATGCGTTTGCCACCCCCGGGCCCGAGAGCAGCGGTCGTCGAGCACAGCTCGGCGGCCGCTTTCTCGTCTGGGGGCCCTTCGAGCGGTGCAAATCCAGGCTGGCGGGGCCTGAGCCTCGGGTTCGGGTCCCCGGGGGCCCCGACCAGGAACCGCCGCCTCGGGCGCGCCGGGATGCAATCCATCGGGAAGAATGAAACGTGGCCGCCCGCGGACGGCACCTCCCCTCCCGTCATGCCCCCCCGCTCCCTGTCCGCAGAGGCCTGGTTGCTCGAAGCAGCCCGGCTCAGGCCCCTCGTCCGGGCCGTGGTCCGCGACGACCATCTGACGGAGGACGTGCTCCAGGAGACCTGGCTCGCGGCCTCGAACAGCGAGGTCGTCGCCGAGCTCGACGCCCCCGCCCGCCGTTCCTGGCTGCGCACGGTCGCCCGCCGGCTGGCCGCCAAGGCCGCCCGTCGGGATCGGCGCTCCGACGACCTCGAGCAACAGGCCGCCCGCCCCGAAGCCATCACGGCGGACGAGCGGCCGGAGCTGCTCGACGACCTGCGCGTGGTGCTCGAGGAGCTCGGCTCCATGGGAGCCAAGGCTCGCGAAGCCGTCTGCCTGCGCTACCTCGACGGCCTCGATGGCGAGCAGGTCGCGGCCCGGATGGGCTGCAACCCGACCACGGCACGGGTGCGCTTGCACCGCGGCCTGGATGAACTCCGCGAACGGCTGCGCCGACGCTTCGGCGAGGGCGCGCCGGCCGCCTTCGCCCTCCTCGGTCGCTGGACCGACAGCGGCCCGGCGATCGCCCCGATCCCTCCCGACACCGCGCCGACCGACTCCCCCTCCGGCGGGAGCCTCGCCGGCGTCGGCGGCTCGGGCGGCCTCGGGCTGGTCCTCGCCGTGTTGGCCTCGGTGACCTTGCTGGTCGGCTTGGGCATGTACTTGAAGCACGGCGGCGACCCGCCCGACGGCGCGGCAACCTCGCAGCGCCCGACTTCGACCGACGGCTCGGGCGATTCGCGCTTGAGCGCGGTACCCGACGAGCGGGGGGGCAAGCGCAGCACCGCGCTCGTCGAAGCAAGCGTGCCCCGCGAGGAGGCCAGCTCCGCGTCCTTCGATCCGATCGTCGTCGGCGCCGTCGAGGCCGCGACCCGGGAGCCGATCCCCGACGTCGAGCTGCTCGGGTTCGCCGAGCTGCGCGACGGCTCCATCGCGACCATCGACCTTCGGACCGACCACCAGGGCGTGGCGCGACTTCCCTTCGACCCGGCGGACCTGGTCCTGATCGCGATCCACTTCGCTGCACCCGGCCGCGCGCCGGAGGTGCTCTCGCTGCGGCAGCGACAGATGCTCGAAGGACCCGACCGCGCTCGCGCGGTGCCCTTGGCCCGGGGCTCGACGGTGGGCGGCGTGGTGCTCGACGACTTCGACCGTCCGGTCGAGGGCGCTCGCGTGACGATCGAACGCCAGCGCCCCGGCCGAATGCGGACGCGCCACTTCCCCGACTCCCCCCACCTCGTCGCGACCACCGACGCCTCCGGCCGCTGGCAGCTGCCCGCGGTGGACCTCTCGGGGAGTCTGGGTGACGGAGCCCTGGGCAGCCTGCGCCTGCGCGTGGAGTGCGAGGGCTTCGCGACCTGGGAGTCCCGCTCGCCACGGCGCAGCGACGACTTCGCCTTGCTCTCCCGCGAGCTTGAACTCGAGGTGCTGTCGGTACGCCTCGCCACTCCGGGCGTCGCCACCCTGAGCATCGTCGACGGGAACGGGGCTCCGGTCGCAGGCGCTTGGCTCTACGAGATCCAGCCCACGCGCAAGACCAGCGGCGCACTCGTGCGCGGACGCAGCGACGCCCTGGGTCAGATCGCGCTCACGACCGAGGCGAGTAGTCGAGACCTGCGCGTCGAAGCCGCGGGGTACGCCCCAGCCGTGAGCTCGGGACTCGACCGCGCGGAGGGAGACTGGACGATCGAGCTCGAGCGTGGTTCGGTCCTGCGCGGTGTGGTGACCGACGCCTCCGGAGCGCCAGTGGCGGGTGCCCATGTGTCGGCGAGCGTCCGACCGGGAACCGTCGAGACCGGCGTGACGGTCAGCACCGACGCCGACGGCAACTTCGAGCTCGAAGACCTGCCCGCGCGCACAGTGGCCGTTGCGGTCGAACACGCACTGTTTCAGCCCTTCGAAGTCGAGCTGAGCCCCCTGGGCGGTTTCGCCAACCTCACGCTGGTGCGCCGCACGATCGTGACTGGCACGGTGGTCGACATGAGCGGGGCTCCGATCGCCGGCGCGCGGATCGAGAGCGCGCCCGCGGAGTCCGACCAGTGGCGCGCGACATCCGAGGTCAGCGACGACCTCGGCAACTTCACCTTCATCCCCACCCAGCAGGACGTGGGTCGCCGCATCCGGCTCGATGCCGTCGCCCACGGCTTCAAGTCGCAGTCGCCCGTGACCGTCGACACCGCAGCACTGGGCGGGCCGATCCGTCTGCGCCTGATCGGGTCGCCTGACCTGCGCCTGCGCCTGGTCGACCCGGCCGGCAATCCCCTGCCCGCGGTGCAGGTGCGGCTGTGTAGCCCCGGCGCTGCGGAGTGGGACCTGAAGAGCGGCCCGCGCCTGCGGCCCACGCTCGAGTCGGCCAACAGCGGTCCCGATGGAACGGTCGCGATCGCGCGCCGCTCGGACCGGGTCCTCGCCGTGGCCGGCGACGAGTCGGCGCTGGGGGCCCTCGAGGTCGAACTCGACCAGATGGCGGACGAGGCGGCAGTGATCGAAGTGGTGCCGACCTCGCGCCTGCGAGTCGCCCTCCACGGCCGGCCGGGGCTCGGACTACGGCTGACCCTGGTTCCGGCCGAGAGCTCCCCCTTCGCCGCCCACCCCCTGCGCTTGGTCCCCGAGAGCTCCACTTCCGAGCTCGGTCAGATCGAGCTCACGGTCCCCGCCGGTGGAGCGGAGCTGCGTGTCGAGATCCTCGAGCGGTCGGACCAACGCTCCTCCGACACCGAGGAGATCCTCCTGATCCGCGACGGCAGCGGGAGCCGTCGGCCCTATCGGGTCGCGACCAGTTCCGTGATCCCCTTCGAGGTCGCCGCGGGGGCGATGCTGGACCTGGGCGAGCTCTAGTGTCCTGGATCAGCCCCGGTCCGCGGTCGGTCCGACTCGCTCCAGCGCCCACCGAATGCCCCACTCGGGGCAGGCTCGTAGCGGCCGCCCTCGCGGGGCGCCGCGCGCGCGAGGTTCCGTAAGATCTCGTCCATGGCCGACTCCCCCGCCCACGCTCGCCCCGCCGTTCAGATCGGAAACCACCGCCTGGGCGGGGGCGAGCTGTTCTTGATCAGCGGTCCCTGCGTCCTGGAACGCCGCGACCTGACCCTGCAGATCGCCGAGCGCCTGCGCGACATCGCCGGGGAACGGGGCGTGACCGCGGTCTTCAAGGCCAGCTTCGACAAGGCCAACCGCACCTCGATCGGATCCGGCCGCGGCCCCGGCCCCGAGACCGGGCTCGAGTGGTTGGCGGAGGTGCGCGAGACCCTGCAGATGCCCGTCCTGACCGACGTCCACCTGCCCGACCAGTGCGCCGTGGCGGCGGCCTCGGTCGACGTGCTGCAGATCCCGGCCTTCCTGTGCCGCCAGACCGACCTCCTGGTGGCCGCCGCCGAGAGCGGCGCCGTGGTGAACGTGAAGAAGGGTCAGTTCCTGGCGCCCTGGGACATGCGCCACGTGGCGGCCAAGGTTCGTGACAGCGGCAACGACCGGGTGATCGTGACCGAACGCGGCAGCTCCTTCGGCTACGGACGCCTGGTGGTCGACATGGCCGGCTTCGCCGACCTGGACGCGATCGGAGTCCCGGTGGTGTTCGACGCCACCCACTCGGTCCAGCGCCCCGGCGGCTCCGACGGCCGCACCGGGGGCGACCGCTCCCTGGTCCCGGCCCTGGCCCGGGCCGCCGTGGCCACCGGCCAAGTCGACGGCCTGTTCTTCGAGGTCCACCCGGACCCGGACAGCTCGCCCTCGGACGGACCCAACATGGTCCGGCTGGACGACTTCCCGGCCGTGCTCGACGGCTGCCTGGCCGTCTTCCGCGCAGCCCGCGGGCTCAGCTAGTGTCCCGGCTAGTCCGGTCGAGCGCGACCAGGGCCTCGTCCAGCGCGCGCTGGACGACTCGCGGCGCGTGGGAGCGGTGACGGGGCAGACCGCCGGCCGCTTCGATCGCGGCGTTCACGTCGAACGCTTCGGCGAAGGCGCGCGACGCACCGTCGAGGGCTTCCACCAACAGCGAGGCCGTGGCGATCACCGCCGAGCAGGCACTGGCTTCGAAGCGCAGACGCAGCGCGCCGTCCGCTTGACCGACGTACAGCCGCAGGTCGTCGCCGCAGGCGGGGTTCGATCCGCGCCCCTCCGCACAGGGCCATTGCGGACGCCCGACACCCCGCGGTGAACGCAGGTGTTCGGCCAGTACTGGCGAGAGCTCGGCCATGGAAAACGCTGCCAGAATGGCTGAAACGTCCGAATTCGGCCCTTGGGAAAACTATTCCCGACCCGATTCGAGATCGCAAATCGTGTGGCTGAATCGACTTGCGTGTCGGCCTGGGCCGAATCGCGGGGCCCGATTTGCCCCGCGCCGGGACGCCAGTATGTTTCCGCGCCTCAACGATGGAACGAGAAGGGCAAACCAACCGCGAGGTTGGGGCGCAAAGCCGCGGGCCCCTAGTGGGCAGCCGGGCTACCGAAAGCCGTCAACGCCTTCTGCACGTCATCCGAGGGGTGAGGGTCCCTGAGCCCTCCTACTGGTTCGAGTTACCAGTCGATCGGAAGTCGTGCGTCCCCGTCTCGGTTGTCCCGAGGCGGGGGCGCCGTCCGACCCTTCGGCGCTCGAACCACGGGAACGCAGGCTGTCCGCGACTCTGGACCCGCTCCCATGGATCACCACGTGCTCTTCGACGACGCGACCCGGGCAACCCGCTCGGGTCTCTGCGTCGTTACTTCGCACGTGGATCGCGACGACGTACCGCCGGCCGCGCTGCGGCCGGGCGAGACGGGGGGAGGAAGGATGGAGAAGAACGCCCCACGCAGGTCGCGCCGAGTTCGTGCAGGAGGTCCCCGACCGGGGTCCGTCGGCACCTCGACGCACCAGCCAGGGCACGTGCGGAACGCTGTGGGGACGGCGTCCGTGCGTCAGACGGAGGAGATGCACGTCCGGGGAGCAGATGGGGACCTGCACCCGGACACTTTCGCCGCTGCCGCTCTCAACGGGGATAGAGCACGACGCGACGGGGACTGCCCGGGCTTCTGGCTCGGGTAGCGCGACGTCGGCGCCGTACACCGGCGCCGGGATCGGCGATGCGAGGGCATGGAGCCGCTGCTCTGTGCCCTCGCTCTATTCAAGGCCCCCGCGCCGCGGGAGCTTCAACATCACCGCAAGCCTGGCCGAGGAACCCTCGAGGCAAGATGCGACGCGTCCTGCCATGCTCCAACGCCGCCAGGCGTCAGGCCAAGGGCGGCTTGAGACAGGACGCTACGCGTCCTGCCACGCTCCAACGCCGCCAGGCGTCAGGCCAAGGACGACTCGAGGCTGGACGCTACGCGTCCTGCCATGCTCCAACGCCGCCAGGCGTTGGGCCAAGGGCGGCTTGAGACAGGACGCTATGCGTCCTGTCTCAACCGGCCCAACCGCTCCTGCAACCGGTCGATCAACCGCGCGTGGATCTTGCACACGCGCGACTCCGACAAGCCGGTGAGCTGGCCGATCTCGCGCATCGGCAGCTCCTCCCAGTACTTCAGGTAGACGATGCGGTACTCCTGCTCCGTCAAGCGCTGGGCGACCAGGCCGAGCAGCTCCTCGCGCGTGAGGCGCACGTCGGGAGCGTCGCCGCGGGTGTCGGGTACGACGTCGAGGCCGGAACTCGACTCACCGTCGTCGTTGTCGCGTTCGGCGGATCCCGTCGCTGCGCCCGGGAAGACGGTGCCGAACAGCATCTGGTAGTCGGCCACGGAGAGGTCCATGGCCTCGGCCACCTCCTGGTCCCGGGGCCGGCGGCCGAGGTCGGCGCGCAGGCGCTCGCGGATGCGCTTGTGCTGCTCGATCAGTGCTCGCCAGGGGCGCGGCAGCCAATCCTGGGCCCTCAACTCGTCGAGCAGGGCGCCCTTGATGCGCCGCTCGCCGTAGACCTCGAAGGGCACGCCGCGCTCGGTGTCGAAGCTCTGGATCGACTTCATCAGGCCGACGTTGGCGGCGGTCTGTAGGTCACCGCGGTCGATGTTGCGTGGCAGTCGGCTGGCGAAGCGGCGCACCACCGAGTGCACCAGACCCTGGTAGGCCTCAACCAGCTCGTTGCGCGCGGCGTCTCCGGGTGCCTTCGTAAAGGCGGCCCACAGAACCTCGCGCTCTCGCTCCCTGCGCTTCGCGGCTTCGGTCGTGCTGTGCTCGCGACCCTGCCGGTCGTCGCGCCGAGCAGCCGGTAGCTTCTCCGGCGCCACGCCATGCGGCGGTTCTTGCAGACTCGAGGGGCGGGCGTCCGCCGTCGATTGGGCTGATGTCGTCGTTCGTTTCATCCGGCCCCGCGGCGGGTCTCGTCGAAGTCGTCGAGTGCCTTCGGAGCACGTCTTCGACCTTCGCAGAGCGTCGCGGGTACGTCACCGAGCGCCCAGAAGGGCACTCGATGCGTTCCGATGTACAAAGCCCGTCCAGCGACCGCAAGCAATAGATCGACGCGCCACCGGTTGCAGTCTTGCTGCTCGGATCCACTCGAGCGCGCTGAACGCGTCGATCACAGGTCGTGCGGACGCTCGTCGGGTTCGAAGCCGAGCCGCTGCATGACCGCGGACTCGGCCGCGCGCATCCGTTGCCGATCCTCGGCTTCGTGGTCGTCGTAGCCGCACAGGTGCAACGTTCCATGCACCAAGTAGAGCGTGATCTCACGCTCCAAGGAGGTCCCGCGGGCGCTGCTGACTGCGCGCGCGCGGTCGACGCTGACGATGACTTCTCCACCCGGGCCGGGCCCGTCGTCCTCGAGGTCGAAGCTCATCACGTCCGTCACCGAGGGATCACCCAGACAGCGCTCGTGCAGCTCAGCGAGGGTCGGATCGTCCACCAGGGCGACGCTCAGCTCGAAATCGGGACGCTGCCCGTACTCCAGGGCCTCACGGACGGCCCGCGCGACCCCGTCATCGCCCGGCGCAACGGGCTCGACGAGCCACTCCACGTGGACCTTCAAGGGTTCTCCACAGCCGCACCGTCGCCGTCACGCCCATCGCGCGACGACGGGTCAGGCTTCGTCAGGTCTCGCACCGGCGCCTCGTAGGCCCGCACGATCTGCTCCACCAACGGGTGGCGCACGATGTCACCGGCGTTGAACTCGACGACCCCGATGCCCGCGAAGCCCCGCACGCGACGCACCGCGTCGACCAGGCCGCTGGGCTGGCGCGTGTCCAAGTCGTTCTGGGTCGGGTCGCCCGTAACGACCATGCGGCCGCCCTCGCCGAGGCGCGTCAGGAACATCTTCATCTGACCCGGCGTGGTGTTCTGGGCCTCGTCCAGGATCACGAAGGCGTGGGACAGGGTCCGGCCGCGCATGTAGGCCAAGGGCGCGATCTCGAGCACGCCCGCCTCGGCGAGCTGCCCGACGTCCTCGAAGGGGATGATCTCGTACAGCGCGTCGTAGATCGGCCGGATGTAGGGATCGAGCTTGGCCTGGAGGTCGCCGGGCAGGAAGCCCAGCCGCTCGCCGGCCTCGACCACGGGCCGCGAGATGATGATGCGACGCACCTCGCCCGCGCGCAGGGCGCGCACCGCGGCCACCACGGCCAGGAAGGTCTTGCCGGTGCCGGCCGAGCCGAGGCCGAAGGTCAGCGCGTGGCGTTCGATCGCCTCGAGGTAGCGGCGTTGGTTCTGGGAGCGCGGCTCGACCGCGCGCGGGCGCGAGACCTGCACCCGCCGGCGCGGTCCGCGGGAACGCCCGCCGTCGGCGGCGCCGAACTCGCGCTCGGGGCTGTCGGGATCGCGGGTGACGACGGCGGTGCGGTCCTGCACCGTGCCCGCGGGTAGCCCGGCGCCGAGGATCTCCTCGATCGTCGTCGGGTGCAGTTCGCGACCCTTGCGGTGCTTGCCGAGCAAATGCTCGAGGCGCTTGCGCGCCTCCTCGACCGCGGCCGGCTCGCCCTTCAGGCGCAGGTTCCCGCCGCGCGTGAAGAGCTCGATGTCGAGCGCGTCCCGCAGCAGCTTGGCGTGGCGGTCATAGGGTCCGAGGACGAGGATCGCCTCGTCGTGGGAGCGCAGCGGGATCGTCAGCTCGAGCAAGGAATCCTCCGGCCGCGCGAGGCGACCGTTCGCAGAAGAGTCGTCGTGTACACGACGTCGGTCAAACGAACACGAGGCCCCAGGCCAACAGGGCCACCGGAACCGTCAGTAGCAGGCTATCGACCACATCGAGGAATCCGCCCGATGCGCCCAGGGCGGCGCTCGAGTCTTTCACCCCGGAGCGGCGCTTGGCCAGGCTCTCCACCAGGTCGCCCGCCTGGGCGGCCAGGTTGATCACGACACCCAACCCCAGCCCGACCAGCGTCGGCGAGAGACCCTCGCGGATGGCCGGAAGCAAGTTCGCAGCGCCCAAGGCGGCCCCGCACACGGCCCCGCCCACCAGCGAGGCCAGGCAGCCCTCGGTGGTCTTGCCCGGACTCAAGTGCGGGAAGGGATGGTGGCGTCCGAAGGCGTTGCCCCCGTAGTAGCCGGCGATGTCGCCGACCTTCGAGAGCACGATCAAGAGCACCAGACCGCGGGTGCCGTGGTCCAGATGGATCCAGGCCATCAGCGGCAGGGCGGGTGCGACCCACAGGGCCAAGAGACCGGTCCGGGCCAAGCGTCCGGCCTCGCGGCCGCCCGCGGCCGAATGCCCGACGAGGCCCGCGGCGCCGGCAGCGCCGTAGACCAGCAGCCCGCCGAGCGCGCCGCGGGAGATCGATCCTTCGACGCCGAGCCAGGCCAGCCCGACGACCGCGACCAGTGCCGCCCACAGGCCTACCCGTCGCGGCGCAAGGGCCAGGGAACCCAGGCCGCCCAGCTCCCAAACCGAGGCCGCGGCGAGCAGCGCGGCCACGCCCAGCACCGGCAGGGACGAGCCCAGCTCGTCGGCCACGACGATCAGGAGCGTCACGACCAGCGCCAGGCCGCCGCCGGTCAGGGTTCGCCGCAGGATCGCGGCCCGCTTCGAGCGGGGCTTGCTGGAAGACGCAGCGTCCGAGCTGGCACCGCGCGGCGCCGCGTCCTTCGGATCAGCCCCTCGGCGATGATCCGTCATCCCTTGCGCTCGCCGTCGTCGCCGCCGGGGCCGACCGCATCGACCAGCCCGCCGAACTTGCGCGTGCGCCGGGCGTAGCTCTCGAGCGCCTTCAGGAGCTGGGCGCGGTCGAAGTCGGGCCAGCAGACATCGGCGACGTGCAGCTCCGCGTAGGAGGCCTGCCAGAGCAGGAAGTTCGAAAGTCGCATCTCCCCCGCCGTGCGGATCATCAGGTCAGGATCGGGGGTGACGGGGTCGTAGAGGTAGCGACGCATGGTCTGCTCGTCGATCGTGTCCGGATCGAGCAGGCCCGCCATCGCGTCGCGCGCGACGCCCTTCAGGGCGTCGGCGAGCTCCGCCCGACTGCCGTAGGACAGGGCCAGGCGCAGCAGCATGCCCTCGTTCTCCCCGGTGACCCGCTCGGTCTCGCGCAGCGTCCGCAGGGAATCCTCCGGCAGGTCGTCGACGCGACCGATCGCCCGCAGCCGCACGCCGTTTCGCATCAAGGTCGGCCGCTCCTGCACCAGATAGCGCTTGAGCAGGCGCATCAGATACAGGACCTCGCGCCGCGGTCGCTTCCAGTTCTCGACCGAGAAGGCGTAGAGCGTGAGGCTCTTGACGCCCATCTCCGCGCAGGAGGTGGTGATCTCACGCACCGTCCGCGCGCCGCGCCGGTGGCCGAAGACGCGCCGCAGACCCTGGGCCTGGGCCCAACGCCCATTGCCATCCATGATGATGGCGATGTGCTCCGGGAAGGGCCCGCCGAAGTCGGGGCGCTCGATGTTGGGTCGAGTCATGCCTGCGTTCGACGGTAGCGCAAGGAACGTCTGGTGGGCGGTGGGAGCTGGGAGGAAGTGGGAGCGGCCGGTCGCGGAGCCCTTCGATCAGCGCACGGCGCGCAGGCCGCGGTCGATCAACTGTTCCCGGTCGGGGCCGACGGAGATCATACGGATCGGCGCTGCGACCACGCCCTCGAGCCATTCGACGTAGTCCCGAGCGGCCGCCGGGAGGTCGGCGTACTGGCGGCAGGCGGTGATGTCCTCGCTCCACCCGGGCCGGTGCTCGTACTCGACCTCGATCGCCGACAGGTCGTTCAGCTCGCCGGGGAAGTGCTCGCGCCGCTCCCCGTCCAGGCGGTAGGCCACGCCGACGGGGATCGTCTCCAGGCCGGAGAGCACGTCCAGGTTGGTCAGGATCCAGCCCTCGGCGCCGTTGAACTCGAGGGCGTAGCGCAGGGCCACGGCGTCCAGCCAACCACAGCGCCGCGGGCGACCGGTGGTGGCGCCGTACTCGTGACCGCGCTCGCGCAGGTCCTCGCCGGCCTTGCCGTGGTCCTCGGTGGGGAAGGGCCCCTCGCCCACGCGGGTGCAGTAGGCCTTGGCGATGCCGTAGGCCGGGCCGAGGCGCGCGGGGGGGAAGCCTGTGCCCGGTGCAATCCCACCCACGCCGGTGCTCGACGAGGTCACGAAAGGATAGGTGCCGTGGTCCAGGTCGAGCATCGCGCCCTGGGCCGCTTCGAACAGGAGCCGCTTGCCGTCCCTGTCCGCCTTGCGCAGCAGCGCGCCCGTGTCGCACACGAACGGCTTCAGGCGCTCGCCGAGGGCCGCGTAGCGCTGGACCTGCTCGTCGAGGTCCAGGGGCGCCTCGTCGAACAGCTTCTCGCGCTGGGCGTTGCGCTCGAGCAGGATCGCGCCCAAGCGCTCGCGGAAGGTCGCCGTGTCGATCAGGTCGCCCATCCGCAGGCCGCTGCGCGCCGCCTTGTCGGCGTAGGCCGGACCGATGCCGCGCCCGGTGGTGCCCAGGCGCCGCTCGCCGCGCAGGCGCTCGGCATTCTGATCGGCACCCATGTGGTGCTCGAAGATGACGTGGGCGCGGGCGGAGATCTTGAGCGACGCGGGTGTCACCTCGATGCCGGCCTCCATCAGCCCGTCGAGCTCCTCGACCAGCTTGCACGGGTCGATGGCCACGCCGTTGGCGATGACGTTGAGACGCCCGGGGTGCAGCACACCCGATGGAATCAGGTGCAGGACGAACTTGCGTCCGTCGGCGACGACCGTGTGGCCTGCGTTCGAACCACCCTGGTAACGCACGACGAGATCGACGTCGGGTGCCAGGCTGTCGATGATCTTGCCCTTGCCCTCGTCACCCCATTGGGCACCGAAGACGCAGAGAGAAGGCATGGGTAGCGCGCGGCGCCGCACGGGGCACCGCGAGGGGGGACCGGCGCCTGGTGGGCGCCTGGAGTCGCGGGAGGGTCTCGGCGGAACCTGCCTGCCGAGGGCGAAGCGGAGGATTCTCCGGGTCAGCGCAGCCTCCGACAAGGTCCGATCGTCCGCAAGGGCCAGTCGGCCGCGCTCGAACGCGCGAGCTGGCCCGGAGCCCCGCTCGTGGCGACCGTCCGACGCGGCCGATCTGGCGCCGCCGACCCCGCTGGCGCCGATCGCCGCAGACCAGGTCGGTCAGCCGTGTCCGCCGCCGCCCGGGGTCTCGAGCAGCACTTCGCCGCCGGCGGGCAGCTCCACAGCAGCCTGGGCACCGAGCGATGTCCAGGCGCCCGCCGCGCCGCCGCGCGCCCGCGCGCGCCCCGGACACCCGGCGCCGCCGCCGGCTGCCCCGGGAGGACCCTCGCGCTGGCGATCGGCGAGCCAGCCCACCCGCACCGGCTCGAGGAAGCGCAGATGCTTGGCCAGCCCGTCGCCGCCGGCGCGGCGCCCCGCTCCACCCGAACCGCGCCTCAGCCCGAGGGCCAGGATCCGCGCCGGCACGTGGCGCTCGAGGCTCTCGATCGGCGTGTTGCGGGTGTTGGTCATGTGGCACTGCACCGCGTGGGCGCCGGCGCGGCTGGCCGAGGCCCCGGCGCCACCGGCGTGGGTCTCGTACCAGGTGCTGCCGCCGCCCTCCGCACCGGATGCCGCGCCGAAGGTCAGGTTGCTCATGGTCCCCGCGCTGGCGGCCGGGATGCGATCCGGAGCCGCCGGGGCGAGGGCCGCCAGGATCAGGTCGACCAGACGCTGACTGGTCTCCACGTTGCCGGCCGCGACCGGCGCCGGCGGGCGCGGGTCGACCAGGCTGCCCGGGCGCGTGATCAACTCGACCGGCGCCATGACCCCGTCGCTGGCCGGCGTCCCACTCGGCAAGAGGCAACGCAGCACGTAGAAGATCGCCGACTCGACCACCGCGCGGGGCGTGTTGTACGGAGCGGCGACCTGATCGTCGGTGCCGCTGAAGTCGAAGCGCGCCCGCCCGCCGCCGAGCTCGACGACCAGGTGCAAGTGCGCGTCGCGGCCCAGGCGGTCGGCCAGCTCCAACCGATCGTGGGCCTCGTAGCGCCCCGGCGGCAACTCGGAGAGCAGGGCCTTGCAGAGCGCGTGGGTCCAGTCGAGCTGATCCGCGGCGCGAGCCTCCAACTCGGCAGCACCGTGCTCCTGGCACAGCTCCTCGATGCGCCGCGCCCCGAGCCTGTTGGCCGACCATTGGGCCAAGAGGTCGCCCTCGCGCTCGCGGGTGCCGCGCATGTTGGCCAGCACCAGATCCAGGATCTCGCGCTGTACCTGCCCGCCGCGCACCAGGTGCACAGGAGGGATCCGCAGGCCCTCGGCGTAGAGCTCGGTCGCGGGCCCCATCGAACCGGGGTAGGGACCGCCGACATCCGCGTGGTGCGCGCGGTTGGCAACGTGGAAGGAGGGACGCTCGCGCCCGGGCAGCCACACCGGCGTGACCAGGGTGAGGTCAGGAAGGTGCGTGCCGCCGCGGTAGGGATCGTTGAGCAACACCGCATCGCCCGGCGCCAGGGGCCCGGCGGCGAGCGCCGCTTGGACGCTGCGCGGCGAAGACCCCAGGTGCACCGGAAGGTGCGCGGCCTGGCCGATCATGCGGCCCTCGCAGTCGAACAGAGCGCAGGAATAGTCCCGGCGCTCGACGATGTTGGGCGAGAAGGCCGAGCGCTGCAGAGTCGCGCCCATCTCCCCCGCCACGGCGGCGAAGAGGTGCTTGAAGACCCCGGTCCGCAGGGGATCGATCTGCCTGCCGGGCGACCCCGCTCGAGGGCGCGGCATCAGCGATCTTCGTTGGGATAGTCGAGGATCTCCCAGGGCACGTAGTCGAGGTACTCCCAACGCTGCAGCGGGATGATCTCGACACCCTCGTCGGTGGTTCGGCGCCAGACAGTGCAGGCGATCGTGCGCGAGAGGTTGGTGGGCAGGCGCTCGACCTCCTCGATCTCCTCGCGGGTCATCGTGCCCTGCATGGTGTTCTTGCCCGAGGTGTCCTTGCGCGCCGTGAGGAAGATCGTGAACACGTCGCTCGAAACGCCCAGGTGGCGCACGAGGTCGTCGCGCACCAGCGGCTCGACCAGATCCCAGTCGCGAATCTCGCTGAGCTGGTCTACCGAGGAGAAGAACTTGCGCAGCACGAGTTCCTCGCCGAACTCGTCGAGCATCGGCTCGTCGTCGTCGGAGTCCATCGCCTCCTCGTCCTCCTCGTTGCGGTAGGCGATAACGTCGTCCCAGAAGCGCTGGTCCAGGTCGTCCTCGTCCATCAGAGCCTTGAGCACCACCGGCGGCGCGGTGTTGATGTTCACAGCGCCGGCAACCCCACTTCCCGCGTCTTGACCACCGGCGCCAAAGGCGCCCGCCTGGGACGCGTCGCCGGATTCGGCCACCGGTCCACCGAAGCTGAGAGTCCCGTCGGAAGAAGCGGTCGTCGCGCCCTGGGATCCACCGCCACCTCCGCCGCCGCCGCCACCGCCGCCGCCGCCACCCTGCCCATCGGGATTGCCCTGGGTCGTGCCCGCGCCTGCGCCAGGGCCCTCGGCCTGCTCCTCCTGCATCTCCTCGAGCGTCTGCAACGAGGTCCAGGTCGTCAGGTAGGACGAGAGGGAATGGACGATCACGTCGTCCTCCGTGCGGAAGTCGCGGAACAGGGGCGCCTCGAGGTTGGCCTCGATGCGACCGATCTCCTCGTACTGGACGATCTCGCGCAGGCTCAACATCGGCTTGCTCCGGTCGTCGCCGTCGGGATCGTCCGTCACCAGCCGCGCACGGTCGGCCTCGGTCTCCTGCAGCAGGTGGTCGCGAATCAACTCGGCGATGGTCTCAGCGTCGGTGGAGTCCACGTCGACGTCGGTGCCCTCGCGGAACAGGTCGATGATGCGAACCACGCGCCAGAAGGCCTTCTCGGCCTCCTCCTCGTCGTCGGTCAGCATCGCGAGGACGTTGTACTTGCTGTTCTCGTCCTGGATCAGGATTCGAACGTTGACGCCGTTGGCGCGCCCGACCGTGTCGGCCCGGCCTGGGCTGGCCCACTCGTCGCGGCGCGAGTCCACCGGCCCGCCGGCCTGGTCACCGACCGCTCCGCCACCGCCGCCGAGGCCACCCAGCGCACCACCCAACCCGCCGCTAGCCGAGGCCCCGCCGATGTCGCCGGCCCCCACCGCGCCGTTCCCACCCCCGGATGCGCTGTCCGCGGCGTCGTTCTTGAGCACCTCGAACTGGTCCAGAAGGACCGACTCCATGGCCAGGTCCATGGCCGTGTGGGCCACGTCGTTGCGCGCCACACGCGCGTCGGTCCCAGTGGCGATGTTGATCTGGAACACCACCGCCACGAGCACCAGGAGGACGAGCACCGAGAGCATCAGCGCGGCCCCTCGGCGGGGATGGGCGAGGTCTCGGGCGGAGTTGTGGAGCAGGATCATGGTTGTCGCTTGCGGGGCCTCGGCCGAGGGAACCTCGGACGACAGGCGCCGGCGGATCTTCCGGGCAGTCTACCCACGGTCGGTCCGCTTTCCGGTGGCGCGGGGGGGCGGGCGCGCGGCCCGCCGTCCGGGCCTCTGGTACGGCGCTGCCCCGTCGGCGGTAGGCAGATCTGGAGTTCGGCCCCGAGTTGCGGCAGCCATTGGACCCCGCCAATGGCAGTCGGGACCGGCGAGCGGCCGACCTGGGACCAGGTGCCGGCGCCCCCCCTCCATTCGCGACCCACTCGAAGGCCTGATCTGAGGCCGAGACACCGGCAGCCGGACGAGCGCGAGCGCACCGGCCTGACCGCGGCGGCGACCTGCGACCCAGGCTCCTGCCGCGCAGGCGGGGCTAACCGCGCAGCGGAACGGTCCGCGACCCGTCCCAGACCGGCTGGTTGAAGTCGGCGCCCTCGAGGATCCGCGGTTGGATCAGGAACAGCACCTCGGTGCGCTCCTTGCGGATGCGGGTCGACTTGAACAGCCAGCCGATGAGCGGGATGTCGCCCAGGATCGGAACCTTGCTCTCCGATTCCTGTTCGCGCTCCGAGATCAGGCCGCCGATGGCGATCGCCTGGCCGGGTTGGAGGTAGACGACCGTGCGCGCCTGGCGCTGGGCGATCAGGGGCGAGCGGAACTCGTTGCCCTGGGAGTCGGTCAGGGAGACCGAGGTGCCGATCTGGGCCGACGCCTCGACGAACAGGTTCAGCGCCAGGGTCTTCGAGCCCATCACGCGCGGCGCCACGTAGAGCTTGACGCCGACCTCCTCGAACTTGACCTGGGCCGTGAAGTTCTGACTGGTGCTCGAGATGTTGCCGAACAGGAAGGTCGGGATCTGGCGCGTGTTCAGGATCTCCGCCACGCCCCCTTCGCGCACGGCGATGCGTGGGTTGGTCCGGATGTCGACGTTCTCCCACTCCTGGATGGCCTCGAGCAGGGCGTTGATCGCCACCCCGTCCTGGATCGCGCCGATGCTCAGGACCGCCTCCACGCCGTCCACCGTGTTCGGTACCGAGTAGGAGAAGCTGTCGACGAAGGTCCCGTCGGGGAAGTCGAAGACGACCGAGCCGTCCGGACCGTTGACGCCGTAGTCCAGTTCGTCGAAGTAGGTGAACTCGACGATGCTGGCGGTGATCTCCACCTGCGGTACCGACGCGGCGAAGAGCTCGACGAACTCCTGCACCTGCAGCAGCACGTCGCGGCCGGCGGTGACCACGACCCAATCAGCCAGGTCGATCCGCGAGGGCTGCTGGGGCGACTGCTGGATGTCGGTGGCGAAGTTCTGGTAGAGCTCGAAGTCCCACTTCTCCAGCAGCACCACGTCCGCCACCTCCGGCGGGAGGACCTGCTCACGGGCCGGGGGGACGTCTGACTTGGCGCTGTCGAGGATCGTCCACTCGAAGGCGAAGGCCTGCGCCAGGCCCATCATCTGCATCAAGGCGCGGCCCTTGCCGGGCGCCACCTGGAAGGGCTTCGTGATGCGCCCGTCGTCGTGGACGTAGATGCGCTCGCCGAATTCGAGGTAGGGGTTGGGGACGACATTCGCGGTGGGCGACTCTCCGCGGCGCGCGGCCAGGCCCGGCTGGGGCAGGGTGTCGCTGAGGGCGGCACCGGGGCGCACGGCTTCGTACTCGTCTTCGGTCGCGAGGTCGCTCTCGATCGCGGCTGCCAGGGCTTCGATCTCCGCGTCCAATTGCTCTGCGTCGAGGCCACCCTCGAACTCGTAGGCAGCCATCTCGGCGGGATCGGGATCGATCAGACCGCCGGACGGTGCCGAGGCCTCGCTGCCCTTGGCCGAGCTGCCGGTCGGAATGCCCAAGGAGGGCAGGGTGCTGCCCGCCAACAGAGCCGGATCGATCGGCTCGCGCGCATCGAGCGTCGGCGCGCCCTCTTCGACTTCGCGGACATCGGCGACCACCGGAGCGATGGCGCCCGCCTGGATCAGCGAGCGCAGCTCGTCGACGGAGCCCGTGTGTCCCCCACCCGAGGTCCCGCTCCCCTCCCCGTTCCGGTCGCCGGTGCCGGGTCCGACGCACCCCCAGGCAATCGCGACCCCGACCCACAGCAGACCCTGCGAGAGCGGCCGCAATCCGGTCCGCAGATTCGAATGGTGCCGCGGCAATCGGCGCGGCCGCGTCACAGGTTTCGACGCACCTCGGCGGAGACGTCGGTCACGTCTCGGCCGTCGGTGTGCGAGATGTTCTTCCAGACGCTGCAGTACCCGCCCTCGCCCATCACCGTCTTGGCCGCGTCGGTCACCCGACGGGTGGCCCGGTTCACCAACTGCTGACCGCGGGGCGAGCTCGGATCGATGCCATCGCGCTTGAGGGTCTTCATCTCGGTCGTCGCCGCCATGACGTCGTCGAAGTCGATCTTGGCCGGGTTCGAGAGCTGGTTGGCACTCTTCAGGCCGCAGATGTGGTCGGCCTCGCGGATCTCCCAGCCGGGGACGAGGGCGAGACCGAGGTCCGTGGCGCCCGTGATCGCAGGCGCAAGGGCAGTGGTGTCGTAGGCCGAGCCCCAGCTGTCGGAGCCAGAGCTGTCGGGCGCTGCGATCGAGATCGAGTCCTGGGTCGCCGCATTGGTGAGCGGGGCGATCAGGACGAGTGCGATCAGGGTGGTGAGGGCCGGCTTCATGGCGTGCCTCGGACGGGGTGGCTCGTGGGCGGCTGGTGGAGTCCTGAGTGGGGCTCGACGAAGGGCGACCGGATCGGGTCCTTATCGGTCCCCGACGCCCTGGACTGAATCCTCCCCAGGTCTGTGCCGGCCGATGGCGATCGGCCGGCAGCCCGGGTCGGATCCGCCGACGGACCCAACCGGATCGGCTGCGCGAACGATGTCCCGCACCCCGGACCGGACGGGCGCCCCCAGCGCACCGCACAGCGTCGAGCCGACCGGCGGACCGGCAGCCCCGCTCAGAATCTTGCCGCGTTTACAGAGTTCTATCGACCCCCGAGGGGGACTTTTCGCCTGGGGGCCGATGTGAGGTCGTCGATGGGAATCGATCCCGGTCCGTCGACTCCTGGGCTTCATGAGGGAGAACGGGTCCCGAGCCTGCGCCGCACGCGCAGGGCCGAACGCTCCTACCTGCGCGGTGTTGGTCCCTCCCCACCCGGTCCGGATCTGGCTCGCCCGCCCCGGGACGATCGAGGTGCCATGGCAACCACCGCGCCGGCCGCGGGGCACGGCGCCTCGCCATGCCGACCCGAGGCCCCTGCGCTCGGTCGCCCCTCGGGCTCGCGCAGGCTGGCTGGCCGCGCGCCTGGCCGCCAACGGCCACCGGTCCTCGCAGCCAGTTCGCGCGACCCATCGACCGGCCTGGTCCTGCGAGCCGAGCCCCGAACGAAGCCGGCGCCCGGACCCCCATTGGGAGTCCGGGCGCCGGCTGGCCTCGAGCCCGGTCCGGAGCCTGGTCGGCCCCGAACGGGGTCTCAGTCGACGCTGGTCTCGAGCGCCTGCTTGTGGGAGAGCTTGACCTTGCCGCGATCGTCGACGTTGATGATCACGACCTCGAGCTCGTCGCCGACGTTGACCACGTCGGTGACCTTCTCCACGTAGCCCTCCGCCAGCTCCGAGATGTGGCACATGCCCTCGACGCCGGGAAGGATCTCGATGAAGGCGCCGAAGTCCTTCACGCTGCGGACCGTGCCCGAGTAGCGCGAGCCGATCTTGGGCGTCTCGCACATGGCTTGGACGTGCTTGTAGCAGGTCGCCAGCTTCTCGCGGTCGACACCGGCGATGGTCACGTGGCCGTCCTCGGAGACCGCGACGCGCACGCCGTAGTCGGCCTCGAGGCCCTTGATGGTGCGACCACCCGGGCCGATCAGGAAGCCGATGCGCTCCTGGGGAATGTTCAGCGACTCCATGCGCGGCGCGTGCTTCGACACGTCGTCACTCGGGGCCGGAACCGCAGCCAGCATCTTCTTGAGGATGTGGATGCGACCCTCGCGCGCCTGCTGGAGCGCGGAGGTCAGAAGCTCGCGGCTAACGCCGTCGACCTTGATGTCCATCTGCAGGGCGGTGATGCCCAGGCCGCTGCCCGCAACCTTGAAGTCCATGTCGCCGGTGTGATCCTCGGAGCCAAGGATATCGGACAGGATCGCGGTCTTGCCGCCCTCCTGCACCAGGCCCATGGCGATACCCGCGACGGGCTGGGTCAGCGGAACGCCGCCGACCATCATCGAGAGGCAACCGCCGCACACGCTGGCCATCGACGACGAGCCGTTGGACTCGGTGATGTCGGAGACGATCCGGATCGTGTAGGGGAAGGCTTCCTTGCTCGGCAGCACGGCCTGCAGGGCGCGCTCGGCGAGCATACCGTGGCCGATCTCGCGACGACCCGGGCCCATCAGGCGGCGGCACTCGCCGACGCTGTAGGCGGGGAAGTTGTAGTGCAGGTAGAAGGACTTGCGGTACTCCTCCTCGATGCCGTCGATGATCGCCTCGTCGTCGCGCGTGCCGAGCGTGGTGCTGACCAGCGCTTGGGTCTCGCCACGGGTGAACAGCACGGAGCCGTGCTGGCGCGGAACGAAGTTCGGGACGATGGTGATCTCGCGGATCTCGTCGTGGGCACGACCGTCGACGCGCTTGCCGTCGAGGATGCACTCACGCTCGACGGAGCCCTTGAGGCTGTAGAAGGCTTCCTTGACGGCCTTGGTGCGCGCCTTGAGCTCAGCCGAATCCTCGATACCGGCGGTCAGGTCGGCCACCGCGACGTTGCGCACGGCTCCGACGGCCGCGTCGCGCTCGTGCTTGCCCTGGGTGTAGATGACTTCCTTGACGCGGGCGCGGTAGGCGCCGATCGCCGCCTCGAGCTCGGCGTCGCCCTGGGGCGCGGTGAACTCCATCTTGGGCTTGCCCGCCTTCTCGCGCAGCTCGTCGACCGCACCGCAGATCTTGCGGATGGTGTCGTGGGCCAGCTCGAGGGCGTCGATCATCTCGGCCTCCGGCAGCTCCTTGGCCGAGGCCTCGACCATCGCGACGGCCTTGTCATGGCCGGCCACGACCAGGTCCAGGCGCGACGATCCGCGCTGGTCCGCGACCGCGGGGAAGGCGACGAGCTCGCCGTCGACGTGGCCGATACGCACGGCGCCCATGGCGCAGGCGAAGGGGATCTGGCTGATGTGGACCGCGGCGAAGCCGCCGATCATGGCCAGAACGTCGGACGCGTGCTCGCCGTCGAAGCTGAGCACGTGGGTCATGACCTGGACTTCCTGGCGGAAGCCGTCCGGGAACAGCGGGCGGATCGAGCGATCGATCATCCGCATGGTCAGGATTTCCTTCGTGGTCGGACGGCCCTCACGCTTGAAGAAGCCACCGGGGATCTTGCCGGCCGACTCGGTCTTCTCGCGGTAGTCGACCGTCAGGGGGAAGAAGTCGAGGTCGTCTCGGCCCTTGTCGGTGCAAACGGCGGCGAAGACCTTGGTCTCGCCCATCGTCACGATGACGGAACCGTGGGCCTGGCGGGCCACTTGGCCGGTCTCGATCGTGAGTGTCTTGTCGCCGAGTTGGCACTCGACTTTGGTCGGAGTCATGGACATGTGTTGCGTCTCTTCCTCTGTCGTCGTCTCTGTTGTCTTAGCTAGTAACGTCGTTCGTCTCCGGGCGCGCCGGGCGGCGGGCCAGGTCACTCGCGCGCTGGGCGGGGCCGTGGGCCCTGGCGCGGCGCGAGTCGGTTGTGTCCGTGGCGGCGCCGTATCTCCTGGCGCCTCGAATCTGAGTGGCCGCCCTTGCGCCCCCTGATCGCAGCCGAATCGGCTCGGTCCAGCGGATGCGTCGGTCGGCAGCGTCGGTCGGTGGCCCAGCCGCGTCGATTGTCGGCGGGGTCGGCGGGGTCGGTGGGGTCGGTGGGGTCGGCGGGGTCGGCGGGGTCGGTGGATCAGCGTGACCGTCGCTCAGCGACCGGTCCGCATCCGAGCGCCGCGGTCGCGAGGTCGAATCGAAATCGGCCTCGCTCGGCCCTGCCGCATGCGACGGCGTCCGCCGGCGACCGCCGACTGGAAGCGAGTCGGGCCGCCCGGCGATTGCCGGTCGGCCCGAACTGGTTCCTAGCGGCGCAGGCCCAGTCGCTGGATCAGGGCCTGGTAGGCCGCGGGGTTGCGCTTGCGGAGGTAGCGCAGCAGCTTGCTGCGCTGACCCACCATCATCAGCAGACCTCGACGGCTGGTGAAGTCCTTGCGGTGCACCTTCAGGTGCTCCGTGAGGTTCTTGATGTGCTCGGTGAGCAGCGCGACCTGAACCTCGGGCGACCCGTTGTCGCCTTCCTTGGTCGCGAATTCCTTGATGATCTCGGTCTTGCGTTCGCCTGCGATAGCCATGGCATGCCTCGTCGCCCGCCGGGGGGCTGAGTGTCGATTGCGAGGGAAGCGCACGGGGCCGCCCGGCTCGTTTCGAGCCGACCCGACGCGCGGTGCGCACAGGCCCGTTCCCAAGGGTGTCCCTTGCCGTCGGGAGCCCCCCAGGGAGGGGTGGAAGTCCGCCGGGCAGCCGTCCAGGACGGTCGCCGATCGGCGGATGAGCGCAAGAGGATACAGACCCGCCCGACGAGCGCCTACCCCCACGCAGCCTGAGCCCTTGTCCAGGACATCCAGGAGCGAACCACCAGTGAGTCCGGTCTGGGCAGCCGCGTCCTCGGCAGCGATCTGCGTCGGTCAAAGGGACCCTCGGACCCGGCCCAGCCATGCGGGGCCTCGGAATCGGGTCCCAACCGGCGGGTCTCAGGTCTGCCCCGCTGCCTCGGCACCAGCGGAACGAGTCCAGCCGGGCGGGGCCCGTCGGCTCAGCCCTGCGACGCGGCGCGAACCGGGTCGCGCTGGGGCATCAAGCCCAGGACCTCGCGGCCCAGGTTGCGGATTGCCAGCTCCTCGAGCTCGCCCGTGGTCGACTGGCGCAGACGGCTCTTGTCGACGCTCAGCTCGCGGGCCAGGCGGCGACCCCAGAGTTGCGTCGCAGGCGTGGTCCGTGGGTCGATCAGTCGAGCCTCGAGCTCGGCGAAGACGGAGCCGCTGCGCTCGATGGACGAGGCATCCCAGCTCAGCACCCGAACCTCCAGCACGGCCTCGGCGCCCATGGCACCGGTCGGGAACCCGCCGGTGCTCGCGGAGGCCTCGGCCAACTGGGCGTCGCCCCAGACCAGGGCGATCGGGGTGTACAGGCGTGCGACGAGCCCGCGGTAGAGCTCATCGCGCAGGGCGCCGACCGGGGCTCCGCGACCGGAGCTCGCGTCCACGACCGGCTGGATCCAGACGTCCGCCGGCTGGCTCGCGATGGCCGCGGGAACGCCGTCCATCCCCGCGGGAGGGGGCAGGGGGTCCGTGTAGGGCTGCGGGCGGGGCATCTCACCGCCGACCGAGGCGCAGCCGGCCAAGAGCACCGAGGCGCAGCCGGCCAGGAGCAGAGCCGCGCAGCCGCTGACCAGGCTCGCGAGACCCCCGCTGCGGAGGACCCTATGGATCAGGCCCCGGCGGCCAAGGTGGCCGTGGAGAGTCCCGGTTGTGTCGGACGCAATGGATCGTGATGACATGGAGTCTCGGCCCGAACGCGTCGGGTGGGCGCGCGAGGTTATCCGGCAGGAGCGCGGGTGACGAGCCCCCTACCCCAGGGTCCCGCCCCCGGCTACTCCGAAGCAGCCCTCAGGGGCCCGGCGCGACGAGTCCCACGACCCGAGGTGCCGACCTGGTGCTGAGGATCGCCTGGAGCGGCACCTCCGACCACAGGAAGCGTCCGCGGGCGAAGGCGTCATCCTGCGCCGGTGGTGCCCCCGAGATCGGGGTAGCCGACTCCCATGCGGAATAGCCCACCTCGATCGAAATGGACCCCAGGGCCAGCCCAGTCCCGGTCCCTGCCAAGCCAGGGGCGGTCGTGTCGAGCACCAAGACATCGAGCTCGGTCGGGTTGTCTCCGGCGGAGTCGCTGTCGTCGTAGCGGTAGATCGTGTGGTGCCGACCGTTGACGTCAGTCAGTCGAACCCGCTGCGGACCGTCGGCGTAGTACACACTCTTGTACGCGAACGAAAGGGAGTCGCGAAAGCGCACGACGAACTCGCCGAGGGGCACGTCGCTGCCGGCCGTGGGCAGGAACACCTCGGGCACGATCGGCGGAACGATTACGTTCATGAAGCCGCTCGGGTTCGGCAACTGGGAGAGGCGCGAGCGCGCGACCGCGCGGTTGCCGGAGGAGTCCTCCATGGTCACCGAGAGGTGCGACGACTCGAGCAGGTCGCCGAACTGGGCGGTGTAGGGCACGAGCTCGCCGGCGTAGACGCCCTCGATGCGGTAGGTCGGCGTCCCGACGCTGATGTCGAAAGAAGCCCCGGGGCCGATCGGAAGGGCGCGATCGAGGCCGGGGAGCCGCGTCTCGACGAAGACCCCCACCGCTCCCGAGAAGACCGAGTTCTCGACCAAGTCGTCGTAGTCGAGGGCGGTGGGGAAAGTGATGATCTCGGCCGTCGAGAGGGTCAGGGTGCCCAGCGACGTGGGCAGCTCGAAGGGCTGGATGCCCGTCTCGGTGGTCGACAGGAGCTTCTCGATCTCGCCCGAGGACACGCCGACGCCGCCGGGTTGCGCCGCGGGCACGGGAACCTGCAGTTGGAAGCCCTTGAGGAACTCGGAGGCACTGAACGACGCGGAGGAGAGGCCGAAGCTGCCCACGAACAGGGCTTGAGCGCCCAGGTGCCTGGGCCGGATCGCCTCGGGGCCGAAGGCGCAGTTGGGGTTCAGGCCGGTGAACGGATCGGCGGTGCAGGGCTGGGCACCGTAGGTCGGCAGGTTGCCGTCCGGTCGCCGCGAGTCGGCAATGCGTAGGTCGGCGTTGGGCAGGAAGCTCTGCGCGCTCTGGCTCACGGCGGTGACGGCTCCCGTCACCAGGGCCGGGGCCGTCCCACTCGGCTCGAGCAGGATCCCGAGCCAGTCGGTCGTAACGCCATGGAAGGACGTCAAGTGGTAGCCCGCCGCCTCGACGGTGACCACCGTTTCCTGACCCGTCGTCTTGGTCGTGACCGTCGTGTGGCCTGTCGAGTCGGTCAGCGAGGACTCCAGATCCGAGGCCGGCGTCGCGGCATCGACGTACCCACCAGCGACGACCAGGGCACCCGGAACGGGCAGCAGCGTGTCGGCGTCGATGACCTCCACGTGGATCGGGTCGCCCTGGACCACCGGCGCGCCCGCGACGGCGCCGAATTGGCGATAGAGGCCGGAGATCAGGTTCGGATTGGCGTTCAGCGCCCGGTCGTAGACCCGGAACGAGTACTGCACCGAGGGCACGCCGTAGCCGCCCTTGCCATCCGCCACGGGGTCCACGATGCCGATCTTGACCGGCGCCGCGATGAACAAGCCACCCGAGGTGCTGCCCACCACCGGCGCGAATTCCGCGCCGGTCAGGTCCATGTTCGAGATCACGTCCTCGGGGTTCGGATAGCCGCTCACGGTGACGTTCACCGCGCGCACCTCTTCGCTCGCCGAGCCGGTCAGGACCAGGTCGATCAGCGATGAGCTGAACAGGTCGCCGCCACCTCCGGGCAGGGTCAAGTCCGTAAAGGTCGGCCGCACGGTGTCCAGGAAGGCAGATTGCACTCCGGGCGTGTCCGGGTCGACGTCGAGGATTCGCAAGGGACTGACCACCGAGCCGCGGGTCACGCGGAAGGCCAGGTCCACGTCGCCGTCCAAGAAAGACGCCTGCAACGGCGAAGTGCTCTCGATCAGCGGCGTCTGCCCCAGGCCGATCGTGAACGGATTCGAGACAGTCGCGATGTCGATGTCGCTCTGGGTCGCGACGGTGACCGGCTCGTCGCCGAGCCCAGTGCCGAACGCGAAGACCGACACCCGGTCGCCGGGCGCCGCCCCGTCGAGGAGCAGTGACAACTCGAGAGCCCTCGCATCACCGGCGGTCAGGTTCGCGATCCCGATGGCATCCGAGGGCGCTGATGCGATCGAAGCCGACAGGGGCGCCCCGAACGTCGCGGTGCGGAAATTGACGACTGTCTCGGGCAGTACCTCGTCGTCGATGCTCTGGACCTCGCCACTGGGCGAGAGCAGCAGCGAGATCTGCGAGCCATTCAGATAGCTGAGCGGGAGTCCGGTCGCTGCGTCGGAGCGGCGGTAGGTCCAGGCCCGCGTGTCGGTGATCGGAAGGCCGCCGAGGGGCGAGATATTCACCGCGTTCGGGGTCGGATCGGGTACCGGCGGCGATCCGCCGACCTCCACCTGCCAACCGGTGCTGAGGAAGCTGGTGGGCTTCATGCGCCGATCGAAGACGGCCACGATGTCCGTGGTCGCGCTGGCATTCTGCTCGCCGGCCGGCGGCCAGGTGGTCAACAGGCGCGGAACCGCGGGCTCCGTCTCGGCCACCGTGAAGCTACCCACCACCGACTCGAGCGCGGCTTGCAGCGGCTGCCCGGTGAGGTCGCGCGCCTCGTTGCTGTCCTGGAACACGACCTGGATGTCGCTGTTCGCCGGCAGGCTGACCGCCGGGAACAGGACCAGCAGTCGCCCCGCGCCGATCAAGACGGATGTCGTCGCCAGGGGCAGGCCACCGATCGCATTGGCGTCGATCAAGCGGAAGGCGCCCTGGACGCTGGACGGGTTCATCGACTCGCTGAAGCGCACCACCACCGGCGTGTCCGGGTGGATGCCCCCGCCGGTGGGGAAGATCGCCTCGACCACAGGAACGTTGTCGGAGACCCACAGCCCGTCCTCGGGCGTGGTCGCGGCGCCGACCCCCAGTTGTCCGGTGGTGCCAGTGCCGCCCTGACAAGTGCCCGAGCCGAAGACGCAGGCCGGGTCGTCGCAACCCGCCAAGAGGCCCAGGCCCAGCCCGACGGCCACGACCGGCGCCCAGAAGGACGGGCGGAGCCCCTGGCGAAGGACGGAGAGGCCCCCGCGCACACGGCCCATGCCTGAAAGACGCTGAAGGAGGCTCGCGGGTTGGCTGGACCGTTCCCGGGAGGATCCCGCACGGGGCCGGGGAAGGGGGGTCGAACGCATGGGTGGATCGGCGTGGCGGAGTCGGAACGCGCGAAATGGGGCCGGGTCAGGCGGATCTGCGCCGGGCCCGTGGAGCGCGCGGGCCCTGAAGTCTAGAGGAACGACAGGGAGCTGCTGATCTTCCAGACCCTTACCCGTTCCGAACGGCCCGGCCTTTGCTGGTCCTCTCGCCTCCGCGGCGCCCCGCCGGCGCCTCCCCGCCGCGGCCGGTCGCTAAGCTGCTCGGCCGCCCGCGACGAACGCGGCGCCCCGGCTGCGCCCGTGCCCCATCGACCGGACCCCCACCGACCGCCTACCCCATGCGACGACTGCGCCACGCGCTCGGACCCATCGCGCTGATCGCGACCTGGGCCCTGCCCCTCCACGCTCAACCGCAAGCTGACCACGGTGCCGACGGTGGTGATCCGCCGACCGGTCGCCCGATCGTGCTGCATGCCGACGGCAGCTGGACCCTGCTGACGGAGCGCGAGGCCGCCGACCAGGAGGCCCGCCTGACGGACTCCGCGATCGACGCCCTGCGCGATGGTCGCGTGGCCGATGCACGCGACCTGCTCGGGGAGATCCTGGTCGAGCGCCAGCGGCGGCAGGCCGAGGAGCTGCTGGCAGCCGGTGAGCCGGCCGACGCCTTGAACGCCATCGACCGGGCCCTCGACATCGAACCGAACGACGAGTCCGTCCTGGAGCTGCGAGCGCGCGGGCTGCTGGCCCTGGGCGAGCGGATGATCTCCGACGGCGCCGGTGGCGTCTTCGTAGACGGCGCGTTCAACGACGCCCTGAAGGCCTTCCGCGGCCTCGGTCGCACGGCGACCGGGCGCCTGGGCGCCGCGCGCGCCGCCTACATGCTGAACCGCAGCGACGATGCCCTGCGCTACGCCCGCGAAGCAACGGCCCTGCTCGACGGGGCTGAGGCGGACGGCGCCGGAGCGGATCGGGCCACCGCGGCGCGGCCGAGCTTCTTGCACCCCCAGCGGGTCGTCGCCGACGCGGTCTACCTGGCCTACGCGGACGCGGCGCGCCTGGCGATGACTGGCGATCCGGCGGCGCGCGCTGCGGAGGACGAACTGTTCCCCGAGGCCGAGAACGCCCTCGACGATCTGATCGCCACCGTGCCCCAGGAGGCCGACACCTGGCAGTTGGCCGCGAATCTGTACCTGTTCCGCTCGTCCGCCCGCGAGGACGTGCAGGCGCGCTTGGACGCACGCGACCTCTTGGAAACCGGGCTCGAGTACGTGCCGGAGGATCGCGACCTCTTGGCCCGTGCGGCCGAGGTGGCTCGGACCGACAGCCCCGCGGAGTCGGTCGCGCTGCTCGAGCGCTACCAGGCGAGCAACCCCGGCTCGATGCTCGCCCACAGATTCCTGGGGATCGAGCGCTTCGAGCTGGCCATGGCCGAGTTCCCGGGTCCCGACGCCGACCCTGCACTCTGTGCACTCGCCGTCGAGCGCTTCGAGGCCGCGGAGACCGAGTTCCGGACGGTCCGTGAGGCCGGCGCCAGCGGAGCGATGGACCCCGGGGAGGCCATTTCCTGGGAGATCATCTGCCGCAACGCCAGGGGTTGGGTGCGCTTCAACGAGGGCGACCTCGAGGGCGCCCGGGCCGCGTTCCTCTCCACCGAGGAGCTGAACCCGCGCGGCCTGGAGTGGGACTACGCCGCGCGCGGTCTCTACTCCGGCATCCGCGGCCTGGAATTCGTCGTAGCCGCCCACGTGGAGTCGGAGGAGCTGGTCCAGGCCGCCGAGGTCGCGGACATCCTGCACGCGCGTCTGCCCGACGACGCGGACATGGCCAACAACGCGGGGTTCCTCAATCGCGACGCTGCGACTGCACTGGCCAACATGGGTGAACGTTACTGCCGCGCGGCCAAGGGCGAGATCGACGACCCCGACATGGTGGCGCGCATCGTCGCGACCCTGGAGTCGACCGAAGGGCTGACGCCGGAGCAGATCGACGACCTGCTGGTTGCCAAGTCCCGCGAGTACGCGGCCCGCGCGCGCGCGACGATGGTCCGCAGCAGCGAGGCCTACCGGGACGCCGCGCGGCTGTCCCCGGACGACGTTCGCATCATCAACGACACGGCGCTGGTCTTCGTCTACTACCTGCACTCGGACCTCGAGTTCGCCGAGGGGCTGCTGATGCGCGCGGTCGCCCTGGGCGAGGAACAACTCGCCGCGGGCGGTCTCGACGAGCAGCAGCTGTACGAGCTGAAGAACGCCTGGGGCGACGCCCACGAGAACCTGGGTGTGCTCTGGCTCGAACACCGCCAGGACCTCGACCAGGCGGAGGCCTGGTTCCGCGGGGCAGCCGAGATCGGGCCCGACCCGCGCCCGATCGTCGACGAGTACTGGCTCGCGACCATCAGCGCCCGTCGCGCGGGCGCCCCGGCCGAGCCGTCGCCGGTCCTGGCCTGGGTCCGCGACTGCGAGTGAGTCCCGCCGCCCTACGACGAACAACCTCAGCCCCAATCACCCCATGTTGATCGAAGCCCTGCTCGCCGCCCTGGCCAACCCCGTCGCGCCGAACGCACCCGCGTGCGCGCCCTTCCTCGTCGCATCGACCGTGACCCAGTCCGCGGCCGAGTTGGTGGCCAGCGGCCGCGCGCACCTCGAGGCCGGACGCTTCGCGGAGGCCCGCGCGGACCTGGAGCGCGCCGTCGCCCTGGACGAGTCCTTCGCGACGTCCATGTGGCTGCTGCGACTGGACGTGGCCGAGGGCCGCCCCGAGGAAGTTCTGGGCCAGCTCTCGCGCCTGCGCCGCGACGGGCAGCGCGGTCCCGACATGGACTACAGCGTCGGCATCGCCCTGGCCGCCCAGTGCGAGGCGGACATCGCCGCCGGCGGCGGCGGTCAGACGGGGCTGATGCTCCAGGACGCCGAGGGCAAATTGAATGCGGCGCTCGAGACCGACCCCGAGCGCTACGGCGATGCGTGGCTGGTCCTCGCACGGGTGACGCGCAACCTCGGCGACTCGGCCGGCTCCCTGACGGCCGCGAGCAGGGCCGCCGAGCGCGATCCGAGCTCGATCGAGGCCCAGGAGCTGATCGGTCGGGCGGCGCTGGGGATGTTCGCCGCGCGGGCGAGTGAGGACCCTCGCCCCGATGAGGTCAGCGCCTACTTCGACCAGGCCCGGACCGCCCTGGTGCACGGTCTCGAGCTCGCGGGCGAGCCCGGCGACTTCGCCGGCCAGCAGCGGGTGGCCGGCCTGTGGAACGTGCTCGGCGACCTGCACGCCTGGGGCGGCGACCTGGAGGCGGCCCGCGCTGCCTATGGCGAGGCCCTCGGCTGGGACCCGAACGCGGTCAACATCGGGCAGATCCGCGGCACCCTCGGCGAACATTTCATCAGCGCCCTCGAGTTCGGCGAGGAGCGCTTCACGGCGCGCTTCGGCGAGCGCGACAGCCGCGATGCGACGCTGCTCTGGTGGCTCGGCTGGGCGCTCTACGCCACCGGTGACCGCGCGCGCCTCGACGACGCCGAGGCGGCCTTCGAGGCCTGCGTCGCCAAGTGGCCGGCCTACATCAACTCCTGGTACTGGCTCGGGCGCATCCGCTACGACCAGCAGGACTACGGCGGATCGATCGCGGCCCTGCGCGAGAACTGGATCGCCGGTCGTGCCGACCTGGTGGCCTCGGTCTCCGCCGACGGGCTCGACCCCGATCGCATCGAGTACATGGTCGGTTGGTGCGCCCAGCGCGACGCCTTCGACGACGCGGCCTTCCTGAGCGAGGTGCTGTGCGAGGTCCGCCCCCAGGAGCCGCGCTTCTGGAACAACCTCGGTCTGTTCCTGCGCGATAGCACCGCCCAGTTGGCCCTGACCCTGGAGGACGACGACGAGCTCGGCTGGAGCGAGGTTCAGGCCGGCTACGAGCGCTCCTTCGAGGCCTACGACCGCGCCCTGCAGATGGTCCCGGACAGTCCGGCCTTCCTCAACGACGCGGCGGTGCTGCTGCACTACTACCTCGAGCGCGACTACGACAAGGCACTCGAGATGTACGCCCGCGCCAAGGACTTGGCCGAGCAACAACTGGAGTCGGGCAAGCTGAGCGCGGACGAGCGGCCGATCATCGAGATCGCCCTGCGCGATGCGAAGAACAACAGCCGACTCCTGCGCGAGAAGATCGAGAAGGAGCGCAAGGCCGCGGAGGAAGCCGACGCCGCGGGCGCCGGCTCCGACCAGGGCTGATCCCCAGCGCCAGGCACAGGCAAGACCATGTTCGAACGCGAAGAACGCGAGGGTGTGGTCGTCCTGCGCCTGGCCCACGGTCGCGGCAATGCCCTCGACCTGGAGTTCCTGCGGGGCATCACGCGCGAGATGTGCGAGCTCGCCCACGCGCCCGCGATGGTCCTGACCGGACGCGAGGGAATCTTCTCGGCCGGCGTGGACCTGGTTCGACTGCGGGACGGCGGCGCCGACTACGTGCGCGAGTTCCTGCCGGCCTTGGATGAGGCCTTCGACGCCTTGTTCGAATTCGAGGGACCCGTCGTGGCGGCCATCAACGGCCACGCGATCGCCGGGGGCTGCGTGCTGGCCTGCGCCTGCGACGTCCGCGTGATGGGTGAAGGCTCCGGCCGCATCGGCGTGCCCGAACTGCGCGTCGGCGTGCCCTTCCCGCCTGCCGCCCTCGAGCTGATCCGGCGGGTGGCACCCGGGCATGTCGAGGAGATCGTGCTGCGCGGCGAGACCTACACGGCGCAAGAGGGCCTCGAGCGCGGCCTGGTCGACGAGGTCGTGCCTTCGGAGGAGGTCCTCGATCGAGCCGTGGCCGTAGCGGCCGAGCTGGCGCGCGTACCCCGCAGCGCCTTCGCCATCTCCAAGCGCGCCCTGCGCGCGCCGACCTCGGAGCGCATCGCGCGCTACCGGGCGCAGACCGGCGCCGAGCAGCTGCGAGCCTGGTCCTCGCCCGAGGTGCTGGGGGCCGTGGACGCCTACGTGCGCGCGGTCCTGCGGAAGTGAGACCCGAGCCGGTTACCTGATCGAACTGCGCGGGCCCGGGCACTACAGTCCCGCCGTGGATCTCCCCTACCGCCTCCATGACGGGTCCTCCACCGACCCCGTCCTGACTGTCGACGGCGCCACCGGCGCGCCCGGGCTCGAGTTGTCCCATTGGCCGGGCAACCGCACGCCCGTACACCTGCGGCACCGGCTCTCGACGGGTATCGCCCTGCGCTTCGCGATGCTGCCCGAGGCGGAGCGCCGGGCCCTGGCCGAGGGCTGCACGGCGGTGGTCAACAACCACTACGACACCGACGGCCTGTGCGCGGCCTGGACGGTGCTGAACCCCGAGCGGGCGCGCTCCCTGGCCTCACGGCTGATCGCGGTGGCCGCCGCCGGGGACTTCCAGCGGGTGCCGGACGAGCACGCCTTCTGCGTCGACGTGCTGGTCCAGGCGATCACGGATCCCGAGCGGTCGCCCCTGAAGTCGAGCCTGCGCCGCTTGGAGAGCCGAGAGCGACACCAGCTCGCCAGCGACTACGTGCTCGAGCACCTCGAGTCGTGGCTCGGCTCGGAGCTCGACGAGCGGCCCCTCGCCAAGCACGCCGACCTCTGGGGTCCCGCGCTCGAGCGGCTGCGCGCGGACCTCGAGTTGCTCGACGACCCGCGCACCCTGCGGCGCGAGTTGGACGACATCGACCTGGTGCTGTTCGAACTGCCCCGCGGCACCGGCGTGGACGCCATGCCCGGACGCCACGCCCTGTTCGAGCGCGGCGGGCGCGATCGGGTGCTGGTCAGTGCGCGCCAGGCCGATGGCCGCGACCTGTTGCGGCTGATCGTGGGCACGCGCTCCTTCTTCGACCTCGATCCGGCCGAGGCCCCGCCCAAGCGCTTCAACCTCGAGCGGGTCGCCGCACGCCTGCGCGAGCTCGAGAGTGCTACTTCGGACTCCGCCTGGCAGGACGACGGCAACCGGCACGCCTCACCCGAGCTGTGGTTCGGGACCGACGAGCACGAGGACTACGAGGAGCACAACCTCGCCCTGCATCCGTCGCGACTGGACGCGACAACCGTGCTCGCCGCGATCGATCACGCAGCGGACTGAGCCGGGACCGCGGCCTCGAGCAAGGTCCGAGGATTGCGTCGGAACCGTGGCTTGCGACGGTTCCGCAGCGCGAGAAGAGGCCAGTGGCCCGAACGGCCGCCGCTGCGTTCAGCGCGCCGCGCTGGCCGCGTTGACGGGCCCCGAGTCGAAGGCCGGCGACTCGCTGCGGCGGACGCGCGGCAGGGAGCGCAGCTCGAGCTGGGACTCGTCGCCTTCGACCTTGCGACGGCCGCAGAGAGACAGCACGTTCTCGATCGTGCGCACGCGCTCCTGCATCGAGAGGGACTCCACCGCGATGTACGGCACGGCGAACATCTCGAGCAGCAGCTTGACCATGCCGTCGATGCGAATGACCTCTTCCCAGGCCAAGCCGGCGCGCACGCCGTCGTCGGCCAAGAGTTCGCGGTGCGGGCGCAGGAAGAACACGATTCCCTCGCGCACCGACTCCATGTAGTGGTGCAGTCGCTTGTCGGTCGCGATCGACGCGAGGATCGTCGAGTGGTGCGCCGCGTAGGCCAGGTTGCAAAAGGCCCGGTCGGAGACGAAGGAGCCCTGCTGGTCGGCCTCGGCCGAGAGCTGGCGCTCGAAGACCTCGCGCTGGTAACGGTCGACCAGGTCCAGGTTCGAGCGCAGGGAGTCGAGCTGGGCCTCCATCTCGGCCAGCACCCCGCGCGCCACCTCGGAGATCATCGGCAGGCCGTAGTGGTCGCGGATCCAACGGGCGAGGGTGGTCTTGCCGGTCGAGTGGGCGCCGACGAGGTAGATCCGCAGGGGGCCTTGCATGGGAGCGTCTGTCAGGGGCGGGGGGATCCGGAGCCGGCCGATCTGGGCGGCCCCGCGCGAGGGGCCGGTACCCTACCCCTGGCGGTCAAAACTGACCAGGCCACAAGATCTAGTGGGTTTCAGGAACGGGCGCGGTGGCCGGAAGTCACCGGCAAGTTCATTTCAACGTCCCTCGGGGGTCGGCCTCGGCAGGCTAGACTCGCGGCTTCTTGCAACTCTGGACGCCCTCCATGCGAAATCCTGTGCTCTCGAGCCTGCTCCTGCTCGCCGCCTGCGCGGCCCCCGACATCGAGGGCCGCGAGCCCGAGCCGGCGGCCGCCGCCACCGATTCGGAGCGGGGCTCCGGGCCCTGGGCCAAGTCCTTCTCCCCGCCCCTGGCCCTGGACACCGAGCGCCTGCACTTGGAGCCCCTGTCACCGGAGCACGTGGAGCTCGACTTCGCCGCCCTGATGGGCAGCCGCGAGCACCTGCAGCGCACCCTGGGCTGGGGCGATTGGCCCCGCGAGGACTTCACCGTGGCCGAGAACCGCGTTGACCTGGAGCGCCACTGGGCGGAGTTCGAAGCGCGCGAGGGCTACGCCTACACGGTGCTGTCCCCCGATCGCTCGAAGTGCTTGGGCTGCATCTACCTTGTCGCTTTGCCGGTCCCCGCCGACGACGTGGCCGCACTGGCCTACTGGGTGATCGAGCCCGAGCTCGCCACCGACCTCGACCGCCACCTGCTCGAGTCGCTCACGGCTTGGTTCGAGCGGGATTGGCCCTTGCGGCGCGTGTGCCTGATCGAGTCCGCCGCCAACCCGCGCGGCCGAGCGCTCGCCCGCGAGCTGGGCTTCGGCCCCGACGACGGCGAGTTCGGCGCCATGACCGACGCCGGCGGCGGCGACCACCTGTTGGTCTGGACCCGGGGCCGCTAGTGGGGTGAGTCAAAGCTTCGACTCATTTGTTTGCCTGGAACGAATGGCGCTCGCTGTGTCGCAGTAGCGGCGGAGGCTGGCGAGGATCTGGTCTGCGGTCTTGGTCCAGACGTACGGCTTCGGCTCGTCGTTGTGGGCATCGATGAACGCCCTCACGTCCTTCTCGAGCGCAGCCGTACTTCGATGGACGCCGCGCTCAGTCACTCGCCGGGAGACGATCGAGAACCAGCTCTCGACGAGGTTGAGCCAGGACGACGTCGTCGGCGTGAAGTGCACGTGAAATCGGGGTCGGCGTAGCAGCCACCGCTTCACGGCTGGCGTCTTGTGCGTGGCGTAGTTGTCCATCACGAGGTGGACGTCCAGCTCCTCGGGCACGGACTGCTCGATCTCGCCCAGGAACTTCAGGAACTCCTTCGACCTGTGTCGACGGAAGCACTTGCCGATGACTCGCCCCGTGGCGATGTCGAGCGCTGCGAACAGCGACGTCGTCCCGTGGCGCACGTAGGTATTCGAGCGTCGCTCCGGGTGCGTCGGCGTCATCGGCAGCAGGGGCTGAGTGCGATCCAGTGCCTGCATCTGGGACTTCTCGTCGACGCAGAGCACGAGCGCATTGTCCGGAGGGCTCATGTACAGGCCCACGATGTCCCGGACCTTCTCGACGAACTGAGGGTCGCGGGACAAGGAGAAGGACTCGCTGCGGTCTGGACGAAGGCTGAAGGCCTTCCAGATCCGCGCCACAGCGCTCTGAGACAATCCGAGCTCGTTCGCGACTTGGCGGGAGCTCCAGTGGGTCCCGGTTTTCGGCTTACGGTGGAGCGTCATGTCCACGACGCGGGCGACATCGTCATCTGAGACGCTCCTCGGCCGTCCAATCCGAGGCTCGTCGTACAGCGCGTCCAGACGCTCCTTCACGAATCGGCGACGCCAGCGACCAACGGTCTGAAAGTGCAGCCCCAACTCGTCGGCGACATCGGTATTGTCCAGCCCCTTCGCACAGCGAAGGATGGCGCGCGCCCGCACCGCCACTGCCGCAGGCGTCGAGCGACGCCGAACCAGCCGATTCAACTCCGCGCGCTCCTGCTCGGACAACACGAGCTTCGCCTTCGGCCGTCCCATCTTGGTCGTCATGATGCAACCATCGGCGCGGCCGAGCCCGACTTGCCCGAAACTTGCAACTTATTAGTCGAATCTTTGACTCGCCCCACTAGTGTCCTGGATCAGAAATTCGGCGTCACTTCCCGGAGGTCCGATCGATGCTGGCTAGGCGCGCCGACGACGCGTATCCGCTGCGATACTCGGAGGAGGCGCTGGCGACGCCAGCGGCGATCGGAGCCCGGGAAGTGACGCCGAATTTCTGATCCAGGACACTAGCGAACCGCGTCAGGCGGCGGCGGCCCGCGCGCGGTGGCGCGAGCGGATCCAGAGCCCGAACAGGGACGCGGCCAAGAGCACCACGCCGGTCGCCAGGAACAACCCGCGGATCGTGAGCCAGCCGGCCAGGATCCCCCCCAGTCCGGCCGAGAGGGCCATGGCGAAGGTGCGCGCGCTGAAGACGGCGCCGAAGGACGCGCCGCGGCGATGCTCGGGCGATTCGGCGGCGGCCAGGGCGAAGGCGCAGGGACCCATGGCGGCCGCGCCCAGGCTCAAGAGCACGCGCAGGGACAACAGGCCCCAGTAGCCCGTCGCCGCGGCGGTGATCGTGAGGGCCACGGCGCTGGCCGCGGCGGCGATGACCAGCGCGCGCAGGTGACCGATGCGATCCCCGATGCGCCCCCAGGCTGGCATCGCGACCAGGTTCGCCACCGCCATGGCGGTGAAGACCCAACCGGTCAGCTTCTGCGGCGAGAGCTCGGGATCGCCGCCGATGAGCTCGCGCACGAACAACTCGAGCTGCGGATTGGTCGCCCCGATCCCCAACTGGGTCATGAACAGGAGCACCAGCCCGGCGCGGGTGCGCGGGTTGCGCCACAGGGCCAAGAGATCGCCGGCCAGGCCCTGGAGCAGGGCCGCGAGCCCGCCGGGCTTGGCGTCGACGGCCTGCGCCCGCTCGGCCGCGGTGCGCTGCTCACGGGCGAAGAGCGCAACCAACATCGCCCCTAGGCCGGTCAGCGCCGAAACCACCAGAAACAGCGAGCGCAGGCCCAGCCAGTCGACCATCAGCCCGCCCAAGAGTGGCCCCAGGATGGCTCCGGCAGCCATGGCCATCTGCAGCTCCCCGGCCACCCGGCCCTGCTTGCCGCGCGGCACCCCCACGCTCACCAGGGTGATCGACGGCGGTAGGAAGCCCGAGAAGATGCCCTGGCCCAGCCGCAGGATCAGGAGCTGCAGCGGCGTCTGCGCCAGGGACATCAGCCCCACGAACAGGCACAGGGCCAACATCGAGCGCAGCACCATGAGCTTGCGCCCGAAGCGATCGCCGAAGGCGCCCCAGAAGGGCCCCATGATCCCCGCCATCAGCGGCGCAGCGCCGAAGCACAGCCCGCTCCACAGGCTGATCTCGCCCAGGCTGTCCGCCCCCAACTCTTCCACCACGCTGGGGAAGAAGGGCAGGAAGCTCATCATCCCCAGCGCCGCAGTCAGGTTGGCGAACCAAACTGACCAGTAGGTGCGACGCCAGGGAGACATGGGGCGCAGAGGCTAACCGAGCAGGCGAGGCGCGGTAGGCGTTCGTACGGTGCCAGGCACGAAACCGCCGCCTGAGTGCCCTCGACGAGCCGCTCAGACCCAGTCCAACGAGATCGGGTAGCGGTACTCGCGTCCCTCGTTGCCGCGCATGGCGCCGCGGACCGCGCAGACCATCTCGAAGCTCCAGGCGCACAGCAGGACTGGGACCAGCACGAACACGCTGCGTCCTCCAGTAGCGTGTAGCGAGAAGATCAGCACGAACACCCAGGCAGCGAAGAAGACCATCGCGGAGATCTGGAAGTTGAGCGAGCGGCGGGCGTGCTCGGCGACGAAGGGCGAATCGTCGCGCTTGTTCAGCCAGATCACCAGCGGCCCGATCACGTTGCCGAAGGGGACCAGGAACCCGGCGAAGGCCGACAGGTGGGCCAGGCATCCGAGGGTGCGCTCGTCCGTGGTCGGGTCCTCGGTGCGGGTCGGCGGCGGAGTATCCATGGCTTCAGACCCAGGCCAGTGACAGGGGGTAGCGGTACTCGCGCCCTTCGTACCCGCGCACGGCGGCGATCACCGTGAAGACCAGTCCGAGCATGGTCACCACGATCAGGACCGGAGCAACCACGAACACGGCGAGCCCCAGGGTCGCGACCACCACGGCCAGGGAGACGAACCCGAGGACCATCATCGTGATTTGGAAGTTGAGGGCCTGGCGGGCGTGCTCGGCCACGAAGGGCGACTCGTCGCGCTGCACCAGCCAGATCACCAGGGGTGCGATCACGTTCCCGAAAGGCACGATGCCGCCCGCGAAGGTCGACAGGTGGGCGAGGCAACTGAGGGTGCGCTGCTCGGAGGTCAGGGGCGCCGTGTCGGCGTTCGAGTGGTTGGAGCTCGTGCTCATGGTGCCGTCCGCGGTTGGGCCGATCGCGATGGGTCCGTCGAGTCGCAACGGCGCCACTACGCGACGATGCCCTGGTCATTCAGGATCGAGCGCGACCCGGCGCCCGCTCAGCGGCGACCTCAACCCCCGCCGGTCTTCCAGACCCGCACCCGGCCACCCCGCACCTCGACGTGGAAGCGCCCCTCGCCCGCGAGCAGTCGCGGGAGGTCCGCCAGGGACCCGGTCGCCGTGGGCGGCGGGTCGTCCCCAGCGCCCTCGTAGACGATGCGAATGCCTCTGGAGCGAGCCGCATCCAGGCCCGAGGGCGTCGCGATCGCGTCCGCGCCCAGCCGCAGCTCGCTCCCGGCGGGCATGCGGGCGACGTCGCCCTCGGTGTAGACGCGCTTGGGCACAGAGCTGGTCGGCGGCCGCGCCCTAGAGGAAGCGGGACAGGTCCCGGTGCGGCTGGGCGATGACCACGTCGCGCTGCAGGTGGCCGGCGGCGCGGGCCGAGTCGCTGGCGGCACCCACGGCGGAGCGCACGTCGGAGACCTCGCCGGTCACCACCAGGAAGCTCTTGCCCCCCAGGCCGTTGGCCACGCGCAGGTCGATCAGGTCCACCGTCGCGGCCTTGAGCGCCAGGTCGGCGGCCACGATCGAGGAGGCCACCGTCGCCGTCTCGACCACGCCCACGGCGTCCAGCTGTCCGTCGATGGTGCCCCCGCGCCGGCGCAGGGCCACCGGCACCTGGGCGTGGACCTGGGGGATCAACAACTGGTCGATCAGGTCCGAGCCGGCCAACTCGGCGCCTCGCGCGAGGCCCGCCTTGCAGTCGTCGACGCTCCCGGTGAACAGCAGCACGTACTTGCCCGGCTGCACCGGCGAGGCGACCAGGCACTCGACCTGGGCCTCCCACAGGACGGCGTCGGTGACCTCAACGCCGCGCGCCACCGAGCTCAACTCGAGCATGCCGATGCACGGCTCCAGCTCCGCTCCCTCGGCGATCGGCGGGTTGACGTCGTTGCGGCAGGCTTTTGCGTTGGTGTCGCTCATCGCTGTTCGGTTGGGCTTGCGGACGCCCTCAGGCGTTGCCGCTGTTGGCGCGTCCGACGACGCTGGCCAGGGTCTGCTCGACGGCTCTGGCGGCCACGTCGATCGCCGCATCCGTGCCAGCCAGGCGCACGCGACCGACGGCGCCGTGGTTGTCGAGGCCGACCAGGCGGATCGGCGCGGCCTTCTCGGCCTCGTTGGCGGCCAGGAGGGCCCAGACCGCCGGATTGACTTCGAGCGTGTAGAGGGTGTCGCCCTCGAGGATCAACATCCCGTCGCGGTTGCGGTTCAGGAGCGCCGCCTGGTGGGCGTCGATCTGGCGCACGATCTCGGAGGTCAAGAGGTGCGGCGCGAGCTGCTCGTCCTGGCTCACCCCCGCCGCCGCCAGGATCTGACGGCCGGCCTCGCGCACCTGACCCTGGTCCTTCGAGTGGACCTCGAGCAGGCCGAAGGAGCGCTCCGTGATCAGCGCCCCGGGTCGCACGTCGCAGGCCTTGAGCGCCACGTCGAGCAGCCGGTTGACCGTGATCCCCGGGCGCACCTCGAGCCAGAAGGCGCTCTCCCCCGGCACGGGGAAGAAGCCGTCCGACTTGACGGCGACCACGGCGGCGAGCTGCGGCTGGAGCTGGTCGAGGACCAGACTCCCGCGCAACTCGATCGCGGTGGCGGAGCGGGGCTTGGTGGACAAGGTTGGCCTGCTAGGTGCGACCGGAGCGCCGCGCCGATCGAGTCGGCGCCGCACCCGTCATCACTTGCCGTCCTTGGGGATCGGGGGCAGGAAGTGCTCGAGCTCCGCCGCCGGGCGCGGGATCACGTGCACGGAACGCAGCTCGCCGACGCGGCGAGCGGCCGCGGCGCCGGCTTCGGTGGCGGCCTTCACCGCGCCGACCTCGCCGCGCACCATCACGGTCACGAGGGCGCCGCCGGAGATCTCCTTGCCGAGCAGGGTCACCTTCGCGGCTTTGCACATGGCGTCGGCGGCCTCGATGGCGCCGACCATGCCGCGGGTCTCGATCAGGCCGAGTGCGATCAAGCTGTCCATGGGTCCTTGGGGTCTGGGTCAGGGCCGCGATCGCTCGCGGCCGGTGTTCGTGGTCGGGGGTCGGGACGCGCGCCGGTTGTCTGCCGCCCTCAGGCGGTGCAGGCGCCGGACTTCGTGTCCTGGTGAGGGCATCCGCGGCAGGGCCCGAGGGGGCAACCACTGCCGCCTTGGGCGGGAAGGGGCATCGCCAGCGCGTCGCCGCCGCCGGGAGGGATCGGTGAGAGTCTGGGAGCGCTTGCCGCGCGCAGCATCTCGCCCGGTCGCGGGGACCGCGGGCCCTGCGAGTTGGCGGGCGCGGAGCGTGGCGCGCTGGCGGCCCGTGCGGACGGCGAAGCAGCGGAATGCGAAACAGCGGGGTTCCCGGCCCAGGACAGGCTCGAGCTGCCGCTGGATTGGGCCGTCGCGGCCACCGCAGCCGCTCCATTCGAAGCCCCTCCCCGCGCCAGGGCCGGATCGCCCTCGAGCATCGAGCCGCGCGGCACCGCGCTGCGGTCCCCCATCAGCTCGGCCGCCCGACGCATGTCGCGCTCGTAGCGCTGCTCCCAGTCCGCACGGCGCAGACCGACCCGCTTGAGGTTGATCATGTGGCGCGCGGTGATGTTGTCGGAGGTGATGTTCCCGGCCAGGGGGCCGCAGCCCAGGCTCATCGACGGCGCCAGGCCGGTCGAGTAGCCCACCGCGCCCTGGGACGTCGGCCCGTTGGACACGATGCGGCTGGCGGGCTTCTCCACGTACCAGGCCTCGAGCACGCGCTGGTCCGTGGCCCACACGCCGATGGTGTGACCCAGGCCGCCGTTGCGCAGGATCTCGAAGGAAACCTCGCAACCGCGCTCCCAACCGTCGACCACGTGCACCGACAGGAGCGGGCACAGGATCTCGATCGACAGGGGGTGTTCGGGGCCGACGCCACCCTGGTGCGCGAGCAGCACGGAGGTGCTGCGCGACACGCGGAAGCCGGCCATCTCGGCCACGCGCCAGGGATCCAGACCGACCAGGTCCGGGTTCATGTGCCCGCCGCGGTTGGCCAGGCGCTCGAGGGCGCGGGTCTCGTCCGGCGAGCACAGGTGCGCGCCGCGCTGGCCCAGCTCGGACAACATGCGCTCGGCGATCGGCGCGTCCAGCACCAGCGCCTGCTCCGAACAGCACAGCGTCGCGTTGTCGAAGCTCTGACTGGCGACGATCCAGTGGGCGGCCTCGGCCAGGTTCGCCGAGCGGTCCACCCAGACCGGCACGTTGCCCGGGCCCACGCCGTAGGCCGGCTTGCCCGAGCTGTAGGCCGCCTTCACCAGGCCCGCGCCACCGGTGGCCAGGATCAACTTGGTGTCCGGGTGGTGCATCAGCGCCTCGGTCGACTGGATCGTCGGACTCGAGAGGCTCTGCACCAGGTCCGGCGGCCCGCCGGCGCGCGAGACCGCCCGCCGCAGCACCTCCGCCGACTCGCCGATGCAGCGCGCCGCCCGCGGGTGGGGGCTGATCACGATCGCGTTGCGACCCTTGACCGCGATCAGCGCCTTGCCGAGGGCGGTCGAGGTCGGGTTGGTGGTCGGCACGATGCCCGCGATCACCCCGATCGGCGTCGCGACCTCGATCACGCCCGCCGCCTCGTCGCGGCGCACGATTCCGACCGTGGGCTCGGACTCGATCGAGGCCCAGATGCCCTCGGTGGCGAAGAGGTTCTTCAGGACCTTGTAGTGGGCGCGGCCGATGCCGGTCTCCTCCACCGCCAGGCGCGCCAGGTCGGCGGCCGCAGCGGCGCCGGCCTTGGCCATGGCCCGACACAGGTCGTCGATCTGGGCCTGGCTCCAATGGGCGACCGCGCGCTGCGCCTCGACGGCGCGTCGCATGCAGTCGCGCACCTCCTGGAGGGCGCGCAGGTCGGGATCGAGCCGCTCCACGCTCTAGCGTCCGCAAGTCCGAGGCAAGGCGCGGCGATCTCGCCGCGACCCGCCCCGAGGGGGATCACTCGTCGCCGCCCGGCGGCTTCATCTCGGGCAGGATCCGCAGGAGCTGCTCGTGGGGACGGGGGATCACGTGGACGCTGACGAGCTCGCCGACCCGCCGGGCGGCCGAGGCCCCCGCGTCGGTGGCGGCCTTGACGGCGCCGACCTCGCCGGCGACGTACATCGTCACCAGCCCGGCCGTGGCCTTCTCCTTGCCGAACAGGTCGACCTTCGCGGCCTTGACCATGGCGTCGGCGGCCTCGATGGCACCGACCAGGCCGCGGGTCTCGATCATTCCTAGGGCGCGCTGTTGCACGGGTGCTCCTTGGGTCGTGGCTCCGCCGGGGAAGTCCTGGTCGCGCCAGGGCCGGTCGGAGGGGGGGAGCGGGACGGTAGGGCCCGATCCAGGGGCCGCGCAGTCTATCGCCTGGCAGCCGTTGGCCGCGAGTCCGCATGGGGGACCCCGGGGCCGATTCGGTCGCCCCCCAACTCGACCCGGTCGGGGACGCCCGCGGGGGACTTGCGGGGCCGTAGCGCTGGCTCGCAGCGGCGAAGCGGCGCGTGGTCGCCTTGGATCGGGCCCCGTCGATCGACATCGGGCACTGGAAGGCCGCGGCGTCGGAAGGAAGGGCGGGCGGTCGAGGTGCTGGCACCCGAGACTGCACCCGAGCAGGGTCGAGACGTCATCCGTCGCCAGGGCGGCGCTCGGGAGCACGGAGTGTGCCGCACCGAGAATCGGCGCGGGCGTCGACGCGAAGCGGACGATCCTGCTCCGGTCTCCGAACTTCCCGGGCGGGCGGGCGGGCCGGGAAGCGGGACACGCTCCTGAGCGCGTGGAGTCGCAATGCCTCCTCGATCGCCCCTGCGCCGCGCCGACCACGACCGGTTGGACGGGCATCGAGGCTGGCGGTGGAGCCCCCCGTCCCGACTCTCACCAGGGGACCGCGTCGGGATCGATGTACGAGCTGGCGCCGGGCGGCTCGCCGACGAGCGCCACGAGCTCGCGATCGAGCTGGAGCAGGATCGCGACCACGTCCGCGTCGACCCCTCGCCACGCGGCGAGACGCTCGTCGGCCTTCAGGGCGCGCGCGTTGTAGGAGCCGGCCATGCTCTCCGGCAGCGGCGCGACGCCGATGTCCCGCGTCGCGTCCACGGCGCGGCCGAGCTGGCGGGCGATCGACTCCTCGAGCGCGTCGACCTCGTCTGCGGTCAGCTCGCGGCCGACTTCCTCGCCCACCAGGTCGAGCACCTGCTGTGCAGCCGCCTGGCTCCCGGCCCGAACCAAGCGATAGCTCGGCAGCTCGGCCTGGGCGTCCGCGAGCTCCCGGATCGACCACTGCCAACGGCGGAAGTCATCCTCGGTCTGACCCGTGGCCGCGATCTCGGCGCGCAGCTCGTCGGAGATCTCGACATCGATCAGCTCCCACGGCGGCGGGGCGAAGTCCTCGGCGGCGCCAGCGGCGGGCGCATCGTGTCCCGCGTCGGCCCCACTGGGTGCACGAGCGGGGACCGCCTCGCCGTCGAGGGCCGACAGGCGAGCGCCCCTGGCCCCATCGGCGGGCACGGACACCGCCCCGCCCGACGCCGGGTCGCCTCGGCCCGTGCCCTGCTCGCTGCGTACACGGCCGCGCTCGCCGCCGACGATGACCAGGACGAGCGACACGCCCGCGGCTGCCACCAGCGCGAGGATGACGGCGCCGCCTCGCCCACTGCGAAGGCCGCCAATCCCAAGGGTTCTGATTTTCACTCCCGCCTCCTCTTCGCCCCCGAACCTAGCGCCTGCGGCCGATGACGGGGGTCAGTTCCGGAAGCGTTTTTCGGACGCGGCGACGCCGTCCGTCAGGCGCGGAATGCGTCTTCGTCCAACGACGGTTCCTCCTGCGCCGCGAGACCGAGGGCCAGGCCCAGGGCCAGGAAGGTCGTCAGCAGCGACGAGCCCCCGGTGGACAACAGGGGCAGGGTCAACCCCGTCATGGGCACCAGGCCCAGGTTGACGCCCACGTTGACGAAGAAGTGCGCCGCGAAGTAGAGCCCGACGCCGGCCACCACGAAGCGCGTGAAGCGCTCGCGGATACCCGCCGCCGTGCGCAGCAGGCCCGCGATCAGCGCCGCGTAGCAGGCCAGGAACAAGGTCGTGCGCGCGAAGCCCAGCTCCTCCGCCACGACGCAGAAGATCGAGTCGCTCTCGCGCTCGGGCAGGTGGCCGGCGCGGCTCGAGACGCCCTCGCCGAGGCCCGTGCCCTCGAGCCCGCCGTTCCCGATCGAGACCCGCGCGTGGTAGACGTGGAAGGCCGGTCCGTTGCGGCCCTCTACCAGTGCCCCCGAGTCGAAGGACGCAGCCCAGGTCTCGATGCGCCGCAGCTGGTAGTCCTGGACCCACTCGAACTTCCAGGCCGACAGGCCCACCAGCACGACGATCCCCACCGTCACGCTGATCAGGCGCCCGCTGCCGCCCGCCAGGTAGAGCATGCCCAGGGTCACGGGCACGATCGTCATCGCCGTGCCGAGATCGGGTTGGGCCGCGACGAGCACCATCGGCAACAGGGCCAGGGCCGCCGGCTTGACCCAATCGCGCAGCCGCGCCAGGCGGTTTCGGTGCAGGACCCGCGCCAGGACCACGATCAAGGCCAGCTTGGCCAGCTCGGAGGGCTGCAGGTCGAAGCCGATCGGGGTCGGGATCCAGCGCCGCGCGTTGTTGCGTTCCTCGCCGACGAGGGGCACCAGCAGCAACATCACGATCGCGACCGCATACAGGGTCCAAGCGTGCTTGCGCAGGAAGCGCGGTCGCACCAGCGCGCCCAGGACCAGCATCGGCAGGGCCACTACGACTTTCTTCACGTGGCTGTCGAAGCTCACCTCGTCGCGCTGGAACAGCTCGTCGACGCTCGCCATCGAGTGGATGAAGGTCAGGCCGACGGCGAACAGGCCCAGGGCTAGCAGCAGCAACCCGAATGGGAAGTGGTTCAGGCGCAGCCCGTGCAAGAGGCCCCGCGGCACCGCGCGGCGCGCGGACCAGTCCCTGCGGGCGGCGTTCCTCATCGGTTCACCTGCGCCGGGAAGCCCTCGGCCTCCATCCACTCACGCAGCTCGGGCCGCTGGAGGATCTGGCGCGCCACGTAGATCGCGCCGTGGCTCGAGGTGCTGGTGGTGCCGTTCAGGAACACCACGAAGACGAGTTGCGGATCCTCGGCCGGCAGCCAGCCGGCGACCCAGGTGTGCTTGTAGCTGACGTCGGCGCCCTCGACGTTCTTGCGACTCTGCAGGTCGGCGCTGCCGGTCTTGGCCGCCACCGTCCAACCCAGGACCTCGTGCCGCAGGGTCTTGTAGGCGGATCCACCGGCATCGTTGGTGACCAGCTCCATCATGGCGCGCACCTTGTCGAAGGACGCCTCGCCGTAGGGCAACTCACGTACCGGACCGCGCGACACGGCCTCATCGCCGACGCGCTGGATCAGTTGCATCGAGGGCAGGACCCCCGTGGCCAGGCCCGCGACGGCGCGGGCGACCTGCACGGGCGTCACGTCGACCACCGACAGGCCATTGCAGGCCCGGCGCAGCTCGCGCCGCAGGCCCGCGCTCGAGGTCGCCGACCATTGAAAGTCCTCGGGCACGTCCTCCGCGAGTCCCGGTGAGCTGCCTTCGAAGCGCACGCCCGTGGGTTGCCCGAAGCCGAAGTCCGCGCCGACCTGCTCGACCTGCGCGGTCGTCAGCTCGTCGGCCAGGCGCGCGAAGTAGCTGTTGCAGGAGACCGCGATCGCGCCGGCCATGTCGAGCACACCATGCCCCCAGCGCGAGTGGCAGCGCACGCCGCCCCAGCCCGCGTGGCTGACCTCTTCGTCGGGCGCGCAGTCGTGCACGAAGTGCTCGTCGATGCCGCTCTGCTCGAGTCGATCGAGGACATAGACCGCCACGAATGGCTTGAACACCGAGCCGATCGGCTGGAATCCCGGCATCCGCAGTGCCCGGTCCATGACCACCGCACGCTGGCCCTCGGCGTCCGGCCCGACCAGCTCCTGCCGCGACGGTGCCGAGGCCGTGGCCAGGAGGTCGCCGTTCGGCCGGGCCAGCACGATCGCCCCCACCGGCTGGTCGAACCAACCCAGGTCGGCCAGCTCGTCAGGCGGATCGTCGGGCAGGTCGGGGAAGTCGATCACCGACTGGGCGGCGCGCTGCAGGTCGTCGTCGATGGTCAGCCAGACGTCGTGGCCGTCGACCACGTCGGTCAGGAAGATCGACTCAGCGCCGCGACCGAAGACGTCCTCGAGCCCCAAGCGCTCGCGGTAGCCGTTGTGCCCGGCCAGCCAGGGGTCGGTCATGGCCTCGACACCGCTGACGCCGCGGGCCTCGTCGTGCATCAAGAGCTCGCGCATCAGCGTCTGCAGACGACCCTGCTGCTCGTCGGTGCGACTTCCGAGACGCCGCAGCTCCTGCAACTCGAAGTAGGCCGCGCGCTGGGCCTGGGCCGCCTGGGGGTCCATGGCGCTCACGTCGCCCAGCAGGTGCTCCGCGGGTACCGCATCCTCGCCCTCGAGCACCACACGGCGCCGCTCGCGCTCGGGCCGCGCGATCAGGCCCGGGTAGCTCGCGGGATCCCGCGTCAGCAGGTACACGACCTCGTACTCGGGCTGGCGGTGCAGCAGCGCCCGGCGGGTGCCGTAGTCGCGCAGCACGTTGCGCGCCCGTTCGCCGATGCGATCGAGCCCCTCCTCGGAGGGCGCCAGGCGCCCGTCGCCGTCCGGGTCGAGCTCGACCAGGGCGTCGAAGACCTCACCCAGGCGGGCCTGTAGGTGGGCTTCGAGGGAGTCGAGCAGGGCGCGGGCCAGCAGCAACACGCGCTCGCGATCGCGGCCGCGGAAGCTCGGCGCCACCCGCGCCCACAGGGCGCCCAGGTCCCCGTCGGCGATCCCTGAGAAGGCCCGCGGATCGTCGATCGTGAGCTGCGAGAGGAGCGCGGCGCGGCGCGGGTGATCGGTCAGCTCGTCCAACAGGGACCAGGGCGCCGCGCGCCCGCGCAGCTCGCCCAGGAAGCGCGGCGCGCGGGGTGCGAAGGCCACGCCCTCCGGCGGGCGCCAGCCCCGCGGCACGTCCAGGTCGAAGCACCACGGCACGTCGGACAGCACCTCCGGTCGATCGAATGCGCGCCAGTTGCGGGGCGCGCCGTCCAGGGCGTCGGCCAGGGCCTGGGGCTCGCCGTAGACCGCGGCGAGCAGGGAGAGGGCGCGGTCGGCGCTGGGCGCGGGGTCCTCGACGAGACGCAGCTCCGCCAACAGGCGCGGCAGGGCGTAGCCGTCGCGCCAGCCTTCGAGCCACATGGCGCGCTCGGACCGGTACCACTGCTCGATGCGACCCTGCCGCCAGCCGAGTTCGCGGGCCAGCCAGTCCAAGTCCAAGCGCGCGGCCAGGTGCGGTTCCAGGCGCCCGATCTCGAAGCCCACCACGTCGCGGAACAGCACCGCCGCCGCCGAGGACTCGACCTGGCGCCGCCACTCCTCGAGCTGGGCCAAGATCGCGTCCAGGGGTTCGGCGCCAGCGTCCAGATCGATCGTCCCGGTGCCGTTGCCGCTGGCGCGCAGGCGCTCGGCGAGCAGCTCGAGGCTGTCCAGCGACCGACGCCAGCGCACCCGCTGCTCGTCCAGCAACACCTCAGGCGCCACGCCGCGCAGGCCCGCCACCAGCTCCAGGTAGCTCTGGTCGATCTCGGGCTTGCGCTCGAGCTTGACCAACGCGCGCCGCTCGACCGAGTCGGGCTCGAGCAGGCTGCGCGCGTAGAAGCGTAGGTCGCTGGCCCGTCCGGGGCGACGGTCGACCCAGGGCTGATCCACGCCGTCGATCACGAAGCCGCCCACCCGCAGGCCCGCCCCGCGGGCGAAGCGGTGCAGGTCGCCGGGCGACAGTCGCACCAGCTCGGTCGCCCACGCGTCGAGGGTCGCCGCCGCTTCGGGCAGGGACACCGCGCGCTGTTCGATCGCCGAGCGCGCGTGGGCCACGAGCCCGACTGGGTGGGCCCGGCGGAAGTCCCGGTAGCGCAGCTCCAGGTGGTAGATGGCCTGGTCCTCGACCAGCACGCGACCGTTGGTGTCGCGGATCGATCCGCGCTCGTAGAGCAGCACCTCGCCGCTGCGCTCGAGCTTGGCGGCCTCCTCGGCCCAGACCTGGTGCTCGCCCAGTTGGACCTGGCCCAAGCGCACGACCAGGACCACCCAGCCGAGCAGCAGGAGCACGATCAGCGGGCGGGTTCGGCGAAACCCCACGGGCGCTCCTTCCTCCACAGGGGGCCGAGGCCCGGCAGACGCCGCAGCCAGCCACCGAAGACGAACGACAGCAGCGCGGTCGAGAAGGCCGCGCGCCAGGCCCACTCGCCCAGTGGCTGCGACCAGCCCACCGGGGTGTCGGCGCGGACCAGGTCGACCAGGGCCAGCCAACCGACCACCGCCAGGGCGCCGAGCCCCGAGAGGAAGCCGCGCAACACCGTCCCGTCGGTGTTGACCGAGGCCCGCAGGCTCGACACGACCACGACCAGGGCCAGGTAGGCGGCCAGCACCGCCACGACCGGATCGCCGCTCAGGCCCGCGCGGGTCAGGGCCAGCAGCACCGCGCCCGCGCGCGCGCGCTCGGGGGTCATGCGGCTGGCGAGGCCGACGAGCAGCACGACGCCCACGTCGGGCGTCCATGAGGCGAACAGGTCCGAGCGCGCGAGCACGCCCTGGGCCGCGAAGGCCCAGGCGCTCCACAGGAGCAGACACGCCCAGCCCACGAGGCCGCCGCTCACGGGCTGCTCCTGGTCGTGGCGGTGCCGCTGTCGATGCGAACCCAGAGGCGTCCGAGCTCGTCCACCCGCGAGGCGGCGTCGGAGAGGCGCACGGTGTGTCCCTCGCCTTCGCTGGAGTAGCTGGGCATGTCGGCGATGCCGATCAGCAGCCCGGCGGGCAGGCCGGCCTCGCCCGAACCGGTGAACAGGCGCATGCGCCGCGGCGGGGGCGTCGGGCCGTCGCCGACGCGGGGCAGGGTCACGTCGCGCCAGTGGTAGACCAGTGCCCCGTCCGAGGCGGGGCCCAGGGCCACCAAGCGGCCGAGCACACGCGGCGTGCTGTCGCCCTGCACCGGTCGGCCGACAGCCGTCAGGGCCAGGCCCGGATCGTCGAGCAACGCAACCTCGCAGCCGAGCTCGCCGACGGTGGCCACGCGGCCGACCAGCCGCGCGCCGGCTACGACCGCGGCGCCCGCGCGCACGCCGTGCACGCGGCCTCGATCGAGCTGCACGGTGGAGCGCCAGGGTGATGGATCACCCGCGGTCAGCGCGCGCGCGCGCACCCAACGCCCCTCCTCGAGCGGATGCAGGGGCGGCGCGGGGTCGAGCTGACCCCGTCGCGGATGGGTCAGGACGACCACCTGGAACAACCCGTGCAAGTAGTCGAGCACTGGCCGCACGCGCCAGTCGTCGTCGCTCGAGCCGAGCTCGAGGGTGCCCAGCTCGAAACCCGCGGCCAGGGCCGAGTGGGGGTCCAGCTCCGGCAGCAGCTCCCCCACCACGACGGAGCGTCCGGCGATGGGCCTGCCCGAGGGGTTGTGGGCGGCGAGCCACGTCGCGGGTTCGCCGCTGCGACGGCTCTGGACGGCCAGACCACCCACCACCAGGTGCACGGTCGACTCCCTCGCACCGGAGTCGAGGGTCGCACCCACGAAGAAGCTGCGATCGGTGACCAGGTCCACGGTCACGCGGCCGCGCGCGCGATCGACCTGGACCACGCGGCCCACGTAGGCATCGCGCGCCACCACCGGTTGGCCGACCTCGAGGCCCTCGAAGGTCCAGGGCCGGATCACGATCCGGTCACGCCCGCGCTCGCTGCGTGAGACGACCTCCGCGCGCACCAAGCGGCGACCCTCGAGCAGGTCCGCGCGCGTCGGCAGAACCGAGTCGTGCAGGGCCAGGAGCGCCGAGCGACTCGAGGCCTCCTCGATCAGCTCGCGACGCACGTCGCCCTGCGCCCGCGCCGGGCGGCCGCCCACCAACCGCAGGGGCCAGGTCAGCTCGGCCACGAAGCGCAGGGGCGTCAAGAGCCGCTCGATCCCGGCTTCCAAGGGCGCCACCGGCCGCAGGGACAGGACCACCAGTGCGATCCAAACCAGCAACATGGCTCCGCGACTACGGGCCAGGCTCACGCCAGACCTCCCAGCGCGCGAACAGCGCGCCATGCATCCGCCGCGAATACGACTGTCGACAAGGCTGCGATCGAGAACGCTGCCGCAGGGCGCGCGGCAGATTGAATCGTGGCCGCTCGAATCACGACCACTCGATTCACGGCCGTTGGCCTTGCTCCCTCTATCCGACTACGCGGCGCCCATCCCCGAGCACGCGAGGGCGGTCGTTGCTGCGAGGGCCGCGCGCCGGGGGTCGACAAGGGCCGGCGACGGCCAGGTGCGGCCGGCGTCGGCACTTGGATCAGCCCTCATCGTCGTCCGCGAAGACGCTGGCGTAGACGTCGAGGTGCTCGATGAAGATGCCCGTGCCACGCGCGACGGCGGTCAGTGGGTCGTTGCCGATGCGGGACTGGATCCCCAGGGCGTTGGTGATCGCCGTGTCGATGCCCTGCAACAGGGCACCGCCGCCGACGATCGTGGCCCCGGAGTCGACCAGATCAGCCGAGATCTCGGGCGGGGCCTCCTCGAGCACCTGGCGAATGGCCTCGCAGATCTGATTGATCGGCTCGGACAGGGCCTCACGGATCTCGATCGAGTTGATCGTGCACATGCGCGGCAGACCGCTGATCGAGTCGCGACCCTTGACCTCCATCTCGAGCTCGGTGGGAAGTTCCCAGGCGCTGCCGATGGTGTGCTTGATGCGCTCGGCGGTCTGCTCGCCGATCAAGAGGTTGTGGGCCCGCCGCAGGTGGGCGGCGATGGCGTCGTCCATCTTGTCCCCGGCCACGCGCAGGGACGTGGCGACGACCGGCTCGGCCAGGGACAGCACGGCGATCTCCGTGGTGCCGCCGCCGATGTCGACGATCAGGCAACCGGTGGCCTCGGTCACGGGCAGGTCCACCCCGACCGCGGCCGCGATCGGCTCCTCGACCAGGTGCACCTTGCGGGCGCCGGCGCGCTCGGCCGACTGGATCACGGCCCGGCGCTCCACGGCGGTGATCCCCACCGGGACCGAGATCACGACGCGCGGCTTGACCCACGTGCGGCCCTCGTGGACCCGGTGGATGAAGTACCGCAGCATCTTCTCCGTCACCTCGAAGTCGGCGATGACCCCGTCGCGCAGGGGACGGATGGCCTCGAACTTGCCAGGCGTCTTGCCCAGCATGGCCTTGGCCTGGGCCCCCACGGCCATGCCGTTGTTGAGGACCTCGTTGGTCCCCTTGCGGACGGCGACGACGCTGGGCTCATTGAGGATGATCCCGCGACCTCTCACGCAGACCAGGGTGTTGGCCGTCCCCAGGTCGATGCCCATGTCCACCGAGAAACGGCCTAGCAGCCACTCCAACGGTTTAATCATGCTGGCCATGCAGGCTCCCTACGCGAGGGTCGTGGTCCCGGAGCTCGCTCCGAGGGTGCGTATGCCGGAAGCGGGGCGCTGGACTCCGCGACCGAAGGCTGCGGCCACCGGCGGCACGACGACGCGGTCGTGCATTGACACCGGGTGACCGGTCCGCCCTGACACCCTCGGTCGACGGCGACGCGCGCCGTTCATCGGGGGGGATCCGGGCAGTGGGCGATGCCACAGGCGACGCGCGCCGACGGCTATCGAGCCGCAGTCTACGCGACCCGGACCCGGGATCAAGCTGCCGAGGTCGGCCGGCCACAACGAAGCGTCGCACCTTGGACGCGCGCCAATGGCGACGCTGCGCGGGAACGGGATCGGATGGCTGGCCTGGAGGAGGTCGCGTCGAAGCGGTCGAATCAGCGGAAGCCCTGACGTGAGCCCGAGCTGCGTTCAATGGCAGCAGCGGCGGCCTCCCTGGGGAGACCGCCGCTGCGAGTGCCTGCTCGGCGTCCGGCCGGAGCCGGTTCGGTGTTCGAAGAATCGCTGACCAGGTCCGATCGGTACGAGGGGCAACCGACCGGGATCCGGATCAGCTCTTGAAGAACACGCCCCCGCCGTAGGTCGTGCCGAGGTAGTAGTCGACCATCAGACAGGCGGCGATCAGGACGATCGTCGTGACGATCGCGACGGCGCCTTCGATGCCCATTCCGCCGTCGGCGTCAGCCTGGGCGGCGGACGCGGTCTGGCGACGCGGACCGCTGGAGGCGCGGGTTGCGGTGGAACGGGAGGCGGAACGGTTGGCTTGGCGACGTGCCATGGTCAGGTTCTCTTTCTGCTCGAGGGGAGCGTCTGCTCGAGGGGATCGGGCTCGTTGAATCCGATCAGAGAGCCGTGGTCGCGTTGTCGCCGACCTGGATAGCGGCGCCGTCGACCGCGGTGGTCACGACCGCCGTGCACATGTCCTCATCGACGGTCTCGACGCGCACCTTGCCCTTGTAGACCTGGCCGCGGTACACGTCGAAGACCATGCCCCGGCGGATGCCGAGAGCGCTGCCGGCGTTGATGGCGACGAAGCCGGGGCTCAGGTCCATCCGCACATCGACCACGCTGCGGTCGACGGCCGGCTGCTGGACCAGGGTGCCCAGGTCGATGCCACTGAGGGCGGACATGTTCTCGAGGTTGCGCTCGGCGGCGGCCAGGGAGTTGGTCAGGGTCTCGGCGCGAACGGTGACCGCGGCCAGGTCGGACGCCAGCTTGGCGGCCCGGTCCTCGGCGTCGCGGCGGGCGATCTCAGCGTCGCGCTGGGCGTCCTCGGCGTCTTCCTTGGCCACCACGGCGTCGCGAGCCTCCCTGGCCGCGTCGGCCGCGCGGGCATCCGACGCCTCGACCTTGTTGGCCAACAGGTCCAGGCGCTCGTTGTAGCCGCCGAGGCTGCTGCGCAGCTCGTCGTTGTCCTTCTCGGCGTCGACCAGCTCGTTCTTCTTGGCCGCGAGCTCGGTGGCGTCCTTGCTGGCCGCTTCACGCACTTGGCCGAGGGTGTCCCGCTGGGCGGCGAGCTCCGCGTTCAACTTCGAGATCTGGCTCTCGAGGTCGTTGCGGGTCTCCGTGTGGGCCTTCTCTTCCTCCAAGTAACTCGTCTTGTAGTCCTGGCCAGCCTTCAGGACCTGGGAGGCCCAGCCGAGGAAGGCGCCGGCGAGAAGGAGATTCACCACGATGAGGATTCGTCCGATGCTGCTCATACCGTCGCTGCGCGGGCTCGAAGTGTCTGGATGGGGGGACGCACGCGAAAGAGATGGGGTCGCGTGCGTTTGGGTCGGCGCGGGCGCATGCCCGCAGGCCAGGATGCGCTCGAAGCGCTCGGAGTAGCTAGCGCCGGGGCGCTCGAGAGACAGTCAGTCAGTCAGTCGCCGCTCCGTCCGCCTGGTGTCGCCGGCCGGGCGTTCGCTGCCAGGACACCGTGCGCGGGGCACAGCAGGCAGAGACCGCGGAGAGCCGGGATTGGGGTCAGGCGAGGGAGCCGAAAGAGCGGGGTCCGAAGGGCGTTCCCGTCCGGCGAGTGGCGCGACTATAGGGAGGCCCCCCGGGGGGGTCAAGCAAGGCGAGAACGCCTGCCGGTCACGTCACTACCGCACCCGCCCCCCCCGGTCACCGACGTGGCTCAGGCTTCTCGCCGCCGACGCGGCAGGGCCAGCAATCCGAGGCCCAAAAGGGCCCAGGCAGACCTCCAGAGGGGCCGCAGGGCCGCGAAGGGCGTGGACGAGGAGGGGTCGGAGGGCACCGGGACCTGCACCCGCAGGGTGCCCTGGACCTCGCGGTCGTCCCCATCCACCGTAAGTCGCTCCACCTCCCGTCCGCTCGGATCGATCAGGGCCGAGACCCCTGAGTTGGTGCAGCGGGCGACGCTGCGACCACTCGATACGGCCGCCAGGCGCGTGAAGGCGATCATCTGGTCGAGCTCGATCGAGCGCCGGTACCAGGCCTCGTTCGACAGCACCACGTGGAAGTCCACGTCACCCGGAAAGGACTCGATGAAGGCGTTGTCGAAGCAGATCGCCTGCCCCATGCGCCAGGCCCGGCCCTGGCGGTCCTCGAAGGTCAGCGAGGTGGTTGGCGCCGAGGCGAAGTCCGGGATGTAGCGGGCCATCGCGTACATCGCGCGCCGGATGGGTTCGAAGCGCTCGAAGCCGAAGGTCGTCTCCCCCAGGGGTACGAGGTGCGTCTTCGCCGCGGTCGCGCGCTGGCCGTCCGGCGTCCACAGGCAGGCGACGTTGAAGCGGCGCAGGCGTCCACCCTGTGGGCGCCACTCCTCGATTCCGCCCAGGAACGAGGTCCCCGGCATCAAAGCCGCGCCACCGGCGAAGCCGCCGATGCGGTCGCCGAAGACCATGTCGCGCACCCACAGGCGCTGGTACTGCTCGTGCATGAGGTCGAACCACTTGGACGGTTCCCCACGCTCCGCCTGCCAGGAGTCGAACTCGGCTCCCCCCGCGGCGGCCTCGACCGCTTCGGGCGAGGCGATCTCGAAGCGCACCATGGTCTCCGACCAGACCACCAGGTCGACCGGCCCCGCCGCCTGCCCCGCGCGGCTCAGCAGCACCTGCTCGCGCATGATCGACTGGTCGTCGGGGTCCAACTGCTTGCGGGCCTGGGAGAGGCCCGGCTGGACCAGGAGCAGGGTCGGCCCGGGCTCGGTGGCCGGCGCGGGCACGATCCGGGCCAGGGCCAGGCCCGCGACAAGGGCGAGGATTCCGCCGCCGAACTCGACCACGGCCCGGTTGCGATGACGCTCCACCAGGGCGCGCCAGGCTCCACTCAGTCCGGCCGCGGCGGCCACCACCACGAAGCCCAGCCCCGCCGGACCGATCACCCGGGCGCAGCCCAACAGCGGCTCGAAGTCGACCACGCAGTGGGCCAGGCGCACCCACCCCATGCCGAAGGGCGGCTCGATCAGGTCGCGCAGGGTCTCGAGCGAGGTCCAGGCCAGGGAAGCCGCCAGGAAGATCGGCAGGCGGCGCGCCAGGGCCCGAGCCAGGGAGCCGGCCGCGGCCATGTAGAGGCCCATGCCGATCCCTGCCGGGGGCACGACGAAGGGCGAGATGTACGCCAGCCAATGCATCAGGCCGCCCATCGCGAGGGCTGCCGCCAGCCACTCGACGAGGAAGGCGCGCCGTCCAGGCCGCACCGCCGCCCCGCTCCACAGGACCATGGCCACGAAGGCCAAGAGGGGCGCGCCCGCGGGTTTCAGGACCCCGGGCGAGGCCAAGACGAAGGCCCCCCAGGCCGGGAACACGAACCAAGCCCGCCGCCACGGACCGAGGTCCGGGAGGGGCGGCGGCTGACTCCGGTCGCTGGGCTGGGTCTCCACGCTGGCGTCTATCCGCGGCCGAGGGGCCGGTAGTCGATCGTCTGGCCTTCTTCGACCCGTTCGTCCGCGGGCAGCACCGCCAGGGCCTCGGCGTGGATCACCGTGACGATGTCCGCCGAGCCCTTCCAATCCAGGGGCACCAGGCGCTCGCGGCCATCGGCATCCTGCTCCAGCCGGCAGGGGTAGTTGAGCTGGCGGTCGCCGGCGTCGCGGGCGGGCCCGGACCAGACGGCGCGGCGCAGGCGCTCCTGGGTCCCCGCGCCCGTCTCGCCACCCAGGCGCGCCAGGGCCGGTCGCACGAACGCCTCGAGGCCCAGCAGGGCCGAGACGGGGTTGCCCGGCAGGCCGAGCACCGGCTTGGGTCCGCGCATCCCGAACCAGATCGGCTTGCCCGGCTTGACCGCGACCTTGTGGAGCACCGGCTCGACGCCGAGCTTCTCGAACGTCTTGCCCACCAGGTCGTACTTGCCCATCGAGACGCCGCCGGTGGTGATCAGCGCGTCGGAGGACTCCAACGCGCGCCCGAAGTCGCGCTCGAGCAGGGCCTCGTCGTCGGGGACGATGCCTACCTCGAGCACCTCGTGAAACAGCTCGAAGCAGCGGTGCGCGAGGAACAGGGTGTTGCCCTCGCGGATCTGCCCCTTCTGGGGTTTGACCCAGGCGGGCACGAGTTCGTCACCGGTGGTCAGGATCGACACGCGCACCGGCCGGAATACGGACACCGGATGGGCTCCGATGGCGGCCAAGACCGAAACGTCGACCGGCGTCAGGCGCCGGCCGGGGGCGAGCACCTGCGCCCCCTCGGCCAGGATGTCGGCGCGCGCCTGCACGTGCTGCCCCGCGCGCGCGGAGTCGAGCAGCCGCACGCGGTTGCCCTGGCGCGAGGTGCGCTCGATCATCACGACCGCGTCGCACTCGTCGGGGACCTCGGCGCCGGTGTAGATCTCGATGCAGTTGCCGGGCAACACCAGCCCCTCGAAGGGCGCGCCGGCCTTGGCCTCGCCGCAGCAGTTGAGCTGGATCGAGCCGTCGTCCAACTTGGGCCCGTCGAAGTCCGCCGAGCGCACCGCGAAACCGTCCATCATCGCGCGCCGGAAGGGCGGCATGTCGATGTCGGAGACGGCGGGCTTGGCGAGGACCCGGCCGGCGGCGTGGGTCAGGGGCATCTCGTCCACGTCGCCGATCGGTTCGATCGTGGCGAGGATCTGAGCCAGGGCTTGCGAAGGGGTCAGCATGGGCGCGGGGCGGGTTTGGGGGGCGAAGAGTCTAACGGGGCGGAGCTCGGGACCCGGCGGGTCGCCGCCGCGGACTTCGCCGCCGGACGAGCGTCGCCGGTGGGCGAGACCAGAGATCGGGTCGGCGAGCTTCGACAGACCTGGGACCTGCGCGCCCGTGAGTGGGATTGCCTCCGACTTGTCCTGTCAGCCCTGGTCAGGAGACCTTCCCGATCGAGCTTGGCGCCCCCATCGCCCTGTTCACCCTGACCTGCGTCGCGGCCGGCCGAGCGGTGCTCGTCGTCGACGGCAGTCCCGGGATCGTCGGCGTCATCCCGAGCGCCCAGGGGGCCATCGACGTAGGACGTCCGGGCGACACCATCGCGGCACGGCCGAGCAGCTTCCACTCGGCAACGATGGTCTGGAAGTCGCTGACCCAGTTCGGCGTCCGCGGCTCGGACGGGACCGTCCCGCAGCTCGCCAGCGTCATGGTCGACGCCCCGGCGGCGGGCGGGCAGTTGGCGGTGTCGAGGCTCACCGTGACCGACGGGCCCGTGGTCGCGACTCGCAGCGCGGGCGGCGCGTCGACCTGCGTGATCGACTCGACTTCGGTGAGCCAGGGATTCACGGCCCAGGACCGGGTCGCTGCGGTGCGCCTGTCGGGCTCGACGATCCGCGAGGATCGGCCTCCTCGACGACTCTCTTCGGCGGTCGAAGCCGTCAAGCGGAGCCTGGTGATCCAGGAGGCCGGCCGAGCAGGGCCATCCGGAGCATGGAGGGAGATCGCCAGGCGTCGTTGTGGGCCGTGGCACGAGCTCGAAACTCTCTACCAGCCGCACCACGGTTCGAAGCACGGCCTCCCAGCATGCCGACGACACCTCGCCCACCCGTCAGCCGCCGACCTGTGCCCCACGGCCGCATCGCCCGCGATCGACGGGGACCTACCGGCCTGCATGCCCCTTCCGGGCGAGCTCGACCTGGATGGCGCAACGCGCGTCCAGGGCGACACAGCGGACCTGGGTCGCGACGAGACGTCGCCCTGCGGTCCGCGGGCGACGCGCACCCGAGCGGAGCGGGGGGCCGCGTCGACGGACTCCCCGGTTCGTCTCGGGTCCCGGTGCCGCGCAATGACAGGGGTCGCCCAGAGACCGGCCGCTCGAGGATCGGTCCCCAGGCGGGCCAGATCGCGGGCTCTGCTCCTGCGCCGGGGGACCGCGAGCACCGGGGACGGTAAGCTCCCGCCCCGGTTTCTCCGCGTGCGTCCGAACCGGGTCGGCGGGCGAACTCCACCCGGAGGTCGGATGGCCCCGCCCGCAGGCCGGGCGAGGAATAGGGTCGGACGGGAACCGTAAGGTCGTCGTCTCCGTAAGCCTGGTCAGCGGCGCGAGCTGTGCGATCGGTCCTGCGCCGGGACAGACGCGGCCGCGCCCGAGTGGGCTGCCGCAGTCGCCCACTGAACGCGCCCCCTGGGCACCCGACCGCGCCCCACGCCCCTGCCTCCGTCGGTGTCCCCGCCGGCGGCCCGATCCTACCTCGCCTCCCCGTGCCGATGCTCCACAGTCGCCCCCCCCGCCAGGACCCGTCCAGCTCCAGCCTGAGGGGGTCGATCGCGGCGGCCTCGTTGACCCTCATCGTGGCCCTCGCGGGATGCACCAAGGGGCAGGAGCGCAGCCCCGAAGTCTCGGCCGCCGCCGACCAGGGCATGCGCGAGCGCCAGGCAGCGCGGGTCGTGACCATCCCCGTGGCGCGGCGCGAGATGGTGCGCCTGCTCGAGACCACCAGCGTGGTCGAGTCGGAGACCGAGATCGACGTGGTGCCCCGCGCGTCCGGGCTGGTGACCCACGTGCTCGTTGAAGAGGGCGACGAAGTCGAGGCCGGTCAGGTCCTGGCGCGGCTCGACTCGCGCGAGGAGACCATGGCCCTGCGCGACTCGCAGATCGCCCTGGAGGAGGCCGAGCACGCGGTGACCACCGCCGCCGTGGCCGTGGCCGAGGCCGAGAGCCGCATCGCCACCGCCCAGAGCGCCCTCGAGCAGGCCGAGCGCGACTACCAGCGCGACGTGGCCCTGCGGACGGGCGGCGCGAACCCCTTCGGTTCGGTCTCCGAGCGCACGGTCGAGGCCAGCAAGCTCGCCCGCGACCAGGCCGAGCAGGAGCTGGCCCAGTCCCAGCTCGCCCTGCAGCGGGCCAAGGCCGACGAGGGCGCCGCGCGCACCTCGGTCACCCGCGCCCAGGTCACCAGCGAGCGCGCCGAGCTGACCCTCGAGCGCATGACGATCACCGCCCCCATCACCGGGCGCGTGGCCTCGCGCGACGTGCGCGTGGGCGCCACCGTCGACATGGCCCAGCCGGTGTTCCGGATCACCGACACCGCCAAGCTGCGCACGGTCTTCTACCGACCCCAGCGCGAGTTGAGCCTGTTCCGCACCGCCGGGGACGACGACGGGGGCCTGGAGCTGACCGCCACCGCCGAGGCGGCGCCCGGCGCCGTCTTCCGAGGTCACATCGAGCGCACCAGCCCGACCATCGACGCGACCTCGGGCTCGTTCCGCGTCACCGCGGGGCTCGAGCGTTACCCCGAAGAGGGGCCCGAGGCCGGCGCCCTGCTGCCGGGCATGTTGGCCCGCATCCGCATCGTCACCGACCGGCGCCCCGGCGCCCTGGCGGTGCCCAAGCGCGCGGTGCGGCGCGAGGGTGAACAGTCCTTCGTCCAGGTGGCCGACGGCGGCGTGGCGCGGCGGGTGCTCGTGGCCGAGGGCTACTCGGACGACGAGTACGTCGAGCTGCGCCTGGAGCCGGGCGCCGAGCTGGCCGTCGGCGACCGGGTGATCGTGGTCGGCGGGCGCGACCTCGAGGAGGGCGACGCGGTGACCGAGGGCGACGAATCGGCCAAGGCCATCGCGGACCAGGCACTGGCCGCGTCCCAGGCGAGCGAGTTCGCGAGCGAGGACGGCGCAGTCGCGTCCGACCGGGCAGCCGACGGTCCCGACAGCGGCGGCGGTGCCGGCAGCGAGAGCACCGACAGCAACAGCGGCGACGGCCGATGAGCCCCAGCCCCACGACGCCCGCGGGTGAGCCCCGCGGCGCCCTGGCCTTCGTCACCCGACGGCCGGTGGCGATCACCATGCTCATGCTCTCGCTGGGCGTGTTCGGGGTGGTCTCCTTCTTCAAGCTGAGCCAGGACCTGCTGCCCGAGATCAGCTACCCGACGCTGACCGTGCGCACGAGCTGGCCCGGCTCCGCGCCCGAGGACGTGGAGCAGCGCATCTCGACCCGCATCCAGGAGGCCCTCAACGCCCTGCCGGGGGTCGTGCGCTCGAGCTCGACCAGCCGCGCCGGGGTCTCCGACGTGCTGCTCGAGTACACCTGGGGCACGCCCATGACCTTCGCGGTCCAGGACGTGCGCGAGCAGCTCGACGGGGTCTTCCTGCCGGACGGCGCCGAGCGGCCGCTGATCCTGCGCTACGACCCGAACCTGGATCCTGTGCTGCGGATCGGCATGACCTCCTCGCGGGGCAACCAGTACGGCGCCTCGTCGTCGGTCGACACGCTGATCCAACTGCGCTGGCTGGCCGAGAACCGCATCAAGCGCGAGCTGGAGGCGATCGAAGGCGTGGCCGCCGTGCAGGTGCGCGGCGGGCTCGAGGAGGAGATCCACGTGGCCGTGGACCCGTTCCAACTCGCCGCGCGCGACATCGACCCCTCCGAGCTGGCCACGCGCCTGGCGCAAGAGAACGTCAACGCCTCGGGCGGCGCCCTGCGCGAGGGCTCGACCGAGTACATCGTCCGCACCGTCAACGAGTTCCTCAACCTGGAGGAGATCGCCGACCTGGCCATCGCCGAGCGCGGCGAGTCCGTTGTGCGCGTGCGCGACGTGGCGCGGGTCGAGCGCACCTACAAGAAGCGCGAAGTCGTCAGCCGCATCGACGGCGCCGAGGCCGTCGAGCTGGCGATCTACCGCGAGGCCGGCGCCAACATCGTGACCCTGGCCGAGCGCGTGCGCACGACCCTGTTCGGCACCGAGGAGCAGCAGCAAAAGGCCCAAGAGTTCGCCGGCCGCGGCGGCGACGGCGGCATGACCCTGGGCGACCGCGACGAGACCAACTACCTGGCCTTCAGGAACCGCGACACCTCGAACTTCACCCTGCTCTCCGACCAGTCGACCTTCATCGAGGACGCGGTCAACGACGTGCAGCAGGCGGCGGTGCTGGGCGCGATCTTCGCCGTGCTGGTGATCTGGACCTTCCTGCGCCGCCTGGCGCCGACGGTCATCATCGCCCTGGCGATTCCGATCTCGGTCGTGGTGACCTTCGCGCCCATGTACCTGAGTGGCGTCACGCTCAACATCATGTCCCTGGGCGGCCTGGCCCTGGGCGTGGGCATGTTGGTGGACAACGCGATCGTGGTACTCGAGTCGATCACCCGTTGCCGCGAGGAGGGCGATTGCCTCAACCAGGCGGCGGTGCGCGGCACGCGCGAGGTGGCCGGCGCGGTGACGGCCTCGACCCTGACCACCGTCTCGGTCTTCGCGCCGATCGTGTTCGTCAGCGGCGTGGCCGGTCAGATCTTCGGCGACCAGGCCCTGACCGTCGTCACGGCCCTCTCGGTCTCGCTGATCGTGGCGGTGCTGTTCATTCCGATGCTGGCCTCGCGCCCCTGGCTGGCCGGTGGTCAGAGCACCGAGCGCGCGCCCCTGCCCTCGATCTTCGCGGGGCTCGACTGGCGCGGCTTCGCCATCGTCGGCGCCCTCGCCGTGGTAGTCGGTCGCACGCTGCTGTGGATCGCCTCCTTCCTGCTGCGCGTGGTGGCCGGGGTCATCGGAGCGGTCTGGTGGGTCCTGTCGATCCCCGGGCGGGTCTTCTCGCGCGCCTTCGAAGTGGTCTGGGGCGCGGTCGAGCGCGGCTACGAGCAGTTCGTGCGCGGCGCCCTGGCCCTGCCCGTGTTGGTGCTCCTGGCCGTGGGCGCGATCGCCTGGCACGCGAGCCAGCGGGCCTCGAACCTGGGCGTCGAGCTCTTGCCCGAGATCCACCAGGGCGAGTTCACGGCCTTCGTGCAGCTCTACGTCGGCACGCCCCTCGAGACCACCGACGGCGTGCTCGACGGCTTGGCCAAGGAGATCGCCCTGCTCGACGGGGTCGCGACCACCGCGGCCACGGCAGGGGTCGAGGAGGACACGCTCACGCGCGACGTCGAGGGGCCGCACACCGGCCGCCTGACGGTCCGCATGGACGCCGATGCCGTTGGCGTCGAGGCCGAGAACGCCCTGGCCGACCACGTGCGCGACCTGGTGCGCGACCACCCGGCCGTGCGCTCGGTGGAGATTCGCAGGCCCACGCCCTTCGCCCTCGAAGCGCCGATCGCGATCGAGGTCCGCGGCCACGACCTGGAACGCCTGGGCGAGGTCTCCGAGGAGGTGCGCGAGCGCATCTCCGCCTTGGATAGCGTGGCCGACATGCGCTCGAGCCTGCGGCCGGGCTTCCCGGAGGTGCGCGTCACCTTCGACCGGGACAAGACCCTCGAGTACGGGCTCGACCTGGCCTCGGTCTCGACGCTCGTGCGCGATCAGGTGCTGGGCAACATCTCCACGCGCTTCACCCGCGGCGACGACCGCATCGACGTGCGCGTGATCGCCGACGACAAGATCCTGGCCACACTGGCCGACGTGATGGATCTGGTGATCAACCCGTCAAGCCCGCGGCCGGTGCCCCTGTCGGCCGTGGCCGACGTGCAGACCGTGCAAGGTCCGGCCGAGATCCGTCGCATCGGCAACAGCCGCGCGGTGGTGCTCGAGGCCGAGACCCGCGGCCTGGATCTGGGCGCCACGGCTTCGCTGATCGAAGCCGAGCTGCGCCAGATGCCGGCCACCGACGGCGTGGTCGTGGAGCTGGGCGGCCAGAAGCGCGAGATGGACGAGGCCCAGAGCTCGATGCGCTTCGCCCTGATCCTGGCGATCTTCCTGGTCTACGTGGTCATGGCCGCGCAGTTCGAGTCCCTGCTGCAGCCGCTGGTGATCCTGTTGACCGTGCCCCTGGCCGGGGTCGGGGTGGTCTACACCCTCGAGGCCCTGTCGATCCCCCTCTCGGTGGTGGTCTTCATCGGCCTGATCATGTTGGCCGGCATCGTGGTCAACAACGCAATCGTGCTGGTCGACCGCATCAACCAGAACCGCGGGCGCGGGCTGGAGCTGCACGAGGCCATCGTCGAGGCGGGCCGCGCGCGGCTGCGGCCGATCCTGATGACCACGGCGACCACAGCCCTGGGCCTGTTGCCGATGACCGGCTGGCTCGAGGGCCTGCCGCTGGTCGGCGAGCTGGGTTCCGGTGAGGGCGCCGAGCTGCGCGCTCCCATGGCCATCGCGGTCATCACCGGCCTGGTCGCGTCGACCCTGTTGACGCTCTTGGTGATCCCCACCGTGTACTCGCTCGTGGCCCGACTCGAGGGGCTCTTCGTCCGCAACCGGACCGCCTGAGGACTACGACCATGTCTGACTCCGAGGTTCCCGCGCCCGAGCGCTCCGATTCGCAACGATCCGAGCCGCAGGGCGCCGCGCTCGCCGGCTCCTCGGAGCAAGGCTCCCCCCAGGACGGCGACGGCTTCTTCGGCTTCACCGTGCTGCGTCCGATCGGGCTGCTGGTCGCCTTCGTGACCCTGCTCGTGGTCGGACTGATCTCCTACCAGCGCATCCCGCTGCAGTTGATGCCCTCGGGCTTCGCGGCCCAGCGCCTGTGGGTCTGGGTGCCCAACCCGGGGGCCAGCGCGCGCGAGAACGAGGAGAAGGTCGCGCGGGTGATCGAGGAGCAGCTGCGGACCCTGCCGGGCATCGACACGGTGCGCTCGGACTCGACCGAGGACCTGGTCCAGATCCGCATCAACTTCGACGCCTCGCAGCCGATCGACCTGATGAAGGCCGAGGTGCGCGACCGGCTCGAGCGGGCGCGGCCCAACCTGCCCTCGACCGTCGAGGACATCGGCACCTGGAGCGAGGATGCCGACCAACTGCCGATCTCGTGGTTCGGGATCCTGCACCCGGGCGATTCGGACCGCACCGACTTCCTCTTGAACGAGGTCGTCATCCCGCGCCTGGAGTCGATCGAGGGCGTGAGCAAGATCGACGTCTGGGGCGACCTGGCGGACTCCGTGCGGGTGCTGCTGGACGAGGATCGCGTGCGCGCCGCGAACATCGACATCGGCGACTTGATCGGTCGGCTGAGCCGCGACAACTTCGCCCAGCCCCTGGGCGAGATCGACGACGGCGGACGGCACTTCCTGCTGCGCGCGGACAGCCGCTTCAAGTCGCTGGAGGAGATCGAGCGCTACCCGATCGGCAACGGGCAGACCCTGGCCGACCTGGGCGAGGTGATCAAGGCCAAGAGCGTGCGCGACCAGCTCAGCCGCATCGACGGCAACTACTCCTACTTCGGCGTGGCCCAGAAGGAGAGCCAGGCCAACGCAGTCGACGCCAGTCGCGCCCTGGTGGCGGCGTTCAAAGAGCTGGAGCAGGACCCGCGCCTGGCAGGCGAGATCTCGTTCCTGCCCTTCTTCGTGCAGGGCGAGCTGATCGAGAACAGCCTGGCGCAGCTGCGCGCCACGGCCCTGTGGGGTGGTGGACTGGCGCTGCTCGTGCTCTTGGTGTTCCTGCGCCGCCTGCGCCTGACCCTGTGCGTGGCCCTGTCGATCCCCGTCTCGGCGCTCCTGGCCATCGCCTTCGAGTTCTTCAGCGGCGGCAGCTTCAACCTCTTGACGATGGTGGGCATCACGCTCGGCATCGGGATGCTGGTCGACAACTCGGTGGTCGTGGTCGAGAACATCGCGCGCCGCCGCAATGACGGCGAGGACGGCCTGCGCGCCGCCGTGACCGGCGCCCGTGAGATCGCCCTGGCCGTGACCCTGGCGACCATGACCACCGTGGTCGTCTTCCTGCCGATCATCTTCATGTCGGACGACCCGCGCGCGCGGGTGCTGTTCGGCGGCATCGGCATCCCCCTCTCGGTCTCGCTGATCTCGAGTCTGTTCGTGGCGGTTGTCTTCCTGCCGGTGGTCGCCGCGCGGGTGCTCGGGGACCGCGCCCCCTGGGTCGACCGGATCCTGGCCCCCGTGGCAGCGGTCGGTCGCGTTCCGGCGCGCCTGACCGGTCTGCTGGTCGGGGGTCTGCGCTGGGTGGCGCTGCAGGTCACGCGTGCGCTCTACGCCTTGATGGGCGTGGTCTTGTCGCTGCTCGCCCCGCGGCGGTTCCCGCTGGTCGGCTACCTGGTGCGCGGCGCCATCGCCCTGGCAGTGGTTTGGATCGCCGTGCCGTCGGCCCACCGTCAACTGGAGGGCGTCGCCGGCGTCGGGGCCCTGCCGGGGGGCAAGCAAGCCTTCCAGGTCGCTCCGCCGGCGACGGCCTACGTGCTGGGCGGGTTGTTCGCACTGGGCTTGATCGCCCTGCCGCCGCTGTTGCGCCGACGCGGCCGCAGCGCGCCCCGGCGACCGGTGCAACTCGTGCCGCGCTACGACTCCCTGCTCGACCTGACTCGCGAGGGCCAGCGGCGCGTCGTGGCCTGGGCCCTGCGTAATCGCGCGGCGTCGGTGGTGCTGGCCCTGGGCTCGATGCTGACGATCGTGATTCCCTTCTCGGGCATCGGCCTCGAAGCCCTGACCGAGGAGCAGAACACCGACTCGATCGGCTACGACCTCGACTTCGACACGGACTTCACCCTCGCCGAGGCCTCGGACGAGGTCGCGATCCACGAGCGCTTCCTGGACGAGATCAAGCCCGAGCTCGGCTTCGACCACTGGAGCACGCGCTTCTCCGAGCGCGGCGCCGACGTCGAGGTCTACTGGGACGAGCCCGTCCAGCCCAGCGAGCGCAAGGCCCTCGAGCGCCGCATGAAGGAGCTGGTGCCGCGCCCGCCCGGGCACATCGTCACCTTCTTCGACTCCGAGCGTGACGTCGACTTCAGCTCGGACTTCGCCGCCTTCGAGCTGCGCGGGCCCGACAGTCGCGTGCTGGCGGACCTCGGCGTGGAGGCCAAGCGCCTGCTCGAGGCCGTGCCCGGCCTGGGCGTGGTCAAGGGCCCCCTCGACGACTCCCCCAACCAGCTGCAGATCGGCATCGATCGCGACATGGCCCTCTCCATGGGGGTCAACTCCGAGATCGCCATGAACACGATCGCCTGGACCCTGCGCGGCTGGCCGCTGCCGCGCTACCAGGAGGAGGGTCGCGAGGTGCCCTTCCTGATCGAGTTCGACCAGGACGAGGTCGCCGGTCTGTCGACCGTGAAGGACCTACAGGTCTTCAACGGCGAGACGTCCGTGCCCCTGGCGTCGTTCTCGGCCCTGACCTTCGAGCCGGCCCCGCGCCGCATCCGTCGCATCGACGGCCAGACGACCTTCACCCTGACCGCCGAGGTCGAGGACACCCTGCGCCTGACCGAGCTGACCGAGCGCGGCTACGAGGCCCTGGCTGCGCTCGAGCTGCCGCGCGGCTATCGCCTGGGCACGGAGAACTCCGCCCGCGCGCGCCAGCAGGACGAGGCCGCCGAGATGCAGCGCGCGCTGCTGCTCTCGATCGTGCTGGTGTTCCTGTTGATGGGGATCCTGTTCGAGTCGGTGACCCTGCCCTTCTCGGTGCTGGTCACGATCCCTTACTCGATGCTGGGCGCGATCTGGACCCTGTACCTGACGGGTACGCCCATGGACATGCTGGGTTGGATCGGCTTGATCATCCTGGCCGGCGTGGTGGTCAACAACGGCATCGTGCTGATCGACCGCATCCACCGCCTGCGCCAGGAATACGGCGACGCCCGCCGCGACGAGGCCATCGTCGACGGCGCCGCCCAACGCGTGCGTCCGATCCTGATGACGGCCCTGACGACGGTCTTCGGCCTGATGCCGATGATCCTGGCCGAGGCCGCCACCGACGCCATCGACTACCGCGCCCTGGCGACCATCGTCGCCGGCGGCCTGGCGGCGAGCACGTTCTTCACCCTGTGGGTCGTGCCGCTCGCCTACAGCCTGATCGACGACGTGGAGGTCGCCACGCGCCGCGGGGTGAGCTGGGCGCTGACGCGGGGGAGTCGCACGGCCCCCGGGCCCGAGGGCCCGCAAGGCGCGGAGTTGTCGGGGACCCTGTAAGGACTTGGCGCGCGACTAGGCGTTCGTACCGTGCCAGGCACAAAACCGCCGCCTAACCCGGAGGGGCCCCAGCCGCCGAAGGTGGCTGGGGCCCCTCCGGGTTAGGCGGCGGTTTTGTGCCTGGCACGGTACGAACGCCTAGTCGCACCATGGGCACATGACCGATCCAACCCTGCATCCCATCGCCCTCGGCTTCCTCGGCAGCCTCGCCGCGGGATCGGCCACGGGGCTCGGGGCCCTGGGCGTGTTCGCGGTCAAGGACATCTCCGAGCGCCTGCGCTCCCTGCTCCTGGGCTCGGCCGCGGGGGTGATGCTCGCGGCGACGGTCTTCTCCCTGATCCTCCCGGGGCTCGAGGCCGGGGGTGAGCTGTACGGCAGCGAGCCCGCGGCCGTCGCCACGGTCTCGGCCGGGATCCTGGCCGGCGCCGTGGTCATCTGGTGGCTCAACCGCGTCGCGCCCCACGAGCACTTCGTGGTCGGGCGCGAGGGCCACAGCCGCCGCGAGCTGAGCCGCATCTGGCTGTTCGTGATCGCCATCGCGATCCACAACCTGCCCGAGGGCATGGCGGTCGGCGTCGGCTACGGGGGCGGCGAGATGGCCGACGGCAACGCCCTGGCCTTCGGCATCGGCCTGCAGAACATCCCCGAGGGCCTGGCCGTGGCGGTCAGCCTGGCCTCGGTCGGTTACTCGCGCCTGGCGGCCTTCGGCTGGTCCCTCTTGACCGGCCTGCTCGAGCCCCTGGGCGGCCTGGTCGGCGCGGCCGGCGTGGCCCTGGCCGAGCCGGCCCTGCCCTTCGGCCTGGGCTTCGCCGGTGGCGCGATGCTGTTCGTGATCAGCGACGAGATCATCCCCGAGACCCACCGCCGCGGCGACGAGGACCACGCCACCTTCGCTCTGGTGGGCGGCTTCCTGGTGATGATGGCCATGGACGTGCTCTTGGGCTGACGGCCCTGCCCGGGTCGTCGGGGTCAGCGGAGAATCCTCTCGATTCTCGTCTCCCCCGAAGCGGGGTGGGTCCCCAGCGGCCCTCGACGGCTTAGACTCTGCGGTCCGTCAGGGCGTCTCGAACTCTCTCCGAGCCCGCTGACCCTGTTCCATGGCTCTAGACAGCAACAGTTCCGCCGGCGCGAACGCGCGCCTGAAACCGGGCACCCGCATCGCAGCGGTGGTCTCGACCTACCACCACGACCTGACCGGGGCGATGTTGGAGTCGGCCCGCGATCACCTGATCGACTGCGGGCTCGACGCGGCCGATCTGATCGTGGTCCTGGCACCCGGCGCCTTCGAGCTGCCGATCCTGGCCCAGCGCCTGGCGCGTCGCAACGACGTGCACGCGGTGCTGTGCTTCGGTCTGGTGCTGAAGGGCGAGACCGAGCACGACCGACACATCGCCGGCGCGGTCGCCCACGGTTTGACCGACGTGGCGCTGCAGACCGACACTCCGGTGCTGTTCGGGCTCCTGACCACCAACACCCTCGAGCAGGCCCAGGCGCGCGCGCGGCGGGCGGGCGAGGGCGGGCTCGACAAGGGCCGCGAGGTGGCACGGGCCGCGGTCGCGGTGCTCGCCGGCCTGACCCAGATCGAACGACTCGAGCGTGGCGGCCGTGTGCGCGCGGAGATCAAGTCATGAAACGCCGCACCCGCGCCCGCGAACTCGCACTGCAGTTCCTCTACCAGGTCGACATCCGTGGCCGCGAGGTGAAGGACGAGCTCGACACCTTCCTGCGCGCCGAGGAGGCCGACCGCACGGCCTCTGAGTTCGCCGCGACGCTCGTGCGCGGAGCTCTCGAGCACCGCGACGAGATCGACGACCACATTCGCGCGGTCGCGCAGAACTGGGAGATCTCGCGCATGGCGGTGATCGATCGGAACGTGCTGCGCCTGGCGACCTTCGAGCTCCTGTTCCGCGACGACATCCCGCCCAAGGTCTCGATCAACGAGGCCATCGAGCTCGGCAAGCGCTTCTCGACCGCGAACTCCGGCGGCTTCATCAACGGCGTGCTGGACAAGGTCAAGGATCGCTCCAAGAGCCGTCCGGCGCCGCCGGCCGTGGTCGATCCGCTGGTCGCCCCCGAACACGGCGACTGACGCACAACGCCCATGGGTCTCTTCGATCGGCTCAAGCAGCGCCTCACGCGCACCCGCACCGCCATTAGCGACGGCCTATCCGGCCTGTTCCGGGGCGGACGTGAGATCGACAACGAGCTCCTCGACGAGCTCGAGGAGATGCTCTTCACCTCGGACCTGGGTTCCGAGGCGATCGAGCTGGTCGACCAGCTCAAGCGCCAACACAAGCGCGGCGAGCTCAAGGGCGAGGACGACGTGCGCGCCAGCCTGCGGGCCGCGCTCTTGGAACGCCTCGACACGGAACCGGCCGAGATCGTGCTGGCCCACTCGCCCACCGTGGTTCTCGTGGTGGGCGTCAACGGGTCGGGTAAGACGACCTCGATCGCGAAGCTGGCCCAACGCTTCACCAGCCAGGGCAAGCGCGTGATCGTCGGCGCCGCCGACACCTTCCGCGCCGCCGCCGCCGACCAGCTCGAGATCTGGGCCGGCCGCGTGGGCTGCGACATCGTGCGCAAGAACGAAGGCGCCGATCCCGCCGCAGTCGCCTACGAGACCGTGGACCGCGCCCTGCGCGAGGGCCACGACCTGGTGATCATCGACACGGCCGGACGCCTGCACACCCAATCGAACCTGATGAAGGAGCTCGAAAAGGTGCGCCGGGTGGTGGCCAAGCGGCTCGAGGGCGCGCCCCACGAGGTGCTGCTGGTGATCGACGGGACCAACGGTCAGAACGCCATCAACCAGGCCAAGCAGTTCACCCAGTCGGCCGAGGTCACCGGCCTGGTGGTCGCCAAGCTGGACGGCACCGCCCGCGGCGGGGCGATCTTCGGCATCCGCCGCGAGCTGGGCCTGCCGGTGCGCTACATCGGGACCGGGGAAACCGTCGAGGCCCTGGAGGCCTTCGAGCCCCAGACCTTCGTGGACGCGATCCTGGCCGTGCGCCAGGTCAGCGCGAATTCCTGAGCGCCCGATCCCGGGAGCTCGAGCCCTGATCCCGGCCTGCAGGCCCCTTCCGCGCCCCCTCGCCGGCCCCGGGGACGCCTTCCTGCGCGGACCCGGGAAGGTCAGGGCGCTCGGAGCGTTCGGTCGAGGCCCGGCGGCGGCTGACCGCTCTCGCGGCTTCCCCTGCCCCCCGCCACCCGGCTCCCGACACAGGCTCGTCTTCAGGACCACAAGTCCTGCCCTAGAGCGCACTTGACGCATCCGGACTGCTGGAGTCCGATGCTCTCCGCCGATCGTCCCCCCCGATGACGCCCGATCCCACCACGGCGCCGAGCCGCGCCGGCCTGGCTGGCACCATCGCCCTCTTGGCAGCTCCCGCGCTGCTCGCGTGGCCGCTGCCCCGCGTCGTCTCCGGCTTCGATCCCCTGCCGCTGATCACTGGTGCGGGTTGGGCGACCCTCTCGGGGCTGGCCGCGGTGGTCGTGATCGCCCTCTCCATCACGCGTCTGCCGGTCGGAGCCCTGCTGGCGGTGCTGCCGGCGATCGCGCTGGTGGCCGGACACTTCCTCGGGGACCAGGTTCCGGCGCTGGAGAACTCGGCGCCCCTGTTCACCTTGGGCAGCGGCCTCGCGGTCTTCGTGGCCGCCTCCTGCCTCGACCGCGGCGAGCGACACACCCTGGTCAAGGGCCTGACGATCGTGTCCCTGCTCTACACCGTGCCGGCCCTCTTGGAAGCTGCCGTGGGCGCGAGCTCCGTCGGCCTGGCCGGCACCCTGCAGAACGTCGGTTCGACCAACCAAGCCGCCCTGCCCGGCGCCATTGCCGGCGCCTGGATCGGAATCTGCCGGCGCGGCGCCTGGCGCTGGATCGGCTTCACGGCCCTGGGCGCCTTCGCCGTGCACGCGGCCGTGAGCCCCGTGATCGCCGGCGGACTGGCCGCCGCCGCGGCCCTGGTCGCCGCGGCCCTCGGCTCGCCCTGGTGCCAAGAGATCCGGCGCATGCGCGGCGCCTTTGGCTCCGCGGCGGCGATGTTCGTGTTCGTGGCCATGCTCTCGGCCTTCCCCCACAACGACGACTCGCGCGCCGACGTCGGCAGCGGCGGTCCGGGTGTGGTCCTCGCCGTGGCCGACATCGATCCCGTCGAAGACGCGACCGCCCCGGACGACGACCTGGGCGGCGTCGGCGTGCGCCTGCGGATCTGGGGCGCCCTGCCGGCGATGGTCGCCGATGCCGGGCCCTTCGGCTTCGGACCGGGCGGCTTTCAGCGCAGCTTCCCGCCCTACCGCGACCCGGCAGAGGCCCGCGCCTCCGAGCTGAACGGCGAACTGGGAGCCGCGACCGAGGTCGAGCACGCCCACAACGATTGGTTCGAAGGCTTCGTCGAGCTGGGTTGGTTCGGCGGACTGGCTTGGTTCGCCTTCCTGGCCGCCTGCCTGGCAGCCGCCTGCGCCAGCATCACGGAGCGGGCCTTCGGCCGCGCGGCCTGCGCCGCCTGCGGCATCGCGGTGCTGGTCAACGCCGCCATGCACTCGAACCTGATCGCCAACCCCGCGGCGTCCCTGCAGGCCATGGCGGTCTTCGGCGTGGTCGCGGGGACGCGCTGGGGCGCGCCCCTGGGTCGCGGTCGCGCGCGGTTGGTCGCCCTCGCGCCGGTGGTCGTCGCCCTGGCGGCCCCGCTCGCACCCTGGCGGCTGGTGACCCATGGCAACGCCCTGGCTCGCAGCGTCCGCGCGAACCTGACCCTGGCCCAGGGTGGCCTGGGCGAGTCCGAAGCCGCGGCGACGCGCGCGCGCGCGACCCAGGCCCTCGACGCGGCCCTCGTCGCCAGCGGCCGGACCAGCTCCACCGCCCTCGAGTTGGCGTTGATCGACGCGCGGCGCGCCGGCGACTCCCAGCTCGTCGCGGTGCTCGGCGAGCGTCTGCACGCGGTGCGCCCCTTCTCGGCCAACGCTCACACCCAGCGGGGCCTGGCGGCGATCGCCATCGGCGACCTGCGAGCGGCGCGCATCGCCTTCCAGGAAGCCGCGGCCCTGCGCCCCCACGATCCGGCCTGCGCCTTCAACGAGGTGCGCGTGACCCTGCAGTCGGGCCTCGCGACAGCCGCCCTCGATGCGGCCCGCGCCGCGGTCGCGCGAGGCGCCCTCGACTCCGAGCGCGTGAGCGCCCTGGCCCGCGACGCCCAGCTCGGCGGTTGGGTCGGACCGCAGACGGCGCGCGAACTCCTGGAGCTGGCTGGCAAGCCCTTGACCCCCGACGACCTGATCGAGCGGGCCGACAAGCTGCGCGACCAATCGGGCACGACACCGACGGTTGCCGCCCTGGAGTCGATGGCCCAACACTTGTGGGGTCGCGAGCACGCCCAGGTGGGCAACTACGGCATCGCCGTGCGCAGCTACCGCCAGGCCTGGCGCGCCTCCTGCGACGCGGGGCAACCGGGCTCGCCCCTGCTGCGACTCGAACTGGCCGCCGCCGAGCGCCTGTCGGGCAACCCAGAGCGCGCCGAGGTGCTGCTCGAAGCGTCCGTGCCCGAGGGTCAAGTGACCCTCGACCTGCCCCACTGGGCCGTGGGCGCGCTGGCGAACTGACGGGCCCGGGAAGGGGCCACCACCGCGCCCGGACCCACCTCCGGGTCCCGCTGCGTCCGGGATATGGATCGGATCCGTCCAGACCCGGGATCGGGGTGCCGGCTGGATCCAGCCACCGTGGTCGAGGACCCACCCGCCCATCCCCTGCGCCGGCCCCGAGCGCCGTCGGCGCGAGCCTGGCCCGAGGCGGCACGACATTTGGCAAGGGATCAGAGTCCACCGCCATCTCCTCGCGCCCGGGAACGCCTTCTCGAGTCGTGGGACCAGCGGTGGATTCGGCGCCTAAATGCCACCACGCGATCCCGAGATCTGCCAAAAGTGACCTCGGACCGCCCGTACGCGCGCCGGCGATTCCACCCCGCGACCCCTGACCGGAAGCCAGCGATGCTCCCCCGACTGTTCGAGCCAGTGCGCCTGCTGTGCGCCCTGACCCTTCTCTCCGCCCCCGCCATGGCCCAGCTCAGCGGCGGCGAGAGCAAGTTCCTCCCCGGCGACGACCTGATCGGTGCCGCGGCGGGTCTCCAAGACCAACCCCAGGTGGCCGCGGGTGGGCCCGGCGCCCTGGCCGTCTGGAGCGACCTTCGCAGCGAGCCGCTGACGACATTCTCCGGCAACGCCACCGTCCGCGACATCTTCGCCGTGCGCCTCGACCCCGCCGGCCTGCCCCTCGATCCGACGCCGATCCCTATCAGCACGACCTTCGGCGAGCAGCGCGAGCCGCAGGTGGCGTGGAACGGCGAGAACTGGCTCGTGGTCTGGCGCGACCAGTCGCCGACGCAGAGCTTCTTCGCCGACGGCATCCTGGCCGTGCGGGTCTCGCCGGACGGCGTCGTCCTCGATGAGTCGCCGCTGGTGCTGCACGCCTTCGAGACTTCTTCGAGCTCCATGTTCGCTCTGGCCACATCCGGCACCGACTGGATGGTCGCCTACCAGGGCACCACATCGACCGAGACCGGGATCTTCGGCGTGCGCGTCGCGGCCGACGGCACGGTGGTCGATCCAGCCGGCGTCGAACTCGTGCCCGGCACGTTCTTCCTGTTCTTCAACCTCGGCCTCGCGAGCGCGGGCGGCGAGTACCTGCTGACCTACACCGCCAGCGGAGCTCCAATCGCCAAGCGCTACTCGTCGAACCTCGCCGCCCTGGGCACCCTGAACAACCTGCCGGCGGGCAGCTTCGCCTCCGACGGCAGCCAGTACATGGTGACCTGGATCGAGGGCGGGCAGGTGCGCGCGTCGACCATGAGTACGACCGGCGTGCTCGCCGTGCCGGCGGGCCTCGCCCTGGGATCGAGCGCCAGCGTGACGGGCTCGCCTCATGCTTCGTGGGCCGGCGGCCAGTGGTGGGTCTACTGGCGCAACGTGCTGCTCGGTCCCCTGGCGGTCAGGATCACGTCCACGGGTCAGGTGCTCGACCCCGGCGGCATCGCCCTCGACACGCCGAACGAGAACTCCATCGACCAAGTGGATCTCACCGGCCGAACCGACGGTGGCGCTCAAGTGGTCTGGCGCGACCGTCGCGCGGCGACCTTCGTGCCCGACGACATCTACGGGCAGGCCCTCGGTGCGGACGGGAGCACCACCGTCCCCGCGCCGATCTCCCTGGCGGCGCCGGCTCAACTCTTCCCCGACCTGACCGTGGGATCCGGGCAGGTGCTGACGACGTTCCTGGATGCGACCTCGGCCGGTATGCGGCTCATGGCCCAGCGCATCGACGAGTTCGGGACTGCGATCGATCTTCAACCGATCGAGGTCGCGACCGGCGTCAACCTGTCGCCGCCGGACGCGGCCTGGAACGGATCGGCGTTCTTGATCGTCTGGGCCGATAACGGCCAGACCTTCGGGCGGCGCTACGACGCGGCCATGGTTGCGCTGGATGCCCAGCCGATCGCGATCGACGCGGGGCATTCGCCCGACGTCGCCGCCGTCGGGGACGACTTCCTGGTGGTCTACGCCCAGTTCGTCTCGTCGATCCAGTTCGCCTTCCCCCGCGCCAAGCGCGTGGACGGACCGACGGGCGCGGTGTTGGACGCGACGCCGATCGCCCTGGGCAACTCCTTCGCGCGTCGGCCGGAGGTGACCGCCTTCGGTAACCGCTGGCTGGCCGTGTGGCAACGCAACGTGAGCCACGACAACCCCGCGGCGGTGGTCACCGCGGCGTTCATCGCGGCGGATGGCTCGACGGCCGGTGAGTTCGTGGTGAGCTTCACAGGCGGTCAGCCCACGGTCGCGGCCTCGGACAGCGTGGCCCTGGTCGCCTGGCGCACCGGCACGGACAGCAGCTCGAACCCCGACCTCGCGTTCGGGCGCCTGGCCCTCGATGGCAGCCTGCTCGACGGGACCTCGGGCAAGAACCTCGCGACGGCGCCTGGCCAACAGGTCTGGCCCAGCGCGACCTGGACCGGATCGCAGTTCGTCGTCGCCTGGGAGGACAAGCGCGAGGCAGCGAGTTTCTTCGACCAGCGGACGGACGTCTACGGCATCCGCGTGCTCGAGGACGGCACGCTCGTGGACTCGGGCGGCGTTCCGCTCCACACGGGTCTCGACCCGATCACCGCGCCGAGCCTGGCCACGATCGACGGGCACTCGCTGCTCGCAACCGCGGACCTGCGCTTCGACGAGCCCTACCAGAGCTACCGCGCGGCCCTTCGCACCATCGGCCCATGGGAAGGGCTGGGCGGCGGACTCGCAGGAACCCAGGGGCTGCCGGTCCTGGACGGCGCGGGCGCACTGGCGGCGGGAAGCAGCGTCGAGCTGCGGCTGTCGAGCGCCCGAGCCTCGTCGCCGGGCGCCTGGGTCCTGGGCCCGGCGGCGGTGCCGACACCGCTGTTCGGCGGTCTCTTGATTCCCCAGCCCGTGATCGTCCTGCCCCTTTCGACCGATGCCCTGGGGCAGGCGACGATCGGCGGCACGCTGAATCCGCCGATCCTCTCGGGGGCCCAACTCGTGCTGCAGGCCTGGATCCTCGACCCGGTCGCGGTGCAGGGCTTTGCCGCCTCGAACGGTCTGAGTTCGCTCGCGCCGTGATTCGCGCGGCCGCCGCCCCGTCACGTCGGGGCGGCCGCCGCTTGGCAACGTGAGGCGGGGACCTCGATCGACGTAGGATCGGTCGATGCGATCGCAACGCCCGTCCTCACACATCGCCGTCGTCGGCGCCGGCGCCTTCGGCGGTTGGTCCGCCCTTCAGCTCGCCCGCGCCGGGCACCGCGTGACCCTGGTCGACGCCTGGGGGCCGGGCAACGCGCGCTCCAGCTCGGGGGGCGAGAGTCGGGTCCTGCGACGCAGCTACGGGGCGAGCGAGCTGTTCACGCGCATGGCCGCGCGTTCCTTGGACCTGTGGCGCGGGTTCGAGGTCGAGCGGGGGCGGCGGCTGTTCCACGAGACCGGGCTGCTCTGGATGGCGGGCGCCGTCGACGATCGCACCGAGCGCGACAGCCTCGCGGGCCTGCGCTCGATCGGCGTGACGCCGCAGGTGCTCGACGCGGCGCAGGTGGCCGAGCGCTATCCGGCGATCTCGCCCGAGGGGATCGAATGGGCCTTCGTCGAGCCCGGGGCGGGCTCACTCCTGGCGCGGCGGTCCTGCGCCGAGGTGCGCGACGCGCTCTTGGAGGCGCGCGGAAGCTACCTGACCGCGCGGGCGCGCTTGGGTCCACGCGACGGGGGGCGACTGCGACACCTCGAAGTCGAAGGGCACGACCGGCTCGAGGCCGACGCCTTCGTGCTCGCCGCCGGCCCTTGGCTCGGCGAGCTGGTGCGGCGCGCGGGGACGCACCTGCGCGTCACGCGGCAGGAGGTCTTCTACTTCGGCACGCCCCCGGGGGATGAGGCGCACCGCGGCCTGCCGGTCTGGTCCGACCACGCCGAGCGCTTCTGGTACGGCATCCCCGAGACCGAAGCGCGGGGCTTCAAGCTCGCGGACGACACGCGGGGCGAGGTCTGTGATCCCTCAACCCAAGACCGCAGCCCGTCGGCCGCCGGACTCGAGCGCGCGCGGGAGCACTTGGCCCTGCGCTTTCCCGGCCTGCGCGCCGCGCCGCTGCTCGAGGCGCGCGTGTGTCAGTACACCGAGACGCCTGACGGTGCGTTCGTGGTCGACCGCCATCCCGACCTAGACAACGTCTGGATCGCCGGCGGCGGCAGTGGGCACGGGTTCAAGCACGGCCCGGCCCTGGGTGAGCACGTGGCGCAGCTCGTGTCGGGAGCGCGCGAGGTCGAACCTCGCTTCGCCCTCGCGCGCTTCGACTGACGGGAGCGCGTCCGGTAGGCGTTCGTACGAACGCCTACCGGACGCTCGGGGAGTGCTCAGTCGAGCTCGGGGGCGTCGAGCGGCGTCTGCTCGCGCCAGATCACGGTCCAATCGTCCCGCTCTCCACCGCGGGCGAAGACGAGCAGCTCGCGCCCGCGCTCCACGTGGTTCACCCCGGGCTCCTCGAGCACCACGTACTCGACCTCGAACAGGTAACTGACCACCGCCGTGTCACCACTCACCTGCACCCGGTGCTCGAACTCCTCGAAGCGCACCGTGCGCGCGCCCTCGGCGTAGTCGACGAAGCTCTGCACCATCTCCACCCGCCCCCGGACCAGAACCCGCCCGTCGGGGGCGGCCATCACGACGCTCGGGTGGAAGAACTCGGCGACCTCCTCGGGTCGCCCCTGGGTCCAGGCTTCGTTGGCGGCGCGCAGGCGCTGCAGCAGGGTGTGTTCGGCGTCCATCGGCGCGGGCCGGGGTTCGGCACCTTGTGGGTTGGCGGTCACGGGGAGCGCGGCAGTCGACCAAACCCGCCGGCCTGGGTCGAGCGCCCTCGGCGGCGACTCGGGATCGAAGTTTTGCCATCGAGGGGGGTTGCCGCCATACGCATATTCATGCACTCTCGCCGCATATTCCTGCCATGGTCTCCACCGTCCAAACCAAGCGCCAGCGCCGCGGCGCCATCGTCGAGCTGCTCCAGACCGAGTCGATCGGGAGCCAGGCCGAGTTGGCCCAGCGCCTCGCCGATCGCGGCCTGGTCGCCAACCAGGCCACCCTCAGCCGCGACCTGCGCGACATGGGCGTGGTCAAGGGCCCCGACGGCTACCACCTGCCCGAGGAGCCCGGCGCTGCGGATGACGCCTCGGCCGCCCTGGCCACGGCCCTGCGGCGCTGGGCGGTGTCGGCGGTGGCGGCCCAGAACCAAGTGGTGCTGCGGACGCCGCCCTCCGGTGCCCAACCCCTGGCCCTGGCCATCGATCAGGCCGACGAGCCGCAGATCCTCGGCACCGTGGCCGGCGACGACACGATCCTCGTCATCACCCGCAACCCGGGCTCGGCCAAGGCCCTCGTGAAGCACTTCGCCGCCGCGGCGGGCAAGAGTCTGGAGACCGCTCGATGAACACCAAGTCCGCCGCGATCCTGGGTGCCAGCGGCTACGCCGGGCGCGAGCTGCGCGCCTTGATCGAGGCCCACCCGGCCCTCGAGCTGGCCGCCGCCATGAGCGCGCGGCCGGGCCAGGCCCCGGAGCCGCCGGCCCTGCCGGTCGACCCCCCCATCGACGCCCTCGACCTCGACCGTTTGGACGGCGTCGACGTGGTCTTCCTCTGCACGCCCCATGGCACCTCGGCGCCCCTGGCCCTCGCCGCCCTGGAGCGCGGGGCCCGCGTGGTCGACCTCTCGGCGGACTTCCGCCTGCGCGACGCAGCCCAGTACGAGCGCGTCTACGGCCAGCCCCACACAGCGCCCGAACTCCTGGCCGAGGCCGTCTACGGCCTGACCGAGTTCGCGCGCGAGCGCGTCCCCGGCGCCCAGCTCGTGGCCAACCCCGGCTGCTACCCCACTTCGGCCCTGTTGGCCCTCAAGCCCCTGCTCGAGGCGGACCTGCTCGAGCCCGCGGCCCCGATGGTGGTCGACGCCAAGAGCGGACTGACCGGCGCCGGCCGCAGCGCCAGCGCGACGACGCACTTTGGCAACGTGCACGAGAACTTCCGCGCCTACGGCGTGGGCGTCCATCGGCACGGCCCCGAGATCTGCCAGGAGGCCGGCAACGATCGGGTCGTCTTCACCGCGCACCTGCTGCCAATCCTGCGCGGGATCCTGTCGACGATCTACCTCCAGCCGCGCGCGGGAGTCGGCGCGGGCGACATCGCGGCCGCCCTGTCGGCGCGCTATCGGGACGAGCCCTTCGTGACCGTCTACGAACGCGGCCTGCCCGAGCTGGACCGCGTCCAACGCACCAACCAGTGCCACCTGGGCGTCGCCGCCCACGGGCCGCTGGTCTGCGTGGTCAGCGCCATCGACAACCTGCTCAAGGGCGCCGCTGGGCAGGCCCTGCAGAACGCCAACCTGCTGCTCGGCTTGCCCGAGGGGACAGGACTGGGCCCGGCACACGGGCAACACACGGCGACCGCGGTCGCCCCGGGAGGCCTGCAATGAGGATGCTCGTCAAGGTGGGCGGCGCGGTGCTCGACGAGCCCGACGCCCGCAGCTCCTTCGCGCGTTCGGTGGCCCAGGCCCTGGCGGCCGGGCACGAGCTCGTGATCGTCCACGGGGGCGGGCGCCAGCTCGGCCGCATGTGCGCGGACCTGGGCCTGGTCGAGCGCCGCTGGCGCGGCCTGCGAGTGACCGACGCGCGCACCGCCGAGGTGGCCCTGGCGATCCTCGGCGGCAGCGTGAACCGGATCCTGGTGCGCGCCCTCGAGGTGGCCGGGGTCAGTGCCGCGGGCCTCTCTGGCGCCGACGGCGCGCTCTTCGATGCCGAGCCCCTGCACTCCGACGAGGTCGACCTGGGCTACGTGGGTCAGGTCAGCGCGGTCAACTCGAAGCTGCTCGAGCACCTGCTCGCCGGCGGCTTCGTGCCGGTCGTCGCGACCGTCGGTCCGCACCAGGGCTCGGCGGGCGGCGACGAGCCCTTCCTGAATGTCAACGCCGACCACGCGGCCGGCGCCCTGGCGCGGGCGATCGACGCGGACGTGCTGCTGCTGCTCACGGACGTTCCCGCACTGCTCGACGGCAAGGGCCAACGGGTGGCCTGCGCGACCCTCGACCGCCTGGCCGAGCTCGACCGCGAGGGCACCATCGAAGGCGGCATGATCCCCAAGGTCGAGGGCGCCCTGGCGGCCCTGACCCCGCCCTCGCGCACCCTGGTCAAGATCGCTCCCTGGGCCGGCGAGGACGCGATTCGCGGCGCGCTGCAGTCCAGCGTCGGCACGGTCTTGCTGTCCAACTCGGAGGTTGTCGGCCGTGGATGAGCACGTTCTTCGGACCTATCAGCGCGCCGAGCCGACCTTCACCCACGGCCGCGGCGCGCGGCTGGTGGACGGGCAGGGGCGCGAGTACATCGACCTGATGGGTGGCATCGCCGTGTCCGCCCTCGGCCACGCCCACCCGGCGCTGGTCGCGGCCCTCACCGACCAAATCGGGCGGGTGCTGCACACCTGCAACCTCTATCGCCACCCGTACACCGAGCAGGTGGCCGGGCTGCTCGCCAAGCACACGGGCCTGGAGGCGGCGTTCTTCTCGAACAGCGGCACCGAGGCCAACGAGTGCGCCCTGAAGGCCGCGCGGGCCCACCACCACCGCTTGGCGCAAGCGGCGGGAACGGCCCCGCGCACAGCCTTCCTGGCCTTGGAAGGCAGCTTCCACGGGCGGACCCTCGGCGCCCTCTCGGTGACCTGGACCGAGCGCTACCGGGCGCCGTTCGAACCCCTGATCCCGGGCTGCCACTTCGTGCCGGCCGGTGACGTCGACGCCTTGCAAGCGGCCCTCGAGCGCTTGCAGCCGGCGGCGCTGATCCTGGAGCCGATCCAGGGCGAGAGCGGCCTGCGGCCCCTGCCGGACGCGTACCTGCGGCGCGCGCGCGAGCTCTGCACGGCGACCGGAACGATCCTGATCCACGACGAGGTGCAGAGCGGCTGCGGGCGCACGGGCAGCTTCCTCGCGGCCCAGTCCGCGGGCGTCACGCCGGACATCGTGACCCTGGCCAAGCCCCTGGGCGCCGGCCTGCCGATCGGCGCGACGGTCGTGGCCGAGCACCTGGCCTGTTCCCTGGTCCCCGGCGACCACGGCTCGACCTTCGGCGGCGGGCCCCTGGCCCTGCGCGCCGCCCTGACCTTCCTGGAGCTGTGGGACGCGGGCGAGCTCGCCGCCGACGTCGCGGCCCGCGGCGCCGAACTGACGGCCGGCCTCGACCGCCTGGTCGCGCGCTTCGACCACGTCATCGAGCGGCGCGGCCGCGGCCTGATGCAAGGCCTGCGAATGGCCACGCCCGCGGGCGAGCTGAGCGCCCTCCTGCACCAGCGCGGCGTGCTGACCTGCACCGCCGGGGACAACGTGCTGCGCCTGTTGCCGCCCTACGTGATCGCGCCGACCGACCTCTCACTCGGCCTCGAGACCCTCGAAGCCTGCCTCACCGAGACGCAAACATGCCTGACCTGACTACGGCGACCCCGACTACGGCGACCCTCCCCACCGGAGACCTGATCTCCACCGCTCCGCTAGGCCCCGGCGACGTGGCCCGCATCTTCGACGTGGCCGCGCAGCTCAAGGCCGACCGCACCGGCTTCGGACACGTGCTGGCCGGAAAGAAGCTCGGCATGTTGTTCGAGAAGGAGAGCCTGCGCACGCGCTTCACCTTCGACATCGGCATGCAGGAGCTGGGCGGCAGCGCCGTCTTCCTGGACCACCGCCACGCGCGGCTGGGCTCGCGCGAGGCCATCAGCGACCTGGGTCGCAACCTCGAGCGTTGGGTCGACGGCGCCGTGCTGCGGGTCTACAAGCACCGCCACGTGGAGGAGTTCGCCGAGGCCTGCTCGGCGCCGGTGATCAACGGTCTGTCGGACCTCCTGCACCCGTGCCAGGCGCTGTCGGACTTCTTCACCCTGCGTGAACACTGGGGCACCCTCGCCGGTCGCAAGCTGGCCTACGTGGGCGACGGCAACAACACCTGCCACTCCCTGCTGCAGACCGGCGCGCGCCTGGGCGTGCACGTGACCGTGTGCTCGCCCGAGGGCTTCGAGCCCAACTCGCGGATCCTGAACGACGCCATGATCGCCGCCCGCGAGACCGGCGCCGAGATCCGCATCGTCGAGAACGCCCACGAGGGCGTGGCCGGGGCCGACGCGGTCTACACCGACGTGTGGGCCTCCATGGGCCAGGAGGACGAGATCGAGGAGCGCGCGGCGATCTTCAGCGCCTACCGCGTGGATCCGGAGATGATGGAGCGCGCGGCGCCCGACGCCCTGTTCATGCACTGCCTGCCCGCCCACCGGGGTGCCGAGGTGACCGCGGAGGTGATCGACGGACCGCGCTCGATCGTGTTCGACATCGCCGAGAACCGCCTGCACGTGCAGAAGGCGATCATGGCCATGCTGATGGCGCCCGACGCCGTCGCCGCCCTGGGCTGAGCGCCCCCCCCACCGACACTGCCCCTCTCGAAGACGACCCCCATGGACAAGCTCGTACTCGCATACTCCGGCGGACTGGACACCTCGATCGCTATCCCGTGGCTGCGTGAGCACTACGGGGTCGAGGTCCACGCGATCTGCGGCGACGTGGGTCAAGGCGAGGAGGAACTCGTCGGCCTGGAAGAGAAGGCCCTGGCCAGCGGCGCCGCCTCGGCGCGGGTGGTCGACCTGCGCGAGCGCTTCGTGACCCACTGCGTGTGGCCCGCCCTGCGCGCCCTGGCCACCTACGAAGGTCGCTACCTCTTGGGCACCAGCCTCGCGCGGCCAGTCCTGGCCGAGGCCCAGGTGGCCTTCGCCAAGGAGCTCGGCGCGCGCTACGTCTCCCACGGCTGCACGGGCAAGGGCAACGACCAGGTGCGCTTCGAGCTGGGCTTCATGACCCTGGGCCCGGAGCTCGAGATCATCGCCCCCTGGCGCGAGTGGGAGATCGAGAGCCGCGAGGACGCGATCGACTACGCCGAGAAGGCCGGCATCCCGATCACCGCCTCGCGCACCAAGATCTACAGCCGCGACCGCAACCTGTGGCACATCAGCCACGAGGGCGGGTCGCTCGAGGATCCCGGCACGGCGCCGCCGGACGACGTGTGGACCTGGACGGTCGACCCGCGCCAGGCTCCCGACGCGCCGCAGCGCGTGATGATCGACTTCGAGGCCGGGGTGCCCGTGGGCGCCTTCGGCGGGCAACTGGGCCCGGTCGCGCTGATCGAGCGCCTCAACGCCGTCGGTGCCGCCCACGGTGTGGGTCGCGTCGACATCGTCGAGAACCGCCTGGTCGGCATGAAGTCGCGCGGCGTCTACGAGACCCCGGGCGGCACGATTCTGTACGAGGCCCTGCGCAGCCTGCGCGCGTTGACCATGGAGCGTGACCTGTCGCGCACCTGCGAGCGGCTGGCCCTGGAGTACGCGGACGTGGTCTACACCGGCCGTTGGTTCCACCCCCTGCGCGAGTCCCTGGACGCCTTCTTCACCGCGGCCAACCGCGACGTGAGCGGGAGCGTCACGGTCGAGCTCTACAAGGGCCGCGCCACCACCGTCGCCTGCACCAGCACCAAGAGCCTCTATTCGGAGGACCTGGCCACCTTCGGTGTTGGCACCGGCTACGACCGGGTCGACAGCAAGGGCTTCGTGCGTCTGTACGGCCTGCCCGGTCAGGTCGCCGCGCGGGTGCACGGCACCGACTCCGAGCTGGACACGGTCCGGTCGTGAGCATGGACATCGGCATCGAATCCGGCGAGGGCCTGGCCGGCAGCCAAGTGGGCCTGTGGGGCGGGCGCTTCGCCAGCGGCCAGGACCCGCGTTTCCTGGCCTTCCAGGAGAGCCTCTCGATCGATCGGCGGCTGATCTTCGAAGACCTCGAGGTCAGTCGGGTCTGGGCCCGGGCGCTCGTGCCCGCGGGCGTGCTGGACGAGAACGAGGCCGAGAAGTTGGTCGCGGGCCTGGACGCCATCGAGCGCGAGGTGCGCGCCGATCCCCAGGTGCTGCTGCGCTCGGCCGCCGAGGACGTCCACTCCTTCGTCGAGGCGCGCCTGAACGCGGCCCTGGGCGATCTGGGGCGCCGGCTGCATACCGGACGCTCGCGCAACGATCAGGTCGCCACCGGCGTGCGGATGCACCTGCGCCGGGTCAGCGCCGGCCTGCAGGCGCGCCTGGGCGCCCTGCAGTTGGCCCTGGCGGAGTTGGCCGAGGGCACGAGCGACCTGGCCCTGCCCGGCTACACCCACATGCAGCGCGCCCAGCCGATCACGGCCGGCCACCACAGCCTGGCCTACGTGGAGATGTTCGAGCGCGACGCCCAGCGCCTGGGCGACGCCGCCGCGCGCATGGACCGCTGCCCCCTGGGCTGCGGCGCCCTCGCCGGCACGGCGTTCGAGATCGACCGCGAGGCCGTGGCCCGCGACCTGGGCTTCGGCGGAGGACCCTGTCGCAACAGCATCGACGCCGTCAGCGACCGCGACCACCTGTGCGAGCTGGTCTTCGCCGCCAGTCTGATCTCGGTACACCTCTCGCGCCTGGCCGAGGACTGGATCTTCTTCGCCACCAACGAAGCGGGCTTCCTCGAGCTCGACGACGCCGTGTGCACGGGCTCGAGCCTGATGCCGCAGAAGAAGAACCCGGACGCGTTGGAGTTGATCCGCGGTAAGTGCGGGCACGTGACCGGCGCGCTGCAGGCCCTGTTGACGATGCTGAAGGGCACGCCCCTGGCCTACAACCGCGACCTGCAGGAGGACAAGCGCGCCCTGTTCCTGGCCCTGGACGAGACCGCGGCCTGCCTCGAAGTGGCCGAGCTGTGCGTGCGCGGCGCCCGCTACGACGCCGAGCGCTGCCGTTCCGCCGCCACGACCGGCTACCTGAACGCGACCGACCTGGCCGACCTGCTGGTACGGGCGGGCGTGCCCTTCCGCACGGCCCACGAGCGCGCTGGCGTCGCGGTGCGTCGCGCGCTCGAGCTCGGCGTCGAACTCGAGGACCTGCCCGCGGCCCTGCGAACCCAGCTCCTGCCCGAGTTGGGCGAGGACCTGTCCGAAGCCCTCTCGATCGACGCCGTGCTCGCGCGGCGCTCCGTCGTCGGTGGCACCGCACCCGTGCGCGTGCACGCCGAGGCCGAGCGTTGGAAGACCGAGCTCGGAACGCGACTGCCCCAAGACCCGTCCCCCACCACCACCTCCGACCGAGCCTGACCATGCCGATGCCCAACGAAGACGATCTGCCGAGCGGCTTGCGCGCCGCCGCGGTCCAGTGCGGGATCCGCGCGCGCAAGAACTGCCTGGACCTGGGACTGCTGGTGACGGACGAGGCCCGGCCGGCGGCAGCGATCTACACCAAGAGCCTGCTGCTGGGTGCACACGTGAGCGTCTGTCGCGACCACCTGAGCCGCTCCGGCGGCCTCGTGCGCGCGGTGCTGGTCAACAGCGGCAACGCCAACTGCTCCACGGGCACGGCCGGGATCGAGGACAACCGTCGGGTGTGCGCGGCCCTGGCCGAGCTGATCGGCTGCCCGCCCGAGCAGGTGCTGTTCCTTTCGACCGGCGTGATCGGCGAGCGGCTGCCCGTGGACCGCGTGATGGATGCCCTGCCCCTTCTGACCTCGGCGGACGCCCAACACGGCGGCCACGCCTTCGCCCAGTCGATCCTGACCACCGACCTGGTGCCCAAGATCGTGCGCCGCGAGCTGCCCGGCGGCAGCCAAGTGGTCGGCATCGCCAAGGGCTCGGGGATGATCCATCCGAACATGGCGACCATGTTCGGGTTCCTCTTGACCGACGCGCCCCTGGGCAACGAACCCCTGAAGCTCCTGCGTCAGGTCAACGACCGCAGCTTCCAGCGCCTGACCGTCGACGGCGACACCTCGCCCAACGACACCGTCCTTCTGTGGAGCACCGCCGCCGACCAGGGCGCGCCCCGCGACCCGCAGCTGGCGGTCGTGCTCGAGGACGTGGCCGAGCGCCTGGCGCGCAAGATCGCGGTGGACGGCGAGGGCGCCACGCGCCTGGTGACCGTGCGCGTGATGGGCGCGCCGGACGAGGAGGCGGCCGTGGTGGTCGGGCGAACCATCGCGACCAGCCCCCTGACCAAGACCGCCGTGCACGGGCGCGACCCCAATTGGGGCCGCATCCTGGCCGCCGCCGCGCGCTCGGGGGTCGCCTTCGACCCGGCCCAGGCCCGCGTCACGATCGGGCGCGCCGAGGTCTACGCCAAGGGTCGGCCCCAGCCCGAGAACGAGGGCGAGGCCCACCGCCACATGCTCGAGGACAAGGAGATCCTGCTGGCCATCGATCTGGCGGCCGGGCCCGCCGAGGCCGACGTCTGGACCTGTGACCTGTCCGCGGACTACGTCCGGATCAACGCCGACTATCGCACTTGAGGTCGGACTCGAGGAGCGCGCCCGGGGCGCGCTCCTCGAGGGCTGCGCCCCGGGGACGCGCGCCAGATCGGCGCCAGAGGCGCCAAGATCGGCGGGCGGGGCGGCGTTGTGCCTGCGGAGGATTCCCACGATGCCGCTCGAAGCCATGTCCACCGCCCGCTTACGTCGATCCGAAATCCGCGCCGTGCGGATCTGCGCCCTCCTGCTGGTCGGAGTGGTTCCGCTCACGGGCTGCCGCTCCCACGGGGCCGAGCCGGCCCAGCTCGAAGCCCAAGCTAGCTCCCTGGCCTTCAGTGAGTTCGTGGTCGGGCCGGAGGTGCCCCTCGATCCGGCTCGCAACACGCTCTGGTCGGGCTCGATCAAGCTCGCGTGGGACGCCCTGGGCGACGAGTTGGGGAGGCCGCTCCAGGTCGTGGGCTCTGCCCCCTGGGCAGCGATCCTGGCGACGACCGAGTTCGACGCCGGCGACGTGGATCCGGACAGCGTGGTGGTACTGGCCGGACGGGCGGGGCCGTCCCTGGGCAGCGCGGTGACGCGCGCCCTGGCCGAGCGCGGCAGTCCGCCCGACCCCGAGTTCGACCAGGCCCTGGCCGACGCGCCCGCCGGGGCCCTGTTCGCCTACGCCGAGATCGCCAAGACCCTGGCCTTCGAGACGCGCTTCGACGACCTGGCCTCGGCGCCGCTGCCCTTCCAGGGTGCCGCCGAGGAGCAGCCGACCCTGGTCGACGCCTTCGGCATCGGCTCCTTCGACTGGCAGGACGCCAACCACAAGCGGCTGCACGAGATCCTGCGCTACCACGAGTCGCCCGATCGCGCCGAGTTCTGCGTGGTGCTCGAACCGAAGTCTGCGCGCGACCGGATCGTGCTCGCGCGCGTCGCGCCGGGCGCGACCCTGGGCGCGACTTGGGAGCGGGCCTGGGCCCTGATCGAGGGCAACCCGACGCACTCGCTCTCCGCCGGCGACCGCTTCGCCGCGCCGGAGATCGACTTCGATCTGAGCCACCGCTTCCGCGAGCTCGAGGGCCTGCCCTTGCTCTCGCCCGACGGCTCCCAGACCCCGCTGACCAACGTGCAACAGCGCCTGCGGCTCAAGCTCGACGAGGCCGGCATGGTGTTGCGTAGCCGCGCCTTCATGGGCGTCGGCTCGGCGGCGATCATCCAGCCCCGCGAGCTGGTCTTCGACCGGCCCTTCCTACTGGCCGCCTACGAGGAGGGCGCGGATGCGCCGTACCTCTTGGCCTGGATCGCTCACCCCGAGTTGCTGCTGCCGGCCGCGCCGTAGCGCGCGCGCAGTGCCAACGCCGTGGCGATGACCGCGGCCAGGGCCGTCAGGGCCAGACCGACGCTCAAGCTGCGCGGCTGGTAGCTGAAACGCACCAGTCGATCGCCGGCGCGCAGCCGAACCCCGCGGAAGATCGCGTCGACACGTTCGATCTCGCGCTCCTCCCCGTCGACTTCGCAGGTCCAGCCGGGGAAGAACTGGTCGGTCAACACCAGCAGTCCGTCGCCGTCGAGCTCGACCTCCACGTCGACCCCGTTGTTGGAGCTGGCGACGATCTGCGCGCGCGCGAGGCGAGCCGGCTCGTTCGGTACCCAATCGCCCTCGTAGATGGCCGTGGTGCGGGGGTCCCAGCCCGCGCCGCCGGCGGCGTCGAAGACCTCCGGTCGGATCGTGCTCGTGGCCACGAAGGCGCGCGGGAAGGGTTCGCGCGCGCGGTAGACGAAGGCCTCGGCGAACTGCGGCGCGCCCTCGCGCGGGCCGGCCACCAGCTCCCAGCCGGGATGCTCGAGCGGTGCGCCAAGCACCAGGTGCCCCACCCCGAGCAGCGCCCAAGCGGCTGAGTCCAGGTCGACCCCGCGCGCGTTCCAGGCGAGCAGCGCGTTCAGACCCGGCCGCATGGCGAAGTAGCGGTAGGCGTTGTACTCGGCCGGATCCATGCCGTCGTAGCCGTCCAGCGCACGCAGACCGCGCACCAGGCCCGTGTCGGGCACGAGCACGCCCGGATCGCCGAAGAAGCGCGACTGGCCCTGGGCGGCGAGCACGATGCGCTCGGTAGCCGTGGGCGGAAAGAGCTCCGCCGCCGGAACGACGGGGTTCACGCCCCGCGAGAACCACAGGCCGTGGGCGGCGGCGAGGGCTGGCACGAGCCAGGTCAGGCGACGCGGCAGGGGGATCAGAACCAGGAGCACCGCCAGGCCAATGAAGATCCAACTCGCCGGCCGGGCCGACCAGGGGCGCGTGACCTCGCTGACCGAGGCGAGTCGCACCTGGGCCGCGGTGGCCGAGCCGGGCAGGTACACGTGGGCCTCGAAGCGCCAGTAGCCCACCTCCAGTCGATTGACCTGCAGGTAGTTGGAGCGGAACCAACGCGCACCCGTGGGCGCGGCCGCCACGGCGGCGGGATCGCGTTGGAGCGCGACGCTCGAGGCTTCGGAGAAGAGCTCGGTCGGCACCTCGAGGGCCGCACCCGCGGTCTGGTCCTGGGGCGCGGCGACGATCGATATGCGCTCTACCGGAAGACCAGGGGCGATCCAGCCCTCGAGCCAGGTACCCGTGCGAGCCAGGCGCTCGTCCGGCGTGACCACGAAGGTGAGTTGCGAATCGGACTCGGGTCCGATGCGGTTCTGCCCGGACAGGGGCGCGGACGCCGCGGGCCGGCCCACGACCGCGGCCAGGGCCAGCGCCAACACCACTGCTGCCCGTCGCGCACGAGCCGGCGCCTGGTCCAGGGCCGAGCCGGCCGCGAGCGAGAGGGCCAGGGCGCTGACCGCTGCAAGCCGCACCGTTGCTCCCAAGCCCACCACCGGCAGGGTTCGCTTGAGTTCCAACAGGCCGGGAACCCGCAGCACCAGGGCCAGGGCCCCGAAGCCCAGGCACAGGCACAGCCCCCGTCGGCGCATGGCTCCGCGCGGCGAGAAGAGCGCGGCCAGGGCCGAGAGCAGCACCAGGGCGGGCAGCCAACTGCTGGCCTCCTCGGTGTAGGCCCGCGGCCCGATCCACCCGGCGAGGCCGTCGCCGGGCCGCCCGAAGCGGTCCGGGACGAGCGCCAGGAGCGCCGTGGCCGGCAGGCCGCTGTCGCGCAACAGGACCGCGCCCACGACGACCAGCGCCATGCCCGCCGCCGCGCGCCACATGGCGGTGACGTCGGTCGCCGCCCCGACCACAATCCGGCGCAGCCAAGCGATACCGCCCACGAGCAACCCGACTGCCAGCAGCGGCACGAGTTCGATCGACCCCCGCTCCACCGACGCCTCGCGCACCTCCTGGGCGCCCGAGCGCGACAGGTACTCGACGAACGGCAGCAGCACCGGCGCCGCCGCGAGGGAACCCAGGGCCAGTCCGCCCAGGGCGTGGAGCCCGGCGCGCCGGTCCTCGCGCAGGACGGCGAGGGCCCAGATGCCGGCGGCGGCGCCCACGTAGAAGGCCGTCTCCGGGTGTCCGCCCGCGATGGCTCCGAGCATCGCCGCGGCCGTGCCCAGACAGGCGCGCACCGGACGGGGACCGCGCGTGCCCTCGACGCCCAGCAGCACCCAGGGCAGAAAGGGCGTCACGTGGCCGAGGCTGTGGTTGAGCCACAACACGAGGTAGCCCGAGAGACCGAAGCCCACCGCCGCCAGGGCGGCCCCTGTCCAGCGCAGCCCGAGCACGCGCGCGAGCAGGTAGGCGCCCAGTCCCGCCAGGGCCAGCCGCGCCCAGGCCAAGAGGTCGATCGCGGCGTGGAAGCCCCGGGGTCCGCCCACGGCCTCGGCCAAAGCGAGGGCCGCCACCTGGGGATCGAGCACCCCCGCCTGGGGATTGCCCACCGCCGGCGCGCCGCAATAGACCAGCGGGCACCAAAGGGGCGCGTCCCCGGCCAGCCAGGAGCGCACGACCCAGCGATGGAAAGGATAGAAGACCAGCCCCTGGTCGGAGAGCTCCGGATTGCGCGGCCGCGTCAGGCTCGGGCCCGCGCCCGACGCGGACTCCGACGCCTCGACCGCCTGCCTCCACGGAGCCACCGCCGAGCCCGTGTCCACCGCCATGGCCACGGCATCCCCACCGGCCAAGAGACCCCCCCGCAACGGCCAGGCCGAAACGAGCAGGCAGGCGAGCACCGCGAGCAGGATCTCACGGGCGCGGAGAGGGGGCGGTGCAGGCAGGGCGGAGATGGGGGCTGGCCGGGCGAGCGGGCTCTCGCCAACTCGCTCCTGGGTCGGGTTTTCGGGCGATAGAGCGTAACCACCCGGCCCCGCGGACGGTCTTCTTCGGGTGCCCACCCGGGCGGGTGGGGGCGGTGGCTGGACAGGAGCTGCGGGGCGGAACCCGCGCGACTGGGGATGAGGACCGGGCCGGTGAAGAGGATCGTCGGAGCGGGCCGGCGGAGCCGAACGGCGGGACCGGCCAGCGGGGGCCGGCGAGGGGGGGCGGGGCGGCGGGACCGAACGGCGGAGCGGCACTTGCGGACCTGGACCGTAGGTCGGATCAGCCGTCGGATCTGCCGGTCGGGGCCGGCAGAGCTGAATCCGCGGAGCCGGGCTGCGGCACGGCACCCTCGAGAAGTGACCGCACCTTCGAGAAGTAGCCGCGGAGCGAGCGCAGCCGGAGGGACGCGCTGGATCAGCACCTCCCGACGGTCGGACGCCGCTCGATCGGTCTCGCGATCCACCACGGCTGGATCGAGGCGAGTCCGGCGCGACCGCGGAGGACGGTCGCAACACTCGAGCGCCGGGGACGCAACGCACCGGTCGACGAAAGCTCCAGTCGCCTCCGTCCGATGCAGGTCTGGTGTCCGCCCTCCGCGCGCGCGCGACGGAAACGCATCAACCGGGGCCGACGCCGGTGCCTCGGGCGGGCAGACTATCGGGGTCATGGCCGCCCAGGAGTCCGATGCCAGCGACGGCAACCCCGCCACGACCCCCTCTGCGGGGGGCGGTGCAGCCCGTGGGGCCGGTCCCTCGCGGGCACGACTGCGCGCGGTGCCGGCTGACGGCGAAGCGGCGCCCGATCCCGCCGAGCCGGCCCTGAGCGTGGTCCTGCCGATCTACCAGGAAGAGCCCGTGCTGGACGGCACGCTGACCGCCCTGGTGGCCTTCCTCGAGGACCTCGGTCGCAGCTTCGAGATCGTCGGGGTCGACGATGGCTCGCGCGATCGGTCCCTCGAGATCCTGCGGCGCTGGGCCGCGCGCGACCATCGCATTCGCGCGGAGGCGCTGCCCGTCAACCGCGGCAAGGGCGCAGCGGTGCGGGCCGGCGTGCTCGCCAGCCGCGGGCGGGCGGTGCTCTTCATGGACGCCGACCTCTCCACGCCGCTGGAGGAGATGCACGGCTTCCTCGGGGCGCTCGACTCCGGCTACGACGTGGTGCTCGGCAACCGCCGCGCGCCGGGGTCGAACATCGAGCGCCACCAACCGTGGATCCGCGAACTCTTGGGCAAGGGCTTCACCTTCGTGACGCGCCACCTGCTCGCGCCGGGAGTCCAGGACTTCACCTGTGGCTTCAAGGCCTTCAGGCGCGAGGCAGCCGAGCAGATCTTCGAGCGCTCGACCCTCGACGGCTGGGCCTTCGACGCCGAGCTGGTCGTGATCGCGAGCGCCAAGGGCTACAAGCTGGCCCAGGTCCCCGTGCGTTGGAGACACGACGACGACACCAAGGTCCGTCTCCTGCACGCGGTGTTCGGCTCGGCGCGCGAGCTGGTCGTGATCTTCTGGCGACGCCTGCGCGGCGAATACCGCTGAACCCTCCCCGCCCCGCCCCATGTTCCGCGGACACCGAGTAACCGTCGTGGTGCCGGCCTACAACGAGGAGGCGACCATCGCCGAGGTCGTGGCTGAGTTCCTGGCGCCCGAGTGCGTCGATCGGGTCCTGGTCGTCGACAACAACAGCCGCGACCGCACGGCCCAGCTCGCGGCGTCCGCCGGAGCCGACGTCATCGCGGAATCGGCGCCTGGCTACGGCTGCGCGATCCGTGCGGGGCTCGACCACTCCGTCGAATGCAGCGCCGACATCCTGGTGATCACCGAGGCCGACGGCTCCTTCCGCGGGGAGGACGTGTGGAAGTTGCTCTACTACCTGGTCGACTGCCAGATGGTGCTGGGCACGCGCACGACGCGGCAGATGGTCGAGCAGGGCGCGAACATGGACAAGAAGCTGCGTTGGGGCAACGTGGCCATGGCCAAGCTGCTGGAGCTGTTCTGGTACCTGCCGCACGAGCCGCGCCTGACCGACGTGGGCTGCACCTTCCGCGCCCTGTGGGCGGACTCGTGGCGCTCGATTCGGGCCGGGACCCGTGAACCGGGGCCCTCCTTCAGCCCCGAGATGATCTGCGCCGCCTACCAGCGCGGGATGCGCGTGATCGAGGTTCCGGTGCACTACGGCGCGCGCTTGGGCGGCGAGTCCAAGCACTCGGCCTCCCTGGCGAAGGTCTCCAAGACTGCCCTTGGCATGTTCAAGGCGATCTGCCGCAAGCGCTTCAGGGGTTGAGGGGCGCAGGCCGACGGAGACCCTCGGCCGGCTCGCCACTGGAAGCCGAAGTCCTGCGCATCCCCCGGACCCCGGTCGTCGCCCCGGAATCGGATGACGGGTAAGGGAAGTGCACGGGCGGCAGCCGAGTCCGGGCCGAGACCGGGGCCAGGCCCGGCACACTTGACGCCTCTCTTACGACGGCCACACTGGTCCGACCAGCGGGACAGTCGGAGCCCGTGCTAGGCTCCGTTCTGACCCGTCCCATCGCCTGTCACGCCGTCTCACATGCCCCCGCGCCGGAGCGGCTGTCACCGGGATACACATGACCGACACGACCAATGCCACGACGACCACCACCGGTCGCATCCTCATTGTCGAGGACGAGAAGGCCCTGGCCCTTGGGCTGCGTGACGCGCTCGCCCACTCCGGACACGAAGTCGAGATCTGTCACGACGGACTGACTGCCCTCGAGCAGCTCGCGAAGGCCGACTACGACCTGATGGTCCTCGACCTGATGCTGCCCGGAAAGAGCGGGCTCGACGTGCTGCGTGAGCTGCGCGACCGGGACTCGGACGTGCGCGTTCTGATCCTCACGGCCCTGGCCGACGAGGAGAGCCTGCTGATGGGTTTCCAGTTGGGCGCGGACGACTACGTCGCCAAGCCCTTCTCGGCCCGCGAGCTGGTGGCCCGCATCGAGGCCCAGTTCCGACGCCGGCAGATGGACCGCTCGCCGCCGAAACAGCTCGATCTGGCCGAGGGCATCACGGTCGACCTGTCGCGCCTGGAGGTCCATCGCGACGGCGAGATCGTGGCGCTCACGCCGCGCGAGGGTGACATCCTCGAGTACCTGATCCGCAACCACGAGCGCGTGGTGACCCGCGAGGACCTCCTGCTGCACGTGTGGCACTACCAGAACGCCAACGTGGAGACGCGCACGGTCGACATCCACATCGTCGGCCTGCGCCGCAAGGTGGAGCCCGATCCGGCCAAGCCGAGCCTGATCCAGACGGTCCGCGGCCGCGGCTACCGCTGGCATTCGTGAGGCTCCGCGGGGCATTCGAGGAGATCCTCCCCTGACATCGCGAGCAGCGCAGACCGGAGCCCACGAGCGCGTGGGTTCGCTGGACGGCGAGCACGCGAATCCAGGCTCACTCCGACGAGGGTCAGCAAACCGTATGTCCCTTGGTTGACATGCGAACTCCGAGTGCCTCGCGGCGTGCGCCGTACCTGCTGGGGGCCGTCACCTTCGCCGCCGTGGGAGGCCTGGCGTTGGTGCTCGGCGTGGCACTGGCCCGCTTTCACCGCGCCGACGTCGCGGCCGCGCGCCAGCACCCGATCGACGTCGCCAGGACCATCCGCGAGGAGTGGGGCGCACGCTTTCACGCTGCCCTCGCCCGGGAGCAGGCCCGCAGTCCTTTCGTGTTCGCGCCCGAGGTCCTGGCGCCGGTAGATCCCGACCACGCGATCGAACAGGACATCAGCCCCCTGGACTCGGCCGTCGGCGAGCCGGGGATCCTCGCCTATTTCGGCGAGGAGTTCCTGTCGCGCGACGTCGACGCCACCGCGCCGCGGTACTTCTTGGCGTCGCCGCACAGTGCGCCGAGTCGTCTGTCGGGCCTGCAGGCGGTCGCTGCCGGGCTGGTGTGGCGTTGGGCCAGCGCCAGCCCCGAGAGTCGCAAGCTCAACATGTCCCCCATGTCCGAGCACTCCGAGCGTGTGGTCGACGTGGCGACCTTCCTGGGCCAGAGCGGGCGGGCCGATGCGCGACAGATGCTGAGCGAACTCGAGCGGGCACGCAAGTCGACCTCGGGCGCAGGACTCACCAGCGGGCGCCTGATCCTGCGCCGCGGCCCTTCTCGCCTCGAGCTGCTGCCCAGCTCCGACGATGATTGGTACCCGACCTGCTGGTGGCAGATCAGGATCCGGCCCCCCGTGGGCGCGAGCGAGGGCCTCTCCGGCTTGAACGAACTGCGCAGCGCACTCACGCCGGACGGCGTCGATTTAATCCAAGGCGTGCTCTTCGACCTCGACTGGTGGGTCACCGACGGCCTCCTCGCCGTGTCCGAAGGGCTGTTGGACGAGGACGAGTCCCTACGCTTCGCGCCGGCCGAGCTGCCCGAGGACTCGGTTCACCAGGAACTCGACCTGCTGGCCGCGATGGACTGCGAGCGTCCGCCCGATGCCGCACCGGACACCGGCCGCGTGACCCTGGTCCGCGACCTCGGCCCGATGCGGCGAGCCCATCGGACCCAATGGACGCTGTACGCGGCCGGTCTCCTGGGAACTCTCGGGCTGGTCGGAGCCGTGATCGTGCCGACCACCCGCCGGCTCCAGCGCGACCTGCGCCGCGCCCAACGGACGGGGGACTTCGTGGCGGCCGTGACCCACGAGCTGCGGACTCCGATCTCGACCATCGCCCTGCATATCGAGATGCTGCTGGACGGCTGGGTCGAGGATCCGGATACCCGCGCCGAGTACTACCGGCGCATCGACGCCGAGACGGCGCGCCTGGCGCGGCTGGTCGAGCGGATCCTGGAGCAGAGTCGCCTGACCCGTGGCCGAACCGAAGCGCCGGGCACCGAGCCGGAGCCGGGCGACCTGTCCGAGGCGGTGCGGCGGCAGGTCTCGAGCCTCGAGGCGGGGGCGCCCGCCGGTGTGCCCGACCTCACCTTCGAGTTGGCCCAGGACCTGCCCGCCGTTCTGCTCAGCGATGAGGCGGTCGAGAGCGTGGTCACGAACCTGGTCGAGAACGCCCGCAAGTACGCGCCCTTCGACCCTGCGCTCGGCCCGCAGGGCCGCATCCTGGTCCGAACCAAGCATCAGGCGGGCGCCGTGGTGCTGGAGGTCTCCGACCGCGGCCCCGGGATCCCCGCCGGCGAGCAGGAGCGGATCTTCGAGGCCTTCTACCGCGTGGGGTCGGAGGCCACCCGCACGACGACCGGAACTGGCTTGGGCCTGCACCTGGTGGACCTCCAGGTTCGCAGTTTGGGTGGGCGCGTCGAAGCCCTCCCGCGCGAGGGCGGCGGCGCGGTCCTGCGCGTCACGCTCCCCGCCGTGTGAATCCGGCGCAAGGGCTCCCCCGCACGGTAGACTTGTGCGCTCGCCACGGGCTTCTGCCCCCCCCCCGCCGGCCTCAATCGCTTCGGGAGTCCGAAGCATGTCTCCGGGAGCCCCAAGGCAGCCCCGCGCGGCCGCGCCCCCTGGCGCGCGCCGCACGCACGTCCCCGATGGGCCAGCACCACCGGGGGGGGCCGCCCTGGCGGGGCGCACTCCACCCCCTCGACTCTCCCCCAGCTCCTCGCCCCGATGCACGTCGTTGTCCTCGGCGCCGGCCTTGCCGGCCTCGCCACCGCCTTTGAACTCAGCAAGGTGGGCATCAAGTGCACGGTCGTCGAACGTGACGACTTCGCAGGCGGCATGGCTTGCAGTTGGGAGAAGAACGGCTTCTGGCTCGACCACGGCCCGCACCGCTTCCACAGCCGTGACGAGGAGCTGATCCAGCACATCTACGAGGTGCTCGACAACGAGGTCGTGATCCGCGACCGCATGTCGCGCATCTACATGCAGGGCAAGTTCTTCGACTACCCGCTCAAGGCGATGAACGTCTTGAAGAGCCTGCCGCCGACGCTCTTGGTCAAGGCCATCGCGGACTACATGTGGATCCGGCTGCGTCAGGTCTTCAAGCCGATCCCGGACGACAACTTCGAGAACTGGGTGCTCAAGCGCTTCGGGCGCACGCTCTACGAGATGTTCTTCGGCACCTACACGTCCAAGGCGTGGAAGATGCCCTGCACCGAGATCAGCGCCGACTGGGCCAGCCAGCGCATCAGCCAGGCCAACCTGTTCGACACGATCAAGAAGACCCTCAACCCGCCGCGCGAGGGCGAGGTGCGCTCGCTCGTGAGCGAGTTCTGGTACCCGGCCAACGGCGGCATCGGTCAGATCGGTCGCAAGTACGCCGAGAAGATCCGCGAGATGGGCAACGAGGTCGCGCTCGAGACGCCCGTGGAGCGCATCGAGGTCGAGGACGGCGTGGCCAAGCGCGTCATCTGCCGCCAGGCCGACGGCAGCGAGCGCACGATCGAGTGCGACGAGATCGTCAACACCATCCCCCTCTCGCGCCTGCTCGAGTGCATGCGTCCGGAGATCGGGCCCGACGTCGTCGACGCCATCTCGAAGCTGCGCTACATCGGCATCGTCTTCGTCTACCTCGAGATCGACGAGCCGACGGTCTCGCCCGACCACTGGGTCTACCTGCCCGAGAAGCACCTCACGATCCACCGCATCAGCGAGTTCAAGAACTTCTCGGACGCCTCGGCGCCGGGCGACAAGACCGTGGTGTGCTGCGAGATCACCTGCAACGTCGGTGACGAGGACTGGAACATGGACCTCGAGCAGGGTGCCAAGGTCGCGATCGACGACCTGGTCACGGTCGGCCTGCTCAAGCCGGGCACGGCGCGCGGGATCGATCTGCACAAGCTGCCCTACGCTTACCCGGTCTACGACCTGACCTACAAAGAGAACCTCGACACGCTCAAGAAGGCGGTCAAGCAGGTCAAGAACATCCGCACCACCGGGCGCCAGGGGTTGTACCGCTACAACAACATGGACCACTCCATCGCCATGGGCCGCCGCACGGCGAAGACGGTGGCGAAGGGGGTCGATGCGCGCGCCGACGAGGTTGCGGCCGGCCAGGAGTACTTCGGTTGATCGAGCTTCCGGGGCTCGCACGCTCGATCCCCGAGACGGCCCTCCAGGACGTCCCCTGCGGACTTTGCGGCAGCGCGGCGCGCGAGACCAAGTTCACCGACGGCCCCTTCTCGGTGGTCACCTGTAGCGACTGCGGCCTGACCTACGTGACCCCCAGGCTCGCCGATGGCGCGTTGATCGACGAGGTCTACAACGAGGGCTACTGGTCCTCGTCGGCGGCCAAGGACCGCGGCTACACCGACTACCGCTCCGACGCGCCGCTGTACCTGCGTACCTACCGCAAGCGCTTGTCGGTCATCCGGCGACACTTCGCCAGGCCGGGCCGGGTGCTCGACGTGGGCTGCGCGGCGGGCTACTTCCTGTCGGTGATGCAGTCAGAGGGCTGGGACGTGACCGGCCTCGAGCCCTCGGACGCGATCCGGCCCCAGGCCGCCGAGCGGATCGGCGCGCAGAACGTTCGCGCGGGCCTCTTGGGTCAGGTGGACCTGCCCAAGGGCCACTACGACCTGATCACCTTCTGGGACGTGATCGAGCACATCCCCGACGTGGTCGGCGCCCTGAAGGTGGCGCGCGAGCACCTGGCCCCGGGCGGCAAGCTGCTGATCGAGACCCAGAACGTCGACAGCCGCGCGGCGGCAATGCTCGGCAAGGCCTGGCAGCACTACAAGCACGCCGAGCACATCTACCACTTCAACCCCAAGACCCTGGGGCGAGTGATGGACGAGGCCGGCTTCCAGGTGCTCGAGAACACGCCGCGATTGGGCGGCAAGTACGTGAGCCTGGGCTTCGTGGTGGAGCGCTCCCAGCGCCTGCACCCGGCCCTGTCCTTCGTGCTCAGCCCGCTCAAGCTGGTGGCGAAGTCGGCCGTCTACGTGAACCTGTTCGACGAGATGATCGTCGTCGCCGAACCGGCGAGCTGAGGGCCGCGTGGACGCCAAGGCCTACAGCCAGTTCCTGGAGCTGGAGCGCGACCACTGGTGGTTCCGCGGCCGCCGCTCGGTCTACTTCGGGCTCCTCTCCCACCACTTGCGGGGCCAGCGGCCGCAACGCGTCCTGGACCTTGGTTGCGGCATGGGCGGCTTCCTCGAGGGTCTGTCGGAGCTCGGCGGCGAGGTCTTTCCGTCGGACATCTCGATCGAAAGCCTCGACCGATGCCGCGAGCGCGGGTTCCCGGACGGCGTGGCCTCGAGCGGCTACTCCCTGCCCTACCGGGACGCGAGCTTCGACCTGGTCTGCATGTTCGACGCGATCGAACACATCCCCGACGACGAACGCGTGATGCGCGAGGTGGCGCGGGTCCTGAAGCCCGGTGGACGCATCTTCGTCTCGGTCCCCGCCTACCAGTTCCTCTACGCCAACAACGACCGCGTGGCCCAGCACGAGCGGCGCTACACCCGCGGCCGATTGGCTCGGGTCTTCCGTCAGGCCGGGCTCACGGTCGAGCGCAACACGCACTCGAACATCTTCCTGTTCCCGGTGATCCTCCCGGCGGTCCTCGCGATCAAGCTGCTCGAGACGATTACCGGCAAGGAAGCGGACTCGAACCACACCAACCTCTCCTGGCCGATCCCGCGCTTCGTGCACTCGATCTTCGCCGGGATCTTTGCCGCCGAACTGCCCTTCTCGAAGCGCTTCGACTGGCCCGTGGGCCATTCGATCGCCGCCATCGCCAAGCGGCCCGAGTGAGCGCGGCGGCGGCCCGGGCGCTCGGAAACCGTGCGATCGATCGTCGAAGGCGACCGCTGACCCGGGGCCTCACCGAAGGCCGAGAGGGCGGCGCCGCCCAAGGGGCCGGGCGGTCAGCACCTACCCCGGCAACCGGCGATCGCTCTATCCGAGTCGGTAGGATCTTGGGGTGACGACCGACGATCAATCGAGGAGGGAGCGCCGCCATTGGCTCGCACGCAACCCGGTCTTGGCCAGTTGCCTGGGCTGCGGCTGCATGGGCGCACTGCTCTTGGCTGGCCTCCTGGCCCTGGCCCCTATGGCATTCGATGACTCCACGATGCCCCCGATTGGAGTGGTTGGGGGCAGCGGCATCTCGGCCGAGACCCTGGCCGGGATCGAGTCGGTGGTGCCGCTCGAGCCGGGCGAGCGAGTGCTCTTCTTCTACTCCGCCGGCCTCTTCTCATACGGAGAGGACGGGAACCTGCTCACCGATCGTCGCGTGGTTTCCTGGACCGAAGAGGATGGCCAGCCACAGGTCGTGGCCTACCCCTGGAACGAGCTCATGGCCGTCGCCGTCGAGGACGAGGGCAACTGGCTGATGGATGCGATCTTCGCCGTGGAGGCCTTCGACGGCACGATCTTCTACCTCGCCTTCGCAGCGGACGAAGGCCTTCAGGAGGATGCGCTGCGAGAGCTGCGCTCGAGAATCGACGCGGCCAAGAAGTAGCCCCTGCCACCTTGGCGCTGCCAGCTCGCCCCCTCGAACAAGCCAGCCCGAACGCACGCGGGGCGTCGCGATTGCTCGCGACGCCCCGTGTTGCGTTGGTCGAATCCGCGCTGGAGCTCAGGGCTCGACGGACTCGTCCTTCTTCTTGTCGTCGTCGGTGATCAGCCAGAGCTTGTTGCGCTCGCGCAGGTTCTCGATCGACAGGGGATCGTTGATCTGCTTGTAGAAGCGCGCCATCTGCTTCTGCTGCTCCAGCAGTTGCTGGAACTGCTTGGCGGTCATCGCCGAGAGGTCGGGATCGCGCACGGAGTCGAGTCGCACCAGGTAGACGCGCTCGCCGTCGAAGCCCTTCAGCGGCTCGGAGACCTGGCCTGCCTCGAAGGTCGCGAACTCGCTGCGCGTGCGCAGGAAACGCTGGGCCGGATCCTCGTCCTCGATGTCGGTGAAGTCCGCGCTGCGATCCAAATCGCTCACGCGCTCGAGCGGCAGACCCGCCGTCTTGACCGCGTCCGAGAAGGTCTCGAAGTCGGCCGTCGCAACCTGGTCCTCACCGATGAGCCCAGTCATCGTGTCGCGCACCGCGTCCAAGGTCTCGGACGCCAACTCGACCGCGCGGGCGTCGGCCCAGGCCTCGAGGACCTTGCCGCGGATCTCCGCCAGGGGCGGAACGGTGGGCTCGACCAGCTCCAACATGCGCGCGACGGTCAGGGCCGTGGCGCCGATCGTCACCTCGGGAGTGAAGGCTCCGGGCGTCTTCATCTGCGCCAGGGCGCCGGCGATGTAGACCCCGCCGAGACCGTCCAGCTCACGCTGCTCGGTCTGGGTCAGGGGCTGCTCGGGAGCCAGGTAGTCCAGGCCCAGAAGCTCCGCCTCGGCGGCCAGGTCGATCTCCTCGCCGATCGCGACGCGCGCGTCGATGTCGGCGCGCCAGCCCATCAGGGCGTTCTTGATCGCGGCCTCCCGCAGACACTCCTCGCGCACATCCTCGAAAGGGAAGTAGATGCGGTTGGCGAAGTCCTCGGTCGAGCCATCCTCCGGCGGATCGAGCGGCACGGGCCGCTTGAAGCGCGCGAAGTAGGAGCGGTTGTAGTACTCCTGGGCGCGCGCCTCGAGGTCCGCGTCCTCGGCGTCCGGGTAGGCCGCGAGCAGGGCGTCGAAGTTGCGCGTGGGGTCGGTCAGGACCGCGCCGATCAGCTCGACCTTCTGGCGCTGGGGGCTGCGGTACTGGTTGCGCTCGAAGTCGGGGCGCTCGTCGAACCAGGCCTGCAGCGTGGCGTCGTCGGGATCCTCGCCGAAGGCGCGCTGACGCTCGTCCTCGATCGAAGTGTAGGTGTAGTCGAAGGTCCGCAGCTGGTGGCGATCCATCCAGGTGCGCTCGAGCTCCTCGACGTCGGGCATCGAGTCCATCGACGACAGGAGTGCGCGGTAGCGCTGCTGACGCAGCATCTTGCGCACGGTCTCCTCGAAGGCCTTGATGCCTCCGGGGATGCCGATCGAGTCGATCTGACGGCGGTACTGGGTCATCCCACCCAGGCCCTGGATCATCGTGACGAGTTGCTCGCGCAGCTCGGCGTCGCTGACCGCGATGCCCGCCGCCTCGGCCAGGGAGTCGGCCACCATGAAGCTGGCGACCTGCTCGGGCTCCATGTCGCGCTGCCCGGCGGTTACGGCCAGCGTCCGGCTCATGCGCTCGAAGTCGACCAGCTTGACCTTCTGGGGGCCGTCGATGGGGTGCTCCCAGCGCATGACGACGTTGGTCCCGCCGCCGCCGGAACGCATGGCGTAGAACGCGTCCGCGGCGAGGAACACGACCAGGAGGAAGATCAGCAGGAAGATCAGGAAGGCGTAGGTCAGGGGCGAGCGCCCCTTCGGCGTCTTCAACAGCTCTTCCGCCTCGAGGAAGTCCTGTTCGGACGGCTCGTGGTGTTCGCTGCCGTCGTCGGCCTTGGCCCGGGGGAGGACCTGCTGTTCCTTGCGCGGCGGCTGATTGCGCGACTTGCTGGACATGAAAGGCGACGTCGGCTCAAGCGACGTCGTGGGGCTGTCGTCGGAGTGGGGCCGCCGTCGCCCGAAGGACCCGGCCGAGTGCGCCACGGGGGCGAGCGGCGCGGGCCGATCCGGGGTGGGACGGCGCTTGATCGATCGCGGACGCAGGGGTCCGCCCGCCACGTCGGTCGAGGCTCTGACGCGCGCCCGTGGTCGGCGCAGGGCGCCCCCGCGGGGTCGGCGCCGGAGAGGATCTCTCGCGGCGGAAAGGGCGAGGAGTGTAGCCGGATACGCCGTGGCGGTCACGGCCCCTGGGGTCCTGGGGCGGGGTGGCCCGTGCCTACGACCCAGAGACATGAACCACCGCGGTCCCCCGCCCACCCCGGGGACGGTCGGCGCGGACAATGGTTACGCCCGAGCTGGCAGAAGTTCCGCGGCCGAGTCCGGGGCGAGGGGCCGCCGGTGCCGCCGGGGGGAGAGGTCGAGCCCGGAGGGATCGGATCGTCGAGCTTCAGCGCGGGCCGGGTTGCCCGCCTGGTCGGCAAGTCCCGGCTGCAGGGCCCAATTGCGGGCCCACGGAGCGGTCTGCACCAGACAGCCCTCGGCCGAATGCCCCGGGCAATGCCCGGGGGCCTCCCGGCGGGGCTGGCTCAGTCGCGAGCCAGCTCGGCGTCGCGGGGTAGCTCCTTCAGCCCGGACAGGCCGAAGCGATCGAGGAACTCGGACGTCGTCCCGTAGAGCAGGGGCGCGCCCGGTTGGTCGGCCCGGCCGGCGACGCGCACCAGGCGGCGGTCGACCAGGGTTCGCAGCATGGGGCCGGCCTGGACGCCGCGGATGGCCTCGATCTCGGCCTTCGTGACCGGCTGGCGGTAGGAGACGATCGCCAGGGTCTCGAGGGCCGCTTGGCTGATGCGCTCGGCCTTGCGGGCCTTCGCCAGGCGTTGGACCACCTCGGCCAGGGCCGGCTCCGTGAACAGGCGCCAGCCGCCGGCCACATCGCGACAGACGAAGGGCAGGCCGGCCGCCTCGAGACGGGCCTGGAGTTGACCCACGGCCGCGCGAATCTCGTCCTTGCCGACCTCCTCCACGAGTTCGCGCAGGCGATTCTCCGACAGGGGGTCGGGGGAGGCGAAGAGCAGGGCCGCAACCGAGCGGACGTTGGCGTCCAGCTGCTCGTCCTCGAGGAAGGGCACCAGCTCGGCCGCCGGAACCGGCTCGCCGGGCTGCTCGACGGCGCTGGCGACGTCCTCTTCGGCCTCGGCGTCGGGCAACTCCGCGCCCTCAGCGGCCTCGTCCCAGGCCTCGTCGGCGGAGCCGTCCCCGGCTGCACCATCGGCACCGGCTGCCGCCGTCAGAGCCTCGTCCCAGTCGGTCGCCGAGTCGGAATCGGCGTCTTGCTCGGTCTGCGCTCCCAGGTCGTCGTCGTCGTCGGTGTCGAACTCGTCGTCGGCGCCCTCCGTGTCAGCGCCGGCCTGCGCTGCCGGCGCCTCGTCGAGGTCGCTCTCATCGGCATCACCACCGTCGGAGTCGCTCTCCTGGAAGTCGCCGTCCTCGACAGGGCCGTCCTCGAGAGCGCCGTCCTCGACAGCACCGTCCTCGACAGCACCGTCCTCGACAGCGCCGTCCTCGACAGCGCCGTCACCCGCGACCTCCTCGTCCCCGGCACTCGCCTCCGCCTCCGCGGCGGCCTCGGCGTCTGCCCAGGGGTCGGTGGTGAGCTCTTGGTCGGCCTCGGGCTGGTCCGCTTCGTCCTTGGGGTCACCGCTCATGTTGCCGGCAGCATCGCCCCCGCCCACGGCCTCGGTCAAGCGCGCGGCCCCGCGCGGGCGCAAATGCCCGGCCGCGGCGCCACCGATCAGCGCAGGGGCTCGCGGACGAATTCGTGGAACGGCCGCACGTCCACACCGTGACGCCCTTCCATGGCGAGTTGCCAGACCAGGAACTCCTCCTCGGAGACCGGCTCGGCGAACAGGCTCTGCTCCACCGCCAGGCCGACGTCAGCCCAGGTTCCGCGCAGGGGTTGGGGACGATCTTCGACCTTCAAGAGCACCTTGGCCCCTTCCAGCTCGAGGGGTCCGCCGACCGCGCCGATCGGCGTCTGAAAGGCGAGGCGCGACAGGGGCGCGCGCTCGGCACGCGCCAGGAAGGGCACCAGCCCGCCCTGCTCGGCGGTGGCGTCGAGGCTGCGCTCGGTGGCCAGCTCCGCGAAGTCGCGGCCGGCCAGCAGCTCGGCCTGCACCGCTTCCACGGACGCGTCGTCGGCCAGGACGATCAGCCGCACGCGGGCGTACTCCGACCCCAAGGACCAGGCGCGGACCACGCGCTCGGTGACCAGCTCGCGCAGGGTGTCGGCCCGCAGGCGTTCGACAAACCGATCGGGGTCCAGGTCCAGGCCCATGCGCACGAACTGCTCGAAGGTCTCGCCCTCGCGCAGGTACGCCGCGCGAAAGCCCTCGAGGTGCTCGGCCGAGCGCTCCGCCACCAGTTCCGGGGGCAGGCGCAGGCCCAGGCGATCGGCCTCCATCTGGGCCAGGCGCGCGCCGATCAGCAGGTTGAGCGAGCGCTTGAGGGCCGGACTGTCGCGCTGCAGGAGGTTCTCGAGCAGGTCCGAAGCGGTGACTTCCCGTCCGCCGACCCAGGCCATCACCGGATCGGCGGACACTGCCGCCTGGGCGGCATCGTCCTGCCCGGCCGGGACCGACGCGGGGGGCTCGGCGGTGGCATCGCGCCCACCAGCGGTGACCGTCCCCTCGAGCAGGGGCGGCGGCCCCGGTGTCCGGTCGGTCGTGCGCGCCACCGGCGGGCTGGCGCAGCTCCAGAGCCCGAGGGCGGGCAGCAACAACGCCGCCGCCATCGGTCCGCGCAGGTGGGTCCGCCCCATCAGCGGTAGCTCACGCGTCGCGTCACGGCGACACCCGCGCACAGGGGGCATTCGATCAGGCGCGTGGAGTTGTTGCCCGAGCCGCTGCCGCCCATGTTCGCGTGCTCGTGGTAGCCGACGCCGCCGCACTCGCGACAGGGCCGCACGGTGGCGCGCGTCACGGTCATGTCCCCGCTCTGCTCGGCGTAGAACGACACGATCCACTGTGCGCGGCTGGCTCCGGTCCAGTTCTGCCAGAAGAGCTGGGGATCCTTGCCCTCCTCGGCGCCGCCGCCGGCCGATGCGACCTCCTGGTTGCGGAGGTAGCGCTGGATGCGGTCCTCGATCTTCTTGCGCTCTTCGCTGCGCGGATCGGTGGTGCTCTTGTCGTCCTCCGTGGTCTCCAGGCCGGCCCGCGCGCCCTCGCGACCGAGCAGCCAGGTCCCGGCGCCGTAGGTCGCCCGCTTGTTGCGCCGCGCCGCCCGCTCGCCCCACAGCTCGCGGATGCGCTCCGGGGAGACGTCGGTCTCGAAGCGCTGCAGGTCCTCGGTGACCCTGGCCACCACCTCCTGGGTCATGCCCTCCTCCATCCAGGCGAGCACGGCCTCGTAGTTGGTCTCGCGCCCCTTGTCCCGCGCCACCCGCAGGACCGCGTTGTGCCAGCGATCCTCGACCTCGGAGACCATGTCGCGCTCCCGATCGCGCAGGACCGACTTCTGCAGGTCGATCAGGTCCTCCGTCAGCGGGCTGTCGGGATACAGCTGCGGGAAGCGCCCGAGCAGCTCGACCGCCGCCGGGTACAGGTCCCGGGCGCGCAGTCGGTCGATCTCGTCCAGCATGTCGGCCTGCTCCTGGGCCTCCGCCCGCCGCGCGGCGCGGGCCAAGGAGGCTTCGAGGTCAGGGTGCTCGAAGGTGGGATCGACCTCGGCGATGGCCATGTAGTGCAGGTGCGCCCGGCGGAAGTCGAAGATCCGCTCGCAGTAGCGCGCCAGCTCGAAGTGCGCTTTGGCCGCCTCACTGCCACCGGTCAGGATGGCCGAGGCGTAGCGCCGTGCCTCGAGCTCGTACAACTCGTCACGGGTGTAGATCTGCCGTGCCGGCACCTGTTCTTGCAGGATCGTGCCCGCCAGGTTGGTGACCGGAACCTGCAGCAGACCGTTCGCGTTCTTGACCTCGATGTACTGGTCGGAGCGCGAGGTCATCATGCCTACCAACTCCTCGCCCGTCCGCAGCGGGATGCGCGAGGCGGTGACCATGACTTCCTGGTCGGAGAGGTCCACGTAGCCGAACAGGTCCTTCAGCTCGCCCTCCTGCCGCGGATCGAGGTAGCCCCAGGGCAGCACCACCTGGCCGCCATGGTCCAGGCGCTGCACCGTCAGCGCGTCGGGGTCGTGCTCGAGGATCCAACCCCAGACGATGCGCCCGTCGCGCATCCGCAGCTGGGTGACCGGCTCCGCGGGCACCGCGGGCGGCGCCAGCACGTTGTCTTGGTCGAGACCCTGCAGGGTGCTGGGTCGCCCATCGACCCGGTCGCCCGCGCTGGCCAGGCCCGCCTGCGACGTGGCTGATCCGGCCAGGATCGGCAGTCCGAGGGTCACACAGGCCAAGAGCCTGGCTGCGGCCCGTCGAGGGGAGTTGGTGTCGCCGGTTGCGTGGTGGTGGTCCATCGCTGAATCGATCTTCGGTTTGGTCTCGGTCGCGAACACGGGTTGGGGCTTTCAGAGGCTACGGACCCTGACCGCCCTGCGGGACGGCCGGCGGTCCGCTGCTGCCGAGCAGGGCCTGTCGCAGTCGTTCACCGAAGGGCACCTGTCGGGGCATGAGGGTCGCGAACGACAGCACTCGCTCGGAGCCACCGCGGCTCCAGGCAACGTCGATGTCGACCCGGTAGAGGATCGCGGCGGGCCCCTCGTGGTTCGGCTCCGGCACGGCGCTGGCGCTGTAGACCAGGCGATCGCTGCCGGGCACCGGGGCGTTCTCGATCGTGATCGGGGGCCCCACCGAGCCGTCTTCGAGGATGGGGAACAGGCGCTCCTCCAGGTCGGCCACGATGAACTCGAGCGAGCCCGCGGCCTCGGCGCGCCGCATGGCGTTCGACCCCAGACCGGCTCCGAAGGACAGGAGGCCCAACACCACGGACATCCCGATCAGCAGGATGCCCATGGCGAACACGACCTCGAGGATCGTGAAGCCGCCCTTGCGCGTGGTCTTCACAGGCTCCAATCCTCGCGGTGCATGGGGACCAGGACCTCGCGCACGAAGGTCCGTGAGAAACGCAGTTGCTCGCCCGCCTTGTGTGGCACCGGTCGCGTGCCCCGTTGGCCGCGCTCGACGGAGACGCGCGAACCATTGCTGGCCTTGACGCGCATCCACTCCTCGCCGAGCAGGACCAACTCGCCGTCGTTCGGCAGGTGATCGGGTTCCATCACGTCCAACTCGAGGTCGTCGGCGGCGACCGAGCTGGCCAGGCTGGTCCGACGGCGTGCGTCGTCGGGACGCTCGAACTCGAACTCGAAACGCATCCGCCGCGGCAGGAGCGGATCGCCGTCGTAGGACGGCATCCCGGGCCAGGCGCGGTTCTGGGGCGAGCGCTCGGCGTCGGGGCGCTGGAGGTTGCGCGCGTCCCAGCAGATCGCGGCGTCGCGCAGGTCGTCCCCCGCCTTCCAGCCGTCGCGCAGCACGGTGGTCTGGCCGGCGAACAGGAGCCGCCAATCGAGCACCCCCGCGGCCACCAGCTCGAGCTGGTCCGTGCGCGGGTAGCCGTTGCCGGCGAAGAACGTGCGGTCGAAGAACGAGGCCGAGCTCTGGTCCCCGAGCAGGCGCTCGCCGCGCAAGAGGCGCAGGGCGCCGTCGGCCAGCGCGCCCTCGGGCCGGTCGATCGGCACCAGGCACCAGACCACCTCGACCAGGGGCGTGGCCCCGCGCGGCGCCGCGCCGACCTCGCCCGCCTCGTCGAGGGGCGTGCGCAGCCCCAGTCGCAAGAGGTCCTCGGCGCTGGCGCGACGCACGAGCCGCAACCTGGGCAGGGGGCGATTGGCGATGCCGTCCCCGTCCACGTCGAACATGGCCCAGTCGTACAGGAGGTCGCCGTCGGAACCACCGGCCAGGTAGTCGAGGTCGCGCAAGAGCCATTCGGCAACGGACGTCTCGACCTCCATGCGTTCGCGGCCACGCTCGGCGTCCTGCCAGATCGAGAGGGTCGCATCCAAGACCTGGACCAGGGCCACCGAGAGCACCGCGAAGAGGCCCAGGGCGAGCACCAGCTCGACCAGGGTCAGACCGCGGCGCGCGGCACTCGCGAGCGGGGCCGCCATCACAGGTCGCTCCTCTCGAAGACCCGTCCGGGGGCGATGTAGTCGATCGCCACCTGCTCGATGACGGGCACGTCCTTCCAGCCCTGGGAGCCGGAGAGGGGGTCGAAGGCACCCTGCTCGAACTGGTGGAACAGTCGCAGCTCGACCCGACTGGCCTGGGCCCGCACCGGCGCCGGGCGGCCGGCGAGCTGATCGAGCCAGTAGCGCTTCAGCCCCGGGGTCTTCTCCGGATCGGCGTCCCAGGCCACGGTCGGGTCGGTGCGGATCATGAGCCCGGTCCGCACGCCACCGAAGGACGGCTCGGTCTGCTCGACCAACACCGAGCGCACCCAGGCGTCGGGCTGGGGCAGATCCAGCCCCAGGAACTGCAACTCGGGTGCGTCGCTGTCGTCGGGGTAGCGATCCCAGTAGCGCGTCTGGAAGTGGATCACGGGCGCACCTTCGGGGTGCGCGTCGGGCTCGGTGCCGAAGCGGCCGCGGAACAGGCCGGCCCCCTTGCCGTCCTGGGCGCCTGGCTCGGTCGAGCGCGCCGGCATCCCCAGGCCGTCGATCTTGTTGGTGTGGTGCAGCAGCTCCTCGCCGATCAGCACCGTGCCCTCGCGCGGCATGTCGGAGTTGTCGGAGACGAAGATGTCGGCGTCGTCGGCCGACATCGAAGAGGTCAGCTTGGAGACGCTGATGTGGTCGAGGAAGTGCACCGGCTCGCCGGGCACGTGGGCCTGGGCCTCGGTGCCGAGCAGACCGCGACCGAGCCCTTCGACCGAGAGCAGGAGCGACCCCTCCTCGGTCATGTCGGTGTAGGCCACGATCTCCGAGCCGATCCGCATCAGGCCGGCGTCCGTGTCGAAGCCCGAACCGCTGCCGAAGAGCCCGGTCCCCGGCACGTGACCGCGCACCGCGCGCAGACGGCTGACCGAGAGCAGCATCGCATCGTCCCCGTCGTCGAGCCCGGCGGACAGGATGTACGCCGCCCCGCGCAGGCTCTGCCCGGCCTGGACCTCCGTGCGCCGACGGAAGACCTCGTCCACCAACATCGCGACGGGATCCTCCGACTGGGCTACGTCGCCGCCGAGCGCGACCTGGGTCGCCAGGCGGGGCATCTCACCGGAGGGGAACTTGACCAGGCGCGAGATCCGGCGCGGGTCGACGCGGTCGGCGTTGGCGGGGTTGCCGTTGGGACCGAAGTCGGCCGAGGGCGCGCCGAAGACGCCCAGGGGCTCGCGCATGGCCACGTAACAGGGCCCGCTCAGGAAGCCCTCGTCGCTACGCAACAAGGGGGTGTCGGCGGTCACCGTCAGGTTGGGCCCGTCCTCCCAGGCGTACCGCAGGTAGCCGGCCGGGCGCACCGCGCGGTGGATCGTGCCCGGCGAGCCGATGTCCTCCACGTCCTCGTCGACCAGGAACACCGGGTCGCCGGCGCCGGGCCAACCCCAGCTGGGCTGGATGTGCTGCAGCTCGTCGACCTCACCGGCGACAGTGCGCCGATCGAAGACGCGGAAGACGGGCAGCACGTCGACGTCGGCGCTGTGCTCGAAGGAGTAGGTCCCGAGCACGCCGCGGTGCTGGAAGCCGGTGCGCACCGCGCGGGTGTAGACCAGGTCGTCCGCGATCTCGACCGCCTCGCTGCCACCGTGCTCGGGAGCCCAGAAGACGCCCGAGGAGATCTGCGCGGCCGACGGCGCGGGTTCGATAATCGCGGGTTCCGGCACCGCAGGCACCGTCGCCGCGAGCGGCTCGAGGGGCGCCGGCTCCGGCACGAAAGGACCGCCCACGCCCCCTTGGAGACTGCCGACCAGGCGCTCCTCGATGAACGTGATCTGGTTGAGCGCGGCGCTGAACAGTTCCAAGAGACCGAGGGGAGCGCTGCGTACGAGGTCGATGCCGCTGCCCGAGGTCTTGATCTCGTCATAGCGCACCCATTCGGACTTGCCACTGTCGACGCCCGTCTCGGTGATCTGGACGAACTCCGACTGGAAGGGCTGCGGCGGCAGCAGCGACTGGGCCGTTCCGGTCACGCCGATCGAGATCGGAGCGACGATCGTCTGCCACTCGATGCTCCGGTTGTGACGATTCGAGACGCTGTCGAAGCCCACGCTCGGGAAGCCCTGCGCGCCCAGGACCAGCTCCCAGTCGACGATGAAGGCCTTGGGCCCGCCGATCTTGCCCAGGAGGTCCACGGCCTGGTCTCCGAGCCGTGCAAGCTCGCTGGAGTCGACTCCGAAGCCGCCCTGGGGAATGGTCAGCACGTCACCGTCCACCCCCGAGTAGCGCACGATCTCGAGACCGCCCACGGGCGTCATCGTGTCGATCAGCTCGAGGAACTCCGGGTCTTCGATGGCCTCGTCGACGAAGTTCGTGACCCAGATGCGCTGCATCACGGCGGCGTAGCCGCCGTCGGGGCTGAAGGCGCTCATGACGTCGCCGGTGGATTGGCCGGCGTCCACCGGCGCCAGGCGCAGCCCGGTCACGTCGTTGTCGGCACTGTCCCAGCCGCGCCCGAACTGGAGCGCACCGGTCACGAACCCGCCCCCGGGCAGGGTCAACTCGATCTCGGCCGACAACAGGTCCCCCAGGGGGTTGCTGGTGCCCTCGAGGCCCACCACCCGACCGGCGGCGAAGGCGCCCAGGTCGCCGCGCAGCCGCAGTCCGCCCGCGGGCACGTTGCTGTCGATCGGCAGGCTGTAGCCGTACACGTGCACCGGCGTGCCGGCCGGGTAGCTCGTGTCCTTGAACAGTCCCTCGTTGTCGTAGGTGCCCGTGGCGGTCGGCGGAGCGATCTCGCGCGCCAGTCGGCCGCCGAAGCCGGCCAGCTCGCCGGAGTCGGTGAAGGCCACCTGCAGGGTGTCGTCGTCGAGCACGGTGGCCTCGATCACCTCGTCGCCGATGCGGATCGGCCCGAAGGGCGGGAAGCCCTCGGTCGACTCGACCTGGATCAGGCTGGCGTCGGTTCCCAGGGCCGAGGTCAGGCGCGTCATCCCCGGGGTGCGCGCCTTGGAAAAGCCGTCCACGCGCAGCAGCAGCTGGTCGGGGCGCGTGCCACTGACGGTCGCCTCCACGTGGGACCAGGTGTCGGCCGGCAGCGCGCCGGAATCCCCCAGCTCCAGGCGCGCCTCGGTGTACTCGGGGAAGGCGGTCGCGGGGTGGTCGCCGGGGCCGTCGAGGACCCGCAGCACGAGCTCGTTCGACTCCTCCTCCACGAACAGGGTCACGCGGTCGCCGTTGGGATCGTCGCCAGCGACGTCGAGCAGTCGCCCGGCGGTGGTCCCTGTCGGCTTGGCCCAGAAGGAGAGGGTGAAGGGCGCCAGGAGCCCGGCGTCGAACAGGCCCAGGGCGCTGGCGGAGCGTTGCCAGGGCTCTTCGGAGGTGTCGTGTCCCTCGAGGGCGGTCTCGTCCAGGTCGAAGTGGGTCACCGCGCCAGCCCGCGGCCCCTCTTCGTCCAGGCGCACGTGCCAGGGCTTGGCGAAGCCGCTCTCGTCGCGCGAGGGGAACAGGCTGCGCGCGAAGGGCACGGCCTGGTCGTCACCCAGGTCGAGCTCGCCGGTCATGAACTGCACCCGCGAACGCGGCGGGGGCGTCGAACCGTAGCCGGTGTCGTGCAGCGTGGTCGTGATCGGGCCCGTGCCCCAACCGGGGGCGGCGCGGCCCAGGCGCAGGGACTCGTCGAAGTCCTCCTGGGCCGTCCAAAGGCGCAAGAGATCCGTCTGCGGCGCGACCCACTCGATCTGGCGGCGACGACCGGCCAGGCGCTGCACGCCGCTGGGCGCGTTGACCGAGGCGCGCAGCTCGATGTCGTAGGTGTCGCGCGACGAGAAGGAGAAGGGCGCGGTCGAGAACTCGAGCGAGACGTCGGTGGCGCAGACGGCGTTGGTGTAGAGGGCCCGCGCGTCGTCCTGGCTGAGGAAGGGCGGATCGCGCTCTTCGAGCCGGGCCAGGAAACGCTCGAGGGCGGCCTGCTTCTGTTCCTCGCCGACGGCTGTCGACAGGGGCTTGACCTCGTCCCAGGAAGCGATCCCCGCGGCCGGTAGGACGATCCGCTGCAGGAAGTCCTCGAAGCCGACGAAGGGCCGTTGGGTCATGACCCGCACGGCCAGCTCCTCGGCCTCGGCGCGGGAGATGCGCTGGTTGACCCCCACCAGCTTCAGGTTCTCGAACAGCGCGCTGAGCACCTCGGGCGAAGCCGAGTTGATGTTGACCGGTCGCCGCGCGAGCACCAGCACCTCCGCCTCGCCAGCGTCGTAGCTGTTGACCACGGTCTCGGTCAGCACCGCGGCCCCACCGCCGGCGCCCCGCACCAGGCCCAGCTCACTGGTCCCGCCCTGGCGGATCATCACCGTGGTCCCGGGGTTCACCCACCGGCCGTCGGAGAGCAGCAGCCTGCAGTCCGTCCCCGCGTTCAGGTCGTTGAGCAGGCGCACGGGATACTGCCAACGATCCCCAGCGGCCACGCCCCCGTGCAGGGTCGTGGTACGCCCCAGGGTCGCGGTCAGGTCAGACAGCACGCGATCCTCGAGCACCGCCTGCAGATCGGGCTGGCCCAAGGACGGGTCCGACTCGGCCAGGGCTGCGGGGATGAAGGCCGGCAGCTCGCGGGCGATGTCACCCACGGTCAGCCCGCGCGCGTCCTGCATGCCGCGCGACATGCGCCACTGGGCCAGGCCCCAACCGTCGTAGCCGGTCACGACCGCGCCGGCCCCGTGGCCGGAGGCCAGCCAGAAACCGCAGGGCTCGGCGGTCCCGAACAACCCGCGAGTCATCCCGCCCAGCTTCGAGCCCTCGCGCGAGGTGTAGTTCACGAGCTCGCCCCCGATCCGCAACAGACCCGAGGAACGCAGGCCGCGACCTCCGGCCAGGTCGAACTCTTGCTTGCCGGCGTCGATCGGTTGGGTCAGGTAGCCGGCTTGACCGAGCAGATTCGCCAGCAGTAGGGGCGACGCGCTGTTCAGGTCGACCAGACCGGAGAGGTCGGTGACCTCGTGGCCCCACATGACCCCGTTGCGATCCGCCGCGTCCAGCAGCTCCGCCACGTCGCGGTCGTCCGGGTTCAGCTCTTCCGGCCCGTCGCTGAAGCGCGTCGAGTCGAGGGCCGGATGGGAGCGACCCAGGGCGTGACGCGCGTGTCGCGCCGCGGTGTCGAGGGCGATCCGCGTCTGCGTCTCGGACAAGAGCCGCGCGCTGGTCCGGTCCGTGTTGCTGGCGGTCCACAGGAACGGCGTGCACAGCACCAGCAGGGACACCAGCACGAGCAAGACGGTCACCAGGGCATAGCCGCCCCGGGCTCTCGCGTGTCCTGCCCTTGTCACTGGACCGTTCATGGAATGCTTCACGTCCGTCCTCTCGCCCCCGGCGCGGCCGAGCCTCGAAGTCAGCGCACTGGCTCGCACGCTCATTCGATCGCTCCGTAGGCCGAGACCTTGATCGAGTGCTGCTCACCGTCGGCGGTGATCACGGCCCACACCAACTCCCGCCCGTGGATCCGGCGATCGAGGCCGCCGTCGGCCTCGAAGCGCGCCGCGCTCGGGATGGCACCGACCCAGGTCGTGCCGTGGGGCAGGTCGAGGGGCTCTCCACGCTCATAGACCGCGAAGACCAACTCATCCACCATCCCCTGCAACGGGCGCGGCTTGCCGCCCACGACCAGGGGGCCCTTGATCTGCGGCAGGGCGTCCCCGAGCGGCAGGATCCCGACCGGGAAGCCGTCCACCAGCACGCGGAACTCGAAGCGGTCGTAGAGCAGGTCGACCCGGGTCCAGCGGTCGAAGGGCACACTGCCCGGCGGCAGGCGCAGGTCGACGCGGCCACCGCGCCGGCGCCCGCTGGGATCGTCGGCCACGCCGGGGACCAACCAGGCGGAGAGGCGGCCGCCGCGCTCGTACTCGAGCCCGGCCACGTCGCCCAGCCGCCAGATGGTCGCGTCCAGGTCGTCCGTGGGCCGGATCGCGACGCCGATCGAGAAGCCCTCGGTCACGTCGTACTCGCCGGAATCGTGGACCGGGATCACGAAGGCCGATTCGCCGCCCGTGCCCTGGAAGTCGAGGCCCTGGCCCAGGAAGCCGGGGGCGCTCTGGGGCGCGCCGACGCGGTACCCGAGCGGCTGGGTCGAGGGGCCGACTTCGTCTCCGTCCAGGAAGCCGCGCTCCATGTGCCAGCTCCCGCGCACGCGCGGCGTGTGGAGCACCAGCGCGGTGCCGCCGGCCTCGACCCGCAGCGCCGCTGGCAAGCCCTCCAGCTGGGCCGAGGTCTGGGCTGCGCGCATACCGCTGCGCAGGGCCGACTCGACCAAGGCACCGTCGTTGTTCGCCGTGGCGAAGACCCCCAGCCCCGCGCCGAAGATCATCGCCATGATCGCCATCACGAGCAGCAGCTCGAGCAGGGTCACCCCTGCCCGCGCGCGCGCGCCACTCCCGTGATGGTCGACCTGGATCAAGATCTGCGGCTCAGTTGCGACTGAAGGTCGTGATGTTGTCCTCGGGCGTCATGAAGCGCCCGTCGGGACCGGCCGAGATGAGCTGGTACTTGTTGTGCTGGAAGTAGCGCCGAGTGGTCTCGTTCTTGAACGCGCGAACCTCGTCGTCGAGCAGCTCGCCCGTCTCCTGGTCTTCCACCGTGTAACGCTGGGGCCGCTCGTAGTCGCGGTTGTGGAAGTAGGCGATGGGGTTGCCCCACTGGTCGGCGACCTCGAACAACTGACGGTCGGGGAAATCGGTGAACTGCTTCTTGCTGGAGTCGGCGTCCAGGTTGACCAGCTCGTCGGGGTCCAAGTCACCGCCGCCCTCCCAGCCGTTCGACCACAGGGACGCAACCAGCGCTTCGATCCCAACGTTGACGGCGTTGGCGCCGCCGGCGCTCTCCGGCAGGGTGCTGGCCGGGTAGCCGCCGAACTCCCGTTCGTAGGCATCGATGGCGGCGCTGAGTTGGGTCATCGAGACCTTCGTCAAGCGCACCTTGGCACTCTCCTCCGCGCCGCCCAGGGCGGTCACGAGCAGGCCGATCAGGATCCCGAGGATCACCACCACTGCCATCAGCTCCAGAAGCGTGAAGCCGGCGCGGTCGATTGTCTTGGTTGCCATGGGTCGTGGGTTGCCCGCCCGGCCCCGCGCGACGCGGGGCCGGAGCCGGGTCAGGTTCCGTGGATGCGTACGATCTCGACGTCGTCCATCGAGACCTCGACCCGCCGACCGGTGTCGCCCTCGGCGAACAACCCGATCAAAAGGGGCGAGTTGCCGCGCGCCAGGTTGGTCATGGGCACGTCCTCGAGCACGGGGATGCCGTCCATGAAGATCGTCACCACGGTGTCGGCCCCTTCGCCGGAGCGCTCGATCCGCAGGCGCACCCACTGGTCGGCGGGGAAGGGAAAGTCCTGGGCCGAGAGGTCGCGCCAGTCCGTCTGGCTGATGCCGGGGACTTCGGTCTTGATCTGACCCACCCCGTCGCGCGAGCGCGCCACGCCGGCGTAGGCCTGGACCCTGCGGCGCGCGCCCTCGCCCTGCTCGCGGGAGACGAAGATGCCAGCGCGCGCGTTGCTGTCGGCCGAGACCTTGATCGAAGCCTCGATGGCGATGAATTCGGAGGCCGCGTAGTCGCGGTAGAAGGTGGCCTCGCCGCTGGGGGTCTTGAAGTTGCCCGAGAGCACCAGCGTCCCGCCGCGCAGGGCCGCGGTCGGACCGGCGGACTCCTTGCGGCGCCAGCCGTTGCCCACGGTCGAGTACTCGAAGCCGTCGCTCCACACGTCCTTGGCCACGTGCTCGGCCAGGGCCGCCAGACGCTCGCGGGACCAGACCCGCACCGGGTCGTCCTCGGGCCGCGCGCGCAGGGCGTCGTCGATCGAGCGCAGTTGGATCAGCGCCTCCTCCACGTCGCCCAGGCGGTAGATCGTCCAGGCCCGGCCGCCCAGGGCCACGGGATCGGAGGGCGAGGCCGCGAGCGCGGCGTTGAAGGTGTCGCGCGCCCGCAGGAAGGCGCCCAGCTCGAGCAGGTTGATTCCGCGCAGGCCGAGCACGTCGGCCCGCGGATCGGCACCCAGGTGCGCCACGTCGGCCCCGAGAGCCACCCGCGCCAGACGCTCGTCAGCCAGCAGCATGGCGCGCTCGAAGTAGAGCTCGGCCGCGCCCGTGTTGCCCTCGCGCCAGTCGGCGATGCCCAGGCCCACCAGGGCGTCCTCGAGGTCCGACTCCAGCTCGAGCGCGCGCCGGAAGGTCGCCGCGGCCTCGAGGGTGTCGAAGCGCTCGAGCAACAGGCGCCCGCGCTGGTAAAGGGCCCAGACGTTCTCCGGGTCGGCCGACAGGGCCATCTCCGCGAAGTTCAGGGACTCGTCCCGATCCCCGGCGCGCTCGGCCACCCAGGACAGGGCGCAGCTCGCTTCGGCCACCCGCAGGGGATCCGCCTCGAGCGCCGCCGCCAGGTCACCCAAGGCCCGCTCCAGGTCGCCAGCCTCGGCCGCCAGCAGGCCACCAGCGAGGAGCAGATCGAAACCCAGGCTCTCGAAGCCCTCGGCCAGGTTCGCGTCGCCGTCCAGCAGCCAATCGGGCAGGGACAGGCGCGCCTCGTCGTTGCCGAGTAGGGCGCAGGAGGCCAAGCCGGCCAGGGCCTCCTGGGACTCTGGATCCGCACGCCAGGCGTCGCCGTAGACCTCGGTCGCCGTGGACACCTCACCCAGGGCCACCAGCACCGCCCCGTAGTCCAGGCGCACGCGCAGGCGCTCGCTGGCCAGGCGTGGGTCCTGGGGCAGGCGGGTGAATGCGTTGGCCAAGGCTTCGCGGGCTCCGACCAGGTCGCCGCGCTCGAGCAGGAACGAGCCCAGGGCCGCGTGGCCGAGCCACGAGCCGCGTTCGACCGCGACGGCGCTACGCAGGCGCGCCTCGGCCTCGTCGAACAGGCGGAAGCGAGCCTCGAGCCGTGCCAGACCCACGCGAACTTCCGCACGGTGGCCAAAGCGCTCCATCAGGGCCTCGTACTGTTCGAAGGCGCGCTCGAACTCGAAGCCCGCCTCGAAGACACGCGCCAGGCCCAGGCCGGCCCGCGGATCCTCGGTCAGGAACCCGGCGAGCCGCGTGTAGACGTCCTCGGCCATCTCGAGCGCGCCGTCGACCTCGAGCCGCAGGTCGATGCAGTCCGCGCCCAGGGCCAGCATCGGCTCGACCGACGCGGGCGTGGGCTGTTCGGGTAGGTCGTGGAAGCGCTGGTGCAGGTCGTTGGTGTCGTTGCGCGCCAGCTGGAAGTCGGTCAGGCGCTCGCGCTCGTACTCGATCGGCGGCGACCCGGGGAAACGCGGCACGCCGCGGTCGGCCTCGTACTCGACGAACTGGATCGGCTCTGAACGGCGATCGGCGTCGCGCAAACCGTAGGGGTACTCGTTCTCGATGCGCCCGAACTGCAGGTCCGCGCCCCCGTCGCGTCGGATCCAGTCGTAGAGCGACATGTAGGTCTGCTCCCGCAGACGGCGCTCCTCGGCATCGAGGAACTGGCTCTCGATCTTCTCGACCACGCCCTTGCCGGGCACGTCGAGGTAGCCGAGCTGGGCCAGCTGACCCAAGGTCTCGTCGTCCAGGTCCCCGCCGAAGGAGGACTCACCGAACCCGCCACTGAACCCGTCGGGCTCGAACTCGTCGACGGAGACGTCGAACAGCCCCTCGACCTCGGTCACCACCGGGTAGGTCGGCAACAGGCGCGAATAGACCCTCGGCGAAGGCCCCACTGGACCGGCCGGAGCCAGGGCACGCAGGGGCGGCAGCGGCGGCGGCTGGAAGCCGAGGGGATCCAAGGGTCGCGTGTCGCGCGGCGGCGAGAAGAGAGCGCGACGGAGGTCGTCCGCACCCCGCGCCAGGGAGGCGGAGGCCACGTCCGGCGACGTGAAACGCACCAGGTCGGGCGCTTCTGCGCCCCTGTCCCTCGAAGGGCGCGGCGGCGCATCCCGGGTCAGCACCAGGGCCCCGACGAGCGCGAGCGCGACACCGAAGACGATTTGCTCTTGGCGAATTTCGGCCATGGTTCAGCCCTCCCCGCGATCGGCGGTGTCGATGACCACGCGCGGCACCAGGTAGGTCACCTGGGCGCGGCACTGGTCCGAAGTGCCGCGCAGCGGCTCCATCTCGATCTCGTCCAGGACCAGCGCACGCCCCGTGCCGCTGCCGGCGTCTTCGAGCACCCGCAGCACGGCCAGGTCGTTCCCGCGCAGGTCGAACTGGACTCGCGTGCGCTCGATCGCCCCCGCGCCGTCCTTCGAACCCAGGCGCGGGTCGAGTCGGATGCGGACGTTGCGGACTTCGCCGACGCCCTCCTCGATGGCCCGCGACAGGACCCGCTCGACCAGGTCCAGCCCGTCCAGGTAGCGCTCCAGCTCGTCCTCGCGCGTGGGCGAGATCTCGGGCAGGCCGAAGCTCGGATCGAGCTCGACGTTGGCGCGACCCGCCGCCGGCAGCAGCTCGCCGCGCACGCGCGCCACCGCGTTGAGGTAGCGCTCGGGCGTGGTGGGCTCGTTCGGGTCGCGGAACTCGGGCCGGCCGCTGAAGCGCACGGCCGCGCTGAGCTGCTCGACCGCCCCGCGCAGGGCCTCGTTGTCCTCGCGTGCCAGGTCGCGATCCGCGGGAGAGTAGGCGGGCGCGCTGAGCTTGGCCTGCTGGCTCTTGCGCGAGGTCTGCGCCCGCTTCACGTCGGCGCCGACCGTCTTGGACACGATGGCCAAGCCGATCAGGAACGCCACCAGGCCGGCGGCCACCTGACCGACGAAGCCCTTGTTTTCCTGCCAGTAGTCGTCGAAGTCCATGGGATCAGCTCACCCGCCCTGGACGTTCTCGTCGTCGGGCTCGGTCGTGGCGTCGTCTTCGCGCTCGGCGAGCAGCGAGAGGGTCAGGTTGAAGCGGCGCTGATCGGGCGACAGGCCACCGCGCACGACAGCCGTGGGAAAGCCCACCTGGAGCGCGCCGAGCAGGCGCTGGAAGCGCGCCGTGTTGGGCTCGACGCCCTCCTCGGCCCGGCCCTCGATCGAGAGCACCGGGATCTTCTCGCCGCGGTCCGCGCCGAACTCCTCGTCGGTGGCGAAGGTGCTGGTCAGGTCCGTGATCCAGAAGCCATCGGGCAGGTGCCGGTCAAGCAGCCGCAGGGTGCGCGCCAACTGGGTACCTGAGGCGGCCATGCCGTAGAGCTCCCCGGCAACCGCCGCCAGCTCCTCGTTCTCGGCCATCAACTGCTCGGTCTCGCTGTTGACCCGCTCGCGGCTGCGAACCTGGGTCGACAGACGACTGATCTGCCCGCGCAGGTCGGTCAGCTCGGCTCGCTTCTCCACCACGGACCAGCCGATGTAGGCCAGGCCCACCACGGCAGCGGCGATCAGGAACGCCTTGCGCCCGAGGAACTCGCGCTTGCGCTGCAGCGCGGCCGGGACGATCTCGACCGAGTAGGCCTCGGGATCGCTGCCGGCGTGGGCCAGGCCCAGGGCGACCACCGACTCCAGCTCGTGCGCCTCGAGCGCGCGCTGGGCCTCCGGCGACAGCTTCGAGACGTCCACGACGGTGAACGGCTCGAAGGGCGCGACCGGCACCGACATGGCGCTCGACAGGTAGCGGTCGAGGCCCTTGAGCCGCGCACCCCCGCCGCAGATGAAGACCCGGTCCAGCTTGAGCGACGAAATCTTCACCTGGCTCTTGGCGAAGGCCAGGGTCGACTGAAGCAGGCCCAGGATCTGCCCGGCGGGCGCGAGCCCGGCGCGCGAGACCTTCTCCGCCGTCGAGTCCAGGTAGCGCGCGCCCGGCGTCAGGTCGACGGACTCCTGCTTGATCTTCTCGGCCCGCGCGGCGTCGCAGTTCAGACGGCTCGCGATGGCGTCGTCGAACAACTTCGAGCCGCCCGAGAGGTTGCGCGCGAAGACCAGGTCCGCGCCGCGCACCAGCACGACGTCGGTGTTCTCGTGGCCGATGTTCGCGAGCAGCACCGTGTCGTCCATGACCACGCCGAAGCGCAGCCAGGCGTTGTAGAGCGCCACCGCGTTGGGAGTGAAGGCGTCGAGCCTGCCGCCGACCGCGGCCAGGCCCTCCTCGTGGGCCTCGAGCAGGCTCTCCCGCGCCATCGCCAGGAGGACCACGTCCTCGCCCTCGATCTCGGGCATCTCCGGCAGGACGTTGAAGTCCGCCGCGACCTGGGCGTCGGAGGAGCCGCCGACCTCCTCCACCTCGAAGCGCATCAGCTTGCGAAGTTGCCAGTCCGCCAGGCGCGGGACGCGGCTGTAGCGCAGGTTGACCTCGCGGCCGGTGATGCCGACGCGGGCGCCGGTGGGCTTGAAGTCGGGCGCGGCCTGCTCCCAGGCACTGGCGACGTCGTCGGACCGATGGGTGCCGAAGGCGTAGTCGGTCGCCACGAAGGTGTTCCCCTTGGCGTGGCCGCGGAGGAACACCGCCGAGCGGTGGCCGATGTCGACGCCGGTCGAGGTGCGGGGCATGGTCGGTTGGATGGGTGTGGTGGCGCCGTGGGGCGGCAGGGGGCGAGTCGGCGGGGAGGATGTCCGGCGCCCTGCTCGGGTCTGGTGTTGCGCTCGGGCTGGGTTCCAGTCCGGGCCTGCGGGTCAGTCCCGCGCGGCGGGTGCGGTCACCCGTGCGGCGGGAAGGTGGGGATCGGGGGCCGTGGCGTCGCGCATGGGGTCCATCCCTCAGCCGTCGACGGCGTCGCGCACGCGGGCCGCGAGCTTCTCGAACTCGTGGCGCTCGAGCCAGCCGAGGATCGCCCGCTGACGCTCGGGCTCGCTTCCGGCGGCGGTCTCGAGGGCCGTGCGCTCGGCGCGGATTGCCGTCAGGAGGGCGTCGGCGCGCTCGAAGACCTCGCTCGCCTCGCGTCCTTCGCTGGGCCGATAGCGATCGGCCACGGCGCGGACGTCGCGTTCACAGCGCTCGTAGATGCCGGGCAGGGCGAAGAAGCGCGCGCGCTCGACCTCGTCGTCGACCGCTCGCAATTCTTCGAGTCCCTGGCCGATGATCTCGGCACGCGCCGCGTCGGCTTCGCGCACGAGACCCTGTTCGAAGGGGTAGTCGCGCAGCAGCTCGCCCCACAGGGCCAGCACGTCACCCAGTCGTCCGTCACGACCTGCGGCGCGAGCCCGCGTGGCGAGCTCGGTGGCGCCTTCGAGCTCGGCCTGGAAGGAGAGTTGCAGGGTGAAACCGCCGGCGCCGGCCAGGTCGATCTCGAGCCGCTGACGTCCGCCGCGCTCGCTCGCGCGCACGTCGACGGGTCGGTCGAACAGAAGGCGCGTGAGCTGCACGCCGCCGCCCAGGAGTACGGAGTCGACCCCGCTCGAGTCGAAGTCCCCCGAGCGCGCGCGATAGCCGTCGACGCCGGTCGTCGCCAGGGCGCGCCCGTCTTCGCCGATCAGCTCGGCCCGCGCCTCGATCCAGAGCTTGCCCGCCCCGCTGGCGTCGACCCGCACGCGCCCGTTGCCGTCGGACCGCAGCTGCATCGTCGCGCTGCTGGCGAGCGGGCTCTCACCCCTGCCGATGCGCGCGGTGAGCAGGATCTCGGCGATGTGCTGCAGGCGGAGCTCGGCGTTCCCGGGCGCGGCGGTGCCGAGCACGAAGTCCCCCACCGCGATCTCCACGGCGGCGGGCTCCGAGCTGACCACGATCGCCAGGTCGTCCACGGCGACCTCGCCGACATCCGAGTCCTCGTCGGTCGAGGGATCGGCGCTGCCGTCGCCGGCCGCAATGGTCAGTCGAGCCCGGTCGTAGCCGGCCGGAACCGCTGCGCGCACCTCGAGGCGTTCGTCGACGTCGACTTCGGGCGCCCCGCTCCAGATCGTGAAGGGGCTCTTGAGCCCGCTGGAATCGGAGATCTCGAGGCCCACGCGCGCCGTGGCCGATTCGGTCACGCGCACCGCAGCCGACGCGGCCAGGGTTCGACCGGCGAGGGCTCGTACCGGGGCCGTGGACGCGCGCACGCTGGCGCCACCGCTGGCGACGAAGCCCAAGCCGGACTGCCCGCTGGAGGCGTAGGCCCGGTCGGCCAGAAAGCGCCCTGCGCCGTCGGACTCGAGCAGGGACTCGGCGTCGTCGCCCTCGAGGTCGCCCCCCACGATCAGGTTGTCGGCGATCGCCAGGGGCTCCGCGCCGCCGGCACCGTCGTCCGCTTGGCCACCCGGATCGAGCAGCAGGAAAGCCGCCACGCCGATCCCGCCGAGCAACAGCGCGCCGACCGCGATCGTGACCAACGGAGAGCCGCGCTCGCGCCGGGAGCGCTCCAGGGCCGACTCGTCGATCGAGTGCAACTCGCCGGCCGAGGTGGGCGGGACCGATCGGGCCGCCGACGCGTCGGTCGGGAAGGTCTCCGGCGAGGGGCTCCCCGCACGGGCGGTGGGCTGGCCGGCGGGCTGGCCGGTGGGCGCCGCGGTTCGAGCCGGCAGGCTGGCCGCGGGCATGGACCGGCCGAGGGGTTCGGCGACCGGGATGGCGGGGATCGAAGGGGCTGAGCCGCCAAGGTCGATCTCGTCCTCGAGCATCGGCCCGCCGTCGTCGCCACCCAGGTCGATCTCGAGATCGATCTCGCCGGATCGGGGCCCGGCTGCCGGTGGCGCTGCCGACACCGCAGCCGACTCGGCGTCCGCCACGCTCAGCTCGACCTTTCCGATCCGCAGGGCCTGGCCCGGGGACACATGGCCGCGCTCGATGCGCTTGCCTTCGATCAGCGTGCCGTTGGTGCTGCCGAGGTCCTCGACCGCCAGGCCGTCGCCGTCGGGCCGCACGAGGGCATGGCGCCCCGAGACCGACGGATCGGCGATCACGAGGTCGTTGCCGTCGCGCCGCCCGATGAGCAGGCCGGAGCGGGGAACGGGGACGGACTCACCGCGGCGGTCGCCGCTCTCGAAGCGCAGGTTGAAGCGTTCAGTCATCGACTGTTGCGGCCGGATCGAAGGCCCCGGACTGGGGCCCATGACAATACAACCGCGCCCGCCCTCGGTTACGGCGGCGCGGTGCGTGCGTCCCAGGTTAGTGCAGGCCGCTCGCGCCGTCACGGCCCGGACGCCGGTCCGGGACTGGCCCCGGAGGCGAGGAAGGGGCAGGATCCGTCCGTGGCGCGCCGGGATTCGACGCAGCGGGGTCCCCGCGACTTGGGCCGATTCTTCGTGGAGTCGGCCACAGCCGGCCCCGCTGCCGACGGGAGCGTTCCGCGGCTCGAGGGGCAGGAAGTCGAGCACGCCTTGCGTGTCCTGCGCGCGCAGCCAGGCGATCTCCTGACCGGCCTCGACGGACGCGGCCACCGCTGGCCCCTGCGAGTGGTCCGCGCCGAGCGGCGCGATCTGGTCCTGGAGCCCGCCGGGGAGCCCGAACGGGAACCGGGTCCCGGAGAGCCGGGGGCCCCCTTGCCACCGATTCACGTCGCCGTGGCGCTGCCCCGCAGCGGTCGCCTGGAGCCCATGCTGGACCGCCTGACCCAACTCGGGGTCGCCCGCATCGAGCCCCTGCGATGCGCCTGGACCGGACCCGGCGAGCGCTGGCCCCGGCCGGAGCGCTTGACGCGGGTCCTGCGCGAGGCCACCAAGCAGTCTGGCCGCGCCTGGTTGCCAGAGCTTGCGGAGCCCGCGGAGGTCGAGCGCTGGCAGCCCCCGGGCGGGAGCGCCTGTGCCGTCCTGCACCCGACGGCCGAGCAGCCGCTCTTGTCCTGGGCCAGGGGGCTGACCGCGGCACCCGGCGACCCCATCTGCCTGGTCATCGGGCCCGAGGGCGGCTTCCAGACCCAGGAGCTGGAGGCGCTGGCGGCCTCCGGTGCCGCGCCGGTCCGCCTCGGCCCCCACGTGCTGCGGATCGAGACCGCTGCCGAGGCCGCTGCCAGCGTATTGATCGCCTGCCTGCTGGCCCCGGGCTGAGGCCGACGAGCGGCCGCCGCACGGCCGTCAGGACCAGAGGATCGGGCGGGACTTCCAGAAAAAGGAGAGGGCCAGCGCCCCCCAGCGCTGGCCCTCGCGTCCCGTACCCACGTTGGAGAGGAGCTTTCGATCCCCTCGCACAGGTGAGAGCCCCATCCGCCGGGGAACCGAACGATCGGAAGCCGAAGTCCCCCAAAGTAGCCCCGAGAATTCGCGAGCGGACCGGCCTCGAGTGCCCAGGCAGCCCCCAGGGGCCCCGTGAGACCGGTCCGAGTCCGGAATTCCTCTCCACTGTTCCCGCCCGATTGGCGGATCGCAGGGGATCCGGCGCCATGCTGCGGATGGAACGCCAGCCTCCCGAATGGGATGGGGCCGGCGCCCCCCGGCACCGGCCCCGATCACGTCCCAAACCCACGACAGAAGAGGCTTTCGCTGGTGGTTAGGCCGGCGGGCCTCGTTCCGTCAAAGGGCCCAGCCGGAGATCGTCGAGGTCCGAACGCGGGGTTCCGTGAACTCCTGGAAATTCTTGCCGGCGCGGGATCCGGTTGGGCCCGACTACTCCTTCGCGCCCCGAAACCGGCCTCCCAGCCTCTCAGAAGCCCATCCGGCGGCGGAGTGAGACATAGCGCCCATCTCCGAGGACCAGATGATCGAGCAGGGGAACCCCCAGGAGCCGCCCCACATCGAGGAGCCGGCGGGTCACCTCGCGGTCCTCGGAGCTGGGCTCGGGGTCCCCGCTGGGGTGGTTGTGGGCTACCAGAACGGCGGCGGCGCCCTCGCGGACTGCGGGCCCGAAGACCTCTCGGGGGTGGACCAAAGACGTGGTCAGGGTCCCTACCGCGACGCAGTGTCGCCGGATCAGACGGTGGCGCCCGTCGAGCAACAGCACCTGGAAGGTCTCTCGATCCAGGCCCCGGCACTCGGTCGACAGCAACTGGAAGGCCGCCTCTGGATCGGCCACCGAGGCTCGCGGATCCAGCCGCGACCGCTCCACCCGCCGGCCCAGCTCGAAGGCGGCGGCCAGCCTCTCCGCCGAGGCAAGGTCCAAGTCGAGCCGTCGCTCCAGATCCGCCGGCCGGGCGCGGGACAGGGCTCCCAGGTCCCCTTCCCCCAGGCGAATGCCGACTCCTCGGCCGGGGCCCCCACCGCCGCCAGCCGGTCCGGTCGCGTCGGAGCGCGCCCCAGATCGCTCGACCGCGCCGCCCCCGCAGACCAGCTCGATGAGCCCGATCAAGGAAGCGCCCTCGACGGTCTGCGCCGACCGACGGACCGCCTGGCTCCCTGCGTCCGAGACGATCTCGCCCAAGGGGGTCACGACCGGAGGAGCGCCGTCCGGAATGGCACCGTCCGGAATGGCACCGTCCGGAAGGGCACCGTCCGAAAGCGGAGCGCTCGGACGCGTAGCGTTCGCATCAGGGCCGGCGCTGTCGAAGCCGACCACACTCACCCGTAGCGCGCCCTGCCCTTCGCGATCCACGGTGCTTGGCTCGCTGTCGCTCTCGACGTCGGCGTGTGGCGCAAGACTCGTCACTACCGCCCGATCCACGGTCGCACAGGACTCGAGGGAATCGCACGTCTCCGGTGTTCGGTGCGGAGGTTGGGGCGCCGCGACCTGCTGCGGAATGACCTGCCGCGGGAAGGCACCGCCCGAGCCTTCGGCTGTACGACCAGACTCCGTCCCACTCCCGTCCGTTGCCCCGGACAGGGCGACCGTCGATCGAGTTCCACGTCGAGCCACAGCAGATGGACGGATCACGCGGTGCTCGGTTGCACCACATTCGGGATCAATCGCAATGGATGCGATTCGAGTGCAGCAATCGCGCGCGATCGGCGTTCACGGGTACGCGACGAGGCGTGATCCCGAGCCGGAGACGGTCGTTACTCGCCTTCATCCCGAGCTGGAGACATTTATGCGACGGCTTCACAGAAGGTGGGCAACAAGGTGGTATCCGCCGGCCGATCTACGTACTTGAAGGGTTAGTTCCCCATGGAGCAGCGATGATCGGTTTCACAACGACCTGCCTCGTCATCCTCGTGGGAGCTTGGGTAGCAGAAACTGCCTTGTTCCTCCTGAGCTACAGGTCCGCCGTCCTGGCCGAGGGTGGTGGAGTTTTGGACACCGCGACAACATCGGGTTCGATGCGGCCGGCACGCAACGAGGAGTGCGTGAAGCATCGAACTTGATGGGCGGGAACCTCCTGTAGCCGGGTTTCGGAGGCGCCTTCGGGCGCGATGTTCGGGCGGCCGCGCTCCTGACGCGGTCGCCCGCTCTTCGTTCGGGCGGACTGCGTTCGGGCGGACTGCGTTCGGGCGGAAGGTGCCTTCACCCGCCTGCGACTCGGGCGGACTGGACGATCGACCGTCCGAGATGCGGGCGCGGTACGAGAGACCGTTGGTGGGCCGGCGCGCATCGGGCCAGAACTCCAGCGCCGCGATCCAGCTCAGCGATCCAGCTCAGCTGCCAAATCTTCGAGCAGCCGCTCGAGCGGGTAGCCCAGGCGCTGCTCGAACTCCTCGGCGGCAGTTGAGCCCCTCGAGCTGGCGCTGACCAAGTCGGCGAGGAAACGCTCGCCGTGGAAGCGAACGATGTAGTCCACGAGCAGCAGCGACTCGGCGTAGGCGCGACTGATCGCCTCCGCTTCGCCCAGGGCACTGAAGCTCCCCGACAGGTCCGCGAGAGGCCGCAGGGGATGGCCACCCAGCCGCAGCTCGGCACTCCTCAGGTCCCGCTCGCGATCGCCGGCGCTCGCGCCATCGGCCTCGAGCCACTGGGCTACGCCCTCGTTCAACCAACCGGGAACCCCGCGGCCTCCGAGGCTGGCCACGAAGGCATGGGCCAGCTCGTGGCGAACCGTGCGCGTCCACGCACCCCGTTGGCTGCGGAGGTCGTCGACCAGGATGCGGATCACCCCGTCGAAGGCGCCGCCGGCCCAGTGGCCGAGCCCCGTCGCCTGGTGGAACTGATCGCGCTCGTACAGGACCACGCGAATGCGCTCGTCGGCGACTAGCACCGGATCGTGGCTGAAGAAGATCCAGAACTCGCCGTAGGCGCCTTCGAGCACGTCGACGACGTCCTGCCAACCGCCTACCAGATCGGTGCGATCCCCGTCGAAGGACAGGTTGAAGCGCATCGAATCGAAACCGGCGAAATCCTGCTCGACTGCGGCCATGCGCTCCCAGCGCTCGAGCAACTGCGCGATGGCCTCGTCGTCCGGATCGAGCTGCACCGCGCGGATGATGTCGGCCAGGGCCGCTTCGCGGTTGCCCCCCGCGCGGTCGTACTCGTAGGTCGCCCGGCGATAGAGCGCCCGGGCCAGGTTGCTGGCGAAGAGCTGCTGGTCGGGGCGCGCCTCGACACACTCCTCGAGCAGCGCGATCGCCTGGTCCAACTCGCCCTCGTCGAGCAGCCCGCAGGCCTCGTTGTTCTGCAGGGTCCACCGCCGCAGGTCGTCGTCGGCAGAGGCGTCCTGTTCGTCGACGGTGGCAGGGCGGCGGGAGGCCACGAGATCCGATCGCGGAGCCTCGATCGCGGCCCCCTCGGGTTGCAACCGCGGATCAGCGGACTCGCGCAGCGCGACCCACAGGCCACCGCCCATCAGCACCAGTCCCAGAAGCGTCGCGATGAATCCACGCACAGTCGTCTCTCAGTCTCCTTCCGGGGCTCCAGGTGTCAGTTCGTCGGCGACCCCGACCCCGCGCGCCGCCAGTAGAGCCGGAAACGGCGCGTAGGTGGGCGAGTAGCCGTGTTCGGCCTCGATCGCGCGGATGCGCCCGAGCAACTCCTCGTGCACGGCCTGGAGCGCGTCCTGGGTCTGGGGATCACAGAAGTACGTCCGACAACCCAGGGGTCTTCCCGCGCGGGCCGTGCAACGGCCGCCCACGTGGTACGGACAGCGTCCGGGGGCCGCGGGGGGTGGGGCCACGGGCCCGCGGTCGGCGGCGAAGTCGGCCTCCAGGGCGGTCGCGTAGAGGTCGTGCCCGGCCTCCTCGAAGCGGCAGCAGACGCCCCGCGCCAGGCACACCGACCCCGAGCGCTCGATCACCACCTCCAGCTCGGCGTACAGCGCCTCCAGGGCCGCGAAGGCCGCCTCGCGCGCGGCCCCGTCCACGATCGGCTCGATGCCGGGGCAGACCTCCCGGGCGCGTTCGAAGCCCCGCTCGTCCTCGAGCACGCTTTCCCAGTAGGGAAAGCGTCGGCAGTGGTCGGGCCGAGCGGCGTAGACGGTGCAGTGGTTGGTGCCCTCGAGCAGGGCGCAGCGGCCTCGGCCCCCGTCCTCGGTGCGCTCGCGCAGGGCCAGGCGCAGATCACCGCTCTCGGGGTGCGGCACCCGACGCAGGAAGGAACTGGCGAAGACTTCGACCCCCAGCCCGAGGGCCCCCGCCAGGGACGGGATCTCGGCCTCGTCGACCCACACGAATCCGTCGCCGGCGGTGCAACAACGACCGCTGCGTTGACAACGAAAGCGGAACGGACGCACGCCCGCCAGGCCGAGCTGCTGGTCGGCGCTCATCGCCGCCTGCGCCGCAGTCGCGACGGGCGCTGGGAGGGGGCCTTGAGATTGAGCGTCTCGCGACCCTCCACCTGCGCGCGCACGTCGGCGATCAGCTCGGTCCAGCTCTGGTAGCGGTCGTCCGCGTCCTTGGACATCATCTTCTCGACGAAGTACTGCACGTGGGGCGACAGCCCGCGCCCCTGCAGCTCCTTCGATTCGAGCGACGCGAAGATCTGCTTGGCGAGCACCTCGCGATCGTCCGAGCCCTCGAAGGGCAAGCGCCCGACGAGCAGGTGGAACAGGGTCACGCCCAGGCTGTAGATGTCCGAGCGCGAGTCCCCGCTCGCCGCGCCCGAGGCTTCCTCGGGCGACAGGTAGGCCACCGTGCCCGCGGCCGCACCGGGCGCGCTGGACTGGCCCTTGTCCGCGACCGCCAGCCCCAGGTCGATCAGCACCACGCGCCCGTCGCGGGCCAGCATCACGTTGCCGGGCTTCACATCGCGGTGCACGACTCCCTGGCGCTCGAGGTGTTCGAGCACGCGGGCCACCTCGAGCACGATCCGCAGGGCCTCGCCCTCCTCGAAGGGTTCGCCCTCATCGAGGTGCTCGAGCAGCGTGCGGCCCTCGATGGCCTCGAGTCGCATGAATACGGTCGCTCCGGCGCGGGCGGCCCCGTCGCAGGCCACCAGGTTCTCGTGCGGATGGGCGCACAGCAGCTTGGCCTCCGCCGCGAAGGCACGCAGGGCCGCCGGTTGCGCTGCCAGGTCCGGGCGCAGAACTTTGAGGGCGACGCGGCGCTTGCGGCGCAGGTCGGTGGCGGCCCAGACGTCCGCGGTGCCGCCGCGGCCGAGGCGCTCGATCAGTCGGTAGCCGGGGATCTCGGGCTGCTCGCCGCAGCGCGTGCGACGCAGCTCGTCGACTTCGGTCTCGGCGAGCCCGAGGGCCTGTGCGAACAGGGCCGCCGGCTCGCCCCCGGCGCGGATCCCGTCCATCAGACCCTCCGCCTGCTGAACGTCGAGCCGCCCGTGGTGCACGAGCAGCGCTAGGAACTCGGGGTCGGTGATGGGTTCGGACATGCCAATGGTCGGGGAACGAGCATAGACCTTGGAGCATCCGCCGGCCCCCCTGGCCTCGGCCCCCATCGACGACCGGAATTCGCGCTCGGCAGGCCCCACCGGCGTCCTGCACCCGCTGGCGGAGGCCTTCGACCCGGGTCGCACGCGCTGGGCGCGAGACTGCGATGACCGGCTAGTCGACGGAGACGGCGCCGTGTCAGGGACGAGCGGTCGAACTGGCGATCGGCCCCCTGGCACCGGCGGTTCAGCGCTCCACGGTGACCCCGCGCCAGAAGGCCACGTGGTCCTTGATCTTCGCCGCGGCCGATTTCGGGTCCCGATAGACCCAGGCGGCATCGTCGTTGCGCTGGCCGTCCACGACGAGGGAGTAGTAGCTGGCCGTCCCCTTCCAACCGCAGACAGTGGTCTTGGCGCTTTCTTGGAAGAACTCGCGCTCGAGGCTCTCGGGCGGGAAGTAGACGTTCCCGTCGACCTCCTCGAAGACGTCGGTCTCGGCCAGGACGGTGCCATTCCAGATAGCTCGGGGCATGGATCTGCGGGGGCGGGTGGGGACGGGGCGGCGACCGGCTGGGCCGGCGGGTAGGATCCCGCTCCCATGGGCTCGAACAAGCAAGATCGGAACCCCTGCCCGCGAGGATCGCGCCTGCTGACCTCGCTGGGCGCTCTCTTGGCATTGACCGCAGCTCCGCTCGGTAGCTGCATGGCCGCCGGGCTGCCGCCTGTGGCGACGGCGGTCGAGGCGCCGCCTCCCGAACCGCTGGCGGCTGCGGCGCCGACTTCTGTGATCGCCCCCACGGTGAGCCCCGCCCAGACCCGCCCTGCGCGGGCCGTCGAGGCCTCGGTAGCCCAGGACCTGCGTGGCGGGGCGATCCCGGCCCGCGCCGGGGACCTGGAGCTGACCTGGGAGGAGTTCGACCAGGCCCTCCTCAATCGCGAGGGCACGGGCGAGGTCGCCGAGGTGGCCCTGGTCGACCTGGGCGAGCGCGCCCTGCTCCGCAACCTCGCGGACGCCAAGGGCGTGCAGGTGACCGACGACGACCTGGCGGCGAGCTTCGCCGAGCTCGACGGCCAACTGAGAGAGGCCGGCGTGGAGGGTGGCTTGGCGGCCGAGCTCGAGCGCGCGGGGGTGCCGCTGGACGACTTCAAGGACCGCCTGCGCCTGCAGATCGTGCTCGAGCGCCTGGTCCGCAAGGACCTTGCGATCCCCGCCGACCGTCCCTGCCCCGCCGACCAACAGCAGCTTTGGCTCGACGCCAAGCTCGGCGAAGCCAAGCTCGAGCGACTGCCGCGGCCGTGGGCCGACGGCGTCGTAGCGCGCATGGGCGAGCGCGCGATCACCGGCACCGAGCTGGCCGCCGCCCTGCGCCAGCAATTGCCGTCCGAGGAGCTGCGCGAGTTGTGCTTCCAGGTCCTCTTGGCCAAGGCCGTCGAGGCGCGCCTGCCCGACCTGTCGGCCGAGGGACGCGCCGCCGCGATCGAGGCCGAGGTGGGCCGCCGCCGCGCCGAGGCCGAGGCCGACCCGCGCTACCAAGGCGTGGCCTTCGAGCGACTGCTCGAGGCGCGCGGCATGACCCTCGACTCCATGCGCCAGGACCCCGCCGTGCGCGTCGCCGCCCTTTCGACGCATTTCGTCGACACCTCCGAGGGCGATGCGGGGTTGCGCCGCACCTACGAAGCCGAGCGCGACTGGTTCGAGGACCGCTTCGGGCGCTCGGTCTCGACGCGCATCCTGTACCTGATCGCGGCCCCCGAACGCGGCCCCTTGACCCCGCGCAACTACTCCGACGCCACCGCGGTGCTGGTGGACCTCGCGACCCAGGTCACCGACGAGGACGCCTTCGACCGCCTGGCGCGGCTGCACTCCGAGGACGCCCTCTCGCGCGAGCGCGGCGGCTGGCTGGGATTCGTGGCCCGCGCCTCGGAGGGCGTGCCCGCTGCCCTGCGCGAGGAGATCTTCAACCAGGTCGACGCGGGCCAGAGCGGCCTGGTCGGCCCGGTGCGCCTGGACAACGGCATGGCCCTCTTGTGGCTCGGGGCGGTGCGCCCGTCGCCGCCCTGGGAGCGCATGCGGGAGAACGTCCACCGCGAGCTGCGACGCCGTTTTCTGGTCGAGACCCTGCCGCCGGAAACGGTCGTGACTTACCTCGACCCCGGGCGCTGAGCGCCGCCACGCCCGCCGCCGCCCACGGGTTGGCACGGGCTGGATGATGCGCTGCGTGGAGCTGGAACGTCGCTTGCTGCGGAGCTCGACCATCGCGCAGCGCCAACCTCGCTACACAACCACCGACGGCCCCCGATCGTTGCCCCGACGACTGCGCCTGCTCGCCCATGTTTCGGCGAGCCCCCCTCGACAACCTTTCTAGGCCGTCCCCATGGATTTCCTGACTGAACTCTGGCTGCCGATCCTGCTCGCCGCGGTGCTCGTCTTCGTCTACAGCTCGATCTCCCACATGGTGATCCAGTTCCACAAGAAGGACTACGACGGGATCCCGAACGAGGAGGCCGCGATCGCGTCCCTGCGCGCGGCGAAGCTGCCGCCGGGCAACTACGTGACGCCCTGGTGCGACTCCATGAAGGAGATGGGCACGCCGGAGTTCATGGCGAAGTGGAAAGAGGGGCCGGTGGCCTTCCTGGTGGTGCGCCCCAATGGACCGCCGAACATGGGCGTCTTCCTGGGCTCGTGGTTCGCCTACTGCATCGTGGTCGCCGCGGTCGTGGCCTACATCACGCGCCTGGGCCTGGACCCGGGTGCGGACTACCTGAAGGTCTTCCAACTCGCCGGCGCGGTGACCTTCGTCGCCTACGGCATGTCGTCGGTCCCCGAGTCGATCTGGAAGGGCCAGCGCTGGTCGACCACCCTGCGCTTCGCGATCGACGGCCTGGTCTACGCCCTGCTCAGCGGCGGGGTCTTCGGCTGGCTGTGGCCCTCGGCAACGGGGATCGTCGCCGGCTGAGCGACGCGGATCGGCGCGCGCCGCGACGGCGGCCCGCCGATCGGCTAACCTGACCGCCTCCCCGCTCCCCCTGGAGGGGACCCCACCATGCTCATCGCCAAGGTCGTCGGAAGCGTCGTCGCCACTCGCAAGGACGAGAAGCTGGAGCAGCAGAAGCTGCTCGTCTGCCAGGTCCACGACCACAAGGGCTCGCCGGTCGAGCAGTACGTGGTCGCCGTCGACTCGGTCGGTGCAGGTCCGGGCGACGTGGTGCTGTACGCCACCGGTTCCTCCGCGCGCCAGACCCACCTGACCGAGGGCAAGCCCTGCGACGCGGTGATCATGGCCGTGGTCGACTCGTGGGACCTCGGCGGCGAGAACGTCTACGAGAAGTGGGCCTGAGTCCATGTACCTGGCGCGCGTGATCGGCCGCCTGGTGGCGAGCCAGAGCTACGAGGGACTCGCGCGAGTGCCCTACCAACTCATCCAGCCCCTGGACGAGAACGGCGCGCCGATGGGCGCGACCCTGGTCGCTTGCACGGCGATCTCCAGCGGCCCGGGCGACCTGGTGACCTACGTCGACGGCCGCGAGGCGGCCCTGGCACTCGAAGAGACCTTCGTGCCGGTCGACGCGACCATCCTGGGCTTCGTCGAGCAGGCCACGCGCCTGGGCGAGATCATCGGGCGCGAGGAGGCCCCGGCCTGATGTTCCTGGCCGACGTGATCGGAACGGTGGTGGCGCCGGTGCAGCACCCGAGCCTCGAGGGGCGCACGCAGTTGCTGCTGCGGCCCCTGTCCCCGACGGGCGAGGCCGCGGGCAAGACCCGCGTGGCGATCGACCACGTGGGCGCCGGGGTCGGCGACCGGGTGATCGTGATCGACGAGGGCAACAGCGGCCGACAATTGCTCGGGGGCGCCGAGCTGCCGATCAAGACGATCGTGGTCGGGATCGTCGACGCCATCGAGCACCTGGGCAAGGTGGTCTACGACCATCGCGCCCATCCGCCGCTCGAGCGGCGCAGCTGACCCCCTGCCAGCGGCAACGCAGCCGCCGGGGTGAGCACGCCCGTAGGGTGAGCCCGCCAACGCTGGGACGGACTCGGCGCCAGCCCCTGAATCCCGAGCACCCAGCCCGGTCGCCAGCGTCACTGCTCGGCCGCTCGGCGGCAGCTGCCGGGAACGGGCCGTCGCCCGCAGGGCGCGCCGACGGCCCCTGTCCGCAGCGATGCTCGCCAGGAAACGCAACGCCGCAGGCGGCGGCCAGGGCCAGGCGAGTTTCGGAGCGATCGTGATCCAGGACACTAGCATGGGCCAGCCGGTCCAGCGCGACTCGGCCGGCCTGACCGGCAGTCGCCCAGCGGCGCCCCGTCCCCACGAAACCCGGCGCACTCGATGCACTACCGATTCCCACTCGCCTTCCTGGCCGCATTTGCGGCGCTCGGCTCCCTCGAGCTCCACGCCAGCCCCACTGCCGGTGCGCGCGTTGGCGATGCGCCACTTACCATCCAGCGCGAGTACGCCTCCGATGGCGGACTCTCCCTCGCTGTTGCGGGTGGTCAGCCAGGGGACATCGCCATCCTGGTCGTCGCGGCGACCACCGCTTCCGCCGAGCAGGCGATGGAGCGACTGCCGCTCCTGTCGGACTGCGCAGTAACCCTGATACCGGTCGGGCCGTTCGACTCGTCCGGTACGACGACGGCTCGGGTTCACGTTCCGCTCGATTCTGCGCGGGACACCGCGTCTATGCAGCTGGCGGCCTTTTCCTTCACCGGCGGTCACTCGCCCGCCCCCCATTCGACCGCACCGCCGCAGTCCCTCTGGGGCTCGGGTCTCCAGCCGGGCACGGCGCCCAGCCACCGCGCGGACGGAATCAAAGTGACGCTCTTGCAGAACGTGGCCAACGACGGGGGCGCCTGCGGCGAGACCGGACTGCCGAATGAGATGGTCGGCATGCTGATTCCCGACCACCTGCATCCGACGAGTTGGTACACGCTCGACCCAGGCGCGACGATGGTCGAGTTCCCGGACGGGCAGGCCCTGATCACCGCACAGGTGCATCACATCTACTCACCGGCGCTGCGATTCGAAGTGCTGATCACACTCGGGGGCCGCCTCGAGGCCGGCGACATCGGCTATCCCTGTGCCGGAACGCCCTACTACAAGTTCGGGCCCCTGGCCCAGTGCCCGTCCTACCTGAGTGGCCAGGGTGGACCGATCGATCCGATCAAGTGGCGCTGCTACCAGAGCATGTCGGGCTCGCTGGTCGGCGTTGACGATCTGGCGGGTGCGTACGGGACCCTGATCCCATTCGAAGCCGCCTTCCAGGCGGGTGAAGCCGCCAACGACAAGAACCTCGCTCATGGAGCTTCGGGCTGGTTCAGCGTCACCTACACCAGCCAACCGTTCAACGGACCGCCGCTGCCTGCCGAAGTGAACATGCTCGTCGAGCTCTTCGCCGACTTCGTACCGCATGCAGGCCTGGGCCAGCTCTGATCAGGCCTTGACGCGGGAGCGTCCGGCTCCCGTCAGCGGAGGGACAGCGCCGGCCGGACTCCGAGGATCCCCTCGTGGAACGTCGGCGTGGCGGAGTCTCGATACGCCGATCGGGCCTTGTCCGGCACGCTAAGGAAGCACCCGCCCCGAGTCGGATGGGTCGGGGAGTCGCCAGGTTCGACAGCAGGGCTGGCCGGCTCGGCCGGAGTCGTGCGGTAGAGATCCGAACAAAACTCCCAGACGTTTCCGTGCATGTCGTGCAAGCCGAAGGCGTTGGGCCGGAAGCTACCGACGGGCGAGTGCCGCAGACGGACTGTTTCGGCTTTGATGTTCGCCGCATCGCCGTCCGTCAGGCTGGACTCTTTCGCTCCGGTGCTCCATGGCGTCTGCGTCCCCGCTCGGCAGGCATATTCCCACTGAGCCTCACTGGGCATGCCCAGGCCGAAGCGGTCGAGGACCTGGTTGCAGTCCACCCAGCTCACGTGCTCGACCGGATGCCTCGGGTCGACGCCGTGTTCGACGCCCTGGAATCCGCTCGGGTTGTAGCCGGCGAGCCGCGACCACTGAGCCTGGGTCAACTCGTACTTGGAGAGCAGGAATGGCGCCACCGTGACGAACCGCACCGGCCCTTCGTTCTCACGCGCCGACTGGTGGTAGTTGGGCGCGTCCGGGGCATCAGCTTGCGCGCCCATCCAAAAGGTCCCACCGGGGACCAGGACCAGCACGACGCCACTCCCGTCCTCGACGACGATCTCTCCGAGTTCGCTCCGTCGAGGTTCGGCCCCACTCAGGACGTGCCAGAACTCCCAGAGCCCCGATTCGCGGTCGCGACCGATCGGAACCAGACCCCAGATCGGCTCGAGCTCGAGGCCGGAGTACGCGTCGGCCGTTGAGATGGAGCGTCGTGCCTGCTCCCAGCGCACCGCCCAACTCCCCCCGGGGGCCGACTCCCGCGCGATTCGCTCGCACGCTTCCAGGCGTCGAGGCATGCTCCAGCCGTGGGCGACAGAGATGGCGTCAGGTGCAGCGGCAAAGAGTCCGAGCGGTGCGAGTTCGAAGGCCTCGAGCTGCTCCACGAGTTCGGTCAGGTTCGAGTGCCACCACTTCTCCGCGCGTCCGGCGTCGGTCGCGGGAAACACCCAGCCCGCCCCCTCGGTCGTGCTCGGCCCGGACAGGGCACGACCCTCGAGCGCCTCGAGCCGAGCGCGCTCGCGCGGCAGACGATCGACGACCTCCTGCGCCGACTCGATCCACTGGCCGAATTCGTCGATGCGATCGCCGGTGATCGGCCAGAGCTGGTCCGCCACGCGCTCGAGGTCCCGAAGGTCCTCCAGGGCCGACAGGGACTGAATCTCCTCCCAACGACGGTCGGCGATACGAGCCTGAATCGCCGCGTTCGACCCGACAAGGATCAGTGCCAGTGCTCCCAGAGCGCCGATCGACCCGGCGGCACTCGCCGTGGGATGACGACGCACGAACTTGCGGACCTTGCTCGGCAGCCGCGCGGGCCGCGCGTGGATCGGCCGGTGCTCGAGGAAGCGGCGGAGGTCCTTCGCGAACTCGGCGGCTGTCTGGTACCGGTGCTGGGGCTCCTTCTCGAGCGCCTTCCCACAGATCACGGCCAACTCCTCCGGACAGCGTGATCGAACGCGCGACGGACGGGGCGGCTCCGTGTTCAGGATCTGGTCGGCGATCTGCTGCACCGTGTCGCCGTCGAATGGACGGCGCAGGGCGAGCAACTCGTAGAGCACGACCCCGAGTGAGAAGATGTCGGTTCGTTCGTCGAGGCCCGCGCGCTTGCGCCGCACCTGCTCAGGGCTCATGTAGGCCCACGTCCCGGCCAGCTCGCCGACGAATGAAGGGAACGAGTCGCCCTTGATCCGCGCGAGGCCGAAATCGGTGAGCTTGGGTGTCCCGGTCAGGGCGGTAGTAACGTCGCCATCACCCGCGTTCGTGTCGAGCAGCACGTTGGCCGGCTTGACGTCGCGGTGAATCACTCCGAGGCCGTGGGCCGCACCGAGCCCGTCGGCAAGCTGTGCCACGATCTCCGCGGCTCGCCGGTAGTAGCCGGGCGGAACGACCTCGGCGGCGCAGATCTTGGCGAGCAAGCCCTTCAGGTCCCAGCCTCCGTCGATCAAGTCCTGGGCGATCCAGGCCACCCCCTCGTCACGTCCGAAGTCGAGGGTCCTGACGATGTTCGGATGACTCAGGCGACCGCCCGCGCGGGCTTCGCGAGCGAAGAGCTCGAGGCTCCGGGCCTCCACCCGCTCCGGCAGGACCAGCTTGAGGGCGACGACGCGGCGCAGGTTCTCGTCGAATGCTTGCCACACCTGCCCCATCCCGCCGCGTGCGACGAAGGCGCCCAAGGTAAAGTGCGCCAGGCGGTCGCCTTGCGCGAAGGCGCGCGGCGCTGGCCCGCCTCCGCCACCCCGATTCGACGGCCCCACCGGCGAGTCGGACGGCCCGTAGGCGGCCGCCGGCAGGGCAGCCGCGAGGAGCCTGCCTGCGTCGTGCCAAGCCTCCAGGGCCGCGCGGGCCGCGCTCGTCAGGTCAGCGTCGACCCGAGCCTCGGGGTGAACGGCGATCCACGCCTCGAATCCTTCGCGGTCCCCATCCGGATGGGCCGCCAGGAAACTGGCGACGAGTCGTTCACCGGGCGAGGCACTCGATTCGGTGGATTCGTCGTTCATGGCCAGCGGAGCCGCGGGAGCTGCCCGAGATGGTAGGTCACGGCGCGCGGCCCGCCGTCGATAGGATCTGCGGGATGAGCTGCCTCTCGATTGCCGCCGCCGTCATTCTCGCAACGCCCCCCCTGGCCCCGTCGGCCCCCCAGGAAGCCCAGGACTCTGGCGGGCCCCTCGATGCGGAGCGGGCCTGCTACGACGTGCTGCGCTACGACCTGTCGATCCAGGTCGACCCGCAGCAGGAGCGGATCCTGGGTTCGAACCGCATCACCGCCCGACTCCTGTCGACCACGGACCGCATCCGCGTCGACCTCGACCGGCGGTTGGCCGTGCACGACGTGTCGATGAACGACATCGGTCACGTCGACGCAGTGGGCTACGTCGACGTGAACGACGTCGTCACCGGTGGCGAGCGCACCGAGGACTTCTTCTTCGTTCCGATCGCGGGCGTGTCGCCCGGAGATGTCTTCACGATCGACATCAACTACGGCGGGTCACCCCGGGAAGCGGTGCGCGCTCCCTGGGACGGCGGTTTCGTGTGGGCCCAGACTCCCAGCGGTGCGCCGTGGATAGCGACGGCCTGCCAGGGCGAGGGCGCCGACCTCTGGTGGCCGTGCAAGGACCACCCTTCGGACGAGCCGGACTCGATGGGCATCGACGTCGAGGTGCCGGACCCGCTCGTCGTGGCCACCAACGGCCGCCTGCTCGGCACCTGGCCCGCAGCCCGCCCTGGACACACCATCCATCGCTGGGAGGTTTCGACCCCCATCAACAACTACGGCGTGGCCCTGAACATCGCTCCCTACGTACGCCTGGAGCACCTCTACACCAGCGTCACCGGCGAGCGCTTCCCCTTCTACTTCTGGGTCCTGCCGGAGGACGAGGCCAAGGGGCGCGCGATCCTCCCGGAGTTCGCCGGACACATGCGGCAGCTGGAGGAGCTCTGCGGCCCCTATCCCTTCCGCGCGGACAAGTACGGCGTGGTGCAGACGCCGCACCTGGGCATGGAGCACCAGTCGATCATCGCCTACGGCAACCGCTTCGCCGGGGACCCGAACTTCGAGTACGACTGGCTGCACCACCACGAGCTGTCCCACGAGTGGTGGGGCAACATGGTCACCGCGCGCGACTGGAACGACTTCTGGATCCACGAGGGCATCGGCACCTACGTGCAGGCCCTCTACCTAGAACAGCGCTTCGGCCCCGAGGCCTACCGCCAGAAGATGGCCGCAGACCGCCGCCGCATCGCCAACACCGGCCCCGTGGCGCCGCGCGGCTCGAAGAGCACGGGCTGGATGTACCTGGGCCGACCCGGCAACGGCTCGCCCGGCGGCGACATCTACTTCAAGGGCTCCTGGGTCTGCCACGAGCTGCGCTGGCTCCTCGGCGACGACGAGTTCTTCCACGTCCTGCGGCGCTGGGCCTACCCCGACCCCGCCCTCGAGCTCGTCACCGACGGCGCCCAGTGCCGCTTCACCACCACCGACGAGCTACTCGAGATCGCGAACCGCGAGACCGGCCGCGACCTCGCCTGGTACTTCGAAGTCGCCCTGCGCCGAGCAGCCCTCCCGACCCTCGAGACCCAACGCGACGGCACCAGCCTGACCCTGCGCTGGAGCACCCCGGACGACCTGCCCTACCCCATGCCCGTCGAACTCGACCTCGACGGCCACCGCCGCACCGTCCCGATCCCCCCCGAAGGCACCACCATCGACGTCGGCCAAGCCAAGCTCACCATCGACCCCGACGACTGGCTCCTGGGCGCCGAGTAACCCCAACCGAGCCCGCCCGACCGGCGCCCCCGCATCCGCCAGCCCCCCCCTCTCGGCCCGAGCAGCCCGATTGCTCCAACGGCACCAGCCGTTGGGCCCATAGCACCGCTGGGCCCAAAGCACCGCAGCCCGATTTGCTCCAACGGCACCAGCCGTTCGGCCCATAGCACCGCAGCCCGATTTGCTCCAACGGCACCAGCCGTTCGGCCCATCGCACCGCAGCCCGATTTGCTCCAACGGCACCAGCCGTTCGGCCCATAGCACCGCAGCCCGATTTGCTCCAACGGCACCAGCCGTTCGGCCCATAGCACCGCAGCCCGATTTGCTCCAACGGCGCCAGCCGTTGGGCCAACAACAGCCCTCTAATTTGCGTCGGCGAAGCCGACCAAATTAGAGGCCCGCCGTCGAAACGGCGAGCCGAGGGGTGCCGAAGCACCGACCGTTGCAAGGGCGGCCGGTGCTCCGGGCAGTTGGATCGGTCCCGCCCGGCGTAAGCCGAGCGCGACCTCTCCGGTGCCACAGGCGAGCCTGTGGCGAGGCCGCCGATCCGCTCTCCCCAGCGATCGGCAGCCACCAGAGCCCCGCGGGGGCGAAACTCCGGAGTAGGGGTGTCGGTCCGGCTCGTCTCCCCACGAGCTGGCCCTCGCCCTTCCTGGGGACTGAACGCATTTGGGGAGACTTCAGACGGGCCAAATCGAAGTTTTTCGTCCCTGCCTCCCGGGCCAGCTCGGCTCGGCCGCGCGTTCGATGGGACCCAGGGACGCCCGGGTCGCGCGAGGAGCCCGCGAGCGCCTGGGGTAGACTCCTGCCCGCCCGATCCCACCTGGACCGAGCCCTCCCATGGACGCCGAAGGAACCCCCGTCAAACACCCCTGGTCCGTGGAAGAGAGCCGCCTACGCGAGGCCCTCTGCCGCATCGGAGCCCTCTGCTACCAGAAGGGCTTCATCGTCGGCGCCGACGGGAACCTCTCCGCGCGCCTGTCGGACGGGACGGTGCTGATCACGCCGGCCGGGGCCATGAAGGGCTTCCTCCAGCCGCACCACCTGGCCCACATCGACATGCAGGGCCGCGTCCTGGACGAGGGCCCCCGCTGCTCGACCGAGACCGGCATCCACCTGACGGCCTACCGCGAGCGGCCCGACGTGCGCGCCATGGTCCACGCCCACCCGCCCCACGCGGTGGCCATGACCATCGCCGGGATCGACCTGCAGGTGCCGATCATCCCGGAGATCGTGGTCACGATCGGCGGCATCCCGACGACCCCCATGGCCACGCCGGGGACCGAAGAGCTGCCCGAGTCGATCCGCGAGACGATCCGCTGCTCGGACACGCTGATCATGAAGAACCACGGGTCGGTCTGCGTCGGACCGAACCTCTTGGACGCCTTCAAGAAGCTCGACATGATCGAGCACACGGCGAAGATCCTGTGGCTCGCGCACGTGGCGCGCGGCGGCCTCGAGCCCCTCCCCGCCGACGCGGTCGAGAAGCTCCTGGCCACCCGCAAGATGCTCGGGATCGGCGGGCGCAACACGCTCGAGAACCGCTGCGGTCTGCCCGACGGCTACCACGACCGCTGACCCGTGAGCGACGTCGCCCAGATCACCGCCCTCGACAAGCGGCTGGTGCACGACACGATCCTGCGCCTCTCCTGGCGCGTCGCGGAGCGCTTCCCCGGCTCAGGCCTCTCGGGCGTGGCCCAGGGCCTCTTGTCGGCCTCCGAGGAGACCGACGAGGTGGTCGCCTGGATCGAGCGGCCCAACTGGCTGCGCCGCATCCTGGCCTCGACCGTGATCGCCTTCTTCGCGCTGATCCTGGTCGGCGCCCTGGGCGCCACGGCCCTCTCCATCGGCGACTGGCTCGACTCGACCTCGGAGTTCGCCGAGGTGGTGATGGTCGTCGAGTCACTGACCAACGAGCTATTGCTGATCAGCGCCGCGGTGCTCTACCTGGTCACCGCCGAGCGCCGCGCCAAGCGCAATCGCGTGATCCACGCCGTCAATCGCCTGCGCTCGATCGCCCACGTGATCGACGCCCACCAACTGACCAAGGACCCCGCGGCCATCGCCAACGCCGGCCGCCGCACGGAGCACTCGCCCGCGCGCGATCTCGCGCCGGGCGAGCTCGCGCGGTACCTCGATTACTGCTCCGAGCTGCTCTCGATGGTCGCCAAGCTGGGCTTCCTCTACGTGCAGCGCTTCGACGACAGCGACGCCAACCACGCGGTCAACGAGCTCGAAGTCCTCTGCACCGGGCTCAGCCGCAAGATCTGGCAGAAGCTAATGGTGCTCGATATGCACCTTGTCGACCCCTCACAGCGCCCATAGGATCCGACAATGCGCCGCCTACTCGCCCCCCTCGCCCTGCTCGCGATCGTCTCCGGTTGTGGGTCGAAGCCCGAGCGTGCCTTGACCCCCCAGGAGCTGGCTCGGATGAGCCGACTCGAGCGGCTCGAGATGATCGATTGGGAGTCGGGCCATCCGATCATCGACTCCCTGCTCGACGGGATCGAGGTCGCCCGACTCGAGGTGGCCAAGGAGATCACCCAGTGGCGCGCGAGTGGCGGCACGACCTGGCGCAACGACGAAGGGCGGTTGGTCGTGCGTGCCGACGAGGGCGGCGACCGCGTCGTGGTCGATCGCGGCGGGCTGAACCTCAAGGGGACGTCCGTCGACGCGCTGTTGATCGACGTCGAGGTGGTGGAGCCGGCCGAGGTGCGCGTCGTGACCTTCACTCAGCCCGAGAAGGGCGGCAAGGTCGAGCCCCGCGAGCACAAGCTCTCCGTCCCCGCCGGCGGACACCGATTGGACATCCCCCTGGCCGAGGCCGGCGTGCTCAGCGCCCTGCGGATCGACCTGCCGAACCTCGCCTCCCTGGGCTCGATCGGCGCCAACCGTCGTCAGTTCGATCTGGCCGCTTCGCCCACCATGGGACCCCACGGCTACGTGGACGTTGGCCTGGGATACCTCGAGCGCAACGCCAAGGAGCGCAAGGACATCAAGGCCGAGTCGCGGCGCGGCGTTCCGCTCTTGCCCGGCAAGTTCCAGCTCGCGCTCTACGAGGGCGGCGGTCACCCGCTGCTGTTCAGCGCCCTGGCCCTCTCCAAGGGAGCGGTGGCCGCCGGTGACACGGTCGAGATCGAGGTGCTGGCGCGCGAGGCCGTGGACGCCGACCCGTCCAGCGGGACCAAGGTCATCCACCGACAGACGCTCAAGGCCTCGAAGGACAGCAACCTGTGGTTCCCCTTCAAGGTCGAGCTGCCCGGCGGCCCCGGCGAGAGCTGGGAGGTCTTCTTCCGCGCCACGGGCGGCAAGGCCGATCGCGTCAACGCCATCGTCGCCGCGCCGGTGCTGGTGCGCTGTGACGTGCCGCGCCCGCCGGACCTGGTGCTGGTGACCGCCGACACCCTGCGCGCGGACCACATCGGCGCCAACCGCAAGGCCCTGGGGCTGGGGCCCCTGCCGGGACTGGCGACGCCGTTCATCGACTCCCTGGCGGCGGCCGGGGTGAACTTCGTCGACGCCATGGCGGCCAGCAACGCCACCAGCCCGTCGCACTCGACCATCCTGACCGGCCTGTACGCCCGCGACCACCGCGTGCGCAACAACGAGCGCGTGCTCGACGAGCAGGCCGTGACCCTGGCCGAGCTGATTCGGGACGACTACTACTGCGTCGCGTCGGTCACCGCGCGCCACCTGAATTCACCGGCTTCCGGCCTGGGCCAGGGATTCGACCTTTTCTACGAGGTCCCCCTGCCGATCGAGGGCGGCTGGACCTTCGGCATTCCGAAGACCCTGGACGACCTGCCGCCGGTCAACCTCGACGACTACAACCAGCGCGGCGCCGCCTTCGCCAACCCGCGCCTGGAGCAGTTCCTGGCCGAGTCGGGCGAGCTGCCGCTGTTCCTGTGGACGCACTACTTCGACCCCCACTCGCCCTATGTGGTGCGCGACGAGATCGCGGAGAAGTACCTGTTGCCCGAGGACCCCAGCCAGCCGCCGTTCCTGCAGCAGATCGCCGAGGCCCGGGCCAAGTACCGCGGGCTCGACGTGGAGCCCGAAATGGCGCTGCAGATGTTCCTGATCGACGTGCCGGCCCTGGCCTTCACGGCGCCCTACCACAGCATCGATCGGCTCAAGTCCCTCTACGCCGCCGGGATCACCCAGTACGACACGGACCTCTCGGAGCTGTTCGCGAAGCTCGAGTCCCAGGACCGCGATCCGATCGTGGTCTTCACCGCCGACCACGGTGAGTCCCTGGGCGAGCGCGACATCTGGTTCGGTCACGAGGGCACCTACGACAACACCCTGCGCGTGCCGCTGATCATCGGCGGTCCCGGGATCGAGGGCGGGCGCGTCGATCGCGCTCCGGTCAGCACCGTCGACATCGTCCCCACCCTGCTCGGGCTGCTCGACATCGAGGGGCCCGAGTACCTGCCGGGAGTCGACATCCTCACGTCGCCGCCGCCCGCGGACCGCAGGCGCTGGTTCCAACACGCGGGCGACCTCACCGTCGGCTTCCGCGAGGGCGACCGCCACGCCTTCATGATCACCCGCGACCACCTGATCGGCACCTACCAGAAGCCCCAGGCGCGGGGCGCGGTGGTGGTCGAGGTCGACGGCGAGGCGGTCGAAGTCAGCGAAGAGGAGGCCAAGCAGGTCACCGACGAGATCCGCGACTGGATGTTCGCGCCGGTGATCAACCTCCACGAGCTGAACGTGCAGCTCTCCGCCAGCGACCGAGCCGGCCTGCGGGCGCTCGGCTACGCCGGCGACTGACCGGGACCATCGCGCTCGGGTCGCCTACAGCGCGTGGGCGGCCGTCCACCACAGCCCCACGATCACCAGGATCAGGGACAGGTTGACGGCGTCGAGCACCGTCGCGCGCAGGGCGATCCGCAGGGCCGCGCGGTGCAGCACGCCGCGCGGCAGGCCCAGCTCCTCGAAGTGCTCCCCCAGTTGGCCGAGCACGACCAGGCCGCGCCGAAGCCCGCGCAGGGTCCAGAAGGCCGCCAGGCTCAGGGTCACCGCCCGCACGAAGGCATAGGGCTCGGGCAGCCAACCAGCCGGGCTGCCGCCGTCAACCACCGGCGCCCTGCCCCAACAGCGACGCGATCCAGGCCAGGGCGGCGTAGAGCAGACTCGCTGCCACCAAGACCAGGAGCGACAGGCGCACCTCGCGCTTCTTGACCTCGACCGAGCGCTCGATCAGGCGCTCGATGCGTTCGGTCTCCTCGACCAGGGCCCGGCGCAGGGCCGCGGTGGCCAGCTCCTCGAGCTCGCTGCGTCGCTCGTCGAACGCTCCGGTGAGCACGTCCTTGGCACCCTTCTTCAGGCCGGAATCGCGCACTTTGCGCAGGGCCTCGACCAGCCGCGGGCGCTTCTTGCGCCGGCCTTCGCCCGGGGGCAGGACCTCGCTCGCCGGGGGCGGCGGGTCCTCACCGGCTCGCTGGTCGGAGTCCGCGCCCATCTGCTCCTCAAACGACGCGGGGCGCGCCGCCCGAGCGCGCCTCGATCTGCGCGCGGCGCTGTTCGTAGCCCGCGCGACCCATCAACGCGTAGGCGGCGACCTTGCCGGCCTCGACCCCGGGTTGGTCGAAGGCGTCGATGCGGTAGTGCTCGCCCATCATCGCCACCGAGACCTCGAGCAGGTACATGAGCTGCCCGACGGTGTGGGCGCTGACCTTGTCGACTTCCAGCGTGACGTTGGGCCGCCGCGCCTCGGTCAGAGCGATGCGCGTGCCGTCGCGCTCCGCCTGGAACAGCTCGCGCAGGGTGTGTCCGCCGAGGTAGGCCGCGCCCTCGAGGTCGGGGAAGGCGGTGGGAATCGGCACCTCGTGGTCGGGGGCGGCCACCGAGAGCAGGGTGAACCACTTGTCGAAGGGCCCTTCGACGTAGAGCTGGACCTGGCTGTGCTGGTCAGTGACGCCCACCGCGCGCACCGGCGTCGGTCCCACGAAGACCTCGGAGCCGTCGCGCCCCAGGCGCTTGCCGATCGACTCGCCCAGGAGCTGGGCGTACCAGTCGGCGCAGTCCTTGAGCCGGTGGCTGTAGGACATGGTCACCGCGATCGGCTTGGCGCGCAGGTTGTGGAGGCCGAACTGCAAGGCGGCGTGGATTGCGGCTGGGTTGTCGGCGAAGTCCGCGCCCTTGACGCGCTCGTCCATGGCGGCGGCGCCCGCGAGCAGGCTCTTGATGTCGATGCCGACCAAGGCCGAGGACAAGAGGCCCACTGGCGACAGCACGCTGAAGCGGCCGCCGACGCCGTCGGGGACCACGAAGGACTGGTAGCCCTCGCGCTTCACGATCTCGCGCAGGACGCCGTGCTCGGCGTCGGTGGTCACGACGATGTGACGGCGGTGCTCCTGCTCGCCCACGGCGTCGATCAGCCGCTGGCGGAAGATCAGGAACTGGCTCATGGTCTCGGCCGTCCCGCCGGACTTCGAGATCACGTTGAAGAGCGTCCGCGCGGGGTCGATGTGCTCGAGGAACTCGCCGATCAGCTCGGGGTCCACGTTGTCGAGCACGAACAGGCGCGGTGTGCCCGCCGGCGGATGCAGATTGTGGTACGGGCTGCCCAGGGCCGTCTGCAGCGCGGTGTTGCCCAGGGCCGAGCCACCGATCCCCAGCACCACGACGTTCTCGAACTGCTCGCGCACCGAGGCCACGTAGGCTTCGATCGAGTCGTGGACCGCGGTCTCGTAGGGCAGGTCCATCCAGCGCAGCTCGTTCGCGCGACGGGCCTGGATCGCCGCCAGGGCCGGACCCGCGGCCGCAGCCGCCGCGGCGAGGTCGGCCTCGGTCAGACCGTGTTCGGCGCCGACCACATCGGCCAGGGCATTGGTGTAGTCGAGTCGGATGGCGCTCATCGGAAGGCAGGCTCGGGAGGCAGGCTCATTGCGGCTGGGGGCGACTCGCGGCCGCCCGCGCGGGGTGGCGCATTAGACGCCGGCGGGGCGGGAGCGCCCAAACGAAAGCTCTCCCGCCCCGCACCGAGGGTCCACGGCCCGCTCGCGTGCTCAGTCGCTGCGGTTCATCCCGGTGAACTGCAGGATCAAGTAGGCCAACTGCAGGAGCGAGCCGGCCGCGGCGGCCACGTAGGTCAGCGCCGCGGCGCCCAGCACGGTCTCGACCCCCTGCGCCTCTTCGGTGGTGGACACGATCCCGGTCGAGGCCAAGACGGCCTTGGCCCGCCGGCTGGCGTCGAACTCGACCGGAAGAGTCACGAGTTGGAACAGCACCAACAGCCCGAACAGCCCGATGCCCAGGGCCATGACCGGCTTGCCCAGGCCGGCGCCGGCGAAGGTCAGCATCGCGCCGACCATGAAGACGACGCCCCACAGGCCCGAGCCGATCTGGACCGCCGGCACCAGCGTCGAGCGCATGCCGAGCCAGGCGTAGGACTCCACATGTTGGATCGCGTGGCCGGCCTCGTGGGCCGCAACCGCGATCGAGGAGACCGAGCGGCCGTCGTAGACCGCGGGCGACAGGCGCAGGGTGCGCGAGGTCGGGTCGTAGTGGTCGGAGAGGAAGCCCTGGTGACGCTCGATGGTCACGTCGAGGGCTCCGCCGGCCCGCGCCACGGCCGCGGCCGCCTGGGCCCCGGTCATGCCGCTGCGCACGCCGACTTGTTGGTACTTGGCGAAGGCGCGCTTGACCCGCGCCGAGGCCAGGAGCGAGAGCCCCAGGGCCACGAGAGTGACGAAGATCCAGCCGAAGGAGAACATCGTTAGCTGTTGTTGGGGAGGCCGCCGCGCAGCTTGCAGTCCCCCACGGATGCGAGCTCGCGGCGTAACGCTCCCATACGTCGAGAGCAGCTCGAGTGGGAGGGCAAATCCGGCGGGAGAGGTGCGGTGGCGGGACGTACGGTGGCGGGATCATTTGTCCCAGCGGGGCGCAGGGCTGCCGGCGTTGCCGGCAGCCCTGCGCCCCGCTGGGACAAATGATCCCGCCACCGTACGTCCCGCCACCGCACCTCCCCCTACATCCCGGTCACGTTCCCGTCGGCGTCCAGGTCGATGTCCAGGTACGCGGGCGTCCGCCCCATGCCGGGCATGGTCATGATGTCCCCGGCCAGGACCACCACGAAGCCTGCGCCCGCCTGCAGCCGCAGCTCGTTCACGGGGAACTCGAAACCCGTCGGCCGTCCGCGCAGCTTCGGATCGTGGCTGAGGCTGTACTGGGTCTTGGCCATGCAGATCGGCAGGCCGCCGTGCCCCGCGGACTCCAGACGCCCGAGCTGCTCCGCCGCGCGGGCCTCGAAGCACACGCTGCCGGCTCCGTAGACGCCGGTCGCGAGGGCCTCGATCTTGGTCTTGAGCGGCGCTTTCGGCGCGTAGGCCCCTCGCAGCTGCACCGCCCCACCCGCGGACGCGGCGACCACCGCCTCCGCCAGGGCCCGGCCGCCCTCCCCACCGCGCGCGAAGACCTCCGACTCGGCCACCGCCACCGCGCCACCGGCCTCGGCCTGGCGTCGGATCGTCGCCAACTCCTCGGGGTGGTCGGTGGGGAAACGGTTGATCGCCACCACGCAGGGGATGCCGAAGGCCGTCAGGTTGGCCAGGTGCGCCTCGAGGTTCGCGCAGCCGGCCTCGACCGCTTCCACGTCGCACTCCGCCATCTCGGGCGGCAGGGGCCGACCGGCGCGCACCTTGTACTTACCCGAGTGCACCTTGAGTGCGCGCACCGTGACCACCACCACCGCGGCGGCCGGCGGCATCCCGGACACCGGCACCTTGATGTCGACGAACTTCTCGGCCCCCATGTCGGCGCCGAAGCCGGCCTCGGTCACCACGTAGTCGCAGATGCGCCCGGCCAGGCGGTCGGCCACCACCGAGCAGTTGCCGTGGGCGATGTTCGCGAAGGGACCGGTGTGGACCAGGGCGGGCGTGCCCTCCGTGGTCTGTACCAGGGTCGGGTCGAGGGCGTCCTTGAGAATCGCCGCCATCGCGCCGGCGGCGCCGATCTCCTCGGCCGTGATGGCCTTCCCGGAGAGCGTCTCGCCGACGACGATCGAACCCAGCCGGCGACGCATGTCGGCCAGGTCGGTCGACAGGGCCAAGATCGCCATGACCTCCGAGGCCGAGGTGATGTCGAAGGCCGCGTCGCGCGGGATGCCGTTCTTCGAACCACCCAGGCCCGTGCGGACCTGCCGCAGGGCGCGGTCGTTGATGTCGACGACCCGGCGCCAGGTGACCCGCTCGGGATCCATGTGGAGCGGGTTGTCCATGGCGATCGAGGTGTCGATCGCCGCCGCGAGCAGGTTGTTGGCGGCCGCGACCGCGTGGAAGTCGCCGGTCAGGTGCAGGTCGATCTCGACCCGCGGCTCGACGCAGGAGCGCCCCCCGCCGGTGCCTCCGCCCTTGATGCCGAAGATCGGCCCCATCGACGGCTGGCGCACGGTGCACACGGCGCGGTGGCCGATGTGTTGCAGGGCCTGGGCCAGGCCGATCGTGTGGACCGTCTTGCCCTCGCCGAGGACCGTCGGATTGATCGCCGTGACCAGGATCAGGCGAGCGCCGGTGGGCGGATCCCCGGCTGCGAGGCGATGGTCGAGCTTGGCCTTGTAGTGGCCGTAGGGCTCGACCGAATCCGGGGACAGGTCGAGTTGGGCCGCCACCTCCGCGATGGGTCGCAGGTTCCCGTCGCGCTGCGCTTTTGTCCTCATGCCCAGAGTCTGCCGATCGTCCCCGCTGGGGCCCAGGGGCCGCCGGGTCCGCGCCCGCCGCGGGTCGGGGCGAGGGCCTTCGAGCGACCCGTTCCGGGGACGCCCACGGACCCGCGGCGCAGGGGATTCAACTCTCCCCCTTCCGTTGGGGTAGGAGTATCGGCGGAGTCGGGGTAGCTTCTATTCAAGAGGCAGGCCTCCCGATGCCCACCCTGGCGAGCGCCTCGCCTACCCGATGTCACCCATGACCGACCGCGAAGAGCTGCTCAAGATTGGCGAGTTCGCCCGCCTGGCCGGGACGAACCTGCGCACCCTGCGCTACTACGAGGAGCTGGGGCTGATGCACCCGGCCTCCCGCAGCGAGGGCGGCTTCCGGTATTACCGGCGCACCGACCTCAATCGGCTCAACATGATCCGCAACCTGCAGGAGCTCGGCCTGCAGTTGGAGCGTATCGGCGAACTGCTCGAAACCCGCACCAAGGGCCTCTCGCGCGGCGAATTCGTGAATCGCGTGCGCCGCGCCCTGGCGGAGCAGGACCGGCTCATCGCCGACCGCGTCGAACAACTCCAGGCCCAGCGGGCGAAGCTCGCCGAGGCCTCGTGCAAGCTCGGGCTATGCGAGGGGTGCGAGCACTTCCCGAACCCCGAGAACAACTTCTGCGAGCCCTGCCAGAACTCCGGCGAGGTGCTGCCCGAGCACCTGTCGGCCCTGTTCTAGGCCGCGGTCCGGTCCGCGACGGCCCCGGATCGACGGGGCTCCCGCCGTGGTCACGCCCTGACGCGATGTGCCCACCTCGGGCTCGCCCGTCCAATCCCTGACTCCCCGGCCCCGACGTCCCCAGGGACAGCTAGACTGCTGGCCGTTTTTTCGGCCCGGAGCGGAGCGCGGCGGTGCCGCCCGGCGCTCCCCGAGCCGACCCTCGGCCACCGATCTCGCCATGAGTTCCGAACCCGTCTACCTCGACAACAACGCCACGACCCGCGTCCACGACGAGGTCCTCGAGGCGCTCCTGCCCTGGCTCAAGGGCGGTTACGGCAACCCCTCGAGTGCCCACTGCATGGGTCAGCCGGCCGCGCGGGCGATCGCCAAGGCCCGCTCCCAGGTGGCCCGCCTGGTCGGAGCCCGCAGCCCGCGCGAGATCGTGTTCACCTCCGGCGGCACCGAGAGCATCAACAGCGCGATCCGCTCCGGCCTGCGCTTTCGCCCCGAGCGGCGACGGCTGGTGACCAGCACCGTCGAGCACAGCGCCACCGCCAACCCGGCCCGCCGCCTGGTGGACAAGGGCTTCGACGTGGTCTTCGCCACGGTCGACCACGCGGGTCGCCTGGACACCGAAGCCGTGCTGGCGGCCATCGACGAGACCTGCGCGATGGTCACGCTCCTGTGGGGCAACAACGAGACCGGCGCGGTCGTGCCCCTCGAAGACCTGGCGCGCATCGGCGAGCGCGCCCGCGAGGTCGGCGCCGCCTTCCACCTGGACGCAGTCCAGGTCGCTGGCAAGCAGCCCATCTGCGTGCAGTCCCTGCCGGTCGACATGGTCTCGATCAGCGCCCACAAGTTCCACGGGCCCAAGGGCGTCGGCGCCATCTGGGTGCGCGGCGGCGTCGACTACGCCGCCCACGTGGAGGGCGGGACCCAGGAGGAGGGCCGCCGCGGCGGAACGCTCAACACCCCCGGCATCGTGGGCCTGGGCGCCGCCGCCGCCCTGGCCGCGGACTACGCTGCCGACGGGGCCGCGCAGGCCGCCACCCGCGCCCGGCGGGACCGCCTGGAGCAGGGCCTCGTGGCCGCCATTCCCGAAGCGACGGTCAACGGCGCCGGCGGCCCGCGGGTCGCGAACACCTCGAACATCTCCTTCCCCGGCGTGCGCGGGGACGCCCTCTTGCTCTTGCTCTCGGAACTCGGCCTGTGCGTTTCGACCGGCTCCGCCTGCAGCACTGGTAAGAAGGCCCCCAGCCACGTGCTGCTCGGGATGGGCGTACCCGCCGACCTGGCCGGGGGCTCGATCCGCCTGTCCCTCTCGCGCTTCACCACCGACGCCGATATCGACGCGGCCCTGGAGCGCATCCCGGCCGCGGTCGTCCAGCTGCGCGAGATGGCCCCCAGCACCCCCTGAGGTCCCGATCCGGGCCCATTTCGCACTCGAATACCGACGGCTCGGCCGACCCCCGGGCGCGGACTGAGTTAGCCTTGCGCGGCGAATCCCCGTCGGATCCCGCCCCCCCACCATGAGCGACCGAGCGACCACCGTCTACCGCGTCAAGACGAGCGGCTTCTGGAACACCCGTCACGAGTTCTCCGAGGAGACCGATGAGGGCCTCCAGCGGATCGGCGTGCTGACCGTCAAGCGCGGCAAGCTGATCGTCGTCGAGGGCGACTACCAACCCGAGAAGGGCGAGGTGCTCGAGTTCCGGCGCGATCCGGGCCTGTCGCGCAGCCAGTTCTCCCTGTGGACCGACGGCCGCGAGTGGCTCGGCTCCTCCCTGCGCTGGTCGACGGTGGAGCGCCGCGTGGACCTGTTCACCGGCAACAAGCCCCTGCGCCTCCTGCCGATCGAGGGCCTGCGCTTCGGCTGGTCGCTGTATGCGCCGAAGTCGGGCGAGGTGGCCCGCATCGAGGCCAGCCCCTACCTGGGCCGCTCGGCCAAGGTCGAGGTCTATCGGCGCCTGGACTTCCCGCTGCTCATGTTCGCCTACTTCTTGGGGTCGCAGATCTACCCCGAGTCCTTCCTGCCGGGCCCCCAGCCCGACAAGGTCAAGGCCGCGGCGGCCGCCACGGCGGTCTGAGCTCGCTGGTCCGTCGGAGATTGCTCCGCCGGCTGCTCTACCAGCGCGGTCGGGGCGACGGCCAAGCGCGTCCCCTGCGCGAACCATCGCCCCCAGCTGCCCGGCCCTCCGTTCGGCTGCGCTACCCACGCGGACCCGATCCGGATCGCTCCCGGAGTCTGACCGTTCCCCGCTCCGAGCGGCCCAACCCTGGTCCGGGACGGCCCGCGAGGCCGAATCGCGGCCCTGGCGCCCACGTGGCCGGGAATCGGGCCGTAGTCTTTCGGGCCTGGGAACCGATCCACGGGTCTGGGCCGTCTCGGGAAGAACCCGCCCGGCCGATCGTCCCAGCCCGTCGGTCGAAGGCCGACTCCCATCCGCCCGAACCGACTCGACCAGCACCTGCCACGCTCCCGGCCGGGCCCGCTGGCCAGCAAGAACACCGCCTCCGCACTCCCCCAAGGGAACCGCGGAGGCCGACCCAACGCCCCATCCGACCATGCGCTCTGCAGTCGTCATCGCCCTGGTGCTCCTCGGAGTCACCGCCCTCTACTTCGCCCTGGCGCCCGATGCCGCGACCGGCGACATCGACAGCGGGGCCGCCCTGCCGGGCGTGACCGCAGCCCTGCCGACCCGCGACTCGGGCCCGGTGACGACCGCGCCGGTGGGCGAGGTCACGCCGACCCGCGTGCAGCAGGCGCAGGTACAAGAATCGATGCGCGTGACCGTCGAGGGCCAGGGCAGCTTCGACAGCGGGCTGACCGGCACCGTCACCGACCCCGACGGCAACCCCGTCGAGGGCGCCATGGTGACCCTGCGCGACGACACCGGCCTGGGGACTGGCGGCGACCTGGCCCCCTTCCTGGCCCTGGCGGGAGCCCAGGTCGACCAAGGCGAGATCTGGACCGCGTCCACGAACAACCTGGGCCTCTACAGCTTGAGCGGCATGGAGCCGGGCAACGGCTACACGCTGGTCGTGGAGCACGAGGACTTCGCCCCCAAGGAGGTCGCGCTGGTCGAGGTGCTCGCCGAGGGCCGCAAGACCTACGACATCCGCCTCGACGCCGGGTACATGATCCACGGCTACGTCTTCGACCACTCGACGGCCACGCGGCTGATGGGTGCCGAGTTGACGCTGGTGCCGCTGATGTTCGCGCAACTGCCGCCGGACGATCCCAAGCTCCAGGCACAGAAGCGCACGGCCACGACCAACGAAGAGGGCTACTACCGCATCGAGAACGTCTCTGCGGGCATGCGCCAACTGACGGCGATGGCCAGCGGCTTCGGCGCGGTGACGATCGGCAACCTGAACGTCATCGGCGACAAGAAGATGGTCAACCAGGACTTCCGCCTGGAGCCCGGCACCCTGATCGCCGGGCAGGTGGTGCAGCGCGACGGCAGCCCGGTAGCCGGCGCGCGCGTGCAAGCCCTGAGCTACGGCGGGCAGAAGAGCTCGCGCGGCGAGGCCCTCTCGGGCGCCGACGGGCGCTTCGAGGTGGTCGACCTGATGGAAGGCACCTACTCGGTCTTCGCCGAAGCGGAGGGCTGGGACGTGGCCCGCGTCAACCGCGTCGAGGCCGGTGACACGGGTGTGCGCCTCGAGATGGACCTCCTGGGCGGTGTGAGCGGCCGCGTCATCGCGGACTCGCGCCCGGCCACGAACTTCACGGTCGCCCTGCGGATGCTCAACCCGCACACCGCTACGCCGGGTCGGCCGATGAAGTCGGCCAACTTCACCGGGCGCACCGACGGCACCTTCTCCCTGGCCGGCGTCGGTCCCGGGCGCTACATCGTCGAGGGCCGGGCCAACGGCTTCGCGCCGACCTTCTCCGACCAGTTCGAGGTCGTCAAGGGCGAGTCCACCAGCGGCATCCAGGTCAACCTGACCCGCGGCGGCGGCATCGTCGGGCGTGTCCTCGACCGCGACGGCGAGCCTGTCTCGGGCGCACGCGTCACGACCTACGACAACACCTATGTACGCAACGCGCTGAGTCAGGTCTTCGACGCGCTGATGCCGCGGGTCACCACCGAGGCCAACGGTCGCACGGACAGCGAGGGTTACTTCGAGTTGGCGCTGCTGTCGCCCGACGTCTACCAGTTGATGATCGAGCACCCCTCGTTCACGACCAAGACACTCAAGGACGTGCGCGTCGTCTCCGCCGAGGAGCCCACGGACATCGGCACGATCGAAGTGCGCGTCGGCTCGACCTTGATTGGCACGGTCTACGACAGCTCCGGCGCCCCCCTGGCAGGAGGCACCGTGACCGTCAGCGGCAACTCCGACGCACCCGGCGTCGCCTACAACACCCGCACGGCGGCCAATGGCGCCTACGTGATCCGCAACATCGTTCCCGGCCGCTACACGGTGCATGCCCAGCGTCCGATGGAGCAGGGCGGCAGCCCCTTCGAGGGCATCGTCGACATGAACCGCTCGCGTCGCGAGGTGGTCCTCTCCGAGGATCGCGAGTTCAGCCAAGACCTGTACCTGGGCGGGTGATCCCACCTTGCGCGCGGGGCCCCTGCTCTCGCTGACCGCCGCCGCCGGTGCGGTGGCGGTCGGCCTGCTCTTGCTCGGACCGGGGGGCACCGATCAACCCGGCGTCGATCGATCCGAGGCCGCGCTCGTCGAGGACCCTGTGCCGTCGCCCGAGCCGCCGTCACCGGCGCCCTTCTCCGTCGCGATCCCGGCCGCGGCGCCGGTCGAGGCCGAGGCGAACCGCGCCGCGCAAGCGCCGGGGACGCGAGTCCCCCACACCCTGCAGAGCCTGCACGGCCGCGTCTCGGCGCCCGCCGGCCTGACCGCCGGCGTGCGCGCGCGGGTGATCGACTCCCGGGGTGAGGCCTGCACCTGGGTCGCGGCCGACGGCGCGGGAAACCTGGTCTTGGAGCTGAGTCGACCGGTCGAGCGGGCCCGGATCGAGTTCGACCACCCGGCCCTGGCGCCCCTGTTCCTCGAGCCCTTCGACGTGCCCCTGGGCGAGCGCCGCGGCTTCGGCCTGGCGCGCATGGTCCCGGCGCGGACCGTCAGCGGCTCGGCCCGCTTGCTCGATGGCGCGCCGGCCGCCGGCGCCGAGGTCTTCGTCCTGCCGCCCCCGGGGCGCCTGGACAGCGGCGTGCCCCCGGTCACGGCGGACGGCGCCGGCGACTTCACCCTCAGCGGCGTGCCCCCTCGCCACGGCGGGCTGTTGTTCCTGCACCCCGGCGCCGCGGCCTACTTGGCGGAGGTTCCTCCGCCCACCGAGCCCCTGGTGGCCGAGCTGTTCGAGACCGAGCGGCGGATCGAGGTCCTGGTGCTCGACGAGTTGGACCAGCCCCTGGGGGGCGTCGCGGTCGAGCTCCACAGCGGCGCCCTCGTCCTGCGCCGTACCGTCACCGACGACGAGGGCCGCGCTGGCTTCGGTCCGCTTCCGGAGCTGGCCTTGGAAGTCTCGGCCGAGACCGACGAGCGCCCCCGCGTCGAGGTCGGGGGCGTCGTGCCCCGTGCAGACCCCGGCGCGGTCGAGCTTGTGCTCGAACCCGGTGACGATCCCGAGGACGCCGACGACGAGCCACAGCCCCGCGGTCACGACCGCGGCTGGCTCGGCTACGAGTTGACCGACGCACAAGGACAGGCCCTGCCGGGCGCCCTGCTCGAGCTGTGGGACCGGCCGCCCGGTGCACCCGAGCGCTTCGAGCTGCCGGGCCGTCGCGAGGAGCCCCTGCGCGCGGCCTTCGCCGATCAGCGCGGCTGGGCCCTGTGGCAGGACCTGGACGACGGACCCTGGTGGATGGTGGCGCGCGCGGCGGGTCAGTTGCCCGCGGTGGTCGGACCCGAGCGCGCCCGCGAGGACGACCCCGAGCCGCCGCTACTGAGCTTGGAACCAGCCGCGACCTTGCGCGGGATCGTGATCGCGGTGGACGGCAGCCCGGTCATGTCCACCCCCGTGGACCTGACCAGCTCCGCCGACCGCGGTGCACCGCTGCGATTGCGTCTTCTGACCGATCGACGCGGCCGCTTCGAGGCCCCGGCCCTACCGCTCGGCAACTGGACCGCCCGCGCCCTGGCGCCGCCGGGTTTCGAGGCCCTGGGTACCAGCGAGAACGAGTTGCTCGAGCTCACGGCCGGTGAGGTCGCGGAGATCGAGTTGATCCTCACGGGGAACTGAGCCCGCTTCATCGGGCGGGGTCTCGGGTAGGCGTTCGTCTTGTGCCTGGCACCTGACGAACGCCTACCCGGCGCCACGAGCGCTCAGGGCAGGAACGTCTCGGCGCTGAAGTCGAGCAGCGTGCCGCCGGACACCGAGTCATACGGCGCACCGGTGATCGACAGGCGCAGGCCGTCCTCGATCGACGCGATGGCCGGAATCACGCGCGGCATGACCATCGGCGCAGTGCTCCAACCGCCGAAGGTGATGGCCGAGGTCTCGACCAGGTTCGCCGGCACACCGCTGGACGTCGCCGCGTCCACCGCTGCCAAGCCACCGGCCACGCACACGCGGTTGCCCGCGACGGCGAAGGCCTCGGCGTAGGCGCGGGGCTGGGCCAGGGACGTGACGTTGGCCCAGGTGTTCGAGCCCGGGTCGTACACGCGGGCCGAGTTGAGCGTGGAGATGCCCAGGCTCAGGAAGTCGATCGTGCCGCCGCCGGCCACGAAGACGCGGCCGTCGGGCAGGGTCACCTGGGCGTGCAGGGCGCGCGCGCCGGAGAAGCTGGCCGCACCCGACATGGAGTTGTTGGCCGGGTTGTAGATGCGGCAGTCCGCGGTGATGCTCGGCACGGCACCGATGAAGATGACCTGGGTCACCTCGAGGCCGCCCGTGAGCAGCACGCGACCGTCGTTCAACTTCGTGGCCCGGTGCCCGCCGCGGGGGTTGGGGAAGTTCGGTCCGGCGCTCCAGTTGTTGGCGACCGGGTTGTAGACGATCGTGCTGTTCAGCACGTTGTTGAGGCCCGCCAGGGGATCGGCCAGGTCGAAGCCGCTGGCTCCGCCGGCGACGAACACGCGCCCGTCGTTCAACAGCGTCGCCGTGTGCAAGAGGCGCGGCGTGGGCATGTTCGCGATCGGCGACAGGGTGTTCGTCACCGGGTCGTAGATCTCGCCGGAGGCCAGGGGCGCGGCAGCCGCGTCGCTACCACCCAGCAGCAGCACTCGACCGTCGCCGAGCAGAGTCGCGGTGTGCGCCGCGCGCTCGGTGGACATCACCGCCGACGAGGTCGTGAAGCCCTGGTCCTGGGGATCGAACAGGTACAAGAGGTTGCCGGGCACCGTGGCCCCGAAGCTGTCCACCCCGCCACCGCCGGCCAGCAGCACGCGCCCGTCCGGCAGAGTGGTCGCGGTGTGGCCGGACAGGGCCGCGGGCAGGTCGCCCACGGTCAGGGTCGCGTTGCCCGGCGCGCTGAGGGCGAAGGCCGTGCGGTTGGTCACGTCGTCGACCAGGGTCGTCGTTCCCGGAAGGGTGATCGCCTGGGTGAACAGCTCCAAGCCCTGGAGCGCCGGGTCGGGGGGCAGGAGGTAGTTGGTCGATGCGTTCCCCAGGGGATCGATGACGCCGAAGGTCCACACGCTCTGCAGGTCGAGGCCAATGCCGAGCAACCGGGTGTCGACCGGGTCGATCAGCGCCAGGGGCAGCGGGCCGGTCTGGAACGACGGCATCAGGAAGAAGAACTGACCGGAGTTGGCGCCGCTCAGGTCGAAGTCGACGCTGCCGCCGAGGATGCCTTGGGTGCGGGTCAGCTGGGCTTGGGGCGCGGCGAGGGCCGCGCCGGCCAGGAGGGTCACCGAAGCGCAGCCGAGGGCCGCGTGGGAGAGGGGGAAGCGCATGGAGTTCTCGTCCTCGATTGGGAGGGACCCGCGTCGACCGATGTGGTCGCGCGGACGGGGGGCAGAACGGCCCGGGGGCCTCGCGGCGGCCGATGCCGCGTAGATGGAGTGGAACACACCCGGGCCGTAGGCGGGAGGGTCCTGGGGCGCCCCGAGCCCGTAAGCTGCCGCCCGTGGCCGACCGTCAGCTCGATCTCTTCGCCGGCCCGCCCCCCCTCACGCCGGTGCGCGGCGAGGCCAACGCGGATCCGATCGCAAGCGCCGAAGTCGCGCCGCCGACGCCCACAGGGCCGGCCCCCTACCCCCCGAATCTGTGGGCCGAGGCCGTCGGAGGGATCTTGGAAGCGCCGGTCGAAGTGGTCTACGGCCGCTCGCGCCGGCTCCCGGTCCAGCTCGAGCGCCGCGGCGGCAGGGGCGGCCCACGCTATCGCCTGCGCCTGCACCACATGTTCGCCGAGGCTCCCGAGCAGGCCCGCGCGGATCTCTTGGCCTGGCTGCGGGCGGGCCGGCGCGCCCGCGCCGCGTCCGCGCGCCTGGACGCCTGGATCGCCGCCGGCCTCGCGGCCCTGCCCCCCGCGCCGCGCCGATCGATGACCCTCTCGTCCGAGGGCGACGTCCACGACCTCGCGCAGATCACCCGGGCCGTGGTCGAAGACCCCAGCGCCGGCCCCGTGCGACGGCTCGCCCCCCTCCCCCCCGTCGGTTGGGGACGCTGGCCGACCCGCGCTCCGCGGCGCCGGATCCAGCTCGGCGCCTTCGACGCCGCCGCGCGCGCCGTGCGCATCCACCCGGTCCTCGACGACGCCGCCGCGCCGCGATCGGTGCTCGAGTACGTGGTCTTCCACGAGCTGCTGCACGCCGCCGTGGGCAACGCCGACGGCCGCCTGCACCACGGCCCCACTTTCAGCGCCGCCGAGCGGGCCTTCGACGGCACCGCCGCGGCCAACGCCTGGATCGACGCGCGGACCCCGGCGCTGATCGAGAAGGTCGCGCGGCGGGTGCGGCGCGGTCGCCGGCGCGGTTGAGCCCCTACTCGCTCGCGCGCCGGGTCAACGGGAACACGAGCTGCGCGGGCACGCTGCGCGGCATCTCACCGTCGCTCGGGTAGCCGATGCGCTCCGGTGCGCGGTCTGTGGGCCAGTAGGCGGTGCCGAAGAGCCAGTCCCACACCGACAGCACGATCCCGAAGTTCTTGGCCACGCCGCCCTCACTCGAGGCGTCGTGGTGCCACAGGTGCATGCGCGGGCTGTTGAACAGGTAGGCCAGCGGGCCGATGCCGAGGTCGATGTTCGAGTGGTTGAAGTGGCCCCAAGCGGTTCCGAAGACCGCGGCGGCGAAGAGCGGGCCGGGCGCTCCGCCAAGGAGCGACAGGGGCAACCACAACAACGAGCTGTAGACGACGATCTCGACCCAATGGAAGCGGAAGGAAGCGATCCAGTCCATCTGGTGCACCGAGTGGTGGACCTTGTGGAACTGCCACAACAGCGGAACGCGGTGCAGCAGGTTGTGGACGCACCACTGCAGGAAGTCGGAGACGACCAGGTAGGAGCAGAACTGTAGGGTCGGGTGTAGGGCGCCGAGGCCGGTGCCGGGCTGGGCGAAGGGGAGCCACGGCTCGAGCAACTCGCGCAGGCCCAGGCTCACGGTCCCCACCGTTCCGCCCACGATCACGGCGTAGAAGTGCCCGTTGAAGGCCAGGTAGAACAGGTCGTTCCCGAGTTGTGGCCGCAGCGCCGGTTGCTCGCGCCGCGCGGGGCGCAAGCGCTCGAGCAGGACGAAGACCAGGCTCACACCCACGAGCCAGTGCCAATAGGTCATCACGGGCAGCCGGGCTAGCGGAAGGACTCCGGCCACAGGTCGCGGCCCAGGAGCTGTCCCCAGTCGCGGTCGAAGGGGTGCACGTGCGGAACGGTGGAGCCGCCCCGGAAGACCGCGTGGCCCCGGTTGGCCCACTGGAAGATCGAGCCCTCGAGGTTGCGAACGCGGGTGAAGCCCGCGGCGCCGAGCGCCTCGGCCAGGTCGCTCGAGCGCCAGCCCACCGAGCAGTAGGTCACGACCTCGGTGTCCTGCGGAAGTCCCTCCAGCTCGGCCAGGGCCCGCTCGAGGGTCGCGGCCCGGCGCGCGCCGGGCAGGTGGCTGGTGGCGTACTCGTCGGGCTCGCGCACGTCGAGCAGCACCGGCGGGCGGCGCGCGGAGCCCAGGCGCGCGGCGAGGGCGGCCACGCTCATCTGGTGCGCCCGGGGGAAGCGCCCGCGGATCTGCTGCTCGAGCGCCGAGCGACGCTCGGGCTCGGGGCCGAACACGTAGTCCCGCGCGAGCTGCTCGAGGGCGCTGCCCTCCACCAGGCCGATGCGGCGCGCCTCCGCGAGAGCCGCCTCCCACTCGAGCCCCTCGTCGAGCACGCGCCAGACGAGCCAGACGGCGGCGGACTTCGACGGATCGCCGGACCACAGCCAGAGGGTCGTCCCGTCGAAGTCGACGACCGCGTCGGGTTCGACGCCCGTCCACCGCGCAACCGGATCGCAGGTGTCGACGTGGGCTCGCAGGATGCCGCGCAGCTCGAGCAGCCTCCGGCGGTCGAGCTCGCCGCCCTGATCGAGGTCGAGCTCCGCATCCGTGTCCGACCCGAGCTCGATCCGTTGACTGAGGTGAGGACCGACGGCGACGCCGATCCACCCGGCGCGGAACGCCGCTCCGGGCGTCACGCACTCCACGAGCTCGCCGAGCGGCAGCGGCTCCACCCCCCGCACCCCGCGGACCTGTCCCGCGACGATCAAGGCCAATGTGGACGCCACCAACCGCCAGGCGGAGCGCTCGATCGAACGACGAGGTCCCGCGCCCCGCTTCACGCCAACAACTCCGGCACCACGTGCCCGTGTACGTCGGTCAGCCGCATCTCGCGACCCCCGAAGTTGACCGTCAGGCGCGTGTGGTCGACTCCGAGCAGGTGCAGCATGGTCGCGTGGAGGTCGTAGATCTCCAGGGGCCGCTCCACGGCCTTGTAGCCGAAGTCGTCGGTGGCGCCGACCACACTGCCGCCGCGCACGCCGCCGCCGGCCAACCAGATCGAGAAGCCGAAGGGGTTGTGGTCGCGCCCGTCGGTGCCCTGGGCGAAGGGCGTGCGGCCGAATTCGCCGGCGAAGACCACCAGGGTGTCGGCGAGCAGGCCGCGGCTCTCGAGATCCGCCAGGAGCCCCGCGATCGGCCGATCGACGGCGCGCGCATTCTTCTCGTGGGCCTGCTTCAGGTCCGAGTGCTGGTCCCAGCGGTCGCAGCCGCCGATGGCCGGGCAGGTCAGCTCCACGAAGCGCACGCCGCGCTCGACCAGGCGACGCGCAAGCAAGCACTGGCTGGCGTAGGTGCGCGTAGGCTCGAATTCGTCGTCGAGGCCGTAGAGCGCGCGGGTTGCGGCGCTCTCGCCCGACAGGTCCGCCAGCTCCGGCACCGCCGCCTGCATGCGGAAGGCCAGCTCGCAGTTGGCGATGGCCGACTCGACCGCGTCCGCGCGGCCCGTGCGCGCGTTGAAGCCCTCGTCCAGGCGCGCCAACAGGTCGAGCTTGCGCCGCTGGACCTCGTCCGCGCGCTCCAGCGGACGCACGTTGGCCACCGGCTCGGGCCCCGGCCGCATGACCGAGCCCTCGAAAGTCGCCGGCAGGAAGCCGCTGCCGAAGCACTGCTGGCCGCCCGGCGGCGTCAGGCCGCCGTCGAGAACGACATAGCCGGGCAGGTTCTCGGACTCCGAGCCCAGGCCGTAGGTGACCCAGGCGCCCATGGACGGACGCCCGGAGAGCCCCAGCCCCGTGTGCAGGAAGTAGTTGGCGTTGGTGTGCTCGCTGAAGGGCGAGGTCATCGAGCGCACCACGCACAGCTTGTCCGCGTGGGCCCCGACGTTGCGGAACAGGTCGGAGACCTCGAGCCCGCTCTCCCCGTAGCGCCGGAACTCCCAGGGGCTCGCGAGGGTGTTGCCGTTGTTGTCGAACTGGGTGGCCTCCATGGCCATGCCGAAGGGCTGGCCGTGCTCGGCGGTCAGGCGCGGCTTGGGGTCGAAGGTGTCGACCTGGCTCGGGCCGCCGTCCATGTAGAGGAAGATCACCCGCTTGGCCCGCGGCGCGTGGTGCAGTGCGGGCCCGTCCGGCCCCTGGCGTCCGAACGCGCGCTGGCCGAAGAGCGCGCTGAACGCCAGGGCGCCAAAGCCCATGCTGGCCCGCCCGAGCAGCTCGCGGCGGCCGATGTGGAAGGGGCACTGCATGGCTACTCGATGAACGAGAACTCCTTGGACTGCAAGAGCACGTGGGCCAGGTCGGCCAAGGCCAGGTCGACGGCCGCGAAGTCGGCGGCCTCGGTGGGCGAGGGCGCGCGCTGGAGCGCGAGCTCGAACAGGGCGACGATTCGCGCCCCGGGCGCGCTGGTCTCGCCCCCCGCGCGCTCCAGGGCGCGCGCCGCGAGCCGCTCGGCCTGGTCGTGCACGAAGGGGTCGTTCATCAGGGCCAGGGACTGGGCCGGCACATTCGAGCGGGCGCGCAGGCCCCGCGTCGAGTGCGGGTCCGGGCAGTCGAAGATGCGCAGCAAGGGCGTCGGAAAGTTGCGCCGCACCTCGAGGTAGATGCTGCGGCGCCCGTCGCCGTCGCGCGGTCCGCTGTGGCCCGGCCGGCCGCGCCCCTGCTGGAATTCGGTCAGGTGCACCGCGACGCTGCGTCCGAAGCGGGCCGGATCCAGGCGACCGGAGACCGCCAGCAGGGCGTCGCGCAGGGACTCCGCGTCCAGGCGCCGGGGCCTGCGGATCGAGAGCAGCGTGTTGGACGGATCGACGGCGAGCAGCTCGGCACTCGGCTCCACGCAGGCCGTGCGGTAGGCGCGACTGAGCACGAGTTCGCGCACCAGCGCCTTGGTCGACCAGTCGAGCTCGCCGCGAAAGCGCAGCGACAGGTGGTCGAGCAGCTCGGGGTGGCTCGGCGGCTCGCCGAGCAGGCCGAAGTCGTCGGGCGTGGGCACCAGGCCGCGCCCGAAGAGCTGCTGCCAGATGCGGTTCACGGGAACACGCGCCGCGACGGGGTTCGACTCCGACAGCAGCGCCTCGGCCAGGGCCAGGCGTCCGCTGCCGGCGGCGTCGCCGAGGGGCTCGCCGCCCCCGAACAGGCCCGGGAAGCGCCGCGGCGCCGGCTCCATCGGCTGGGCCGAGTCGCCGCGGTGGAAGACGAACTCGTCCTCGCCGTCGCCGTCGGCCATGGCCAGGGCGCGCAGCGGCCGCGGCAGCTCGGCCTCGCGCCCGGCGAAGGCCGCCGGGAGCTCGTGGGGCAGCTCGACCAGGCCCTCGGCCAGGGCCCAGGCCACCAGAGCCGCCCCCTGCCCGTCGGCCTCGCCGCCGAGGAAGCGCGCCACCGCCCGGCCCGCCGCCCGCGCGTCGGCTCCGAGCACTTCGCCGGCAGCGGGGGCAGGCGCCGCCACGTCGCTCCAGCGGGGTCGTCCGACGCGGATGGAGCCGTCCGTGCGGTCGTCGTGGATCTCGTAGTGGGCGCGGTGGCCGATCCACTTCGACAGGTCGTGGCTGAGCACGATCCAACCGGGTGCGTCGACCACGTGCCGCGCGCTCTCGAACAAGAGCGCGTTGAACTCGTCCAGGGTGTAGCCGTCGACGATCACCCGCAGGGTGCCCCGCCCGCGCGCCGGCACGAGCAGGAAGGGTGCGGTGATCTCGAAGGTGGGCGAGCGCAGCACGCCCAGCAGGGCGTCGGAGACCAGCCCCGAGTCGAACTCCGCGTCCCCGGCGGGCTCCAGCCGCGCGGCCGGCGAGCGCCACAGGACCGGCTCGCCCTCGGGGCGCTCGAAGGCCCAGCCCGTGGGCGTCCAGTCGCCCCGCCGGCCCCACGGCGCGGCGCGACCGGGCGCCAGGGGTCCCGCCTCGCGCGGCAGCCGCGCCGCGCTCGCCACCCAACGCTCCACGGTCGAGAGCTCCAGATCGAACTGAGACGCCACGACCTCCATCGAGCGGCGCAATGGCTGCTCGAGATCGGGCGCGTCGCTGAGCACGAAGTGGTCGGCGCGAATGTTGCCCCAGCCCCCCTCGACCTGGTCGAAGACTTCGATGCGCCCGCGCTCACCGCGCAGCTCGTCGAGGTCGAAGCTGTGCGGGATCAGCTCCAGGGAGTTGTGACCCGTGGCTTCGCGGGCGACTTGCCCGTCGACCAGCAGCCGCACGCCGGTCCCGCTGGGGTGGTTGCCGCCGCCGATCAGGAAGTGCAGCCGGCGGCGATCGAGCAGGAACTCGTCCGAGCGCAGCACCCCCCGGCGCAGGTCGGTCTGCACCGAGCTCTCGTTCGGACCCCGCGCGTGGCTGTTGGCGAAGCCAGCGCCCCGCGCCGTCCCGCTGGCGCGGAGGGGATCGGTGCCGGCCAACCACGGCGCCGGTCCGAAGGCATCGCCCTCGACCTCGAAGCCCGACCAGTCACCGCCGTCGAAGTCGAACAGCATGCGGTCGGGCGCGGGGCCGCGCTCGCCGGGCCGGCGCGAGCCACCGACCACCTCCTGCGCCGCCCGCAAGCCGCGCCGCACCCGTTCGCCGAGCTCGTCGGCGCGCTGCGCCGCCAGCGCGTGGAGCTGCTCCCGCGCGTTCGCGTCCAGGTCCCGCAGGCCGGCCGCACCCTGGCCGACCGCGCCCCGAGGATCGAGGAAGGCCAACTGCCGCCGCGAGCTCTGCACGAAGCCCGCCAGGCCGTAGTACTCCGACTGCAGGATCGGATCGAACTTGTGGTCGTGGCAGCGGGCGCAGCTGATCGTCGTCGCCAGGAAGGATTTGCTCAGCACGTCGATCTGGTTGTCGATGCGCTGGGCCTCGTCGGCGCGCACGTCCACCGGAGCGTGGGTGCCCTGGGACAGCCACCACCAGCCGGTGCCGCGGATCGACGCGTTGGCCCCGTCCACGGGGTCCACGCGCGGCTCGGCGAGCAGGTCGCCGGCCAGGTGCTCGCGGACCAGGTCGTCGTAGGGAACGTCGTCCTCGAACGCACGGATGACGTAGTCGCGGTAGCGCCAGGCCTCGGGGATCGGGTAGTCGAACTCGTGGGCGTAGGTCTCCGCGAAGCGCATCAGGTCCAGCCAGTGGCGGGCCTGGCGCTCGGCGTAGTGGGGCGAGGCAAGCAGGCGATCGACCTGGCGCTCCCAGGCCCCGGGCGCGTTGTCGGACTCGAAGGCGGCGACTTCTTTCGGCGTCGGCGGCAGGCCGACGAGGTCGAAGGACGCGCGGCGCAGGAGCGCGCGCCGATCGGCCTCCGGCGCCGGCGCGAGCCCGGCGGCGTCGATCGCGGCGAAGACGAAGCGATCCACCGGGTTCGTGTCCCAGGCCGGGTCGCTGGCGCGCGGCGGCGCGACGGCTCGCGGGGCCTGGAGGGACCAGTGGCGCTCGTAGTGCGCGCCCTCTTCGATCCAGCGCTCGAGCAACTCGATCTCCCCCTCGGTCAGCGGCTCGCCCTCCGGGGGCATGCGGTCGCGCGGATCGAGCTCGCGGACCTTCTCGACCAGCACGCTGAAGTCCGGATCCCCAGGCACGATCGCCGCGCCCAGGCCGTGGGGCCGCTCGAAGGTCGCCCCGTCGAAGGTGTCCAGGCGCACGCCCGCCTCGCGCGTGCTCGGGTCGAAGCCGTGGCAGGGCAGGCACGAGCGGGCCAGGATCGGCCGCACCTGATCGCCGAAGTCGACCGGCAGCTCCTGCGCCGGAGCGGGGAGGGGCAGCAGTGCGAGGCAGAGGATCGAGAGGGCGAATCTCACGCCGCCGAGGATAGTGGCGTGGGACGTACGGTGGCGTGGGGCGTACGGTGGCGGGACCCTTTGTCCCAGCGGGGCGCAGAATTGCCGGCAACGCCGGCAGTTCTGCGCCCCGCTGGGACAAAGGGTCCCGCCACCGTACGCCCCACGCCACCGTACGTCCCACGCCGGACGCTAGTCTCCCCGCCATGGACATCCAGGCCCAGGTCACGCGGGAGATCGAGGAGATCCACGTCGCCTTCACCGAGTGGTTCAGCGCCCGAACTCCCGCCGACGACGCGACCTTCGAGCGCCTGGTCGCGAGCCGCTTCGAACCCGGATTCACGATCGTCCCGCCCGACGGCCGCGCCGTGGCCGAGGAAGAGCTGCTCGACGGGCTGCGCGGTGCCCACGGCGCGGACGCGGGGCTCTCGATCCAGATCCGCGAGGTTCGCGTGCGACACGACCTCGGCGACCTCGTGATCGCCACCTACGAGGAGTGGCAGAGCTCCGACCGACCGGGGCGCCCGCCCCTCACCGGGCGCACATCCACCGCCGTCCTGCGCCGGCGCGTGGAGGGGTGGGGCTGGGTCCACGTGCACGAAACCTGGTTGCCGACCACCGAGCTGAGCGGGCGACCCTTCGAGCAGGGCAGCGTCGGGTAGGCGTTCCTACGGTGCCCGGGCGTGCGAGCCTCAGTCGACGAACAGCTCCACGTTCAGACCGAACGTCAACCACCAGGACACGACGCCACTGAGCATGGCGACACCACCGATCCGCAGCAGCGCGAGTTCGCTCGTCAACCCAGCGAGGGGAAGGAGCAAGAAGCCCCCGACCACGAGCGCCATCTGAACGATCACCGACCAGAACAGCGCAGGGAAGGCCCATCCGACGTCCCGATCGAGGAGTACCGAGGTGTTGAGCCAGACCACGAACAGGAGTTCCACCGCGATCGTGATCCACACGGCCCGTCCGATCCACCCGGGCCAGCGAGCCGGCGGACGGCGGACCGGGCGGCGGGTAGGGCCCTCGTCCATGGGGGCGACCCTATCGATTCGAGTTCGATCGGTGGCGGGCGATCACGCCAGGAACGGCGCCGCCACGACGACGCCCGGAACGAACAAGAGCAGGCCGGCGGCCAACGCGACGAAGCCGGTCCGCAGAAGCCTCAGCTCATCGGTCAACGCCGCTGCGAGCCAAAGCGCGAGCCAAGTGCCGACGAGGGCGGGGGGCAAGAACACGGCGATCATGGTCGACGGTCCATACGAGGGCTTCGACGAGTCGAAACCGAGAACGGCGATGCACCAAACGAGTGCGAGGAGATCGAGGCCGATCAGGAGCCACAGCCCGCGCACGATCTGAACGGGCCAACGCGCAGGAGGGCGGCGAAGAGCGCGGTTCGACGTGCGTTCGTTCACGAGACTGACCCTAGCGGCCGGGCAGTCGTTCGTACGGTGCCAGGCATAAATCGGACCTACTGCCCATTTCGGACCTACTGCCCATTTCGGACCTACTGCCCATTTCGGACCTACTGATAGTCGTAGGCGGGCGCGAAGGTCTTCGCGCCGAGCAAGCACACGCCGAGCACGTTGCCGCCCGCGCTCTCGAGCTGCGAGACGACCTCTTCGACCAGGTGCTTGGGCGTCGCCGTCAGCTTGACCACCAGCAGGATCCCGTCCGACACCGACCCCACCACGCTCGCGTCCGTGAAGGCGTGCGCCGGCGCCGAGTCGATGATCACGTAGTCGTAGCGCTGCTTGAGCGCGTGCAGGATCGTCTTCAGACGATCGATCCGCAGCACCTTCGACGGGTTCGCGGGCGGCGTGCCGGCGCCCATCACGTCGAGGCCCTCCTCGGAGGTCTTGCGGATCGCGCGCTCCAGGCCGAGTTTGCCCTGCAGGACCTCCGCCAGGCCCTGGGCCCGCGGAAGCTCGAGGTACTCCTCGATCGACGGGCGGCGCAGGTCGGCCTCGATCACGATCACCCGCGCGCGGGGCCGCTCGCAGATGGCCAGGGCCAGGTTGAGCGAGGCCACCGACTTGCCCTCGTTGGGCAGGGGGCTCGTCACCATCACCGTGCGCGGCGCCCCGTCGGGGTTGAGGGCCTCCACCGACGAGCGCAGCCGGCGGTAGTGCTCGGCCAGGTCCGAACGGGGCTCGCGGATGACCACGAGCTCCTCGCGGTCGATCGGGATCTCACGTCCCGCCTCGGGATCGGGCGGAAGGAGTTCGGGCTTGTTTCGCTTGCGGGCCATGGCGCGTTGGAGCTGCAACCGTCATCGGCGGTCGCGCAGGGCAGAGCATAGGGAATCAACCGCCCGCGGCATCCATCGAGGACCGGCCGAGACACACCGGTGACGGGCGCGAGTCAGCCGCCGGGAGGCAAACGGTCGATCGGCACGGCCGTGGGCGGCTCCAAGTGCAGGGGCGGCGGACCGGGAATCCCGGGCCAGTCGCCGCCCAGGACCGCCTGGGCCGCGGGGGTGCGCGAGTCCTCCCGCGCCGCGCGCCGGGCGCGGGAGCGCAGGGCCAGGGCCTCCACGTCGCGCTCGCCGGCCAGGAGTGCCAGCACCACCTGCCCGAGGGCCTCGACCACCGTGGGGTCGTGGAGCGCGGGGTCGGTCACGCCCAGCTCCAGCCGGGCCAGCAACAGGTCCTGGGCCCGCAGGCCCACCGGCCCGGTGCCCAGGTCGGCGAGCAGGCGCGGGTCGACCTGGTCCTTGCCCAGGGCGGCGATGGCGTCGGTCAGCACCCCGCCGTGGGCCACGGCTTCGAGGCGTCCGCAGCGCGCCGCGAGCTCGGCCCCCGACCGCTCGAGGTCGGGGCGCGAGCGCACGAGCTCGAGCGCCCCGTCCACGGCCGGCCCCCGATCCAGGGCCACGTCCCCGAGCAGGGTCCCCATGTCGTCGAGCAGCCGCTGTCGCCTCGCGGGCGACAGGATCGCGGCGTCATCGAGCTCGGTCGCGAGGGCCTGGGGCCCGAGGTCCATGCGGCCGTCAGCCACCAGCCAAGCGGCGCGCACCGCCCGGGCCAGGTCCGACGCCCCCGGCGGAAGAGGCTCGAGCCCGAGGTCCGCGCCACTTCGCAGGAGCGCTCGCAGCAGCTCCCGCGCCTCGCCCAATCCGCGGCAGCTTCCGAGCAGGCCCGGGGTCCGGCTCGGGGACGGCGCCGAGGGCTCGGAGCCCACCGCCGCCGCCCAGGCCGCGAGGGCCCGGCGCTGCAGCTCGCCCGCCGCTGGATCGTCCAGGCCCCGCAAGTCGTCGGTGAGCAGCGCACCTGCGACCGCCCGCAAACGCGGGTGGGGCACGCCCAGCTCCCCCGCCACGCCCAGGGCCAGCCAGGTCCAACGCGGACGGCGCGGCCCGCAGTCCGCCAGCAGCACCTCTATCGCCGAGCTCCCGTCGGCCAGGCGCGCGCCGGCCTGGCCCAGCGCCGCCCCCACCTCCTCGGGGGTCACGTGGGCCAGGGGGTCCTCTTCGACGCGCGGCGCTTCGAGCTCGGCCTGGGTCGGCGCGACGCCGGCCCGCTCGACCCGCAGGCGCAGGGCCGCGCACAACTCGCGGTAGCGCACCGGGTCCAAGAGCGCCGGCGACAGGCTCCCGCGCCGCGCCGCCACCACCAGCCCGGCCAGGGCCGCCGGGTCGGCGCTCGCCACCCAGCGCCGCCCGAGCCAATCCAGGGCCGCGGGCCAACCGCACTCGCCCAGGGCCCGCGCTCCGCGCGCCGCCACCGGACCCACCCGGGACTGGGCGTCGCGCATCCAGCGCGCGATCTGGGCATCGGGCGGATCGATCCCGACCAGCTCCGGCCGGGTCAGCCGCACGAAGACCACCTGGGCCAGCTCCGACTGGTCCTCGTCGATCACGAAGGCTGCGTCCATCCCGATCGCGCGGGTCGCGACGAGCCCGTCCAGCAGCTCGGTCCAAGTGCCCTCCAGGGACTCCCAGGCGCCGGGCGCGGCGATCGGCGTCGAGCGCAGGGCGGGGTCGATCACGATCGCGACCGGCGGCTGGGCGTGCTCGAACAGGGCGTCGAGGGCCTGGGCCAGGCTGATCCCACCCTCCAGGCGGAAGCGCGCGGTGCGCTGGCGCCCCGCCTGGCGCGCGAGGGCCCCGGCCAGGGGTTCGGCCCGCAGGGGCTGGGCCTGCAGACCCTCGCGCCAGCGTCCCAGGGCAGCCAGGATCGCCCATTCGCCCACCTCGCGCAGGCGCACGCGCAGGTCGGCGGCCAGGGCGGCGGCCAGGCCCATGTGCTCATCCCGCGAGCCCAGGGCTGCGGCAATCCGCAGGCGCTGTTCCGCGCCGGCGACCTCGAGGATCGCCCCCAGGTCACCCAGGTCCTCGGGGCGAAGCTGCGCCGCCAACTCGCGCTCGGCGCGCCAACGCTCCGCCGCCTGGGGCGCGGTCAGGCGCTCCACGAGTCGGTCCAGGCCGTCGTCGGGCCGCGAGAGGGGCCCGGCGGTCGCGAGGACCAGAAGAAACGCGCCCGCCCACATGCCCGCAGGGTAACCGCGGGCCGGGCCGGTTGGACCGAGCGCCGTTCCGGTGCCGAGCACGATCCGGGTAGTCTCTTCGGCCCCCACCGCGCCGCGCCCGCCGCGCGCGAGCCCCCGCCACCTCCCCCCACGATCCCCGCCGCCTTGTTCCACCGCCTCCTGATCGCGAACCGCGGCGAGGTCGCCGTCCGCATCGCGCGCGCCGCCCGCCAGCTGGGCATCTCGCCCATCGGCGTGACCTCGACCGCCGATCGCGACGGCTCGTGGACCGAGTACATGGACGAGGTCGTGTGCCTGGGCCCCGCCGCGGCGCGCGAGAGCTACCTGTCGCGCGAGCGCATCCTGCAAGCCGCGCTGCAGACCCACTCCACCGCCTTGCACCCGGGCTGGGGCTTCCTGGCCGAGGACGCGCGCTTCGCGGCCCTGTGCCGCCAGCACGGCATCGCCTTCGTCGGGCCCTCGGCCGCGTTGATCGCTCGCATGGGCGCCAAGTCCCCCGCCAAGCGCGCCATGCGCGAGGCCGGGCTCGAGGTGATCCCCGGCTCCGACGGTCCTGTCGACGACCTCGAGACGGCCGTCGCCGTCGCCGAGGAGGCCGGCTACCCGGTGATCCTCAAGGCCGACCTGGGCGGCGGCGGGCGCGGCATGCGCCGCTGCGACTCGAAGGCCGATCTGCAGGCCGCCTTCAACGCCGCCCGCGCCGAGGCCGAGGCCTCCTTCGGGTCCGCGTCGGTCTACCTCGAGAAGTTCCTGACCGGCGGCCGCCACATCGAGGTGCAGATCCTGGCCGACGCCCACGGCAACGCGATCCACCTGGGTGAGCGCGACTGCTCGGTGCAGAGAAAGCACCAGAAGCTGATCGAGGAGTCGCCGTCGCCGGCCCTGTCGGACGCCGAGCGCCTCGAGCTGGGCGCGCGCGCCGCCGCCGCCGCCCGCGCGGTCGGCTACCAGAACGCCGGCACGATCGAGTTCCTGCGCGCCGCCGACGGGCCGATCTACTTCATGGAGATGAACACGCGGCTGCAGGTGGAGCACCCGGTGACCGAGATGGTCACCGGCGTCGACCTGGCCGTGGCCCAGCTCGAGATCGCCGCCAACCGGCCGCTGACCCTGCGCCAGGGGGACGTGCGCTTCGATGGCCACGCGATCGAGTGCCGCATCAACGCCGAGGACCCGAGCTGCGACTTCCGGCCCTCGCCGGGCAAGCTCGAGCGCTTCGAGATCCCCACCGACCGCGGCCCCGGCCGCGTGCGCGTCGAGACCCACCTGCGCGCGGGCGACACGGTCTCGCCCCACTACGACTCCTTGATCGCCAAGATCATCGCCCACGGTTCAGATCGCAGTGAAGCGATCGCGACCATGCTGGCCGCCCTCGAGGGCGCCGAGATCACGGGCGTCGAGACCACCGTCCCGCTGCACCGCGCCGTGCTCTCCAGCGACGCGTTCGCGAGCGGCGACTACGACACGACCACCCTGCCCGGCTGGTAGGCCCGCCCCATGGCAAGAGTTCCCCTCTCCCCGATCGGCCGGGCGCGCGAGCAGGTGCTCGACGCCGCCAGCTACACCAAGAACCGCGCCGACGCGGCCACGCGCAACGGCGTCTTGGCCGAGCGTCGCGCCGCCGTGGCCGCCGGCTGGGGCGAGAAGTACGCCGAGCGCGTGCACGCCAAGGGCAAGCTCACGGCGCGCGAGCGCATCGAGGCCCTGATCGACGCCGGCAGCCAGACCTTCGAGGTCGGCACCTTCGTCAACTTCGGGCGCAAGTTCGGCAAGCTCGAGAGCCCCGGCGCCGGGGTCGTGACCGTCTTCGCGCGCATCGCCGAGCGCTGGACGATCGTGATCGCCAACGACAACACGGTGGCCTCGGGCTCCTGGTGGCCGCTCAGCTCGGAGAAGATCCAACGCGCCCAGGAGATGGCCCTGCGCCTGCGGCTGCCGGTGGTCTACCTGGTGGACTGCTCCGGCCTGTTCCTGCCCGAACAGTCGCGCTCCTTCCCCGGCCGCACCGGCGCCGGGCACATCTTCAAGAAGAACGCCGAGCTGTCGGCGGCCGGGGTGCCGCAGATCGCGGGCGTCTTCGGCGACTGCATCGCGGGTGGCGGCTACATGCCGATCATCTCCGACCGCGTCTACATGACCGAGCAGGCCTACATGGTCATCGCCGGCGCGGCGCTGATCAAAGGCGCCAAGAGCCTCAAGCTCTCGAGCCTCGACATCGGCGGCCCCGAGGTCCACGTGCACCAGTCCGGCTGCGCCGACGTGCGCGTGCCCGACGACGGCACGGCCCTGGCGATGATCCGCGCGGAGGTCGGGCGCACGCCCAGCTCCGGCGCGCCCTTCCACTGCCACGGCGAGGACCCGGCCGACCCGGCCTTCTCGCCCACCGAACTGAGCGGCCTGGTCCCCGGCGATCACCGCATGGGCTTCGCCGCCGAGGAGGTCCTGGCGCGGCTGGTGGACCACAGCCTGTTCTGGGAGATCTGGCCCGAGCGCGGCACCGAGATGATCGTCGGCGTGGGCCGTGTGGGCGGGCTCTACATGGGCTTCGTGATCAACCGCCAGGGCCTGATCGACGACCCCGAGCACCACGGCGCAAAGAAGCCCGCGGCGATCCTCTACAAGGAGGGCATCGCCAAAGTCGCCGCCTTCAGTCGCGCCTGCAACGACGACGGCATCCCGCTGGTCTGGCTGCAGGACATCTCGGGCTTCGACATCGGCGTCGAGGCCGAGCGCCTGGGCCTCTTGGGCTACGGCTCGTCGCTGATCTACTCCAACAGCACCAACACGGTGCCGATGTTCACGGTCCTGCTGCGCAAGGCCTCCGGCGCCGGTTACTACGCCATGGCGGGGCATCCCTACGAGCCGGTGGTCCAGCTCTCGACCACCCTGACGCGCCAGTCCGTGATGGAGGGCCGCACCCTGGCCATCGCGACCTACAACACCAAGCTCGACGACGACTTCGAGATCGAGGTCGAGGACGCCCAGGAGCGCGCCGAGATCGAAGCCGGCATGCGCGCGGTGGAGCAGCGCATCGAGGGCGACATGGACCCCTACAAGTCGGCGGCGCAGATGGACACCGACGAGATCGTGCGCTTCGACGAGCTGCGCTCCTGGATGGAGCTCTTCGCCCAGGCCTCGTACCAGGCCTCGGGCTACCGGCGCGTGAAGAACCCGCGCATCTGGTCCCTGCACGACCTGGACGCCCTCTCGATCCCGCGCGGCTGAACCATGAAGCTCACCGTCGAAATGCTCGCCCGCCAGGTCGAGGGTCGCGTGCAACTGCTCGCGCCCGGCGTCGGCCTGTTCTCCGACGCGGCCCGCCCCGGTCGGATCCTGGTGCCCGGCGACGAGGCCGGGGTGCTGAACACCCTCGACGTCCCCGCGCACCTGGTCGTGCCCGCGGGGGTCGCCGGCCGCGTGATCACCGAGCTGCCCGAGCGGGTCCATTCCCCCGTGGACTACGAGGCCGTGCTCTACGAGCTCGAGCTGGTCGGCGAGCAGCTCGTACCCGAGGCCCACGCCGACGCGGCCGCCCTGGACGCGGACGGCATGGTCGTGCGCGCCCACCACGCCGGCCGCTTCTGGCGCCGCCCGTCGCCGGACATGCCCTTCTTCGCCGAGGTCGACACGGTCCTGACCGAGGGCGACGCAGTGGGCCTGTTGGAGGTCATGAAGACCTTCAACCACGTGCTGTACCGCGCCACAGGCGGCCTGCCGCCCCGGGCCCGGGTGACGCGCGTGCTGGTCGAGGACGGCGGCGAGGTCGAGGACGGCCAGGCGCTCTTGGTGGTCGAGCCGGCCTGAGCCACGCGCCCGCCGAAGCGATGCAACTTCAGCCACTGCGCACGCGCGTCAAGATCTGCTGCATCGCCTCGATCGACGAGGCGCGCACGGCCATCGCAGCCGGGGCCGATGCCCTGGGGCTGGTGGCAGCCATGCCCTCGGGGCCGGGGGTGATCGACGAGGACACCATCCGCGCCATCGCGCGCGCGGTGCCGCCGCCGGTCGCGACCTTCCTGCTCACCGCGCGCACGGAGGCCGCGGACATCGCCGAGCACGCCCGCGAGGCCGGCACCAGTTGCGTGCAGGTGGTGAACCACGTGGACCCGGACGAGTGCGCGCGTCTGCGCGAGCTGCTAGCGCCCGCGGTGCGGCTGGTGCAGGTGATCCACGTGACCGGCGAGGACGCACTGGCCCTGGCGCGCGACTACGCGCCGCACGCCGACGCGCTGCTCTTGGACTCGGGGCGACCGGACCTACCGACGCCGGAACTGGGCGGCACGGGCCGCGCCCACGACTGGTCGATCAGCGCGCGCCTGGTGGCCGAGGTGGAGTGCCCCGTGTTCCTGGCCGGGGGCCTGCACCCGGGCAACGTCGCGCGGGCGATCGATGCGGTCCGCCCCCACGGGCTCGATCTGTGCTCGGGAGTTCGCAGCGCAGGGGCTCTGGACTCCGATCTGCTGGCCCGCTTCATGGGCGCAGTGGCCGGCGCGGGCCGTTGAGGCCGCGGGACTCGTGACCATGCATCGATCCTCACCCGACAGGACCAGTTGGTCCCGCGGCAGTCGGCGCGTTGCCCGGCTGCGCGCCATCCTGTGGTCCACCGCGGTCGTGCTCGTCCCCTGCGGGTCCTGCGCGGATCCGATCGGAGCGCCACAGGTCGCGGTGGTCGGCACCTTCGACCCCCACCGAGACCTGATCGCGCAGCTCGAACAGGTCGCGGCGATCGACGACGCCGAGCGGCGCGACGCGGCCCTCGAGACGTTGTGGGCCGAGGCGAGGGCCCAGGGCCGCATCCCGTGGTGCTCGGGCGAGCGCGCGGTGTTCCTGTACCGTGGCCCGGCGACCTCGGTGGCGGTCGCCGGGGACCACAACGGCTGGAGCCCGGACGCCGCGCCCCTGCGGCGGCTCGAGCCCCTCGACCTGTGGCTGCGCCAGGAGCGCTTCGCCAGCGACGCCCGCCTGGACTACAAGTTCGTGGTCGACGGCACCGACTGGATCCTCGACCCGGCGAACCCGAGCGTGCAGTGGTCCGGCTTCGGGCCCAACTCGCAGCTCGCCATGCCGGACTACGAGCCCTCGCAGTGGATCGCGCCCCGGACGACGACGCCCCCCGGCACGACTTCGGGCGAGCTCTTCTTCGACAGCGCCCACCTCGGTCGCCGCGTCGTCTACCGCGTGCACACCCCGGCTCCAAAGTTGCGTGGCGACGGGCCCCTGGCAGTGCTGTTCGTGACCGACGGCCACGAGTACCTCGATCCGCGCCTGGGGGCCCTGGCCAGCGTCCACGACAACCTCCTGGCGGCGGGGCTGATCCGGCCGGTGCTGCTCGTGTTCATCGACCCGCGGTCGGAGGGCGTGAACCTGCGCGGCCAGGAGCTGGCGGACGATCCGCGCCTGGGCCGCGCGCTGACCCAGGAACTGCTGCCGATCCTGGAGCGGACCTTCGAGCTGGCCGAGCGCGCCGAGGAACGCGGGATCCTCGGCACGTCCCTGGGCGGACTGGCCGCGCTCATGATCGGCGCCCGTGAGCGCGAGACGATCGGGCTCACGGCGATCCAGTCCCCGGCCCTGTGGTTTGCGCCGGACGCCGTGTCCGAGGCCTTCGCCGACGGCGTGCGGCCGCCCGCACGTGTGTTCCTCTCCTTCGGCAGGATCCGGGACGGGGCCGACGACGTGGGCGAGCTCATGCGGCGCTTCGGCGACGGCGTGCCGGTCACCGTGCGCATCGAGAACGAGGGCCACTCCTGGGGCCAGTGGAGAGCCCTGGTCGACGATGTCCTGATCACCCTCTTCCCCGCAGGCTGAGGCGTGCGGCACGCCCGGCGATCGGCTCCTGTTCAGCGTTCCGTCGCAGCGACCTCGAAGTCGACCCGCTCGAGTCGGGGCACCAAGTCCTCGCGGCCGATCCAGTGCAGGTAGGCGATCAGGTCGGCCCGAGCGGCCCGCGCGACCTCGCCGGGGCCGGCGCCTTGCAGTCCGACCACGAGCACGACCAACGCGCTCTCGTACTCGCGGCGGGCAACGGCGCGGTCGAACTGCCGCGAGACCTCCGCGGCCTGGGGTCCGAGCTCCGCCAGGGCGGCGTGGGCCCGGCGCCAGCGGTGGTCGGGCCGCTCGAAGTCGATCACGTCGACGTCGATCGCGACCGTGATCCGCTCCGGATGGCTGGCGCCGCGCCCCAGGGGCCCGATCACCCGAATGGGCAGATCGGGGAAGCGCAGGCGCACCCACGAGCGCACGGATTGACCCGAGAGCACCGAGGGCGAGATCACCCGCGGGCCCTCGCGCAAGAGCGGTCCGCGCAGGGGCACGCCGTCGAGCCACAGGCTGTCCCCCGGTCGCGCGGCCAGGATCTGCGGCTCGAGGCGCCCCAGGAACTCTCGCTCCATGGCCGAGCCCGAGGCCCACTGCTCCGCACGTGACGTCGCCCGAGCGGCGCCGACCTCGAGGGTCAGGACCGCGGCGCTCGGAGCCAGACACAGGGCCAGGGCAGCCGCGGGCGCGAGGCCCAGGCTGAACCAACCGGCGCGGCGCCGCTCGCGCTCGCGCCAAGCCTCGAGCAGACCGCCCAGGGCCAGGCTCGCGAGCAGGGTGAAGCCCGCCAGGGGCAGGTAGGCGTGCCATTCGCGCCAGCCGCTGCGCAGCAGCGGGATGATTCCGGCGACCAGGCTGAGGATCAGTCCGGCCGCGATCCAAGCGGCGGTGGCGGCGCGGTGCGCGCGCGCCGCGCGCAAGCGCAGGAGGCAGGCCGCGGCGACCCCGAGCCAGGTGACCAGGGCCAGGGGCGCGAACCAATCGGCCGCGGCGACCTCCGGCACCGGGAGCAGGACGAAGCGCAGCAGCTCCAACAGCTCGCTCGACCTCCAGTCGCGCAGCGCCGCCATCGGTTGCGGCCCGATTGCGGTCAGACGCAGGCAGGCCATGGCCACGAATCCCGCGAGGATCGGCGCGAGGCGTCGTCCGGCGTCCGCCAGCCGGCCGCGCAGACCCCGGGCACCGCTCGCTCCGACGCACAGGACCAGCGCCAGGGGCAGCAGCAGCACCGAGGTCTCCTTGACCCCGAAGGCAAGGAACGTGGTGACCGCGAGCACGACGGCGCGCCCCGCACCGAAACGCTCGGCGAGGGCGAGCGTCAGCGATGTCGCCAACAGCAACAGCAACAACGGATCGTTGCCCCGCGCCGAGGCCGGCACGATCTGCCAGGCGATCGGATGGGCCAGGAACAGGCCGGCGGGGATCGCGGCGACCCAAGGGCCGAGGGCCAGTCCCGCCCGCGCCGCCAAGCGCCGGATCAAGAACCACAGGGCCAACGCCGCCGCGCCGTAGGTGGCGATCTGCACCACTTGGTAGCCCACGGGGTTCATTCCGCACACAGAGTGCGTCAAGCCCAGAACCAGCGCGTGGGTCGGGCGGTGCAGGGCATCCGCGAACACGCCGCCCATGAAGGGCTGGACCAACAGGTGCAGCGCGTCGAGCGGCCCGTCCAACTGCGCGCTGGCCACGAGGGGCCAGGAGTCGTGCTCGAGCACGGCGTAGCGGGTGCTCTTGCCGTACAGCAGCACGGTCAAGAGGGCGAGGCCGAGAGCGGCGCTCCACGCAGGGGCGCGCCGCGCGGACTGCGCGGTTGCAAAGCGAGTTGATGGGTCCAACGGGGGAAATCCGCGGGAAGGTGAACGGGCCGGGGCAAACGGCCGCACACCTGGACACTGGTAACGCCTCGCTTCGACGTTACGTGGACATTCGCGATCGACGGCTGCGACCGCGAGCTTCCTCGTTCGGCGTCCCCAGGGCCCCGATCAGGTCCGACCGAGGACGTGGCGCAGGGCCGACTCGAGTTCGGAGTGCCTGAACCGGTAGCCGGAACCGTTCAACCGCTTCGGGACCACCCGCGTGCTGGCCATCAGAGCCTCGTCAACCATGTCCCCGAGGACGACTCGCAGGGCCGGCGGCGGAACCGGCAAGAGCGCCGGGCGCGAGAGAACACGGCCCAGGGTGCGCGAGAACTCGAGGTTGGTCAGGTCCTGGGGCGCACAGAAGTTGATCGGCCCGACCTGCTGCTCGTCGGCGATGCAGAACAGCATCGCACCCAGCACGTCGTCGATCCCGATCCAGGGCATGTAGTGGCTACCGCTGCCCAGGGGTCCACCGAGGCCGAGTTGGAAGGGCAGCAGCAACTTGCCCAGGGCGCCGCCCGCCGGCGAGAGCACGACCCCCAGGCGCGGATGGATGACGCGCACGCCCGCCTCCCGCGCCGGGTCGGCGGCGGCCTCCCATTCGCGCGCGACATCGGCCAGGAAACCCGTACCCGCGGCGGACGACTCGTCGAGCGTCTCCTCCCCGCGATCGCCGTAGAAGCCCACGGCCGAGGTCGAGAGCATCACGCGCGGCGGTCTGGGCGCCGCGGCCAGTGCCCCGGCCAAGGCGCGGGTCCCGTCGACGCGGCTGTCCAGGATCAGTCGCTTGCGTTCGTCGCTCCAACGCTTGTCGGCGATGCCCGCCCCGGCCAGGTGCACGACCACGTCGTAGCCGGACACCGACTCGGGGTCGACCTCGCCGGCGGCCGGATCCCAACGCACTTCGTCGTCGGTCCGCGCCGCACGGCGCACGAGGCGGTGAACGCTGTGCCCGCCGGTGGTGAGGAAGGCGCACAGGGCGCTGCCGACCAAGCCCGAGGCGCCGGAGACGAGCACGCGCAGGGGCCACTGCCCGCGCGGCTCGAGCAACGCGCGCGCGCGGGCGTGGTCAGCCAGGTCGGCGGCCGTGGTCGCGTGGCGGTAGTCGAACATGCGCCGCAACTTCGAGCGCACGAGGCTCCCGCCGAACAGGGGCCCCACGGGCGCGAGGGGCAGCAGATAGCGGATCGAGTCCACCATCCGACAGGCGTTCGCCCCGCGCTCCTCGAAGCGGTGCTCGTGACGCCAATGGGCGAAGGGGCCCGAGAGTTGGCTGTCGACGAAGCCGCGCGGCGGGTCGTAGCCGGAGTGCTGCGCGACCATCTTCAGGCGCAGGGGCGGCTTGCCCACCCGCAGCTCGACGGTGGTGCCGTCGCAGATGCCCTCGCCGCGACGCTCGATCACCTCGGCCGGGTCGAAGGGCGGCGTCAGGCGCTCGAAGGCCCCGGGCCGGTCGTGCCAGGCGAAGGCCTCCTCGCGCGACACCGGCAGGTCCACGGCGCGCTCGAAGGACACCGCCCCCGCGGGTGCGTCGGGATGTCCGCTCACGGGTGCGCCTGTTGAATTCATGGCCCTAGCCTCGCGGTCGCAGGTCGCCCAGACCACCGTCGACCCCGATCACCTGCCCGGTCACCCAGGACTGGTTCGGGTCCAGCACCCAGGCCAGGGCCGAGGCCACGTCCTGCGCGTTGCCGATGCGACCCAGGGGGTGCATCGCCCGACTGGCCTCGAGGGAGGCCGCATTCGCGACCAGGCGCGCGGCCAGGGGCGTGTCCACGAGCCCCGGCGCGATCACGTTGACCCGAATGCCGCGCGGGGCGTAGGTGGCGGCCGCCGAGCGACCCAAGCCGATCACGCCGGCCTTGGCGGCCGCGATGGCCTCGTGGTTCGAGAGGCCGACGCGCGCCGCGGCCGAGGCCACCAGGGCGATCGAGCCGCCGCCGCGCAGCATCTGCTTGGCGCCCGAACGCACCACGTGGAAGGCCGTGTCGAGGTTGAGGCGCAGGGTCTGCGACCACTCCTCGGGGCTGGTGGAGTGGGCCGGCTTGAGCAGGATCGAGCCCACGCAGCACGCGGCGCCGGTCACGCCGCCCGGGAGCCCCGCGGCCTCGTCGAAGAGCTCGTCCACGGCGGCGGCGTCGGTCGCCTCGCAGACGCGCCAGGGCTGGTCGAGCCTGGCGCCGAGTGCTTCGAGCGCCTCCTCTCCCCGGGCTGCAAGCAGCAGACTTCGGCCGTCGGCCACGAGCCGCTCGGCCAGGGCCGCCCCGATGCCGCCCGTGGCGCCGAGGATCACACAGGTTCCGGAGTCTTCGTTCATGGTTCGATCGATCGGTCGGCGTGCTTGCCGCGCGGCGGGCGCGAGCACACTCTTGGGCCCCGGCCCGGAGCGGATTCCAGGCCCCGATCATGGAACCGCACCCGCACCCCGAACTCGCGCCGTCCCTGCCCCGCCTGCTGCCCGCCGATCGCGCGGTGGCAATGGTCGCGCGCAGGGTCCACGAGGACTTCCAGGTCGAGGAGCGCCCGCTCGAGGCCCCGTCGGGCAGCGGCGACTTCCTGTGGGTCCGCGTCGAGAAGCGCGGGCTGACGACGACCCAGGCCGTGGCGGACCTGGCGCGACGCTGCGGCGTGCCGCCGCGCCAGGTGCGCCACGCCGGGTTGAAGGACGCCCGCGCGGTCACGCGCCAGTGGCTGTCCGTCGAAGGCGTGCGGCGCGAGCCGAGCGAGGGCGCGCTCAGCGATCGGGCGCGGATCCTCGAGGTCACGCGCCATCGCCGGCCCCTTGACCGCGGAGATCTGGCCGGCAACGCCTTCCGCTTGAAGCTGCGCGAGGTTCCCGCGGGCGGCGCCGCGCGGCTGCGCGAGGGCCTCGAAGAGTTGGCCCGGCGCGGTCTGCCGGCGGCTTTCGGCCTGCAGCGCTTCGGCGCACGCGGCGACACGGGGGCGATCGGCCTGGCGGTGCTGCGTGAGGACTGGGCCCGCGCCGCGGCCTTGATCGCCGGCACGCCGGGAGAGCACGACAGCGGTCCGGTGCGCGAGGCGCGCGAGCTGTTCGAAGCGCGCAGCTTCGCCGCCGCCCAGGAGGCCTTCCCGCGCGGCTACGAGACCAGCGCCCAGCTCGCCCGCGCCATGGCCACCAACCGCGGGCGGCCGAAGAACGCCCTGCGGTCACTCGGCGCGGAGGCCCTGTCGTTCTACGTGGCCGCGGCCCAGTCCCTGGTCTTCAACCGCGTGCTGGCCGCGCGCCTGCCGGAGCTCGAACAGCTTCTGCCCGGCGACGAGCTCGAGCCCATCGACGGCGGCCGCCGCTTCGCCATCGACGACCCGACGCAGCACCAGGCCGCCTCGGACGCCGCCGAACTCACCGCGACCGGCCCCCTGCCGGGCCCGCGCGGGAAGCTGGCCCAGGGCCAGGCCGGCGAGCTCGAGCGCGCGGCCCTGGCGGAGTTGGGGACCACGCCCGAACTCTTCGACGCCGCCGGCCGCTTCCGCCAGCGCGGCGCACGGCGTCCCCTGCGGATGCGCCTGCGCGAGCCCGAGGTCAACGAGGGCGACGACGAGAGTGGTGCCTTCGCCGAGCTGTGCTTCGTGCTCCCCGCCGGCGGCTACGCCACGGGCGTGCTCGACGAGCTGGGCCAGGACCAGCTCCAACTCGTCGAGCGCGACTGACCCCACGCGTCGCTGGGTAGGCGTTCGTGCCTGGCACCGTACGAACGCCTACCCAGCGGCTTGGTCCGCCCCCCCCTACGACCGCGCCGATCGGGGGCGCGAGCGCTAGGCTCTGGGGAAACCCCCGGTCTCCCCCATGCTCCATCTCATCGCCGCCGTCCTGCCGCTCCTCCAGTCCGCCCCCGACCGCGCCGAGCTCGAGCCCGGGGTCGACATGCGCCTGTACCAGGCCGACCGCCCCCTGGAGCGCGTCCACGAGCCGGTCCCCGACGCGAGCCCCAACGTCCACGAACGGCGCGACCGCATCGAGTGGACCACCGAGGAGAGCTTCGGCGGACTGACCGACAACTTCGTGGCCGTGGTTACGGCCTGGCTCGACGTCCCCGCGCAGGGGAGCTACGAGTTCCGCATCACCAGCGACGACGGCTCGATGCTGCTGATCGACGAAGAGCGCCTGATCTGGAACGGCGGCCTCCACGCGCCCCAGCCCCGCGAGGGCAAGCTCGAGCTCGACGCCGGTCTGCACGCGCTCAAGGTGTTCATGTTCGAGGCGGTCGGCGGACAGTACCTGTCCCTCGAGTGGCGCCCGCCGGGGGCCGAGGACTTCGCGATCGTGCCCACCGAGGTCCTGTGGACGGAGGCCGGCGTGACCCGCGTGGTCTCGCCCGGTCCCAAGCAGATGGCCGACGACCTCGACGGGCTTCGCGCCGGCGACGGCCTGCCCCTGGAATCGGTGCACCCGCGCTGGCGCCTGGAGACGATCCACCCCGAGGGCTTCGACCCGATGGTCGGGGCCCTGGCCTGGCTGCCCGACGGGCGCCTGGCGGTGGCGACCTTCGAGCCGAAGAACAACGGGGTGCGCACCGACGAGCCCAACGGCACGGTCTGGGCCCTGTCCGGCTGGGACGGCGGCGACCCCGAGGCGATCGGCGTCGAGAAGATCGCCGACGGGCTGTTCCACCCGCTCGGCATGCAGTTCATCCAGGGCTGGCTGTACGTGGCCGAGCGCGACGCGATCACGCGCCGCCGCGACGGCGACGGGGACGGCTTCTTCGAGACGCGCGAGGTCTTCGCCCACGGCTGGATCGCCGACAACTACCACCACTTCACCTTCTGCCTCGAACCCTTCGAGCGCGAGCTGTGGGTCAGCCTGTCCACGTCGATCGGCACCGACGGCGACGTGGGCGGTGACTCGATCGTGGCCCTGAACGGTCCCAACCCGCCCGACCGCGGCACGCTGATGAAGATCGACGTGGACTCGGGCGCGGTGACCTACGTGGCCGGCGGCTTCCGCACGCCCAACGGCGTGCTGCCCCTGGGAGACGGGACGGCGCTCGTGGGCGACAACCAGGGCGCGTGGAAGCCGGCCAACCGCATCGACCTGGCGCGACCGGGCGGCTTCTACGGCTACTACAACGAGACGCGGGTCGCGACCAAGCAGCACCCCGAGGGCGGGGCGCCGTCCCTGTTCTCCGATCGACGCCCGAGCCCGCCCGCCCTGTGGTTGCCCCAGGGCGAGATCGCCTCGTCCCCCACCGCCATGGTCTGGGCCCCGCGCCACGGTCCGTTCCAGGGTCAGGTGCTGATCGGCGACGTGAAGCTGGGCGGCATTCGGCGCGCCTTCTTCGAGGAGGTCGAGGGTCAGCTCCAGGGCGCCGCCTTCCGCTTCTGTCAGGGCTTCGAGGGTGGCGTCAATCGCCTGTTGTGGGCGCCCGACCGCTCGCTGATCGTCGGCATGACGGGCGAGTCGGCCACCTGGAGCTGGCGCGGCACCCGCACCGGCTTGCAACGGCTGGTACCCACGGGCGTGGAGACCTTCGAGTTCCATTCGATCAGCGCCACGCCCGGCGGCTTTCGGCTGCGCTTCACCGACGTCGTCGATCCGGCGCAAGCGGTGAATCTGGGCCGCTACCAGGTGCGTCACTGGCGCTACGAGGCGACGCCCGAGTACGGCGGTTCGAAGCTCGACGAGGGCGACCTCGGGGTGACGGCTGCGAGACTCCTGCCCAGTGGCCGCGAGGTGGAGCTGACCGTGCCCGGCCTACGCGAGGGCACCGTGGTCTGGATCCGCGCCGACTTGCAAGCCAAGGACGGCACCAAGATCTGGTCGCCGGAGAGTTGGTACACCTTGAACCGCGTGCCCGGCCGCGAGCTGCCCGCGCCGCCGCCGGTCGAGGAGCGAGGCGTGCTCGTCTTCAGCCGCACCGCGGGCTTCCGCCACGGCTCGATCCCCGCCGGTATCGCGCGATTGGAAGCCGTCGCCGGCGAGCTGGGCCTGCCCTTCGAGGCCACCGAGGACGCCAGCGCCTTCGCGGACGACAACCTGGCGCGCTTCCGCGCGGTGGTCTTCCTGAACACCACCGGCGACGTGCTCAACCTCGGCCAAGAGGCAGCGTTCGAGCGCTGGATACGCGCCGGCGGCGGTTTCATGGGCGTGCACGCGGCCTCCGACACCGAGTACGACTGGCCCTTCTACCGCCAGTTGATCGGGGCCCACTTCCTGAGCCATCCGGCGATCCAAGCGGCCGCGGTCGACGTGCTCGACCACGATCACCCTTCCACGCGCCACCTGGACGGCCGCTGGGTCCGCACCGACGAGTGGTACGACTTCCGGGCCGAACCCTCGAGTCAGTTCAGCGTGCTGCTCGAGCTCGACGAGTCCAGCTACGAGGGTGAGCGCATGGTGGCCGACGGCCACGGCGCTTCGCACCCGATCGCGTGGTTCCGCGAGCTCGGCCTGGCGCGCTGCTTCTACACCGGCGGCGGACACACCGACGCGGCCTATGACGAGCCCGATTTCGTCCAGCACCTGCGCGGAGCCCTGGCCTGGGTCGCGCGGCTGGAGGACTGAGCCCCTTGGCCGTCGTCGCCCTCGGGATGGACCTGACCCGGATCGATCGCCTGCAGGCGACCATGGACCGTCGCGGCCAGCGCTTCCTCGATCGCATCTTCACCGCCGGCGAGCAGGCCTACTGCGAGCGCCGCGCCGCCCGCCGCGCGACCCACTACGCCGGTCGCTTCGCGGTCAAGGAGGCGGTCATGAAGGTGCTGGGCACCGGTTGGCGCCGCGGCGTGCGCTGGGTCGACATCGAGGTCACCCGCGAGCCGGGTCAGGCGCCCCAGGTCAGCCTGCACGGGCGCTGCGCCGAGATCGCGGCCGAGCGGGGCATCGCTCGGATCCACATCACGATCACCCACGACGACCCGCTGGCCGCCGCGGTCGCGGTGGGCGAGTCCGCTTGAGGGCTTCGGCGGCGCGCGTCGCCGCGGCCGATTCGGACCTCAGCGCAGCTCGACCAGCACGCAGGGGCCGCCCGCGATGACCTCGAGGCCGAGCTCCCGCGCACGGGCGATGGCGGCGGGACTCTCGGCACCGGGCTGCATCCAGATGCGCTCGATGCCGGCCGCGGCCGCCTCTTCGACCAGGCGTTCGGTGACCCGAGGCGGGGTGATGATCGACAGCCCCCACACGGGCTCGGGCAGGTTGGCCAGGGTCCGCGCGACCGCCAGGCCCTCGACCTCGGTCTCGGTCGGGTGGACCGGGATGGCCCGCTTGCCGTGGGCCAGGTAGTGGCGCAGCACGCGGTTGCCGAACTTGGAGCGGTCGTTGGACGCTCCGGCGACGGCGAAGACCTCGCCGGAGAGGAACTCGTCTGTGCTGGCCATGGGCGCGCCATCCTACGTCGCTACCATCGGCGCCATGAAACGGGCCGAGAAGGCGCAGCGGATCCAGGCCATCCTGGACGAGCTCTATCCGGAAACGCCGGTCCCCCTGGACCACACCGACGCCTACACCCTTTTGATCGCGGTGCTGCTCTCGGCCCAGTGCACGGACGAGCGGGTCAACCAGGTCACGCCGGCCCTCTTCGCCCGCGCCGCGACGCCCGCGGCGATGGTGCGCCTGACGCCCGAGGAGATCCGCGAGATCATCAAGCCCTGCGGCCTTTCGCCCCAGAAGAGCCGGGCCATCCACCGACTCTCGGAGATGCTCTTGGAGGACCACGGAGGGCAGGTCCCGGGCAGCATCGAGGAGCTCGAGCGCCTGCCCGGCGTGGGACACAAGACCGCCAGCGTGGTCGTGGCCCAGGCCTTCGGGGTGCCGGCCTTCCCGGTCGACACCCACATCCACCGGCTCGCCGCCCGCTGGGGACTGAGCGCGGCGCGGAACGTGGAGCAGACCGAGCGCGACCTGAAGCAGCTCTTCCCACGCGAGACGTGGAACGCCGTGCACCTGCAGATCATCTTCTTCGGGCGTGAGCACTGCCCGGCGCGGGGTCACGTGCTGGAGGACTGCCCGATCTGCTCCTGGGCGGCCAGCAAGGCCCGCGCCCAGGCCGAACGCCGCGCGGGCACGGGCAAGGGCGTCGAGACCCGGTCGGCCCGCCCCCGCAGTCGTCGCTGACCTCGCCTCGAACTTCGCACCTGGCACTCGACGGCGCACCAGACGAATAGAGGATTCACGGATCCGGTATGCTCGGCGCCCAGATCCGGACCACCGCGCCCGAGAGCGGCGCCTCACCTCGCCCCACACGACCTCGCACCCCATGAAGCTCGCCAAGATCCTGTTGACCAGCGACCTGTCCGAGGAGTCCCTGCGCGCCTTCGCGCCGGTGGCAGAGCTCGCAGCGGAGCGCGGCGCGACCATCGAGCTCTTGCACGTGGTCGACGACGTGCCGATCCCGCCCGCCGGCGCGCCCCTCGCGCCGCCGCTCCACGCCCCCGACTTGAGTGCTTCGGTCGAGGCGGCCAAGCGCAAGCTCGACGAGCAGCGCCTGGCCCTGGACCCCGCGCTCACGGTCGAGACCAACGTGCTCGTGGCCGCCACTCCGGCCGAGGCCATCTGCGAGCACGCCACCACCAGCGGCGCGGACCTGATCGCCATGTCGACCCACGGCCGGACGGGCTTCCGCCGCTTCGTCCTGGGTTCGATCACCGAGGGCGTGGTGCGTCACGCCCACGTGCCGGTGCTGATCTTCCCGCGCATCAAGTAGCGCGCGGGGAGGCGCTCGCGCGGCAGCCGGCGCCGACTACCGCTCGCGCGACGTGAACGAGCCGTCGCGCGGGTCGAAGAGGTACGCGGGCGGGTCGCCCAGGACCCGCAGCAGCTCCCGATTGGCGGCCCCACGGTCGGCGGCGAAGATCAGGGCTGGAATTGCGCTCGACAGCGCGAGCTGCGCCGGCGGAGCCAGGAAGGCGCGCTTGCGCGACGGCTCGTCCGCCAGCCGGACGAACACGACGCCGCGCTCGACCCCCGCCGCCGCGGCCGCGATCTGGGGTGCCCGTCGCAGGTCGGCCTCCGCGCGAGCCACCAGGCCGTGGCTTGTAGCGAGCAGCAGCGCCCCCGCGGCCGCCGCGACGAGCACCACCCGCCCGACCGCGGGCCCGGCGAAGCGCTCGATCCGATCGATGCCCTGGGCCGAAGCGCAGGCGAGTAGCGGGAAGGCCTCGACCCAGTACAGCGGCCCGGCCCAGGGCAGCCCGTGGAAGCTGAGCAGGGCGTAGAACGCGGCCAGGGCCAGGGGCACGCCGATCACCAACCAGCGTCGGCGCGGCACCAGCCAAGCCCCGATCAGGGCCAGGCCGGCACTCGCGCCGAAGCCGTGCAGCCACAGGGTCAGCCGCGAGAGGCCCAGGCTCGTATTCCCCCAAGCGAGGTTGGCGTTGACGAGGCCCCAGCGGTCGTCGGGCGAGATCTCGCGGGCGTAGAGCGTGTAGCCGTTGAGCAGGGCCTCGCCGGTGGTCGCGCGGTTGTAGAACAGGAGCGCCAGCAGCCAGGGCAGGGCGCCCAGTGCCGTGGGCAAGCCGGCGGCGACGAGGCGCCGCGGCCGCGCGCAGATCGCGACCAGCGGTGGCAGGGCGAGGGCCACGGCGGTCCCGGGCCGCGCCAGGGCACACAGGCCCAGGGCCAAGCCGGCGGCCAGGCTCCAAGCGACGGTCCGACGGCGATCGGCGCGTTCGTCGGCGTCCAGGGCGAGGACCACCGCCACCAGGAAGGCCAGGCCCGTGGGCAGGGACGTGCCGTGGGAGAGCCACAGCCCGCCGAGCACCAGGGGCGTGGGCGCGAGGGCAAAGAGCCAAGCGGCGAGCACGGGCCGCCGCACTCCCAGCCTGCGCGCGAGCAGGAAGACGAGCGCCGGACCGAGCAGCCAGCCCAGGCGCACGAACAACAGGGGCGAGCCCAGCGCTCCCCCGGCCGCGAGGACCAGGGCGTGGCCGGGTGGGTACTTCGAGAAGACGCGCTCGCCGACCCAGACCTGCCTCGCCGGGAAGAAGTCGGTCCAAGCGCCGCCGGGCAGGCTCGCGCGACCGAGCTCGAAGACCTGGGCCTGGTAGCGATAGGACCAGCCGTCGTTGGTCAGCGGCAGGCCATCGAGGAACACCGACGACCACAGGTAGGCGCCGACCGCGGCGACCAGGCCTGCGGCGATGACCGAGGGCCAGGGCGACCCGGCCGCAGCCGGAGTCACCGCGCGGCCAGGTCCGTGGCGCAGCGACATCGGCTCGAGAGCGATCGCGGACAGCACCAGAGCGAGCAGCGCCAGGCCGCGCAGGGCGTCCTCGACCTCCAGATAGTGGGGCGCGCCGACGAACGAGCGACCGGCCACGAACTCGAGCAGGCCCGGATCCAGGGCGAAGAACCCCAGTGCCGCCAATCCCAGGGCGAGGCCCGCGCGCGATGCGCCGCGAAGCTGCAAGCGGGGCGCGAGGGCCCTCGCGAGGACCAGGCCGGCGACCGCGGCCAGGACCGCCCAGAGTCCTCGCAGGAGGCTCCCGACGCGGTCGAGCATGGCCACCAGGGCATCGCCGGCGAGGCTCGCGAGGGGCTTGCCCCACAGGGCGACCTCGAAGGTCCGCTGTGTGCCCGGGATCGAATCGAAGGCGTAGCGCGCGCGCAGCCCGAGCAGCAGCGCGGCGAGTGCGACTGCGAGGGCGGCCAGCACCCACCGACCAAGACCGGGCCTGGTCGGGACGCCGGGCGCTCCGCCGGTCGCGAGGGAGTCGGTTGGATCGGTTCTCGAGCGGCCTCGGTCACCGTCGAGCTGGATGCGGTCCTCGTGAGCCATCGCCGAGCCGCATCATGCGACCCCCGCGGCTGTCAGGCGAGGACCCGGCGAGGCCGTGGGGCGCGCGACGGAGGCAGGGTGCAGGGCAAGGGCACAGTGCAGGGCAAGGGCACAGTGCAGGGCAAGGGCACAGTGCAGGGCAAGGGCACAGTGCAGGACAAGGGCACGGTGCGGGGCGGCGCGCACCGTGGCGCGCCCGCTGGCTATCACGACGGCGGGCATGGCGGGGTGCACCGCGGCGAACTCGGCGGCGAACTCGGCGGCGAACTCGGCGGAGGGCCCGGCGCGAGGGCCCGGCGGAAGACTCCACGAACGGTTCCGCGGACAGCTCGGCGCAGGAACTGGCGAGGGCCGAAGCGGATCGATCAGCATGGGACAGTCGCCGCGACCGCCCCTGGCCGCGGTCGCGACCACCAACCAGCGCGCGCGAGACCCCTTTAACCACCGCGGTCCCCCGCCCACCCAAGGGGGACGGACGAGCCCGCGAACGGTTACACCCCCGACTGCAATTCCAGGCTCGAGGGCGGGGGGGCTATGCTGCGACGCGATGCCTGCTTCCAGCCGAATCCCCGGGGTCCTGCGTGCGCGGAGCCTGGGTCTGGTCGCCGCCTGTGGTCTCGCGGCGGGGTGCGGGGCCGATGCTCCGGCGCAGGCGAAGAACGTGCTCTTGATCTCGGTCGACTCCCTGCGGTTGGACCACGTGGGGCTCCACGGTCGCAAGAACCCCCACGCCCCGGGCCAGTCGACCACGCCCACCTTCGACGCCCTCGCCGCCCGCGGGGTCCACTTCGCCAACGCGCGCAGCACGACGTCGTGGACCCTGCCGTCCCACGCCTCCCTGCTGACGGGTCTGCCCGACCACCTGCACGGGCTGGTGGAGAACCGCGGTCGCCTGCATCCGGACCTCACGACACTGGCCGAGCTCCTGGGCGACGCGGGCTTCACCACGGCCGGCTTCTGGTCCGGGCCCAACCTGCACCCGACCTTCGGCTTCGGCCAGGGCTTCGAGAACTACGTCGACTGCTCCCAACTCGGGCTCGAACGCGACCTCTTCGCCGACGCAGCGGAGGCCGATTTGGGCGCCTACCAGTCGGTCCACCAGGGCTCGCACCAGGCGATCACAACCCCCGCCGTGCTGGCCGGCGCCCTGGAATTCGTCGCGGGCGCGGTGGCTTCGGGTCAGCCGTTCTTCTGCTTCACGCACTGGTGGGATCCCCACTACGACTACCTGCCGCCGGCGGCCTACCGCGCGGCCTGGACCGACCCGACCTACGCGGGGCCCTTCATCGGCGTGCACCAGGAGGAGAAGCGCCTGCCCGCCAGCCCGGCCGACGTGGTGCACCTGCGCGAGCTCTACGACGCGGAGATCCGCGCCACGGACGACGGCATCGGGCAGTTGCTCGACGACCTCGACGAGCTCGGGGCCCTGGCGCAGACGCTGGTGGTCTACACGGCGGACCACGGCGAGGAGTTCTACGAGCACGGCCGCTGGGGCCACCAACGCACCCTCGAAGAGGAGGTCGTGCGAATCCCGATGGCCATGGCGGGGCCGGGGGTTCCGGTCGGGGTCGAGGTCACGGGCCGCGCGCAGTTGCAGGACGTCTACCCCACGGTGGCCGACCTGTTGGGGCTCGAGGTGCCGGGCTACATCGACGGACGCAACCTGCGCGAGCTGTGGGCGGATCCGGACGAGCCCGGTCGGCCGGCGATCCTGGCCCTCGACGTCGCCCACCGGGAGATTCGCCTCTCGGCCCTGACCGACGGGCACGTGCGCGCGGAGCTGGACCACCTCACCGGGCAGGTCACGATCCACGACCTCGCGCGGCCCGGACGCCCGGGGGTGACCCTGGAGAACGCGCGTCCGGAGCAGCGCTTCGCGGCCGACGCGCTGCTGCGTGAGTTGGCGCGGATGGAACTCGCGCGGCCGAACTTGCCCGGCGGCGGCGAGCGGCAGAGTTCGCAGATGTCGGCGGAACTGATCGAGCAACTCGAGGCCCTCGGCTACTCGATCGGCGAGGGCGAGCCTGAGAACGGCGACCGGGACGACTGACATGATGACCCCGCACGACGAGGGCAGGGCGCTGGATGCGGCCTGGGAGGCCGTGGACGGCGGCGACCCAGAGGGCGCGCTCGTGGCGCTGGAGCCGCTCTCGGCCCGGGGCGACGCGCCACCGGAGGCGGCTCTGATCGCCTGCCTGGCCTGGCTCGACCTGGGGGAGCCGTTGCGGGCCCAGGCGCTGCTCGCGGTGGCGGCTCCGGGGATCGAGGAGGACGACCTGGACCTGCGTTGGGCGACGGCGTCCGTGGACCTCGCCCTGTGGCGGGTCGCCGAGGCCCGCGAGGGCTTCGAGAGCATCGCCTCCGAGGAGCCCTCCCCGGCGGCGCTGATGCGCCTGGCCCTGGCCGAGGACCTGCTCGGCAATCCGGAGGCCGCCGACCGGGCCATGGAACGGGCCGCAGCCGTCGACTCCGACCTGGCTCTGACCCCGCGCCTGTCCGGCGACGACTTCGAGTCCGTCGTCCAGCGCGCCGCGCGGGAGCTGCCGCCGCCGTTCCACGATCGTCTGGACGAGATCGCCGTGGTCATCGATCCGGTGCCGTCCCTCGAGTTGGGGCGCTCGCAGCCGGCGGATACGCCGCCGGATGCCCTGGGCCTGTTCGTCGGCCCCTCGGACCTGGATCGGCACCCCGAACTCTCCGGCGTGCCCTCGCCCACCATCTACCTCTACCAGCGGAACATCGAGCGGGCCTGCCGCTCGGTCGAGGAGCTGGAGGCGGAGATCCGCATCACCCTGCTGCACGAGTTCGGGCACGCGCTCGGGTTCGACGAGGACGGCGTCGACGCCTTGGGCCTCGGCTGACGGCGCGTCCACGGCAGTCGCCCGTGGCAGGGGTTCACGGAGCTAATACCTGAGCCGCCCACCGCCCTGTTGGGCGAGCGATAGGATTTGAGGGCACCCCAGTGTCCCGCCCATGCTCCCCACGCTCGCCCTCCTACTCTCGCCCGCCGTCCTGGCCCCTCTACCCCAGGTCGACCCGCAACTGTCCCTGGTTTCCGTCGCCAAGGTCGGCGAGGGGCTCGACTATCAACTGGACGGTACGCTCGCCGGACCCGGCGTGCCGGAGTTCCTGCTGATCGACTTCTCTGTCTTGCCCTTCCCGGTGAACCTGGGCGACGTCGGTGTGCTGCACCTCGCGGCTTCGCCACTGCTGTCGATCATCCAAGGCAACGGCAGCCACGTCTGGAACCTCAGCGTTCCGAACGAGCCGGTGCTGACGGGCTTGACCGTGCACGCCCAGGGGCTGGGCTTCGTGTTCGACGGGGTCTCGGGCATCCTGCGCCTGTCCAACTTGGTCAGCGTGGTGCTCGCCGCGCCCGATCCGTCGCCGCGCTTCGCCTTCGTCGCCAACGAGAACGACGACACCGTCTCGCTGCTCCTGGTGAAGCCCTCCACCGCGAAGTTGCGCCACGCGGGCTATCGAGTCGTCGGCGACCGCCCCATCGATCTCGTCGCGGCATCCGATTCGTACCTCTACGTGCTCTGCGCGGGAGCGAAGCAGGTGCAGGGCTTCGCGGTCGATCCGGTCAACGGCAGCCTCGCGCCCCTGCCTGTCGCTGCCCTCGGCGCCGGGGCCGACCCGCGCGATATGGTGATCGATCCGGGCAACAACCACCTCTACGTCAGCGACGCCGCGAGCGATGCGATCTTCGGCTACGCGATCGCAGGCAACGGCTCGCTGGTCGCCTTGCCTGGAAGTCCCTTCACGGTGTCGGGCAGCGGCATCGGCGCCCAGGGCGTCGCGGGCCTGGCGATCGACGAGCAGGACCGCTTCCTGATGGCGACCTGCAGCCTCACGAACAAGCTGTCGGTCTTCAATATCGACGCCGGGGGCCTGCCCTACGGCGAGCAGACCGGCAACACCGGCGCCGGCCCGATCTCGGTCGCGGCCCTGTACCAGGACGATCCCGAGCCGCGGGCGATCGTGGTGAGCCAAGCGGCAGGCATCGCCAACAGCTACTTGATCGCCCCCGACGGCAAGCCGGCCTTGGCCGGTTTCGCGTCCCTCGGCGCGACTTCGAACCCGGTGCAGGTCACCGCCGGCAGGTTCGCGAGTGCTGATGTCGCGTACGTCTGCAGCGAGGCGTTCGACACCGTTGTCCGCATTCCGCTGACCTCCCAGGGAGCCCTGGGCGCGGCCACGGTCGAGCTGGTTGGCGACGGCCCCCAGGGGCTGCTGCTCGCCCCCGACGCCGACTTCGCCATCGCGGTCTACGGCAACCTGAACGAACTCTCGTCGGCGACCATCGCCAGCGACGGCTCACTGACCCCCATCGCGCCGGCCGAGTCGCCCACCGACCGGATCCGCGCGCGCTCGGGGCCGCGGGCAGTGGAAGTTGTGCGCGGGAACGGCGGAGCATCCTGGAGCAGTGATCGCGTCTACGTCGCGTCGCGTCTGTCCAAGCAGCTCTCGCAGTTCAGCATCGACGGCACCGCGTCGATCGTGGCACCGCTGCTGCCGGCTTCGGCCGCCACGGCCGGTCAGCCGAACGACGTGGCCGTGCATCCGCGTCAGGACTACGCCTACGTCGCCAACTACCTGCAGAGCGGTGGCGCCGACCTGCAAGTCTTCGACATCTCGATCAACGGGCAGGCGGTCCTGACCCAGTCCCTGGACCTCGGTACCAGTGGCGAGTCGAGCCAATGGACCGTCGAAGCGGGCCCCGGCGGGCAACTGGTGATCGCCGCGGACACCTCGGGCTCTCAGGTCGTTCCGCTGCTGGTGGGTCCGGGCGGCGTCTTGACCGCCGGTCTGCCCGCGGCCACGGGCGCCGTGCCGCGGGGCGCAACGATCGACCCGACCGGACGCTTCTACTACATCGCCAACAGCCTCGACGGGACCCTGTCGCAGTACGCGCTCGATCCGGCCAGCGGGCAGATGTCGCCCCTGGTGCCGCCGACGGTGACGACCGGCGCAGCGCCGTTCGCCGTGGCAGCGGACCCCACCGGGCGCTTCATCTACGTGGTCAACCAGGCCGGCAACACGATCTCGGGCTACGCCATCACTCCCCAGACCGGCGTCCTGACGGCGATCGCGGGCTCGCCCTTCGCCACCGGGGCCAAGCCCTCGGCCCTGGCGATCGACCCCTCGGGCCGCTTCCTGGTCTGCGCCAACGAGTTCGACCGGACCTTGACGCGATTCGCACTGAATCTGAATGCCAGCGACGGGATTGCCGACGGCAGCCTGATCGCCTTGGGGGCGGTGCCCGTCATCGACCTGCCCAGGGGGGTAGCATTCACAGCCTCGGGCAAGCACCTGCTCGTCAGCCTGGACGTGACCACCGTCGGCGGGGGCGCCGTCGACCGCTTGGCGACCTACATCTTCAACGCCGGGGCCGGGGCCATCCTGACCCTGGTCGACGAGGACGCGACCGGGCTGCAGCCGCGCGGCATCGCGACCCGCGACCGAATCCACTAGCCCGACGCGGCGTCGTCGCTCCCACCCAGGCCCGACCGGACCCCTTCCCACGATCTCCCCGATGCTCCTCCCCCTGCTCCTCGGCCTCGCCGCGGCGGGGCCCGCGCCTCAGACGACGGTTCCCCAGCTCTCCGTCTCGGGGAGTGGGGCGATCGGGCAGCCCCTGGTCTACGTGGCGTCGGGCCTGACCAGCCTGCCGCCCCTGCCCGAGTTCCTCATCTTCGACGTGGCGGTCGTCAACCCGCCGCTGCCGATCGGGAGCTTCGGCGACCTGTACCTGGCCGGCACTCCGGTCCTGTTCAGCCTGCCCGGCGACGGCTCGTTCACCTGGTCGGTCAACGTCCCGAACGACGCGGGCCTGGTCGGGTTGACGTTCCACGCCCAGGCCCTGGGGCTGGTGTTCGACGGGATCGGCGGGGCACTCAAGCTCTCCAGCCTCGCGTCGGTGACCGTCGTCGCCAACGGCCCCGGTGCGAGCCGCATGCTCGCCGTCGCCAACATCGGCGACGGGACGATCGGGTTCCTGGGGCTCAACGCGGACGGCGCGCGCCATCTGGGCTACGCCCCCACCGATTCGGTGCCCCAGGCCTTGGCCGCCGCCCCCGATGGCAAGCACGTCTACGTCGCCGACGTCGCGGGCGGGCTCGTGCGCTCCTTCGCGGTCGACCAGGACGCCGGCAAGTGGACCGAGCTCCAAGCCGTGCCGGCGGGAGGCGGGCCGAGCGCGGTGCTCGTGAGCATCGACGGCAAGAACCTGTACGTCGCCAACGCCTCGTCCGACGACATCAGCCAGTTCTCGATCGACGCCCAGGGCCTGCCCCATCCGCTGGTGCCCTCGGTGACCCTCGGCGGCGTGCGGCCGACATCGCTGGCCGCGCACCCCGACGGGGATTGGATCTTCGCGGCCGCGGCGACTTCCGGCCAGGTCGGTGCCTACGCGGTGAATCCGTCGACGGGGGCGCTGACGCTGAGCGCGGTCGCCGTGGTCGGCGGGAACCCGGCCGGAATGGTCGTGTCGCCGGACGGGACTCGAGTCCACATTCTGCGCCGGTCGGAGGGCAAGCTGCGGACATTGGCCTTCGACCCCTTCACGGGCACGTTCGGGAGCAACGTGGGCCCGGACGTGAGCGTCGGTAGCGGTGTCACTTCGATCGCGATCGACCCGAGCGGGCGCTTCGTGTACCTGACGGACGCTTCGACGACGTCCTTGGAGCAGTACGCGATCATGGCCTCCAACGGGGCCCCCGAGGCGACGGCCACGTCCTCGACCGCGACCGGCCTAGGGCCCGTGCGGGTGCGGGTGGATCCCCGCGGGGAGCGCGCGGTGGTGGTCTGCGGGGCCGACAATCAGCTGTGGTTGTTCGAGTTGGATCCGATCAGCGGTGTCCCCACGCCGATGCACCACCTGGTGCAGCGCAACGTGCCCGCGGACGCCGTCTTCCTCACGGGGCCGGACGAGATCGAGTACACCTCGCGATTGCTGCTCGCCGGGCACCGGGATTCCAACGAGGTGCGCAGCTACCAGCTCGACGCCGCGACGGGGTCGCTGATCGACCTGGGCGGCGGCATCAATGCAACCGGAGGCAGCCCGCGGGGCTTGGCGCTCGACCGCGCCACGGGACTGGCCCTGAGCGCCAACTTCACGGGGAACAACCTCTCTGCCTTCGACCTCAACGTCGACAACGGCAACCTCGCACAGGTGGGTTCGACGGCTTCGGTGGCCACGCCCTACGACGTGGCGGTGGAACCCAGTGGACGTTTCGCCTTCGCCAGCGAGGCCGGGGGCAACTCGATCGCGGGCTTCGTCACCGCCTTCGGCACGGCACCGACCCTGGTCGGGTCGACGCCCATGCCTGCATCGAGTGTTCCGAGGGGCATCGCGGTGGATCCCACGGGCCGATTCCTGGTCGCGACGGCCTCGATCACCAGTCGGGTGCACACCTACCGCATCTCGGCGGTCGACGGCGCCCTCGAGTCGATCGGAGCCGTGGAAATGAGCGGAGCGCCGTGGGACGTCGTCGCGCATCCCGACGGGCGCTTCGTGTACGTCCTGACCCGCACCGCCAAGCGGGTCAAGGCGATCGAGCTGGATCCGGTGATCGGCACACCCACGGTCGTGGTGGGGGTTTCGCCCCTGGTCGGTGACGCCCCCGAGGCGATCGCCATGGACCCCCTCGGGCGCTTCCTCTACGTCGCCAACTCGGGCTCGGACAACATCAGCGCCTTCGAGATCGACCGGGAGACCGGTGGGCTGGTCTCGATCGGCACGTTCGCAGTCGCGGACGACCCGCGCGGGCTGGCGATCGACGCCTCGGGGTCGGTGCTGGTGGTGGCGAACACGGCCGCGAACATCCTTCAGGTCTTCGGAATCGACCCCGTCACCGGCGATCTCGGAATCAAGATGATGATCGGCTCGAACGGTCTCGGGCCCCTGGGGCTGGCTGTCACGACCGAGCTCGACTGATCCGCGGGCGACGATCCGCGCCCGAGAGGCGGGTTCGGACGGGAAACGGGCCAGAGGATCGGGCTCTGGGTGCCGCGGATCCGAGGCTGGTACATGGCCGTGATTGCCTGACGGGCGCTTGCGGGCGAGAATGCCGCGCAAGAGTCGATCCATGCGCCAATTCCTCGCCCGAGTCCTCGCCGTCACGGCGCCCCTGGTCCTGATCGCTTGCGGTCAGGGAACAGGCATCTCCGTGGGTCCCGCACCGTCCTCGCTGAGCTACAGCACGGTCGCTGCTTCCTACTCCGTCTGCGCCACGATCCCGCCCAACACACCGATCTTGATCGGCGGGGCGAGTAACTACACCGTGGCCCCGGCTCTGCCGCCCGGCCTGACCCTGGACGCGAGCAGTGGAATCATCACGGGGACGCCGGTGCAGCCATCACCCCAGGCGTTCTATACGGTGACTGCTTCCAACGAGGCGGGGCAGATTTCGGCGCCGGTGGTGATCGAGGTGAAGCTCGGCGTGCCGCCGACGAACCTGCTCTACAGCACGACCGAAGCCAACTACGGACTCGGGTTCCCGATCGTGCCGAACGTGCCGTCGGTGCAGGGAGACGTCGAGACGTTCCAGATCTCGCCTTCGCTGCCGGCCGGCCTGGCCCAGAACCCCTTCACTGGGATCATCGTCGGCACGCCCCTCGCGCTGAGTCCGGAGACGATCTACACGATCACGGCATCGAACTGCATCGGGCAGACGGCCGCGACCCAGATCCGAATCGGGGTCGCCGACCCGAGCGTTCCGCCGGTGAGCCTCAGCTACACCAACCTGAACGGGAGCTACCAGGCCTGTTCGGCCATCGCGACCAACGAGCCGATCCTCGACGGATTCGCCACGGTCTTCAGCGTGACGCCGTCCCTGCCGAGTGGGCTCTTGCTCAACTCCAGCACCGGCACGATCACCGGCACCCCGGTCGCGACCCAAGGGACGACGACCCACACCGTCACCGCCACCAACAACGCCGGATTTGCTCAAGCGGACGTCAACATCACCGTCGTCGCGCCGGCGCCGCCCGCCAACCTGATCTACACGACCCTCGACGCGACCTTCATCGTCGGCGTCCAAGGCGCACCCCTGGTCCCGTCCTACACGGGCAAGGTCAACTCCTGGGCGGTATCGCCTGCCCTGCCCGCGGGTCTGGCGCTCGATCCACTGACGGGGATCATCGGCGGCACTCCACAGGCCGTGGTTCCGCAGTCCGTCTTCGTCATCACGGCGAATGACTGCATCGGCCAGCAGACGAGCATCAATCTCGCCATCGAGGTCGCCGACCCGACGGTTCCGCCCTCGGGCCTGGTCTACGGGACGCCCGCGCCTTCGTACACGGCCTGCAATCCGATCACGGCGAACATCCCGACCGTGAGCGGCGTTGTGCTCCAGTTCACGATCACACCGCCGCTTCCGGCCGGCCTGGTCTTCGACCCCGGGACCGGCGCCATCACGGGCAATGCAACGGCGACGTCGCCCAGTACGACCCATACGATCACCGCGATCAACGCCGCGGGATCGGACCAAACCACGATCAACCTCACGGTTGTGGCGCCGGCGCCCCCGTCCAGCTTGAGCTACTCCCTGGGCGACGTGACCTACACCGTTGGCGAGGCCGTGCAGCCGAACAATGCGACGGTCGACGGGTCGATCTCGAGCTACGTGTCGGTGCCCGCGCTTCCCGCGGGCCTCACGATCAACCAGCTGACGGGCGCCATCAGCGGCCTGCCGACCCAAGCCGCCTCTGCCAACGTCCACACCATCACGGCGTCGGACTGCCTGGGCCAGTCCACTTCGACCACCGTCACGGTGGAGGTCGTCGACCCGTCGCAGATCATTCCGCGCTTCATCTACGCGTCGAACTCCGACGGAACGGTCTCAGGCCTGACCGTCGACAGCCTCACCGGTCGCCTGACCCACAACGGCTACGCCTTGGCCGGGATCAGCCCGGTCGACCTGGAGATCTCGAAGACCGAGCGCGACCTGTACGTCTTGAACGAGGGCAACTCGTCACCCGGCAGCGCCGGGATCACGCACTTCAAGATCGACATCTCGAGCGGCCGACTGAGCGCCGTGGGCGCCCCCACGGCGCTTCCCGACGGTGGCTTCCCGACCGATCTTCTGCTCTCCCCGGACGGCGACGCCCTCTACGTCAGCAATACCCTGCTGGGCAGCATCTCGGCCTTCAACGTCGCGCCGGACGGCAGCCTGTCCTCGATCAGCGGGAGCCCCTTCACCACCGTGGGCTCCCAGCCACGCGGCCTCGCCATCGAGCCACTCGGGCGCTACCTCTTCGCGGCCAACGCCAGCAGCAACGACGTCTCGGTCTTCGACATCAACCCCAGCAACGGAGGCCTCTCCGGCGAGCAGCGTTTCGGGGTCGGCGGATCAGCGGTCGACTGCGTCTCGATCTTCTCGGCCAGCGGCACCCTCGGCGTCTACGTCGCAACGGCCTCGCCCAGCGCCCTGATCCCCTTCTCGGTCAACGAGTCGAACGGTGCGCTCACGAGCCTCGGCAACGAGGCCCTGGGCGGTGCGCCCAACCGTTTGGTCTCGGCCACCGCGGGCAACGACCGCCTGGTCTACGTGTGCACCGCCGCCGCGGTCGAGCGCTTCGTCGTCAACGACACGGCACAGCTCTTCAAGCCCGTGCCGCAGAGCCCCTACTCGGGTCCGAATCCGGTCGACATCGTCTTCTCCGCAGCCGGCACCTTCGGCTTCGTTGCCTTCAAGGGGGCTAGCGAGCTCTCGAGCGCGGAGATCCAGCCCAACTCCGACGGTCAACTCGTCCCGATCTCGCCCAGCTCCTCCCCTAACGACCGCATTCGCGTACGCCCGCAGCCCACGGCCCTGCGTCTGGCGGCCGGCTCCCAGGCGGTCGAGCGTCGCACGACCTTCGTCTACGCGACGAACTCGAACGACCAGGACGTCTCGCAGTTCGTCTTCCTGCCCGCCGGCCCGGGCCTCACCGCACTGAACCCGACCCAGGTCAGTGCGGGGCTTTCGCCGGCGGACATCACGGTGCACCCCTTCGCCGACTTCGCCTACGTCGTCGATCTCTCGGCCGGCTCCATGGCGGACATATTCTCGTTCAACATCGGCGCCGACGGGCAGTTGGCCCAGTCCGGCACCTATGACCTCGAGGACGCCGTGACCTCCGGCGACGGCGGCTGGGCCATCACGATCGAGCCCTCCGGACGCTTCGCCTACGTCGTCCGGGTCGCCTCGCCCCAAAGTCAGGTCATCCAGTACGCGATCGACCCCTCGAGCGGCCTGCTCTCGTTCGTCAGCGCTGTCAATGCCGGCGACGTCTCCCGCTTCCCCGCGATCGACCCCACCGGCCAGTTTCTGTATCTCCCCAACGGCCTGCAACAGAACGTCAGTCAGTTCGCCATCGACCCGGCAACGGGTTCCCTGACGAGCCTGGGCGTCGTCGCCGCCGGCGCCGGCCCCTTCGCCGCGGCCGTTGACCCGACCGGTCGCTTCGTCTACGTGGCGAACCGCGGGTCCGGAGACGTGTCGCTCTACACGATCAACGCGAGCACTGGCGTGCTCTCGTCCATCGGCAGTGCCACCACCGTGGGGAGCCTGCCGACCTCGCTGGTTGTCGGACCCGGTGGTCGCGTGCTGTACGTGGCCAATGAGGGCTCGGGCAGCATCTCGAGGCTGCTGATCAACCTCAACCCGATCGACGGCGTGACCGATGGCTCGTTGTTCTTCCTGGACAACTTCAGCCTCGGCGGTGGGCCGCGGTGGATCGACCTCGATGCAACCGGAGAACGGGCGTTCGTGAGCTTGACGACGACGGGGGACCTGGTGACGTTGTCGTTGGATCCGGGGACTGGTTTGACGTTGGAGGATACGGATGCATCGGCGGGGAGTACGGGGACTCGGAATGTGAGCAGCCGGGACCGCGTTCAATAGGGAAGCTGCCCCCCGATACTGGACGCGAATTGGCGAGAGGCCTGTAACCGAGGCCTCGACCGATCGTCCAGGGGTTGATGAAACCCTATCGATCGTCCACGCCGTTCTGGCCGCCGCGCTGCCCCTTCGACGATTGCGACTCCAATCGCACGGGGACACCGTTTCTCGCTCAACGTCGAGGTCAGTACCCGCGCAAGTGCGACGGCCGACTCGTCCAGCGTTTTGGGTGTCGAACCTGCGGCCGGCGGTTCTCGTCGCAAACCTTCAGGCTCGACTACCGCCTCAAGAAGCCACGACTGCTTCGGCGGCACGTCGAGCTGTTCGTGTCGAAGGTCACGCTCCGACAGACGAGCCGGATTTCCGGAGCGAAGCTCGACACCGTGGCCAGGCACCAGGAGCTCTTGGGCCGCAATTGTGAGCGGATGCAGCGCGCGATCCTCCAAGGGCTCGGCTCCGACCGCCCCCGACTGCGCGGTCGACGAATCTCGCTGGACGAGCTCGAGACTTTCGAGACGGACCGTCGCCTTCGCCCCGTAACCGTCCCGGTTCTGGTGGATGTCCGCAGCCTCTTCGTCTTCGGAGCCGAGGTCGGGACGCTACCCGCTCGTGGCAACCTGAGACCTCGGGACCGTGCTCGCAAGGATCGAGAGGAGCTGATGTTCGGTCGCCGCGAGAACGAGTCTCGCTTCGCTGTCACAGGAGTTGTCCGGGCGGCGGCGCCTTACTTCGAGCCGGGCAGCGGAATGGTGCTATTGACCGATAGGAAGCAGTCCTACATCGGGATCTTGCAGCAGGAGTTGGGTCAGAAAATTCGCCACCATCGAATCCCCTCGAGCCTGGCGAGGGGCAGGTCGAACCCCCTGTTCCAGATCAACCACACGCTGGCTTCACTGCGCGACGGGGTCTCGAGGCTTGTCCGTCGAAACTGGGCGCACTCAAAGAAACGCCAACGCCTGCGCAGCCACCTGTGGATCTGGATTGTCTGGAGGAACTTCGTTCGCGCCATCACCAATCGCGCGCCGGGAACGACGTGCGCAATGGCTCTGGGAGTCATGGATCGCAAGCTGACGCTCCCAGACATGTGCCGCTGGAAGGCCGAGTACCTTCGCTAGACGCTGCGCCGCGACGGATTGCCGCCATGACCCGGCGCACGCGAGACGCCGCAACCATGTCCAGCGTTCGGGGTCAGCCTCCTGTGGTATCGGGAATCAGGGCGCGTTCCCCACTCAAGTATGGCGTCACCTGCTCCACCGGCAACGGCGGCGAGAACACATACCCCTGAACCTCATCACACCCCGGCGCCCGCAGGAACTCGAGCTGCTTGCGCGTCTCCACTCCCTCAGCGCATGCCCGCAACCCGAGACTGTGCGCCATGGCCACGATGGCCTCCGTGATGGCGGCGTCCTTGGGGTCGATCAACAAGGTTCGGATGAACGTCTTGTCGATCTTCAACTTCGTGATCGGAAAGCGCTTCAAGTACGCCAGGGAGGAGTACCCCGTGCCGAAGTCGTCGATGGCCACCTGCACGCCGAGGGCGCGCAGTTCGGCGAGGCTCTCCAGGGCCACGCCGGCATCCTGCATGACGGCACTCTCGGTGATCTCGATCTCGAGTCGACCGGGCTCCAGGCCGGCCTTCTCGAGCGCGCGTCGCACGACCTCGGCGGGGCGTTGGCGGCGGAACTGGCGGGCTGAGAAGTTGACGGCAACGGAGTCGAGGACAATGCCCTGCTCACGCCACTCCACAGCCTGGCGACAGGCCTCACCCAAGACCCAGGCGCCGAGGCCGTCGATCAGACCCGTCTCCTCGGCCACGGGAATGAACTCGTCCGGGTGGATCGTTCCGAGGTCGGGGTGCTGCCAGCGGACCAGGGCCTCGACACCGGTGATGCGGCCGGATTCGAGGTCGATCCGTGGCTGATAGTGCAGTCGGAACTCCTGGCGCTCGATCGCGAGCCGCAGGCTCTGTTCGAGTTCCAGTCGCTCGAGCGCGCGGTCGTTCATGTTCGGGAGGAAGAACCGGTGGGTACCGCCGCCCTGGCCCTTGGCCTGGTACATGGCGATGTCCGCATGCTTCACCAGCGTCTCGACGTCTCGGCCGTCGGCCGGGTAGACGCTGATGCCAATGCTCGCGCTGGTGTAGAACTCCGCGCCGTCGAGCTTGAAGGGCTTGGCGAGTGCGGTCTGGACCTTGCGAGCGACGCGAGCTGCGTCCTGTCCGCGACGGATATCAGCCAAGATCAGGTTGAACTCGTCCCCGCCGCGGCGCGCGGCCATGTCGGACTCACGTACGCAGCTCTTCAGTCGAGACGCGACCTCCTGCAGGAGACGGTCGCCGACGGCATGCCCCAGGGTGTCGTTGATGTGCTTGAACCGATCCAGGTCGAGGAACAGCACGGCGAGCTGGCGGCGGTTCCGTCGCGCTTGGGCCAGCAGTTGCCGGAGCCTGGCGCGAAAGGCCTGACGGTTGGGAAGATTGGTCAGGGTGTCGTGGTGCGCCAGGTGGCGACCGACCTCTCGGGCCCGACGCAGCTCGTGCTGCAACTCGTGACGCTCGACGGCCCAGTCGATGGCTCGCTCCAGCAAGGGCACGCCGGGGTCTGCGAGCTCGGCGCGTCCGATCAGCTCCGTGGCTCCTTCGCGGACGAGCAGCTCGCGCTGTTGCCAGTCGCCAGGCTCGCCGATCAGCACCACGGGAAACTCTCCGACCCGTTGGCGCAGGATTCGAAGGCTGGCCAACGCGGGACCGACTTCACTTGCGATCAGAAGGACGAGATCGACCGAGACCTCCTCGGTGGCGCTGTCGAGTTCGCCGATGTCGGTCGCCTGGACGCGAAACGAACGCTGGGCGTGGGCCTCGAGGCGTCCGGTGATGACACCGACCTCGTCGGTGGTCCCTCCGATCAGAAGTACGCGCACAGGGCGCGGTCTGCCATCAGCTCCGACGACGCCGATGTTGAGCGGCGCGTTGCGATCCGCACCGGTCAATTCCTCGGACTGGGGTCGCTCGAACGGGACGATGACGTCGGACATGGTCAGGGATCACTCGAACTTCGATCGACGGGCTCTAGCGACGACGGGACCGCCGTGCTTCTCAGGAGCCTCGCGGGGGGTCAGAATAAGCGCGCTGGACGGTCCCTTGGCAATCGCCGGGTTCCCGTTCCCGGGCCTGGGTCTAGGGCAGCCACGGTCCGCCATTCCGAGGATCGATCGAGCGGGCGCCGGCCGTCCCCAGCGCGCATTCACCGTGGATCGCGATTGCGAGTTGCCCTCCCCTGGGCATCCAACCACATTCGGCCCCAGCCAGCCCTATCCGGACCATGGACTCCCAAGAGTACACCCGCCTCGCCGATGCCTGCCTCGACCGTGTGACCGACTGGCTCGAGCCCTTCGACCCGGATGAGGTCGACTTCTCGACCGCCGACGGCGTGGTCAAGATCGAGTTTCCAGACGGCGCTACGTACGTGCTGAATCGGCAGGCCGGCGCCTCGCAGATGTGGCTCGCCGCTGGAGTATCGGCCTGGCACTACAACTGGACCGGGTCGTCGTGGTCTGACGATCGGGATGGGCACGATCTGTTCGAGAACCTCTCGAGGGTGATGTCCGAGAAGCTCGGCCGCAAGGTCAGCCTCTGAGCCCCTCGACAGCGGCGCCGCTTGAGCAGCATCGAGGCCCGGCGCCGTGCCCCGGCGGCCCGGCTGGCCGAGGCGCCGAGCCTGCGGGCAGCAGAGCAGCCGAACTCGCTGATGATCCGCACCGCTTCCCTCGGTCCGAGTCAGCCGTCCCGACCGAACGCCTTCAAGAGCGATCGCAAGCCGTCACTCGCCCGTTCGCCGACGGCGTCGCCGACAGCCTCGCGGATGACGTCCTCGAGAGCGTCGGCGGCCTGGATTCCGAGTTCGCCGCCCAGGGACTCGAGTAGATCACGCTGCAGGTCCGCAGTATCGAATGCGACCTTCACGGCGGGCCATCGCCCGCGCAGGGACAGGGGCACCGTCACGTCGCGGCCAAGGGTTCCGCCAGCCCGGGCCAGGAGATCACCGACCTCGCCCCCGACCAGTGTGCTGGGGATGAGTGCGTCGAACTGCGCTTCGCCGGTGGCGAGTTCGACAGCGCCCTCGAAGGTCACCTGCTGCCCGTGGAAGGCGATCTGGAACGGCGGGTGGGTCACTCGACCGTCCGCGATCTGCACGACGAAGGGGTCGAGATCCAGTGGCTCGACCAGGCGGTCGAGACTTCCACCGAGCTTGGGTAGCCAGCGCGCGGTGATCTCGCCGACGTCCAGCTCCAGCTCGCCCATCAGACCGGAGAGGTCCCCGTCCAAGGGCAGCGAGTAGCCGCTCAGGCTGAGCCTGGCCGGGTCTGCACCCGGCGGCTTCTCCGCCGAGGCGAGCATCGGCAGCAGCGTCCCGACAATGCGCGGGCTGGAGAGCGGCGTCAGGTCGAAGCTCAGCTCGAGAGGCCGTCCCTCGCGCCCCAACAGTCGCGCGCCTTCGACCTCGCCCTCCATGCGGAGCTGGGCCACGGGCGAGTGGGCCGTCAGATCTGCGGACCAGACACCTCGACGGTCGGTCGGCCGCAGGGCCGCATCCATGGATAGCTCGCTACCGAGCAGGTCGAGAAGCAGTCCGTCGGCCCCCAGCGCGGCATCCACGGGGTCGGTGGGGACACCGGCCATGGCGATTTCGAGTTGGAGGTTCGGAGCCCGCGAGAGTTCGAGGTCCTTTAGGAGCTCTCCCAACGGAGCCGTCTCCAAGTCGATGCTGACGGCCCCGTCTCCGCCCGTGGATGCGGTCATGCTGGCCCGCAGGCCAGCCTCCGAGGTCAACGCGGCCCCGAGTCGCATGCGGTCGAGCGCGAGGGTCGAGCTCGGCGTTTGCAACAGCCAAGACCCCAGGTCCACGTTGACTTCGACCGCCAGTCCCACCGGCTCGGATGCGACGCCGAGGGAAGCGGGCAGGGGCAGGACCAGACGGTCGATGCTCATCTCGATCGACTGGGAGTCGGTGATCAGCGACAGGTGCTCGGGCAGCGATGCGCTGACGTAGCCCGCGGCGAGTCCGCTCGGGTCGAGGACCTGAACAGTCGACGGTTGGTCACGATCGAGCACCAGTTGGCCGGCCTCGAAGCGCAGGTGCAGGGTCGCCGTCGTCCGGGATCCCCCCAGGTGCAACCGCAGCGATCGCGCGCTGGCGTCGCCGTCGGCGCCACTGAGAACCGCCTCGACCGCAGCCACCGGCCCGACAAGCTCGACCAGACGCCCGCCCTGCCGGAGGAAGTCGTCGATCCATTGGACCGAGAGTCGATCCACGGAGAGGCTCAAGCTGCGGATCGGAAGGGGCAGTCGGCTCGACAGGTCCCTGCCATCCGCCAGCTCTCCGCGCAATTCGACTCGGCCGAGCTCGGGCGAGCGGATCGCGCCGCTGCCCTCGATGGTGCCGGGCTTGCCCGGCTCGAGCCGGATCGAGGCGGAGAACTCCGCCAGCTCGAGCGGCGTTCTGGGTCCACCTTCGCCCAGGTCGGCGATGGCCATACGTCCGATGGCGAGCACGAACTCGGCGTTCATGTCGGCGAGACCCGCCAGGGGCCCGGGACCGCCCGCTCGCGGCTTCCCTGTACCACCAGTGCCCTTGTCGGAGCCGCGCGGGGTCAGGGCTCGAGCCACGTTCCAGTTGCCCTCGGTGTTCCGCGTCAGCTCGACCGTCGGCAACTCGACCGCGATCCGGCCGAGCTTCCCACCGCTCCCCCGGGCCAGGGCCGTGAGGGCGGGAAGCGAAATCGATGCGTCGAGCACCCGCTCACCGTCCGGGTCCTCCAGGACGATGCCTGTTACCGCCTGTCGCGAGACCCAGCTCAGATCGACGCCGTCGATCTCGAGCCGACCCATGAAACTCTCGCCGAAGGCGTCTTCAGCGGCCTGCGGGCCGATGCGGCTCCCAATCACCGGGACCAGAGCGACGAGCACGACCGTGGCGCCCAGAAGGAACGAGATGCATCCGATCGGACCACGGACAAGAACTCCCAGCACTCGCCGAACGGGGTGCTTGGCCGGGATCGCAACGGTCTCGAGCGTGTCGTTCATGGGGTCATCGGGCCCGGGCGGAGTCAGTTGAGGCTCGGCGTCGGCCCGCCGGTCCCAGGCTCTAGCTGATCGACGATCGACGACCACGCCTCCTCACCTTCAGCCTGGAAGACGAACTGCGTCGCCAAGGGCACTGGGAGCCAGGATCCCTCGGACAACTCGCGCTCCAACTGCCCGGGAGACCAGCCTGCGTAGCCCAGGAACAAGCGCACGGCGGGCACCGGGATTTCGCCTCGCTCGGCCTCCCCCAAGACCTTGGCCAGGGCGTCCAAGTCGCCTCCTAGCCACAGCCCCGTGCAGATCTCGTGGCCCCCGGGGATGCGTCCCGGGACCATGTGGACGAACTGCAGTCTGGAATGGTCGACCGGTCCACCGAGGAAGACCGGCGCGATCGAGTCGGCGAGCAGTTCGTGCTCAGGGAGGAGCTTGCCCACCGTCAGGTCGAGGGGTCGGTTCAGAACCAGCCCGTAGGCGCCCTCTGGACCGTGCTGGCAGATCAGGAGCACGGCCTGGCTGAAGTTCGGATCCTCCATCCCTGGCCATGCAGCCAACAGCGCGCCCGCGGGAACCTGTACCGCCATGGTCGACCAGACTACCCACCCTTCGGGTCCCCGACGAGGGCCCGTCGACCGGGGGCTCGGCAAGTTCGCGGGATCCGTGGCATCTGCCGCGGGCGAAGCCCTTCGGGGCCCCGGTCCATGACTCCTGATAGCGGGCGCCTGTCGTCTCAATCCCGGCCGCTCCGCCCGCCACCATCGGACGTTGCACCGCCCGAGTCGCCACCGCTCTCCTCGTAGCCAACGCAGGAGATCACAGGCTGCAAGGGGTAGCGGTTGAACCGGTCGTCCTGCCCGGCCCGACGGCACATCAAGAACACGCCGCCCCGCGCCGAGTCCACGCGCTTCATCTTGCTGCAGCCGACGCAGAGGCTCTGGCTCAGGGGAAAGGGCAGCCCCTTCGCGCTTCCGGTCGCCCTCACCCTTCTCGCCTCACGAGGTGGAAGGCGCACTCCAGGTGGGGCGTGTGGGGGAACAGGTCGAAGGGCTGCACCGCGGCCAAGTCGTAGGTCGCTGCCAGGAGCGGGGGAAGGTCGCGGGCGGCCGAGTCCGGATTGCACGACACGTACACCAGATGGGGCGATGCCACCTCGGCCAGACGCGCGACGACCTTCTGGTGCAACCCCGCGCGCGGTGGGTCGACTACGACCACGTCGGCGGGCGGCAGGTCGAGCTCGTCCCCCCCGAGCAGGGCGAGCACATCGCCGGAGTGGTAGCTGGCCCGCTCCACTCCGTTGAGCTGGGCGTTGACGCGAGCGTCGACCACCGCGGGCTCGACCAGCTCGAGTCCGACGACCCGCTCGAAGGCTCCGGCCAGGACCAAGCCGATCGCCCCGCCACCGCAGTAGAGGTCGTGCAGCACGCCGCCTGCCCCGGCCTCGTCGAGCCTCGCTCGAATCCAACCGAAGAGCTGCTCCGCGGCGCGGGTGTTGGTCTGGAAGAAGGAGTCCGGCGAGACGCGGAATCGCGTCCCAAGCAGCCGCTCCTCGATCCAGCCCGGGCCGTGACGGGTGGTCTGAACCTCGCCCAGGGCCACGGTCGAGAGACGGTCGGTCTCGCTGTGAACCAGGGTCGTTAGCTCCGGATGCCGCGCGACCAACTCCTCACACAGGGTGTCGAATGCCGCGGGCGAGCCCGGAGATGTCACCAGATGCGCCATGACCTCACCGCTGTGGACCCCGTGTCGCAGGACGAGGTGGCGCAGGTAGCCCGAGTGGGACGCGGTGTCCCACGGCTCGAGTCCCGAGGCGAGCGCCAGCTCCCGAACGGTGGCGAGCAGGCCGTCGCCTCCGCTGAACTGAATCGAGCAGGCGCTCACGTCCAACACCTTGTCGTGGCGTCCGCGCGCGTGCAGCCCCAGGCCGAAGTCGGTGCGCCGCCCGTCTCCACCCTCGGGCTCCCGCCGCTCGACCCAACGCTTCGCGGAGAAGGTGAAGTCCATCTTGTTGCGGTAGCCGTAGATGGACTCGCAGCCGATCAGGGCAGGAACCTCCCCGAGGCCGAACTCCGACAGGCCGCGCAACTGCCGCATCAGCAGCCGGTGCTTCTCCGCCAACTGCCGTGGGTAGGCCAGGTCCTGGAAGCTGCAGCCGCCGCACTCGCCGAAGTGGGAGCAACGGGGCTCCACGCGATCGGGGGACGGCCGCAGGACCCGCATCACATCGGCCTCGACCTTGCTTCGTCGACGCTGCTTGACGCGCCCTTCCACCAGGGCGCCGGGAGTCGCCCGTGCGAAGTTCACCGTGTAGGCCCCAACCCGACCGCTCGCCCGACCGCGCTCGGCCAGACCATCGACCTCGCAGACAAACCGGTCGTCGCGGCGCGGTAGCCGCGGCGCGGTCTCCGGTGCACCCCAGATCTCCCCGGGTTGGGCGTCGCTGGGCAGTGAATCGACTCCGCGGGTGTCAACACCCTCGGAGTCCGGAGTGGCATCGGTGTGTTCGATCACGGTAGGTGGTGCCCCGGCCCACCGGAGCGGCTGGGAACGGGCGCAAGAGTCTGCACGAATCCCGGCAGCGTTGGTCCATCGCGTGGCGAGTCCTCTCACCCTGCTTCCAACCGTCGATCGAGTTCGAGCAGGGCCCGTCCGAGGGCTCCGATCGCCGAGTCCGATTCCTCGCTCCACACACCATCACCCAACGGATCGCCGTCCAGCTGGTTCCTGTCCTCCCCACCCTCGTCCTCCCCACCCTCGTCCTCCCCACCCTCGTCCTCGAAGCCCTTCGGGATCTCGACCCTGCCGCCACCCACGAGGCAGTCACCCAGGGCCCGTCGCTCGACGAGGAAGCCGAACAGGATCCGCCTCTGGTGCCAGGGCAGGCCGTTGAAGGACGCCGCCGCCCGATCCGCAAGACCGAAAGGCACCCCCAGCACGTCGGCCACGAACCGGTCCCGCTCCACATCCGTCGGTCGCACCCGGCGCCCATCGCCTGCGGAGTCCGGACTACCCAGGGCCTCTTCGAGCAGCTTCGCATCGAGGACCGCACGCACCATGCGCTCATGGCGACCAGAATCGGCGCTCGCCCCGCAGCAGCCATCGACACACCCAGCGACACTCCCGGCGAGCTGGTCCACATCGACCAGCAGCGCCGACTCCCGCACGATCCGAGCACACAACGAGCGAGCACACAACGAGCGAGCACACCGCGCCCGAGCGCCGCGCGGCTCGACGCGCTCCGATTCTGAGCGTTTCGATACGGGCCGCCCAGATCCCGACCGCCGTGAATCAGCGGCTGCTTCGCCCGGTGCGCCGCGATGCCCCCTACTCTTCACCAACTCCCCCTTCGCGACCGAAGTCGAAGCGGCCTGGAGCCTCCCCCAGCCCGCATCGAAGCAACCAAGCGTCGGTCAGCCGGGGAACGATTCGCCTGCGGTCAAGGGCTGCAACGAACCCGACGCGTCGCAGCACGGCAATGCGACCGGTCTCGTCCGACTCCGCCGCCTTGCGAGACGTCGGAGCTACGAAGCGAGGCTGAGTGCCGCCGATCTTCACTGCGACGCCTCCACCTTCATCCGCGACCGCAGGGACAGATGCCCCTGATGCACCCGAGTCCCCCGCAGCGCCCGCAGCGCCCGCAGCGCCCGCAGCGCCCGCAGCGCCCGCAACGACGCCAGCGCCCGCAGCTCCAGCCGAGTTCGTGAGACCGGCGCCGTCCACGGCACCGGCACCTCCGACTCCCGCTTGTCCCTCTCCTCCACGGCTGATCCTCCTCGTCGGGGTTCTGATCCGGTGTGGGTCACCGGCGATCGCTCACCGAGCCCCCCACGAACGCCGCTGGTGCAACTCTGTGCCGCGACCCTTTGCAGATTCCTGCGACAAGCCGTTGACAGTGCCGTCAATCGTCAACGAACAGCTCGTGACCGCGGGCCGCCACCGGCACGTCGCGTACGCCGTCGTCGTCCAGAAGCAGCACGCGATCGTGCAGATTGACCGTCGGGCACACGTGCATCGGCACCAGATCCAGCAAGCCGCCCAGGGCTGGCAGCGCCCCCTCGGGACCGTCGAGGGGCAGGTGCTCCTCATTGGGCGTCGCCGCCTCCAGGCCGCGGATCCCCAAGGCCACCGCCACCGGGCTACCGGCCTCCGCCGCCAGGGCCTTCGAGCCTGCGTCGCAGGTCACGCGCCCGCTACGCGGTCGACTGACAATCCGCGACAGGACCACGGCCGCCGGTTCGAGCCCCAACTCGGGGTTCTCGAGCTCGCTGCGCAGATCGTGCAACACGACCGTCCCCGGCGACACGCGGTGGAGCGGCTCACCGGCCGCACCCTCCAACGGCCGCGTCTCGAGCACGTGCCGAAACGCCGGCGTGCCACTGGTCACCACCTCCGCGACCACCACACCGGCGCCATGCAGCTGCCTCAGGATCCCGCGCAGCCGCGCGAAACAAGCGTCGATCCGCACCCCGCGCTCGGGGAAGTCGGCGTGCAAGTGCCCCTCGTAGGCGTGCAAGCCGCGCAACCTCGGGCCCGCGGCCCTGGCGGTCGCGAGGATGCGGTCGACGTCGTCGTAGGGCGCTCCGGTGCGGTCCATGCCCGGATTGGCGTCGACGAAGAGTCCGACATTCGGCCGCACGAGGCCGACCGCCGCAGGCTCCTCGACGAGCACCGAGACGGTGTGCCGCGGATGCAGTGCTGCCAACTGGGACGTCCGTCGGGCGGAGGCGCTCGATTGCGGATAGGCCACCAGCACGTCTCCGAAGTCACCGGCGGGCAGTCCATCCAGGAGCTCCAGCAGGACACGCAGCTCGGCGGTGGTCGCTACCTTGAACGCGCGCAGCCCCCGCGCGAGCAGCAGCGCCCAGATCTGCGGTGTCTTGGTGGTCTTCAAGTGTGGTCGCCAACGGTCGGCGTCCGCCCCGGCCCAGGCGATCACGCGATCCACGTTGCGAGCCGCCGCGCGCAGGTCCACCAACAGCGCCGGCGTCAGCAGCCGATCGAGCAGGTCGGGTGCGAGACCACGGGAGAGGGGCGCTGCGGAATTGAACGGGGAAGAAGCGCGCCCACCCCGCGTCAGACCGGAATTGGTGTCCACGGCCCCATTCTGGCCGCGGTGCGCCGGGATTCCGTCGCCACTTCCTTGCACTCCAGCCCCGAGACCTTCGATGCATCGAGCCCCTCGCACCTGGGCCCCCGTGCCCGCCCTCGCCCCCTGCCTTGCCGGGCTCCTGTCCGGTGCCTCCTGCAAGGCGCCCGCGCCCGATGGTCCGAATCCCGCAGGCACGCCCGCGGGCCAGCCCACAACCGCGCAGCTCGACTCGACCAGCCAGTCCTTCGTGGGCGGCCTGGAGCTCGACGACCGTGGCCGACTCACCCCCGAGGCCCTGGCCAAGCTGGGCATCGCACAGGACACGGTCTTCCTGGAGGACCTCGAGCCCGACGCCGGTCCCCACGTCTACGAATCGTCCGATGGCACGGCCACCGCGACTCTGACCCACTACGAGGGTCGAGGCTGGACGCTGAGTGCGCGGTCCGGGCACCAGCAGATCTCGATGATCGCCACGGGCAGCCTGGGCGACATGGCCGCGCACTCGTCCACCGGCGCCGGCTCACCGGCCGGTTCTGACAGGATCGAGCAGCCCGTCGGCGATTGGGTCCTGGCCGTGACGCCGACCGGCGGGGATTGGGACAGCGCGCGCGAACGCGATGACTTCACCGTCACCTTCACGGCCCGGCCCCGGTTCGACCCCGCCTCGGCCGGCGCGCCCCAGCCCGGCATCCTGCGCGACGCGCCCCTCAACAGCTCGTTGCCCAACTACGGCGGGCCCCAGCCGATCCTGCCGACGTTCACCTACGCCAGTCCCGACGGCGCCGTCGAGCTCACCTTCGCCCGCCTCGAGAACGACAGTTGGTGGCTCACTGGCACCGTCCATGAAGACGGCCGCCGGGTCGACCAGTTCGTACGCCCGATCTCGGACCGCCGCGCCGCGCGGATGGAGGCTGACGACTGGCGTCTGACCGAAGACATCGGCACCTACCGCTTCACAGTGCGTCCGGTGAACGGCGATTGGGCCGGCGCGCGCACGGGCGAGGACTTCGAGGTCACCTTCGCTGCGCCAAACAGGGCTGATTGAGCCCGTACCCGGGGATCGGGCGCCTCGCGCTCAGTCCCCGCGCAGCTCGCGCAAGAGGTCGCGGCTCTCGATGTCGTCGATGTCGTGCTCGAGCGCGACCTGCAGCCAGGCGCGAGCGTCGGCGGAGCGACCCAGCTCCGAGTACAAACGCCCGAGCAGGGCGGCGACGCCGGGCTCCATGTGGGCAAAGCCCTCGACCGCCTGAAGGGCGCCGAGCGCGTCCTCGAGCCTGCCACTCTCGCGGTAGAACTCGGCCAGGGCCACGTGCGCCCGCGCGCCGTCCACATCGAGCGGACGGATGGCGCAGCCGCTGAGGAGCGTCCGCTCGGCCTCCGCGCGCTTGCCCGCCAGGGTCAGGGCGCGACCCAGAACGGTCCAGGCGCCCACGTCGTCGCCGTCGAGTTCGATGGCGCGGCGGGCCAGGGTCGTCGCCTCCTCCGCATCGTCGGCCAAGGCGATGCGCGCCAGCTCGCGATAGCCGTCCGACGACTCCGGCTCGAGGGCCACCACCCGCTGGAAGCAGGAGCGCGCCCCCTCGTCGTTGCCGAGCACGGCGCGCAGGGTTCCGAGTTCCAGCCACGCGAAGACGTGGCCGGGATCGACCTCGACCGCGCGCTCCAGCAGTTGCGTGGCCTCCTCGTCGTCACGCGCGAAGAAGCGCGCGAGCAAGAACAGGATCTGCTCGTCGTCCGGATCCAGATCGAGGCCCGCGCGCAGGTCCTTCTCGGCGGACTCGAGGTCCCCCTGCTCCAGGTGCAAGGTCCCGAGCTGGGCGTAGAGCGTCGCGCTGGCGTCGATGCCGAGGGCCTCGTCGAGCAACTCCTCGGCCTCCTCGGCGCGCCCCATGGAGGCGTAGGTGTGCGCCAGTCCGCTGTGCCCGAGGGTGTCGACCGGATCGAGGTCCATGGCCCGTCGGTAGGCGCGCTCGGCGCCCTCGTGGTCGTCGCGCAGGAGCTCGATCTCGCCCAGCAGCAGCCACAGGCTGAGATTCATCGGGTCCCGGTCCAGGGCCGCGCGCAGGCTCTCCGAGGCCTCGATCAAGGCGGACTCGCGCTCCAGATCGCCCTCCGGCGGGTCGACCAGGGCGCGCTCCAGAGCTTGGCGGCACTCGTCGGGCACGCCGCTGGTGGGCTCGCCGCTCACGCGCCACCGCCCGGCCCGCGAGGGCCACTGGCCCGCACCACGTCGGCGGCCCTCAGGTCCTCCTGCTCGCGCGGATCGGCCTCGTAGCGGCCGTCATTCTCGGGCAGACCGACCCCCGACCGATCGAGGGCCGTGTACAGGGCCAGGGCGGCGACGTTGGCCAGGTTCAGGCTGCGCACGCCGGGGCGGATGGGGATGTAGATGTGGGCCTGCGGGTGCTCGGCCAGCAGTGCGGCGGGCAGCCCGCGGGACTCGCAACCCAGCACCAGCACGTCGTCGGGGCGGAACGCCGCTTGGAACAGGGACTGCCCCCCACGAGCCGTGAACAGCCTCAAGCGCTGCTCGAGGGGACGCTGTGCCCCCTGTTCGAGGGCCGACCGGGCCGCAGCCCAATCCGCGTGGACCCTCAGGTCCACCTGGGGCCAGTAGTCCAGCCCGGCCCGTTTCAGGTAGCGATCCTCCAGGGAGAAACCCAGGGGCTCCACGAGGTGCAGCGGCACCCCAGTGGCGGCCGCTAGGCGGGCGGCGCAACCGGTGTTGTGCGGGATCTCGGGATGCAGCAGGACCAGGTCCAAGGTTGTTGGGCCGCCCCGATCGGAGGCGTGCCGCCGGATCCTACCCGCCCGGCGGACCTGCCCGGGCCCGCGGGAGGCCCGTCCTGGCCGATCCGCTCTCCGACCCATCTCTGGGGATGCCGGGGCGAGGGGGTCAAGGACTGCCCCACCGACAGCCGACCTGACGACTGTGCGGCTGCCCGCCTCTACCACCACCCACGATCGCGAATCGCGGCCCGACCCCCCCGATCGGCAGGTGCGGCCCTCGTCCCCCCGGCCCTGGCGGCCATCGCTGCTGCCGGTCATGGCGGCGGTCGGCGGCCTCGCACTCACGGGAATCGCGACCGTCCTGGTCGACGAGAACGCCGATCGACAGGTCCAGGAAGCCCTGAACGCCCAATCCGAGGCGCTGGCGGGCTCTCTCGGGCACGTGATCGACCAGCACCTCCAGGCCCTGGTCGACGCTCGAGCGCTGATCGGCGCCCTCCCCCCGAGCGGGCTCGACCGTCGGACATGGAGGCGTTTCGTCGTGGGCCAGGAGCTCGATCAGCGCCTGCGAGGCCTGTTCGGAGTGGCCTGGGTCGAGTGCGTGGATCGCGACGCCCTGGTCGAGTTCGAATCGGCGGTCGCCGCCGAGTATCCGAGCGACCTCGACTTCGCGGTGCGCGCCCATCCCAGCGGCCCAGGCAAGGCGCCCGACGGCCAGGCGGCGTTGGTGATCCGCTACCACGAACCCCTCGAGCTCAACGCCGAGGCCCTCGGTGTCGACCTGGCCACCGCCCCCGGCGCCCTGTCCGGGCTTCTGCGAGCGCGCGACACGGGTCGGCCCGCCACCTCGCCGCCAATGCGCCTGGCCCAGGATGGCAATGCCGTCGCCGACAAGCTGGTCTTCTACGTCCCGGTCTACGACACCCCGCAGGTTCCGGCGACGATCGCCGAGCGACGGGCCGCCCTGCGCGGCTTCATCGCCGGGCCGATGAACCTGCAGCAGATCCTCGAGGACGAGACCCTCGGCCCGGCGGACGGCCTGGCCCTCGCCATCGTGGACGCTGTGGACGGCGTGGCCCTGGCGCGAGTCACGCCCCACGACTTCGACACGATCGAACCACGCGTTGCCATGTCGAGCACCTCGGTCGCCGGGCGCGAGTGGCTCGTCACCGCTGCCAAGCCCGCCGGACGGGCCTCGACCGTGACGGTGCTGACGGCCGTCACCGGAACCGCCCTGTCCTTGGCCCTCGCCACGCTTCTAGCCGCCCTCGCGCGGGCCGGCCGGCTCGGCGCCCCTCGTCCGCGTGGCGCGCAGGACGCTGCGAACTCTCCCGCCAGCCTTGCGTCGCGGGTGCTCGACAGCCTGCGCTACGGCGTCGCGGTGCTCGCCACGGACGGCAGCCCGATGTTCGCGAACCGAGCTTGGCGCGAGGACGGCGAGGGCCAAGGACAGCAGGAGAGCAACCTGGGTGAGCTGCTCTGGGCGGCGTTCGAGAGCGAAGTACCGACGCTGCTCGCTGGCAAGCACTCGACCATCGTGCGCGAGCTCTGCATCCCCGGCGATCGACGGCCGCGCCAGGTGGTGATCCGGGTCAGCGCCATCGAAACGGCGCAGGGACCCGCGCTCTGCGTCACCTGCGAAGACGTCACCCTGCGTCGTCACGCCGAGCAACAGCTCCTGCGCAGCCGCAACATGCTCGAGGCCACGACGCGCATGTCCCAGGTCGGCGGTTGGGAGCTCGACATCGATCGCTCCGAGCTGCATTGGGCGGACGAAGCCTTCCGCATCCACGAACTGCCCCTCGGCGAGCAGCCGGGCCTCCAGGACGCGATCGAGTTCTTCGAGTCGGGCGCGCAGTCCGAGTTCCGTCGCACGATCGACAACGCCCTGGTACGCGGTCAGGGCTGGGACCTGGAGCTACCCCTGGTCACCGCCCGCGGCAACCGACGCTGGATTCGCACCGTGGGCCGCGCCGAGCGCTCCGAGGGTCGAACCGTAAGGATCCAAGGCTCCTACCAGGACGTCACCGAGCGCCGCGCGGACGAGGACCGATTGCGCCTGTCCGAGGAGCGCTTCCGCCTGATCGCCGAACACGCCACCGACGGCATCTGGGACTGGGACCTGAAGACCGGCCAGGAGTACCTCAGCCCGAGCTTCAAGGCTCTCTTCGGCTACGCCGACCACGAACTGCCCAACACGCCCGAGGGTTGGCAGCGAATCATCCTGGCCGAGGATCGCGAGCTCTTGGAGCAGGCGCTGCAGGCCCATGTGGAGCGCGGAGAGGACTTCGCCGTTCCGGTTCGCTTCAACCACAAGCAGGCGGGCATCGTCTGGGTCATCTGCCGTGGGCAGGCGATCTTCGACAACGACGGCACGGCGGTGCGCGTGGTCGGGACCCACACCGACATCACCCAGCTCAAGCACACCGAGGCCGAGCTCGAGCGCGCGCGCGAGGCAGCCGAAGCCGGCAGCCGCTCCAAGTCGGAATTCCTGGCCAACATGAGCCACGAGATCCGCACTCCGATCACCGCGATCCTCGGCTTCGTCGACCTGCTCGCGACCCGCGACGACTTGGACACGGAGTCCGCGGACTTCCTCGAGACCATCGAACGCAACGGGCGTCACCTGCTCGAGATCATCGACGACATCCTCGACCTCTCCAAGATCGAAGCCGGACGCATGGCGGTCGAGCGCCGCGAGGTCGATCCGGCGGCGTTGCTCGAAGAGGTGCGCGAGTTGTTGGAGGTCCGCGCGCGAGGTCACGGCCTGGAACTGACCGTCAGCGTCGACGAGGACGTCCCCGAGCGCATCGAGAGCGACGCTCTACGGTTGCGCCAGATCCTGCTCAACCTGGTCGGCAACGCGATCAAGTTCACGGAGTCCGGCTCGGTGCAGGTGCATGCCAGCTGCGACCAAGGAGCCGAACGCCCCCGCCTCCGGATCGAGGTCATCGACACCGGCGTGGGCGTCGAACCGGATGCGATCGACCGGCTGTTCCGCCCCTTTACCCAGGCCGACGACTCACACACCCGCACCTTCGGCGGAACGGGACTCGGCCTGACAATCTCCCAACGCCTGGCCGGCATGCTGGGCGGCGAGATCGAGGTCCGCTCGACGCCCGGACAGGGCAGCACCTTCACGGTCACGGTTGACGCCGGCGCCTGCGCGGGGAAGTCCACGGGCACAGCGATCAAGGCAACGACCGAGCGCCCGAGATCCGACCCGGCGGCGGAGCCAGAGTCCAGCCCGGCGGCGGAGCCAGAGTCCAGCCAATCGGACGAGCCCTTGCTCGAGCCGGCCGACATCGAGCAAACGCAGGCTGCCCTGCCGGCCAAGCCCCTCACCGGTCGGCGCATCCTGGTGGCCGAGGACGGCCCCGACAACCAACGCCTGATCCAGCTCTACCTGACGCGCGCCGGGGCCGAGGTCTCCCTGGTCGACAACGGACGCGACGCGGTCGATGCCCTGCAGTCGCCCCAGTCGCGCTTCGACGCCCTCCTGCTCGACATGCAGATGCCCGTGCTCGATGGCTACGGCGCCGCCTCCGAGCTCCGCGCCCTGGGCAACCGGATCCCCATCGTCGCCCTAACGGCCCACGCCATGGGCGGCGACCGCGAGCGCTGCATCGCGGCCGGCTGCGACGAGTACGCCACCAAGCCGATCGACCCGGCGGCGATGATCGCTAGCATCAACCGCGCCCTGTCGAGCGTGGCCCGTCGCGGCTAGTGTCCTGGATCAGAAATTCGGCGTCACTGCCCGGAGGTCCGATCGATGCTGGCTAGGCGCGCCGACGACGCGTATCCGCTGCGATACTCGGAGGAGGCGCTGGCGACGCCAGCGGCGATCGGAGCCCGGGAAGTGACGCCGAATTTCTGATCCAGGACACTAGCCACCTCTCAGTCGCCGCCGCCAGCGCAGCGCCCCGGGGAGCGGATCCCCGCGTCGAGCTACCGCGCCACGGGGCTCAGAGCTCGCGCACCCAGACGTTGCGGAAGCGCACGGGATTGCCGTGGTCCTGCAACTTGATCGGACCCTTGGGCGCGTGGGGCGAGTAGGTCGCCACCGAGCGGTGGGCCGTCGCGCCCAGGAACTCGCGCGCGTTGTGGACCAGCACGCCGTTGTGGAACATCGTCAGGCGGGCCGGGTGCAACAGCTTGTCGCCGTCGAAGCGCGGCGCCTCGAACACGATGTCGTAGGCCTGCCACTCACCGGGCGCGCGGCACACGTTGACGAGAGGCGGGTACTGGCCGTACATGGCCGCCGCCTGGCCGTCGGCGTAGGTGCGGTTCTCGAAGCTGTCGAGGACCTGCACCTCGTAGCGATCCATGAAGAAGACGCCCGAGTTGCCGCGGCCCTGACTCTCGGACACGGGCTCCGACGGCGAGGCCCACTCGATGTGGAGCTGCACGTCCCCGAAGTCGGCGCGGGTGCGGATGTCGCCGCCGCCCGAGACCTGCATCGCGCCGCCTTCCACCTTCCACTGGATCGCCTCGCCGCCCTGGTGCCAGGCCGCGGTCGAGCTGCCGTCGAACAGCACCGTGGCGTCGGCCGGCGGCGGGGTGAAGGGCCCGGCGCCCGGCTCGACCACCGGCGGCACGGGCCGCGCCGAGTCGTGCACGCGCCACTCCCCGCCCGGTAGGAAGGGTGTGTCGTCGTAGCCCACCGGGTGGTGGTCCTGGACGGTGGGACGCGCGGCGAACAGGGTCGCGCCGGCGCCGGCGAGCAACAACAGGCTGAGCTTCATGGGAGCGAGGGGGTTCCGGGCGCCGATCCGGCGGCGCGGTGAGCACGCTGCGTCGGACAGCCGGCCGAGGGATCCGTGGGAGGTGCCGTCTCGAGTCGGGGGCCGGCGGGAGTATAGGCCCCGACGCCCGAGCGCGGCGCCCCGGCGGGAGCGGTGGAACCTCCGCGCCCAGTTCCGCATTCTCTTGGCGTGTCCGACCGCTCACCGCACCGCATTCCCGCCCTCGGCGGCCCCCTCGCCTCCCACGGTTTCGTCGAAGCCAGCGGTCGACGCTCGGCCTTCTTCGGTCGCGAGCGCGGCCCCTTCGAGTGGTGGGCCTGGCCGCTCAAGATCGCGTCGGACCTGCGCCTGACCCTGCACCTGCCCGGCACCAGCGCTCCGATCGCGCTCGAGGCCCTGCCCGGCCACGGCACGGTCTCCCCCGGCGAGCTGGTGCTGGTCCACGAGGGCGACGACTTCCTGCTGCGTCAGACGATCGTCGCCGATCGCGAACGGGCCGTGCTCCTGTGGCTGCTCGAGCTGGAGGGCCGCCGCGAACTCGACGCGGAGCTGGCCTGCACGTTGGACCTGCGCCCCATGTGGCCGGCCGGCCTCGGCGGTCAGTTGGCCCTGCGCGATCCGGTCACCGGCGCGCTCACGCTCTCGGAGGAGACCGGCCGCTTCGCCGCTTTCCTGGGCGCAGTCGGCGGACGGGTGCGCGACGCGCCGGACGGGCGCGGCGTGCCGCGGCGACCGATTCGCCTGGCAGCCAGGCTGCGCCCCGGCGAGACCACGCCGATCGTCTTCGCCGCCGCCCAGGGAAATGCGACGTCGCCCAGCCGCGGCAGCAGGCTCGGCCGCGGACAGGCGGCTGCCGGAACCTCGTCGGCCCGCGGCGTCGTCGATCGGGCGCGCGACACCTGGCGCGAGGTCGGCGAGAACTGGAGCGCCACCCTCGACGCCACCCGCGCGAGCTGGTCGCGCTTCGATGCGGGCGTCGTGCGCTTGCGCTGCGCGGACGCCGACCTCGAGCGCGCCTTCGGCTGGAGTCAGGCGGTGGTCGAGCGGTCGCGGGTGCGCGTCGACGGGCTGGGGACCCTGCTGGTCGCCGGCCTGGCGCCGAGCCGCGACGGCGACCGCCCGGGCTTCGCCTGGAGCTTCGACACCGACGCCCTCTTCGCCGCCCAGGCCCTGGCGGGTCTGGGCCGCTTCACACCGGCCGCCGAGGCGCTGTGGGGTGCGGCTTCGCGCCAACGCGCGGACGGCAAGCTGGCCCACGAGACGGTGCTCTCGGCCAAGCTCTGCGACTGGTTCGAGCGCTATCCCTATGCCTACTACCGCGGCACCACCGCGGCGCAATTCGCCCAGGCGCTGGATCGCTACGTGCGCGCGTCGGGTGACGAGGCCCTGGGCCGGGCGCTGTTGCCCGCGCTCGAGCGCGCCCTCGACTGGCTGTGGTCCGCGCGCGGCGAGTCGGGGCTGGTCACGACCTCCCGGGCCGGACTGGGTGCGGTCCAGTCCGGGCCCCTGTCGGAGGTGATCGAGTGCGATGCGTACCTGCACGGAGGGTTGTTCGCCGGGCTCCGCGCCGCGGCGCGCCTGGCGCACTGGCTGGGTGAGTCCGAGCTGGAGCGACGCTGCATCGAGCGCGCGACCCAGTGCGCCGAGGCGTTCGAACAGCTCTGGTCGCAGGAGCACGGGTGCTACGCCTTCGCCATCACCCGCGAGGGACGCTCCCTCGACGACCGCGCGGCGCTGATCGGCCTGCCCCTGGCCGCAGGCCTCGGCAGCGACGAACGCGCCCTGGCGGCGACCCTTGGCCTGTGCCACCCGGAGCTGGCCACGGATTGGGGCCTGCGCCTGCTGGGCGAGGACGCCCCGCACTTCCATCCGGACAACTACAACAGCGGCGCGGTCCTGCCCCTTTCGAGCGTCTATGCGGCCCTGGCCTGCTACCGCGTGGGCCACACCGCCGCCGGGCACCAACTGCTGGGCACCCTGGTCAAGTTGGAGGGCCTGGGCGGTCGCGGCCTGGTCGAGGAGCACCTGCCCGGCGACCGCGCGCGACTGTCGCCGCGGCGCGTTCCGCGGCATCTGGTCTCGTCGACGGCGCTGCTCACGACCCTGGTCGACGGGGCGCTGGGGCTCGAGCTCGACGCCGCGCGTGGGCAGCTCGACGATCGCGTGAGCCTGCGCCTGCAACACCCCCTGCCCTGGTCCGAGCTCGCACTCGACGGCCTGCGCGTGGGGGCCCGGCCCTTCGACCTGACGGTCTCCCGCCGCAGCCTGCGCGACGGGGACGGCGCCCGCACGCAGATCAGCGCGCGGATCGCAGGCGAAGGCTCGATCGAGTTGGTCCTCGCCGCGGTCCTGCCGGCCGGCTCCGAGGTGCTCGAAGTGGTCGACGGCGAGGGCGCGGCCCTCGACTTCGAGCTGCGCGAGTTGGTCGCCGGCACCCGGGAGCTGCGCGCCCAGGGCACGCGCACCGGCGTCGCCGTGGCCACCCTGCGCCAGGGGCCGCACCTGCGCCTGCCGGTCCCGACCATTCGCCGCGACCGCGAGTCCCAGTCCGCTCGCCCGGTCGCCTTCCGTGCCGACGACCGTGGACTGGAGCTGACCCTTGCCGGTGCGCCCGACAGCGAGGTCGAGCTGGGCCTGACCTGCGACCTGCCGCTCGAAGTCCGCGGCGCCGAACGCGCGCGAAGGTCGGGCGGCGCCGAGTACCTGCGAGTGCACCTGCCCGCGAGCGACGAGGACCGCTACGCCCGCACCACCGTCGAGCTGCGCCGCTCGGACCGCTGATAGCCGAGCGGCGCGCGGGGAGCGCCGAACGCCACGCGGCCTGACCCTGCCACCGCCTGCTCACACGTCGCACGAAGCGGATCCGACCGCAGGACGAGGATCCGCGCAGACGCCCCGGTCGCGGACGAGCGCAGCAAGGGATCTGTGGCTCGCGGCGCGGCCCCGGCTCAGTCGTCCAGGTCCGCGGCGCGCAGGCGCAGGGCGTTGAGGATCACCGAGACGGAGCTGAGGCTCATGGCCGCCGCGGCGAACATGGGGCTCAGGAGCCAGCCGGTGAAGGGGTAGAGCACGCCGGCCGCGACGGGGATGCCGGCGGCGTTGTAGCCGAAGGCGAAGACCAGGTTCTGGCGGATGTTGGCCATGGTCAGCTCGCTCAGCCGCCGGGCCTTGACGATGCCGCCCAGGTCGCCCTTGACCAGGGTCACGGCGGCGCTCTCCATGGCGACGTCGGTGCCGGTGCCCATGGCGATGCCCACGTCGGCCCTTGCCAGGGCGGGCGAGTCGTTGATGCCGTCGCCGGCCATGGCGATGCGCGCCCCTTCCGACTGCAGGCGCTCGACCAGGGCCAGCTTGTCCTGGGGCAGGGCCTCGGCGACCACGTCGTCGATGCCGAGTTGCTTGGCCACCGCGCCTGCGGTGCGCTGCGCGTCGCCGGTCAACATCACGATTCGCAGGCCCGCCGCCTTCAGCTTGCGGATCGCCTCCGGGGTGGACTCCTTGATCGGATCGATGACGGTGATGGCGCCGGCGAGCTCGCCGCCTGCGGCGACGAACATCACCGTGGCCCCCAGGTCGCGCTCGGTGGCGGCCTGTTCCTCGAGCTCCGTGGTCGACGCGCCGACATCCGCCATCAGGGCGCCATTGCCCAGGGCCACGTCGAGCCCGTCGACACGGCCGACCACGCCCTTGCCGGTGATCGCCTCGAAGCTCTCCGCGCGGACCGCCTCGACCCCGCGCGCCTTCGCGCCCTCGAGGATCGCCTTGGCCAGGGGATGCTCGCTGTCCCGCTCGAGCGCCGCCGCCAGACGCAGCACGCGCTGGGGATCGCCATCGGCCACGGTCAGCACCTTGTCGAAGGCGGGCGCTCCCTGGGTCAAGGTGCCGGTCTTGTCCACCACCAGGGTGTCGACCTCGCGCAGGGATTGGATCGCCTCGGCGTCGCGGAACAGCACGCCCACCTGCGCGCCCTTGCCGGTGGCGACCATGATCGACATGGGCGTCGCCAGGCCCAGGGCACAGGGACAGGCCACGATCAGCACGGACACCGACGCCAAGAGCGCGTAGGCCAGGCGCGGCTCGGGCCCCACCAGGGCCCAGACGCCGAAGGCGATCAGACTCGACAGGACGACGCTCGGCACGAACCAGGCCGAGACGCGATCGACCAGGTTTTGGACCGGCGCGCGGCTGCGCTGGGCCTGGGCCACCATCTGCACGATGCGCGCCAGGAGCGTCGCGTCGCCGACCTTGGCGGCCTCGACGAGCAGGGAGCCGGAGCCGTTGACGGTGCCCCCGACGACCGCGTCGCCGGCCGTCTTCTCGACGGCCACCGGCTCGCCCGAGACCATCGACTCGTCCACGGAGCTGCGCCCTTCGAGCACCGTCCCGTCGACCGGCACCTTCTCGCCGGGGCGCACGCGCAACCGGTCGCCGACCTGCACCGTGTCGAGGGGGACGTCGTCTTCCCCTTCGGCGGTGACGCGGCGGGCCGTCTTGGGCGCCAGGTCGAGCAGGGCGCGGATCGCACCCCCGGCCTGATTGCGCGCGCGCAGCTCCAGCACTTGGCCGAGCAGCACCAGGGTCACGATCACCGCCGCGGCCTCGAAGTAGAGCGGCACCTCGCCGCCGTGCCGCCGGAAGGCGTCCGGAAAGATCGAGGGCGCGAGCACCGCCAGGGTGCTCTGGACGTAGGCCACGCCGACGCCGAGGCCGATCAGCGTGAACATGTTCGGGTGCATCCGGCGCACCGACGAGGCCCCACGCACGAGCAGCGGCCAGCCGGCCCACCACACCACCACCGTGGCCAGGGCCAGCTCGAGCAGGCCTCCCAGTCGCGCGCCGACGGCGGAGCGGATCGGATCCCCCGGCAGGACCATGTCCCCCATCGCCAGGACCACGACCGGCGCTGCCAGAGCTGCCGCGACCACGAAGCGGCGCGTCATGTCGCGCAGCTCCCCGTCGTCCGGATCCGCCGCGCCCGATTCAGGCTCGAGCGCCATGCCGCACTTCGGGCAGGTGCCGGGGCCGACCTGGCGCACCTCGGGGTGCATCGGGCAGGTGTAGGTCGCGTCCGCGCGGGCCGCCGGGTCGGAGGCGTTCCCGTCAGGTTTCAGGTAGCGACCGGGATCGGCCACGAACTTCGTGCGACAGCCGGTGGCGCAGAAGTAGTAGGTCCGTCCCTCGTGCTCCGCCTGGGCCGCCGCGGACTCGGCAGTCACCGACATCCCGCACACGGGGTCGCGCTGTTCGCTGCTCTGCATGGTTCTGGATCCGGAGGTGTACCGGCGGTCGTGAGCGCAACGCTCCGATCCGCCGGGTCAGGACCCATCTGCTCTATCGTCCGGCGCCGGCACCGGCGCTCGCCGCGTCGCGCTCGGGGCCAGCCTCCTCAGCGGCGGCCGCCCAAGCGGCTTCGAGGCGCGCGAGGTACTTGGCCGGCTCGGCGTCGAAGGCCGGGCGGCAACTTCCGCAGCACAGGCGCACCAACCTGTCGCCGACGACGAACTCCACCGGCTCGCCCATGGAGCCCAGGGCGTTCTTGTCGCTGACCAGACAGTTCTGAAGGGGATAGTCCGGGCTCTGGGCCGCGATCACGGCCTCGTCCAACTTGCCGTGCATGGCAGCCGGGTCGCGACGCACCTTGGCCGCGCAGGTGTCGCAGCACAGACGGAAGAGCCGATTGCCGACGACGACTTCGACTGCCACGTCCACCCCGTCTTGCGCCAGGGGCTCGCCCGAGATCAGGCAAGTGGTGAGCGGATAGTGCGGGCGCTGCTGGTCGGCGAAGGCCGCATCGACCTTGGCTGCCGTGCCGGCCGGGTCGGCGTTCGCTGGGCCGACGCAGCCGCGGCAGCACAGTTGCACCGCTCGCCCGTCCAGCTCGAGCACGATCGGTTCGCCCATGGAACCGAGCGCCTTGCCGGAGATCGGGCAGGCGGTCACGGTGTAGGCGTCCACGCGCGGGGCGGCCTCCTCGGCCTGCGCCGGCGCCGCGCGCTCGGGCGCCTCTTCTTGCGCCTGCGGGGCGCTCTGGGCGAACAGGGCACTCGCGCCCAGGAGGGTGAAGGCTGCGAACAGGGTCTGGAAGGCTCTCATGGGTCGGTCTCGCGGAATGTGGGTCAGGCGCGCTCTCGGGGGGCAGTCGGGTACGCAGCCCGGCGCCATGCGTTAGCCATAGGACACCCCGTCCTTCCGACCACCCACAATCAGCCTTCGCCGGCCGACGCCCTGAACGCTGGCACCTTGATCGTTGTGCTCACGCCCGCGATCGGGCCAGGGCCATTTGCAGCTCGACGCGCAGGCAGTAGAGCGTCGGCACGACGAAGACGCTGAGCAGCACCGCGACCATGCCACCGACGGTGGGAATGGCCATCGGAACCATGATGTCGGAACCCTTGCCGGTCGAGGTCAGGACCGGGATCAGCGCCAGCACGGTGGTCGCGCTGGTCATCAGGCACGGACGGATGCGACGCAGTCCGGCGGCCACGACGGCCTCACGCACCTGCGCCACTTCCGTCGTCTCACGCCGGTCGAACTCCTGGCGCAGACTGGTCGCCATCAACAGGCCGTCGTCCGTCGCGATCCCGAACAGCGCGAGGAATCCGACCCAGACCGCGACCGAGAGGGCCACCGGTCCGACCTGAAACAACTCGCGCAGGTTGGCGCCGAAGAGCGGCAGGTCGAGGAACCAGGGCTGGGCGTAGAGCCACAGGAGGGCGAAACCTCCGGCCCAGGCGACGAGGACGCCGCTGAAGACCATCGCCGTCGTGAGCAGCGAGCGCAGCTGCAGGTGCAAGAGCACGACGATCAACGCCAGTGCGATCGGCAACACCAAGCGCAGGGTGCGCGACGCGCGCACTTGGTTCTCGAACTCGCCAGCGAGTCGGTAGGAGAGGCCGGGCGGGAGCGTCAATCGACCCTCCGCGACCGCCGCCGCCAAGCGGGCCTGGACCCGTTCGGCCAGGTCCACCGCTCCGATGCCCGGCGCGGCGTCGAAGATCACGTTGGCGAGCAGGAAGCCGTCCTCACCGCGCACGCTCTGGGGTCCGCGTTCGTAGCGCAGGTGCGCCAACTCCCCGAGTGGCACGCTGCCACCCGCGGGCGTGCCGACGAGGATCCTGCGGATGTCCTCGATCGAAGCGCGGCGCTCGCGCGGGTAGCGCACGCTGACCGGGTAGCGCTCGCGCCCTTCGATCACGGTCGTCAGCGTCACGCCGCCCAGGGCCGTCTCGATCACGTCCTGCACCGAGCGCACCGACAGGCCCTGTCGCGCCAGGGCCTCGCGGTCGAGGTCGATCTCGATGTACGGCTTGCCCAGGACTCGATCGGCGAAGGCGCTGCCGGGCGCCACGCCCTCGATCTGAGCGAGCAGACCCTCGATCTTCAGGGCGACTTCCTCGATCTCGTCCAGGTCGGTCCCCAGCACCTTGACGCCCATCGGGGCGCGCAGGCCGGTCTGCAACATGATGCGCCGGGTCTCGATCGGCTGGAGCATCGAGGCCGTGGTCAAGCCCGGCACCATCGCCGCCGCCGCGACCTCGTCCCAGATGTCCCGCGGCGTGCGGATCTCGTCGCGCCACTGGCGCACGGAACGGCCCTGCTCGTCGAGCCGGTACTCGGGCTTGTAGGTGACCAGGGACTCGACCATGCCGATCGGAGCGGGGTCGAGGGCGCTCTCGACGCGGCCGATCTTGCCCACCACGTCCTCGATCTCGGGGATCGCGCGCACGCGCCGGTCGGCCTGCTGCAACAGGTCGAGCGCCTCGCCGATCGAGGCGTGGGCCATGGTCACCGGCATCAGGAGGAACGCGCCCTCGTCCAAGCGCGGCATGAACTCGCGCTCGAAGCCGGGCATGCGCGCTGCCAGGGCGCGCGCGGGGCTGCTTTGCACGACGGCCGACGGCAGCCAGCCGAAGCTACGCTCGAACCCCAGCCACGCCGTGACCCCGAAGGCCACCAATGCCGCGGGCAGGGCCAGGAAGGCGAGCTTGTTGGCCAGGCACCAGCGCAGGATCCGCTCGTAGCCCGCGCGCAGCAGCACGAATCCGAGCAGCGGCAGGCCCAACAGGCACAGGGTCGCGAGCCCGCCCGCGATCGGCCGATGGGGCCCCAGAGGCGCCCAGTCCGAGCCCAGGAGGACCACGACGCCCAGGGCCAGGATCGGTCCCAGGAGGCGCGCCAAGGGCCGACGCCTGCGATCGGCGTCCGGCCAGGGACCGACACCGAACAGCACCACGGCCATGGCCGGCAGGGTCACCAGTCCGAGGGCGATCGAGGCCACCAGCACGATCGTCTTCGTCGCGGCCAGGGGCCCGAAGAGCTTGCCCTCGGCGCCGTGCATCGCGAATACCGGCAGGAACCCGATCACGGTCGTGAGCACCGCCGTGGTCACGGCGCCGCCGACCTCGGCCAGGGCGCGGCCGACGGCCCTGCGCGCGTGGGCCAGACCGCGGCCCGTGGCGGGTTGGCGGATCGCCGCTTCGGTCACGACGATGCCGACATCGACGAGCGTGCCGATCGCGATGGCGATGCCGGAAAGGGCGACGACGTTGGCATCGACGCCGAACAGGCGCATGCCGACGAAGCCCACCAGCACGGCCAAGGGCACCAGGGCGGCCACCAGCACCGCCGCCCGCAGGCGCGCCAGGAGCAACACGATCACGGCGACCGTGACCAGCATCTGCTGGCGCAGGGCGCGCTCGAGCGTCCCCAGGGTCTCGCCGATCAACTCGGTTCGGTCGTAGAAGGGCACGATCCGGACCTGGGTCTGCGTGCCGTCGGCGAGGGCGCTGCGCGGCAGACTCGGGGCCAGCTCCGCGATGCGCGCCTTGACCCGCTCGAGCACGGCCATGGGGTTCGCGCCGTAGCGCACGACCACCACGCCACCCACCGCCTCCGTGCCCCCCTTGTCGAGGGCGCCCCGGCGCAGGGCCGGTCCGATCGACACCCGAGCGACCTCGCGCAGGGTCACCGGCACGCTGTCGGTGCTCTTGACCACCACGGCTTCGAGGTCCGCGACGCTCTCGACCAGCCCGAGGCCGCGCACCACGTACTCGGCGCGATTGAGCTCGACCGTGCGCGCGCCCACGTCCACGTTGCTGGCCCGCACGCTGGCGGCGACCTGCTGCAGGGTCACGCCGGCCGCGCGCATGGCGTCGGGATCCACCTCGATCTGGTACTCGCGCACGTAGCCGCCGATCGAGGCCACCTCCGCCACGCCCTCGACCCCCGCCAGGGCCGGCCGCACGACCCAGTCCTGGATCGAACGCAGCTCTTCCAAGCCGAAGCCCCCCGCGGGCCGGCTCGGCGCGCCCTCGGTCGCCACGCTCCAACCTTCGAGCGTGTACCAGAAGACCTGGCCCATGGCCGTGGCGTCGGGCCCCAGGCGCGGCCGCACGCCTGGCGGTAGGGTGGCCTGGTCGAGACTCGCGAGCTGTTCGAGCACGCGCGTGCGCGAGAGTTGGAAGTCGGTCTGCTCGTCGAAGATGACCGCGATCGATGACAGGCCCATCATCGAGCTCGACCGCACGCTCTCCACGCCGGAGACGCCCAGGAGCGTCATCGTCAGCGGATAGGTGATCTGGTCCTCGACGTCGCGCGGCGAGCGCCCGGGCCAGTCGGCCACCACGAGCTGCTGGTTCTCGCCCGTGTCGGGGATCGCGTCCACCGGAACCCGATCCCGCGGCAGCTCGCCCAGGTCCCAGTCGAAGGGCGCGACCACGAGCCCCCAGACCGCGACCAGGCCGGTCAAGAGCGCCACCACCAACTGGTTCTCGAGCGCCCAGGCGAAGATCGGCGCGAGGGGCCGTTCCTGGCGCTCGGTCACGGGCGGGTGACCTCGCGCTCGATGACGCCGCAGCGCAGCATCGACGCTCCGAAGTAGGGGTTGGCCAGGGGTCCGTCGGGACCCTGGATCCAGCGCGCGCCTCGGTTGTCGAAGGCCATCGGGCAGAAGGCCACGCGCAGGGTCGCCGCGCCGCGGTTGCCCGCGAGCTCGATCAGGGACAGGGCGGCCTCGGAGACCTCGTCGAAGACCGCGCGCTGGTCGGCGATGGCGCTGGCACCGGCCGCGCGGGCGGAGGCTCCCGCGATCACGCCGAGCTGCGCCGCCTCGAGGTCGTCCGGTGCCTGCGCGGCCCTCGCGTCCGTCGCCAGTGCCTCGAATGCCGCGCGCGCACCCTCGCCGTCGTCGGCGGCCAGGGCCGCGGACGCTCGCAAGTAGTCGGTCCACAGCTCGGCGTGCCGCAGCGGACTGCCGTGCCCCGGGTCCACGACGCGGGCAGGGTCCATGGGCCCGTCCATGCCGCGGTCGACACGGGACGGCTCGCGATCGATCGATTCGGAGGGCAGCGAGAGCAGCCCGTGACCCCCGGCGATCTGCATCTCGCTGTCGAGCCGGAAGGCGCCCTGGACGGCTACCTGCTCCCCCTCGACGAGACCCTCGAGGATCACGTAGCTGTCGCCCGCCTGGGGCCCGAGACGCACCTCGCGCGGGCGGTAGAGGGATGCGTCGCCGTCTTGCTCGTGGACGTAGACCAAGGCCCGCCGTCCGGTGGTCAGCACTGCCGACGTCGGCACGACCAGCGGCGTGCCTTCGCCCCCACCGACGAGCCCCAACTCCTGCGCCGGAACCAGGTCCATGCCGCACACGCTGCACTGACCGGGACCGTCGGCGACGATCTCGGGGTGCATGGGGCTGATCCACTTGCCCGTCAGGTCGGGCCCGCGCGCGTGACCCTCGCGATCGAGCGCGACCAGGGCTCTGCTGCGGACGTACATGCCGGGCTTCAGGACTCGCTCGGGATCGAGCACGTGCACGCGCACCGCCGCCGTGCGCGAGACCCGGTCGACGGTCGGTTCGATCAGCGAGATCGTGCCCGTGAAGACCTGGCCGGGAAGAGCATCGACCTCGAACTCGATCGCTTGACCATAGCGCAGGAAGGGCAGGTCGCGCTCATAGGCCTCGAGCACGACCCACAGGTGCGAAAGGTCGGCCAGACGCATGAGCTCACCCGCGGAGTGCACGTAGTCGCCCACGTAGGCTCCGTGCTCGACGACGGTGCCGGCGAACTGGGAGCGAAACTCGACCCGGTCGCTGGCCTCGCCGCTGCGCTCGATCTCGTCGACCTGTTCTTCGGACAGGCCCCACAGGCGCAGCTTGGTGCGCGACGACGTGTAGGCTCGCTCGGAGTTCTCGAGGATGAAGCCCGCTTCGCCGGCCGCGGCCCGAGTGAAGCGCTCGGCGGTGGACAGGAGCTCTGCTTGGGCGCTGAGCAGGCCGGGGCTGTAGAGCTCGTAGAGGTGGTCATCGACGTTCACCTCCATGCCGACCGAATCGACGAACAGCCGCTCGATGCGCCCGGGCACGGTGACCGTGATCGAGCGCACCGTCGAGGCGTCGAGTTCCACCCGGCCGAACAGGGGCAGCTCGAACTCGACCGCGCGACACACCGCGGGGGCGGTGACGACCCCGGCCAGGGCGGCGGCGTCAGGGCCGAGTCGGACGGCGTCGCCGCCACCGCCCATGGCGCCGCGCTCGACCAGGTCCATGCCGCACAGCGGACAGGCTCCGGCCTGGGGCGCTGAGATCTGCGGGTGCATGGGACAGGTCCACTCGGCTGCCGGCGAGTTGGCCGCCACCGGATCCTGATGCGGCGGCGCGACGGGCCCGACCGACCAGCGTCCCAGGGCGAACAGGGCTACAGCCGCAGCCGCGGCGATGAGTGTGCGCACGATCTTCACGGTTGGTCACTTCCCGTCAGGGCCTGCAGGCGAGCTCGCTGGATGTGGACGTCGCGGGCGGCGCGCCAGCGGTCGACCTCGTAGCCGAGCACCCTGCGCTCGGACTCGAACAGGTCGAGCAGCGAACCCTCGCCCGACTGGTAGGACGCCAGGCCCAAGTCATAGGCCTCGCGCGCCCGCGGCAACAGCTGATCCCGTGCCAGCTCCAGGTCACGCCCCGCGGACTCGAGGCGGTAGAGGATGTCGGCCAGCTCGGTGGACAGCTCCGCGCGCCGGTCGTCGATCGCGTAGCGGGCCGCGCGGATCTCGTGTTCGGCGGCCCGTCGCTGGGCGCTGTAGCTGCCGCGCCACAGGGGCAGCCCGATGCTGACGCCCAGACCGATGGGGTCATCGCCACTTCCGGGTTGCGCCGGGTCGAGGGCGTCACCGACGTCGAGCCACACGAGGCTGAAGGCCAGGTCCGGTCGGCCGGCGAAGTCCGCCAGGTGGCCCTGGGCCCGGGCGCGTTCCAACCCGGCCGCGGCGGTCCGCAGGGCCGGGCTGCGATCCATCGCCATCGCCTCCAGGGCGGCGTGGTCGAGCTCCATGGCCGCCGGCTCGACGGCCTCGGGGGGCGGAATTTCGCCCCACCAGCCGACGGCGGCCGAGAGGGCGATGCGCTGGGACACGAGCTGCTCGCGCGCCGCTTGCGCGCGCGCCTCGAGCTCGGCGACCTCGATCTCCAGGCGCAGCCAGTCCTCTTGGGGGGCCCCCGCCTCCACCCGCCACTGGACCACCGACGCGAGGTTCTCGAGCAGCACGACCTTCTCCTCGAGCAACCGAGCCACCACCGCGCCGAAGGCGTACTCGTGGTAGGCACGCTCGACCCGTTCGACCGTGCGCGCCGCTCGCGCGCGGGCGGACGACTCGGTCCAGGACGCGGTCCGATCGGCGAGCGCCTCGCGCGCGTCCAAGGTCCCGAACCACGGCCAGGGTTGGGTCAGCTCGACCCGGCGGCGGTTGGGGCCCGTGCGCGTTTGGATCTGCTCCACGAACTCGGTGACCATCAACTTGGGGTCGGGCGGCTGGGCAGCGGAGCCGACCCGCTCACGCGCGGCGTCGGCGCGCTCGAGCTCGGCCAAGAGGCCCGGATCGTGCCCTAGGGCGTAGCGCACGTAGTCGTCCAGGGTGGCCGAGGCGGGGTCGAACTCCTCCGCCGCCGGAGGCGCGACCGCCGGCGCTCGGGTCGATCGAATCGGGACCTGCTCGGGAGCCGGACCGGGTACGGATCGAGGGGCACTGGCACAGGCGGCCAGGGCGGGCAGCAGGACTGCGATGCGCGTGTGGCGGGTCGCGCGGGTGATTGCGTTGCGGGTCATCGGCTCGGTCCAAGGGGAGCGAGGGGCCCGTCGGTCGCCGCCGGTCGCGCCTTGGACGGGTTGGCGGCGGTGCGGGAGCCCTCGAGGTGACGCCAGGGTTCGTAGCGAGGGGGCCTGCGCAGCGCGGTCCGCTGGCCGTGGTCCTCGCACACTCGGGTCGCACTCGATGCCCGCTGACGCCGCGTCTTGATCGCGGCCGCAACCAGGCCCCCACCTACCGCTCGCGCGGCGGCGAAGGGTGCATCGAGCGCAGTCGGCGCCCGCTCAAAGCCGCAGGACTCGGAACGCTAGGTAACGCGGTGGATCGACACCCGGCGGTCGCAGGCGCAGCAGCCGCCCGACCGACGCACCCGGAGTCGCGAACCACGACGCCGCTCCGGGCGCGGGCGCCAGGTGATGTCCGAGCGCGATCGTCGAGACCTGCACCTCCGCGACCGGGGGAGTCGGAGCTCCGTCCATGGTGCAACCACAGGGCTCGCGGCGGTCCTGGCCAGTCGGCGCGGACTTCGCTCCCGGCAAGTCCCCACCACGGGTACCCGTGGCGTGGGCGCTGGAGCAGCAGGACTTCGGCTGGGGCTCGGGGGCGGTGTGCGCGCAGCAGCAATCCCGGCCCTCTGCGGCGGCCGAGCAGTGCGCCATCGAGCCCAGGGGCGCCAGCACGAGCTGGAGCACCGCCAGGAGGGCGATCGAGAGGCTGCGGAGCGAGTGGGTCTTCATGGCCGAGGCTGGGCGATTAGACGGCGGCAGGATGCCTATCGGTCGAACTGGATCCAAAAGGTCCCGGTGGCGGCCGGAAATCGCGCCCGTCCGTGAGCCTCAGGGCAAGCGCCGACGCCGCCCCTCGGCCCAGGCCGGGGGCAGGCAGAGCGCGCAGGCCACGACCACGCTCGGGCCCAGGGGCCAGTCCGCCCAGAAGGACAGGGCCAGCCCACCGACGGCGCCGGCGAACCCCAGCAGCACCGCCACGACCTGGAAGCCGCGCAGTGATCGGGCGACCTGCCGCGCTGCGAGGGGCGGGATCACGAGCAGGCCGAAGAGCACCACCGGTCCAACGAGCAGTGAGCCGATCGCCACGGTGATGCCGACCAGTCCGAGCCAGATCAACTCCAACCGGCGACGGTCGAAACCCAGGACCTGGGCCAACTCCGGGTCGAGCCCCACCAGCCAGAGCTCGCGCCCGAAGCGCGCCAGGAGCAGGGCGACCAGGGCATAGCTGCCCCCGAGCACTTCGACCGCGTGCCAGTCGAGGGTCAGAATCTCGCCTTTCAGCATGGCGTCGATGCGCTCTCCGCCGACGGGGGCCGACAGGGCGCAGAGGGTCGTCAGCGCGCTGGCCACCGCGAACAACACGGCCAGGCGGGCGGGATCGGCCCCTTCGCGCCGACCGAAGGCGTGCAGCAGGCCGAGACCTAGAGCGGTGCCCGCGAAGGCCCAGCCCAGCAGGTAGCCGGCCAGGGCGTGGGGGCTGTCGACCGCCTCGAGGGTGGTCATTCCCGCCAGGCCCACGTGCAGGGTCCACCAGGGTAGGACGGCGAAGCCCGCCGCGGTTCCGGCGGCGGCCACCTGGGGCAGGACCACCCCGTGGAAGGCCGAACGGCGCACGAAGAGCAGCGCTCCGACGGCCGGGCACAAGAGCGCCGCGAGCAGGGTGGCCACGATCGCCGGGCCGAACAGCTCCAGGATCAGGGGCAGGCTCATGCGGACGGCTCCCCGGCGGGGGCGATCGCCGCCAGGAGTTGGTCCACGCCGAGCTCGCGAGCCGTCGCGAGGCGCACCGTGCCGTCGCGCACGATGGCGATACGACCCACGTGGGTCGCGAGTCGCGGGAGGTCGTGGGACACGATCACGGCCCCGCGCTCCGCGTCGCGCACCAGTCGGCTGACCAGGGCCAGGATCCGATCCGCGGACTCGGGATCCACACCGCTGGTGGGCTCGTCGAGCACCAGGAGCTCCGGAGCGGCCACGAGCGCGCGGGCCAGAAGGGCGCGCTGCAACTGGCCGCCCGAGAGGGTCGAGAAGGGGCGCCGCGAGGCCGCGACGAGGTCCACCTCGGCGAGTGCCGCGACCACGGCCGGCGCGGACGCCGGCCGCGGCCGGCGCCAGGCACCGCGCGGACGCAAGCCGCCTTGGGCGACCAGCTCCGCGACTGTCAGGGGATAGAGCGAATCGAGCTGCTCGTGCTGGGTCACGTAGGCCGAGCGCGGCCTGCCGCTGCGCGTTCCCGCCAAGGGCTCGAGCAATCCGAGCAACCCGCGCAAGAGGGTCGTCTTCCCGGCCCCGTTGGGCCCCACGACGCCGAGCAGCTCGCCCGGCGCGAGGCTGAGATCGACCCCGGTCAAGACCGGCGTCGATCCGTAGCCCAGGCTCGCTCCGCGCAGCTCGATGAGTGGCGCACCCGTCACGGCGCGCGGCTCCCTTCCTCGACCGGTGCGAGAGCCGCCACGAGCGCCCCGACCGCGGCGTCCATGGACGCGATCCACGTGTCGGCTCCTTCGACGCCACCCGCCATGGTCGGAAGCTCGACGACGGCGCCACCGACTGCGTCGGCCACCTTCCGCACGCTGCGTCCGTTGGACCACTTGGCGGTCAGCACCGTGCGCACGTCCCGGTCGCGCATCAACTGGATCACCTCGGCCAGGTGCGCGGGGGTGGGCGGGATCCCGGGCTTTGGCTCGAGGACCGCCGCCGACTCCACCCCGGCCGCGCGCAGCAGGTAGTTGAACTCCGAGTGGTAGGTCACCACCACCTGGCCCGCCAGGGGCGCCAGAGCCTTGCGCCAACGGGCCTCGGCCACGTCGAGGCGCTCGATGTAGCGTGCGTGGCGCAGCTCGTAGTCCTCGCGGTGCTGGGGATCCACCGCCACGAGCGTCGCCAGGATGCGGCCCGCGAAGTGCCGACCAGCCGCCGGGTCGAGGTTGAGGTGAGGGTTGCCCTCGGGGTGGATGTCGACGCCGCGGCCGCGGTCCACTGCGTCGGGCACTTCGATCGCCTCGAAGCCCACCGACGCGTTGCAGAAGCCCGGCGCGCCGGGTTGGATGCGAGCGTTGCGCGCGCGCTCGAGGAGGCCCGGGACCCAGGCGTGCTCCAACGAGAGGCCGATCTCGAGGAACACGTCGGCACGGTTGGCCGCGACCAGGACCGAGGGCCGGATGGCGACCGAGTGGACGTTCTCCGTACCGCGGGCGATCGAGGTCACCTCGACCCGGTCGCCGCCGATCTCGGACGCGATCGAGCCCAGGTCCTTGACCGTGGCGAGCACGCGCAGGGGTTCGTCTGCGCCCGGCGTCGCCGCCGCCAGACCGGCGAGAGCGAGGTGGGCCAGTGCCAGGAGGATGGATTGCTGCTTGGTCATCGGATCACCAGTTGAGGCCGTGGGAGTGTGCGCCGATGAAGGCGGTGAACTGCAGGTAGACGCGGCTCGTGTCGCCCTCCAAGTCGCTATCGCCGAGCGTGAACCCCAGGCGCAGGCGACGGAACTCGGTGGCGTGGTAGGTCAGGTACGAGTCGAACTCCTGCGCCTCCAGGTTCGGCCCCTCGGGCAGCTCCGACCAGGAGTACTGCACGCCGGTCGACCACTGCGGGGACAGGCGGTAGTCGGCGAAGGCGAAGTAGCCCTGCACGCTGTCGTCGAACACGGCAAAGCTCTCGTCGCCGCTGTCGACGGTCATGTCGGGGTCGACCAGCTCCGCAGCCAGGTCGCCGTCGTAGACCAGGTACTCGCCGCCCAGGGTCAACCCCCGCAGGCCGGTCTCGTCGGTCCAACCGTAGGTCAGGTCGACGCCGAAGACCGAGTTCGAGAGACCCTCGGCGCTGGCGACCGGGTTGGCGTCGTCTTCCAGGTAGAAGTCCGGCAAGTGCCGCAGGGATGAGCCGAACTGCAGCACGCTGCTCTCCGACAGCTCGTGCATGAACGTCGCGCGGGCGGTGAGCGAGAACTCGTCCAACTGCTTCTGGCCCGGCGCCAACGCCTCGGGACCCGCCTCGCCGTCCTCCTCGCCGTGACCGTGTCCACCGGCCAGGCTGCTGAAGGCCGCCAGCGACAGGCGTAGGGGCGTGGCGTCGCCCAGGGGCGTCCACCAGTCGGCCTGCACGCCAGTGCCCGCCAACTCGTCGCCGAGGAACTCGCGCAAGACCAGCGGCCGCTCGAGGGTCCGCAGCTCCTCGGGGTGCTGCTGCATCTGCTTGCCGAAGTCGACGAAGAAGCGGCCGGCCTTGAAGGTCAGGTTCGAATCCAGGCCCGTGTACTGGACGGCGGCCTCCTCGACCGCAACCGTTTCCCCGCCTTCACTGGTCAGGACGATGTAGGCCCACAGGTCCGGGTCGACGTTGGCCGCGAGGTTGACCTCGATCAGGCGCAACTCGAGGTCGAACCCGTCGCCCGCGCCGTCGGCGTCGAGGTAGCTCGCGAAGCCGTCGATCGCCGCGCCGATGGCGGGATTGAAGTCGCTCGAGAAGCGGTCCGACTGGCCCAGGGACGAGGGCGGCGGCATCCCGGGCGATTGGAACGCAGAGCCCTGGGCCGCTGCCGGTGCGGCCAGGAGCGCGGGCAGGGTCAGGAGGAAGAAGGGACGCGGGACAGAGTCGGAGCGGTAGTTGTCGGTGTGCACGTGAATCGGGATCGCGGACCGCGGAGCGCCTGAGCGGCATGGGGAGCCGTGCGCGCACGGCGGTCCGGCTCGGTCCGGATGGCCCGGCCGCCTGACGATCGCGCAGCACAGCGTCTGGACCCCGGACCCGCACCGAGCAGCGCTCGATGGGCTCGCGGGGTCGACGACGTCTCAGGCGACCTGCGGTGGGCCGCGCTCGGAGCGCGACCGATCCCGAACGACGGCGTGGATGCCCGTCGACGGCCAGATCGGGGCCGCCATCCCCGCGTCGGACACCTTGGCCCTGACGATCGCGGCGCTCGGCAGCCCCAGGGCCAACTGACACAGGGCACAGGCACCGTCGGGAAACAGGTGCTCGTGGTCCGGGTCGTGGCGGGGCTCGACCCGTTCGCTCGAGGGTCCGCCGCGGACCGAGTCCTCGGCCGCGAGCGCGGCGTCGTGGGCAGGACTCGCGTCGCAGCCCGTGTGGCCCGAGCTACCGTGGCCCGAGCTCCCGTGGCCCGAGCTCCCGTGGCCCGAACTACCGTGGCCGGTCTCGCCCGCCAGCACGTGGACGAGCTGGTGTCCCGGCCCAGCGACGAAGACGCCCAGGAGCAGCAGGACGGAGAGGGTGCAGCGCAGGGCGTACCCCACGCGTTCGGATCGCGGAACCACGGTGCGACGATCTTCCCCGGGTTGGAGCAAAAGGTCAACCCACGGAGGATGGCCACGCCCGCCGGGATCTGGCCCGTCTCGGACCGCTCCCCGTTCTGGCTCGATCCGTCAGCCCCGCTCGGTGGAAGCAGCAGGTCCGGCAGCCGGACCGGCGGCAGAGGCCCACATGGCCGTCGGGGCCTCGAGCCCCGCTACGAAGTCCGGGCCGACCATCGCGTCCAAGAACTGCGTCATCCAGCGACCCACCGGGTTCATCCCCGACTCGCCGCCGCAGGACCAGGCGACCTCGGTTCCGTCCTCGACTGCGACCAGGTCGAAGCCTCCGGTGGAGTGGTACGCGCCGTGGTCGACGGCCATGCCGTCGCGGGCGGTCGCGACGGCGGTGAGCGAGGTGAACTCGGGCTCGCCCTGACCGTGCACCTCGCCTTCCCAGACCATGCGATGACCGACGGTGCGGGGAGCGCCCTCGAACTCCCACGCACCCTCGGGATCCGCCGCCGTCGACCAGGCCGTCCACTCCGGCCAGGAGTGCAGGTCGGAGGTCGTGGCGGAGAGGGCCACGGGGGCGGCGGGCACGACCGCGGTGCGCTCGACGTGGTAGTCGTCGGGCAACAGGTAGGAACCACCGACCAGCAAGAGGACGAGGAGGACGAGGCCGAACGGGAGCTTCCAGAACACGGAGCGAGTTCTCTCTCGCACGCGGAAGTCGCGGCCCGAGGGCCAGCGGCATGTCCGCGACGAATTCGCGAGCGGACGGTTGCGGCGACGGAGCTCGCCAGCGCCGACGTGAACGCGAGCAGTCGTGGCGGTGGAGGTGGCCGAGGCATGCGCCGGGGGGCGCTGGTTTGCGACCACGGGCCCGCGACCCCGCGTATCGTATTCGCGTGCGGATTCCGGACGGCGTGATCGACGCGGCTCGCGAGCACCTCGCCAGTTGGCTGCCCTGGGCCGGACCCGCCGCCGCCCTGGCCCTGGCGACGATCGTGCCCCTCGTGCTGCTCCCGCCGATCCTGTGGCCCGCGGCCCGCGCGGCGCGGCGCGCCGCTGGCGCGCCCTGGCAGGAGCAGGCTCGCCGCCGCTGGCCGCTGGCGGTCTCCACGCGCCTGTTGGCCATGGTCGCCGCAGCCCTCCTTTGCTTCAGCGCCTGGGAGATGGGCGGCCCCCTCGCTGCGACCGGCTCGCGCACGACGGCGGGCCTGGGCTTCCTCGTCGCCCTGATCGCCAGCATCGCGGCGATTCGTCTGGTGACGGCACGCCTCCCCGGGACGCCGATGGCGGGACCCGATTGGCTGCGGGGCCACGTCGCCCTGTGGTGCCTGATGATGGGCCACGTGCTGATCATGGCCGCGATGGCCCTGGTGATGCCCCTGCACTTCGGCCTCGGCGTGGCCCTGGTCCTCGCCGGCGGCGCCCTGGCGACGACCTGGTGGCTGCGCGGCGGCATCCTCGTCTTGCCGCGTCTGATGGGAGCGCTGCGGCCGGCCGACGCAAAGCTCGCCGCGCAGGTCGAGCGGGCCGCGCGAGAGCAAGGCGTCCGAGGCATCATGGTCTTCGAGCTGCGCGCGCCGATCGCCAACGCCTTCGTCGTACCGGCGCCGCGGGCGTTGGTCGTGACCGGTGCCCTGCGCGAGGTCCTCGACGCCCCTCAGCTCGGCGCCATCCTGGCCCACGAGGTCGCGCACCTGGGCGAGAGCCGCCGGCGCATCGCGCTCTTCTCCAGCCGCGTGTACGCCGTCCTGCCGCTGCCCCTGGCCTTGCCCCTGGGGGTGCAGTTCGGCGTCTGGTACTCGTTCTACGCGTTCGTTCCGACGCTGGTGCTGTTGATGGCCACGCGCCGGCTCCTGCGCAGCTTCGAGGAACACGCCGACCGACACGGCGCCCGGGCGCAAGCGGGCGAGGGCACCTACGCCCATGCGCTCGAGGCGCTCCACCGCGCGAATTTGCTGCCGGCCGTGATCGGCGACCGCCGTCGCCCCCACCCGGACCTCTACGACCGCATGGTCGCCGCGGGAGTGCAGCCACAGTTCGAGCGCCCCCTGCCGCCCTCGAAGTGGATGACCCGGGGCACGCTCAGCGTTGGCATCGCCCTGTTCGGAGCCGCGGTCATCGCGACCACGGCTGGCGCTGACTTCGCTGCGCGGGCCGCCCAGGCCGGGGCCTTCGACCCGACCTGGGCCCTGGCCCTGGGCGGTGGCGACCCGCGGGTCGCCGGACTGCTGGCCGAGCAGTTCGAAGCTGCCGGAAGGCACGACGCCGCGTCCGACCTGGGCCGCTACGTGGCCTGGGCGTCGCCCGACGAACCGTGGGCGGCCCTGTCATGGGCCTGCCTCGACGCGCCGAGCGAGCGTGAGGTCGCTCGCTTGGCCGCGGCGATCGAGGGACACTTGCGGCGGCAATCGCGGCAGGGCTGCTGGCAGGAGGCTGCTCTGGCAGAGCTGTGGCTCCTGGCCGGGGACTACGCGCGCGCGAGCGCGGCCCGCGATCGAGCGCTCGCGCTGACGGACCGGGCGGATCCGGACTTCGCCTGGATGGCGGCGATCCTCGGGCGGCTCGCCGACGGCCTCGGGGAGCCCGACCGCGCTCGCGAGTTGCTCGCGACGGGCCTCGCGCGCCGCGCGGCCGGCGCAGAGGCCGACGACCCGCGGCTGGCACTGGAGCTGGCCGACCTGGCCCGGCGAGTGGGCGACGCGGACCAGGCCGAGGCGTTGGAGCGCGTCGTCGAGCGCGAGGGAGCGCTGCAAGACCGTCGCGGCGAGCTCGAGCGCCTGCGGCGGGAGCTCGCCGGGCGCCGGTGAGCGTGGGACGTACTGGGACGTACGGTGCCGCGATCATTCGTCCCAACCGGCGCCGGCGTTGTTGCGATTCGCAACAGCGCCGGCGCCGGTTGGGACGAATGATCGCGGCACCGTACGTCCCAGTACGTCCCAGTACGTCCCAGTACGTCCCAGTACGTCCCAGTACGTCCCACCGTACGTCCCACCGTACGTCCCACACCGCGCAGCTCAGGCCACGACTGGAACCCGCCGCCTGGCGCCGCGGCTGAAGATCCCCGTCAGGTCGTGCCCGAGCGAAAGGATCACCGGCACCAGGAACAGGGTGAACAGCGTCGACACCACCAGCCCCCCCACCAGGATCGACGCCAGGCCCTGGTACAGCTCCGCCCCCGCGCCACCGCCCAGGGCCAGGGGCACCATGCCGGTGACCGTGGTGATCACGCTCATCAGGATCGGCCGCAGGCGCGATTGAGCCGATAGGGACAACGCCCGGCGCTTGTCGATGCCGTCCAGCTCGAAGTTGTTCGCCTGGTGCACGATCAGGATCGCGTTGTTCACCACCAGGCCCGCGAGGATCACGAAGCCGAGCATCGACAGCACGTCGAACTGGGTCTCGCCGCCCGTCAGCGCGATCGCGGCCACGATCCCCACGATGCCGCCCGACAGGGCCAGGGGCACCGTGACCAGGATCACGCCGGGCAAGAGCCAGCTGCGGAACAGCGAGACCAGGAGCAGGTAGATGATCAGCACCGACAGGCCGAAGCCCGCGCTGAGCGACGAGAGGGTCTGCTGCAGCTTGTCCGCCGAGCCGCCGACGCCCAGGGAGTAGGCCGAGCCGAGCTCCTTGTTGAAGACCGGGAAGACGTCGTTCTCGAGGGACTCGATGGCCGTCTCCAGGGCGGCGTCGGGGGCCAGGTTGACGGTCAGCAGGACCGAGCGTTGGCGCTCGAGGCGACGGATGCTCTGGGGTCCGGTCGTGCGCGTGACGCTCGCGACCTCGCCCAGGGTCACCAGTCGACCGGCGTCGGTGTAGAAACGCAGGCGTTCGAGCTCCTCGGCGTTGGACACGGCCGTCTGGGCCGCGACCAGGTTGACCTCGACTTCACGGCCGCCCTCGATCAAGCGCGTGATGCGCCGGCCGGCCACGACCGTCTCGATCACGCGGCCGATCTCGGACACGTCAAGGCCCAGGTCCTTGGCCTTGCGCTCGTCGATCTCGACCACCAGTTCGGGCTTGCCGGTGATCAGCGAGCTACGCACCGGGGGTTGCACGCCGTCGAGGGCGCCGATGGCCCCTTGCAGCCGCGCGGAGGCGTCCTCGAGCACGGCGATGTCGGGCCCCGAGAGCTCCACCTCGAACTGCTTGCCCGGGTCGCGGAACAGCGTCGAGCGGATCGGCACCACGAAGTTGAAGCCCGGCAGGGAGAAGGCCGGACCGAACATGCGCCGGTGGAAGTCCGCGAGCTGGGGTCCGGTGCCGTACTGGTCCTTCAGCACCACGCCCCCGCCGTTGAAGCGCGAGGCGATCACCGCGAACATCCGCGCAGACTCCGGCTGCGCCATCAGGAACTGCTCGAAGGGCACGAAGTTGTCGCGCACCGCCTCGGGCCGCGTGCCGGGGATCGGCTCGGCGAAGAACATCACCAGGTTGCGGTTGCCACCGGGCAGGTACTCCGCCGGCGGGGTGAAGGCGAAGGCGAGCAGCGAGATCGAACCCAGGATCAGGGTCACGCCGAGCTTGAAGGCCGGGCCACCGAAGCGGTTCTGGGTCAGGCGGTCGAGGAAGCCGCCGTAGAGCCGGCCGACCAGCCCCAAGGACGCTGACTCGTCGTGCTCGTCCACCGACTGGGTCGCCTCGGCATCGTCCGCGCGACCGCCCTGGGGCATGATCAGAGCCGCGAGCACCGGCACCACCGTCAACGACACCACCAGGGACAGCACCACCGCCGCCGCGATCGCCAGGGCCATGTCGCCGAAGATCTGGCTGGCCTCGTCGCGCTGGATCAGGATCGGCACGAAGACCGCGACGGTGGTCAGGGTCGACGCCAGCACGCCGCCCCACACCTCGCGCCCACCGTCGATCGCCGCGCGCACGCGGCCCTTGCCCATCTCTAGGTGCCGGAAGATGTTCTCGAGCACCACGATCGCGTTGTCGACGACCATGCCGCTGGCGAAGGCGATGCCGGCCAGGCTGATCACGTTGAGCGTCTTGCCCGCCGCCAGCAGCACCAGGAACACGGCCGCCAGGGAGATCGGGATCGACAGGGCCACGATCAGGATCGAGCGCGGGCTGCGCAGGAACATCAACAGCACCGAGACCGCGAGCACCGAACCCAGGATCAGGTTGTCGGTGACGAAGGCCAGGGCCGCGTCGATGTAGGTGATCTCGCTGTAGACCGTCGCCAGGTGCAGGTCCACGTCCTGCTGGCGGAAGCGCTCGTTCAGCTCCGCGCGCGCTGCCTCGACCTGGCGCACGGTGTCGACCACGTTGGCGCCCGTCTGGCGCCCGACGCCGATGGCGATGCCCGGCTTGCCGTCGATCTTGACGAAGCTCGTGCGCTCCTCGTAGGTGTCGCGGATCTCCGCGATCTCGCCCATGCGGACCGAACCGGTCTCGGTGCGCGCGACGATCAGGTCGCCGAGCTCCGAGGCCCGGGCGGCGCGGCCGATGGTGCGCACGACCCACTGGCGCCCCTCGGTCTCGACCGTGCCCCCGCGCACGTTCAAGTTGCCGGCGGTGAGGGCGTTCGCGACCTGGGCCACGGTCAGACCCCGCGCGACCAGCAGCTCCGGGTCGATCCGCACCTGGATCTCGCGCTCCGCGCCGCCGGCGATCAACAGGTCGGAGACCCCGGTGACCCGCTCCAGGCGCGACTCCACGTCCTGTTCGACGATGCGCTGGATGAACTCCGGGTCGTAGGCCGACTCGCAGGCCAGCCACATCATGCGCTCGTTGTCGTTGGCGCTGGCGATCTGGACCACGGGCTCGTCGGCCTGCTCGGGCAGGCGCGGAACCTGGCTGAGCTTGTTGATCACGTCGACCACCGCGAGCTGGGTGTCGGTCGTGAGCGAGAACTCGAGCGTGATCGTCGACAGGCCGTCGGCCGAGGTGCTGGCCAGCTCGGTCAGTCCCTCGACGTTCTGCAGCACCTCCTCGAGCTCGCGCGTGACCTCCTCCTCGACCTCCAGGGCGCTCGCGCCGCGGTAGGTCGTGGTCACGTTGATGCGCGGCTCCTCGACGGTCGGCTTGAGCTGGATCGGGATGCGCGTCAGCGCCAGGGCGCTGAAGATCAAGAGCAAGAGGACGGCGACCGCGACGGTGTAGGGCCGCCGGACCGAGGCTTCGACCGGGTTCAACGCTCGCTCCCGTCGGCTTCGACGGCGGGCGCGTCATTGGGCGCGTCAGCCGACGCCGCAGCGGGCGCACCGCCCGAGGGCATCAGGGAGACCCCGGGGAAGGCCCGGTCGACACCGGTCAGCACCGCGTCCATGCCCGGCTCCAGGGGCGGACCCAGGGAGACCACGGCGCTCTCGCCTCCGGATGAGCCCAGTCGGCGGATCGGAATCCAGGTGGCGCGCAGCCAGGGCGTCGGCGGACCCGTGGGCGGCCCACTGGGCGGCTCCGCGCCGGGGATCGGCTCGGCGATGACGAGGATCTCGCCGCCGTCCACGAGCCGGATGGAGTCGTCGGGGACCAGCAGCTCGTCCTCGATCGGCGTCAGGTCGACCCGCGCGCGGGCGAACTGCCCCGGGCGCAGGCGGTCGAAGCCCTCGTCCCCGCGGGACAGTCGCACGAGGGCGCGGAAGTTGCGGCTGCGCTCGTCGGCCACCGGGATGACCACGTCGATCCGGGCCCCGATCGGCTCGGCGCGCAGGCCGTCGACCTGCAGGCTGACCGCGGCACCGCTCGACAGTTGACCCGCCAGCCCGGCGGGCAGCTCCAGGGCGACCTCCAGGTTGTCCAGGTCGATCAGGTCGAACACCGCCGCGCCGGTGGTGGCGAACTCCCCCTCGTCGAGCAGCCGCTCGACGACGGAGCCGGCCCAGGGCGCGAACAGCCGCGTCTCGTCGAGCTTGCGCTGGGCCAGGGCCACGCCGGCCTCGGCCACGCCGACCTGGGCCCGCGCGATGACCAGGTCTTCCTCGCGGGTGCCGGCCTCGGCCTCGGCCAGGGCCTGCTCGGCGGCGGCCAGGGCCCCGGCGGCGGCGTCGCGGCCGGCGACGTAGGTGTCCAGCGACGCGGCCGAGACGACCCGGCTCTGCAGCAGCTCGGACCCCCGCTCCACGTTGAGCTCCGCCAACTTCAGATCAGCCTGGGCGCTGGTGACGTCGGCTCGCAGGCGTTCGATCACCTCGCGCCGCGTGCCTGCCTCGGCCTTGGACAGTTGCGCGCGGGCGAGCAGCAGGTCGGCCTGGGCCGATTCGAGGGCCAAACGCTCGGAGGTGTCGTCCAGCCGCGCCAGCTCTTGCCCCGCCTCGACCCGATCGCCATCGCGAACCTGAACACTGGCGAGCCAGCCGGCCACGTCGAAGGCCAGGCGCGAGCGGCGCGCCGCGCGCACCGTCCCGGCCAGCTCGACCGAGGGCTCCAGGGTCCCCCGGCGGATCTCCGCGACGGTCACCGGCAGGACGAAGGACGGCGAACCGCCGCCCTCGGGAGCGGGCTCCGGTGCACGGCGCAACCAGTAGTAGGCGAAGGCCGAGAGGGCCAGGCCGAGGGCCAGGGTCAGGAATCCGTTGAGACGTTGCATGGGTCGGGGCGCTGTTCGGTGCGGGGCCCCACGTTCTAGGACCCGGGGCGGCATGTGACGAGTGCGCAGCGCCAGATCAATGGCGCTGCAGCGGGGGAGCGATCGGATCGGAGAGTTGGACTGGCCTCGATGCATCCGGGCGCGGGCGGGCCCGCCCCCACCCGCGCGCGCCCACGCCCTCAGCGCCCGCGCCTGGCGATCACCTCGGCCAGGGTCGCGCTGAGCTCCTCGAGCCGGAAGGGCTTGCCCACCACCGCGGTCGGCCCGGTGAAGCTCCCGTCGCCCGTCATCAGCTCCCCGCTGATCAGGAGGGCCGGAAGGTCGGGGACCGTCAGCCGAAAGGTGTCGATCAGATCGATCCCGTTGGAGCCGGGCAGGTTCTTGTCGACGATCACCGCCGCCAGGCGGGACGAGAGGAGCTTGAAGCGCTCGAGCGCCTCGGGGACAGAACTCGCGACCTCCACCTGGTAGCCCTTGCGCCCCAGGGCCATGACCGCGAGTTCGCAGATCATGGGTTCGTCGTCGACGACGAAGATCAGGCCCAGGCCGCCATCAGATTCGGCATTCATCGCAATCTCCTCCAAGGACGCCGACGGCGCCTCCTTCCCGCTGGAGCACAGCATGGGTTCTCGCGTGGGCAACTGTCCACCCGACCGACGATTCGCCGTCACCCGCGCGCCGGAGGACCGCCCCCAGGGCTGTGACGGTCACTCGAATCGGACCGACTCCAACCGCAGGCAGACGGGCTCGCCCATGGCGTTCAGGTAGGCGTGGTCGTCGGATCGCAGGCGCACGCTGACGATCGCGCGCCCGTCGAGTTCGCGAGGCAGGTCGAAGCGAGCCGGCAGCGCCGCCGGATCGTCCAGGGCCAAGCGTCCGACCGAGAGCTCGTCGACGAAGACCTCCATGCGGGCCCCGATCAGGGCCGGACGCCCCAGAACCTGACCGTCGATGACCAGTGTCTGGCCGGCCCGGCGCATGCAGAGCGACGCGTAGGGGGCCACGTTGCCGTGCTGGTCGATGCCGCCGGTCGCGGCCGCTGCGACCTCGACGCTGTCCGGCGGCACGTGGAATTCGGAGACGAAGGTCTTGCCCGCGACCCAGTGCTCGAAGGCCTCGATGTCCTCGGCCTCCCGTTCGCCGGCGGCAAAGATCTGGTCGCGCTCGAGCAGGGCACGGGCGCTCGGCTCCACGCTCCAGCCGGGCAGCAGGTCGCGCTCGTCGATCAAGGCCAAGAGACCCTGGGCCACGCGCTCGCAGCCGTGGGAGTTCCAGTGCCTGTCGTCGACCGAGTTCCAGTTCTCGGCGGCGTCGTTGAACGCGTTCGAGATCGAGGCGTAGCGCCCGCGCTCCATGTCCGCCGCCAACAACTGCTGCGCGCGCGCGGCGATCGGCCCCATCGATTGCACCAGCAGGTACCGCGCCCCGATCGCGTCCACGGCCACGACCAGCTCCCCGATCGCCTCGGCCGCGCGCCGGTAGCGCTCGCGGCTCTCCCAGTCGAGGCCCAGGTTGATGTGGTTCCAGACCGGCCGCGGAAAGGCCCCGCGCATGGCGTTGTTGCCGATACCGGTCTCGCCGCGCAGGCGCGCCTGGGGACTGAAGGCAGACATGGCGCCGGTCCCCCCCACACCCAGGCAATCCACGAAGTCGTTCTGGACGACGAGTTGGATCACCAGATCGGGATCCATCACTGCCACCTGACGTCGCAGGTAGGCGCACTCGGCCTGGATGTTCCAACTGCTGACGCCGAAGTGCAGCACCTCGAGCCGCGGCGTCGGACAGAAGGGACGCAGGAGCCGCTCCAGGTGCACACCGATGCGACCGTCGGCAGGGGCTCCGTAGCCGAAGACGTAGGAGTCGCCGAGCAGCACGATGCGCGTGGTCTCCGCTGGCTTGCGGATTTCGAACGGCCGCTCGCGCAGCCCCAGGCCATTGCTCGTGACGAGCGCGCCGAGGCTCTGCGCCTGGTCCAAGCCGGGCTGCAGGATGCGCCCGACCTCCGGGTCCAAGTGCGCCTCGTAGACGGCGTCGACCTGGCGCGCGAGCTGCTTCCCGACGACGGCGTGGAACTCGGGTTGGGCCAGGAAGGCCTGCACGACGTCGGTGCGCAGGCTCGGGTCCGCGACCACGGCTGCGAGCACCTCGCTCGGCGTGACTCCGATCCACTGAACGAGGGCCCTGCGCGGCACGAGGGGTCCCATGACCGCGATGGCCAGGACCAGGCCCAGGGCGCTCGCGGAGAGCCTGCGAACGATCCCGCCCAGCCGACCACCCGCGCCCCACGCCTGTCCGACCTCGGTCATGGCGGCGATCATAGCTCGACCCCCGCGACGCCTCGGCTACTCGAAGGACACCGACTCGAGGCGGAAGGTGATCGAGAGCCCTTGGGGCGAAAAGTAGCAGTAATCGTCGGCGACAAGGCGCGCCGAAAGGTACGGGCGCCCGCGCAGGGCCTCGGGGACGTCGAAGCGCGCGGGGAACGCGTCCGAGTCGTCCAGGGCGATCGAGCCGACCTCGACCTCGTCGACGAAGACCCGCGTGCGCGCGCCGGCCAGAGCCGGGTGTCCGAGGACTTCGCCGCGCACGACCAGGCTCCCGCCGCCCTGCGCCAAGCAGAAGGAGCCGTAGGGCGCGAGGTGTCCGCTGGCGACCATGCCGGCGGTGGCCTGGGCGCCCATCTGCCGGTCGTCGGGCGGGAAACGGAAGATCGAGCCGACCTCGCTCGCCTGCACCTCCGCGTCCAGCTCGCTGCGATCGGTCGACTCCCGCGCGCCGGCGTCGAAGATCAGCTCTCGCTGCGCGATCGCCTCGGCGTCGGGCTCGATCCGCCAGCCCTCGAGCAGACCCCGCTCCGCGATCAGCGCCGACAGGCCGGCACCGAAGCGCTTCGACGCCAGGGGATTGAAGTGCCGATCGTTGGGGGCGTTCCAATGCTCGCGCTGGGCCCTGAAGCCGGTCGAGACGAAGGCCAACTGCTCCGACGGCAGGTCGGGCACCAAGAGCTCGCGGACCAGGGGTGTCGCCACACCCCACATGGAGATGAACAGGTAGGGCACCTCTTGGATGCGCGTGGCCTCGGTCAGCTCCGCCACGGCCCGGGCGGCGAGGGCGTAGCGATGGCGGCTCTCCCAGTCGAGCCCCAAGACCATCAGGTTCCTCAGGGAGCTGTCGTAGTACCCGTCCAAGGCGGTCTCGCGCACCACCGACTCGCCGCGCAACCAGGCCTGGCTACTGACCTGGGCTTGGGTCCCGAAGCCGCGCACCACGGGCGAGTCCGCGAGATCGTTGAAGAAGGCCAGCTGCACGACCAGGTCGGGGTCCAGCTCGGCCAACTGGCGGCGCAGGTAGGCGCACTCGGCCTGGAGGTTCCAACTCGCGACGCCCAGGTGCAGCACCTCCAACCTGGCCGTCGGGCAGAAGGGTCGCAAGCGGCGCTCGAGCTCGACCCCGAAGCGATCCTCGGCGGCGATCCCGAAACCGTACACGTAGGAGTCGCCGAGCAGCACGATCCGCGTTGTGTCCGGCGGCTTGCTCCACGCGTAGTCGCGCTCGCGCATGCCGTGGCCGTTGGTGCGAACGGGCTGGCCGAGGTGCACTCGGTCGGTCAGGCGCGCCAGGTGGATGCGGCCCACCTCCGGATCGAAGTGCAGGTCGTAGATCGCGTCGACCTGGCCCGCGACCCGGTTCTCGAGCGCCTCGCGGGTTTCGGGCGCGTCGAGCATGACCTTGACCGCCGCCTGCTGCAGCACGGGGTCCGCGAGGATCAGCCCCACGGCCTCGTTGGGCGTCACGCCCACCGCGCGCAGCACCAGGCTGCGCGGGACGAAGACCGCAGCGACGGCCAGCGCCACGAGCGCGCCGAGCAGCACCGCCAGTGCGCGTCGGGCAAGGGGGTCGCGCGTTGTGTGGGGACTTTCGGCCATTGCTCCAGTCGCATCGCTTCGAGGTTCGGACAAGCCGGGCTGCCCTGGGCGTTGGTGCAAGCGTAGCCGTCGGACCAGGACCGCACACTCGGGTACGCCCACTCCCTGATCCGCGGCGCGAGCGCGAAGGATGCCGGAATCCCGTTGCCGCCGTCGAGGACGATCGAGGCGAGGTCGATCGGGTCGACCAGCGTCGCGTTCGCTCTCCGAACGGATGGACCCTTCCGGAGCTCAGCAATCAGCCTGGAGCCGCCGAGCGGCCGGCACCGCGATCAGGCCCAAAGGCTCGCCGAGCACCCCCCCGGACCGACCTGGTGGCGAATCAAGCCGCGCACGCGACTGGTGAGCCCATCCCCCGAGGGGTTGCAATGGACCCAGAACTCTGGGTCCATTGCCCCCCTCGGGGGATGGGCTCACCGGACGCGTACCGAGTGAGCTCCAGGTTCTGAATGTGAGCGCCCGCGCGGATCAGGGAGGAACAAGCTGATACGGCCAAGAGGGTGCATGGCTCTAGGCACAGCAACCCTCGATTGCCAAGGTCGCAATCGGAGCCACAGTCAGGGTCAGGCAGCCCACCGACCGGCGCCCTTGGCGACGGCTCCCCTCCACCCGGCCACCATGTACCAAGAGCAGCAGCAACCATGGACGAGCGCTGCGAATCGATGGATCCCTCCCAGGTGATGCAGGCGCCGCGCCAGCCCCTCTGAACCCATGATCATCTGCGGAGGCGTAGGCAGTAGGGATCGATGATCACAAACCGGAGCGTCTGAGCTGCAACATCAACCTCTACGACCTGTAGTGCTTCACAGTCGGCCCCTGGCGCGATCGACCAATCGACCCTCACGTCCAATCGCCGCTCCGTGATCTCGAGCTCGACTCGTCCCGCTGGCATGCCTCGCCAGCTCGACATCTCGATGGCACCGCCAGGATTCGATGAAAACAGCGAGTCATCCAGCTCAATCGACCACCTCGACCGCACCAGCCTTCCATCGACCGGGCGAGCCACTCGAAAGCTGGCTCCTGGAGAAGTCCCGAAGGGGTGACTCTCGGCGTAGAGAAGGGCCGGAATCGCCCCCCCACCATCGAGCGGGAGATTCACCGAACCCTCCAGCGCCCCCCAGAGGCCAGCGTCCGCGACGGACAATCGACCTGCCAACTCGCGCCCGCCGTCCGCGTTGGCCTCGCGGACCTCTAAGATCCCCCTGAGATCCCCCTCGACGTAGAGTTCGGCGCCGACTTCAGCGCCCAGCGCGATATCCGTGCTGATCGGGATCGCGACGTCCCAAACCGGCTCGGGGCCAACAGACGAGCCGATGTACATCGGGACGAATGCGCCAGGCATGACCCCAGCCTCCGGCCCCAGATCCAACCTGACCCGGAAGGGCTTGTCTTCCGCGATGTTCAGAATCAGGTCGAAGGACGCATACGAGTCGATCGATCCAGAATCCGCCCTGTGAACCTCGATCAACCACGGCCCGTCGTCGGCAGCTGAAAGCCGCTCAATCTTTCCACACTCACAAGTGGCCTTCAGTCCCACCAGCTGAGCATCTGGTGCAAAGTCCGGGTCGACAAGAAGCCTCACAACTGGTTGCGCCAACTGCGATGCGGTCAGTGGAACTTGCTGCGTCCACCCTCCGGAGAGAACGACCGCAACCGGCTTGGGCTCGGCCTCTTCGGGACCTCCTGCCGGGCTGGGCTTGAAGTCGGCCCGCTCGCGTCGCACGTCAGCCTCGGCCTCCGCACCCGCGCGCACTGCGAGTGCTCCACGCCCGGATAAGCCCACGTCGACGAAACCGTTCAATTCACCATCGATCGGCTCCCAAGCCAGATCTCCTACCGCAATCTCGCCAACATATCGGGCGTTGCCCTGACGCTCACTCACGTAGATTGCGGGGCCTCCACCCGGCAACCAGACTGTCTGCCGGATCATATCCGGAGTTCCAGCCGCCGAAAGGCCGACTTCGTCAGTTGCGAGCACCACCCCGAGCGGATCGTACCAATCCAGGCGCACCGCTCTCAGCACTCCGCCGGGAATTGAAAGCTGGCATGCGAGAAAGCCCGTATAGCGGCCGAAACCCGGTGGGAAGAGTGCAAGCGATTCGAGCTCTCCAGCGAGAGGCTCAACCGCCGCCCACGGCGCATGGAAACGCAGCCCGTCCGCCGACGAACCCTCCCAGCCAATCGAATCGGCGGCCTGGTTGATCAAAGAGAACAGCTCTCGAAGCCTCCAGAGCTCGAAGGTCACCCCTGTCGCCGCTTCGGCAGGCGAGCCCGCCTCGCCGCGCCCCTCATATGCAAGAGCGCCGCCAACGAAGTGAGTCCTGTCAGTGCCAAGCTCATCCCTCACATCGATGTACGTGCAGCTGCCAACCTCACTGTGATTGAACTGCACCACACGACGCCAGAACGGCCATGCCACGAACAATGTCTCGCGCAAGAGCTCCGACGAGGGCTCTTCCCTAAGATACGGAATGAACAGTTGGCCATCCGCAACTGCGAGGCCTGCCGCATCGGCGATCTTGCGAACGTGCACTCGCGCTCGATCGACGGCCTCTGCTGACACTTCCAATCTCGAGTAGCGCCAATCAAATGATAGCTCGGCGTTCGGCCGCGTGAACCATCCAGCAAGAGCGGTCAGATCGGCGCTCTTCTCGACCGGCCGGCCCACCTCTGGCTCGGCCACCGACTCGGCGGGCGCCACGTTCCTGGACTGCCCCATGACCCCGCTAACGAGCAGCCCGACAGCCATGACGAACGCGAGACAAGAGTACTTCATCAGAAGAGTGAAACCGACGTCGTCTTGCACTGCTCGATCGACACCGTGAGCCATTCGGTCTCGGGCTTCTCCTTCAAGATACAGCAGTACTTCGAGAGCTGAACCGCGCCATCGGCCCCGATCGACGCGACCCCCGCGATCGCCCCGCTACCATTGACCTTGACCCACCAGCAGCCATTGGTGGTTTCTTCATATTCCTCGTGTACACCGTAGGTTGGCGCTGGCTGCACCTGATTCGACACCTTGCTGCAATAGCTGAGCGGTCCATAGACGCAGGCGGCCGCCTGGGTGAAAAACACAACATCCGCCGGATCACAGTGATCCGGAATCTGAGGGTTGAGCCCGCATTCCCCACAGACGCGGTGGAACGTTCCTTTCGAACCGATAACGGCCTTCTTGCACTTGCGATACAACCCCTCGTCAACGGAACCCTCATGCAGGTGGATTGATCCGGATCCGCTGCTCGCACTCGCGGGCAAGTGACCAGCGACACCTGCCGGCTCACCAGCGCTTGAGATCTCCGATGCCCCGAGCATCTCGGTCGACACATCCACCGTCACAATCGACAGCGCAGTCCCATCTCCGCTTCGAACCTCCGCCATGACCTCGCCAGGCGCCAGACCGTACAGATCGAGGCTCGCGCCAATGAGGTTCGGTTCCACCTCGACACCTCCGATCATCGGATCGCCGGCAGAATCCAACAAATCGACGATCCCTGATTGGCTGAGGTTGATGGTGAAGCTGCGGCTCGTCGGGCTGGGCTCGCGAACCATCAGTAGGCCGGTCGAAACGCCGGCCACAGGAACTCCGCCGTCAGGTATCTCGAGCCAAGCCTCTGGATACTCGACCGAGAAATCGAGTGAGTGCACCTGATCGACACCGACTAAGGTCCCTGCCTCCGAAATCGCTACGGATCCAGTCAACGACACCGCCACTTCACAGCGGACAATTCCGGATGGCAGGCTCGGAAGCCGGACTCGATCGCCGATCGGATACCGGATCGGGAGCTCCACCGTCGCATCACCGCCCCCAGTCGTGACCGAGAATCGTTTCGGCGAGATCCCTGGCGTGCCCTCCGACTCAAGCCACCAATCGCCCTCACTCCCTGGCGGCCTCACCGCGGCACCGCCGACGCTTGTGAATCGAAAAGCGTAGTTGAACTGAGGCAGCGAGTAGCTCGCGCTAGCAGCGTCGAGCTCGCTCGACTCGAAGGCGAAGTCGAAGATGAGGCGGCCCGCCTTGTGACCAGGCGCAACCTCGCCTGCCGCGATTCGAGTCACCTCGAGGTCTCGAGACACGAACCGGGCCGAGTCCACATCCACGTCAGCCGAATGAGACTGAGCAGACAAGGAGGCCACGATGAAGATTCCTAAAACCATGATGTTATCAGTCTACACCTAGTAATGCTCGAACCCCAGAGGGGCCCACGCTCGGATAAAAACGATTGGTGAATCACCAAGTCGCGCTCCTGGTGCCACCGCAGACAGATGCCCCTCACGCGCCCATCCCGGCTTCAAGGCGTCGCTGTTCGCTGTCGACTTTAACCTTCACCCTCGCCAGGTAGCTGTAAGAGGTCTTCGGCATGAGGCGAATACGACGCTCGGGCTTCACCTCCGATGCCGGGCATCCGACCAACCGACGAAAGCCAAGGAAAGCGTCGGTTCAAAACAGTCTTGACCGGGCTCCGGCACGGACTGGCTGGATACTAACGAGCCTGCGCACCACCCTGAATCGGCCCTGGGGACAACCGCCGCCTTCGGGGTGCCATCCAATTCGCCGACCATTGAAAGCCTGTCCTCAGCAACCGACCTACTCCTTCCTCTCCTTCTTCGCATCAAATCAATCTCCCAACGACAGATGCTAGCGTGAATCGGTCGAGCGTGTGGGCTCTGCCCAGAATTTGGCCCCACCAGGCATCAGGCGTCCAGGGCCCCATCAAGGCGGAGATTCACGATGATGACGGTGCCCGAGGGCTCGAGATCCGGGCTCCGCGATCCAGGGCATCTCGCTAACTCATGGCCCTGCTGCCGCCCTGAGTAGCGATCCCTCGGCGCCTTTCGGCGCCTGCCGCGCGAGACCATCTCGGTTGAGTTGCGGTGGACAAGTCGTCGACTTGTCCGTGGTACACGAACTGCGGCAGCTTGAAGGAGCCTCAGGGGGAGACCTCGGTCGAGTGGAATTGAATGGGAGATGGCTCCTGAAGGGTGACTCTCGGCGGCGGCAGGAAGACAACTGGCAAGGGGATGCAACGCGTTTGGTGACCTCCTCATCGCGCAAGACGCGCTCGAGGTGATTCACGGCCCTCGTGCCTGTCGACAGGATTGCGGCCGCAAGCGAGGTCCGGCTGTCCTCACGCCCCGCCCGAGCGAACCTCCCGAACGAGAAGCAGCGCCCGCCTACCCACCGTAGACGAGCGCTGCAAGCGGCTGGATCCCACCGGGTCAGGCGGGGCGGGCGTCGCTCCTGCCTCGGAACTGCGCCGACTCCGTCGACCCTTCCATTGCCGTGGTCGACGACTTGCCGCCGCCGACCGCCTTCGACACGAGGTCGAAGTATCCGGTGCCGACCTCGCGCTGGTGGCGGGTCGCGGTGTAGCCGGCTGCCTCGGCTGCGAACTCGGCGTCCTGCAGGTCGGCGTAGGCGCTCATGCCGCGGTCGCGGTAGGCGCTCGCGAGCTGGAACATCGAGTGGTTCAGGGCGTGGAAGCCGGCCAGGGTCACGAACTGGAACTTGTAGCCCATGGCGCCCAGCTCCCTTTGGAACTTGGCGATGGTCGCGTCGTCGAGCTTGCCGCGCCAGTTGAAGGAGGGCGAGCAGTTGTAGGCCAGGAGCTTGCCCGGGTGCTCGGCGTGGATGGCCTCGGCGAAGCGCTTGGCTTGCGCCAGGTCCGGGTGCGAAGTCTCGCACCACACCAGGTCCGCGTAGGGCGCGTAGGCCTTGCCGCGGGCGATGGCCTGGTCGATACCGGGGTGGGTGCAGAAGAAGCCCTCGGGGGTGCGCTCGCCGGTCAGGAATTCGTGGTCGCGCTCGTCGACGTCGGCGGTCAAGAGCGCCGCCGCGTCGGCGTCGGTGCGCGCCACCAGGACCGTCGGCACGTCGGCGACGTCGGCGGCGAGGCGCGCGGCGTTGAGCGTGCGAATGAAGGTCTGGGTCGGAACCAGAACCTTGCCGCCCAGGTGCCCGCACTTCTTCTCGGAGGCCAATTGGTCCTCGAAGTGCACGCCGGCGGCGCCGGCCTCGATCATGGCCTTCATCAGCTCGAAGGCGTTGAGCGGACCGCCGAAGCCGGCCTCGGCGTCGGCCACGATGGGCGCCATCCAGTAGGTGTCGTCGTCGCCCTCCGCGTGGCCGATCTGGTCGGCGCGCAGGAGGGAGTTGTTGATGCGCTTGACCACCTGGGGCACCGAGTTGGCCGGGTAGAGGCTCTGGTCGGGGTACATGTGCCCGGCCAAGTTGGCGTCGGCCGCGACCTGCCAGCCGGAGAGGTAGATCGCCTCGAGCCCGGCCTTGACCTGTTGCACGGCCTGGTTGCCGGTCAGGGCGCCGAGGGCGTTCACGTAGTCGCGGCCGTGGAGCAGCTCCCACAGGCGCAGGGAACCCATGCGCGCCAGGGTGTGCTCGATGCGCACGCTGCCGCGCAGGCGCTCGACGTCCTCGGGGGAGTAGTCGCGCGCGATGCCGTCGAAGCGCCCGGCGGGCACGCCGGAGAGGGAGGTCAGGTGGGGGTCGTTGTCTCGCTGCATGGTGGGAAGAAGGTCTGTGGCCGCGCGGGGCCGGGTAGCAGGTGGAGTGGACGGCCGAGCCGGTGGAGGGCTCAGACGTACTGGTAGGCGGCGGTGGTCAGGAACTCGGGGAACTCGTCGGCGAAGACCAGCTCGCGCAGGAGCTGGGCCGCGAGCAGGTAGCGACCGCGCTCGAAGCGCTCGTCGCCGAACTCGAGGCGCAGGGCGGTGAGCTGCTCGGTCAGCACGCCCTCGACCAGCTCCGCGTCGACCAGTCGACCGTCGTCGAGTCGCCGGCCGTGGCGCAGCCACTGCCAGATCTGGGCCCTGGCGATCTCGGCCGTGGCCGCGTCCTCCATCAGCCCGTGGATGGCGACGCAGCCTTGACCGCGCAGCCAGGACTCCAGGTAGCGCAGAGTCACGTCGACGATCGCGCGCAGGCCGCGCTCGGTGGCCTTGCCGGTGGGAACGCTGAGCAGGTCGTGGCGCCCGATGGCCGGGCCGCCGCCCTCCACCCCGAGTTGGTTCGGGCCGGTCATGACCGCGTCGAACTCTTCGCGCGCCACCGCCACCAGGGCGGGGTGCGCGACCCAGGTGCCGTCGTGACCGTCGTTGACCTCGCGGCGCTTGTCGGCGCGCACCCGGGCGATGGCCTCGGCCGTCGCGGCCGGGTCGTTGCGCTGGGGCACTTGGGCCGCCATGCCGCCCATGGCGAAGGCGCCGCGGCGGTGGCAGGTGCGGATCAGGAGGCGCGAGTAGCTGCGCAGGAAGTGGCGGTCCATGCCCACCGCGTCGCGGTCGGGCAGCACGAAGCTCTCGTGGGCGCGGAAGCGCTTGATGAAGCTGAACACGTAGTCCCAGCGTCCGCAGTTGAGGCCGGTGACGTGCTCGCGCAGCTCCCACAGGATCGAGTCCATCTGGAACGCGGCGGTGATCGTCTCAATCAGGACCGTGACCCGGACCGTGCCGCGCGGCAGGCCCAGAGCGTCCTGCATGGCGAGCAGCACGTCGTTCCACAGACGCGCCTCGCGGTAGTGCTCGAGCTTGGCCAGGTACAGGTAGGGACCCGAGCCCTTGGCGAGCAGGTCGTGGGCGTTGTGCGCCAGGTACAGGGCCGCGTCGAAGAGCGCGCCGTGGATCGGGCGACCGTCCAAGAGCACGTGCTTCTCGCGCAGGTGCAGGCCGCGCGGGCGCACGATCAGCGTCGCCGTGCGCTCGTTCAGGCGGTAGGTCTTGCCGCGCGCCTCGTCCGCGTACTCGATCGTGCCGCGCACCGCGTCGATCAGGTTGGCCTGGCCGTCGAGCAGGTTGCGCCAGGTCGGCGTGGTGGCGTCCTCGAAGTCCGCCATGAAGCAGTTGGCACCACTGTTCAGGGCGTTGATCACCATCTTCCGCTCGACCGGGCCGGTGATCTCCACGCGGCGGTCCTGCAAGTCGGCGGGGATCGGCGCCACGCGCCAGTTGCCCTCGCGGATGCAGGCGGACTCGGAAGGGAAGTAGGGCCGCTCGCCGGCATCGAGGCGGCGCTGGACCTCGGCGCGGTCCTCGAGCAGCTCGTCGATGCGCGGGCCGAAGCGGCGCTCGAGGCGCTCGATCAGCGCCAGCACTTCGGGCGTCAGAAGCTCGCGGTCGCGGGCCGCCAAGGGCCCCACGATCTCGAGGGCACCGGAGTCGGCCGCGGCGGGAGCGGACGGGCGGGAGAGCTTGTCGGCGTGGCCGACGGTGGTGGGTCGTTCCATCGAGGGGGGGGCCTCGGGGCAGGCGCCGGTGGGGGCGCTGGGTGTCGTCGAAGAGCGCGGAGTGCGGGGTGCGGCCCCTGGTTCGAGGCCTTCACCGACGCTAGACAACACTGCCCCACCCTTGGGACGATGCGGCGTAAATACATGAAGTCGAGCGATTTAGGCTGTCAACGATTGCACTTGCCAGGCTGTCAATCGGACAAGGGGTACCCTTCGGCGTGAACGATCTGCCGCACCTGGGGCCCCGCATCCGCCGCTGGCGGAAGAAGCGCGGCCTGACCCAAGCGCAAATGGCTCGGGAGCTGGCCATCAGCCCCAGCTACCTCAACCACATAGAGAAGGGTCAACGGCCGCTGACGGTCCCGATCCTCCTCAAGCTGTCGGAGACCTATTCCCTCGACCTCTCCCAGCTGGCCGACTCCGACGACCTGCGCCTGGTCGCGGAGTTGCGCGAAGTTCTGGGCGACCGGCTGTTCACTGCCTCCGACGCGGCCGGCGCGGACCTCGATGCCCTGGTCGGGCGCTTCCCCGAGATCGCTCGGGCGCTGACGACCCTCTACCGCCAGTACCGCTCCAGCTCGGAGCGAACCGCCGTCTTGGCCGAGCGCCTGTCCGACGGCGAGGAGGTCTGGGGCCCCGATGCCCTGCGCCTGCCCTCGGAGGATGTGACCGAGTTCATCCAGGTCAGTCGCAACCACTTCCCGGCCCTCGAGACCGCCGCCGAGGACCTGTGGACCCGCGGCGAGCTGGAGACCTCGACGCTCTTCTCACAGCTCTCGGCCTACCTGCTCGCGAACCACGGCCTGCGCGTCGAGGTCACCCGCCCCACCGAGCTGCCCGGCGCCGCTCGACGCCTGGACCGCGGCAAGGGTGTGCTGCGAATCTCCCAGGCCCTCTCCGAACACAGCCGCCGCTTCCAGCTCGCCTACCAGATCGCGCTGCTCGAGCACGCGGACCTCTTGGTAGAGCTGGCCCAGGCCGACTGCCTGACCACCGACGAGGCCCGCGCCCTGGCGCGCGTGGCCCTGGCGAACTACTTCGCCGGGGCCGTGTTGATGCCCTACGAGAAGTTCATCGGCGAGGGCCGCGACGTGCGCTGGGACGTGGAGCTGCTCGAGCACAACTTCGGCGCCGGCTTCGAGCAGGTCTGCCACCGCATGACCACCCTGCGCCGCAAGGGCGACGAGGGCCCGCCGTTCCACTTCCTGCGCGTGGACGTGGCCGGCAACATCTCCAAGCGCTACGCCGGCTCCGGCATCCGCTTCGCGCGCTACGGCGGCGCCTGCCCGCGCTGGAACGTCCACTCGGCCTTCATGACCCCCGGCATGATCAGCCGCCAGGTCTCGCGCATGACCGACGGGCGCACGTACTTCTGCATCGCCAGAACCGTACGCAAGGCCGGCGGCGGCTACCACGTGCCCCAGAGCCGTCTCGCGATCGGCCTGGGCGTGGACATCCAGTACGCCCGCGAGATGGTCTACTCCGACGGCGTCGAACTCGACAACGCGGAGACTGCGGTGCCGGTGGGGATCTCCTGCCGACTCTGCGAGCGCCTCGACTGCCGCCAACGGGCCTTCCCGCCGGTGCACCACCGCTACAAGGTGGACGAGAACGTGCGGGGCCTGTCCTTCTACTACGAGCCCGAGGACGGGGAGAGCGACTGAGCGCGGGCTTGCGGGGAGACCTGAGAGCGCCCGGGCCCCTCACCTCCATGCCGGGCCGATGGCCGGGGCGTTTCAAGCGGTCGGATTGACCTCCGTCGAGCGGCACGGTCCGATTCACCGGCATATGCGGCTTTCGGGGGCCGCAGCGGCCTGGTCGCCTTGCCTCGCCCGCGGAGATGACACCCTTGTCATCTCGCCCTCCGCGGCCGGAACTAGCCTCGCCGACTCCCCGTCCCCATCGGCGCCGCTCCACCGACTGCCCATGCGCTCCCTCCTGCTGCCGCTCCCGATCGCCCTCCTGGCAGGCTTCTCCACGGCCCAGTCCACGAACCTCGCGTTCGCGCCCCACGTCGACCTCGAGCTGCCGGCTTCACTGCCGAAGGCCACGGCCCTGGGCGACTTCGACGGCGACGGGAAGGTCGACGTCGCCGTCTCCCTCGCCGGTCAGGAGGAGATCGGCAGGATCGCCGTGCTGCTCGGCTCCGTGTACCCGCAGCTCGATGCTATCGAGTTCGTCTCCGGCGGCCAGACCTGGGGCATCGCAGCCGCGGACTTCGACGAGGACGGCTTCGACGACCTGGCCGCCACGCTCGGCTCGAGCAGCTCGAACCAGGTGCGGATCTTCCGCTCGAGCGGCAACGGCTCGTTCACGCTCCTGAACACTGTCCTCGCCGGCAGCTTCCCGATCTCCGTCGAGCCCGCGGACTTCGACGAGGACGGCCACGTGGACCTGGCCGTGGCCAGCAACGTGTCGGGCGGCCTGCGCGTCTTCCTCGGGAACGGCGACGGGACCTTCGGCGCCGCGCTGTCACTGGGCGGCACGAACTGCACCGACGTCGCCGTCGGCGACTACAACGGCGACGGGCATCGGGACCTGGTGATGACCCAGTACTCGGGCACCAGGCTGTGGCACGGGCTCGGCAACGGCAGCTTCGTGTCCGACGGATCCGTGGCCTCCTCGGCGCTGACCCAGGGCGTGGCCATGGGCGACCTGAACGGCGACGGCCGCGACGACATCGCCACGGTCGAGCTCTACACCGACCTGATGCGCGTGGTGCTGTCGAAGCCCGGCGGCGGCTTCTTCAGCTCGGTCAGCTACGACCTGGGCGGCTTCCCGAACGACGTGCGGATCGCGGATGTGAACGGCGACGGCATCGGCGACGTGATCGCGGTGGCCCAGGACAACGACGCCGTCTCGGTCTGGCTGGGCCTCGGCGGCGGCGCGCTCGGAGGGAAGACGAACATCGCGGCAGGCCCGCAGCCCACCTGCCTCGCCGTCGTCGACCTCGACGCGGACGGCGCGCTCGACGTCATGGCACCCTGCCGCAACCTCGCCGAGACGCCGCCCGCGCCGATCCTCGTCAACCAGACCTCCGCGGCGCAGTGGGCCTGGACAGGCGCGGCTCTCTCCGGCGCCAATGGCGTGGCCGCATGGAGCGGCGCCGGCGACCTCTCCGCCGGAAGCCCGGTCAGCGCCACCCTCACGTCGGGGACCGCCTTTGCGCCGGCCCTGTTGGTCGTGGGCCAGAGCGCCGCGAACCTGCCGCTGCTCGGCGGTCTGTTGGTCCCGAATCCCGACCAGCTCGTCGCCGGCATCGCGCTGGACGCGTCCGGGGGCCTCGACTTCCAGTGGCCCTGGCCCGCCTCCCTGCCCTCGGGCAGTGAGCTCTACACCCAGGTGTGGTTCTTCGATCCGGGCGCCGTGGAGCTGTTCGCGGCTTCGAACGGACTGGTCGCGCGCGTGCCTTGACGTCTCGAGTCGGTGGCGAACACGTCGCCGACCGATGGGCGTTCGACTCGCCGCGCGAGAGCAATAGCTTTCGCGCGGCCTGTCGAGGTCCGCGGCCGCCAGCGGTTGAAACTCGCCCAGAGGCACGCTCGGCCGGGGACTAGACTGCTCCCCATGTTCCGTCCCTCTGCCGTCGTCCTCGCCCTCTTCGCCGCCTGCCCGACCCTACAGGGCTGCGCTTTCCACTCCACCGCCCGCGAATGGAACGGCCTGGTCGGTCCGGATGGCGAGCCTACGCACCTGCGGAGCTCGACCAATGTCGGCCTCAACCTCTTCGTGGTCTTCACCATCTTCGGATCCACCGACACGGGCGGAATGGTGGACGAGATCACCGGCGAGATCGCGGCGGAGGGCGGCGATCGCGTGCGGATCATCCAGTCCGCGAGCGAGAACTACTGGTACGGCTTCCCGCCCCTGACCTGGATCTTGACGCCGGTGGTGACGACCGTGGCCGCGGACTACGTGCCCGCGAATGAGGTCCCGGAGTCGGAGCCCGCGGAGAATCCCGTGGCTCGGGACGACGACGGCGACGACGAGTGATTCGGCGAGGCGGTCGGGGCTCGAGGAGTCGGCCGGGCGGGGCGCTTTGGATCCGGCCCCGCCTCGATGCTTCATACCTCGGTCCAGGGCGGCCGACTCGCCGCCTTGAACCGGGCTCGATCGCGCAACTCATCGGCCTTGGCTCGCAGTTCCGTTGGCAGAGCATCGATCGAGGACTCCAGCGCCGCTAGCGCCTCGTCCTCGCGCCAGAGCCGGATCCGCAGGGCGCAGCCGTAGAGGAAGCTGATCGGGAAGTCCTCCGGCGTGGCCCACTCCAGCAGCAGATCGAGCGCCTCGTGGAGCTTGCCCTGCAGCGCGAGGCTCTCGGCCTGCAAGGTCAAACCGACGTCGGTCGCAGGCGCCCCCTCGCTGGCGAACAGGTCGGACACCTTGTCGAAGCGGCCGAACGAGAACCAACGCTGGGCGAGGTCGAGGACCTCCGTGCCCGACCTCTGACCTCTGACCTCTGACCTCTGACCCACCGCGTGATGGTGGAAGCGAGGACCGACAGCGAGTCCGAGGGCGATAGCAGACTCTGGTGCCGCGCGGCTTCCTCGAGGCGGCCCTCGGCCAGGTAGGCGATCACGAGCTCGCGCCGGCGCCCGCCACTCGGGTCGGTCGCCGCCAGGCGCTCGTAGTCGTCCGGCCGCACGTCGTAGGCACGCCAAGCACCCTGCGTCCGTCCGATCGGCTCGAAGCCGAGCAGCCAGTGGTCACTCGGCCCGGCCGCCTGCCGACTCTGGGGAGCCAGTTGGTCGAAGTAGATCGCCAGGCGCCCGAAGCGCGGCCCGCCCGCCCGCGTGACCACCTGCAGCGCGCCGAACTCGTCCTCGAGTCGGACCAGGCCCAGGTCCTTCATCTGGCCCCATTCGGTGTTCGAGTCGGCGAAGTACTCGAGCCCGGCGTCGGACCCGCCCGCGGGAGCGTTGTAGTAGGCGATGGCGTTGGGCCAGATGCCCCGCAACTCGAGCCCGACGGGAACGACCGCAAGGACCAGCCCGGCCGCGAGCGCGCGCCGGACCGCGCTCGGCGCCGCCGCCAGCGTGACCACCGCGAACCCGCCCACGATCGCCATCAGCGGCATCAACTGGAGCAGGTAGCGCACTCCCAGCTTGTAGGAGGTGCCGAAGGTCAACGCCGCGATGGGAAGCACGATCAGTGCCAAGAGCAAGCCGAGCGCCACGCGCTGGCGCGACGTGATCCGGCGGCTCGGAAGCAGCAGCGCGACCGCACCGAGCGCGAACGCCCCCAGAACGACGACCGGGGTCTTCACCGCCAGGGCCAGGGGGTAGTAGAGCGGCGTGGACTCGTGATAGGCGCCGAGCATGTAGCCGGCGCGGGGACCCGCCACGCCATCGGTCGAGAGCATGAAGTCGAGTCCCTGGGCCAGAGCCAGGGGCAGCACTCGGGGGAGCTGGCGCAAGAGGGGCGCGTCGAGAGCCGCGAATGCGGCGCTGCGGTAGGCGTCCCCCGCCGCCGGCGCGAAGGGCTGCGTGAACAGGTAGGCGGCGTGCAGGGCGAAGAGGCCGCCGACGACCATCGCGCCGAGGGCCGCTGAGCCGACCTTCAGGCGTCGACCGGCCGACGCCTCGCGCTGCCCGTCGCCGCGCGCGACCACAGCGGTGATGGCGACGATCGCGATCAACGGCACGAAGACCGCGGCGAGGTACTTCGTGCCGACCGCCAGTCCGCAGGCGAACCCGACCACGAGCGCACGCTGTGCGGACGGGCGCTGGACGCACCAAAGGAGCGCCGCCGTCGCGAGCAGCGTCGCCAAGGCGTGGGGCATGTCCGTCGTCACCAGGGCTCCGTGCCCCAGCAACATCGGGTTCAGCACGAACAGGGCCAGGGCCAACAGCGCCCCACCTCGACCGATGACCGCGAAGGCGGCGGCAAAGGTCAGAGCAGCCGTGAGCAACGCCACGAACGCGATCCCCAACCGTCCGAGCGCGAGGGCCGGCATCAGCTCCTGCGACGTGTAGACGGCAGGATCCAGATCTCCGGCGAAGAGTTGGTTCAGGTAGAGCCCCAGGGGTCCCTGGTACCTCAGGTGGTAGACGGACCAATCGAGGTACGTCACCAGGTGGTAGCCGCAGGAGAAGTACAGCCGCTCGTCGGCCGTCGGCGGGAGCTGGTACGCCAGGGCCAGCAGCGAGCCGCCGTACACCCCGAGCAGGGCGAGGACGGCGAGCCAGTAGAGGGTGGTCCTTGACATGGGACGGTGCGCGGGTCGAGAAGCACGCAATGCCCGGATGCGTCGGATGCAGGGCGAGCACCATCGACCGGCCAAGATCATCCCCGAGCGGCGACCGAGGGCCGCGACAAACCCGGGCGAGTACCCCTCGCGTTCCCGGATGACGGCTTCGGCGGCGAAAGAAGTGCGTAAGGTTCCGCCGACGGGTGGAGGTCGACCACGGTCGGACCGTCGATCACTTTTTCTTCAACTCGGCAGCACGCTTCGCGCGCGGTGGCCGTTCCTGCCGACGGACGAAGCGACGATTTTCGACCGCGCGAGAGGGCGACGGAGACGATTCAAAGCGTTGACCTCAACGGGGACTTGCAGCTCCACCTGCGGGGCTCGATCCACTTGCGGGCTCGATCTACTTGCGGGCTCGATCTACTTGCGGGCTCTATCTACCGCGCGTCGTCCGCCGGTGAGTTGGGCGCATCGGCCGCTGCTCCTTGCGGCCGATGCGCGCTAGAGGGCCGGGCCGCGAAGGTTCGTTCACCTACATCAATCCAACACGAGGCCCCAACGATGCACTATCGCCTTTTCCCGATCGGCCTTGCTCCGATCGCCACGGTTTCAATCATCGCCAGCTCGCTCGGCGCGGGCTCGATCGCCGGCGCGGCGACGACCCCCACCGTCCAAGGGCACCAGATCGCGCTCGACGTGATCAGCAACACGACGGCCCCCAGGCCGGGGATCCCGGTCCAGGTCCAAGGCTATGCCGCGGGCGTGGCCAAGGCTTACAACCTCGTCACCGACGGCGATGGCTTCACGCCCTTCGTCGAAGTGGGACCGCTGAGCACCATGTGGATCACCCTGGGCGAAGCGAGTCTCGCAGGGACGGCGTCCGGCGGCGGCGGTTCCGGCGGCGCCTCTGGCGGCGGTTCCAGCGGCAGCTCCGGTGGCGGGCAGGCCGTGGGCGTCACTCGCCCGTGGCTGACCGCGGACTCCAGCGTCGCCGAGAACGACGTATTCGAGCTGCTGACCGTCACCCAACCCACGGCTCACACCCACCACTTCGCGCCCCTGGGCGATGCACCGGGGCGCTTCGGCCCCGGCGACGAGGAGATCGACTGGCAGGAGGTCGTCGTGCTCCCGCCGCCTCCGCAGCCGGCCGGGGCGCCGGCGAGCGAGGGGCTTTCTTTCCGAGGCCACTCGGGTTCCCTGGCGACCATGCACGACATCCACGGCGTGCTGAACTACCAGGGCTACGGCGACGCGCCCTTCCACTACGACGCGGGCTTCTACCTCGACAGCCCGAGCGTCAACATCCCCGACGGGGAGCTCTTCGTCGCCTTCAACTACATGGATCGCGACTGCCCCCGGGACACCGTGGTCGACCTCTACGAGTTCCGCACCGCGGGGCCCCTGCCCGCCACGCCGGTCAAGGCCGAGATCGAAGCCGTGTCGACGCTGCCTCCCGGGGTGCTCGTGCGGGTCCGGGGCACGAAGTCGGCCGGGAAGCTGATCCTCTGCCTGAGAAGCGGGTCCTTCGGTCCGCCCATCGTGCACCGCGGCGTCTCCGCTCCGCCGACCCTGTCGCCGCTCACCGATCCGGGTCAGTTCGGCCACGGTGGCGGCCAGGCGACCAGTGCCGACGCCGGATTCGATTGCGGCGCGTGCACGCCCTACAACGGCGAGTCCTTCGTGCACAACAACACCTTGACCTGTGATCCCGAGACGCCGCTGACGGGCGACTGCCCGCCAGGCGAGCTCCTGAATGTCAGCTGCAAGGGACGCACGAAGCCCTTCGGCCCGATCGTGTGCCCCAAGGCCGGCGCCGTGGACAGCTCGGTGAAAGGCGAGATCGTCAAGGGCTTCTCGATCTCGGGGACGTTCAACAGCTCCCCGGGTGGTGTCGGCGTCGACTTCGGCATCGACTGGGAGCAGTCCTCATCGACGTTGATCACCGAAGGCATACCGAACCCGCCTGAAGGTGAATGCGCCGAGTGTGTCCAGCTCAATGCGATCGCCTCCTGGTGCCGGGGCATCTTCAAGTTTCAGGTGAGCCAGTGGGAGCTCCTCCCCTATCCGCACGTCGACCCCTGCTCCGCCTTCGACAGGGCTGTCGTCGCCTGCGGCCCCAACGTGGTCGTCAAGGGTGCCTCGTGCGACCAATCCAAGTTCGGAGGCTCCGGCGACTGACGGACCCTCGAATTGGAGCGCACCCCGCCAACTAACGGGGCATCGACCAGGTCCAGGAGCGGACCCCGGTGGCGGCGGATGCGTCGCCGGGGTCCGAGTCAGTGGGCCTGGGCCCCGCCCGCGCCCTTGGGGACGCGGACCGAGCTGACCAGCGCTTGGATCTCGGGCGGCGGCGGCGGCGTGAACTTGGCCACGGCGATCGCCACGGCGAAGTTCAGGGCCATGCCCAAGGCACCGATGCCCTCGGGGCTGATGCCGAACCACCAGTGCTCCGCGGTGTTGGTCTCCGGCGCGACGAACTTGAACCAGACGATGTAGCCGGCGGTGAAGGTGATCCCCGCCACCATGCCGCTGATCGCGCCCTCGCGATTCATGCGGCGCGAGAAGATCCCGAGCAGGATCGCCGGGAAGAACGACGAGGCCGCCAGGCCGAAGGCGAAGGCCACCACCTGGGCCACGAAGCCCGGCGGGTAGATGCCGAGTAGGCCCGCGAAGATCACCGCGACCCCGGCCGAGATGCGCGCGGCGGCCAACTCGCGCGACTCGCGGATCTGCGGGAAGAACGTGCGCTTGAGTAGGTCGTGGCTGACGGCGGTGGAAATCACCAGCAAGAGGCCCGCCGCCGTGGAGAGGGCCGCAGCCAGCCCACCGGCGGCCACCAGCGCGATGACCCAGTTCGGCAGGCCTGCGATCTCGGGATTGGCCAGCACCATGATGTCCCGGTCGATGTAGAGCTCGTTCTCGCCCGCGGAGGGCGCGTTGGTCACAAGGCGCTCACCGGAGACCCCGCGGCCGGCCTCGTCCGTGGGTCCCGACTCGAAGGCGGGCTTGCCGTCGAAGGGCGCGCCGCTGCGGTAGCGCACGCGCCCATCGCCGTCCTTGTCGACCCAGGCGATGAGGCCCGAGTTCTCCCAGTTCTTGAACCAGGCCGGGATGGTCTTGGCCGCGTCCGTCTCGGACGACTCGGCGTAGCGCGCCCCCTCGACCACGTCGATCAGGTTGGTGCGCGCGAAGGCCCCCACCGCCGGCGCAGCGGTGTAGAGCACCGCGATGAACAGCAGGGCCCAACCGGCCGAGGTGCGCGCGTCGCGCACGCGGGGCACGGTGTAGAAACGGATGATCACGTGGGGCAGGCCGGCCGTGCCCACCATCAGCGCCAGGGTGATGCAGAAGACGTCGACCAGACCCTTGGAGCCCGAGGTGTAGGGCGCGAAGCCGAGCTCCGCGTGCAGCCCGTCGAGCTTGGCCAAGAGCGAAATCGTCTCACCCCCCGCGATGCGGCTGCCCACCTCGCCGGCGAGGTTCGAGCCGAAGCCGAGCTGCGGCACCGCCACCCCGGTCATCAGGATCGAGATGAAGATCGCCGGCACCATGAAGGCGAAGATCAGCACGCAATACTGCGCCACCTGGGTGTAGGTGATGCCCTTCATGCCCCCGAGCACCGCGTAGAACAGCACCACGCCCATACCGATCACGACGCCGGTCTCGACCGGCACCTCGAGGAAGCGCCCGAAGACCACGCCCACGCCGCGCATCTGCCCCGCGACGTAGGTGAACGACACGAAGATCGCGCAGACCACCGCCACCAGCCGCGCGGTGCGCGAGTAGTAGCGGTCGCCCACGAAGTCAGGGACCGTGAAGCGGCCGAACTTGCGTAGGTAGGGCGCCAGCAGGAGGGCCAAGAGCACATAGCCCCCGGTCCAACCCATCAGGTAGACGCTGCCGTCGTAGCCCATGAACGAGATCAGCCCCGCCATGGAGATGAACGAGGCGGCGCTCATCCAGTCGGCGGCGGTGGCCATGCCGTTGGCGACCGGATGCACCCCACCGCCGGCCACGTAGAACTCGCGCGTGCTGCCGGCCCGGGCCCAGATCGCGATGGCGATGTAGAGGGCGAAGGTCAGCCCGACGATCAGGAAGGTCCAGCTCTTGACGTCCATGGCGCCGTCAGTCCTCGGAGACGCCGTAGCGACGGTCGAGCCGCTTCATGGCCACGACGTAGACGAAGATCAGCACGCAGAAGGTGTAGATCGAGCCGGCCTGGGCGAACCAGAAGCCGAGCGGGAAGCCGGTGCCCGGGAGCTGGTACTCGTTGAGCGGCTCCGCGAACAGGATCCCGCAGCCGAAGGAGACGGCGAACCAGATCGAGAGCAGGAGGCCAAGCAGCCGCAGGTTCGCGCGCCAGTAGGCGCGTGCGGCCATTCTGCCGTCGGGATCGAATCGAGAATCGGACACGCGTGGGGTCGTCGAGTAGAGGACGCGGACGGGGCGGTGGAGCACTCCTCGCCCATCGGTGCTGTCATGGTACGACGCTCGTGCGCCGCGAGCAGCGCCCCATGACTTCGCCGCTGCTCGGCCCAATGGAAGGGGACGGGCTCGGCCTTGGAAGTCCAGCCGGGAAGCTGCGCGGCCGTGGACCGCACGACGCCGCCCATCCGCGCGCGTCCGAGGCTCCCGGTGACGCGGGACGCTCGAGCCACCGACCCTCGTTCAGCCGGCGCGGCGCATGCACCCTGGCCATTGGATCCGTCGTTGACCGAGCCCCGCACGAGGGACGATCGTCCGTGACCGGGCCAGCGCACGAACGGCTCAGAGGTCCATGTCCGAGAGCTCGTCGATCACCGGCGGGAGTTCGACCTCACCTAGGGTGAAGTCCGGCAGCCGCCGATGGACCGTCCGCCCATCCGGCAAGGTGAGCGGCACATCGAGGACGAACGTGCCCGAGATCGGCGCGATCACCCTCCAACCGGCCAAGCGCTGGGTACCCAGGTCGAACCCGATCCCCTGCGCCACGACCCCGTCGACCGAGGTGCCGTCGAGCAGCAGGCGGACGTCCCCCTGCATCGACAGCGGCAGGCTCAGGTCCACCCCGTCCAGCTTCCAGCGAACCTCGCGGGCGAAGCTGCGTCGCTGCTCCCACTCGACCAGGACTTCCTGACGGTCGACCGAGAAGCTCGATGGCTCGATAACGACCGTTCCGCCCGGAACCTGCAGTCCGTACTCGCCGTGAACGAGAAGGTACTCGGAGGACCGCTCGTCGGTGCCGATAGGACGAATCGGAGACGGGATCTCCGGCGGGACCGCAAGCGGTTCGAGTACCGGCCGCGGCCGACTTCCGCCGGCGGCGGTCGCCTCGGCCTCTGCCCCTCGCGGCTGAACCCTCACCCTCCCGATTGCCGGAACAACGACCGTCGGCCCGGACCCGCTCGGCGGCAGCTCGACGTCGGTCACGAATCCGACCGGCTGGAGCGAGAGGACGTAGGGGCCCGCCGCCAGATCGACGAACTCGTGCAGCTCGACGGTGAAATCATCCCTGGCCGTGACCCGTCCCGAGTCGAGTCGGCAGCTCAACGACCGCCGTTGACCCGACGCGAGCTGGCCGCCGCTTCCGGCAGTCAGGAAGACCTTGAGTCGCCCCTCACCAAGGGCCAGAACCTCGCGCCAGGGGCGCGCGAAGCGAAGCGCGATCCGTCCCGTCGTGGGGCGCGCGACCTCGTCCGTGTAGATCCACACGGCAATCTCGCGCTCGGAATCGCTCGAGACCTCGAAGGACTCCACAGACAGCTCGACTCCCGCCTCGGCGTTCACACCAGAATCCGAAAGACGATAGGTCCCCGACGGCAACTGCGGCAGGGCCGTGCGGAGCTCGAAGTCCCCTTGGGAGTTCTCGAACCAACGGGACCTCTCGAGCCTGACGACGGCCACGCCCGCAGCCTCGGCGTCGGAGGGACGCAGTCCACGCACCGCGCTCACACTCAGGAAAAGGCCGTCGAGGGGCGCCCCGGCGAGAAGGACGAGTTCGACGTCCCGGGTGGCAGTCAAGACGACATCCGAAAGCTCGATGGCCACGATCGACCCGTCAGGGGGATCAACCTCCAACGGCGCCGGAGGCGGGGGCACGACGAATCGCGCTCGCCCTCCCTCGGTCAGCAGTTCCAGACGCTCGCCTGGCCCAGCGAAGGGGAGTGCGATCGGGGACGTCACCTCGGCCCGCAAGCGCGCGTGCCCCTCGGCGCCGACGCCGAACCCGCCGTCGATCGGCGGCCCCAGCCTCAGGGGCAGCGTCCACGGCGCGCCCGCCTCGTCGACCACCCGCGCCGGCACCGCGCGGCCAGGGAAGACCGCAACGGGCGTCTGCTCGACGAGCTCCGCCCACGTCGCATCGAGTTCGAGGTAGGTGTAATCGACCCCATCGAGCCGCAGGTCCACCACCCAACACGCCTCGTCCAGCCCGAGCCCATCCGGGAGCCGCGCGCTCCCTTCGCGAACCTCGACCCTCCGAAGTGCTCCCCCCGAGGTCAGCAAGCACAGCTCTCCCCACCCGTCGAGCAGCACGCCGTCGCGGGAGTCCTCGAACTGGATGGTGCTGAGCCGAAGCTCATCGCTCGCGCCGTCGGCAAGTGGCCCCGAGGGTGCCAGCGCCCGATCGTTGCCGCCATCCGCGGCGTAGGAATCGGGTGAAGTAAGCCCTCCATTCGAATCGTCGACGCCATCCTGTTCGGCGATTCGCCGCGCGGCACCTCCCGGATCTCCGACTCTCGGCAAGTCGACGAGAAGCAGTCCAATCGCGAGCACGACCACGACGACAATCAGTTTCCGCATGTCAAGACTCTTTCGACCTCCCAGCCCGCGGGCGATGACAGCGAACAGCCAGGAGCGGCGCGCGCAGATCGAGCCCGATCGGCGCGCGCCGAAGCCTAACCGACCCGCGCGGCAAGGATCTGCTCAGAGCATTCAACCGCTCAACAGTCCCGGCACTCCACGCTGATCCCCCCCGAATAGTCCCCGGTCACGGTAAAGACCCCACCCACCTCGGTGATGCCCGTGATCGTGAAATCCGCGGGGTCGGCTGGGCCCGTGTTGCCCTTCTCGCAACTCCAGATCGCAAGTGGGTCGATGCTGAAGCAGACACCGCAGGCCCATTCATCGGCGATGTCATTCGCGAAGATTCCGGACGCGATATCGACGGGATCAGACCCGGCCGTGAATTGAATCGTCATCTCCTCGGTGTATGTGAATACCCCCGACGTTCCGCATGCAACGATCAACGAGGGCGCGGTGGTCTGGGCGATCCCGACCGAAGCGAAGATTGAAAGGATCCCGACCGGCTTGGCGAGACGCATGGATATGGCCCTTCTCGAAGCCGCACGCTTCTGACTGCAAGACATGTTTCTCTGACTGCTGGGGTATCTTCGAATGCCACGCATCCCCCTCGATGCAGGCTCGCTTCGTGGAGGCTACCCCCCCCTCGACGCTCGCAACAATCCGTTGCGCGCGCGCCGGCATGGGGCGCCACCGATCTGCCCAACGTCGTGCTGGCGAGCCCAACCGCACGAACCGATCCGGTCGGAGGGAAGGTCTCCAACCTCACCGAACGGGGCAGAGCTGGTCGCGCAGACTGGGGTGAACCGCGATCCGGATCGGAGAGTCGGGAGCCGAGCGTCAGCGGCTCGGCGCCGCTGTAGGCGCCGACGAGCGCACCGCAAAGTGGACCGGGTCCGGATCCGCGCCCGCCGGGTGCCCGGGACGGCCGCGCCGAGACAGGGCGGTGGCCCGTCCCTCTCGAGGGGGGCACAATGGGGCATCGCGGTCCCCCACCGGGCGCGCCCGACCCCATCCCCATGACCTCCGAACCGCCCACATCGTCGACGCCCCAGGCGCAGGGCGGCAGCCCCGCAGAAGTCGAAGGCGCGCGTCCCGAGGCAATGGATCGAGGGATTCCCGAGGCCGCCGAAGGCTCTCCCACCTTGGGCCGCGGGCCCAAGGACTTCGACGTCGGCGAGCCGGTGGGGCCGACGCCGGAGCGTGACTTCTGGGAGGCGATCTACACCCGGCGCTCGATCCGCAAGTTCGACGAGCGGCCGGTGCCGCGCGAGCTGGCCGACCAGGTCATGCACGCGGGGATCTGGGCGCCCTCCTCCTGCAACTACCAGATGTGGGATCTGGTGGCGGTGGACGATCCCGAGGTCAACGCGAAGCTCGCCGCCCTGTCGAGCCAGATGGGCAACGCGCCCACCAACATCGTCGTCTCCTACGGGCGCGAGTTCTCGGAGGAGAGCTGGGCCAACATCCAGTCGGCCAGCGCGATGATCCAGAACATGAGCCTGGCGGCCCAGGTGCTGGGACTGGGGACCTTTTGGATCACCCAGACCGGTGACAAGGAAGCGGTGCGCGAGCTGGTGGGCTTGCCCTATGACCGCTTGGTCGTGGCGGTGCTGGCCCTGGGCTATCCCAAGTTCCAGCCCAAGTCGGGCCCCAAGCGCCGCCCCCTCGACGTGGTGCGCCACTGGAACCACTACGGCGGGCGGCCGATCCCCTCCTCGCCCGATCCGGCCGCCTGGCACCCCGACGACCTGGCCGTGTACCAGCGCGCGCGGGTGCTCAACGGGCTGCGGCACAACAAGCCGCGGCCCTGGGAGGTGCGCGCCACGGAGGCGGCGATCGAGCGCTTCGTGGAGCGCGGTGCGGACAAGCTCGAAGAGGATCAGCCGCCCCTGGGCCGCTGGCTCGACGTGCTGCCCTGCACGGGCATCGTGACCGAGCGCACCTGGCGCCAACGCCGCGGCTTCCACTTCGACGTGGTCGAGCGCACCAAGGAGGTCGGCGAGTTCGTGGCCAACCGGGTGCGGCCGGTGGCCGGCATCCACCTGTGGAGTCCCGACGACGCCGTGCGCCTGGGGCCGCAGGCGCCGCCCGAGGCGACCTACGCCGTGGCCACGTGCCTGTTCCGCCTCGAGGACCTGGCGCCGGACCAGCGCGGCCCGCTCCTGGCCGACATCGCGCGCTGGCTCGAGCCCGGGGGCGAGTTGATCCTGGGGCTGGTCAGCACGCGCTCGTTCCACAGCCTGACCGAACGCCTGCGCTCGAAGCGCGGCGGGCCGCGGGGCGTGGAGTACGTGCTCTCGCCCGACCCGAACATCGGTCCCTTCGAGGCCGTCGATCCGCGCGCGATCGAGCGCCTGGCCCACGACGCGGGCTTCGAGACCGTCGATCGCCTGGGCCTGCAGGCCGCCCCTCAACCGGAGGAGCTGGCCTTCCGCACGCGCAACTTCTCCGAGCGCGGCAAGCGCCTGGCGGGACTGGTCGGCAGCGCCCTGGGCAAGCTCGAGCAACTTCCCGGCGTGCAGAGCCGCTTCGGGCGCTTCCAGTTCCTGCGCCTGCGCCGCCGCTGACGTGGGTCAGAACTTGACGCGCCACTCGGCCCGAATCCCCTGCGACGAGTCGTCCCCCTCTCGCGTTGCGACAAAGGCGTCGAGGCGCAAGACCTGATGTTGGCCGAAGGCCCGCTGGTAGCGGGCCCCCAGTGCCAGGGCGCTCTCGTGCTCGCCCTCGAGACTCCCACGACCTCCTATCTCGAAGACGATCTGCCCCCGCGTTCCATTCAGGAAGTGCTGATAGCCGAGAGCTCCACCGACGGTGTCGCTCAAGGCTCCACCGAGCGGTATGCCGAAGGTGCCCATCCCGACGGGCTCGAAGAGAATCCCGATTCGCGCCACGGCGTCGCCGCGGTCCGGGCCGCGTGCTGCTGAAGAGAACTGATCGATGGACCAGAAGCCGTTGGCGTAGACGACGTGCTCCCTGCCCTCGAGCGTGTAGGCGACCTCTGAGGCGAGCAGTGTCCCCGCCGTCGCCGAAGGGGTGTCACCGTGCAGCGGAACAGATGTCGCGACTCTGAACGTCGTGTCGAGCACCCCGAGCCGCTGCACCGAGCTGCCACCCAGGTAGCAGGCGTCCGAGTCACGCTGATGACCGTCCACGAAGAGCAGGTCGAGTGCCATGGAACTGTCGAACAGTGAGGTGTCTGCTGCGGTCAGAAGGCCCACCATGGCCCCAGTCTCGCCGTCCGCCCCACCTCCCTGATCGACGCCGCTCCAGCCCACCAAGCCCGTCAACCGCAGATTCGAGACACCTTCGGCCGTGAGCGAGTTCCGCGTCACTCCGAGCAGGTCGACGTCGTCGTCGACCAGGAACCCGTCCTGCACGAGCAGAGGAACTCGTCCGATCGTCAGGCCATAGTCCAGGGCGTGGCGGTCCCCATCGTCCAGCCCCGGAAACAGCTCGCCGAACTCGCCCTCGAAGTAGAGCGTCCGGATTCTCGAGTTGAAGCCAGACTCCCAACCCGAATCCTCGTCGGGTTCGAGGCTGTATCCGGTGAACTGCCCCCGCTCACCATCGATCGGCCGCAGACCGAGGAGTACCCGTTCGGTTCCGGAAAGCGACAAGTTGGCGAACAAGTCCAGCCGATTGGCCCACTCGGTGCGAACGTCCGATCCGGAGTCATGGCTCTGCACCGCAGATCGCAAGTCCCCGAAGACGATCAGCGACGGTTGAAACACCTGCCCCGTGGGTAGCTCGACGCCCGCCGGGATGGGGCCGCTGGAAAGAAACCTTCCCCCGATCTCGAGCAGCGGCTCCGGGCGCTCCGCGATCGCCTCCGCCCGATAGCCGATGACTTCGTCCGACAGTTCCGAGTCCAGCGCCAAGCCGTCCGGCTGATGTTCCACCGGCGCGAAGACGAGCGCGTCACGCCCGCGCGGAGTATCGGACAAGGGCGTCCGCCCGTCCGCATCGCTGGCCATCGGAAGCTCCCGGCGCAACGGCCTCTGCGCCGCACTCGGAGTGCGACAGCCCGACCCCACCAGGACCGCAATGAGCAGGACCCAGGAGCTACGAGGAGCTTCGAGCGCCACGGGCTCAGCGTCCATCCATCGTCGCTTCACGTACGTGCAGGACCCGGTAGTTAGCGACCAGCTCCTGCGCCAGCTTCTCACCGGATAGCCCCCACTCGAAACCAACACTCTGCATGGCTCGAATGAGATGCACCGGGAGCTGTCCCGAAACGAGTTGTGCCCGCACGTGGTAGGGGCCGGCACCCTGAAGCATCTCGGCCGGCACCGAGTAACGCGCTACGCGATAGCCGCCGATCTCGATATTCCGCTTCTGAATGCGGACACCGGGGACGCCACCCATGAGCATCGACGGCGTGGGCGACGGACGCACGAAAACGAGCGGGTCGAAGGAGTAGTTCGCGGGCACGATCTGCTCGCGCTCACTCCCGTGCAGGTTTCGAACGACGAAGGGCGACCTGAGGTTGAACAACTGCTCATCGCGCTCCATGTGTCCCGCCTGCACCCAGGCGGAGTGCCGATCGCGCAGGTCCCCGTCGGGGTCCAAATCGCCTGATCGAAAGACCACTTCCCCATCGGCATTGGTAACGACGATCTGGAGGAAGACCAGGCGCTCCGCAATGAGGCCCGTCGGCGCGCTGTGACCATCGCTCGCGTTCTCTACACGGAGTTCGAAGGCCAGACCATCACCCGCCCCCAGATCGCGGATCTCGCCGAGCCGGTAGCCGTTGCGCAAAAGCGTCGTGCCCCGCTCATAGGCCTCTCGGCGAAGCCCGAGTTGAGTCTCGAGAACTTCGCGCGCGTCGTAGCGCTCGTCGGCCGATGCCCAGCGCTCGGGGAACTCGCTGTCGTCGGGCCAAGCATCTTCGAACTCGTCTGTCCCCCAGCCCGCGGCATAGTCGAACTGAAGCCACTCCTGCGGGCTCGCCAGGGCCGCTGCCTCGGGATTGTGGGGGAAGATCCCCGGATGCACGAGCGGAGCGTCGGGACCGGCAAACATGTGATTGGTCCGGCGCGCCGGCGCCGTCGGCTGATCGCCGATGATCGCTGCTGGCTGATCCTCATAGCGGGAGGGAACGCCGGGAATGGGCCCCATGTGGCAATCCTGGCAACTCTCTCCTCGCTCGGCCGCCGGCGACTGCTTGTACTCGCTGAAGGCATCCTCGAGTCGGAAGCCGTCGACCAGGCGGACGTCGTGGCAACGGCCGCAAAAGGCGGAGCGCTGGATCTGTGGCATCTGACGCGCCTCAGCGTGGATTCTCCTTCCCGGTGAGTCCGAATCGGTCACGACCCGTCGATAGGTAGCCGGGTCTCCTAGCACTCGACGTAGTTCATCGTCGGCTCGAGGTCCGTAGATCGGCTCGAAGATGTCGCCGGACTCGAGCGCGAAGCGCCCCGAGTTCTTGCCGTAGGACGTCGATACCCGGTGACAGACCACACAGGTGATGCCCTCGACCGCGACCTCAGAACGCGCGGCGTTGCTGGCCGCAATCGGCTCCCCCAAGGTCATCCCTACCTGCGTATGACAACGGACGCAGAAGTCGCCCAGGGTCCCGTTGGTCGCATTGACCAGCAATGCCTGATAGGCGTTGTAAGTGGGACTGATCTGCGCGTAGGCGTGCGGCGACGCCGACCACTCGCGGTAGTGGCGCTCGTGACAGGTCGCGCATTGCCGAGCGGACGGGAATGGATCTCGCTCCAGGAGCTCGGCATGGGAGCGCTCCGCCAGATCAGACCCCGCCTCCGCGGCAGGGGCGGTCTGGACTGGACCGCGCGGAACGACCAGGCACGACGCCAGGGTGAGGACGAGGGCGAGTAGCACCCTGGGATGCGGCTGGGTTCGCGAATCCATCTGGTCCGGTAGAGGTTGTCACGCGCTATCGCGGCGATTCGTCCAACGCCGCGTCTTGCCGCTCGATCAGCAGTGGCGACGGCCGCGAGACGGCCGGGCTCGGGTGAACGTGGTAGTCGTGGCAGGTCAGGCAACGATCCGATGCACCGCCGCTCGAGTGACACGACGCGCAGGCTTCACGGGTCAGCGGTGCGAAGCTCGACGCGCTGGCAACTCCCGGCCCTTGGCTCCCGATGCCCGCCGGTTGATGGCAGACGTGGCAGCCCGTTTCATCCAGGAGCGGGAAGTGGGTGGCGTGCGAGAAATGAGTCAATCCCGGCGTCGCCTCGAGCCGCGTCCAACGCAGGGCCCAACCACCGGACGGCTCCTGAACTCGAGCGTGGCAGCGCGCGCACTGCCCGGGCGCCTTGGGATCGCGAAGCAGCGTGGCAAGCTCGCCCAGGCCATCAGACCGCCCCTCGCCCTGGGCTTCGCCAACCAGGTCCGACCAGGCACGTATGAACGGATCAGCGTGCCCGACCGGCCGATAGCGCAGGGTGAAGTCCAGATCCTGTCGATACCAACCGCCTCCCTCGACCCAGCCCTCGCGGCCGACGTCGCCGTCGACCGTGGCCGCGCTGACCGCGACGGAGGACTCGCTCGGGAGCCACGCGTCGAGGGCCCCCCGCAGGACCTCCGCCGGCAACCCGCCGGCCAAGGCCGAGGCTTCGTCATCGGTGAGCTCCCGATCGACCAGGCGCGACGCAGCACGCACGAGTGAGCGCTGGCCCTGCTCCGACAGATCTCTGTAGTAGCTCCGTATGCCTGCAGCCCACTGGCCCACCGCCTCGAGCTGCGACTCCGTCGCTCCATAGAGGTCGAGTAGATCGACGTCGGCCGGCGGCGACAGTTCCGGCGCCAACGCGGTCAGGAAGGACGTCATGGCGGTCTCGACTTCCGCTGAATCCGCCGCCCAACGGCCGACATCTAGCCCCTCATCCTCGAGAGTGACGAGGTCGAGTGCGGGCAGCGAGAACAGACTCAGGCCCGAGCCTTCGACCTGCGCCGCGCCCCGCAGCTCGTCGTCGTGGCAGGCGGCACAGGCGACCGAGTAGGAGATCACGCCTATGTGTCCCCCACGGGCGTCGGGCTCGTGGCAGTCCGTGCAAGACGCGGGCGCCGCCTCCGCCGCCGCGCCGGCGAAGTGTTCGACGAAGTGAGAGCGGTGGTCGAACAGGATCGCCCGGTGGCTCGGGTCGGGCAGCTCGCCGAACTCAGGGTGACCCTGCCCGAAACCCCGGAATTCGTCCGTGTGACAGGTCTGGCACTGGCTGTTGCCCAACTCGGTCAGCGAGCGACTCCGCCCCTGATGCTCTCGGTGGCAACTCGCGCAGGCCAGCGAGCCGCCGGCATCGAACGGAACCGAGAATGGCCCGCGAGCCGCGCCGGTCGACGGGTCCAGCTGCACAGCTCCGCCATGGGCCGCGAGTGGCCTGTCGCCGAGATTCGAATGGCAGAGCAGGCACTTGGCGCTCTGCTCCGTCCGCAGGTCGTCGGAGACCACCCCGTGCAGGGGGCCCGCCACGGCAACCGGCGAGGCAGCGTGGCAAACCCCGCAATCCTCGCCCAGGGCGGCGTGATTCGAGCTCAGTGGCCCCGGGAGGACCAGCACCTTCCCTGGTGGGCTGCCCATGATCCCCAGCACGACCACCGCAGTAGCGACCGACGCTCCGACCGCCAGGAGACGCGCGCGGGCAGGCTCCATCAAGAGCTCGCGCCCGCTCAACTCTCCCTCCCGAGGACCACGTAGGCGAGAAGTCCGTGAGCGCTCAGCACGACGCCGTGGACCACCCCCAGGGCCAGGAGCCCGAAGGACAGGCCCAAGTGCCCGATGTGCCAGCGTCGCAGGCTCTCACGGCTCCCGCCGTCACGAACCCCGAGGGTCAGGGTCCAACCGACAATCAGGCTGAGTACGAGTGCTGCGACGCCTGCGGCCAATGCCATACCGAGCGGCCCGCTCGGCGCTCGGCTGTCCATGTGGACCAGCAACAACGCCAGGCCGAAGACCGTCCATACGGCCTGTGTGCCGAAGCGCTGGCGGAGCGCGTCCTCGTCGGGGTTGCGTGCAGTCCAGCCCAGCGCCAGCAGGCCGAAGCACAGCACGGCGAGCCAGCCTGTCGGGAAGGCCAAGGACTGCAGCGCCGACTCGGCGTAGCGCGCGCTCCCCACGAGCGTCAGCGTGAGCAGCGATCCCGCCACGAGCGGGCCCCATGCGCGCACTGACGGTCGTCCGGTCCCAGCCGCCGCAGGCTCGGCCGGTGATGTCGAAGCCCCGACTCTCACGAGTCCGAAGCAATCGGAAGCAACGGATCGATCGCAGCCAGGCCGGTGCCGTCCTGCCCATGCTCGAACTCGAGCGCTGCCTTCCGCACGACATCAGCGGCGTGGAGGAGTGCAGGCGCGACCGCATCAGGTCCGAGATCAGAGGCCTCGAGCATCGCCGCCACGGTCGGCAACTCACTGCGCTCGGCGACAGCCGCGAGCACACCGCGCGCCGCCTCGACTGCAGCCTTCAGGGAGTCTGCACACTCGCCTTGACCGGGATCGCGAGCCAATCCGCGCAAGGCCATCTCGAGCCTCACGGCCTGACCCGCTACAAACATGACCCGACGCTGTTCGGTCGAAGCGGGGGCATTCACCCCCGCCCCTCGCACGAAGTTGTGTCGTACGGAGCCCTGACTGCCCGCCAAGAACTCCAACCCGTCCTCAATAGGATGACCGGCAGCGACGAGCTCGGAATCCGAGATCAAGTGGCAGGCGTAGCAGCGTGTTGCGAGTGACACGAACTCGGTCGGGCGGTGCATCCCGGCCTCGTCGCACAGCCGCATGCGGTCCGCGCGATGCTCAGGGGTCTCGGACTCGGCGGTGGAGTCGGTGCCACCGAAGTCATTGTGGAGTTCCACCCAACCCGCCGCGCCGCCGTGACAGGACTCGCACGAGACCTCGGAGACCGCCTTGAATCGGCCATCCTCCTGGGCCTGCAGGGTGAAGTGGCACGACGCGCAACGCTCGTCGCTCTTGATTCGTCGCACGCCCAAAGCACTCGCAATGGCCTTCGCCTCGTCGCTTCGGGTCAACACCTTGCCGCCCGAGACATGGGCGCTTCCGAGCCAGACGGCGGTCTCGGGCTCGTGGCACTCGGCGCACTCACCCGGTCCTACGACTTGGGTTCCATCGAAATGCGCGACGTCGGGCTCGACCCGAGACGCAACACCCCCGAAGGCGTCCTGCGGAGACGAGAACGCGAGAATCGCTGCCAGCGCACCGACTGCGCTGGCAAGGAAGACGCTACTGGGGATTCGGCAGGTTCGTGACATGACAGGACGTGAGGCCGACGCCCAACTTCGATCGGGGAGTACGAGGGTGTCCTCGACCCTTCTAACGCTGGATTGGAGATGGCATGCCTGGATTCCGGACATTCGCCCAGGCGTTCACCCCGCCCTCATCTTTGGCGTCATCCCGACGTCACAAACCCGTAGCCGAAGGTGAACCGGAGATGATCGCTGCAAACTCGACGGAGCTTTCGTTGATCGTCCGCCGTCGACACGACTGTCTCAAAGATCCACATCGTGGGTTGGAAGTCGCGTCACCACCGAGGGTACGAACGAGGGCGTCCCCCGCCTTGGCGTAGGCGCTGCTCTCAGTTGTCTCCCAGATCGACGTCGACAGGTCTACGCTCGAAGCCTTCGACAGCCAGGAGAGGGAACGACCGCAGCCCGAGCAACTTCGCCATGAAGGTGTCGGGGACCTGTTCCAAGCGATCGTCGTAGCTGGCGCCGATGGCGTTCACGTAGCTGCGCGCGCGCGCGATGCGGTCTTCGGTGCCGACCAGGCGACGGTGCAGGTCACTGAAGGCTTGCGCGGCTTTCAGCTCCGGATAGCGCTCGCCCACGATCTGCAACCGCGGCGCCAGGGCCCGGGGGTCGGTGCCGGCCTCGCCCTCGACCGTCGCCGCGGCCTGGGCGCGCATGGCCGCGAGCTCCGTCTGGACCTCGCGCTCGTGCCCGGCGCTGGCCTCGACCACGGCCACCAGTCGCGGGATCAGGTCCGCTCGCCGCTGCAGTTCGACCTCGACCAGGGAACGCGCCTGGCGCACCCGCTCGCGCAGATCGATCAGCCCGTTGCGAATGGCCCAGGCCCAGGAGGCGCCGAGCCAGAACAGGCCGCTGAGGGCTCCCGCGACGATCGGGATGGTGAGTGGCGCGCTCGAGCGGTGCTGAGCGTCCTGGCCCATGAACGCCATTCCCAGCGCGACGCCGCTCACCCCGCCCAACAGGAAGACGAGCAGGCCGATGCCGAACACGCTCCAGCCCAGGCGGCCGCGGACCTGCTCCTCGCCGCCGGTCGCGATGCGGAACAGGCCCACCTCCCCGCCAGCGGCGATCTCCGGTGCGACTGCGTCCTCGCGCAGACGCGACTGGCCGATGACGTACACCTCGTGGTGCAAGGGCAGGGCTTGCTCGCGGAAGGTCCGACGTCCGATCGAGCCGCTGACCGAGGCCGGCGGCGCCTTGCCGTGGTAGAGCGGGTCGTCGAGCCCGACCGTCTCGGCGAAGGTCGTCTCGACATGGACCGTGGCCTGCTCGGGGTCCACCTGGACGAGCCCCGACTCGTCCTGCAGCCAAAAGGGCGCGCTCTCGCCGCCTTGTGCCACCGTGTCCGTGCCGGAATAGGACTCGACCCGCGTGGTCGTGCGGCCCTTCGAATCGGTCGAGGTCACGACCCGCGTGCGGACCCAGTGCTCGGCGACGTTCCACTCGTGGAAGACGACCGGGAGGCCGCTGAGGTGGCCGTTGAACGGCCGCTCCGATTCGGCCGTGCCGTGTACCTCGACCATGCCGATGAACACGCCGGCCGCCGGAAGAGTCGGCAGGTCGTCCACCAGCCGCCGCCGGCCCAAGGCGCGCGCCAGCCAGGCCGCCGCGGCGAGGGCGAGCAGGCCAGCCAGGGCCGCGGTCGCAACCAGGACCGGCAGCGACGGCGTGGAATAGAGGATCGTCACCGGCCCCACGCTACCCCCCATCGGTCCCGGTGCAAGTCGCACCCCTGCCCGCGACGGTCAGTTCGGCACGCGACGGACCAGACGCCCCAGCGCCTGGGCCAGGTCGGCCCTGCGGAAGGGCTTCGCGACGAACTCTTGCAGGGCGTCGATCGGCTCGAAGTCCCGGTCCAGGCGGCCGCTCATCAGCAGGATCGGCAACTGGGGCGCGCGGTCGCGCAACTTGCGAATGACCTCGTCGCCGTTCATGCGCGGCATGTTGACGTCGACCACCGCGGCGGTAATGCGAGCTGCTTCGCGCTCGAAGGTCTCGAGCCCATGCACTCCGTCGATCGCCGTGACCACATCGCAACCGAAGTCACGCAGGATCGCCGACACGACCCGACGCACCACCTGCTCGTCGTCGATCACGAGCACCGTGCCACTGAGGTTCGGGATGCCCGCGGGCTCGACCGCGCGGGCGCGTTCGAGCGCCTCGCCCGCCGGCGGGAAGCCGAAACTGAAGACCGCACCCTGGCCCGCGCGATTGCCCACGTGCAGGAAGCCGCCGAAGCTCCTCACGGCGCCGCGCACCGCCGCCAGGCCCAGTCCGTGGCCGCGGTCCTTGGTCGTGAAGAAGGGCTCGAAGATGCGCTGCAGGACGGCCGGCTCGATGCCGGGCCCGTCGTCATCGACCACGAGGGCGACGTAGGGCGGCGCCGGATCGCCCTCCACCAGGCCCTCCAGGGTAAGCCCCGCGTCATAGTCCGGCACGAACCGGGTCCGCAGCCGCACGGTCCCGGCGCGATCGCCGATCGCCTGGGCAGCGTTCAGGACGACGTTCATGGCGATCTGTCGGATCTGCGTCGGATCGGCCGCGATAGCGGGTAGGTCTGGCGCCAGGTCGAACTCGATCCGCACGTCCTTCGAGACTAGGGCCGCGAGCAGCTGCGAGGTCTCGCCGATGCACTCCGACAGATCGATCGACTCCAGGTCGAAGCGCCCCCGACCGGAGAAGGCCAGGAGCTGCCGCGTCAACTCCGCCGCGCGCTGGCCCCCGTGCTCGATCATCTCGACCAGACCGATGGACGGGTGGTCGGACGGTAGCTCGGCGCGCAACAGGTCCGCGGTCGTGAGCACGCCGACCAGGATGTTGTTGAAGTCGTGGGCGACGCCGCCGGCGAGGACGGAGAGGCTCTCGAGTCGCGCGATGGACTCCAACTCCCGTTGCACCTCAACCTGCTCGCGCACCTGACGCACCTGCTCGGTGACGTCGAGCACCCCGAACACCAAGCGCTCCACCTGCCCCTCGGAGTTGATCACCGGCGCGCCATTGATCGACAGGATGCGGCGACTCCCGTCGGCCCACTCGATTCCGTGGCGCACGTCCACGACAGGACGCCGGGTGGCCATCACGATCGCGAAGGGCAGGCGTTCGTCGGCGATGGAACCGCCGTCGACATCGGTCGAGCGCCAATGGGGGTCGTTGTAGGCGCGCCCGACGATCGAGCTGACCTCGAGTCCCAAGATCCCCTCCGCGGCGCGGTTGGCGAAGACGATCTGTCCAGAGGGTTCCAGCACGACGATCCCCGCCACACTGGTGTTCATGACCTCGCTGAGCAGAGCGTGCTCGCGCTCGAGGGCGGCGCGCGCTTCGCGCTCCTGAGTCACGTCGTCGAAGCTGCAGATCACGTGGGAAACCTCGCCGCCCGTGTCCAGTACTGGCACGGCGTCGACGCTGAGCCAGATCCGCGGCAGCTCGCCCGGGCGATCGATTCCCATCACGACGTCGCGCACCGGTCGGCGATCGGCGATGGCCCGGGGCACGGGATGGTCACTGCTCGGGAAGTCCCGACCGTCCGCATGGAACGCGCGCCAGGCGGGATCGTGGGAGTTCGCGCCGAGCAACTGGGCCTCGCTCAGGCCGAGCAACTCGAGGGCCGCCGGATTGGCCATCAAGACCTCGGCCCCAGGCCCCTGGATCACCACGCCCTGTGTCAGTCGCGAGAGCACGTCGTGCAGCACGTCCTTGGGATCGGCACTGCTCGAGCCGCGCAGGGGGTCGGCAACCCCCACAGCACGGCCCAAGAGCAGCAGCAAGCCGTCGCCAGCGTCGGAGACCTCGAGCGTGAACTCCCGCGGCGGACCCTCGAGCCGACAGCGAACACTGGCCACTCCGGTCCGGCGGGCCGTCTCGAGCCCCTCTGCGATGGCTCCGCGCAGGTCAACCCGCAGGACGTCGAGCAGCCGGACGCCAACACTGGGCGGATCGAGGAAGAAGCCCGCGGCCGGGCGGTCAGGGCCCGCGTGAACGAGGCGTCCACCAGCGTCGACGCCGAGGACGAGGTCGTGGTGCCTCTCCAGAGCAGTGAACAGCCCCCTCGTCATGTCGGCACTCTAGTGTCCTGGATCCGCGCCCAGCACGCCCAAACGGCGACCTACGGCCGCCTCTCGCTCGCTGACGGGACCTTGCAGAATGACCCGCCCTAGTGTCCTGGATCAGAAACTCGGCGTCACTGCCCGGAGGTCCGATCGATGCTGGCTAGGCGCGCCGACGACGCGTATCCGCTGCGATACTCGGAGGAGGCGCTGGCGACGCCAGCGGCGATCGGAGCCCGGGAAGTGACGCCGAATTTCTGATCCAGGACACTAGTGGGGCGAGTCAAAGATTCGACTAATAAGTTGCAAGTTTCGGGCAAGTCGGGCTCGGCCGCGCCGATGGTTGCATCATGACGACCAAGATGGGACGGCCGAAGGCGAAGCTCGTGTTGTCCGAGCAGGAGCGCGCGGAGTTGAATCGGCTGGTTCGGCGTCGCTCGACGCCTGCGGCAGTGGCGGAGCGGGCGCGCGCCATCCTTCGCTGTGCGAAGGGGCTGGACAATACCGATGTCGCCGACGAGTTGGGGCTGCACTTTCAGACCGTTGGTCGCTGGCGTCGCCGATTCGTGAAGGAGCGTCTGGACGCGCTGTACGACGAGCCTCGGATTGGACGGCCGAGGAGCGTCTCAGATGACGATGTCGCCCGCGTCGTGGACATGACGCTCCACCGTAAGCCGAAAACCGGGACCCACTGGAGCTCCCGCCAAGTCGCGAACGAGCTCGGATTGTCTCAGAGCGCTGTGGCGCGGATCTGGAAGGCCTTCAGCCTTCGTCCAGACCGCAGCGAGTCCTTCTCCTTGTCCCGCGACCCTCAGTTCGTCGAGAAGGTCCGGGACATCGTGGGACTGTACATGAGCCCTCCGGACAATGCGCTCGTGCTCTGCGTCGACGAGAAGTCCCAGATGCAGGCACTGGATCGCACTCAGCCCCTGCTGCCGATGACGCCGACGCACCCGGAGCGACGCTCGAATACCTACGTGCGCCACGGGACGACGTCGCTGTTCGCAGCGCTCGACATCGCCACGGGGCGAGTCATCGGCAAGTGCTTCCGTCGACACAGGTCGAAGGAGTTCCTGAAGTTCCTGGGCGAGATCGAGCAGTCCGTGCCCAAGGAGCTGGACGTCCACCTCGTGATGGACAACTACGCCACGCACAAGACGCCAGCCGTGAAGCGGTGGCTGCTACGCCGACCCCGATTTCACGTGCACTTCACGCCGACGACGTCGTCCTGGCTCAACCTCGTCGAGAGCTGGTTCTCGATCGTCTCCCGGCGAGTGACTGAGCGCGGCGTCCATCGAAGTACGGCTGCGCTCGAGAAGGACGTGAGGGCGTTCATCGATGCCCACAACGACGAGCCGAAGCCGTACGTCTGGACCAAGACCGCAGACCAGATCCTCGCCAGCCTCCGCCGCTACTGCGACACAGCGAACGCCACTCGTTCCCGGCAAACAAATGAGTCGAAGCTTTGACTCACCCCACTAGGCGGGGCGTGCTGACCGGGCTGCGCCCAGGGACGAAGGGCGGCCGCGGGCCCCCGATTGGACACCGCTGGGGGTGGATCCCGGGGACCGTCGGGGGCTAGAACCCCCCTGTGTTCCAACCCACCGAAGGCGAAGAGACCTGGATCGAGAAGCCAGCGGGTGGCGATCGGGGCCGGTCGCCCAGATCGCGCGGGCCCATGGCGGTGATCGGAGCTGGGATCGCCGGCCTGGCTGCTGCCCGCTCCTTGTCCCGAGCGGGGCTCTCCGTGGTGGTCTTCGACAAGGGTCGAGGCCCCGGGGGCCGGACCTCGACGCGCAGGGCCGAGCCGGTGTCCTTCGACCACGGCGCCCAGTACTTCACGGCCCGCGACGAGCGCTTCAGGGCCGCGGTCGCGACCTGGACCGAGGCCGGGCTGGTCGCACCTTGGAAGGGGCGCATCGCTACCCTCGGCTCCGCGGGCAGCGCCTCCACCTCCGGGTCGGTGGAACGCTTGGTCGGCGTCCCCGGCATGAACGCCGTGGCCAAGCACCTGGCCCGGGGCCTCGACGTGCGTTGCGGCGTCCGCGTCGCGGCGCTGGCGGAGCGGAGCGCTGCGGGTTGGGTCCTGCGCTCGAGCGAGGGCGACGCGCTGGGCGAGTTCGCGCAGGTACTCCTGACCGTGCCCGGGCCCCAGGCGGCCGAGCTACTGCCCGCGACGACGCCCCTGGCCGCCACCGCGGCCGCGGTCGAGATGTCGGCCTGCTCCGCGGCGCTGTTGACCTTCGACGGCGCCTGGGACCTGCCCTTCGACGGCGCCTTCGTCGAGGGTCGAGCCCTCGCTTGGGTCGCGCGCAACTCGAGCAAGCCCGGTCGTCCGCCCGGCGAGGCGTGGGTCCTGCACACGAACCCCGCCTGGTCCCTCGAACATTGGGACGACGAGCCGTCGTCCCAAATCGCCGCGCTGCTCGCCGAGTTGGAGCGCCTGGCCGGACGTCCGGCGCCGCCGGTCGTGGCATCGGACCTGCACCGCTGGCGCTACGCCGTTGCTACCGACCCGCTCGATGCCGGGTGCCTGGTGGATTCGCAGCGGGGCTTGGTCCTGGCCGGGGACTGGTGCCAGGGCAATCGGGTCGAGGGCGCCTGGCTCTCGGGTGTCGCCGCCGCCGATCGGCTGCGAGGCGACGCCGTCGATTGAATCACCGGCGCGCCCGTTCGACAGTCAGGCGGGACCTCGTTCGATCGCGGCTCCAGCGATAGACCGACCGAGGGACCCGCCCGACTCGGCAGGCTTTCTAGAAGGCGTAGGAGAGCTGCAGGTAGACGAAGTCCGTGTCCGCGTCGAGACCGACGTCGTCGAGCACCGACCCGGTCCAGAAGTGCGAGTAGCCCGCCTGCCAGGTGGTGTGGCGATCGATGCGGCTGGTCAGCACGAGGTCCAGCTCCTGTCCGATGTCGCTCGAGCCGCTGCCGCCACCCGCGGTCCCGGCGATCGGTGCGCCGCCGGCGTTGTAGATCGCGTCGCCGTCGTTCGTGCGCAGGAACTGGTGGGCGGTCACAGCCAGGGTCGTGCGCTCGCCCACGGGCCAGGTGCCACCCAGGCCGATGTCGATCGCGTTCTGGCGACCCAGGGTGTCCGCGATCCCGTAGTAGGCGTGGCCCAGGGGGTAGGGCGTGTCGAAGGTCCCGACCGAGCCGCCGGCGCTCGAATCGCCGCTGCCGATCTCGATCAGAGCGTTCAGGCGCGGGGCGCCATCGCCCACGAAGCTGACGCCGAACTCGCCGCCGACCATCCAGGCGTGGATGTCCTGGGAGTCGATGTCGCCCTCCTGCACGGCAAACTCGAGCTCGAAGTCGGTCTCACCCTTGGCCGCGGGTCGGGCGTAGCGCGCGCCCAGGGTGTAGCGGTCCTCGTTGCCGGTGGTGCCGTTGAACGTGCGGCCGTCGCGTTGGGTGCCGAGCAGGTAGAGGTCAAGGACCTTGCCATCCAGGCCGCGCGTGCCGTAGAGACCGAAGAGCTGGTCGTCGCCCGCCTCGTTGAACGCGTCGTCGTCGACAACCACGAACTCGGTCCAGAAGGCATCGACGTTCCAATCGCCCAGGGGAACGCGCGCGGACGCTCCGTCCCAAGTGCGCAGAACGTTGGCCCAGGGCAGCGGGCTGACCAGGCGCTGACGACCGAAGGCCAGGGCCTGGCGGCCCACGCGCAGGGTCAAGGGACGCTCCTGTCCGACGTCGAAGCCCTGCTCGAGGAAGCCCTGGTGCACGTCGAGTTGGTCCTCGTCGATGGAACGCGTGCCGCCGGGCAACTGGCGGTCCCAGGCCAGGGCGCTCTTGAGCTCCACATACGCGCGGAAGCCCGAGCTGTGCTGCAGGTCACCGTGGGCGCGCAGTCGCAGGAGCTCGAAGATGTCGTCCGAGCGCGGACTTCCATTCTCGGTCTGGCCGAAGTTCGACCAGCCCTCGATCCGGCCACGCGCGCGCCCGCCGACGGTCAGGCGCCAGTCGCCGGCGTCGTCCAACGCCATCCACTTGAGCCTGTCGGCCCAGTCGCGTTGCTCGGCAGGTAGCGTCTCGATGCCAGACCAGTCCTCGTTCTGCGGGTTGAGCTGGTACTTCGGCCGCGTCCACTCGCCCTGGGCCGAGACCGCCGGAGCGAGGCCGATGAGGGCGGAGAGACCGATGAGTGCGGGACTGACTCGGGCGGGACGCTGCATGGTGGGAGGATGGGCCTGGACGGGACACGCCCTTGGCTCGGGCGAATTGTCCGGGAATCTACCACGCCTCCCCGATCTCGGGCCGGCCCCAGAGGCAACAGACGCCGGTCAGTCTGCGACCCGTCGAACTGGGGATATGGCGACTCAGCGGTCGCGAATCCCGAGGCTCTTGACGAAGGCGTCCAGCGGTCGATCGGAGCCCTCGTAGCGATCCGCGTGGGTCGAGCCGTTCTCCAGCTTCAGCACGCCCCGCGGGCAGACGCTGGCGCAGACGCCACAGCCCACGCACGACGCCCGCACGATGTTCTCCGACTTCTGCGCGTAGCTCCGCACGTCGATGCCCATCTCGCAATAGGTCGAGCAGTTGCCACAGGACATGCACTGGTCGCCGTTGGTGGTGATCCGGAAGCGCGAGTAGAAGCGCTGCCAGATCCCCAGGATCGCCGCCTGGGGGCAGCCGAAGCGGCACCACACCCGATTGCCGAGCAGGGGGTAGAAGCCCACGCCGACCACACCGCTGAACACCGCGCCGATGTAGAAGCCGTACCACTGCCGCACGCCGCCGGACCAGGAGCCGTAGACCGCGCCGGTGGTCTTGTAGTCGATCCACAGCGAGACGGTCACCGCCAGCACGGCGGCCAAGACCGAGTGGATCATCCAGCGCTCGATCTTCCAGGCGCGGGTCGAGTTGTCGGACAGCTGCCGCCAGGGATCGCCGAGGGTCTCCGCCAGGCCGCCGCAGCCGCAGACCCAGGAGCAGTACCAGCGCTTGCCGAAGAAGTAGGTCAGGATCGGCGTCGCCACCACCAGGCCCACGGCCCAGACCAGCAGGAACAGACCGAAGGCACCCGCGCCGGTGAACTCGCCCCACTTCTCGGGCCAGATGTAATTCTGCTTCAGCGGCCAGATGCCGTTGAACTCCATGTAGGGCTTCTGGAACAACACCAGCAGGTTCGGCAGCAGCCAAGCGAAACCGAACTGGAATACCATCACGCTGGCGGTGCGGATCTGGTGGTACCGGCTGTGGCGGTACTTCATGAACATCCGCACGCCGAAGACCAGGATCGCGGTGGTGTAGAGCACCCCGTACAGGAACCAGCGCGAGGCGGGATAGCCGGTGACCAGCTGGGCCAGGGGGTCGACCGTCGCCACCAGACCGGTCGGCGGACCGTCGGCGCTCTCCCCCAGCACCTGCGGGAACCAGTAGATCAAGACGTACATGCCGGTCATGAAGATGCCCGCCAGCCAACCCAACGCACCGCGCGAGAGGGCCGAGCGGAACCAGATGCCGTCGTGCTTGATGCCGGGCGTGGTGCCGGCGTACAGGCGCCAGAACCAGAGCGACGTGCCGAGGGCGATCGAACCCCAGGACAGGGCCATTCCGCCCCAGGTGCCGCTCAGGGCCGTGCCGCCGATCTGGGCCACGAGGGTCAACAGACCGGCGCCGAGCAGACCCAAGCAGAGCTTCTGATCCAGGGGCAGGCGCGGCCGCTCCACGCGCGGCGGTTCGCCGAAGCCCTCCGCCTCCTCGTCGAAGTCGTAGGCCAGGGTCCGGGGATCGATCACGGGCGCGCCCCTCGCATGGACGTGGCCATGGTCGGCTCGAAGCGCGGCTCGAACTCCGGATCGAAGTTCGCCTCGCCCAGGTGGTCGAGCACGTAGTCGAGCCCGCGCCCCTCGGACAGCCAGCGCCGACAGACCTCGTGCCGGTAGCGCAGGCCCACGACGTTGAAGCCGGCGACCCGGTCACCCTCCGCCAGGGCGATCCGCATGCCCATCTGCCTGCTTTCGTGCTGCCACCAAAGACTCTCTTGACCGCGACCGCCGGGCCGAACCTCGCCGTAGGTCTGGTATTCGAGATCGAGGAACTTGGCCGAGTTGTACCAGAGGCCCGGGTCGTAGCTCGGCGCGGCGCCGGCCGCTCGCGAGTCGGCCGCGATCGACTCCGCTACCAGACGCCCCTGCAACCTGCCCGTGTACCAGACCTGTTGCAGAAGGTTGCGCTCGTCACCCTCGCGCCGGATCTCCGCGCAGTCACCGGCGGCCCAGATGTCTTCCGCGCTCGTGCGCAGGCCGTCGTCGACCAGCACGCCGCGTTCGCACTCGATCTGCGTGTCGCCCACGAGGTCCAGGTTGGGGCTGACGCCGGCCGTCAGGCCCACGATCTGCGCTTCCAAGCGCTCGCCCGCCTTGGTCACGATGGCGCCGGCGCGCCCGGTGCCATCGTCGACGATCTCCGCCAACTCGCTCTCGAGTCGCAGGCCGATGCCGGCCGCATCGATCGCGCGACCGACCATGCGCGCCTCATCCTCCGGCAGCACGTTGCTCCAGTAGGCTGGCTCGCGCACCAGGAGCGTCGGGTGGATCCCGCGCGAGTGCAGCATCTCCGCCAACTCGATCCCGATCAGGCCGCCGCCGACGATCACCGCCTGCCGCGCACCTTCGCAGTTGTCGTGCAACAGCTTGAGGTCCATCAGGCCGTAGAGACCCTGAACACCGCGCAGATCCTGTCCCGGCCAGTCGAAGCGGTTCGGCTTCGAGCCCGTTGCCAACAGCAGGCGATCGAACGTCAACTCACCGCCCCGGTGCAGGCGCAGTCGCTTGGCGGGCGCGTCGAGCTCGACGGCCCAGTCGCGGACCAGGTCGATGCGTTGCTTGGGCCAGAAGCTGTCCTCCTGCAGCTTGGTGTCCTGGTAGCGCATGTGCCCTATGAACACGTACATCAGCGCTGGCCGGGAGTAGGGGTGGGCCGACTCGCCGGAGATCATCGTGATCTGCCAGTCCGGTCGGAGCTCGCGGAGGCGGACCGCGGCGCTCGCGCCGGTGATCCCGTTGCCGAGGATGACGACGTGCAAGGTTTGGATGGCGTGGGTGGTTCGAGGGGATCGCAGCTGCGCGCGCCGCATCGGTTCCGGCCAGGGTACGCCGCCGGCTGCGCGGGCGTGACCACCTGCCGCGAGCCGATCCGCCGCCGCGCGAGCTCCGCGTTCAGATGCCGTCGCGCAAGAGGCGCTTGGCGATCTTGCCCGAACCCGTGCGCGGCAGGGCTTCCAGCAGGTCGATGCCCTTGGGCACCTTGAAGCCCGCCAAGCGCCCACGGCAGTGGGCGATCAGCGCCGCGGCGTCCAGGCGTCGCCCCTCGCGCGGCACCACCGCAGCCCAGACCGCCTCGCCCCACTGGACGTCGGGCCGCCCGAAGGCCGCGGCCTCGAGCACGTCCGGATGCTCGTAGAGCACGTTCTCGACCTCGATCGAGTACACGTTCTCACCGCCCGTCAGGATCATGTCCTTGGCGCGGTCGACGATCTCGACGAAGCCGTGGCGGTCCACGCGCGCCAGGTCGCCGGTCCACAGCCAGCCGTCGCGCAGGGCCTGGGCCGTGGCCTCCGGCTGGCGCCAGTAGCCCGCGGTGACCGTCGCGCCGCGCACCCGGATCTCGCCCACGCTGGTGTCGTCGGCCGGGACCCGTGCGCCGTCCGCGTCGACCACCTGCAGCTCGATGCCGAGGAAGGGCCGGCCGGTGCGGGCGGAGAGGGCCAGGCGCTCCTCGGCCGAGAGCCCGGCCTGGGCGCGCCCGAGCTTGCTGAGCGTCAGGTAGGGGCTCGTCTCGGTCATCCCGTAGGTCTGCACGTACTCCGTGCGAAAGGTCGCCACGATCGCGCGCACCACCTCGGGCGCGATCGGCGCGCCGCCGGAGAGGATCGAGCGCAGGCGCGACCAATCCCGCGCGGCGGCGTCCGTGCGCGCGACCATCGCGCCGAGCATGGTCGGCACCAGGTTCGTGATCGTGGCGCGCTCGCGCTCCATCAGGTCCAGGGCCGCGCCGGCCTCGAATCGCTCCAGGAACACGTGCCGCCCGCCGACGAGGGTGATCGCGAAGCTGGCCCAAGCGTCGGCCAGGTGGAACATGGGCGCGATGTGCGCCCAGGTGTCGGTGGGCGCGAGGGACAGCTCGCAGGCGGCGGCGAGGGCGTGCTGGCACACGTTGCGGTGGCTCAGCATCACACCCTTGGGGCGTCCGGTGGTGCCGCTGGTGTAGTAGAGGTGCGCCAGGTCCCCTTCGCGCGCGGGGCCCGGTTCGAGCACGCCCGTGGCGTCCGGGCTCTGGGCCAGGGGCTGCAGCTCGATCGCGCCCGAGATCAGCGTGGCCGCCTCTCGTGCCACTCGCGAATAGCGCTCCTGCGCGAGGAGCAAGACCGGCTCCGCGTCCTCGAGCACTCCCGCGAGCTCGCGCGGCACGAGCCTCACGTTGAGCGGCACCGAGACCGCGCCGACGGCTGCCACGGCGAAGTAGGCCTCGAGGAACGCCAGCCCGTTGTCGGCCAGGACCGCGACGCGGTCGCCGCGCCCGACGCCGAGGTGCGCGTACTGCGCCGCGCGACCGGCCACGCGTGCGGCGAACTCGCTCCAGGTCACCCGCAGCTCGCCGTCCCGCGCTGCCTCGGCGGTCCCGTGGACCTGGGCCGCCTGGATCAGCAGACGGGGGATGGTCGGCGCGGTATGCCCGTGGTCGGGATGCTCGCATCCCATCGCGGCGTCGGTGGCGGTGCCAGCGACCTCGCCTATCGGCGAGTCCGGCGCTGCGCCCGTCACCGCGGCGAGTCCCCGGGGGCGTCCTCGCCCTTGCCCACGGCCGCGCCGGACGCCTCGCCCTCATCCGCCGCGTCAGTGGGTCCGTCGTCCACGTAACCCAGACGCTCGAGGTCCGCCCGCTGCTCGTCGGTCATCTCGACCTCGACTCGATTGCGGTGGATCAGGTCCGCGTTGTCCGCCTGCCAGGAGCGCGCGATTCGGCCCAGGCGTTCGGCCACCTCGGGCAACTCGGTGCTCAGGTCGTGCTCCTCGAGCGGATCGGTCGCGCGGTCGAACAGGGCCGAGGTCCCGTCCCCATCGAGTACCAGCTTGCGTGTGCCCTCGACCACCGCCACCTGCAGACCCGGTCCGAAACCGTGTTTGCCAGTGGAGAGGCGCGGGCCCAAGTCCAGATCCTCGTCGGCGACCTCGCCGCGCAAGAGGCCCGCGAGGGAGCGTCCGACCGGCTCGTAGTTCTCCGGCAGTTCCACGCCGCACAGCTCGTGCAGGGTCGGGAACAGGTCGATGGTCGACGCCGGCACCTCGTGGGTGCGGGCCAGGATCCCCGGTCCCGCGATCAACAGCGGAATGTCGATGTTGTCGGCCGCGACGCTGATGCCGTGGCCCCAGGTGTCGTTGCGGCCCAGGGCCTCGCCGTGGTCGGCGGTCACGACCACCACCGCCCCCTGGGCCTCGGCCATGGCGATCAGCCAGTCGATCGACTTGTCCACCGCCATCAAGTTCGCGCGGTACAGGGACTGTGCCCGCGCCGCCTGCTCCGGCGGCAGGGAGCGGTAGGCGAAGGTGTCCGACACGCGCAGGGTCGGATCGAGGGAACCGTCCGCCAGGGGCCCGTCGGGGTCGATGCGCCCGACCAGCTTGGGCGGCGCGTCGTAGGGCGAGTGGGGCCGGCGCAGGTGGACGTAGGCGAACCACTTCTGCCCCTCCAGGGCGCGGATCCAGCGCGCGACGTTCTCGAGGATCGGCAGGCCCCCCTCGCGCAGCTCGGACTCGCGCCCGTTGCCGTAGTAGTGGAACTCGTCGAAGCCGCGGCCGAAGCCGTAGGTCGTCGAGGCGTAGGGCATCTGCGAGTAGCCCGCCGTGTGGAAGCCCGCGTCCGCGAAGGACTCGGCCAGCAGGGCCTGGTCGTCGCTCACGTGGTGATCGCGACTGACGACGCCGTGCTGCTCCTGCAAGCGCCCGGTCATCAGGCAAGCCGTGGAGGGCAGGGTCCAGTTGGCGTTGGAGAAGGGCCGGACGAAGCGCGCCGAGCGCTCGGCCAGGGCGTCCAGGGTCGGCGTCAGGCCGTCGGGTCCGCCGTAGGTGCCCACGTGGGCCCGGTGGGTCGCGTCGAGGATCACGACCATCACACGCTCGGCGGGCTCGGGTTCGCCGCTGCCCGAGCAGGCGGGGGCGATGGACAGGGCAACGAAGAGGACGAGGCGCAGGGCGGGGTTCACGGAGCCGATCCTAACGCCGCGGCCCCGAGCACAGACCCCAGGGGCAGCTCGGGTAGGCGTTCGTCAGGTGCCAGGCACGAAACCGCCGCCTACCCGAGCGACTCCGCGACCTCGGCTGGCAGGGCTCGCCGAATCAGGTCCGCCAGGGCCATGACCCACTCGGGGTGGGCATTCAGCGACGGCACCAGCTCGAGCCGCTCGCCCCCCGCGGCCCGGAAGTCCGCGTCCGCCCTGTCGCCGATCTCCTCCAGGGTCTCCAAACAGTCCGCCACGAACGCCGGGCAGAAGACCGCCAGGCGCTTCACCCCGGCCTTGGCCAGCTCGACGATCAGCTCGTCGGTGTAGGGCCGAATCCACGGGTCGCGGCCCAGGCGCGATTGGAAGGCGATCGGGCTGCGCGCCTCGGGCAGGTTGAGCTCCTCGCGCAGGGCCCGCGCGGTGGCGAAGCACTGGGCCCGGTAGCAACTGCGATTGGCCTCCACGATCGCGTCGCAGCAGTCGGGCCGCGCGAAGCAGTGCTTGCCGCCCGACTCGTCGGACTTGGTGCAGTGCCGTTCGGGCAGGCCGTGGAAGCTGAACAGCACCTGGTCCGGCCCGAGATCGTCGAGCACCGGCCGCCCCACCGCCGCGAAGGCGCGCACGAAGCCGGGGTCGTCGTAGAAGGGCGGCAGGACCGAGAGGAACGGCGTGTTCCACTGGTTTGCCGCGATGCGGTAGGCCTCGGCCACCGAGGAGCCCGTGGAGCTCGAGGCGTACTGGGGGTAGAGCGGCGCGAGCAGCACCCGGTCGCAGCCTTCCGCGCGCAGGGTCGCGAGGCCGGCGGCGATGGACGGTTGGCCGTAGCGCATGGCGAGCTCGACCTGCAGCTCAGGCAGGGCCTCGCGCATGCTCTCGAGCAGGGCCATGCCGAAGACCAGGAGGGGCGAGCCCTCGTCGGTCCAGACCGTCTTGTAGGCCGCCGCGCTCTTGGGCGCGCGCAGGGGTGCGATCACGCCGCGCACGAGCAGGTTCCTGGGCAGGGCGGGGATGTCGATCACCCGCTCGTCGGTCAGGAACTGCTTGAGGTACGGACGCACCGCAGAGGCCTCGGGGGCCGCGGGGGTACCGAGATTGATGAGCAGGACGCCAGTCTTCACGGTTCGGATCCTAGTGCCTGGGGGGGCGCGATCACGCGCCGTCCGACGTTCGGCGAAAGCGCGCCCAACGCTCGAGCCACTGGCGACGCTCCAAAGGCTGCTCGACGGCCTCGTCGGCGACCAATTCGAAGGCCGGTGCCAGCAGGGCCGACAGCTCCGCCGTCTCGGTGCGATGGGGAGGCCCGCCCTCGGACACGGGTTTGTCCGCGGGGAAGACCAGCACCGCCAGGGTCCCACGCGGTCGCAGGGCGCGCGCCACGAGGGCGGCCCAACGCGGGCGCTCCGTCGGCGGCAGGGCGCAGTGGAACGTGTGCTCGAGCACCAGGTCCACCGGCTCGCCCTGCCACTCGAGGGCGTTGGCCTCGACGAACTCGCCGCCCAGGGCGGCGAGGGCCGGGCCGAGCTCCGCGGCCAATCCCGGAGCAAAGTCGACAGCGGTCACCGTCCAACCCGCCCGCGCCAGGGCCAGGGCGTCGTGGCCTCGCCCGCAACCGGGCACCAGGGCGCGCCGCCCGCCCGTCGGAGCCAGCTCGCCGCTCGCGATCCGCCGCGCGATCTCCGGGTGGGGCCCGCCGCAATCCCAGGGCGTGTCGCCTGCGTCGTAGCGCTCGGCCCAGGCGGAAGGCTCTCGCAGGTCCACGCCCTCGGCGCGGCCCGGACGTTCGTCGGTTGCTTCGTCGGGTTCGGTCATGGTCGGTTGCGCCTCGGGACGCGCGGATGCGGCACCTCGCACGGCTACAATGGCCTGTCTTCGCGTCCGCGCACACCCATGACAGGAACGAATCCCACGCCGAGCCAGCGACCGGTCGGCACCTGGGAGCTCGAGGACTTCTTCCGCAGCCTGCGCGCCTGCGTGACCGACCTCGAGCGCGCCTGGGGCCAGGGCCGGCTGGACGAGGTGCTGGACGCCAACGCGACCCACGACGCTTGGCACCCGCCGATCGTGGCCGCCTACCGGCGCCTCCTGCGCCGCGAGCTGCGGCCCATCGACTACCGCACCCGGGCCATCGACGCCCTGCTCGCCCAGGCGCGGCGCGAGTTGTTCGAGACGCCCCACCGCTTCGAGGCGCGGGTGGTCGACTTCGCCAGGTCGCGGGGCAGGAAGCCCCAGCCGCAGGGGGTCCTGGAGGCCCGCGAGCACGGTCCGTCCGACGCGCCCGTGACCGCCATCGCGGTCAAGAGCCCGCGCGGCGAGGTGCTCCTGCGGATGGACCAGGTGATCAGCGTGCGCTTCTGGGGCATCGGCTTCACCTTCGACGACGCCGAGGTCTCCGACCGCGTCACCACGGCCGTGGCCCACGAAGCCGTCAACCAGCTGGCCTACGGACTGGTCGGGCTCGAGAAGGTCCAGACCCGGCTGCACGGGCGGGTCCTCGAGGGCGAGCTGCAGGTGATCCCACCCCCCGACGGGCAGAGCTTCGAGCAGCTCATGCTCGACGTGCTGAACGAGCACTATCCCTGCGCGCGGCGGGCGCCCTTGTACGAGGACTTCTTCGAGAAGACCGACCTGCGCCTGCACGTGCGCGGGCTCAAGCGGCGCCGCGGGGCCCGGGCCCAGATCACGCGCATCACCGATCCGGAGCAACACGCGGCCAAGCTCGAGCAGATCCACAACTTGGACGAGTTCGTGATCCTGTCGCCGCCCTCCCTGGCCGCCGGCCTGACCCACCCCGAACGCAGCGGCATCGACCGCGACGACCTGGCGCAGCTATGGCAACTGTTCCCGCAGCAGCCGGAAAACGAGCACGAGCTGGCGCGCGGACTGCGCGACCTGCTGCTGGCCGCCCTGGCCCAGCCGACCAGCGGTCCGCGGGGTCCCCTGGCCGCGGTACCCGAGCAGGTGCGGCGCGCGATCCAGGCCTACGCCACGGCGGAGTCGTTCCGCGCCACCGAGCGGCTGCGCTCGCGCCTGTCGCGGCAGCCGCCGGCGCCGTAGCGGGGCTTCAGGCCTTGCGCGCGGCAACCCACTGCGCGGCCTGGAACAGGGCCTCGAGCAGGTTGCGCTCGGAGGCCGTCCCCTTGCCTGCGATGTCGAAGGCGGTGCCGTGGGCCGGGCTGACGCGGATGTAGGGCAGACCGGCGAGCAGGGTCAGGCCGCGGTCGGCGCCGAGCAGCTTGACCGGGATGAAGGCCTGGTCGTGGTAGAGGGCCAGCACCCCGTCGTGCACGCCCTGGCTTGCGCGCAGGAAGACCGTGTCGGGGGACTCGGGACCGCTGACCTGCAGGCCGCGCTGGCGCGCGATGCGCACGGCGGGAACGAGCAGGTCGCCGTCCTCGGAGCCCAGGATACCGTTCTCGCCCGCGTGGGGATTGAGGCCGGCGAGGGCCAGGCGCGGCGACTCGAAGCCGAGCTGGCGCAGGGTCTCGTCGAGCAGGTCCAGGTGGTCGACGACACGTTCGGTGGTGATCTGGTCGAGGGCCGCGCGCAGGGGCAGGTGGCGGGTGAGCAGCAGCACGCGCAGCTGTCCGGCCACCGCCAGCATCTGCGTGCGCGGCGCCTTGGCCCAACGCGCCAGGAGCTCGGTCTGACCCTCGACCGCCTCGCCGGCGGCGTGCAGGGCCTCCTTGTTCACGGGGCCGGTGACGAGGGCGTCGATCAGGCCGTCCGTGGCGAGCTTGGCGCCCATGGCGAGGGCGTCGAGGGCCGCGCGTCCACAGCTCGCCTGGACGCGACCGATGTCCCAGCTCGCAGGCCCGCCGGTGTCGAACCAGCCGCTCTCGACCACCGTCGACAGGCCCAAGCGGTCGGCGGTCGCGAGCAGCGGGACGCTCGCCGGCCGCAGGGCGCCGGGACCCAGCACCAGCACGCGCACCCTGCGCCGCAGGTCAGCGCTGGCCAGCGCCTTGAGCGCGATCTCCGGTCCGATGCCGGCTGGGTCGCCAACCGTCAGTCCGATCAGGGGTCGCTCGGTGTAGCTCACGTCGAGGTGGACCATGGGGCGCCGATCCTATCCGCCCGGTCCGCCTCCGCCGACCTGTTGACCTGCGGCCCCAGTCTCTGACTCAGCGGTCCGGCCAGACGCTCTTGGATGCCACATCCCCACGGAAGCCGCCGATCGCCGTGAAGCCGCTCTCCGCCCGAGGATCGACAGAGAGGTCAGAGGTCACCTCGTCGTCGAAGACCACGGTCCCGTCGAGGGCGCCGCAGGGCAGGCGCAGGTGCGTCGCCGAGCGAATCGCCGGCGCGCCCGAGTAGGCGTCGAACAGGTAGACACGGATCTGCCGACAAGTTCGAAGTAGATCGGTCGCAGCGTCGACGAAAGACAATCTGCAAGTTGCCGACCAAGCAGACAGAATTCGTAGCAACCGCAGAAGCTACACAGACTTGACGGAACGGATCTCGAAACAAGAGAGAGAGAGAGACGCTAGCCTCGCATTCCATTGACAGGCTCGCGGGCATTGCCCTCGGTCCGATTACCGCCCCAGGCGAGCGGAACCCAAGAACAAGTGAGGCTGGAATGTCGCCCGGTGATGCTGCTCACGACGACCGAATCCCGATGTCCCTCGGCGTCAAGAGCTACAAGGCCGTTTGGGATCGCATTGCGGCCGTGCGCGAGCACGCCTTCGAGCTGGTCGACGAGAGCCAAGACGAAGAGGCCCTCGACCGGAGCGGGCGCGAGAATGCGCCGTTCATCGTGAACGGCCTGTCGATCGGCCCGAGCGATACCGTGCTCGAGGTCGGCTGCGGCGTGGCCAGGCTCGGGCGGCACGTCGCTCCCAGCGCGGGCCATTGGATCGGGGTCGACGTGTCCGGCGAGATGGTCGCCATCGCGCGGGAGCGCTGCAGCGCGCTCGACAACGTGACGATCCTGGAAGGACCGGGAGACGCGCTCCCCGACCTCGAGGACGACTCGATCGACAAGTGCTACTGCCACGCGGTCTTCATCCACATGGACAAGGAAGACTGGTTCGCCTACCTGCGCGAAGTCCGGCGTGTCCTGCGCCCTGGCGGGCTGTTCTACTTCGACGTTTGGAACCTGGCCCACGACCTGGGCTGGTTGCGATGGCAGATGGAGCGCGCCCTGTACGGTTCGAAGACGGACCGGCCGTTGCATCGCAACCAGTTCTCGGTGCCCGAGGAGTTGAAGCTCATGGTCGCTCGGGCGGGCTTCGAGCTGCGGCACCTGGCGGAGACGTTCTACCTGCAGGCCGTGTGCTCGGTCCCCGACCCCGAGCAGCGCGTGGGCACAAGCCAGCGCGAGGCGGAAGACGCCGCCATGGGCGTGCTCCGCTACACGGAGGGCGACGATCGCTTCTTCGCCTCGGTGCTGGCCAAGAGGCTGGCCGAGTACGGACAGGAGCCGGAGGTGCAGCTCCCTCCTTCCGAGCGGTAGGAGTTCTTACGGGACGTACGGTGCCGGGACCATTTGTCCCACGCCGGGGGGGGGGCAGCGTGGCGCCTTCGGCGCCGCGCTGCCCCCCCCCGGCGTGGGACAAATGGTCCCGGCACCGTACGTCCCGTAAGAACTCCTACCGCTCGGAGCCCGACCCCACGTAGTCACCCGTGGTCACGCTCGAAACCACCTCGCGCTGGTCGATCTTGGCCGCGTTCTCGTTGCCCGAGGTGCCCGTCTTGTGCCCGGGATCCACCCACGAGCGCGAGAGGCCCTCGTCCTTCGAGACCTTCTTGTAGACGCGGATGAACACGTCGAAGAGCTTCGCCTCGACCTCGCCGAACTTGTAGTTGCCCGACTGCAGGCGCCAGCGCGCGAGCTTCTCCCACAGACCGACCTTCTTGCGCACGAGCCCGCGGGCGAGGGTCTGGTAGTGGCAATAGAGCTTTCTGACCTTGGCCACCTCCGGCGGGATGCGTCCGGGCCAGGTCTCGTGCAGGTGGTATTCACCCAGGGAGCCCCAGTGCTCGAGCTCGTCGGGGGCGGTGAAGCCCAGCTCGATGGCCTGGTCCCACATCTCGGTGCCCGGGATCGGCCGGTAGGGCCAGACGGTGATCGAGGACTTGGGCGCCACGGCCTGGGCGCGTCGCGCCTGGTCCAGGGTCGCCAGCATGTTGTTCTTGTCCTCTTTCGGGTAGCCGATGATGTAGGTCACCGAGCACTCGATCCCGCGCCGCTCCATCTCGTAGGTGGCGTTGACGTTGTCGTCGCCCGAGATCGGCTTGCCGATCTGCTCCTTCATGAACTCGTCGGTCCCGGTCTCGGCGCCGATCTCCGCCAGGTGCATGCCCGAGGCGGCCATGGCGTCGAGGGTCGACGGGTCGTAGCGCAGGATCGAGTTGGTCTCGATGAAGCAGTTCCAGTTGATGTCGAGCTCGCGCTCGAGCAACTCGCTGGTGAACTCCTTCACGCGCTTCTCGAGCACGCCGAAGTTGGCGTCGTGGAAGCGCACCACGTCGTAGCCCCAGCGCTCCTTGAGGTGTTCCAGGTTGTCGACGATGCGCGCGCCGGTCATGGCCTTCCAACGGCGGTTGGTCACGAAGGGCGAGCAGCAGAACTTGCAGGGCTCCGGGCAGCCGAAGCTCGAGAAGAACGTGATGCCGACGTAGGGCTTGCGCTTGCCGAAGCGCTCCGGCGAGGGCATCCGCAGGATGTGCTTGTGGCTGTCCGGGTCCAGTTGCAGCGCCCGGTAGGGCTCGAAGTCCAGCAGGTGCCAGGCCGGGTCGAGGACTTGGTCGAAACCCACCACCGGGTGCTTCTCGTTCTTGTAGACGTCGCCGTCCTTCCAGACCGCGACGCTCTTCAGGTCGTCCCAAGCTTCGCCAGCGGCCGTGGCCTCCACGATCTCGCGGAAGGCCTGCTCGCCCTGCCCCATGACGACTCCGTCGTAGAGGCCCGTCTTGAGCAGGAGGTCCGGCCGCACGCTGGCGAACCAGCCCCCCGCCACGACCTTGATGCGCTTGTTGACCGCGCGCAGGCGTTGGACGCACTGGTAGCCGTCCTTGACCATGAACCCGAGGATGCCCGTGACCCCGAAGAGCATGGCGTCCTGGGCCGCCTCCACAGCCAGTCGGTGGGCCTCCGCCTGGGGATAGAGGGACCCGTCGATGATGACGATCTCGTAGCCCTCGCGATCGGGCCAGGCCGCGATCTGGAGCATCTCCAGCGGGATCATGTCGCCGCTGGAACGGGGCCCTATGGAGCTGTCGACCTGTTGGGGCTGGTACAGGACGATCTTGCCCTTGCGAGCATGGATCATGGGTGCGAGGGGTTCCGGACCTGAGTCCGACCGGGGGGGGAGGGGCAGAAAAGGGGGCGGCCCGTGGCAGATCGGGCCGAGGTAGGAAGGATCTTCCGGGTCGCGTGGGTGCGCGAGTGGCGTCCGGAGTCGTTCGTCACACACAAACTAACGTGACCTGCCGATTACGGCGTCGGTATGGAGTCCGAAAGAATCCCCCCGGCCTCGGTTGCATGAGAAACCGCTCGATCTGGCCCCCCCTGTCGATGCTAGGGCGGAGCACGGCATCCCGGCCGGCACCGCTCGATCCAACCGCCTGCGCGCCGTCGCGGGTCCTGCGCGGCGCCCTCCTGGCCGGCCTCTGCCTGGCGCTGGCCCTCGGCGGCCTGGCCGGCTGCAAGACGGGCCAGAAGATCGGCTGGGGCACCCCGACCGCCCCCAAGGTGCTGCGCGAAGTGCGGGGGCGCGGATTCGACTACGGGCCCCTGCCGGAGCGCGACGGTGAGGAGACCACGGCCAATTTCGAGCGGCGGCTCGAGCGGCACTACTACGCCCGCTACGAGCGACTGCTCGCGGAGCTCGATTCCGCCACTGAGCCGCAGGCCGCCGCAGCCGCCCTGGCGAGCCTCGAGCGCCATCGCGATCGGGTGCTGTACGACCTCCTGACCGAGGTCGACGACGCCTACTTCCAGTTCGAGAAACAACTGGTCGTGGGCCCCGGGGTCTCCAACCTCATCTGGGACTGGGTCGACCTGGGCCTGGACGCGACCGCCGCCGCCATGACGCCGGTCGCGACCAAGTCGATCCTGTCGACCATCGCCACCGGCGTGGAAGGTGCGCGCCTGTCGGTCGACAAGAACATCTGGCGCCAGCAGGTCTACGAGCTGATCAACCAGACCATGCGAGCGGCGCGGCAGGAGGTGCTGAACGAGATCCAAGTGCGCCTCGCAGCCGATCGTGCCTCCCCCGGCTTCGACTACCCGTTGGAGGAAGTCGTGCGCGATGTCGGCCGCTACTACTACGCGGGCTCGGTCACGACGGCCCTGGCGCGCATGGTCGAGCGGGCCGGGGACGACTACCAGCGCGAGCAGGAGATCGGCTTCGCTCTGCGCGACCCGGGGCGGGCGGACGGGCCGGTGGTCGTCGAACGGACCGAGCCCGAGCAGACCCAGACCTTGGAGAGTCTGCGCACGGTGCTGCGCCGGCTCGACTCCCTCGACGCGCGGCTCGAGCGTTGAGGGCGCGCGAACCTCAGCCCGCGGCCGGCCGCAGGGATTCGTTGAGCTGGTACAGGTGCACCAGGAGCTCCGCGATCGCCGTGAACATCTCGACCGGGATCTCGTCGCCCAGCTCGCAGGCGCCGAGCAGGGCTACGAGGTCCGCGTCCTCGCGCACCGGCACGCCGTTCTCGCGGGCCACCGCGAGGATGCGCTCGGCCACGTCGCCGGCGCCCTTGGCCACGACCTTGGGCGCCCCGGCCGAGCCCTGGGCGTAGCGCAGGGCCACCGCGCGGGCGCGCTCCTCGCCGGAGCCGAGGCGGACCTCGTCCTTCACGCCGACACGTCCAGTTGGCCGTCCACGACGGGGGCCGGAGCCGCCAGGGTCTGGGCGTCGGCGAGTACGACCTGGAGGTGGGTCGGCCGTCCGTCACGCTCGAGCGCCGCAACCAGATTCGGCAGCCCACGCTCCAAGGCCTCGAGCACCTCCGGGCGCGCCACGGACAGACGGATCCACAGGCTCTCGGGCCGCAGGGTCAGGTCCGCGCGGATGGCCCCCAGTGCGCTGAAGTCGATCCCGATGGTCAGGCGCGACGAGCCCTCGTCCTCGCGATCGCCCCCCTCGCCGTCGTCATCCCTGCGTTGGATCCAGGCCGTGGTCCAAGCCTCGCCATCGGGGATCGGGACGACCAGCAGGGGCGCCTCGCCATGCTCCGCCCGGGCGACGTTGTGCAGTTGTTGCTCCTCGATCGCGACCAGCGAGCGGCGCACCGAGTCGCGGGCCTCCCCACGCGGAAGCTCCGCCAGGACCCGCAGCAGCTCGGCCTTCAGGTCGAGGAGCTGGCTCAAGTTGGGTCCCTTGCCGGCTGCCTTGGCGACGGCGGCCTGGGCCAGGCGCGCCTCGAGCAGGACCCCGCCTCCGGCCACCCGCTCGGCCAGACCCGGTCCGTCCAGGTCGCCCATCGAGGCAAATCGCGCGAGCACGCGCTCCAGGCCTGCCGTTGCCCGAGTGGCCCCGTCGCGCCCGCCTTGGGCCCGCAGGTGCTGGACCAGGTGCGTCAGCGCCTGACCCAGGTCCGCGTGGGGCGCGCGCAGGTTCGCCAGGGCCTGGGCCCAGGCCGGCGCGTTCGAGCCGGGCCCCAAGGCCGCCAACAGGCTGGCCGGCAGCGGGATCCGGGGAGCGACCGGCGTTCCGGCCGCGCGGCCCTGCTGGCCCTTCGAGAAGAGCTGGGCCAAGACGCTCACGACGGGCCGGACCGGGGACGAACCGGAGGGCGGGGTCGGGGGCGGAGTGCCTAGGGGTGACGGCATGGGAACCGGCGGGGGCCGGTATCCCCGTCATCGGCGGGTTCCAGCGCCGCTTGAGCGTCCCCGCCGGCGACTCGTCCGCAGGCCCCCCAGCGGGACCCAGCTCAGCTCATCTGTTCCCAGAACTCGTCCGGCATGTCGCTCGAGATCTTGAGCGCGCCGATCGCGCCGCCGTAGAGGGACTCCTCGGTCCGCACGACGTTGCCCTGACCCAGGCGCTCGACCATCGCGGCCTCGATCGCAGCGTCGAGCCCGATGATCTGGCTGCCGCCGCCGGCCAAGAGCACGCGCTGCTTCAGCTTGTCCTGGAACTCGGGGTCGTAGCTCGAGATCAGCTTCGCCAGGCCGTCGACGATCGGCGGCACGATCTCGAGGCAGGCCCCGCGGATGTCCTCGGCCAGGTCGAAGCGCGTGGGCTTGCCGTCCACCGGCAACTGCACGATCGCGGGGGACGGCGGATCGAGCACCGAGGCGTGCTTCTCCTTGAGGCCCTTGATCATCTGCATCGAGAACTGGGCCTGGGGATGGCGCTTGCGGATGCGCTCGGCGAGCTTCTCGTCGACGAAGTCGCCGCCGCAGTTCAGCGTCAACTGGTCCGCCTCGTCGGGCATCGCCCCGTGCATACGACACAAGTCGATCGTGCCGGCGCCGATGTCGACCACCAGCGCGTCCTCGAGCATGTCCATGCCGTAGGCCACCGCGAAGGGCTCCGAGCACAGCATCACCGCCTCGACGGTGGAGCGCGCCGCGTCCAGCAGGGCCTCCTTGCTCTTGATCGAAGCCTCCGCCGGCACGCCGATCACGGCGTAGACCAGCTCGTCCGGCCGCGGCTTGGCGCGCCGAACGATCTCTTCGATCAGGTCCTTGGCCGCGCGCGCGTTGCCCTCGACCCCCTGACCGCCGCCGTTCTTGGCGTCGTCGCCATCGTCGAGCGAGGTCTTCAGCACACCCTTGGCCAGGGGGCGGTAGAGCTCCACCGACATGCGCTTCTCGATCGCCTTGTCCCCGAACAGGACGTCGACGCCGAGGGCCTTCCTGGAGACGACGTCCTTCGGGTAGCCGACGTAGGACGCCACGGCGTCGCGGATACCGTTGCTGCCGACGACGGCGCAGCGCGACGTCCCCAGATCAATGCCGAGGTAGAGGATGCCCTTGTGGGCGCCGCCCTCGCTCTTCTTGGTGCTCATGGATCGATTCGTAGGTGTGCCCGTGACGCGTTACGCGCCATCGTCGGCGGCCGCACGGCGCTTCTGCAGCGCCATGTTGGCCTTGAAGAGTGCGCCCATCAGCTCCTTGCGGCGATCGTCGCCCTCGCCGCCACCGGCGGCGGCTTCGAGGGCGCCGAAGACCTTGCCCATGCTCGCGACGCCCGCGTCGCCGCCGGCTCCGCGGGCCAGGGACGCGAGCTGCTCCTGCATGGCCTGAACGGCCTTCGCGAGCTTCGAGATCCGGCGATCTTGAAGATCCAGCTCCTCGGAGCGGTCCTCGCCGGGCGCTGTCTTGGCCGCGGGAGTCGCCGCCGCCGCGGGGCTCGGCTGCGGGGCCGCGGTTTGAGCGGCGGCCTGGGCCTGGGCCAACGCCGCCGCATCCAAGCCGAGTTGGCCCAGGGCGTCGCGCACGACCTCCATCAGGTCCGCGGGATCCAGGCCGGCGAGGGGGTTGGACGGCGTCGGGACTTGCACGGCGTTGGGATCGGCCGGCGGCCCATCGGCGCGCTGGCGCCGTTCGTGCTCGATCCGCTCCGGCGAGTCGCCCGCGCGCCGGTCGCCGGCCGGCCGGTCCCGGGCCGCGTCGAGCACGTCCACGTCCACCACGCGGTCGCCGCCGCCGGTCGCCGCCAGGCGCTGGCAGTCGTCGGCCGCGCGGAACAGGGAGTCGTAGGCCTCGGGCTCGCGGGTGCGTGCATGAGCCACCCCGACGCTGAGGGTTACCTGGAGCGCTCGGCTGTCGCTGGCGAAGTCGAGCTTGCGGGCGCCCTCCCGCATCCGCTCGGCCAGGCGCAGCCCGCCGACCCGATCGACGTAGGGCACGATCAGGATCAGGCGGTCGCCGGTCAGGCTCGCCACCATGTCCGCCGCCCGACTCTCGCGCCGCAGGAACTCGAGCACCGAGCGGTAGATGGCCGACTTCGAGTCCACCCCGTAGAGGTCGTGGAGCGCCTCGAGCCGATCGATCCCGACCACCAGGCAGGTGAGCGGGAAACCGTAGCGCTTGGCGCGCGCCAGCTCGGAGCGCATCAGCCGACGCATCTCGTCGGGCGAGAAAAGCCCCTTGGACTGGGCGAAGGGGAGGTCAGCGGGATCGGCCATCGGGTCGTCGTCCCGGATCGGAGCTGTCCGGGTCGGGAGAGGATAGTCGGCGGCGGGGCCCGAAGTCCTCAATTCCGACCCCGTGACCGACCCATGACCCGACTTGGAAGGAGGCGGGGATCGCTCAATGGCCCCCGCCCGTGGTCAGCACGCGGGCCACGGCCGCCTTCCAGCCCGCCATCCGCGACGCGCGCTCGGGAGCGCTGAGAGCCGGTTCGAAGCGATCGAACGGCAGGGTCGGGAGGGAGCTGGCGTCGGGCCAGACCCCGGCTCCCAGCCCCGCGAGCAGAGCCGCGCCGCGGGCCGTGGCCTCGACCTCGCTCGGGCGCAAGACCGCGATTCCGGCCAGGTCGGCCTGCATCTGCATCAGGAGGTCGTTGGCGCTGGCGCCGCCGTCGACGCGAACCTCGTTGATGGGCGCGGCGGTCTCGGCCCGCAGCAACTCGATCAGCTCCGCGTTCTGGAAGGCGATGGCCTCGAGCCCGGCGCGCACCACGTGGGCGGTGGTCGTGCCGCGCGTCATCCCGAGCACGGCCGCGCGAGCGTCGGGGTCCCAATAGGGCGCGCCGAGCCCGGTGAAGGCGGGGACCAAGGTCACGCCGCCGGTATCGGGGACGCTTGCCGCCACGACCTCGGACGAGGCCGCGTCCGGCAGGGCGCCGAGCTGGTCGCGCAACCACTGCACGATCGCCCCGCCCATGAACACCGAGCCCTCGAGGGCATAGGTCGCCTTGCCGTCGGCCCCCACCGCGAGGGTCGTCAACAGGCCGCTCTCACTGTCGCGACGCTCTGCTCCAGTGTTGAGCAACAGGAAGCTGCCCGTCCCGAAGGTCGTCTTGAAGTCGCCCGCTGCCAATCCGCCCTGACCAACCAACGCCGCCTGTTGATCGCCAGCCACGCCGCGGATCGGGATCTCACGGTCGAAGAGGAAGCGCGACGTGACGCCGAAGTCTCCCACCGAGGGGCGCACCTCGGGTAGCCAGTCGACCTCGAGCCCGAACAGGGCGCACAGCTCGGGATCCCACTGCTTTCGATCGATGTCGAACAGCATCGTGCGCGAGGCGTTGGTCGGGTCGGTGGCGACCACGTCCTGCTCGGTCAGGTGCTGCACGATCAGCGCGTCGACGGTGGCGAAGACGACTCCGCCTCCCTCGCAGCGCTCGCGCAGGTGCGGTGTGTTGGCGAGCAGCCACTCGATCTTGGTGGCGCTGAAGTAGGGGTCCAGGAGCAGCCCCGTGCGCCCTCGCACCAAGCCCAGCGCGTCGGTGGCGCGCAGCTCGCGGCAGCGGGCTGCCGTGCGTCGGTCCTGCCACACGATCCCCGGCAACAGCGCCTCGCCCGCGCCCGGATCCAGGGCGAAGACGGTCTCGCGCTGGTTGGTGACGCCTATCGCCCGCACGTCCGCCGCTTCGGGGTGGGCCAGCACCTCCCTGAGGGTCTCGTCGACCGCCGCCAGAATCTCGCCCGCATCGTGCTCCACCCAGCCGGGCTGGGGAAAGGATTGGGGAAACTCCCGGTAGGCGCGGGCCAGGGGTCGAAGCTGCGTGTCGAAGAGCAGGCAGGTGACGCCGGTGGTTCCGGCGTCGATCGCGATCAGGGTCGGTTGGGCCATGGCCCCGGGAGGTTACCGAGACCGTCCCCCTGACGGCAGCGGGCCCCGCGCCGATCCTGGGATCGGCGCGGGGCCCGCTGGGCTTGGAGACTCGCCGGGGAGCTCTCGCCGCCGGCTCGCTCCTCGGGACCTACAGGTCGACGAGGCTGAAGTCGACCGTGCCGCCGCCGCCCGAGATCAGCGCCTTGCTGAGCCCCGAGGTCGGTGAGTAGAGGTACAGCTTCGCCGGGGTGTCGACCACGGTGCTGAGGAAGCCGTGGGTGTTGACCGGCACCGAGAGGGCCTCGACGGCGGTGTTGACGCCGTACTGGCTGATCACCGCGCCGTTCCAGAGGATCGTCGCCAGGGCGTCGATGTTCTCGGCGCCGTACTGGATGGCGATCTCCGGTTGGGCCTTCTGCAGCTCGGTGCGCAGCAGCGAGACGTCGACGTCGCCGTAGATACGCACACGCGTCATGCCCGGATCCGTCGGGGGCAGCGAGAGCAGCGCATAGCCCTGCCCGGCCGCGGAGGCGAAGAGGTCGTGCAGCTTCTTGTCCGGCACAAGGATCTCCAGGTGCATGTCGAACTGCTGGCTCTCGTCGAGCTCGGCCGGGAGCTTGACCAGGGTCGCCTCGTCATCCACCCAGAAACCCGGCAGGGAGCCGATCGCTTCGCTCAGCAGTTGGATGCCGCCGTTGCCGGCACCATCATCGCCGCCGATGCCGTCGCCGCCGATACCGGAAGCCGAGCCCCCGCTACCGAGTGCCGTGGTACCCAAGCCGGCCGCGAGGGCCGCAATGAGGGTCGCGCCCGCGAGGCGCTGAAGTCGAGTCGTGTGGCGGTGGGTCTTCATCTTTGGAGCCTCCGCGGATCAGTGGGTCTCGTCAGCGACTTCGCCGACCGGTTGGAAGAGTTCGGGGCAGCGCGCAACCAGCTCGTCGGTGAAACCGGGCTGGGAGTCGATCACGCGTTGCAGCTCCTTCGAGCGAGCGAAGAAGCCGACCAGTTCCCCGACGCGGTCGGGGTAGCGATCGAGCATGCCGCGGAAGGCCTCGATGGCCCGATCCGCGCGGCGCAGGTGCGCATGGCACAGGCCGATGTTGAAGCGCACGAAGAAGAAGCGCGAGTCGAGGTCCGCCAGGCCCGAAATCCCGATCCAGCGGAACCAGAGCAGGGCGTCGCGGTACTCGCCTTCGTCAGTGTGGAGCTTGCCGAGCTGCACCGCCGCGTGACCGCGGCTGCCGGGATCGATGGCTGTCTCGAAGACCTCGCGGAAGCGCTTGGCCGCCTTGAGCACCTTCTTTTCGTGCAGATCGATGAAGGCCAGGTAGAGCAGGGCGTGCTCGAAGTCCGGCTCGATCGCCAGGGCCTCGTCGAGCAGGCGACGGCCCTTCTCGAGGGGCTCCTCGATGCTCTCCAGGGCACCGTTGAGCAGACGCCGCTTGTCGCGCCAGTCGAAGCCGCCCAGCGGACCGCCGGAGCGGTGGGCGACGCCGTCGACGAACCCACGCCCGTGGACTCGCGTGGGCTCGACGGAGACGGCGCGCTCGAACACGCGCGTGCGATATCCGGGGTCGATCGCGGCCAGGGTGTAGGCCTTGCCGAGCTGGTAGAAGATCGACACGAGCCGGTGCACGAGCTGACGGGTCTCGAGGTCCCGGGGCAGCTCACCGCCGACCAGCGCCGCGTAGTTGAGGGCCAGTCGTTCGGGATCGTGCAGCGCACGGTTCAGTTCGACCTGGGCCCGGATGCCGTCGAAGAACTCGCGGCACTCGGGGCAGGTCTCGAGCTGCGCGACCGCACGGGCGGCGACGACCTCGTCGAGCTCGCCGTCGGCCAGCATCGAGAGCTGGAGCTGCAGGTCGGCGCAGGGATCTTCGCCGTCGCTGGCCCAGGATTCAGGGGTACTGCGGATGGGCTTCATCGAAAACGATCAGGTAGCGCGCGTGGGCGTGCGCGGACTGGTGGACTTGTCGGAGGACGTCGAGGCCTCGGTGCGGGGCTGCCGGGCGGCGCGCAGGTCGGGAGGGAGCCCGTCGAAGACGCGTCGCATGGCGCGATAGATCTTTCGACGCGCGCGGAAGATGACCATCTTCAGGTTCTCGAGCTTGATCTCGAGCTCCGCGGCGGCGTCGCGGTAACTGGCCCCCTCGACCTCGACCATGTGCAGCGCGCGCTGCTCGCGATCGGAGAGCTGTTTGTAGAACTCGAGGTAGAGGTGCAGGTAGACCAGATAGACCTTCTGGCACTCCCCCTCGGCTTCCCGTTCGATGGCACCCACGAGCGGCCCATGGCCAACCTGTTCGGGGTGCTCGGAGAGGTCCTCGAAAGGGACCTCGGCGCGGCCGCTGCGGCCCAACGATCGCAGGTGTTTGAGCACCGTGTTGCGAACGATAGTCGCGGTCCAGACGCGGAATGCGTCCTCGCGCGTGGCGTCGAATCGACGTGGGTAGCGGTAGATGTTGAAGAACACTTCCTGCAACAGGTCGTTGGGGTCGGCGCGGCTCTGATACCGCCGCAACCGCTGGGCGACCTGCCCGAGCAGGTGGGTCCGGTTGAGTTCGTAAAGCAAGCCGAAACAACTGCGCCCCTGGGTCAGGCGGAACAGCTCCATCAACCTGGTCGACACCGCGTCACGCACGTTCTCCGGTGTGCGCGCGTGGTCGTCGACAATCACGAGCAACGGACCAATGCTCTCCGCGTCCATCTCCCCCACGAGTTCCTCGACGCGGACGCGCAGGGTCGAACGCTCGGTGGCGTCCGGCGTCTGCGCGGTGCGTCGCTCGGGGTGGATTCCCTGGCTCAAGCGGAGTCTCCTGGGGAGCCCGCGCGGGGGTCGATCTTCCGGGGGAATGCGCCTCTGAGTGAGGCGTCTCGGAACGGTCGGTCTTGCGCGGCGACTAGGGATCGGGGTGATCCCCTTGGGGAACAGTCAAAGGAGTCAGGCCCACGGGGGCCTCGTCGAAGTCTAGCCCAACATTCCCTTCATCGCGCCGTGGCGCAACGGCCACCGCCGCAAGGGGTTCCCTGAAAGTCGTGGATCGCCGGGGTGCGACCGCGCTCACAGGTGGGCACGAACAGATGAGCGGCCCCGCACACTGCACCCGAACGCCGGGCCTGCAAGGGACCGAAGGACGAGCCATCGGCGGGAACAGGCCGCGAGGGCGCCTGCGATCAGGCAAGGACTTGCGTCCGCTCTGGAAGGATCGGCGGAATGGCCCGGTAACTCGCGCGGAGGCCCGGCCTAGGGCCGCGACATCGGTGACGGCGGAGCGCTGTCACTGCGCTCTCCGGGCTCGACGGATCGGCGGGCGGGGACGAATTCAGCCCCCACGCCCCGCCGCGCCGAGGGCGGCGATTCCGTGCGCGCCGCGGGGCTCGGGCGTCGAGCCAGATTGCTCGTCTGCGGCGACTGAGGGCCGCACCCCGGGACGTCAGCCCGAGCTCGGTGACCCGGTTGCCGGATCAGGCCTGCGGATCAGGCCTGCGGATCAGGCCTGCGGCTCGGACTCGCGGATCAGGGCCGCTCGAAGTGCCCCTCGGGCCAGGTCGGATTGATTTCCGCCCCGCTCAGCTCCCAGCGCACAAGGGGTCGCTTGTCGCGGTCGCTGAAGGTGATCTGGGTCGGCACTTGGGGGCCGTCCAGGGCCACGTACCCGCCGAAGCTGATCGTGGCCATCCGCCGCAAGGACTTCTCGTCGAACACGTCGGCGCGGTCCACCAGCCCCGTCTTGGGATTCACGTAGAGCAGGTAGATCGACGGAACGCTGCGGCTGGGGGGAAAAGTCACCCGCGCGGTGAGGTAGTCGACATCGTCGCGACGCTTGCGGCCACTGGGCTCGGAGACGACTTGACCGTTGACCATGCCCCAGACCAGATCGAGCACGACGAACATCTCGGCCGCCATGCCCTGGGCTTCGAGCCCGAGCTCGGCACTGGAGCGGGCCTCGCCGTCGATCCAGACCGAGGCCCCACCGCCGCTGGCCAAGCGCACCAGGTCCGACTCGCCAGCCCGTTGCTCGAGGCGCACCAGTCGACCGCCGTCGCCGGCGTACTGGATCGAGAAGCGCACGGGTTCGGCGGACACCGGAGCAGGCTCCGGATCGGCCTCGGTCGGCGCGGGCATGGTCACCTGGGTCAGCTCGAAGCGCACGCCCTTCAGGGCCTCGACCCGCTCCTGACCTCCGTGGGCCTGCAGGAGCAGGGTCACCAGGGGCGAGCGCTGGAGGGCCGCGGACGCGGCCGGCGCCGTCGTCGTCGGAGTCTCCCCCTGGAGCGAGACCGGGTCGGCGGCGAGCAGGGACGCGATGAGCAGGGGAAGCAGCATGTCTCGGGGCGGTTCGGGGGATCTGGGGGCGGATCGCGCGAGCAGCTTAGCGCGACCACGCCCGCGTAGACCCTACGGCCGCCGACGCCCGGTGTTGTCAGCAGCCCACGCGAGACGGATGATCCGCGGGTGAATCGCGCCGCGGAGGCCCTCGAACTGTGCTTCGAGCTGGGTTTCGACCTGGCCGGCGTGGCCCCCCTGCGCCCGCCCAGGGCAGCCGGTCACTTCGCCGCCTGGCTCGAGGCCGGCCACAACGCGGACATGGACTGGCTCGAGCGCAACGCCGAGCGCATCGCGGACCCGCGCCGGGTCCTGCCCGCCGGGCGCAGCATCCTGGCCGTCGGCTTGGGTCACGGGCGGGGCGCCGTGGGCCTGGAAGGTGGGGGCCGGGTGGCGCGCTACGCCGCTGGCCGCGACTACCACAACCTCGTCGGCAAGCGCCTCCGCAAGCTGGCCCGGACCCTGAAGGAGCGGGGCCTCGTCGGCCACGCCCGCTCGATCGTCGACGCCGGACCGCTCTTGGAGCGCTCCCACGCCGCCGAGGCCGGCCTGGGCTTCGAATCCAAGGCCGCCAACCTCCTGCACCGCGACCTCGGGCCCTGGTTCTTCCTGGGGGAGCTGCTCCTGGAAGAGGAGCTCGAGCCGACGACCGCGCCCGCCCTGGGCTCCTGCGGCACCTGCACTGCCTGCATCGATGCCTGCCCCACCGCGGCGATCCTCGAGCCGGGGGTGGTCGACGCCCGCCGCTGCATCAGCTACCAGACGATCGAGAACCGCGGCGCGGTGCCGGCCGAGCTGCGCCCGCAGATGGGGTCGTGGGTCTTCGGCTGCGACGTGTGCTCGGAGATCTGCCCCTGGGGTCACCGGGCGCCGGACCGCTCGGCCCTGTTCGGCACCCACCGGGAAGTCGAGGGCGGCTCGGTGATCGAGTGGCTGCGGATCCCCGAGGGGGCTTTCGCCGAACGCTTCGAGGGCTCGCCCCTGCGGCGACCGGGGCGAGAGGGCCTGGCCCGCAACGCCGCCACCGTCCTGGGCAATGCTCCGAGCGACGCCGGGCGCGAGGCCCTCACCGCGGCCCTGGAGCACGACTCTTCTCTAGTGCGTGAGGCAGCGGGCTGGAGCCTGGCCCGGGCCCACGGCGACGAGGCCGGGGTGGCCGCCCGCCTGGAGGCTGCGGCGCGGCGAGAGACCGATCCGGACGCCGCCAGGGGCCTCGGGCGCTGGGCCGGGGGCGAGGCCGGCCGGCCCGACGAGCGCTAAGTTCCTTCCCAGGAACAAGTTGCCGAGCTGCGCCCGGGCTTCACAGGCCATTGTCCATTCCCTTGGACGGGATTGTCGGCTGTCCATCTGAATCGACAACGCTCTCAGCTCGTCCGATCCTTTGGACAACGACCGATGCAAGTCTTTCGGCGACAGACACTTCGGGTTCCTGTGGGCCCGGACCGCTCGAGGCGCGGGAGTCGCTCCCACGCGCCCCGGACCGCTCCACCCCCCTTGGAACGCACCCCCAACGTCCAATCCGCCGAACATCGCCGCCCTGCCCAACGACGGTCGAACCTGCCCCTACTGAGTGCAACAAGTCCATTCCTGTCAATGACTTCGGGCCAAGCCAAGCAGCCGGGGGCGCGCTTGGCCACGGCCTTGCAACTCCGTCTCCCGTCAACGCGGGTAAGCAACGGAGGAGATGAGCGCCATGGATCAAACGGACTTCTACAACGACCTCAAGTGGTGTGACGACTGCGGCCAGTACATGCGCTACCTGATGAGCATGGAACACAGCTACTGCGTCACCTGCGGCAGCAAGGTGCGCCTCTTCAACGAGCAGGACTGGGAGGTCTTCAACGAGACCATCAAGGCCGGACGCCCCAAGGGTGGCCGCCCCCGCAAGGACCGCTCGGCCGAGTCCGCTTGATCGACGCCACGGCTACCCGCTAGCCTTCTGAGCACAGCTTCCGCGGCACCTCTGGCCCGCGAAAGTCCCTCTGGATTGGAGGCCCTTCGGGGCCAACCCGGACCTGCCCCTGCGACCGACCGGCACATCGGTCGCAGCCGCCGGCAGCCCGGGCGACCTCGGGGTCGTCGCGCGAGCGGCGACCCCGAGTCGCATTCGGGGGCACCGGTCGGCCGCGGGGAGTGGTCGCGCCGCCCGAGGCAGGTCGGGCGCGAGCCCCTGTCGGCTACCGCAGTCCGCGGGCGGCACGCCCGAGCCGCGTTCGCGCGCCGACGAGTTGGGCGCACTGGCCACGAATCCTCGCGACCGAACCGGGCTAGGATCTGCCCCGCCGGTCCGCCCCGCGCGCTCGACGATGCCCCCCCCCCGACACTCCAGTCCCGCGGAACTGTGGGAGTCTGCGCTCGGGAAGCTGCGCCGGTTCGTTTCGCCGCAAGCGGCGCAGCTGCTGGCGATCCGCGACGGGCGCGCGCCCCGGGCGCCCCTGGCCCGCGCCGCCGACCAACGCGACGGCGAGAGCTGGCTGCAGCTACCCGAGGGCTTGCCCCTCGAGCGCCTGGACGAGTTCGTCGACCGCGACCCGTGGCCGCTCCCGCACCCCGACGACCGCGAGGGCTACCACGGCGAACGGCACTTCGACTACTGGCTGAGCGGCCTGACCGACTGGTGGTCGATCGGTCGGACCCTCGCCCGCCACGGCGCGGACCTCGCACCGGGGGCCGCGGTGCTCGACCTGGGCTGCGCGTCGGGGCGCGTGCTGCGCCACTTCCTGGCCCAGGGCGACCGACTCGACCTCTTCGGCGCCGACATCAACCATCGCCACGTGGAGTGGGTCCGCCGGCACCTCGCCTCGGCTTCCTGCAAGCCCCTTCCGACGACGATCCTGCCGACCCTGCCGCTGCCCGACCACGCCCTCGACCTGGTCTACGCCTTCTCGGTGCTGACCCACATCGACGAGTTCGAGTTGGGCTGGCTGGCGGAGCTGCGCCGCGTGCTCGCGCCCGGTGGCATTGCCTACCTCACGATTCACAGCGAGCACACCTGGTCGGCCCTGAACCCCGATTGGGCCCTGTGGCACGGGCTGATCGGCCACTGCCGCGACGAAGACGATCGGCCGGTGACCGCCCGGACGTTCGAGGAGCCGATGGGCCGCGAGCGTGCGGTGTTCCGCTGGAAGCGTTCGGGCAACTACATCTGCAACGTCTTCCACCGCTCCGACTACATCCAGGGCACCTGGGGCCGCTTCTTCGACGTGTTGGAGATCGTCGAGGAGGGTGCCGACTACCAGGACGTCGTCGTGTTGCGCCGACCTCGCCGCTGAACTGGCGTCAGAGCCTTCAGCGGTCAGAGCCTTCAGCAGTCAGAGCCTTCAGCGGTCAGAGCATTCAGCGGTCAGAGCCTTCAGCAGTCAGAGCCTTCAGCAGTCAGAGCCTTCAGCAGTCAGAGCCTTCAGCAGTCAGAGCCTTCAGCGGTCGGCGCCGCCCATGCGGCGGTACAGCTCGCCCGCCTCGATCTGGCGCTTGCGATCGCGCCGCATGGCGTAGTAGGTCTCGAGGCGGCGCCAGGTGTCGACCTCGTCGGCGCAGTCGGTGGCCAGGGCCTCGGCGGCCACGTCCGCGGCCGCGTGGTCGCCGATCTCCTGCAGGCAGTCCAGGGCGAAGATGTAGACGTCCACCTGCCGGATGTCGTTCGGTCGGTTGTGGACCATGCGGTCCAAGCCCTCGCGTACGCCGGCGCGGTCGCCGGACTGGCGGCACAGCTCCACCAGCTCCACCGCCAAGGCGTAGCTGTCCGGCTGGAACATCAACATCGATCGCACGCGGCGAGTGCCCTGGGCCAGGGAGTCGAGCTCGCGCCAGCGTTCTTCCGTGGCCTCGGCCTGCTCGTCGAGCCCCAGGTCGTAGAGCACGTTGGTCAGGATGTACCAGGGCCGCGGCTCGTGGGGCGCGAGGGCGCGGGCGGCCTCGGCGGCGGTGCGCGCCAGATCCACCTCACCGCGGTCGAAGCGCACCTGGGCGATCCAAGCCTGGGCCTCCCAGTTGCTCGGATCCAGCTCCAGGACCCGATCGAACAGCTCGAGGGCGCGGTCCTCCTCGCCCAGACGCAGGTTTGCCAGGGCCAGGCCGCGCACCGCTTCGGAGCTGGGCTCGGGCTGGGCGGCGAGCACCGCGTCGTAGTGGTCCCGAGCGCGCTCGTACTCGCCCAAGCTGTAGTAGGCGTGGCCCAGGGCCTGGGTGCGCCAGACTTGGCTCGGTGAGACCTCGAGCAGGCGCTCGTAGGCCACGACCGCGTCGCCGTAGCGCCGCAGGCGGAAGTAGGTCGTGCCCAGGATCACCAGTGCCGGCGGCAGGTCCGGCTGGGCTTCGAGCAGCACGTAGAGGCCCTCGAGGGTCGCCGGAAAGTCGGAGGCGCGGTAGGCCAGCTCGATCTCGCCCAGGGCGCGCACCGTCTCCTCTCCCAGGTGCTCGGCGATGGCCTGGTCCGAACCCAGCTCGAACAGACCGGCCCAGGGCTCGCCGCTCGCGCGCGGCAACTCGTCGGGCGTGCGCTTGAGGATCTCGGGGTGCTGCTCGAAGCCGATCCCGACGCCGTCGTCACTGTCCTCCTGGGCCTCGCCGCTCGGCGCGGCGGCCGCGACCACCGCGGCCACGGCCAGACTCCTGATCCACGCGACACTCATCGGGAGCCCTCCGCCTCGGCTTCCTCGGCCGGCTCCTCGATCACCAACACGCGATCGAGGGCCACGTCCTCGAGCACGGTGACTTCGCCCGACGGCCAGGTCACGCGCAGCTCGCCGCAAACCTCCGTTGCGCCGAAGCCGAAGTGCGCCTCGGCCGGCACCGCGGCCTGAAAGCCCCCGGCGGTGCGGATCTCGGCCCGTTGCTTCGTCTCGCCCGCGGTCGCCTCGACCGTCGCGCCCAGGGCCTGGGTGTTACCGCCCTGCCCGCGGAGCTGAACGCGCAGCCAGTGCCCGGCCGCGCCGCGGTTCTCGAACAGGCGCACCGGCCCGTCCATCTCGATCCCGACGATATCCAGATCGCCGTCGCCGTCGAAGTCCGCCGCCGCGCCCGAGCGCATCACCGTCGGACCGCCGTCGTGGAGGACCTCCAGACTGAACGAATCGCCACCCTCGTTGACGTAGAGGTGGTCCTCCTGGGCGTAGGCGCTGTCGGTGCCGGCTTGGTCCGCCTGGGGGTAGACGTGGCCGTTGAGCACGAACAGGTCCAGATCCGCGTCGTTGTCGGCGTCGAAGAAGGCCGTGCCCCAACCCAGCCAACGGCGGCTCGGCCCACCGAGCTTCATCGGCGCCGAACGCTCCACGTAGCGCAGCTGCCCCCCCGCCCGCTTGGACGGGCTCGACAGATACAGGGAGTTGCTCTCGCCCGAGAAGTTGGTCACGAACAGGTCCGCGAAGCCGTCGGCGTTGACGTCGCCCACGGCGATGCCCATGCCCGCCTGCTCCTTGCCGCCGCTGTCGAAGGCCACCTGGCGCCGGGCGCCGACCTCGGAGAAGGTCCCGTCACCGGCGTTCTCCCACAGGTGGTTGGGCGTGGAGTCGTTGGTCACGTAGAGGTCCGTGTCCCCGTCGGCGTCGTAGTCGAGGGTCGTCACGCCCAAGCCGAAGCCCGCGTTCAGGGGCCGGAAGCCGGAGGCCACGGACACGTCGGCGAAGGTCCCGTCGCCGGCTCCGCGGTAGAGCTTGTCGTGCATCGGATTCAGCCCCTCGGGCCCGCACATGACCGGATAGCCCTTCCAGCGACAGGCGCCGCTCTCGCGGCTCGCAATCTCGCCCGAGGTGATGTCATCGAGGGTCGAGCGCAGGTAGTTGATCACCACCAGGTCCAGGGCGCCGTCGCGATCGACGTCGGTGAAGGCCGCGCTGGTGCCCCAGGCACGCCCGCGCAGACCGGACTTCTCCGTCGTCTCCGTAAACCCGGCCCCGCCGTCGTTCAGGAACAGGCGGTCGGGCCCCCACTCCGTGATCATCAGGTCCAGGTCCCCATCGCCGTCCACGTCGCCGGCGGCGCCGCCCATGCCCCAGATCGCGCCAGCCATGGCCCAGTCGCCGCCGGGCTCGCTGAAGCCACCGGCGCCGTCGCCGAGGAACAGCCGCGGGGGCAGCCCCGGCTCGCCCTTCTTCGCCCGCTCGATGGTCGAGCCGTCCACCACCACCAGGTCGTGCCGCCCGTCCGCGTCGAAGTCGCCGAGCACGAGGCCTCCGCCGTTGACCTCGAGGATGTAGTTCTTCTCCACGGCGCCGCTGGTCGTCCCGATCGTCCGCGCGCCCTCGGCGGAGGCGATCGTGAGTGGCTTGGAGACGAAGCGCGGCGCGGGCGCGGCTTCGGATTCGCCGTCCTGGGGACAGGCGGCGAGGAGAGCGATCAGAAGGATGGAGTGCATCGGTGGGTCTCGTACGGGCCAGGAACTGTACCGATGGCGGAGAGTCGAGGCGTGTCCGGGCAGTGAACGAGTTGCGGCGGTCGGCGCAGGCGTCCCGAACGAGAACGGCCGGCCTGGAGGATCCGGGCCGGCCGTCCATGGAGTCAGCGAGAGGCGCGACCGCGAGCGGCCAGCGCGCCCCGCGCGGCTCGGATCACGGGCAGATCGTCATCTTCACGCCGTTGCTCATGGCGATACCCGCCGACTGAGCTGCGTCCACTTCGAAGGACTGGAAGTGCAGCGCGACGCCGCCCAGGACCGGGTCGTTCGGCAGGGGCGTCGAGAAGCTCGCCGTGCTGCCGACGGCGCCGACGAAGAAGGTGGTGACCTGCGTACCCGGGTCGACCAGCACCGTGCCGCCGAGGATCGGCAGCGAGGCGTCGAAGATCGCCAGGCTCAGGAAGGCCGTGCCGCTGACCATGCCGGTGGTGTCCAGGCTGGCGGAACCACCCACTGCGGGGGTGCCGACGCCGGCCAGGCCGAGGACGTTGGCGCCGCCGGCGCCGACGCCGTAGTTCGTGTAACCACAGACCGGACCGGGCAGGGCCACGCAGACCTGGCTGGTGGTGGTCTGGTTGCCCGCGTAGTCGGTGAAGGTCAGCGAGTAGCACAGTTGCGTGCCCGCTCCGCCCGAGGTGTCGCTCATGGCGAAGCGGAACATGCCACCGCTCATGTCGAGAGCTGCGACCGAGCCGCCGATCGAACCCGAGGCGGTGTCGACCGAGTAGTTGGCCACGGCCGAGACGTAAGTCTCGCCGTCTTCCATGACCTGGTCACGGATCTGCGCGCGCACGACCCAGGGGCCGCTCTGCGTGGGGGCCACCAGGGCCTCCTCGCGGGCGACGATCGGCGCGAGCGAGTCGACCGGACCGCCGTTGTAGTAGACCTTGTTCTCCCAGGTGCCCGAGCTCGATTCGCCCTGGCCGGTGATCACGTCGTAGGCGCCGTCGTTGTCGAGGTCCGCCACTTCGGCGTCGAGGGTCGAGTCGCTGATGTTCTCGAACACGCCGTTGACCAGCGCGAAGTTGCCGCTGTTGTTGCGGACCATCTTCTCGCTCGACTGACCCAGGGCCGCGACGATCGCGTCGAGGTCGCCGTCCATGTCGTAGTCGAGCAGCGAGATCTCGTTGTCGTCGCCGGTGCCGAGGGTGCCGCCGGCGGTGAAGCTCAGCGTGCCGCCGTTCTCGACGAAGTTGTTGCGGACCGCGCCCTCGGAAAAGCTACCGAGGCTGACGAAGAACATGTCCATGTCCGTGTCGCCGTCGAGATCACCGACCTCGGCCTCGTACACGTTGCTGGAGGTGTTCGGCAGCAGGCTCGAGGCGTTGGTGAAGTTGCCCGCCCCGTCGTTCAGCATCAGGTAGTGGTTGCCACCCGAGTTGCTCGCGCGGTTCGGACCGAAGAAGTCCAGGTCCCAGTCGTTGTCGATGTCGACGAACTGGACGTCCATGTGCGCGGCCTTGATCGGCGCGTTCAGCGCGGCGGCGTTCTCGGTGAAGTTGCCCGCGCCGTCGTTGAAGAACAGGTGCGGACGGTCGCCGGCGCCACCCAGGAAGCTGTTGCCCGAGTCGCAGATGATCAGGTCCAGGTCGCCGTCGTTGTCCAGGTCACCGAAGTTGGCGCTGGCGGACGAGTAGGCGGTGGTCAGGCCGCGCGTGCTGCCTTCCTCGTCGTAGAAGCCCGGCTGGGCCGCGCCGCGGTTGATGTAGAGGAAGGGCAGGTCGGTGTTGAACGCGTTGGCGAACAGGCAGTCGACCCAGCCGTCCGCATCGACGTCGGCCGCGACCGCCATCTTGGCGTTGCTGGTCCCGCCCAGACGCATGTTCGACTGGTCGTTGAACTGGCCGGCGGCGATCTCGAGCTGGTTGATCACCAGGCGGTTGAGGCGCTGGGTGCTGGCGCTGGAGAAGCCGTCGCCGTCGGCGAAGAAGAGGTCGAGGTCGCCGTCGTTGTCGACGTCGGCCGCCTCGACGCCCTCCGTCCAGCGGGGGGTGCCGGGGATCGTCCCCGCGGTCCACTGGAACTGCTGGGCCAGGCCCGGCGAGGCGAAGGCCGCGAGGGCCGAAACGGTGGTGAGAGCGCGCAGGGCGCTGTAGTTCGATCGACGCATGGGTCGGGGCGTTCTGTGGGAGTGGACGGGACGTGAATGGACGCGGACGGGGGGGCGCGGTGGCCGGACGGCCCTGGGGACGTCGACGGCGGGCAGGGCCCGGACCGCTGCGAGCCTCGGGGGGTCGTGTCTCGGCCTGACACGGCCACCCCGGCCCATGCGCGTCCGGTGGGGTCGGATTCCCAGACCCGGGCCTGAGAGCGACCCCCAAGCGTAGTCCGGGCTGGGCGAACCGGCAATTCGACCTGGCCCGAGGTGCGCCGGTTCCATCCAATCCGCCGATGCGATCGCGACCCCGACCCGACCCCGGCGGCCAGCCATGCCCGGGGGCACCCGAGGGGCCCCGAACGGCCCTCCTGGGGTCGCGCACGCTGTTGATCTTCACCCCGGAGGCCCTGGCGGCACCCGATCCGGAGGCCGCCCTGGCCCGGGCCCTGCCCTGGGTGGACCTGGTCCAGGTGCGGGTCAAACTCCCAGGAAATCGCATCGGTCCCTCGCCCGCCCGGCCCCTGGTGGATTGGACCCGGCGGGTCCTGGCCCTGGCGGCCGAGTTGCCCGAGGGGTCGCGCCCCCTGGTCACCGTGGACGACCGGGTCGACGTGGCGGCCGCCTTGGCCGCCGAGGGCGTGGCCGGGGTGCACCTGGGCCAGGCGGACTGTCCGCCCGATGTGGCCCGCGGGTTGCTCGGCCCGACGGCACTGATCGGCTGGTCCACCGGTTCCCTGGCCGAGGTCGACAGCGCCGCTTCGATGACCGTCGACTACCTGGGATTCGGCCCGGTGGCTCCCACGGTCACGAAGGGACTCGATCGGGGCTTGGGGCCGCAGCTCGCGCGCGAAGCGGCCGCTCGCAGCCGCTGGCCGCTGTTCGCCATCGGCGGCATCGACGCGGAGCTCGCGCGCGCACTGGCCCCGGGCGCGCGGGTCGCGGTGGGCGCCGCGATCCTCGACGCCCCCGACCCGGCCGCCGCGGCCCGCGAGCTGCGCGCGGCCCTGGGTTGACGGCTCGCGTCCGTCAGCGCGTCAGGAACATCGCGTCGCCGTAGCTGTAGAAGCGATAGCGCTCGTCCACGGCCTCGCGGTACAGGCGCAGCACCCGCTCGGTACCGGCGAAGGCCGCGACCAGCATCAAGAGCGTGCTGCGCGGTAGGTGGAAGTTGGTCAGGATCGCGTCCACCGCGCGCAGCTCGCGCCCGGGCCGCAGGAACAGGTCGGTGGAGCCCGAGCCGGGCTCCACGCCGCCGGCGGACGTGGCACGCGACTCGAGCACGCGTACCGTCGTCGTGCCGACCGCGACCACGCGCCCGCCGCGCGCGCGGGCCTCGTCGATCGCGCGGGCGGTGGCGACTGGCAGCTCGAAGCGCTCCGCGTGCATCGGATGGCGCTCGACGTCCTCCACCTCGACCGGGCGGAAGGTCCCCGGGCCCACGTGCAGGGTCACCGTCGCTCGCCGCACGCCGGACGCTTCCATGCTCGCGAGCAGCGCCTCGGTCAGGTGCAGGCCCGCCGTCGGCGCGGCCACCGCACCCAGGCTGCGCGCGTAGACGGTCTGGTAGCGCCGCTCGTCCTGCTCGTCGGCCGCGCGCTCGACGTAGGGCGGCAGGGGCATGGATCCGGCGCGTTCGATGGCCGCCTCCTCGTCCTCGCCGTCGGCCACGAGCTCCAGGAGCCACTCGGGGGCCAACTCACCCCCGTGGTCGCGGGCGCGCTCCACCGCGACCAAACGCAGGCCGTGGCCCTCGACGGTCAGCTCCATCCCCGGTCGCAGCCGCGCCGCCGGTCGTACAAGCGCGCGCCAGATCGCTCGCGCGCCCGCCTCGCGCTCGATCAGCAGCACCTCGGCCCGCCCGCCCCCCGGCCGCCGCGCGGCCAGGCGCGCTCGCCGCACGCGGGTGTCGTTGACCACCAGCAGATCGCCGGACTCGAGCAACTGCGGCAGGTCCGCCACGGTGCGGTGCGAGGTCGCGTCGCGCCCGACGTCGTGCACCAAGAGGCGCGCAGCCTCCCGCTCGGCCGTCGGCCGCTGGGCGATCAGCTCGGCGGGCAGGTCGTAGTCGAAGTCGGAGGCCTTCACCGGATCGGTCGCAGCCAGGATGGGAGCCTGGGCTCGACGAGGGCGAAGAGCATGCACGGCAGGAGCACCGCGGGCCACAGCCAGCCGGGTTCGCTCCACTCCCCCGCCCGATGCCAGCCCTCGAGGGGCCAGTACAAGAGCGGCGCCACGGCGACCAACAACGCCGCCGCCGTGCGCGGCGCGAGCCCGAGGGTCACGGCGATCCAGGTCAGGTACCAGGGATGCAGGGTCGGTGTGAGCAGGGCGAAGGCGAACAGGAGCCGCGCCGTCGCGTCGGTCGGCCCCAGGCGCCGGCGCAGACCATCGAGGGCGAGGCCGGCGAAGGCCAGGCCCACGGCCATGCGACCCAGCCGGCGCGGATCGCGCGGCGCGCCGTCGTAGTCGCCACCCAAGGGCAGGAGGCCGCCACGCCCGAGCGGGCCCTCGGGTTCGAACAGCGGCTCGACCAGGCGGTAGGCGACGTTGGTCGACTCCCAGCGCAGGCCGTACTCGCGCAGTCCGGCGGTCAGGCCCTGTGATCCGCCCTCGAGCAACAGGGGCGCCGCACTGCCCAGGGCCACGAGCCCCGCGACCACGGTCCAGCGCCCCACGGCGATGCGCCGCTTCGTCCACGACACCAGGGCCACGATCGGCAAGTACTTCACGAGCACCGCGGCCGCGAGCAGCAGACGACCGGCAGCCTCGAGCCGCGCGTTGACCCGCTCGCGATCGAACAACGCCAGGGCGCCGACCAGGAGTACGATGCCGAGGGCATCGAAATGGCCCGTGCCCGCGAAGGCGAGGACCACCTGCGGACACCAGCCCCAGGCGACCCAGGCCGCGGCCACGGGCCGGCCCCGGCGTCGCGCCAGAACGGCGAGGGGTGCCAGGGCCGCAAGGTCCACGCACGCGTAGAACAGTCGCAGAGCCCAGAGGGCCCGCTCCGGGGGTTCGGGGCCGCCGGCCGCGACGACCACGGCGGCGGCGGAGAGCTGCATCAGGGGCGGGTAGGCCGCGCTCACCTCCGGGTGCCCGATCCCCGCCGCGAGCTCGGGCCAAGACTCGCGATACGGGGCGCAGGCGGGATCGGCCGGCGCGGCCGCATAGGGACTCACACCCTGCGCTACCAAGGCGCCTTCGAAGACGTAGCGGTACTGGTCGTCGGAGAGCTGGGCGTCGCCGGTGAGCGCGATCAGTCGCAGGGCCACGGCCCCCGAGAGGATCAGGGGCAGGGACAGGCTCCGCCCGCGCAGTGCCAGGGCCAAGGCCACGATCCAAGCCGCGCCGGCCGCCATCAGCCCTGACTGCAGCGCAGCCATGTGCCGGTGCAGCGGTCCCGCCCAGGAGACCGCGGCGACGGCCGCAAGGATCGACGCCAGGGCCAACAACGCCAAAAGTGCGCCCGACTTCCGGGCACCGGCCCCCGCTTGCGGGCGTTCTGATCGCGGCGGCTGGGCCATGGCGCGAATGATCCGAAATCGCACCTTTAGATGCGCCCCTGCTTGGCCCTCATTAGCCCGGGGCACCTGCCCCTCGATCGCACCGGACCCGGGGGGGCCCCGGACGATCGGATCTCCTTGATGGGAGATGGACACTCTGGAGCGCCAGCTGGGGACACCGCTGGCGCTCCCTTCATGTCCGCGGCCCTATTTCATGTCCGCGGCCCTAATTGTCAGGAGCGCCCGCCTCCGGGGGGACCGTTCGCCCTTGCCCTGCGTCGAGCCGCCATCGCTGAGGCGCCGCATCCGACGCAGCGTCTCGAGCCGGTCACGACCGCAGCGTGCGTTCCGAGGGTCGGCGTCGCACGGAGGAGCGCACGACATGCGAGTCGTCGTCCTTACCGGCAGCGAACTCCGCGAGACGGCGGGCGAGGGTGCCCACGTCCCAGCCCAGCAGCCGCGCGGCCGCGCGCTTGTTGATTCGCCCCCCCGCGGTGCGGGTGGCGCACAACGCGGCGCGCACCATGGTCGGATCGGGCGCGAGGGAAGCCACGCGGTCGGACCAGACGAGGCCGACGCGCTCCGCAGCCCGACGCGCATCGTCGCGCCCTGGCGCCGACGTCTCACACTCGTCGAGCAGCGCTTCGACCAAGCGCCGCAGCTCGGGCGGTGGCGACTTCGCGGCAACTCGCCAGAGTGCCGCGAGGAGCGGCGCAGCGATGCGCGGCTCGCTGCGACCGCGGTCGCGGCAAACGGCGAGCAGGGTGCCGGCGAGGCGACGCTGGAAGCGCTCGGGACGCAGGCTGGCGGGTGGCGGCGATCGATCCGGTGCGCGGTCATCCGCGCCGCGCTCCAACTCCGCCAGGGGCACCCCCCCCATGGCCGTTCCGATCAACGGCGTCGCGCCTGCCTCGCAGCGACCCAACTCGGCCAGCTCGGCGGCGGCCAGGGCCGCACTGGCGCGAGCCAAGCGCTGGCAGAGCTCGCCCGCTAGACGCTTCGCTGCGGCCACCGACCTGGCCTCGACCAACCAGGCGCCGCGACTGCACCCGTCCCGCGCCAGGCTGGCCACCGCGGCCGGGCCGACGCGGGTGACTCCCGGCGCCCGCGCGTCGAGGGCTGATTCGAGTGCTCGGTCCAGGCTTGCAGAGATCCGCAGCGGCGGGGCGCGATGGGTCGCCGCCGCGACGACGATCGTTCCGCGTCCCGAGCGCACGAGGATCCACTGACGCGCCGGGCCAGCGAGTGAGTGGATCAGCCGATCCGCCACGCGTTCGGGCATCCCGCGGGGGTCGAAGCCGGCTCCGGCGACGGGCTCCGGCGCTTCTCCGACCGTCGTCGAGAAGAACCCCGTCCGCCGAGCGAGAACTCCCGCCCAGTCGTCGGCCGCCTGGCGCAGGACCGCGGGCTCGGGCACCACGCGGTGCTCGAACTCCAGGTGCAGGTGGCCGAGTGCCGCACCGTGGATTCCGTGAAGAGGCAGCAACAACAGGGTTCGCGCCTCGGGGGACAGGGCGCCTTGGGGCGCGCCGCCATCCACCCCGTCGCGGCGCGAGAGCCACGGCGAGCCCGCCGGTAGGGGCGACCAGCCGCCGCGTGGGTGCCGGGGTCGATCGCGGGGGCAGTCGAGTTCCACCAGCGCGCCGTCGGTCCCCACGCAGGCCAGGAGCGCCGCGCCCAGGCCGGCCGCGTCGACGGGCGCGTGCGACGGGACCGCTGCGCTGTCGCGCTGCGAGACAGCGGCATTGTCGACTGGTTCCAGAGCCCGACGCAGGGGCGGCGGCAGGCACGGGACATCGATCAACGTGACGCCCGGTTCGCCCCGCGCCCAGCGCGCCCAAGCGTCGAGCCGGCTCAACCGCCGGCTGCCCGCGACCGCGGCCGGTTGGGCGCCGAGGGCCGCGAGGGCGCCGCGTACATCGCCGACCTCGAGCAGCAGCTCGACGCGCTCGCAGAGCAGCGACCGTCGCTCGAGCGCCGTCGCCGTCCGCGCCGGGGCCCCCAGCGCCTCGAGGGCTCGGCGCGGCCCGTGCTGGGCGGCCAGGACTCGGCTGCGCCACAGGTCGTTGGCCAAGCTACGCGGTGCGAGGGCGGCCCGCGCCGCGATCAGCCGCTGCGCGACCGCGAGCGCGGGCTCGCGAGTTCCGGGCGGGTTCGGACCATCGTCGAGCGCCAGGGCCAACTTGCGCCAACTCCCGCGGCAGCGGCGCCTGCGCCAAGAAGCGAAGCTCTCCTCCCCGCCGACGCGGGCCAGGGTCTCGGCCAGCAGCCCGTCGATCTGCGCCAGGGCCAGTTGTCGGCGACGCTCGATCAGCTGCGCCCGGGCTGCGCCAGCGTCGAGGGGCGAGGGCTTCGCGAGGCGACGGCGGGCCTCGCACAGGGCACCGGCGACGCGCTCGCGGCGCGCGCTCCAGCGCGCCTCGGGCATCAGGCCAGCGACCCGCGACAGGGTTGGCCGGTCGGTCGCGCGCTCGAAGCCCGCCGGCGGGTCCCAGCTCGACAGGGCTGACCGCAGGTCCGCCACCAGGCGCACCAGGGGCTGGCGAGCCCGGCGCGACAGTGGGTCCAATGGCACGCCCTGCACCAGCGCCGCCAATCGCAGGGCCCGAACGCTGCGAGGTCCACTCGCGAGGGGGCCGAGGGTCGCGCGCAGCTCGGGCAGCAGGCACCGCAGGGCCCGGCGGGCGGCGGCCGCCGCGAACCGCGCCGGATCGCCCTGGCCCTGCTCGAGGCGCCAGCCCAGGACCAACTCGACGGCGGTAGCCTCGGCCAGCCGGGCGGAACAGGCGGCCAGGGCCGCGCGCCGACACAGGGTCCACGCCCGCGGTGCCAGTTTCAGGGGATCCCCCACGACCAGGCGCCCGAGCGCCACCTGGGGCTCGGCCCAGGCCAGGTGCTCCGCGAGTCGGCGGGGGTCCAGGTCGCCGAAAGTCTCCGCGAACATGGGCCCAGCCTGGCGATCGGGCGAGCCGCTCTCGCAATGGGACTTCGTACAGAATCGAGTCGAGGCCCGCCGCTCCACCGACGTTGCATCCGAGCGAATCCGCCAGCGGACGGGCCGGTCGCTGGGCCCAGGGGTTCCAGGCGCTAACATCCCCGCGCCGACCCGTCGGGTCGTCACCCCTCCGCCCTCCACCGTCAGCCCAGAGCAGCGTGACCGGATTCCTCGAAGGCAAGACCGGCGTCGTCCTCGGCGTCGCCAACAAGCGTTCCCTGGCCTGGGGCTGCGCCAAGGCCCTCTCCGCCCAGGGCATGCGCCTGGCATTCACCTACGTCGGCGAACGGCTCGAGAAGGGCGTGCGCGCCCTGGCGAGCGAGCTCCCCGGCTCGATCGTCGTGCCCTGCGACGTGACCGTCGACGCCGACATCGACGCTGCCATGAAGGCCATCAAGGACGAGTTCGGCCACCTCGACACGGTGGTGCACGCGGTGGCCTTCGCCAAGCGCGAGGAGCTCGGCGGCAACTTCTTCGACACCTCGCGCGAGGGCTACCAGGTCGCCCACGAGGTCTCGGCCTACTCGCTGACTGCCGTGGCCAAGCGCGCCCTGCCCCTGATGGAGGGCCGCAACGGATCGATCGTGACCCTGACCTACATCGGGTCCGAACGCGTGATCGAGAACTACAACGTGATGGGTATCGCCAAGGCCGCGCTCGAAGCCAGCGTGCGCTACCTGGCCCACGACGTCGGTCCGCGCGGCATCCGCGTCAACGCCATCTCCGCCGGCCCGATCCGCACCCTGTCGGCCTCGGGCATCACCGGCTTCAACGAGATCCTCGACCACATCGCCAGCCGCGCGCCCCTGCGCCGCAACATCACCGCCGACGAGGTCGGCGACGTGTGCGCCTTCCTGGCCAGCGACATGAGCCGCGGTATCACCGGCTCGACGATCTACGTCGACGCCGGCTACAACATCATGGGCGTCTGAGCGTCCGGCGGCGGCGCTTCGGCACGAGCCGGCGCGCGGCCGCTCGCGCTCGAAGTCTGCGGCGTCCCGTCAGGATCCGACGACGACAGCGCTCGCCGAGCGGCGCGGCACGAGGGCGCGCCAGGCGGCGGCCACGAGCAGCAGGGCGAGAATCGGCGCCGCGACCATGTGGACGCTGTGCGGCAAGAGGTGCTCGGCGGTCGCGATCTGCGGCACGATCGAGATCCCCAGTTGCCCGAACAAGAGGTCGAGGCCCGCGCCGAACAGCAGGGTGACGATCGAGAGCACCGCGAGGTGCACCAGGAGCGGCCGCGAGCCCAGCAATTGGCGGACGACCAGCAGGGACCCGAGGTTGGTCGCGGGTGAGGCCAGGAGGAAGACCAGCGCTGCGCCCGGCGAGAGGCCCTTGGCGATCATCATCGCGGCCACGGGCGTCGAGGCCGAGGCGCAGACGTAGATCGGCAGGCCGATGGCGAGCATCACCAGGTAGCCCAGGGGTCCACGCAGCAGCGGATCGGCGAAGAACTCGGCCGGGATCAGCGCGCCGAGCACACCGGATGCGACCACCCCGAGGACCAGGGACCAGGCCAGGTCGTCGACCATGTCGACGTAGCCGTGACGCAGGATGCGGCCCAGGCGCGAGCGAGGCTCGGAGTGCGAGCCGTGGTCGTGGCCGTCCGACGGCGCAGATTCTGCGGGCTCGGCGTGGCAGCAGGATGCGGCCGGCGGTTCCGGTTCGGGTTCCGGTTCGGGGTGGCAGCAGCCGCCGACTTCGACCTGCGTGACAGGCGTCGCCGGCCCGGAACCAGGCGCCGCCTGGGCGAGACCGGCCCGATCCTCACGGCGCGCGAACAGGGCCACGATCTGACCGGTGACGAGGGCCGAACCCACGGCTGCAACCGGACGCACGAGGGCCATCGGGCCGCCGAGCAGACCGTAGGTCGCAGCGATCGAATCGACCCCGGTCTCCGGGGTCGCGATCAGGAAGGCCGAGGTCGCGCCGCGGCCTGCTCCGGCCTTGCGGAGTGTGGCCGCGACCGGCACCACCGAGCAGGAGCACAGGGGCAGGGGCGCGCCCAGCACCGAAGCCCAGGCCACCGAACCCGTGCCCTCACCGGCGAGCCAGCGCTCCAGACGCTTGGGGTCCAGGAACTCCGAGATCACGCCGGCGACCAGGAAACCGAACAGCAGGTAGGGCGCCATCTCCACGAAAACGCCCCAGGCCAGACCCGGCACCTGGGCCAGGCCGCTCAGGTCGCCGCCCGGAAGTAGCACTCCGAGCACCGCGCCGAACAGCAACAGCGCCGCCGCTCGCAGCCGGTTGTCCGCCTCGTGGAAGGCTTCCGGCAGCAGGTCGATCAGGCCCACGTAGAGGAACGTGCCCCCGGCGATGCCCGCCGCCCAGGAGGCCGAGCCCAGGGACGTCAGCCAGGCCTCGCGGGCCAGGAGGAAGGCGCCCGGGGTGAACAGACTGAAGAGCGCCACCAGGGCGATCGCGCGGGCGGTCGGCACCTTCGCCAGGCGCATCAGCGTCGCCAGGGAGAAGACCTCGACGGCCTTGTGTCCGAGCAGCGCTCCCAACAGACCCCAGGGCAGGTCGCTGCCGGCCTCCCCCATCAGAGGCGCCAGGCCGACCCCGGCCAGGGTCGCGTGGGCCGCGAGGCCGACGAAGGCCACACGCCAGGCGAGGGCGTGGGGATCGCCGCGGTGGGCCGCGGCCAGGCGCCGCCCGGGCGCCGTGTAGCGCAGCAGGAGCGGCAGTAGGAACCCGGCCACGAAGCCGATCCACAGGCCCACGTCGTCGAAGCTGCCCGCCCCGTGGGCATGGCCGTGGCTGGCGTGGGCGTGGCCAGCGTGGCCGTGCCCCGCGTGGTCCAACCCCTCGCCCCCGGCCATCACCAGGTCGGCCAGCACGTGCAGCACGCTGCCGAGGAAGGCCCCGGCGCTGACCGCGACCAGGGAGTGCAGCGCGCGCGGAGACCAGGACCGCACCAGCGGCAGGCCTCCGCCCAGCAGCCCGGCGACGAAGATGGCCAGGGCGGCGATGACGGTCGAGCGGTCCATGGGGGGCCGTAGTTGTAGCCCGGACCCGCGGACCTTTCACCGCTCGAGGGCCGCGATCCAAGCTGGGCTCCGAACGCCACCAGGGGCGGATCCGCGCGGGATCCGCCCCTGGTATCTCAACCTCTCGAACGCGTCGAGGGGCTCGGGCTGGCCTCAGCCGGCCCGCTGGGGCCTAGAAGGTCCAGCCGATCGAGAGCACGACGCGGTGGTCCAGGCGGTCGTTGCCGGGCACCGGGGTGTTGTCGTAATCCATGACCCACTGGATCTGACCGAACATGGTCTCGCTCAGGTTCGTGCGCACCCGCGTGTCGAGCATGCCGATCGTGTCGTTGGCGTTGTCGAGGCTGACCAGCAGCTCACCGTTCTGCTCGAAGGTGGTCTCTTCGTTCAGTTGGTTGCGGTAGTTGAACGCGAAGCGACCGGCGGCGTAGTCGACGTCCTGGGAGTCGACCTTGTAGTTCTCGTCCACGTAGGACACACCGATCTCCGTCGAGAAGGCCTTGTCTTCGTCCTCGAACCACTGCTGACCGATACCGGCGCCGACGGTCAGGCGCAGGTCGAGGGCCTTCTTCGCGTCGGAGAGGCCGGACACGTTGCCGTAGGCGTAGGTCTCTTCGCTGAAGAAGTAGTCGTACTGGGCCTTGGCGTAGACCTGGCGCTGGGTCAGCGAGCGCACGTTGGTCGTCGAGTCCTTCTCGTCGGCGTAGGTCCAGTAGGCCTCGAGCGAGGTGCGGTCGTCCTCGCGCCGGTACTCGGCGTTGGCGTCGGCGTTGGCCTGGCGCAGGTCGGTGTTGCCCGAGGTGATCGTGGCGCCGATGGTCACCGCGCCGGTCCAGACGTTGTGGGGCACCTCGTCCTGGACCGTGTTGGTCAGGATCGGAGCGGGCAGCGGCGCGCCGTAGGCCGGCAGGTACTCGGTCGGCTGGGGTTGGGCGGAGCCGAGCAGGGCCGCCGCGCTGGCGACCGAGAGGATCAAGGACATGGGATTGCGGTGTCGTGGGTTTCGACGGGCGTGCGCGCCCCGTCGAGGGGGGAGGGAGTTGAGTCGTCCGCCGGGCCGCTGGGTTCGCGGGCCGGAGCAGCCCGAGTCGGGCCGGCTGGCGTCGTGCGCGTGCGACGGGGCCGCCTTTGACGGCGCGACATCCTAGAGGCGCGAGCGCGGCGGTCGAGACGCCCGACTCGCCGAAACAGGATCGAACCTGCGGCCGAGCTATCCCGGCCGCGAGAGCCACGGCGAGCCTCGCAGGCAGAAGCGCAGGGCCATGTCCTCCCCGCGTCCCAGGCCGATCCGGCGCCCGACCGTCAGACGCTGGAGCGGCAGCGGCTCGCCGAGTTGGACCCGCAGGGGCCCGCCGGTCAGGGGCGCACCATCGTGCTCCGGACCGAGGCCCAGTGCCTGGACGATCCGCCCGGGGCCTGAGCACAGCAGCCGCTCGACGTGGCCGCCGCGGTCGCGCGCCATGGCCTCCAGGCCAGTGAGCGGCTCGAGGGCGCGCACCAGCACCGCCTGGCCGCTGCCGCCGGGCCCGCTGACCACGTTGAAGCAGTGGTGCAAGCCGTAGATGCGGTAGACGTAGGCGACGCCACCGCGCGCGAACATCGAGGCGTTGCGCGGGGTCTGTCCGCGCCAGGAGTGGCTGCCGGGGTCACCGCTCGCGAGGTAGGCCTCGGTCTCGACGATGCGCCCCGCGCGGGGCTCGGCCTCGCCGGGGACCTGGTGCACCAGGAGCGCACCGATCAAGCGCCGCGCCAGGTCGGGCGCAGGTCGGCTGAAGGCTGCGTGTACGCGCTCGTGGTCGGACATGGGGTCGCGCGGTCGGCGTTCGTACGGTGCCAGGCACAAGACCGCCGCCTCCGGCCGCCCGCTCAGTGCGTTGGACCGAACGCCAGGCTCAGGTTCATCCAGAAGAACGGCGCCGAGGCCAAGAGGCCCAGTCCGATCGAAGTCCAGACCAACGATCGCAACTGACCGTCCGCCGGATCGCCCTCGGGCAGTACGCGCCGGAAGCGCAGGTGGAACGTGTACCGCAGTTGGACGGCGGTGGCGACCGCGATCAGAGCGACCACCCAGCGCCAACCCAGGGCCAGCTCGGGGCTGCGCACCCCTTGCACGTAAAACAGCATTCCGGCCACCCCCAGGGCGTTGGCGACCGTAGAGAGACCGGCCTTCCAACGCGGCGCCTCGAAGCGCACGTCCTCGCGGATGCTCTGCAGCGCCGCGGCGGCGTAGATGCCGATGTAGAAGTAAATCAGGAGCCGCATGGCTGTCACCCGAGCCGGGGAGCGAGTGTAGTGACGACCGGCGCCAGCTACCATTCGCGCCCGTTCCGGAGCCGACCATGATGAACCAGACCCTCCTCGTGTCCTCGATCGCCCGCCTTCCCCTGCTCATTCCGGCCCTGGCTCTGTTGGGCCTGCCCTCGGGGTTGAGCCTGCCCTCGGGCGTACCGGCGGGGCCCACCGGGCTGGTCGACGATGCGCCGGTCCTGGCGCCCGTCGAGGGTCATCGCGTGCGGCGCAGCTTCGAGCAATCGGTGGAGCTCGAGGCGACCACGATCGAGCTGTTCCAGAACGACGAGACGCGCGAGATGGAGGGCTCCCTGGTCCAGACCATGGACGAGAAGATCGTGGTCGAGGACGAGTTCGTCTCCGTCGACGGCGGCCGCGTCCTGGCCTTGCGGCGGCACTTCATCGAGCTGCCCCGCGAGCTGGTCAACACCGCCGACGACGTCGAGATGGAGGACACCGAAGAGTCCGAGCTCGAGGGCGAGGCGGTGCTGTTCGAGTGGGACGAGGAGGATGGAGAGTGGCAGCGCAGCTATGCCGAGGACTCCGAGGCCGACGAGGACCTGCTCGACGGACTGGTCTTCGACATGGACATGACCGAGCTGCTGCCGGACGGCGAGGTCGACGTGAACGATTCTTGGACCTTCGAGGGCGAGGGACTGCGCTGGCTGCTGTCCCCGGGCGGCGAGCTCGGCCGGGAGTCGACCACGCGTGAGAAGTCCGAGATCGACGAGCTGATCGACGAGGCCGGCGACGAGATGTGGGCCGACATGGACGGCGGCTTCACCGTGACCTACACCGGCGCCGAGGAGTCCGACGGGGTCAACGTCGCGGTCTTCACGCTGGAGGCCGACTTCGAGGGCATGGGCGAAGCGCGCGAGGACTTGGAAGAAGTCGACGGCGAGCGCTTCGTGAAGGACCACTTCCACTTCGAGGGCGAGGGCGAGCTGCGCTGGGATCTGGACGCGAAGTGCCTGGCCAGCAGCAGCCTCGAGGGGACCATCTCGGTCTCACGCACGGTCGGCTTCGAGACCGAGGGGCCCGACGGTGAGCCCTTCGTCGCCGGTCAGACGATCGCGCTGGAAGGGCCCCTGAGCCAATCCATGACCGTGGAGACGGTCGGCGCTTCGGACGACGAGTAGCGCTGCGAACTGACCCGGTTGCCGCGCGCGGCGCGTGCGGTCAGTCCACTTCCTTCTTGAACAGCAGGAGGTGGTTGAAGCCGCGCAGGAAGAAGTTCCCCTCGGCCGCCGCCCGGTGGAAGTTGGGCTTCTCGAGGTTGCGGTTGCCGCGCACCACCGCCACGTGGTCCACGGGACGGAAACGTCGGCGCAAGAGCACGTAGAGCTCCGCGCCGATGCTGACGAAGCCACGCTTCTTGACGAAGGTGTCCTGGACGTAGACCGCCAGGAAACGCCGGTCACGCAGGACCCGCCAGGCCTCGGCGAAGACCCCGTCCAGGGCCTCGAAATAGGCGTCCTCGAAGGCGTCCAGCTTGCCGATGCAGCGCCCGTCCTCGGAGTAGTCCACGTGGGTCGAGTAGGGCGGGTCCATGAAGACGAAGTCCACCGAATCGCTCACCAGCGGCAGATGGCGCGCGTCGGCTCGCGGCAGACCGGCTGAGGTCTCCGCCAGGTCGAATCCGAGGCCGACCCGCTCCATCGACCGCGCCACGTCGACCGCGGTCCCCCCACCGGCGAAGGGGTCCAGGACCCGATCCCCCGGGCGCGTGTAACGCTCGAGTACGTTCCAGACCACGTAGGCCGGCGTGCGGCCGGTGTAGCGCGGATCACCGAACTGCTCGTCGCCGTACTGCTGGGACGGGTGGTGCCACAGGGTGGTTGTCTGGAGCCGAGGCTGGGCGTGGCGTCGCATGGACGGGACCTTACAGGCGCTAGCAGGGACTGAGGAGCGACCGTATGCAGGTCCACTCCCGCACGGCCCGTCCAGCGACTACCATGCGCGGCCCTACACGACCGGAGCAAACCGATGCGAACCCTGATCACGACCGCAGCCCTGGCCCTCAGCCTCGCCCTCCCGATCGACGCCGCCCAGCGTGGCCAGACCCAGGAGCGCCCCGCCGCCGGCAACACCGGACAAACCCAACGCCCGGCTCCCGCCCCGGCTCCCGCTCCGACGCCCCAGACCCGCGACGCGGGGACCCAGCGAGGCTCCGGTCCTGTCGGCGCCCGCACCCAGCGCGGAGGCGAGCAGCAAACCGGCGACGCCCAGACCCAGCGTGGCGGCAACGGCCCCGCGGCCCAGCGCGGCGACACTCCCGCGGCCCAGCGCGGTGACACTCCCGCGGCCCAGCGCGGTGACACTCCCGCGGCCCAGCGCGGTGACACTCCCGCGGCCCAGCGCGGTGACACTCCCGCCCCCCAGCGTGGCGATGCTCAGCGCGGTGACACCCCCGCCCCCCAGCGTGGCGATGCTCAGCGCGGCGACACCCCCGCCCCCCAGCGTGGCGATGCCCAGCGCGGTGACACCCCCGCTCCCCAGCGTGGCGATGCCCAGCGAGGGGGCGAGCGCGAGCGACTGACCCGCGAGGTCTCCGACGCCAAGGCGCTCCAGATCATGTCGCAGGAGGAGAAGCTCCACCGCGAGCGCCTCGGCCGCGCCGCAGCCCTGCGCCGGGTCGCCCAAGCGGCGAACGACAGCGAGCGCCTGGCCCAGCTCGACCGCCTCGAGCAAATGGAGAAGTCGCGCCACGAGAAGATGCTGAACGACGGCCGAGGCATCCTCGGTCGCGAGCGCTTCGAGCGGATCCGCGCACAGATGCTGGAGGCAGCCCGCAAGCAGGAGCAGCGCGGCGGCGATCAGCAGCGCGGTGGCGATCAACAGCGCGGCGGCGATCAACAGCGCGGCGGCGACCAGCAACGCGGCGGCGACCAGCAACGCGGCGGCGACCAGCAACGCGGCGGCGACCAGCAACGCGGTGGCGGCGAGCAGCAGCGCGGCGGCGGCGAACAACAACGCGGCGGCGGCGGCAACTGAGCCCGACTCCCGAATCCCCCCCCACACGAAGAGGTCCGAGACATGCAACGAATCCTGATCACGGCCAGCTTGGCCCTGATGGCCGCTGGCTGTAGCACCGAGGCGGCTCCGAGCGGCGGCAGTGCTGGCGCGAACGGCGCCGGCGGCGCAGCCTCGCCCGCGGAACTGCCCGAAGTCGACGTCCCTACGATCGAAGAGGCTGCCGACGCCTCGGGCATCAACGCATCGAACGCCGACGCCGAATTCGACGAGCTCATGAAGGAGATCGAAGGCGACAGCGGCAACTGACCGCGCTCGACCTTCGACCCGAGACACCATCGAGGCCGATGCGACAGGGCCCGGAGCGCGCGAGCGCTCCGGGCCCTGTTGCGTGACCACCCGCTGCGCGGGCGATCCTCCACCGGCGTCGCGCCGATCAGCTCGCCGTGAGCCAGCGCTCGAAGGGCTCGAACTCGTAGGGCCGCCCGAGGAAGTCGCAGACCATGTCCGCCGCATCGCGGCTGGAGCCCGGCTCGAGCAGCTTGGCCGCATACTCCCGCATCCGCGCGCCGTCGAGCAGGTTGCCCTCGAACAGCCCGAACAGGTCCTTGGCGATCACCAGCGACCACAGGTAGGTGTAGTAGGCCGCTGAGTAGCCCTCGAGGTGCCCGAACGACAGGTGGAAGTAGTTCCCCTCGGTGTGGGGGATCGGCAGCAGCCGCTGCTTGAGTTCGATCGCCACGCGCACGGGATCCAGGGTCGCCGGATCGGCCGTGTAGTAGGCCAGGGAGAGGCGCGAGTAGTAGACCTGAACCATAGCCTGCAACGCCCGGCAGGTGCGCGCGGCGACGGACATGCGCTCGACCATCGCCGCCGGGATCGGTTCGTCGGTGCGGTGGTGGCGGGCGAAGCGCTGCAGCACCTCCGCGTCCCAGGCCCACTCCTCGAAGAGCTGGCTCGGGACCTCGACGAAGTCCCACTCCACGCGCTCGCCCCCGGCGAAGCCGTAGTGCGGCTGGTCGCCACCCAGGAGGAAGTGCATCAGGTGGCCGAACTCGTGGAACAGCGTGGTCACCTGGTCGTGCATCAACAGCGCGGGGTCGTCGGCGCTGGGCTGGGGCAGGTTGCAGACCACCGCTCCGCGCGGCAGCAGGCCGTCGGGACCGCCCGGATGCATGTTGAACATCGCCGCGTGCTTGAACTTGCCGGGGCGCGGGAACATGTCGAAGTAGAAGCGCGCCACCGTCCTGCCGTCGCGCTCGATGTCGTAGACCTCGACCGACTCGTGCCAGGCCGGCTCCTGCGGCCGCGCCACGATCTCGACCCCGTAGAGCTGCGAGGAGAGGCTCAAGAGGCCGTCGCGCACGGCGGCGTAGCCGAAGTAGGGCCGCGCCTCGCGCGCGTCGAATCCCGACCGCCGCTGGCGCAGCTTCTCGATCCAGTACACCCGCGACCACTCGGTGATCGCCTGCCGCTCGGGCTCGGTCTCGCGCGCCAGCTCGAGCAGCGCTTCGACGTCGCGATCGGCCGCGCGACGGATCAGGGGCTCGAGCCGATCGAGGAACTGCGCGACGCTCGCCCCGTCACCGGTCATCATGTCCTCGGTCGCGAAGTCGGCCCAGTCGGCGTAGCCCAGCAAGCTCGACAGCTCCCGTCGCTTGGTCAAGAGCGCCTTCAGAACGTCAGCGTTGGACGGCACCGCGCGTTGCATCGCGCGCAGGAAGAACTCCCGCCGCAGGTCGTCGCCATCCGCGAAGGACATCACCGGCACGTAGTCGGCGGGGTCGGTGTTCAGGACCACGCTGCCGTCGGGCCGCTCCGGATGGGCCGCCAGGAAGTCCTCGGGCAAACCCGCCAGGGCCGCGTGGCCGCCGGCGACCACGTACTCGGCGGTGCCTTCGACGATGTTGCGCGAGAACTGTTGACCGATCCGCACCAACTCCTCGCGCAGGGCGCCGATGCGCTCGCGCGTGGCCTCGTCGCGATCGACGCCCGAACGACGGTAGTCGCGCAGGGACCGCTCCAAGAGGCGCCGCTCCAGGTCGTCGGCCAGGGCCGCGGGGTCCACGGCGGCGAGCACCTCGAAGGCGCCGCGGTCCAGGGACAGCTCGACCCCGAAGCGCGAGAGCTGACGCCGCAGGTCCTCGCACTCCCCGCGCATGGCCTCGTCCGGGTGCACCGCCTCGAACAGGTCGACCCAGCCGCGCGGCTCCTCGATGCCCGCCGCCAGGCGATCGAAGGCTGTCACCGTGCGCGATGCATCGGCGGGGTCTGCCTGGCGGAACTCCGCCAAACGCTCGCGCGCGGTGGCCAGGGCGCCAAGGGTCCTGTCCCGCAGCTCAGCTTGGTCGATCATGGTCGCTCTCGTCGGGTCAGCGCCCGCGCCCCTCGGGTCAAGAACGCACGCGGCACTCGGCCGCGTAGGTCAAGAGCCGGTGGTACTGCAGGTGGAAGTCGTGGCTGCCGCCGCCCAGGGGCGACTTGAAGTAGCCGGCCGTGTGCTCCATCACGCCGCTTTCGCCGCGGGACGCGGCCAGGTCCGCCAGTCGCACCAAGTCGAGCACCAACGGCGCGGCCAGGGCCGAGTCACATCCGGCCCAGGTGAACTGCAGCGTCATGCGCGTGCCGAGGAAGCCCTCGAAGTGCACCAGGTCCCAGGCCGTCTTCCAGTCGGACAGGGACGGCACGTAGTCGATGCCGACGTGGGTGTGCAGCTCGGGATGCCCGATCAGCTGGCGCAGCACCTCGTCCTTGTTGGCGATCTTGGCCCGGCGGTGCAGCGGGTCGGAGAGCACCTCGCCGTCGCGGTTGCCGAGCATGTTGTAGCCCTGCCAGGCGAGCACCTTCAGGGCGCGGTGCGCGAACATCGGCGCGAGGGCCGTCTTGACCAGGGTCTCCCCGGTCTTGCCGTCGTTGCCGCAGTGCGGCTGCCCGTGCTCCAGGGCGAGTTGACGCAGGGCCGGAGTCGACGCGCCGATGGACGGCGTGAAGTTGACGTAGGGGCAACCGGCCTCGAAGGCGGCGATGGCGTAGACCATCGAAGCCGGCTGGGCCTCGCCGGCGTCGAGCGCCCGCTGCAGGGCCGGCAGGTCCGCCCAGGCGGGGTCGGGGTCGCGCCAGGCCTCGGTGCTGGCCAGGTTGACCACGACCACGCGGTCGAGCTGCTGCTGCGCCCGGAAGGCCTCGAGCTGGGACACGATCGCGGCGATCTGCTCGCGCGGCGCCGCCCCGCCCAGGCGGGCCGACTCCGGGTCCAGGTCGGCCATGCCCACGTCGGGCCCGTCCAGGAGGCCGGGGGCCAGGCGCGCGTCGTAGGCGGCGGCTTCGGTGGCGGTGGCTGCCACCAGGGACGGGTCGAGGATCCGCTGGCGCACCAGCTCCCGCGCGGCGCGGTCCAGGGTCCCGCGGCGCACCTCGCAGCCCCCGAGCACCAGGTTCCCGAACTCGGCCAGGTCGAGGCCTTCGAACGGGGCCGTCGAGGTGGCCAGGCCGGTGGGCTCGAGCAGCCCATCGACCAGGCCGCGCAGGCCGTAGACGAGGCAGGTGGAGATGGCTCCGCGGCCCCCGATCAGCCACAGGCCGACCCGGCGGCCGGGCGGAAGGCCTGTGTGTGAGGACTCGGATTCGCTGTCTGCGGCGGTCATGGGGCACCAAGGAAAGGACGCGATCGGGCTGGGGGCAAGGGGCGCCGGGCCCTTTCGCTCCACACGGCGAGACTTGGAGCCAATCAGTCGCGGACGCGGCGGCTCTCGAGCCAGGCGCTGACCAGGGCCGCGTCGGCGGGCGAGAGGTCCGGAGGCAGGGCTCCGGCGATGGTCGCGCCGACTCGCGCGTCAGCCGCCGACGGTGCTCCAGCGGGCAGCGGAGCCAGCTCGGACGCGCCGGGTTCAGCGCCGTTGGATGCCGGCCCGGCGGCCTGGGCGTCCCCGTCGCCCTCCGCCACGCCGGGCTCGCCATCCTCGCTCAGACCCTTGGCCCCGAGCGCGTGGGCCGCCACCCGCGCGGAGTCGACGGCGTCGCGCCAGGGGGCGTCGACCGGTGTCTCGCGCGCCAAGCGTTCGAGTTCGCCGATCAGCTTGCGGGTGCGTTCCTCGTCGCCGCTGCTGTCGTCCGGACGACGTGCAGCTCGCTCGGCCAAGTCGGCCGCCTCGCTCGCTGCCTCCCGCAGGGCGGTGACGAGTTCGGCCGAGGGTCGGTCGGGACTGTCACCGGGGGCCGCCAGGGCGGCCTGGGCCAAGTCCTCGGCCATGGCTGCCGTGAGCGCCGAGACCCGGGGGCCGGCCGGAGGCCTGTCCCGCGACTCCAGTGCCAGGGCCAGGATCGCGGCGGCCACCAGGGGAGCCGCGCCGGCGAAGGTCGAGTCCGGCACCGCGCGCCGCAGGACCTCCCCGCGGGGCAGCTCGGCGAGGGCGCGCGTGGAGAGGGCCACGACCACGGCTCCGCCGCGGGGCTCGACCTCGAAGGCCGTGGCCAGGGCACCCCCGCGACCGAACTGGACGTCGATCCGGCCAGCCACCGCAGCCGCGCGCACGGGCAGGCCGGCGAACCAGGCCGCGCCGCAGAAGCAGGCGGCGAGGCCCGCGACGACCCACGCCTCGAGGCCGAAGGGCGTGCCGCCGTCGGCCACGATCGCGACTTGCACCGAGCAACCGGCCGCCACGGCCACGAGCAGCGCCTGGCCCGCGCGCACCGCTCGCGAGGCCCCCACCGCCCGCCCCACCAACTCGCGCACGGGAGCCTCGGCGGCGGGAGTGTTGCCCGCGGTGCTCGACGGTGCGTTCGAATGGGCTGCGTTCAAGGACACCTCGTGTTCAGCGGCGACGGGCGCGGGTCACCGCGCCGTGATCGGCAGGCGCGCCTCGAGCTCGGCCGGCACGCTGGTCAGCGGGTCGCGGCTGAAGAAGATCCGCACCTGGGTGTCGGGCTCGGGCACCAGCCAGGGATTGCCGACCCAAATGTCCTGGCGCTCGCACTCGGGTCGCGCAGACGTCAGCAGGGTGTTGCCCTCGGAGAACCAGGCGATGTTGACGTAGTTCTGCTCCATGGCGGCGACGAACACCTCGCCGTCGTTGGAGTCGACCATGCGCGAGCCGAGGAAGACCCAGCGGTGACGCTGCAGGGGCTGCTGGCGCTCGAGGTCGGCGATCAGATCCTCGGCGCGGAAGAAGTAGGTCTCGTCGCCCACGCGCCAGCCGACGTAGATCAACAGCCCGGGCCCTTCCGGCGGCAGCACGTCGTAGCCCTCCGGCCGCGCTCCCAACTCGCCCGGCCCGGCCTCTTGCTCCGCGCTCGCAGGGGCCGGCGCGTCCTCGCGCAGGACCCAGCGCGCGTTCTGGCCGGGCTCCATGCCCAGCGCCAGGAAGGCCGCGTTGAGGATCGTGGCGTCGGCCTCGGTGCTGAACAGCGACTCGTAGCCGGAGCCCGACGGGCCCGTCAGGAAGAACTCGAGCAGGTCGTCGCGGGTCGCCACCCGGGCTTCGATCGAGGCGTGGCCGCCGACCGGGTCGAAGTCGACGCCCCCCGCCGCGAGGGCTTCGACGAGCTGCGCCATGCCCGCGTCCTGGGCCGCGGCAACGCCGCTGTTCGCCCCGGGTTCCGCTGGCCCGGCGATCGCCCCCGCCTCGACGAGCTCGCCCGCAGGCGCCCCCCCCGAGTTGGCCGCGCCCCCAGACGGAGAATGCGCCGCGAGGGAATGGACCCCCAGGGAGAGGGCGGCGATCGGGAGTGCGGCCAGGGAAGCGGCGGCGATTCGTTGGATGGACTGCATCGCGGAGGACAACGGCCGGGGAGCGCGGGGGTTCAGCGGAGAAGGGGCCGCGGCGGTCGTGGGCCCCGGCCTGCGGCGGCTCAGTGTCCCTCGGCCAGCCCCTCGCGCGTCATCCCGAGCAGCTCGAGCTCCTCGCGCAACAGGTCCCAGATCCCCTCGGCGAAGCGCCGGATCTCGAACTGGGCGTCGGGTTTCAGGCGCTGCTCGAGGAAGTGCATCACGCCCTGCAGGCTGACCGTCCAGTAGGCCTGGGTGTAGAGGTTCTGGGGCAGGCACATGCGCGCGATCTCCTTGGCCACGCCGCGCTCGATGCGCTCGCGGTAGAGGCGGAAGGCGTCCTCGCACTGCGCCGTCATCAGCGCCCGCTCGGCCTCGTGGTCGAAGGACTCGCCCAGGTCGTCCGAGGCCTGCTTGTTGCCGTGGGGCGGATTCCCGCGCATGCGCGAGGGGATGTAGAACTCCGGCTCCCACTCCACGTAGCGGCCGGAGATCTCGTTCCAAGAGCAGCCCTTGTCGGTGTCGAACAGCACGTCGAACACGTCCACGCCGACCGAGTGCCCGTCGACCTCGTACTCGCGCCAGGTGGAGCCGACCTGGTACTTGAAGGCCTGGCGGAAGACGAACAGCGGCGCCTTCCAGTGGAAGGTGAAGAAGGAGTGGCGGTAGGGGCTGGTGTGGCCGTGCTCCCACAGGAACTTGGCCAGCTTGGCGTCCTTGGGCCCGAAGCCCTCCTTCTGCTTCGCGTAGGAGATGCGCGCCGCGTTGACGACCTTCATCGCCGGATCGGTCTGCATGCGGTCCACGAGGGCGACGAAACCGATGTCGTCGTCGAGCACGAGCGCAGCGCCCTCGGGCACGTCCAGAGCCTTGGCCTTCATGGCGGGCAGTATCGCCGATCGACGAGCTCGGACGAAGCCGCGCGCGGCGCGAGGTTCAGCCTTTGAGCCGATCTTCGATCCGGGCCTGGAGTTCCGCCGCCGCGGACGAGCGCGGGGCCAGGGGCGCGGCACGGTCCGCCGCCGCGCGAGCGGCGTCCATTTCGCCGCGATCGAGGGCCGCCATGGCCCGGGCCTGGTGACGCAGGCACTGGAGCCAGACCAAGGGATCACGTCCATCGGCCGGAAGGGGACCGCCCAGGGCCGCCTGCCAGGCGCGGTCGGAGAGCTGGCCCAGGACCCGCCCGCGCAACAGTTGCCCCGCGCGGCCGGCGATGGCCTCCCACTGCCCGCCGTCGACCTCGAGCGCGAAGGCCACCAGGCGCGCTCGATCCGTGCTCGTACCCACCGGGCCTGATTCGCCCAGGAGCGCCACGACCGCGGCGCGGGCCAGGTCCAGGCGCGCCCCGTCCTCGCCCTCCGCCGCGCGGGCCAGGAGCAGGAGCAGTCGACCGTCCGCGTGCCACCAGGCGTCGCTGGCGGCGAGGCCTTCGCCGAGCCGACCGGCGCGGGCCAGGGCCAGGGCCGCGGCGATCTCGACCCGCCACAGGAACTCCACCGACGGACCCGACTCCCGCGCGAAGCGCGCGACCACGCCGCGCGGCGCATCATCGACCACGGCGCAGAGGAAGCCCCCCTCTCCGTCGAGCACCGGTGCGGCGAGTCCGGCGAGCTCGATCCGCAGCTCCTCGTCGAGCAGCACGCGACCTTCTTCGACGGCCGGCTCGACGAAGCCGGGCTGCTGCCTGTCGCCGCCGAGTTCCTGTCGCAAGCGCTCCAGGCCGCGGATGCCCTGCTCCCCGCCGATGTCGCCCAGCACCCGCACACAGGCCGCGCGCACCTCGAAGTCGCGCTCGAGGCGGAAGACGTCGACCACCAGATCCACCGCGCGCGGGCCGATCGCGGTCAGGGCGTCGATCGCCCGCAGCCGCAGGGTCAACCTCGCCGTGGAATCGGCGGCCAGGGCCGCGACGGCCGCCGCCGAAACCTCCGCCCCGCGCAGGCGCAATGACGTGAATGCACGGGCCTGGCGCTCGTCGGGCATGGCGGGCAGCCGCTCCACCAGGAGCTCCAGGTCGCCGCTCGCCGTTGCTCCCGCGGCCGCGATCGCGATCAGAGCCTCGTCGATCACGGCCGTGGGCCAGGGGCCCGGCACGGCAGCATCGCGGCCCAGCATCGCGGCCAGGTGGGCCCGGCCGCTGGCGGATTCCCCCAGTCGACGGGCCAGAGCGGCGGCGACGTCGGGGGCGGGACCGGCCGCGCTCGCCACGGCGCCGGCGACCACCGCCGCCGAGGTCGCGCCGCCCGCGTGCAAGAGGGCGGAGGCCAGGGCCTCCGCGCCTTGACCAGACGCCTGCACGCCCAGCTCCACGTCGCTCAGCTCCTCGTCGAGCCAACCGGTCAGGAGTTCGATCACCACGGGGTCGCCGTCGAAGGCGCCCAGGGGCGCCGCCACCCGCGCGCGCAGGCCGCGGTCGGCGCCGAACTCGAGCAGGGCCAGGCGGAAGGCCGCCGCGGGCACACCTCGCGGGAGCCGATCGATCCAGTCCAGGGGCCGGCCGGTGGCCTCCCATGCGGCGAAGATCGCGTCGGAGTGCTCCGCGATGGCGGCGGGCGAGAGCAGGCGCAGGGCGCGCTCGCGGGGACCGGGCGGCAAGCCCACGAGTGCGGCCGCCAGGCAGGCGCTGGCGCCGGGGTCCCCTTCGAGGGCGGCGGCTCCGAGGGCGTCGACCACCGCGCCGACCGGGGCCTCGCTGGCCAAGAGCGCCTCCGCGTCGGCGGCCTCCCAGCGGGTCACGGACTCGCCCAGGGCCTCGAGCAGGGGCAGGGCGTCCACGCCCGGCAGGACCGGCGCGAGCTCGACCAGGGGTCCCGTTCCAAGGGCGTAGGTGACCGCCCGTGCCAGGTCGCCATCGCCCCGCTCGATCGCTACCTCGAGCCAGGGCGTCGCCTCGCCGCTGGCGTGCACCGCGCGCCACAAGAGCGGCTCGAGCCGCGCGCGGTCGCCGAAACGCGGCGGCCAGTGGGTCGCGATCTCGAGCGGATCGGCCTCACCCCCGGCGACCAGCACGAGGGCCCGCGCCACGGCGAGCAGCTCGCCCTCGAGACCGGCGGCGAAGCGTTCGAGGCCCGCGACCGGCGGCACGGCGGCCTCGAGTGCCACGATCAAGTCGAGGGTCGGGTGGTGCTCCCCCGCGGACCAGAGTTGGGTGACCAGGTCCGCGAGCCGTTGCGGCGAGCGCTCCAACTCACCGCTGGCCAGCGCGGCGACGAGGGCGTGCCCCGCCGTGCGGCGCACCTCGACGTCCTCGTCGGCCGCGAGGTCGATCAAGAGGTCGATCGCGGGGGCAGGGTCGAGGCCCCCCTCGAATGCGGCCACGTGGGCCGCGGCCAGGGCCGCGCGCGTCTCCGGCAAGAGGTCGCGGGCCAGGGCCTGACACAGCTCGCGCCGCGCCAACAGCGACGCCGCCCAACGGGGCTCGAGGCCGGCCGCGACCAGGGCCGCGGCGCGCACGTTCGGGTGGGCGTCGGACGCGGCGGCGAGCAGCGCGGCGGGCAGGGCCAGACGCGGGGTGCCGGGGTCGAACTCGAGGGCCCGGGCCAGGGCGTCGAGCCGCGCGCAGCGCTCGTTCCAGCGTGCCGCGCCCGAGGCTTCGACCGCGGCCAGGGCCGAGTCCAGGTCGCGAGCCAGGTCGCGGGCGTCGAGCTCGAAGCGCACCTCGTCGACCCAGCGGGCCGGCGGGCCCTCGCCCTGGGGGGCCCACGCCCCCACCAGCAGCGCCACGACCAGACCGACGGGCGTCAAGGGCGCGCCTCCGGGTCCACCTCGATCCGGCGCTGGGCGTCGGGCAGCTCGCCGATCAGGTCCGAGGCCACCGTGCCCAGCTCGCCGCGGTTGGCGGCCGAGAGGTCGCCGGCTCGCCCGTGGACCCAAACGGCGGCACGCAGGCAGTCGTAGGCGGACCAGGCGGGCGAGCGGCGAGCAAGGTAGCTGGCGGCCAAGCCGGTCAGGACGTCGCCGGAACCGCCGGTGGCCAGGGCCGGGTTGCCGGTGGTGTTGAGCTCCGCGTTCTCGCCGTCCGTGACCACGGTGCGCGCGCCCTTGAGCGCGACCACCGCGCCGGTCAACGTCGCCAGCTCGCGTGCGGCCCGGGTGCGCCCCTCGTCGTCCGCGGGGACCTCGCGGCCGAGCAGGCGCGCGGCCTCGCCCGGATGGGGCGTGATCAGCACCGGCGCGCCCTCGCGCCGCAGGCTCTGGGGCGAACCGGCGAAGACGCCGAGGGCGTCGGCGTCGAGCAAGAGCGGTCCGTCGAAGTGCTCCAACAACAGCTCCACTGCGGCGCGGGTGCGCTTGTTGACGCCCAGGCCGGGACCGGCGGCGCAGGCGTCGTCGCGGCGGCCTTCGAGCGCGTTGCGCAGCGCGGCGACGAGCGCCGACGTCTCGCGTGCGCCCTTGGCCAACGCGCGCAAGTCGAGCAGCAGCGCTTCGGGCACCAGCGCCGGCAGGCTGTCGAGGGGCCGGCGATCGAAGCTGGCCAGGGTCAACAGGCCGGCTCCGCCGCGCGAGGCCGCGCGGGCGCAGAGTAGGGCGGCGCCGGGCATCGACGCGCTGCCGGCGAGAATCAACACGCGCCCGGCGTGCCCCTTGTGGGCGTCCTCGTGCAAGCGGGGCAGGCTCGGCACGCGCGAGGGGTGCGGAACCGAGAGCTCCCGCATGGGGCGACTCTCACCGCCACTCACGCGACCACCTCCACGTGGCCGACTCGCAGGCCGGCCCAGTTCGTCAGCACGCCCGGACGCCAGGCTTCGAGGGCCTCGAGCTCCGCGGTCGAGAGCCAGCCCAAGCGTTCGAGCAAGCCGAGGACCAGCGCATGCAAGCCGCGCGCCTGGCCGTCGTCGAGCTTCAGAGCCAGGCCGCGGTCGGCGCCGACCTCGCCGATGCAATAGACACCCTCGGCGCCGATCTTCGGGAACAGCCGTCCGCCGGTGACCCGCGCCAGGTCGCTGCACAGTCGCTTGTGGTGACCGGCGATCAGCTCCGGATGGGCCGCCACGGCGGCGGTCATGCGGCGGCAGGCGGCGGCGCGCTCGGGCGCCAGGCCGTCGGGGTTGGCGACCCGCGCGAAGCCCGTCGCGAGCTCGCGCAGGGAGAGGTGGTAGGTCGGCGCGCTGCAACCGTCGGTGGCGTGGTCGAGCTGCCGCCCGCGGTCGGCGCACATGTCGGCGATGGCCTCGCGCACGAGCGTCTGGGTGGGGCCGGCCGGGTCCAGGTAGCTCGCCGGATCGGCGCCCAGGTGCCGGGTCAAGGTCAGGAAGCCCGCGTGCTTGCCCGAGCAGTTGTTGTGGAGCGCGGTCGGCGACGCGCCCGAGCCCAGAAGGTCGCGGCGCGTGCGCGGGTCGCCGGGGACCTGAGCCCCACAGCGCAGATCGCTGGCCGAGAGCTCCAGCTTGGCCAAGAGCGCCGCCACCGGCTCGGTGTGGCAGGGCTCGGCGTTGTGCGAGGCCAGGGCCAGGGCCAGCTCGCGCTGCCCCAGACCGAAGCGATCGGCCGCCCCCGTTTCGACCAGGGGCAGGGCCTGGAGCGACTTGATCGTGCTGCGGGCGAAGACCCGCGCCTCGGGCTCGCCGTCCCCGGCCAGGGCCCGGCCGCCAGCGTCCACCACGACCCAGGCCCCGCGGTGCACGGATTCGACCCGGTCGCCGCGCCAGACCCGCACCTGAACGGGGTTCAGCGGCCAATCGGCGGCCAGGGGGCTGGCGGTCTCGGACTGGAGCTCGGTCATCGGGGAGGGGGTCGGACAGCGCAGGTGGGAAAAGTCGGGAACAGAGACTAGAACGTGAGGGCCGTGAGCGACCCGTCCGAACAGCCTGACATCCCCTCCCCGGAGATGGTCGACGTGAATCTGTCGCGGGTCGTGCTCTACGAGGGGGCCAACCGCCAGTACATCTACCTGCGCGAGGCCGAGGGCGAGCGATCCTTCGCGATCGTGATCGGCACCACCGAGGCCTACGAGATCGCCCGGGTGATCCGCTCGGACCCGCCCAAGCGCCCCCTGACCCACGAACTCCTGTATCGCACGATCCAGGCCGTGGGCTCCGAGGTGATCGGCGTCGACATCGTGCGCCTCGAGCGCGACACCTACTACGCCTCCCTGCGCGTGCGCCCCGACGGCGGCGAGCCGGTGGAGATCGACGCCCGCCCGTCCGACGCGATCGCCATCGCCCTGCGCGCCCGCTGCCCCCTGCGGGTGGCGCGCGCGGTGATCGACGCTGCGGCGACGGACTAGGAGTCTGCGCAACGGAATGCGGACTCGCCGGTGCTCGACCCGGGCTCGAGCGCAAGGCGCGTCGACTTCGCCGTAGCCTCTGCGCTACGGGGTGGTTGGCGCAACGCCGCGATCGAGTTCGGGGCGAGTGGCGGCGGATTCGCATTCTGTGGCGTGGGGTCCTAGGGCGGGGAGCAGGGCCTTCGAGCCGGCGATCCGGGAGCGCGTGCGAGGTTGCCCGGCCGGTACCCGGGCGATGGGGTTCCAGCTTCGGTCCGGGTGACTCGCGACCACGCCCAGCGCCTCGCAGGGCGCGGTCCCTTTCGGCGCCGCCACGCCACCGGCCGCGCAGGAGCCGCTCCCGCTGCGCTGGACGACGGTCCAGGGTGGACGTGCCCGACCTCTGCGCCGGGCTTCCCACGGGCGCGTGCGGTGAGCCGATTCGCGGACCCGCCGTCCACGATCTGGATCGACGCCGCCAGCGGACCCGGTCGGAGGAGCCAGAGGGGCGATTCGTCACTGGCACAGAACTTGCGCCGGTGCCGGCTGGCGCCCCTCACCAGGTCGGCCGCTTCGAGCTGTTGATCGCTCGCGGTCGCCGAGCCGACCATGCACCCCACATCCCCGAATCCCCCATGCATCGACGCACAATCGGCGCGCTCGCCGCCCTCTTCCTCGCAGCTCTCCCCTTCGCCCGAGCCCAGGACCTCGGCCCGGAGCTGAACTTCCCCGGTGACGAAGCTCAGGACGCGAGCAGCGCCGATCAGCTGAACGCGACGATCGCGCCGGGTGGACCGGGCTTCCTCGTGGTCTGGCAGGACGAACGCACCGACACGACGAGCTCCACGCTCGCGCTGGGGCAGGCCTACTCGGGCAACCTCATCGACATCTACGCCGCGCGCTACGACCAGGACGGCAAGCGCCTGGACGAGGCGCCGCTGGTCATCGCCAACCAGGGCATGGATCAAGTTCGCCCCACGGCCTCGTGGAACGGCAGCGAGTGGCTGGTCGTCTTCGAGACGCAGCAGCCCGATTGGTACTTCAACCGCAACATCGTCGGCGTGCGCGTGTCGGGTGACGGCACCGTGCTCGACGCGGACCCGATCCTGATTCGCCAGGAGAAGTCCTCTCCGGCGAACGACTACGGCAAGGAACCCGCCGTCTCCAGCGACGGCACGAACTGGTTCGTCGTGTGGACGGGCTTCGACTTCGCCCTGAACAAGCAGATGATGGAGGGAACGCGGATCGACGCGAGCGGCACGCTCCTCGATCCGAACTACAAGCGCCTCTACACCTGGACCGACCCCGTGTTCGGTCCGGAGAACCCGCAGATCGGGTTCCTCGGGGGCGAGTACCTCTTGGTCTGGAACGACCTGCACGTCGTTCGCACGCTCCGACTCGACACCGCGCTGAATGCCCTCGGGCCGGTCAAGACCGTGCCGAACCTGTGGGATGACGTGCGGCTCGCGACCGGTCCGCCGGGGCACCTGTTGATGATCGCGGACTGGGCGGTGCGCCTGGCCCCGGATGGGACGCTGCTCGACACGATTCCGATCGTGTTCCCGAAGATCACGACGACCGGCGGACAGATCGTGCCTCCGGACACCTACGACGCGGTTTGGAACGGCAGCTCCTGGTCGCTCGGCTACTCCGCCAGGCCGGACGGGCAGTTCTCCATCGGCGACCACAACGTGTACCTCACGCGCATCGGCGCGAACGGCTCCATCCTGGACCCGACACCGATCGCCGTCACCTCAGGCCCGGCCGACGACGAAGCGGTCCGACTGGCCGGCCTCGGCGACGGTAGGACCCTGTTCGCCTACGACTCGCACCCGGACGGCTTCGGCAGTCTGGAGGACGTCGTGACGACCACCGTCGACGCGAGCGGCAACCCGCAAGCGGCTGAGGTGGCCTCCGCCGGGCTTAACCGCCAGGAGCACCTGACCTGGGCCGAGAACGGCGATGTGCGCCTCGCCGTGTGGGTCAGCCGCAGCGCTGGGCAGAGCCGGATCCTCGCGCAGCGCTTCGACCAGAACGGCAGTCCGATCGACTCGGATGCGACGCTGGTCAACCAGGACTCCGAGCTCGTCAACTCGAAGCCCAGCGTCGTCTGGAACGGCAGCCACTACCTGATCGTCTGGCTCGACGGGGGCCGCACCGTCCGGGGCAAGCGCCTTGATGCGGGGCTGCAGCCGGTCGACGCCACGCCCGTCGCCCTGATGACCCAGATGGACGGAGCGCCGTCGGTCGGTTCGCACAATGGCGACTACTTGGTCGCCGCCAGTCGCATCACGTCGCTCGACATCAGCACGCTCTACGGCCTTCGCATCGACGGACAGGCTTGGACCCCACTGGACCCGACGCCATTCGTCATCGCACCCAACTACTCGACCAACCCCGTGGTCGCCGCGCTCGGCGGCAAGTACCTCGTTGCGTACGACAACGTCGGCTGCCACAACTGCTCGAACCACCACGTCTTCGCGCGGCAGGTCAGTCCAGCGGGCGTGGTGGGTGGACCGATTCAGATCGACGGACCGGGCAAGGCGGGCGGAGCGGATATCGCAGTGGCCGATGATCGCGCGCTGATCACCTACTCCGACCCGGTCGTGTTCAACCACATCGCCCTCGAAGGGCGCATCGTGATGGCCGACGGCAGCCTGCCTTCGGGTGAGATCCTGATCGCGAACGAGAACAACGCGCAGGTCGGCGGCTCGTGTGTTTGGGATGGCGATCAGTTCGTCGTCGCCTGGACCGACTACCGTCAGAATCACGGCATCGAGCAGCGACGCGGCGACATCTACATGAGCCGCCTGGCCCTGGATGGCACGCTGATCGACCCTCCTGGCGGCGTTCAAGTCACCAATGGTGAGCTGCCGGAAGATCGGGCCGCGGTCACGGGCGGCGGCGGCACGGCGATCATCGGCTACGCGAAGCTCGGCAAGGTCGGTGGCTCCCCGGAGGTCCAGCGCAACACCTACCGCGTATTGAACGGGGAAGTCTGCCAACCGGATCTCGGGTTCGGCGGCCCCGGCGCGTCGCACCTCGAGCTGTGCGGCGATCCGCTCGCGAGTGGCCTCAGCGCGACCCTGCGCCTGTCCGGAGCACCCACGGCGGCGCCGGTTGGGCTGCTGGTCGGGCTGAGCTCGAACCCGAGCCCGCTCTTGGGTGGCACCGTCGTCCCCAGTCCTCTCCAGCTCCTGCCCTGGGGCTCGACGGACTTCGAGGGCAAGGTCGAGATCGGCCCGATCCAAGGTGGCGGAGGCCCCTTCAGTCTCTTCGTTCAGGCCGCGTTGCTGGACCTGTCGCAACCTGGCCTGGTCGGCTTCAGCAACGCGATCGAGGCTCAGTTCCTGCCGTGACCCCCGGTTGGTGACCTGGATCCGCGACCGGCGCGCCCAGCTCGTCCGATGGCGGTGACCCGTGGACCGAATCCCCGTGGGCAGTGCTGCGCGCCTGGCCAAGGACGAGGTGGTTCGCAGGGTGCCGCCAGCGGGCGAGAGGTGCCCGAACGCCGCCGCCCTGGCGTCTCGGGCGTGAAGCCTGCCCGCGGTATCCAACCCACCCGCCATGCGACGGCCGTGCTCAGGCGCGGCCTGTCGTCGATCGCGGGGCACTGATCAGCCACAGGCGGTGAATCGACCGCCAGACCACTCACAGCGCCACCCGGGATGGCCTCCCACGTCAGCTCGGCGCTAAGCTGGCGGCGACGGAGGCGTGGCAGAGCGGCCGAATGCACCGGTTTTGAAAACCGGCGTCCTTCACGGGACCGGGGGTTCGAATCCCTCCGCCTCCGCCATCGGCGTTCGTGCCGGCGGGCGTTCGCGCCGACGGGATCTGGACGGCGGGATCTGGCCAGCCCCGGGGTCGGGCCTGCCCCCGGATCGGCGCGCGGGCGGCCCGGCTACCGTGGGTGCTCGAGGCCCTGTTGGCGCTCGTCGAGCAGTTGGTTGACCGCCTGTCCCACCTGGACCAGCTCCAGCGGGCCGGAGAGGGTGTGGCAGCGCCTGAAGGGGTCGCCCGCGAGGGCACCGGACAGGACCTGGTGGATGCTGGCCAGGGGAATCGCGAAGCGCCGTCGCAGGCGCGTCACGATCAGCAGCGTCAACAGGAACGAGACGATCCCGGCCAAGACGGCGGCCCAGGCGCCGGCCGAGCCGAGACGTTCGGCCTCCGCCTCGATGCGCTCCATGGCCTCGCGGTTGATGTCGATCAACTCGCGCACGCTCGCCAACAGTTGACGCTTGGCCTGCTGCTCGCCGGCGAAGGCACCGGGTAGGCTCGCCTCGATCGAGTCCAGGACGGCCACTTCGCCGACCTCGGTCACGTTCTGTCGTGCCCGCGCGAAGGCCTCGAGCGCGGGGCCCGAGCCGCGCTCGCCGGCCGGGTACAGATCCGCCGCGGAGAGCTCGATCAGGATCTCCTCGGCGGCGTCGATCGAGTAGACGTTGTCTTGCATGATCAGCTCGATCGCGGGCCCCATGCGCGTCAGGAGTCCCACAGCGCCGAAGGCCAAGCCGAGGTTGAGCAGGGCCAAGACGCCCATGCTGAGGGTGAATTCCTGTCGGAGTGCCACGGGTCAGCTCCCTTCGATCATGCGCGGGACCGCGCCGGGCTTGGCGACCACGACGAGGATGTCACCCTGCTCGAGCTGCGACTCGGGACCGGGCGAGGTGATCTGCCCCGATCCGCTGCGGCGGATCGCGACCACGGTCACGCCAAAGCGCACCGGCAGGCGCAGCTCGCCCAGGGTCTGGCCCGCGAAGTCGTCCGGCAGGTCGATCTCGGTCACGATCAGGCCCTCGCCCAGGGCCATCTCGCCGCGGATGTCCTGGTAGACGATCCGGTTGGCGAAGCGTTCGCCGTACTCACGCTCGGGGTTCACGACGACGCTGGCGCCGACGAGCGTGAGGATCCGGGCGTGCACGTCGTCGTTGGCGCGGGCGATCACCCGCTTGGCACCCATCTGGCGCAGGAGCGCGGTGCAGATGATCGATGCCTCTCGGGCCTCGTGCCCGATCGCGCACAGGCAGACGTTGCGCTGGGCCGGTGAGGTGGTGGCCAGGGCCTCCTCGTCGGTCGCGTCGAGGCGTACCGCCTCGGCCGCGAAGGTCGAGGCCAGGCGCACGAGGTTATCGTCCACGTCGACCGCCAGGACCTTCACACCACCCGCTGACAGGGCCCGCGCCGCAGCCATCCCGAACTGCCCCAGACCGACCACGAGTACTTGCTGTTTCATACTTCACACCTCCCGCTAACCGACATCGATCTCCTCCTGAGGCCAGCGGTTGGGCGCGCTCGAGACTCTACTGCTCAAGAACATCAAGAGCGCCAGACCACCGACGCGGCCGACGAACATGCAACCAATAATGATCGTCTTGCCGATCCCGTCCAGCTTTGCCGTCCCTCCGATCGAGAGTCCGACGGTGCCCAGAGCCGAGACCACTTCGAACAGTGCCTCCTGCGTCGTCAACCTCTGGGTCAACTGAAGGGCGACCAGCGCGACCAACACGGTCGACGCCGCCAACAGAACCACGGTTGTCGCCTTGGTGCAGGAGCGCGGATCGATCCGCCGCTTGAACACGTCGACGCCCGACCGCCCGCGGATCGACTGCACCACGGTCAGCAGCAGCAGCGCAACGGTAGTCGTCTTGACCCCGCCGGCGGTGCTGCCCGGGTTGCCGCCGATGAACATCCAGACCAGCATCAGCGTTACGGTCGGGGACCGCAGCGGCTCGAGGCCGACCGAGTTGAAGCCGGCCGTCCTCAGGGTCGCCGACTGGAACCACGCGTTCTGTAGCTTGTCCGCCGTCGAGAGCCCGGCGAGACAGTTGTCCCATTCGAACGCCGCGAAGAACAGGAACCCGCCCACAAGGAGCACTGCGGTCGCCGAAAGGCACAAGCGCACTTGGGCGCTGACAGGTTCCACCCCGCGACGCACCAGACCCGGCAGGGCGATGATCGCAAGGGGCGAGAGGGCGCCCAGGACGATCAACAGGGCGGTGATCTGTAGCACCGCCGGCGAGTCCTGATAGCCCACGAGGCTGTCGCTCTGCAGCGCGAATCCGGCGTTGCAGAATGCCGAGACCGAAGTGAACAGGCCGCGCCACAGCGATCCGATGACCGAATCGCCGTGTTGACGGAACGCCACCGCGAGGGCCAGGAAGCCGACACCCTCCACGGCCACCGCGACGCCGATCACGCGCCTGACCGCGCGCGCCACGTCGCCGCTGCGCCCAGGGCCGATGAGGCCCGCGATCGCCGCCTCTTGACGCAGGCTCATGCGTCGGTTGAGAGCCCAGATCGCGAAGGTGTAGAAGGTCATGACCCCCAGGCCGCCGAGCTGGATCAGGGCCAGGATCGCGAGCTGCCCGAATGGGCTGAATGCCACGGGCGTGTCCAGGACCACCAATCCGGTCACGCACACCGCGCTGGTCGAGGTGAAGGCGGCATCTAGCACGGGGATCGCGATGCCGTTCGACGAGCTGATCGGCAGGGCGAGGAGCAGGGTTCCGAACAGACAGAGGGCCGCGAAGGTGCCGACGAAGGCGCGCTCCGGATGGCCCAGGATCACATCCCAGCCCGAACTCCGCCCCCTCGACTGGAGGCCGAGTCGCGTCGACGCGAGCACCGCGAGAGCATTGACCCCCATTGGCGCAAGGAGCCACGGTTGGTCCGGAGCTGCCCACAGTGTCAGCAGGCCACAGGTTGCGGTCACGACCACAAGGCCCCGCGCCGGCCAACTTCGGAGGCGATCGTGGAACAGGGCCCAGGCCAGGCCGGCCAGTGCCGCGACGCAGAGCGCCCAACCGTAGGCCAGCAGCCCCATGGCGGCGGGGCCCGCGCCGATGTCGGGTCCGAGTAGCCAGAATGCGGTTGCCACGAGCGCGGCACCGCTGGCCCGGGCCGCCCCCACTGGTCGGTTCCGCAGTCGAGCATCGCCGGGCAGGGCCGGCAGACCGCCCCAGAGCAGCGCGATGGCCGTGATCGTGGCCACGGCTACGGCCAGTGCGGCGGCGGGCGCGTCGCGCAGCAGGTCGAACGACGCACAGGGCAGACCGAGCAGGCCAAGGGTCGCCAGGCTGCGCCCGAGCTGCGTGCGACGCTCGACCAACAGTGCGGCCAAGAGCAGGCATGAGGCCAGCGCAAGGGCGCCGAGTTGAGACCACGAAGCGGTGTCCTGCTGCGTGGCGGAAACGACCGCGAAGGGAGCCGACGACAGGGCGAGCAGCGCTCCGCTGGTCCTGCCGTGGCGACCGAGTTTCTCAAGCCTTCGCTGGTTGGCGACGGCTGGCACGATCTACTCCGAGCTCTTGCACTGGTGGCCCCGGGTCCGGACGCTGGGGAGGCCCGGCGGGCGCGAGATCCTAGCCCGATCCTCCGAGATCCGTGTACCGCTAGGGCGGCCCGCCTGGCCCGGTTGATTCGAGGCCCGGCCAACTCGATCGCTACTCGCTGACCCGCGGGTCGAGCAGCTCGCCGTCCTCCGGACGCAGGGGGCGGGCGACGGCGTAGCGACGGAAGCTCCACAGGGAACCGACGAAGGTCAGGCCCGCCACGACGGCCAAGAGCGTCGCGATGCCGCTGCCGCCGAGGGCGAAGGGCAGGCAGATCAGGAAGAGGACGAGGGAGATTCCGAGCAGAGCTGTCATGGGGAGGTCCTGGGTTGTGGAGTGAACGGTCGGCGGAGAGTCTGGACGCGGCACGGTCCGAGCACTGGCGATCGCGTGTGCGAGCGGTCGCTCACCCCGCGCGAGGCGTCAAGGACGCTCGCAGGCCAGGAGGCCGGCGGCGGCGTGCGTACCGAGTGTGCGATGCGTCGTTCGATGCACGCGGTGGCGCCGTTCGCGTTGACGTGGCCTGCTTCGAGACCGTCCCGCGAGCGAGCGACTCTGACCTTGGGCGCGCGGGGGCTTCGGGCGCGTCCGGAACTCAGGATTCGGGCCCGGGCCGGCGATAGTTCGACCGGTCGATCGACGACGAAGTGGTGGGCCCGCCGCGGGCCACTCTCTTGGTCCAACCTGGACGAGCCTTCAAGCTCCCCACGCCTGCCCGTGAGTCCTGGACCGTCGACCGTGAATCGCGCCGGGACTTGAAACACGCTTGAAGATCCGAAGCGAGGCGCCATTCTCTCGCTCGATCCCTCCTCGCCCGATCATGACGAACCAGGCCAGTCCGATGATGGAGACCGAAATGCTCGCTACGGGCCCGACGATCGAGCAGTTGCGGGCGCGATTGAGCGCGCATCGGATGTACGGCTTGCTCGACTCGCCTGCGGCGTTGCGCGTGTTCACCGAGCACCACGTCGTCTGCGTGCTCGACTTCATGTCGCTGCTCAAGAGCTTGCAGCGCGGGCTCACCTGCGTCGACGTGCCGTGGTCGCCGTCGGCGGATCCGGAGTCGGCGCGCTTGATCAACGCGATCGTGATCGACGAGGAGACGGACGTACGCGCCGACTCGCGCGTGCAGAGCCACTTCGCCTGGTACCTCGAGGCGATGGACGAGGTCGGTGCGGACACGGCGCCGGTGCGGGGGCTGGTCGAGGCCCTCGGTCGCGGCGACGGTTGGGAGCGCGCCCTGGCGCAGTGCAAGATGCCGCGAGCCTCGTGCGAGTTCGGCGCGACCACGGCGAGCTTCCTGCCCGCGCCGTTGCACGTGCGCGCGGCGGTCTTCTTCCACGGCCGCGAGGACGTGATCCCGCGCATGTTCCTGCCCCTCGTCGAAGGTCTGCGGTCCCAGGGGCTCGAGTGCGAGTCGCTCGTCGGCTACCTGACGCGACACATCGAGATCGACGGCGGGACCCACGGTCCCCAGGCGGAGCAGATGCTCGCGCGGCTGTACGGCGACGACGCGGGGAGGCGCGAGCAGGCCGAGGAGGCCGCGCTGGTCTCGCTGCTCGCCCGCGAGCGACTGTGGGACGCGGTGGCCGAGGCGCTCGAGCGGCTCTGAGCGGTCGGCCGACGGCGGGTCGGCTCCGCGCAGCTCCGCGAGCCTGGGGCTCGAGCCGCTCGATGCCTCGGCTCCTCCCGGCCGCGACGTGACGCGAAGAAGGCCTCGGGGCGCCCGCTTGCCGGCCCGTCGGGGGCTCGCTACCGTGTCCGGCCATACGGCCAGGGGCAGCGCCCCATGGGTCCGCCGCGGAGAGGTGGCAGAGTGGCCGAATGCGCCTGATTGCTAATCAGGTGAGTCGTAAATACGCGGCTCCGAGGGTTCAAATCCCTCCCTCTCCGCCACTCCACCCGGGGCAGCCCCAGGACGCGCCGTTCCCGGACGATCCGATCGGCATCGGCTTCGGGCAGGCCGATTCGGGCCGCGGCGATCGGACCGGCCCGCGGCTGGTCGCCCAGGCCCAATCCGCGCCGGCCCAAGCCGGGCCGGCCCGCCCCGTCCCGGCCCGCCGACCATTGGTGCCGGTGCGGCGGACCGCTACCGTGACCCGCGTGCAGCGCCTCCGCCCCCTCCAACTCGCCTGCGCCGTCGCCGGACTGGCCCTGCTGGCGGGTTGCCGCGTCCAGCGCACGTTGACGATCACCTCCGAGCCGCCCGGCGCCGAGGTACGCATCGACGACGAGCTCGTGGGCAATACGCCGATGGTGCTGCCGTTCGTGCACTACGGCACCCGTCGCTTCACCTTCTACCTCGACGGCTACCTGACCCTGTCGACGGTGGAGAAGATCGAGCCGCCCTGGTACGGCCGCTTCCCGATCGACCTCTTCACCGAGGTCCTGCCCCCCCTGGGCATCGACGACGACCACCCGATCCATGCGCGGCTGGTCTCCGGCGAGGAGTCGCGCACCCTGCCCGCCCTGCGCTCGGTGCTCGAGCGGGCCGAGATCCTGCGCCGCGCGGGCCCGGCCGGTCCGCGCCGCCTGCCGCCCCCCGATCCCCAGGACGAACCGCCGCCCGGGTCCGAGTCGAGTCCGGTCGGCGGCGTCGGTCGGTGAAGCACCGCCGGGCCCTGGTGGTCGGCCTGGGCCGCTTCGGCGGAGGGCTCGGCGCGACCCGCTGGTTGGCGGCCCAGGGGGCGCGGGTCACCGTCACCGACCCGGCTTCCGCCGAAGACCTGGCCGAATCGGTCGCGGCCCTGGCACCGTTGGTGCGGTCCGGCGCGGTCGAGCTGGCCCTCGGGGGCCATCGCGAGGCGGACTTCGAACAGGCGGAGCTGGTGGTGGCCAACCCCGCCGTGCGCCCGGACTCGCCCTGGCTCGAGCGGGCGCGGGCGGCGGGCGCGCGGGTCACCAGCGAGATCGGCCTGTTCCTCGAGCGCTGCCCGGCGCGGGTCGTGGGCATCACGGGGACCCAGGGCAAGAGCAGCACGACGACCTTCCTGACCCAACTGCTGGCGGGCAACGGGTTCGAGGCGCGCTCCGGCGGCAACCTCGGCGGCTCGGTGCTCGAAGGTTTGGAGCAACTCCACGCGGGCCAGGTGATCGTGCTCGAGCTGTCCTCCTATCAACTCGAGGCCCTGGAGCACCCCCCGCGCCTGGCGCAGCGGGCCAGCGCGGTGGCCGTGACCAACCTGCTGCCCGACCACCTGGAGCGGCACGGGACCCTGGAGGCCTACGGAGCGGCCAAGGCTCGGGTGTTGGAGTTGCTCGGGGACGATCCCGAGGGCCTGGCCTGGCTGCCAGAATCCGGCCCTTGTGCCGAGTGGAGCCCGGTGGGTCCCCGCGTCCGCCGGCACGGACCCGGCTCTTCGAGTGGACTCCACGGCGCTCGCTTGGTCGCGGCTGGTCAGGATTTCGGTGCCTTGGACGACTTGGGCCTGGCTCCTTTCCAGGGTCACAACGTAGCCCTGGCCCTGGCCCTGGCCCTCGACCTGGGCGCCGATCCGGAGCGCCTCGCAGCGGGCCTTCCGCACCTGACCGCCCCCGCCCACCGGCGCGAGGACCTGGGCGGCATCGCCGGCCGTCACGTCTACGACAACGGCGTCTCGACCACCCCGGACTCGACCCTGGCGGCCCTCGAGGGCCTGCCGCGGGGCGCGACAGCCCTGATCGGCGGGCGCTCCAAGGGCCTGGACTGGCTGCCCTTGGGGCAGGCCCTGGCCTCCCGGGGCGACCGTGTGGTGGCCTTCGGCGCCGACGGGGGCGAGGTCGCGGCGGGCCTGGGCGCGGCGGGGGTCCCCGTCGAGACGGTGGCCACGGTGGGCGAGGCGGTCGCCCGCGCCCTGGCCCTGACGCCCCAGGGCGCGACGATCCTCTTCTCGCCCGCCTGCGCCAGCTTCGACGCCTACGCCAACTTCGCCCAGCGCGCAGCGGACTTTCGGAACCACCTGGATCGCCTCGGGCGAGACGACTGCACGCGAGACTGAACGCCGGGACCCGACCGAGGTGGTCGCCGCGCCCGCGATGGCCTAGTAGAGTCCTAGCCGGGGCCCACGCCCCACCTCCCGCCGTGAAGTGCCACGTCTGCAAGACCAACGACGCCCACGTCCACGTGATCGACGTGAAGGGTCCCGACGAGTCCAGCGACTCGGGCTACGTCTTCGAGGAGCGCGACGTCTGCGACGAGTGTGCCGCGCGCATGGACCTGCCCTCGGTGCCGACCGAGCCGATCATCAGCCAAGAGGTCCTGAACCTGCTGCACTCGGCCAAACGGCCCCAGGGGTGGAGCGGGCTGACCTGCCCCCACTGCGGCATGACGCTGCAGGAATTTCGCTCGAAGGGTCGCCTGGGCTGCCCCCACGACTACGAGGTCTTCCGCGAGCACCTCGACCCGCTGCTGCAGCGGATCCACAACGCCGACCACCACGTGGGCCGGATTCCGGGCGGTGAGGCCGCGCCGCCGGTCGACGAGCCGGAGACGGCTGAGTCGAGTGCGGCGGAATCGAGTGCGGCGGAATCGAGTGCGGCCGAGTCGGGCACGGCCGGCCCCGTTGGCGGCAAGCCTGCCAAGCCCAAGGGCCGCAAGCCCGCCGGCAAGCCGAAGATCGACGTCGCCGACCCCGAGATCGACGCGGCCGAGCTAGCTGCGGCGCTCGAGGAGGCCGGCGAGGGCGAGTTGGCCGAACGCTATCGCAGCGCGGAGCTGCGCCCGAGTCCGGAGCTGACCGAGGCCATGCTGCGACGCCAGGCCCTCAAGGCCCAACTGCAGACCGCCGTGGGCGCAGAAGACTACGAGCGCGCCGCCGTCCTGCGCGATTCGCTCACCAACCTCGCCGACGAGATCCGGACCATCGTCCGCTCGGTGGCGGAACCTCCGACGGGCGCCTGACGGGGGCGGGGTCGGGACCTCGCAGCCGCGAGTCGTCCAGAGACCTCCGCCGATGCGCCGGCCCCAAGAATCGATCAAGGGTCTCGTTCCCTACACTGGGACCCGGGCCTAGACCTAGAAACCGCCCGCAGCCTGCCGTAAACCCACCGCACGACCCACGGGGCGGGTCGGCGGTGCAGACGGCCGAAGTCGCGGGTAAACCTCGCGCCTCGTATTGTCCGACACGTGGAGGGGCCACGGTCCGCCACTCCCCCATCGCCCGACCCTCCACCTCACCTGCTCACCTCCTCCCGAGGATCCGATGTTCGATCGTTTCACTGACCGCGCCAAGAAGGTCATGAACCTCGCTCGCCAAGAGGCGCAGCGGTTCAACCACGAGTACCTGGGGACCGAGCACATCCTGCTCGGCCTGGTCCAGGAAGGGAGCGGGGTCGCTGCCAATGTGCTGCGGCAGATGAACATCGACCTCACCAAGATCCGGGCCGAGGTCGAGAAGCTGGTCAAGACCGGCCCCTCGATGGTGACCATGGGTCAGCTGCCCTTCACGCCGCGGGCCAAGAAGGTCCTCGAGCTCTCGATGGAGGAGGCCTCGAACCTGGGGCACAACTACATCGGGACCGAGCACCTGCTCCTGGGCCTGATCAAGGAGAACGAGGGCATCGCGGCCAAGGTCCTGACGAACCTGGGCGTGAAGCTCGAGGACGTGCGGGAGGAAGTGCTCGAGTTCCTGGGCGCCGACGCGCCCGAGGACGAGGACGACGAGGGTCCCAGCGACACCCCGGTCGGCGGCGGTGGCGGCGGCAAGAGCAAGACGCCGGCCCTGGACGCCTTCGGTCGCGACCTGACCGAGCTGGCCAAGGAGGGCAAGCTCGACGCGGTCATCGGTCGCGCCCACGAGATCGAGCGCGTGATCCAGATCCTCTCGCGCCGCACCAAGAACAACCCCGTCCTGCTCGGCGAGCCGGGCGTGGGCAAGACGGCGATCGTCGAGGGCCTGGCCCAGAAGATCATCGCCAACGAGATCCCGGACCTCTTGCGCGGCAAGCGCATCGTCGTGCTCGACCTCGCGCTGATGGTGGCGGGTACCAAGTACCGCGGTCAGTTCGAGGAGCGCATCAAGGCCGTCATGACCGAGGTGCGCCGCGTCAAGGACGTGGTGCTGTTCATCGACGAGCTGCACACCCTGGTCGGTGCCGGTGGCGCCGAGGGCGCGATCGACGCCTCCAACGTGCTCAAGCCTGCGCTCAGCCGCGGCGAGATCCAGTGCATCGGTGCGACGACTCTCGACGAGTACCGCAAGCACATCGAGAAGGACGGGGCCCTGGAACGCCGTTTCCAAGCCGTCAACGTCGAGCCGCCGAGCCCGGACGAGGCCTACGCGATCCTCTTGGGTCTGCGTGACCGCTACGAGGCCCACCACCGCGTCCAGTACACCGACGAGGCGCTTCGCAACGCGGTCGACCTGGCCACGCGCTACATCAACAACCGCTTCCTGCCGGACAAGGCCATCGACGTGATGGACGAGGCCGGCGCCCGGGTGCGGCTCAAGAACACCGTCGCCCCGCCGGACCTGCACGAGCTGACCGCGCAGATCGACGAGCTGGACCGCGCCAAGGAGAAGGCGGTCTCGAGCCAGGAGTTCGAGAAGGCCGCCAAGCTCCGCGACGAGGCCTACCAGCTGCGTAAGAAGCGCGAGCAGATCCAGAACGATTGGCGCGAGGAGCAGGCCGAGAAGGAGTCGATGGGCGAGGTCGACGTCGAGGTGATCGCGGAGACGGTCTCCAAGATGACCGGCATCCCGCTCACGCGCCTCGAGAAGGCCGAGGCCGAGCGCCTGTTGCAGATGGAGGAGGAACTCGGTCGCTCGGTGATCCACCAGGACGACGCGATCCACGCCATCGCGCGCTCGGTGCGCCGCTCGCGCTCGGGTCTCAAGGACCCGCGCCGTCCGATGGGTTCGTTCCTCTTCCTGGGCCCCTCGGGCGTGGGCAAGACGTACCTCTGCAAGCAGCTCGCCAAGTTCATGTTCGGTGACGAGGACGCCGTCATCACCATGGACATGAGCGAGTACATGGAGAAGCACAACGCCTCTCGCCTGGTCGGCGCGCCCCCCGGGTACGTCGGCTACGAAGAGGGCGGCCAGTTGACCGAGAAGGTCCGCCGCCGGCCCTACTCGGTGGTGCTGCTCGACGAGATCGAGAAGGCCCACCCGGACGTCTTCAACATGCTGCTGCAAATCATGGAGGAGGGTCGCCTGACCGACTCCTTCGGGCGGCACGTGGACTTCCGCAACGTGATCATGATCCTGACCAGCAACCTCGGGTCGCACCTGATGAAGGCCGGCGCGAGCCTGGGCTTCGGCACGGCTGCGCCCAACGTCACGGACGAGGATCGCGGCAAGAAGCTGAAGACCGACATCATGTTCGAGGTCGAACGGCACTTCCGCCCGGAGTTCCTGAACCGCCTCGACGAGACGATCATCTTCAACCCGCTGACCAAGGACGACATCAAGCGCATCGTCCACCTGCAGCTGGCCGAGGTGCTCGCCCGCGTCGCCGAGCAGGGTCTGAACTTGGACGTGGACGAACAGGCCCTCGAGTTCCTGATCGAGCACGGCTTCCACGAGGACTACGGCGCGCGCCCGATGCGCCGCGCAATCGAGCGCTACATCGAGGACCCCATGGCCGAGAAGCTGCTGCGCGGCCAGTTCGACATGGAGCGCCCGGTGGCCGTGTCGGTCGAGGGCGAGGTCTCCGAGGCCGAAGCCCTGTCCTTCGACCAGGCCGAGGAGCCCACCCCGCCGGAGCCCGTCGAGGCCGCGGCGGAGTCGGGCGACTGATCGCGCCGGGCTTAGTGAGCCTCGAGCGCCCAAGACCGGGGCCGCTCCGCCACAGGCGGGGCGGCCCCGGTCGCGTGTCAGGGGCCCGGTCGCGTGTCAGGGGCCCGGTCGCGTGTCAGGGCCCCGGTCGCGTTCGGCGAGGCCCCGTCGCTTCGGGAGAGTGACCCGAGACGAATGCGAGCGCAGCGGGGCCGCCTTCCAGACGGAGGCGGCGACACCGCTCCACTCGAGGTGCTGGCGCCGCGCGAGCATCGGCGGCCGCGACGACGGGTCGAGGTTCAAGATGCTAGCCTCTGGTCGTCGCTCGAAGTTCGATCGCCGTCGATCGCCCCACGCAGAGGCTGCCGGCTGCGAAGTCCTACCGGCAGTTGCCACATTAGGAAGAAGCCCGCGATGAAGACCTATTCGACTACTGCGATCGCGCTGATTGCGACGATCGCCCCCATCGCTGCCCAGGACTTGGTGCTCTCCAGCGGTGAGATCAGCACTTCGATTCAAGTCGACTCGATCATGATCCCATTGGGTGCGGAAGTCGTGCTGTTGAAGGGAGCGAGTCTTCGAGCATCTGAGAGAATCACGATCGATGGTTACCTTCGTGGCACTTCGATCGCATCGAGTGCGCCGGACCTCGATCAGGTCCATCCGCGCGACGTCGAAACCGATGCTCCCGCCATAGAGCTGATCGCCGGAGAGTCGATCCAGATCGGACCAACTGGTAGGGTCGTCGGCGGAGTTGGCGCGTCACTCGACCAATGGGATTCGAGGAGCTTCGATAAGCTAATCGGCGGGCAAGGCGGCGACATCTTCCTTTCCGCGCCAGTCGTCTGGATCGACGGAGCCGTCGAAGGTGGGCAAGGTGGCGATGGCGCTCGAGGAGGATCCGGCGGTTCGGGCGGGTCCATCTGGCTCGAAGGTGAAGGACTGAAGACAGGCCTCGGCACCGCGAATGCGGGGCTAATCGGCGGGCCCGGCGGCCAGGGCGGTCTGGGCAGACAATTCGGCGATGGTCGGCCTCGAGACCGTCCCCGCACTCTCACCCGGCGAGGGCGGTCGTGGTGGCGATGTACTCCTGCTCGAACATCCGTCGCTTGAAGTCGGTGGCCAATCGGCCAAGCTGATGGGCGGATCGGCGGCGACCTGGCCGACCTACTCTCTGCCCCGCACTGCTCCTGAGCAATGCGGCGAGACGGGAGCCCTGGGGCCAGACGGAGGAGACGCGACCGGAGGCCCTGGCGGAACGGGTGCCGACGGCCTGGGGGGGTCCTCCTCGAGTCCGAACGGCCAACCGGGGGCAAATGGCGGCGGAGGGGGGAACGTGTTTGCACCTTCAGGCCGGGGAGGTGGGCCTGGCGAGACTTGCTGCAGTCCGCCTGCACCGGGTGGGACGGGAGGTAACGGCGGAGACGGTGGACTTGGTGCCGGCGGCAACGGGGGCAAAGGCGGAGACGGCGGATCGGCCTACAAGGACCCCCAGACGCTCCAGTTTCTCGGGCAAGGCGGGAACGGTGGCGACGGAGGAATCGGTGGCAACGGAACGGGAGGCAATGGTGGCGACGGTGGCGCGGGCGGGGGCGGTAGCACGCCGGGCGGAGGGGGGACAGGTGGTGATCCAGCAGTGGGCGCCGGTGGCGCCGGCGGAGCGGGCGGCTCCAAGGGCGCCGGGATTCAGCACCCGGGCTCCCCGATCGACGGCTCCGGAGGAGCGTCCGGTGGCGAGACGAGCGGCACAGGTGGACTCGATGGGCCGATCGGCGCTCAGTGCTCCGAGATTTGATTTCGCTCCGACCACATGGTGAGCCACGAGCAACTCGAGTCAGGGCTCGGCGGAGAGCGCAGGCGATACGGAAGCCATCAAGGGTTGGCGTGCCGCCCAGGTTGGCTCATCGATCGGTCATCGCCAGCCCGCGCAGTCGCACTCGCCATGGCATTCGTCATGGCATTCGTCATGGCATTCGTCATGGCATTCGTCACGGCGAGTTGTACTACTCCCGCCGACCCGAATTGGATCGGCGACGTCTCCTCGACCGACGGAACGAACCCCACTTCGTCGGAGAACCTGTTCGACACACGCGCTTCGACCCTCGAAGAGCTCGATCCCATTGATCTCGGGTGGTTCATGCCAGCGAGGAGTTTGACTCTACCGAGTGGCCGATACCAGGCCGAGGGGATCTTCGTCGGCGAGGCGACGAGCTTGCGGGTGGAAGCTCCCTCGGAGTTTCACGTCCTCGGACCGGTGGAGATCGCGGGACAGATTCTCGTTTTCGAGGGCTCCCGGCCGCGAGAGTCATCGGGTCCGTCCTTCGTCAGCATCCGATCGACGAGCACGATCCGTATCGACGGGCTCATCGAATGCGAAGACCTGCCGGCCTCAGCGCAACATTGCTCGGAGCCCGACCACCATTGCCGGGTGCCGGGGCGTCCGGGGATCGACCTGCTCCTCGAAGCGGATCTGACGGTCGTGATCGGTTCGGCCGAGGCGGGTCCGGGTGGCGACGGGCTTTTTGGCGGACGAGGGGGTGCCGGAGGGAGCCTTTACATCTATGGGCCTTGTGTCACCCTCCCGGGCACCGAGCCGAGCCTGCGAGGCGGAAGAGGCGGTAGGGGTGGCGTTGGATCGAGAGAGAGCCGACTCGGAGGGGTGTTGATCCCCGGAATCCCGGGCGGAGAAGGCGGCGACGGCGGTGATGTCAGCAGCAGGGCGTCCAGTTCCTGGCAGTCTCGGTGGTTCGTCGCCAAGGAGGAAGACGGGACTCTTGGGCTCCGTGAACTCGACTCCATACGCCCTTTCACCGGGATGGAGGCGATCGCGCCGAGCAGTTTCGTCGTATTCAGGGACTGGCCGGATCGGCCCTAGACGACCCGGCCCGGAGGCCCGCCGTCATTCGAATGCTCGCAGGACTGAGCACCCGTCGAGGTCGTCGCCAGTGCCATGACCGCTCTCGCCCGTTCGGGTCTCCACGGCGATGCGACCGACCACAACCCGCTGACCAAGGACGACATCAAGCGCATCGTCCACCTGCAGCTGGCCGAGGTGCTCGCCCGCGTCGCGGAGCAGGGCCTCAACCTGGACGTGGACGACCAGGCCCTCGAGTTCCTGATCGAGCACGGCTTCCACGAGGACTACGGCGCGCGCCCGATGCGTCGGGCGATCGAGCGCTACATCGAGGACCCGATGGCCGAGAAGCTGCTGCGCGGCCAGTTCGACATGGAGCGCCCGGTGGCCGTGTCGGTCGAGGGCGAGGTCGCCGAGGCGGAAGCCCTGTCCTTCGACCAGGCCGAGGAGCCCACCCCGCCGGAGCCCGTCGAGGCCGCGGTGGACTCGGGGGAGTAACCCCGCCGGCCACCTGAGCGAAAGACCGGGGCCGCTCCGCCGAAGGCGGGGCGGCCCCGGTCGCGTTCGGGGAGGCCGCGACGCGGCCGGCGAGGCCCGGCCTCGGCTCCGCAGCTCGCCGCGCGGCCGGCCCGGCGCGCCGCGAGCCGGTCAGGGGTTCAGCTGCAGCGCCAGCGCGTTGCTGACGAAGGTCGCCTGCGCGGTCAGGGGATCGATCGCGACGAACGCGTGGTGCAGGGTCAAGCCGGCCAGCGAGGCGGGCGCGTTCGGAGGGATCACGACCGCGGCGTCGGCAGTTCCGCCGGCGTCGAGGACCCCGAGCGGGTTGACGATCGGCGCCGCGGCGGGGCTGGTCAGCGTCAGCAGCAGGTAGGCGTCGACGACCAGCGGCAGCTCGAGGCCACCGGCGATCGGGGTGGCCGGCGCCGTGCCGGAGAGGCTGCCGAGCACCAGGTGGAGGTCGCCCGCGCGGGCGTAGCCGGCGTCGAGTTCGAGGGCCTGGGTGCCGCCGGCGGCCAGCGACAGGGCCTCGACGTCGCCGCTCAAGGGCTCGAGGTCGAACTCGTACACGCGGCCGACCCAGCCCATGGTGGGTAGCAGGTCCGTGCCGTAGGCACCGACCACGACGCGGTCCCCGGCGAAGGCGACCGCCTGCCCGAACCGATCACCGGTGGTGAGGCCGGCCGCTTCGAACCGATGGGCGACCTGCCAGTCACCGGCTCCATCGCGCGTGTAGAGGTAGACCGCCCCGGCCATGAAGACGCCCGAGGCCGAGTCGGCCTGGCTGGCCCCGACCAACAACTGGCCCGGACGGTGCTCGAGCGAGCCGCCGAAGTCGGTGAACTGGTTGTCGCCGTCGGGGTAGGCGAGGAGCTGGTCTGTGACCCAGGTGCCGTCCGGCTGCTGCTCCCAGAAGGCGATCGTCCCGCCGTCGCCGGGTGCCGAGATGGCGACCCAGTCGTCGTCCATCGCGAACGCCGCGCCCACGAAGTCGTCTGCAGTCCCCGCCGGAGGGACGAAGATGTGCTCGAGCGTCCAGGAAGGGGCCGCGCCGCCCGCGCCCGGCTGCAGCTCGTAGAGGTAGGCGCGTCCGGCCGCGAGGAAGCCGGCCGGGCTGCCATCGGCCGCCCCGACCATCAGCCGGTCGCCATCGAGGGCGAGGTCGGCACCGAAGTTCCAGGTGAAGGTCGAGATACCGCCGAGGGTCGCCGTCTCGCTCCAGTTCCCGCCCGCGTCGCGCTCGAAGACGTAGACCTTCCCGTAGTAATCGGGGAAGTCGATGTACCAGCGAGGGGTGCCGACCACGACCCGGTCCCCGTCGAGGGCGATCGCCTGTCCGAAGAAGGCCCCGGCCTTGGCGTCGGAGGCCCGCAGCTTCGCCTCCTGGGTCCAGGTCCCATCGACGCCGCGCCGGAACAGGTAGACCGCGCCCTGCTCGGGCCCCACCACGCCGTCGTCGTAGGGGGCGCTGACCGCGAGCAGGTCCCCCGACAGCGCCAGCACGTCGCCGAAGTTCTGCTCGGGCTCGGGGTCGTCCGGCACGAGCTCCGCCGTCAGGGCCCAGTCGCCGTCGGCGCCCCGCTCGTAGATCCACACGCGCCCCGCGGACGACCCGGGAGCGTCCTCCGGCTGGGCGACGGCCATCAGCTCGCCCTCGACCACCAGGTCGACGCCGAAATGGGCGCCGCCGCTCGGCACGGGCGACTCGATCGGCGTGCGTTCGACGATCGGACCGATCTGCTGCGGGACGGTGAGCGAAGCCAGGGGAGCGAGAAGGAGCGAGCAGAGCGTCAGGGACATGGGTGGAGGATTCACGAGGAGACAATGGGAGTTCCCAGGCCGGCCCGGTGGGCCGACCGGGTGGCGCCGAGCCGGGCGGGAGCCGCGGCGCCCACCCGCGGAGGCTGGTCGCCGCGACCGCCTGCGTTACGGGGTGGTTGGCGCAACGCCGCGATCGAGCTCGGGGCGAGTGGCGGCGGATTCGCATTCTGTGGCGCAGGCTCCTAGCACGGTCGATTGGATCGCGAGTTGCCTGGACCCGAGCACTGGCGCGGGCCCCGGAACCCCACCACGGGCCGCCGGTTGAACGACCCGCGGACGGGGGTGCCCCTGTTGCGACTCCGAAGGGCCCCGATGCCCCGCCCTCGATCAGCGATCGACCCGCCAACGCCCCCTCAGTCCTGCCCAGAACCGGAGATCTGCCGTGCTCACCGCCCTGACCCTCGCCCTCCTCGTCTCGCTCGCGCCCGCCCAGGAGGAAACTCCGCCCCCGACGCCCGAACAGGTCGAGCTCGCCGTGTCCGCCATCGAGTCGGGCCTCGAGGAGCACGACCTCGAGGCCACCCTCGCGGCGATCGAGGCGGCGAAGACCGTGCCCCACGAGGACGTGACCGAAGCCCTCGGCGAGGCCGCGCGGACGCCCGAGCTCGAGATCGGCGTGGCGGCCCTCGACGCCCTCGGGCGCATCGAGCACGACTCGGCCGTGGCGGAGCTCAAGAAAGTCCGCAAGAAGGCCAAGAAGCTGCTCGACGAAGAGGCCTGGGCCATCGAGCTGTGGCGCGCCATGGGCCGCCGCGGCGACGCGGAGCTGATCGACGAGCTGGCCGACGGCTCGGTCACCGCCCAGCACTTCAAGGTCGACCGCGCCCGCATCCTGGCCCTGGGCAAGATCCGCTCGCCCAAGTCGGTCGAGGCGCTGATGGACCTGATGAAGCGCATCGCGATCAAGGAGGTGAACGGCTTCATGGATCCCTTCCGGGCCTCCCTGGGCGCCCTCACCGGACAGGACGCGGGACACAACCGGCCCCTGTGGCAGGCCTGGTGGAACGACAACAAGCGCAGCCTCGCCCTGCCCGAGGAGGAGGCCGTGATCGAGAACAAGAAGATCCGCGTGGTCTGGGAGGGCTTCTGGAAGGACCGCAAGCAGAAGGACGACGAGGGCGACGGCGGTCGCTGATGTCCGTGCATCGCCGATGCGCGGTGACGGTTCCGCGATGGCGGGTCAGCGGGCGCGTCCGGTCGAACAAGATGCCCGCGGCCAGCCTGGGACCGCACCTCTCAAGCGGTGGCTCTGGGTCGGGTCCGGACCCGGTCGGCGCCAGCTTGTAGCTCCGCCGATCACGGTCGCCCCTGCGGGCAGACGCTCCGTCCTGCGACCGTCATCGGCGTGAGACCGCGGCCTGGCGATCGGGTGGAGCCGGCGCTGGGGCACTCTCGAGCTGCTCGAAACCCTGGGTCAACGTCGCGCTCGAGAAGCGGCTCGAACCGGGCACCGCGGGTATCCTGCTTCGCTCGCGGAGCGGCCCACCTTGAGCAACCCGATCCAAAGCCCCCGACGCGCGCCCTTGGCCCTCGGCCTGGTCGCCTTGATCTGGACCGCCGGCTGCGGACGCGGGGTCCCCGCGGGCCCCAACGTCCTGCTGATCACGGTCGACACCCTGCGTGCCGACTACCTGGAGCCCTACGGCAGTGCCCCGCCCAGCTCGCCGGCCCTGGCCGAGTTCGCGGCCGGGGCGACGGTGTTCGACGAGGCCTGGTCCACCTGTTCCTGGACCCTGCCCTCCCTGGCCTCGCTCCACACCGGGCTGCACAGCTCGGCCCACGGCTGCTGGCAGTTCGACTCGCGCCTTGACTGGCGCGCGGACACCCTGGCCGAGCGCTTCGCCGCCGGCGGCTGGGACACCGCGGGGATCGTCAACCACGTGTTCCTGGGTCGCAAGCACGGCCTCAACCAGGGCTTCGTCAACTACGACGACGAGCTGGTCAAGGACTTCGGGCCCTCGCACCAGGCGGTGACCTCCGAGACGGTCAGCGACCGCGGGGTGGAGTTCATCGAGGCCAAGGCGACAGCCGACGACGGGCGCCCGTGGTTCCTGTGGCTGCACTACTTCGACCCCCACGCGGCTTTCAAGTTCCACCCGGCCCAGTCGCCGGCGTTCGGCACGGAGGAAGACCAAGACCTCTACCGCGGCGAGATCGCGTTCACGGACTTCCACATCGGTCGCGTGCTCGACGCCCTGGCGGAGCAGGGTCTCGACTCCGACACGGTGGTGGTCGTGATCGCCGACCACGGTGAGGAATGGAACGAGCACGGCCGCCGGGGCCACGGGCACAACCTGCACCGGGAGACCCTGCGGGTGCCGCTGATCGTGCGCGTACCCGGGGCCGAGCCGCGACGGGTCGCCACGCGCGTGTCGAACGTGGACGTGGCTCCGACCCTGCTCGAGCTGGCGGGCCTCGAGGACCTGCCCGGTGGTAGCGGGCGCAGCTTGGTGCCCCTGCTCGAGGGCGAGGCGCTGGAGGACGTGCCCGCCCTGGCCGAGCTCGGCCGGCGCGGACCGGAGCGCCAGACGAGCCTGGGCAGCGGGCAATGGAAGCTGATCCTGCACGAGCCCGAGGGGCGTGCGGAGCTCTACGACGTGCAGGCCGATCCGGACGAGAGCCGCGACCTCGCCGCCGAACGACCGCGCATCGTCGAACAACTCACGGCCGAGCTGCGCGCACGCCGCGAGGCCGCCATCGTCTCCGCGCCGCTGGACCTCGAGGCATCAGAGTCGGTCCAGTTGGGCGGCGCCGAACGCGCCGGCCTGGAGGCCCTCGGCTACGTGGAGGGCGAGTGATGGCCCGCGCAGGCCTGGCCGCCGCGTTGTTGCTGCTCTGCGCCTGCAGCGACGGCACGCGCGTCGTCGAGTACCCCAACGGCCAGGTCTGGTCCGAGGCCAAGCTCGTCCACGGCCTCCAACAGGGTGCCTGGCGCACCTATTGGCCCGACGGTACCCCCAAGTCCCTCGAGACGTGGAAGGACGGTGTTCTCGACGGCGACTACCGCGCCTGGTGGAGCGACGGCGCCCCGCGCGTCGAGGGCACCTACACCCAGGGCCGCATGGACGAGCAGTGGCGCAGCTGGTTCGAGAACGGCCAGATCGAGTCCGAGGAGTTCTGGCTCGACGGCCGCCGCGAAGGCACCTCCACCATGTGGTTCGAGAACGGCCAGGTCAGCTCGATCACCGACTACGCGAACGGCCAGGCCCACGGCGACATGCTGACGTTCTACGTGGACGGCCGCCCCGAGAGCGAAGGCACCATGGCTGGCGGCGAGCTCGACGGCCCCTGGCGCCGCTGGAGCGAGGGCGGCGAGCTGCGCTTCGACGGCAAGTACGAGGACGGCAAGCTCCACGGCTACTGCCGTTTCTGGAGCGACGACGGCGAGTTGGACGAGGCCCGCACGGGCAACTACGTCCACGGGCGCCGCGCGGGCCGGCGCTGACGTGGCAGTCGCCCGCTGCGACGGGGTCCGTGCAGTCCGTCAGGAGCAGCCGAGGCCGTCCGTGACTCGCTGTTGGAACCCGCGCCGACTTCGCCCTTCGGGGACCTGAGTCGGGGGCTGCCTCAGTCCTTCATGACCCGCAGGCCCGTCCGCGCAGCAGCATCGATCCTGCGGCTCGACGAGGATCGCACCGAGAGATCTGTTCACGTTCGCCTGCGGTCCATGTCACCCGTGTAGGGCTCTCGTGCATCTCTAGTCTCCTGGATCAGAAACTCGGCGTCACTTCCAGGAGGTCCGATCGATGCTGGCTAGGCGCGCCGACGACGCGTATCCGCTGCGATACTCGGAGGAGGCGCTGGCGACACCAGCGGCGATCGGAGCCCGGGAAGTAACGCCGAATTTCTGATCCAGGACACGAGGCGAATGGGAGCCCAGCGCCTTCTGCGCCGGGCTCCCACTCGCTCAAGCGGCGGTTTCGTGCCTGGCGCGGCACGAACGGAAACGACTCCGCGTGAACCGCTTGGCAACGGAGCCGCGCGCGTTCAAGGGCAGCCCAGGAGATGCAGGCCGTTCGAAAGTCGGACTGTGGATCCTAGCTCGCCCCCCTGCATGTAGAAGGACTGCCCGGCGATGCCCGGCTGGTCGAGACTCAACGGGACCGAGAACAGGCCCCCGGCGTCAAAGGAAACAACGCTCAGGAACGAAGCGGCGGGACCGACGTCGACCAAGATGTTCCCGAAGCCAAGGTCAAGCAGACCCGGTTCCGCGCTGACAACGAAGATGCCCGTAGCGCCAGGAGATGCACCCTCGAGCTGCACGCTGCCTGCAGCCGAGCCAGTCGTCGGTGAGAAGTCGAGATCGAGGGGGTAGTCCGAGCCATCGTCGAAGGTGCGTGCCGCACAATCTGGGTTGCGACGCAGCGCGACCGGGACGAAGCCGCTGCTCGGGAACGCGAATCCCACCGCGACCAAGGAGCCGTCGGCCCCGCCGTCGACAGCGCGGGTACTCGCCAAGGGAAGCTGCTCCCCGAACGTCGCAGGGAAGTCCTCGAGGGCGTACCAGCCGGTCGAAAAGTACTGAGAGGCGAATCGGCCGGTCCCTCGGAGTGTTCCGAGCGGCGTCCGACGAATGTTTCCAAGCGCGTGGAGACTGTCGACTTGGGTCCACACGGAGCCATCGAACCGCAGGTCGTACGCTTGCCCAGCACCGCCCTGCAGTTTGGCTTCACCCGTCGCCCAGAGCATCGTCGGCGACAAGGCTGCGATCGATCGGAGCTCGCGCTGGTTGCCGAGCTGAGGAACGGGAAACTCGGTCCATGAAGAGCCATTGAAGCGGGCGCTGAAGGCGTTGGCGTACCCTTGGGATGCCACGTTCCCGCCTCCAACGACCCACACATCGTTCGGGCCGGCGATCGTGACGGCCCGCGCAATTCGGTCGAACGGAAACGCGGGCGGAAGATCGTGGGCCACGAGCTCCGTCCCGTTCCACTGCAAGGCGATGGGCACGGCGACGCCCGCAAATCCCCAGCCGGCGAACCAGACTTCGTCAGTGCCCGCGGACTCCACGTCATCCAGGAAGACCGCAGTGACGCCGGCTGGCGAAGCGGGGACGCTGACGATCTCCCAGCTCACGCCGTCGAAGTGCATCACAAGGGGGAGCGAGTTCGGACCAGGGTGAAGGTTGCTGCTATCGTGGCTGCCGAAGACCCAGAGATCGCTTGCGCTGGTGCCATCGATTCCTTCGAGGCGAACCGATCCACCGGATTGGATCGGAAAGACTGGGATTGGCACCTCGTTCCATGTTCCGTTTTCGTCGAAGTGCATCACCCACCCATGGGTCATGGATGTAAAGACGGAACCTGTCTTGAAGCTCCCGACGCTCCAGATGTCCTTCGACGAGAAGGTCTTGACGTCGTAGAAGCGGGCTTCGATGGCATTCGATGGAGCCATGGGACCGAATGCCTCCCACACGCCCCCGGGATCGGGATAGAGCACGGGCACGTCCTGTGCCTCCGACTTGGTGGCGCCCAAGAACAGCCCCGCGATTGCGAGGCCGAGCGAGCCTAGCCTGGTCGAGCGTGGACCTCGCCCCACAGCCCGGATACGCCAACGCAGGGCGCTGGTCGAGACAGTGGGCAGCGAGAGGGGTAAGCTCGGGCGATCTTGGGCGCTCATGGTCGTCGCTACCGCGGTGGCGGCCGTTCCTGTGAGGTGAATCAGGAGACAGATGGGTGGAGTCGCTCTCGCGAATCGACACGATCCCGAGACGCGCAAACTCCGTACCAGCCCAACAACTCCACGACCGGGTGCTTTGGAGGAGGCTCGGATCCAGGAACTAGACCTGCGTCCAAGTCCCGGATGGGGCTTCAGGATCTCGTGTGGGTCGCGGGATCGAGGCCGCCAAGGGCGGCCCAGGACGAGTTCATCGAGTGACGGGACAGTGCGTGGTTCAGCCATCGCCCTGCTCACCGCGATCGTCGGGTCGTGTGTTTGGCTGACAGCCCGATCGGAGGACGAAGCGCGAAGTCTCCCGGCGGCCACGCAGGGAGGGCGTCACCGGAGTCTCGATTCCCACGGTGTCAGACCTGAGGACTGCACGAACTCTCGATGGGAGTCGGCAGGACCTTCGCACTTCAACCGGAGCCGAGCCGAGTGCGTCCCAGGTGCGCATCCACCTCCGGTACGCGAACGGGATCGCGGCGACCTTCGTGGATATTGCACTGATCCGGGGGCCGCGGGAGAGCCAGGGGCTAGACGACGCAGCCGAGTCCGCCGCGAGCGCTGAAGGAGTCTTGCTCGACCGGGGCGTCAGTGACGCGAACGGATCCCAGGCGCTGCGAGTCGGCCACTGGACAGGGCCCGACGGCCTCGCGTTCGAGGTCCGGGGGTCGCCTCGACTCAGGATCGACGAAGTGACGTGGAGCCTCGCCTACGACGATCGAGTCAACGCGGTCGCCGAGTTTCGAGAGGCTCCAATTCACATCAGGACTCTCACCGCGGGCGGCGACGGGTTGCCCAACTGTGCGCTCCAGGCAGCCGTCGTGTCTTCGGGCTCCGACGCCGGGCAACCTCCGAAGATCCGGCTAGGAGTCCGGGCCATGGGGGGCGCGAGCCGGCAAGCCTGCAATCGTGCCCCTTGTCGGTATCCAGGACTCCGCGACAGCCTGTCAGCCGCCCCACACCCAGACTTCCTGGAACGGATACAGCCAGTCGTGGGGCGCGGGTGAGAGTCCGAAGCTGAACAGGCGGCGCAGGGCGGGGGAGATTCCGGCGAATCGCTGCGGGGCGCCGTAGCGGGCGTCGAGGGCGGCCAGGAAGGCGCGGGCTTCGGGATCGTCCAGGCGCAGTTCCTCGCGCCAGTCGAACTCGCTGGCGACGAAGGCGTCGGCGGCTTCGCGTGACAGGACCGCGGGGTCGAATCCGGTGGGTGCGGCGAAGGTGAAGGGCGAGTCGCCGGCGGCTAGGCGGGCTTCGAAGCGAGGTTTGAGCTTGGGGCCGCCGTTCTCTCGCACGAAGGGCGGGTGAAAGAATGTCGGGACGACCGTGGTGCCGATGAGTGCGCCGGGTTCGAGCTCGGTCTCGCAGAATTCGAGGGCGCGCTGGCGTGGATCGGGCGCGAGCAACGCCGAGGCTTGCAGCGTGGAGAGGGCTCCGGTGGTGACGAGCAAGACAGTGGCTGCGAGCCGCCGCGCTGACGTGAGCCGCTCCGCGCGGCCGGCGATCAGCGCACCGGCGGCTACGCACAGGACGGGCGCCAGGGGCAAGAGGTAGCGCATGAAGCGCACTTTCGACGTGCCGAGTAGGCCGAACACGAGCAGGCCGAAGCCGGCGGCGATCAGGCCGCCGCGTCCTCCCCGGCGAGCCAGGGGCACCAGCCCGATCACGCCGACGGCGAGCAACGGCCAGCCGAGCAGGAAGGGCAGGTTGGTGACGAGGTGGTAGCTCCAACCGTCACCGGTGGCTTCGAACAGGTTGCCGTGGCCCGAGCGCGGGTGCTGCACCAGCTCGTACTCGAGGTCGCGCAGGAACTCGGCGCTGGAGAGGAAGGCGTGGGGCGTGCAGCCCGCGAAGGTCGCGAGGGACGCCAGGCCCGCGAGCAGCGCGCGTGCGAGCCTGGTCCTCGCGCTCGCCGCGCCCACGCCGATCCACGCCGCCACCACCGGCGCGAGGACCACCGCTCCCGCGCTGTACTTGACCGCCGCGGCGAGCCCACCCACGACCCCCGCGATCAACAGCCAGCGCCCCGGTCGACCCTCGCCCGGATCGAGGGCCCGCGCCGTTGACGCCAGGGCCAGGACCACGAAGGCCGTCGCCGGCGCGTCGGGCGTGGCCCAGGCCGAGAGCAGCGCGGCTCCGGGCGCGACCGCGAGGGCCAGCGCTGCGACGGTCGCCGCGGCGCCCCCGAGCAGCCTGCGCGCCAAGGCCCAGGTCGCGCCGATCGCCACCAAGCCCGCGATGAGGCTCACCGTCCTGCCGACCAGGTGCCAGCCGCGCGGACCGTCAATCACCCCCAACCAGGCGAGCGGCGCACCCAAGGCCGCCGGCAGGTACACCGCCAGGCTCCCGTACTGGAAGCGCGTCGGGTGCAGGGTCGGCTCCGTCGCCACCCGCCGCGCGGCGTCGACCAGGCGGTACTCGTCCGGGTGGAACGACCACAGGTGCCCTTCGCCCGGCAGGCCCCAGCCCATCCCGGCCAGGCGCAGGAGCAGTCCGAGCCCGAGGGCGACCCACAGGCCCCCACGTCCGCCCGCGATGGAGGTCGGCGCGCCGGGATCGGCCAATGGGCATGCACTCGCCATCGCGGCCATTGTGCGCGGCGCCGACACGCCGGAGCCAGCTTCGGTCGCGCGCGGCGAGTTCGCGGGCACAGGCTTCGCATCACCACGCGGTCGCTCGCTCCATGAACAGAACCTCCGTCGGCGGGGCGAGTCGACTTCCCCTGCCCAGGGGCACGGCGCGACTCCACCGCGCGGCTGCATCCCGTCGAGAACAGGGAGCGAGGCCCGCCCGCCAACCCGCCGACCCAACACCTCGACCGGGGTGGCATCGCTCCCCCGCCGCCGGCATCCTCCCTGGCGCGCGGCGCTCCCCCACCCTCCGCGCGCACCACCGATGCCCTCCGCCCCCGAAGCGAGCCCCCCCGTCGCCCGCGACGACGCTGCCGCCGCGGCCGGCCGGCGGCGGCTGTGGACCGCGGTCACCCTGCTGTGGCTCGCGGCCCTGGGCGGGCGGCTGCTCGGTCTCGATTACCTATTGCCCCACGCGCCGGAGCCGGACGCCTACGTGGTGCAGCAGGCCCTGTGGATGCAGGCCCACGACGGGGCGCCGACCGAGGGCGTGGACGCGGTGGTGTGGCGCAAGTACCCGCACCTGTTGGCGCGGGTCTTGAGCGTCGCCCTGCCCGAAGCGGCGGCCCTGCCGCCCCTCGAGCCGTCCACGCTCCAGCAGCACCTCGACCAGGCCGCTCGGCCGTACGTCCTGGGGCGCGCCCTCTCGGCGCTGCTCGCCAGCTTGGCGGTGCCCCTGACGTTTCTGCTCGCGCGGCGTTTCGTCCGTCCGCGCGTGGCTCTGATCGCGGCAGCGCTGATGGGCACCAGCCTGCTGCACCTGTACCTGTCGCAGATGGCGCGCCCCCACGGGCCGGTGGCGACCTTCACCCTGGCCACGACTTGGCTCGCCGTGGAGTGGTACCGCCGGCCGCGGGCGAGCGTGGCGGTGGGAGCCTGCGTCGCCGCGGCCCTGGCGGTGGCGACGCTCCACAACGGCCTGGCCGCCCTGGCGCCGCTGGGGGTGGCGTGGGTTCTGACCCTGCGCCGCGACGGCCCGCGCGCCCTGCTGCCGGCGGCAGGCGTGCTGCTCGCGGTGGGGCTGGCGCTGTGGCTCGCCTACCCCTTCCTCGGAGAGCCGCCGCTCGAGGTCGACAGCGCGCTCGGGCTCGACGCCGAGGTCGTCGCGGCCGGGCACGAGGTGCAGCTCGACCGCTTCGGCGGTGGCGGGTTCGCGGTGATCGGGCGGGCCCTCGTCGACTACGACCCGGTGCTGCCCCTGCTGGCCGCGATCGGTCTCGCAGCGCTGGTGCTGCGCCGCGGCTGGACCACGGAACAGCTCGGGCGCGGGGTCGTCGTCGCCGGCTTCGGGCTGCCGTACCTGTTGGCCATCGGCCTGTACGACTTCAGCTTCGAGCGCTTCGCCCTGCCCCTGTGGCCGCTGCTCGCGGTGCTCGGCGCCCACGGATTGGCGAGCCTGGCGCAGGGCATCGGTCCGCGCGCCAAGTTCGCCCTGCCGTTCGTCGTCCTTGCGATCCCCGCGCTGCTCTGCGCGCGCAAGCTGCAACTGAACCTGAGGCCCGACACCTACGAACGGATCGCCGCGCGCGTCGAGCGCCGGCTGGATTCGACCGACGGGCTTCTGCTCGCGCATCCCCAGGGGTTCCTGCCCCTACCGCTGCTCGAGCGCGTCACGCGTGAGCGCTCCTGGTCGGGCTTGACGGTCCTGCCCTGGCGCGAACACCTGCTGTGCTATCCGCCCGCGACCGACGCCAACCCGATCCTGGTGCGCCAGGCCCCCAGTCGCTCGGAGCTCGACGCGCGCGGATGGCGCGCGCGCGACGGCACCGTCTCCCCCGCCATGCTGCAGGCCCTGATCGACCAACTCACCGGCGTCGAGGGCGAGTGGATCCTGACCGTCGACCTCAGGCGCGGTGCGCGGCGCGGCGGCCAGGAACAGGCGCTCGAGCGTTTCGCGCGGCTGGTCACCACCGAGTCGCCTTGGCGCGACGGCGACGACAGCGGCGCCGAGGTCGGCTACCAGGGCGAGAGCGCGCTGATGCGCCTGGTGCAGGGCGAGCGCCTGGGCCCCTGCCTGCGCCTGTGGGACCTGCCCTGAAGGCAAACGGCGGGCGGCCGACCGACGTAGACTTCGAAGCCGTGATCGCTCGTAACCACACCGCGCATCCGCGCCCGCTCGCCGTTGCCGCCCTGGCCGCCGCAGTGGCCTTGACCGCCTGCAGCCACGCGCCGAAAGGCCCGCGCGACGTGCTGCTGGTGACGATCGACACCCTGCGCGCGGACATGCTCTCGAGCTACGGGCACCCGCGGCGCTCCACGCCGAACCTGGACGCCCTGGCCGCCAGCGGCGCGCGCTTCGAGCGCCACTATTCCACGGCGCCGATGACCGGGCCGTCCCATGCGACGATGCTGACCGGGCTCTACTCGTCCGAGCACGGCCTGTTGCGGAACGGGAAGCTGTACCCGTCGGAGCCGCCCTGCCTGCCGGAGGAGCTGGCCGACGCGGGCTACCAGACCCTGGCGGTGGTCGGCTCGAAGGTGCTCGACGCGAAGTTCGGCATGGACCGCGGCTTCGACGTCTACGACGACGAGATCAACATCGAGGACGGCGAACGCCGCGGGCGGCCGGTCAGCGCCGAGCGCTATGCGTCCGAGGTGGTCGACACGGCCCTGGCCTATCTCGGCGAGATGTCCGAGTCGGAGCCGGTCTTCGCCTGGATCCACGTATTCGACCCCCATGCGCCGTTCGAGGCGCCGGTGGAGCTGCTGCCGCGCCGCAACGTGCAGGCCATCTTCGACGACCGCCTCGAGCCCTCGGAGCTCTTCGACCGCGCCCACCTGCTCAAGGCCTACATCGGCTACGAGTTGGAGATCGCCTACACCGACCAGGAGATCGGGCGCCTGCTCGAGGGCTGGAACGCGCGGGAGCGTGGGCGCGACAGCGTCGTATGCGTCACCTCCGACCACGGCGAGGGCATGGGCGAACACGGCTACATGGGGCACGGGCTGTACCTCTACGACGAGCAGTTGCACGTGCCGCTGATCCTGCGCGCGCGGGGCGTGTTCGAGCCCGGGCTGGTCGTGTCCGAACGCACCTCGGCGATCGACTTGGGAGCCACGCTCTTGGGGCTCTCTGGCGCCGTGGAAGAGGTTCGCCTGCCGGGTGGCGACCTGGCCGCCTTCGGGCGGGGCGAGGGCGGACCTCGCGACGTGGTCGCCGAGCGCCCGCTCTTCAGCGAGTGGGACCTCGACCAATCCCAGCGCCGCGCAGCCCTGGATCAATTCGACGACCGCGGCAACGCGCGCGGGACCCACGTGGCTTTGGTGGCGGACGACTGGAAGTACATCTGGAGCTCCGACGTGGGGCCGGAGCTATACGACCTGGTAGCCGATCCGCGCGAAGTCTCGAACGTCGCGGCCCAGGCCGAGCAGCGTCTGGGGGACCTGGCCGAGCGGTTCGACCTCTGGCGGCGCGCGCGGCAACCGGCCTTCGTGAACGAGGAGCTCGACGACGACGAGACGCTGAAGATGCTCGAGGAGTTGGGCTACCGCTGAGCGCGGAACACGGTGGTTTACCTGTAACCGCGCGGGCGCCCGAGCGTCCCTGGGGTGTGGGAACGGCGCTCAGACGACTGGACCGCGGCGGCAGATCCTGGCCCGCGGAGTTGGACACGATCGAAGGCGCGCCCGAGTGCCTGTGGGCGCGGGGGCGAGTGGAGCTGTTGGCGGGCGACGACTCCGCGCGCGGTGGGCCGCGGGTCGCGATCGTCGGCAGCCGTGGGCCGAGTCCCTACGGCCAGGACCAGGCGCGGCGCTTTTCGGCATGGCTCGCGGCGCGGGGCGCGACCATCGTCAGCGGCCTGGCGCGCGGCGTGGACTCGGTGGCCCACGCAGCGGCCTTGGACGTTGGGGGCGACACGATCGCGGTGCTCGGCTCGGGCGTGGACCGTCCCTGGCCGGCGGGGCCCCTGGCGGAGCGGGTGGCTTCGGAGGGTCTCTTGCTGTCGGAGTTCGAACCCGGCACCCCGCCGGCCAAGCACCACTTCCCCCAGCGCAATCGACTGATCTCCGGACTGTCCGCCGCAGTGGTCGTGATCGAGGGCGCCTTTCGCTCGGGCTCCTTGATCACGGCGCGCTGGGCGGCGGACCAGGGCCGCGAGGTCTTCGCCCTGCCCGGCCGGGTCGACCAGCCCCTGGCGCGCGGTTGCCATCGCCTGCTGCGCGAGGGCGCGGCCCTGGTCGAGGATCCCGGGGAGTTGGCCGAGATCCTGGGGCTGGGCGCGGCGCCCTGTCACGACGGCTCCGCGGACTCGGTCGCAGAGGTGCCCCTGTTGGCGGCCCTGCAGGGCGAGACGTCGACCGCCGGTGAGCTGGCCACGCGGCTCGCGAGACCGCTGAACGAGGTGCTGACCGATCTCGCGCTGCTGGAACTCGAAGGGCGCGTGGCGCGTGCGCCGGGCGGCCTCTACCGGCGCGTCGAACGTGGCCCCACCGATCGCGGCAGGAGTGCGCGTCGATGATGACGGCGATCGCTCGTCTGGGCAGCGTGCGCCGGCCGGTCAGCCGACGTACAGGCCCATCAGGACCAGGGCCGCGGCCAGTGCGATGCACGAGCCCACGAAGACCATGGCCCGCCGGGGCAGGTCGCGGAAGGCCCCGCGGTCGTCGGCGTGGCTCAGGAACGACGTCACCACGACGATCGGAAGGGTGCCGATGGCGAACAGCACGACGTAGGCGAGGTAGCCGATCACGCTGCGCTCTCCCCGATCTCGACCTCGGCGCTGCGGTGGCGGTTGCGATGCTTCTCGCGGTCGGCCACCGGATCGCGGCCGAGCAGCTTGGATTCCTGCCAGGCGAAGACGTCCATCAACACGACGGCGTTGAGCAGACCCGCCATGGCGCCGAAGGTCAGACCGAAGTCGATGTACGGCATCGAGCCGCTGACCGGCGGGCGACCGCTCACGAACTCCGTCAACACCGCGGGCAGACCGCACATCAACTGCGCGCCCCAGTAGTAGAAGTGCCGTTCGCGGCTGAGGTTCGCGCCCTCCGACAGGACCGTGCCCAAGGCGAAGAGGCCAATCAGCAGCACGGCGACGATCACGCCGCGAAGGACCCTGCCCTGGAGCAGGTGACCGAGGCCGGGCACAGCCCAACCGGCGACCACGAACACGGCCGGGGAGAGGCCCGGGCGACGCTCGGCGCCGGCGCGCGCGGAGAAGTGCGCGTCGACCATCAGCGCCATGTTCGCCAAGCCGCTGAGTGCCGCGAGCAGGGAGCCGATCCAGATCCCGCTGGGATAGGGATGGGGCACGTAGCCCGGGTCGCCGAACCCGTGGCTCCGCATCTGCCAGATCAGTCCACCCAGGTTGCCGACCTCGGGGGTCAAGGCGACCGAGAAGGCTCCGCGCAGCTCGGGGTCGAGGAACTCGAAGGTCATGCCCCCGGCCAGCTTGACGCCCAGCCAGTACATGCCGCCCACGACCACGAAGGCCACCACGCCCTGGGCCACGCGGCCCAGGTACAGGTGCCCCGCCCCCGGCAGGAACCAGGTCAGAAGGACGGCGACGAGGGGCTCGCCACCTGCTCTCGCATCACTTCGGGGGGCATCCATCGGCCGGGTTTTCTATCAGGGCTGGAGTTTGGGCGCCACGGAAGATCAGAGCGGCCGAGGATCGGAACAGCACGAGAACGGCGCTGCCGAGCGTCCCGATCGCACGGTGCCCCCCGAGCGCTGCGTACGATGCCCCCATGGACGGCACGAGCCCCGAATCGATCGAATTGCCCCACCGGCATCGGATCCGCGTGCGCTACGCGGAAACCGACCAGATGGGCCGGGTCCACCACGCCAACTACCTGCTCTACCTCGAGGAGGCGCGGACCACGATGATGGAACAGCTCGGCTGGCCCTACGACGAGCTCGAGCGCTCGGGCCTGGGCCTGGTGGTGCGAAGCACGGACCTGCGCTATCGCGCGGCGGGCTTCTACGGGGACAGGCTCGTGGTCGAGACCGTCGTGGCGTCGATCCGTGGCGCCTCGGTGGAGCTGTCCTACGCGGTGCGGCGGGAGTCGAACGGCGAGCGCCTCGCGACCGCCGGCACCCAGCTGGCCTGCGTGAACCTGCGGTCCGACCCGCCGGCGGTGCAGATGCTGCCGGAGGGGCTGAGGCGCGCCTTCGAGGCCTGCCGCGGCGAGCTCTGACCTGCCGCTGGAGTCCTGGATCAGAAATTCGGCGTCACTTCCCGGAGGTCCGATCGATGCTGGCTAGGCGCGCCGACGACGCGTATCCGCTGCGATACTCGGAGGAGGCGCTGGCGACGCCAGCGGCGATCGGAGCCCGGGAAGTAACGCCGAATTTCGGATCCAGGACACTAGGACCCCGTCAGGCCGGTTCCGGCGGGAAGTCGTTCGGGTCGAAGCTCGACCCGGAGAGTTCGAAGGAGGACTCGTCTTCTCGAGCCACTGCCGGCGCCCAGTCGCGCTCACCGATGGGCGCTCCACTGCGGGGCAGCACCGGCGGGAGGGACTCCAGAACCCGCATGGCGCAGGCCGGGCAGGCCTGCCCCCCCTCGATCTCGTTGAGGATCGGCGGGTCGCCGAGCGGCTGCTTGCAGGTGAAGCACACGGGTTCGCGGGAGGACTCCATCACGCGTGGCTATCGGCCGTGCTCGCGGGGTGCCTGAAGTCCGGCCCCCTCCGGCGCAGTCCCAGCCCCCGTCAGACCCGCTTCCGGGCGTCGGGCTCCCGGACCCCCGCGGGTCGTCCGCCGAGATCCGGACACCGGCCAGGACCAAAGCTCACGTCCAGGGGAGGTTTTCGTCGATTACCCCCCTCCCAAGCCGCCCAGGGGGCGTCATAATCCCCCGTCGAGCCGCTGCCCGGACCTTTCGGGTCGCACGCTCGCCCTGCCGCGTCCGCGGCTTTCTTTTGGCCCACAAATAGCACTGTTTTGGTGCTCTTTGCCGGCTGCAAGGGAGCCGAGGGCGGACCCGAGGCGGGGCGGCACGCCGACCCGCACGCCATGCTCCAACTCACCAAGCGCACCGAATACGGCCTGATCGCCCTGGTCCACCTGGCGGACCGGGGCGGTGAATTCGTGAGCGCGCGAGAGATCGGCGAGCACTACCCGGTGCCCAAGCGCCTCTTGGCCGAGGTGCTCAAGGACCTGGGACGAGCGAAGCTGGTCGAGTCCCAGCGCGGCGCCACCGGCGGCTACACCCTGTCGCGCCCCTCCGAGTCGATCTCCTTGGGCGAGATCATCGCGGCCGTCGAGGGTCGACCGACCCTGACCGGGTGCGAGGCCTTGGGCAGCTTCCAGGGCGGGTCCTGCGACGTCTCGCCGGTCTGCCCGATCAAGAGTCCGATCCAGCGCGTGCGCGTCGGCATCTGGGACCTGCTCCAGCGCACCACCCTGCACGACCTGGCCCACCCCAGCCCCCTGGCCTTGGGCGCGCTCTTGGATGCGCGCGAAGGCGGCGTGGGCGAAGGCGGCATCAGCGACGGCGGCATCAGCGACGGCGGCCGCGCCATGACCACCTCGAACGGGTCCAACACATACAAGCTCGACCCCGGCGCTGCCGCTACGGCGCGCGCCAGCCGGTCGAGGACGAACATCGCACAGGCTGGACGACTCCCCCTCGGGGCCGAGTCCTGAGCCACCTCCACTTGACCCCCTCAAACAGTCGACGCCAACGGATGCAGCTGCCCATCTACATGGACTACCAGGCCACGACCCCGGTCGATCCGCGGGTCCTGGAAGCCATGCTCCCCTTCTTCACACAGGCCTACGGCAACGCGGCCAGCCGCAACCACGCCTTCGGCTGGAAGGCCGAGGAAGCCGTGGACGCCGCCCGTGAAGCCTGCGCTTCGATCATCGGCGCCTCGTCCAAGGAGATCGTCTTCACCTCCGGGTCGACCGAGGCGATCAACCTGGCGATGAAGGGCGTGGCCGAGATGTACGGCCACAAGGGCAAGCACGTGATCACGTCGCTGGCCGAGCACAAGGCCGTGCTCGACACCGCCAAGCACCTCGAGAAGCAGGGCTTCGAGGTGACCTACCTCAAGCCCGACAAGAACGGCCGCACGACCGCCGCCGACGTGGCCGCCGCCCTGCGCGAGGACACGATCCTGGTCTCGATCATGTGGGCCAACAACGAGGTCGGCACGGTCAACGACGTGCGCGGCATCGGCGAGCTGTGCCACGAGAAGGGTGTGCTGTTCTTCACCGACGCCACCCAGGCCGTGGGCAAGATCCCGGTCGACGTGGCCGCCGACCACGTGGATCTCTTGTGCTTCTCGGGACACAAGATCTACGGACCCAAGGGCGTCGGTGCCCTCTACGTGCGCCGCCGCAACCCGCGCGTGCGCCTGGTGGCCCAGATGGACGGCGGCGGACACGAGCGCGGCATGCGCTCGGGCACGCTCAACGTCCCCGGCATTGCCGGTTTGGGCGAGGCCTGCCGCTTGGCCCAGGCCGAACTCGAGACCGAGGCCGCCCGCGCCATTGCCCTGCGCGAGCGCCTGCAGCAGAAGATCGAGGCGGAGCTCGACTTCGTGCACCTGAACGGCGACGCGGAGCACCGCCTGCCCGGCTGCCTCAACCTCTCCTTCAACTTCGTCGAGGGCGAGTCGCTGCTGATGGGCGTCAAGGACCTCGCGGTGTCTTCCGGCTCGGCCTGCACCTCGGCCAGCCTCGAGCCCAGCCACGTGCTGCGCTCGATGGACGTCGGCGACGACCTGGCCCACAGCTCGATCCGTTTCGGCCTGGGCCGCTTCACCACCGAGGAGGAGGTCGACTTCGCCGCCAGGCAGGTGATCGACACGGTCAAGCGCCTGCGCGAGATGTCGCCCCTCTACGAGATGGTCGTCGAAGAGGGCATCGACCTGTCCACCGTCAACTGGCAAGGCGGCCACTGAGCCCGGCGGCGAACGCCTCCAGACACGACCTGACCGTACACGGGTCTCGGCCGACACCACGACCGCAGTACCCACCGACCACACTCCCAACGGAAACCAGCGACACCACAGCCATGGCCTACAGCGACAAGGTCCTCGACCACTACAACAACCCGCGCAACGTCGGCGCCCTCGACAAGAAGTCGGAGAACGTCGGCACGGGCGTCGTCGGCGCGCCCGAGTGCGGCGACGTGATGAAGCTCCAGATCGAGGTCGACGGCGACCGCATCGTGGACGCCAAGTTCAAGACCTTCGGCTGCGGCTCGGCGATCGCCAGCTCGTCGCTCGCCACCGAATGGGTCAAGGGCAAGACCCTCGACGAGGCCCTCTCGATCTCCAACACCGAGATCGTCCAGGAGCTCTCGCTGCCCCCGGTCAAGATCCACTGCAGCGTCCTCGCCGAGGACGCGATCAAGGCTGCCGTCAACGACTTCAAGGCCAAGCGCGCCACAACCGCGCAGGAGCAGAGCGCCAAGTGATTACCGTCACCGATAGAGCCGTCGGCGAAGTCCGACGCATCGTCAGCGAGCAGAGCCTGCCCGAGACCACCGTCCTGCGGGTCGGCGTCAAGGGCGGGGGATGCTCGGGGTTCAGCTACACCCTGGGCTTCGACGACAAGACCGGCCCGGCCGATCAGATCTTCGAGTCCAACGGCGTCCGCGTCGCCGTGGATCCCAAGAGCTTCCTCTACTTGAGCGGCACCCAGATCGACTTCGAGGAGAGCCTGATGGGCCGCGGCTTCAAGTTCGGCAACCCGAACGCGTCGAAGAGCTGCGGCTGCGGCGAGTCCTTCTCGGTCTGAGCGAATCAAGGCCGATGTCAGAGCGCGACGCCGATGACCGCAGCCGGGCGGCGACCGAGCCGGCCTCCGGGGGCGAGCGCACGTCGCGGCCGGCTTCGTCGAGGTCGGCCTCGACGACGACTTGGACGCCGCAGTCCTGCTCGAGTTGCTCCGCGGACCTGATCAGCCCGCTGGTCTGCGCCGCGTGCCGGACGCCCCTGGTGGCCGAGCCGGCGCCAGGGCCGTTCGAGGTCTTCGGCTTCGAGCGGACCTTCGAGCTGGACGGGCGGACGCTGATGAAGCGGCTGCTGCAGCTCAGCAAGGCCCTGCACCCGGACTTCTACGCCGGCGCGGACCCGCAGGTTCGCTCCCTGGCCGAGCGCAGCACCGCGGAACTCAACGCCGCCCACAAGATCCTCGCCAACGACTACCGCCGGGCGGACTACCTGGTCCGCGCCCTCGGGGGCCCGACCTCCGAGGCCGACCGACAGATGCCCCAGGCCTTCCTGATGGAAGTCCTGGAGTGGAACGAGGCGCTCGAAGAGCTGCGCGCCGGCGAGGGCGCCGCCGACGGCCCCGAACAGTTGGCCAGCCAGTTGCGCGAGGCCCGCGACGAGGCCATGGACGCCCTGCGCGGACACCTCGTGCCCCTGCCCGCCGCGGGCGCTGCGGTCCTGGCCGACGCGCGACGCGACCTCAACGCGGTCCGCTACGTGGACCGCGCCCTCGAACAGCTCAGCGAGATCCGGCTCGGCCGCGCTTCCTCGCGCCGCTGACGCCCCGCCCCCTCTCCCCCCATGGCCTTCCTCGAACTCGACGTCCTCAACAACGCGCCCAAGGCGATCGTCGGCATCGACCTCGGCACGACCAACTCCCTCGCCGCGATCTTCCGGGAAGGCCGCGCAACGGTGCTGCGGCCCGAGGGCCACTCGGGCAGCGTGCCGTCGGCGATCTGGTTCGGCACCGAGGGCAAGGTGCTGGTCGGACGCGAGGCGCGCGAGCACGCCGTGGCCGAACCCGGCCGCGCGATCTTCTCGGCCAAGCGCTTCATGGGCCGCGGCCTGGCGGACTGCGGCGACGACCTGCGCCAGGTCCCTTTCGCCGCCGGCGAGAACGCCAACGGCGTGGTGCAGTTCGACGTGGACGGTCGCCCGTACACGCCCCAGGAGCTCTCCGCGCTGATCCTCAAGAAGGTCCAGTGGGTCGCGAGCCAGGCCCTGGGCGGCGCCCCCGTGGAGCGCGCCGTGATCACGGTCCCGGCCTACTTCGACGACACCCAGCGCCAGGCCACCCGCGACGCCGCGCGCCTGGCGGACATCGAGGTCGTGCGGATCATCAACGAGCCGACCGCCGCGTCCCTGGCCTACGGCCTGGACCAGCGCAAGGAGGGCACCGTCGCGGTCTATGACCTGGGCGGCGGGACCTTCGACGTGTCGATCCTCTCGATCGAGGACGGCGTCTTCCGCGTGCTGTCGACCTCCGGCGACACACACCTGGGCGGCGACGACCTGGACCGCACCCTGGTCGAGCTGGCCCTGACCGAGCTCGGCGACGCCCTACCCGCCGAGGCCCGCGAGGACCGCGCCTTCCTGCAGGCCGTGCGCCTGGCCTCCGAGCGCTGCAAGCACGAGCTGTCCAACCGGACCTCGGCCGAGCTGCACCTGGTCAGCCCCGAGTACGACCTGAACTGGCGCCGCGAGATCACGCGCGCGGAGTTCGAAGAGCGCGCCGCGCCCCTGATCGAGCGCACCCTGGACGCCTGCCGCCAGGCCCTGTCCGACGCCGGTCTGGGCGCCGACGCCATCGACGAGGTGGTCATGGTGGGCGGCTCGACCCGCGTGCCCGCGGTCAGGGCGCGCGTCGAGACCTTCTTCGGCAAGCGCCCCCACACCGAGCTCGACCCCGACCAAGTCGTGGCCCTGGGTGCCGCGGTTCAGGGCCACGTCCTGGCCGGCGGCACGCGCGACATCCTCCTGCTGGACGTCACGCCTCTCTCGCTCGGCATCGAGACCATGGGCGGCGCGGTCGACAAGGTCATCCAACGCAACTCGCCGGTGCCCTCCCAGGCCACGGCCGGGTTCACCACCTACGCCGACAACCAGACCGGGATCGACTTCAACATCGTCCAGGGCGAGCGCGAGCTGGCCGCCGATTGCCGCAGCCTGGGACGCTTCAAGCTGACCGGTATCCCGCCCATGCCGGCCGGGATGGCGCGCATCGCGGTGCGCTTCCAGATCGACGCCGACGGCATCCTCGAGGTCACCGCCAAGGAGGAATCCACCGGCGCTGCGTCGTCGATGGAAGTCCAGCCCATGAACGGCCTGACCGACGACCAGGTCGAGACCATGCTCCAGGCCTCCTACGACAACGCCAAGTCGGACTTCGACCAGCGGCGCGTGGCCGACCTGAAGGTCGAGCTGGGCACCATGCTGCACGCGGTCTCCACCCACCTCGACAAGGTCCGTGACGACCTCGATCCCGAGTCCCTGGCGGACATCGAGGAGGCCGCGGCCGAGGCCGAGGCGGTTCGCGCCGACGCTGGCGGCGACGTGGACGTGGCGCGGGCGCAGGCTGCCCGTGACGCCTTCGAGCGCGCGACCACGCCGATGGCGGCACTGCTGATGGATCGCGTCGCCAAGCAGGCCCTGGCCGGCAAGGCCCTGGGCGATGTTTGAGCCCGGTCGCGTCTGAGCCCGGTCGCGGGGGCCGCCTCCGAGCGCAGATCCCGCCCGCCCGGCCAAATCCTTCTCCAGCCGCTCCAGCCCGAATCGAGTAATGTCCGATACCGTCGATTGGTCAGACTTCAACGAGGTCGCCTACAGGCTCCACGAGTCGCGGCCCCAGACGGACCCCCTCACCGTCCGATTCACCGACTTGCACGATTGGATCTGCGCCCTCGACGGCTTCGTCGGGGACCCCAAGGCCAGCAACGAGAAGGTCCTCGAGGCCATCCAGATGGCCTGGCTGGACGAGCGCGAAGACTGACAGCTCCCCCTTAGCACATCGTGGCGGCCCCCCGCCGCGAAGGAACGATCCCCTGCCGGTGTGAAAACGCCCCGGTCGGGTCGGGCCGGTCGCCCTTAGAAAACAAGGCGGCTGGCCCGAGTTCTTTCGCGGGCCCCGTCTCGAGCGGCGCCTCCGCAGGTCGCCGACGGATGGCGCCGTGTTCCGGCTCGGCTGAACACGTCCGTGGCCGCGGCCCTGCCCGGGTGCACCGATGCCCGGGTGCGCTCAGCCGCAGGTGCGCTCGACGAGCGCCGCGACCGTGCGCCAGTTGCGGACGGTGATGACCGCGTCCAGGTGACGATCGAACCAGTCGTTGTCCAACTTGGTCCGCGCGACGCCATTCGGCAGGTGCAGGAAGGCGTCCGCACCGACCACGGCGAAGCGGTCGCCCGGCGATCGCTCGGGGTCGAGGGCCTTCACCTGCCGAGCCGACGGCTCGCGCGAGAGGAACCCGACGAAAAGGGAATCCTCCGGCGCACCTTCGAGCGCGTAGGGGTTGCCCAGGAACAGCACTTGCAGTTGACGCGCACTGCGCACGACGACCGGCACCGCGAAGCCGAACCGCTCCTCGAGCGCCGCAGCCGCGAGCTGGGGCAGGCGCTTGGCGAGGGTTGCCGTGGCTGTGAACACGGCGTTGCCGCTCTGCAGGTGGGTCGCCACGTTGGTGCAGCCGAGCCCCTCCAGGATCGCCGCGAGCTCGGCCATGGGTACCCGACGCTTGCCACCCACGTTGACGCCGCGCAAGAGGGCTACGTACCTCATCCCCAGGACCCCCGGTAGATCACCACCCGATAGCCGTCCAAGTCGACGAAGGTGCGTCCGCCCCGATCCCAATAGGGGTTGTGGGCGGGCACCTGGGCGAAGCCAGCGGCGGCCATCCGATCACAACGCCGACTCCATTGGGCTTCGTCCTCGATGTAGAAGACGAGCAGGTTCTCCGGTGAGGGCGGCTCGCCCGCGCCGCCCCCCTCTTCCTGGGTGAACTCCAAGTGGTAGGGCCCCCCGGGTGCTCCGAGCATCGCGCCGTCGAAGCCCTCGTGGGCCTCGAACGAGCCGATCAGCTCGAAGTCGAGGCCGTCGCGGTACATGGCGACGATCGCCGCGAGCTGCTCCGTCGGCCGCGCCACGCGCAAGTGGGGCTCCGGATTCCCCTTCATCGTCCGTCCCCCAACTGAGTCCCGTTACCCGCGCCGTCATGACCACCCCCCGCCGCGTGGGGGACCGGTGCCAGGTGACTGAGGGTGCGCGACAGGTCGTGGAGGCGATAGGGCTTGGGCAGGGCGGCTTGAAAGCCGTGTTCGGCGTAGCGGGCCATCACTCCGTCCTCCGAATAGCCGCTGCTGGCGACGGCGCGCAGTTGGGGCGAGCGCTGTCGCAGTCGCCGAAGGATCTCGACCCCCGAGAGATCTCCGGGCAGGGTCTGATCGATGATCGCGAGGGTGAAGGGCCGACCCTCGGTGCTGGCCCGGTCGAGCAACTGCAGCGCGTACATGCTCGAGTCCGCCACTTCGGCCTCGAACCCGCTGACCTGCAGCATCTCCATCAGCAGGAGCCCCACGTGTCGATCGTCGTCGACGACGAGCACCCGTTCGCGCCCGGAGGTTCCGCGCGCCGCGACTTCCGAGGGCTCGGCAATCAGCTCGCCCTCCGCGGCTGGCAGTAGGATCCGGAAGGTCGTGCCGCGCCCCGACGCCGATTCCAGGCCGATGACGCCGCCGTGGCGCTTCACGATCGAGTTGGACGTCGCCAGACCCAGCCCGGTACCGCCTTCGCGCGTGGTGAAGAAGGGGTCGAACACCCGAGCCTGGATCTGGACCGGGATACCCGGGCCATCGTCGCAGACCTCGACGCACAGGTACTCGCCTTCGCCCACCGCCCGCTCGGTGGCCTCGGCCCCGTCGACCCGATGGTTGCGAAGGACGATTCGCACGCTCCCGCCGTCGGGCTGGCACTGCCGCGCGTTGAGCAGGAGGTTCTCGAAGACCTGACGCAACTGGCCCGGATCGGCCTCCGCGCGGTGCAGTTCCTCCTGCGCTTCGACGGTCACGGCGATGCGCGACCCGGCGAAGGCCATGCTCGCAGTCTCCTCCACGACCTCCGCTACCGAAACCGGGCGGCGTACCGGCTCGCCGCCGGTGGCGAAGGTCTGAAGCTGTGCCGCGAGCTGCGCCGCGCGATCGAGGGCGACGTCCGACGCGTCGAGTAGTGGATTCTCTGCGAGCGCCGTCTCCATCCGGAGCAGCGAGAGGTTCCCGGTCAGGATCGTCAAGACGTTGCGCAGATCATGGGCGATGCCGCCGGCCAGCATCCCCAGCGAGCGCAGTTGGTTGGTCTTGGCGAGCTCGGCCATGGTCGACTGCAACTCCCTGGTGCGGCGCTCGACCTCGACCTCCAGGGCGCGCGCGCGTCGGTGGTCGGACGTTGCGCGATAGACCCCCAGGGCGGCGCCGACGCTGAGCAGGGTCAGAAGCGTGACGAACCACCAACGGCTCCAGACCGGCCCCACCGCCAGGATCCGCGGGCTGAAGAGGCTGTCGCTCCAGGCCGATCCGGCGGAGCGCGCCTGGATCTCGACCTGGTGTTCCCCGGCGGGTAATCCGGTGAAATGGGCGTCGAGGTGGCCGGCCCCAGACTCGTACGACCACTCGGTCAGTCCAGCGCCGCGGTAGCGAAACTCGACGTTGCGCTCGCTCAGAAGCGATCGGCTGCCTACCAGCAGGCGCAGGTCGTCGCGCGCCGCCTCCAAGCGCGCGGTTGCGTGCAGCGGCTGCGTGACTGCGCCGACAGTCATCGAGAGCAGCTCCAACCTCGGCGGCTGTCGCTCCACCTCGAAGTTGGCCGGGAAGACTGTCACGCCGTCCGTGGTCCCGATCCAGATCCGACCGAAACCGTCGATCTCCACCGCCGCACGGTTCGACTCCAGACCGGTCCGCTCGGCCATCCACTCGAGTGAAGTCACCCGCCCATCGTGGGCGCACTCGAAGCCGTTGTCCGTGCCGATCCAGAGCCGGCCGCGATCGTCCTCGACGACCGAGTACACCGGGCGTTCCAACGGAGGCGACAGGGGTGCGCGCACCAGTCGGTCGCCTTCGAGCAACCACAGCCCTCGCGCGCTGCCGCACCAGACGCGACCGTCGCCGCTCTGGTAGACGGTGTAGAAGTGGTTCGTGAGATGGGTCTGCGGCCTGTCGCCCTCAGCGGCGGTCACTTGCCGCCAGCCGCCACTGCCGCCGATCCAGACGCCGAGGGCGGACGCCACCAGGACTCGGCCGTCGTCCGTCACCTCCAGGCGACGCAGCCCGGCCGATTCACCGATCCCTCCAAAGGCCCGCTCGAAGGATTCACCATCGAACAGCCATACCTCGTCACCGGTCGTGACCAGGAGTTCGTCACCCCAGGGGTGAACCGACGAGAGCCAGCCCTTGGCCTCGGCCGGCGGCAGTACGAGTTGGGGCGGACCCTCGCCGTCGAAGTGGCCGATACCGAGGCCGTTGACGGCTATCCAGACCCCGCCCTTTCCGTCCGCCTCGAGGTCCATGACGCGCGCCAGAGCCGGGCGCGTGGGGTCCGCGCCGGGCAGCGGCACGTGTCGTAAGCCCGCGGACCCCACGACAGTCAGCGCGCCGTGGTGCCCGAGCACGATGCGGCCATCACCGAGGCTCGCGATCGCACTGACCTCGCCCTCACACAGCCCCACGTTCTCGTCGAAGAACTGAAGGCCCGGATCGGCGATCTTCATCGCCCCCAGGTCGGACGCGAGCCACACCAGCCCCTCGTCGTCGCGCCACAGGGCGTTGACCCCGTCCGCCACGAGGCCCGAGTGTCGGTCGATCTTGCGCACGCTGCCGGTCGCTGCGTCGTGGTGGAAGATCGCCCACGGGGTGCCATAGATCGTCGCGCCACGGCCGTCTTCGACCAGCGCCACCAGCGACCCACCGGTGACCACCGGGGCCGGGAGACCGCGCGCCAGGAGCTCGACCTCGCCCCGGGCCCAGACTCGCGCCAGCCAACCCTCGGCGCCGAGCACCAGCAGCGAATCGGCCGCGGTCGCGGCGCAGAGTCCCACGATCGAGCCCGGCGGCAACTCGCCGTCCAGCGCCAAGGGGCTCAGGGTCCCCGTCCGATCGACGGTCGCGAGGCCATCGTCCAGCCCGACCACGATTCGATCTCCGAAGCGCTCAATGGGCCGGGCACGGTCGCGCGGCCCGTTGACCGCGCTCCACTCGGAGCCGTCCCAGCACAGCAGACCCCGGGTCTCGGTCGAGACCACTGCGAACGCGTCCGCTCCACTTCCGACAACCTCGAAGTCACAGGCCGGCTGGAGTTCGTTGGCGGAGGCGAAGGGCTCGAGCGACGTCAGTTGTCCCTGTTCGCCGTGCAGCACGGTGTCGGGCGAGCAGACGATCCAGGGCTCACCGTCGTCGGCGAAGCGCACGAAGCGCACCGGAGTCCCGGGTACCAACTGGTCGGCGAAGAGCCTCTTGAAGTCGGCGCCGTCGTACTCGAACAGGCCGCCACGGGCTGCGAACCAACGGTGCCCCCCCGGGGCCTGACGCACGTCGAGGACCATCGAGCTCGCCAGGCCGTCCGCCGCCGTGTAGCTGTCGACCATCAACCCCTGACCGAACGCCGGGAAGGCCAACGCGACGATCGCCGCGCCGACTCGCAGCGCGTTCAGAGAGATCTCGGGGCGGGACATGGAGGGGAGTGGGAGGACAGGCATCCCGGAGGACGACACCAGCGGCGTCGGCATGCTCCGGGACGCGGTGCAGCCTAGTGTCCTGGATCCGAAATTCGGCGTCACTGCCCGGAGGTCCGATCGATGCTGGCCAGGCGCGCCGACGACGCGTATCCGCTGCGATACTCGGAGGAGGCGCTGGCGACGCCAGCGGCGATCGGAGCCCGGGAAGTGACGCCGAATTTCGGATCCAGGACACTAATGAGACCACCGCAGGACGAGCGGCGCCCAGGCGCGGGAGCCCACCGCAGACGCTCGGAACATCGCCGGGACGGGATAGTGATCCTAGTGCTCGGCCCCGGGCGGGATCGAGGCCGCGCCCACAGTGCGGTCCCCTCGGTCGCCGCGCCAACGTGGCAAGCGACGCAGATCGGTGACCTGGAGTCCGAAGTCCGGCAGCAACGGCCGCAGGACTTCGACCTCAGGTCGCTATCGATCGAACAGGGAGACGCCGTCCATCCCTGCCGAGGGGCGCAGGCCGGCCAGCTCGAGTAGGGTCGGCGCCACGTCGGCCAAGATCCCCATCGGTCGCAGCCGCGCTCCCAGCAGGTCCGTGCCGCACAGGACGATCGGGACCGGGTTGGTCGTGTGTGCGGTGTGCGGCTGGTGCGTGAGCTCGTCCCACATCATCTCGGCGTTGCCGTGGTCGGCGGTGATCGCCACCATGCCGCCGCGCTCGACGACCTTGGGCACGATCCGCCGCAGGCACTCGTCCACGGCCGTAACCGCCGCGCAGGCCGCCGCCTCGATGCCGGTGTGGCCGACCATGTCCGCGTTGGCGAAGTTGACGATGTAGACGTCCGTCTCGTCGCGCTCCAGGGAGTCGAGCAGGCGGTCGCACACCTGCGGCGCGCTCATCTGCGGCTGCAGGTCGTAGGTCGCCACCTTCGGGCTGGGCACCAGGATGCGCCGTTCCCCAGGCAGCTCGGCCTCCCTACCGCCGGAGAAGAAGAACGACACGTGGGCGTACTTCTCGGTCTCGGCCAGGCGCAGTTGGGTCAGACCGGCTTCGCTGACCAGGTCCGGGAAGGTGCCCGTGAGCTCGCGCGGCGGGTAGACGATCGCGAAGGGGAAGTCCGCGCGGTACTGGGTCATCGTCGTCAGCAGCGGCCGCACGCGCGGCGTGCGCTCGAAGCCGTCGAAGCTGTCGAGCCCGAGAGCCGCGCAGATCTCGCGCATGCGGTCCGAGCGGAAGTTGAAGCAGATCACGGGATCGCCGTCGCCGATCCGCCCACGGTCCGGATCGCCGACCACGAAGGGCTCGAGGAACTCGTCCGAGGTGTCGGCCTCGTAGCTGGCGCCGAGGGCCTGGGCCGCGCGGTCGACGCGCAGGCCGACGCCGCCCACGAACAGGTCGTAGGCGCGCTTGACCCGCTCCCAACGCTGGTCGCGGTCCATGGCCCAGTAGCGACCGATGACCGAAGCGATGCGGCCGACCCCGGCGCGCTCGATGTCCTGCTCGAGGGCGGCGATGAAGTCGGCGCCCGATCGCGGCGGGGTGTCGCGACCGTCGGTGATCGCGTGGACGCAGACCTGCTCGGGCGCGAGTCCGCGCGCGGCCGCGGCGTTCAAGAGCGCGCGCAGGTGCCCGTCGCTCGAGTGCACGCCGCCGTCGCTGACCAGCCCCATCAGGTGCAGGGTGCGGTTCTCGCTGCGCGCCAACTCGAACGCCCGCGCCAGGGCGCCCATGCCCGCGAACTCGCCGTCGCGGATCGACTTGTCGATGCGCGTGATGTCCTGGTACACGACGCGACCGGCGCCCAGGTTCATGTGCCCGACCTCACTGTTGCCCATCAAGCCCAGGGGCAGACCGACTTCCTCGCCGCTGGCCGACAGCAGCGTGTGCGGGTACTTGCCGAGCAGCTCGTGGTAGTAGGGCGAGCAGGCCCGAATCACGTTGTGCTCGGCGGCCTCGCGGTGGCCCCATCCATCGAGGACGATCAAGAGCAGGGGTCGCGTGTTCAAGGTGGGCTCCGAGCCTTCAGGGGTCAGTCGTCGGAACCGCCGTTGGCGGCGGTCCGGTGGGGATCGAGCGATCGCATCCGGGAGAGGCGCTGCTGGATCTCCGCGAGGATCGATTCGCCCACGCGCAGGCGCAGTCGCAACTCGTCGCTCGCCTCCATCCGGCCGGCTAGCGAGCGCAGGGTCGACAGGGTCAGCTCCAGGGCCGCCTGGGCTTCCAGCGACGCAGGGACGAGCCCCGAGGGCAGACCGCCCGTGACCTCGGAGGTCGCCTGCCCCGCGGCCGAGGCCGCCACGCCGCCCAGCCGCACCACCGCCGCGGCCCCCTCGAGCACCTCGAAAGCGAGGTCGAAGACGCGCTGCAAGAGGCGCGCGCGGTCTTCATCGGGAGCGATCGCCAGGCGGTCGTCGAGGGTCCGCGCCTCCTCGGCGACCTCTTCCAGGATCCCGGCCAGGGAGCCGAGCTCCCTGGCCCGGCCCTGGGCGTAGGTCGCCGTTCCCCCCTCGAGCGCCCCATCCGCGGCACGGGGACCGTCGGCGAGGGCTGGGCCCGCCATGCGCCGGGCAGCTCCAGCGGCCTCCACGGCGGCTCGCGCCACGTGGTTTCCGGGCGTGGAGTCAGGGCTCGGTTCCATGGGGGGAGACGCCTGTCGCCCCGGCCGCCTGCGGGGAGCGGCGCGACCGGGGGCGAGGGCGCGGTAGTCTAACCGACCTCCACCGCGACCCAGCCCGGCTCGAACCCCATGAAGCTCCGTCAACCGCTCGCCCTCGCCGTCCTCTTCGCCGGCCTCTTCACCGTCGTCGCCTGCGCCACCACGCCGATCAGCGGACGCAAGGCCTTCATCCCCTTCCCGGTCAGCGAAGACGTGACCCTGGGCGTGGCCGCCTACGACCAGTCCATCGGTGGCCTGCCGCTGGTCACCTCGGGCCCCCAGTTCCAGATGGTGCAGCGCGCCATGGATCGGCTGGTCGCCGCCCTGGGCGCCGACGACCCGGGCTTCGAGTGGGAAGTGCGACTGATTCGCGACGACAACACGGTCAACGCCTTCTGCCTGCCCGGCGGGAAGATGGCGGTGTATACCGGCATCCTCCCGGTGGCGCAGACCGAGGAGGGCCTGGCCGTGGTGATGGGGCACGAGATCGCCCACGCGATCGCACGCCACGGGATGCAGCGGATGACCCTCGAGTACGGCGTCCAGGGCGCGCTGGACATGGCCGAGGCCTTCCTGTCGCCCGACCTGGCCACCTACCGCGACCTGACCGAGGGCGCTACGGACCTGCTCGTCTCCAAGCCCTACGGCCGCGACAACGAGCTGGAGTCGGACTACATCGGGTTGATCCTGATGGCCCGCGCCGGCTACGACCCGCGCAACGCCACCAAGTTCTGGGAGCGGATGTCTTCGCTCGGCTCCAGCGGCACGCCCGAGTTCCTCTCGACCCACCCCAGCCACGGGCACCGGATCGAGGAGCTCGAGGCGAAGATGCCCGAGGCCTTGGCGATCTACGAGAATCGATGAGGACGGGCGCCGCGCGGGCGAGTCGGAGGCTGAAGCCCGCTCGTGGGTCCCGGGCGGGGATTGCGACACGGATCACTAGAATCCCGCAAACCATTACGCGCCATAACCTTAGCCTCACAGGCCAGGCCCTGCGCGTGCGTCACGCGGGCCCCTTGACTACCATCCGACCCGCGCCGGGGACCCCCTTCCCACCCACCCCAGTCCCCCTGGCGAGCTCGCATTGAAGGTCGCCTTCGTCACTCCCGAACTTCACTCCCTGGTTCGGCGAACGAACCTGGCGAGTGTCGCCCAAGACCTCGCTCGCGCTCTGCGCTCGGCCAACGCCGACTGCCGCGTGTTCATGCCGAACACGAAGGACGTCGAGCAGGACAAGCTGACGGACCTCGAGCGCATCGCGACGGTGCCCGTCGACTCGCCCCAGGGCCGCGTGGTGTTCGACGTGCTGCGCGGTCACCTGGACGGCCTGCCGGTCTTCCTGTTCGACCAGGCGCAGCTCTTCGGCGGAAGGCATCCCTACGGCGACGAGAACGGGCCCCACGAGGACAACTGGAAGCGCTACGCCCTGTTCTCGCGGGCGGTGCTGGCCTCCTTCCCCTCGCTGGACTTCCCGGCGGACGTGATCCACGGCCTGGACTGGACCTTCGGCACCCTGCCGCTGTTCCACCAGTTGCACTACCTCGGGCGCGACACGGGCCTGGCCGCGGAGCGCGCCGGGACGTTCTTCTCGATCCACAACCTGGCCATGCAGGGCTCGTTCGAACGCGAGATCCTGCCGCGCATGGGTGTTCCTCACGAGTACTTCCGCCTGGTCGACGGCGTCGAGCTCGCGGGCAAGGTCAACTTCCTCAAGACGGGCGCCGAATTCGCGACCGTGATCGGGACCCACTCCCCCACCCACGCCCTGAAGATCCAGGAGCAGGATCGGGGCTACGGGCTCGAGGACACCTTCCAGCGGCGCAAGAAGGAGCTGATCGGGATCCACAACGGCGTCGACTACGCCTCCTGGAACCCGTCGACGGACCGCCTGCTGGCGGCGCCCTTCAGCGCCAAGGCCGGCGCCGCGGGCAAGGCCAAGTGCAAGGCGGACCTGCAGAAGTCGCTGCTCCTGGACGGCTCGGACAAGACGCTCCTGGCCTGCCACATCGGCCGCTGGGATGCCGACTCGGGCTTCGACCTCTTGGCCGAGGTCTTGGCGCTGGTGCTGGAGCACGACGTCGAGCTGGTCGCGATGGGCGCCGGCGGCGAGGACATCACGCGGCGGCTGCGCACGATCGAAGGCACCTTCGTCGGGCGTGTGCGGATCATCGAGGGCTACGACGCGGCGGCCGCGCACCGGCTGCTGGCTGGTTCGGATGTGCTGCTGATGCCCTCGCACTACCAGCCGGCGAACCCGCTCTTCGCGATCGCCCTGCGCTACGGCGTGCTGCCGATCGTCTACACGGAGAGCGGGCTCGAGGACACCATGCCCGACGCCGAGACGGCCAAGGACGGGCTGTCCTTCCACTTCGACCCGTACACCGGCGACGGGCTGCTGGCCACGGTGTTGCGCGCCGCGCAGCTCCACAAGGACGGTCCGGCCTGGGACAAGTTGGTGGCGCGCGCCCTGTCCCAGGACTATTCCTGGGAGCGGACCGCGGCCGACTACCTCAAGGCCTACCGCCGCGTCACCCGCCGCATCCGCGGCCGCTAGCGCGTCGATGCGCGCCCTGGGGTTCGACGTCGGCGGGTCCGCGGTCAAGGCCGGGGCCGTCGATCAGGATGGGGGCCGGCGCCGCGAGGCGCGGCGCGAGGTTCCGGCCGACGTCAACTTCGACGTGCTTGCGCGCCTGTTGAAGGAACTCGCCGACGAGCTCGGGCCGGCCGAAGCGGTCGGCGTGGGCGTGCCCGGCCTGCTCGATCGCGCGGCGGGTCGCGTCGAGGTCTCGCCCAACCTGCCCTGGCTCCAGGGCGGCGACCTGCGAGCGGCCGCCGGCGCGGCTACGGGGATCGCGGCGGCGCGGGTTCAGGTCGAGAACGACGCCAACGCGGCGGCCCTGGGCGAGGCCTGGCTGGGCGCCGGGCGCGGGGTCGACGACCTCCTGTGCGTGACCCTGGGAACGGGAGTCGGCGGCGGCCTGATCCTCGGCGGACGCTTGGTCCTGGGCGCAGGCACCGCCGGCGAGATCGGTCACGTCAAGGTCGACCCGCTCGGCCCGCCCTGCGGCTGCGGCGGGCGAGGCTGCGTCGAGACCTTGGCCTCGGCCACCGCCGCCCGCCGGCGCGCCATCGAAGCGGGCTTGCCTGCCGATGACCCGGGCGATTTGGAGCAGCTCGGTGAGCGGGCTCGGGCTGGCGAGGCTCCCGAGGCGCAGCTGCTGGCCCGCATCGGCCGCGATCTGGGCTACGGCCTCGCGGCCGGGCTCAACCTGCTCGACCTGCGGACCTATGTGATCGGCGGTGGCTTCGCCGCGGCCTTCGACGGGCTGGAGCCGGGGATCCGGGCGGGTCTGCGTGAGGGCAGCTACGGCCGACGCGTCGACGAGCTGACCCTGGTGCGCGCCGAACTCGGCTCGTCAGCCGGCTGGATCGGCGCGGCCCGCGCCGCCCTGGTCGCGGCCGGACATTGAGTCGAACTCGCGCCGCAATAGGCCCGCCCGATCTGCGAACAAGGGGCTGCACCGGTCCCAACTGCCCGAGCCCCCATGAACAACGAATCACCGCTGCGCGTCGAGAACCTCTCGATGCGCTACCGCAGGGGCCTTCTGCGCCACGGGCACCAGGCCCTCGACTCCGTCTCCCTCGAGGTCGGACGCGGACAGGTCTTCGGGCTCCTCGGTCCCAACGGCGCGGGCAAGACCACCCTGATCAAGGTGCTGCTCGGCCTCGCGGTGGGCTGGAGCGGACGCGCGGAGCTGTTCGGCGAGCCGGCCAACCACCGCGCCGCGCGCAACCGTGTCGGCTACCTGCCGGAGTCCCACCGGCTCCCGCCCTACCTCACCGGGCGCAAGACCCTGGAGCTGTTCGGAATGATGTGCGGGCGCGATCGGCGCTGGCTGCGCGAGCGCATTCCGGTCTGGCTCGAGAAGGTCGACATGACCCGCGACGCCGACCGCAAGATCCGCGAGTACTCCAAGGGCATGCAGCAGCGGGTCGGCCTGGCCGCGGCACTGGTTCACGAGCCCGACCTGGTCTTCCTGGACGAGCCCACGGACGGCGTCGACCCGGTCGGTCGCGCCGCGATCCGCGAGGTGATCGCCGAGCTGCGCCAGCGCGGGACCACGGTCTTCCTGAACTCGCACCTGCTGCTCGAGGTCGAGCGCATGTGCGATCAGATCGTGATCCTCGACAAGGGCAGGATCCTGAAGCAGGGCTCGCTCGAGCAACTCACCAACGACACGGGCACGGTGCGGGTCGTGCTGGCGAGCGAGCCGCCGCCGGATCTGCGCGTGCGGCTCGCGGAGCGGGAGCTTTCCGTCGACGGATTGGGCCTCGAGTTCCTCGGTGAGCAGCCGGAGGTCGACCTGGTGGTCGACCAACTGCGCGCCGCCGGCTGCTCGATCCGCAGCATCGAGCGCGAGAAGAACGACCTCGAGGACGTATTCATCGACCTCGTGCAGGGCTCGGGGGTCAAGCAATGAGCGACTATCGACGCAGCAACGTCGCCCGGGCCCTGCTCGCCGACGCGGTGGCTCAGGTGCTCGACAACAAGGTCTTCCGCATCCTCGCGGTGCTCAGCGCCCTGATCGTCGCGCTCACTTTCGCAATCGGTTTCCGCGAGGACTCGATCTGGCTCTTGGGTGGCCTGCGCGAGTACTTCTACGAGGACCTGTTCTCGTTCTTCGGCGCGACCATGCCCGTGGGCGGAACGACCCAGCAAGAGGCGGTCATCAGCTTCCTGCAGAAGCTCTTCGTGGACTACTTGGCCGGCTACGTCGGCATCCTGTTCTGCATCGGCGCCACGGCCTTCTTCGTGCCGGCGATGCTCGAGAAGGGCTTCGCCGACACGTTGTTCTCGAAGCCGGTGAGTCGCTGGTCGCTCCTGCTCTCGCGCTACCTTGCGGCGCTGCTGTTCATCGCCTTCCTGTCGGCGTTCCTGGTCGGGGGGATGCACCTGGGCCTCTCGATCAGCTCCGGCTACAGCGATCCGAGCTTCCTGTGGTCGGCGATCACCCTGGTCTACCTCTTCGCCCTGATCTCGAGCTTCTCGGTGCTGTTCGGGACCTTCACGCGCAGCACGGTCGCGGCCCTACTCTTGACCTTCGCGGCCTATGGCGTCACGACCGGCGTGCACAACGCCTGGATCCCGATCCAGATGGGCCGCGAGCTCGGCGCCTTCGACGAACTCGAGAAGTCGCGCGAAGAGGGACGCAGCAACGAGGTCGCCGACACCTTCATCGACGGCCTGATCGCGACCGCCGAAACCCTGCACTACATCCTGCCCAAGACCGTCGACGCCAAGTACATCACCGCCGACCTGCGCGACCAGGTGATCAGCGATCCGGAAGAGGCGCGGGCCAGGTCCGAACGGCGCTCGCGTCGCGGGGCAGGCGGCGACGACGACAGCGCTGAGGCCGCGGACAGCAAGGCAGGCGGCAGAGCGTCCCAGGGTCGCCGCAGCGCGGACCTCGACCCATGGACGTGGTACGAGACCAAGGTCGGCTGGGACGCGAGCCTGCCGTTCAACTTCGGCTTCTCGATCGCCAGCTCCTTGGTCTTCGTCGGCGCCGCCCTGGGGCTGGCCTGGCTGCGCCTGCGACGGATCAGCTTCTGAGACCGAGCGCGGGCTAGCCGGATGGGGTGATCAGGCCGATCTCCTTCATGGGCAAGGGTTGACACCACCGATTGCAGCCCCTCGCGGTGACTGCGGCCAGGAGATCGGCCTGCTCACCCCATCCGGCTAGTGTCCTGGATCCGAAATTCGGCGTCACTTCCCGGGCTCCGATCGCCGCTGGCGTCGCCAGCGCCTCCTCCGAGTATCGCAGCGGATACGCGTCGTCGGCGCGCCTAGCCAGCATCGATCGGACCTCCGGGCAGTGACGCCGAATTTCGGATCCAGGACACTAGGCTACGGCTCGGATGAGGGAAGACCTGATCGGAGAGCTGCGGGCGATCGTCGGTGCCCGGGGAGTGATCGCGGACGCGACGCGCCTGTCCGCCTACGAGTCCGACGGACTGGCCCTCTTGAGCGAGCAGGCCGACCTGGTCGTCCTGCCCCGCGACACCGACGAGGCGGCGCGGGTGGTTCGCGCCCTGCACCGGGCCCAGGTCCCGGTCGTGGCCCGCGGCGCGGGCACGGGCCTGGCGGGCGGCGCGCGGCCGGTGGCGGGGGGCGTCGTGATCTCGACCGCTCGCATGCGCGACCTGCTCGAGCTGGATCCGGTCGACCGCTTCGCGCGGGTCCAAGCGGGCGTGGTCAACGTGGACTTGGATCGCGCGGCCGCCGAGCACGGCCTGCGCTACGCGCCGGACCCCTCGAGCCAAGCGGCCTGCACCCTGGGCGGCAACGTGGCCAACAACTCGGGCGGCCCCCACTGTTTCAAGCACGGCGCCACGGCGCGCCACGTGCTCGGGCTGGTGGCAGTGCTTCCGGACGGGGAAGTCTTGGACCTGTCGGAGCCGACTCTCGAGCCCGACGCGGAGGCCACGGGCGGGCTCGACCTCGCGGGCTATCTGGTCGGCTCCGAAGGCACCCTGGGCCTGGTGACGGAGGTGACCCTGCGCCTGGTCCCGCGGCCCGAAGTGGTCGAGACCCTGCTCGCGGTCTTCCCGACCCTCGACGGCGCCTGCGACTCGGTCAGCGAGATGATCGCCGAACACCTCGAGCCCTCGGCGATCGAGATCCTCGACCGGCTGACGATCGAGGCCGTCGAGGCCAGCGTCTTCGCGGCCGGCTACCCCACCACCGCCGAGGCGGTGCTGCTGCTCGACCTGGAGGGTGGCCGCGCGCTGGTCGAGGACCTCTCGCGCCAGATCGAGCCGATCGTGGCCCGCCACGGCGGCTTCGACCTGCGCCGCGCCCGCAGCGACGCCGAGCGCGCAGCCCTGTGGGCCGGACGCAAGGGGGCCTTCGGCGCCATGGGCCGTGTGGCCCCGGACCTGTACGTGGCCGATGCGGTCGTGCCGCGCACCAAGCTGCGCGAAGTCGTGGCCCACACTGTCGAGGTCTGTCGCGAATTGAACCTGCGCCTGGCCACCGTCTTCCACGCCGGTGACGGCAACCTGCACCCGAATATCTGCTACGACCGTCGCGACGCCGACGATGTGCGCCGGGTGCTCGAGGCCGGCGACCGGATCCTGGAGAAGTGCATCGCGGTCGGCGGTTCCCTGACTGGCGAACACGGAGTGGGCCTGGAGAAGCGCGACCACCTGTGCCAGGCCTTCGACCAGGCGGACCTCGACGCCATGGGCGCCGTGCGCCGCGCCTTCGATCCCGAGGGGCGCTGGAACCCCGGCAAGACCCTGCCGGTGAGGGCCTGCCTCGAGCTTCACGCCGCCCGGCCTCTGCGCGCGGGGGCGGCGCCGCGATGATGGCCGGTGGAAACAGTGCGGATGGAAAGCGAACCGATCGGAGTGGCGCCGATGGGGACGGCGGCGATCGGGGTGGTGCGACGGCAGACGAGAGGTTCCTGGCGCGATTGGAAGCCGCGGCTGGTGCGACGCTGTCGACCCTGGAGCTCCCAGCCGGTCCTGTCCCGATGGTCGCACCCGAGGATCTGAGCGGTGCCGCCGAGGTGCTGCGACTCTGTTCCGGGGAAGGTCGTCGCGTCCTGCCCCTCGGCCGGGGCACCAAGCTCGGCTGGGCGCCCCCGATCGGGCCGGTGGACGTGGCCCTCTCCACCCGCCGCCTGACCGGCATCGTGGCCCACGAACCCGCCGACGGAACGATCACCGCCCTGTCGGGCACGACCCTGGCCGAGCTGGCGGCAACTGCCGCCCTGGGCGGCGGCGCGATCACCCCGCTGTTGCCCGACGCGGTCTCGGCGACCCTCGGCGGCGCCCTCTCCAGCGGCCAGGACGGTCTCGACCGCCTGCGCCGCGGCGCGCCCCGCGACCATGTCCTGGGCGCTCGCCTGCTGCTCACCGACGGCACCCTAGTGAAGAGCGGCGGTCGCCTGGTCAAGAACGTGACCGGCTACGACCTGCACCGCCTCGTCTGCGGTGCCCACGGGGGCCTGGCCCTGATCGTCGAGGCCAGCCTGCGCCTGTTCAGCGAGCCGCGCGCGACGGCCTTGATCCGTGTCCGCTACGACGACTTCGAGCCGGCCTGCGCAGACGCCCTCGCCCACGGCCGCGGCGCCGACTCCCCACGTCGCGTCACCCTGCGGCGCGAGGCGGGAGGGGTGCTGCTCGAGATCGAGCTCGCCGCCAGCTGCGTCGAGGTGGATGAGCAGAGTACCGCCCTCCATCGAAAGCTGCCGAGCCCCGAGCGACTCGACCTGCCCGCCTCCGCGGCGCGCACCGAGGACACTGCTGCGCGCGCGATCATCACCACCCGCCCCGCGCGGATGGCGAGCCTGGTTCGATCGATCGAGCAGCTCACCGGCGAACTCGGCAGCGGTCACCTGGGCCTGGTCGAGCCCTGCCTCGGCCGGGCCACGGTTCGGTTCGACGGCGAGGCGGGTGAGATCGAGCGGTTCGCCGCGGGCCTCAACCGGCTGGAACCCACGGGAGCCAGGATCCAGTGGCGTGACCGTCCGCGTCCTGCGGTCGACTCCGCTTGGGCCTATGGTGCGGCGGAAACTGGAGAGACTGAGGGGAGGCGAGTCGTCGAGCGAACAGCTGGAGTGGCCCTGGCCAACCGCATTCGCCGCGCCCTGGATCCCACTTCCACCCTCGTCCCACGGTCCGGGGGCGCTTGACCCCCATGGGGCGGCGGGCATGGTTTCGGCGGTTGCGGGCCGAGAACCCTCCCGCCCCGGTCGCACCCGCCTCCACCCCCAACCACCCGGGATACCGAACGGCACGCCTCGAGGTTGCACCCCGGCCCCGAAGAATCGACCTTGGTCCAGGCGAGTCGGGCTCTGCGACGCGATTGGTCCAAGAGAGTCCGCGGGTCGCGTGGACGGCCGAGAGCCCATAGTTCACGGTTCGTGGCCTGTGGTCCGTAGTCCGCGGTCCGCGGTCCGCAACCCTCGATCCTCGGCTCGTGGACCGCCTTTCGCCGATCGTGCTCCCCAACCAGCCGGCTCAGCACGCACTCTCTGCCCGTCGCCTGCGGATGGCGACCGGTCAGCCGCGGCGGGCGGCACTCCACTTCCGGCCGGGCCCTTCGCCCCTCGCGAACTGGCCCCGTCCCGACTGGCCCCGTCCAGCTCACGCGATCCTCGGCCGTGTCCGTCGCGCCGGGAGTGACCTCGAAACGCCGAGGTGCTTCCACCTCCCATGGACCTCCACAACCCCAAGGACCTGGTCGACCACGCAGCCACGTTGGATTGCATCCACTGTGGCCTGTGTCTGCGCTCCTGCCCGACCTACCAGTTGACGGGGGTCGAGTCGTCGAGCCCGCGGGGCCGGGTGCATCTGATGCGGGCAGTGGCGGAGGGCCGGATCGAGGCAGGCCAGGACTTCGAGGATGAGATGGACTTCTGCCTCCTGTGTCGTCACTGCGAAAGCGTCTGCCCGGCCGGGGTGCAGTTCGGGCCGATGATGGAGGTGACCCGCGATGGGTTGGAGCGGCGCCGTGGTTCGAGCCTGCGCCGACTCGCTCGTCGCGCGGCCTTCGCCTGGTTGCTGCCGAGCCGTTGGGCCCTGGGCGCGGCCGCGGTCCTGGCGCGCTTCGGCCAGATGAGCGGACTCGATCGCATGGTGCGCGCCCTGCTCGGCGAGCGCGGACGCTTCATCGACGGCGCGCCGGCCGTGCCCCCGGCGAGGGATCGGCGGCGCCTGCCCGCGGTCACCCCGCGCCACGCCGCGGCGACCGATCGCGGGTCTGTTTGGATGCTCGAGGGCTGTGTGATGCCGATTCTTCTCGGCGGGACGAACCGCGCCACGGTCCAGGCATTGACGGCCCTCGGTCACGAGGTGCGCGTTTCACAGGCGATGGTCTGTTGCGGGTCCCTCCACGCGCACAACGGGGAGCGGGGCCTGGCGCGGAAGCTGGCGCGCAAGGCGATCGAAGCATTCGAGGCCGAGCCGAGCCTGCCGATCGTCGTCAACAGCGCCGGGTGCGGGGCTCACCTGCGCGAGCTGGCACACCTGTTCGAAGCGAAGGACCCATGGCGCAGCCGGGCCGCCGATGTGGCCGCTCGGGTGCGCGACTTCTCGGAGGTGGCGGCTCCGATTCTCGCCGGGGTCGCGCGTGCCGACGGCTCCGGCGAGGCACCGATCACCGCGGCGTGGGACGCACCCTGCCACCTGTGCCACGGCCAGGCTGTCCGGCAGCCGCCCCTCGACGTTCTCGATTCGCTGCCGGGCGTCGATACCCGTCCCCTGGCCGACTCCGAGAGCTGCTGCGGATCGGCGGGGCTCTACTCGCTGCTGCGTCCCGATGACTCGAGTGCGGTGCTCGAACCCAAACTCGAGAGCCTGCGACGCAGTGGGGCCCAGGTGCTGGTCACCGCCAACCCCGGCTGCCAGCTCCAGTGGAGCCAGGGCATCGCGCGGGCCGGCTTGGATGTGCGCGTGGCCCACCTGGCCGAACTGGTCGCCGAACGCTACACGCCTGCGGTGTCGCCCGAGTCCTGACCGTCCGAGAGTCGGAGTACATCCAGCACCGCCTTGAGGGGCTCGACGCTCGCGTGCTCGTTCCCCAGCGGCCAGTGGGCCACCAGAATCTGACCCGTGTCCGCGCTCGACAGGTTGACGCGGATCAGGTCGTAGAAGCTGCCGTCGTCGAGGAACTGGCGCAGGTGGACGTAGTCCGCTTCCCAGGGGCCGAAGCCCACCACGCCACGGTCGACCAGCCCCTGCCAACTGCTGCGCTGGTCGGGCTTCTCCAGCCACCTCTTGCGACGCTCGGACAGCATCTGACCGCTGGGCAGGTTGCCGGTCTCGAACTGGCGAGCGACCGGCACGGGTCCGGCGTAGCGCCCGATCAGGACCACCTCGGGCAGCTTCGTCCGCAGGTCCCCGGTGGGAGCGCCGGGGACTCCGCCGGACGACTCGGCCGCTCCGTCTGCGGCGGAGGCAGTGCTCGCGTCCCCTTCGCCGCCGACATCACCGCGTGGCTCCGCCGGCTCTACGGTCCGCTCGAGTCGCACCCACCGTTGCTTGCTGGCCACCGCGGTCCCACCGGCGAAGTGCAGGGAGTAGGGCAGCTCGACGCCCGGCTCGAAGAGGTCGTCGTAGAGCTCTCGCGAGTCCGCGCCCTGCACACGCAGACCCAAGACGGCCACGCCCAGGCCGACCACCAACATCAGACCCAGCATCACGAACAGCACTCCGAACAGGCTGTCCGGCCTCCGGGTGTCTTCCGTGGCGACGGTGGGCGCCGCCACCTACTTGCCCCCCCACACGTCGAAGGGCGCGAAGAAGTCCTGCAGCGCAGCCTCGTCGAGCACGACACCGGCCTTGTTCGAGGACAGGTGCAGCAGGAGCGGCCTGGCGCGTTCCCCGCTCAGGTCGACCTGGAGCACTTCCACGGACTCGCCCGACATGAATGGATTCACGGGCCCGGTGGAGTCCGCGGCGAAGCGTAGGGCCTTCAGCTTGCGACCTTGGAGCGTCACCTCCAGTTGTTCACCTTCGGAGACCTCGACCTCACCCTCACCCGGGGAGTTGGCCGGCTCGTGCAGGAACTCGAGCTTCTCCTTCTGCGTTGCGCCGACCGGCAGGCGGTAGAGCATCGCCGTCAGATCGCTCTTGCCGCTGCTGTCTCCCGGCCGATTGATGATCAGGAGCTGCATGTCCGGGACCTTGTCGAGCTCCTTGTCGTCCATCCCCGGAATCCGCCGCATCATGCCGGTGATCAGCCGCGGCTCGACCTTGAGCGGCTCGTAACCCTCAGGCCGCACCGCGCCGAACGGCATCACCTCGCTGATCACGGGCCAGGCCGCCTCGGGACCGAAGGTCGAGAACATCTTGTTCCCGAACCAGACGCTGCCCCCGATGAAGAGCATCAGGACGATCAGGCAGCCGCCTCCACAGCCCCAGATCCACACGGGGAAGGCGCGTCCGCCCTGGACGTCGTTCTCGAGCTGGGGGTGCCAGTCCTGGTTGTCGGTGGCCGTCTTGGTTTCGCTCATGGTCGATCGGTGGCTGGGGTAAGGCTGGGTCTACGCGCGAGCCAGCGGTCCATTCGCCGGCTGTCGAAGTCGGTTGGGCACCGGCGGTTCAGCTCCAGTCGTAGAAGCCCTGGCCGGACTTCTTGCCGAGCTCTCCACGCTCGACCATCTGGCGCAAGAGCGCGGGCGGTTCGAAGCGGGGCCCGAGGGCCTCCGAGAGGTAGTCCGCAATGGACAAACGCACGTCCAGACCGACCAGGTCGGTGAGCTTCAGGGGCCCCATGGGGAATCCGTATCCGAGGGTCATGGCCTTGTCGATGTCCTGCGCGGAGGCCACCCCCTCCTCGACCATGCGGATGGCCTCCATGCCGATCGCAATCCCCAGGCGCGACGAGGCGAAGCCTGGACGATCGATGACGGTGATCGGGTCCTTGCCCATGCGGGTCGCGAGGCCGACCGTCGCCGCCACCGCCGCGTCGGAGCTCTGGTCGGCGCGCACCACCTCGACCAGCTTCATGATGTGGACGGGGTTGAAGAAGTGCATTCCGACCACGCGCTCGGGGTGCGGTACGACCTTGGCGATCTCGGTCAGGGGGAGCGAACTGGTGTTGCTGGCCAGGAGCACGTCCGGCCCCAGGCGCGCGCCGAGGTCGGAGAGGATCCCCTGCTTCAACTCCAGTCGCTCCGGCACGGCTTCGATCACGCAGTGCACGCCGGCCGAACCACCGGCGAGGTCGGTCGTGGTCGACAGGCGCGCCAGGGCAGCGTCGCGCACATGGGCCTCGACCTTGCCCTTGTCCACGCCCTTGTCCAGGTTCGCGCGGACCTTGGCCATGGCCGACTCGAGGGCGGCCTCGTTGACGTCGGCCAGGCGGGTCTCGATACCGATCATGGCCAAGACCTGGGCGATGCCGTGGCCCATGGTGCCGGCGCCGATGATCAGCGCCCTTTCAATCGTGTTCGCGTCCATTGCAGTCGGGGGGGGTCTCGGAGTGTGTTCTGGTTCAGGAGCCGGGCAGCAGCACGATCTTGCCGACCACGCCGCCGGACTCGAGTCGCTCGTGGGCCGCGCGGGCTTCCGACATCGGCACGGCCGCGTCGAGGACAGGTTGATAGATGCCGCGCGCTACGCGATCGAAGATCTGAGGCAGGGCGGAGGCCGGCCCCATCGTGGAGCCGAGGATCGTCTGATTCTTGATGAACAGGTGCGGGAGGGTGATCTCGACCTTGGCGCCGGTCGTGCCGCCACAGGTCACCAGGCGCCCCAGGCGCGCCAGGCTCCGCATGGAGCCCGACCACGTGGCGGGCCCCACGTGCTCGACTACCACGTCGGCACCGTCGCCGTCGGTGAGTCGCTTGACCTCCCGCGGCCAGTCCGGGTCGTGGTGGTCGATCACGCTCTCGGCGCCCAGATCCAGGGCCAACTGCCGCTTGGCGTCGCTGCCCGCGGTGGCCAGGACTCGCGCGCCGAGGTGCGAAGCGATCTGGATCGCGGCGGAGCCGACACCGCTGGAGCCGGCGATCACCAGGACCGTCTCGCCCCGTTCTAGCTGCGCCCGCTCGATCATCCCCCAGGCGGTCAGGAAGGCCAGGGGCACCGCGGCCGCTCGCACCGGATCCAACCCGTCGGGCAGGGGGCAGAGGTAGCGCTGCTCGATGGCGACCAGTTCGCGATCGAAGCCGTCCCCGTGCTCGCCGCGGATGGCGTAGTCCTCGGCCAGGTGGTCCAACCCCTCCAGGTCGAACTCCGAGCGGCCTGACGAGTAGCCGGGCTCGAGCACGACCTTCTGACCGGGATGGAAGGCGGTGACTCCTTCGCCCACGGCGACGACCTCGCCGGTACCGTCGCAGCCGAGAATGCGCGGGAACTCGACCTTGAAGCCCGGCATCCCGCGCCGGACCCACAGGTCGAGGTGATTGATCGAGACGCCGAGCACACGCACGAGCACCTGACCCGGGGCAGGCTCCGGATCCGGAAGGTCGTCCAGGCGCAGGACCGAAGGGTCCCCGTGCCCGTGAATACGAAGGGCCTTCACCAGGCGGTCCCCCCCTCGAAGTGCGGCGCGCGCTTGCCCATGAAAGCGGCCAGCCCCTCCTTGGCATCGGGACCGGAGAAGAGCTTCGCCTGCAGCTCGCGCTCGAGGGCCAAGCCCTGCTCGAGCGGCAGATCCGCCCCGCCCTGGACCGCGCGCTTGATGTGTCCGACGCTGGCCGAGGAATGCGCCGGGTTCATGAACTGACCGGCGTACTCGAACACGGCGGCCAGGAACTCTTCCTCGCTCTGTGCCTCGATCTGGCGGTCGACCAGCCCCAGGGCTTCCGCGCGGTCGAAGTCGAAGCGCTCGCCGCTCGCCATCAGTTCGATCGCCTTGGAGCGCGGCAGCATGCGAGCCATGCGCTGGGTTCCGCCGGTTCCCGGCAGCACCCCGAGCGCCACCTCCGGCAGTCCGCACTTGCCCGAGCCCTTGCGCGCCACGCGCAGGTCACAGGCCAGCGCGATCTCGAGCCCGCCCCCGACGCAGTGACCGCCGAGGGCCGCGATCACCAACTTCGGCGTGTGCTCGAAACGCAAGAGCGTCTCGTTGGCGTGCAGGCAGAAGTAGTACTTGAAGTTCGGCTCGGCCCGCTCGAGCATCGAGATGTCCGCGCCGGCGCAGAAGAACTTCTCGCCCTCGCCGCAGACGATGATCACTTCGACCTCGCGGTCGAAGCGCGCGCGCAGGATCGCCTCGTCCAGGTCGCGCATCATCTCGAAGCTGTAGCCGTTGGCGGGGGGGCAGGTCAGCGTGAACAACGCGACGCCGCCACCGCTCTGGTAACGCACGCGACCGTTGGCCAGGGTCTCGGGGGCGGATAGGTCGGAGGGCTGGGGCATGGCAGAGGGCTTCGGAGACGTTCGCGGCGGCGGATTGGACGGAGCGTTCTAGTGTCCTGGATCAGAAATTCGGCGTCACTTCCCGGGCTCCGATCGCCGCTGGCGTCGCCAGCGCCTCCTCCGAGTATCGCAGCGGATACGCGTCGTCGGCGCGCCTAGCCAGCATCGATTGGACCTCCGGGCAGTGACGCCGAATTTCTGATCCAGGACACTAGTGGCACACGCCGCGTGGCTCCACCCGCGGCAGGCCAATTCGGCGATAGGGTTGCGCGAAGAGCCCCTGGGCAGGCTTCGCTCGCGCGTAGGCGTTCGTACGAACGGGCACCGTACGAGCGGGCACCATACGAACGCTTGCGCGCGGAAGGATCAGGGTCAGCGGTAGGGATCGTCGGTGTGCAGGTAGCTCTGCACGTACTCGGCGATACCGTCTTCGAGGGTCGTCGACGGGGCGCTGAAGCCGGCGGCTCGGATGCGGTCCATCTTGGCCTCGGTGAAGTACTGGTACTTGTCGCGGATCTCGACCGGCGTGTCGACGAACTCGATCAGCGGCTCTCTTCCGAGCGCGGTGAACACCGCGCGGGTGAGATCCACGAAGGAGCGCGCCTTGCCGCTGCCGCAGTTGAACAGGCCGCTCACCTCGGGGTGGTCGTAGAGCCAGAGCATCATCTCGACGCAGTCGCCGACCCACACGAAGTCGCGCAGCTGCCCACCGTCCTCGTAGTCGGGGTTGTGGGAGCGGAACAGGACCGCGGGCTCACCCGCCGCCGCCCGGGGGTAGGTCTTGGCCACGACGCTCTTCATGTCGCCCTTGTGGCCCTCGTTGGGGCCGTAGACGTTGAAGAACTTCAGACCGGCCCATTGGGGCGGCGAGGGTGCGCCCTCGGCGACCAGCCTGGCGGCCCTGCGGTCCACGGCGAGCTTGCTCCAACCGTAGGCGTTCAGCGGCCGCAGCTTGGCCAGGGCCGAGATCGAGCCGTCGTCGTCGAAGCCGAGTGCGCCGTCCCCGTAGGTCGCGGCCGAACTGGCGTAGATCATCCGCGCACCGTTGCGCGCGCACCACTCCCACAGGTCCAGGGTCAGGCGCAGGTTGTTGGCGACGATCTTGTCCGCGTCGCGCTCGGTCGTGGCCGAGATCGCGCCCATGTGGAAGATCGCCTCGACTCGTCCGCGGTTTCGCTCCAGGAAGAAGGGCAGGTCCTCCGGACGCACGACGTCCGCCAGCTCTCGCTTGGCGATGTTGCGCCACTTCTCGCCGTCGCGCAGGCGGTCGACGATGACGAGTTCGTGCTCGCCACGGTCGCAGAGTGCCGCGACGAGGTTCGAGCCGATGAAGCCGGCTCCTCCGGTGATCAAAATCATGGTCGGGACGGGTGGTACGCGCTCCAGGTCAGGAGCACCGCGGGGGCTGACCAGAGCGGGTCACTGCGAACGTGGGACGCCACTCGGGGGCGCAGTCTAACGGGCGCGGCAGGCCGAGAGTTCCGGGAGCACCTCGACCAAGCAGCGCGGGATGCCGATCTCGGCAACCCGCACTCGGCCCGCGCAGGAGGGCCCGGCCCCTTCGATCAGCCCGCGCTTCCAAACGGCGAAGGTCACCGTCACGGTCGCATGGGCCACGGGCCCCATGCGCTCGCCAGTGTCGGCCTGGAGTCCGCTGGGAAGGTCCACCGCGAGGATCGGAGCCCCGCAGGCGGCCAAGCGCTGCACGACCGTCGAGTAGGGCGGTCGCAGGGGCCGCACGAGGCCGGTGCCAAAGAGGGCGTCCACGATCAGCGCGGCCCCCTCCAAGGCCCCCTCCAGGGCCCCACCGACAGCGGCAGGCTCGTCTGCGCCCGAAACCGGAAGGCTGGTCAAGTGAACCCCCAGGGCCTCGAGCCGGGCGAGGTTCGCGGCCGTGTCGGCGGAGAGGCACTCCCGTAATTCGAAGGGCCCGACCAGAACCGGTCGAACATCGACGCCCCGGTTGAAGAGGGTTCGAGCGATGACGAGGCCATCGCCGCCGTTGTTGCCGGGTCCACAGAAGATGGCCACTGGACCACGAGAGCGACCCAGAAGCTCTTGGGCAGCGTCGGCGCAGGTCCGGCCCGCGGACTCCATGAGCAAGTCGGAGGGCACGCCGAACTCGCTGGTCGCGCGTCGATCGAGTTCACGCACCTGGTCAGCCGTGCCGATCCTGGTCTCGCCCGGGTGGGTCAATCTCCGAACCTCACCGAGGTGCAGATGCCCCCGCTGCGCCGCGCCAGGTCCTGCCACCGGCGCTCGAGACCGCTGTTCGGGTCGGTCAAGATCACGTCGAAAGCAACCTGCCGGAAGCGATTGCGCTCGAGCAGCAGTTCCGGGATCAACTTCATGTCCCAATGGGGACCACCGGTCGGCGCTCCGTCGGTGAGGACGATCAGCGTGTCGACCTCCTCGTCTTCGAGCGCGAGGTCGATGGCGTCCCAGACGTTCCCGCGACCGCGCAGCCGACTTTCCTGGAACCACTCCATGGCCGCCGCCAGGTTGCGGCTGGTCGCCTGGACCAGCTTCGACTCCCAGCTCGCGGGCTCGGTGGCGTAGGTCACCAGGTTGATGCGGGAGTCCTCCGGCAGCAGCTCGAAGAAGCGACGCAGCTCCACCTCGACCAGCGACTTCAGGGGCCGGCCGTCGTCGCCCGATTGCCACATGGACCCGGACATGTCGATCAGCACGGACATGCGGTCCGACAGCACTGGCAGGCCCGCGAGCTTGGCCACGGTGTCGCCGACCTCGATGTCCCGCTCCTCGCGCTTGGCGCTCCAGTCCTCGGCCAGCGCCTCGGCGTAGGCCCGCCAGGCCTTGGCGTTGCGACCGATGCCTTCGCCGGTCATGCCCCGCAGGGCCGCCACGATCATCTGCTGCAGGCGCAGGCGCGGCTCGTTCTCGAGCACGTCCGCGAGGGCCAGCAGCGCCCCGCGATCGCCCTGGGCCTCGAGCCCGCGCGCGGCGGCCCGCCGCAACGCGAGGGGCCGCTTCTCGTCCAAGAAGGTGAGGATCCGCTCGGGCCCATCCGCCTGACCCAAGGTGCCCAGCGCGATCAGGGCTCCGCACTGCACGGCCTGGTCCCGATCCCGCAGGGCGTCCTCGATCCGATCGCGGGCCTGGTCGAGCTTCATGGTCGCCGCGGCCACCAGCGCCGCACCTCGCGCCGCCCCGTCCTTCTCGTTCCGCGCCGCCTTGCCCAACGCGTCTTCCAGCTTGCCCAGCTCCTGCTCGCCCAGGCGACCCGCGAGGGCCAGGCGCTCCACCGACCAGGCCGCCATGCGACGCACGGGCGCTTCCTTGTCGGAGAAGGCGCCGCGCAGCTCCGCCGGCTCGACCGTCCGCTCCGCCCGTCCGAACGATTCCACCACCCGCTCGCGCACCAACGGGTTCTTCGAACGCAGGGCATCGCGCCCGTGGATCACCTCCAGGACATCCTCGCCCGCAGCCCTGGCCAACTCGAGCTGGGCCCGGTCGGCGACCTCCGGCTCCTCGTCGGCCAGACGCTCGACGATCAGCTCCCACGCCTCGACGGTCCCGATGTCCGCCAACTTGGACACGGCCGACCGTCGCTTGCGCTCGTCAGGCCCGTGAATGTCGTCGACCACGTCCTGGGGCAGCTTGTCGCCGAGGGCCGTCGTGATCAGCAGCAGGCCGGCGCCGGCTGCACGCAGGAAGGGAAGTAGTGCTCGCATCTGCATGAAGGACGAACGGGCGCGTCCGAGGTTACACGTCACCCGGGATTTCGTCTCAAAGTTCGAGATAGCGGTCGTCCGCGGGCGGGGTGACCGTCCCCCGCTCCGCCAGGTCACGCTCGAGTAGGTCCCGCAGCAGCGTCCCCGTATCGATCCGCGGCACCTCGTGGTCGAACTCGAACAGGCGATCGCCGCCGTCCGCCAGGAAGGAGTTGGTCGCCACCCGGTACACCCGATCCGGGTCCACCGGTTCGCCGCCAACGGTCAACGCGACCCGCTCGATCAAGCCCTCCGCGTCCAAGGCGTAGCCGATTCGCATCCCGCTGACCTCCAGCATCGAGCGAGCGACGCCCAGCAGCTTGCCCTCGACGCTCTGCATCAACTCGGCTCCCGTCAGCTCCAGCACCACCACGGTGTTCGGGAAGGGCAGCAGCTCGAACAGGTCGCGCCGCGTGAGGGGGCCCGGCACGAGCTGCTTGCGGATGCCTCCGCGGTTGTGGATACCGATCTCGGCGTCCGCGCCGACGCGGAAGACGTCGGCGATCCAGTTCCCGATGGCCATGGAGCGCAGGTTGTCGCCCGGCTCGATCGGCCCGGCCAGCTGCCCCACGGTCTCGCCCATGGCCTCCTCGGCCGCCGCGGCCAAGCGCTCGACCCGCGCTGCGACCTCGGCGTTGGCAGGTTCACCCTCGGGCGCCCGCTCGAGCTCGATCAGTCGCGCGGTCGACTCAAGCACGCGCTTGGTCACGGGATCGATCATCAGGTCCACGCGCCCGACCACCGTGGCCTTGGAACCGGCCTGCACGATCAGCGTGTCCCCGCTCCGCACGCCGCTGCGAAGGAAGGTGTGCGAGTGACCACCGACTATTAATTGGAGCGAAGGATCGCACTCGGCCAGGCGCCGGTCGACGGACACGCCGCAGTGGGTCAAGGGGACGATCAGGTCGACCCGATCCGCGAGCTCAGCCTCGGCGCGGGCGAGGGCCGCGCACTCCTCCTCGAAGACCAGGGTCCGCGACTCGGGGTGGGTGATGAAGGGCGTGCCCTGCTCGACCAGCCCGACGATCCCGATCCGCAGCCCCGCGCGCTCGATCACGCGCCAGGGCTCGACCCAATCCACGCGGGCGGAGTCGTCGGGCAGGCGCAGGTTGGCGCACACGGCCGGCGGCGCGGCCTCGGTCAGGATCCGCCGCAGGGGCGCGAGGCCCAGGTCGAACTCGTGGTTGCCGATCGCCATGGCGTCGTAGCCCACCGCGACCAGGGCCTGGACGAAGGGCAGCCCGGCGTCGACGGCGCCCTCGGGCGTGCCCTGGAACCAATCGCCGCCGTCGAGGACCAGCACCCCGCGACCGGGGCCGGTGTGCTCGGCGCGCACCTGCTCGATGAACTCCGAGACGCGCACGAGCCCGCCGACGTCGACCTTGCGATCCTCGATCCAGGTCGCTGCGCGCGGCAGGGCCTGGCCGTGGACGTCGTTGGTGTGGAGCACGACCAGGTGGATCGGCTGGGGCGAGTCCTGGGCCGCGGGCGGCGCGGGGGCCGGCACGGCGAGCAGGATCGAAGCCAGGACGAGCAGGAACGAGCGGGGCGCGAGGCGGGTTGCTTGCATGGGAGGGGCGGCGGCGGGGCGCCGGGCGGCCGAGCCTACGCCAGCGGCCTTCGGAATAGGACAGGCGGCCGTACGTGACCAAGGGGGTCCGCTCCACCCGCCGCCACCGGCCTCCAATAGGACCTCCCGTGCTCCAGATTCTGCTCGCCCTGGCCCTCGCCAACTCGATCCACGCACCCCAAGGCGCCGCCAACACGCCACCTCCGCGCCAATTCGACTTCTGGATCGGCGAATGGGCGGTCCACAACCGCCACCTGCAAGAGGACGGCACCTGGTCGGAGGGCGAGGACACCCGCGCGCGCATCACGCCGGTCTGCGACGGCGCGGCGATCCTCGAGGAGTGGTGCGGCCCCTGGTACGGCAGCTTCCAGAACGGCTTCTCCCTGCGCGCCTTCGATCCGACCACCGAGCGTTGGAAGCTGGTGTTGTTCTGGACCACGACCGGGCGCGGGGCCTTCGGCTCGCTCGGGGGCCGCTTCCGCCACGGGCGCGGCGAGTTCTTCGCCGGTTCGCCCCGGGGAACGTGGACGCGCTACAGCTTCTCCGACGCCCTGGCGAACTCCACGCGCTGGGACAGCGCGACCAGCGTCGACGGCGGTCAGAGCTGGAAGACCGACTGGATCATGGAATTCACGCGCACGCGGACGGCCGGCGAGGTCACCCAGGAGCGGTTGTTCGAGGAGGATTGGAACGCGGGGCAGGTGGCCCCGGACGCGGCCGCGCGGGAGCTCGACTGGACCCTGGGCGAGTGGAAGGGGCTGGCGGTGCGGCGCGACGGCGGGGGTGAGGTCGAGTTGCAGGCGCGCTTGCGCGTGCGCCTCTTGAACAAGGACGCCCTGGTGCTCGGCGTGCTCGAGTTGGATCGGGGCGACGAGCACGAGGAACGACTGGCCGTGCGCGGCTTCGAGGCCGGCGCTGGGGCCTGGCGCACGTGGCGGCTCGAGAGCGACGACCCGGTCCTGCGCACGGCCCAGCCCGAGGAGGGAGCCACAGGTCCGACGGCGTGGACCTATCGCCTCGACGAGGCCGGGCAAACCCTGCGTGTCCGCGTCGAGCGCCTGGGAGAGGGTCGGATGCGCCGGACGGAGACGGTCGCGGACAGCTCGGGCGAGGTGGTCGAGGAGTTGGTCGTCGAGTTGGAGCGAGGCTGACCGGGGGATCGGTCGGGCCATCGGGCAACAGATTCGACGGGCCGCCGGTCGGGCGATCCGTCGGGCTATCGGAAAGACCGAAGTGGGGTCAGGCCTTCGGTCGGGACCTCGAGCGCCACTCGAGCGCCCCACCGAGCGCCTGCGTCGAGGGGCGTTTCGCCGGCGGATCCCCAGGCCCACCAGCCCCCGCCCCTCCACCCCCGTGGACCTGCTCCAGAGCCCACCGGTTACACGCCTCTCGGTAACTCGCTCTCGCGGCACGGCACTTGATCTGGCCCGAAGCGCTCCCCAGTGCCCAGGCGCCAGCGCGCCCGGATTCGTCCCAACGACCGCGCCCCGAGGAATCCCATGTCCGTCCTGCTCCCCTGCCTGATCGCCGTCACACAGATCAGCGCGGCTCCCGTCCTGTCCGTCGAGAACCCCGGCTTCGGATCCAGTAGCGACCCGTCGACGGGCCCCTGGTTCGGCCTCGCCCTGGGCCAGGACCACGACTTCGTGGTCAGGACCCAGCCTGGCGCGCCCGTGGTCTTCGTCGCCAGCACCGGGGCGCCGACCGGGCTCGGCTTCGAGGGCCAGCCCCTGGCCGTGGACCTGGCCTCGGCCTTCGTGTTCGGGGCCGCGACGGCCGACGGCGCCGGCCAGGCGCGCTTGGGGCTCTCGGTGCCCACGACCCTCGGCGTCGGGACGCCCCTGTGGACCCAGGCCGCCGCGATCGACCCGCTCGGCTTCACGGCCAGCCTGTCCAACGGGCTCGAGCACGAGTTCACCGACCTCGCCTTCAACGTTGTAGTCGAGGGCTTCAAGAGCCAGCACCCGGCCGCCTTCACCGCGCCCAGCACCCTCTTGCTCACCGACGACGCCGCCTGGCAGGCCTTCTGGTTCCAGCACAACCCCTTCGTGCCGGCGCCGACCGTCGACTTCACCCGCGACGTCGTCTATGCCTCGTTCGGCGGGCTGACCCTGTCCTCGGGCTACAGCCACCACGTCGATGCCCTGATTCCGATCGGCGGCGGTGTGCGGGTCGAGTCGACGCAGTTCACGCCGGGGCTCGGGTGCGCGGTCCTGTTCACCCAGCAGGGGCCGTTCCAGTTCGTGGCCGTGGACCGGGCGGCCGCGGGGGCGACCTTGGTCAATCAGACGACCCAGACGCAGAAGCCGCCCTGCCCGTGAGCTGCGGGGGAGTTGCGACCGGACGCGACAGGGGCGGCGTTAGCCTGTTGCCGACCCGGGTCCCGCATCTCCCCCACCATGACGCCCCCGCTCGTTCGCCGCGCCTACGTCTCCCTGTCCGGTTGGAAGGGCGGCGCCGAAGCCGCGGACCTCGACCCGCCGGCGCGGGGCCACCAGCCGCGGAACTTCTTCCTGCACGCCCTGTCCCTGGCCGCGACGAAGACCGGCGACGGGCTGGCCGATCCGAAGTTGGTCTTGAGCTGGCTGTTGGGAGCGGTCGGCGCGCCCACGGGGCTCGTCGGCCTCTTGGTACCGATCCGCGAAGCGGGGGCACTCCTGCCCCAGCTCGTCATCTCCGCGCGACTCGATCGCGTGCGGCACCGCAAGTGGACCTGGGCCGCGGGTAGCGCGGTCCAGGGTCTCGCGGTGCTCGGGATGGCGCTGTGCGCGATCACCCTCGACGGCGTCGCGGCGGGCGTCGCCATCGTCGGCCTGCTGACCGTCTTCGCCCTCGCGCGCAGCGTGGCCTCGGTCACCCTGAAGGACGTCTTCGGCAAGACCGTGGCCGGCTCGACGCGGGGCGCGGCGTCGGGCCTGTCGACGACGATCTCCTCGACCCTGGTGCTGGGCTTCGGGATCGCCCTGGCGAGCGGGCTCTTGCCGATCAACGTGGCGACGGTCGCCGGCGCCCTGGCCGTGGCCGGCGTGCTGTGGCTCTTGGGCGCGGGGATGTTCGCGAGCCTCGCGGAGCCGGCGTCGGAGCATTCCGAGGGCAAGCCCAAGGGCATCCTCGATCAACTCGGCTACCTGCGCGAGGACCCTCAGCTCACGCGCTTCATCGCCGCCCGGGGCCTGATGATGGCCACCGCCCTGGCGCCGCCGTACCTGCTGGCCCTCGGCGCCCAATCGACGGAGTCGGGCCTGGGTCAGCTCGGCCCCTTCGTGCTCGCGTCGTCGCTCGCGGGGCTGCTCAGCAGTTACGTCTGGGGCCGACTCGCAGACCGCTCGAGCCGCCGGGTGCTGATGCTCAGCGGACTCACCGCGGCCCTGCCCCTGAGCGCCGCCGCCATCCTGGGCTGGACCGGCGTGGTGACCGGCGCTTCGTCCCTCGCCCTGCCGACGCTCTTGTTCGTGCTGATGATCGCCTACCGCGGCGTCCGCATCGGCCGCAAGATCCACCTGGTCGACATGGCCCCCAAGAACCGCCGCGCGGCCTACACCGCCGTCAGCAACACGCTGGTCGGCGCTCTGCTGGCCCTCGGCGGGCTGTTCGGACTGGTCGCGCAGTTCGCCGGCGTCGAGACGGTCCTGCTGCTCTTCGCCGCCATGTCCCTGGCCGGCAGCGCGGTGGCGCGGGGTCTCGACGAGGTGCAGGGCAACTAGATCGACCGCGGTCGCGCGGGGAGGATCGCACGATCTTCAACCACGGAATCGTGCGACCGGCCCTCTCGCCCTGACCTTGCACGTAGACGTGCTCGAAACCGCCCAGCTCGGTTGCTACCTGTACTCCGCGGACAGCGGACGCGCAGGCGACCCCTGCGAGTCGTCGAGCGCGCCGGCGTTCGCAGAGTGCCGGCGGGGGCCGCGAGGCCGCCCCGGCCGATTGCGCTGTTTCGCGCGCGTGCTCACGAACAGTCCGGGTCAGGGCGTCCTCGCGACCCGCAAACCGACGAGAGCGTGAGCGATGTCGGGGAACATGGCGTTGCGCAGCGAGGCGCGAGCGCTCCACGGGTCGTCGATCCAGGATCCACCTCGCAGCACGTGCATGTCGCCCTGTGCCTCGTCGTCCGCGCTGGCGTCCACTGGCTGGGGACGCGCCGCTAGCTCAGAGTAGAAGTCACTGTCGTATGCCGTGGAACAGGGCTCCCAGACGTTGCCGAGAAGGTCGTGGAAGCCCCAGGAGTTGGCTCGCTGGGTGCCGACCGGCGCCAGCAGGTCGCGCTCATCTTCGACATCGAAGGAAGTCCAGTTCCGGAAGCGCGGCTCGGTGGTTCGTGCGGCAAGCCTGCTCGAGGCGCCCGCCGCGACGGAAGCCTCTCCCCACCAATCCTTGCCAGCGGAGTTGGCGCGGCAGGCGTACTCCCACTCGGACTCCCGCGGGAGCCGGAGGCCGTAGTGCTGGGCGAAGGCCTGGGCATCGTTCCAGGTGATCTGAACCACCGGCCAGTCCTTCCCGGTCACATCGACGTCCAGAAGAGGCAAGGGGTCTCTCCAGGTCGCGCCGGGGTCAACGTGCCCTGCGCCGCCCACGCCTGCGGTGTAACCGCCGGAGTTCCGCTCGGCCTCCGTTGCGTACTCGGCACTGATCACGAAGCGGCCCCACTGCGCGTGCGTCACCTCCGTCTCGGCCAGATAGAAGGGCTCCGGGACGCGAACTTGGTGGGCAGGCTGCTCGTCGCGGGCGGCCTCTGTGTCATCGCGGGAGGCGCCGCGGAAGTAGGTGCCAGGCGGAACGAGGAGCATGACGATGCCACTCGCGCGGTCGCGCACCTTCCAGGGCAGACCGGTCGCCTCCATGCGGCGCCGCGCCTCCGCGTCGGTGACCACCTTGGGATCCGGACGGGCAATGATCAGCTCCGCCCAGGCGGGAACGTACTGAGCCGGCTCGGCCGTTATGGTCTCCCGAGCCGCCTCGCGCAGTGCGGTCAGCTCCACCGTCAAGCTCGCGATTTCGGCCTCGAGGAGAGCGCTCGACCCCTCGGCCGCGGCGACCAGGTCCCGAAGCTCGTCGACCTGTTCCTCGGCGGACTGCTTCTGCGCCTCGGTCTGGGAGACGACGCCGTTCAGGCGCGCGACCTCGACCAGCGCGTCGTCGCGATCATCGCGAATGGCGGCGAGCTGCAACGCGAGTTGATCGCGCTCGCCGGAGATCTTGGCCAAGTCTGTCTCCGTGCTGAAGAGCAACCGTCGAACGCTTTCGAGCTGCTCTCGGAGGGAATCGCGCGCCGACTCCAAACCGTCGATGCGTTCCTCGAGGCTCGCGGTCAGAGTGCCGTCGGTCGCCATACGCGCCTCGCGCTCCGACTGCAACTCATTGGTTCGCAGGAAGGCCTCGAGCTGGAAGCGCAGTTGGCTGAACTCCGTGACCGCGCCAGGGCCGGCAGAGTCGTCGAAGCGCCCGTCTTGCATCAGTTGTTCGGCGTCGGCCTCGCGATCGGCGATGGCCTGCCATCCGGCCAGCTCTCTCAGGCGTTCGGCCACCCCCTTCTCGAGCCGCCGGTACTCCCCGCGCTTCTCCGCCGCGCGCATGGCCGCGGCATTGTCCGCGGCGAGCCGGGCCAGGTCCCGCTGGAGCTTCCGCAGACCCGGCCAGGCGGCGCCCAAGTCGGCCGAGTCCACGGTAGCGCCCAGCTCCAGGTGGCGTTGACTCGCCGCGGCCACGCGCGCGCCGATGGTCGGGCAGTCCTTCTCCCAGGGAGTGCTGGTCAGAATGTCGCCCAGGCTCGCCAGCAGCGGCTCCGCTGCCTCCAGGTCGTGGCTGAGTTCGAGCGCGCCGCGGCGCGCCTCGACCAGTTCGCGCCGGGCCTCGGCCGCGGCGTTGGCGTCGCCGAGAGTCAAGCTGCGCTCGAGCGCCAGGGCCAGCTTCTCGATGCGCGCCTTGGCACCCTCCAAGGCGGGATGGTGGAGGTTGGGACGACGCTCGAGCTCGCCGGCCAGGACGAGATTGGCGCTGTCCTCGACCTCGGCCACCTTGGTCTGGTAGCGACTCCAAAGACTCTGGCCCGTGACCAACAGGCCCAAGATCACAACGACCGCAACGCTCAAGCTCCAGAAGGTGCGGCGGGAGCGCACTCGATCTTCGAACCAGGTGTCGAGGCGTGCGGCAACCTCGCCCGCCTCGGGCGCCTTGCCGTCGCCGGGTGACTCGGCGGTGATCAAGGCGTCGACCAGGATCACCGCGAAGCCGCGCGGGACCCCGCGGCCGGTCAAGTCGTTGAGCAGGTCGCGCCGCGGGCGAGTCATGCGGCTGGTGCCTGCGACCTCGCCCTCCGCTGGCTTTGCGTCGACGCTCCCACCGCCGAGGACCAAGTGACAAACCGCCGCCGCCGCGCGCAGGTCGTCGCGAGGCTCGGGGCGGCGCCCGTCCAGGACCTCCGGCGCCGTGACCGACTTGGTCCCGCGCCCGCCGTCGACTGAAGTGATCGAGCGACCATCGCTGCCGATCGGACCGGCCACACCGAAATCGATGAAGCGCAGCTGCCCCTTGCCGTCGACCAGGATGTTGTTGTGGGACAGGTCGGCCCACAGCACTCCGCTGGCGTGCAGCGACGCTACCTTGTGCAGGAGCTGGCGGCACAGGCGCAGGCGCTGTTCCAGGGTCGGATTCTGGCGCTTGAGGTAATCGCGCAGGCTGCGGGCCTCGATGTACTCGAGGACCAGCATGGGCTGGTAGGTATTGCGCGGGTCCTCGAGGTAGCCGTCGTAGCGCACCACGCTGGCCGGCAGGTTCGATCGGCCCAGGACCTGGTTCTCACGCAGGTACTGGCGATAGGAGCGGTCGTCGAGCGGATCGAGGACCACCTTGAGCGCCAGGTGGCGACGGCCCCGCCGATCGTGGGCGCGCAGGACCACGGCCGTCGCGCCGCTGCCGACGACGGGCTTCGCCGCGAGCTCGTAGCCCTTCTCCTCGATTGCGGTCAAGGTCGCGGGCCAGACACGTTCCAGCTCGCTGGATCCGCCCAGACCGAGGGCTTCGTGCAGGTTCCCGTCGGGGGGCGCGGACTCGGACGAACTACTGGAAGAACTCATTGGGGGGGGGGGGCAAGGGGTCGCGAAAGGGGGGGTCGGGGTCTCAGGCTCCGAAGCGCTCGCGCAGCGCTTCGATCGCTGCTTCCTTGAGCCGCATGGCCGCCTTCTTCTCGGTGCCCATCTGGGCAGCGATCTCGTCGTAGGTCAGCCCGTCGATGTACCTGTGTCGCAGCACCGTCGCCCGCGCGGGCCAGGGCTCGGCGCGGCCGTCCCAGCGCTCGAGTTCGTCCAGGGCCGGCTCCAGGTCGAGGCCGTGCTTGCGGCGAAAGTGCTCGGCTCGGCCGTCAGCAAACTCGACCAACGAGTCGTGCTCGAGCGGGGTGCTGCGCCGGCGGCGGAGCACGTCACGCAGGAGATTCGCGGTGCAGACCGAGGCCCAGCGGACCAGCTCGCGCTTCGACTCGAGTCGCAACAAGGGGTCGTCCTCCCGCGCCAGGACCCGAGCGAAGAACTCGTTGACCAGGACGCTGTACTGGACGCTGGTCTGGTCCGAGGTGCGGCTGTCGATCTGGCGCAGGACCGGGCGCAGCTCGCGGTCGAAGTAGCCGTAGATCCACTCGATCGCGGCATTGCGGGCCTTCTGCAGGGCGATCAGGGTCGCCCCTCGATCCGACTCGGGTGCTGCTGCATGGGCCGCAGCTGCGTCCCGGTGGCGTTGCAAGAGGTCGGCCAGGGTCTCATCGTCGGAGGCGTTCATCGTCGGCAATCGGGGGCTTGGCGCTCAGGTCCGCCCGATCCTATCCGCGTGGGATCCAACCCAGGCGGGGATCGGGCGGAGGGGTCAATTGCTCAGCGCAGTTGGGCGGTCGCGTTGTTGGTCCGGGCAATCGCAAACGTCACTTCCCAGGCCTCGGGCAGCGCGGCAACAGTGTCCTCCGCCTCCACCTCCGCCTCGCCCCCGTGGATGGCCCGCAGGCGCTCGAGGCGCTCCCAATCGGCGGCCACGCGGTTGGTTCGCCCGGCCGCCGGGACCACGGACCGGCGCGCCTCGTTGCCGGCCTCGAGCCGATCGACCTCGACTCGCAGCTGGTCCGCCTCGGCACCCAGGGCCGAGCCGAAGTCGAGCGGGGCCCCGGCCACGGCCGAGACGAGCTCCAGGGTCTGGCCTTCGAGCCGCGCTTGGTTGCGCCGCGTGCGGAGGAGGTCGATCTCCTGCTCGAGGGCGAGCAACGAGTCTCGCATGTCGGACAGGGCCCGCTCGCCGTCGGCGATGCTGGCCGTGAGTTTGGCGAGGCCGGCCCGGCGGATCTCGAGCTGGCGAGCTTCACGCTGATCCTCGGCCAGGAGTTCGTCGAGGTGCGTCTGGAAGCCCTCGAGGGAGTACTTGCTGCCGGCGAATTCGATGTCGGTTCGCTCTTCGGCCATCGCGCTCTCGAGCACGGGATAGGCCTCGGCGAGCAGGCGTTGTCTCCGGGTCCCGCGTTCCTCGAGCTCGAGGACCTGGACTTCGAGCAGGCCGAGCTCGCGGCGTGAGAGGTTCAGAGCCACCTGATGATCCGTGAGCTGGCGACGCTGGTTCTCGACGTCGTGGTCGAGCTTGCGGTCTCGCACCTCGATCGGGACCTGCTCGATGGCCCCATTGACCGACAGGTGGGCACCGGCGCGGGCGAGCTCGATGAGATCACCGAGCGGGCGGTCGGCGACGAAGAAGAAGCCGACCGGAACGAGAAGCAGGGTGAGGATCAGAGTGAGAAGGGTTCGCATGGCAGTTTCGGGCGGGGGGGTGAGCGGGCGGCCGAAACCGCCCGCGGGTCGTTTCCCACCCAACGAGCAGCCCCACCTCGACTCCGGCCCAATCTCAAAAAATCGTCGCCCTCTCGGCCGCGGCGACGGTGCCCCGCCGTGACCGCCTGCGGCCCCGCCGCCTGGGCCGAGCCGGCCCCTCCGGCACGCCCGCCCGTCGACCGTCGCGACCCTCACATCCCCGTCAGCCCCTGACCCTTCGGCCACGCCACCCGCAGGCGCCAGTGGGCCTGCGCCTCGCCGCCGGCGGGAACCTCGAGCCGGAACGTCGCCACGCCCTGCTCGTCGCGCAGGCGGTCGAAGCGTTCGCCCGTGAGCGGCGCCGGGGTCGTGCGGTCGAAGCGCACCTCGATGCGCTCGTCGTTGGCGCGCGGCACCGCTTCGTAGAGCAGCACCTCGCGGGGCTCGCCGCTGGCGTTCGCGACGCGCACCATCCAGGACTCGGTGCGCGTGACCTTGCTGCCGAACAGGCCCGGTTGCTCGAGGTTCTCGTCGAGCAGCACGCGCTCGACCGTCAGGCTCGGGTCCAGGCCCAGGGCCAGGTCGAACTCGGCGCCGTCGACCACGCGGGGCAGGCGCGCGGTGCCCAGGTACTCGTCGCCCACGTGGATGCCGACCTGGCCGGGCAACAGGGTCCAGCCGGTGCCGTTGGTGGCGCGGCCGCGGACCCAGACGGTCTCGTCCAGTGCCGGCACGCAGTAGCGCTCGACCGCGACGTCGAGCTCGCGGCGGCCGACCAGGACCGTGGTCGGCTCGGGCCGACTCTCGATGGTCTCGCGCTGGGGCAGGCGGTAGCGCAGGTGCAGGCCGGCGGACTCGACGCTCGCCTCGGCCTGCGGCACCGCCATCCGGGCCACCGCAACCTCGGCGTCCAGGTAGCCGAGCCCCTCCAGTTGTCCCAGGAAGGCCCGGTCGTAGCCGTCGCCACCGAGGCTCAACCAGCGCGGTGCGGGCTGCGGCCCTTGTGCGCCGCGGCGCGGTTCGGCGGTCGAGAGCACCATGGCCACGTCACTCCAGTCCTCGCCGCTCGATTGCCACACGCGCGCGCGGTAGACGAGCTCGACCGTGTCCAGCGCCTGCGACGAGCGCAGGTCGTAGACCGGCGTCCAGCGCGCTCCCGGCACCATGTACTCGACCACGATCTCGCCGCCGCCGATCATCGTCTCGACCAACTCGAGGCGCAGGTCGCGCACGGCGGCGCCGCCGCGGCCGAGGTCGCCGAGCTGGCGATCGAGGGCCGCTTCGCGTCGGCGCAGGTCGTCCAGGCGCCCCTCGAGCTCGCGCCGCTCGCCGCCCAGTCGCTCCAGCTCGCTGCGCAGGAAGGGCAGGGTCTCGCGCCAGTCCTCGACCCGCTCGGCGCCGGTCGGTCCGCCTTCGCCGCCGAGGCCGTCGGAGAGCTCGCGGCGCAGGTGCGCGTCGATGGCGCGCACCACGTCGAGGGTGCCGGCCGCGTCGCCGATCTCGGCCCGCAGGGCTTCGAGCTCGGCGCGCAGTTGCTCGAGGCGCGCGTCCGGCAGGGCTTCGCGGTGCTCGGCCAGGAGCTCGAACTCCACCAACTCGGCCTGGGCCACGCGCACCCGCAGGCTGCTCTCGTCCAGACCCGCCGGAAGGCCACGCAGGAAGACCTCGGTCGCCCCCCCCGGCCGCTGGGCGACGCGGCGCACCCGCGCTGAGTCCGGGTAGACGGTGACCTCGTCGATGGTCGAGGCGACCTCGGCCGTGGAGGTCAAGAGCGTGATCCGTGGCTGCCCGAACTGTTCAGAGGGGTCCTGGACCGTGACGTGCGGAATGATGGTGCTGCCCTGGGGGATCGCTGCCTGCTGGTGGCGCGCGATCAAGTCCTGGAGGGCCTGCTCCATGCTGTCCTGGGCAGCCAGGACCGGGGCCAGGAGCGGAAGGGCGAGGAACAGGGCAGCAGGGCGGCTCGGGTGCATGGCGGTTCTCCCGGGGCAAGATCGCCCCGTCGGTGACGGAACGGCACGGGGGCGCCGGAGCTTGGGGCCAATCCCACGCGGGCAGGCGGCGGTCTTGTGCCTGGCACCGGACGTCCGCCTACCCGCAGCCCCCTTGGCCTCGAACTAGACTGCCTGCCCTTGCCCGATCGATCCCCGAGCCCCCACTTCGCGACCACGCGCTGGAGCATCGTCGCCCGCGCCGGGGCCGGCGCCGCCCCCGAGCGCGGCGCGGCCCTGGCCGAGCTGTGCGAGCTCTACTGGTACCCGGTCTACGCCTTCGCGCGCCGCCGCGGCGCGGACCCCACGGACGCCGAAGACCACGTCCAGGCCTTCTTCGCCGACCTGCTCGAGCGCGGCGACATCGCCCGCGCCGACCGCGAGCGGGGCCGCTTTCGCTCCTTCCTGCTCGCGGCCTTCAACAACTTCGAGTCCAAGGCCCGCGAGCGCGAGGGTGCGCTCAAGCGCGGCGGTGGCCAGCGTGCGGTCTCCCTCGACGGCGCCGAGGCGGAGCGGCGCCTGGCCGAGATCGGCAGCGACGCCGAGGACCCCGAGCGCCTCTTCCTGCGGACCTGGGCTCTGACCCTGCTCGAGGTCGTTGTCGAACGCCTGGGGCGCGAGTACGAGGACTCCGGCCGCGGTGACCTGTTCGCCGCCCTGCGTCCGACCCTGGTTGGCGACGGCGTGGACGGCGGCCTGGCCGCCGTGGCCGAGGCACTGGGCAGCACCGAGGGCGCGGTCAAGGTCGCCGCGCACCGCCTGCGCCAGCGCTTCGCCGCGCTGCTGCGGCGCGAGGTCGGCGAGACCCTCGTGGATCCGGACGAGGTCGAGGACGAGGTGCGCGGCCTGTTCGAGGCCCTGGCGTGATTTCCCAGCCCGTGCCGTAACCTCGGCCCACGGTTCCGTCAGAGGAGGGCAGGAGCGACCTCGACACCATGCAGATGCCCGTCCACTGCCCCCGCTGCGGGGCCCACCTGCCCGCGCGCGGGGCCCTCGCCGGCCTGTGCCCCGCCTGCGTCCTGCGCCAGGGCGCCATCGCCCTCGCCGACCCCCTCGTTGCCGACGACATGGCCAGCCACGACCCGAGCACCGATCCGCCCATCGACCTCGCCGAGGTGCGCCGCGACTTTCCCCAGCTCGAGATCATCGAGCTGATCGGGCGCGGCGGCATGGGCCTGGTCTACCGCGCCCGCCAGCGGCGCATCGACCGGCCGGTGGCGCTGAAGCTGCTGTCGCCGGAGGCCGCCGCGGACCCGGCCTTCGCCGAGCGCTTCCTGACCGAAGCCCGCGCCCTGGCCCGCTTGCAGCATCCGAACGTGGTCACGGTCCACGACTTCGGCGAGCTGGGCGGACGCTACTTCCTCCTGATGGAGTACGTGGAGGGTTGTTCCCTGCGGCGGCTGCTCGACGAGCGCGCGATCGACCCGCAGCGCGCGCTGGCCTTGGTTCCCGCCATCTGCGCGGGCCTCGAGTACGCCCACGGCCAGGGCGTGGTGCACCGCGACATCAAGCCCGAGAACATCCTCGTGCAGCCCGACGGCCACGTGGTGATCGTCGACTTCGGGCTGGCGCGCATGGTCGGCAGCGCAGGCGACGACCTGCGCCTGACCCGCGCCAGCCAGATCATGGGGACGCCCCAGTACATGGCCCCCGAGCAGATCCACCGCCCCCTGGAGGTCGACCACCGGGCGGACGTCTATGCCCTGGGCGTGGTGCTGTACGAGATGCTCACGGGTGAAGTCCCGCGCGGGCGCTACGCCGCCCCCTCCGAGCGCGTGGACGTCGACCCGCGCTTGGACGAGGTCGTGCACCGTTCCCTCCAGGGCGAGCCGCGCGACCGCTTCCAGAGCGCCGCGGAGTTCGCGGCGGCGATCGAGGCGACTCGGAGTGCGCCCACCGTGCCCGCCCCTGCGCGGCGCGTCGTGCGCGCCCCCGGCCGCGGCTTCCGCCTCAGCTTCGTGAACTCCAACCAGTACGGGGGCCTGTGGAACCTCGAGGGCACGATCAGCCTCGACGAGGACGGCCTGGTCATCGACCACCGCCCCCAGGGCTGCCCACCCTTCTACGTGCCGACGACTCGGACGCTGCGGATCCCGTTCGACGAGATCGTGAGCATCGAGCTGCGGCCGAAGTGGTTCGGACGCTCGCGACTGGATCTGCGGGTGAGGCACCTGACGACGCTCGACGGCTTCCCGCAACAGCATCCGGGGACGGTTCGGATCGACTTCAAACGCGCGGACGGGGAGCACGCGGCGGAGTTGGTCGCGGCGGTGGGGAAGGCCCTCGAGGGGCACTCCGGCTGAGGCGGACGCCCGTCAGTCCGCGCGCTCGACGCGAGCGAACGCCAAGAACGGCGGACGCAGCCTGCTCGTGCTCGCGTGCCAGTACCACGACTGGAAGTCGCTCTCCACGCGCCCGTCCGCGTCCACGATCCACTCGTGCACGAGGAGTCGCTGCTCCATCTCTGTGACCTCGAAGGCGCTGGCGCGCTCACCGCCGGGGCGGACGACGTCCTGGAGCGGGCGCACGCTGCGTCCCGAGCCCCGGTAGCACTCGCGCAGGGAATGCAGCTTCGGCGTCGCGTGCGGCACTCGGCGCAGCACCAGGTGTGCGCCGTCGTGCTCGAAGCGCGCCACCTCGATCGGTGCCGACTGGGCGAAGGTGCGGTCGAGCTCCGAGGGTGGCAGGGGCCGGAGTGCGACACCGTCGAGCTCGACCGGCCAGTCCCCCACCGCCGCCGACTCGGGCACGCCGGGTCGCGCGACCAGCGGCACGAGCGCCGCCAGGGCCGCGACGCCTAGGAATGCGCGACGACCACGCACGGCGCGCCTCCCCTCTCTCGGCGCGGCGCGCCGAGCAGCAGCACCGCGGCCAACACCAACGCTTCGATCGCCAATCCCGTCGCGCCGTGCAGCCACGCGGGCCGTGGCCAGGGCGAGGTCTCGAGCACGAACAGGGCCGCCACGCGCCAGGCGTTGCCGAGCAGCACGGCCGCGGTGGCGAGGCCTGCGGTGAACGCGAGCCTGGCGTTCGACCAGCCGCGGATGGTGCCGGCGGCAAGGCCCACGAACAGGGCGGTCCACAGCATCGCGATGCCGGCGCAGGGCGGGTCGACCCAGACTTCGCCCCCGGGGTGGGACAGCACGGTTCCCATCGCTTCCACGTGGAAGCCCGCCGTCCGCAACAGGGTTGCCGCGCCCTGCGCCGCGGGCAGACGCAGGGCCGGGCCGAGCTGCAGCTCGAAGATCGGCAGCAGTGGGAGGGCGAGCAGTCCGAGGCCGAACAGGCCCAGGTGGAAGCGTCGCTCGGTCGCCAGGCGCGACACGATCCACACGGTGGCCGCCACGGCCGAGAGGGCGCCGGCCAGGCCGCCGATTGCCAGCCCGAGGACGGACGAGAGGGCCAGGCCGACTGCGGGCGCGCGCAGGTCGACGGCCGCGCCGCTCGCCGGACGACGCAGCGCGCGGAACACGAGCGCGGCGAAGGTCGCGGCGGCGAGCCCGTGCAGACCGAGGTCGCCCGTGTGCTCGGCCGTGCGTCCGGCCCACCACCAGGCCGGCCAGTGGGCCACGACGGCGAGAAGAACGACTGCCGTGCGGCTCACGTGGCGATCCTCTGCCGGGGTCGCTCGCGCAAGAGCACGCCGCCGACGACGAGCACGGCGAGGGCGATCAAGGCCCACTCCCCAGGCTCGGGCACGGTCGGCACCGAGTCGGCGGAGACGGGCTCGAGGTCCGCCGCCTCGTACTGGGCCGCGGTCTCGAGCACCACGGCGCCGCTGACCGAAGTCACGAGTTGGTGCGAGGCCGCGAGCTCGACCGCACGCTCGCGCTCGTGGGCATCGGAGCTGCGGGCGAGTCGCTCGATCTCCTCTGCCGCCCACAGCCGCGTGACGTGGCTCGATCCGGGTTGGGCGAGCAAGTGCTCCGGCTGGGTCAAACGCAGACGCTCGGCCTGCCAGTAGGGCTCGCCCCGCAGTCGGTCGAGGGCCGACCAGAGGTCCTGCTCGAGGTCGCCGAAGCGCGGAACGGTCTCGAAGACCCCCAGCTTCGCGATCGAGCTCGCGCCGTAGAGCCCGTGCGCCAGCTCGTTGGGATAGCTCGACGTCGACAGGGTCACGAGGCGCAGCGGGCGCTGCCGCCGCTCGAAGTTCTGCACGATCCCCGCCGTGCCGGTCAGCAGCACCGCCTGGGGACCGTGGATCCACAGCACGGCGCCGGGCTCGTCGAGCGGCAGGGCGTCGAGCGCGGCCTCGAGGGCCGGCGCCGAGTCCTGGCCGCCGACGAAGCGCTCCGCTTGCCCCAACGCGCCGAGCCCCTCGCGCCCCAGACGGAGGGCCCGATCGCCGGCGAACCACACGTCGAGCGGGATCGAGCTCGGCAGGCCGACGAGGGCGTCGCGAATCGCCGTTCCGAAGGGCGCCAGGGTCGCCGAACCGTCCACGACCACGGTCAGGCGCGGCGTCGGGTCGTCGGAAAGCCGTCGCCAGGTCTGCCGGATGAACGCGCCGCCATCGAGAGGCCGCGAGACGATCGGATCGGTCGCGGCGTCGCGGGACAGGAGCAGGGGCTCGAGGCCGGACACGAGGCTCTCAGCGGCCAGGGTGCCGCGCGCCACGAACTCGCCCGGTCGCCCCTCGGGTGAGGCGACGACTCCGCCGGGCCAGCGAATGGCCTCGGCCGACGACTCGACCCACAGGTGGTGGGCGACCTGTCCGAGGTCGAAGTTGTGCTCCGCGATGGTCGGGAAGGCGGCGCGGCCCCTGGCGAGGTCGAGCGGCACGATCGGCGCCGTGATGCCGACGCGGATCTGCATCGGTGCGACCGGTTCGGTGTCCGCCCTCGAGGTCGGCTGGACGGGGAAGCACTGCACCAGCACCCGGTCCGGCCCGGCGACGGTGGCGAGCACCGGATCCCGCTGCCTGACGACCACGGCCTCGTAGGCCTGGCGGACCTGGCTGTGGCCAGCGAAGGCCGCCTCGCGCTCCTCACCGTCGACCCACAGGGTCAAGCGGCTCACCACGCCGCCGGGGGGCAGGGCCAGGACCATGCGCGCCTCGCGCTGAAGCCAGCCCGTGTTCTCGAAAGCCAGGGTCCATTCCCAGTAGACGGTCGACGACGGGCCGTCCGCGCGCGCGTCCAGGCGCGAGTCGACTAGAGAGAGGTCGTCGAGCCGCGGCCCGACGCGCTCGCTGCCCTGGGCCGGGTCCCAGTCGCGAAAGCCCGCCTCGGCCCAGGTCCTGGGCCGCGGTCGGCTGATCCAGCCCGAGGTCGGCCGGGGGTCGGCGTACCAGGGGCGCCCGGTCAGGCGGTAGTAGCTCTCGCGCGCCGTGGCCTGGGTCCAATCGCGCGAACCTCGGCGGAACCATTGGCCCAGATCCACCGACGGCGCCTGGGTCTCGCACAGCCCCCGCAGAACGGACGCGCTCCCCACGCGCCGCAGCAGCTCCATCCCCCGCTGCGCCTTCTCGGGATCCTTGTGGTGCGCCATGGCCATGGCGGCGGTGGTCGCGTAGGTGGCCATGCCGAGGGCGACCGGCGCCCCTAGGCCCACCAGGACCCCGAGCACTCCCGCGAGGGGCGTCGGACTGCGACCGAGCTCCCGCGCTCGAGCGAGGAAGCGACTGCGCGCGATCAACAGGGCCAGCACCGACAGCAGCGGAGCCAGGGGCAGGGCTCCGATCCCGAACAGGACCATCACTGCCGCGAACGGCGCGATCGGCGCGTAGGCGAGGGCATAGAGGCTCGCGACGGTCAGGGCCAACCCCACCAGGACGCGGGCCGGGAACAGCATCGCGCCCGGGAGCCTGCCGGCGACCAGCGCCAGGGCGCTCGTCATCGGCACGCTGAGGATCAACAGCGCGTGCCAGGGCGTCGGAATGGGATCCAGGTACTGCTCGGCGCTGGCCCCGGTCCGTAGCTCCCAGATCAGCGCCGCGAGGGGCAGGACGATGCCGAACAGGCCCAGGCAGAAGGGCGCGAGACGGCGAGGACGGGAAGCGGTTTCAGGTTCACTCATCAATCGAGGAGGACGGCAGTTCGCGGGAGATCTCCCCAGTGAACCGCCTCGGCCCCTCACCGTGAGTAACAACCCCGCATCTGAGCTGAGGCGGCGGTCTTGTGCCTGGCACCTGACGTCCGCCTCAGCTCAGATCGCCGCGTCCTGGCCCGTGTCCAGTGTGTCGAGGAACTGGTTCTTCGAACCCTCGCCCTCGTGGGTGCCGCCGCCGCCCTTGCCGAAGATCTGGCCGATGTTCTTCAGGCCCAACCTGAAGTCGTCCATCATCCCGTAGCCCGACACGACGGCGTGCTGGTACCAGAGGAACGCCAAGAGGGTCCAGTCGAAGACCGGGTTGCGCGGGAACTTGATCAGGGCCTTCACCAGCGGGATGCCGAAGGGCAGGTAGACCGCGATGTTGAAGAGCTTCTGCAGGTTGACGACTTCCTCGACGTCCTTGCGGCGCATCTGGCTGTCGTTCTGCAGCGAGGGGCCGATGTCCTTGCCGACTTCCACGCGCTCCTTCTCGAAGTCTTCGCGGCCGAGCTCGGTGGACTTGAAGGGGCGGTAGATCAGCACCGTGCAGCCGTTGGGCTTGATCGCCTTGTTGGTGCGCACCGTGTTGAACATGTCCTCCAGCGTCTCCGCCGGCGAGCCCATGATGTTGTTGGTGCGGAAGGTGATCTTGTACTTCTTGAGCAGCTTCGGGATGCCGTAGACGACCTTGTCCGTGTAGCCCTTCTTGTAGACGCGCAGGCGCACGTCCTCGGAGCCGGACTCGAGGCCGAACTGGACCGAGGTGCAACCGGCGCGGCTCATGGCCTCGATGTCGTCCTCGTCCAGGAAGTTGATGTTCACGTTGCACGCGAACGGCAGGCCGACCTTCTCGGGCCACTTCTCGGCGAACTCCTGGACCCAGCCGCGCTCCATGTTGAGCGCCGCGTCGCCGAAGTTGACCATGCGGAAGTTGGGGTAGCGGGCGAGGATGTCGTTCATCTCCTCGACCAGGTAGTCCACCGACTTCACGCGGTTGAACTTCTCGCCGACCTTGCCGCTGATCCACTCCTTCTTCATGAGGCCGACGGAGCAGTAGGTGCAGCTGTTCTGGCAGCCGCGGCTCGCGTGGACCTGCATCACGCGCTTAGCGCGCAGGAAGGGGTACTTGTAGAAGATGTCGACGTCCGGGAACGGCAGGGAGTCCAGGTCCTGGATCACCGGCCGGATCGGGTTGGTCCACGGCTCGCCGTCGCGCAGAAAGCCGACGTTGGGGATCAGCTCGATCGAGTTGTTGTTCTCCCAGGCGTTGACCAGGTCGAGCATGGCGTACTCGCCCTCGGCCTTGATCGTGGCGTCCACGTAGGCGCCGTCGCGCAGCACCTCGGCGTCGAAGGAGGGGTGCGGCCCGCCCATCACCACCCGCAGGTGCGGGAACTGCTTGCGCCACGCGTTGACGTGGTGCTTGGCCCAGTTCTCCTGGCCCGTGGTGGCGTAGATGCCGATCACGTCGGGCTGCCAGGCCTCGACCACCTCGTGGAAGTGCGGCTCCTCGGCGGTGATGAAGCAGTCGGTCTGGTGGCCGTGTGCCTTGAGCACCGACGACAGCACCTTCACGCCTTCGAACTCGTGGCAGGTGGTGACGATGAATGCGATGCGCGCCAAGGTTGGATCGTGGGTGAGGGTCGCGGGAGAGCGCAGGGGGCCTCGGCTGGCGAGGGCCCCTCGAGGGGAGGTCGGCGACGGGCCGAGGGGAGAAACTAGCCCGGATTGCCGCGCCTTGGTCGAATGCCCCGAAACGGGGTTCTGCGACCGGTTCGCGGCCGAGCTGAATCGGCCTCTGGGTGACAGGAAGACGTCCGCCGAGTCGCGTGGGTTCGCGTCGTCAGGCTGCGGTCATGCAGCGTGGGCGAGCACTGGCCTACTGGACCTGGCCTCAGTCTCCCCCTCACGGGAGATGCCGGCTTATGCTACCACCAGGCCCGTGTCCCTGCGGACGGTCGCCGGCGATCGCGACCGGCGGCAACCTATCCTCCGCCGAGAGGGCACTTTCGCCCGTCCCCGAGCGTCCCTCCCCCAGATGTCCACGACGATCACGGCCGACCCGGCGAGCACCAGCCCCGCACGCACCGAGCGCTCCCAGCGCCCGCTCCGCACCGTTCTGGTCCAGACCTACCACCCCTACACCCAGTTCACCCACGTGCACCCGCTCGGGATCATGATGATCGCGGCGAATGCCCGGGAGCGGGGGCACAAGGACGTGCACCTGGTGGACATGAAGGTCGAGGACTGGACCCCGGAGCGCGCCTGCCAGGAGCTGGAGCGGCTGAAGCCGGACGTGGTCGGCCTCTCGGCCATGACCTACGAGGCCGGCTGCATGCACGAGCTGGCCAAGCTCGTCCGCGCGCGCCTGCCCAAGGCCGTGATCGTTTGCGGCGGCCCCCACCCCTCGGTGGCGGCGGACGACGTGATGGAGGACGCCTCGGTCGACTTCGTGGTGCGCGGCGAGGGCGAGGAGACCTTCGCCGAGCTGCTCGACGGCGTGGCAGACGGCCGCACCGACTGGTCCGGCTGCGCCGGCATCCACTGGCGCGACGCCGAGGGCAAGGCCGTGGCCGAGCCCGATCGCCCGCCGCCGGCCGACCTGGACGCCATGCCCTTCCCGGCCTGGGACCTGGTCCAGCACCCCAAGTACCACAAGGTGCCCCGCGGCGGCGTGATCTACGCCCACAAGGAGTTCGCGACGATGTTCTCGTCGCGCGCCTGCCCCTGGCGCTGCACCTACTGCCACAACTCCTACGGCAAGGCCTTCCGCGAGCGCTCGGCCGAGAACGTGCTCGAGGAGATGCGCCTTCTGGTCGAGGACTACGGCGTGCGCGAGTTCGTCTTCATGGACGACATCTTCAACTTCCGCCCCGAGCGGGCGAAGAAGATCGCGCGCGGCATCATCGACGCCAAGTGGAAGATCAAGCTGACCTTCCCCAACGGCTTCCGCGGCGACATCCTCGACGAGGAGCTGGTCGTGCTGCTGAAGGAGGCCGGGATGTACCGCTGCATGATCGCCGTGGAGTCGGCCGTGCCGCGCATCCAGAAGGTCATGAAGAAGAACCTGAAGATCGACAAGGTCCGCAAGATCGTCGAGTTCACCGCGCGCCAGGGGGTCATGACCCACGGCGCCTTCATGCTCGGCTTCCCCACCGAGACCGAGGAGGAGATGGAGGCCACCATCGAGTGGGCGGCCTCCAGCGCCTTCCACACCGCGGCCTTCTTCCGCGTGATCCCCTTCAAGGGCACCGAGCTCTTCAACCAGATCCAGCACGCTGGCTTCGACCTGCCGACGGATTGGAGCAAGTACGAGCCCTACCAGAGCCAGATCAACCTCTCCGAAGTGGAAGAGGACGAGATCTACAAGCTCCGCAAGAAGGCCTACCGGCGCTTCTACTGGAACCCCAGGCGCCTGTTCTCGATCTTCAGGTTGATCCCGAACAAGACCAACATGCTGCCGTTCCTGACGCTGCTGTTCGCGCGTCGGGCCTACGCGCGCTGAGTTGATAGACCGCTTCCTCCGACGACAGCCGAGGAATAGGCCCTCCGCCGCAGGGCACAGGGCGCCCCTGCTACCGAAGCAGGCCCAAGTCCTCGACCTTCGCCTCGAAGCCCTCTAGGTACTCCGGTGCCAACCGGAACGTCCATTCTCCGACTTCGCACCGAACTTGCAGGACAAGGCCGTCGTTTCGAAGCCGATCGAGTTGCCCTTCGTCCACGGCAAACCGAATCCACTGCTCGTCATTCCACGGCCCGGACGAAGGCAGCTCCTCTGACTCATCGAAGAGCTGGATCTCAACCCCGCTCTCCGAGTAACTCGCGGCCTGCAACTCGACTTCAGCACGGTTGTCGGGATCCACGGAGGCAAATAGGCGCAGTGCCATGCCGCCGTAGCTCCAAGCTGGAGCCTTCACGCCCAGATAGGTTCGGTAGTCGTTCTCGTCCGTGTTTGGGATCCCCGTGGACTTGCGCTCCACAAGCGTCGCATCGCGCCAGATGTTGATACCGACTCGCTCGGGGACCGCATCCAATTCTTGAAGACGGTGGGCATTGACTTGCCCTTGAATGAAATTGCCGGCAACGCACGACGAGAGCAGGGCAAGGCTCGCCATGCAACAAAGGCTTCTCCACTGGGTTGGATTTTCCATCGCGGTCCGATCGTAACGCCTGCCGCATCAGACGCCCTCTACCATCTGGCTGAGGTCGCACGAGCGTCGGCCACGGCGAGGTAGCCTCCAGCGCCTTCCACACCGCGGCCTTCTTCCGCGTGATCCCCTTCAAGGGCACCGAGCTCTTCAACCAGATCCAACACGCCGGCTTCGACCTGCCGACGGACTGGAGCAAGTACGAGCCCTACCAGAGCCAGATCAACCTCTCCGAAGTGGAAGAGGACGAGATCTACAAGCTCCGCAAGAAGGCCTACCGGCGCTTCTACTGCAACCCGCGGCGGCTGATCTCGATCTTCAGGTTGATCCCGAACAAGACCAACATGCTGCCGTTCCTAACGCTGCTGTTCGCGCGTCGGGCTTACGCGCGCTGAAGGGCTGGGGGGCCAAACGGGCGGGAGGACCCGAGGGTCGCCTGCCGCGCGCAGATCGAGAGGGACCCCGGGGGCAGCCGCCCCGGGGTCCCTCTGCCGTTGGGCGCGCCGGTTCGAGGCCCGAGGGCGTCGATTTCCTCGGGTTTCTCGATCAGGCGCGCCGCCCCGCGCGTGTATCCGGGCACGCCGCGACTCGGCGCCGCCCCGTCCACCGCCACCACCCGACCCCGTTCGAAACATGCCCCTCACCCCGCGCACCCTGGCCCTCGTCGGGCTGATGCTCCTCGGATCGATATTCACTGGCACCGCCCGGGCCCAAGGCCTGGTCAACGGGGGCTCGGTGGCCGGCTCGATCGACTTCGCCGGGGACCAGGACTCCTGGACCTTCTCCGCCGCCGCCGGTCAGGGCTTCCAGGTCCGGGTGACGGACCTGGCCGTGTCGGCGCTGAGGCCGCGCGTGGCCCTCTACGCGCCCGGGGGGGCCCTGGTCACCACGGTCTCCGGCTCGACTGTCGCGGCCCTGAGCCTGATCGCCGGCTCCACCGGGACCTACACGATCGTGATCGACGACTCGTCGCAGGGGTCCGACCAAACTGGACCCTACGCGGTGCACTTCACGCGGGCCCCGGGAGCGAATGAGCTGGGCAGCCTGCCGAACGGCGGGTCCTTGGCCAGCTCGATCGAGTTGGGCGACCTGGACTCGTTCACCTTCTCGATCGTGGCGGGCCAGAGCTTCCAGCTGCGGGTGGCCGACACCGGCTTCGGCGCCTTCACGCCGCGGATCGACATCTACGACCCCATCGGCGCCTACTTCACCGGCGCCTCGGGCAGCACGGTGGCGGCGATCAGCGGGGCGGCGCCGGCCACGGGGACCTACACGGTCGTCCTCTCGGACGTGAGCCAGGGCAACGACGCCGCCGGGGACTACGAGGTGCACTTCGTCCGCACGCCCGGGGCCAATGAAGGTGGAACCCTCCCCAACGCCGGGATGCTCTCCGGCAACATCAGCCTGGGCGACCTCGACTCGTACACCTTCGAGGCCGTCGCCGGACAGAACTTCAAGTTGCGCGTCGCCGATACGGCCTTCGGTGCCTTCACCCCCAGGATCGACATCTACGATTCGATCGGTGCCCACATCCTGGGGGCCTCAGGCTCCACCGTCGCGGTCGTGAACGCCGTGGCGCCCTCGACCGGGACCTTCACGGCGGTGATTACCGACGTGAGCCAGGGCAACGACGCTGCCGGCCCCTACGACCTGCACTTTATCCGCCTGTCGGAGGCCGACGAGCACGGCCCGCTGGTCAACGGCGGCGCCCTCGCCGAGTCGATCGAGATCGGTGACCTCGACTCCTACACCTTCGCGATCACCGCCGGGCAGAGCTTCGAGCTGCGCGTCGCGGACCTGGATCTGGGCGGCTTCACGCCCAGGATCGACGTCTTCGACCCCGTGGGGGCCTACTTCATGGGTGCCTCGGGCTCGTCCGTGGCGGTGGTTGGCGGGGTGGCGACGTCGACCGGAACCTACACCGTGGTGCTGTCGGACGTCAGCCTCGGCAACGATGCGACCGGGGCCTACGAGGTTCACTTCGCCCGCGTGCCGGGTGCGAACGAGGGCGGCTCGCTGCCGAACGGGGGCCTCGTCCCCGGGATCCTGAGCCTGGGCGACCTGGACTCGTTCACCTTCGACGTCAACGCGGGGCAGAGCTACCAACTGCGCGCGGTGGATACGGCGATCGGTGGCCTCAGTCCGCGGATCAACGTCTACGACCCGGTCGGGGCCTACGTCGGCGGAGCCTCGGGCTCGACCGTCGCGGCGGTCAGCGCCGTCGCCACGTCGACCGGAACCTACACCGTCGTGCTCTCCGACGTCAGCCTGGGGAGCGACGCGGCGGGGACCTATGCGCTGCACTTCGTGCGCGTGCCCGGCGCCAACGAGGGCGGCCTGCTGCTCGACGGCGTCTCCAAGTCGGAGACGATCAGCCTGGGTGACCTGGACTCCTACACATTCGCGGCGACGGCGACCGAGATGGCCCAGATCGTGGTCACCGACCTGGCCGCCGGGGGACTCAGCCCGCGCGTCGACCTGTACGGCCCTATCGGCGAGTACATCACGGGGGCGTCGGGCTCGACCCAGGCGGTGCTCTCCTACACGATCGTGACCGGCGGCGTGCACACGGTCGTGGTGTCGGACGTCAGCCTCGGCAACGACGCCGGAGGCGACTACACGATCGTGCTCTCCGGGTCGGGCGCCGCGCCCGGCTCCACGAGCAACACGATCCTGCCGCCCGCGCTGCCGACCGACCCGATCCTGGCGGACAACGGCGGCGGCCAGGGCTTCGGCCCGCTCGTGGGCGACCCGTCGCAGCCGTTCAACTTCGCCCTCGACTGCAGCGGGGCGAGCCAGCCCTCGATCTACCTGATGGAGTGCCGCACCGGCTCCCTGGCGACGCCGCTGCCGAGCCCCTTCGGCCTGCTGTACCTCGATGGTGCGACGATTCTCTCCGCGAGCGGCCTGCACGCCCAAGGCATCGTCGAGTGGTTCCCGGCCCCGGTGGGCCTGGCCCTGCCGAATGACGCGGCCCTGATCGGCCTGAGCTACACCGCCCAGGGATTCGTCGGCGGCTACGGCGCCTCCGGGCGCCTGAGCAACGCGATCGTGCAGACGATCGGCGGCTGAGTGAGCGCCCGGGGCACCGCGCCCCGCCGCCACGCGCCGACTTTCTCGGGGATTCGCGGGGTGCGCGGCCCGCCGCTTCCGCTTGACACCTCGCTCCCCCCTGGCCCGCCCCCCCCTGGCCCGCCCCCCGAAGGGCCAGTTCCTCCAATCGTCCAACTCCACGACCCGACCATGCCCCTCTCCGTCCGCACTCTGGCCCTGGCGGCCCTGTTCTTGTTCTCCCCCCTGTTCTGCCGCGCAGCCTCTGGTCAGAGCCTGGTCAACGGCGGCTCCGTGGCGGGCTCGATCGCTCCGCTCGATGACGAGGACACCTGGACCTTCTCGGCCTCGGTCGGGGAGGGCTTCCAGGTCCGCATGACCGACGTCGCCGTGGGCAGCCTCTTCCCTCGGATGCGTCTGTTCGATCCTTCGGGCACGCTGATCAGCACCAGCTCGAGCCCCACGGTCGTCTCGATCAGCGCCACCGCGGCGGTTTCGGGGACCTACTCGGTCGTCGTGGACGACGTCTCGTCGGTCGGCTCGACCGGCGGCTACACGATCGACTTCGTGCGAGCACCCGGCGCGGACGAGCTAGGCGCCCTGCCCAGCGGCGGCATGGTCTCGGGCACGATCGACCTGGGCGACATCGACTCCTACACCTTCACGATCGAGGCCGGCCAGAACTACGAGGTGCGCGTGGCGGACGCGGGGGTGACCGACCTCTTTCCCCAGCTGACCCTCTACGGGCCCTCCGGCTCCGTCGTGAAGAGCGGCTCGAGTCCGACGGTCGTGAGCCTCTCCGGTGCCGCGCCGGTCACGGGCACCTACACCCTGGTGCTCACCGACGTCAGCTCCGGCCTCGATGCGGCCGGCGCCTACGACCTGCACTTCGTGCGCTTGCCCGACGCGGATGAGCTGGGCGCCCTGCCCAACGGCGACTCGGTCAGCGGAGTCATCGGCCTGGGCGACATCGACTCCTACACGGTCGCGCTCTTCTCCGGCGAGAGCTACCAGCTGCGACTGGTGGACAGCGCGGTCAGCGACTTCTACCCCCAGATGCGGTTCTACGACCCCTTCGGGCAGCTCGTCGCGTCGCCCTCGAGCCCCACCGTCGTCAACCTGGCCGGCAAGGCCGCGTACACGGGCACCTACACGGTCGTCGTGACCGACGTCAGCAGCGGACTCGACGCGGCCGGGAACTACGACCTGCATTACGCCCGGGTACCCGGGGTGAACGAGGGCGGGCCGCTGCTCAATGGCGGAGCCCTCTTCGGCACCCTCGATCTGGGCGACATCGACAGCTTCACCTTCTCGATCGTCGCCGGTCAGAACTTCCGCATCCGCCTGGTCGACTTGGCGGTCAGCGACCTGTTCCCGAACATGACGCTGTTCGACCCCGACGGCAAGCAGGTGGCCCAGGACTCGGGCGCGACCGTGGCGGACATCAACGCGGTCGCCACCAAGTCCGGCACCTACACGCTGCTCGTGACCGACGTCAGCTCGGGCCTCGACGCCACGGGCGACTATGCAGTGCACTTCGTGCGCACGCCGGACGCCGACGAGCTCGGCTCCCTGGCCAACGGCGACGTCGTGACCAACAGCCTGAGCCTGGGCGACATCGACTCCTTCAGCTTCCAGTTGGTCGGCGGCGAGTCGTTCCAGATCAGGCTGGTCGATCCGGCCCAGGGCGGCTTGTTCCCCCTGGCAACGATCTACGACCCTTTCGGCGACTACGTGGGACAGGCGTCGGCCGCGACGGTCGCGGCCTTCAACAGCGTGGCGCAGTACTCGGGGACCTATACCCTGGTGGTCACCGACATCAGCTCCGGACTCGACGCCAGTGGCGCCTATCAGGTGCAGTACGCCCGCATGCCCGGTGCCAACGAGGGCGGATCATTGATCGACGGTGTCGTGGTGAACGACAACATCGCTCTGGGCGACCTGGACTCGTACACCTTCAACGCGGTCGCGGGCGAGAGCTCGACGATCACCGTGACCGACACGACGACTTCGGACCTGTTCCCGATCGTCTACCTGTACGGCCCCTTGGGGCAGTTCATCACCTCGGCCTCGAACGCGAACGTCGCCTCCCTGGCCTTCACCGTGGCCCAGGACGGGCTGCACACGATCGTCGTGGCCGACACGAGCTCGGGACTCGACGCCTCGGCGCCCTACTCGATCGTGATCGACGGTTCGGGCGCGCCGCCGGTGTTGGTGCCGAACACGCTGCTCGCGCCGCAGTTCCCCACGGACCCGGTCCTGGCGGACATCGGCGGCTCGGCCGGCTTCGGGCCGCGCATCGGCGACCCGACGGAGCCGTTCAACTTCTCGCTGGACTGCTCGGGCGCCGACTCGCCGTCCATCTGGCTGATGCAGGCGCTCTCGTCGGGGTTGTCGACGCCCTTGCCGACGGAGTTCGGGTTCCTCTACATCGCCGGTGCGCCGGTCCTGACCACGGCGGGGATCCACGCCCAGACGGTGATCGAGTGGTTCCCGACGCCGGCGGGCTTGGCGATCCCCAATGACCCGGTGCTGGTCGGGCTGGACTACACGGTGCAGGGCTGGGTCGGAGGTTTTGGAGCTTCCGGGCGCTTGAGCAACGCGATCAGCCAGGCGATCGGGGGCTGAGGCTCGCGGGACGTACGGTGCCGGTGGGACGTACGGTGCCGGGATCATTTGTCCCAACGGCAGCCGGCGGCGCTGCGATTCGCAGCGCCGCCGGCTGCCGTTGGGACAAATGATCCCGGCACCGTACGTCCCACCGGCACCGTACGTCCCACCGCACCGGACGTCCTCAGATCGTGAGCACGAGCTTGCCCCGGGCTCGTCCGGCCTCGAGCCAGGCCATGGCCTCGGAGGCTCGCTCCAGGGGGAAGGTCCGCTCAACCGCGGGCGTGACCTTCCCGGCGTCGATCAGATCGCGCAGCACCAACAGGTCCTCGCGGCGCTCGCTCGAGATGAACGTGCGCAGCTCCTGACTCACGAACCGCGACAGCGCCATCGCACGCAACTGCCGGTCCGTTCCGCCGATCCAGCGGTCGCCCTGCTCGCCGCCGACGATCACCAAGGTCCCGCGCGGCGTGAGCACCCGCCGCAGCGCGCCTAGGCTCCGATTGCCGGCGATGTCGATCACGAGGTCGTAGCGCACGCCACCGGTCGAGATGTCCTCGGTCGTGTAGTCGATCACGTGGTCGGCGCCGAGGGAGCGCACCAGGTCCACCTTGGCCGTGCTGCAGACGCCAGTCACGTGGGCGCCGAAGGCCTTCGCGAGCTGCACGGCGAAGCTGCCCACACCCCCGGACGCGCCGATGACGAGCACGCGCTGACCCGCCTGCACCTCGCCCACGTCGCGCAGGGCATGCAGCGCGGCGCAGGCGGACACGGGCACGGCGGCGGCCTGCTCGAAGCTCAGCCGAGCCGGCTTCGGCGCCAGCCGGTCCGCCTTCACCACGGCGAACTCGGCGTAGGATCCGTCCGTCGCGCCGAAGACCTCGTCGCCGGGGGCGAGACCGGTCACGCCGGCGCCCACGGCCTCGACGACCCCGGCCAGGTCCATGCCGGGCACAGGGTTCTTGGGCCGGCGCAGCCCGAAGCCAAGCCGGACCAGGTAGGGCAGGCCGGCCATCAGGTGCCAGACGCCCCGGTCCAAGCCCGCCGCCCGCACCCGGACGAGGACCTCGCCCTCGCGGGCGGTGGGCCGCTCGATCTCTCGTAGCTCCAACACCTCCGCCGCGCCGTAGCGGTCCTGGACCACCGCTCGCATCGTTTCGCCCGTCCTGGGCGCCTGGGTCGCGTTCATCTGGCTGTCTCCGGGACTGCGGTGAGGCTCTGGGCCCGCGTCCCACGCCTCACCGTCAAAACTTACGGCGTAAGCTAGGCGTACACCGTAAGCCTGTCAAGGCTAGGATCCGTCTGACCCATGCCCGACGCCTCCCCCACCGACGCCGCGCCCCGCGTTCCCCTGAGCCGCGAGCGCGTGCTCCAGGCCGCCATCGCCATTGCGGATGCAAACGGTCTCGGAGCCCTCTCCATGCGGAAGCTGGCCCAGGGCCTGGGGGTCGAGGCCATGTCCCTCTACAACCACGTGCAGAACAAGGGCGACCTCCTGGACGGCATGGTCGACCTGGTCGTGGCCGAGATCGAGTTGCCAGAGCCCGGCGCCGACTGGCGCGCGGCCATGCGCCGCCGCGCGATCTCCGCCCACTCGGCCCTGGTCCGCCATCGGTGGGCCACCAGCCTGATCGTGTCGCGGATCAACGTCGGCTCGGCCATGCTGCGCTACGTGGACGCGACCCTGGGCTGCCTGCGCGGGGCCGGCTTCTCACCCGCCATGGCCGACCACGCCTGGAACGCCATCGACAACCACGTCTACGGCTTCACCCTGCAGGAGTTGAACTTCCCGTTCGAGCCGGGGGAGTACGCCGAGGCAGCCGCCAACTACGTCGAGATGATCCCCGCCGATCAGTTCCCACACCTGTTCGAGCTGACCGCGGAGGTCATGTCCGGACGGCACGACGGGGTGCACGACTTCGAGTTCGGGCTCGGACTGCTCCTCGACGGCCTCGAGCTGCTGCGGGCGCAGGCTTGATCGTCGTCGACAGTGACTAGGCGCCGGGCTTGCGGCCAGAGACCAGGTAGCACACCGCCCCGCCGGCCGACGCGCAGGTGCCGGCAGCCACCGCCGCCGCGCCGGCGGCAACCCGCGACAGGGCCAGGGACCACAGGTGTTCGAACTCAGGCACGCTGCCGCCGCCCGCCAGGAAGAAGCGCCGCGAATCGTCCCGACTCCAGATCCAACGCTGCGCGCTGTCCGACTCGCCCGCCTCGGTGGCCAGGGCGCGCTGCTCGCCCGAGACATAGGGCGGCACGAGGGCGCTGGCCTTGTCGTTCATGAAGACCTGCACGTCGACCAGCCCCTGGGCGGCGAAGAGCCCCGGGGCCAGCTCGCCGGCCGCGTTGTCGCCCTCGCCCAGCGCCGCCTTGCCGCGCTCGCACAAGAGCTGGAAGCCGACCATCGCCAGGGTCTCGTCCAGCGGGATCTCGAGCGAGGCTTGGTTCAACAGCAGCGCGCTGGCCAGGTTGTTGGGCTCCGCCACGGCGACGAGCCCGCCCGGCTTCGCGACCCGCACCATCTCCGCCACCGCCGCGCCCGCATCGGGCGCGTGGATCAGCACCGTCTGGCAGGTCACCAGATCGAAGCAACCGTCCGGGAAGGGCAGGGCCTCGATGTCGCCCTCCAGGTAGCGGAAGCGATCGCCGAGCCCGCTCTCCGCCGCGATCTGCGTGGCCTCGGCCACCCAACGGGGCTCGCGCTCCAGGCCCGTGATGCGAGCCTCCGCGGGCAGGGCGCCCGCCAGCACGCGCCCCCAGTGCCCGACGCCACTGCCCACGTCCAGAACCTCGCGCACGCCCTCGAGGCCCCAACGCCGGCCCATGAGCTGCACGAAGTCCGCGTTCCACCAGTAGTCGCGGGTCTCGCCGAAGTACGCGGCGGAGTGGGGAGAATCCCCATCTTGGTCGTCAGCCATGGTCAGGCTCGAGCGCTCGCAACTTCGACGCGGACCTCGAGGCCCGCAGGCTAGGCCCGCAGGTCCTCGAAGACCCTGGCGTGGGCGTGGGCGTAGGTCGACAGCAAGCGCCAGATGTCGTCGCTGAACTCGCCGTCCAGCGCCTCGATCCGCTCGCCGACCGGACCGGCGAGCAGCTCGCAGCGCCGATCCGAATCCGTCTGGGGATCCGCGAAGTCGAACAGCGCGGTCGCGGCGTCGATGGCCTGCGCCTCCCGTGCCGCGCCGATGTTGCGATAGGCATCGGAGAGCAAGGAGTAGGGCGGCTGCCCCGGCCAATCGGCCTCGAACAAGTAGCGCAAACCGCCGTTGTCGATCACGCCCTGGGCGGCGTAGACGATCGCGATCGTGCGCAGGGGGTCTTGCAGGTCGCGGGGGTCGCCACCGGCGTCAGCGAGCCGCTCGAAGGCGACTTCGGATGCGAGTTCGAGGAGTTCGTCGCTCATGGCTTCGTCGTGCATGGCCTCGTCGGCGAGGGCCGCGAGCAGAGGATAGCGGGAGCCGAGCCGAGTGTCCGACCCTCTCCGAGCCAGGAGGGAACCGCTTCGAGAGACGGGGGAACCGCCGTTCCGAGCGGAACCCAGGGTCCGGCGGCGGGTTCCTCCGACTCGCCTCGAGTCCGTTCGCCGACATCCCGCCCCGCCATGAATCCGCTCCGAAGCCTCCTGCTGCTCGCCTGCCTCGCCGCCCCGCTGCCCACTCGAACGGCCGCCGCCCAGGAGCGCCCGTCGGGCATCTACTGCAGTTGCGGGGTGACCAATGCCGCCGGGGGCAGTTCCGACACCCCCACCATCGCCGCGCGGCCCTTCGTCGACGGGATCCTGGTGCGGGTGCCCTGGTCGGACCTGGAGCCGTCGCCGGGCGTCTACGATTGGAGCTTGATCGAGGACCAAGTCACCAAGGTCGCGTCCCACGGCAAGCGGATCGCCCTGGGCATCGTGCAGGGCGACGGGGGCACGCCAGCTTGGCTGGCGGGGCTCGGCGCGCAGATGGTGATCTACACCTTCAGCGGCAACGTCCGCACCATCGCGGTGCCGTGGGACGCGGTCTACGTCGCGCGCTGGACGAGTTTCGTAGCCGCCCTGGGAGCCAAGTTCAAGGACGAGGCCACCATCGACCTGGTCCACGCAACCCACGCCACCCACAACGGCTTCGAGATGCAGTTGCCCTTCGGCGAGCAGCAGCAGTACTTGGGCCTGGGCTACACCGACGAGCTCTACGCCCAGTCGTGGACCGCGGTCCTCGACGCCTTCGCGGCCGCCTTCCCGAAAGCGTGGATCGACGTGGACGTCCATCCGATCTGGGGCAGCGACGCCGTCGCAGCGGCGGTACTCGACCACGGCCTGGCGACCATCGGCGATCGCTTCGGGGCGTTCGGAGCCTGGTGGAGCGAGAAGAACGCCCTCGAGGTCTACACGGGGATGTACGCCCTGTTCCTGGCAACGGCCCTGCAGAGCTTCACCACGGTCCAGAACGTGGGTAGCTGGATCACGACGCCGGAGCGCTAGTGGGGCGAGTCAAAGATTCGACTAATAAGTTGCAAGTTTCGGGCAAGTCGGGCTCGGCCGCGCCGATGGTTGCATCATGACGACCAAGATGGGACGGCCGAAGGCGAAGCTCGTGTTGTCCGAGCAGGAGCGCGCGGAGTTGAATCGGCTGGTTCGGCGTCGCTCGACGCCTGCGGCAGTGGCGGAGCGGGCGCGCGCCATCCTTCGCTGTGCGAAGGGGCTGGACAATACCGATGTCGCCGACGAGTTGGGGCTGCACTTTCAGACCGTTGGTCGCTGGCGTCGCCGATTCGTGAAGGAGCGTCTGGACGCGCTGTACGACGAGCCTCGGATTGGACGGCCGAGGAGCGTCTCAGATGACGATGTCGCCCGCGTCGTGGACATGACGCTCCACCGTAAGCCGAAAACCGGGACCCACTGGAGCTCCCGCCAAGTCGCGAACGAGCTCGGATTGTCTCAGAGCGCTGTGGCGCGGATCTGGAAGGCCTTCAGCCTTCGTCCAGACCGCAGCGAGTCCTTCTCCTTGTCCCGCGACCCTCAGTTCGTCGAGAAGGTCCGGGACATCGTGGGACTGTACATGAGCCCTCCGGACAATGCGCTCGTGCTCTGCGTCGACGAGAAGTCCCAGATGCAGGCACTGGATCGCACTCAGCCCCTGCTGCCGATGACGCCGACGCACCCGGAGCGACGCTCGAATACCTACGTGCGCCACGGGACGACGTCGCTGTTCGCAGCGCTCGACATCGCCACGGGGCGAGTCATCGGCAAGTGCTTCCGTCGACACAGGTCGAAGGAGTTCCTGAAGTTCCTGGGCGAGATCGAGCAGTCCGTGCCCAAGGAGCTGGACGTCCACCTCGTGATGGACAACTACGCCACGCACAAGACGCCAGCCGTGAAGCGGTGGCTGCTACGCCGACCCCGATTTCACGTGCACTTCACGCCGACGACGTCGTCCTGGCTCAACCTCGTCGAGAGCTGGTTCTCGATCGTCTCCCGGCGAGTGACTGAGCGCGGCGTCCATCGAAGTACGGCTGCGCTCGAGAAGGACGTGAGGGCGTTCATCGATGCCCACAACGACGAGCCGAAGCCGTACGTCTGGACCAAGACCGCAGACCAGATCCTCGCCAGCCTCCGCCGCTACTGCGACACAGCGAACGCCACTCGTTCCCGGCAAACAAATGAGTCGAAGCTTTGACTCACCCCACTAGTGTCCTGGATCAGAAATTCGGCGTCACTGCCCGGAGGTCCGATCGATGCTGGCTAGGCGCGCGGACGACGCGTATCCGCTGCGATACTCGGAGGAGGCGCTGGCGACGCCAGCGGCGATCGGAGCCCGGGAAGTGACGCCGAATTTCTGATCCAGGACACTAGAACTTCGACCTGGCCAAGTACGACGCCTCCTTCGACTTGGCCCTCGACGTAGGCGTGCGCTACGCCGAGGTCTGGAACCAGGATCTGCTCGCACCCGAGCTGGAGGCGTTCCTGACCGCGAAGGGCGCGGAACTGAACTGCAACGGCTGGTCGATGCACTACGGCGCGGGCACGCCCGGGAGCGGCGGTCTGACGCCGAGCCTCGACGTGACGGGCTGCCCGAGCCCCGGGAGCACGGCCACGCTGACCCTCGTCGGTGGACCCGCGAGTGCCCTCGGCTGGCTCGGCATCGGCACCCTGTGCGACGAGTTGTCACTGTTCTCCGGGAGCCTCTGGATCGGCCCCCTGAGTGGCATCGTCGCGTTCCCCTTGCAGCTCACGGCCGAGGGCTCCTGGTCCATCGCCTGGCAGATTCCGCCGGCTAGCGCCTTGACCGTCAGCGCACCGACCGTCACGACCCAGGCCCTGCTACTCGACAACAGGGCGATCGGCGGCGTCGCGCTGTCGAACGCGCTCGAGATCCGCGTGCAGTAGCGCCGAGTCGGACGTCCGACCCGCCCCCCCGCGATCGCCCGTACTCGGCGGCTACGCTCGCTCGCCCTCGAGGGCGGCGACCTTCTTCTTCAGCTCCGCAATCTCGGCCCGCTCTCGAGTCTGGGCCTGTCGCCTGCGGTTCTCGAGCGCGCGGATCGTCTTCGGCGACTTGTAGGCCACGAGCAGATACGCGATCGCCACCGGCCAGATGAGCAGCGAAGCGACGAACCAGCCCCACTGTCTCGTTCTGGCTGCATTGGTCAGCGCGATGACCACAACGACAAGGCTGCCCAACCAGAACCCAGAACCGATCAACTCGCCCAAGGCGACACGCCTCCTCTGATATTCGCTGCGGCTGCCGCGGGACCTCTTTGACGCCTCGGCAATAGGTACTGCGGCCAGAGTATCAGGTCTGCCGCAAGCTCGAAAGGCCGGGTCTAGCCACGGCGCAGGGGTCCTCGAGAGCGAGTAGCCGAGTACCGGACCGTCCCGCGGAGCCTCACCGCCGAAGTGCGATTCGGGACCAGGGTTCGAGGGGCAGCAGGCGCGAATCCTCCAGCGCCGCCGTGCGATGGCCAATCCCCGCGAGGTACGCCTGGTCGGAGGTGAAGGCCATGAAGGCCTCGGTGCTGGACTGCTCGACCAGCATGGCGGCATCCCAGCGCTCGTTTGCAGGACCGATCAAGAAAGCCCCGCCCCGGCCGAAGAACAGCAGCTTGCCGCCGGAGCGCTCGAGGTGCGGAAGGGTGTGCTCCATGTAGAGGCGGTAGGCCTCTTCACCGCTGATCGGCGCGGGTGGTCCAAGTTCGGGTGAAGCCGAGTAGTCCGCCACTTCGCGGTAGCGGAGCAGATTCAGCATCACGACTGGCCCGCTGATACCGCGCATGAAGAAGCCACGGCCGGATGCTTGGGTGGGTTCGAGGTAGGCAGTCATGTCTGGGGAGGCTGCTTCGCGCGGCCAGGCTCGATCCAAGGTGTGATGGGCGCGGATCCTGATGCTCGATGAGGGCTAACCCTCCAAGTGGTCCTTCAGAACCTGGAACAACCCTTCGTTGGCCGGGATGAAGAACTCCATCAAGTCGCGGTAGGCCTGGGAGTCCCGGTAGCCGACTCCGTAGGAGAGAATCTTCGTCCGGTCGTCGCCCTTGGGCTCGAAGACGATCACGTTCATCAAGTTGCCCGCGTCCTGTTTCATCACCTCGGGCCAGCGATCCTCGACCTCCGCGCGAAGGGTCAAGAGCCGCTCGGGGACGTAGTTCACGATGTGGATCACGTTCGTCCCGGGGTCGCCGATCGCAGCCCCCTCGCCGTAATGCGTGCGAACCGTCCCGCCCGCGCGCAGGTCGATCTCGACCGCCGGAGCCGCCCATGCCCGCCAGCCGTCTTCGGTTGAGTAGGCCTTCCAAACCTCGCCGACAGGCGCTTCGAGGAGGACCTCCTGCAGGAGCACCAGGTCTCCGGCAGCGGCTTCGATCAATCGGCTCTGGATCGGAGCGTGCGACAACTCCGCGGTCGGCGGACCGCCGGCGTGGCAGGAGGTCAGCGCAGCCAGGAGAATGATCCGTTCGATACCCATGCGGGCTCCCTGTGATGGTCTAGGTGAAAGCGGCGACGCCCTCGTCGCCCGTTGTTCGAGAGCAGACTAGTGTCCTGATCCACGTCAGGGGCGCGCCGCGATCGATCTCCGCAGTCCCGACGACAAGCGACCAACCTGGCCTGCACTAGCGATAGGGCGTGCCGTCCTTGTGGAAGAAGCGCCAACCGCCGTCGATCAGTCGCGCTTCCAGATCATCGTCCGGATAGGAAGCGCCGTCACCAGGGGTGCGGTCGCCAACCTCCAGGTAGACGACGTCCTCCTGCGATTCGTTGGTGAGGCAGTGCCCGTCCCCGGTGCCGGCCTTGAAGCCGGCACACATCCCCGGCACGAGCTCGCGCTGCCCCTGGTCTGTGTGCAGGGTCGGTCGCCCCTGCAGCACGTAGACCAACTCGTCCTGCCGGGTGTGCGCGTGGCGCAAGGCCGAGCGCCCGCCCGGTGCGAGTCGCACGAGGTTCACCCCGAAGTTGGTGAGCCCGAAGACCTCACCGAGTTGACGCTTCTCGCGACCGACGATCTGGGCTGCGAAGGGTTCTGGATACACGGAGGGCTTGGTGCGAGGCGGGACTTCGGAGGCGACGACGGCCACTGAACTCTGCGGCGTGGACATTGGTTTCGAATCTCGGTTGGTCGGCACGCCCAGCGAGCACGGTCTCGCCAGAACGGTCTTTCGAGCTGAGGCAGCAGCGTGTTCGGCCGCTCACTTCGAGCCCTCCGCGGCTCTGGCACCGTAACCTCGAGGCTCCGCGTGGTCGGCCAACACGCTGGCGATCGTGCTCCAGGCCTGGCCACCCTCCCAGGCGTTGGTCTCCGCCAGGCCCGCCGCCACGATCAGGGCCTTCCACAGGACCCAACCGCGACCGCGCTCCCAGGTAGCCCGATCGAGCGGCAGGGCGTCTCGCAGGGTCCTGCAACCCTCCACGCCCAAGAAGGTCCAGGCCGGCACCAGATCGCAGGCGGGATCGCCGACGCACGTCGCGCCGAGATCGATCACTCCACCGAGTTTCCCGGACTCGACCGGAAGGTTGCCGACAGCCATGCCCCCGTGGACCCGGCCGGGTGCGTGTCCCCAATGCGAAGACAGCGCCATTGCCCAGACCTCCGACACGGCTGCAGCCTTCAGCCGATGGCTGAGGACCTCGACGTCCTCACGAAACTGCGCGTCGTAGCAGGCCAGGTCGCCGCCGCGGTGGAAGTTTCGAGGACCCGCCGGGGGTCCGTTGTTGGCGGGGATGGAGGGCAGAGCGCGGAGGAATCCGGCGAGGTCGAGCGCGAAGCCGGTCGGACTTGCGATGCGCTCGGGGAGCACCGTCTCCCCCACGACCCAGTGGTAGACCTACCAACTCCAGGGATACTCGCCCTGCGGGACACCTGTGCCCAGCGGCTGGGGGATGGGAAGTGGTAGGCCTCGCACCAACACGGGCAGCCAGCGTTGCTCGGCATCGATCTGTGCCGCGCGGGCCCGCGCCCGTGTCAGGCGGACGACCTTGTCGTCGCCGAGCCGGAAGGTGACGTTGCTCCAGCCGCCCCGAACGACGGGCCGGACCTCGAGCCGCGCCCATAGGGGAAACTGCGTACGAATAGAGTCCCGCGCGAGCTCGACGTCGACCTGCGTCGTCAGTGGGCCGCGTCGGGTGCACCGAGCTCGCCGGGTTCCATCGCTGCAAGGTCGTCAGCGACGGCGTAGCCAGGCTCGGCAACCGCGCCACGGCACGAGCCGACCTCGGTCGAAGGTTCGGAGCACGGTCCGACCTCACGCCGCGACGCCGAACAGGGCACCCACGGCGAAGGTGATCGCCATGGCGAGCGCGCCCCAGAAGGTCACTCGCGCGGCCGCCGCTCCCAGGGGCGCGCCGCCGGCCCGTGCCGAGAGGGAACCGAGCAGAGCCAAGAAGAGCAGCGAGCTGCTGGCCACCGCCCACACGAGGGCGCCGGCGGGAAACAGCACCGCCACCAACAGCGGGAGCGCCGCCCCAGCCGAGAAGGTCCCGGCCGAGGCGAAGGCTGCCTGGACCGGCCTGGCGGCGAGGGACTCCGAGATGCCCAGCTCGTCCCGGGCGTGAGCGCCCAGGGCGTCGTGGGCCATGAGTTGCTCCGCCACCTCGGCGGCGAGCTTCGGATCCAGCCCACGCTTCACGTAGATCTCGGTGAGCTCCGCGAACTCGTGCTCGGGGTCGGTGGTGAGCTCCTCCCGCTCGCGCGCCAGGTCGGCCAGTTCGGTGTCGGCCTGGGAGCTGACCGATACGTACTCCCCGGCGGCCATCGACATGGCCCCGGCCACCAGGCCCGCGACGCCAGCAATCAGAACGCCCTGGGACCCCACCCCGGATGCAGCGACACCCAAGACCAAACTCGAGGTCGAGACGATGCCGTCATTCGCGCCGAGCACCGACGCTCGAAGCCAACCGATCCGATGGGTACGGTGACCTTCAATGTGTTTCACGGCGCCGATTGTGGGCGCCCCTGTGGCGCGGCGCCATCAAACCTTTCAACCGCAGCAGCCAATCGCTCGTGCGCTGAACTCCTAGGTATCCGCGAAGGCCACGACCCTCGGCGTCCATCAGTCAGGAAGAGCCCAGACGGCCAACTCGTTACCGCAGGGATCGAGGAAGTGGAAGCGGCGCCCGCCGGGGAAGTCGAATGGCTCGACGACGATCTCCCCGCCCCCGGCGCGCACGCCCGCGAGGCTCTGCTCGAGGTCCTCCGAGAAGAGCACCAACAGGGGCCCACCCCGCGTGACCTGTTCCTCCAGCCGCAGGCCCCCGGCCTCGCCCCCGGGCTTCTTGATCCCGGCGTAGCCGGGCCCGTACTGGTTGAACTCCCAACCGAAGGCGGTGGCGTAGAAGCGCTGAGCCTCGTCCATGTCGCTCACCGGAAGTTCCAAGTAGTCGATCGAGTGGTGCAGGTGCGGGGCTTGGTTCGGGGCGTCTTCAGACATGGATGACCTTCCCTTGTGCGGTCCGTTCGATCGATGGTCCGGAACGGGCTCAATCCGCCGGATCGGGAACCAGCCGCGTCAGGCGACCGGCCACGTTCCAGTCCATGACGTAGATCTCGCCTCCGGACGCGATGCGGGCGCAGTGGGGCGCGATGAAGGCGCCCTCGCGCCAGTGGTCGGGGGTCACGTCGAACTGAGCGCGCTCGGACTCGACGGGATTGTCACCCAGGTGGCAGATCAGGTTGAGGTCGCGGTCCAGCAGGGTCACTCGGCCGGCGAGATCGGCGACGACGCCGACGTCTCCCTCGAACTGCAAGTGGCACGGGCGCCGCAGGAGTCCCGAGTCGGGGTCGGTGCAGCCGATGTACTCGCCGGTCGTGGAGAAGCGCGCGATGCGGCTGTGCCCGCGGTCGGCGACCAGGAGCGTCGTGCGACCGTCGCGCGTCTCGATCCACAGGCCGTGAGGCGTGCCCAGCTGCTCGGGCCTCTTGCCGCGGCCTCCGAAGCTGTCGAGGTAGTTGCCCTCGGCGTCGTAGCGGTGGATCCACGACAGCCCGTAACCATCGGCGACGAAGATCGTCCCGTCCGGCGCCACGGCGACGCTGGTCGGCTTGTAACTGCCCGGGTCCGGGTACAGGCCCGCCTCGGCCGGCGGCGGCGGGATCGTCATCAGGACCTCCCCGCCCAGCGTGGTCTTGATCACCTCCTGCCGCGCGGTGTGCGCCAACCAGAGCACCTCGCCGCGCACGCGCCCCTCTTTGGAGACGATCATCTCGCGGTCGGGCACCCAGTCGACGCCGATCGAGAGGCCGTGCAAGCCCGCGCCCCACTCCTCGCCGAAGGAGTCGACGAGGGCGCCGTCCGCGTCGAAGACCAGCACGGCCGCGCCCTCCTCCGCGCTCAGGTACACGCGCCCAGCGCGGTCGACGACGATGCAGCCGTGGGTGCTGCCGAGCCACTCGCGCCCCTCGGGCAGCTGCAGCCAGCGCGACTCCCAGCGATAGCGATGCGCGCCCTCGCCAACGTAGACGGGCTCGTCGGAGTACACCGCGGGTGCGAAGCGCGGCTCCTGGCCATCGGCCGGATGGTGGTGGTGCCCGGCCCCGTCGTGGGGGTCGTGGGCGGCGGCGAGCAGGAGCGGGACGCACAGGAGCTGCAGCGGAGTCATGGGACCGCGAGTCTAGCCCCAGCGCGCCCATCGCTCGCAGCGCAGTAGGATGCCCCGGTGAAGCCGCTCCACCTGCTGTGTGCCCTGGCCCTGTCCGCGATGACCACGGCGCCCCCATGGGCGCAGAACCCCGCCGACGGCCTGCGCGCGGCGCAGGTCGAGGAGCGCCTGGCCGCGATCGGCAACCTGGAGGAGCTGGGGCACGAGAACGCCGAGGACCTGCTGCTGAGCGTCCTGGACGACGACGATTGGGAGGTCGTGGAGCGCGCGGCCCAGGCCCTGGGTCGGCGCGGGGGCAAGGACTCGATCAAGGTCCTCGCGGGCCTGGCCGTGGACGCCCCCCTGCGTCGCGTGCGCCATGCGGCGGCCCGCTCGCTGGTCAAGATCGACCCCGAACAGGGTCTCGAGCGCCTGCTCAAGGCGGTCAAGGGCAAGCGCATCGTCGAGGCCGCCGAGGCCCTGGCGGCCGGAATGGAAGCACTCGAGGGCGAGGCCGAGCTGGGCAAGACGTCCAAGCTGCTCGAGAACGACGAGGGGGACGTGCGCGCCGCCCTGGCCCGAGCCGAGCTGCTGGTCGATCCCTCGCCGGCCCACTTCGCCGATCTGCTCGCCCGCGACGACGTGCGCGTGCGCGCGGCCGCTCTCGAGACCCTGCGCGGACGCGCGACGGTGGCGCATCTCGAGCCTGTGGCGAAGCTGCTCGCGGGCGGCGACGTCACCGACGTGGTCGCGCGCCGAGCCGTGGCGCTGATGGCAGACCTGGCCACCGATACGGGCGCCCGGCCGCACCTCGACGCCCTGCCGCCCGCGCGCGCCGCCGAGGTCGCGGCGCTGATCCTCTACGAGCCCCTCGAGGCCTCGCGCCAGAAGCTGGCCCGCGAGCTGGCCGAGCGCGCCGCGGCCGCGGACGACACCGGCGCCCGCGCCCTCTCGATCGTGGCCTTCGAACGCCTGGGCGAGAGCGAGGGCGAGCGCCTGAAGTCCCTCGCGGTCGACGACGAGCCGCGCGTGCGCCTGCGCGCAGCCCAAGCCCTGGGTCGCGTGGACGCCCTGGCCCACCGCGCCTTCCTGGTGGAGCGCTTGGTCGCCGAGCCCGACGCGGGCGTGCGTCGCGAGCTCGCGACGACGCTGGGGCGACGCACCTTGGCGGTCGTGCTGCCGGCCCTGGTCACGGCCCTCGACGACGCCGACTGGGGCGTGGGCGCCTGCGCCGCCGTGTCGATCGGCAAGCTGGCAACCGTGGCCTCGGTCGAGCCGCTGCAGCGCATTCGCAACGAGCACGAGGACTGGCGCCTGCGCGCCGCGGCCACGGTCGGCCTGGGCCTGATCCACGAGCCCGCCGCGATCCCGCCCCTGATCGCCGCCCTCGAGGACGACGACTCGATCGTCGCGCTCTGCGCCCACGAGGCCCTGCGGCGCTTGACCAAGCGCATCGACGTCGAGGCCACGCGCGAGGCGTGGCAGGCCTGGTACGACGACGGCGGCAGCGCCATGCGCTTCACCCACCCCGAGGACGACGCGGAACGCCGCGCGAAGTACGGCTACGGCGTGCCCTACGGCGAAATCTACCGCGGCCTCGACGTGGTCGTGCTCGAGAGCCGCGCCGACCACATCCAAGAGCTGCTCGAGCGTCAACACATCGCCTACCGCTTGACCCAGTCCTCGCGCGTGCGCCGCGATGGCCTGCACCCGGACGCGATCTTCGTGGCCAACTGCACCGGCGAGATCGAGGCCGGCGACGCAGAGCTGCTCGAGTGGTACGTGCTGTGCGGCGGCCAGCTCTTCGGCTCCTGTTGGGCCCTGACCGAGACCGTCGCGCGAGTCTTCCCCGGCGTGATCGCCAAGGTCGACACGCGCTCGGAAGTGCTCGACGACGTGGAGTCCTTCCCGTGCTCCGACGACAGCCCCTTCCTGAAGGGCGTGTTCCCCGGCGACACGCGGCCGATCTACCACCTGGAGGGCGCCCACCTGATCCGGGTCCTCGCGCCCGAGCGCGCCGAGGTGTTGATCGACAGCCCCGACGCCGCCGACGTGTGGGGCGAGGGCAACCTGGCGGCCTGGTTCCGGGTCGGCCACGGGGTCGTCCTGGACTCCTCCAACCACTTCGACCTGCAGGGCCTGGCCGTGGCGCCGGGCGTGTCGAAGCCCGACCAGCGCCGCGCCTACGCCGTGGACCACATGGGCATCGACTACGCGCGCCTGCGCGACCTCGACGCCTCCGGCGAGGACGTGTGGAAGAACGCCGCCCGCGCCGCCCGCGAGGTGCCCGACCTGTCGGCCTTCCGCTTCGTGACCAACTTCGTGGCCGCCCGACGCTCTGGCGACCTCTGATCCGCCCGGCTGATCCGACCCGCAACCGACCCGACCCGAGACGATGTTCGACATCGAAGCCCTCGACCCCGCCAGCCGCTCCCTGGCCCACGAGCTCCTGCGCCACCACCCCGAACTCAAGGGGCACGCGCGCATCGAACAGCGCCCCGGTCGCGACGAGGCCTACTTGATCCTGACCATCCCGGCGGCCGTCGAGGGCGAGCCGGCGATGGTCGTCGACAGCGGCGACCCCGAGCGGGTGCTGGTCCAGTGGGGCCGCTGGAGCCAGGAGTTCACCGCGCCGCGCGGAGGCGGACGCTCGAGCGAGCTGGCCGAAGCGATCAGCCTGGTCGAGGACCTCTTGGCCGACACGGTCACGATCTGGACCCTCGAGGTCGATGGCCGCTGGCGCGGCGCCGGCGTGCTCTACGACGAGTTCGACGAGCGGCGGCTGCTCTCGGGTCTGAAGCCCGGCTCGCGCCTCGAGCTACGCACCTGGTCCGGCGGACGCATCGACGTGATCGAGCGCTGAGGGCGCGGGGACCCGTCCGTCGCGGACTACTCGCCGGTCTGCCGCGACGGGTTGGCCGACGCGTCCCGAGACCGCAGGTGCATGACGACGATCGCGCTGGCGATGGACGCGGCCGTGGCCGCCGGCAAGCGCCCCTCGGGTCCCACGCTCCAGAAGCAGGCCAGGGCCAGGGACGAGCAGATTCCGGCGACGATCGCCACAGCGATCAGATCAGTCAGGGTCGGCATGGGTTCCTCCTTGGCGGAGCCGTCGCCGCGGCGACGGGATGCTGCTCCGCGAGCTTCGTCTTAGCAGCTCCCCCCGAAATCGGTCAACGCCGGGGGTCGTGGCGTCGGAATCACGGCGGCGGGATCCCCTGTCCCTCACCACCGGGCGCCCCATTCGTCACGGCCTCGATTCGAGCATCGAGCTCGCGGTGACCTTGCCGCGCGGGGCCAGGTCGCGTCCTCGAAAGGCGATCCACAGTCCGACGGCGACACTCCAGAACACGCCCATGAGGACCGGTCCCGACAACGCTCCCGCGCGCGCGAGGGCGGCGTCCTCCGCGGGATTCGGCCCCAGGACGGCGTTCAGGTGATTGTGGAGGCCGTGCAGGACGACCGAGACCAGGACGAGCCCGCGAGCCGAGTTGAAGGCGAAGGTATGCATGACCGCCATCGGGATGGTCAGCAGCAGGTAGGGGATCAGCGCCAGCCCCGCCTCGAGCGGGGAGCTGTCCGGTCCGGCGCCCCACATCAGGACCAACGGTAGGTGCCAGAAGGCCCACGAGACGGCGACCACGACGGAGGAGCGCAGGGCGCCACCAGTTTCCTGGAGCAGCGGAAGCTGCGTCCCTCGCCAGCCGAGTTCCTCCCCGATGACGAGCACGCAGGAAGCCAGCAGCAGGCCCGCGAAGCCGAGCGGACCCACTTCGGACCTGAACGTCACGCCGGTCAGGGCGAAGACCACGGTCGATGCGACCGCGAAGTAGCCGGCAGGGAGCAGGGCGCCCGTCCAGCCTCGCCAATCACTGATGCGAACGTCGACCAGGTGCCGCCAAAGGGCCCGCAGGCCGGCCGCTCCCGCCCGATGTCGCCAGGCCAGGATCGCACCCGCGACGGGACCGAGCACGCCGCCGCCCAGCACGAGCCAGTGCGCGGGAGTCCCGCCGCGCAGGGCGACGAAGTCCGAGAACCAAGTTGCAACGTAGGGGTTGGAGAACGAGTGGGACGTACGGTGGCGGGATCATTTGTCCCACGACCCCGGGCATCCGCGGCGCCTCCGGCGCTGCGGATGCCCGGGGTCGTGGGACAAATGATCCCGCCACCGTACGTCCCACGCCACCGTACGTCCCACGCCACCGTACGTCCCACGCCACCGTACGTCCCACGCCACCGTACGTCCCACGACGCTACTCGAGCGTCAACAGCCAGCGCGCCAGCAGCTCGCGGTCCTCGAGCGAGATCGGGCGCGGGGGCGGGTTCATCGGCACCATCGCCTCGGATTTCAACAGGGCCAGGCGACTGTCCTTGGCCACCCAGGCCTCGGGATTCTCGATGAAGTCCGCCAAGTCGGCGACGTTCCAGTGGGCGTCGAGGCCCGCGAGCTTCGGCCCGCCGAAGCCGTCCATGTCCATGTGGGGCCGGCCGTGACAGGTCCAGCAAGTCCCCGCCTCGAAGACGGCGATGGCGGCGTCCACGTCGAGTTCGGCGGCGGGAGCCGGGCCGGAGTCGCCGCTGCCTTCGGTCGCCGGTTCACTGCCGCCACAGGCGACGAGCGGCAGGACCAGCGGGGCCACGAGGACGCAGAGACGAAGCGGGCTGGGGAGCATGGGGAGTGGGTCCGAGTCGGCCGGCGCGTTCAGCACCAGGCGTTGTTGAGGATCTCGCCGACGCCGCCGGCGCCGGGGACGATGTAACCGTGGTCGTTGAGGCCGCGCTCTTCGCTCCAGCGTTCGCCGGGCGTGGTCGCGAGCACGTCGGGGGCGGAGAGGCCGCGGTCGAGCCGCGCCGCGAACACGTGCACCAGCTCCGAGGCCTCGGTCACGCGGCGCACGAACTCCGGCGTGGCGATCATCGGCAGGACCACCACCTTCGCCGGGCGGCCGTGGTGCTCCAGGTAGTGCTCGAGGGCGCGCACGACCGTCGAGCCGGTTGCACCCATCGGATCGGGGATCACCAGGGTCGCGCCCTCGACCGTGCCGCCGACCTTGCTGCCGGACAGGTCCACGCCGGTCACGCGGCCCTGGTCGTCGCTGATGCGCGCCATGTTCAGGTGGTCGAGGCGCGTGCAAGCATCCGGCAGCACCGCCGTCAGCATCTCGAACACGATCTGCGCCGGGACGATGCCTCCGCGGATCACGTCCACCACGACCACCGAATGGCTCGGATCGAGGGCCTCGCCGCGGAAGACGCCCTCGGCGGGGTGGAACTCCTGCATGCGCGTGGAGACCTCCACCCGAGCGCGGGGCAACTCGTTGCCGAGGGCTTCCACCGCGAGGCTGTGGTAGACGAGCTCCAACAGGCGATAGAGCTCCGCGCGCCGCGAATCGCCGTTGCCCAGCCGCGCGATCGCGGACTGGATCAGGGCGTTGTCCACCAGGTGCACCCGCTCGCCGTAGTAGTGCTCGCGCTCACCCGCGCGGCGGATCAACTCGCTGTTCGGCACGCCGCTCAACCCTCGAGGCTGCTGGCCAGGGTCTCCACCAAGCGCGGGATCGTCACCGCCGGCGTGGCGCACAGGGCCAGGCGGACGGCGCCGTCGAGCGGCACGAAGAACACGCCCTTGTCCTGGGCGCGAGCCACGGTCCCGTCGGGGTCGTCGGTGAAGACCGAGACGAAGAAGCCGCCCTCGTAGCGCGGGTAGGCCAATCCCGCCGCGGCGGCCTCGCGGTTGAAGGCCTGGACGCGGTCGTCGAGTAGGGCCACCAGCTCGCCGCGCTCGGCGATCGAGCGGGCGCGCAGCTCGGGGTCGTTCAGGACCTTGGCCACGGTCAACATCCCGAGGTTGTTGCAGTTGGACCAGGTCCCGCGGCAGGTGTAACCCAGGGCGTTGGCCAGGTGCTCGCGGGTCTCCGGGGTGGCATCGGCCGAGTGGAAGGCCGCCAGCGCACCGATGCGGCTGCCGTACTGGGTGAAGGCCTTCGACGCGGTCCAGGCGGCGAGCACCTGCACGCGCCCGACCAGGCGTTCGGCCAGGGGCTGCCAGGAGGCGGTGTGCGGCGCGGCGAACTTCTCGTAGGCCAGGTCCAGGAGCAGGGTCACCGGCGCCTCGCCGGACAGCTCCAGGAGCAGGTCGCCGATGCGCTCCAACTCACCCGCGTCGAGGGAGTAGCCGGTGGGGTTGTGGCAGGGGGTGTTCAGGACCAGCAGCAATCGCCCTTGACGCGCGATCAGGCGCCGCGCCTCGACCTCGAGGGCGGCTACGTCGAAGGCGCCGCTCTCGTCGAAGTTGCGGAAGGTGGCGAAGCGCCGCCCGCTGTGCTCGGCCAGGATCCCGTAGGGCTCCCAGTAGAAGCTCGAGGTCAACAGCGCGTTGCCCGGCTCGAGGAAGTTGACGATCGCGTTGTAGACCGCGCCGGTGCCGCCGGGGGTTGCCACCGCGATGGCCTGACCGGCGAGGGTCGTGCCCTCGGTCAGGTCGCGCACCACCGCGTCGAGGAACTCCGCCTGCCCGCGGATCGGCGCGTAGCCCGCCGCGCGACGCCCGTCGATCGAGCGCATGGCGTCGTAGACCGACGGCATCACCGCGAGTTGGCCGTCGTCGGTGAACAGCGCACCCAAGGTCGCGTTGAGCACGTCCTCCCCCGCCGCCGCGCGGGCCTGGGCCATCGCGTTGAGCCGGAAGATCGGATCGTCGCCCGGTCGGTCGGAGCTGGCGGGGACCAGGGTGTGGTCGGAGGAGGTCGAAATGGCGCTATCCAAGGGGAGCTCGTCGGGGTTGGCGGAGCCCGCCAGGATACCCGACGATCCGGCCCCCTCCCCGCGCGGGTTGGGGCGGATCGCCGCCGCTCGCGCCGCACCGGGACGGCCAGAGGCCAGCCGCCCGCCATCGCGGGGGGCTGGCCTCCATTCCAGGGCCCCGAGCTCAGAGGGTCAGACCCACCCAAGTCGTCCACTGCTTGTCGCCCATGGGCGACTTGCCCTCCAGGTTGACCTGGAGCGAGTGACTGCCCTTGGAGAACAGCACGTCGGTGGGGATCGAGATGACCCACGCGCCGCCGACCTGCATCAAGGCGTAGTCGGTCGTCATCCCGTCGGTCTCCAGGGTCGCCGTCCCGCCCGAGATCGTGAAGGGGTCGACCAGGTCACTGATCTTCGGCGGGATCCAGCCGGAGGCCGAGAGCAGGCTCGAGCCCTTGTCCGACTTCAGCACGTCGAAGCGCACGCCCATGGTGTGGTCCAGGGTGCTGTAGGCCACTTGGGCCTCGTCGCTGGAGAACTGCGCGAAGGGCGAGGCGGCGGTGGAGACTCCGGAGAGGGCGACCACGCCGGCCCCCAGGAAGGCGGCCAGACCGAGACCCGCGAATTTCTTGTTGTTGATCATTGTTCTGTCTCTTGTGTCGTTCGTTGGAGGTGGTTGTTGGCGCGAGGCTCGAACTCAGCTGCCGCTGGAGACGATCGTGCGCTTGAGCTTCTTGCCGTCGGGGCAGCAGGCGTCGATCTCGTAGGTCATGCGGAAGGCCGTCTTCTCGCCGACGCCGTTGATGGTGACGCCGCCCATGCCCACGGTGGTCGAGTTGCTGACCGGGATGTCGTTGGTGTACTCGCCGGGATCTTCGTGGCCGTTGCCGTTGACGTCACAGTGGATGTGAATGTCACCCGTGAGTTGACATTCCTCGCACTCCGGGGTCTGGCGCTTCTTGATGTCCACGGCGGTCGCTGCGCCACCGATCTTCAGCACGCCGCCGCTGACCGTGAAGTCCACCTTGCCGCCGACGAGCTCGATGCAGCAGGTCGTGATGCTCTCGACCTGGAAGCTGCCTTCCGTGTCGCAGCCGGCGGCGGTCAACCCGACCGCGAGCGCCCCCGCGGCCATGAGTTTCTTGGGGAGCAAGCCATTGAGGTAGGCCATGACGTTTCCGTTGGTTGATGGTCTTGGTTCGGAGCCCACTCCTGCGAAGTTCGAGGCGCGAGCTGCCTCCGACGTCGCGTCGCAGGCGGCAACTTCGTGTTGGCCGCCCGACCAGCGGACGACAAGAACTTCAGGTTTCCTCGACGCCGCGCTACGGCAGCTTCGCCGCTGAAGATGGCGGAAGGCAGCGCGCCCATTCCGACCAGCCCTTCGGAGCGAACCCCAGACTGGCTCCATCGACAGCCATTCGCCCAGACGGCGACGAGAGGGCGTCGATCTCGCGAGCGTGTCCACCCCCTTGAGAAAATGTCCCACCGAGGTAAACCCATGCCCGCCCCGCCGACACCAATGGTTGCCGACCGACTCGAAGGAGGCGCCGAGGACCTGTTGCTCGCGCAAAGGGCCCTGGCGTGTGACCTCGAGGCGCAGGAAGCCCTCGCGATTCGGCTGCGCTGCGTCGCTCGCTTCGTCGCCGAGCGCAACCGGCGCCTTGGATCACCCCTGGGACCGGAGGGAATCGAAGAGGTCTCCCAGACCGTGGTGCTGCAGGTCTGGAAGCGACTCGATCAGTTTCGGGGCCGGGCCCGGATCGAGACCTGGACCTACGCCTTCTGCCGCAACGAGACCATGAACGCCGCCCGCCGACTCCAGCGTGAACGCTCGCGCACGTTATCCCTCGCCGCCCTCGAGGGTCCGCTCGAGCCGTCCGTCGCAATGGCCGTTCACCAGGGGGCCGTCGACCAGGGTCTCGTCGACGACGACATCGAGGCCCTGCTGGCTCACCTGGCCGCACGCGAGGCCCAGGTCGTTCGCCTGCGCCACATCGACGACCGCACCCTGCCCGAAATCGCCTTGCTCCTGGGCCTCTCGGTCTCCAGCATCAAGACCCACTACTACCGCGGGCTGACCAAGCTCCGGGCCCTGCTCGAACCGATCGACAAGGGAGACCGATTGTGAACGACGATTCGCATTCAAGCATGGACGAGGAGCTGGTTGCCGAGCTCCTGGACACCGCGCCCGACGACCCGCGTCGGGCCGCGCTGGCCCGCGCACGCCCGGACTTGTATACGGAGCTCGAGGCCCTCGAGGCGACGGCGGCCGAACTCGATCGCCGCGCGACCGAGCGCTGCGACGACGCCGCGACGATGGAGGGTTCGGAGTCGACGGTCCACGAACGACGTCTACAGGAATTCGCCCTGCGCGCCATGGCCACTGCGCCGAGGACGGCAGCCGACGTCGCGCCGTCGGGCCCCGTGGCCGCGTGGGGGACGTTCCGTTGGCCCGCCGCACCGGCAGCGGACGGTTGGGTCCGTCGAGTGCGCGTGTGGGCGGCCGAGCAGGCGGCCGGTCCCGCGGCGCTCGAGAGCTCGGAGCTGCGCGGAACCACCTGGGCACCCGATGCGAGCGCGCTCGAAGCCCTGCCCGACGCGATCCGCTGGCGCCTGGTGGAGATCGACCCGGTCAGTGGGCAGGAACGGGTGGTGCACGAGGCAGCGGCGCATCTGGCTCGCTGAGGCGCGGTCGGCGGTGCTTTGACCGCGACGTCGTCGACCTCACGGAGCTTCGACCACGGCCGGCGAGGGTCCGGAGGCGATCCAGTCGACGCGGGTCAGACCGACCAGGTCCGCGCCGACCTTCGGGACCGGGTCCGCGTCGGCTTTCGCCAGCCACAGGGGCCCCTCGGGGATCAGCAGGTCCAGCCCGCCCTCCGAGTCCGTGGTCAGGCTCCAACGGTACACCCTGCCGGTCTCCTCCTGGCGCAGGACGGCGAGGGGTGTGTCGACAGCCGGCGCGCCCCCGTCCCGCTCGACCACGGCCAGGGTGTGCCGCCAGGCGGGCACGTCGATCCGCACCTGGCTGCGACCCAGGGGTTCGAACTCGAACGTGGCCTGGGAGCGCCAGACCCAGAAGGGATCGAAGCGGCCGTTGACCACCACCCGATAGCGTCCCGCGGCGATCTCGACCGTGTCACGCCCATCCCCGTCGAGGTCGACCCTCGGTGAGGAGCTCGGGCGCTGCTCGTCGAGCGACTCGAAGTACACCTGGGCGCGGGGAGCGGGTTCGCCCCCGATCCGCACCTCGATGTCGACGACCGCCGGCCACCGCGAGCGCAGGTCGAACTCAAACATCACCTCGCCGGCAGCCGCGACCGGGACGACGCGACGATCCAGGATCTGGCCGCCGTCCTTGTTGAGGATCAGGACGTCGAGGTCACCGACCCCGAAGTCACCCACGTCGAAACGACCCTGGGCGTCGACCTCCGCCACCAAGATGGCGTCGATGTCGGGATCCAACATGGCCGGATCCATGTCCGGCATCAGGGCCACGGGACCGACCCAGGCGACGAACCCGTCGAAGTCGGCGCCAGTGGGAGCGAGCAGCCGACCCGTCAGGTGCACGCCTGAAGGGACCTCGACCTCGATCGGGTCCGACTCGGTCGCGGCCTCGTGTTCGAACTCGACCAGGCCGTGGAGTCCCACTCCGCCCACGGCACGCAGCAGCAGGGGCCCTCCCTGGGCGGTCGGCAGTCGGAAGCCGCCCTGGTCATCGGTGGTCGTGGTCCCGAGCCGGTGGCGCTCCAGGTGGTCGTGCCCCCACAGGCTCCACCAGTCGACCCGGGGCGAGGTGACCTCGGCCCGATAGAGCTCCACCGGGACCCCTGGAAGCCCGTCGCCCGCCGCCGATCGCACGGTGCCCACGACGGCCCCGCCCTTCGAGAGCAGAAACTGGACGGGGCGCTCCTCCCCTGCCGCCAGGTCGTCCACGGGTAGCTGCATGGGCGGGTAGCCCGGTGCTTCCAGGGCCAGGGTGTAGCTCATCGGCACCAGCGATCCGAGGCGGCCGTCGGCGGGGGGCTCGCCGCCCTTCGTCACCAGCGCGAACTCGCGGGGCCAGAAGTTCACGTCCTCGCAGCGGATGTCGAGCGACCAGTCGTCCACCGGCGCGCCCGTCTCCCGGTCGACCACGTCGACGACGATGGCGCAGCTGCCGGTCAGGTGGGCGTCGACGCGTTCGCCCGGTCGCACGCCGCGGCGCTCCCAGCGCTCGAAGCGCGGGTCGTCGATCACCACCGTGTAGAGCCCCGGCTCGAGGTCGGGGAAGTCGTGGCTCTGGGATCCGAACGTGTGCTCGCAACGCAGGCGCTCTTCGAGCGCTCCGCCCTCGAGCATCACGTTCTCGGAACCGGGTCTGACGGGATGAATAGGACCCGTGAAGACCACCACGACGATGCGGCTCGCGTTGTCCGGGCCGTCGTAGACCAGGGTGCAGTCGACCGTCTCGCCGGCGCGGACGACGACGCCGGGCTGCTCGATCCAGTTGGCGATCTCGGAGTAGGCCGCCACCTCCGCGGCCCCGCCCGGCAGGTCCGTGATCAACCAGGTCTGCGTCCGCGGGTCGTACTCGCCCGAACGCCGCGCGGCCTCGCGATCGCCGAAGCGCGGCCCGTCGTTCGATCCGTGGACCCGCCAATCGTCGCCTGCGGAGGAACCGTCCGGCCGTTCGATGGACACGCGGATCGAGCCGCCGGCCTCGAGGGTCACCGTCCCGAGGTCGCGGTCGTCGCCGGGGGGCAGGCTCGACCAGCGCCAGCCGGCGGGCGCGAAGCCGTCCAGGTGGACGCCGAGGGCGAACTGGTACGCGCCGGGAGGAACGAAGTCGAGCTCGAAGCGGCCCTCGGCGTCGGTGGTGGTCTCGGGGTCGGACCACTCTGCGGGGAGTCCGAACTCGGCCACGCGCTCGGGGTTGGATTGCCAGCCGTGCAGGCTGACCGCCGCACCGACGGCCGGCGCGCCGTCCGGGGTCAGGAAGCGGCCTCGCAGGGCGGCCTGCTGCGGATCCGGGGACTCGGTTGCTGCAGGTGGCGGGGTCTCGACCCTCGCGCGCGCAGCTTCGACGGACGCCAGGGGTTCGGTACCGGCCGCCGGGCCCTCGATCCTCGGCGAAGCGAGCGCGACCTCGAGGTCCCGCGCTTCCGTCGCGGGCCGCGCGTCCGGGACGGCCCCTGCATCGCCGCCCGCTGCGGTGACCTTCCAGAGGACGACGAGGGCGATCAGCGCGAGGGCGAGGGGCGGGAGGATCCGGCGCATCGTCCGATCATCGGCGCTCCGCCGGCGGGCGTCGGTATCTCGCTCGTCACAAAGACTGCGCGAGCGGCATCAGGCCGGACCCAAGAGGTCCCAGCGGTTGCCCCACGGGTCGACGAAGACCGCCACCTGTCCGTAGGCCTCGCGGCGGGGTTCGGTCGCGAACTCGACGCCAGCGCTCACGAGGCGCCGGTGGCTGGCCTCGAAGTCGTCCACCTGCAGGAAGAGCCCCACGCGGCCGGCGAACTGGTCCCCCACCGCGCGCTGTTGGCGCTCGCCGTCGGCCTGAGCGAGGAGAATCCCGGTCTGGGCGCCAGGCGGACGCACGACGACCCAGCGCTTGGGCCGTCCGTCGTTGGTGAGCGACGGCGAGTCCTCGACGAGCTCGAAGCCGAGCGCGCCGGTGTAGAAGGCGATCGCGCGGGCGTAGTCGTCGACGATCACCGCCACGAGTGCCAGGTGGGTCATGGCGCGGAGTGTAGCCGTGGCCGGCGTACACTCTGCGCTTCGATGGAGGTCGAGTCAGAAGGAGTCGAGTTGGAACAAGTCCCCACCCACGCCGGCGGCGTCGTCGTGCGTCCGACGCTCACAGGTCCGTTGTTTCTGATGGTCAGGTCCCGGTCCAACCCGACCGAGTGGGTGCTCCCCAAGGGGCACATCGAACGGGTGGCCAGCTGTCGCGAGACGCCGGAGGCCACCGCGCGGCGGGAGGTCGAGGAGGAGACTGGAGTCGTCGCCGAGGTGGTCGCTCCCGCCGGAGACCTGTGCTACTCGAAGGAAGGCGAAGACGTCGTCTCCCGGATGTTCCTGATGCGCTTCGTCTCCCAAGGGCCGTCGAGCGAGGGCCGCGAGACGCGCTGGGCGAGCTTCGAGGACGCGCGCCGCGAGCTGGCCCACCCGGGCGCGGTCCACGTGCTCGAGAGCGCGCGGCTGCTCACGGCACAGCAACCCCACGAGGCCCACGACGCCCTGGCCGAGCAGGTACTGATGAAGCAGCTCGACCTCCTGCACGAACGCATGAAGGAGACCTCCGCCACGGCCAACGACTTCCTGGCGAAGTTCCTCTTCGGTGGCATGATCGCGGTAATCGCCCTGCTCAACGCCGACCTGGTCCTGCTCGATGAGCCGCTCTTCGCGAGGCCGAGCCCCTGGATGCTGGTCGCCGTCGGACCGCTGCTGCTGTTGACCGCCGTCTACTTCGGCCTCGTGACCGACCACCTGCAGAGCTACCGCCGCTCCCACCGCAAGCTGAAGTACAAGTTCGAACTGACCCTCCACAGCCTCCTGCAGCAACCCGGGGTCGTGCCCGAGGAGTACTCGCGCCGGATGGAACTGTCCGTGGGAGCCAAGGCCCCAGACAAGGACCCCCCCTACCCGGAATCGGGCTCGCGCAGCGAGGTGCTCGACTACCTGGTCGCCCACCACCGCTACAAGCTCACCAAGATCGAGCGCTGGAACCGCTCGGTCTTCTTCTGGCTCGCGATGGTGCTCGTGCTCCTGACCCTCGCGGTCCGGCTCGTGCCGCTGCTCGGCGGCGCGGCCTGAAGAGCGGGGCGGCAACCGGGTGCGGGGTTCGACGCCTTGGCCCAGCGCTGGCAAATGCCCTGGTGTTTCGACACAGGACGTCAAAAAGACCCCCCTCTTTCTGACACGAGTCCCAGCGGCGGGCCCGAGTAGGCGGCGGTTCTGTGCCTGGCACCTGACGTCCGCCTACGCGCTCAATGGAACCGCACCCGCTCGCCGATGCGGTGCAGCTTCATCAGGTTCGTCGTACGCGCCACGCCCGGCGGCACACCGGCTACGAACAGCACCTGCTCGCCGCCGCGCACCAAGCCCTTGTCTTGTAGGAACAGGCTGGCGTTGAACATCATGTCCTCCAGGTTGCGGTCGCGGCCGTAGAGGATCGGGCGCACGTGGGCCAGCATGGCCATCAGGTTGAGGGTGCGCTGGTGCGGCGTCAGGGCGATGATCTCGGCGCGGGGGCGGTAGCGCGAGAGCAGGCGCACCGTGTTGCCGGTCTCCGTGAAGGCGATGATCTTGGTCAGGCCCAGGGCCTCGGCGGCCTCCACCGCCGCCACGGCGATGGCGTTGGAGAAGGTCGGCTCGGAGGCGCGGAACTCGACGCGCGGCAGCTCGTTGTAGCCGTCGCTGGTCTCGACCGCGTGGGCGATGCGGACCATGGTCTCGATCGCCTCGCGGGGGTACTTGCCGACGGCGGTCTCGGCCGAGAGCATCACCGCGTCGGTGCCGTCGAGCACGGCGTTGGCCACGTCGGCGACCTCGGCGCGGGTCGGGCGCGAGGAGTGGATCATCGACTCGAGCATCTCGGTCGCGGTGATCACGTAGCGGCCCTCGCGCAGGGCGCTCTGGATCAGCATCTTCTGCAGCATCGGCAGGCGCTCGAGCTCGGTCTCCACGCCCAGGTCGCCGCGGGCGACCATGATCCCGTCGGAGGCCTTGATGATCTCCGGCAGGCGCTCGAGGGCGATGGCGCGCTCGATCTTGGCCACCATCTGGGGCTCGGGCGCCAGCTCGCGGATCTTCTCCACGTCCTCGGCGGAGCCGACGAAGCTGATGCCGATCATGTCGACGCCGCACTGGCGCGCGACCTCGATGTCGGCGATGTCCTTGGGGGTCGGCAGGTCGACGGCCAGGTCCGTGTCGGGCAGGTTGACGCCCTTGCGGTCGGCGACCACGCCGCCGCGGGTGACCACCGCGCGGATGTGGTCGGCCTCGCAGGCCGTGGCCTCCGCGGCCACCGCGCCGTCGGCCAGGAGCAGCCGGTGTCCGATCTGCATCGGGCCCAGGAAGCCGTCGAACTTGAAGTAGACCTCGCCCTCCTGGGCCGGGCCCTCGCCCTGGCGGATGACGATCTCGTCGCCCTCCACGAGCTCCACGGGACCGTTCGCGAACTTGCCCATCCGCAGCTTGGGGCCCTGGATGTCGGCCAGGACCGCCACGGCCATGTTCAGGTTGCGGGCGGCCTTGCGGACGACGTCGATCCGGCGGCGGTGCTCCTCGGCCTCACCGTGGCTGAAGTTGATCCGGGCGACGTTCATGCCGGCCAAGATCAGCTCCTCGATGCGCCCCTCCGAAGCCGGGCCGATGGTGGCCACGATCTTGGTGTTGGAGTGGGGCGCCTTGGGTCGGCGCTCCGGGGACGACTGGCTTCGCTCGGGCATCTTCGGGGAGCTCTCGGTCGTGTTCGTGGGCACTGGGCAAGAACGTAGCGACTGGACCGATCGCGCCGCCAGGCGCAAGGGTCGTACGGTGCCGCGGTCGTACGGTGCCGGGATCGTTTGGTCGTACGGTGCCGGGATCATTTGTCCCACCGGCGCCCGAAATCGTTGCGATTCGCAACGATTTCGGGCGCCGGTGGGACAAATGATCCCGGCACCGTACGACCAAACGATCCCGGCACCGTACGACCGCGACTCAGCGCTCGGCGCGGGACTGGGACAGGGGCCCGGTCACCTGCAGGATCGTGCCCAACCCGTAGGCCAACATCGCCAGCAGGGTGACCGTGCGGAAGCCGGCCTCCATCGCGATCACGATGCAGAGGATCGACGCCACCACGCTCGCGCCGCCGTTGACCCCCATGGCCCACGGCACGAGCCGCGGGGCGAGGCCCTTGAGGCGCTGCAGCCCGAGCGGGAAGGGCATCCCCATCAGGAAGTTGAGCGGCGCCAGGACCGCCACCACCACCGCGATGCGCGCCGGCAGCTCCAGGTAGAGCGTCGCCTCGAGGATCGGCTGCAGCCCGAAGGCAAGGGCGCCGATGCCGATGCAGAGCAGGGTCGCGACCACGGCCATGGCCCGGGCCGGCGCGGCGCCCAAACGCCCGGCCACCAGGCTGCCGAGGCCCGCAAAGGTCAGGAAGCAGGCCAGCACCACCGTCAGCGAGTAGGTCGGGTGCCCCAGGTAGAGCACCAGCCGCTGGATGGTCGAGATCTCGAGGAACATGAAGCCCGCGCCGAGGCCCAGGAAGTAGGCCAGGTGCCGCCCGGCGTTGGGCGCCTTCAAGCCCTCGCGGCGCAGCAGCACCAGGGGCAGGATCACGAGCAGCGCCACGAGCAGGCTGGTCTGCACCAACAGCGTGGCCATGATCCGCAGGCCGATCGGGCCGCCCGTGAGCGCGTGCCACGATCCGCTGTCCGACTCGGGCTCGGCGAACAGGGCGCTCCAGTGGTGGAAGTTGAAGAAGAACGGCGCGTCGTCGTTCACCGGGCGGACGTCCCAGGGGTAGTCCGCGTAGAACGCCTCTTCGGTGCCCGCGTCGATGGCCGCCGCCAGGCGCGCGAAGGGGTCGTTCGGGTCGGACTCCACGCCGGGCAGGTAGGCCAGGCGCCAGTCGGGGTTGACCTCGGCCATGGCGAAGCGCTCGAGCGCCTCGGGGCTGAAGGGCTGACGAGAGAAGACGTTGCCCGCGAAGCGGATCGTCTCGCCCGCGCCGGGGCCGCCCTCCGGCAGGGTGACCTCCTCGAAGATCACCGCCGCGTGCTGGCTCGGCCTCTCGATCCCGAACTCGTCGCGCAGGGCCGTGAGCGCGATCGCGAACAGGCGCAGGTTCTCGCGCGGCGGGTCGTAGCCCAGGCGGATCATGCCCAGGGTCCCGCGCTCGGGGTCGAGGTGCTCGAAGTACTCGACCAGCGCCTCGTAGGTGTACAGGTACGACTCGGACAGGACGTAGGCGCCCGCGTTGCCGGCGGTGTAGGTGTCCGTGCCCGACAGCTCGATCACGTCGAAGGTGCGGTCGAGCCGGCGCAGGGCGCTGCGGCCCTCGCCCACGCGCACCTCGACCCCGGGCTTGTGGTAGACGTCGCCGTTGAAGTCGGCCCACTCCTCGCCGACGAGCTGCACCGTCTCCGAGTTGATCTCGATGCCGAGCACGCTCTCGGCGCCCTGCTCCATGGCGAAGCGCAGGTCGATGCCCCCGCCGATGCCGATCGCCAGGGCCTGGGGCGGCGCCGCGCCCCGCTCGACCAGGAGCTTCTGGGGCTCGTAGGCGAGCTGGTTCAGGGCCAGGGGCGCCGTCGCGCGCAGGGCCCCGAAGCTGGCGTCCGAGTGCATCACGGTGATCGCGTCACCGTCCTGATAGATGTTGATCTCGCCCGGGCGCCCTTCGACGTCGGGAAGCTTGACCAGGTCGAGGCGGCACATGGGCGTCCAGCGCTGGCCCACGTGCTGGGAGCCCTCGATCTCGGCCAGGGTGTAGGTCATCGCCTTGGAGCTGGCGACGTTGACCGGAAACCACTCGCGCGCCTTGAGGAATGACACGGCGCACAGGGCCAGGGTCGCGATGGCCGCCACGCCGGCGCCGCGCGACACGGGCACGGGCGAGCGCGGCGCGCTCCGCAGGAAGCTGACCGCCGCCAGCGGCCCGAGGGCGGCGCAGGCGACCAGCAGGCGCTCACCGCCCAGGGGCGCGATGAACGCGATGAACATCCAGGCCCCGACCGCGCTGCCGATCAGGTTGAAGAAGTACAGCAGGCTGACGCGCTTGGCCGTCGACAGAGCGATCGTGACCACCAGCCCGCCGAAGAAGTACGGGATCAGCAGGTAGCTGTAGAACAGCGACAGGGAGAGGTACTTGCCCTCCGCTGTCATCTGCGCCGCCTGGTCCGCGGTCGCACCCAGGATCAGGTAGCCGCCGAGGGTCGAGAGCGCGAACAGGCTGCCGGCCCAGGCCAACTTGCCCGCCACGTCGCCGCGCGCCAGGCGCGGCATTACCGTCACCAGGGACCCCGCGGCGGCGAAGCCGAGCAGGGTCATGGTCACCACCATGTAGGAGTGGTGGTGCCACATCTGCACCGACAGGATCCGCGTCTGCAGCACCTGCAGGGCGAGCACCGCCGCCGAGATCAGGAACAGGCCGGGGGCGGTGCGGAGGGCGTCGGGGGCCGTCGCGTCGTTCGCGTCGGTCGGATCTTCGGTGGCCATGCGGGGGCGGGTAGGCCGGCGGGGACGCTGGCGGCCATCGGGTCGGGGAGGGGCCCTCGGCGGGCACGCGGGGCCGAAAGCTTATCGCGACCGGCCCCCCGGGGCGCGGCCCGACCGCCGCCCTCTCACCCCATCTCAGTCCTCGACGTCCGCCGAGAGGCGGTCGACCCACTCGCAGGCCTCGGCGTAGGCCTCCGCCACCGCGGACTCGGTGAAGCCCGTGGGAACAGCCTTGCCCCACATCCCGTGCTCGTAGGCCACGACCGCGCTGAGCACGTCCCCGGCGTCGCCGCCGCCCTCGATCAGGGCCCGTTGCACGTCCTCCGAGAGGGGCAGGCGCGCCAGGACGGCGTCCATGGCCGTGTCGAGCAGCGCGTCGAGGCAGGAGAACATGCCGACTGTGAAGTAGGAGTCAGGGCGCTCGCGATCGGCCTTTTGGGCCAGGATTTCGCACATGCGTCCGCGCAGCATGGCAGTGCGGATCAGCTCGTCGGGCTTGTTCTCGACCGAGGCCATCAGCACCAGGCTGGCCAGGTTGCGGACTCGGTTCAGGCCGAGGAAGACCACGGCTTCGCGCACCGACTCGACGCTGCGCCGGATGCCGTAGCGGGCGGTGTTGATGTGCCGCAGGATCCGATAGGAGAGCCCCATGTCGACCGAGATCGCGCGCTGCAGGCGGTCGATGTCCACCTCGGGCGAGTAGAGCTCGCTGAGCACGGCCAGGATCTGGGTCTTGGTCGAGCCCATGGCCCGACCCTTGACGATCGAAGGGCGCTCGAGGAAGTAGCCTTGGAAGTAGTGGAAGCCGAGCTCCTTGCAGGCCTTGAACTCGTCGATCGTCTCGATCTTCTCGGCCAGCACCTCGATGCCCCGATCGATCAGCTCCTCCACCAGGGGCGCGCACTCCTCGATGGACATGGCGCGCAGGTCCAGCTTCACGATGTCGGCCAGCTGCAGGAGCGTGTTGGTCGGCGCGTCGAGGGTGAAGTCGTCCAGGGCAATGCGGTAGCCCTCGCCCCGCAGGCGCTTGACGGCGTCGATCGTCTCCTGGTCGCCGGAGACGTTCTCGAGGATCTCGAGCACGATCTGGTCGGGTCCCGCCGGCAGCAGGCCCTCTTCGGTCAGGAAGCGCTTGGTCAGGTTCACGAAGGCCAGGCGGTCTCCCACGAGTCGGTCCAGGCCCAGCTCGAGGCAAGCGCCGACCAGCACCTCGGATGTGGCGCGGTCCTCATCGACCACGAAACTCTCCAGGGCCTCCTCCGTTGGGCGGAAGAGCAGCTCGTAGGCGAAGACGCCGAGACGACGGGTGAAGATCGGCTGTCGGCCGACGAATAGGGGGCGGGACTTCGTCACGATCGGGTGCCGGGAAGAGTCGAGGTCGGGCCGGCGCGGGGCAAGGGGCACTGCGGACGGGTTGCCCGACCCACCTCAGAGCAGGTCATCGGCACGTTCCCGGGCCGCAGCCTGAGGGAACTTCGATGAATCACGCGGGCTGGATCGCGGGGCCGCGCGCCGCCCGGATCCGGCACCGAGGCGCGCGGCTCTCGCGCTCGGCGAATTCGGGTCCGCCCCCCCCCCGAAGGGCCCTCCACGACGGACCTCAGCGATCGGCGCCACCCGCCGGCGGCGGAAGTCGTTTCCACAGGGCGAGCGCCGCCAGGTCCCCACCGACGAATTCCGGTCCGAGTAGGCCGATGTGGGTCCAATACGCGCCCGCCGGGGCGCTCGGCGCAGTCGGGACCCACGGGCTCGCAGCCGGTGCCGCGAGCAGGGTCCATTCCCGCGCGGGCTCCGGCGCCGGCCGGTCGGCGCCGCACAGCCACAGCTCACCGGGGGCGACGTCGTCAGGACCGTTGGCCCAGCCCCCCCGCCAGCCGGTGTAGTACAGCAGGTTGAACTGGGCCCAGCGCCCCACGCGCACGGTTGCTCCCGGGTCGTCGACGACCTCGCGCAGCACCGCAGCACCAAGGGCGCGCCGGTCCTTGTGGAGCTTGAAGGGCTCGATCATCGAGCGCTCGACGAGCCTCCCCGAGAATGCGAAGCAGGCCAGGGCCACCAGGGCTGCGCCGGCGGGCCCACCGGCGCGCAGGCGGCGCGTGCCCTCCACCGCTGACGCGAATGCGACCAGGCCGATGGTCACGACGGTCCACTTCGGCGGGTCTCCGGCCGTCACGCCCTCCGGATAGATCACGATCCCCACCAGCACGAACGGCAGGGCGAGCACCAACACGGGCAGCAGCGCGAACGACAGCCCGCGCGCGGCCCCGCGGCTGACCCTGCGGGCGGTCTCGGAGCCATCGAAGGCCACGCCGGCGAGGACGCTGGCCCAGGGCAACAGCGGCAGGGCGTAGCGCGCCCGCACCCCCGGCCAGGCGAGCAGCAGCAACATCCCGGCCACCAGCGCCACCGTGGCGAAGCGCCCGAGGGAACTGCCGCGCCAGGATCTCCAACCGGCGAGGGCCACGAGCGAAGCGGGGAGCCAACCGAGCAGCACGCCGCTGACCAGCCGCAGGCGGTCGCTGAGGTACACCCAGGCGCTGCCCGGCCCGCCGCGCGCCAGTTCGCCGGCCCAGGTCTGTCCGACGTTCGACTGCTGTCCATCGAGCAACAGGGCCAGCCAGATGCCCGGGACCGCCAAAGAGAGGAACGTCGCGAGCGCGGCGCGGGCCAAGGCGCGGCCGCGGCCGTCGCGTTCGAGCGCGGCCGCGAGCCACAGGGGCGGCAGGGCGAAGGCGAAGGCGATCGGACCCTTGGCGAGCACGGCGGCGCCGATCGCGAGGCCTCCAACGACGCTCCACACCCAACGCCCGCGCAGCCCGAGCCAGGCGGCCGCCGTGCCCGCGAAGCACAGGGCCGTGAGCGCCATCTCGATCTCCCCTAGGGTCGCCTTGGCCATCAGCGTCGGCGCGCCCGCCATGCAGCCGGCGGCAACGGTCGAGGCGGTCGCGCCCAGGCTGCGCCTGCAGAGCAGGAACACCAGGGCCACCGCCGCAGCGGAGAAGACCAGCGACGCCAACCGCGCCGCCAGGGGCGAGACCGGCGACAGGTCCGGCAGGGGCCCCGGCCCGAGCGCGCTGGCCACCGGGTCGCGGTGGGCCAGCTTCGACAGGGCGTCGAGATGCAGGTCCTCGAGCTCGATGCGACCCAGGTCGCCGAGCCCCGCCGCCCGGAGCCCCCGCGCCGTGGCCGCCACGCACCAGTAGTAGAGCGGTGGCTTGGCCAGGTACGGCCGGCCCCAGATGCGCGGCTCGACCCACTCGCCGGTCTCGAGCATCTCCCGCGCTGGCAAGAGGCGCCGCCCCTCCTCGTTCTCCACCTCGAGCTTGGACAAGAGAGGCAGGTTCGCGAGCAGCACCGCCCCCACCAGGAGCAGCAGCCGCAGGGCGTCGGACGGCCCGCCGGAGGGGGCCTGCTGGAACTTCTCGGGAGTCTGGTCCATCAGAGCAGGGCCGCACAGGTTGCAACGCGCCCGGCGCGCTTGCCACCACGCCCCTCGTAGCCGGTCGATCAGGCCGAGCTAGACTTACTCGACCCCATGTCTCCGCACGCCCTCCGAACCGCCCTGAAGCCGATCCGGCGCCTCGCCCTGACCGCCGGCTTGATCGCAGGCCTGTGCGCCTGCAGCGGCGGCGGTGGCGGTGGAGAAGCCAGCCCGCCGGCGATCCCGACGCCCTTCCTGGTCTTCGCCTCCCCGGTGGACGGCGCCCTGTCGCCGGGTAACGCGGTGCTGGTGCGGATCGTGGTCGACGACATCGCCGACCCCGTCGCGGACGTGGCCCTGCTGCTCGACGGCGCGCCGGCGCCGATCACCCTCAAGCTGGTCGGGTCGACCCTGACGGGTCAGATGCTGCTCGATCCCGGCGCCCACAGCCTGCGCGCCGAGTTCGCGGGTCCGCCCGTGATCGCCGACGAGGTCAACCTCTGGGTCCCGTCGGCGCAGGGCAGCGACCCCGCCGGCGACGACGACGAGCTGGTCCAGGGTCCGGTCAGCACCTGGTCCGCGCCGCTCTTCACGATCCTCGGCCCGACCCCCACGGCCGACCTCGGCCGAGCTCTCGCGGCCCTGGGCGACGTGGACGGCGATGGGCGCGAGGACTTCGCCGTCGGCGTTTCGATGCAGGGCGGCGACGGGCGGGTGCAATTCCGATCGGGCACTACTGGCGAGTTGCTGTTCGAGGCCTTCGGTGCACCCGGCGATCGCTTCGGCTCGGCCCTGGCGCCGGTGGCCGACGTCAACGGCGACGGGGTGCGCGAGCTCATCGTCGGCGCGCCCGACGCCGGTCCCGACAAGCGCGGCGCGGCGATCCTGCTCTCCGGCGTGGACGGCACCGAGCTGTGGCGCACACCCGGGCCGAGCATCTCCGACCACCTGGGCACGTCGGTCGACGGCCTGGGCGACGTGGACGGCGACGGCGTGGCCGATGTCGTCGTCGGCGCGCGGCTGTCGATCATCGTCGGCATCAACGGTGGACGGGCCCTGGTGCTGTCCGGCGTCGACGGCTCGGTGCTGCACGACGTGCAGGGCGAGATGGCCTTCGTGCAGGTCGGCACCGACGTGGCCTCCGCCGGCGACTACGACGGCGACGGGCGCGCGGACTTCGTGGTGGGCAGTTGGGGTTCTTGGGACAACGGTCCCGCCTCGGGCGCCGCGACGATCTACTCCGGCCGCGACGGCTCGCAGCTCGGGCGTGTGGCCGGACCGGTGGCCGACGATCACCTGGGCGCTTCGATCGACTTCGCCGACGATCTGAACGGCGACGGTGTCCCGGACCTCTTGTGCGGAGCGCCCTTCGCGGGCGACGCCGCGCTGCTCGACGTGGTGGGCGAGGTCCACGCCTTCGACGGCGCGACCCTCGAGCCCCTGTGGATCGCGCGCGGTCCGCAGCACGACTCCCAGTTCGGCCGTGAACTGGTCGCCATCGACGACATCGACGGCGATGGAGCCAACGACGTGCTGGTGGGAGCGCCCTTCGACCTGCACGGCCAGGGCTCGCTGCACGTGCTCTCCGGCAGCACCGGCCTTCAACTCGAGCGCCGCACGGGCCCCGCCGTGGTCGGCTTCTTCGGAACCACCTGTGCACGCCTCGGCGACCTCGACCGCGACGGCCGCGCCGAATGGGGCATCGGAGCGCCGGGCCTGTCCCTCGAGCAGTTCCTGGCCGGCGGCGCATTCATCTACACCGCCGGCAGCGGCGAGATGACCCCCCCGGTCGACGTGGGCGTCGACTTGGGCAGCGCGGCGGCCAAGTAGGCGTGTCCGAAGACGCCGAGCCGAAACGGCCGCGAGAGGGTGGCGGTGGCCGAGGACGCTGACACGACTTCGCGCGCGGCGAAGGCAGTGACGACCGCCGGCATTCTGACGACCACGGGCTCTCAAGTGACCGCGTGCGCTGCAATCGTCGCGTGCGCTGCAAGAGCCTGCGAGCGCCCGGGTTGCTGGCGGGCCCTGGCGGGTGGCACCTGAAAGGCGAAAACCGACCCGGTTGACCCGGATCGGTTTCCTGTCTCGCGGCGAGTCCTGAGGACGAGGAGCCCCTGGCCGAAAGGGAACTCCACACCCACTCGTCTCGCGAGCAGGGATGAGACGGCGTTGCGAACTCCTCGGTTCCGCCAGCCGGACAAGTTCTGAGCGGCCCCCGCGGCTTCGGCTTCAGCGCTCGCTCGGGACCCTCGCGGGGCCGACGCGATCGAAGCCGTTGCCGACGGCTCGGAGGTAGACGTCCAACCCCTTCGAGCGCCGACGGTCGGTCCAAATGGTCACTAAGTTGCCCCCCAGAATCGCCGTCGCCGGCGAAGTTCGGTTCTCGGAGAAGTCGGCCTCGCGCTGATTCACGGTCACGCGCGGGCCCAGGTCGAAATCCGCGCTGATGCGCCGGGCGTGGATGTGGTCCTCGCGCGAGATGTCGTCCTCCCAGACCACGACCCACGATCCGTCGGCCAGGCGCTCGACCTCGGCGTAGTCCTGCTCGGTGGCCTTGACACTGATCGCCAGGGGCGGGCCGGCGGGCTTGCCACGCGCGTCGAAGGCGCGCGCGAAGACGTCGCGGGTCGGGCTCTCGTTGCCGGTCCAGGCCAGCAGGAAGCCGCCGTCCGGTCCCGGCGCCGCGGCGGGCTGCAGGTCCCCGCTGCCGGTCGGCGATGGGTCGAAGTCGAGCTCCGAACCCGTCGGGCGCAGGCCTTCGCCGAGGAAACGCCCGACCAGGAAGCACGGATCCTGTTCGGGGCGCACGTCCCACAGGGCGAGCAGGCGACCGTCGTCCAGCAGCGTCAACTCGGGATTGCGGGCCTGGCCGTCGCGCGCGCGGTAGAGCGTGCGCGGCTTGCCGTCCACGGCGCCCGCCGCGTCGACCTGGACCACGCAGACCTCGCCGCGATCGCGCACGAAGAGCACCGCGAACCCGTCGCCGCGCGCCGCAACCGCCGCGGGCCAGTTCCCGCCGCAGACCTGGCCCGGATCGAGCTCGATCGCAGCCGTGGGCTTGCCGCCGGCGGGGATCACGCTGGCCACCAGGCGCGTGTTGCCGACCTCACCGCGCTTCCAAGCGATCAGCGTGGCGGGGCTCGCGCCCCCGGTCACGGCCACCGCGGGGAAGTTCGTGTGCACGCCGGGCGCCGAGAGTCGCGCCTCGTCCGTCAGGCTGCCGTCGGGCTTCAGGAAGCGGTACCAGATGGCCTCGACACCCTCTCGCCGATCGCTCCAGGCCAGGCAGCACAGCTCGCCGTTGGAGGCGATCGAGGCGTCGGTCTGGTCCGAACTGGCGCGATCGCCGTTCCAACGCGTCGAAGCCTGGGGCGGGGGGGCCTCGTCGTCCGAGGCCAGGGGGAAGCGGCGGTAGAAGACGTCGTCGTCGCCCTCGCGCGCGTCGGTCCAGGCCGCGACCAGGACCTTCCCATTGGCGGCCAGGTGCACCCCACGGGGGGCCGCGCCCTCCTCAGACGGGAAGGCGGTCGTCTCCAGCGGCCCCTCGCCGTCGTGCGCGTAGTAGCGCAGCTCGAAGGCAGCCCGATCTCCCGGCTTCGACCACTCGAGCGCCACCGCCACGCGCTCGCCGATCGACGCGGCGTCGATGCGCGCGACATCGCGCGGGAACTCGAGTTCGCGCTCGAGGTCGAGCCCAGCGTCGACGAAGGCCACGACCGGCCGGGATTTGTGCGAGCCGACCAACCACCAGCCGTCGCTCGAGCGGTCGGGGAAGGCGCGCTCGATGCCATCCAGCTTGACCGTGCGGATGCGGCCCGTGGAGTGGGCGTCGCTCCACAGGGTGACGCCACGATCGGAGGGCCAGGCGATCAACGCGCCACCCTCGGGCCGCATGGCCGCCACGGCGCTGCCGGTGGGCGCGGGCGCGCCGGTCGAGGGGCTGAAGGGCTCACCCACCCGCTCGGGCTGGAACTTGCCGTCGCGCTGCTGCGCGCCGCGGCGAAAGCGCTGGGCCAGAAGGCCATCGCCCTCGACCCACACCACCAAACCGCTCCCAACGCCGTCGATCGCCAGGCCGGGGACGCTCGCCCCGCTGCCCCGACCGCCATCGGAGGCGCCGCGCGCCGAGCCGCCGGCCGATCGATCCCGGGCCGCCCCGGCACCCACCGGCAGGGGCGCGGAGGCGAAGCCCAGCTCGCCGGCGAAGGGGCGCAGCATGGTTTGAAGCGCCTTGCCGCTGGCGCCGAACCAGGCCACGGCGCCCGTGAAGCCCCCGCCCAGTGCCACCACCGGGTCGAACTGCCGCGAGGTCTGCTGGGTGGCGACGGACTCCTCGAAGTCGATCCGCTCGCCGTCGGCGGTCAGCTCGCCGAGCACCAGGCCGAGGTTCCCGAAGCGGGTGTCGCGCCAGACCGCGGCGAAGCCCTCCTCGCCGGCGGCCAGGGTCATCAGGATCTGCTCGGCCCCCCCGAGCTCGTCCCCGTGAACCAGCAGATCATCGATAACCACGTCCGCCGGCTGGGGATAGACGGTTCCGAAGACGCCCTTCTCCTGCCACCCGTCGTCGACCTGGGGGCCACAGTTGAGGGTCGGGACGAGGGTCAGGAGCAGGGCCAGGGCGGTGGTGAGCATGTCGGGACGGGTCTTCGGTGACGCGGGCGGAGGCGGGGGGCCGGGCGATGCTACGCCAGCCCCTCGGAAGCGAACCTCGTCGGCCCTATGGGCCACGGAAGCTCGAATTGTTCGGTCTGCACCCGAGGGTGACCGTAGAGAGCCCCCTCGCACCTATAATCCCCCGCCCCGAAACGGCCCCGGTGGGCCCAGGCGGGCCAGGGAGCCCCTAGATGGGCCCTCGGGCCCCGCTGGAGTCCCAATCCCCTGGAATCAGCACCGCCGTCCTGCGTAACGGCCGAGGTCCGCGCGACCCCGTCCGCCCCAGGGCCACGCGACGCCCCCCCATCGAGGCCTCCGGCCAGAACCACTCCCTTTCGCCTGCCACGCCCGTCGGCCACTGCCGCGCCGATGGGAGCGCACCGGTCATCCGTCACCGGCGCGGTCTATCCGACAACCGTCGCACACCCACTGGGCTCGTGAGCCCACCGGCCAGCGCAAGTCGGCATCCGACCGAGGCACGTCCAACCGCTCCCATCGAGCACCGCAACCTATCCTCCATGAACTACACCAAGCCTGCCCTCCTGGCCGCGCTCGGCGCCCCCTTCCTGCTCGGCCTCGCGTTGCCGAGCGAGATGATCAAGTTCCAGACCCCCGAAGGTCTGGTCCTCAAGAAGACCTTCTCGAACACGAGCGAGATGACGCTCGACGAGATGGACATGCTCATGAACGGCGAGCCCCTGCCGTTCCCGATGGACATGGACATCACCGTCTCCACCGACCAGACGGTCGTGGTCACCGACACCCTCGGCACCGTCCGCGGCGGTCACCCGATCAAGGTCGAGCGCACCTTCGATTCCCTTACGTCCGACTCCGTCTCGTCCATGTCGTCCTCGATGATGGGCGACGAAGAAATGGAAGCCAACGGCACGAGCGAGCTCGAAGGCCTCTCGGTCGTGTTCACCTGGGACGACGACGAGGGTGAGTTCACGGTCGCCTTCGCCGAGGATTCCGAGGGCGACGAGGATCTGCTCGAGGGCCTCAAGGAGGACATGGACCTGCGCGTGCTGCTGCCCGCGGGCGACGTCAGCGAGGGCGAGAGCTGGTCGATCGACCCGAGCCTGATGATCTCGGTCCTGGCCCCCGGCGGCAACCTGCAGATCGTGCCCGAAGACACCGAGATGGGTGGCATGGGCATGCCCGGCGGCAGCATGAACCTCGAGCAGATGCTCGGCGAGCTCGACGGTGAAGTCACCGGCAAGCTGGTCGGCCTGCGCGACGTGGACGACTCCAAGATCGCGGTGATCGCGATCACCCTCGAGATCGAGTCGACCAACGACTTGACCGAGTTCATGCGCGAGATGATGGAGAGTGTCGAGCTGCCGCCCGAGGCGGGTTCGATGGAGATCGAGTCGTTCGACGTCGAAATGTCGATCGCGGGCGAGGGCGAGCTGCTGTGGGACATCACCCACGGCCACTTCCTCGAGCTCAACATCTCGACCGAGATGGATAGCACGATGGACCAGGCCATGTCGATGTCGATGGGGCCCGAGTCGATGACCATGGAGCAGTCGATGGTCTTCTCCGCGACTGGCAACCTGGCCTACACCGCCGAGCGCCAGTAGTCACCCCAGCCATCACCACAGCGGGAGATTGAACATGAACCACAAGCTACTACTCCTGCCGACCGCCTGTGTCGGCCTGGGTCTCGCCGGTTGGCGCGTCGCCGGGGACCAAGTCGCCTTCGGCCCGAGCGACGGGACGACGGTCACCAAGACCTTCTCGAACGAGTTCGAGATGGAACTCGACGACTTCTCGATGATCGTCGGGGGCCAGGACATCGGGGCGATGCTCGGCACGCCCGAGATGAACATCTCCTCGAGCTCCGAGATCACCTTCACCGACGAGTACGGCGGGGTGGCGGACGGTCGACCGAGCAAGCTGACACGGACCTTCGGCGACCTCTCCTCCGAGGTCGTGGCCGCCTTCGAGATGATGGGCGAGTCACAGGAGGACGGCAGCGAGATGTCCAGCCCGATGGAGGGCATCGCGGTCGTGTTCACCTGGAACGAGGAATCCGATGACTTCGACGTCGCCTTCGCCGAGGACTCGGAGGGCGACGACGCGCTGCTCGAGGGCCTGACCGAGGACACCGACCTGCGCCAGCTGCTGCCCGCCGGCGAAGTCGAAGTGGACGCGACCTGGGACTTCTCTCCGAAGATCCTCCAGGGGCTGCTGCTGCCCGGCGGCGACCTGTCCTGGGAGACCGAGGACATGCCCGACGCGGACATGGCGGAGTTCGAGGAGATGTTCTCCGAGTTCACCGACGAAGCCATGTCCCTGGGCGAGGGGCTGATGGACGGCACGGGGACCGCGACCTACCGCGGTACGCGCGAGATCGATGGCCGCCAGGTCGCGGTGATCGGGCTCGAGGTCGAGATCGGCTCGTCCGCGGACTTCTCGCGCCTGCTCACCAACATTGCCGAGCGCGCATTGGAGCAGGAGGACGTTCCGGACGACGCCGAAGTCGACATCCAGACCGCCGACGTCTCCCTCGACGTCGAGGCCGAGGGCGAGTTGCTCTGGGACCTCGCCACGGGGACACCGTTGAGCCTGACCATGTCGGGTGACTTCGACGTCGCCCTCGACGTCAGCGTGACCGCCGCCGGCGATGGTGAGGAGATGGACTTCGAGGCCAGCGTGGCCATGAGCGGTCCGTTCACCTCGAGCCTCACGACCTCGCGCTGAGTTGGTCCGGGCAGTCGGACTCCCCCGCGGGTCCGACGCCAGAACGGTAGCGGCGGCCAATCGCAATCGCGGTCGGCCGCCGCTCGCCGTTCGGTAGGGTGACTCCCCGCGTGCAGCCTGCCCTGTTCCTACCCGACCTCCCGCTCCCCGACACCGCCTACCGGCCGGGTCACTCCGGGCGCCCGAGCCCCGAGTTCGACGCGCAGCTCCCCTGCCCGCGCGGCGACGACTGGAGGGCCTGTCGTCCCTACCTGCGCGGTATCGACCTCTACAACCACGGCTTCCCCTGGGAGGCCCACGAGGTCTGGGAGTCGATCTGGCACACGGCGCGCCGCGATCCGGAGCTGGCTCGACAGGCCTCGCTCCTGCGAGGGTTGATCCAACTGGCGGCGGTTCGAGTCTTGCTTCGCGATGGCCGCCCCCGGGGAGCTGAGCGCGTGGCCGGACGCGCCCGACGCAACTTCGAGCGGCTCCGCGAGACGCAGCTGTGGGGCCTCGATGCGGCGCAGCTCGAAAGGGTCGCGGCGCGGCTGGCTGAGGGCGAGACCACGACCACGCCGCCCCTCGATCCGCGCTGAGGGCCGGCTCAGTCCAAGGCCCGCAGCAGCGCCTCGAAGGGCGCTCGCAGGCGTCCGGTCGAGCACAGCTCCAGGGGCGGCACGTGCACGAAGAGCGCCGGCAGACCCAACTCGCGGCCGCGCAAGAGGGTGTGGAAGCAGGCGCGCTCGCACACGTAGCCCCCGGCGTCGTCGGAGATCCAGGCCTCGAGGTCGCCCGCGCCCTGCGCCTTCACGCGCAGGGTCTCCAGGTCGACTGTGGTGGCGAGCTCGTCGGGCAGGCCGGCCTCGAGGGGCTCGTCGTCGGCCCGACGCCCGACGTTGTCGGTGCGCTCGGAGCCCTCGCCGCCCAGGCGGCGAGCCCGGCGCTCGATGCGCAGGCTCTCGGCGCGGTGCACCCCGGTGGCCACCAGGGCCCGCGCCCCCCGGCCCGGGCCGCGCAACAGCTCGTCGAGCGCGGCGCCGACCCGTCCGAACTCCACCGGCAGGACACCTCCGACGAGGGCCAGGCCCGCCGGCGGCCGAGCCAAGAGGTCCTCGACCAGGCGCTGGCTGCCGTTCTCGTCGACCTTGCCGAAGGGGCCGAAGCCGGTGATCAGGATCGGGGCAGTCATCTGGAACCGAAGTCGGCCCGCAAGCGTAACGGTCGGTGGTCCTTCCCCAATCATGGGCTGGCCCGATCGATCCCGCCCCCGCGAGCCCCCCGACCTGTCATGGCCCAAACGACCCCCGACTCCGCCCTGCGCCGCTTCTCCCGCTCCTTCGATCGCCTCGCATTGCGCTCGGCGGCGCTGTTGGTGGCGCTGGGAATCGCGGCCTGCGTCTCCGGCCACGGCGGCCACTGGCATATCGGGCACCACCTCGACCACGAGCGCCAGATCAGCTTCGACCCCGAGTTGGACTCGAGCGTGGAGCTCACCCTCGAACTGGACGCCGGCGAGGTCCGCGTGGTCCGGGTCGACGGTCCGAGTCGCTTGGTGGCGACGGTGCACGAGGAGATCCCCGGCTCGGCCGACCTGCACTTCGAGGGCGGGCACCTGATGCTGACCACCCAGGGCAAGGACGAGGCCATGGTCGGCGAACTGCTGCTGGAGCTCTCGCACGGCGTCGAATCGATGACGATCAACATCGGCGCCGGGGAGCTCTTGGTGGACGGGATCGACGTGCGTCGGGGCCTGGTCCTGGCCACCGGTGCGGGGGAGATCACCCTGCGGGACGTGGGCGCGCCGCGCATGGTCGACATCAGCCAGGGGGCCGGGGACCTCGAGCTGCGCGGCTTCGAGACCGAGCACCTCAATGTCGACCTCGGTGCCGGCAGCGCCGACCTGCACGACCTGTGGGTCGGCCTGCTCGAGATCGACTCGGGGATCGGCTCGATCTCGATCGTGGACTGCACCATCGACGACCTGCGGGCCGACGCCGGCATCGGCGACATCGACGTGCGCGCGAGCGACGTGCGCACGCACTCGATCGACTCGGGGATCGGGTCGGTCAGCCTGGGCCAGTAGCGCGGCGAGGGGCCGCGACCACAGGGCCGGGATCGAGGGGAGCGGGCTCCCGGAGTTCGCCCACCGGCCCGATCGGGTCCGGGGCCTCGGACCCGAGGCGACTCCGCGGGCGTCCGGTCGCTCCCCGACCGGCCCCCGCGTAGACTACGCGGCTCGCGCCCGGACGGACCACGCCCGGGGACCACCGCAGCCGCACGCGCCACGCCATGAGCTCCAAGGAACCGGTCCTGATCGCCAACGGACAGGGCTTCTGGGGAGATTCCATCCTCGGACCCGTCCGCCTCGTCAAAGAGGGGCCGCTCCACTACCTGACCCTCGACTACCTGGCCGAGGTCACGCTCAGCATCATGCAGAAGCTGCGTGGCCGGGACCCGAGCAAGGGTTACGCCACCGACTTCGTGGCGATGCTCGATCGGATCCTTCCGGAGGCGATCGAGAAGGGCGTCAAGATCGTCGCCAACGCCGGCGGCGTGAACCCCCAGGCCTGCCGCGCGGCGGTCTTCGAAGTGCTTCGCAAGCACGGGCTGACCGGCGTCAAGGTCGCCACCGTCGAAGGCGACGACATCCTGGCGGACCTGGACGCACTGCTCGCCGCCGGCGAGACCTTCAGGAACATGGACACCGGCGCGGACCTGGCTGCGGTGCGCGCCGCGGTGACCAGCGCCAACGTCTACCTGGGTGCCTTCCCGATCGCCGAGGCCCTGGACCAGGGCGCGCAGATCGTGATCACCGGACGCGGCACGGACCCGGGTCTCGTGCTGGGCCCGATGATCCACGAGTTCGGCTGGGGCCCCGCGGACCTGGACAAGCTCGCGGCCGGAACGGTCGCGGGGCACATCGTCGAGTGCGGCGCCCAGTGCACCGGCGGCAACTACACCGACTGGCGCAAGATCCCCGACATGGCCATGGTCGGCTACCCGGTGATCGAGGCCCACGCGGACGGCACCTTCGCCGTGACGAAGCACGAGGGCACCGGCGGCCTGGTGGACGTGGACACGGTCACCCACCAACTCGCCTACGAGATGGGCGACCCGGCCAACTACATCACGCCCGACGTGATCGCCGACTTCACCTCGATCCGACTCGAGCAGGAGCGCCCCAATCGCGTGCGGGTGACCGGCGCCGTGGGTCGCCCGGCGACGCCGACCTACAAGGTGTCGCTCAGCTACCAGGACGGTTGGAAGTCGACCGGGCAACTGACCGTCAGCGGCCCCGATGCCCTGGCCAAGGCCCAACTGTGCGCCGACATCGTCTGGAAGCGCCTGGCCTACGACGGCTACGAGTACGGACCCGACGAACGCATGGTCGAGTTCGTGGGCGCCAACGTGTGTCACGAGGGCATCGCGATTCAGGAAGCGACCCAGGCCTCGGAGGTCGTGCTGCGGATGGGCGTCAAGGGGCCGGACCGCGCGAAGGTCGAGCGCTTCGGCAGCGAGCTCGTGCCCCTGGTGACCAGCGGCCCCCCCGGGGTCACCGGCTTCGCCGGCGGGCGCCCCAAGGCGACCGAGATCATCGGCTTCTGGCCGGCGCTCGTGAACAAGGACCGCATCCGCACCAAGGTCACCGTCGAGAGCGTCTGACGCCCTCCAGCCCCCCGAGCCGAACCATGCCTAAGGTCCTTCTGAACCGCATCGCTGCCGCCCGCTCCGGCGACAAGGGCGAGGGCTCCAACGTCGGGATCCTGGCCCGCTCCCAGGCGGCCTACGAGTTCCTCGAGCGCGAGCTGACCTGCGAGCGGATGCGCGAGCACTTCGCAGCGATCAACCCGGGCGGAGTCGTGCGCTACGACGCGCCCAACATCCGCGTGCTGAACTTCATCCTCGCCGACAGCCTCGGCGGCGGCGGCTCGGCCTCGCTCAAGACCGACGCCCAGGGCAAGACCCACGGGCTGGCGGCCCTGCGGATGGAGCTCGACGTGCCCCAGGCCGTGCTCGACGCCACGCCGGAGGCGTGAGCGTGGGGCCCCTGAGCGACAAGGTCCTGACCCCCGATCAGGTCCTCGGCGAGCTGCGCGAGCGCGCGCGGCGCCGCGGGGCGCGCATCGTGCTGCCCGAGGCCGGCGACCCGCGCGTGGTCAAGGCTGCTGCGCGCCTGGCGCGCGAAGGCCTGGCCGAGCCGGTGTTGATCCGCGCCACGGGCATGGACACGCCGCCCGCGGGGGTCGAGGTGATCGACGTGGCCACCGACCCGCGCCGGGCCAAGTTCGAGGCGGAGCTGGTCGGCCTGCGTAAGCACCGCGGTCTGACCGCCGAGCAGGCCGCCGAGCACCTCGCGAACCCGCTGGTCTTCGCCGCCTTCATGATCCGCTCCGGCGACTGCGCCGGCGGCGTGGCCGGCAGCCAGGCCGCCACCGCCGACGTGATCCGCGCCGGCCTGTGGGTCCTCGGCACGGCACCGGGGGTCAAGACGGTCTCGTCGTGCTTCCTGATGCTGACGGCGCAGGGTCCCCTCACCTTCGCCGACTGCGGCGTCGTCCCGGACCCGACTCCCGAGCAGCTCGCCGACATCGCCATGGCCAGCGCCGAGTCCCACCGGCGTCTGACCGGCGACGCCCCGCGCGTGGCGCTGATCTCCTTCTCCACCAAGGGCTCGGCCGAGCACGCCCACGTCGACCGCGTGCGCGAGGCCGGCCGCATCCTGCGCGGCAGGTCTCCGTCGTTCACCTTCGACGACGAACTACAGATCGACGCCGCGATCGTCCCCGGCGTCGCCGAGCGCAAGGCGCCCCGTTCCCCCTTGGGCGGCCGCGCCAACGTGCTCGTCTTCCCCGACCTCGACGCCGGCAACGCCGCCTACAAGCTGACCCAGAGGCTCGCGGGCGCCACGGCGCTCGGCCCGCTGGTCCAGGGCCTAGCGGCCCCCTTCATGGACCTGTCGCGGGGCTGCGCCTCCGACGACATCGTCGACGTGGCCTGCATCGCGAGTGTGCTGGGGGAGTAGCAGTAGGGAGCCAACAGTACGGAGCCGCACACTTCGTTGTTGCCAATCAACAGGTCGGTGCCGCACGTCTCGTGCGACACCGACCTGTTGATCGGCAACAACGAAGTGTGCGGCTCCGTACTGCTACTCGCCCCTTGAAGGGTGCCCCTCGAGGCGAGGCTGGTGGCTCAAGAACTGGACGAGGTCGCCTGCCGTCGACACACGACCGTAGAACGGGTTGGCCTCACAGCCATCGAGGCTGCGCCCAGCGCGCTCGGCGAGCAGCTCGGCGTCATAGGCCAATTCCTCCGAGTCAACATCGTCGGCTGATCGAACCGGGTAGCTCGTGGAGTACATCTCGTACACGGCCCGGATGGCCCACGTGTCCACTGATCGGCAATCGAAGGACCGTGCAAAGGTGCAGATTGACTCGGCAGCACGCTCTTTGGCGGTGCGCCGAGACTGCACCAGACCATCAGCCAAGATGATGCCCATGACGAACAAGGTCGTGGCAAGGGTCACCGTCGTCAGCAGAGTCCCCCACACCGTCGAAACAACGAGCGCCAGCAGGCCGACGAATGTCGCCCCAACCAGGAACAGCCAGGGACGACCGGCCCCCTCTGCCGGGGGCATGCGCCGGGACGGAACTCGCATGGATGCCACCCTATCGACCCTACGGGGCGGCACACGTCCCTTTTGATCGGCAACAGCGAAGTGTGCGGCCCCGTATGGTCGGCATGGCCGGGCTCGGGTGGAGCTGGCAAGATCCCGACATGGTGACCCACGACACCCCTGCCAACACGACCGCCGCGGTCGATGCGTTCATGGCGCAGCTCGAGCACCCCCACTCGGAGGCGATCGAGCTCCTGCGCGAGCTCATTCTGGGCGTCGATGACTCGATCGCTGAGGGGATCAAGTGGAAGTCGCCGAGCTTCCGGACGACCGAGTACTTCGCGACGACGAACCTGCGCGTGAAAGGCGGCGTGGGGCTGATCCTGCACCTGGGGGCGAAGGTGCGGGATCTGCCGGCGGGGGGAATCGCGATCGAAGACCCCGAGGGGTTGCTCGATTGGCTGGCAAAGGACCGCGCGCGGGTGGACTTCGGCGGCGTGGACGAGGTGCGTGAGCGGCGCGGAGCCCTCGAGGCGCTGTTGCGGCAGTGGATCGCGCTGGTCTGAGCCGCCCCGGCGGCGGGCGGTGCCCGCAAGGCGCAGAGGGCCCGAATTCGGTCCAGGCGGTCGCAGCTGGGCGACACTTCGAGCGAAGGCGTAACGGATCCGCGCTTCGTACTAATTAAGGGGGCCTCCTACTCGCCGCGACCAACCGCCGCCTCCCCCACGTGCTTGCCATGCTGCTGACCGCTGCCCTGTTCCTCTCGCCGACCCTGACCCAACTCCCGAGTTCCGGACAGCTCGCGCCGCGCCGGCCATTGCCGGCCCGTGAGGTGCGCGCCCTGGAGCTGCCGGCCGACGCGCCGGCCCATCTCGAGCACCGTCTGATCGTCAAGTTCGTGGACGGGGCCGGGGCTCGGCTCGATGGCGATGGCGTGCTCGCGGCCGAGGGCAGCGTCGAGCTGATCGGCGCGGCGGAGCTCGCGGCGCGCGAGGGCCTGCAGTTCGAGCCTCTGATCCGCCTCGAGGCGAGTCGGGTCGAGAGCCTCCTGGCGCGCGCGGCGGCCCGCTCGGGGCGCGCGCAGCCCGACCTGTTCGGGATGTACTCGGTGCAGGTGCCCTCCGCCGATCCCGCTGCGCTCGAGCGCATCGGTTCTGCCCTCCAGGCCCTGCCCGAAGTGGAGTTCGCCTGGATCCAGCTCCTGGGCGAAGCGCCGCCGGGGGACATCCTGCCGCCGACTCCGCTGCTCGCCGCGAACCAGACCTACGCGCAGCCCAACCCGGGCCTCGACTTCATTTTCGCCCAGAGCATCGGAGCCGACGGCGCTGGCGTGCGGATCTCCGACTGTGAGTACGGCTGGAAGGCCGGGCACGAGGACCTGGTCGACGTGAACCTGAATCTCGAGCCCGGTCAGACGCCGGTCTCGAGCGTGGCCTCGCTCGGCTGGGACGACCACGGCACGGCGGTCATGGGCGAGATGACGGCGGCCGACAACGGCTATGGCTGCACCGGTCTGGTCACCGGCGCGACGTTCGCCACCTACCCGGAGTGGACCAACGAAGGCGGCAGTCGGCGGGTCGAGTGCATCGCCTCCGCCATCGCGGACTCGGAAGCCGGCGACATCGTCCTCTTGGAGATGCAGACCAGCGGATCGGGCTCGTTCGCCTACGTGCCAGCCGAGTACGACCCGGCAGTCTTCGCGGTGGTGAAGGTCGGGACCGACGCCGGGGTGGTCGTGATCGCGGCCGCGGGCAACGGCAACCAGGACCTGGATGGCCCGAGCTACGCCGGCTACCGCGCCATGGGCGACAGCGGCGCGATCCTGGTCGGCGCCGGCTCGGCCAGCAGCGCTCACGACAAGCTCTCCTTCAGCACCTATGGCAGCCGCGTCAACGTGCAGGCCTGGGGCGAGTCCGTCTTCACCCTCGGCTACGGCAGCTTCGCCGCCTATGGGGGCGATTCGAATCAGGAGTACACCGCCACCTTCAACGGCACCAGCAGCGCCTCGCCCCTGGTGACCTCGGCGGCGGCGGCCCTGCAGGGCCAGGCCATTGCCGATCTGGGCGCACCCCTGACGCCGTTGCAGATGCGCGAGTTGTTGGTGTCCACCGGAGTTCCTCAGGGAGGTGGTGGCCACATCGGGCCATTCCCCGACATGCAGGCATCGCTGGGCCTGTTGCTCAGCGACCCCAGCGTCAGTCTCGGCGGCGGCCTGGCCGGTTCAACCGGCGTACCCAACTTCTCTCTCACGGGCCTCGCCTGGCCCGCCACCTCCGTGGGCGTGCGCGTCAGCGGTGCCGAAGCCGGCGCCGCGATGGTGCAGGTGATCGGCCAGGCTCAGATCGACCTTCCGCTACTCGGTGGGGTCCTGGTGCCCTCGACCGAGCTCGTCAGCACGGGGATCTTCGCGGGCCCCGGCGGCGACTTCTCGACGTCACTGTCCCTTCCCGCGGGCCTGGCCCCGGGGCTGGAGTTCTTCGTCCAGTACTGGATGACCGACGGCGGCGGCCCCCAGGGCTTCGCTGCGACCGACGGCCGCAAGCTGACGATCCAGTAGGTCGAGCGGGTCGAGGTGGATCGGGTCGGCCGTCGCGGAGAGCGACGCCCGGCCCGATCTTCATGTTCGGGGTCGACCCGGAGTGCTGCGGCCGATCTCGACCTCGGGTGGGGGCGGACGCCGCGGTCGGCCCGCGCGGCCTCGGGCATTAATTCAGGTTTCCTTCGGCCGTCGCCAGGGCCTCTACGTTCGTCCAGATGCCGGGCGAATCAGGAGGTCCCAGTGACCGATCGACCGCAAGGCGCCCCACAGGCTCGGCCCCACCGAAGTCCAGCTCTTGGCAGGCGACTGGGGCTCCCGTACCTAGCGCAGTTGCGCCGTGATGACCCGATTGCACGACGATCGCGCGATTGCGCGTTGATGGCGCGACTGGGCTTCGATTGCTGATCCACACGACGACTCGCCTCGAGCGACCGCAGGTCCGTGCTCGGTTCAAGCACGGCTCACCTCAGGACAACCGCGCCGCCCCGCGGGATGTCGCCGTGAGGCCTCGATGGTCGAGGCCGACTCCTCACTGCAACGCGGCCGCACCTTCGAGCACCCAACCCGTGCCCACGCGGCCCCCCCACTCCTCTCGCGATCGACTTCGCAACCGGACGGTGCGACTCGCAGCCAGTGCGACTCGCAGCCAGTGCGACTCGCAGCCAGTGCGACTCGCCGCCAGTGCGGACCGTGCACGGCAGGCCCTGAGAGGTCGAACCGCGTAGCAGAGATCGGGCCGAGTTGATGCACGGCTGGACGTCCAGCATCCCTCCGACTTGATCGCTTCCCAATTCTCACCTCTTCCCAAACCGACCCGAGCCCCCGCTCGCACCCATTCATGAATACGACGACGCTCGCTCGCCTGGCCGCCTTGGCCCTCGCCATTCCCCTCGCGGGAACGGCGGCGGCCCAGGAGCTGAACACGAACGCTCTCTCCGAGAACGGCTGGTTCTCCGACGACACCCGCGCCGACGGGACCGGGGCCTCCCCCGCCGGAACGAACCTGATCAGCGACACGCTGACCGACGACCCGGAGGCCTCGCTCAGCGGCAGTGCGGCCGCGGACGCCGAGATCCTCGACCAGGTCCAGTTCGGCCCGCCTCCGGTCACCCCGCCGCCGGGCACCCACCTGGGCGCCGTTCGCCTGCACATCGACGGCGCGGGCGCGGGCGGCAAGACCCAGATCTCGCATCGCAAGGACGATGGCGTCGGGCACGGTCCCGGTTCGGCGTTCGGGCCGGCTTTCACGGCTGAGTTCTCGTGGATGGGGTCCGGCCCCCCGGCGATCACGGCGTCGCTGAAGTTCGGCCTGAAGACGCCGGACTTCGGTTCCACCGGCACGTCGACGCGCACCGGCGAGAACGTCTGGGACAAGGTCCTGATCTACGAGCCCGGCCAGGGCAACGGGAAGACGGCGGACGGGACCTGGCAGACCGAGACGATCGACTTCACCACCGGCAAGTGGTGGTTCTTCGATCGGACTGTCAGCGCGAGCAGCCAGAGCACCCCGCTCTCCCTTGCGGACATGAGCACCTCGGCCGTGGTCTACAAGCCCGGCAAGACCATCGCCGACGCCTACGCCCTGATCACCGACCCCACCTCGATCATCACCAGCGTGCAGTTCGGCATCGGCTCGAACAACCCGCTCGGTGACGTCTACGTGAACCAGCTGGTCACCAGCGCCTACCGTCCGGGCATCACCACGACCTTCGGTCAGCCCTCACCCTTCGACCAGGACGTGATCCCCGACATCCTGTTCGGATCGGGCAACACCAACGGCGGCTTTACCGTCGACCGCCAAGACGGGATCGAGCTGGGATTGCGCAGCAAGCAGCGCTTCCCCGCCGCCAACGTGTTCAACAGCAACGGCGACGGTACCTACACCTGGAACACCGGGGTCGGCTCCGTGTTCCCCACGGCGATCTGGAACTTCGAGTGGGCGGTCAACACCGACTACAAGGGCACCTCGAGCCTGAAGCTCGACGGGCTGACCTACGAGATCGGGATGGACTTCGATCCTGGCGCGGCCACCAACTACCTGAGCTTCGACCCGATCACACCGGGCGAGGTCATTCCCTACAGCCCCGCGCCCCCGCCCACGGTCTTCTGGGACCACGCCATCGGTGACAACACCACTGGCAACGGCGGTGGCACGAGCGCCGGCGACGGTCCGGCCTACACGGCCCTGCTCGGCGCGAACAACGTCGCCCAGCAGTCCTGGCGCATGGACTTCTTCGACGAGGTCCCCTTCGACGTCTTCGACCCGACGGTGCCGGGCTTCTACGACTTCTACCTGGCGGCCTTCGACGGCGGCAACGAGGTCGCCCGCACGGCGATCACGGTGATTGCGGTGGACGGCTCGAGCCTGACCCTGGAGGCGAACCCGTGCCAGGCGGACGCCTTCCCTGGCACGGCCGGTCTGCAGGTCGAGTTCGAGCTGTGGCTGCGCAACCCCGACGACCTGGACCTGTCCGGCTACCAGGCCTTCCTCGCCTTCGACGACATGGCGATGACCTACGAGGGGGCCCTGAGCAGCTACACCTCGGCGCCCTTCGACACCAACATCCAGCCCATCGCCACGGCGGAGGTCGCCCCGGGCGAGTTGCGTCTGGACGGCAACGCCTTCTTCGTGCCGGCGGCGTCGGGCGACGGCAAGCTGGCGACCCTGGTCTTCACCGTGGGTGAATGCGAGACCGTCTCGGTCGACTTCGACGCGACCCAGGCCTTCCCCAACGAGCTGAGCTACCTCGGCAGCCCCGTGGGCACCGCGCTGCTCGACTCGTCGGACGTCCTGGCGGACGACACGGCGCCCGTGCTTGCGGCGAGCCCCAACATCACCCAGCCGGCGGACGCCGGGAGCTGCACCGAGGCGGTGGTCTTCTTCACCGCGCCGACGGCGACCGACAACTGCGACCCAGCCCCGACCGTGTCCTGCTCGCCCGCCAGCGGCTCGACCTTCCCGGTCGGGACGACGGTGGTGACCTGCACGGCCACCGATGCCTGCGGCAACGTCTCGAGCTCCAACTTCACAGTCACGGTCACGGCAACGAATGCCGTGGACGTGATCGTCGAACTGTCGGGCTCGGAGGCCACCAGCCGCTGCATCTACTTCAACGCGGACTCCTGCAGCGCGTCGACGAGCGAGGTGCTGAGCTTCACCGGGAACTTCCCGGCAGTGGCCGTGGCCACGATCGAGATCCCCTGTGGCGTCTGGACCTCGCTCTGTGCCAAGGACGAGCAGCACACCAAGTGGGCCAGCTCGCCGCTGATGATCAGCGGTTCCAAGTACGTCGCGACGCTGCCCCTGGTCCTCGACGGTGGCGACACCGACAACGACGGGGACATCGACATCAACGACGTGACCCTGTTCCTCAACCAGTTCGGCGACACGGCCACGGCCGGCGGCTGTGCCTGGAGCGGGGTGCGGGACGCGGACTTCAGCAACGACGGCGCCGTGGGTTCCGAGGACTACGCCTTCCTGGTCGACGGCTGGCTGAGCACCTCGGAGTGCCTGTGCACCATGTCTCTGACCGGTAGCACCGACGAGCGGCGCTCGCAGCCGCGGTCGCTGCCCGTCGGCGATCGCCTGACCGCCACGGCGGACCTGAACGGCGACCGCCGCGTGGACTGGCGCGACGTGGAGCTGTTCGAGCTTCGGCACGGTCTGTCCGGCGAACTGTCGCGCGCCATGCGTCAGTAGCCGCCGCCTCGGGCGGACGTCGGCCCCCTCGCACGGCTGCGAGGGGACCGGCGTGTCCCGCCCTGCCATCCGATGGGCGGGGCCCCCTGGCGGGGCTCCGCTCCAGCGCACCTCTCCCCCGCTCCACGCAAGCTCCCATGTTCCTCGCTCCCCTTGCTGCCTCCCTGCTGACCCTCCCCGGTGGCTCGCCGACGGTCGACCTCTCCCTGAGCCCCGCGACCCAGTGCGCGACGATCGGCAGCGTCGTGGACATCGAGTTGGTGCTCTCCGCCGCGAGCCCCGCGGCTGTGGCGGCGGTCGACGTGGTTCTGTCCTGGGACCCCGTTGAGCTGCTGTTGCTGCAGGCCACGCCGAGTCCCCAGGGCTGGCTCGCCACGGGCTTCCTAAACGACCCCGACGGGATCAATGACGACCTCACGGACGGGGACGCCATCTACACGGCCCTGGCCTCGCCCTTTTCCCCGCCGACGTTGCCGCCGGACCTGTCCGTCGCGACCTTCAGCTTCCAGGTGCTCGGCTCCGGCCAGGTGGCGATGCTGGCCAACCTCGGCAGCTCCGGTGAGACGCAAGTCGTCGGCACGGTGCCGGGCCAGGACCTGACCGGCGCGATCGGCCCGGCCGCCCAGGTCACCGCGACCGCACCGGTGGCGGCCCTCGAAACCAAGCGCTTCGGCACGCCGCCGGGCCCCGACGCGCTGCAACCCGGCGTCACCAGTGGCCCGGTGCTCGGGCAGGTCTGGGACCCGGTGATCCTCCATGGCTCGTTCCTGCCGAGCGCGACCCTCGACTTCCTGGTCGTGTCCCTGGCGCCCCTCGACCTCCCGATCGGAGCCCTGGGCACGCTGCTCTGTGCGCCGCCGGCGATCATCGACCCCTTCGTGACCGCGCCTGGCCAGCCCTTCTTCATCCCGATCCCGAACCAGTGCGTGCTGGTCGGCGCGAGCCTCTGCACCCAGGGGGTCTCGGCCGACCTTGGCGGGACCGTGCTCTTGACCAACGCCCTCGACATCACCCTCGGCACCTTCTGAGTTCCCGAGGTCCACACCAGCCATGCTCACGAGCCTGACAGCCGCCCTTTGCCTGCTCGCACCCGACGTGGACATGATCCTGACGACCACGACCCCGGCAGTGCCCCCCGGTTGCCTGGCCGAGGTCGAGCTGACGCTCAGCTCCACCACCGCCGCGAGCGTGGCGGCGGTGGACGTGATCCTGTCCTGGAACCCCGCCGAGCTGACCCTGATCCAGGCCCTGCCCAGCGGCGAGGATTGGCTCGTCGCGGCCTTCCTCAACGACCCCGACGGGATCAACGACGACCTGCTCGACGGTCAGGCCCTGTTCACGGCCCTGATCAACCCGGCCAATCCCCTGGCCCTGCCGCCCGATCCGCTGGTCGCCACTTTCGTCTTCGAGGTCATCGCGGACGGCAGCGTCGGCATCACGCCGACCGCGGGAGCCTTCGGCGAGACGGCGGTCATCGGCGTGGTTCCCGGCCCGGCCCTGACCGGGGTGGTCTCAGGTCCGGTGGCGATCACCGCCACCCCCGTTGCCGCGCTCGAGGTTCCCCGCCTGGGCACGCCGCCCAACCCCGACGCCTTCAAGCCGGGCCTGACCAGCGGCCCGGTGATCGGGCAGACCTGGGACCCCTTCGTCGACCACACGACGTTCATGCCGACCGCCATGGCGGACTTCCTCGGCATCGCTCCGCCCACCGGTTTCCCCGATCTGCCCTCGCCCTTCGGCACGATCCTGATCGACATCTTCAGCCCGATCTTCCTGGTCGGCGGCCCGGCCGGCGCGCCGTTCAACATCGGCGTGCCCTTCGACTGCTCCCTGGTGGGCGTCGAGGTCTGCAGCCAGGCGGCCTCGATCGATCCGGTCGATATCCAGGCGACCAACGCCCTCGATCTGACGATCGGGACGTTCTGACTCGGGCACTGACCCGGCCGTGCATCTCGGGGGGCCCGGCCCGATCAATCGGCCGGTGGCCGATTCCAAACCGTCCAGTACAGGCTCAGGTCGCGGACCATCTGGCGAAAGCAATCGAACTCGAGCGGCTTCTGCAGGTAGCTGCTCACGTTCAGCTCCAGCGCCCGCTCGCGATCCTGCGCCGAGTTCGAGGCTGTCAGCATCACCACTGGGAGGTGACTCAGCTCCTCGGACTCGCGGATCACCCGCAGGACCTCGAGTCCGTCGACCTTGGGCAGGTGGATGTCGAGCAGCACCACGTCAGGCAGGGCCGCGCTGCCCTTGGCCGCGGCATCACGCAGGGCCTCGAGGGCAGCCTCGCCATCGCGCACGCGGGTCACGAGGTTGTGGATGCGTTCGCGCTCCATACCCCGCACGAGCAGCTCGGCGTGGGCATCCTCGTCCTCGACCAGGAGGAAGTGCACCGGTCGATTCGCCTTCACTTGGACTCTCCCTCCCGAATCCTTGCGAGGCTCTCCCGCGCTGGCAGGGAGATCCAGAAGGTGGCGCCCTCGCCGGGCGACGACTCCACCCAGGCGCGGCCGCCGTGGACCTGGGCGACCCTCTCGACCGACGCCAGCCCGACGCCAGTGCCCGACTCGTCGCCCTCCAACCGGGCGAAGAGCTTGAAGATGCGCTTGTGGAAGCGCGCGTCGATTCCGGGGCCGTCATCGCGCACGAATATCCGCAGCTCCGAGGTCCCGCGCTCCACGCCGATCTCGACCTTCCCCCCGGGCTCGACACACCCGTACTGGAGCGCGTTGGCGACCAGGTTCTCGAGGGCCCTCGAGATGGAGGGTCGATCGCCGAGAACCAGCGGCGCGCTGGTGTCGAACTCGATCGTGGCACCGCGAGCTTTGGCCCGCGGCGCCAGGACCTCGGCCGCCTCGCGGAAGAGCTCGGCCAGGTCCAGGGGCTCCTTCACGAACCCGACCCGCCCGATGCGGCTCATGACGAGCAGGTCGTCGATGATCCGGCCCATCCGCTCGGCGGCCTTGTCGACCCGCGACAGATCGACCTTGGCTCCCTCGATGTCGCCCGCGTCGAGGCCCTCGCGCGCCAGGCCCACGAAGCCCCGACAGGTCACCAGGGGCGACTTCAGATCGTGCGAGATGGCATGGATGATCGACTCGAGCTCTCGGCTGCGGTGACGCACCTCTTCGCTCCCTGCGTCGCTATCGAGGGGGTACTGCATCCCCAGGATCCGCAGGGGATGTCCCTCCGCATCGCGATGCATGACCTGGCCGCGCGATTCGACCCGGACGATCCCGCCGTCCTTGCGGACCATGCGGAAGCGGTCCCGGTAGCAGAGCTCTTCCGACTCCAAGAAGTCGTCGAAGGTCTCGATCACACGGTCCACGTCGTCCGGGTGGCAGACCGCGCGGAAGCCCTCCATGGATGGCTCGATGTCACCAGGCTCGAAGCCGAGCATCCGTGACCAGTGCTGGTCGGTGACTTCGCGTTTGGCGATGTCGAACTCCCAGAACCCGATCTCACCGATCTCGACCAGGGCGTGCAACCGGCCGTGCTTGAGGGCCCCGCGGGTGACCGACTCCATGCGCACGACCAGCCGGTCCTCGATCGCCTCCAGTTCGAGCAGCATCGTCGAGAGCAGCGTCGTCCGGAGGTGGGCGCCCAGAACCAGGTCGTTCGCACTCCAGGCCAGGGCCTGCCCGCTTCGCTTCTCCGTGGGGGATCCTTGCCCCCCGGGCTGATGGACCTGCGTGGCGCTACCCGCAACCACGGATGGATCCCTCGCCCAACGGATGGTCTCGACCCTCGGTTCCCGGAAGAACGCGATCGACATGTCCTCGAAGGCGGCGATCACGAGGGCACTGGCGAGACCGGCGGCGCCTCCCTCACCCCATTCGAGCTGCCGCTCCCGCACGAACTCCCTCAGATCCTCGGCGACGAAGCTGCGGTCGACGCCCTGGTCGTAGACCGCGTAGACGAGCTCCCGGCGGACCTCGGCCCGTGGCACGTTGCCGAAGCGGTGCTCGACCTCGCCACGTCTCAGGCAGACGCCTGCGGCCTGGAAGGCCTGGCACAGGACGACCATCACTTCGTCGATGATGTCCTCGGCGAAGTTCGAGCGCACCAGGTGCCCGAGCGCGCCGTCCACGGCTTCGCGGCGCTCTTGTTGCTGGAGCCGCTCGAACTCACGCTCGTGCTGCGCCATCTGCGGCGCGACCACGGACCCCAGTAGCTCGCAGGCGGCGCGCGCGGCGTAGGGCAGGAAGCGCACCGCTCGATGGTGGAACAGGATCAGTCCCCACAACTCATCGTCGTGGATCAGGGACACGCTCATGCTCGCCTGCACGCCCATCGTGCTCAGGTACTGCAGGTGGTTCGGCGAGTGGCAGCGCAGCACCGAGCGGGTCAGGTCCAGCGCCCCGCCCGGCCAGTCGGCAAAGGTCGCCAGGGACACGCCGGGTGCGTCGACGTCGGCGATCAGGTGTACGCGGTCGTAGCGGTACAGCTCGCGCGCCCTTCGGGAGATGTCCGTGGCCGGGTAGTGCAGGCCCAGGAAGGGCTCCATCCCTTCCGTCGACGACTCGCCGACCACCTCCCCATGTCCGTCGTCATGGAAGGCATAGACCAGCACTCGGTCGAAGCCGGTGAAGTGCCGGGCGCGGCGCGCGACGAGGTCGGCGAGCTGGCTCAAGGTCCCACAGCCCTCCGACTCACGCAGCAAGCCGTTGACGAGCTCGAACAGGGGCGCCACCGCGCCGCTGACGATCGACTGCAACGAATCGGGATCCAGCGCCTCGAACTCGAGCACCACCACCGTCTCCGACCGATGGACGACGCAGCTCACGGCGCGGCCAGGGGGAGTCGCCAGCCTCAGGATCAGGGGGTTGTAGAGCTCCTCGCCGCCGGCGGCGACGGCCTCCGCCAGCTCGGCTCCCGACGGACCCTCGAGCAGGTCCGCGAACTTGACGCCGAGCAGCGAAGGTGCGTCGACGCCCAGGAAGCTCGCGGCATTGGCCGACTCGTGGACCACCCTCAGGTCCTCGCCGGTGACGGCGAGCAGCGCACCGTGGTCCTGGATCGAGGTGAGCCCGTAGGTTTGCTCGCCCCCGCCGACCTCTCGGGGCTCCCGGTGGTCCCTGGCTCGACGGCTCTGGGTCTTACCGTCCATATTCTCGGGTTCCTCGACTCCGCGGACCGACTCGGGTTCGGGCACCGACCGAATGGACGGCGTTCTCGACCGAAGTATCTTCGAGGAATCCTGGCTCTCCAGCGTCACCGTAAATCGAACGGCTCGGCTCGAAGCCTTGTCGGTGGAGCAGAACCCATCGGGCACGGAGGTCCTGAAGGGCCTCGGCGCCCACGCAGACCGTCTTCAACCCAGATAGGGGCCCACCCGATCGAGCGGGTCCGAGTCCCTCGGCACCGTCGCCCGATTGGCCTTCGACGCCCTCAGGCACCCGCGACGGATCACCTGCCATTCGCGCCGGATGATCGACGAGCACCGGGAGGCTGTCAATGCGGTCCAGCTGGGCCCGTGGACCCCGCGATCCCGACGGCACAGCTCTTGCGAGGTTGGTACACATGGACACAGACCTCGCAACCGACGAGAACGCGGCGGGCAGCGACGCCGGCCAGTGCTCGCGCCGGCCAGTGCTCGCGCCGGAGCACGAAGGGCCCTGTGCCCGATCCGACCGCGGCCCGGAACGGGAGCACGGGTGTGAATAATCTTCAATCGGCCAGGGGAGGATGGGATGTCGCCGGGACCGGAGCGATCCGCACTCTCGGGAGCGTTCGCGCCTGCGAATCATCACGGCCGCCTCGAGGTTCCCCATGAGAATCCTGCTCGTCGAGGACAACCCGGATCACGCCTCCCTGATCCAGCGCTGCCTACAGCGAGGCACCCGGGACCACCAGGTGGATTGCGCCACCGACGGCCAACAAGCGCTCGATCACTTGTCGCGCTGCCTCGAAGGGAAGACCATGCACCTTCCGGACCTCATCCTGCTCGACCTGAACCTGCCCCGCGTCGGCGGCCACGAGGTGCTGGCCACGGTCAAGCGCACCACTGACCTGAAGTGCATCCCGGTGGTCGTGCTGACGACGTCCGACTCCGACACCGATCGCACGACGGCCTACTCCCTGCACGCCAACAGCTACCTGATCAAGTCGCCCGAGTACCGCGTGCTGTACGAGATGCTCGACGACGTCCAGCGCTACTGGAGCAAGTGGGACTGCTACTCGTCCCCATCCGGTCAATCGGGCCCGTCCGGCACGCCCCCCCAGTCCGGCGCCCCCACACGGCGGAGTTGACACCACATGCTGCGCTTCGTACTGCTGATCGAGGACGAGGATGCCCACGCGGAGTTGATCTCGCGCCAGCTCATCCGCTTGGGTGCGCCCTACCTGAGGGTGGAGCGGGCGCGCAACTTGATCGAGGGACTGGAAGCGATCGAAACGCGCCCGCCTGACGCCGTCCTGCTCGACCTGGGCCTGCCCGACACCGATCGCAGGAAGACGGTGGCCAGGTTCGTGGCCGCTGCTCCAAGGATGCCCGTGGTCGTGTTGACCTCGGAGAACAACGACAACGTCGGAGCCGAAGCCGTAGGGGAGGGCGCCGACGACTTCATCGTCAAGGGCGACGCCGACGGCCGGACGACCCTCAGGGCTCTGCGCTATGCCGTCGAGCGCAAGCGACACTCGCGACAGTTGCTGCTGTACGCCAAGGAACTGCAACAGGCCAACGAGTCGCTGCGCCACTTCTCTCAGTTGGTCGCCCACGAGCTGAAGCAGCCTCTGAATCCGATGTTGTTGAACTGTGCGGTCCTGCGGCGCGAGCTGACGGACCCGTCCCAGACAGCCCTGGATTCCATCGGCGACATCGAGTCGGCCGTGCGCGACATGTCGCGCCTGGTCAACGACATGCTGTCGTTCGCGCGTTTCAGCGCGGTTCGCACACCACAGGAGGAGAGCTCGGTCGGCGAGGTATTGGTCGACGTACTCTCCAGGCTGAACGCAGAGATCCGCGAGCGCGGTGCTTCGATCGCGGCCGAGAAGATGCCGGCGATTCGAGCCCACGAGTCGCTGTTGCGGCAGCTCTTCCTGAACCTGATCGGAAACGCGCTGAAGCACGGTAAGGCCGAGGAGCCCGCCATCGAGATCCGCTGCCGCGAGTTGCAGGAGCACTTCGAATTCGAGGTCGAGGACGACGGCGAGGGGATCGCTAGCGAGTACCGATCCAGTGCCTTCGACATGTTCTGCCGCGCGGGCCGGACGACCGACGCGAGGGGCGAGCCGATCGACGGCAGCGGAATCGGCTTGGCGCTGTGCCGCATGATCGTCGAGCATCACGGCGGCACGATCGGGATCAGGTCAGGTGCTCAGGGCGGGTGCGTTGTCTGGTTCCGTCTGCCCAAGGCCGGCTTGCCCGAGACCTGATCTGACCGCACTCGATCGCGCGCGGCGCGCTGCCGCAGCCGCAGCCGCAGCTGCAGCCGCAGCCGCGCCCTCGGCGACCTACGCTCCGGCGGAGGCGCTGTAGACGTTCAAGCGGTTGTAGAGGGTCTTGAGGCTGATCCCCAGGAGTTCGGCGGCCTTGGGCTTGTTGCCGCTCAAGCAGTCCAGGGTGGTCAGGATCAACAGTCGCTCGGCCTCGGCGATCGACATGCCCGGCTCGACCGTCACCGCGCCCCCGATCGAGGGGCGAATGGACGCCTGAGACACGCCGCGGCTGCGAAACAACGCGTGGTCGTCGAAGACGATGCACCCGGCGTCGATCACGTCATCGCTCAAGATGCAGGCGCGCTCGACGATGTTGCGTAGCTCTCGCACGTTGCCAGGCCAGTCGTGGCCCTCGAGCTTCGCGAGGGCATCGGCGGAGAAGCGCTTCGGAATGCCGGCCAAGCGCACCAGGCTGTCGAGGAAGAACTGCGCCAGGCATCTCACGTCCTCGCGGCGCTCGCGCAGTGGCGGGACGTGGATCGGGAAGACCATCAGGCGGTAGAGCAGATCCTCGCGCACCGATCTGTCCTCGAGCGCCGCAGTGGCGCTCTTGTTCGACGCCGCGACGACGCGCACATCCACATCGATCGGAGACTCGCCGCCAACTCTCGTGATCTGCCGATTCTCGAGCACTCGCAGCAGATTGACCTGCTGCTCCAAGGGCATCTCGAAGATCTCGTCGAGGAAGACCGTCCCGCCCTTGGCCTGCTCGAAGTAGCCGAGCCTGCGCTTGCCCGCGCCGGTGAAAGAGCCGGCTTCGTGGCCGAACAGCTCCGACTCGAGCAGCGACGACTGGATCGCCCCACAGTTGAAGGCGACGAACGGCTTGTCCGCGCGGCGGCTGAAGCGGTGCAGGGCGCGCGCGACGAGTTCCTTGCCGGTACCCGTCTCCCCCAGGATCAGCACACTGGATTCGCTGGGCGCCGCCTTCTCGATCATCGAGAAGACGCCTTGCATCGAGCTCGAGGTACCCACCATGCCGGCGAAGCGTCCCTCCTGGCGCAGCACTGCCCGCAGGTTGTTGACCTCGGCCTTGAGTGAAAGGGTGCGCCGAATCGCGAGCATGGCGGACTCCAACCTGATCGGCTCGACGGGCTTGGTCAGAAAGTCGATCGCCCCCGACTTCAGGGCCGTCACGGCCGTGTCGATCGTGCCCTGCCCGGTCAGGATCAAGACCTCGACCTCACCTTGCTCGCGCAGTTCCTTGAAGAAGTCCAGGCCGTTCCCATCGGGAAGGTCGAGGTCCAGGATCGCGCAGTCAGGAAAGCGCTCGCCGGCAAGTCGGCGGGCCGTCGCGATGTCGGGCGCGAGCCGCGCCTTGAAGTCGTCGCCATCCACGAGCCGCGCGAGAACCTCGCGGGTCCGCCGGTCGTCGTCCAGGAGCAGGCAGTCGTACACGGGGCTTGGGCTCGGTTGGCGGTGGAACGGGCCGCGGGGGGGGCCACTCGGGCCACCCCCTCGGACCGGGGCGCGGACAACTCTACAGGCGCCACTCTACGTCGGTGTTGCCCCACGTAGGGCGTCGCGATCATCCGTCTACGGCGTCGTCGACCTTGTCGGCGGCCTTCTCGATCGCGTCGCCAGCCGCGTCGCCGGCGTCGTGGAGGGCGTCGCCCGCATCATCGAAGGCGCCTTCGGCGGCGTCGATCGGGTCCTCGTCCCCACAGCTGGGTAGGCCGATGGGCAGGGCGAGAACGGCCAAGAGGGCCAGGGTCTTCGGAAGGGTCTTCATGTTCGAGGTGGATTGATGGTTGAGGTGTGTCCGCGTTGGAAAGCGAACTGGAACGGTGCGCCGGCGCCCCGCGCGAGCACGCGGAGTCAGGCTTGGACGGATCTCCGACCGAGAACCAGACTGACCACGAAGAGCACCAGGAAGACCACGAAGAGGATCTTCGCGATACCGGCTGCACTGGCGGCGATGCCGCCGAAGCCGAAGATGGCCGCGATGATCGCGACGACGAAGAAGGTGATGGACCAGTTGAGCATGGGGGCTTCCTTTGCCGGAGCGGCGTCGGGGTTAGTTGCGCGCGAACGGTTGACGTGACCTGGGGCGCAGGTTGCGATCGTCGAGCTCTCGAGCTCGTGCCCACCGCGCCGCGCAGGGACTGGGCGAAGATCCCATTGCAGGAAGCGTGCCGAGGAGCCAGGCAGGCCCTCTAGAAGTGGCTGCGCCAGCTGGATCACTGCGCTGACAGCTGTGGCTGGGCGCGCGCGACAATCGCACCGCACGAGGCCTGGGTTCGCGTCCGATCTCGATCCACCGCAACCAGGGGATGCGCGGTCCTTCTTGTAGGTCTTGCAGGAGCCATCGACCGCTCTTGCAAGGATTGCAACCGCGGACGACCGACGGCGAGCGGTAGGCGTCCCCGAGGATTCGAGCTCAGTTCGCCGAAGCCACGCCCGCGTCGAGTCCTCCTGGCGCCCCGGCAGTCGATTCGTCGGGACCCGACTCAGTGCTCGCGGCCTCGCCCAGGAACGCGCCCAGACCGCCGAGTCCGGGTACGTGGTCGCAGAGGATCTTGAGCACGACGAGCATGGGGATCGCGATCAGAGCCCCTACCACGCCCCAGATGAAGCTCCAGAACAGGAGCCAGACGAGGACCACCGCCGGTCGCAGGCACAGACTCCGCCCCACCAGGACAGGCGTCACCACGCCGCCCTCGAGGCCCGTCAGGGCGGCATACAGGCCCATGGCGAGGAGGGCATCCGCAAGGACGGGGAAGGCCGCGACCGCCGCGAGACCGACGATCCCCACCCCGACCACTGCGCCCGCGTAGGGGATGAAGTTCAGAAGGGTCGCCATCAGGCCCCACAGGGCCGGATTGGGCATACCGATCGACCACAGGGCGAGGGCGATCGCCACGCCCAGCCCGATGTTGATGGCCGTGATCGTGAACAGGTAGCGCGAGATGTCGAGGCCGATGCGACGCACGACCGTCACCGCCAACCGCTTGTCACTGAAGCGCGGGAGGATCTTGACCAGGCTCCGCAGGAAACCGCCGTTGCCGGCCAACATCGCGAACAACAGGAACGCGGTGACGAGGCCCTGGGCCGCGACGGTCGTCGAGCCGCTCAGGAGAGGCGATCCGGCCGCGATCGGCTTGACCTCGAGGGTCGTCCCGTTTCCTGAGAGGTCGGTGCTGCGATCGAGGGTGCGGGCCGCCTCGGTGACACGCTCCACGCTCTCGAGCGTCTCGCGCAGGCGATAGCGGACCGAACGCAACTGCCGCGGCAGCTCCTCGACCCAGGTCTGGGTCGGCTCAGCGAGGTAGTAGACGAGCAGGCCGCCTGCGACGAGCACTGCCAGAACCAGGATCCCAGCCGTGACTGGGCTCGGCAGGCCGATCCGGCGCCCAGCGCGAATGATCGGCGCCAGGGCCAGCTGGCTGAGACCCGCCACGACGATCGGCACGAAGAAGGGCTGGGCGAAGTAGAGCGCCCCGCTGACCGCGATCAGGGCCAGGAGGATCACGGACCATTCCACCGCCGCGGACCTGGAGAGGGGCGCGATGGATGCGGCGCGGTCTTCGGCCGAGAAGCTCTGGGGGGGCGGCGCCACGTCGCGCCTCAAGTACCGATCGAAAGCAGGCGGGCGATGGCCGCGATGCGCGCCGCGCCGTTCAACAAGCCCGCTCCGGTGGACGGCGCCGTCGAGGCCTCACAGCCTTCGTTCCCCGACTCGGACGAGCCCGAGCTGCGGCCGATCAGAAGGCCGCCGGCCAGGCCCAGGCCGACCGTGGTCCACGGGTGCGAAGCGAGCGCCAGCTCACCACGGCGACGCACGGAGCGCGCGTGTTCGAGCGCCTCCGCGTGGGCCTGGGCGCGCTGGGAGGCGAGCACACCGCGTGGGCTCTCGCCCCGCCAGAAGGTGATGGAACCCATGGCTAGTGCGCCGCTGCGGGCGTTGCGTCGGAAGCGACGTCACCAGGGGTTTCGTCGTCGCCGCCCGGTTTCGAACGCCCCAACTTGGCGACGAAGCGCGCGTCGCGGCGGGCTCGCCACACGGCCAGACCGACCAGGGCCGCTCCGCAGCAGAGCAATCCCCCGACGAGCTTGCCCTGCCAGGGCCCCCAAGCCGACGAGAAGAGCTCGATCGCCCCGAAGGCGACCGACCCGACCCCGACGACGGCCAGCACCAGCACCGCGGTCGCCCACGCGCCGGCGGTGACGAGGGCTTCCACGCCCTCGTGGCCCACCAGCCGGACCCGCGCGAGCTCGAGCTCCAACAGCCGTCGCGCCTCGCGCTGCGCAGCCGAGAACTCCGCTCCCAGGGCCTTGGGGGTCACCCGGGTTTGCGACGTGCCGCGTTCCTGTTCGCCTGTCTCGGGTTCCGACCGGTGGATCACCGCCGACTCCACATCCCCAGGACGACGCCGACTCCAGCAGCCATCAGAAGGGCCTTGAGCGGCTCGCGCCCCACGTAGTCGGCGACCTGGTCACGCGCTTCGACGGCGTTCTCCTTGCCGTGCTGGACCGCATCGGCGCCTGCCTGCTTGGCCGAGTGGACCGCATCACCCGCGGACTCGCCGGCGACGGTGCCGAGCGCCTTGATCTCGGCCAGCACGCGCTCGGCCTGGTGCAAGAGCCGCTCTGCGGCCTCGCTCCGGCTGCGGTGATGGTCTTCGGTCTGATGGTCCTTGGTGGGGTCGTCCTCGAAGCTGCGGCCCTTCTCGCTAGTGCGATCGGTCTCGCTGTGGGCGGTCGCAGCGCCGCTTTGGGGAGAGGAGGCGTGGCTGCCTTGATCGGTGACCGATCCGAAGGTCTTGGCTCGTGAACTCATGGGGTATCGCTGTACTCGGGCGGGTTCGAGCGAGGGCTCGCTCTGGGTCTCGGCCACTCACAGCGAGCGGCGGAGACGGCGTCATGCAACTGCGGTGCCGCGGCTGTGAATCGTCCCTGGGCCCACTTCGAGCCGATGTCCCCATCCCGTGGGAAGGGATCCGCTACGCCTTTGTAGAAGCGCCCATCCGACGCGTGGCAGACGCGCCCCTTGTGACAAGCCGATGTCGCCGCGGTCCCCGCGCCGGTTGGGTCGGTGCCGCCCTGACCCTCGTGGCACGCGCGTTGCACTTCGCCGGACCAGCGCTGCCGAGCCAATCCGCATCCAACGAACGCGAGGCCGACCGGCAGCGACCCTGAACCAATCGAGAACGAAGGACAGATCCAATGGCGAACCAACCGTGGCTCAAAGGCAAGTGGAACGAGTACAAGGGCAAGGCCAAGGAACAGTGGGGTGACCTCACCAACGACGACCTCGACAAGATCGAGGGTCGACGCGACCAACTCGTGGGTGCCATCCAACAGCGCTACGGCAGGCAGCGCGAGGAGGCGGAGAAGGAGCTGAGCTCCTGGGAGAAGCGGCACGGACTGCGTTGATCGCCTGTGACCTGAGGTGACGGGGCCCCCGGGCCATCGGTCCACTGATTCGCACTGCGCCTGCACCCTCGCTGGCCGGTGCAGCAGCCCCGTGACGATCCGCTCGGATCGTCGCGGGGCTGATCCAATTTGCCGCCGAGGCGTCCCACGCCCGAGCGCCCTGGCCGGTGGTTGTAGGTTGTCCAATCGGCAGCGGAACGAGCCCCGCGGCCATCCGCGGCACGTACGCCCGCGAGCCAATCCCCGACTGGCCCTGTTCGAGGTTCGTTGGCCGACGGCCTCCGCGGCCATCCCAATGGGGTGTGGCGCGCCGCGCGCGGGACTTGCCCACATCCCCCGGCCACCCATCGATCCCCGGCACGCCGATTGATGACGGTCACTGATCGCAGGTGAAGTCGACGCGCTGTCGCGGCGACGCACCTAGCTACCGACTCGACAAGAACACAGGAGACAACCCCGTGAATACCTCTCTCACCAGCGCCGCCATCCTGGCGGGCGCCCTCATCCTCACCCCGAACATCCCCACGGCGTTCGCCGCGCCTGTTCAGGTGCGCGAAGCCGGTGCACGCTCCGACCAGCAGACCGAGCGCACCGAACAGGACAAGATCGCGCAGCGCTTCGTGAAGCTCGAGCAGATCAAGGGCGCGACGGTCAAGCTGCACGCCAACCCCGAAGCGATCCGCAAAGCCGCCAAGGATGGCGAGACCGCCGATCGCCCGGAGTGCACCGTCAACGACCTGATGCTCGACCCTCGCACGGGTCAGATCACCCGCGCCCTGATCGGCGCCGGTGGCTTCCTCGGCATCGGTGAGAAGACGGTCGCGATCGACTTCGGCGAGCTGACCTGGGATCAAGAGGATGCGTGTTTCAGCCTCTCGATGACGAGGAAGGACCTCGAGAACGCTGAGTCGTTCGACCTCAGCGAAGCCAAGAAGCGCGACCGCAAGGCCCACGCAGTCGAGGCGAGTTCGAGCAAGGCTTCGCAGCCCCAGCAGCTCGGCGACTACTTCTACCAGCCCTACCAGGGCGGGTTCTTCGTCGGCGGAGAGCTCGACGAACTCGAGCTCTACGACGCGATCGGCCAGGAGTTCGGTGGCGTGAGTGACACCATCATCGACCTGGACGAGCGCAAGGTCGCCTACTTCGTCATCTCCCGCGGCGGCGTCGCCGGTGTCGGAGCCGACCGCTACCTGATGCCCATGGCGAACCTGACCCTGACCCAACGCATGGAGTCGGACGAAGACGAGGCCAACTCGGTGCTGTGGACCAAGCGCACGACGGCCGACCTCGAGCTGGCGCCGGCCTACGACGAGCCCGACCAGGGCGTGATCACCAAGGCGATGATCGACAGCGTCAAGACCCGCTTCAAAGGCTGATCTGACGCAACGGCCATCTGCCGAGCCGCGCTCCGGGAATCGTCTCGGAGCGCGGTTCGGCGCGTTAGGACGCCGACGGCTCGGCGGATTCGGCGAGCAGGCTCCGGTCGACCACCGCTTCGGGTTCAGGTTCGACTTCTCCGTCGCCCCCGCCGTGGCGCGCCGCCAGGAGCGGCGCCGACAGCAGCGCCACGCCGTAGACCCCGGCTCCGATCCAAACGACCATCTGGAAGCCGAAGGCGATGCCCAGGCCGATGGTCAGCACGCTGCCCACCACCGACATGTAGCCGTTGATGCCCCAAGCCCAGGCGGTCAGGCGCGCGTCCCCGCGGGCGATGCGCCCCAGACCCAGGGGGAAGGGCATGCCCATGGCCACCGAGAGGGGCGCTAGCAGGGCGACCGACACGGCGATGCGGCCGGGTGTCGGCAGCATCAGGGCGCGGTCGAAGACGTCGTCCAGGATCAGCGGGTAGACCGCCGCCAGGGCGATCACCGCGATCAAGGCCAGCTCCGGGTGTTTGACCCGCGAGGACAGCGCTGCGCCGATACCGGAGAACACGAGCACGCTGAACAGCACTACCGCCAGGCTGTAGAGCGGGTTGCCTAGGAACAGGATGAACTCCTGGCTCAAGACCACCTCGACCAGGATGAAGCCCAGGCCCAGGGACGCGAAGTAGAGCATCAGCGGCAGGCGGCGCACGCCGGCCACGGCCTCCTCGGAGATCCCGCCCAGGCGCCGCAGGGGCATCAGCACGAAGAACCACCCCGCCAGCAGCACCAGGCCAAACAGCACCACCAGGATGCCGTGGGCCGTCACCCCGCCGAGCGGGTTGAAGAAGCTCGACTTCTCCAGGAGCTGCTCGAAGCGCGAGGTCTCGAAGAAGAAGGGCCGGTCGTCGGTCGGCGGCACCACGTCGTAGCGGTAGTCGTCGAAGAAGGCCTGCTTGTCCGGCGCCGCGGCGAACTCGTCGTACCAGTTCGTGACCACACCCTTGGTGTACGGGTTGACGTACTCGCTGGGGTGACGCGGATGGTAGAGCGCGCCGAAGTCGAGCCGCTCGGACTCGGCGTCGAGGGTCGCGAGCTGGGCGTCGGTGAACGGCGTCTTGCCGAAGATGATGACGCTGAAGCCCTGGCTCTGGACCAGGTAGATGTGCTGGCCGGGATCGGCGATGCCCGCGTCCGCGAGGGCGCCCCAGGCCATGGTGAACAGGCGCAGGGTGTTGCGCGGGAAGCCGTCCTCGTCGGGCAGCACCCAGCGCGTGAGCGTCACGAAGCCGTCGTCGCGCGTGCGCTCCAGGTAGGTGGCGAAGGCCTCGGCCGTGTAGAGGAAGTTCTCCGACAGGCTGAAGGCGCCAGCCTGGGTCGTGCTGGCCGTGTCGACGCCGGAGAGCTGCACCACGTCGTAGAGGCGCTCGTCGCGCTCCAGGTAGTGGCGCCCCTCGGCGATGTTGATCTCGACCCCGGCGGTCGGGTTCTCCGGGTCGTACATCCCGCCCTGGAACTCCAGGAAGCAGGTGCGCACCGACTCGACCACGCTCGGGTTGATCTCGACCCCGACCACCTTCGACGCGCCGAAGCGCAGCGCCGTCAACAGGTCCATGCCGCCACCGGCGCCGATGCAGAGGATCTCCGCCGCCGGCTTGATGCGGTGCACCAGGCCCGCGGGCAGGTACTCGAGGATCTCGGGCGGGCGCCCGTCCCCGGCCGCGCGGTCCCACTCCATGACGTTGGTCATGGCCCAGGAGTCGATCGTGATGCCCTTCTGGCGCGGGTAGTCCCCCTTGTACTGGGACGACAGGCCCCACAGGCCCCAGGGGTCGCGGCGGAAGGGCCAGGTGAACGCGTCGACGCGGCTGAGCGAGGTCCACTTGGTGAACTCCACCAGCGACGCGTTCTCGAGCGGGATCTCCTCGCCCGGGTTCCAGCCGACCTCGGCCGCGGTCACGCGGCGCTTCTCGCCGTAGGGCGTGACCACGTCGAAGGCCATGGCGACGGGATCGAGCGTGTACTCCGAGAAGAAGACCTCCTCGCCGCTGAGCAGGGTCGCCTTGCGCAGGTTGTGGTCTTCCTCCCACTGCTCCACGCGCGCCAGGGGCTTGTCGTCGGGCGCGACCAGGCGCAGCCAGTCGTGGCGCCCCTGGACCGCGAACAGGGCGACCAAGCCCACCGTCACCAGCACCGGCACGATCCGCGCGCGCATGGGCGCGGTGAGCGAGAAACCCACGGCGCCGATCGCCACCAAGAGCGCACTCGACAGCACCACGTCCGTGGCCGAGAGGTGCAGGCCGTCGAACAGCACCACAGCCAGGGCACAGCCCAGACCGGAACCCAACAGGTTCGCGCTGTAGACCTTGCCGGCGGAGGCGCGGTGAACCGTCAGCGTCGCGCTGACCGCCCCGCCCAAGAAGAAGAAGGGCAGGCCCACGGCGGCGATCACCGCCAGCAACGCGCCCTCGTTGTGGTCCTGGATCAGTGAGGAGACGTTGACCTGGGTGTGGGTCACCAGCCACAGGCTGAGGCACATGACCAGGGCCGCCGAGGACGACAGCCGAGCCAGGAGCGAGCTGCCCTGCTCCAAGAGCTCCGGCCGCCGGGACAGCCAGACCCCCGAGGTGGCGAAGCCCAGCATCGCCAGGGAGATCACCAGGAACCCGAAGTGGTACCAGAGGACGATCGAGAAGATCTTCGTCAGGGCCACCTGCACCAGCAGCAGGCCACAGGAGACGAGGAACAGCGCGACCAGGCGCGAGGTCGGGACCGGAATCGGTTGGGCGGGCACGGGAGCCAGTTGCAGGGGCGGTCTGGGGGGGCGCTCCCGGGGTCTCTCGGGGCGTCGCCGGGGCGGGAGAAGCGGCGTCGGATCCTACGGGGAGGGGGAGGGAGCGGCTACCCTGGCGGCCCCCGTCCCATGACGCCCAAACGCCCCATCGTCGCGATCCTGTTGGCGCCTTTTGCGCTCCTCGCAGGATGTCGCCTGCTCTCGCCGCACCCGCCGCAGTACGAGGCCTTCGAACTGCCGTCGGGGGTCGTGATCCTGGACCTGACGATTCCGTGGCACGAGCACCTGCTCTTCGCCCGCCCAGGCGACAAGCTGACCCTGCATTACCAGGCCCGACTGGGCGATGGCGTGCAGATCGACTCGAGCTGGGATCGCGGCGAGCCGGTCCAGGTGCGCCTGGGCGACGGCGACCTGCCCGAGGGTCTCGAACAGGGCCTGGTGGGCATGCGTCAGTTCGCCCGCCGACGCCTGACCGTGCCGCCCGAGCTGGCCTACGGCTCGGAGGGCGTCCCCGGGATCGTGCCGCCGGGGGCGACCGTGGTCTTCGATGTCGAGCTGATGGCGGTGCGCCGGCCGAAGCCCGCGGAAGCGGACTCGGCGCAGACGGTTCCGTCCGGGGCGCCGTCCTCAGCGGCCCCGGCCAGCGCCCCCACCGCAGTGGGGGCCCGGATCGACTCCGCCGGGATCCCCACCGACGGCTAGGAGCTGTGGCCGTGCCCCCTACCAGCCCCCGGCCCAGCCCCCGGCCCCCATCCGTCGACCTCCATGGCTGCAGGCCGGACGAGGCCCTGGCGCGGCTCTCGCGGGCGCTCCATCGGGCCCGCCTCCAGGGCTCCGCGTCGATCGAGGTCATCACCGGTCGCGGCCTGGGCAATGCCCGCGGGGCCCCGGTCCTGCGAGGTCAAGTCGAGGCCTGGCTCAGCGGAGTCGAGGGCGGCCTCCACGGCGTCCGCAGCCACGCGCGCCAGCCCCACGGGGGCTCGCTGCTGGTGCGCCTGGGGCTTCGCCGGGGTGCCGACGGCCAGGAGCTGCCCGCCGAACCCGAGCGCGGCGCCGGCCTGGAAGACCTGGGCCCCGCCGACCTGGGACTGGACGGCTGGGACCCCAGCAGCGAGGCTCCGTGATGGCTCGGTGCATCCCTGTTCCCAGATCGTGACCCGAAGTGGGTCGCGGAGCACTGCCAGGGCTGGCGGGGCCGGTTGGCACAGGATTCGCCCTACCTGATTGCTCGTCTCCGATAACCGCCGATTGAATCCCCGATGGCCACTCTCAGAACCACCTCTCCCCTGCTCCTGAGCCTCCTCGCCGTCGTTGCCTGCAGCACGGTCCAGCCGAGCCGCGACGGCTCGGCGGAGGACGGCTCGAGCCCTGCCAGCGAGCGCGTCGTCCGAGCCGTGGCAGCGCCCCTGCCCCAGCTCGAGGGCAGCGCCTTCGAGGTCGCTGGACGCGCCACCCTGCCGGCCGCCGAGCCCGAGTCGCACCCGGACCTCCACAACGTCTTCGAGCTCAGCGAGAACATCATCTCCGGCAGCGAGCCGGAGGGTGAGGGCGCCTTCCAGCTGCTGCAGGAGAAGGGCGTGCGCACGATCCTCTCGGTCGACGGCAAGGAGCCCGAGGCGGAGTTGGCGGCCAAGTACGGCATGACCTACGTCCACGTCCCGATCCGCTACAACGGCATCACCGACGAGGACCTGGCCAAGATCACGAAGACCTTCCGCGAGAAGGAAGGCCCCTTCTACGTGCATTGCTTCCACGGCAAGCACCGCGGTCCCGCCGCGGCCGAGATCGGTCGCCTGGTGCTCGACGGAATCGACCGCGAGACCGCCCTGGGCGAGATGCGCCAGTGGTGCGGGACTTCGGAGAGCTACGAGGGGCTGTACCGCACGGTGGCCCTGGCGGACCTGCCCAGCGAGTCGCAGACGCGCGCGATGGACTGGGACTTCCCGTCCGCCAGCCCGCTGGACGGCGTGGCCGGTGCGATGGTGCGGATCACCCGCTCCCACGACCTGCTCAAGGCCCTGTCGAAGAACGATTGGCGCGCGCCGGACCACCACCCGGACGCCAACGCGCTGAACGAGGCGGAACAGCTCGCCGTGCTGCTGCAACGGACGACCGAGCTGGATGAGACCGCCGCCGAGCCCGCCGACTTCCGCGCGATGATGGCGGCCTCGGCCGAGGCCGCTGCCCAGCTGCGCGACGACCTGCGGGCCATGAACGCCGGCGAACTGACCCACGAGCAAGCCTCCGCCAGCCTCAAGGTCGTGGCCAACAGCTGCACGGCCTGCCACGAGGTCTACCGCAACTGACCGATGGGCCCGCCCGCTCCTGATCGGGAGCGGGCTGCGCGCAGCGAGCTCGGGGCGGTAGGCTCGGCCGCGTGCAGCTCCCCACCGCCTCCGACTTGCGCGCGGCCCTGGCCGCCGGCCCGCCGCTCCTGCTCGACGGGGCCATGGGCTCCCAGCTCCTGGCCTCCGGATTCGACCTCGCGCGCGACTACCTGGAGGTAGAGGACGGGGTCGAGGTCCTCAACCTGACCCGCCCGGAGCAGGTGCGCGCGGTCCACGAGAGTTGGTTCGACGCCGGCTGCGACCTGGCCACGACCAACACCTTCATGGCCCTGCCGAGCGTCCTGACCGAGTGCGGCCAGGGCGCGCGCCTGAACGAGATCGTCGCCGCCGCCGTGCGCGAGGCACGCGCCGCCGCGGAGGCCTGGTCGGACGAGGACCGGCCCCGCTGGGTGCTGGGCGGCGCCGGACCAGGCACGGACCTGCCCACCAAGAGCGGGCGCTCGAGGGCCGCGGTCGAGGCCGACTACGACGCCCTGCTGCGGCGCCTGACCTCGGGCCGCGTGGACGGCCTCTTGATCGAGACCTGCGCGGACCCGATCCAGATCGCGGCGGCGGTGGCGGCGGCCCGTCGCATCGGCGACGAGCCCCTGCTGCTCTCCCTGCTGCCCGGTGCGGCGCCCCTGGCCGAGGCCGTGGCTGCCGCGCGCGACCACGGGGTCGACCTCCTGGCGCTCAATTGCGGCGACGGACCGGGCGGGATGGAGGCCGGGCTGGCGCAGCTGCGCGAGCTGTGGGACGGACCCCTGGGCTGCTGGCCCAACGCCGGCGCCACGGGCCCCGAAGAACCGGCCGGGATCGGCCCCATCGGGCCCGAGGACTTCGCCGCCGGCGTGGCCGAGCTGGCGCGGCGCTTCGACCTGCGCCTGGTGGGCGGCTGCTGCGGCACCTCCCCCGCCCACCTGCGGGCCCTGGCTCGCCGACTCGGGCGGCCCGACTCGGACGGTTTCTACGCCGAGCTCGAGTCCGAGGACGAGCTCGACGACGAGCCCGCAGACGACGACGAGTGAGCCGGCTCAGCCGTTCTCGTCGAGCAGCTCGCGCTTCTCGCGCGCGTACTCCTCGTCGGTGAGGATGCCGTCGGCATGCAGGGCGTGCAGCCGGCGCAGGCGCTCGTCCAGGGGCAGGCCGCCCCAGCCATCGCCGCGCCCACCGCGCGCCGGACGTGCAGCTCGGGCCGCCGGACTCGCGAGGTCGATGCCGGCCTCGTCCAGCGCGTCGGAGACCATCCCGCCGCCCATGCGCGACCAGGGCTCCAGGTCCTCGCGCGCGCGCTCGGGGTCGAGGATCAGCCCGGCCCCTGCCACGCCGCGGGCGCCGACCCGGCGCAGGAAACCGCCGACCATCAGCAGCACGAACCCGACCGGAGCTCTCATCATCCCCGCGCCAGGGTCGCTCGCGCCGCCGGAACCGACCGCGACAAAGACGCCCACGATCGACGAGAAGAACAGGATCAGCCCGAGCACCATCAGGATGGTGCCCAGGTAGAAGCTGCTCTTGCGGGCCTCGGAGACGTTGCGTCGAGCCATGGTCGGTGAAATCGGGTTGCGAGTCGGCCGCAGCGCGGAACCTCTCGATCCTACGGACCGCGAAGGGGTGCGCTACGCCCCCGCGCGCGTAACATTCCCCCCCATGCAGCGCGTGCTCGAGCCCGAGGTGATGGACACGGCCGAAGAGGCCGACGAATACGACGCCATGGACCACACCGAGCCCAACCGGGGCTTCGTGGCTCGCCTGGTGGAGCTGGGCGCGGGCGGCTCGATGCTCGACGTGGGCTGCGGGCCCGGGCACGTGGCGGTGATGGTCTGCGACGAGATCGCCGAGGGCAGCGTGCTCGGCGTCGACCTGGCCCAGACCATGCTGACCCACGCGGAGCGCCACCGGTCGAAGTCGCCCCACGCCGAGCGCCTGAGCTTCCGACTGGCCGACGCCAAGGGCCTGCCCTTCGCCGACGGCGAGTTCGATACCGTCTACTCGAACACGATCCTGCACCACATCCCGGATCCGCGGCCGTTCCTGTCCGAGTTGCGGCGGGTGTTGAAGCCCGGCGGCGTGCTGCTCGTGCGCGACCTGTTCCGCCCCGACGACATCGAGCGCGCGGACGAGCTGGTGGCCCTGCACGCGGCGGGCGCCAACCCCAACCAGCAGGCCCTGTTCCACGCCAGCCTGTGTGCGGCCTTCACCCCCAACGAGCTGCGCGCCCTGGCCGACGAATCCGGTCTCGCAGACGCCGAGATCGTCGTCGACACCGACCGACACATGTCCCTCCAACTGCGCCGCGGCGCCTGAGCCCGCGTTTGGAAAGTGAGCTCGCACTGGCCCTGACCGGCGGCGGCGCCCGCGGCGCCTACCAGGTCGGCGTGCTCGCGGCCCTGGCCCGCGCGCGGCCGTCGCTCGAGTTCGACATCCTGACTGGCGTGTCCGCCGGCGCGATCAACGCCGCCTTCCTGGCCGCAGTCGACGGTGACCTGCCCACGCGCACCAGGTCCTTACGGCGACTGTGGACCGGCATTGACGTCGAGGACGTGATCGAAGTGTCCGCGACGACCCTCGCGCTCAACGCAGCGCGCTGGGCCTTGCGGCTGGTCTCCGGGGGACGCGGCCCGAAGACCCGCGCGCGCGGGTTGGTGGACACCGCGCCCTTGGCGCAACTGATGGCGCGCGAGCTGAACGTCGACGAGGACGGCCGCATCCCCGGCATCGAGAAGCACCTGGCCAGCGGGCGCCACCGCTCGGTCGCGATGACGGGCTCGTCCTACTCATCGGGGCGCTCGGTGACCTGGGTCGCGGGGCGCGAGATTCGAACCTGGAACCGCCCCAACCGCGTCGCGCGGCGGACGGTCCTGGGCGTCGAGCACGTGATGGCCTCCTCGGCCCTGCCCCTGCTGTTCCCCGCCGTCGAAGTGGAGGGACGTTGGTACGGGGACGGGGGCATCCGCCTTTCCGCTCCCCTGGCGCCCGCGATCCATTTGGGCGCCTCGCGGATCCTGGCCATCTCGACGCGCTTTCCCCGGGACCGCGAGGACTCGGCCCTGCCCTCGATCCAGAACTATCCGGCCCCGGCCCAGGTGGGTGGCGTGCTGCTCAACGCGATCTTCCTCGACCTCTTGGACCAGGACGCTCTGCAACTGCGGCGCATCAACCGCCTGCTCGAGTGCCGCGAAGGCGCGCAGCGCACCGAGCTGCGGCCGATCGAGCTGTTCGTCGTGCGCCCCTCCGCCGACCTGGGGCGACTGGCGAACGACTACGAAGCCCGCCTACCCAGGGCCCTGCGCTTCCTGACCCGTGGCCTGGGTACCCGCGAGCTGCGCTCCAACGACCTGCTCAGCCTGTTGATGTTCCAGGCCGACTACGTCGAGCGCCTGGTGGAGCTGGGCGAGCACGACGGCGAGCGGGCGTTGCCCGGGCTCACGGCGCTCTTGGACTGAACTCCTCGATCGGGCGGCGCGGATGGGCTGCCCGACCGGCAAAGCAGCGGGGCCGCGCACTCGCCCCGGTGTGGAACGAATGCGCGGCCCCGCAGCCCCGTCCGATCGGTCGCGTCCGACCGGACTCAGCGGCCCTTCTTCCAGAACTCGAAGTACATCTCCTCGAAGCCCGCGATATCCACGTTGAACAGGGCGCGCAGCTCGCGCTGGATCGCGGGGATGTCGCTGCGCGGGACCCCGCCCACGCGGTGGATGAACTCCTGGGCCTTGTCGCGCGTGCGCTTGTCGTTCATCACGAAGTAGATGATCGAGCCGGCCTGGTCGTAGGCCAGGCCCGCGGCGCTCTCGCCCTTGTTCGTCTGGCCCGAGCTCGAGTACAGCATCGAGGGCATCGTCATGATCTTCTGCATGCGGATGTACTCGCCCTCGGCAACGGCCTCGTCGGGACCGTCCTTGAGGGCGCGCTTGGCCGCGCGCTTGCCCATGTTGTTGATGTCGCCCGCCTTCTGCTTGTACTCGACGGTCTCCATGTAACGCGCCACGCCCTCCTGGAACCAGGACCCGCCGCCGGAGACGAGCAGACGGTTGCCGAAGATCTGGTGCGTCAGCTCGTGCAGGTGGGTCGGGTCCTTCGGATCCTGGTAGGTCGTCGCGTACCAGTCGCCCGAAGCGATCCCGCCCGAGCGCGCGGCGTTCTCGCGGGACCAGCCCAGCTTCTCCTCGATGTAGTCGATGTACTGGTCGCGCGTGCGGAACAGGAAGATCGGCATCAGCCGCTGCCCCTCGATCTCCTCGAAGGGGAACTCGCCGCGGATCGCGTCGTAGCACTCCTCCACGTTCTTGGCGAAGGCGTTGGCGCCCGAGGAGTTGCCGATCACGATGTAGTGGTCGGTGCGCAGGAAGCGCACGCGCTCGTCCTCGAGGCTGGAGGGCATGTCGCGGGCGATGCGAGCCTCGACTTCCTCGTCGGTCCATTCGGGGTTGCGCGGCTCGCCGGTGAAGCTCACGCCGGTCTCGAGGAAGGCCTCGATCATGCCGCGCTGCTCCTCGGTTGGCACGGCGTCGAAGCCCACCTCGACCGTGTAACCGGCGTCGGGCAGGAGGCCGCTGAGGACCCAGCCCGCGCCCGTCTCGAGGGTCGAGTCGAAGACTCCGTAGCCTTGCAGCACGGCGTAGGGCGTGTAGCCGAAGGGACCGTTGACGACCCGGTGCGGGTGGTACTGGAACGGCCGCTCCATGCGGGTCCAGAAGTCGCGCACCAGATCGGCCACCTCGGTGGGCTCCGAGAAGCCGAACTCGTCCGCGGGCAGGATCCGCAACTCGATGGTCAGGGTGTCCTCGCCCAGCGTCCCCCTCCAGCTGGCCTGGACCTGGCCCTGGTCAGCGGGGCCGCCGGTGATGTTGCCAGTGTCCGGCAGGTCGAAGAGGAGCCCGTACTTCTCCACCAGGACCGGCTCGTCGACCGGTGCGCCGGGCGCGGCCGAGGGCGCGGTGAAGGTCGGGGCGACAAGGGTGAACAGGCAGGCGATTGCAGCAGTCATCGGGCACGGGACTGGGTGTCGAGCTGGCCAGCGAGCCAAGCAAAGAGGGCGTCGGCGCCGCGGGCGCCACTGAAGCGGTCGACCTCGCGGCCGCCGGCGAAGAGGATCGTCGTGGGGACTCCGGTGATTTGGAGCTGGGCCGCGGTCTGCTGCTCGGCGTCGATGTCGAGCTTGCCGAACAGCACGCGACCCCGCATCCGACCGGCGACCTCGGCGTAGGCCGGGGCGTAGACCTTGCAGGGACCGCACCAAGTGGCCCAGGCGTCCAGTACGAACGGCAGGTCACACTTCTGCGTGAAACGGCCCAGACGGCGGCCCGTGACCGCGAAGGGCAGGCCCTCCAGGAACGGCGCGCGGCACTTGCCGCAACGCGGGTGGTCCCCCACTCGCGCCGGGGGCACACGGTTGAGGGCTCCGCACAGGGGACAAGGGATCTGGATCCGCTGCTCCTGCGGCGAAGCTCCCCCGGCGCCCGCCGTGGACCTGGCTCCGTCTGCTTGCGACATCGGGCCGCGAGGATAACCGAGGGGGCCGGCGCCGGCCGAGCCGGGCTGGAACCCGTCCTGGGGCCCTGGCAAGCTGCGCCGATGTCCCTGGTCCTGCGCCCCGCCTACCGGATCCAGTCCGAGCGCCTGACGATCCGCTGCTACGAGCCCAGCGACGCCCCGCAGCTGCGCCAGGCCATGGAGGACAGCGTCGAGCACCTCCTGCCCTGGATGGCCTGGGCCCGGGACGAGCCGGCGCCGATGGCCGAGATCGTCGTCCGGATCCGGCGCTTCCGGGCCCAGTTCGACATGGGCATGGACTTCATCTACGCCATCTTCGACGGGGACCAGAAGTTGGTCGGGGGCACCGGATTGCACCCGCGCATCGGGCCCGGCTGCGCCGAGATCGGCTACTGGATCCGCGCGGGTCACACGCGCCTGGGCTACGCCACCGAAGCCGCCGCGGCCCTGACGCGGGTCGGATTCGTCGTCCACGGCTACCGCAAGATCGAGATCCGGGTCGTGCCGCAGAACGAGCCCAGCGTCCGCATTCCGCGCGGCCTGGGCTACCGCTTCGACGGCTTGGCCCGCTCCCACGTCCCGGGCGTGGAGCGCACCGACCCCTGGCGCGACGCCGAGGTCCACAGCCTGCTGGCCACCGAGTTCATCGGCGGCACCGCGGACCAGCGCTCGCGCCGCGTGTCCGCCTTCGATTGCACCGGCGAACCGCTCCTGACCCCGGCGCCGTGATCTCCGCGCCGTGATCTCCGCGCCGTGACCCCCGAGCCGTGATCTCCAGCCCTGTGGAACGGCGCCCCTTGGCCGTCGGGCGGCCAACTTCGGCGGGCGGACCACCGGATCCGACGCGCGGCGCCCACGATCGGCTCGGGACTCGCCGAGCGCCCTGAAGGCGCGGGCTCCGGAGCCGTAGTATCCGCCTCCCTCCGCGCCGCCCATCGGCGACAATCGCGGTCCGGTCCCATGCCCGATAGTGATTCGACACCCCGCGGCGATTCGCCCCCCCGCGGCCGTGGCCCCGGCGCGCCCCTCGGGCCGCCGGGCAGCACGCCGACGCCCAGGCCCCCGGGCGGGTCTACTGGCGCAGCGGCGGGGCCTGGCGACGAGACGCGGAGACCCGGGAGCACTTCTGGCCGGCAGCGCATCACCGGCGGCGGCCCCGAGCCCGCGCCGCCCCCCTCCAGCGACGTGATCCTGCGGGCCTACGCCCGCTCCCTGGAGGTGGGCGCCGAGCGCGAGTTGGCCAGCCTGCGCCGCGAGCACCCCGAGCTGCGCCACGACTTCGAGGCGCTGGACAACGCCTGGACTCGGCTCGCTCCCCTCCTGGGCCTGTCCTCCCACACGCCCACCGCGCCCCAGCGGCCGGGTGCCGACGTCGATCCCGGCATCAGCCTCGATCGTCGACCGGGGAGTGCCCCCTCCGGCGACGGCGCCCAGGGCGGCCCGCTGCTGGACCGCATCGCCTCGCGCAGCGTGCCGCCCGAGCGCTACCGCGCCCGGCGCGAGATCGCCCGGGGCGGCATGGGGTCGATCCAGTCCGTCTGGGACGAGGACTTGCGTCGCCACCTGGTGATGAAGGTCATGTTGCAGCCCCAGGACCGCGATCCCGGGGTCGTCAGCCGTCCGCCCGACAGCCGCCAGATCAGTCGCTTCCTCGAGGAGGCGCAGATCACCAGTCAGCTCGACCACCCCAGCATCGTGCCGGTCCACGACATCGGCATCGACGAGCAGTCGCGGCTCTACTTCACGATGCCGCTGGTGCAGGGCGAGGAGCTCGGCAAGGTCATCGCCAAGGCCCGCGCCGGCGAGGACGGTTGGACCCGCACGCGCCTGCTCAGCGTGTTGGTCAAGGTCATGGAGGCCGTGGCCTTCGCCCACAGCCGCGGGGTGATCCACCGCGACCTCAAGCCCGAGAACATCATGGTCGGCCGTTTCGGTCAGACCTACGTGATGGACTGGGGCCTGGCGCGGGTGCTCGACGAGACCGAGCGCGCCGAGCACGAGAAGGGCAAGACGACCCTCGACGTGATCCGCGACCGGGTCAAGCGCGGCGGCAAGGGCCTGCGCCGCCCGCAGGTACGGACCGAGCGCCACACCGACGACCGCGGAGATCGCTCCTCGGTGGACACCCTCGACGGCGACGTGGTCGGCACCCCGGGCTACATGGCGCCCGAGCAGGCCCTGGGTCAGCGCGACAAGATCGGGCCGCGGGCGGACATCTACGCGATCGGCTCGATCCTGTACCAGCTGCTCACGGGCTACCGTCCGTTCGACGATCCGGTCAGCCGCGAGAGTGGTTCGCCGCTGTTCGAGCGCATCCTCGAGAGCGAGCCCGTCGACATCCGCGACCTCGAGAAGGACTGCCCGACCGAGATCGTCGCCATCACCAAGATGGCCATGGCCCACGACCAGGCCGACCGCTACGAGTCGATGCTGGCCATGATCGACGACGTGCGCGCGTACCTCGAAGGTCACGTGGTGCGCGCCTACGAAGCCGGGCTCCTGGCAGAGGTCCGCAAGTGGATCGTGCGCAACCGCGTGTTGGCCAGCACGGTCGGCATCGCCGGCGCCGCGGTGATCGGGTTGATCGTGCTCTTCGTCTGGCAACAGCAGCGCAACCTGTCGGACATGCAGGCCGAGCAGAAGCGCACCGAACTGGCGCGCAACCAGGCCGTCGAGTCGAGCATCGAGGAGCAGCGCCAGCGGCAACTGGCCGAGGCCGCCCGTCAGGAAGAGAATCGCGCCCGCGCCAAGGCCGAGGACCAGGCCGCCGAAGCCGAGCGCCAGCGCAGCCTCGCCGACAACCGGCGTATCGAGGTCGAGCAGATCGCCAACGAGCTGCGACTGCGCGAGGCGGTCCAGCGGCGCCTGCGCTACGCCGCCAACCTGCGCGCCGCCGACATTGCCCTGGCCGCCAACGACCAGCCCGAGGCGCGCCGCCAGCTCGAGGCCTGCGAGGACGACCTGCGTGGTTGGGAGTGGGCCTACCTGGCCCAGCGCGTGGACCTCTCGCTCGGTTCGATCGAGCGCTGTGCGCGGGATCCGGTCGACGTGGCGGCCCTGGGCGGTGGCGAGATCGGCGTGCTCGCGGCCGACGAATCCCTGGCCCTGTGGTACTTCGGCGCCGACCGCGCCCACCAACGCTGGAAGCTGCGCGCGGTGCCCAAGGACATGGCCTACGACGCCGACAGCGGCCTGTTCGTGGTGTCCCACGGTCTCGGCCCCCTGACCGTCCTGCGCCGGCGCATCTCGACCGAGCTGCGACGCCTGGTCGACCCCACCGCCTTCGACCTCGAGTTCGGCCCCCTGGACCTGGAGCGCGGCGGCGGCCGCGTCGTGGCCGGCGTGATCGGGTCCGGCAGCCGCGGGCGCGAGCGCAGCGCGACCGTCTTCGACACGTCCAACGCAAAGCCCTTGGCTGCCCTGAGCGGGCGTCGCGCGCGGATCGTGACGGCAGTGTCCTGGTCCCAGGATGGCGCTTGGCTGGCGATCGGCTACGACGACGGGCAGTTCCAGCTCTACGACGGCATCGACTACAAGCTGATCGACGAGCTCGCGCCGCACTCCGAGGCCATCACGGCCCTGACCTTCTCGGACGACAACAGCCGTCTGGTCTGCGCCAGCGCCGACGACTCGGCCACCGTCTTCGACATTGCCTCACGCGGCGCGCTCTTCGCCCTGCGCGGGCACACCGGCCCGATCACCGCGGCCCTGTTCGGATCGGATGATCGCTGGATCGCCACGGCCTCCACCGACCGCTCCGTGCGCGTCTGGGATGCGGGCAGCGGCGTGCTCCAGTCGACCCTCAACGGCCACCGCGGGACGGTCGTGGGTCTCGATCTCGAGCCCGACACGGGCCGACTGATCAGCCTGGCCGCGGACCGCTCCGTGCGCGCCTGGGACCCCTCGGCCGGCGCGCCGGCCAGCACGATCGACATGCGCCGCAGCCGCAGCCGCGGTTGGGTCGACTTCAGCCCCGACAGCAAGCGCGTGGTGCTGCCCAACGCCTTCTCGGCCCAGGTGCTGGACCTGCGCACGCTCGAGCCCGTCGCGGCGATCGGCGACGGGTCCTTCCTGAGCGGTCGTGTGCGCCACAGCCCGGACGGGGCGCTGTTGGTCGCTCCGTCCCTGGGCGAACTGGTCGCCTGGGACTCGGCCACCGGCGAGCGCGCCGGGGTGATCGGCAAGCTGCCGCGCCAGTTCAGCCTGTTCGAGCTGTCCCGCGACGGCAGCCTCGCCGTGGCCTCGGGACCGATGCGCGCCCAGTTCGACTTGGACGGCAGCGAACGCGACGGGCCCCCGCCCGACATCGTCGCCCTGTGGGCCGATCCCCTTGCCGCGCTGCGCTCCGACGGCGACGCGGCGGGCAACTTCGAGTTCGACGCGGACTGGACCGTCGACCTGCCGCGGGGCGTTTCGGCCCTGGCCCTGTTGCCGATCCCCGGGCGACGGGACGTGCTCGTGGCCTGCTCCGATGGGGCCGTGCGGCGCTACGACGTGCGGGCCTCGGGCGCGCTTCAACTGACCGCGACGCTGCTTCCCGAACGCGGTCGGATTTGGGCCGGCTTCGATCAGGTGGCGCGCATCGCCATCTCCTTCATCGAGGCCCTCGACGGCAGCGGCTTCCACCTGGCCGCGCGCCTGGTGCCCAGGCCCGAGCCCCTGTGCCTGTCGATCGCGCCCCAAACCGGAATCCTCGCCGTCGGGGCCTCCGACGGCGCAGTCGACCTGTGGAACCTGGCCGATGGTTCCCACCGCACGATGCTCGTGGGCCACGAGGGCGCGGTCAACGCGGTGCAGTTCTCCCCCGACGGCTCGCGCCTGTTGACCGCCTCGAACGACGAGTCCCTGCGGATCTGGGAGGTCCAGCTCGGTGAATCGCTGATCGTGCTTCGCAACCACGAGGGGCCCGTGCTCGACGCGCGCTTCACTCCCGACGGTTCGCGCATCGTCTCGGTGGGCAGCGACGGCACGGCGCGGCTGTGGGAGACGGAACCCCAGGAGGAACGCTTCGACGCCCGCCGCCGGGCCCGTGAGAAGCAGCGCGCCGCGCGCCAGTATCTCTTGGGCACCCTCGACCGCTTCGTCAGCACGACCGAGCTGATGGAGGCGATCTCGGACGACGCCAGCCTGACCGAGCCGATGCGCAAGCAGATCGCTGACTACGTGCGCTTCTTCGGCGAGAACGCCACGCGCCTGGCGAGCGATGCCTGGTCCGTGGTCCAGGACGAGGGCCGCGAGCAGGAGGAGTATGAGGACGCCCTGGCCTGGTCCCTGTTCGCCTGCAGCCTGGAGCCCGAGCAGTCGATCTTCCTGCGCACCCTGGGCATCGCCCAGTTCCGCATGGGCTTGAACCAGGCCTGCATCGAGACCCTCCTGGAGGCGGGCCAGATGCACCGCCGCGGCCAGCGCATCGAGGAGCTGGCCGTCCTGGCGATGGCCTACGCCGAGATCGGTGAGCAGGACAACTCCGACCGGTTCCGGCGGGAGTTCGAGACCATGATGGAGGAGTCCATGTGGTCCAAGAACGGCCTGGTCCAGGCCCTCGACCGCGAGCTCCGCGACCGACTCGGCAGCGCCCCCGCGCCGCTCGAGACCGAATCCCAGGGCGGCTGAGACCCCTAGCCGGCGACGCTGGTCCGGCTCAGTTGGCGGATCGGATCGCGACGCGCCGGAGGGGCCGGCGCGGATCGTCAATCCGACCGGCTCGAGGAGCCCGCGAGTCGACGTAGGTCTGCCGGCGGGACGCTCGGATATGACGGCGAAGCCAGTGAAGATCCGACGGCGGCGGCGGCTCGGTTCCGCAAGCGGAACTCGTCGCCGACGGTCGACGGGGGCCATAATCGCCCGCGAGGAGATTCGCTTGGAACTCGACGCGCTCAAGATCGAACGTCGCCCCGGCCGCCGCCGTGGGCCCTGGCCCCGACGCCTGGTGGTCCTGGTCGTCCTGGTCGGGATCGCGGTAGCCCTGCGCGAGCCGATCCAATCGGCTGCGGCGCGCTTCGGGGCGCCGACGGTGGAGCTGGTCACCCTGGAACGCAGCGACCCCAGCAGCCTCGGCGCGCTGAGCGGCTCCGCGGCCAACGGCTACGTCGTGGCCGCCCGCCGTGCGGCTCTCTCGGCGGACACGCCCGGGCGCATCGTGGAGCTGACCGTCACCGAGGGCTCGACGGTCAAGGCCGGCGATCTGGTCGCGAGGCTCTATTCCGACGAGTACCGGGCCGGGCTCCTGCGCGCCCGGGCCGACGTGGCCGCGGCCGCCGCGGAGGCCACGGTCGCCGAGCGCGACGTCGAGCGCGCCGAGGCGGAGCTGGCGGCCGCCGAGGCCGACATCCCGCGCCTCGAGAGTGAGACCGAGGCTCGCAGCGCGGAGATCGACGCCGCCAGCGCGAAGCTGCGCCTGGCCGAGATCGAGGTCGAGCGCGTGCGCGCCATGGTGGCCGAGCGCGTGTCCTCCCAGCGCGAGCTCGACCAGGCCCAGGCCACGGCGGACGACGCCAAGGCCACCGTCGACGCAGCCCAGGCCCGCAACCGCGCCGGCACGGGTGCCGTCGACTCGGCCCGCGCGGCCCTGGCGGTCCAAAGGGCCGCCATCGCCCAGGCCAAGGCGCGGGCCGTCACCGCGAAAGCGCGCGTCCAGGCCGCGGAAGCCATCGCGACCCAGGCCCAGGCGACCCTCGACAAGACCGAGGTGCGCGCGCCCTTCGACGGCATCGTGGTGCTCAAGGACGCCGAGGTGGGCGAGGTGGTCTCGCCCAACTCCCAGGGCGGCTCGAGTGCCCGTGGGTCGGTGGCGACCATGGTCGACCTGGACTCGCTCGAGGTGCAGGCCGAGGTGCCCGAGACCAGCCTCTCGGCGGTCGAGGTCGGGCGCCCGGCGCGAGTCTTCCTCGACGCCTATCCCGAGCGGCCCTACAGCGGCTCCGTCGATCGCATCTGGCCCACCGCGGACCGTCAGAAGGCGACGGTCGAAGTGCGCGTGCGCTTCGACACTCGCGACGCCGACCTGCGTCCTGAGATGGGCGTGCGCGTGGTGTTCCTGGACGACGACGACATCGCGGCGCTCGATGCGGCGGCGCGGGGCGAGACGCCGCCGCTGCTCTTGCCGCGTCAGGCGCTGGTGGAGCGCGGCGGGCTGCAGGGCGTCTACATGGTCGACGGGGGCGTCGCCCGCTTCCGCGAAGTTCACACCGACGGCGAGCGCGACGGCCGGCCGATCGTGGTCTCCGGCGTCCAAGAGGGTGAGCAGATCGTGGCGGCCCCGCCCGAGGGCTTGGCCGACGGCGACGTGGTCAAGGTCGCCGACGGGGACCAGGGTTGAGCGTCGAGGCGATCATTCGCCTGGTCGGCGTCGAGCGCACCTACCGCAAGGGCGGCGAGAGCGTGCGCGTGCTCGACGACTTGGACCTCGAGGTCCCGCGCGGCGGCTACGTGGCGCTGATGGGCCCTTCGGGCTCGGGCAAGACGACGCTGCTCAACTTGATCGGCGGACTCGACAAGGCCGACGGCGGCCAGGTGATCGTCGACGGTGAGGACCTGACGCGCCTCGGCCAGGGGGCCCTGGCGCGCTGGCGCGCGGCCTCGGTGGGCTTCGTGTTCCAGGGCTTCAACCTGATGCCGGTGTTGACGGCCCAGCAGAACGTCGAGTTACCCCTCTTGCTCACGAACCTCTCGCGTAGGGAACGCCGCGAACACGCGCGCCACGCCCTGGCCCTGGTCGGGCTCGACGACCGGCGCAGTCACCGGCCCAAGCAGCTCTCCGGCGGCCAGGAGCAACGCGTCGCGATCGCGCGAGCCTTGGTCACCGACCCGATCCTGATCCTGGCCGACGAGCCGACCGGCGACCTGGACCGCGATTCGGCCGGGGCCGTGCTCGAGCTGCTCGACAAGCTCAATCGGGAGTCCGACAAGACGATCGTGATGGTGACCCACGACCCGCGTGCGGCCGACAGCGCGCGGTCGATCGTGCACCTGGACAAGGGGCGGCTGGAGCGCATCGAGGACCGTCGCCCACTCGAGCCCGCGGACTCGACCACGACCTGAGCCCACCCGACGCCCCCACCAAATCCGTGCCCTGGCTGCTGCTCTTCCGCAACCTCTTCGCCCACCCGGTCCGCTCGCTGCTGACCCTGGGCTCGATCGTGGTGGCGGTGTTCCTGATCTGCTTCCTTCGCGCGATGGTCGGCGCACTCGAGGCCGGCGTGGAGGCCTCCAGCCAGCGGCGCCTGATCGTGCAGTCCGCGGTCAGCCTGTTCGTCAACCTGCCGACCTCCTACCAGACCAAGATCGAGGCCGTGCCGGGCGTGGACTCGAGCATGAAGATGCAGTGGTTCGGCGGCTACTACCAAGACCCGTCGAACTTCTTCGCCCAGTTCGGCGTGGACGCCGAGCGCCTGCTGCGCGCCTACCCGGAGATCGAGATCGTCGAGGGCAGCGCCTTGGACTTCGAGGCCCGGCGCAGCTCCTGCATCATCGGCGAGCAGCTCGCCGCCGACTTCGGCTGGAGCGTCGGCGACTCGATACCGATGGTCGGAGCCCTGTATCCCCGCGCCGACGGGTCGACCTGGAACTTCGAGGTGGCCGGCATCTATCGCGCGCTGTCGAACAACGTCGACGACCGCACCATGTGGTTCCACTTCGAGTATCTCGAACGCAGCCTCGAGACGGGCGGAGCCCTGGGCCCCGGGGGCGTGGGCGTGTTCGTGCTGCACCTGGCGCCCGGCGCCGACGCCACCGGCGTCATGGCCCGCGTCGACGCCCTGTTCGAGAACGGGCCCCAGCGGGTGCAGACCACCACCGAGTCCGAGTTCCAGCGCCAGTTCGTGACCATGCTGGGCAGCGTGCCGACCCTGCTCTCGTCGATCGGCGGCGGGGTCCTGTTCGCCATCGCCCTGGCCACCTTCAACACGATGCTGATGGCCTCCCGCGAGCGCACCCACTCGATCGGCATCCTCAAGGCCCTGGGCTTCACCCACCGCACGGCCTTCGCCCTCTTGATGGGCGAGTCCCTGCTCTTGTGCGGCCTGGGCGGCGCGATCGGGGTCGCGGTGGCCCTGGCCATCGACGGCCCCGTGCGCGGCTTCCTGATGAGCTACGGCTTCACGGCCTTCGAGGTCGCGCCCTCAACCGCCGCCCTGGGCCTCGGCTTGGCCCTCTCGGTGGGCCTGCTCGCGGGCCTCGCCCCCGCCATCGGCGCCGCGCGCCTGCGGGTGGTCGAGGCCCTGCGATTCGAGGGTTGAGGCGCGAGCCCGATCAGGGCTGCAAGACGAGGCTCGCTGTGTTGGTCAGCCGCAGGTGCAGTGGCTTGCCAGCGATGCCCTGCACGAACACCTGGACGCCGATCAGACCCGGGTCGGCGGGCAGGCCGATGGTCGCGGCGAAGGGTCCGAAGCTCGGCACCGTGCCCGAAGCCAGGGGCGCGAAGGCCGCCCCGGGGTTCAGCTCGAGGAATCCGAAGGGCGGCAAGGGCAGGGGCGCGATCGTCGCGCCGCCGACGTAGAGCTGCACCACGTCGCCCGTCGTGGCGAAGGTGTTGATCAAGAGCGGCGTGCCGATCGACGGAATCGGGTTCAAGTCCACCGTCGGCTGGCGGTCGAAGGCCAGGGAGCGCGGGTTGCCAATGTCCGGGCCGCCCAGGGTGTCGTCCCACAGGACGAAGGTCTCCGTCACAGGGTCCACGCTGCCGCTGCCGTCCGTGTCGACCAGACGCAGGATGCGGTCGGGGCTCTGGCTCTCGGCGGCGAGGACGCTGCCGTCGGACGCGGCGGCGAGGCGCCAGATCAACGACGAGTCGGTGGTCTGCCACCAGATGCTCGCTTCGGTGGAGGCGTCGATGGACCCGTCGAAGTTGTCGTCGCGGAAGCGCCAGACCAGCTCGTTGCCCGTGTCCGCCATGTAGAACCAACCCTGGGCGTCCATGGTCAGGCCCCAGAAGAAGGGGTTGTTCGCCTGGGCCGGCGGGATGAAGAAGGGCTGGTCCTCGCCGGCGGCGTCGATGGTTCCGGACGCGTCGACGTCGTCCAGGCGGTAGACGCCCTTGCCGAGGGTGCCCGACGTGGGGATGTCGACCATGTAGAGGCGCCCGTCCAGACCCACGGTCACGTCCTGGGGCAGGGTGTCGCCGCCGGCTCCGCCGGGCGCGGGCAGGTAGTACTCCACCGCCTCGCCCACGTCGTTGGCGTCGCCGTCGGCATTCAGGTCGCGTAGGTGGATGACCTTGTCGACGTTGTCGGGGGCGCTGGAGCCGCTGCCCGAAACGGCCAACCAGACGTCGCCGAAGAGGTCCGCGGTCAGGTTGGCGGGCGAGCCCGCGATCACGCCGGACGCCGAGCCACCCTTGCCGTCGAACCAGACCACCGCCTCGCCGGCGCCGTGGCAGTTGCCGTCGCCGTCGATGTCCCTCAGGGCCAGGATGAAGTCCTCACTCGAGTCGCCGACGTAGACCGTGCCGTTGCCGTCGACCGCGATGCCGTTGTTGTTGGTCAGGGCGATCGGCCCCAGGGTGTCGTCGTAGTAGACGGAGACCTCGCCCGGGCCGTCGTAGTCCCCGTCCAGGTCGAGGTCCAGGAGGCGCCAGACGGTGTCGTTGGTGGAGTCGGTGACGAACAGGTCGCCGGTCTCGGAGAAGGGCACCAGGGGCAGGATCGACTGGGCCAGGGCTTGCGAGGCGGTCAGGCCGAGGCCGGCCAGGGACAGGAGCAGCGGCAGGCTGCGGGGGCGGATCGCTGAAGTCATGGATCGATGGGACTCGGAGGTTCTCGGGAGGGGACGCGGGCCGAGCCGATCGTAGCGCCGCCTCGCTTATTGCGACTGGATCTCATTAAAACCCGCATCCAAAGCCGGACCGCCGCCCGGTCCCCACTGGTCACCCCCAGCGGGGCTCTGCGGCCGGCGATCGGTGGCCGGGGCGCGGCGCTCGGTCGGGGCCGCGGGCGAAGGTCGCGCAGCCCGAGGGAGTTAGAGTCTGGCCGCGCCACCTCTGCCCATGCACCTGGTCCCCTTCAGCTACAACCTGCGCAGCCTCTTCGTGCGGCGCTCGTCGACCCTCCTGACGATCGTGGGCATCGGCGCCACCGTGGCCGTGCTGTCCGGGGTGCTCTCCCTGCAGCAGGGCTTCAAGACCCTGTTCACCTCCAGCGGGCGCGAGGACGTGGCGGTCTTCCTGCGGCCGGGCTCGACCAACGAGGGCGACAGCGTCTTCACCCTCGAGGGCACCGAGATCCTGATCAAGTCCCTGCCCGAGTTCGCCCTGGACGAGCGCGGGCGCCCCCTGGCGGCGGCGGAACGCTACCTGGCCGTGCGGCGGCAGAAGCTGGACGGAGGCGAGACCAACGTCCCCATCCGCGGCGTGCAGCCGATGAGCTACGCGGTGCACGCAGAGCTGCTCGAGCTCGTCGACGGCCGCTGGCCGGCCCCCGGCGCCGACGAGGTGATCGCCGGCAGCGCCCTGACCGGGCGCATCGTGAACACCGCCATCGGCGACGTGATCACCCTCAACACCACGCCCTTCCGCGTGGTGGGCGAGATGCGCTCGGAAGGGCCCTTCAACTCGGAGCTGTGGGGCGACGCCGAACGCATCGGCGTGGCCCTCGAGCGCCCGCTCTACAACCGCGTGGTCGGAATCCTGCGCGAGGGCGCCTCGGTCGCGGAACTCGCGCGGCGCCTCGAGGACGACAAGCGCGTGCCGGCCAAGGTAGTGAGCGAGCTCGACTACCTCTCCGGCCAGACCGAGGCCCTGTCGATCGTGCTGCTGTTCCTGGGCTCGTTCCTGGCCTCGATCATGGGCGTGGCCGCGGTCTTCACTGGCACCAACACGATGCTGGCGTCGATCTCGGCCCGCAGCCACGAGATCGGGATCATGCGCGCCATGGGCTTCCGCCCCTTCCCGGTGTTCCTGGCGTTCCTCTCAGAGGCGCTGCTCCTGGGCCTCTTGGGCGGCGCGGTGGGCATCGCCATGGCCCTGCCGCTCAACGGCGTGAAGACCGGCACGACCAACTTCCAGACCTTCACCGAGGTCGCCTTCGCCTTCAAGCTGACGCCGACCGTGCTCGCCACCGCGGTGACCTTCGCGGTGGTGCTGGGCCTTCTGGGCGGCGCCTGGCCCGCCTGGCGCGCCGCGCGCATGCGCCCGGCCGAGGCCCTGCGGCGGGGCTGAGGGGCGCTCCGCCTCGCGCGGTCGAGAGGCTGTCAGTTCGGGTCGGAGCGCCGCGCGACGACCGCGTCGCCCAGGCGCACGACTCCCCCGCGCTCGACGACGCACATCACTCCGCGTCCGCGCAGGCCGCGCCGATCCGCCCGCGCGACGCGCTTGGCGCCGCCCGCGCCGAAGCGCCGCGCGAAGGAGGCGCAGGGTCGGTGCGGCACCGCACTGACGACGAGCAGCGCCTGCCCCACCTCGAGCCGCGTCCCCGGCGGCAGGTTGGCCTCGCTCAGGTCGAGGTCCACGTGCAGCGTGTCGCCCGAGAGCGACGCGTCCGCGTGCCCCCGCGCCAGGGAACGGATCACGTGCACGTTGATCAAGGCCACCTGCGCCCCCTCGTCGCGGTCGGGATCGGTCTCCCACTTGTCGCCGATGGCGCCGCGCTCGGGGTCGAGTCGGACCTGCTCCACCAAGCGTCGCGCGCCCTGGGTGTAGCCCGGCGGCCGCAGCACCAGGTCGACGACGCGCCCCCGGTCGCGGGGCGATCTCGGCAAGCGCGCCCACCACAGGTCGAAGCGGCGGGAGAGGTCCACGGCTAGCGAATCCTCCCCAACGCGCGCAGGCCGGCCAGGACCTTGACCGCGATGATCCGATTGCCGAGGGCGTTGGCGTGGGCGTCGACCTTCGAGTTGACGATGCCCCGCGCCCAGTCGGCGGGCTCGAAGCCGACGCGCACGTAGTCGACGCCCGCCGCGGCGGCCCAGGTGGGCAGGTCCGGCAGGGGCGGCATGGAGTGGTCGATCAGCACGAAGCGCGCGCCCAGGCTCGCGCAGTTGGCGACGATCGAATCCAAGGCGCCGGCGCAGCGGGGCCAGTTCGCCGGGTAGAGGCGCATCGGCCCGGACCTGCTGGCGTGGCCCTCGGCGGCCGTGTCGCGCTCGCGCAGGTAGCGCAGCACGCCCGCAAGTCCCACGAAGCGTCGGCCAATGGCGTCAGCGGCGTGCGCCAGCAGACCGGCCCCACGCCGCTGCGCCGCCAGGCGCTGGGCCTCGGCGACCTGCTCGATGAAGACGTCGTAGGTCGGCTCGAGATCGTTGGAGATGAAGCACAGGGCCACGACGTCCGGCGCGAGGAGCGGACCGATGGTCGCCAGCAGGTCCGCCTGCTGCACCGTCTCGTACATCAGGTGCCCCGCGTTGAGCGCCTCGATCGGCCGCCCGTCGACGGCTCGGGCCTCGGCCTCGAACCGCCGCACCCAACTGTCGGCGTCGTCGACGCCCCAGGCCAGGGTCACCGAGTCGCCCAGGAACAGCCAGCGCTCCGAGCTCCAAGCGCCCTCGCCCGGAGTGGGCGGGCCGACGCGCGCGGGCACCGTGGCCGCCGGGTCGTCGGAGCGCAGGCCCGCGCTATCGGTGATGAAGTCGAAGTCGACGAACTCGAGCGAGACCCCGGGCTTCTGCTGAAAGATTCGACCCTGTGGATCGGGTAGACCATCGGGCCCCAGGAAGGGCACGATCGCCTCGGCGAAGTAGGCCGGAACCTCGCGGTAGTAGGCGATGCCGAAGGCGTCCACGCGCCGCACGCCCCACTCGACGGCGAACAACCCCATCGCGGCCGAGAGCAGGGCCAGCCCCGCGCGCAGCACGAATCGCAGGGGACGTCGGGGACGAGCCGTGGCCTTGGTCATGGGATTCGGCGCCATCGGGTCGATCGGCACCAGCGCCGGCAGCATACTCGCCGCGAAGGGGGCAGCTGATGGGAACGAATCAGGTGGGGGCCGGAACAGTGAGACGACTCGAGCTCGGTCTGGTGATCGGCGCGCTGGTCCTGGGGCTCGGCTGCCGCTCGGTGGCGCCCGCGGGCAACGGCTCGCGCACGGGCCCCGCGGCCGAGCCGGCGGCCCCGGTGGATCTCTCCGCGCCCGCGGCCGACGCGGACCAGGTCGCCCTCGCCATGGTCCTGGCGCGGGCGGCGAGCAGCGGTCGCGAGACCATCGGCCGCAGCGTCGAGGACCGCCCGATCGAGCTCCTGTCCCTGGGCAGCGGCGCGCAGACCGTGCTCTTGATCGCGACCATCCACGGGGACGAATGGGCCGGTACGCCCCTGCTCGATCGCCTGGCGGACGAGCTCTTGGCCGATCCCGTGCGCCTGGCCGGACGGCGCGTGCTGCTGATCTGCGACGCGAACCCCGACGGGCACGCGGCCGACACGCGCGAGAACGCCCGCGGCGTCGACCTGAACCGCAACTTCCCCGCCGAGAATCGGCGCGAGGGGGAGGACTACGGCGAGCAGGGCCTGTCCGAACCCGAGAGCGCGACCCTCGCGGCCCTGATCCGCGCCGCGCGACCCAGCCGCGTGGTGTCGATCCACCAGCCCCTGCGTTGCGTGGACTGGGACGGCCCCATCGACGACCTGGCGCAGCGCATGGCCGAGGCCTGTGGCCTGCCCGCGCGCAAGCTCGGCACGCGCCCCGGCTCCATGGGCGCTTGGCTCGGCGAGGACCTCGGCATCGGCATCGTCACCCTCGAGCTTCCCGGCGGCAGCCAACGCCTGGGCGCCGACGAGTTGTGGCGACGCTACGGGCCGGCGCTGTTGGTCGCGGTCGAAGGCTGAGCGCGCCCGCGCGGGACGCTCAACCGCCCAGCGTGAAGAACACCACGCGACCATCCCGTCCGCCGGCTGCCAACAGTCGGCCGTCGGGCGAGAAGCCCAGGGCCGTGCAGCCGGGTCCGTTCCAGGGGATCTCGATGCTCCAGCTCGCGGCTCCGGCCCCGTCCAGGCCGGTGAGGGTCAGCGCTTCGTCGTTGGTGCCGACGGAGGCCAGGCGGCGGCCGTCGGCGGTGAGGGCCACGGCCTGCACTCGGCCGCGGTGTTGGGCGACGGTGGCGACGACCTCGATCGAGTCGGTGTCGACCACGGCCACGGCGCCGCTGGCGAGGCCCACGGCGGCGCGCGGGGCGGCCGAGGCCGCGGCCAGGGACTGGACCGGCGCGCCCATGTCGCCGAGGGCGCCGAGCGACTCGCCGCTGGCCCGGTCGAGCACGACCAGTCCGGACGAGGCCACCACGACGCGCCCGGGGACCGCGCCGATGCGTTGGATCGCGCCGCGCGGGCCCTGGCCGGTCCAGCCCGTCTCGAGTCCCGCGCCGACGCATTGCAGCACCGCGCCGCCGGAAGCGACGGCGAACAGCTCGCCGTCCCCGCCGGCGAGGTCGGTCCAGGGCAGGCCCAGGCCGCGGTTGGTGGCGGCGTTGTTCGCCGCGGCGTCGACGGTCCGCTGCTCCAGCCCGCCGCCGCGGGCGACCCAGGCGAAGCGCTGCTGTGTTTCTTCGCCGCCCTCCGCGCCGGCGCCGAGCCAAGCGGCGGCGTGGACGATGCCGACCGCGCCGTGGTGGGCCAGGCGCGCGCCGCTCGCCACGTCGTACACGTCGACCGAGTGGTCGTAGCTCGCGGCCAGCAGGCGCCCACCCCCGTCGTCGAAACGCAGGGACGAGACCTGGGCCGCGAAGCCCGCAGCGCCGCCGTCGGCCGCGAAGCCCTCGGCGGCCGCCAGCAGTCGCACCGTGCAACCCTGGGCCAGGGCCACGGTGGTGCCATCGCGATTCGGACGCAGGCGCATCGCACCGACTCCGACCGATCGAGCGGGCCGCGGCTCGCCGTCCAGCCCCACCCGCGCGATCAACTGCCCACGCTGGTCGACCTGTAGCAACTGCCTGTCCGGCAGCACCGCGCTGTCGACCCTGGGCGCCGCCTGCGCGCCCGCCGGCAGCGGCAGCTCGAGCCCCCGTCCCGCGCCGGCGATCCACGCGCGCCGCTCGGGGTCCAGACACAGCCATTGATCGCCGAGCCGCAGGACCTCGCTGCACTGCCCGTCCAGGTCGACCGTCGCCAGCTCTTCACCCGTCGCGACATCCACGCGCCAAAGGGTCGACCAGGGCTGCTCCTCGGTGCCCTTGCGGCCGAGTTGCTTGGCGCGGTTGAAGCCGAGCACCGCCAGCTCGCCGCCGCCAAAGGCCAGGTCGCGCACCTCGAACCCGCCCAGCTGGGCCACCTCACGGTGACTGCCATCGGCGACATCGACCAACTCGACCGCATGCTGCCCCACCGCCGCGATCCGTGCGCCGGCGGCATCGACGGCCAGGGGGCCGCCGAGACCCTCGACGGTCCACAGGGCGGGCGCGGCCAGGGCCGGACGCCACTCCAGGACCCGCGGCTCGGAGCCGTGGGCCAGGGCCAGGCCGGCGGGGCGCTCGCCACCGGGGTGGAAGGCGATGCCGGTCACGGCGGTCAGCTCGGCGCGAGTCACGGCGCTGCGCGAGTCCGCGTCCCATTGCGTCACGACCCCGCCGGCGTCGAGGGTGACGAGGTCCGCGCCGACCCCCCAGACCACGTCCACGACCGGCGAGTCGTGTCGCAACCAAGCGGAAAACAGGCCGTGGGCCTCGGCGACCTGGGGCGCGGTCGTCGCGGGCTCTTGGGCAGAGGCCGCGAGGGCCGAGGCCAGGCCCAGGGCGGATAGCACGAGGGTTCGAAGGGTGCTCTGCATGGCGCTGATCGGAGCAGGTTACCGAATCGGGATAGGGGCCGGGGAGTCATCGCCTCCCCGGAGCCCCTCCCACACCACCGGGCATACGGGTCCGTACCACGGCGGTTCGAAGATTGAGGTCACGGCGCCAGTTGGGGGAGCCCCAGCTGGGCGAAGTGGGAGTTGCGAAGGATGAGGTGGACTCGGTGGCAGGCGTTCCACCACCAGCGGTGGGTCTGGGCGGCGACTTCGGCGGCCACACGCGTCGAGGCTCCTCGAAGGCGTAGCTCGCGGAACACCGTTCGCCCGCGCTTCCACTGGTGGAGTTGGAGCGCCCGGAGGCGCCTGCGGATCCACTGGTCGAGGGTGGCGAAGAGTCTCGGCGTCGCGGCCAGGGCGAAGTAGCCGTGCCAGCCGAGCAGGTAGCTTCGCAGCTCCCCGATGACGTGGCTCAGGCTTCGTCCTGCGTGGCGACGCGTGATCTGCCGCACTCGATCCTTCATCTTGTCGAGAGCTTTGCGGGCCACCCGCAGACGTACGGTCTTCCCCGGAGCCACCCACATCGAGTAGCCCAGGAAAGGTCGGTCCCATGCGGGGGCCACGGCGCTCTTGGCCTCGTTGATGCGCAGCCGAAGTCGGCCAAACAGAGTCCGGAGTTGGCCGAGCACGCGTTCTCCCGCTCGTTGCGAGCGGACGAACACTCGGGCATCGTCCGCGTAGCGCACGAAGGCGTGTCCGCGGACCTCCAGCTCCTTGTCGACTTCGTCGAGCAGCACGTTGGCCAGGAGCGGTGAGAGTGGGCCGCCTTGCGGCGTCCCCTCCCAGCGCTGCATCAGCACTCCGTCCACCATCACGCCGGATTGCAGATAGCGACGGATCAGTCTCAGGACGCGGCGGTCCTCGATCCTCTTGGCGAGCTTTCCCATCAGCACGTCGTGATGGACTCGATCGAAGAACTTCTCCAGATCGACGTCGACCACGACTCGGTGTCCGGATTGGACGTGTCGCGTCGCCGCCCGAAGGGCGTCGTGGGCGCTGCGTCCCGGTCGGAAGCCGAAGCTGTGCTCGGAGAAGGTCGGGTCAAAGATCGGTTGAAGGACCTGCAAGAGGGCTTGCTGGATCAGACGGTCGAGCACCGTCGGAATCCCCAGTTCGCGGGTGCCTCCCCCGCTCTTGGGGACCGACTGCCGCTTGATCGGGGCCGGGGTGTAGGTCGAGTCGAGCAAGCTCGCTCGGATCCGGGCCCAGTGGCCTCGAAGGTACGGCAGCAGCTCGTCCGTCGTCATCCCGTCCACGCCGGGACTGCCTCGGTTCTTCTTCACTCTCCGCAGAGCGGCTTCCATGTTGCGGCGCTCGAGCACCGCCTCCATCAAGCCGACTGCTCCTGGGCACTCGGTTCCGTGAGCCGCCGTCGGCGCTTCGTCGCTTCGCGGTACGTTCAGGGCTTCACCCCTATCCTCCCACGGGAGCTCCAGTTGCCTGGACATCTGACGCGGTTCGCCTTCGAGGTTCATGGGCGTTGAGCCCTTCTCCCCGTTCGGGCCTTCGCCGGCTCGGGCCGACTACTACGCCCTCTGCTGACTTCTCGCTCCGCCAACCGGTGGCGTCGCCCTTTCAGACGTGAGGCGAGATCTCCCTGGGTAAGACAGATGGCCGTCCCCACACAACCGCCGGATTTACGCCGCGTCCCTTTGACCGCAAGAGCTTCGCTGTCACGTGCCAGCTCGCCCTGGTCCGCGGCGCCTCGAATCCGATTCCTGTACGTCGGCCCGTGGGTTCGTTCCACGCTTCCTTCAGACGGACCCTCGCGAGCCCGCCCTTGCGCTTCCCTTCGGTCCCTGCGGCCAGGTTCCGGGGGGACTTTCACCTCCAAGTCATCTGTCATGCCAGGCACACACGGCGAGGGCCGGGCCCGCCCGCGGCGGACCCGGCCCTGGGTCGCGTCAGGCCTCGCCGCTCAGCCGGTGAAGGCCAACTGGAGCTGCATGAAGTCCTCGAGGTCCAGGTCGCCGTCGGCGTCGATGTCCGCCTCGGCCCCGGGGCTGTCGGGCGTCACCGTCCCCGCGCCCGGCGCGGTGAACAGCGGCTCCAGGAAGAACCAGTCGAAGACCGTCACGTCGCCGTCCAGGTCGTTGTCGAACTCGGCCCGACCCAGGGAGCGCAGGAAGCCCATCAGGTCGTCCACGTCCGAGGGTGTCAGGGCGTTGAAGTTCAACCGGGCGAAGTTGGCTTCGCCGTCGTGCCACATGATCGCGGCGGCCACGTTCTGGGCGAAGCTGCCGCCGGTGGCTCGGCCGTCGTGTAGGAAGGCGTCCCGGGAGGACATGCCCCACAGGGCGCGCGTCGACATCTCGGTCTCGCTGGCCATGCCGTCGACGATACCGTCGCCGAGCACGCCCATGTCGTGCAGCAGGAAGTCGCCGTAGGGCCGGATCGTCCGTCCCGAAAGGGCGGCCTCGGGCGCGGTACCCGTCGTGAACTGGGGCGTGTGGCAGCTCGCGCAGCCGATCGAAGTGAAGACCGACTCGCCGGCCATGCCGGAGCGCGGCGTCTGGGGCGGCGCCGCCAGGTAGCGCTGGAAGTCCGTCTGACGATCGATGCGCCCGGCGCCGGGGACGATCGAGTCCTCGGGGTCGGCGACGGTGTCGTACAGCGCCAATAGGGCCGGGTCGCCCTGGGGCGCGTTGTCGGCCGTGAAGAAGCGGTTGCTGAGCCCGAGCTCGTTGACGGACGCGTCAGCCGAGAAGGTCATCACCGTCGGCACGCCGCCCTTCCAACCGAAGCGGCCGGCGGTCAGCGGGCCGCCCTCGACCGGCGTCGCCCAGTGCACGCGCCCCGACACGAAGCCGTTGGGCGGGTTCAGCTCGCCGAACTCGATGTCGGTGCTGGGCACGGCCTCGAGCAGTCCCGCGCCGAAGGTGTGGGGCGTGACGCGATGGATGATCACGTCGGCCATGGCCGGGATCGCATCGAAGTGCTCCGGCGGCATCTCCGCCAGGGCGCTCGACTGCAACAGGGAGCCGCCGAAGGCCGTCAGCGGGTCGAAGGGGTTGCCGCCGGTCGCAGCAAGGCCGAAGCGCGTCACCGTGCGGGTGGACGAGCCGCCGATGTCGGGGGTCGTGTGGCACTGGGCGCAGCTCGAGTCGTTGAAGATTGGCCCCAGACCGTCGGCCTTGCCGAGCACGGTCTCGAACTCGAGCTTGCCGGCCTCGAAGGCCGCCAACTGGGTCGGGGTCAGCCCGCGCACGGGCTCACCCATGCGCGGTTGGAACTCCTGGGCGTGCGCGAGGCCGACGAGGGTCAGGGCGGCGCAGGAGATGATCGTGAGGTTCCGCATCGTTCGTGGACAGCAGCAGGGAGAGGGGTGGGGCGCCCCGCGACTCGGGGCACCCCAGACAGGCCGTTGTCAGCCCTGGTTGAACAGGATCTCGATCGCGTTCGAGAAGCTGAACAGCTCGGGCAGGCCCAGATCGATGGCGATCACCTGGGCGTAGAAAGTCGCGGCACCCGCTCCGGCCGTGATCGGCAGGGAGACGCCGCCGAGACCGTCGAGGGTCAGCTCGCCGACCACTTCGATCGAGGGCAGCAGGGTGCCCCCGAGCAGCGGCATCGGGCTCTGACTGCTACCGACGACCAGGGCCGCCGGCGCGCCGGACGCGCCACCGCTGATCGAGAGCGTCGAGGTGTTGCCCTGGTAGAGGGGCTGGCCGCACAGGGCCAGGGTCATGGCGCCGGGACCGGCGGACCCGAGGTCGCTCTGACACAGCACCGGATCGGCCAGGTTCTCCCACACGAAGGTGCCGTCGGCGCGGCCCAGGAACATGTCGTTGTCCCCGTCCTTGTCCATGTCGAAGACCAGCACGTCGTGGCTGCCGCGCATGTCGTTCTCGGTCATGCCGACCACGCCGACCCAGCCGCCACCGGAGCTCTGGCGCTCTTCCACGAACGTCTCGGTGCCGGCCTGCACCGTGACGTTGTGGTAGATGTGCAGACGGCGGCCGAAGCCTCCGATGTCCACGTCGACGTCCGTGATCAGCACGTCGTTGTAGCCGTCACCGTTCAGGTCCGCGATCAAGTTGTTGCTGCCGAAGCCGTCGTCGCCACCCGCGAGGAAGCTGTAGGTCTTGGCCTCACTCCAGATCACGCGACCGAAGGGGTCGTTGCCCTGGTTGATCCGGAAGCGATCGTTGCCGTCGTCCGAGAAGATCAGGTCGATGCGACCGTCCGCGTTGAGGTCGCCCGCGTCGATGTGGTACGGCGCGAAGCCGACGTGGAAGTCGTCGAAGAACACCGGCGGAAACTGGCCGGGGTTGTTCGGGTCGTTGTAGCTGATCGCCACGTACTGGGGCGCGTTGAGTGCCGTGTCCTTGGCGATGTCGTTGACTCCGTCACCGTTGAAGTCGGCGATCTCGACCTCGGTACCGAAGGCCGACAGCAGCGCCTGGGTCCCCATGCGCGACTGGCTCTCGTCGGTGAAGTAGCCGTTGCCGTCGTTGATCAGCAGACGGTCGTTGAGGTCCTTGTTCGAGGGCTGCTGGGTGCCGCCGGCCCCGGAGGAGTCGTAGTCGCCGAAGTACAGGTCCGCGAAGCCGTCGCCAGTGACATCGCCAGCCGAGACCGAGCAGAAGCGCGGGTTCTCGGGGTTGCCGGTCCCGAAGTGGAACAGCTGCGGGATGCGCGCGTCCTGATGCTCGAGGCCCAGCCAGTTGCCGGCGCCGTCGTCACCCAGGTTCATGTAGACCCGCGGGTGCCCGATGTGCTTGGGGTCGCCGTCGCTGATCGTGGTCGCCGTGACCACGTCGAGCCAGCCGTCGTTGTCCAGATCGAAGACCACCACGTCGCGGTCGTTGGTCGGCGTGCCGAAGCCACGGTCATCGGGAACGTCGGAGAGGTTGGCGTAGATCAGGGTCTGATCGAGGAGCTGACCGCCGTAGTTCATCAGCAGCACGTTGGTGCGCTTGCCCGGCGAGGTGAAGGGCTCCTTGCGGACGACGACGACGTCGTCGTAGCCGTTCTTGTCGAGGTCGCCTGCGTAGAAGTCGACCTCGGTCTGCTGGTTGGAGATCGACGTGGGGGTGAAGGGCTGTCCGGTGTCGAGGGCAAATTCCGCCCATTGATTGTTGAAGCCCTGCGCGGAGGCCAGCCCGGTCAAGGCTGTCGCTGCGCTGATGATGTGGAGCGTTCGCATGGGTGTCGCGCTGGTGGGTGGGTGGGGGTGGAGGGACGAGAGGGCCGCGATCTCAGATCACGGGACGAGGCTGAAGCTCACGGCGTTGCTCGCGAAATCGAGCACCGGCAGGGGCAAAAGGTAGGCGTGGTGCAGGTCGATCCCCGCCAGCGCCGGGTCGGAGCCGGCCGGCAGGGAGAACCCGGCCGTACCGGCCCCCTGGCCGTCCAGGAAGCCGAGCGCGCCGATCAGCGGCGGGGCGGTCGGGTTGGCCAGGGTGAACAGGGTGTAGGCGTCGATCACCAGGGGGATGTCGAGCCCACCGACCGTGGTCGCCGGCGAGCTGCCCGTGACCGAGCCCAACATCAGGTACACGCGCCCGGCGTTGGCGGCGCCGGCGTCGAGGGCGAAGCCCGCGCTGCCACCGGCCGAGAGGGAGATGCTCGCGGTGTCGACGGTGAGGGCCGGGTCCACGGTCAGGGTCAGGTCGTGCACCATCACGCCGGCGGCTTCGACCTCCCAGAAGGGCACGCCGCTGGTGGTCTGCGCGATCACGTTGGCGCCGGCCTCCACCACGCTGACCGTGTAGGTCCCCGGCACGGCGGGCGCCGTGAGGGTCCCCGAGCCGAGCACCAGGGCGCTGCCCGGGTGGGCGACCGAGGTCATCACCGTCCCCGCCGGCTTGGGCGCGAAGAACTGGTTGATCGTGTTCTGCGCCCCGCCGATCTGGATCAGGTCGCCGCCGATCGGCGTCCCGCCGTAGCCCGCGGGGTTCGACAGGCCCAGGGGGCTGGCGAAGTTGGCCAGGGGCTGCCCCCCCGGGTCCCCCAGGGGCGCGAGATCGCCGCCGTCGAAGGTCAGGTCGATGCGGAAGGCCGCCAGCCCGAGGTTGTTGGCGTCGCACAGCTCGCCGACCAGGTCGAAGCTGACCTGCTGGCCGGGCGAGACGTTCAGGGTGTCGAGACCACCGGAGAGGATCTTGATCTCGAAGTCGCTGGCGGAGGCCGGGGCGACCGCGACGACGGCAGCGACGAGGGTCAGGCTGCGAAGCATGGGATCTGGGGGAGTGGGATGCCGGGGGAGGGTCGGCACCGGGAGACGCGGGGGCGTGGCCTCGGACGGGGACCGAGGCACCCGCCGATTGTGTGCGCTGTCCCCGGGGCCGCTACCGCTCACCTCAGAGCGGGCCTAGCAAGGCGCATTTGTCCGCTCCTGAACCCAGACACCCCGGGTGAATCGCCGCGGATGAACGCCCCGTCATCCCCTGCTCACGTCCCGAGCACGCCCGGGCCCTGGGCGCGCTCGCGACGCCAGCGCGAATGGGAGCGGGCCCGCCGAGTCGCCTCGGCGGGCCCGCTCCGGACTCGGCCGGCCCCTTGGCCGCCCGTGGGTCGCCTGGCTCAGTTCGTGCCCAGGAAGTCCACCTGCACGGCGTTGCTGGTGGTGAAGAGGGTCGGCATGCCGTTGGCGATCAGGAACTGCACCACGACCGTCCCCGCGGCGTTGGGACCGACCAGCGGCAGGTTCAACGCCCCGGTGAAGTCGGTCACGTAGACGTCCTGGAGCACCGGGGGGAAGGCCACCACCGTGTCCTGGATCACGTCGATGAAGATCGGGAAGGCCGAGAGCGAGACCAGCATCACCGCCGGCGAGCTCGCCGGCGCGCCGGACAGGCGCACCGTGGCCGGCTCGCCCGCGCCGAGCTTGCTGCCACAGACCTCGAGCAGCACCCCGGGCGCGCCGAAGCCCAGGTTGGTCTGGCAGTGCTCGATCCGGCGGTAGGCCTGGGTGCCGGCGTTGCGGCTGACGAGCAGGTCGTCGAGGCCGTCCCCGTCGATGTCGAACACCGCCACGTCGTGGGTGCCCTTCAGGTCGTTCTCGGTCAGGCCCACCGCGCCGATCCAGCCGCCGGCGCCGGACAACTCGCGCTCCTCGCGCAGGAGCGCCGCCGTCGACGGCGTGTTCCCGCGGTTGTGGTAGATGTGCAGACGCCGGTTGAAGCCCGAGATCTGCGGGTCCACGTCGGCGATCAGCACGTCGTTGCGGCTGTCCCCGTCCAGGTCGGCCACCAGGCTGTTGGAGGCGAAGGAGTCGTCGCCCCCGACCAGGAAGTCGAAGGCCTGCAGGGGCGACCAGATCACCTCACCGGCGCCGTCGTTGCCCGAGTTGTAGAGCACTCCGTCGTTGCCGTTCTCGCTGACGACGATGTCCAGGCGCCCGTCGCCGTTCAGGTCCCCGGCCGAGATGTTGTAGGCGGAGGCCACGTAGGCGGTCTGCAGGCTCGTGAAGGTCCCCACCGCGCTGTCGTCGTTGTAGCGGATCGTGACCGCCGCGCCGCCGGGCGCGCCGTTGGTCTGCTTGGCGATGTCGCCGTCCCCGTCGCCGTCGAAGTCGGCGATCACGGTGCTGTTGCAGAAGTTCGAGGCGATCATGCCCGGGGTCAACGAGGTCATCGTGGCGTCGGTGAAGAAGCCGTTGCCGTCGTTGATGAACAGCCGGTCGTCAGTGTCGAAGTTGGCCGGCTCGCCGCCGAAGGGGCTCGAGGACGAGGCGTCGTGGTCGCCGAAGGACAGGTCCGCGAAGCCGTCGCCGTTGACGTCACCGGCGGCCACCGCGTTGAAGCGCGCGGCCACGGGGTTGCCGGAGACGAAGTTGATCAGCACCGGGATGCGCGCCTCCTCGTAGCGCAGGCCCAGCCAATTGCCCGAGCCGTCGTCGCCCAGGTTGATGTAGACCCGCGGGTGCGAGAGGGCCTTGGCCTCGGCCACCAGGCCGAAGCCGACCGAGGTCACCACGTCCAGCCAGCCGTCGCCGTTGACGTCCACCACGACCACGTCGCGGTCGGCGGTGGGCGTGTCGAAGCCCGCGTCACCGGGCACGTCGGAGGCCGAGGCGTAGAGGGTCGTGCGGTCGGTCAGGACCCCGCCCTCGTTCATCAAGAGCAGGTTCGTGCGCTTGCCGCTGGCCATGATCGGCTGGACGCGGGCCACGACCAGGTCGGTCAGGCCGTTCTGGTCCAGGTCGCCCCAAGCCAGGTCGGTCTCGAGGGTCGCGTCGGAGATGACCGGCGAGGAGAGCAGCGACGGATCGGGGGCGTACTCGAGCCAGGTGTCGTTGAGCTGCGCGCTGGCGGGGAGCGCGGCGGCGGCCAGGATCAGGCCACTTGTGGGGAGGATCTGCATGGATTCACGTGTAGGGACGGACTTGGGAGACCAGCAATCCTAGCTGATTGCATTTGGGCCTGCCGGCCAGGCGGCGGGCCACCGGCCCGAGCGGGTAGTCTGGCGGGCTTCCGACCCTGGACGACGACATCGAAACCTGACCGGCGCATGACGACTCGCTCAACCACATGCCGCGCCGCAGCACTCGGCGCGGCGCTGCTGCTCGCCGCCCTCGCGAGCTGCGGCGAGGTGGCCGACAGCCCGCCGCCGGTGCCCTTTGCTGACTGGAGCGGCGTCGACGCCGCCGTCGAGCAGATGATCGTCGCGGGCGACCTACAGGGCGCGATCGAGCGCATCGAGCCCTTCGCCGGCCGGCCGCTCCCTCCGCACACGGAGCTGCTCTTCGCCACGGCGCTGCACGGGGCCAAGCGCTACGGCGCGGCCGAACCCCACTTCGCCCGCGCCCTGGCGGCCGAGCCGCCACTGCCCGAGCGCGCGGGCGGCCTGCACCTGCACGCCTGGTGCCTGTTCCAGCTCGGACGTCTCGACGAGGCCCGCGCGCGCTTCGAGGAGCACGCCCTGCTGGACCCCGAGGAGGGCGACACGCCGCTGGGTCTGGGTCGCATCGCCTTGGCCGAAGGGGACTTGGTCGGCGCGCGCCGTGAGCTGGAGCGCGCCGTGGCCCTGCACCGCGCGGCGTCGGAGTCCGGCCGCGCGGACCGGCGCGCCGAGGGCGCGCGGGCCCTGGCCTTCCTGGCCGACGTGGAGCTGGCCGAGGGCAACGCCCCCGCGGCGCGCCAGGCGCTCGAGGCCTCGGTCACCAGCTATCCCTTCCACTTGGGTGCGTGGTCGAAGCTGCACGAGGTGTGCGTCGAGTTGGGCGACGCGGCCGGCGCGGAGAAGGCGCTGGAGGGGCGCGCGCACTTCGAGGGCCTCTTGAACGCCCCGCCCGACGGAGAGGCGCAGTGAGAGCGCTCGCCGCAGCCGCCGCCATCGCGCTTGCGGGTTGCGGCGATTCGCCCCCGGGTGAGTCGGGTGCGCCGGACCTGTCGGGCGGGCCCGACGGCGCGCTCCTGGTCGACGTCGCCCGCGAGCGCGGCCTCGACTTCACCATCACCTCGGGTGCTTCCCCGCCCAGCGAGATTCTCGAGGTCAAGGGCGGTGGCCTGGCCCTGTTCGACTGGCGCGGCGACGGGGACTGGGATCTCTTCGTGCCGAACGGCGCGACGCTCGAGTCCCCCGAGCGCGGCCCCGGCGCGCGCCTGTTCGACATCGGCGAGGGGCTCGCGGTGCGCGACGCCACCGGAGCGGCGCGCGTCGACTTCGACCGCTGGGGCATGGGCGTCGCCGCCGGCGACCTCGACGGGGACGGGCTTTGCGACCTGTTGGTCGCCGCCTTCGGTCCCGACGCGGTGTTGGCGCAGGGCGCGGACGGCTCGCTGACCGAGGTCGCGGGCGCGCTCGAGGGTGACGACGAGCGCTGGTCCTGCGGCGTGGCCCTGGGCGACCTCGACGCGGACGGCGACCTCGACGCCTACGTGGCGCGCTACCTGGAGTTCGACCCCGGGGCGCCGCCTGCGCCGGCCTCGTTCCTGGGCGTCGACGTCTTCGGCGGCCCCATGGGCCTGGCGGCGGTGCCCGATCACCTGTGGGTGAACGACGGCCTCGGGCGTTTCGCCGAACGCTCGCGCGAGGCCGGTATGGCCGACGTCACGCCCTCTCACGGTCTGGGCGCGGCGATTCTCGACCTCGACGGCGACGGGCACCTCGACGTGTACGTCGGCAACGACTCCATGGCCGACTTCGCCTTCATGGGCCGCGGCGGTCTGCACTTCGACGAACGCGCCGCCGACCTGGGTCTGGCCACGAGCTCCGACGGCCGCACCCAGGCGACCATGGGCATCTGCGTGGCCGACGTGAACGCCGACGGCCTGCCGGACCTGTTCACCAGCAACTTCTCCCACGACACCAACACCCTGCGGACGTCTCGACCGAGCGGCCGCTGGCGCGACCAATCGACGACCTCGGGCCTGGGCGCCGTCAGCCGCCCTTTCTGTGGCTGGAGCGGCGCCTTCGCCGACCTCGACCTGGACGGCGCGCAGGAGCTGGTCGTGTTCAACGGCCACGTCTACGCCACCGGCGCAGCCGAGCGCGCCGGTTCGAGCCGCCTGCAGGCTCCGCTCTACTTCGAACGCGAGGGCGAGCGCTTCCGCCGCGTCGAGGGCGAGGGCTGGCTGGCGCAAGCCCACTGCGACCGCGGCGCCGCCCTCGGCGACCTGGACGGCGACGGCGACCAGGACCTCGTCGTGGTCGACCTCGAGGGCCCCCTGCGCCTGCTCGAGAACCGCACGGACTCCGGCGCATTCGTGGTCGTGACCCTGGCCGACACCCGCGACCTGGGCGCACGCGTCGAGCTCGCCGGCGACGGCTGGAGCCAGGTGCGCTGGATCGCATCCGGGCTCGGCTACCAGTCGGCCTCCGCCCCCGAGGCGGTCTTCGGGCTCGGCGAGGCCCAGGGCCCCTTCCGCCTCTTGGTGCAATGGCCCGACGGTTCGAGCATCGAGCAGACCGGGGTCGAACGCGGCTCCAAGCACCAGCTCTCGTCCGCCCGCTGAGGGCGCGGCGGGCCGCTACCCGCCGAGCAGCGCCTTCAGGGCCGCGGCTGCAAAACCCAGGGCCGTGAACAGGATCAGGAGGTAGGGGTTCTCGTCGAACGCCTCCTCGCGCAGGTAGACCGTCGGCAGGAGCGGGTCCCCCACCAGGGGCCGCAGGATCCAACCGAGCTTCACGGCGACGAACACGTAGGCCGCGAGCCAGCTCGCCCGGCCGATCCGGTGGCTACGGTCCGCCGCAACCAGCGGACCGTAGTGCCGCTCCAACGTCACCTGCCCCGCCAGGGACTCGACGCCGAAGGCCGCGATGGTCGCGTGCGACCCGCCCGCCAAGGGTGGTGCCCCGCTTCTCGACTCGAACAAGGCTGGTCAACTCGAGACCCATCGGTTCCGTTCTTCCTGTCGCTCGGGCGACCGAGGAAGCGCGGTGACGAATTTCGCCGGCCGATCGCAATCGATACGACCTGAGGTCGACGCCCACCTGCCCTCCCCCTCACGAGCAGCGAAGTCGAGGCACAACCCGTCGCCGCGGCCACGTGGCCGCTGCCCAGGGGTCAGCTGGCTCCGTTCAGCGTGGCACCTTGACGACCTCGCGAGGATCGAGGGCAATGGCGTGTATGGAGGAAAGATCCCAGGCGGTCTGCATGGCCGCATACCCGTTCCGACCGATCTTCCACAAGATCTTCGAATTCATCATCTCGCCCGCCGCCCGATCCGCTGGCTTGACGCCAACTCGTTCGAAGCTGGAGCTGGAGGCCGGCCCGATCACGGAGGATGTGCTCAGGAAGCTCCTAGCCGCCCGAGTCGTCGTAGCGGACGTAACTGGCGCCAATGCCAACGTCTTCTACGAAGTCGGTGTCGCCCATGCATTGGCCAAGCCCGTGGTGCTCATCCGCGACGTCACCCGCGAGGATGGGCCCTTGTCGCCCCATTCGACCGAACGCCCCTTCGACCTGGCCGAGTACTTCGCCATCGAGTATGACCGGAACGAATGGGCGTGGCGTGAAGAGCTGGCCGCAGCGCTCGAGGCATCCATCGTCGCGGCGATGAAGAGCCCGGCTTCCTCGATCCCCATCCCGTTTCGAGGTTCGGCGCCTCGCTCGGAGCAACAGCCGGCCCTGCTGTCCGAGCGATTGTCCGAGCTCGAGTTGAAGCTCGCCCGGCACATTCGAGAGGGCACAGCTCGAGGCGTCGATCCGCTGGCCTTCACGGACTCCGAGGAGATTGGCGCGACGAGGTTCGCCTTGTCCTCCGACAGCATCAGGCCTCGATTGGCACAGATTCGCGCACGCGATGCCCGCGCGGTCGAACACGAGCTCCAGAAGCTGGCGCGGTACTTCTCGAACTCGGAGGTCCCCAGCGGAGCACAGGACCGGCAACCCGACGAGAGGGCACAGATCCAGGAGTCCGTTTCACAGCTCTCCAACAGGGGTCTGACGAAATCGGAGCGGGAGGACGCCGTACTCGCAATCGTCCACAGCCTGCAGCACGCCGGGCGACTTTCCGCTGCCCGCGCGACGAGGATTGCAACCACAGTCGACGAGCTCCTATGGGGGCAGACGGAGACGAGCCCGAGGCGCGGCGAGCTGACCTGAGCACTCGGAGAGCCGAATTGCGACCTCGACCACCTGGCCAACCGGCGCCAGCGCGGCATCGCGCCTCAACCGGCCGCGATCGGCGGACCGTTCCGACGAGATCGGTCCTAGGCAGCCTTGACCCAGTCCGTCCTCGCCGCTCCCGCGGCGGTGCCGGAATGCGAGCGCACCACCATCCAGGCCCTTCAAGTGGTGCGCCGCTTGCCGCTCACCCGGAGCACACCCGTCGGCGGGGCCGTGCTCGGTGCGAGCAATGTCCGGGGACGGCTTCACCTGGAGCTCGACCACGACCCGGCGCCGCGCGGGGCCGGCGAGAAATGCCGGCCAGTTCGATCCAGCAGCGGCCGCCCGCCAGCCGATGGGGCCTCGGGGACGGCTGGCTCCGCGCGGGGCGCCGCCCCGCGCCCATGCACGATCAGGCCGACGAGCTCGTTCACGTCATCTACTCCAGCGCGGCTCGCGTCCCCTTCGAGGCCGCCGAGCTGACCGCACTGTTGGCCCGCTCCCGGCGGCGCAACGGCGAGCTGGGCGTGACCGGGATGCTGCTGCACGTGGACGGCAGCTTCTTCCAGATCCTCGAGGGGCCGCGGGAGTCGGTCCGCGAGCTCTTCGAGCGCATCGCGCGGGACCCGCGCCACGCGGAGGTCACCACGATCATCGACGAGCCCATCGCCGGCCGCGCGTTCGGGGACTGGACCATGGGGTTCGCGGACCTGGGCTCCCAAGACCTCGCGGAGCTGCCGGGTCTGAACGACTTCTTCCAGGCCTGCTCGTGCCTGGCCGAGATCGACTCGGGGCGCGCGCGCAAGCTCGCCCGCGCCTTCCAGCAGGGTCGCTGGCGTGCCGGCCCCACCCCGCTGGAGCCGCGCTGAGCCGGCCCCGCCCCACGCCCCCGACCAGACCGATGACGCTGCCTTCCATCTCCGTCGCGTTCCAACCGATCGTCGACATCGAGGAGCGTCGCATCGCCTCCTACGAGGCCCTGGTGCGTGGCCCGGCGGGAGAGCCGGCCGCCTGGGTCTTCGACCAGATCTCGGCCGAGGACGTCCACCGCTTGGACGACGCCTGTCGCGACGTCGCGATCGAGTGGGCTGCGAGGCTCGGCATCGAGTGTCAGCTCAACCTGAACTGCCTGCCGCGCAACCTGGTGTCGGTGCCGAGCGCCGTAGAACAGTCCCTGGCCCGCGCCGAGGCCCTGGGCCTCTTGACCTCTCAGCTCGTGCTCGAGGTCACCGAGGGCGAGGTGATCGAGGACCAGGTGAGCTTCGCCGAGGCCATCGGACGCTTCCGCAAGCGCGGCATCTCGATCGCCATCGACGACTTCGGCTCGGGCTACTCCGGCCTCAACCTGCTGGCCGACTTCCAGCCGGACACGATCAAGCTGGACCAGAACCTCTTGCGCGGGATCGAGGGCCGGGGGCCGCGCCAGGCGATCGTGCGGGCGGTGCTGTCAGCCTGCCTCGACCTCGGCATCGACGTGATCGCCGAGGGCGTCGAAACGCTCGAGGAGTTCCGCTGGTGTCAGGCGGCGGGGATCACCCAGTTCCAGGGTTACCTGCTGGGGCGGCCGGGGTTCGAGTGCCTGCCCGAGGTCCACTACCCGCCGTCGCTGGTGCGTGGAGACTCCTCCCGCCGCCGCACAGGTTGAGGGCCGCGCCCGTGGCGAAGCGCCGCGAGGTGGGCGCCTTGAATTGAAGCGAGCGCGGACGCCGCGAACGGCCCCCGCGCTCCATGGTCGCGAGCGGCCCTCTAAAGCGCCTTCAGCGCGTCCTGGATCGGCGCCCAGTCGCGCTCGTCGCCGGTGCTCTCCTGGATGCCGCAGAAGGCGACCTTGCCCTGCTTGTCGACGATCACCGTCGCGCGCTGGCTGATGAAGGGCACGGCCGGGTGCTCGAGGCCGAACTGCTTGGTGACCTGCAGCATCGGGTCGGCGAGCAGGTCGTGGCTGATCTTCTCGGCGTTCTTCCAGGCCTTGTGGGACCAGGTGGAGTCGCGGCTGATGCCGACCACGACCGTGTCGTCACCGGCGAGCACGGGCTCCGCGGAGATCTTGCAGTTCTCCTTGGTGCAGGTCGGGCTCCAGTCGAGGGGGTACCACAGGAGCACCACGTTCTTGCCGCGGTGGTCGGAGAGCTTCCACTCCTTTTCGTCCTGGGTCTTGAGGGTGAAGTCGGGGGCTTCGCTGCCGACGGCAATGGCCATGGGGGTTCCTTCGCGGGGGTCTGGGACGGGGTGGCGGGCCGCCGCCGGAGAGACCGACGGGCGAAAGAAGTTAGGCCGCGTCCCGTGCCCCGACAAGCGCCCGCGGGCCGGGGAGCTCCCCCGCGCCCGGCAGGGCCCGGTTCACCGGACCCGCTGGTCCGCTTCGCGCCGCAGGCCGGCGGGCGTGACGCGCCGCTCGACCAGGCCCAGGAGGCCGTCCACGGCCAGGGCCAGGGCCGCCGCCGGCAGAGCGCCGGCCAGGATCAGGCGCACGTCGTTGAGGTAGAGCCCGGTCACGATCGGTTCGCCCAGGCCCCCGGCGCCGATGAAGGCGGCCAGGGTCGCGACGCCGACGCTGATCACGGTGGCGGTCCGCAGGCCGGCCATGATCGCGGGCATGGCGATCGGCAGCTGGATCCTCACCAGCACCTGGCGCGGGGTCAGGCCCAGGCCGCGGGCCGCGTCGACCAGGTCCGCATCGACCGCGCGCAGGCCGCTGACCGTGTTGCGCAGGATCGGCAGCAGGGCGTAGAGGAACAGCGCCGCGATGGCCGAGCGCACGCTCAAGCCGAGGCCGGGCACCGCGATCATCACCGCCAGGAGTGCGATGCTCGGCACCGTCTGCAGGACTCCGGCCGCACCCAGTGCCAGGCGCGCCGCATGCTCGCGCGGCGCCAGGAGCAGTCCGCCGGGAATCGCAACCAGGGCGGCCAGCAGCACCGCCACGGCCGTCATCGCCAGGTGTTCGAGGGCCAGCGACACCGTGATCGGAAGGCGCGCGCGCACGAACTGCGCCAGGGACGGTCGCGCGGCGGCGGTCGCGCCGGCCGGGGCCAGATCGAGCGTGCGCAGGAAGTCCCGCGCCACCTGGGCGAAGTCGCGACCCTGCACCTCGACGGCATGGTTGAGCCCCATCACGGTCGCCTCGTCCAACTGGAACGCGACGCGCCCAAGGGCCGCGGCGAGCTCGGGATGCTCCGCCAGCAGCCCGGCGCGTAGGAGCGGCGCCGCGTGGTAGGGCGGGAAGAAGCCGAGGTCGTCCGCCAGCACGACCAGGTCGTAGTCGAGCAGCTTGCCGTCGGTGGCATAGGCGTCGATCAGGTCGAGCTCCCCGGCGGCCAGGGCCTCGTAGGCCAGGGAGTGTTCCATGGCGCGCGCATCGCCGAGCGCGAAGCCGTAGCGCTCGAGCAAGCCCGGCAGACCGTCGGCGCGCGAGCCGAACTCGACGCTGAAGCCGCCGCGCAGCTCGGCCGCGATGGGCGCAAGTTGCGAGATGCGCTCGATGCCGCGCTCGCGCGCGATGTCGCCGCGCAGGGCCAGGGCGTAGGTGTTGTCGAAGCCGAAGGGCGACAGGTACTCGAGCCCGAAGCGCTCCCGCAGACCGCCCTGCACCGCGAGGAACGTCTGCAGGGGATCGCCCGACGGCGCGTCCTGTTCGAGCAGCACGGCCCAGGCCGTTCCGCTGTACTCGGCGTACAGGTCGATGGCACCCGTTCGCAGGGCTGTGAAGGCGACCATGGTGCCGCCCAGGTCGAGCTTGCGCTCGACCTCGAGGTCGGTCTGCCCCTCGATCACTTGCGCCATCAACTCGGCCAGCACGCGAGACTCGGCGAAGTTCTTGGAGCCGACGGCGACGGTCCCCGCGGACGCGGCCGACGAATCCTGGCTGCCCCGCGCGCCCACCGCGACCAGACCCGCGGCCAAGGCCAGCCCCAGTGCGCTGCGGCCGAACTCAAACACCGCGCACCTCCGTCAGGAACGACTCCACGAACTCGTTCGCCGGTCGCGCTTGCAGCTCCTGGGGCGAGCCCAGTTGCACGATTCGACCGGCGGACATGACGCCCACCAGATCGGCCAATTCGAAGGCCTCGCGCACATCGTGGGTCACCAGCAACACGGTCTTGCCCAAGGTCCAATGCAACTGCGCGAACTCCCTGCGCACCTCGCGGCGGGTCAGGGGGTCGAGGGCGCCGAAGGGCTCGTCCATGAGGAGCACCGGCGGGTCCAGGGCCAGGGCCCGCGCCACGCCCACCCGTTGACGCTGGCCGCCGGAGAGCTCGTGGGGATAGCGCGCCGCGAACTCCCCCGGTTCGAGCTGCACGAGCGCCAGCAGCTCGTCGACCCGGCGCCGGATCCTGACCCGCGTCTGCCCCTCCAGCTCGCACAAGAGCCCCACGTTCCCAGCCACGGTCAGGTGCGGGAACAGCCCCCCCTCCTGAACGACGTAGCCCAAGCCGCGGCGCAACTGCACCGGATCGACCGCCCCCACCTCGCACCCGTCGACCGAAACGCGACCCCCGTCGGGGCGCTCCAGGGCGTTGATCAGCCGCAGGGTCGTGGTCTTGCCCGAACCGCTGGTGCCGAGCAGCGCGACGATCTGACCCTGCGCCACCTCCAGGTCCAGCCGATCGACGGCCTTGACCTGCGCGCCGTCGGGGCGCACGAAGCGCTTCGAGACCGATTCGAGTTTGATCACCGCTGGGCCTCCGTCGCCCGCGGACCATGGTGGCCCGGCCCCGACGGCGATGCGAGGGTCGGCTCGTCCCCCATCGCTGGCCGGGATCGAAGCCCCCCGCGCGCGACCGGGCGCATGGGCCCGTCGCGGATCTCGGCGACCGACGCGAGCCGCACCAGGGGCTCCTGGTCCCATGGCGCCGGGGTCAGTAGCATCGCCCCCCGAGGATGACGAGTCGGGTACGAGCGTGGGGGCGGACGCCGAGCCGATGTAGCCACTCGGTGGGCCGCAGAGCGACGGGGCCCCCGTGGATGCCCCTCGCCCTCGCCGCCCTGGCCTGGCTTGCACCCACTGCCGCGGCCCAGGACCTGGAGCTCGACGCCCTGCGCGCACGCTGGCGCGCCGAGATCGAGTGGCTCGATCCCGACGGCACGGACCAACTGCTGGTCGGCGGCCTGCACTACGACCTGCTCGACCCCTTCCAGCAGGTGCCCGGCATGTACGTCGGCATGGGCGGCTTCAGCGCCCTGGCCGGGGATCGCGGCGGCTTCCTGGTAGCCGGCGCGACGGTCGGCTGGCGCGCCGCCCTCGACCGCGACTGGACCCTCGACCTGGGGCAGTTCATCGGCGGTGGCGGAGGCGGACCCGGCGGACGCGAGCGCGACGGCGGCCTCTACCTGCGGCCGCACATCGCCTTCGAGCGGCGTTTCGGCCCCACCAGCCTGCGCCTCGAGGTCAGCCACGTCTCCATGCCGGACGGCGGCATCGACAGCACCCAGGTCGCCCTCGGCTTCCAAGGCTTCGACGAGCTGATCACAGCCGGCTACTCGATCGAGGACCTGGGCATGTTGCCCGCCAACGCCTTCGCCGCCGGGCGCATGCCCCTGGGCGGCTCCATCCGCCACATCAGTCCCTCGAGCCGCTCGCGTCGCCTCGACGGTTCGCCCCTGCGGCGGCGCATCCTGCTCTCGAGCCTGGCCGTGGAGCGCGGACTGGGTGAGCGCTGGTACGTGCCCATGGAGCTGTCGGGCGCCTTCGCGGGCGACGTCGCGGGCTACGCCCACTTCCTGACCGGCCTCGGCTACCGCAGCCCCCTGTTCGAGAACCTCGTCGACTGGCGCACCCAGGCCACCCTCGGTGGCGGTGGCGGCGGCGGCGTGGACACCGGCGGGGGCCTGCTCGCCAGCGCGCGGACGGGGCTCGAAGCCAGGGTCGGCAACGACTGGCGCGTGCACCTGATGGGCGGCTACCTGACTGCGGTCGACGGACACTTCGGCGGGCCGACGATCTCCTTGGGAGCCAGTTGGTCCCCGGTGCCCGTGGAGCTGCGCTCGAACTTCGACCGCTCGCGCCTGGCCGAGGAGGGCGTTTGGGCGGAGGACCTGCGCCTGGACCCCTGGACGGTGCAGGTGATGGCCAAGTACTACGACCTGCGCTCGTCGTCGACCCTGGCGAACGGCGATAAGGTCAAGGACCGCACCATCAGCCTGATGGGCGTCGGCACCGAGAAGAACATCGCCGAGAACGTGGACCTGTCCCTGCGCGCCTTCAGTGCCTACGAGGGCGACGTCGGCGGCTACCAGGAGGGCCAGCTCGGCCTGCGCTACACGATCCCGCTCAAGCAGCCGATCGAGGCCGGCGACTTCTACGTCCAGTACCACGCCGGCGCGGCGGGCGGCGGCGACCTCGATGTCGGCTCGGGCTTCATCCACGCCATCGCCATGGGGTGGCGCTGGAACCCGATCCGCGCCTTGCGGATCGGCGTCGAGGTGGGCCGGGTGGATTCGAAGCAGGGCAGCTTCGCGGCCGACAGCTTCGCGGTGACCTTGAGCTGGGGCGTGACGCGCCCGCTGCGGCCGAACTGAGCAGGCCGAGCCGAATCCGCCGCGCCGAACGGGAACGACCCCGACCGGCGGCTGCCGATCGGGGTCGTGAGGAGAGCTCGCTTCGATCGGCGCGAGCCGCCGCGGCTCAGCCGAAGACCAGCTCGAGGCCGCTGGTCAGGCCGATGCCGTCGGGCTTGGTGACGTCGATCAGCGCGCCCTGGGCGAACACCGATTGACCGACCAGGCCCGCATCGTTGGGCACCTGCAGCGAGAAGTTGACTGTGCCGCCGGCGGGCCAGGTCTTGGGCCCGACCTGGGCCACGGGGTTCGGCGGCAGGGCGCTGACCAGCAGCTCACCCGGAGCACCCGAGGCCAGGCCGAAGCCGGGCAGCAGGGTCCCGCCGGGGAAGGCCAGGTCGGGCGCCGTCGAGAAGAAGATCAGACCGACACCCGGACCGGCCGCGCCGTCGACGGTGTTCTCGAGCGTCAGGGTCAGGGAGCCACCGATCGCCGCGCCACCCGAGCTGACCCGCAGGCTGTTGACCGGGTTGATGGCGGTCCCGAAGGGCAGCACTTGACCGGCGGGCGCATTGACCGTGATCGTCCCGACCATGTTCGGCAGGTGCACCGGGCAGAAGTAGTCGTAGAGGTTGCCGGGCTTGGGGTTGGCCGCGAGGAAAGCCGCGTCGAAGGTCACTTCGAAGGGCGCAGTCGGGCCCGTGACCACCGGGCCGGAGTCGAAGATGCCGTCGGAGATCCCCGCGAGGCCGCTGGAGATCTTGTGCGGCCCGATCTGCCAGACCCAGCGCACCGTGTCGCCGGCTTCGATGGTGATGTTCTTGGGGCTGAAGCTGGCCGAGTTCAGGTTGACCTGGTGGGTCGTCTGAGCGAGCCCGGGGGCAGCCAGCAGGGCCAGGACGGAGAGGGAGCGGATCGCGAGTCGCATGGGGCTCGATGGGTGTACGGGACGCGGGAGAGCCGCGGGATGGCCGCGCAATAGCCGCGGAAGGGATGGGGATGAGCTGCGCGGGGGCCGACCCGCGCAGCTCTTCCTCGAAGCCTACCCCAACCGCGGGAGCCCCCTGTCGGGAGCTGATGCGAGTGGCGGCAGGCTCGGAGGACCGCCGGACGGGAGTCCCGCGGGGATGTCGTCTAGTTCACCTATCCCGGGGACGTCCAGCCGCATTCCGCCGGCAACACGTTCCCGTCACGTTGGACGGGACCGCGGACGCAAGCCCGGGTGAGGTCGCTCGTCAGCCCGAGCCGTTCAGCCGATGACCAGTTCGATGCCGTTGGTCAGGCCGATGCCGTCGGCCGTCGTCGTGTCGATCAGGGCGCCCTGGCAGTAGACCTTGACCCCGATCAGGGCGGGGTCGCCGGGGATCGGCAGGGACAGGGTCACCGTGCCCCCCTCGGCCCACAGGCCGGGTCCGAGGACCAGGAACGGATCGGGAGCCGCCAGGGAGACGACGATCTGACCGACCGGGCTGGGCGCGAGGCCGAAGCCGGGCAGGTTCGTACCACCGGGGAAGTTGACGTCGGGCGCGGTGGCCAGGAAGGCGATGCCGAGGCCGGGGCCAGCCAGGGCATCGACCGGGTTCGACAGCGAGAGCGTCAGGGTGTTGCCGATGGTCGCGTTGCCACCGTCCGCCACGAGGCTGCCGGTCGGGTTCAGGCCGTAGCCGTAGGAGCCGATGCTGCCGTCGCCGGTCTCGACCCGCACGCGCCCGACCATGCCGGGCAGGTGCACGATGCAGTAGTACGTGTAGACGTTGCCGGCGACCGGATTGGCGTCCAGGAAGGCCTGGTCGAAGGTCACCTCGAACATCGACGGCGGCGCAACCGGAGAGCCCGAGCTGAAGATCCCGTCGGGGATGCCGGTCATGCCGGCGTTGGTGCCGCTGACCACGTTGTGGAAGTTGGTGACCCACTCCCAGCGAACCGTGTCGCCGACCTGGATCGTCAGATCGTCGGGCAGGAAGACGTTGGAGTAGAGGTTGACGACGTGGGTCGTCTGTGCGGTCGCGGCGCTGGCGAGCCCGGCGACGGCGACGAGCGGGCCCAGGAATCGGCGAAGGTTCATCGTGGCGTAGGGAGAGTCGGGAGCGTGACTGTGCGCCTCGGGCGGGTCCGGGCAGCCCCGTCGAAGATATCCCGCCACGCGCTCCGCGGGGGATCGTGGAGGCGTCCTTGGCTCAATCGGCCGCGATCGCGCGCCAGGCTTGGACGGTCGAGCGGGCGCAGCGGTTCCACGTGAAGCGCCCCGCCAGGGCCCGCCGGCGCTCGCAGGCCGCGGGGTCCGAGGCGCTGGCCACGGCCTCCGCCAACTGGCCCGGAAGGGCTTTGCGATGTCGTAGGGAGGGGGGTGTGGGCACGTACCAGGCCTCCTCTCCCAGGGCCTCGCGCAGGGCCGGAAGATCGGACACGACGACCGGAGTCCCGACAGCCAGGGCCTCCAGGGGCGTGACCGGGGTCAGCTCGTTCGTGGCCAGGTGCACCAGGGCCGAGGCCCGCGCCACCAGCCCCGGCAGGTCCGCCTCGACCGGCTGGTCGATCCAGCGGATCCGCGAGCGCCCCGACGAGAAGGCCAGGCGCCGGCCCAGGTGCTGGGCCGCGTCGCCGAAGCGTCCGCAGAAGACCAGGCGGGCGTGGCCGAGTTCTTCGCACAGCCTGTCGAAGGCGTCCACGACGAGGTCGGGGAAGCGATCCGTGCGCACGGCGCCGAGCACCACCAGGGTCGGCGGGTCGTCGCGGGGCGGGGGCTCGGGCAGGGCGCGGGCCCAGTGCTCGGCGCCGACGGTGACCTGGAAGACGGACTCGGCGCGGCGGTCGAAGCGCTCGACCAGGGCCTCGGTCGCGGCGGTCGAGAAGGTCAGCCAGGCGCGCTCGGCGTCGAGGGTGGCGCGGAAGGCGGCCTCGTCCGGGGAGCCGGGCAGGGGCATCTCGGCCACGCCGCGGACGACCGGACTGCGCGAGACCGGTGGCGTGCCGGGCAAGGCGCGTTGGAAGAGGTCGGGGGCCCCGCAGATCCGATCGGCCCCCAGACCCACGCGGCCGGCGAGGCCGACCAAGCGCCGCGGCAGCCGCCGATCGATGCGCCGAATGCGCTCGATGCCCGCCAGGCCCAGGTGCGGCTCGCCGATCGTGCGCGCCTCGCCGCCGACTTCGAACAGGGTCAGGTTGGGGCGCTCGTCGAGCTGGGCCACCGCGCGCACCAACTCGCGCAGGTAGCGCCCGACGCCCGGCGCGTGGGTGGTGGCGGGGAGGTAGTCGAGGGCGACGTGCACGGCGCGCTCAGTGTGGAGGCCGCAGGCGACTCGATCGTCTAACCAAGCTCCAAAAACCGCTCGACCGCTTCACTGAAGCGATCGACCTCCCCCACCGTCGTGTAGACGTGGGGCGAGACCCGCAGGCCGCTGCAGCCCTCGAAGCCGATCGAGATGGTGTAGATGCGGTGCTCGCTCCACAGGTAGGCCTGCAGCTCGTGCGGCTCGGCTCCCTCGAGCGCCAGGTTGACGATGGAACCCGCCAGGCCCGGCGCCAGGTTCGTGTTCAGGCTCACCCGCGGGTGCTCGGTGAGCCGCGTCGTCCAGCGATCGCGCAGGTAGCACAGGCGCGCGAGCTTGCGCGCCCCGCCGATGGCCTCGTGCAGGTCGAGGGACTCGGTCAGGGCCAGGCGCCCGTCCTCGGGCCGCGTGCCGACCTGCTCGAACTTGCGGATGTCGTCGTCCAGGGTCTCGCTCGAGGCCTGCAGGGACCAGACGCTCGGGATGCGCTCGCGGCGCACGTAGAGCAGCCCTGTGCCGAGCGGCCCGCACAGCCACTTGTGGAGCGACGCGCCGTAGTAGTCCACGTCGAGTTCCGCCAAGCGGAAGTCCATGTGGAAGATCGCGTGGGCGCCGTCGACGATGACCGGGATGCCGCGCTCGCGTCCCAGGGCGGTGATGGCGGTGACCGGGAAGACCTGGCCAGTCAGGTAGACCATGTGGCTGACGAGGATCAGCTTGGTGCGCTCGGTGATGCGTTCTGCGTACATCCGCACGAGCTCGTCGGGGTCGGTCAGGGGCACCGGCGGGTCGAAGGTCACCAGCCGGATGCCCTCCCGCCGCCCGCGTTGAAGCACGGTGTCGAGCATGCGCGGGTAGTCGTGGCTCGTGCAGAGCACCTCATCGCCGCGCTTGAGGTCGTGGCCGAAGAGCAGCGTCATCAGGCTCTCCGACGCATTGCGCGTCAGCGCGACCTCCTCCGCGTCGACGCCGTGGTAGCGCGCCAGCCGCTCGCGCACCGTCTCGACCTGGGGCGACAGGACCCGCCACAGGTGGTGGGAGGGCGCCTCGTGGGTGTAGGCCAAGTGACGCAGCTGGGCCGCCTGGGCGTCCGCGGTGGCCGGACTGACACCGCCGTTGTTGAAGTTCACCATCGACGTGTCGACGGTGTAGCAGTCGCGCACCCAGGCCCAGAAGTCCTCGTCCTGCGCGGCGGCTGCCAGATCGTCGGCGGCTTCGGGCGGGCGCGCCTCGCGCAGGGCCGCGAGGGCGCGGCGCCGGATGGGCGGGCTCGCGAGGGCAGGCAGCGCGGAGGCAGCCGCGGCCGCGGCCGCACTGGCGATGAGGAGCTGGCGACGGTGGAACATGAGGTCGGCGATCGTAGCCGCGACCAGCGTGGGTGGTTAGGTTCGCGCGGATGGCTACGAACGGAGGATCCCCGGGATGGATGCTGGCGCTCGCCTGTTGGGCGGGGCTGTTCGGTGGTTGCGCCAGCACCGCGCCCGCAAGCGCGGGGCCCGATGCCACGACCCCCGAATCCCAAGCACCGCCGCGCCCGCGCTGGCAGGACTTCCTCGAACCCCTCGACGGCCGCCCCCGCACTTTGATCCTCGAACGCCTGCGCGAGGTCGACGGAACCTTCGAGGCGCGACCCGACTGTGTCATCGCCGCGCCCTCAGGCGGGCGGCTGGTCGTGGCCACGACGGGCTACAGCCCCGATGGAGACCCCTGGGACCGTACGGTGCAGGGCGCCGTGCAGACCCTCGACGCTCCGGGGGATCCGCTGCGTGTGCTCGCGCAGGACCTGATCGTCTCGTCGATCGAGCCGAGCCCCGATGGCTCTTATGTGGCACTGCTCGCCCGCGACCGCGACTCCGGCCACTCGACCTGGCGCATCCTCGACACGGATGCCGGCACGCAGATCGGCCCGCCGCTCGACGGCGTGGCGGGAGGCGGCTTCGCGTGGCTGCCCGACCTCTCGGGCGTCGTGCGGGCTACCGAGGTTGGCGCGGAGCTCAGCTTGGTGCGCCGCACCTTCGCGAGCGGTGAGGAGCAGCCCGTCTGGGCCGCTCCCGCGTCCATCACATCCATCGACCTGACTGCTTCCGACGATGGTTCCCAAGTGATCGCCGTGGGTCGCCGCGAGGACGGCAGCACCGGCGCCTGGCTCGTCGACCTCTTCGGCGGACCGAGCCTGGACCTCGCCGCCCAGTTCGCGGAGCAGCCGCGCGAGTGGCGCGCCGTCGGGGCGTCGGGGCCCCTGGCGTTCCTGCTCGCGATCCACGACGACGGGCGCTACGGCGGCCGCGTCGTCGCCGTCGACCGCCGAAGGCAGGGTGCACCGACGCTCGAGATCCTGCGCGTGGACGGGCACCGCATCGAGGACGCGACCCTCGCGGCCGGGCACATCGTCGTCGCGCGCACCGCTCCCTGGGACGGCGCGTCCTCGCTCGCGATCCATTCGGCCAGCGGCGCGGTCGAGCGCATCGTCGAGCTGCCGGGCGTGGTCCGACTGCGCGAGCTGCGGGGCTCGCCCCGCGGCGACCAGTTGGTCGCCCTCTGGAGCGAGACCTCGCGGCCAACGATCCCGATCGCGATCGATCCCCGGACGGGCGCCATGACCGAGGCCATCAGCGGTCGCCCCGCCCGCTTCGAGGTTCGAGCCTCGGTCGAGCGGGGCACGGACCACGGCCAGGCGCAGTTGATCGCCGACTGCTCGGCCGGCTACCCGGCGACCGCGCCGCGGGTCTCGGTGAACCCGCCCTCCGCCGACCGCACCCATCAACTCTGGGTCGCGCTGGGTGGCGCGATCCAGACCGACTCGACCCAGAGCGTCCTCGCCGGCCAATGGGGCGATTCGCTGGATCCCATGGCGGACGCGCTCGTGCGCGCGGACCTGATTCCCATGGCCGATGCCGCAGAACGCATCAACGAGCCCTGAGCTGGGTCCGCCCGCGCGCCGCGCCGACGCGGACCCGCGCCTGTTGAAACACCGATGTTCACGCCTCTGATTGCCCTCGCCCTCTGCGCCACGACGAATCCGGCCCAGGATGCGCCGCTCCCCCGCTGGCAACGCCTGCTCGAACCGCTCGCGGGGCGTCCGACTGCGTTGATTCGCGAGCGGTTGGCGGCGATCGAAGCGGGCCTTCCGGCGCCCCCGGAGGGTTGCGACGCCTTCGTCGCCGGGTCACTCGTGTACAGGCGCGCGCGCGGCGTCGGGCCAGGTGCCGAGGCTTCGCCGTGGAACGTCCTCGACACCGCCACGGGTGCGACCCACGGCGCCGAAGGCCCGACGCTTGGCGGTCCGCGAGTGGTGACAAGTCCGGATGGTCGGACTCTCGCGGTGCTTCACTCGCTGCCCGGGGGTGGTCTCGAATGGGAGCTCGTGGACAGCCGCTCGGCGGAGCGGATCGGCGAGGGCTTCGGGCGCGAGCACATCGAGGAGATCGTGACCCTCGACGTCGCAGTGTTGGCGGACGGCGCGGGCCTGGTCTACGAGGGGCGCGCCGATGGGTGCTCGACGCTCGTCGCACACGACGCATCGACGGGCCTCGACAGGCCCCTGTGGACGGTCCCGGGCGGGGACCCGAATCGACGGCCTGGCGGTCGACCGGTCCGGCGGACATGCCCTGGTCGTGAGTCGCAGCTCTTCCCTGCGCGGCACACCCTGGCTGGTCGACCTCGAACAGGGCGGTGGAATCGATCTGGCGCGGACGATGCTGGGCGAGGCCGACAACTGGCAACTGGTCGGGTCCCTCGGCGACGAGTTGATCCTGATCGAGCAATGGCGCGAGGTCGGCTCGCGACTGCTCGCGATCGTGCCTGGAGCCGATCGGCCGCGAGTGCGCATCGTCGCCTTCGCGGCCGAAGGACTGAGTAACGCTTGCATCGCCGACGGACGCATCGTCGCCCGCGTCGACATGGCCTCGACGAAGAACCCCGCTTTCAGGGTCTATTCGGCCGATGGCAGCCACCAGCGCGAGTTCGAGGCTCCTTCAGCGCGCTTCTTCCAGTGGCAGGGCGGCGAGTCGAATCGCTACGCGAGCTTCTGGCTCTGGAGCGCCGTGATGCCCTCGCGCCGGGTCCTGTTCGATCCACGCGAGGGTCGGCTGCTCGATCCGATGACGTTCGAGGAGCCGCGCTTCGAGATCGACTATTGGGTGCGGGAGCCGCGCAAGTCGTTCGAGGCCGGCCTCCTGGCGCGGCGGGGCGCGGGGGATCGGGAGGGTGCTCCCGTGCTCAGCTCCTTCGACCTGGGCAGTCCCTACTGGAGACTGTGGACGGCGCTCGGAGGCACGGTCCAGTGGCTCGAACCCTGCCGACCGGTGGGCCCCATCGACGAGAGCCTCGGAACCCTCGCCCAGCGCTTGGCCGAGTTGGACCTGATCCCCACCGAGGACGCGGCGGCCTGGATCGCGCGCGAGTAGGTCGCGGGCGTACGCCCGACCAGTGTCCTGGATCAGAAGATCAGCGTCACTTCCCGGGCTCCGATCGCCCCGCCTCGACCGCCAACATCGCGCGCTTGCGCTCGAGCCCCCAGCGGTAGCCCCCCAGCTCGCCGGTGCGTCGCAGGACGCGGTGACAGGGGATCAGCCACGACACGGGGTTGCGGCCGATCGCGCTCGCCACCGCCCGCGTCGCGTCGGGGCGCCCGGCCAGGCGCGCGACCTCGGTGTACGAGGTCACCGCGCCCGTGGGGATCGCGAGCAGCGCTTCCCAGACCTTGAGCTGCAAGTTCGTGCCGCGCAGGTCCAGGTGGAAGGGCCGGCGACGCGCGGGCCGGGGATCGAAGATCGCCGCCAGGTCGTCCGCCACCGCGGCGTGATCCTCGACCAACTCCGCCTCGGGAAAGCGCGCGGCGAGGTCCGCGCGCATCTCGCCCGCGTCGCCGAAGAACAGGGCGCAGATGCCGCGCTCGGTGCGCGCGAGCAGACACGCCCCGAAGGGCGTCGGGGCGACACCGAAGGTGACATGCACCCCGCCGGCGCGGCGCTTCCATTCGCCGGGGGTCACGCCCTCGACGGTGACGAACAGGTCGTGCAGCCGGCCGGGGCCGGAGAGTCCCGACCCGAGGGCGGCGCCCAGAACGCCTTCGCCTCCGGCGAGGGCACCGCGGGCGCGCTCGAGGGTCACGAGCTGCGCCAGGCGAGCGGGGCTCAGGCCGACGTGCTCGCGGAAGACGCGGTCGAGGCGCGCGCGCGACAGCCCCAGGTCCAGGGCGAGGCGGTCCAGGTCGAGGGGCTCGCCGCGCGCGGCGACGATGCGCTCGATGGCCGTGGCGAGTCGGTCGACGGAGGTGCCTGTGTCAGCCATGGCGATCTTCATCAGAGCGAGGATCGGCGCGCCCGGGGAGCCCGGCCACCCGGATCCCGGCGCGAACCCGCGCTCGGAGGATTCAACGGCCGCCGTCGCGGCGCTGCTCGAAGCCCTCCGCGCCGAGCGGCTCCGCATCGAAGCGCTCGAGGGCGTCGACCCGCGCCGAGGGCGGCCCCTTGGCCAGCCAGGCCAGCATCGAGTCCAGGGCCTGCGGCTCACCCTCCAGGTGCGCCTCCACGCGGCCGTCGATCAGGTTGCGTACCCAGCCGCGCACGCCGCGGCCCTTGGCCGCACGGGCGGTGGACCAGCGGAAGCCGACGCCCTGGACCCGCCCGCTGACCAGCACTCGACAACAGACCGTCGCCCCGCCGGCGCTCGGGCCGGAGCCTTGCGACCCTTCGTTCACTCCGGTCTCGGCTCTTCCACTTCGCGCACGAGGTCAGCCAGGGTCCCGTTCGCCTCCAGCTCCGCCGAGGCGGCGTCGAGGCCGCGCAGGGCCCGGCGCAGGCGCGCGTCCAGGAGCGTCGCGGTGGTGACGGCGCTGTTGCGGCCCGACTCGTCGCCCCCGCGCAGGGCACGGCGGGCGTCGAGCAGGTGCGTCTGGTTGGGATCGCGGCCACAGGTCCAACCCTCCAGCTCGCCCAACTCGGTGCGCGCCAGGAGGCCGGCGTCCGCCAGGCGGCTGAGGGTGTCGCGCAGTTGCTCCTCGGGCGTCATCAGCTCGACCACCAGGTCCTCGGTGGTCCAGGGCTTGCCGCCCTCGAGGAAGCGCTCGGTGATGCGGACCAGGGCGCGCATGCCGGTGGCCTCGACCTCGGCGGGGGTGGGCTCGCCGGCGAGCATGCGACGTCCAAAGGCGTTGTGGTTCTGGTCCGCGTAGGCGAACTCGGCGCCCAGCAGCACGACCATCCACGACAACCAGGTCCAGACCAGGAAGAGCGGAATGGCGGCGAAACCGGCGTAGAGCTCGTTGTAGGAGGCCACCCCCACCTGGGAGCCCACGTAGACGCGCTGGGCCACGACCCACAGCACCGCCGAGCAGAACCCGCCGATCGCCGCCGAGCGCAGGCGCACGCGGGTGTTGGGCAGCACCAGGAACAGCAGCGAGAAGAACAGCCACATGCTCGCCAGGGGCGCCAGGCCCATGGCCAGCTCGGTCGCCCGGCCCAGGTTCTGCTCCAGGAAACTCGGCACGCCCTCGGCCTCGCTGCCCTGGCCCAGGGCCGAGGCGGCCCCCAGGGATCCCACGCTGATCGCGAGGATCGGCGCCACGACGACGATCGAGGTGAAGTCGGAGAGCTTGCGAGTCAGGGTCCGCGCGCGGCGTACGCCCCAGATCTCGTTCAGGGCGTTCTCCACCTGGGACAGCAACTTGACCACCGTGAAGAGCACGATGGCGAGGCCCAGGGTGCCGAGGCTGGAAACATTGGTGCCCTCGACGAAGGCCAGCAGTTGATCGATCGCCCGGCGCAGGTCGGCCGTGCCGCCGGAGGCGGCGCCGACATCGCTAGTGGTGACCGCACGCGCACTGGCATCTGCTCCATTCGCCGCAGCGCCTTCCGCCGCAGTGCCCTGCGTGGACGCGACCATCGAGTCCTCGAGGGCGGCCAACTCGGACTCGGCGGCGCTCACCGAGTCGCCCGTGACCTGCGCCGATTCGGGCGACGACGGCTGAGCCTGGGACTCCCCGGCGCCGGACTGGCCTGCGCTCCCGGGCAACTCGATCCCGTTGGGCCCGACCAGCGCGGACTCGCCTGCCTCCAGGTCCATCGCGCCCGCGCCGCGGGCCGGCTCCTCGCCGAAGGTCGACTCGAGCATCGGCTCGACGACCTTGTTGATCAGCAGGTCGTAGGCCCCGAAGCCCTTGGCCACCGAGAAGGCGAAGGCCAGAAAGGGCACCAGCGAGAGGACCGTGTAGTAGGTCAGTCCCGCGGCCCGGAAGCCGTCCTTGTGGACGACGAACCCCCGCCCGGCGATCGAGACCAGGCGAAGCAGGTGCACGCCGAGGGCCGATAGCGTCGGCGCCTCGGTCCAGTCGCGGCGCCACAGGTCGCGGGTGAAGAACCCGATCACCCGCTCGACCGGACTGCGCTTCGGCTCGTCCTTCGATTCCCCGGCCGCGTCGGGCCGCTCAGTCGTCTCCCTGGGCACGGGCCTGAACGTACCCGATCCAGCGTGCTTCCAGATCTTCCAGCTTCATGTCCATGGCGTTCTGGAAGTGCGTTCCCGATCCCTTGCCTTCGAAGGTGCTGGCCACGAACGCGCGAAAGCCCTCGACGTAGGTGCCCTCGTCGGCCTGCAACAGGAACAGCACGAGCGTGAAGGCCTGGGCGTAGGCCAGCTCCGATCCGTCGACGGCGTGGAACTGGGCCTGGTCGAAGTTGAGCACGCGGCTCAACTCGTAGGGCTCTTCGGCCTGGGCGTGGATTCGCAGCCAGATCCGCGCGCGCTCGGTCTCCAGCAGACTGCTCAACCCGTGGGCCTCGACCTCGACCAACGCCGCCGCGATCTCGGCCAGGCCCTCGTCGAACCACCCGGGCGGGCTGCCGCGCCCGTCGTCGACCATCTGGTAGGCGTTCGACAGGAGCTGGTGCATCAGCTCGTGGGCCAGGGTGCTCAGCCCCTCCCACATGGAGCAGTCGCACACGACCCGGTTCTCGGCCGTGCGGAAGTAGGCCGCGCGCCGGTTCATGGGCGGGAAGGACTCCGTGTCCCCGTGCAGGTGGACCTCCATCACCTTCTGCGGGAAGGGCAGCTCGAACAGGCCGCCGAACTCCCGATAGAGCATGTCGAAGGTCAAGACCGTGGCGTCCACGGCGGCCAGGCTGTCCTCGAGCAGGCTGCTGGCCCGGATCTCGTGGAAGCTCAGGTCGATCTCGAACGGCGTGTCCCAGTCGACGATGCGCTCGAGGAACTTCTCACGGGTCAGCCACTTGCGGTCGATGCGCACGCGCCAACCCTCGCTGTTCGACTTGGAGCCCAGGGCCGTGTGGGCCTCCTCGTTGTCCCAGTTGAAGGCCAGCACCCGCCACCAGGCGTAGCGCGCCTCGGCCTCGAGGCCGACCTCCTGGGCCCACTTGGCGATCTGCACCGCGCCCTCGACGTCGCCCAGGGGCGCGCGGCGCAGGCGCTGGGCCAGCTCGTTGTAGAGCAGCGCCGGTGAGCGGACCTCCTCGACGTCCTCCACCTCCCAGATCCTGTCGCGCGTACCGACCCGGAAGATGATCTCGCGATCGCCCTGGTGGATCAGGTAGCCCTCCACTTCGCGTCCTTTCACGGGCACCAAGGTGTCCTCGGCGCGGTCGCGGTCGGCGGCGGGCAGGAGGGTCAAGAGGGCCAGGACGAGGCCGCTGGCAAGGGCGTGGAAGCGCGCGGGGGAAGGCTCGTGCGACATGGAATTCAGTCCGGGGAGACCGGGGGGCCGTGGACCTTAGCCCAGGGCAGGGCGGCCTGCTACGAACCAAGGTGCGCCGGAGGGCGCGGAGTAGGCGTTCGTACGGTGCCAGGCACAAGACCGCCGCCCAACGGCGGCCCGCAGCCGCCGATGGCGGATGCGGGCCGCCGTTGGGCGGCGGTCTTGTGCCTGGCACCGTACGAACGCCTACTCCGCGCGCGCGGCGAGGGAACGCAGCCCCGGCTGGTCGGGCCCGAACTCCAGGCGCGCCGGGAGCACCGCCTCGAGGGGCCCGGCGAAGGCCCAGCGCCGCCCCACGCCGAAGGGCACCTCCAGGGCGTGGCGGGTGCCGGCGCCGTCGACCAGGACGCCGGTCCACGTCGCCCGGGGTTGGGGCACGGCGCGCTCGGTCGTGATCGGGCGCTCCAGGCGCAGCAGCAGTGCGGCGGCGCGCTCCTCGCCGCCGATCTCGAGCGGCGCGGCCAGGGCCTGGCCCTGCGGTGCTTCGAACCGCGCCTGCTCCGTCGCCGCGTTCCAGCGCCGCGCCTGCGCGATCTCGTCCTGGCCCAGTCCCAGGTGCGTCACGGCCACCGCGAACAACCGCTCGACCCGCGCCTGCACCACGATGTCCGGCGCCTCGCGCTCGACGAGCTCGACGTCGAAGCGCACGTAGGACTCCGAGACCATGCGGCTGAAGTGGTTGGCCATGAACTTCCAAAGCCACATGCCGAAGGAGTCGCGCAGGAAGACCGCGCGGGGCAGGCTGCGGTCCGTGTTCTCGATCACGCCGTCGACGCTGCCGCTGGGCGAGGGCCAGAACTCGATCGGCAACCACGCCACCTGGAACGTCGGCTCCAGGTCGACCGCCGTCTGGGTCACGAGGTCGCCCAGGTGCATCCGCACGGACCAGCTGTCGCCGGTCCAGTCCGGCGCGCGTTCGATGGGGTCGAAGCCGCGGTAGTTGCTGCGCTCGAGTACCGGCGTGCCCGGGTAGAGCTCGACCAACGCCCCCATCAACTCGCGGTAGGCCACGAAACCGCCCAGGTCGTTCCAGTGGGTCCCGAGCGGGTAGTAGATCTCCTCCGAGCGCGCCGCCTCGCGCAGGGCCGCTCGCGTGTCGACCACGCGCAGGCCCCGCTCGCGCATCGCGGCGATGACCTGGTCGGTGCGCGTGTACTGCACGTCGACCCGGGCCCAGGCGGGCAGGTGCTCGGGGTACACGCCCTGCTTCTCCGGCGCGATCAACAGCACGTACTCGGCGTCCCGCGCGGTGAGCCAGTCGCGCCAGTCCGCGTAGGTCTGCGCCCACTGCTCCACGCGCGCGGGGCCGAGCAGCTCGCCGCGGTGGATCGCGAAGGTGCCCTCACCCTGGTAATAGAGCCAATCGCCCTCGCCGCGCAGCATGCCCTCGGCGGCGGAGATGCCCAGCCCGAACCAGAGCACGGCCGAGTGGGCGCGGATCAACTCGTGGCGCAGGGGGAAGCGATCGGCGAACCAGGCGGCGGTGGCGCCGGGCAGCTCGCCGAGGGCCTCGCGCTCTAGCGCCACGTCCGGCGTCGGGGCGGCCGGTCGCTCTTCCAACTCGACGCTGGTGTCGACCTCGCCCGTGCCGAGCCACAGGGCCAGGGGCGCGAAGCAACCGACGACGAAGACGCCCGCCAGCCAGATGGACTGCAGCGGCGTCGGTCGGCGCAGGGCTTCGGGCAGGTCGCTCATCAGAAGCGGAAGTAGATGAAGGGCTTGTAGGTGTCGGCCGCGGTGAAGGCCATGGCCACGAACCACAGACCGGTCAGTGCCAACAGACCTCCGGCGTCGAGGGCCCAGCAGGCGGCTCGGGCGCGCCCCGCCGAGCGCGCGGCGTCGCGCCAGCGCGCCAGGGCCTCGACCCAGGGCGCCGAGCCGACCGCGCCCAGGACCAGGGCGCAGACCACGCGCGCGTCGACGATCTCGCCCATGCGCCAGACGGCGTCGGCTCCGCTGCCCAGCCCGACCAGCGCGCGCGAGTAGTCCGCGAGCTGCCCCAGGCTCTCCGCGCGGAAGATCAGCCAGCCGAGCATCACCGCCAGCAGGGTGTAGCCGTGGCGCAGCGGGCGCGGCAGAACCGCCACGCGCTGGCCCAGGCCGATGCGCTCGATCACCAGGAACAGCCCGTGGTAGGCGCCCCACAGGACGAAGGTCCAGGCGGCGCCGTGCCACAGACCGCACAGCAGGAACACCAAGGCCAGGTTGCGGTAGGTCCGCGCCGCGCCGCCGCGGTTGCCGCCCAGCGGAATGTAGAGGTAGTCGCGGAACCAGCTCGAGAGGCTGATGTGCCAGCGGCGCCAGAACTCGGTGATCGACTGGGCCACGTAGGGCCACTGGAAGTTCTCGCGCAGGCGGAAGCCGAACATCCGCGCGATGCCGATGGCCATGTCGGAGTAGCCCGAGAAGTCGAAGTAGATCTGGACCGTGTAGGCGGCCAGGCCGATCCAAGCCAGTGCCGCCGAGAGCTCTCCCGCCGGCAGGGCGAAGATGTCGTCGGCGCCGCGGGCGGCCCAGTCGGCGATCACGACCTTCTTGGACAGGCCGATCACGAAGCGCCGCACGCCGCTGGCGAACAGGGCCAGGTCCACGCGGCGCGAGGCGATCTGCGTCGCGACGTCGTGGTAGCGCACGATCGGCCCCGCGATCAGCTGCGGGAACAGGGCGATGTAGAGGCCGAAGGCCAGGGGGTCCTTCTGCACCGGCGCGTCGCCGCGGTGCACGTCGATCAGGTAGGAGAGGGCCTGGAAGGTGTAGAAGGAGATGCCGATCGGCAGGGCGATCTGCGCCCAACCGTCGATCCACGAGCCGACGAAGAAGTTGGCGTACTTGAACCAGCCGAGCAGGCCCAGGTTGAGCGCCACGCCGAGGGCCACGCCCGCCCGGCCCCGCGCCGCGTCGCCGCTCGCGCGCGCGCGGCCGATCACGAGGCCCAGGCCGTAGTTGGCGGCGATGCTGGCGACCATCCACGCCACCAGCTCCTGCTCGCCCCACCAATAGAAGAACAGGCTCGCGAGCAGCAGCCAGGCATTGCCGAAGCGATGGCGCAGGCTCCTGCCCGTGGCGCGGCCGGCAAGGTGCTCGGCGCCGGCCAGGAGCGCGTAGCCCAGGAGCACCAGCGGCAGGAAGCCGAAGAGGAAGATCGGGGTGCTGAAGAGCACGGTGTCAGCCCGCCGTGGGGGCGCCCGAGTGCATGCGCGGGGCGAAGTCGAGCCGGGCCAGCAGCTCGGCCTCGACCTCTTCGAGGGCCTCCGCGCGCTGGTCCACGCGCGCGCCGTCGAAGTGGGTCCGCGCCAGCTTGGGGAACAGGGCGGCGTGGCCACGCTCGGAGGGACCGAGGTCGGCGTAGAGGGCGCGCAGGCCGGCGTCGGGCGCGAGCACGGCCAGGAGCTCGAAGCGCTCCAGGCTGCGCGCCTCGATCAGGCCCGCGATCAGCAGGCGATCGAGCAGGGCGTCGTCGCGGTCGGTGCGCTCCCGACGCGAAGCGGCCAACAGGCCCTCGACGTAGGGACTCGGAGGCCCCGGTTGCAGCGTCCCGCCGCGCTCGTCGATCAGCGCCAGGACCTGGCGGAAGTGGCTCATCTCCTCGACCGCCACCGCGGCCAACCGATCGCACAGGTCGGTGCGGGCCGTGTGGCGGTTGATCAGCGCCTGGGACGAGGCGGCGGCGCGCAGCTCACAGTGGGCGTGGTCGCTGAGCAGGGCCAGGGGCTCGCGGCAGACGGCCTCGGCCCAGGCGGGGGGGGTGACGGATCGCAGGCGCAGCATCGGGGGGGCGACATGGTAGCGAGCCCGCCCGCGGGGCCATCCGCGCGCCCGCGCCGGCCGTCAGCTGTTCGCGCCGGGGCGCCAGAGCACGTCCGCCGTCTGGCCGTCCGGGCCCGCGCCGATGTTCGCCACCCGCGACATCACGAACAGCAGGTCCGACAGGCGGTTCAGGTAGCGAATCACCTCGGGATTCACCCGCTCGCGCTCGGCCGGCAGGTCGGCCAACTCGATCGCCATGCGCTCGGCGCGGCGGCAAACCGTGCGCGCCACGTGCAGGTGCGCGGCGACCAGGGTGCCGCCCTGGAGGATGAAGGACTCGAGCGGCCCGAGGTCGGCGTTGAGCCGATCGATGTGCTCCTCCAGCCGCGTCACGTAGGACTTCGGCACGCGCAGCTTCTCGCCGTCGGGGCCGGGCACGCACAGGTCCGAGCCCACGTCGAAGAGGTCGTTCTGCAGCTCCAGGATCAGCCCCGCCAGGGGGCCGTCGGGGCTGTGGGCCAGGGCCAGGCCCAGGGCCGCACCGGTCTCGTCCACCGTGCCGTAGGTGGCCACCCGCAGGTGGTGCTTCAGCACCCGGCTCCCGTCGCCGAGGCCAGTGGTGCCGTTGTCGCCGGAGCGGGTGTAGATGCGGTTGAGGTGGACGCCCATGGGGGGTTCATCGGCCGGCGAGGCAGCGCGGTCGAGCCGCAGAGCCTAGGAAGTTCCCTTCGCGGGGGTAAGACCCCCTCCGCCGGGCCAAGGCCAGGCCCGGGTCCTTCACACCGCTTCGTCCCGCATCGCCGCCACCATCGGCCAGGTGTCGGCGATCTGGTCGAAGCGCACGACGCGGCCATCCTCGACCTCGTAGACGTGGGCGAAGGCGGACCGCATGGCGCGCTTCGTCACGGCGTGGACCCCCGCGTAGTGGCCCAGGGCCACGACCCGGTGCCCGTCGGCGAGGAGCTCCTCCACGGGCGCGCCAAAGCCCTCCCAGGTCGACGACAGGCCGTGGAAGATCCCGGCCACCACGTCGTCGGCGCCGCGACGTCGGGCTCCGCCCGGCATGCCCGCGCACTGGTTCCAGATCACGTCCGGCGCCAGGACCGCGCGCAGGGCCGCCTCGTCGCGGATGCCGAAGGCCTCGTAGAGCGCACGCACCGTCTCGGTCGGAGTCGGCGCGGGGATGCGGGTGGTCTCGTCGTTCATCGTCGTAGTTCTCCCAAGCGCTCGACCAGACGCGCCAGGGCGGCCACGTCGCTCGGGTCGAGCGCTCCCGTCAGCTCGGCGTCGGCCTCGGCCACGGCGGCCTCGGTCCGCTTGGCGGTCGCGCGCCCGCGGCGGGTCAACTTGACCGCCACGGCGCGGCGGTCGCCCTTGGCCCGGGGACGGTCGACCAGCCCCTCGGACTCCATCCGTGACAAGAGCCCGGACATGGTCGCCACGTCCAGGTCGAGGGCGCGGGCGAGCTGGGTCACGCCCAGCTCGCGGTGCTCCAGGAGCAGCTCGAGCACGTAGACCCGCTGGGGGTTCAGGCCCTCCCCGAGGAAGTGCTTGTAGAAGGCCTGCACGCGGCGCCAACCCAGGTACAGGTTGAAGCAGGGCAGCTCGGCCAGGTCGCCACGCAGGTCGGACTCGTCCACGGCCTACTAACCTAGGACACCCTTTGTTAGCACGCTTACTACTTTTCGCGAATGGGCCGGAAGTAGCTCGGAGTCGACTTGCGGCGATCGACTAGGCTTGTGCTCATGCACCGACTCGCCGGAGTCGCCGTCGGCGGGATCTCGCTCGGGGGCATCGAGACCAGCATCGATCTGCCGGAGCACAAGCTGTGCTTCGACATCGGGCGCTGCCCGCGTTGGGCGGTGTCGCGGCCGCGGGTCTTGATCACCCACGCGCACATGGACCATCTCGGCGGCCTCGCCTACCACTGCGCCACGCGGGCGTTGATGGGCATGGGGCCGCCGGAGTACCTGGTGCCCAGGCAGAACGAAGCGGCCATCGGCGAGCTCTTCGCCACCTGGCGGCGGCTCGATCGCAGCGAGCTCGAGCACCGGCTCGTGCCCCTCGGGCCCGGCGACGAGCACCGCCTGGGGCGGGATCTGGTCGCCGTTCCCTTCCGCACGCCGCACGTGGTGCCCAGCCAGGGCTACGGCCTGTGGCGCGAGCGGCGGCAGCTGCGCGAGGAGTACCAGGGCCTGCCCCAGGAGGAGCTGCGGCGCCTGGCGGTGGACGAGGGGCTCGAGCTGTCGACCCTGGTGAGCTTCCCGGAGGTGGCCTTCACCGGCGACACCCGCGCGGAGGTGATCGAGCAGCAGGAAGTCGTCCGCAAGGCGCGCCTCTTGGTGATGGAGTGCACCTTCCTCGACGACCGCATCGACGTGGACCAGGCCCGGGAGACGGGGCACGTGCATCTGGATGACCTGCTCGAGCGGGTGCACCTGTTGGAGAACGAGGCGCTGCTCCTGACGCACTTCTCGGCCCGGTACTCACCGCGCGAGGTGCAGGCGATTCTCGATGCGCGCCTGCCGGCGGAGGTCCGCGCGCGGACGACGGCGCTGCTCGAGCGCGTGGGCTGATCGGGCGAGGTCTCGTCGCGGCTGAAGCCGGTGTCGGACGGGGGCCTGATGCGGCATGGCCATCGACGCGGAGCCTCGCGCCGAGGGACGACCGCCCCTCGAGTCGCACGCTTGCATTTGGCGCGTCGGTTCGTCGAGCGACGACGTCGACGGCCCTGACGAGTTCTCTCCTGTTGCCTGCGCCCCGCTGTCCCTGAGGACACGCTGGTGCTTGGGTGCGCACCGAGCCCGACACCGTGAAGCGCGTCGTTGCCACTTGAGACGCCGTTGCGCGGGTGACGCGACTTCGCGGCGCCAGGTTCCGTGCCGGATCCGCGCGCCGCGACCCGCTCGAGATGCGCGCCGTTCCAACGGGGGAACTGCAATCCGACTTCATTGCACCGGCACCTGCCGAGCTGCTATCGCGGGCGGACTGCCTGATTCGAGGACGGCCATCCGGCCGAAAGGAACCAACGATGCAACGACCCCCCCGAGTGAAGTCGCTCTTCACCATCGCGTGCCTCACCCTGTCCGCCTCGCCCCTGGTCGCCCAGGAGATTCCGACGCGCGCGTTCGTGCCGACCCAGGACGGCATCGCCGCGCCGGCGCGCGACTTGACCCTGTATCGACCCGGGCGCGTCTTGATCCAGGTCACGCGCGAGGCCGTCGCCGCCTCGCTGCTCGACCGCAGCTGGCGCGGCGGCGAGATGCAGCCCTTCGCCGGTAGCGGCCTGATCGACCTCGACGCCGAGCTCTTCGTGGCCGGCGCCAGCGGCATCACCCGCTCGCTGATCGACACCGCCGACGTGGAGCGCGGCCAAGAGCTCGGCATGGACCGCTGGTACGCGGTCGACGTGCCCGCAGGGACCGATATCGAAGCCCTTGCGGCGCGGCTGGTAGGCCTGGCCGTGATCGAGGACGCCTCGCCCGACTGGCGCGCCTTCCCGGCGGATGTGCCCAATGACCCGCTGCACGCCAGCCACTGGGGCCACAACAACACCGGCCAGATGCTGTCCTACTGCTGGGGTTGCGGCGGGCACGCGGGCGGGAGCCCGGTGGGCACGGCCGGCTTCGACACCAGCGCCGAAGCGGCCTGGGACGGGGCCCAGGGCTACGGCTCGGCCTCGGTGGTGATCGCTATCATCGACTCGGGCGTCGACGCCGGCCACCCGGACCTGCGTCAGGTCGCGGGCTGGGACTACGGCGACGGCGACTCCAACGCCGACGACAACTCGGCGGCCCCCGGCCACGGCACCGCCTGCGCGGGCGTCGCGGCGGCGATCAACGACAACAACCTCGGCACGGCGGGGATCGCCGGCGGCTGCTCGATCATGCCGCTCAAGGTCGCCAACAGCGCCGGCAGCATGTTCTTCTCGGCCATCGCCAACGCGGTCACCCACGCGGCCGACAACGGGGCGTCGGTGGCCTCGCTGAGCCTCGGCGCGGCGATCTCCAACGACTCCCAGACCTCGAGCGCGATCTCCTACGCGAACAGCCAGGGCGTCACGATCCTGGCGGCGACCGCCAACGGCAATCAGTCGTCCCTCGAGTACCCGGCCAACAACGCCCTGGTGATCGGCGTCGGCGCGGCCTCGCCCTGCGGCGAGCGCAAGCGGTCGTCGTCGAGCACCTCGGAGCTGAACCCCGGCGTGGCGGCGGACCCCAACGGCTACACCTGCGACGGTGAGCGCTGGTGGGGCTCGAACTACGGCACCAACACCCAGGACGCGGCGGGCGCCGTGGACGTGATCGCGCCGACGATCCTGCCGACGACCGACATCCAGGGCTCGGGCGGCTACGACTCCGGCAACTACAGCCAGTGGTTCAACGGGACCTCGTGCTCCACGCCCTACGCGGCGGGGGTCTGTGCGCTGATCCAGTCGGCCAACCCGAGCTTCACGCCGGTGCAGGTGCGGGCGCAGCTCGTGAGCACCTGTGACGACGTGACCAGCGTCGAGTCCGGCGCCGGCTGGGACCGCTACACCGGCTACGGCATGGTCAACGCCGCGGCGGCCGTGGGCAGCGGCGGCGGCGGCCCCGGGCCCGGCGCGACCTACGCGAGCCTGCCCTACTCGACCGGTTTCGAGGCCACGTCGCTCGACGCGAGCTGGACGACGGTGCTCGGCGCCGAAGGCCGCATTCAAGTCACGACCGCCAACGGCCCCTTCGCCGGCGCGCGACACCTGACCATGGACGACACCATCGACGCGGGGGCCTACTCCCTGAACGAGGCGCGTCTGCACCTGGACCTGTCCGGTGAGAGCCAGGTCGACCTGGACTTCCAGTGGAAGGAGTTCGGCGACGAGACCCATGCCGAGGACGGCGTGTACTTCTCGAGCAACGGCGGCTCGAGCTTCGTGAAGGTCCACGACCTGAACGGCGGCTCGACGACGGACAACACCTGGCAGGCGGTGTCCCTGGACCTCGACGCCTTGGCGGCGGGGGCGGGTTTGACGCTGACCTCGACCTTCGTGGTCAAGTTCCAGCAGTACGACAACTACGCCATCGCCACCGACGGGTTCGCGTTCGACGAGGTCTCGGTCGCGGCCGGTAGCACCGGCGGCGGGGGCGGCAGCTACGCCACCCTGCCCTACTCGACTGGCTTCGAATCGGGCGCCCTCGACTCCAACTGGGTCACCACCGAGGGCACCGAGGGTCGAATTCTGGTCACGACGGCCAACGCTCCGTACGCGGGCTCGTGGCACCTGACCATGGACGACTCGGTCGACGCGGGCGCCTACTCGCAGAACGAGGCATGGATGCGGCTCGACCTGTCGGGCGAGTCGCAGGTTGACCTGTCCTTCCGCTGGAAGGAGTTCGGCGACGAGACCCACGCCGAGGACGGCGTGTACTTCTCGAGCAACGGCGGCACGAGCTTCACCAAGGTGCACGACCTGAACGGCGGCTCGACCACCAACAACTCCTGGCAGCTCGTCTCCCTGGACCTCGACGCGCTCGCGGCGGGGGCGGGCTTGAGCCTGAGCTCGACCTTCGTGGTCAAGTTCCAGCAGTACGACAACTACGCGATCGCGACGGACGGCTTCGCCTTCGACGAGGTCTCGGTCACCGCGGGCTCCGGCGGCGGGGGCAACCCCAACCGGGCCCAGGTGGGCTACTCGACCGGCTTCGAGACCGGGGCTCTGGACTCGTTCTGGACCACGACCTCGAGCCCGGAGGGTCGCATCCTGGTGACGACGGCCAACGGCCCGTCGGCCGGGTCGTGGCACCTGACCATGGACGACTCCGTGGACGGCAGCCTGTACGGGCAGAACGAGGCTTGGCTCCTGTGTGACTTCACCGGGCAGAGCCAGGTGGGCCTGACCTTCCGCTGGAAGGACTTCGCCGACGAGACCCACACCCAGGACGGGGTGTTCCTGTCCGACGACGGCGGAGCGTCTTTCACGAAGGTCTACAACCTGAACGGCGGGTCGTTTGCAGACAACACCTGGCAGACGATCAACGTCGACATCGACGCGCTGGCCGGGAGCAACGGGCTGTCGCTGAACGGGAACTTCGTGATCAAGTTCCAGCAGTACGACAACTATGCGGCGACGACGGACGGCTTCGCGTTCGATGACATTGCGCTGAACTGAGCCGCGTGGGACGTACGGTGGCGGGACCATTCGTCCCAACCGCGCCAGCGATCTCGCGCTTCGCGAGATCGCCGGCGCGGTTGGGACGAATGGTCCCGCCACCGTACGTCCCACGCCACCGTACGAACGCCTACCGCCCCCCCGGTCAGACCTGCGTCATCCCACCATCGACGGTCAGCTCGACCCCGTTCACGAACGACGCCTCGCTCGAGGCCAGGAACAACGTCGCGTTCGCGATCTCCTCGGGCCGACCGAACCGCCCCAGCGGCACCTTGCCGACCAGGGCCTCCGCCATGGCGTCGAGCGCGCCCTTTTCCATCCCGGTCTTGCCGAAGATCGGCGTCTCGATCGGGCCCGGGCTGACCGCGTTGACGCGGATCCCGAGCGGGCTCAGCTCCGCCGCCAAGGTCCGCACCAGAGACCGCAGCGCTGCCTTGGTGGCGGAGTACACGCTCGCCCCCGCCATGCCGACGTTGCCGGCGACCGAGGTGTTGATCACCACCGACGAGCCCGCCGACATCAACGGCAGGGCCTGCTGCACGACGAAGTACACGCCGCCGAAGTTGATCCCGAACATGCGCTCGAGGCCCTCCTGGTCCTGCTCGGCGAAGGGCGCCATGGCGAAGACGCCGGCGTTGGCGAAGAGGATGTCGATGCGCCCGAAGCGCTCGCCGATGGTGGCGAAGAGCTGCTTGCGGTCCGCGGCGTCGGCCACGTCGCCGCGCACGCCGAGCGCGCGCTCGCCGAGCTCGGACAGGGCGGCGTCGAGGGTCTCTTGGTTGCGCCCGGTGATGACCACCTGGGCCCCCTCGTCGATCAGGCGCTTGGCGGTGGCCAGGCCGATGCCACTGGTTCCACCGGTGACGAGGGCGATCTTGTTGTCGAGCTGCTGCATGGTTGTCTCTGCCGTTGCCCCGTGGGGCGGTTCGTGGTTGGTTGTAGACCGATTGGTCAACTTTTAAACAAGAGCGCACCCGGAGGGGGCACGGTCGTTGTGTCGTCAGCCGGCCCTCAGGCCAGCACGGCGTCGATGGCGGAGCGCGCCAGGCGCCGCGCCTGGGTCGCCTCGAGCTTGCCCTTCGAGCGCGTCACCGCGCCGATCGCGAAGACCGCCAGGAACTCCGCCAGGTCCGAGGCGTCGCGGTCCGCGCGGAACACGCCGCTGGCCTGGCCCTCGGCGATGATCGCGGTGACCAGCTCGCGCACCTCGTCGAAGTGGTCCCCCACCACCTTGGCGATCTCCGGATCGTGGGGCCCCAGCTCGACCTCGACGTTGATCGCGTAGCAGCCGCGGTTGTCCGCTGCGTCGCAACTGCCCAGCATCGCGTTCATCCACGCGTCGAGCTTCGCCTCCGGCGTCGGCTCGCCCGCCAGGGTCGCCTCGATCTTCGCGTGCCCCCGCGCCAGGTAGCGCCGCAGGGTCGTCAGGAACAGGCTGCGCTTGTCGCCAAAGGCCTTGTAGAGGCTGCCCTTGTGGAGCCCAGTCGCCTCGATCAGGTCCGCCATCGAGGTCGCCTCGAAGCCCTTGCGCCAGAACGCATCGAGCGCCGCGTCGAGGACCTCGTCCTCGTCGAACTCACGCGGCCGCCCGAGGCGCCTAGGCGCGCTGTCGGGGGTGGCTGTGTGCCTGGCGCTCATGGGAGCCAAATATGGACCGCCTGGTTCCGAAGTGACACCCGGAATCGAAGATTTCAGTCTGCGGGGCCAACTGCGGGGTCCGGGTCGACCCCGATCCCGAAGTCCGAAGGCTTGGCACCGCTCCCGAGGGCCCGCATCGACTGGTGCCAGGCCCGCGCGTCCCGCCCCTCGAGGGGCGCCCGGGCGAAGACCCGGCGGGCCGACTCCTCGATGTCCTTGCGCGCGCCGGGCGTCCAGGCCTTGGCCCCGAGGGTGCGCGCCACGTTCTCGGTCAGGAACTCCCGGGCCTCCCCGGTCAGAGGGGTGGTGCGCGAGCGCCGCGCCGGCCGCTCGCCGGGCTGGAACAGGCTGAACAGGACCACGGCCACCGCCATGGAGAGGTTCAGCGAGGTGTGCTCGTCGCTGGTCTCGATGTAGACGAGTTCGTGGCAAGTGTCGGCCTCCTCCGCACGCATCCCGTCCTGCTCCGCGCCAAAGACCAGAGCGACCTGGGAGTCCTCGTCCGCCCACAGCTCGGCGAGATCACTGCGCCGCGCCGCGAAAGGCTGGATCGCCCGATGGTTGCGAACCTTGCCCGTGAATCCGATCGCATGGGTCCGATCCGCCAGGGCCTCCGCCAGCGAGTCGTGCACCACGATCCGAGCCGCCGCGTCCTCGACCCCATGGGCCATCTGCTCGAACTCCGGATGGATCAGAATCGCCGGCCGCTCGGGGCGCACGAGGTGCAACCCCGCCGGCCCGAAGTTGAGCACGGCGCGCAGCACGGACCCCACGTTGCGCGGGCCGGCAGGGCGGCAGAGGACGATGCGGTTCACGCGGGTGAGTCTACTCAGCCGAGTCGGCGGAATCCCCGCCGCCGGCGTCCTCGGGCTGACTCTGCAGCACTGCGAGAATGGGGCCGACGAGCTTGCTGTCGACCTCGCGTCCGAGCTCCTGCGCGGTCGACGAGTAGAGCTTGAACATCGCCACCGTTCGGGTACGGAATGCCGCTGGATGGGCAAGGAAAAAGGGCCGGTAGAGTCGAATCGCCTCACTGACCGACCCAAGAGCCTCCTCGTCCTGGTCGGCTCCGCGCAAGATGATTGCACGCTGGGCAAGCGAGCCCGCGAGGTCGGGCGTGAAGGCCTCGGGCCGTGTCTGCGCCAGCTGGCGGTAGAGCGCCACCGCCTCCTCGACCGTCTCGAGGGCCTCCTCCCGCCGCCCCAGCCCGTCGAGGTGGTTGCTCAAGTTGTTGAGCGAGGTTGCGAGGTCGGGCGTGAAGGCCTCGGGCCGCGTCTGCGCCAGCTGGCGGTAGAGCGCCACCGCCTCCTCGATCGTCTCGAGGGCCGACTCCCGCCGCCCCAGCCCGCCGAGCTGGTTGCTCAAGTTGTTGAGCGACATGGCGAGGTCGGGCGTGAAGGCCTCGGGCCGCGCCTGCGCCAGCTGGCGGTAGAGCGCCACCGCCTCCTCGATCGCCTCAAGGGCCGCCTCTCGCCGCCCCAGCCCGCCGAGGCGGTTGCTCAAGTTGTTGAGCGACATGGCGAGGTCGGGCATGAAGGCCTCGGGCCGCTCCATCGAAAGCGATCGAAGGTGGCCGATCGCCTCCTCCTGCAACTTGAGCCCCTCCGCCAAGCGACCTGCTTCAGCCAGGATGGCGGCCTCTCGGTTGAGCACGCCGACAAGACCGGGGAGATGGCGATCTCGGTCTTCCTCGACTAGCCTCCTCCCAATCGCAATCGCGTCGGAGCTGCGCGGTCTATCGTGAGGCGACGGGACCTGATCTGCGCAGATAACACCTTCGCCGCCATCGACCCAGCGGAGAACGTCGCTGTAGCCAGCTTCGAGCCGCGGCGCTTTGCCGACAAGTGCGTCCTGCTCATTGATCAGAACCGCGGATTCTTCGAACAGAACTAGTGGCGCGTCGAGCGAGAAGACCTCCGCGAGACGCGTCGTCTCCTGAGTCAGGGCATTTTTGACCGCGTTCCGCATGTCCTCTATTTGCGATGGCGGAGACCCGGCGGGCAGGCGCGAGAGGACGGCGCGTACGGGAATGGGATCCAGGCCATCGGTCGCCCGCGATGACGCCAGTGCCCGGAGTACGGCTCGAGTCCCGTACAAGCCCTCAGGGCTCGTCCCCATCAGCGCAACGACCTGATCCGACAGGAGTGCGAGCACTGCGCTTCCGAGGTCGGTGACACCGGTTCGAGAGTCGATCAGGAGGTGATCGGCGCCGGTCGCCGCCTCGATGGACTCGCGCAACCAGGCTGCGAACCGAGCACCGCCGGCCTCGGGTCCGAAGAAGAGGTCCTTCCACCTGACCTTGTTCAACTGCTGCCAGTAGCTGCCCGCCGGAGCGGGACCGGCCGAGAGAACCTTCAGGTGCTTGGTCCCGGAGACCGGGCGCAGCCAAGGCTCGATCGACTCCGGCGGGGACTCCCCACGTTGGAATCGGAGAAGTAGGTCGATGAGACCGGGTCCGAGGTCATCGCGATCGTCGAATCCGAGCTTGAACGGTAGGCCGGGCGCCTCTAGGTCCATGTCCAAGGCGACGACCTTGTGGCCGAGTTGGTCCAAGGCCCGCGCGGTCCAGGCGAGCAGCAGCGTTCTGCCCAGCCCCCCCTTGTAGGAATAGAAAGCTGTGGCCTTCACGGATCCCTAAGCGGCAGGCGTGAAGTTGAGGATGCTTTCACGCCTCGAGATCTCCCGGTCAATGCGATCGACCTCAGAGTCACGCCGGACCCCCCACGCGCTTTGTCGGCTCGCGAGGCCATGCCTGCCGTGCACCGGAGTTGCTAGCTCGGCCATGAGCAGGGCGGCCTCTCGCATCAACGCGGGATCGGCCAGCAGGGCTGGCGCGTCGAGCAGCGCTCGCAGGACCAGTTGCGCCTGACCCGTTCCGCTGGCGAGGGACGCCTCACGAAGACGAGCGAGATGGCCACGAATTTGGTCGGAAGTCGCCATCTTGAGGACCTCGAACGCCGCCCTTGCAGCAGCCTCGAGTCGGTCGGGGCCGAGGGCCTCCCGTCGCTCTCGAATGAGGGTCGCAACCAGCGAACTCCAGCTCTCGAACGGCATCTCCCTGACGAGGAACCCTCCATCACGGAAGACCCTCTCGAGGCCACTCGAGGTCAGAGTCTCTCTGTCGGCGGAGTCGTAGGGGGGCCGGAGGAGAGAGACCTCACCGTCGTCGGCACGTACGACTGCCCAACCGTCCGCCGGGGAGGATGCGATCAGGTTCAACATGGCGTCAGACCTCATTCCACTGGATTCCATGCAGATCAGCAAGCTCCCGGACCCGCCGGTGCTGCTCCAGGTCCAGGCCCGTCGACTCCGTCCCTCCTGAGAGCGCCGACTCGAACGCCAGGTTCTGGATCTCATCGGCCCTCTCCTTGGCCAGTCGAATCTCCTCGACTCCTTCCCGAGCTGTGGGCGTGATCGACACCCCTTCGATGTAGTCGTCCTTCGAGCAGATACGGATCGCAAGGGGGACGTTGCTTAGGCCGAGGTACGCGAGCTTGACCGCCGTCAGGTCTCCAGCTTGGTGTGTGGACGCAACCCACTCCGCAAGCCGCTCTTCGACGATGTCACCGCCCGCCGCTCGAAAGAGCTCGTTCGCACCTGTCAGGGAGTCCTCCCCAATCCATACGGGATCGGCTGGCACCCTGCCTTTGTTCGGCGAGATGGACTCGATGAAGCAGTAGTCCCCGTACTTGGAGGCTCCAGCTCCACCAACGTTCAGCGCGCCGTAGTAGAAGTGTCCGCCGCCGCAGTAGTTCGCCTCGAACTCCAGCCTGGGGCCGAAGTGCTCACCCAATGACACGCGCAAGATCTCGTCGACGGGTCGGTTGGTCCTGGTCGCTTCGCCTTCCGCCCAGGTGAACTTGTTCAGCCGCCTCCCCGTCTCGAGGAAGTCTTCGGCGGCAGAGGCCCGGAGGTTGAAGGCCAGCCGACCTTCGGCGTCGACAAGTTGTCTCACCTCCGAGGTCTGGTCGACCTCCGCCGCTCGCTTCGCAAGCCGTCCACCGTTCTCACGCGCGAGTGCGTGGAGGTGGGTGGGGTCTGATTGCTCTGCCACGATAGAAGCTCCTTCCACTTCGGTTCTCCCGCGATCGCAATCTACCTCGTTCCCTACTCGCGCGGCGTGTGCAGGCCCGCCTCGATCAGCTCGTCCGCCTCCGCGCGCAGGGCCTTGGTCCACAGCCAGCCTTCGTGGAGGTCGACGAAGATGTGGAGCAGGATCGAGGGCCAGATCGATCCCGACAGGACGTACAGGACCGACAGGCTCGAGCCGAAGACCACGACCTTCGCCGCTTCGCGCTTGCCTTGGTAGAGGTGCGACGCCCCGAAAGCCAGCGACACGAACACCGCCGCGGCCCAGGCGGCGGGTTGGTCGGGGCTGGGGGGGGCGAACTCGCCGGTGGCCCAGGCGAGGGCGTAGGCCAGAAGGAACCCGCGGAAGATGATCTCTTCGCAGAAGCCGGCGGTGATGGAGAGCCAGATCCAACCGGCTTCCTCGCGCGGAGTCCGCGGCAGGAACGGCGCGGCGGCGGCGCTCTGGGCGAGGGTGCGTTGGCGGCGCCAGGGGTCGGCGAGGATGAAGCGGCCGCGCAGGACCAGGACCAGTGCGGCGGCGAGCGCGATCAGGAAGGCGAAGGCGAGGCCGGGCTCGACGCCGCGGGGCGAGAGGCCCAGGGCGTTCGCGTCGGCGCCGCGCAGCCAGGTGGCGCCCAGGACCAGGCCCGTGACCAGCCACTGGGTCGCGGCCGACTGCTGCACCACGGCGCGGCGCAGCTCGGGGTCGGTGGCGAGGGCCATTCGCATCGCGGGGTCCGCGCCGCCCTTGGCCGAGAGGACGGGCAGGACGACGCCGACAGCGACGGCGAGCAGGTGGTCGGCGAGGGTGAACACGGGGGCGGCTCACTCCCCTTCCGGGAGCTGACGCAGGAAGCGGCGCTGCTCGGCGGTGATCGGCGGGCCGGAGGGGAAGGGCGGGGCAGGGCGCCAGAGGTTGACGCTGCCCGGGGCGACGTCGCCGATGGGCTCGGCGAAGGTGACCCGGCGCTCGAGCTCCAGGTCGTCGTAGCCGGGCAGCACGAGCACGAGCGCGGGGCCCAGGGCCGAGCGGCCGCGCAGGGCCATCTCCGACGCCGCGGCGAAGCGGCCGTCGACCTCGAGGGCCACGGCCAGGGATCGCCCGGCACCGACGCGAAGGGCTCCGTCCGCGGCCACGGTCGGCAGCTCGCCATCCTCGTCGGGGGGCCAGAAGGCCAGGTGCGCTGAAGACAGATCGGCGGCGCCGCCCTCGAGGGTCAGGCGGCCGTCGCCGGCGTCGACGAAGCGAAGCGGCGGACCGGGCTCGTCGCCGTCCTCGGGCTCCGCGAGCTCGGCGCCGCGCGCGTCCAACAGGCGCGGAACGGCCAGCTCCGCCAGCGGGCGCCCGCCCACGCGCACGTCGGCCTCGGGCACAGGCTGGCCGTCGCGACGCAGCTCGATCCACAGGGGCAGGCCACGGCGCGGCCCCTCGATCGCCACGAGGCGCGCGGACCCGTCGGCTTCGAGGTCCAGCTCCACGCGATCGCTGCGGCGCGCGGCTTCGAACGCGGCTGCCTCGTCGACGGTGGGCGCCGCCGGGCCGACACGCATGCCGCTGAAGCTGCCGTCGCCGGGACCGCGGACGGAGATTCGCCAGGCGTGGCCCGCACCCAGGGCCAGGTAGAGCGCCGCGTCGCCGCCCGCTCGCGTCGCCGCAAATCGGGCACGGGTGACGTTCTCGTCCGCCTTGCCTGCGTTGTTCCCACTCACCCGTAGGAGTATCGGCAGCACTTCGCCGAGCCCCATGGGTGCTTGACCGGGCCGGGACAGGCCGAAGAGGAACGACTCGTCGCTCCAGTCAGGGTGTCGATCCGCATCCGGCGGCAGGATCGCCAGGATCACCATCAAGTCTCTGCGCACGAGCATGCCGCTGAACAACCGCTCGAACTCCCGATCGATCTCCATCAACCACAGGTCGGCCAGGGCCTGGTCGAGGCACGCCGCCGCGCGCGAACCGCGCCGCCGGCCGACGCGCTCGAGCACGGCTTCGAGGTCGCCGGCGGCGGCGAGGTCGATCAACTCGGTGGCCTGCGCCTGGCCCAACTCGGCCGCCAACTCGGCGGCTGCGGCCCGCAGGGGCGCGGCGGCGACCTCCCCGTCGATGGTCGGCGGCAGGCCGGCCTCCCCCACCGGGGGCGCGGAGAACTGCACGAGCGCGAGCACCGGCTCGGGCACCGTCAATCGCCGCTCGATCGTCGCCAACGCCCGATCGACGACGGCCTGCGGCGTGGCCGTGCGGCGCGGGCTGCCGGTGCCCACCGACTCCCAGGCTTCGAAGCCGCTGCCGAACCCCGTCAGCGCCGCGTCCAGTTGCGGCATCGCCACGGTGGCGACGGGCGCGAAACCCAGGGCGCGCGCGTCGGCGATGGCCGCGGGCAGCTCGGCGCCGAGGCGGTGGAAGCCGAGCTCGCGTGCCGAGCGCAGGCCGTGTCCGTCGAAGCCGGACAGGAGCGTCGCCATGGCCGGCGTGACCGCGCTGGGGACGCCCTCCAGGGGCTGCCGCGCACTGTTGCCGGTGAACGAAGCGAGGTTGGGCGCGAGCGTCGCGAGACGCGGAGAATCGAACACGTCGGGCGGAATGCCCTCGAGCACGACCAACAGCGTGTCCGGCGGCGAGTCCTCGGGCAGCTCCGCCACCCCGGGCAGGCCCGGCGGGCCCGATCCCCCACAGGCCGCGAGCAGCGCGACCCCGAGCCACCCTCCGAGTCGGCCGAGCACACCCACCTCAACCCTCCCGGATCGAGGCGAGTTGCACGGGGTCGGCGTTGCCGCCGGAGACGATCGCGACGACGCGCAGGGGGTTCTCCCCATCGCGCCCTTCCAATAGCTCCGCGGGAATGCCGGCCAGCAGCACGAAGCCCACCGCCGCCGCGCCCGCGGGCTCGACGGTCAAGCCCGCTTCGCGCACGAGCCGCTTCTGGGCCGCGAGGATCTCCTCGTCGGTCAGGTCCGCCATGGCGGTGACGTGCTCCTGCGCGATGGCGCGGGGCAGCTCGCCGGCGTTGGGCGAGGTCAGGCCTTGGATCACCGAGCCGGTGGTGTCCAGTTGCACCGGGTGGCCGGCGTCGAGGGCGGCGGCCATGGTCGCGGCAGCGGCCGGCTCGACGCCGATCACCCACCGCTTCGGTCCACCGCGCGCGGCGTCGCCGGCGAAGGCCAGGGCGCAGCCGGCGAGCAGTCCGCCGCCGCCCACGGGCGAGACGAGCAGCTCGCACTCGGGCCATTGCTCGAGCACCTCCAGCGCCACCGTGCCCTGGCCTTCGAGGGTCCCCAGGGCGTCGTAGGGCGGCACGTAGTGCGCTCCCGCCGCCGCCAGCTCCGCGCGCACGGCCTCGGCCGCCACGCGGCCCTCGGCCAGGACCACCTCGGCCCCCTCGGCGCGCACGGCCTCGATCTTGTTCGGGTAGGCGTCCGCGGGCATCACGATCGTGGCCTTGATGCCCGCGCGCTTCGCGGCCCAGGCCAGGGCCCGGCCGTGGTTGCCGGAGCTGCAGGTCACCACGCCGGCCGCGCGCGCCGCGTCGTCGAGCAGGGCGATCTGGTTCAGGGCCCCGCGCGCCTTGAAGGCGCCGGTGACCTGCTCGCACTCGAGCTTCAGCCGCAGCTCGACCCGCACGTCGCCGCTGTCGAAGGGCACCAGGGGCGTGGTCTCGATCGTCCCCGCGAGGCGCGCGGCCGCCGCCCGCACCCCCAGGTCGAGGTCGGTCCCGGTCAGGCCCATGGCCTCCAGGTCGGTTGCGGGGCTCGTGGTTCGTTGGCTCATCGCTGGGCGTGTCGTCACGGACGGTGTCGGTCGGGCTCGGCGGCGCGTTACCCTCTCGGGTCCGAAGGGGCGGTCAGATCCATGCGCGGACGGGTGATCATAGTCGAGGACGAGAGCGACATCGCGGAGCTGGTGTCGTTGCACCTGGCCCGTGAGGGCTGGACGCCCACGATCCACAGCGACGGTACCGCTGGACTCGAGGCGATCCGCGCCGAGCCGCCGGCCCTGGTGATCCTGGACCTGATGCTGCCCGGCCGCGACGGCTTCGAGATCTGCCGCGAAATGCGGCGGGACGCGGAGCTGGAGCACGTGCCGATCCTGATGCTCTCCGCCCGCGGCGAGGAGACCGACAAGGTCGCAGGGCTCGAGCTCGGCGCCGACGACTACATGGAGAAGCCCTTCGCGCCGCGCGAGCTGGTGGCGCGGGCCAAGCGCCTGGTGGCGCGCGCCGCGCCGCGCGAGAAGGCCGGCGAGCAGATCGTCGCCGGCCCGATCACGATCGACCTCGAGCGCCACGAGATCCACGTGGAGGGCGAGCTGATCGGCGTCACGCGCACCGAATTCCGCATCCTCGAGCTGCTCTGCAAACGCCCCGGCCGCGTGCGCGATCGCGGCGAGATCCTCGAGTTCGTGTCCGAGGGCTCGGCCCTCGAGCGCACCGTCGACGTCCACATCGCCAGCCTGCGTCGCAAGCTGGGCGAGACCGGAGCCCTGGTCGAGACCGTGCGCGGCGTGGGCTACCGCATCAACCTGTGAGACTCGGCCATGCCTTCCTTCCTCGCTGATCCGGTCTGGCGCCAAGCTGCCCTCGCGGGCATGGGTGCGGCGCTGCTCGGCATCCTGGCCGCGCCCCTGGGGTCGGTCGCGGCGACGATCGCGGTGATCGTGGCCGGAGTGGTGCTGGCCAACTGGCTGGCCGCCGCGCTGGAGCCGATCCGCGCCGAGGTTCTGAGCCAAGGCGCGGCGCGCGATCCCCATCCCCGCCGCATGAACCTGCGGCGCCTCGCCGCGCACCTGGCCGACTCTCACGAACGCGAGGCTGGAGTGCAGGCGGACCTGCGCCAGGAGCGCGCCGACCTCGCCGCGCTCCTGCGCGGGACCACCGACGGCATCCTGGTGCTCGACGGCGAGCAGCGCGCGGTGCTGATCAACGAGGCCGCGCACCGCATCCTGGGCTCGCCGCCCGACGCCTTGGGTCGCAAGCTGCAGGAGCTCGTGCGCAGCGTCGAGCTGTACGAACTCGTCGACGGCTTGGCCGTGGAAGGCGCCCTGCCGGGGCCGGTGCGGATCTCGCTGACGCGCGGCGACACGCGGCGCTCGGTGCGCGTCACCGGCGCGCGCTTGGTCAGTCCCAACGGCCTGCGCTACCTGCTCGTGTTGCACGACATGACCGACCTGCAGCACCTGGAGCGCATCCGCACGGACTTCGTCACCAACGTGACCCACGAGATGCGTTCGCCCCTGTCGGCGATCCTGGGCTTCGCGGAGACCCTGGTGGACGACGCGGAGAACCTGAACGAGGAGGTCGTCGACGCGGCCGAGCGCATCCAGCGCAACGCGCGCCGGCTGGACGACATCGTGCGCGACCTGGTGCAGCTCTCGCGCCTCGAGCACGCGGTGGCGCCGGAGCCCCAGCCGACCGACCTGCGCGCGCTGGTCGCGGAGATCGTCGCCCGCTACCAGGACGCGATGCTGGCCAAGTCCCAGGACCTCCAGGTGCGGTTGGACGACCTCCCCGAGCGCCTCGAGGTCGACCCCCAGCTCGTGCGCCAAGCGCTGATGAACCTGGTCGAGAACGCGATCAAGTACACGGGCGACAGCGGCCATATCACCATCGCCGGCGAGGTCACGGCGGATCGCCTGCGCCTGTCCGTCGCCGACACGGGGCCCGGCATCCCGCTCGAGCACCAGGCGCGCATCTTCGAGCGCTTCTACCGCGTCGACACCGCGCGCTCGCGCCTGGTCGGCGGCACCGGCCTGGGGCTGGCGATCGTGAAGCACTCGGCGGCGCTGCACGGCGGCTCGGTGCACCTGGAGAGCCGCATGGGTCGCGGCAGTCGCTTCGAGCTGGTCCTGCCCCTGCCGCCCGAAGGCAGCCTGGGGCGGTGAGCGCTCCGCTGCCCTTCACGGGGCCCTACCTCCTGGCGCCCATGCAGGGCGTGACCGAGGCCTGCTTCCGCGACCTGGTCCTCGATCGCAACCCGCCCGAGCTCTTGGGCGGGGCGTTCACGGAGTTCGCGCGCGTCGTGGACCAGCCGATGCAGGAGCGGATCCTGCGCGCGCACCTGGGCCCACGCCGCCACACCGCGCCGGTCGGTCTGCAACTGATGGGCGCCGACCTGCCGAGCCTGGCGGCCACGACTCGCCGCGCGCTCGAGGTCGGCGCGCCCCTGGTCGACCTCAACTTCGGTTGCCCGTCGAAGGGCGCCCTGCGCGGCTGCGCCGGCTCCGCGCTGCTGGAGGATCCTCGGGCCCTGGAGTTGGTCGTGCGGGTCTGCGTCGATGCTGCCCGGGAGCACGCCGAGGCCGCGGGGCTGGACCGGCCCCTGCCGGTGACGGCCAAGATCCGCGCCGGCGGCGAGGACGACACGCTGCTCGAGGACCTGGCGGGCGCGGCCGAAGCCGGGGGAGCGACCCTGCTCACGGTCCACTGCCGCACGCGCGCCGAGGCCTACCGCGACACGGCGGACTGGGAGCGTCTGCGGCGCGCCGTCGGGGCGGTCTCGATCCCGGTCTGCGGCAACGGCGGGGTCTGGGGGCATGCGGATCTCTCGCGCCTGCTCGTGGAGACCGGTTGCACCTACGCCATGGTCGGCCGCGCCGCGCTCGCGGACCCCTGGGTCTTCGCCGGGGTCGAGGTCGACCGCGCGCGGGCGGCCGCCTTCCTGATCGAGTACGCCGCGCTACTGGCGGCCAGCGGCACCGCGAAGACGCCCAAGGGCGTCTGTGGGCGCTTGAAGCAGCTCCTGGTGCATTGGACCGCGGGCGACCTCGTGGGCGACGAGCGCACCGAATGGCTGCGGATCGTGGAGCTGGACGAGATGCTCGGCCGCCTGGAGGCCGCCGCGCAGGGGGCCGTCGCCGGCGCTGGCGAGCCAGTCTGAGGCCACGGCCGCGCGCCAGGCGTGGGCGCGGTGGCGGTCGAGAGCCCCTTAACCTCGGCGCTGCGCGGCACGCGACCCTATACTCCCGCCCCCTTGCGGCTCCTTCGCGCCGCCCAGCCCATGTCCAACTGGTCCTCCACCAAGAGCGAACGGCTCTACAACGTGCCCCAATGGGGCGGCGGGTACTTCCGCATCGCCGCCGACGGCAACGTCATCGCCCTCCCCGACGGCGGCGCGCGAGTCGATGAACCGCCGCCCGATGGCGGCATCGACCTGCACGACCTGGTCGGGCAGCTCAAACGCCGTGGCGTCGAGTTGCCGATCCTGCTGCGCTTCGACGGCATCCTGCGCGCGCGCGTGCGAGAGTTGTGGGCCGCGTTCGACCGGGCGCGCGAGGAGTACGAGTACGAAGCGCCCTTCCGCGGGGTGTTCCCGATCAAGGTCAACCAGCAGCGACACGTGGTCGAGGCGATGCTGGAGGAGGGCCGCGAGCAGGACATGGGACTGGAGGTCGGCAGCAAGCCCGAGCTGCTCGCCGTGCTGGCCCTGTTGGCCACGCGCAAGGCCCTGGTGATCTGCAACGGTTACAAGGATCGCGACTACATAGAGACCGCTCTTCTTGCCAGCAAGCTGGGGCTCGAGCCGGTGGTCGTGATCGAGAAGCTGAGCGAGATCGACACGATCCTCGACGCCTCAGACCGCCTCGGCATCCGTCCGCGCATCGGAGTCCGAAGCCGCCTCTCGTCGGTCGGCTCGGGGCGTTGGAAGGACTCCGCCGGGGACCGCTCGAAGTTCGGGCTGACCACGCGCCAGATCGTGATCGTGGTCGAGCGCCTGGCCGAGCGTGACATGCTCGACTGCCTGGTCCTCTTGCACTTCCACATCGGCAGCCAGATCACCAACATCCGCTCGGTCAAGACCGCCCTGCACGAGGCCACGCGACTGTTCACCGGCCTGCGCGAGATGGGCGCGGCGATGGAGTACTTCGACGTGGGCGGGGGCCTGGGAATCGACTACGACGGCTCCAGCACCAACTTCGACTCATCGGTCAACTACTCCATCCAAGAGTACGCCAACGACGTCGTCTACATCATCGGCGAGGCCTGCAGAGAGGCCGAGATCGAGCCGCCGACGATCGTCTCCGAGTCCGGGCGCGCCCTGACCGCGCACCACGCGGTGCTGGTCACCGAGGTGCTCGGCGTCAGCGACTTCTCCTCGGTCGGGATCCCCTCCGAGGCGCTCGAAGACGAGCCGCCGGTGATCCACGAGTTCGCCGAGGTCTGCGCCGCGGTCAGCGCGAAGAATTACCAGGAGTCCTACCACGACGCGATCGCCCTGCGGGAGCAGGGGCTGACCCTGTTCAACGTGGGCCAGCTCAGCCTGCCGGACCGCGCGCGGCTGGAGGAGTTCTACTGGCGCACCTGCGAGAAGATCCTGCGGATCACGCGGCAGCTCGACTACGTGCCCGACGACCTGGCCGGTCTCGAGCGGCAGATGGCCGACACGTACTTCCTGAACTTCTCGCTGTTCCAGTCCTGCCCCGACTCCTGGGCCATCGGGCAGTTGTTCCCGGTGATGCCGATCCACCGTCTGAACGAGCAGCCCACCCGGCGCGCGATCCTGGCCGACATCACCTGCGACTCGGACGGCAAGATCGATCGCTTCATCGACCTGCGCGACGTCAAGCGCACGCTCGAGCTGCACGCCCACGTGCCCGGTGAGCCCTACCTGATGGGCCTGTTCCTGATCGGCGCCTACCAGGAGATCCTGGGCGACATCCACAACCTGTTCGGCGACACCAACGCCGTCCACGTGGATCTCGACGAGAACCGTCGGGTCCAGATCAAGCACGTGGTCCGTGGGGACCGCGTCCAAGACGTCCTGGGCTACGTGGCCTACGACGAGCGCAACCTGCTCGCGCAGCTCCGCCGCAGCATCGAATCGGCCATCGGGGAGGACCGCCTCACCTTCGAGGAGTCCGCCCTCCTGCTCAAGCGCTATGAGCAGGGCCTCGCCGGCTACACCTACTTGAGGAACGAACCCTGACCACCCTGCACGTTCACGCCGGCGCCGAGGTGTCGGTGAACATCGCGATCTGCGACGAGCACGGCAAGACGCTCGAGCAAACCGAGGAAGGCCGCCCGCTGGTCTACAACCACGGTGACGGCGAGCTGCCCCCCGGCGTGGAGGCGGCCCTCGAGGGCGCGACCGTCGGCACCAAGCTGGACCTGATGCTCGAGGTCGAGGAGGCCTTCGGCCCCCACGATCCGGCCGAGGTCATCGCCATCCCGCGCGCGGAGCTGCCGGAGGACCTGGAGGTCGAGCCCGGCGACTGGCTGCCCCTGACGCTCGAGCCCGAGGACGGAGACGACGGCGAAGAAGAGGAGGTCGAGGTGATCGTGGTGGCCGTCGACGACGACGCCGTGACGATCGACCTGAACCACCCCTACGCCGGCCAGCGCCTGCGGTTCCAGGTCGAGGTCCTGGCGATCGAGCCGGCGCAGGACTGAGCCCTGGGGTAGCCGTTCGTACGGTGCCCGTTCGTACTGTGCCCGTTCGTACTGTGCCCGTTCGTACTGTGCCCGTTCGTACTGTGCCCGTTCGTACTGTGCCCGTTCGTACGGTGCCAGGCACAAGACCGCCACCTGAACCGAGAGCACCCACCGGCGCTTCGCGCCAGTGGGTGCTCTCGGTTCAGGCGGCGGTCTTGTGCCTGGCACAGTACGAACGGCTACGCCAGGGGCGCTCGCGCCGTGCCCGGCTTGCCCGGCAGGTTCAGCCAGCGCCAGACCAAGGCGCGGAACAGGTAGATCAACGGCGTGTCGAGCAGGGCCAACAGCACCTTGCAGAGGTACACCGCGATGATCACCTCGACGATTTGCTGCGGGGCCATCTTCAGACCCCAGTACAGGAAGATCCCGTTGACGATGATCGTGTCGACCAGCTGACTGACGATCGTCGAGCCGTTGTTGCGGACCCACATGTGCCCGCCGCCGGTCAGCTTCCACCAGAAGTGGTACAGGCGCACGTCGAACAGTTGGGCCACCAAGTAGGCCGTCATCGACGCGAACAGGAGCACCCCGGGGTAGTAGAAGCTCACCTCGAAGGCGGTCTGCATCGAGATGCCCTCATAGCCCTGCGGCGCGGTCCAGAAGGTGCTCGGCGGCAGGACCTTCGCGACCTGCACCAGCAGCAACATCACGCCGCTCATCATGAAGCCCAGCACGACCATCAGGTCCGCCCGGCGCCGGCCCCAGATCTCGCTGACCAGGTCCGTGAGCAGGAACGTGAAGGGGTAGGCGATGATGCCCGAGGTCAAGGTCACCGGCCCCGCGCCCGGCATCCAGGCGGGGCGCCCGTCGGGGAAGATCTGGAACAGCTTGACCCCGATCACGTTGGTCAGCACCAGCACCACGCAGAAGGTCGCCGCGCATAAGGTGTAGGCGGCGTCGCGGCGCGGAACTGCGGGGAGGGCGTCGCCGGGGGAAGCGACGGAGGGGGCGGGATTGGTCATCGATTGGGCCATGGCCTGCCCCCTGGGCCACGAGCGGGGCTCCGTCCAGGGGTGCCGAAGGATAGACTCTCCGCCCCCCCACGGACGACACGACCATGAACGCCACCCTCCACGCCCTGGCGGCGATGAGCGACGACCGCTTCCTCGCCATCTACGAATCCCTGCTCAACGAGGGCTTCGGTCCCCTGGACGGCGAGGTCGCCAAGGCCCTCAAGTTCCGGCCCCACGCGATCAAGAAGCTGCCGTTGGCGCAGCGCTCCAAACACGCCAAGCGGCTGATCGAGCGCGCCAACAACGTCGAGTTGGCCTACGAGCTGCTGGGTGGCTACCTGATGGACAAGTCGCCCGACCTCGTGACGGACTTCCTCGACGCCACCGGGGTCGAGCACGACCAGGGCATGATCGAGAACACCGGCGAGCAAGTCCCCGACGCCGCCAAGATCCCCGCCGCGGTCGAGCAACTCGACGGCAAGTACGACCCCCAGGACGTGAGCCTCTACCTGGCCCTGTCCACCATCACCTGGCCCCAGGTCGAAGCCTTCCAGACCCTGTGGGAATCGCGCGCCGGCGCGGCGAGCTGAGCCCCGCCGGGGGCCGCGGTCACCGATGGGATCGCGGGGAGCGGGGACCAGTGATCGATGCAGGCCACTGTCCTGGATCAGAAATTCGGCGTCACTTCCCGGGCTGCGATCGCCGCTGGCGTCGCCAGCGCCTCCTCCGAGTATCGCAGCGGATACGCGTCGTCGGCGCGCCTAGCCAGCATCGATCGGACCTCCGGGCAGTGACGCCGAATTTCTGATCCAGGACACTACGGCCGCTCCGGCGGAGCGGTCCGGCAGGCCCGAGCACTGTAGGTCTTGTAGCGCTGGGCGCCGTCGTAGCTGGCGTAGGTGCGAACGGCGACCGGGCTGTAGGGGTTGGTCAGGGAGGGCGCCGTGAAGTACTCCGCACCACCTCGAAAGCCGATCCCGGGTGCGCTCGTCGTGCCCTTGGGCCAGTCGGGATTCGTGGCGTCGCCGGTGACCGGGTCCAGGAGCCCGTCGCCGTGGGTGCCCCGAAACGACCGACCAACCGGGTGACCGGCACTGACGACCCGCTCCCACAGGCTCCCCGACAGGTCCCACACCGACCAGTAGGACAGGCCGAGCGCCTCGCGACGGCCTTCGCCATCGGCGTCGACGGCCGTCAGGTCGCGCGTCCTCTCTACCCTCCGGCGCAGCCCTTCGACGCTGTCGGTGCCCCAGGGGAAGTCGAGCGCGACCGAGCGGTGGGGCCCGCGCGCCGCCTTCTCGAACTCCAGCTCCGTCATGGGTCGCAGCCCGAGGAAGTCGAACAGCGCGCAGCTGTCGTCCCAGGTGACGAAGTTGCACGGCCGCGCCGGCGCACGGGCGACGAAGACGCCCTCGACCTCGACGATCGATGCCGTCTCGCGATCCTCGGCCTCGGCCGGCAGACGGTCGGGCCGGCGCCGCTCGCGCAGCGCCTGCGGCAAGGCGTTCAGGAAGCGCGCGTAGGTGCCCTGGGTCAGCTCGCGCTCCATCACGTAGAAGGCGCGCGTGCCCTTCGGGAAGGCCGCCGGGATCGGGCCCTCGCCATCGCCGCGGTACTGTGGTCGATCGCCGGGGTCGCTGGTCAGCGCGCCGGCACCCGTCCCGACCGGGAGCGCGGCCTCCGACTCGACGGTGAAGGGGCCCGCGGCACCGCTCTCGCCGTCAGCGGCGTAGAAGGCACCCAGGGCGCGAGCCTCAGGGGCGTCGTCGCCCAGCTCGAAGGGGCCGGCGGGCACACGGACCATCTCCATGGCCCACACCGTCGGCAGCTCGTCGGACTCTCCCGCGAGACGCAGGCTCAGCTCGAAGTCGAAGTCGCCGCGGCCCTCGCCCGCGAGCTGCAGGAAGGCGCCCACCCCGTCCTCGGCGACGATCAACTCGCCGCCGCCCTCGACCTCGTGCCCCCCTGGCGCCAGCAGCAGCGGACGGTCGGGCGCAGCTCGACCCGAGCGGAGCACCAGCCAGACCGCGTCGTGGTTCCTGGCGTTGCGGAACGCATCGGTCCAGCGCAGCTCGAGCTCGACCCTGTCGCTGTCGCCGGGCTGGGTCGCCGGGACCAGACCGACCGCGGAGACGGACACGTCCGCGCCGGCGGGCGCACCGGTCGCGCCCACGGCCAACGAGAGCCCGATCAATGCCCGCCCCGCGTTCATCTCACTTCTTCACCCGTTCGACGAAATGCCCGTCGCGGGTGTCGACGCGGATCTGCTCGCCCATCTCGATGTAGGAGGGCACCTGGACTTCGATCCCGGTCTCGACCACGGCCTTCTTGAGTTGGGCCTGGGCGGTGGCGCCCTTGATCGTCGGGTCGCACTCGATGACCGTCAGGTCGACCGTGTTGGGCAGTTCGATGGACACGATCGCGCCCTCGACCAGCATGGCGCGGATGCCCTCGAGGCCGTCCTTGAGGTAGCCCGCCAGGTCGCCGAGCGCCTCGCGCGACAGGGCGAACTGCTCGAAGGACTCGCCGTCCATGAAGTGGTAGTCGGTCCCGTCGCTGTAAAGGAACGACGAGGGGCGCCGCTCCATGTCCACGGGCTCGTACTTGCCGCCGGAGCGGACCGACTCGCTGATCAGTTGACCGCTGAGCAGGTTGCGGAACTTCGTCTTGGCGATGGTGGCCCCGCCGCGCGCCGTCGGAGTGGAGAAGGTCACTTCGACGATGGTCATGGGCGCATCCTTGTAGCGGATGCAAATGCCCTTCTTGAACTCGGAGACTTCGATCACGGCTGGAGGGGTGTGAGGGGTCAGGGGGCCAGCACGGCGGCGGTCTGATCGAGCGCAGCGACGGCTTGGGGGGAGGGAGGAGGGAAGGGCACGTCGTGGATCGAGTCGCTCGGGATCAGGTGCACGTGGACGTGGGGCACTTCCCAACCGACCACGTAGACCAGAATGCGCTTGGAACCGAGGGCCGCCTGCAACTTGGCCGCGACCTCGCGCACCGCTTCCCAGAGGGCGGCGTGCTCGTCGGCCGGCAGATCGAAGATGTAGTCGGTCGCGCGCTTGGGGATCACGAGGGTGTGCCCCACCGCGCGCGGCTGGATGTCGAGGAAGGCGAGATGCGTGTCGCTCTCCCACACCCGGTGGGAGGGGATTTCGCCAGCGACGATCTTCTCGAAGAGGGTGGTCATGGGGGCCCCGGGCCGGATCGACGGATTCGCGGGCGCGCATCATGGCCGCCGGCTCGCGCGCGGTCGAGGGCGCCGAACCGGGAGGTTTCCGGCGCGGACGTCCAGGTTCAACATGGAGCCCGGTCGGAGACGCGGCCCGCCAATCCCACGCAGCGCTCCGGCCCGCCCCCAAAGGAGGCCCCGATGCTCTCACTCGCCGCCGCGCTCGCCCTGGCCCCGACCCTGGCCCAGCTGTCCCCGCCCGAGCTGACCTGCTCCGCTCCCTGGCTGGGCGAGGCGCTCTGGGTCCGCCTGGACGGACTCCAGGTCGGGCAGCCCGCCACCATCTGGGCCGCGGCCCGGTCCGCTTCGGTCCCGACGCCGATCGGCACTTTGGAGCTCGACCTCGCGACGGCGCTGCCCCTGGTCACCGCCTATCCCCGGGGCGACGGCGGGTTCGAGGTGCCCTTCCTGCTGCCTCCGGATCCCGCGCTGGCCGAGGCCGAGTTGCACCTGCAGGCCCTGGCCCTGTCGACCCAGGTTGCCGAGGGCGCGCTGCTCTCGGAGGCCGTCCACCTGCGCCTGCTCGGCAGCCGCGTGGTGGTGGAGCAGGTTCGCCGTCTCGAGTTCGGCGGCCCCACCGAAAGGCGCCTCTCCGTGCGCTCGGCGGTGGATCTCCAGCCGACCTTCGAGCTGCCGATCGCGGGCACGCCGGTGATGGACCGTGGCCTGCACCTGTCCCCCGACGCACGCTTCGCCGCCTTCCGCTACGGCGACACCAAGGGGCACCCCGGGTACTACCCGGACTCGGGTGGCGTCGTGCGCTTCGACCACATGTTCGGCGCTTCGATGGCCGAGGACCCGCTGATGACCCGGGGCGAGTGGGTCGAGGCCCCCTGGGGCGAGGCGTGGCTGGTCTACGGCAACGACCCAGCGATCGGCGTGGGCTGGGACCTGTTCTCGCTGCCCTACGACCCGGCCCTGCCCCCGACGCCCCTGGGGATCGGCGGCGGCATCGGACCGATGGTGGCCGACCTGGCCGACGACGCGGCCTGGATCCCCGACACCCCGGCGGCCTCGGGCGCTCCGCGCATGAAGCGCGTCTCGCTCACGACTGGCGCGACCCTGACCAGCGTGGTCGCGGGTTCGCCCAATCAGACGGTGCTGGAGTGGGCGACCCAGGACGGCCAACGCCTGTTCGTGGCCTCGACGGCCGGCGTCTCCATGCCCGGCGAAGTCCACGGCGAGCTGGCCTGGGTCGACTGGGCCAGCTCGACCGCGCCCACCGGCGTGCTCGTCCTGGGCGACCAGGAGACCCGCTACGACGGACGGCTGTCGCTGACCGGCGACCTGCTCTTCTGGGGTTGGGGCAACCCCGGCTTCCCGGCCATCTTCCTGAACGGGTACCTACTGGACACGGCCAGCCCCAGCCTGCCCCTGGACGTGTCCAGTCAGCTGTACCTGCCGAACTCCCCCACCACCGTCGCCGACCTGGGCGCCACCGTCTGGCTGTTCGACGCTTGCTGCGACGACCCGCCCGACGGCGACGGCCCCGCGACCCTGTGGCTTCTGAACCCGCTGACGGGGACACTCATTCCGCCCGGGGGCCAGCCGTTCTCGATCTACACAGTCCAGAGCGGCACGTACGGCCAGTACGTGTCGATGGCGGCGATCGACGACTTCACCGGCGTGGAGCTGATCTTCGGCGGCTCGTCCCTGGCGTACATCCCCTTCAGCTTCGTGCCCGAAAACATCCTGCGCTACGACCCGTTCACGGGGGCCAAGCAGGAGGTCTCGACGGAGCTGTGGGCGAACCTCTGGATGGGTTCGGTCTCGGCGCCCTGAGGCGCGCGGGGTCGGGAGCGGCAGCCGGGCTCGGTCAGTCGCGACGAGCGCGTGGCACCGGTTGGCAGCGTCGGCACAGGTGCGTGCCGCGCTGGCCGACGACGATCTTCTCGATCGTGCGGCCGCAGGTCCTGCAGGGCAGCCCGTCGCGGCCGTAGACCAGGAACTGGTGCTGGTAGGAGCCCGGCTGGCCCTCGGGCGTCCGGTAGAAGGCGTCGAACGAGGACCCCTCCCGTTCGATGGCCTCGGCCAGGGTGGCGCGGATCTCACCGTGGAGCTGGGCCGCCTTGGCGCGCGGGACGCGGTCCGAGCGGCGCAGGGGGTGCAGCCCCGAGCGGTGCAGGGCCTCGTCCACGTAGATGTTCCCCAGCCCGGCGAGGAAAGACTGGTCCAGGAGCAGGGGCTTCAGCATCCGCCGGCGGCGGCGCAGCTCGGCGGCGAACCAGTCGACCGTGAACTCGTCTCCCATGGGTTCGGGACCCAGGGGCGCGAGCACGTCGGCGGGCTCCGCGCCCCAGACCAGCCGCCCGAACTTGCGCACGTCGATGAAGTGGAAGACGCGGCCATCGTCCAGGGGCAGGGCCACCTGGCCGTGGGCTCCCGCGTCCCAGGCCGGGTCTTCCACGTGCATGCGCCCGGTCATGCGGAGGTGGCCGACGATGCAACCGGCGGGTGCGCCCGCGCGCTCGAGGTCGAAGATCAGGTACTTGGCGCGGCGCCAGACGCGGGCGACGGTCGCGCCGGCCACCCGGCGACGAAAACGCGCCACGTCGCCGCCGACGGTCGGCTTCCAACGCACCCGCGCGCCCTCGATCCGACGCCCCTCGAGCTTGGGGCGGATCAGGCGCGCGACGGTTTCGACTTCGGGGAGTTCGGGCACGGTGGCGTTGGGAGAGGACGTGCGGCGGCGGGACGTACGGTGGCGGGATCATTCGCCCCACCGGGGGCGGTCGGCGTCGCCGCCCTTGGCGGCGACGCCGACCGCCCCCGGTGGGGCGAATGATCCCGCCACCGTACGTCCCGCCGCCGCACGTCCACGAGGACACCTCGCCGCGTGGGCTCAAGGCTGGTAGAGGCCCATCACCGCGCCCGCCGGGTCGCGGATCACGGCGTACCGCGCCTCGCCCATCGACTTGGGCCCGACCACCAACTCGCCGCCCCGCTCCTTGCAGGCGGCCAGGCTCGCGTCGAGGTCCGGAATGATCGTGTACAGGATCCACTGGGCCGGCATGCCCGCATTCGCCCCCTGGGCGTGACACACCCCGGCGGTCGGGTTGCCGGCCGAGTCGTTCATGTTGAAGTCCGAGTAGTCCTCCACCGGGACCGCCTCCGGGCTCCAACCGAGAACGGCCGCGTAGAAGTCTCGCACGGCCTCGGTCTGCTCCGGCGGAACAGTGAGGTCGTGCCAACCGATGGTGCCCATCACCGGGCCTTGCGAGTCGCTCATGCCGGTACGTTACCCTCCGGCGTGCTCGCAGATCTCGCACCGCTCGCAAGCTGGCTCTTCGGAGCCGCCGTGACCGTCTTCAGCGGGCTCACAGCCCTGCACGCCCTGTTCCGCAAGCGCTCGCCCCGCAACGCGTCGGCCTGGGTCGGGATCTGCATCGTGTTCCCCCTCTTCGGGGCGCTGACCTACTGGCTCCTGGCCCAGAACCGGATCTTCTACCGGGCCAAGCGGCTGCGCAGGCGCTGGCCCAGCCGCGCGACCCTCGACGCGAGCGTCGCCGCGGAGCGTGGCGACCTCGAGGCCGTGGCGCGCTCGGACGAGGAGCTGAGCCAGATGGCCGAGATCGAGCGGGTCGGCAACGCGGCCACGGGCATGCCCCTGGTGCCGGGCAACCGCGTCACTCCGCTCGAGAACGGAGAGGCCTGCTATACGCGGATGATCGAGCGCATCGACGCCGCGCGCGAGAGCATCTTCCTCGAGACCTACCTCTTCGACGGACCGCGCGTGGAAGCACAGTTCGGCGCCGCCCTCTCGCGCGCCGCCGAGCGAGGCGTGGACGTGCGCGTGCTGCTCGATGGACTCGGCGCCCTGGTCGACAAGGGCACGACGCGCAAGCTGCTGATCTCCCGCGGCGTGCGCGTCGAGTCGTTCCTGCAGCCGTCGTTCACCGGTCGGGGCTTGCACCTGAACCTGCGCAACCACCGCAAGATCCTCACCATCGACGGCGAGTTCGGCTTCACCGGCGGGATGAACCTGCGCGACGTGAACCTGAAGTCCGGCGACGACGACGGTTGGCGCGTGCGCGACCTGCACTTCGAGCTGGAGGGACAGATCGTGCGCGGCCTGGAGGACGTGTTCCTGGAGGATTGGCAGTTCGCCACCGGCGAGGAGCAACCGCTGCGCCGCCGCCCCGAGGCCGCCCCCGCCGGCCGGGCCCTGTGCCGCGCCGTGCCCGACGGCCCCAACGAGGACTTCGAGTCCTTCAAGTGGATCCTGATCGGCGCCATCGGCTCGGCGCGCACGCGGGTGCGTCTGGTGTCGCCCTACTTCATCCCCACCGAGGACCTGGAGACGGCCCTGGTCGCCGCCAGTCTGCGGGGCGTCGAGGTCCAGGTCCTGATCCCCGAGACGGTCGACCACAAGGTGACCCAGTGGGCCACGCGCGCGATGGTCTGGCAGATGCTGCAGCGTGGGGTCGAGGTGCGCCTGCAGCCCGGACCCTTCGCGCACACCAAGCTGGTGTTGATCGACGAGATCGTCTCGATCGTCGGTAGCGCCAACATGGACCCGCGCAGCCTGCGCCTGAACTTCGAGTTCAACCTGGTCGTCCACGATGCCGAACTGGCCGGCCAGTTGAACGCCCTGTTCGAGCGCGACTGGGAGCCGGCCGAGCCCCTGACCCTGTCCGAGTTGACCGAGGCCCCCTTCTGGAAGCGCTTCAGGGACAACGTCGCCCGCCTGGGCGCGCCCTATCTCTGACGGGCGGCCCCGTCGCCGCTACACTCGCGCCCCCCCTGCGACTCGCGCAACGTCCCAGTCCCTCCCCGATCCCAACGATGGCCAACTACCGCACCGCGCCGGCTTCGATCACCGGCATGCCGAAGGGCATCCCGTACATCCTCGGCAACGAACTCGCCGAGCGATTCAGCTTCTACGGGATGAAGGCCATCCTGACGGTCTACATGACCAAGCACCTCATGGATGCGGCCGGCCAGCCGGACTTCATGGGGGACGAGGAAGCCAAGAGCGTCTACCACCTGTTCACGGCCGCGGCCTACTTCTTCCCGATCCTCGGGTCGCTGCTGGCCGACGTGCTGCTCGGCAAGTACCGCACGATCCTGGTGCTCTCGCTCGGCTACTGCATCGGCCACGCCTTCCTGGCCATGGGCGACACGGGCGCGGGCGCCGCGCTGCTCAGTCCACGGGGCTGGCTGTTCCTCGGCATGGCCTTCATCGCCGTCGGTGCCGGGGGCATCAAGCCCTGCGTGTCGGCGCACCTCGGTGACCAGTTCGGTCCCAAGAACAGCGGGCTGATCTCCAAGGTCTTCGCCTGGTGGTACTTCTCGATCAACGTGGGTGCGGCGACCAGCACGCTGCTCACGCCCTGGCTGCTCGAGAACAAGGGCGCCTGGGCCGCCTTCGGCCTGCCTGGCGTTTTGATGGCCCTGGCGACGCTGACCTTCTGGATCGGTCGCAACAAGTTCGTCCACATCCAGCCCGCCGGCTGGAAGAAGTTCAAGGAGGAGTCCTTCAGCCCCGACGGCCTGCGGTCGCTCAAGAACCTGACGCCCCTGTTCCTGATCTTCATCCCGATGTTCTGGGCGATCTTCGACCAGACCGGGTCGGCCTGGGTCATCCAAGCCGAGTACATGGATCGCCACTTCCTCGGGGTCGAGTGGCTGGAGAGTCAGATCCAAGCAGCGAACCCGATCATGATCCTGCTGCTGATCCCGACCTTCACCTATGCCATCTATCCGGCGATGGGGCGCTTCTTCGAGCCCACGCCCCTGCGTCGCATCGGCATTGGCCTGTTCCTGACCGCCGCGGCCTTCGGCCTGACGGGAATGCTCCAGGCGCAGATCGACGCGGGCGGCGAGCCCAACATCGGCTGGCAGCTCGTGGCCTATCTGCTCTTGACCTCGGGCGAGGTTCTGGTCTCGATCACCAGCCTCGAGTTCGCCTACACCCAGGCGCCGCGCAAGATGAAGTCCTTCATCATGGGCGTGTACTTCCTGGGGGTCTCCTTCGGCAACCTGTTCACCTCCGGCGTGAACCAGCTGATGACCGGTGACGATCCGATGCTGACCCTGGACGGCGCGGACTACTACTGGTTCTTCACCGGCCTGATGCTCGTCGTGGCCGTCATCTACGTGGTCTTCGCCAAGACCTACAAGGGCTCGACCTTCGTGCAGGAAGCCATGACCCCCCTGGAGGCGGGTGAGACCGAGGGCGACCTGAAGGAGTAGCGCCACTTGCGGCGATGGCGCGGCCCGGGGCCCCTGGTACTCAGGTGGCCTCGGGCCGCACGCCGTTCGGGGGCGGCCCGTCGTTGCCGTCGCTGGACACGGCCTCGGGCAGGAGCCGCTCGGTCGCGAGCAGCAGCAGCGGCATGGCGACGGCCCACACGACCGTGATCGCGATCAGGCTCGCCGCCATATCGTCGCCGAATTGCAGCGCACCCAGGCGTACGCCGGCGAAGTAGGTGGTCGGTCCACCGAGCGCTCCGAAGAGCAGCCCCACGATGTAGCGGCGCCGCATCCAGCCCAGGGCGTGGCCCAGGCTCGGCGCGAAATTGGCCCACAGGGCCACCATCCACAGGGGCAGGGGGCCGACGAAGGGTGCGTCGGTGGCGTCGAACCGCAACAGGCCCCCGGCCGCGAGGCCGCCGTCGAGCACCAGCCCGAGCAGGGCGGCGAACAGCACAAGGCCCAGCTCGCCACGGCGGCGCGTGAAGGCCAGGTGCACCACGATCAGTGCCGCGACCACCGCGGGCCCGAGCAGCGGGCGCTCCTGCGCCGCGCCCAGCACGCAGGCCCACCAGCCGAGCTGGAAGGCCAGGAAGTTCGCCAGCTTGCCGAAGGTCGCCATCTACGGCCGCGCTACCGAGGCGGTGCGGATCGGAGGACGGCGGTCCAGGGGCTTGGCGAAGACCAGTTGCACGTCCTGGATCACGCGCTCCATGAAGCCGCCCTGGGAGTAGGCCAGGTACCACTGCCACAGGCGTTGGAACTCGTCGTCGTAGCCGAGCTCGCGCAGGCCATCCGCGTGCGCGGCGAAGTTCGCGCGCCAGTCGGCGAGGGTCCGCGCGTAGTGCGGCGTGAGGTCTTCGAGGTGCGCGAGCCGTAGATCCGAGGAACTCGCCATGGCGTCGACCAGGGCCGTCACCGAGGGAATGCAGCAGCCCGGGAAGATGTGACGCTTGATGAAGTCGACCTCGCGTCGGGCCTGGTCGTAGAGCTGGTCGGCGATCGTGATCGCCTGGACCAGGGCCAGGCCGTCGGGGGCGAGCAGGCGCGAGATGGCGCCCAGGTAGGTCGGGTACTGGTCGGCGCCGATGGCCTCGACCATCTCGATCGAGACCAGCTTGGTGTAGGTCCCGGAGAGGTCGCGGTAGTCCTCGAGCAGCACCTCGACCCGATCGGTCAGGCCCGCGCGGCGCATGCGCTCGGTGGCGTGGTCGAACTGGGCCTTGGAGATGGTCGTGGTGGTGACGCGACAACCGTAGCGGGCGGCGGCGTGCTCCGCGAAGCCGCCCCAACCGGTGCCGATCTCGACCACGTGATCCTCCGGCCCCAGGTCGAGCTTGCGGCAGATCGCGTCGAGCTTCTCGACCGAGGCCTCGTAGAGGGTCGACTCGGGATAGCGGTAGATGCCCGACGAGTACATCAGCGTCGGGTCGAGCATGCGCTCGTAGAGGGCGTTGCCCAGGTCGTAGTGGGCGGCGATGTTGGCCCGCGCGCCGTCGCGGTGGTTGCGGTTGGCCGCGTGGATCAGACGCAGCAGGGGCATCGAGAATCGCGCCAGGCCGCCCTCCAAGCCTTCGAGGGCCTGGCGGTTGCGCGCGAAGATGCGAACCAGGCCGACCAGGTCCTCGCAGCGCCAGTGACCGCGCCCGTAGGCCTCGCCCACGCCGACGGAGCCGCGCAGGGCCACCGCCCAGTAGAAGTCAGGGTCGAGCACCTCGACCCGCACCCGCGGTGCGTCGTCGCTGATCGAGCCGAACAGCCGCACGCCGAGGGCGTCGACCAGCTCGACCTGGCCCCAGGTGAGGGCTTCCAAGCGGCCCACGACCGCGCGGCGCAACAAGGCCGTCAGCCCCTTCGATCGAGCCAACTCGCCGGCCGCAGTTGCAGCGGCCGGCTCGTCCGCGATCGGCACAGGCCTCGCGACCGGGCGCACGGGGGTCGAGCCGTGGCGGCGACGGGTGAGGTCCGTGGTCGTGGGGCGGGGCATCGGGGATCGGATGGGTTCTGGTGGTGTCTGGCTCCGACCCCGACCGCTCACGTGGTGGAGCCGGGTCGTCCGCGCTCCGGGGTCTTCGTCCGCTTCGACGGATGGATGTAGGTCGGCGTGCGCCGCAGCCACAACCTCAGAGCTTGAAAGTAGATAGCGCCGTGGACCTGGACCGAGGCCAGGGGCTGTCGGGCCAGGAAGGCACGGAAAGCCGCCGGCGTCAGCTCGCGGCGGCGGGCCGTCAGGGTTGCGTCGAAGAGCTTCTCGCCGTCCGCGATCCAGTCCTTGCCGCCCCCGCGCTGCACGTCGTCCATGTGGACCGCCAGGTGGTCGCCGGGGAGCCCGAAAGACCAGCGGTAGTCCACGTCCAGGTCCACGAAGGGCGAGACGTGGAAGTCCTTCGGGAAGGTGAAGCGCGCCGGGCCCCCGCGACCCCCACCGGCGGCGCGGGCGTCGAGCACGTAGGCGCGCCGCTCGCCCCAGGGCGTGTTGGTGATCTCGGCCACGACCGCGTCCAGGCCCTCGGCGCCGGGCTCGAAGCAGTAGTAGAAGCTGACCGGGTTGAAGCAGCGGCCCATGACCGCCGGCTGGGTCAACAGGCGCACCGGCCCGGCGGGCCGGCGGCCGAGCTGCGCCTCGACGGTGTCGCCGAGCGCCTCGCGCAGGTCCCGGCGCGGATCGCCGTGGTAGTCGCGCCGACGGAAGGAGATCAGGTTGGGCCGCTCGACCGACAGGAGCCGCGAGCGCCCGCCGACCTCTTCCAGCTCGTCCAGGTCGAGGTAGAGGTAGGTGATCGCGTACTGGAAAGCGTGGGGCCGCGGCGCGAAGCGGCGGTGGCGCACCGTGCCGCGGTAGACGCAGCTCGCGAGCTCTGCCTGGACGGCGCCGCTCACCCCAGCTCCTCGCCGAAGGCCCGGCCCACGCGCAGGGCACTGCGCACGCCGTCCTCGTGGAAGCCGTGGAACCAGTAGGCGCCGCAGTACCAGGTGCGCCGCGGGCCGCTGACCTCGTCCCAGCGCCCCTGGGCCTGGACCCCGGCGTGGGTGTAGACCGGGTGGTGGTACTCGATGCGCCGCAGCACGCGGGCGGGGTCGATGTGCTCGTCCCGGTTGAGCGTGACCAGGAAGTCCTCGGGCGCGTCCAGGGACTGGAGCCGGTTCATCCAGTAGCTCACCGCCACCGGGGCGTCGCTGTGGCCCACCCCCCGATCGGTCAGGTGGTAGTTCCACGCCGCCCAGGCCAATCGCTTGCGCGGGATGATCGAGCTGTCGGTGTGCAGGATCGCCTCGTTGCGCTGGTACGGAATCGCGCCGAGTACCTGACGCTCCGCCTCGCTCGGGTCCGCCAACAGGGCCAGGGCCTGGTCCGAGTGGCAGGCGATCACGACGCCGTCGAAGCGCTCCCACTCCCCGCCGCGCGGCTTCACGTCCACGCCCTCCGCGTCGCGTCGCACGGCCTCGACCGGGGTCGACAGGCGCAGGCCGTCGCGGAAGGGGCGTGAGATCGGCTCCAGGTAGCTGCTGCTGCCGCCACAGACCACGCGCCACACGGGCCGGTCGTCGACGTTCAGGAACCCGTGGTTGGCGAAGAAGCGCACGAAGTAGCGCGCCGGGAAGGCCAGCATCTGCGAGCGGCTGGCGGACCAGATCGCCGCGCCCATGGGCAGGATGTAGTCCCGCACGAAGGGCTCGCGGTAGCCGCCGCGCTCCAGGTACTCGCCCAGGGTCGGCCCGGGCCCGGTGGCGACCGTGTCGGGTCCGTCCAAGAGCGCCGGCGCTTCGCGGCCGAAGCGCAGGATCTCCCGCACCATGCCGATGAAGCTGGGCCGGAAGAGGTTCGTCCGCTGGGCGAACAGGGCGTTCAGGCTGGTGCCGTTGTACTCGAGGCCGGTGAGCTCGTTCCTCACCGAGAAGCTCATGTCGCTGGGCTTCCAGGCCACCTCGAGCAGCTCGAGCAGGCGGATGAAGTTCGGGTAGGTCCAGTCGTTGTAGACGATGAACCCCGTGTCGACGGGCCAGGTCGCCCCGCCCAGCTCCACCTCGACCGTGTTGGTGTGCCCCCCGAGCCGGTCCGCGGCCTCGAACACGGTCACGCTATGGCGGCGCGCCAGGAGGTGCGCCGCCAGGAGACCCGAGATGCCCGTGCCGATGATCGCCAGGCGCTGGCCCGGCCGATGGAGTTCAGGCACCTCGGAGCCGTCTCCCGCTCAGCGCTCGCGGCGCTGGGGTCGCGCGTCACGCACGCGCGCCGGCACCGGCCGCAGGTCCCACACGATGCCGAGCCACGACAGCACCTTGAGGCCGTAGTAAGTCAGGTCGTACTCCCACCAGTAGAAGCCATTGCGGGCCGACGACTGGTAGTAGTGGTGGTTGTTGTGCCAGCCCTCGCCGAGCGTGATCAGGGCCAGGATCGGGTTGTTGCGGCTGGTGTCGCCGGTCTCGTAACGCTGGGTCCCGAACACGTGGCTCAGGGAGTTGATCGTGAACGTGCCGTGCAGCAGGAAAACGGTCGAGACGAAGTAGCCCCAGACCAGCATCTGCCCGGCCGAGGTGCCCAGGGACGGCCACAGGGCGTCGAGGGCCATGCCCAGGAAGAACATCGCCGCCCCGGTCAGGATCGGCACCAGCGTGTCGAAGCGGTCCAGGAAGCGCAGCTCCGGGAAGCGCGCCAGGTCGCGCACGTTCTCGAGCTTGGTCGGGAAGTTGGCCTTGCAGGTGACCCAGCCCATGTGGCTCCACCAGAAGCCGTGCTGCTTGGGCGAGTGCACGTCCTCCATCTGGTCGGAGTGCTTGTGGTGGTCGCGGTGGTGGGCGGCCCACCACAGGGGCCCGCGCTGGGTAGCGGTGGACCCGATCAGCCCGAACATGAACTGTCCGAAGCGGGTCGTCTTGAAGGTCCGGTGCGAGAAGTAGCGGTGGTAGAAGCCGGTGATCGCGAACATGCGGACCGCGTACATCGCGACCGCGACGCCCACGGCGACCGGGCTCCAGCCGACCCACAGGACCGCCAGGCAGGACAGGTGCAGGATCGCGAAGGGCACCATCCGCACCCACTCGATCTTCTGCCGACCGCCGAAGCCCTGGACTTCTTGGGCGTCGCGCGCGGTGGTGTCGAACCACTGCATCACGGCCACGAAGGGGTTCGAACTGCGCGGGCGCACCTCGCGCTCACGCTCGTCGGAGATCTCCGCGGCCGGCGCGGGGGCGGCGTCGGCCTCGCTCAGCCGGCCCGCGACGGGCAGGGCGCCTGGACCCGAGTCGACGGTCGTCCCGGCAACGCCGGTTTCGGCGGAAGCTTGGTCCTCGGTCTCTCGCGAGTCGAGCAGTGCTTTGGCGTCGGTCATGGGTGTCGGGGAGAGCGCCGCGCAGGCACTCAGGGCTTGCGGAAGCGGTAGTGGGCGACCCACCACTCGCTGCCGTCGCGGTAGCCGAAGAGCTCGGCGCAGGAGAGGAAGAAGACACGCCAGCGGGAGAACCAAGTGCGCGCCTGCGCGGGGCCGTAGGTGGCCTCGAACAGGGGCATCAGCTCGTCCCGTGCGGCGTCCTGATTGCGGAGCCAATCCTCGCTGGTCTGGGCGTAGTGGCGTCCATCGACGCGCCAACGCTCCTCGAGGGTCAGGTCCTTTTGGAAGTTCAGCAGCAGGTCACTGGACGGCATCACCCCGCCGGTGAAGAAGTGCCGTCCCATCCAGTTGTCCGCGCCCTCGGTCTCGAAGGGATAGGCCAGGTCGCGGTGACAGAAGATGTGTACGAACAGGCGGCCGTCCGCGCGAAGCCAACCCGAGATACGCTCGAGCAGAACTTCGTAGTTCCGCATGTGCTCGAACATCTCGACCGAGACCACGCGGTCGAATTTGAGGTCGATGTCGAATTCGACCATGTTGGCCGTCACGACCTCGACATTGGCCAAGCCGCGCTCGGCGGCGCGGGCCAGGATGAACTCCCGCTGGGAGGCCGAGTTCGATACGGCGGTGATCTGCGAGGCCGGGTAGTGCTCCGCCATCCACAGGGTCAGGGAGCCCCAGCCGCAGCCGAGTTCGAGCACGTCCTGGCCGTCGAGCAGGTCGGCCCGCTGGCAGGTCAGGGCCAGCATCGCCTCCTCGGCCTGGGCCAAGCTCTCGCGGCCGGTCTCGTAGAAGCACGACGAGTACTTCAGCCGCGGGCCCAGGACGGCCTCGAAGAAGGCCGCGGGGAGCTCGTAGTGCTGCTCGTTGGCCGCATCGGTGTGGATCGCGACCGGGCTGGCCTTCAGCTGCTCCACGAAGCCCTGCACGGCCCTCGCCTGGGCGGCGGTGGACGGCTGTCGCTCGTCGCGCAACCGCTCCTGGAGCAGGCGGCGGATGCCGAAACGGACCAAGGGGTCAGGCACGACACCCTTATCGACGAGATCGAGGACGAGGCTCACTGTTGGACTCCAGTCGCGGTTCCAGCGGGACGACCGCCCACCACGGGGCGCGTCGGGACCAGTGGATGCCAATGCTCGTCCGCGCTCCCACAGACTCTTTGGGTGGCGACGCCGGCGGAATCCAGGTCCGCTGGGGTTTCGTCCAGATCGCGCCGCGGATGCATCGTTCCCGGGGTCCGCAGGGCCGTGCCAGTTCGGCGACGGAGCCCAACATCGAAGCTGCCTCCCGCGTCGATCGCGGTCGGGGGCGGCTCGGTGCCGAGGGAGATCGGCTGGGACTTGGAACGGATCATCGGTTGCCGCGCCCCCCGGGGGGGTCGTCGAGGCGGACCATGATAGGTGCCTGTATCGGACCGGCGGATGCCTGCCTGGGCTCAATTGCTCGCCCCACCCAGCCCTGGGCCCCGGGGCCCCCCAGGGGGCCTGGAGCGTCATCGGGGGCTCAGGATCCCGCCGCCGCACCCGGCCCAGTCGAGCGGGGCCCAGTCGAGCGGGGCCCAGTCGAGCCGAGCGACCGCGCCCCGCATCGGGCACCTCAGACGTAGACCTGCACGTCGTCCCCCACGGCCTCGGTCCGGTAGACCCGGGCCTTGCCGCAGGGCGCGTTGGTGCAGGCGCCGGACTTCGGGTCGAAGTGGTAGTTGTGCAGGGGGCAGGTCACCAGGCGCCCGTCGACCAGGGGCCCGTCGATCAGGAAGCCCCCCGCGTGGGGGCAGCGGGCGTCGATGGCCAGGATCTCGCCGCCGACCTTGGCCAGGATCACGTCCACCCCGCGGCCGGCCAGGGGATCCCCGAAGGACAGCTTCTTCGACTCACCCTCGGGGAGCTTGGCAGCTCCCTGGACGAGGGTCGGCTGCTTGCGGAACAGGTTGAGCAGGCGCTGGAGCATGGCGGGCGGATCTTAGACGAGATGGCGCCGGGCCCGTAGGCTCCGCGCCGTGAAGCCGGTTCTGATGATCGACGTGGTGGGGCTGTCCGAACGCCTTATCGACGAGTCCACGCCCAACCTCCAGCGCTTGCGGGCCCGCGGCGCCGGCGCGCCGATGGACACGGTCCTGCCGGCCGTGACCCTCTCGGCCCAGGCCACGATGCTGACCGGGCTCCTGCCTCGCGACCACGGCGTCGTCGGCAACGGCTGGTACTGGCGCGACCTGGGCGAGGTGCTCCTGTGGCGCCAGCCCAACCACCTGGTCGGCGGCGAGAAGCTCTACGACCGCGCGCGGCGGCGCGACCCCGGCTTCACCTGCGCCAAGCTCTTCTGGTGGTGGAACATGGGCGCCGCGGTCGAGTGGTCGCTCACGCCCAGACCCTTCTATCCGGCCGATGGGCGCAAGATTCCGGCCACCTACGGCTGGCCGCGGGACTTCAAGACCGAGCTCGAGGGCGAGCTGGGGGCCTTCCCCTTCTTCGACTTCTGGGGCCCGAAGTCGGGCCTGCCCTCGAGTCGTTGGCTGACGGACGCGGCGATCCACACCCTGCGCACGCGGCGGCCGAGCCTGACGATGGTCTACCTCCCGCACCTCGACTACAGCCACCAGCGCCTGGGCCCCGATGCACCCGAGAGCCGCCGGGCCGTGGTAGAGGTCGATGCGCTGATCGGCGAACTGGTGGCGGCGGCGGACGCCGTCGGCGCGGAGACCGTGGTGGTCAGCGAGTACGCCCTGGAGGCCGTGAACCGGCCGGTACACGTCAATCGCGCCCTGCGCGACGCGGGCCTGCTCGAGGTGCGCGAGACGCCCGCCGGCGAGGTGCTCGACGTCTTCGGCAGCCGCGCCTTCGCCGTGGCCGACCACCAGATGGCCCACGTGTACTGCGCGGACGAGCGCGCCCAGGTCGCCGCGCGCGAGGTGCTCGAAGCCCTGCCCGGCGTCGCACGGGTCCTGGGCGACGACAAGCGCGAGTTCGCCCTCGACCACGAGCGCTCCGGCGAGTTGGTCGCCCTGGCCGAGCCCGACGCCTGGTTCACCTACTACTACTGGAACGACGACAGCGCCGCCCCCGACTTCGCGCGCACGGTCGACATCCACCGCAAGCCCGGCTACGACCCGGTCGAGCTGTTCGTGGATCCGGCACTGAAGGTGCCCGCCCTGCGCGTGGCGCGGCGCCTGGCCCAGAAGGTGCTCGGCTTCCGCTACCTGATGGACGTGATCCCGCTCGACGCGTCGCTGGTGAAGGGCAGCCACGGCCTGCTGCCGAGCGAGCCTTCGCGCGGGCCGGTGTTCCTGTGCTCGCGGGGCTTCGACGAGTGCGGGGGTGACCCGAGCGACGGCACGGTGGCGATGACGTCGGTGTCCGATCGAGTGTTGGCCCTGCTCGAGCGCTGAGCTCGGTGGCGCGAGGTAGGCGTTCGTACGGTGCCAGGCACAAGACCGCCTACCTCGCGTGCTTCAGCGCGGCGAGCTCGGCCCCGCTTGCCAACCACCAAAGCACTCCGCACCGTCCTCCGTCACCGCGACGATGTTCTCGAGGCGCACGCCGAACTTGCCGCGCTGGTAGATCCCGGGCTCGTTCGAGAAGGTCATGCCCGGCACCATGATCGTCGGGTCGCCCCCGTCGAAGTAGGGCGCCTCGTGCCCATCCATGCCGATGCCGTGACCCAAGCGGTGGGTGAAGTGCAGGTAACCGTCACCGAAGCCCGCGTCGGTCACCACCTTGCGTGCCGCTGCGTCCACCTGGAAGCAGGGGTTACCGGGTTTGATCTGCTCGAAGGCCGCCATCTGGGCCGCGCGCACCACGTCCCACACCTTCGCAACCTCGTCCGGGACCTCGCCGCCCACAACCCAGGTGCGCGTGTTGTCCGACTGGTAGCCGAAGAGCGAGCCGCCGGTGTCGATCAGGATCACGTCGCCCTTGGCCAGGGGCGTGTCGTCGGTGCCGCCGTGGGGCTCGGCGCTGTTCGGACCGACGAGGGTCAGGTTCCAGATCGACTCGAGGCCGAGCTTGGTCTGGGCGGTGGTGATCATGGCCGCCACCTGCCGCGCGGTGACGCCGGGCTCGACCCGCGGCTCCACGGCGTTGAAGGCGCGCACGGTCAGCTCGTTGGCGCGCCGCAACAGCGCAAGCTCGTGGGTGTCCTTGGTCCCGCGCAGGGCCTGGCGCAGGGCGCCGCCCCACAGGACCTTGTCGCGCCCCATGGCCACGCCCATCCCGTGCACGAACACGTGGCGCAGCTCGGGCTCGACCGCCAGGGTCTCGACGCCGCGCTCGGCCAGTGCCGCCGCCAGGGGCGCGTAGGCGTACTCGTGCTCGTCCCAGCCGAGGATCTCGCCGCCGGGGCCCTCGGCCACGAGGCGCTTCATGCGCTCGACCTCGAAGGACGGCGCGATCCAGAGCAGCTCCCCCGAGGCCAGCACGACCAACCCGAACAGGCGCTCGGAGCGCCCGCCGCCGACGCCGGTCAGGTAGCGCAGGGTCGTGCCCGGCTCGCACAGGAAGGCGCCCGCGGCGGTGCCCTCGGTCAGCGAGGCGTCCTCCATCAGCCCGGCGAGGCGCTTCACCCGCGCGCGGCGCTCGGCCAGGGAGATGGGCTCGAGGTCGGCGGCGCCGTACTCGAGCTCGTCGAAGTCGTCGTCGATCAGGGGCGTGTGGCGGGCTTCCATGGGGCGTTGGCGCAGGGGGTTCGGTGGTGACGGGGCGGTCGCGCTGACCGCCACACGTTACCGCGCGCGAGCCCTCCTCACCGCGCTCCGCGATCAGCGTCGCGCCCAGGCCGCAGCCGAAGGCGCTCCGCACAGGATGCGGGCCCCCGCCGCACCACGTCGGTCGCAGTCTCCGGGCCGGCGGTCCGTTGCGTCGGCAGCTCGACCGAGTCCTCAGCGACGGTCGAGCCGGGGGCATCTCGCGACAAGGTCTCCGGGACGGGGCGATCGGTTGACTCGAGGACTCGCGCAAGCAGCCCGCGAGCCTCGCTGGAAGCTCAGTCCCGTCCGTCGGGCAGACCGTCGCAGGTCAGCTCGAGGCGCACCAGCAGGGGGACCCGCTCATCGAGCGGGAGCGAGCGGTCGACGAGCCGCAGCTCGAAGAGGCCCTCGAAGGCCCGCCCTGTCACGTCCGGAGTCCATTGCGCCTCGATCCCGGCACTGGCGACCGTCGGCAAGGCGTGGGTCTCGGGGAGAGCCAGGGGTTCGATGCCCGCCTCGTCGAGCAGGGTCAGCGTCGTCGCTGCCTCGAACTCGCCGCCCAGCCGACAGCGCAGCCACGGACGCAGTGCCAGGCGACCATCGAGCTCGCAGAGGATCAACGCCGACTCGACCTCACGCAGGGGCAGGGTGCCGCCCCCGAAGCCGCGCTCGATCGCGGCGCAACCGTCGAGGCGACCGGTGGTCACGGTGCGAACGAGGTCGTCACCGCCGTCGGTCGTGCCGACGAAGCGCGTGCCTTCGAAGGGCAGCGGCATCCAATCGCCGTCACCGACGCGCCAGGTCCACTTCGCGTCGAGTCGCGCGGGCAACCCCTGTGGCAGTGCGATGCGAGCTGCGGGTGAGAAGACGACAGGCCCGTGCTTCTCGCGCAGATCGACCATCGTCTCGGGACCGAGCGGTCCCGTGCTCGCGCGGTACCAGGGCTCCACCGCCGCGGCGCGTTGGGCGACGACAACGCCAGCGACGACGAGCACGCCCAGGGCAACCACGACGATCAGCCCCACGCGTAGAACGCCTGCCCGTGACCCGCAAGAAATGTCGACGAGAGCCATGGAACGACCCTACGCCGATCCCGCTCAACTGCCGCCGACGCTCTCGACCTGAACACGGAACTCGAACACGGACTCGAGCTCCGGCCGCCGGCGGTCCTTCAGCTTCAGTAAGACTTCGGCCTCGACCACCCCCTGGTCCACCGAGCCTGCCGCCTTCGAGCTGAAGTCGGCCTCGGACAGCGGCGGCAAGCCCAGCTCGCGCGGCAGGACCCACGGCTCGCCCAGGAAATCTACGTGCCACTGGGACCCTGGCTCCACGCCGTTGACCACTTCGTGCCACGGCGTGACGGCGAGGGCACCGTCGACCTCGCACATCAAGAGGCTCGAGTTCACCGCACCGCCCTCCACCGGCGCCGCCATGTAGCTCGCCTCCACGACGATCCGGCCGTCGCGAACACCCGTGAACTCCGAACGGTCCACGTAAGGCGCGGATGGGTCCGCATCGAAGTAGCACAGCCCTTCGAATTCGATCGGCCTCCACTCCCCGCCGGGCTCACGCCAGGACCACGTGGAGACGAGGTCGTCGCCCAGGGGGCCACCGCGCGAAACGCTGATCGACGTGGACGCCTTCACTGGCCCAAGCACCGCCTCGGCCTCCGTCAACCCCGCAGGCGGCACCGGGCCCAGGTCGATCGAGACGGTCGTGGCCTGCCTCGCAAGGACGATCGCCCCCAGCACCACCAGCACGCCGAGACCGACGACGAAGAGGAGCAGCAACGCACGCTTCACGAGCGCACCTCACGGGTTTCGATCGGCGCCGTTGGATGGCCTCGAAGCGACGCGTTGATCGTCATGGTCTGGAATCTAGCGTCCTGGATCAGCGGCTCGACGGAAACGGACACGCGCACCTCGAGGACTCGGGTCGCACCGTCGTCGGCACTGGCACTCCAAGCGACCCTGAGGCCCCCGTCCAGGTCCGAAGTCGATCGGGGGTCGAACCAGGAGGCGTGCGGGCGCTGCAGTCCGAAATCGCTTTCGAGGCCCTCGAGCACGATCAGCTCAGGCGCGATCGTCGCACTGCCGCCTCCTCCGGTCGTGGGTCGCAGCGCGATCGAGCTGACCGCCCCCACCGCTATCGCGCCGTCGATTCGCTTCCACCCGACACCGAAGGTCGCCGTGCGCGCGACTCTCACGTTCGGCCTCGATTCCATCCGGCCGTAGCCAGAATCGACGACGATCTGACCGTCGCCTACACGCCCCTCGTAGACGCCGTTGGAACCACGGGCACCATCGACTTCGACCGACCGAAAGTCGAGCCCTGCGAACGGAAGGACCTGCCATCGTCCACCGTCGACGCGCCAGGACCACTCCGCGACCAGGTCGGCGGGAGGCTCCTCGGGGTACTCGATGAAGTCGCAGTCGCTGAGTTCCAGGCCCTCGTGGCTGCGACCGATCGAAGCCACTAGCTCAGCGGGAGCTGGCCCACCCTCGAAGCGCGCAGGTTGCCGCCCCAGGATCGGACCGACCGTCGCCAAGACGCCGGCGGCGACGACGATCAGGACCAACAGGAGTCGAGCGCGACGGAACTGCTGCGAGGCCATGGGCCAGATGCTACCCCGCATCTGTCGGGAGCGTGGCTGCCACGGGAACGGGCCCGCCGGTGGCGCGGTGCGGCTCGGGGCAGCGGATCGCTCGCTCCTTGGAGGCCGACCTCCCCCGCCGCACGGCCGCACGGCGGTGGTCAGCGACCCGTCGCGGCGCCGGATCGGCTCCCCGGCGGCGGGGGGACGTCGACCAAGGGGTTCCACGGACCCGCGCTGACCTCGACGAGCACCTCCAGTGCAGGGGTCGGCGGGTCAGCCTCGGTCGAGACCCACTGCGCGATACACCAGCCCTCGAGGGTGCTTCCAATGCGAGCACTGTGCGCGCTTGCGTCCAGCCAATGGCCCTTCGGACGCGCGCCGAGTGCCTCGATCTCGATCGTCGCCAAGGCGCTTCGGATCGGGCCCAGCACCGAGCCGCCCTCGTGGAGCTTGGCCCGGAAGGCCATCGGCATGAGCGTGCGCTCGCCGGCGAGCTCACTGAGCGCTATCGCGAACCAAACGATCTGCGAGTCGGGCTCGACTCCGCTCAGGGCTTGGATCGTCGCCGCGCGGACGCCGTCGACCGGAGCTAACTCGCCGCGGTGTGCGTCGGCGAATTCGATCGGCTGCCACGCGCCGCCCCCCGTGCGCCAGGACCAGCGCACCCCCAGGGGAGTCGAGTGGTCCGCGTCCGCCGCGACGCGCAGCGGCATCAGGTAGCCGTGACTGCCCAGCAGACGCTGCGGCCAGGAGCTCCCCTCCGACCGGTCTCCGAGCTCAATCTGAACCTCCCAGCCGCCGAAGCTCGCCAACAGGGCGACCAGGCCCACCGGAACGCCGACGCCGGCGAGGGCACCGGTGAGGACCAGGCAGAACCGGGCCCAGCCGAGGCGATGCGCCCGACCGGAGCTCACGACTGGCGCAGCTCCCGCGGCACGGCCGGCAGGTACTGCTTGGGCCAGGCGTGCCCCGTGTGCTCGTACTCGAGCGCGGCGCGGTGCGTCAGGTAGGCGTCGTTCAGGTGCGGGCGCGCCATGGCGATCAGGTCCGCTCTGCCGGCGGCGAGGATCGTGTTGGCTTGGTCGGCGCCTTGGATCGCGCCCACGGCCATGACCTTCAGGCCGGTCTCGTGGCGGATGCGTTCGGCGAAGGGCACCTGGTACATGCGGCCGTAGACCGGCACCGACTCGGGGGTGTTGCCGGCGGTGGAGACGTCGACCACGTCGCAGCCGTGCTCGCCCAGCCAACGGGCCAGGCGCACGCTCTCCTCGGCGGTGATGCCCGCGCCTTCGGTCTCTTCGAGCCAATCGGTGGCCGAGATCCGCACCGAGATCGGCTTGGCCGCCGGCCACACGGCGCGCACGGCATCCAGCACCTCGAGCGGGAAGCGGGCACGGTTCTCGAGGCTGCCGCCGTACTCGTCCGTGCGGTGGTTGGAGGCCGGCGACAGGAAGCTCGACAAGAGGTAGCCGTGGGCAATGTGCAGCTCGATCAGGTCGAAGCCGGCCCGCTCGGCGCGCTCGGCGCCTTGCACGAAGGCGTCGCGCACCGCGTCCATGTCGGCGCGGGTCATCTCGCGCGGCGTGTGCCAGCCGGTGCCGAAGGGCAGGGCCGAGGGGGCGATCGTCTCCCAGGCCGTGGCGTCCGTGAGCGGCGCGTCGCCCTCCCAGGGCAGCGAACACGAAGCTTTGCGGCCGGCGTGGGCGAGCTGCATGCCGATCGCCGAGGCGGAGTTGCCGTGCACGAAGTCGACCACGCGCTTCCAGGCCGCCTCCTGCTCGTCGGTGTAGATCCCGGCGCAGCCCGAGGTGATGCGTCCCTGGGCCGTGACGTCGGTCATCTCGGTGATCACCAGGCCCGCGCCGCCCACCGCGCGGCTGCCCAGGTGCACCAGGTGCCATTCGCCGGGGACCCCGTCCACGGCCGAGTACTGGCACATGGGCGAGACGACGATGCGGTTGGCGAGCTCCAGCTCGCGCAGCTTCAGGGGCGTGAAGATCGGCACCGGCGCGCGCCCGTCGGCCTCCCGCGGCGCGCCCTGTGTGCGGGCGAACCACTCCGTCACGCGCTCGACCAGGGCCGGGTCGCGCAGGGCCAGGTTGTCGTAGGTGATGCGCTTGGAGCGCGTCATCAGGTTGAAGGTGAACTGCAGCGGATCCTGCCGCACGTAGCGCCCGGCGTTCTCGAACCACTCGAGCGACGTCTGGGCTGCCTTCTGCAGCTTGAGCGTGTCGACGTAGCGGTCCTGCTGGTAGGCCTCCAGCACCGCTTCGACGCCCTCGCTCACGTGGGCGTCGAGCGCGTCCGCCAGGGCGATGGCGTCCTCCATCGCGAGCTTGGTGCCCGAGCCGATGGAGAAGTGCGCCGAGTGCGCCGCATCACCCAGCAGCACCACCTTGCCGTCGTGCCAGTGGCGGTTGACCACGTTGGGAAAGCGCCGCCAGATCGATCGGTTCGCCAAGAGCCGCTCACCGCCGAGCTCCTGCGCGAACAACTTCTCGCAGTAGGCGACCGTCTCCTCCTCGCTCGCGCCCTCCATCCCGGCCCGGCGCCAGGTGTCCTCGTGGGTCTCGACGATCCACGTGCCGCGGGCCTCGCCGGCGGCGCCCGAGCCCTCCTGGAAGGGGTAGGCGTGGACCATCCACAGGCCGTGTTCGTTCTCCTTGAACACGAATGTGAAGGCGTCGAGCAGCCTGGTCGTCCCGAGCCACGTGAAGCGGCAGTGGCGCCAATCGAGCGACGGCTCGAACACCTGGCGGTGGTCCTCGCGGATCTTGCTGTTGATGCCGTCGCAGGCGATCACCAGGTCCGCCTCGCGGGCGATCTGGCCTTCGTCGACCTCGCGCTCGAAGACCAACTCGACGCCCAGCTCCGCCGCGCGCTCGTGGAAGATCTGCAAGAGCCGCTTGCGCGCCATGCCGCAGAAACCGTGGCCCGTGGAGCGCACCAGTTCAGCTCCCAAGTACGTCTCGATGTCGGTCCAGTAGACGAAGCTCTCGCGGATCGCGCGGTAGCTCTCGGGATCCACCTGCTCGAAGTTGCCGAGGGTCTCGTCCGAGAACACGACCCCCCAGCCGAAGGTGTCGTCGGAGCGATTGCGCTCGTAGACGACGACCTCGAAGTCCGGGTGGCGGCGCTTGGCCAGGATCGAGAAGTAGAGGCCGGCGGGGCCGCCACCGATGCAGGCGATCTTCATGGGGAGGGGGGCTCGGGTGGCGCGGGGCGCGGGAGTCTAGCTGTTCAGGAGGAACGTCGCCGTGGCGTCGAAGAACGCGTGCAGCCGCGCTCGGGTGTGGGCGTCGGTGTCGAGCTCGCCCAGGGCCGCCCCCATGTGCTCCATCCAGCGGTCGCGCGCCGCCTGGTCGAGGCGGAAGCGTGCGTGCCGCATTCGCAGGCGCGGGTGGCCACGCGCTTCCACGTAGCGCGGCGGACCACCGCAGCGACCGACGATGAAGTCGAGCAGGCGCCCCTGCGAGCCGTCCCAATCGTCGTCCGGGTACATGGGCGCCAGCAGATCGTCGCCGCGGACGCGTCGATAGAAGCTGGACACCAGGGCCGAGAAGCCCTCCTCGCCGAGCTCGTCGTAGAGCTGCTCGAGGCCTGCGTAGGGATCCGTGGGCATGATTCGAGGGAGTTCGCGCGCGGGAGTCCGAAGGGCCGACTGCGGACCCCGAGGTCCGAGATTAGCCCAGGGCGGCTTCGCGCGGAATCCGATCCTCGCATCTAGTGCCGAGCGTTTAGATTCATCGCCCCGCGAGTCAACTCGCGCCTTCTGGTGAAGCAGTCGACCGTCAAACAGCTCCACGACGCCGCCGCAGCTCGGGGCGACCTCACCTACCTCGACCCGGAAACCGGCTTGGCCGTGCTGACGCGGGTCTTCCTGCGGCGCCGCGGCTACTGCTGCGGACGGGGCTGCCGCCACTGCCCCTACCACGACGAAGAAGCGTCCGACGAGGAGCGTCAGCGGCCGCCCGTACGTCCGCCGAAGCGCAACGCCGGCTGACAAGGTCCTTCTCGCGCCGCCCGCGTCGCGTTCCAATCGGTCCATGGGCGACTCCGACTACGACGCGCAGAAGGGCGCCGCCCGCGCCAACCGCGCCTTCTACGCGGCCTTCGAGGAGTTGGACATCGGCGCCATGACGGCTCTTTGGCACGACGACGACGGCGTCCAGTGCATCCACCCGGGGAGCGAAGTCCTGATCGGCCGCCGCCGCGTGATCGGCTCCTGGGCGGCGATCTTCGAGCACACCGACTCGATCCGCTTCGAGCTCTCCGACCTGCAGATCCAAGTCCGCGGCGACACCGCCTGGGCCACCATGGTCGAGCGCATCCGTGCCAGCTCGGGGGGCGAGGACATTCGCTCCGACATGGCCGCGACCAATGCCTTCGTGCGCACGGACGGTGGCTGGAAGCTGGTCCTGCACCACGCCTCGCCGGTACAGCGGCGATTCTTCCCCGAGGGCTTGTAGGCTCCCGCCCGCGGCTGGCCGCGCGGACGGGAGCACGACGCGCGTCCTACAGGTATCCGCCCAGGGTGATCTCGAGCCCATGGGTCAGACGCACCGTCTCGGTCGGCGAGAGCGGCGCCAGGAGAGCACCCTGGGCGTAGATCTGCAGGCCGGCCAGCCCGGCCACCGACGGGACGCTGATCGAGAAGTCGGCGGGAGCGCCGGTCCACGGCACGATCGACGCGAACAGCTCGCTCGAGGGCGCGAGATCGACGAGCAACTCGCCGGCGGTGCCAAAGTCGACGCCGCAGCTCGGCCAGCCGGCGACCGGGGCGGCCGAGACGACCAGCAGTGAAGCGAGTGTGGCCGGTTGGGCGCCGTCGGTGCGCAGGGTGAGGGTCTGGCCGGCGAAGGGCAGACCAGCGGCCAGGTCGAGGCTGCCCAGGTTGCCGAGGCACTCGGACATGGGCGCGGCGACGCCGGCGGCCCCGAACAGGTAGGCCGACCCGCAGGCGTCGCCGACGTCGTCGTCCCTGGCGGCGCCGGCCACGATCACGCCGCCGGCAACGCAGACCGCCCCGCCCAGCTCGTCCGACGAAGTCGAGTCGCTGGCCAGCAGCTTGGTGACGAAGGACCCACTCGCCGCCTGGTAGACGTACACCGCGCCCGACGAGAACCCACCCTGGTTGTCCTGCCCCGCGCCGACCACGACCAGTGGGCCTTCGATACCGACGGACGAGCCGAACTCGGCGAAGATGTGGCCGTCATTCGGGACCAGCTTCTCGATCTGCTGGCCGGTGACCGCATCGAACATGTAGGCGGCTCCGGAATCCTTGCCCTTGGGGCTCGCCGTCCGCGCGCCGACGACGACCGTACCGGCGTCGATCGCGACGCTCGAGCCGAAGAAGCTCCAGGCGGTCCCGTCGAGGGCGGACAACTGGCGGATCTGGACGCCGCTCGCCGCGTCGAAGACGAAGGCGGTGCCGGTCAACAGCCCCAGCCCGTCCCCTACCTGGGCGCCGACGACCACCAGGCCGGCGTCGATGTCGACAGCCCCGCCGAAGCCGCCGGCGGAGCCGGTGCCGGAGGGCGCCAGCTTCGCGAGCTCTTGCCCGGTCGCGACGTCGAACACGTAGGCGGCCCCCAGCGCGCCGACGACGGCCAGACCGCCGTCCATGGCGACCGCCGTGCCGAACTGGACCGCCGCGTCGGAGGGTTGCAGCTCGGCCGACTGGGTGCCGCTGCTCGCATCGAAGAGGTATGCCGCGCCCGAGTCGGTCCCGGTCACGTCCGCGAACGGCGCGCCGACCAGAGCCAGAGCACCGTCGACGCAGACCGCCGCGCCGAAGCGGTCACCGGCGGACACGCCGGTGGGGACGAGTTGCACCGACTCGCCGCCCGTCGTGGCGTCGAACAGGAACGCCGACCCGGCGTCCGGTCCCGCCGCGTCCGCGAGGGGCGCGCCGACTGCGACGCGCACGCCGTCGGTCCCCACGGACGAGCCGAACTCGTCGCCAGCGAGCACGGCGGCGGCCAGGAGCTTGTGGTCTTCGGAGCCCTGGACTGCGGGCGTCGCGGCGGCGCCGGCCTGCAAGGCGATGCAGGTGAACAGGAGAGTGGACGACGAGGGTCGAATGGGGTTCTTCATTGGGGTCGGGTGGGTCAGCGATCAGTTGCCGACCAGGTCGCGCAGGCGCGGTGGGTCCGGCTCGGTATTGACTCGGGTTCGAGGGGAGGCCGCGGTCGCCGCATCTGTCGCGGCCGGGACCTGCGGAGCGCCCGGGTTGGCGATCGACCACGGCGCTCGCCGGTGATCGCCGACCCGGTGGGCCCGGCAGGCCCGGTCGGCGGGGAGGTTCGAGGTCGAGCGGGCTCCGACGACCAGGGCCTCCCAGGTCACGCAGGCAGGCGGGACTCGCTCGACAATGATATTCGAGATCCGCAAGTCCTGTGCCGCACCACCGAGACCCTCCAGCGGGGTCGAGGAAGGCGTTCGACGTGGATGCCCGTCCACGGCCTCGACGCCCTGTCCACGATCTGGACGAGTAGGGCCGGCGCCCGGCGCCTCCCGCCTCCCGCCTCCCGCCTCCCGCCTCCCGCCCCGCGGCCCCGCGGCCCCCGGGTCCCGGGTCCCGGGTCCCGGGTCCCGGCGATCGAGCGGGCGATCCGACCCTCGCCGTCAGCCGCGCACGCCCGCGATCGCGCCCTCGCGCACGACGCCGTCGTGGAGTGCCGCGGCCGCCACGGCGTGGGCCACCCGCACGGCGACGGAGCGGTCGAAGGGCGGCGGCAGGATGCGATGGGGCGAGGGATCGACGACGCAGCCGGCGATGGCCTCCATGGCGGCGAACTTCATGCCGCTGGTGAAGCGCACGGCGCGGGCCTCGAGGGCGCCGCGGAACAGGCCGGGGAAGGCCAGGACGTTGTTGACCTGGTTCGGCAGGTCGCTGCGGCCGGTGCCGACGATGGCGGCGCCGTTGGCCTTGGCAGCCTCGGGGTCCACCTCGGGGATCGGGTTGGCCATCGCCAACACGATCGGGTCCGCGGCCATGGTGGCGATGTCCTTGCCCTCCAGCACGCCGCCGGCGCTGACGCCGATGAAGATGTCCGCGCCGCGCAGGGCGTCGCGCAACGTCCCGCGCTCGCCCTCGGGGTTGGTCAGGCGCGCCAGCTCCTCCTTGATCGGGTCCTGGCGCTCGCGCTCGGGCGAGAGGATCCCGCGGCTGTCGCAGATCCGCAGCTGCCCCACGGGGATGCAGCGGTCGTGGCCGTCGGTGCACGACAACAGGCGCGCGATGGCCCGCCCGGCCGCGCCGGCGCCGCTGATCACGACCTTCAACTGCGAGAGCGAGCGCCCCTGCACCCGCAGCGAGTTCATCACCGCCGCCAAGAGGACGATGGCCGTGCCGTGCTGGTCGTCGTGCAGCACCGGGATGCCGATGTCCTGGAGGGCGTCCTCGATCTCGAAGCAGCGCGGCGCGGAGATGTCCTCCAGGTTGATGCCCCCGAAGGTCGGTGCGATGGCGCGCACGGTCTCGATGATCTGGGCCGGCTCGCGCTGGTCGAGCACGATCGGGAAGGCATCGACGCCGGCGAATTCCTTGAACAGCACGGCCTTGCCCTCCATCACCGGCAGGGCGGCCTCGGGTCCCAGGTCGCCGAGGCCGAGGATCGCCGAGCCGTCCGAGACGACGGCGACGGTGCGGCCCTTGAGGGTCAGGTCCCAGGCGGCCGACACGTCCCGGCCGATCACCTCGCAGGGCCGCGCCACGCCCGGGGTGTAGGCCAGGGAGAGGTCCTCCATCGAGTCCACGCGCGTGCGCGACGAGACCTCGAGCTTGCCTTGCTTCTCGCGGTGCAGGGCCAGAGAGCGCTCGTAGATGTCCATGGATGGGATGGGGTTCGAGGGGGCTGACGACGCGCGATCGCGGAGCTGGTGCGCGACCCTACGGCACTGCCGCGCCCGCCGCGACGACCTGGGCTCGACGCGCGTCGATTTGCCGCATGGATTCCCGCGGCGACGTGTGCGAAACCATTCGCCATGGCAGCCACCTCGAGCATCACTCCTCTGACCGACGATCTCTGGACGGTCCAATCCGACTTCGGGCTGCTCGGGATGCCCCTCGGGCACCGCATGACGGTCGCCAAGCTGTCCGGCGGCGGGCTCTGGCTGCACTCGCCGGTGCCGTGGTCCGCGGACCTCGTCGCGCGGCTCGCCGAGTTGGGTCCGATCGAGCACTGGGTCGCGCCCAGCCGCACCCACGACCTGTACCTCGACCAGTGGTTCGAGCACCTGCCCGCCGCCTCGACTTGGGGTGCGCCCAAGCTGCGACGCCCGCACCCCGAGTGGAACTTCACGGGCTGGCTGGCCGAGGACCTGGACGCCCCCTGGCGCGGCGAGTTCGAGCTGTTGCCCCTGGAGGGCGCGCCGCGGGTCGGCGAGTGGATGTTCCTGCACCGCGCCAGCCGCACCGCGATCACCGCCGACGCCGTCTTCAACCTCGGCACGGCGACCGGTGGCTGGGGCGGCCTGATGCAGCGCATGCTCGGGATTCACGGCGAGGCCCGCGCGGGGCGGCTGATGCGCTCGGTGATCAAGGACCGCGAGGCTTGGAACGCGAGCCTGGGTCGCGTGCTCGAGTGGGACTTCGAGCGTCTGGTCGTCGGCCACGGCGAGCCGATCACCGAGGACCCCAAGGGCAAGCTGCGCGCGGCCTGGGGGCTGTAGGCACCGCGGCTGCGCGTCGCGCGGCCCCGAGTTCACCGCTCGCCGGTCGGCGCCTCGGCCGGCTCCGGTGCGAGCAGCACGCTCTCCGAGCGCGAGCCGGCGTAGGCTTCGACGACGATCTGAGCCGGCTGGTGTCCGCGCGCCGTGAGCGTCAGGGTCGTGCGCGCCGCCGGCAGGTTGCCGAGCATCGCCGCGGGCACTGCTTGCGCCAGGCCACCGCCGGCGAACCAGCGGCGCCGGTCGACCTCCGCCTCCCACGCGACGCGAATCGATGGGTGGACCTCGGCGGCGTTGAGCAGCTCGAGCTCGAAGCGGACGTAGCCCGGCAGGGCCAGCTCGTGGACCTCGTCGAGGCGGTGGTCGAGGCGCGTCATGAAGCGCATCGGGTAGACCTCGAGCTCGACGTCGCCGCGCGGGACGTCCTCGAAGACCCACTCGACCCGGCGACTGCCGGCGCGGGGCAGGAACAGGGGCGGACCCATGACCGAGCGCGAATCGAGGAGCTCGGAGTAGATCCGCAGCCGCACCCGATCGAGGGGCCAGGATCCGGGCACGTCGAGCGCCACGTGCAGGTCGCCGAAGATGTCGTCGGGATGCGCGTCCAACGAGAGCCGCAGGGGCAGCCAGCCGCCCGCGGCCAGCTCGCCCCGGGTGCGGATCAGCTCGAGGTCGTCCACCAGCAGGGCGGCTTCGATCGTCCCCGCCGGGAAGGACGGAAGATCGATCCTCCCCACCTGGGCGGGGCCCTCCCAGACGGTCTCGCCGCCGCTCGTCAGTCGCAGCACCGAGTTCGCGGGCAGGTCGATCCCCGCGCCCAGGGCGAGCTCGAGTTCGAGGTCGCCGCCCCGTTCGAGCCGGACCGACACCTGATTGCGCGCGAGAGACGAAACGACGGCGCTCCCGAAGGCGTAGCCCGGCGCGCGCGCGAAGAGCGTCTGCTGCGGCCCGGCACCGACTCGCTCGCCCGACAGCTCGATCTCCATCGGCGAAGTGCCGCCCTCGACCAGGCGCACCAGGTCACCGCGCGCCGGGCCCGGGTGGCCGAAGGGATCGGTCCCTGGCCGCGAGCTGACCTCCACGTCGCTCAGGTGCGCGCCGGTCCTGGCGTCCAGGGCCGAGAGCCGCGTCGTGGATTCGCGCACCACGATCACCTGCACCCGATCCCCCGGCGGCCAAGCTGCGCGCGGTGACGGCGAGAGGACTCGGCACGGCCCGCCGTCGATCCGCGGCCGGCGGAAGGTCAGGTTGCCGCGCGAGGGCAGGTCGATACGGAACTGCCCGGCGCGCACGTCGACCTCACGCACCCATTCGACCCCGTCGCTGACGAGCAGCAGCTCGATCGTCCCACTCGCTTCGTCGAACGCCATGGGCCGCTCGCCCAACACGGCGATCGAACCCGTCAGAGTCAGGCCCGCGACCGCGCGCGCCGATTCAGCCGAGTCGAGCTCGTGGGCCGCGACCATGACCGGCGCGACGGACGGCGTCGCGTGCGCCGCGGGGGCACGGGGGCTCGCCGCGTCGATGGGCTCCGCGACGTCGCGCAGCAGGAACCACGGCACCGCGGCGAGCAGGGCCAGGACACCGCACAGGGCGAGGCTGCGCCATGCGGACCCACCGCGCACCAGGTCCGGACTCACGGCCGCCCTCCGGCGACGTCGCGCCCCGTGCTCCGAAGGCCGTGGCCCCAGGATTCCGGGCCGCACCGCATCGAACGCCCCCGCGCGTCGATCGCGATGGATCGCAGCGTGGCAGCAGTGTCGGGCATCGCGCGCGGAGCCAAGGCGATCGCTCCCTCAGGGTCGGCGCTCGAGCGGCACTTCGATGCGGTTGATCCCCGCCGCCAGCTCGACGATCTGGTCGTTCACCGGTAGGTAGGCCGGCGCCGGAACGATGCCGATTCGATAGCGCCCGGGCTCCGACAGGCCGATGTGGTACACGCCCGATCTGGACCGGCAGAAGTCGGAGCGCCCCTCGCCGTCGACGGCGGCCGCCGACACGTCGGTGCCGGGCATGGACCTCGCGATTCGGCGGCCGTCGACCGCGAACACGATCTGGAGCTCGGTGGGCGGCAGGAATCGCGCCACCAGCCGCTCGGCGCCCGGTGGACAGTCGACGGTGGCGGTCCGACGGGAGATCTGAGGCGAGCCGATCGTGATGTTCAGTGCGCCGGGAGCGACCTGGACCTGGTAGAGCCCGGGTCCGACCCGCGCGAAGGATCGCGATCGGTGCGGCACCAGCGCGGAGCCCCGCGACGAGCTGACCGCGATCGTCGGGGCGTCCAGTTGCCGACCCGTCTGCTCGTCGACGCACTCGATCAGGACCGACTCCGGCGGCGGAAGCTCGAGGGCGACGGTCGTCGGGCCGCTGACCTGGAAGCTCTCGATCCGGGCCAGCTCGTGCAGTTGGAGCGCGTAGGCGCCGGCGCGCAGGGATCCGAGGGAGCCGGTGAAGTGGTTGTCCTCACTCAGATCGGACGTCTCCAGGCGTACCTGGTCGACGCGGATGAAGCGCTCGCCCCCCAGGTTCCGGTAGACCGAAGCGCTGACCCTGCGCCGCTCGGGCCAGCCCCGGGCCGTCAGCTCCACGGCGACCGGATGCTCGGCCAGCAGGGAGTCGAACTCGCCCAGGTCCAAGTCGAACCGGGTCACCTGGCCCGCTCGCACGCTCAACTCGCGAGCGAGCATCGCGTCCTTCGTCCGCGGGGACTGCCCGGCCGAGATCCGCAGGCTGTAATCCCCCACCGCAAGACCGTCCAGGCGCAGCTCGCCGCCGCTCGAGAGGGCCTCCGAAGCAATCGAGGAACCGCCGGCCGCGTCCGCCAGGCTCAGGCTCACGCGCTGGGTCGACTCCCCGACGACGCGTACCCGCAGGTCCCCGCCGGGCTCGAGCTCGACCCGCTGCTGACCAGAGGACCCGAGCCACACGCATCGCCAAGCGTGGTCCCTGGCCCTGACCCAGGCCGCGAAGGTCGTCTGGCCCGGAAACAGCCGCGGCAGCCGACCGAGGGTCAACGGAGAGCGCGCGCCCCGCGCCAGCCAGCGCCCGGGCGAAAACCGTTCCGGTCGAGGGACGCCCGACGGCAGGGCGTTCCCGCGCTCCAGGACGATGATCTCCACGCCATCCAAGTGCTCGCCGGTCGCGCGCGAGCACACCTCGATCGACTCGGCCCCGCGGTGGTCGACGCGCACCGTCGCGAAGGGACCCGCGACCTCCTCGGCGCGCCCCTCGCCCACGACGGGCACGCGCACCCCGTCCATCCAGGCGCCGTCGACCCGCAGGCTTTGCAGCGCGCCGACGACGCCCGGGATCGTGAAGAGGCCACCGCGAAAGGCCAGCGAGTCGTGCTGGACGCGTGTCTCGGAGACCGCCACGAGGCTCAGGGTCCCGTCGCCGTCGCGCACCACGCCCCCCTCCTCCATCACCAGCACCAGGCCGGCGAAGCCCGCGTCGCCGGCCGGCCGCCGAGCACCGGGCTCGCTCGCCTGAGGCTCTCTTGGCGCCAAGGCCTGGGTCGTCGGCGCGACCGGGCTCGTCAGCTCCGCCTGCCCGGCGACCGGTGTCGGGACTGCCGCCGCGCGGGCGACCGCCGGCGCTTGCCCTGCGGCATCGCCTCGCGGCACCCCGAGCAGGTAGATCCACGTCGCGGCCGCCAGTACCAGGGTCGAGAGCGCGACAGCCGTCGTGCGCAGCTTCATCGCGGCAGCATAGCCCCGATCACGATCGCGGCTCGGGCGGTTACGCGCCCGTGACCGGCGCGTCGCTCACTGCGGCACCCGGCCCTCGACGAAGGGAGTCAGGGGCAGGCCCGTGCCGCCGACGACGTTGCAATCGGGCAGCGGCGCGAAGGCGTAGCGCGCGGCGACGGGCGTCGGGACCGCTTCCGAGATGACGACGATTCGGTCACCGTCGAGCGTGGCCGCCGCCGGCTGCCAGGTCCCGTCATCGCCGACCAACTCGAAGCCGCGCGGCGCCGCGCCGTCGGTGGTCGCCAACCCGCCCCCGTCGTCCGCGACTCGCAGATGGACGCGCGCGCCCTCGACCTCGAACTCCACCGGGTTCGGGCTGCGGGCACCGACGACTTCGAGCCCAAGGACCTGATCCGCCGCGAGCAAGGCGAGCCGCCGGCCGACTTCGCGCTTGTTGCGCGGGTGCACGTCGCCCGCATCGCCGATGTCGATCGTGACGGCCATCCCCGTGCCGGGGATCTCCAGGCACCTGCGTTGGGCCTCGCGGAAGGCCGCCCAGTCGCGCTCGATCCCGGGCAACTGCACGAACAGGAAGGGCAGGTCGGGCATGGCGAAGGTCCGTCGCCAGTTGGCGATCAGGGTCTGCATCGCCACCCGATAGCGCTCGGGATCGATCACCGCACCGGCCTCGTCGGTGGCGTTCGACTCGCCCTGATACCAGATCACGCCGCGCAGCCCGAGGCCGGCCAGGGGCCGAATCCCCGAGTCGAACAGGAAGCCCGGCAGGAACGGGTGCCCGGGCAGGGCCCCCGTCGGATCGTCAAGCCAACGCCCGAGGTTCTGGCGCGCGCGGGAGCGGGCCCAGGTCGACTCGCCCTGCTCGAGCCAGGCCCGCGGATCCGACACGAACGCCGGCAGGCGGGTCTCTGCGCCCATGGCTTCGAGGGAGGTCCAGGCCTCGATCGGGCTGCCGCCGATGGCGTTGCAGATCAGCCCGATGGTTACGCCGGTGCGCTCGTGCAGGTCGCGTCCAAACCAGTAGCCGACGCCCGAGAAGCTCGCCGCCGTCCGCGGCGTGCAAGGGGTCCATTGGGCCGCTTGGTAGCCGCTCTCGATGCTCGCGTCCGCCAGTTGCCGCTCGCTCCAGGTGCCCGCCAGGGAGAGGCCACCCTGCATGTCGAACAGCCGCACCTGCGGCAAGTCGGCCCCGGCCGCAGCCGCGTCGCCGCCCTCGGATTGGTCCAGTTGCCAGCGCATGTTGGACTGGCCCGAGCACAGCCAGACATCGCCGATCAGCACGTCCTCGAAGCTCAGCTCGCGCCCGGCCACGCCTACGACCAGCTCGTAGGGCCCACCCGCATCGAGGGCTTCGAGCTCGACCGACCAGGCGCCGAGGGGATCGGTGACGGCGACGGCGGCAGCGTCCCCCAGGCTCACGCCCACCACGACGCCCGCCTCGGCGCGGCCCCAGATCTCGATCGGCTGACCGCGCTGCAGCACCATGTGGTCGGTGAAGACCGGCGCGAGCTCGAGCGAATCGCGCGCGTCTGCACAGGCCTGCGACAGGAGCGAGAGGGCGAGGACGGCGCTGGCGAGGTGAGTTCTCATCGTGGAGTCCGGCGATCGGTGGCCTCGCATGGTATGGAACCGGTGCATGGGAACCGCCACGACGATCTTGCTCCTCACCGCCTTGGCCGGCGCCGCCCAGGACTCCGACGTACCCGTTGCGGAGCCGACGACGCAGGACCTCTTCACGTCCGGCGTGGCCGGCTACCACACCTACCGCATCCCCGCCCTGGTCACGACCGCGAGCGGCGCGCTGCTCGCCTTCTGCGAGGGACGGCGGACGGGCAGCGCCGACTCGGGCGACATCGACCTGCTGCTGCGGCGCTCCACCGATCGCGGGCGCACCTGGTCGGACGTGCAGGTCCTCTGGGACGACGGCACCAACGTCTGCGGCAACCCCTGCCCGGTCGTGGATCGCGAGAGCGGTGCGATCACCCTCTTGATGACCTGGAGCGACGGCGACGTGCCCGAGTCGGACATCGCCGTGGGCCATGGAACCGACTCGAAGCGCGTGTTCCTGAGTCGCTCGACCGACGACGGGCTCACCTGGAGCGAGCCGGCCGACATCACGCCGAGTGTGAAGCCCGTGGAGTGGAGCTGGTACGTCGCGGGCCCAGGTGCAGGGATCCAGATGGAGCGCGGCGAGCACGCCGGCCGCCTGGTCGTGCCCTGCGACCACAAGACACCCGGTCCCGAGGGCACGCGCTTCGAGAGCCACGTCATCCTGTCCGACGACGGCGGCCTCACCTGGCGCGCCGGCGGCAGCGCGCCGAGGGACGCGGTCAACGAGTGCGAGGTGGCGGAGCTGGAGGACGGGAGCCTGCTGCTCAACATGCGGAACTACGACCGCAGCGTGCGCGCGCGCCAGACCTGCACCAGCCGCGACGGGGGCGAGAGCTGGGGCGATCAGCGCCACGACGAGGCGCTGGTCGAGCCTGTCTGCCAAGCCAGCCTGCGCCGCCTGCGTTGGCGCGCGGGCGACGCGCCCGGTGTGCTCCTGTTCTCGAACCCTGCGAGTACCGAGGCACGCCACCGACTGACGGTCCGGGCCAGCTACGACGATTGCCGGACCTGGGCCCACTCGCGCCTGCTCTACGAGGGCAGCAGCGCCTACTCGTGCCTGACCGCCCTCGACGACGGCACGATCGGCTGCTTCTTTGAAGCCGACGACTACGGCCGCCTGGTCTTCGCGCGCTTCGGCCTCGACTGGGTGCAGGCGGAAGCCGAGGCGTCCCGGCGCGATCAGTAGGAGCGCACCAGGTCGATCACCGTCTCCGACACCGTCTCGGCCAAGATCTCGACCTCGATCGGTTCGATCGACTCGTAGCCGTCGAGGTCGGGGAGGTACAGCCAGTAGGACCCCGGCTGGCCGACAAAGTAGATGTAGGCCCCGTCGTCGCGGTGCCCCGTGACGTTGCCGGTTGCGCCCCCGACGGCGATCAGGCTCGGAGTCCACAGTCCGGGGAAGCCGATCGGTTGGCCCTGGTCCCGCAGGGTGACCCGCACGCCGCAGGGTCGTGGCAGCTCGAGCTCGACGGCATTCGGGCCGGAAACCAACTCGACCTGCTCGACCAGTCCGGGGTGCAGGGCCGACGGCCGCACGACCACACGCACCGGACCGGCGGCGACACGTGCTCGGAACTCTCCGGGCGCGGTGCGAACCGCCTCGACCGCGACCCTGCAGCGGCCGTCGGCACCGACGGCGCCGACGTTCACGCTGGGGACGTCGATCGCTCCCCCATCCGGCTCGGCGACGCAACGCAAGCGAAGCTCGGCGGGCGGTGGGAGTCGGAGCGTCTGCTCGCCAGACTGCTCGACGATCAGGTCCGCGCTGTAGCCCAGATCGACGAACTCCGCTCGATAGCGGCCGGGCCTCTTGCCCTCGACCTGTGCGCGACCGCGGAGCAGGCCGTCCTCGGCAGACAGTGGGACGTCGAGCCAGGTGTAGGGCTCGGCGGCGGTGGCCGGCTCGCCGGAGACGAGCAGCACCTCCAGGCGCTTCAGCTCCCAGACCGGGTCCAACTCGAGCACCAGGCTCAGGTCGAACTCGGCAACCACCGCCTCCGCCGCCGGCTGGACGTCGATGCGGATCGTCGTCGTCTCGCCGCGGGCGACGGGGGCGGCGGCGCCGCCCACCAACCGCTCGCGCTTCGACTCGCCCCCGGCGCGCAGCTCGACGCGGTAGTCGCCCAGGGGCACGTGGTCGAACACGAGGGTCTGCGGAACGGCGCAGGCCCGCTCGAGAAGGCGCACGAACCGCTGCCCGCGGTAGAGCAGCAGGACGCCCTCGAAGGGCTCGGAGGGGGTTGCAAGGTCGACGCACAAGCCTCCTCCAGGCTCGAGCTCGACCACGTGGCGCTCGGTGTCCAGGTCCAGCTCGACGAGGCGCCAGGCGTGGTCTCGCGCCGCGATGAACAGGCGCAGACGCCGCTCCCCCCGGCTGTCCCGAACGGCCGCGCCGAGCCGCACCGGCGAGGACCCGTCCCGCAGGACCTCACGGGTTCGCCAGTCGGACAGCGGCAGTGCATCCGCGCCACCGGCCGACGGCATGGCACCTACCAGCAACACGACCCCGTCCAGGTGCTCGCCGGTCGCCGCGTCGCGCACCTCGAGCCAGTGCTCGGGCTCCACTTGCAGGCGCAGCTCCACGGTCCCGCCGGCCTCCAATGCCGCCTGGAGGTCGGGCAGCGGCTCGACCAGCCGCGCCTCGCGGCCCTCGGCGCGGCCGAAGCGCAGGGTCGCGTCGGCGATCGTCCCGCCGCTCTCCCAGCGCGCCTGACCGCCGCGGAAGGGCATCGAGCCCTCGATCCACTCCGCGACGTCTTCTTCCTCTTCGAAGAAGTCCAAGTAGTCGAAGAGCAGCTCCCCGTCCGCGTCGAAGCGCTCGGTGCCGTCGAGCTCGACCACGACCACGCGCAAGCTGACGTGGTAGCGCGGGTCGGACTCGGCGGCGGGGACGACTTCGGTTGCGGTGTTGCCGGAAGCGTCGGCGGGAGTGATCGGAGCCGCGCTGCGCTCGACCGGTCGCGGCGCGCCGGCGGCAACCAAGTCAGGGGACCCGGCCTGTTCGATCTGCGCCGCGTGCGCATTGGGAGCGCTCGCGACCGGGGCTTCGACCTCGCCGCGCGAGAAGAGCCACAGGGCGATCATGGCCACGATTGCCAAGACCGCTGCGATGCCGACGCCCTTCATCGCCCACCCTCCGCGCGCGCCAGCTCGACGATCAGGTCGACGAACTCGCCCCGGGCGACGACGACTGCACGCGGGCGCGGCGCGTCGTAGCCCTCGGCCCCCGCGACTTGCACGCGATAGCGCCCCGTCCCGAGCACGTCGCACTCGACCGACGCGGCGCCGGGCTCGGCGGACACCAGCATCGGGGCGTCGTCGAAGTCGAGTGGCGACAGGCTCACCGACCACTGGGCCGGTCCCAGGTCGAGCCCGCTAGCCGCGTCGCGCAGCCGCACCCGCACCCCATGCCGCGGCGGGATCGTGAATCGCAGGCGGTGCTCGCCGGGCGCGAGGTCGTAGGCGCGCTCGATCTTGCGACCGTCGACGACCGCTCGGATCGCGATCTGGCCCGCGGGCGCGGTGAAGCGCAGCACGCTCGGCTCGTCCGTGTGCTGCAGGGCGGCCGCCGGCGCGAAGGCGTGGCTGCCGTCCGTTTCGGTGAACGCCCGGCCCAGGGCGGGGCCGAGCCAGTAGAGCACCGGCGTGTGTGGCAGCGCAGCGCCGAGGTCGTCGGTCACCTCGACCTCGACCCGGGCCGGCTCGGGGACGCGCAGGGTCGTCGTGCCGGCACCGGTGACGTCGAAGGTCTGCGCCCAACGCAGGTCGCGCAGGTTCGCGCGCCACAGGCCCGCTGGCTGGGCCCCCAGGTCGTAGTGCAGCCAACTCCGACCCGGTCCCGACTCGACCACTGCGGTCGGTCGCAGCTCGAGCCCGATCGGTCGCGCTCGGTCGCCGCCATCCAGGGCGAAGCAGCCGGGAAGCTCGTCCCCGCTCCAGGGCGCGGGCACTTCGATCTCGACCTGCAGCTCGAAGCGCGGAGCCTCGCGCTGCTCGAGCTCCGCGGGCGCGACGGACAGGCGCAGCGGCGTCTCGCCAGCGCCCACGACCTCGCCCCGCGCCGAGGCCAGCACGCGCGAGTTCCCGTAGAGGTCGTCCAGCTCGAGGCTGGCGACGACCTCGCCCGCGGGGACGCCGCTGAATGGAATGACGGCGTCGAGCCCCACGACCTCGTCGACGATCCGCGTCGCTGGGTCGCCGGCCGCGATCCGCAGGTGCAGCTCGTCGGTTCGGCCCAGGCCGTGCAGCTCGACGCGGATCGAGCCACCGGGCGCGAGCTCGACCAGGCGCTCGCCCCCGGCGAAGGGGTCGAGCACCACGGGCTGCCAGGCGTACCCCGCGCCGCCCACGAACCAATTCGCCGCTCGGCCGGGGAGGATCTCGTCGGCGACCGCGGGCGTGACCTCGACCGGCGAGGGCCGGCCCAGGGTCACGGGTTCGATCAAGCCGTCGGCGCGGCCGGGGTGGTGGGCGCTACCGACCGAGCGCACCACGTCGACCGATTCAACCTGCAGCCCGGTTGCGCGGTCGCGGACCACGAGCGTCGCCGCCACGGGCGCGCGGTAGACCAGACGCACCCGGCCGTCGTCGGGGAAGCGCCGCGCCTCGGTCCCCACTGCCCGCACCGCGCTGTCTTCGAGCTTCGCGTCCACGAAGCGCAGCTCTGCCGGTGCGATCCAACCCGTCGGGACCAACAGTTCGAACTGACCGCCGGCGACCACGGGGAAGTAGGTCCGAAAGCCCTTGGTCTCGATCATCTGCACGGCGACCACGCCCGAGGGCCGCTCGTCGATCGAGCCGTCGCCGCGGATCAGGGTCACCGTCCCCGTGAGGACGGCGATCTCCGTCGAGTCGGAGGTCGGCGCCTTCGAGCTCGCCGCGCGGCGGTCCGCGGGCTCGGCACCGACCACCGGCCGCAGGCCCGCGCCCGAGCGCCCGGCCTCGCCATCGACCTCCACCCTCGCCGGGTGGGCGGGTGCGGCTGGCCCGACGCGCCGCGAGGCGGCCCAGAGCGCGAGGCCCAAGCCGGCGGCGAGAGCGACGATGACGAGGGGCGACTTCACTGCAGCTCAGTCCTTCGGCTCGACCTGGATGTCGACGTCGACCATCTCGCCCAGCGCGATCTGGACCTCGACCGGCTCGACCGGCTTGTAGCCGTTGATATCGGGAATGGTCACGCGGAAGCGTCCGGGCTCGTCCACGAGCATCGCGAGAGCCGCCCCTTCCATGTAGCCAGCGCCTCCGACGTCGCCGTCGCCGCCGTCGTCCGGCAGACGCTCGAGCTTCGGTATCCAACTCCAGTCCGTGGGGTTCACCACCACCTCGCCGTGCAGCGCGCGCAGCCGAATCCCCTGGCGGGGCGGCAATCGATACTCGAGCCGCTGCTCGCCGGGAACTACCGTGAAGTGCTCCAAATCGAACCCGCGGTCGGCCGCGAAGACCGAGATCGCGATCTCCCCCACTGGCGCGACGAAGCGGTATTGCCCCGGTTCGTCGAGGGCCTCGGTGCTCTCGTGGGACCAGCCGTCGCTCGGGCCCGTGTAGACCGAGTACCAGCTGACGCCGACACCTTCGGGCGCGGCGCCGGTCAGCTCGTCCACGACCTCGAGCAGCACGGTGCCGGGCTCGGGCGCGTGTATCGAGTAGAGGCCGGAGTGGTCGACGACGATACCGCTGCGCCATCCGAGCGACGGGAACTCCAGAAACCAGTCGCCGCCGAGCTCCTGCTCCAGCTCGAAGCTGAAGCGACGCAGGCCGGAATTCAGCTCGTCGCCGTCGGACGAGGTGAGGTCCCAATCACTCTCCTCGCCACTGGGCGAGTCGATCAGCTCGCCGCTTACGCGCAGCTCGCTCCGGGCCCAGGCCGCGGGAACGTCGACCTGCAGGGCGAAGTCGAAGCGCGGCGCCTCCTCGCCGGCCGCGGCGTCGACGATGACCTCGAGCTGGAGTGGCATTCCGGGCACGAGCTGACCCTGGGCCGAGCCGAAGACGCGCGGGCTGGTGAACCACTCGCCGCGCTGCACCCGCGCGCTGACGCTCCCGGCCTTCAAGCCCGAGAGCCGATGGCGCCCGTCGCCGCGGATCAACTCCTCCGTCAGGAACCCCGCCCCCGTGTCCGCGTAGACGGCCAGGTACAGCCGCTCCTGCGCGGGCATGCCCGTCACGTCGACGACCACCTCGCCGCCGGGAACGAGTTCGACGACGCGTCCCGCGCCGGCGATGTCCACGCCGACCGGCTCCCAAGCGTAGCCGTCCGCGCGTACGAGCCAGTTGCTGCGGCCCGCGGCTCGCTCCCAGGCGGGCAGATCCACCTGCGGCACCCGCACGGGTGAGACCGCGCCCTGCACGATGAGTCTCGGGCGCAGGCCTGGATGGGACCGGTACTCCTCGCCCTCGGCGATGTCGACGCCTGCCAGGGGAACGCCGGTCGCGGCGTCGCGCACCTCGAGTAGAAAGGGTTGCACGAGTCGCAAGCGGAAGACCAGCTCCCGGTCCGCAGGCAGCTGGTAGTCCTGGTCTTCGATCGCCATCGCGAGCAGCTCGTCGAAGTTCCCGCTGCGCAGCTCGATGCGGTCCGCCCCCGCAGCGTCGCCGCCCAGGGGCAGTTCGAACGCTCCGTCGGCGACCTCGACCTCGCTGCTCTGGCCGCGATTCCCGGTCCAGAAGTTCACGTCCAAGCGGCCCGTCGCGGTGGTCGAGATCGAGCCGTCATCCAGCTCGAGCTCGACGCGGCCACGGAGCGCAGTTCCAACAGGTTCAGCCAACGCCGTCGCGCCGTCCGCCTCCGCCGCCTCCGCGGTGGCCGTCTCGACCGACACCCGCTCCTCGGCCGCCTCGCTCGAGGACACCGGAGCGGACAACTCGCTCGGACCTTCCCGCGCCTGCTCGGACGGTGCAGCAGGGGGCTTCGAGGCCGAATCGACCTGGTGATCGCCGCTGGTCGAGATCCAGACCACGCAGGCCGAGATGGCGAGGAGCAGCAGCAGGAAGATCCAGGCGGCGCGATTCACGGGGAGCTCCGGGGGCAAGGGACGGATTCGGGGGGCCAGGGGGACTCGAGGGCAGCGCGGCCGCCTGACGCAGGCCAGTAGCCGGGGCTTCGGGGTGCTAACCTCCCGCCATGAGCGGGCAACCGATTGCCGTCGTCGACGCCTTCACCGACCGAGCCTACCGGGGCAACCCCGCGGCGGTGTGCGTCCTCGAGACGGACCGCGACGCGGAGTGGATGCAGGCGGTGGCGCGGGAGATGAACCTCTCGGAGACCGCCTTCCTGCGGCGCGAGGGGGACACCTGGCGCCTGCGCTGGTTCACGCCGACGACCGAGGTGCGCCTGTGCGGCCACGCGACCCTGGCCAGCGCCCACTGGCTGTGGGAGGCGGGGCTGGCGAGCGCCGAGCGGATCGCCTTCGAGACCCTCTCCGGTCGCCTGGTCGCGGCCCGCGCGCAGGACGCGATCGACCTGGACTTCCCGGCCCGCCCCGCTGCCCGCGCGACGGCGCCGCCGCGGCTCCTGGGTGCTCTGGGCCTGGCCGCGGGGGCCGCGCTCACGGTGGCGGGGGCCGAGGAGGACTGGCTCGTCGAGGTCGCCGACGAGGCGGCCCTGCGAGGCGTCGCGCCGGACTTCGGCCTCTTGGCCAAGGTCGACGCCCGCGGCGTGATCGTCACCGCCCGCGCGGGCGAAGGCTCGGAAGTGGACTTCCTGTCGCGCTTCTTCGCCCCGGCCTGCGGCGTAGACGAGGATCCGGTGACGGGCTCGGCCCACTGCACCCTCGGTCCCTTCTGGGCCGCGCGCATCGGTCGCAGCCGCCTGCGCGCCCACCAGGCCTCGGCTCGCGGCGGCGACCTGGAGGTCGAGCTGCGGGGCGAGCGAGTCGGCCTGATCGGACGCGCAGTGACGACTCTGAGCGGGGAACTCCTGGCGCAGTAGTCGCCGCGCTCAGGTCTCCGCCGAGCGGGGCTCGACGAAGCCGAAGAGCAGCTCCTCCTCACCGTGGCGGACGCGGAAGACCGAGACGCGAACGTCGCTGGTCGAGCCGTCGCGGCGCCGCTGCTGCGAGCGGAAGGTCACCAGACCACCCTGCCCCAGGGGCTGGTCCGACTCACCGGCGGCGAGCAGCCCGCGCCAGGCGCCGTCGACTTGATCGATGGTCAGACCGTCGAGCTCGTCGAGGCCGTAGCCCAGGGCCCGGCAGGCGGCGGGGTTGGCCAAGCGGAAACTCCCGTCGGAACGCAGCACGAGGACCTGCACCGGTGAGTCCATGAGCGCCCGTGCCAGGAGGTCGCGTTCGTAGGAGGAGTGGCCGCGGGCCGTCAGTGGCTCGAAGCCCACCGAAATCACGCCCAGGTCCACAGGACCCAGGCGGCGCAGGCCGACCACGCAGGGCAGATCGATCGCGCCGGCGACGCGCTGGACGAACACGCCGTTGCCCTCGCCCTCGTTGCGGGCTCGCTCGAGATGTTCGGTCCACAGGTCCGAACTGCGGGTGCCGTCAGGTTGGACAGTCGGGCAGAGGTCGTCGACGGCCAGGCCCACGAGGTCGTCGGCGCGAACGCCGAAGAGCTTCAGGGCGGCCCGGTTGGCGTCCATCACGACCGAGGAGTCGGCCCCCACCAGGAGCATTGCCTGGGGGACCAGCTCGATCAGGTCTCGGTGGGTGGAGCCGCTGCCGACGGTGGGGAGAGAAGAGCCAGCGGGATGGGGAGTGGGCATTTCGGCGTTCCTAACGACTCGAAGATCGCGAGCGAACTCCCCAGCCCAGATTCCATCCGAAAGGGGCTGCAAGGGGCCGAGAGCCAAACCAGGTCTTGCGAACCGTTCTCATTTCAACCCGTGCGGCCTGGATCTCCGGGCCTATGTTCCCGCCCCGGCGAGGCCCGCCACCCCGATGAGCAAGCACAAGGACAGCAAGCGCAAGGCCCGGGTGAAGAAGAAGTGCTGCGACAAGCCTCCGCGCAAGAGGTGCAGGCGCTGCCCCAGGCGAGCTGACGCAGAACGCGACACCTAGTGTCCTGGATCCATCACCAGGGTTCGTGCCCAGCACGCCCGAGCGGCGGCCGTTGGCCGACTCTCGCCTGATCACGGGTTGGACGCACCGGCCCCGAGTCCTGGTGACCGAGGCGGACCTGCGTGCCTCGGCAACCCGGCGCTCGGCCGCGCAGCTACGCCGTTCCATTCGATGTGGGCGCTTCCGCCGCGGTGGATGGCGCGACTTCGGGTCCCGCCCAGGTTCGCCGACGATTCGTCAACGGGCTTGTTCGGTCCCGGGAACCCGGCCGTTGGGAGCGCACGAGACGGCCCAGCCGTCCTACGAACTCCCATCGCCCGTGCCGAGCTCTGGCGCTCCTCCCCGACCCCGCCGTGGGCATCGGTACGGGCATTCACTCCCGAGTGTCGAGCGTCCACTCGAACCGGCCTGAAGGACAGAAGCCGCAATTGGGGGGCGCGCTGCGTGGGCATTCGGTTGGCATCGATTCCAGTTGGCATCGCGCCGCCGCCTACCTCGCGCCTCGATGCATGGTCGCAGCAGGCCTCCCGCGACGCTTCGGTTCGCGATGGGTGCAAGCCGCTTCCGTGCCTGCGGCGAGACCTCGAATGACTCCCGACTCGATCACAATGCCGAACACCGCCACGCCGATCGTCGAAGACTCGATCAGCTCACGAGTGCTGCTCTACGGTGGCGCACGAGCCCAGGAGGGCATCGACCTTGCGAGCGAGTTCGGCGTGAACGAGCAGGCGCTCGGAGTGCGTCTGGTGCGGGCCCGACGCGGCGCCGATCGCCAGGCGCTGTTCGTGGAAACCGTCGATCCCGAAGCCATCGCGGCGCCCATGGCCTGGGCCGCGCGCGTCGCCCTATGGGCCCTGGTGCGCGCCTTGGCCCCCCCGACGGTGCGGGTCGAAGGCCAATTCGACACCCCGCGGCTCGCCCACCTCTCGCCGCGGGTGGGTGGTATCGCCGCGCCTGCGATCCCGCTCCCCTCGCTCACGTCGAACAACCACGCGCGGCTGCTCGTCGAGCGACTGGAGGCATTGACCTCCGGGCTCGATGGCCCCCATCACTGGGCCTTCTTCCACGAGCAGGAACCCAGCCGTACCGGCCGCACCCGCGTCTTCGCCTGGGACGAGGCCGAGCGCTCGGGACTGACGGACAGCGCCCGACTGCTATCCAGTGAGCTCGACCTCTTGCGCGGCCTGGCGCGGATCTACGTCGAACGCTGAGCGGGGCGTTCACGCCGGGGGCCGCGCGCGTATCCTGCCCCTCCCGTGCCCAGCCGCGCCCGCCACCCCGCCGTCCGTATCGCCCGCGACCTGTCCGAAGCCCTCGGCGAGCTGCGCTTCAAGCCGCCTGTGGCCCACGTCTACGACCCCTCGGACTACGCGCGCGAACCGCTCGAGGCCTACCTGAAGCGCTTCGCCAATCCGGGCGCCGAAGCGCTGCTGCTGGGCATGAATCCCGGCCCCTGGGGCATGGTGCAGACCGGCGTGCCGTTCGGCGAAGTGGCCATGGTGCGCGACTTCCTCGGCATCGGCGGCCGCGTCGGCCGCCCCGCCGGCGAGCACCCCAAGCGCCCGGTGCTGGGCTTCGACTGCACCCGCAGCGAGGTCTCGGGCCGTCGAGTCTGGGGCTGGGCCCAGGAACGCTTCGGCACACCCGAGGCCTTCTTCGCACGCTTCTTCGTCTGCAACTACTGCCCCCTGGCCTTCCTCGAGGAGGGCGGCAAGAACCGCACGCCGGACAAGCTGCCGCGCGAGGAGCGCCTGGCCATCGAAGAGCGCTGCGACGAGGCCCTGCGGCGCATGGTCGAGTACCTCGACCCGGCCCGACTGATCGGCATCGGGCGCTTCGCCACCGATCGCCTGAAGGCGGCCCTGGGCGACGCGGACGGGCGCCCGATCGGGACCGTGCTGCACCCCAGCCCCGCCAGCCCCCTGGCGAACAAGGGCTGGGCCGAGCGAGCCGAGGCGGACTTCGCGCGGCAGGGCATCGAGCTGCCCTGACTCGGACCGCTTCGACGGCCTGGGGTATCCTCGGAGCCATGAAGCTCGCCCGACCGCTGCCCGCCGCTCTGCTCGCCCCCCTGGCCCTGCTGGCCGCCCAGGCCCTGACCTCCTGCTCCGACGAGAGCGGGCGTTCGGCCGAGGCCGTCGAGCACCTGCGCCAGGGCTTCGGCGAGGCCATGAAGGACGCCGGCGTGGCGCTCGAAGGGCTCAAGGACCTGACCGCGGCCCAGAAGGACGTCTTCCTGGAGCGCGCCTCCGAGCAGCTCGAGGCCCTGGACGGGGAGTTGGCCGCCCTGCGCGATGAAGCCGCTGAGAAGGGCGCGAAGTTGGCCGAGGCCTCGCGCGCGAAGCTCGAGCAGCTCGAGGCCGAGCGTCGCGAGCTCGAGCCCAAGCTCGACCAGCTCCGCAACGCCAGCGACGCGGCCTTCGGCGAGCTGCGCGACGGGTTCATCTCGGCGGTCGAAGCCTTCCAGCAGGCCGCCGCCGAGCCGGCCGTGGTCCCGGTCGGCGACAAAGTCCCCCATGCCGCCGACCAGGCCGACGGCGGCCACTGAGTCACCCGCGCGCTTCGAGCGCGCGAATCGCGCGCTGGGTCGCCACCCGGCGCCAGGCCTCCAGCAGCAGCGCTTCGAGCAGGTCCTCGTCGGCCGCAGCCAACGCGACAGCCACACCGCAGACCTTCGAGCCCCAGGTCAACTCCGCGAGGGCCCCCGGCGCCCGGTCGAGCCAAGCGTCGACACCCTCGACATCGAGCATCACGTTGACGTGATCGGCGTCGGGGACCGTGGCGAAGATGCGCCCCCCCACCCGGAACGAAGCGCGGCCGTGGTGGCCCTGCTCCGAAGCCTCGGGCAGGGCCAGGGCCAGGCGCCGCACGGTGGAGAGCTCAGCCACGTTCAGTCGACGAGTAGGTTGACCCGGAAGCCGATCGTCCCGCCCTGGTTCAGGACCACGTCCGGCAGGCCGTCGTCGGTGACTTCGGCCGCGACGACGATGCCGATCTGGCCGGCAGAGAGCAACGACTCGGGCGAGCGGAACCGCCACGACACGGGGTTCTCGAACAGGTCGGCCCGCTCGAGCCCGATCGGGTGGCCGCCGGCGTCGAGGGTGGCGGCCGAGACGAAGGCCCCGCCTGCGGCGCTCGGTCGACATCCGAAGCCACGCGAGCTGGGTCCGCGCCCCACGGGTCGCGGCCCCAGCTCGCGGGGCGCGGGCCCGTCGTTCAACCGCCCGCTTCGCTATCGACGGCGTCGAGAGTGACCTCGAGCGGCGCGCCGCGCTCACCCGCTCGCACTTCGACGTCGAGGGTCCGCGAGAGGTGACCCTCCGCGTCGAAGCGCAGTTGGTGCCGGCCCGGCGGCAGCAGCACGGCGCGATCGAGGGACGCAGGAAGATTGCCGTTCAGGTAGCGGATGGAGCGCACCCCCGCGAACTGGGCCTCGACGGTGACGGCGGCATCGCGGTCGCCGTCCACGCGCACGACCTTGGCCTCGATCGGCTGTCCGCCCGAGCCACGGACGGTGACCGGAAGCTCTCCAGCGGCCTCGGTCGGCAGCCTCAGGCGAGTCGTCTCGCCGTCGACGATGGTCAGCTCGGCGCCGCGGAACAGGGTCGTCGGCTGCACGGCGTTGATCGGCGTGAACTCCAGGGTCCAGCTCCGTGCGGGGAGGTCTTCGATGCGGTGCTCGCCCCCTGGCGGGAAGACGAACTTCCCCGAGCGCCGCAGTCCTGCGGCTTCGTCCAGGTGATAGATGAACTCGAGGCCGACGAGGTCGAGCCCCTCGGGCGCGCAGAGCACCAGGTCTCCGTGGGGACCGCCGGGCAGGTCGAGCTGGTACTCGAGGGTCTCCCCCACCGCGGGAGCCGTAAGGCTGAACGTGAAGTCGTGCCCGGCGTCGCTGGTCACGTGCAACTCGACCGGTCGCTCGGGGGTGACGACGATCGGCAGGGCGCTGCGCTGGAACGGATCCCAATCGCGCAGGAACGGCTCGCCGTTCTCGGGCCGGACCTCCACCCGCAAGGCGCGCGCCGCAGTGAAACCCGCAGGCACCGTCAGTCGCACGCGCGCCGCCCGGTCGAGGATCTGCACCTCGTCCGCGCTGGCGACCACGTCGAGCGGCTCGGGCTGCAGCTCACCCACGCTCACGTAGACGGTGATCGAATAGAGCCTCGGCGCCATGCCCAGGAGCTCGAAGCGTCCGTCCTCCACGACGGCGTTGGCGCAGTGGATGTGCTCGAAGGCCCCGTCGATCCAATCCAGCTGCAGCAACTGATTGCCGACGGAGAGCTGGAAGTTGTCCTTGGCGCCGTCGAGGCGGCCGACCACCACCGTGCCCTGGGGCTGGAACTCGTCGCCGCTGCGCGCGATCCCGGTGATCGACTCACCGCGCCCGAGCGCCACGTCGCCCAGCTCGAGCGCCGCTCCCGGCAGGAGCTCGACGATGCGCGTCGCCGGGCGCCGCTTCCACGCGGCCGAGAGCAGCGCGTAGCGCCCGGCGCGCTCGACCGTCAGGCGAAGCCGTCCGTCGTCGCCGCTCTGGACCTTGACCACCGCCTTCCCCACCGGCGCGTCCGAGCCCGCGGGAAAGTCGAACAGGGCGGCGAAGTGCTGACCGAGCGGATCGCCGAGCTCGTCCACCAGCCGCAGATCGACGGCGGCCAGGGCCGTCGCGTCGAGCTGCGCCAGGAGCGTGCCCGGAGCTCCTTCCAGGTCGATCCGCACGGGTTCGGCGCGGTGCAGCCCGTGCTCGAGGGACACGACCAGGGACTGCGGCCTCGGCTCCGCTCCCATGAGCCCCTCCAATGGCGACTCGAAACGCGGCAGCCCGGAGGCGTCGACGGCCAACTCCAGCTCCAACGGCGTGCCGACCGGTTCGTCGCCGGATCGCCCCTGCACGCGGACCCGCGCCCCCGCAGCGGCGCTCCCATCGAGCCCGACGACCGTGCCGACCAACCGCCAGGCCGACCCGTCCGCGAGCGCGGCACTCGGCACGGGCGCGCGGTCGGGAGTCGGGACCGATGTTTCGGCGAGGACCTGTAACCGATCGGCCTGCGCGCCGGTCCCGGGGGTGGCTGGGCGGGGGCTGGTGGGCCCGTGGGTTGGTGATTCGGACGGAGCCTGGGCCAGCAGGTCGTCCGCCGCCCCCTCGGCGCCCGGTCCGCTTCCCAAACCGATCCAAGCCGCGATGACAACCAACGCGACAGCGGCAAGGGCGACCAAGGCCTTGTTCACGATCAGAGCTCCGAGCAGGGGGGTTGCGGGGTGCGCGGCACCGAGGGCGGCGGCGCGGGCCTGGGCCAGGAGGGCTTCGCGGGCGACGCACTGCTCCAAGGCCCGGGCCTGGGGCGCGGGGGCCAGGCGCAGGGCCACGGCCGTGGCGATCGACGGCGGCAGGATTCGCCGCAACAGCTCGAGGCCGCGGTGGAGTTGCACGCGTACCGTGCCCGGCTCGCGGCCCAGGTGCGCGGCCACGGACGTGGGCGTCAGGCCTCCGAGCACGGCGCCTTCGACCACCGCCCGGTAGCGCTCGGGCAAGCGGGCGACCGCCCGCCCCACCAGCTCGCGCAGCTCCCTCGCGGCAACCACCTCGGTCGGGTCGACGGCCCGCTCTTCATCCAGCCGCGCCGGATCGGGCCGGCGCGACTCGCCCCGCCGCATGCGCGCCGCGTGGTTGGCCATCAAGCCCACCAGCCAGGGGGTCACCGGACGCGCGGCCTCGTAGCGCTCGGCGCGCCGGATCGCCGTCAGGAAGGTGGCCTGGACCAGGTCGTCGGCCGCCTCGGCGCCGGGTCCCAGACGCGCGGCCACGCGGACCAGCTCGGGTGACAGGGCGTCGTGGAGAGCGCCCAGCGCGTCCACATCACCCTGGTCCCGATAGCGCAGGAACAGCCGATCCAGGTCCCGATCACCCATCGCACCCCTCCGCACGGGAGGTGCATGGCGTTACGGCTGACGGACAGAAACCTGTCGTCCCTCGATCAGTCCTGGCGCGCGGCGGGCACCCGCGGGTTGCCGGCGCCCGTGGCGGGCAGCGCGGCCTGGAGACCGGCGGACTTGGACGCGGCCAGCCGGCCCTCGACCCCGCGCAGGCAGAAGTAACTGAGGCAGCTGCCGACCACGTACATGCCGCTGGTGGTCAGCATCAACACCGAGTAGTCGCCGCCCGCGCGCTCGAGGATCATGCCGCCCACGACCGGCCCGACGACCCATCCGAGCCCCCACATGAACATCAAGAGGGCATTCTGCACCTCGCGCAGGCCCGCGGGCGCCGACTCCATCAGGAAGGTCTTCAGGAGCGGGTGGGCCGAGTTCATCAGCGCGGTCCGCATCAGGAAGGCCACCACGGCCACGGCCGGACTGGTGGCGAAGGCCAGCATCAAGAAGAACGGCAGCGACAGGAGCTGGACCGTCGCCACGCCCCGCACGTAGCCGGCCAGCTGCAGGATCCACGGGGTCATCAGGAACCCGAAGCTCATCAACACCTGGCCGCCGGCGAAGAGCACGCCGATGCCGTCGCTGGTGAACTCGAAGCGCTCCGTGAAATAGAGCGACATGAACGGGATCGTCAGTCCCGAGCCGATCGAGATCCAGACCTGCGGCAGGGCGAAGCGCGCCATCAGGTGGCGGTGCTTCCAGATCGTGGGCAGGAAGGGCGGGCGCTCGGACGCCGGGGGCGGCGGGTCGTCGATGGCCAGGTAGAAGGGCGTTGCGAAGAGCGGCAAGAGGCCCGCCATCGACAGGGCCCAGGCGTGGCCGACCATGTCGTCCCCCAGCCAGGCGGACAGGTGACTGGCGAGCCAGCCGGCCAGGAGCGCCCCGACCACCGAGGCGCCCATGCGCACCGCTTCGCTGACGCTGAACAGGAGCGCCCGGTCGGCCCCGTCCGAGTGGCGGTAGAGGAACGGCGCCCCGGCGACCATGTGGACCGACCAGGCGAAGCCGGTGACCACGTTGGCCAGGGTGATCGCCAGCAAGGAGTCCACCCCGATCGGCCCCATGAAGGGCAGCACCGCGTAGCAGAGTGCGGTGGCCACCGCCGAGAGGCTCAGGATCCGGCGGCCGTTGAAGCGCGAGGCCAGCCAGGCGGCCGGGAGCGCAGCCAACATCTGACCCCAGGCCTGGCCGCCGATCACCGTCCCCACCGCGGGCTTGTCGTAGCCGGCGTGGTCCAGATAAAGGGCCAGCAAGGTGAAGGGGAAGGTGAACGACGCCCCCATGAACACCGCGCCGCACAGGTACATGCGCGCTGGGCGTCGAACGCGGCCCCACTTCTGTCGCCATTCGACGGCCATGGTCAGCCGCGCAGGGTACCCGGGCGAGAGGCATCCGCGCTGCGGGTCGCTCGGGCGGCGGAAGTCCGGGCCGCGGCCGTGGGAGGCTCCGGACCTTCGGCCTATAGTCGCCGGCCAGCGCCCGGAGCCCCACGAGGCCGCGGGACCGCCCCGCCGCCCATGGGACTCCACCCCCTCGTCCATCTGCTGCCGTACGTCCGCCGCTATTGGCGGTCCTACGCCCTCGGCCTCGGCTGCCTCTTCGCGGCCATGGGCCTGCGGCTGTGGATCCCGACGGTTCTGGGCGGCGCGATCGACGAGCTGCAGGGACTGGCGCGCTCGCTCGAGGGCGGCGCCGAGGACATCGACCGGGCCGCATTCATGGGGCTGGTCGCGCGGGCCGGCCTGCTGATCGTCGCGGCGGCCCTGATCGGCGCGGTGGTCCGCACCGGCAGCCGGCTGACGATCCTGGGCACCTGCCGGCGGGTGGTGCACGACCTGCGCGAGGTGCTGTTCGCCAAGCTCACGAACCTCGCGCCGTCGTTCTACCTGCGCTACACGACCGGACAGCTCATGTCGCGGTCGATGAACGACATCCAGTACGTGCAGGGGCTGACCGGCCCCGTGTTCATGTACATCGCTGAGACGTTGATCCTCTACATCATCGGTGTGTCGATGATGCTCGGCACCGATCCGGTCTTGACCTTCTGGGCGCTGCTGCCCTTCCCCTTCTTCATCTGGCGCGCGCGGGTGCTGGCGCGCACGATCCAGGAGGGCTCGCGGGCGGCCCAGGACGCCCTGGGGGTGGTCAGCGAGCGGGTCAGCGAGAGCCTCGGCGCGCAGCTCGTGATCAAGACCCTGGGCCTGGAGCCCTTCGACTTCGGCCGCTTCGAGCGCCACGCGCGCGAGTACCGCGACCTGAACCTCGAGGTCACCAAGGCGCGCACGCGGCTGATGCCGATGATGACGGCCCTGTCCGGGCTGACCCTGGGCATCGCCCTGTGGCTCGGGCCGGGGCGCATCGCCGGCGGGAGCCTGTCGACCGGCGAGTTCGTGGCCTTCCTGTTCTTCCTGCGCTACCTGGCGGCGCCCACGGCGACCCTGGGCTTCGTGATCTCGTCGCTGCAGCGCGGGGCGGCGGCCCTGGGCCGCATCCACGAGGTGCAGGCGGCGCAGGAGACCCTGGTCTCGCCGGGCGCGGACGCGCCGACGCCGGAGCTCTCGGGCGCGCTCGAGATCCGCGGTCTGACCCTGGTGCGCGAGGGCCTAGCCAGCGTCGCCGGCGCCGCCCAGGGTCGCACGGACGGCGGACCGGCCGACGGCACGGTGCGGCGCACGGTCCTGCGCGACGTCTCCCTGAAGATCGAGCCCGGGCAGACCCTGGGCATCGTCGGGCACACGGGCTCGGGCAAGACGACCCTGATCCAGGTCATGGCGCGGCTGCTCGAGGTCGAGCCCGGCACGCTCTTCTACGACGGGCAAGACGCGACGACGATGGACCCGGCGCACCTGCGCGCGGAGATCGGGTGGGTGCCCCAGGAGGCCTTCCTGTTCAGCGCGACCCTGCGCGAGAACCTGCTGCTCGGCAAGTCCGACGCGACCGAGGGCGAGATCGCCGAGGCCGTGGGCATCGCCCAGCTCGAGAAGGACATGCCCCAACTCCCGCGCGGGCTCGAGACCATCGTCGGCGAGCGCGGGGTGACCCTCTCCGGTGGCCAACGTCAGCGCGCGGCCCTGGCGCGGGCGGTGCTCGCGCGGCCGCGGATCATGCTGCTGGACGACACCCTCTCCGCCGTCGACAGCGCCACCGCCGAGGGCATCTTGAGCGGCCTCGAGCCGATCATGGCCGAGCGCACGACGGTCATCGTCGCCCACCGCCTGAGCACCGTGGCCCACGCCGATCGCATCGTCGTCTTGGACGAGGGACGCATCGTCGAGAGCGGGACCCACGACGAACTGGTCGAGCAGGGCGGCATCTACGCCGAGCTGTGGCGCGCCCAGGACGAGGCGCCCAGCGAGGGTCAGGGCCGGCTGGGCGAGGTGGCCCGATGAGCGCACCGCGCCGCGAGTACGACCCGGAGGTCGCCGGCAAGAAGAGCGCCTTCGAGCTCACGCTGCTGAAGCGCCTGTGGGTCTACGTCCACCCGCAGCGCTGGAAGATCGCCGAGAGCCTGGCGCTCTTGCTGTTCAACCAGCTCTGTCGCCTGGCCCAGCCGACGCTGATCGCCCTGGCCCTCGACCGCTACCTGCTGGACGCGCCGATCGAGGGCAACTGGTCCAAGGTGGTCGACGCCTGGGACCGCTTCGCCCAGTGGGCGCTGGTGGACCTGGGCCTGCCGCTGGCGCCCTACCAGCTGCTGCTGGCGACCTTCGCCTTCTCGGTGGTGCTCGAGTTCGTCGCGCGCCGGCGCCAGGTGTGGCTGCTGGACCTGGCCGGCCAGAACGCCCTGCTCGACCTGCGCCTGGCCCTGTTCCGGCACCTGCAGCGCCTCTCGTCGTCCTTCTACGACCGCACCGCCGTCGGCCGCCTGGTGGGCCGCGCGACGACCGACGTCGAGGCCCTGGCCGAGATGTTCTCCAGCGGCGTGGTCACCATCCTCGGTGACTTCGTGAACATCGCGGCTATGACCGCGGTGCTCCTGTGGCTGTCCTGGCCCCTCGCGCTGGTCTGCTTCCTGATGGTGCCGGTGCTCCTGGGGCTGACCCTGTGGGTGCGGCACAAGGTGCGCGCCTGCTACGACGTGCTGGTCACGCGCCGCTCGGCCATGTCGGCCTTCCTGCACGAGCGCCTGGTCGGCATGGCCCTGGTGCAGTCCTTCGTGCAGGAGGCCGCCGCGCGCAGCCGCTTCGGCGAGTTCAACGTCGACATGCGCGACGCCCAGCTCGTGGCCGTGCGCTGGGAGTCGATCCTCTCCGCCCTGGTCGAGCTGATCGGTTCGCTGACGACGGCGCTGATCCTGTGGTACGGGGGCTCGCTGGTGCTCGACGGCCTGGGCCTGTCGATCGGCGAGGCCAGCCCGGCCGCCCAGGTGCTGACCATCGGCACGTTGTTCATGTTCATCGACTACATGACCAAGTTCTTCGAGCCGCTCACCGACCTGAGCCTCAAGTACACGGTGATGCAGAACGCGATGACCGCCGCCGCGAAGATCTTCCGGCTGATGGACGTGGACGAGATCCTGCCGGAGCCGGCCGAGCCCAAGGTCCCGGCCGCGCGCATGGGGCGGGTCGAGTTCAAGGGCGTGTCCTTCAGCTACAACGGGCGCCCGGAAGAGGACGTGCTGCACGGGATCGACCTGGTCCTGGAGCCGGGCGAGCACGTGGCCGTGGTCGGCGCCACCGGCTCGGGCAAGTCGACCCTGATGAAGCTGCTCACGCGCCTGTACGAGGTGCGCGAGGGCGCGGTGCTCTTGGACGGGGTCGACGTGCGCGACTACGCCGGCGTCGAGCTGCGCACGCGCGTGGGCGTGGTGCCGCAAGAGGTGCTGCTGTTCGAGGGCTCCGTGGTCGACAACCTGCGCCTGGGCCACCCCGAGGTCTCCGACCAGGACGCCATCGCCGCCGGCCAGCGCCTGCACCTGGACCAGATCGTCGGCCGCTTCGCGAGCGGTTGGTACGAGCAGGTCCAGGAGCGCGGCAAGAACCTCTCCTCGGGCGAACGGCAGCTCTTGGCCTTCGCGCGGGCCCTGGCCGTGGCGCCGGAGATCGTCGTGCTCGACGAGGCCACCTCCAACGTGGACACCGCCACCGAGGAGCTTCTGACCGAGGCTCTGCACGAGCTGCTCGCGGGCCGCACGGCGATGATCATCGCCCACCGGTTGTCGACCGTGCGCGAGGCCGACCGCGTGATCGTGATGGAGAGCGGGCGCATCGTCGAGAACGGCTCCCACGCGGAGTTACTGGCGAAGCGTGGCCACTACTGGCGCCTGCACCAGTCCCAGTTCGGGCGCGAGACGGCGTGAGCGAGGGGGCGGTGCGCCGGCTCGTGGTGGTCGGGGCCGGCGCGGTCGGCGCGAGCATCGGTGGACTGTGCTTCGCCGCGCGCTTCCCCGTGGTGTTGATCGCCCGCGGCGCGCACCTGGACGCCCTCTGCGAGCGCGGGCTCTCGCTGCGCCTGCCGGAGTTGGCCTTTCAGCTCGACGTCCCGGTCGCGGAGTCCGTGGCCGAGGTGGACTGGCAGCCCGGGGACGTGGCGCTGCTCGCGACCAAGCTCCAGGACGCCGAGCAGGCCTTGGACGCGCTGCTCGCCGCCGCGGGCGCGAAGGTCCCGGTGGTCTGCGCCGTCAACGGCATCGACGGCGAGGTCTGGGCCGCGGAGCGCTTCGAGACGGTGCTTGCGACCCTGGTCTGGCTGCCGGCGACCCACTTGATGCCCGGCGAAGTACGCCTGCACAGCGCCGGCGCGCGCGGCGTGCTCGACACGGGCGCTGTGCGCGGAAGCGCGGGTGTTGCGGACGAGATCTGCACCCTGTTCCGGCGCGCCGGCTTCGAGGCCCTGCGGCGCGACGAGATCCTGCGATGGAAGCGCGCCAAGCTGCTGACCAACCTGGGCGCCGCGGCCCAGGCTCTCGTCACCGACGACTGGCTCGCGGTGGCCGCGGCAGCACGGGCGGAGGGCACGCACGTCCTGGCCGACGCCGGGCTCGAACACGTACCCGTGGAGGAGCTGCTCGAGCGCTGCGCCTGCGTGGGTGAAGCGCCCATCGGCGGCGTGGCGCGGGAAGGCGGTTCGACCTGGCAGAGCCGCGCTCGAGGTCTGCCGCTCGAATCCCCTTGGATCGAAGGCGCCATCGCGCGCATCGCCGGCGAGCACGGCCTCGAGGCCCCGATCAACGCCGCCTTGGCACGCGCGGCGCTCGCCCCCCGCGACCGACGCGCGGCGGAGTTCCTGCCCGGGTAGTGGGACGTCCCTCTACCCGTCGGAGCTCCGGGCCGCGAGCTCGGCCCAACGCGGATCGTCCCGCATCTCCGCGAGCTCGGTAGCCTCGTCCATCGACTCACCCAAGACGTAGCCGGCTCGGATCGCTGCATCCAAGTGCTCGAAGGCCCGATCCAGGTCGGCCGGGAGGACTTCACCGGCGCTCACCCGCAAGCGGGTGCAGTGCAGACTCGCCAACTCGTAGTCGACGCTCGCGTCGCCGCCGAGGTACTCGCGGGCTTCGCCCTCGACCTGCGCCAAGTTGACCTCCTCGCGGCCCATCAGGCGACAGTCCGCCAGGTCGAGCGTCGCCCGCCCACGCACGTAGCGCGCCATCGCGTTGTCGGGATCGCTCGCCAGGATCAGATCCCAACACTCCAGGCTCTCCGCCAAGGCCGCGGCTGCCTCGGCCGAGCGCCCCATGCCCATCAGCTGACTCGAGTGCATCCCGAGCGCCCGACCGAGGGTGTCCAAGTCGTCCAGCGTGCCGGAACTCGCGTGGGCAGCGCGAGCCAGGACGATCGCGTCGAGCTGTGCTTGCAGCGCCTCGTCCTCGCGCCCCAGGTAGGACAGCATCAGGCCCAGGTTCATGGTCAGCAGCAACTTGCTGGTGCGGACCCGCGCGTCGTAGGGGCGCTCGGCCAGGAACTGCTCGGTCAACTCCAATCCCCGCCGCGCATCGGCCACGCAGCCGGCCACGTCCTCGAACGACTGCGGCTGGCCGCTGGTCGCCACGAGCAACCCGATCAGAGCGCGTCGCGGCTCGGGCTCCTCGGGACGCTGCGCGACCTGCTGCTCGAACAGGGCCCGCACCCGCACCTCGAGCCGCGCCCCCCGCTCGGCGTCGCCGAAGCGAGTTTCGAGCGACTGCAGGTCGCTGAGCACATAGGACACGTCGCGGCCCAGCTGCCAGTCGCCCGGCGATTCCGCCAGCAGGTCGTCGAGCAAGCCCAGCGACTCTTCCAGGAGTGGCCGCGCCAGCTCGACCTCTCCCCGTCCCAGGTAGCGTCCGCCGCGGTGGCGTAGGACCAGGGCCAGGTCGGAGCTGAGCTCCGTGTTCTGCGGCTCCGCGCTCCGCGCACGACGCAGCAGTTCGATCGAGCGAGCCAAGTCCTCGTCCATCTCCGCGTTCCGCCCGAGCAACGCGAGCTGGGCCGCGCGACTGTTCAGCGCCACGCCCAGGTCCCAATCGACGCTCGTGCTCCCCCCGCGCTCTCCCAGAGCCTGGTAGGCCTCGATCGACCGATCGAAGTGCACCAGGGCGTCCTGCGGTCGCCCGAGGATCACGACCACCTCGCCCAGCTCGCGCGCCAGTCGTGCGCGATTCGCCAGGGCCGCGGAGTCCTCCGAGAGCTGCGGCATCAGCGCCTCGAGGCGCGCCTGGGCATCGGCCAGGATCTGCTCCCGGACGCGCTCGACCCCGGGCACGCCGTCCAGAGACTCGTGACCCACCTCGCGCACCAGCTCGACGATGGCCTCCACGGCCTGGTCGAGGTTCGCTTCGGCGCGCAGGCGCTGCTCCTCGGCGCGGGAGTAGAGCAGCCCGAGCCGCTCGTTCGCGATGCCGCGCTGGATCGCGAAGCCAGTCGGCACGCCGACGATGAGCAGCACGGCCAGGACTGCTGCGACCGCGCGCGCCGGATTGCGCTGGGCCCAGCGCCGCAGTCGCAACCCGGGCCCCGCGGGGCGGACGGTGATCGGACGCCGCCCCAGGAAGTTCTCCAGGTCCGCCGCCAGGGCCTGGGCACTCTGGTAGCGCCGCGCGGGGTCGCCGTCCATGGCGACCTGGCACACGACATCGATGTCCCGCGGCACGCTGGAGTTCACCGCGCGCACGGGCGCCCGGTCGCCGGCCAGGATGCGTTCGCGCAGCTCGACCGCACGCCCGCCCTCGAAGGGCGCGCGCAGGCAGAGCAGCTCGTAGAGCGTGACCCCCAAGCCGTAGACGTCCGAGCGTCGGTCCGCGACGCCACCCGAGACCTGCTCGGGCGCCATGTAGGGCAGCGAGCCCAGGATCGATCCCGAGCGCGTCAGGTCGTCGACCCAGTCCGAGCTCGAGAGGCCGAAGTCGAACAGCAGCGCGCGGCCGTCGGCCGTCAAGAGGATGTTGGAGGGCTTGAGGTCCCGGTGCAGCACGCCGCTCTTGTGGGCGTGTTCCACAGCGCGGGCGACCTCGGCGACGATGCGCGCGCAGGCGGCGGCCCAGGTCCCCGTGAAGAACGGTGACGCGGCGACCTCCACTGCCCCGTGGCCGCGTCGATCGAGCGCGGCGCGCAGGGCAGAGGCCAGGTCGGCGGCCTCGAGCCGGGCAGGGTCCCGGCCCGCGAGCTCCGCCAACACCTCGGCCAGGGTCAGGCCGATCACCCGCTCCATGGCCAGGTAGGGCGTGCCGCGCTCTTCGCCGAACGCGTAGACGGGCACGATCCCGGGGTGTTGGAGCTTGGCCACGACCTCGACCTCGCGGCGGAACCTGGCGCGGGCCTCGGGGAAGGCCAGCTGGTCGGGGCGGATCAACTTGAGCGCCACCTCGCGGTCGAGCGACTCCTGGCGGGCGCGGTAGACGATCCCCATGCCCCCGCCCCCGAGGGTGTCGAGGATCCGGAAGTCACCCAGCCGCTCGGGCACGTCCGGCTCGACTTCCGTGAGCAGGCCCGCGCGGGCCAGGGGCTCGATGCGGCGGCGCAGCTCCGGCGCCTGCTCGGGGTGGGCGGCAAGGAAGGCCTCGAGGCCGCCAGGGGCGCCGCTCTCGAGCAGCTCTAGGCACTCCAGCATGAGTTCCGAGACGCGGTCGAGGCCGGGCTTCGATCGATCAGCCATGAATCGCACTTCTCCCTAGGATGGTCCGACGCGAGCCGTTCCCTTGGATCAAGACAGTATCGAAGACCTGACCGCCGCCGCGGTGCGCGGTGATCGAGCAGCCCTCGAGCTGCTGCTCGTGCGCCACCTCCCGGACCTGCGCGCCTACGTGCGCCTGCGGATGGGACCCGCCCTGCGCGACCGCGAGGGCGAGTCCGACCTGATCCAGTCCGTCTGTCGCGAGGTGCTGCTGCGCGCCGATCAGTTCCGCCACGCCGGCGAGGGTGCCTTCCGGGCCTGGCTCTACACCGCGACCCTGCGGAAGATCGTCAACCGCGACGAGTTCCACCGGGCCCAGCGCCGCGAGGCGGCGCGCGAAGAGGTCGCGCAGGAGTCGGGCCTGCTGGACGTCTACCGCCGCTTCGCCAGCCCCTCCGGTGTCGCCACCACCGCCGAGGAGCTCGCGCGCATCGAACGCGCGTTCCTGACCCTGAACGACGACTACCGCGAGGTGATCCTGCTCTCGCGGATCGTCGGCCTGCGGCGCGAGGAAGTGGCGCGCGAGATGGACCGCAGCGAGGCCTCGGTCCGCAACCTCCTGCACCGGGCGCTGGCGCAGTTGGCGCAGGAGCTCGCGACCGAGGCCCCCTGAAGTCGGCTCCAGCATCAGGGCAAGAGTCGCAGGTGCAGGCCGGGGCTGGCCGAGAGGTTCTGCGGCAACTGCGGGCAGGGCGCGGGCACCTGCGAGAACACGGTCTGGGCGTAGACGTCGAGACCCGCGAGGACCGGGGCGGCGGGGACCGGGGTGGGGAAGGTGAGCCTCCCCGCGCCGTCGGTGACGCCGCTGGTCAAGAGGAACTGCAGGCCCAGGTCCCAGTGGACCAGGAAGCCCAGGCCCCAGTCGGTCCCGGGCACGTCGGCTCCGAGCGAGAGCGCCAGGTAGACCAGGGTCCCCGCGGGCCCGCCGTCGGCGCGCAACTCGAGCACGCTGCCGAGCACGGGCGGCGCGACGGCGATCAACCGCTGGGGACCACCGCAGCCCTCGGTGCCGGAGCCGAAGTCCCAGGTCGAAACCGCCCGCGGATCGAGGGTCCAAGCGCGGCCGCGCCCCGAGAGCCAACCGGGCGCCGTCGCCGCCAGGTCGCCCAGGCCGTCGGCGTCGATGTCCGCGCCCGCGGCGATAGCGGAGCCGAGCGCCTCGCTCTGGCTGACGCCCGTCCAGCGGCGCAGCTCCGCGTGGGGAGCCTGACCGGAGAGGATCGAGACGCGCCCGAGGTTGACGACGGGGGGGAAGACCGAGAAGTCGTCGAAGCCGGGCGCTCCGGCGGCGAGGTCGACCACGCCGTCGAGATCCACGTCACCGACGACGGCGACCGCGGCGCCCAGGTGCTCGCCGACATAGCTGCCGACCCAGTAGCCGAGGTTCGCGATCGTGAGGGTCGAGTTGAACCGCACCTCGCCCGCCCCGGCGGCGCCGCCGGGGTCGCCGATCAACAGGTCCTCCATCCCGTCGCCGTCACGGTCCGGCACTGCGGCGAGGGCGGTCCCCACCTCGCTGGAGCCGAGCGCTTCCCAGAGGACCTGGCCGCTGCCCAGGTACCGCACCGTGACCCGGGCCGAGCCCTGTGACGTGATCGCCAGGATCGGATCCACCGTCGACGGGCCGGCGTCCAGGGCGGCGACGGCGGTGCCGAAGCGCGCGCCGGCCGCGGGTCCGTCGATCGAGGCCAGCTGGGAGCCGGCGGAGCTCGCGTGCACGGCGACGCGGCCGTGGTTGCCGACCTGCGCGCCCTTGTGGAAGTCCGGCGCGCCCACGACCAGGTCTTCGCGACCGTCGCCGGTCTGGTCGAGGATGGTCGTCAGCGCCGCGCCGAAGCGCTCGCCGGCGGCCTGGCCGCCGATCGTGACGATGCCGGTGCCGTCGGCCCCGGACACGACCCGCACGGAGCCCGTGCGGTCGATCCCGGTCTGGAAGGTCCCCGAGTAGGCCCAGGGCTGGCCGATGGCCAGGTCGGCCACGCCGTCGCCGTCGAGGTCCGGCAGGCTCGCCAGGGCGAAGCCGAGTTGGGCGCCGGTGGGGCCTTCGAGACGCCACAGCTCGCTGCCGTCGGCTCCCGAGCGCACGCTTACCGAGCCGCCGTCGTAGGCGCCGCTGTCATCGTGGGGCATGCCCACGGCGGTCTCCGCCAGGCCGTCGCCGTCCACGTCCCCCAAGAGCGCCACGCTCGACTCGACCGCCTGCTCCCTGCGCGGGGCGACATCGAGCAGCTTGGCGCCGCTGCCCCGGTAGACCACCGCGAGACCGGTGTCGGTCCCGGAGCTGTCGGCCAGGGGCGCGCCCACGAGGATCTCCGGCAGACCGTCGCTGTCCAGGTCGCCGAGCCCGTCCACGCGGACCTTGTTCTTGCCCAGCTCCAAGAGGTCGATCGACGCGGGGGTCCACTCATCCAGGACGTGACCGTCGTCGCCGGCCAGGAGCTTCACGGAGTCGTCCGCCGCCGCGACGATCCAGTTGGGGCCACCGGGCAGCCAGGTGCGGGCCAGGTCCGAGCCCAGGTGCTCGAGCAGCCCCCCGGTCACCGTCCAAGAGCCACCACTGGTGCCGCCCGCCACCAGGTACACCAGACCGGAGTTGACCACCGTCGCCCCGGTCGCCGGGTTGACGGCGTCGTACAGCGGCGCGCCGACCGCGAAGTCGGCCCGGCCGTCGCCAGCGATGTCGCCCAGCCCCACCACCGTCGTGCCCCAGCTCTCGATGGAGCTGGGGAAGTCGAGCAGGAGCTCCGACGTGACGGGCGTGAAGACGACCACCGCGCCCTGGGCCGTCGACGTGCCGATCCCGCTGGCCACCAGGTCGACCAGCAGGTTGCCGTCGAAGTCGCCGACGTAGTCCACGTCGTGCCCCAGGCCCTGGGCGCTGGCGGTGCCGAGCTGGGTGTCGATCAGCCATGCGTCGTCACCGGAGTAGACGAACACGGCGCCGTGGTCGTGGGGGCCGTTGCGCGGCGCTCCGATGGCGTAATCGGCCTTGCCGTCGAAGTTCACGTCGTTGAAGCCCGCGACCGAGGTGCCCAGGCGCTCGCCGCCGGCCCCCGTGTGGGTCCGCAGCAGCTCGCCCGTCCGCAGGGAGAAGAGCAGCACCCGCCCGTTGCCGCCGTCGGCCAGGGGCAGGCCGACCAGCAGCTCGCTGATCCCGTCGCCGTCGATGTCATAGAGCTCGTCCATGCAGACGCCGGTCCCGTCGACCTGGCCCAGGTCGAAGGAGACCAGGGTCCTGCGATCGGCGCCGGAGTAGACGCGCACGCAGGGGTCGCCCTGCACAGGGCGCGGACTCGCGACGGCGAAGTCCGGGACGCCGTCGCCGTCCACGTCCTCCAGGCCGGCGACGGCCGTGCCCAGGCCCTCGTCGGTGGAGTCGGAGGGCGACGGGGGTGTCAGGTAGTGGTGCACGGACTGTGCCGCGGCGAGGGGCGTCAGCAGGAGGCTGGCCGCAAGGGTGAGCGAGCGCATCGGATGCCTTGGAGGGTGGTTCGAGGGACCCGCGCTTCGGGTCCGAACCAGGCATCAGCGAGCCCAGGCCCACGTCTCGGTCATTCCGAAGTTCGTGGGACGTACGCTGGCGGGATCATTCGTCCCAGCGGCCCACCCGGTCGCCGGCGCGGCCGGCGACCGGGTGGGCCGCTGGGACGAATGATCCCGCCAGCGTACGTCCCACGGATTCACAGCGCCCGGGCCTGGCCCTATCGTGAGCGCCCCCCTGAACCCGCCCCGGCCCCCCAGAGCCCCTCGCGATGAGCACCCCCGTCTCCGACTTCATCCGGCACCACTACCGCCACTTCAACGCCGCCACCCTGATCGACGCGGCCGACGGCTACGTCAGTCACCTCGAGCGCGGCGGAAAGATGATGGTCACCGTCGCGGGCGCGATGAGCACCGCCGAGCTGGGCCTGTCCCTGGCCGAGATGATCCGCGCCGGCAAGGTCGACGCGATCACGTGCACCGGCGCGAACCTCGAGGAGGACGTGTTCAACCTCGTGGCGCACGACCACTACGTGCGGATCCCGAACTACCGCGACCTGGGCCCCGAGGACGAGAAGAAGCTCGAGGACTCCGGCCTCAACCGCGTGACCGACACCTGTATCCCCGAGGAGCAGGCCTTCCGCGCCATCGAGGAGCACATCCTGGCCCTGTGGAAGCGCGCGGACGACGCCGGCGAGCGCTACTTCCCGCACGAGTTCATGTACCAGCTCCTGCGCGAGAAGCTGACCGCCGACGACTACCACATCGACCCCAAGGACTCCTGGCTCCTGGCCGCCTGCGAGCGCGACCTGCCGATCTTCGTGCCCGGTTGGGAGGACTCGACCCTGGGCAACATCTTCGTGTCCCACGTGGTGCAGGGCCACCTGGCGAAGTTCTCCACGGTCAAGAGCGGCCCCGAGTACATGGGCCGCCTGATCGAGTGGTACCGCGAGGAGTCGCGCCCGGCGATGGCCGACAAGTCGAACCCCGGCATCGGCTTCTTCCAGATCGCCGGCGGCATCGCCGGTGACTTCCCGATCTGCGTCGTGCCGCTAATCCACCAGGACATGGGCGACGAGGTGCCCTACTGGGGCTACTTCTGTCAGATCAGCGATTCCACCACGAGCTACGGCAGCTACTCGGGCGCGGTGCCGAACGAGAAGATCAGTTGGGGCAAGCTCGCGATCGACACGCCCAAGTTCGTGATCGAAAGCGACGCCACGATCGTGGCGCCGCTGATCTTCGCGCGCGTGCTGGGCTGGTAGGTCTCGCGGGGAGAGGGGCGATGCCCCTGGTGGTGCGCCATCCAGGTGTGGCCCCCTCGGGCCGGATCCCTGGCAGCCGCGCCGCCGGGCTCGCCCGCCGCTCTGGTCAACGACCCGCGGGGAGCTCCACGACGCTCCACGCCATGTAGTTCACGCCGGACAGGTCCTGGACCCGAATGCGCCGATAGCGGCCAGACTCGGGATCGTACTGAACGCGCATGACCTGGTCTTTGTTGTCGTTGGCGACGAACAGGTCGTCGGCGCCGTCGCCGTCGAAGTCGAGCAGGGCCGTGGCGTGCTCGAAGCCGCCCGTTGCGAAAGGCGGCACGATGCGCTCGTCGATCCACTGTCCGCCGTCCAGCGTCAGTCGGTAGATGCCACCGTTGTTCGTCGACGCGATCAGCTCATTGCTGCCGTCACCATCGGTGTCGCCGCCGCACAGGAATCGGCACATGGAGCCCTCGATTGCGACCGACGGACCCGCCACCATCGCGCTCGCAGCCGCGTCCCAGACGAACGACTGAACCTCCACGGGCTCGCTGCGGGCGGCCGAGGCTCCGAAGCTGGTTTCGCTCTCCACGGCGGCGTAGAGCTCGACCGCGCCGTCCTGGTCGTAGTCGAAGGCCAGGATCTCCCTCGCGCGGCTCGTCGGCAGGTGCGCGATGACCGAGCGCACGTATTGACCGCGCTCGGGTACGTAGCGGTACATGTCGATCCAGCCGGCCGGTTGCTCGCCGTCCAGACGGTTGGGCTCCGAGGGGGTGGTGAACAGCTCCGGCACGCCGTCGCCGTCCACGTCGCCGAGCTCGACCTCGTGCACGAAGATGCGCTCACGGGTCTCGTGCAGCCGCAGGGCTTCGAGCCCGGACGGGGTCTGCTCGAGCACGTACACGCCGCCGCGGTCGTGGGTCACGATCGCCAGCTCGTCCACACCATCGCCGTCCAGGTCGCCAATCTCGATGTCACGGAAGCGCTGCTCACGCCCACCGACGTTGGCGGTCCACAGGAGCTCGGGGGTCCAGGTGCCGTCCTCACTGCGCCAGATCTGCAGGAAGGGCATGTTGGCCGAGATGGTCAGGATGCCCGGCTCGCCGTAGAGCGGCTCCCACCACAGGGCCTTGTGGAACACGTTGCCACCGGCCATCTCGTAGTTCTTCGTGAACTCCTTGTCGCCGCGCACCTGCCACTGGACCGAGTCCACCGCGATGTCGTCCGCGGCCACAGGCGCCCAGACACCGTCCGAGGGTTCGAGACGCACGACAGCGCCGATGGGCTCACCCGCCTGCGCCACGCGGAAGACCGTCTCTCCACCGGGCGCGGTGCCCGGTTGGACCGTCAGGCTCGAGGGCTCCGTGACGATCTCCTCCGAGGTCCACGGGCCGTCCGGTTCGGCGGACGGACGCAGCAGCAACATCGTCGCCGGCTGGGGCGCGGAACCCGCCGCGAAGACGGAGATGGCCAGGATCAGGCCCGGCTTGGCGTCGTCGTTGGGGCTGGAGCTGGTGGCTTCACCTTGACCGTGGGCGACCAGCGAGAGCAGGCAACAGGCGAGTGAACAAGGCGACGGTCTCATCTCGACCTCCAAGGTCTTCGATTGCTCGGGAAAAGGCGTGGCCGCCCAGTGTAAAGGCGGGAGGCAAGTTCGAGTGCAGCGTCGACGGTGCTCGCGTTAGGCGTTCGTACGGTGCCAGGCACAAAACCGCCGCCTAGATGCGTGGGTGAACAGGCGCCTTCGGCGCCTGTTCACCCACGCATCTAGGCGGCGGTTTTGTGCCTGGCACCGTACGAACGCCTAGTGCGACCGGGCGTGGGCATGCCCCCGCGCGGGCTCCGACCGACGCACGCCCACGGTCTCGATCTCGCGCAACTGCGACTCGAAGAAGAACTCGCGCTCGCCGAATGCGGGCACGAGCTCGTCGAACCAGGTGGCACGCGGGTCGAACTTGGCGAAGAACGGCCGGTTGGTCCACGCGGGATCGCGGGCCTGGATGAAGCGCAGGACGAAGACCTCTTCCCCGGCCACCTCGGCCACGCCCTGGATCTCGACCTTGCCGGGGCCGCAGCTCATGGACGGGCCGCGCGCGGTGCGCGCGAGGCCGGAGACCTGCTTGATCGCGTCCCGATAGATCTCGTGGGCGCGGGCCAGGGGTAGCTCGAAGTAGCCGCGGGCCCCCGTGTCGCGCTCGACGAACATGTAGTAGGGAACTATCCCCAGCTGCACCTGCTCGCGCCAGGTGCGGGCCCAGGTGTCGGCGCAGTCGTTGACGTGGCGCAACACCGGCGCCTGGCTGCGGATCGCGACGCCGCAGTCGCGCAGGCGACGAACCGCGCGCACGGCGACGTCCGTCTCGAGCTCGCGCCAGTGCTCCAGGTGGGCCATGAAGGCCACGTGCTTGCCGCCGCGCACCAGGCGCTCGAACAGGGCCGCAAGGTCGTCGGCGTCCTCGTCGGAGACGAAGCGTTGGGGCCAGAAGGTGAGCGCCTTGGAGCCGATGCGGATCGTGCGCACGTGGTCGAACTCGGGCGCGAGCAGCGCCTCGAGGTAGCCGCGCAGCACCTTGGTACGCATCACCATCGGATCGCCGCCGGTCACGAGCACGTCGCTGACCTCGCGGTGGTCGGCCAGGTAGGCGTGCAGGCGGGTGGCGTCGCGCTCGGCGAACTTGAGCTCGCGGTCGCCGATGAACTGCGCCCAGCGGAAGCAGAAGGTGCAGAAGCTGTGGCAGGTCTGGCCCTGGCTGGGGAAGAACAGCACCGTCTCGCGGTACTTGTGCTGCAGACCGGTCAGGCGGTCGCCGTCGAAGACTGGCACGTTCAAGGCCTGTTGGCCCGCCGGGTGCGGGTTGAGGCCGGCGCGGATCTCGCGCGCCAGAGCGTCGATCTCGCCGCGCTCGGCCCCGCGGCGGTGCAGGGCCGCCATGCGCTCGAACTCTTCTGCCGCGAGCATCCCCCGCTGGGGGAAGACCAACTGGAAGATCGGGTCCTCGGGGACCCGATCCCAGTCGATCAGCTCGCGGCAGACGTAGTCGTTGACCCGGAAGGGCAGCACGCTCGCCACGACGCGCATCTCGAAGCGCTGCTCGTGGCCGATCCCGGCCAGTTGGGGGATCTGCTCGAGCTGGCCCGCCGAGTACGCACGCAGGCGCGGAGTGCTGGCCTGGATCATGGAACGGAAGCGTAGCGCCTGGCTCGGGTCGCCACGCGCCCCGGGCGGATCAGTGCCCCGCCGGCAGCTCCATGATGTTCCAGGCCATGTAGTTCACGCCCGACAGGTCGTAGATCTTGTCGCGCTTGTAGCGCCCGCCCTCGGCATCGAAGCGCACGCACAGGACCTGGTCCTTGTTGTCGTTGGCCACGATGACCTCGTCGGTGCCGTTGCCGTCGAGGTCGATCAGGATCGTGGCGTGCTCGAAGCCGCCCGAGGCGTAGGGCGCGACGATGCGGTCGCTCTCCCAGGCGCCACCCTTGCGCTCGAGCTTGTAGATCCCGCCGTTGTTGGTCGAGGCGATCAACTCGTTGGTGCCGTCGCCGTCGGTGTCGCCGCCGCACAGGAAGCGGCACATGCAGCCCTCGATCTCGATCGACGGACCCGCGACCATCGCGCCCTTGGCCGCATCCCAGGTGAACGACTGGATCTCCACCGGGTCGCCCTCGGCGGCCGACACGCTCTGGTCGGTCTCGGTCTCCACCGCGACGTAGAGCTCGACCTTGCCGTCCTCGTCGTAGTCGTAGGCCAGGATCTCCTTGGCGTGGCTCGCGGGCATGTGGACCACGACCGAGCGCTCGTACTGGCCGCTCTGTGCGGAGTAGCGGTACATATCGACCCAGCCCGCCTGGTGGTTGCCGTCCAGGCGGTTGGGCTCCGACGGCGTCACGAACATCTCCGGCACGCCGTCCCCGTCCACGTCGCCCAGCTCGACCTCGTGCACGAAGATGCGCTCTTCGGTCTCGTGCAGTTTCTGGGCCTCGAGGCCGGTCGGGGTCTGATCCAGCACGTACACCGCGCCACGGTCGTGGGTCACGATCGCCAGCTCGTCCTGGCCGTCCCCGTCCAGGTCGCCGATCTCGATGTCGCGGAAGCGCTGCTCGCGCCCGCCGACGTTGGCGGTCCACAGGAGCTCAGGCGTCCAAGCACCGCCCTTGCTGCGCCAGATCTGCAGGAAGGGCATGTTGGCGGAGATGGTCAGGATGCCCGGCTCACCGTAGAGCGGCTCCCACCACAGGGCCTTGTGGAACACGTTGCCCCCGGCCATCTCGTAGTCCTTGGTGTTCGGCTTGTCGCCCCGCATCTGCCAGTCGACCGAGTCCACGGCGATGTCGTCGGCCGCCACCGGCCCCCAGGCGCCGTCCGTGGGTTCGAGCCGCACCACGCCGCCCGTGGGCTCGCCGCCCTGCATCAGGCGGAAGACCGAGTCGCCGTTCGGCGCTGTGCCGGGCTGAACGGTGAGGCTGTTCGGCTTGGTGATGATCTCCTCCGAAGTCCACGCTCCCTCGGGATCCGTGGGCGGACGCAGCAGCATCATCGTCGCCGGCTGGGGCGTGGAGCCCCCGGCGAAGACCGACTTGGACAGGATCAGTCCGGGCTGTTTGGATTCCTGGCCGCAGCTCGTGAGGGCGGCGGCGGCGAGGAGGGCGGAGGCAGCGAGGACGGGTCGACGATGGCGCATCGCAGGGGGAGCGGAGGGGGTGCGGCGGGAGGGGATCGAAGGCCTTCTACGGTGAACCTACCCCGCCCGTGAGGGTCCGATCGGCGGAAGAGGGCGACCAGGATAGCGGCCCGCCGCGCCCGCCGCCCGACTACTCGCCGGCCAGCCAATCGCGGGGGACGAGGTAGCGCTCCAGCAGCGCCGCCTCGGGGGTCCCGGGCTGGGGGGCGTAGTTGTAGGACCAACGCACCTCGGACGGCAGGGAGGCCAGGATCGACTCGATCCGCCCCCCCGACTGCAGGCCGAACTTGGTGCCGCGGTCGTGGACCAGGTTGAACTCCACGTAGCGCCCGCGGCGGTGCAGTTGCCAATCCCGTTCGGCCTCGCCCCAGGGGGTGTCCTTGCGACGCTCGAGGATCGGCAGGTAGGCGCTGATGTAGTGGTCGCCGACGCTGCGGTGGAGCTGGAAGCAGCGCTCGAAGCCGAGCTCCGAGAAGTCGTCGTAGAAGACGCCGCCGATCCCCCGGGGCTCGCCGCGATCGCCGATGCGGCGGTGGGTGTTGACGAAGTACTCGTCGCAGGCGGCCTTGAAGCGGGGGTAGAGGCCCGGATCCACCGCGTCGCAGGCCGACTTGGCCTCGGCGTGCCAGTGCACGCAGTCCTCGTCGTAGCCGTAGTAGGGCGTCAGGTCGAAGCCGCCCCCGAACCACCAGACCGGCTCCTGGCCCTCCTTCTCGGCGATGAAGAAGCGCACGTTGGCGTGGCTCGTGGGCGCGAAGGGGTTGCGCGGGTGGACGATCAGCGAGACCGAGACCGCCTCGAAGGCTCGGCCCGCCAGCTCGGGCCGCCGGGCGGTCGCCGCCGCCGGCAGGGAGTCGCCCCGGGTGTGGCTGAAGTTGACCGCGGCCTTCTCGACCACCTCACCACCCTCGAGGACCCGCGGCCGGGCCAGGCCGCCGCGCTCGCCCTCGAGCACCTCGCGCGAGAAGGTCGCGGCGCCGTCCTGGGCCTCGATGCCGGCGCAGATGCGGTCCTGGAGGTCGAGCAGGTAGTCGCGGACGGGTCGGGATTCGGGGCGGGACATTGTTCCGGATTCTGGGGTCCGTCGCGGCGGCTGGGCGAGTCAAAAGGAGACCCCTGGATCTCCAATCTCCGTCGAGCCCAATCCTACGCATCCCGAACCGCGCGATCGGCGCTCCAGGCGACCCGACCCGGTCGAATCGGTAGGAAGCTGTACGCTCGACGGCCCTCGCCCCTCCCAAGCCCCAGGGGGGGTCCGCTGTCCCTCCGACAGACCCTTCGATGAAGCTTCTCCCCCATACGCTGCTGGGCCTGACCGCGGTCCTGGCCAGCGCCAGCGCCGCGACCGCCCAGCTCGAGGCCCCCAAGGCCCAGCGCGGAGCCTCCGCCGCCGTGGCCGGTGCGTCCGTCGCCCCCATCGCGCCCATCGTCCTGAACCAGGTCCTGGTCGGGCTCGCTCCGGGCGTGGCTCCGGCCGACGTCGCGGCCCAGGTTGGCGGGATCCTGATCGACCAGTTCGGTGACCCCCTGGCGCCCCTCAGCGCGGGCGGCCCGGGTCTGGTGGCGCTGCTCCAACTGCCACAGGGCCAGGGCGTCGACACGGCCCACGCTTTCCTCACGGACGTGCCCGGCGTGATCTTCGTCGAGGGCAACACCGCCGCCGGCCCGCCGGAGGGCTGCGGCGGCAAGGCGGTGACCGGGCCCCAGCAGTGCACGGCGGCCTTCTTCGACGCCACGCCCACGGGCCCCGAGTACACCGACCAGGCCGCGGTGCCGGCCATCGCGCTGAACGGTTCGACCGCGCCCCAGGCCGGCTCGCCGACGATCGTCGCGGTGATCGACACCGGCATCGACCTCGCCCACCCCCTGCTCGCGGGCAACATCCACGCGCCCGGTTTCGACTTCGTGCTCGGCCAGCCGGTGGCGGCCGACCTCGCCAACGGGATCGACGACGACGGCGACGGGCAGGTCGACGAGGCCCACGGCCACGGGACCCACATGGCCGGCTTGATCGTGCTCGTGGACCCCATGGCCCGACTGATCCCCTATCGCGTGCTCGACGCCGACGGCGTGGGCACCTCCTACGACGTCGCGCGGGCGATCTACCGCGCCGCCATCGACGGGGCCGAGGTGATCAACCTCTCGCTCAGCCTCGCGGAGCCCTCCGCCGCCGTGGAGGAGGCGATCGAGTTCGCCCACGACGAATGCCACATCGCGATCGTCGCGGCCGCGGGCAACACGGGCTCGCTCGGCGTGGTCTACCCGGCGGCCTACCACGAAGTGATCGCGGTCGCCGCCGTCGGGGTCGATGACGTCGTGGCGCCCTTCTCGGCCTTCGGCAAGGAAGTCGACGTCTGCGCGCCGGGCGTCGACGTCTACAGCGCCATGCCGGGCAACCAGTACGCCCTGTGGAGCGGGACGTCGATGTCGACCGCGATCGTGAGCGGCGGCGTGTCGCGCCTGCACTCGTGGAGCTCGAAGGCCCACGAGCCCGAAGCGAACACCGACGCCCTGGCGGACGCCGCGCATTCCCTCGAGTCGACCAATCCGCTGCACAACGACCAACTCGGGTCCGGCCGCATCGACATCGCCCAAGCCGGTGTCAAGCTCCTCCACCACGACTGAGTCCGGCGCCCGTCCGGGCGCGGACCCGCCGGCCGGGGAGGACGACCAGCTCTTCGCCGGCGTGCGCGACGGCCGGATCGACGCCTGGGAGCGCTTCGTCGTGCGCTTCGGGCCGATCGTGCGCGCCGCGGCGAGGCGCGCGGGACTCCGTGGGGACGCCGTCGACGACGCCGAGCAGTCCACCTGGACCGTGCTCCTGCGCCACGCCTCGCACATCCGCGAGCCGCGCTCGATTCCGGCCTGGGTGATCACGACCGCCACGCGCGAGGCTTGGCGCATGGGCTCGCTCAAGGCTCGCGAGCACGAGGTCGGCCAGGGCCGCCGGGCCGACCTCGGGCTGCCCACGACCGCGGCGGCGGCCGACGAGTTGCCGGCGCGGCTCGAGCAGGTGCAACTGGTTCGCGACGAGGTCGCCCGACTCGACGGTCGCTGCCGAGCCCTGCTGACGACCCTGTTCCTGGATCCGGCTACCCCCTCCTACGAGGAGATCGCCAGCCGACTCGGCATCCCGGCCGGCTCGATCGGTCCGACCCGCCAGCGTTGCCTCGCGCGCCTGGCCCTGGCGCTCGAACGTCGGGGGTTCGACGACGACTCCTTCTGACGGAATTCGGAAGCTTGCACGTATCGAACACGGCCTCCGCCGCTCAATCCCGCTGGAGCCAGGCATGAACACCGACGCTGAACCGGACGACTCGCGGCTGAACCTCTACGGGGATCTGATCGCGCACCTGGAGGGCGAGCCGACGAGTGCGGCGCTCGAGACCCTGCGGCGCGAAGCTCCGCTGGAGTTCGACCGGCGGCTCGCGCACGTGCGCCAGGTATTGGCCGCCGCGGCCCAGGCGCGGCTCGAGCCCCTGCCCCGCGCCAGCCTCGATCGCGCCAAGGCCCTGCTCGCCGACGAACGCGGCCGCGGCGGCTGGCGCACCCTAGTCGGCAAGTTGGTTCCGCCGATCGCCGATCCGCAGCTCGCCCTGCGCCAACAGGTCGCCGGACTGCGCCCCTACCAAGCGCTGTACACGGTGGACGACTACGACGTCGACCTGGCCCTGGATGAGTCCGGTGCGCTGATCGGCCAGCTCATGCACCGCGACGGCGACGAGCTGGGCGCGGCGCGCGCGGTGCTGCGCGGCGACGACGGGCGGGTCGCAGGGACCCCGCTCGATGCCTTGGGCTGCTTCGTCTTCGACCAGCTCCCCGCGGCGCCGATGGAACTCTCGATCGAGCTCGGCACGACCCTGATCGTCCTCGCGGACGTGGATCCGAACCGGTGAACGAAGCGCCGGAAGCCGCGGGCGCGCAGCCCGCGTACCTGGCGCTGCTGCTCGGGAGCGACGAACCGAGCCAGGCGCAGTGGGAGGCGCTCCTCGCGCGCCAGAACGGTGAGAACGAGGCCCTCGCCGACGAGCTCAAGGCCGAGCTCGACCGCACCGTGCGCCGCGATCCGCCCGCGGCCTTGGTGCTGGCAGAGCGGCTCGAGCGCCTGACGCGCGGGTTGCCCGAGCGACGCGTGCTGGGCCTGCGTGGACGCGCCGTGGCCTTCCACGCCAACGGCCGCAGCGCGGAGGCCATCGTCGACTACCGCGCGGCCGTCGAGCTCTACGACGCCGCGGACGAGGCTCTGGAAGCCGCGCGCGTGCGTCGCAGCCTGGTCGACGTGCTGCAGATGAGCGGCAACAGCGACGCGGCCCTGGTCGAGGCCGCACGCGCTCGCCGCGTGTTCGAGGCGCGGGGTGAAGAGCGCCTCTTGGCGCAGCTCGAGTGCAATGTCGGCAACGTGTACTTTCGCCTCGATCGCTACATGGAGGCCAGCGACAGCTACCGCAGCGCCATCGCCCGCTTCGAGCGCATCGACGACGCCCTCGGGCGCGCCTTCGCGCTGATCAACCTCGGCAACGTCGAGACCAACGCCAACGATTTCGACGCGGCCCAGCACTCCTTCGCCGACGCGGAGCGGGTCTTCGCCGAACACGATCACCAGATCTTGGCCGCCGAGGCGCGCTACGGCTTGGCCTACCTGGCCTTCCGCCGCGGTGACTTCGCGGGCGCCGAGGCCGGACTGCGCGCTAGCCGCGCGGAATTCGAGGCGCTCGGCAAGGCCAGCGGGCCGCCGCTGTGCGACATGGACCTGGCGGAGCTGCACCTGCGCCTCGACGCCTGGCGCGACGCCCGCGACCGCGCCGAGGCCGCCGCGCTGCGCTTCGAGGAGTTGGGGATGGACTACGAGCAGGCGCGCTCGACCCTCTTCGCCGGCGTGGCGCACGCGCGTCTGAGCGCGACCGACGAGGCCGAGCGCGCCCTCGCCGCCGCCGCGCGCCTGTTCGCGCAGCTCGGCAACCGCGTGCTAGGAGCCCTGGTCGCAATCCACCGCGCCGAGCTGCACGCAGGCACCGCTCGCAGCCCCGCCCTGGCCGCGGCCCTGGTCCAGGCCCGCGACGACCTGGCGGCCAGCGGCGATCGCTTCCTGACCGACCTGGGGGAGCTGGCCCTAGCGCGCTCGCGGGTCGGGATCGGCCAACTGGACGACGCGCGCAGCGCCCTCGAGGCGCTGCTCGAGCGGCGCGGCGGGCGGCTGCCTCTGCAGAGTCTGGTGGAGATCGAGGCCTGGACCGCACTGGCGGAGGTGCATCGGCACGCGGGCGACGGGCCCGCCCAGGAGGTCGCCCTCGAGCACGCCATCGAGGCCGGTGAGGACGCCTTCGCGCGCCTTTCGATCGGCGACGCGCGCCTGGCCTTCTTCCGCGAGCGCCAGCCGGCGATCACGCGCCTCGTGGCCACGCGACTCGAGCGCCTGGGATCGGGCTACGCACGCGAGGCCGTCGAAGAGCTCGACCGCAGTCGCCAGCGTAGCCTCGACGAGGCGGACGCGCGCCGCTTCCCGCCGACGCCGGCCCTGCGCGCAGCGCGCGCCCGCCTCAACGCACTCCTGTGTCGCCAGCTCGACGCTTCAACCGGAGCCTCGGCGGAACCATCTCGCGGTCCAGCGACGGACCTGAGCGCGGAGTTGCTGCGAGCCCAGGACGAGTTGATGGCGCTGGTTCGCGGGCTCGATCCGGAGCCGACTTCCGCGCAGCCTGTCATCCGTGGCATCGAGGTCGCGCCCCTGGACGCCGTTCCGAAGGGCGACGCGCTGCTCTACTACGTGCTCGACGGCGACGACGTCTTCGTCGTCTTCGGCGACCCGCTGCAGATCGGTGACTTGGGCGCGCGCAAGCTCGATTGCAGCGGGCACGACCTGGAGCTCTTGGCCGCAGGCCTGCGCTTTCAGATTGGCAAGTTGCGCCTGGGTGCGGAGTACGCAGCGCGCCACGCACGCGCCCTCGAGCGCAGCGCGGCCGCGCTGCTCGACCGAATCGGCCAGCTCTTGCTGGAGCCGGCGGCCGAGGCGCTCGACGGCCGGCCGGTGACGATCGTCCCGATCGGCGTGCTGCACGAGCTGCCGATCCACGCCGCGACCTTCGACGGTCGACCGCTGATCGCCGGCTGCGACGTCTCCTACGCGCGCAGCCTGCGCCAGCTCGCGCGGCTGCGGTCGCCGCGTGCGGTCGACGGCCATTGGCTCGCCTGCTTTTCGCCCGAGGCCGACCTGCCGGCCATCGCGCGCGAACGCGAGGCCCTGAGCGCGAGCCTCGGCGCGCGCCTGGAGCCGCGCGAACCCGACGACCTGCTCGAAGCTCTGACCGCCAAGCCATGCCGCCTACGCGCCCTGCACCTGGCGTCCCACGGCGCTTTCCAGCCGGACCACCCGCTCTTCTCCGGCCTGCGCCTGGGCGACCGCTACTTGACCGCTCTCGACCTGCGTCCGCTGGAGCTCGAGTGCGAGGTCGCGACCCTGTCGGGCTGCGAGACCGGCCGCATGGGCCGCTCGCGCTCGGACGAGTTGCACGGGCCTGCGCCTGCGCTCCTGGCCGCTGGCGCGCGCTCGGTCGTCTCGAGCCTGTGGCCGGTGATCGACGCGGACTCCGCCGAGCTGATGGACGACCTCTACCGCGGATTGGCGCAGGGTCAGCCGGTGCGCGAGGCCTACGGCACCGCGGTCCGGGAGCGCATCGTGGGCGGCTCGCGGGCCCTCGCCTGGGCGGCCTTCGTGCTCGCCGGCGACCCCCTCGCGCGTCCGGGCGCCTGAGGCGGAAGCGGGGCCCCGCGCGATTTCCGCCAGAAAAGGCGGAGGATCCGGGGGCCCCGGGTCATGGACTCTCGCGACCGAAGTCCACGCCTCCCCCCTCCACGCACCGCCACCTGCCGTGATCGAAGTCGAGCACCTGCGAAAGACCTTCGGCGCCAACGTCGCCGTCGACGACGTCAGCTTCACCGCCCGGCCGGGCCGAGTGTTCGGCCTCTTGGGGCCCAACGGCGCCGGCAAGTCGACCACCATCGGCAGCCTGTGCGGGTTGGTGCGTCCCGACGGCGGCTCGGCGCGGCTGTGCGGGCGCGACGTGACCGCGGGAGCCTCGGCGCGCGAGGGGCTCGGGCTCGTGCCCCAGGACCTGGCCCTGTACGAGGAGCTGACCGCGCCCGAGAACCTGCGCTTCTTCGGCGCGGCCCAGGGCCTGCGCGGGGCGGAGTTGGAACGGCGCGTGGCCCAGGTCCTCGCGCGCGTCGGCCTGGCGGACCGCGCCAAGGAGCCGGTCTCGCGCTACTCCGGCGGCATGAAGCGGCGGCTCAACTTCGCCTGCGGCGTGGTGCACGGGCCGCGGGTGCTGCTGCTCGACGAGCCCACCGTGGGCATCGATCCCCAGAGCCGCGTGGCCCTGCTCGACCTGGTGCGCGAGGAGGCGGCGGTGGGCTCGACGGTGCTCTACACCACCCACTACATGGAGGAGGCCGAGGCCCTGTGCGACGACCTCGCGATCGTCGACCACGGGCGCGTGATCGCCAGCGGCACCCTCGACGAGCTGCGCGCGCGGGTCGGCGAGCGCGACCTCTTGCACCTGGACGGGACCTTCGACGGGGACGCGGTGCGCGCGGCCTTCGCGGCCCTGGAGTCCCTGGCGGATGTCGAGGTCGTCGGCGCCGACGCGGAGCTGGTAGCCCTGGCCGCGCCGCGCGCCAACGAGCGCCTGCCCGAGCTGTTCGCCGTGGTGCAGGGCGCCGGCGGCACGATCCGGGCCACGACCCTGCGGCGCCCGAGCCTCGAGAACCTGTTCATCGAGCTGACCGGTCGGGAGTACCGGGAGTAACCGTGTACGTGCTCCTCGTCGCCGCGCACGAGCTGCGCCGGCGCCTGCGCGACCCGCTGGCGCTGCTGTTGATGGCGGCGGTGCCCCTGGGCATCGCGGTGGTGCTGCGCTTCGCCTTCGGCGGCACGGGCGAGGACGCGACGACGCCGGTGGCCGAGGTGCTGGTGCTCGACCGCGACCAGAGCCTGGTGTCGAGCCTGCTGCTGGGGGCCCTGGGCCAGGCGGGCGACAAGATGCCGATCTCGACCGAGGTGGTCACCGACGAGGACCAGGCGCGGCGGCGCATGGACCGCGGTGACGCAACGGCGCTCTTGATCATCCCCGAGAGCTTCGACCGGGCGCTCTTGCTGGAGGAGCCGGCGACGCTCGAGTTGGTGGTCAATCCCTCCCAACGCGTCCTGCCGAAGATCGTCGAGGAGTCCCTGGCGATGCTGGTCGAGGCGCACTTCTACGTGCACCGCGTGGCGGGCTCGACCCTGGCGCGCTTCGGCGACGGGCCACAGGACGCGTCGGTCTATCCGAACGAGGACATCGCCGCCGTGGCGGTCGAGTTCAACGAGCTCGGCGCGCGCCTGGCCGAGTGGATCGACCCGCCGCGGATCGAGCTCGACGTGGTGGTCGAGGGCGACAAGGACGATAGCGGCGAGGCGAGCGCGACCGCCCTCGACACCGGCGGCGTGGTGATGGCGTCGATCCTGGCCATGACCCTGATCTTCGCGGCCCTGGGCCTGTCCGAGGACCTGTGGGTCGAGAAGAAGTCCGGCACTCTGCGGCGGGCCCAGGCGGCCCCGCGGCCCCTGGCCGGTTGGCTGGGCGGCAAGCTGCTCGCCCACGGGGCGCTCTTCGCGGCGCTGACCACCGGAGGGATGCTGGCGGCGCGTCTGGGCTTCAGCGTCCACTTCACCGGCGAGCTGCTGGCGCTGGCTTGGCTGACGACGTCGACCACGGTCTTCGTGACCCTCCTGCTCGTGGCCCAGTCGATGGCGCGCACCCAGCGCGCCGGCACCATCGTCGCGAGCCTGTTCGTGTACCCGCTCCTGATGATCGGCGGCGCCTTCTTCCCGCTCGAGGCCATGCCCGACGGCCTGGCCGCGATCGGCGTGCGCACGCCGGTGGGCTGGGCCCTGGTGCGCTTCAAGTCGATCCTCGCGGGCAGCGCGGAGGCGGGTTCTCTGCTGGTCGACTTCAGCCTCGTGCTCGCCGTCGGCGCCCTGCTCTTCGTCGTCGCCCTGCGACGCCTGCCCGGATTCTCCGCCCGATGAGCGCCCCCATGCCCAGCCGCAGTTTCCTGAGCAGTGCCTGGCTCGTGGCCTGGCACGACCTGCGCCTGAACCTGCGTCAGAAGGAGACCCTGCTGTGGACCTTCCTGATGCCGGCGCTGTTCTTCTGGTTCATCGGCACCGTCACCAGCGGCTTTGGCGGCGCCGACGCGGGGCCCTCGATCGCCCTGCGCAGCGGCGCGGACGCCGGCTTCATCGAGGGCGAACTGGCGGCGCGACTCACGGACGGCGGTGCGACGGTTGTCTACCCCGACGACGACCCCGAGGGCACGGCCTTCGAGGACTACCGCCGCCGCATCGAGCTCCCCGAGCACTTGACCGAGCGGGTCCTGTCCGGCGAGTCGGTCGCGCTGACCTTCCGTCGCCGCGAGGCCGGCCTGGGCGCCAGCCTCGACGCGTTCACCGTGCGGCGCGCGACCTACGGCGTACTCGCGGACCTGATCACCCTGGCCGCCACCGGCGCCGAGATCAACGCCGCGTCGATGCAGGCCCTGCGGACGCAGGAGCGCGCCCTGAAGGTCGAGGTGTCGACGGCGGGCAACCTCGAACGGGTCCCCTCCGGCTTCCAGCAGGCAGTGCCGGGGACGATGGTCATGTTCACCCTAGTGGTGCTGTTGACATCCGGCGCGTCGATCCTGATCGGCGAGCGCAAGTCCGGCGCCCTGTTGCGTCTGGCCGCCGCGCCGATCCCGCGCGGCTCGGTGGTGCTCGGCAAGTGGTTCGGCAACCTGATGCTGGGCGGGATCCAGGTCAGCTTCGCGGTGCTCTTGGGCACCTTCGCCTTCGGTGTGCAGTGGGGCCCCGAGCCCCTGGCCCTGGCCGCCGTGCTGGCGGCCTACGCGGGCATGATCGCGGCGATCGCGATCTTGCTCGGCAACCTCGCGCGCTCGGAGGGTCAGGCGGTGGGCCTGGCGGTGGTGGCCGGCAACGTGCTCGGCGCGCTCGGCGGCTGCTGGTGGCCGATCGAGGTCACGCCGAAGGCCATGCAGAGCCTGGCGATGTTCCTGCCCACCGGTTGGACGATGGACGCCCTGCACCGGCTGATGGCATTCGGGCAGCCGGCGGTGTCGGTGGTCCCGCACGTGGCGGGTATGACCCTGGCGACGCTCCTGTGCGGTTGGCTCGCGGCGAAGACCTTCAGGTTCGCGTGAGCGCCGAGTAGGCGTTCGTACGGTGCCAGGCACAAAACCGCCGCCTACTCGGAGGCACGGGGGTGGGGGGCGGCAACAACATGGTGCCGCACACCGCATAGCTGCCGCCCCCCCGACAGACCTACTCCCCGTCGTCCTCGATCACCTGCTCGACGGTGATCGCGAGGCTGAGCTGCCCCTCTTGCACGTTGGTCATCACCATCTCGCCGCGGCCGGTGCTGCGGATCGTGGTCGACTCGATGCCGACCGTTCCGCCGCACTCGAAGTGCACCGGGTGCCTGCCGTCCAGCAGGAAGAGCAGCTCACCCTCGAGGTTGGCCGTGACCGAGCCTTCGGTGCTCGACTCGCCACCGCCTCCACCGGGACCGCCGCGACCGCCGCGGGCCGGCGGGTCGCCGGAGCCCTCGGCCTCGAAGGTCAGGCGCGCGGCGGGGCCCCAGTCCGAGTCGACCGACGCCTCGGCAAAGGTGACCTCGACGTCCCAGTCCAATCCAAGCAGGGCGTCGATGCCACCGCTGCGTCCGCCGCGGAAGCCGCCGCGCCGGCCACCGCCGCGACCACCTTCTTCCGACTCTTCCGGCGGCGCGGGTGGAAACAGGGTCGCCTCGAGGTCGAGGCCCAGGGCCTGCAGGAACAGCTCGCCGTCCAACTCCCACGTGGCGTCCGGCTCGACCTCGCCGGCGGGCAGGAAGTTGTCGAGGGCCAGGCCGAAGGTGAAGGCGTCCAGGCCCTCCTCCTCCACGTCGCCGTCGATCACCTCGGCCACGGGCGTGCCGTCCTCCATGCGCCACTCGATCTCGGCGCCCTCGAAGGGCGACTCGGCGGTGGTCTCCATCTCGTTCTCGCCGAAGCGCATCAGGCCCTCACCGGCGACCTCGCCGAAGACGCGGCGCACGGCGGTGGGCTCGCCGGCGGCGTGCTCGAGGATCGTGTGGGTGAAGGACACGGCGCGCACGTCTTCCGAGCCACCGCCGCCCATGCCGCCGCGCTCCACGGGCTCGCCGTCGATCTCCATCGACGATTCGAGGGTCTCGAGGCTGAAGGAACGCTCGGAGGAGACCTTCCAGGTCACCTTGCGGGCGTAGTCGGTGGAGAGTTCGGTCGGGGCGTCGAACAGCAAGGCGGCCGAGGCCAGCCCGAGGGGCAGGGCGAGGCGGATCATCGTGGGTACCGGGGGTCGGGTTACGGGTCTGGGGCAGGGCCCCGGGGAGACAACCGTAGAGCACCGGAGACGTTCCGCTGGCGCCGGAAATTCCGCGGCCACGCGCACAGGGCCGGAGCACCCCGTGGATCACGCTCGCGCAGCTGCGCGGCCTTGGGCATCGACCCCGAACCTCGAGGGGGGGGGCTAGACTCGGGAGCATGAAACTCTCCATTGCATTCGTAGTCGCCGTCGCCGCTCCGGCAGCAGGCGCCCAAGTCGCTCTGCCGACCGATTTCATCACTCCCCCCTCTCAGCCGAACGGAGACTACTTCGGCGGCGACCTCGACCTCGACGGCGGCGTCCTCGCGGTCGGCGCCCGCAACGATTCGGCCCTGGTACCGAGCGCTGGTTCGGCGTCGGTCTTCGAGCGCAGCCCCGGCGGAGGCTGGGTCTTCGCCGCCCGACTCGATCCGCCTTCGCCCTCGAACCTCGGGTTCTTCGGCTCCGTCGTCGCCGTGTCGGGTGACCAGGTGCTGGTCGCCTCGCACCGGGACGACACCGTGGGCCTCGACGAGGGCGCGGTCTTCGTCTTCGAGAGGCAGACCGACGGAACTTGGCCCCTGGTCCAGACCCTGCTCCCGCCGGACTCCGCGCTCACGACCGAGTTCGGTCGGGCCATGGACGCGACCGGCGACCGACTGGTGATCGCGGCGCAGACCGCCAACTACCAGGTCTCTCCCAACCTGACCTACCTCTACGCCCGACAGGGTGACGGGACCTGGGCGCAGGAACACACGATCGTCGAAGGCCGCAACGACGTGCTGGGGGTCGAGTTCTCCGGCGACGGCGGCCTGCTGGCGGCTTCCTGGGCGGACATCGACTTCCTCTCCTCGACCGAGACGGTCTTCGTCTACAAGCGCGAGCCCGGTGGCAACTGGACGCACTTCTCCGACATGACGATCGCCGCCTTCTCGCCCACCAACGACGACTTCGGCCGCGGCCTCGCCTTCCTGCCGGAAGCGGGCGAGCAGCGGCTGTTCATCGGCGCGCCCGGCTACGGCAAGGGGACCGTGTTCGTCTACCGGATCGAGCCCAATGGCCAGATGACCCAGCTCGACACGTTCACGGGCCTCGGCAGCAACCGCTTCGGCTACGAGATCGTGGCCACCCCCGATCGCGTCTACGTCGGCGATCCCGCGCCGGAGCTGCAGCAAGTGGCGAAGGGCCAGGTCTACATCGTCGAGCGCACCGGACCGACGAACTGGGCGGAGGCGCTGCAGCTCGCCTACACCCCGGTGGATCCGGGCGACGGCGCAGGCTTCGGACGCAGCCTGGCCCTCGACGGCTCCGAGTTGCTGGTTGGCCGCGCAGGGGTCGGGCCCGTCCAGGCCACGGCGCCGGGCGCCGTCGCGCGCTTCGCCGACGTGCGCCTGCTGCACCGCGAGATCGAGATCTCGGTCTCGGACGGCGGCACCCAAGAGCTGTTCCTGGCCCACGGCGCGGACCTCGGCGGACGACCCTACCTGGTCCTCGGCACCCTCTCCGGGACCGCGCCGGGTCTGCCCCTGCCGGGCGCCATCCACCTGCCGCTCAACCCCGACGCCTACACCGACTTGACGCTCGCGGGCGCCGGGCCGCTCACGGGCGCGATCGGCATTCTCAAGCTCAATGGAAGGGCTGATGTCACCCTGACCCTGCCCCCGGCCAGCGACCCGGCCCTGGTGGGTCTCGTGGCGCACCACGCATCGGTGGTCCTCGGCCTGAACCAGACCCTCGCGGCGGTCGGCGGCCCGGCGCCGCTGACGCTGGTGCCCTGATCCGATGCAGGCTGGCGGCGCGGTAGCGCTAGGATCGGCGTGTGAAGAACGACACCCCCGATCCTTCCAACCGCGTCGCCAAGACCGACGACCAGTGGCGTGCCGAGTTGACGCCGCTGCAGTACCAAGTCGCACGCCAAGGGGGCACCGAGCGTCCCTTCACGGGCGAGTACACCGACACGACCACGGCGGGCACGTACCTGTGCGTCTGCTGCGGCACCAAGCTGTTCCGCTCGGACGGCAAGTTCCACTCGGGCTGCGGCTGGCCGAGCTTCTTCGAGCCCCTCGACGGCGCGAACCTGATCGAGCTCGAGGACACGAGCCACGGCATGCGGCGCACGGAGATCCGTTGCGGCGGCTGCGACGCGCACCTGGGGCACCTGTTCCCGGACGGGCCGAAGCCGACGGGGCTGCGTTACTGCATCAACTCCGTCTGCCTCGAGCTCGAGCCGGACGAGGACTGAGCCGTGGCCGCCGTGCTCTGCAGCCTGATCGCGGCGCTGGCCCTCGCCACCCAGGAGGGGCCGCCGCGGCCCAACCTGATCCTGGTCATGACCGACCAGCACCGGGGCGACGTCCTCGGCGTCGAAGGCACTTGGCCGGTGCGAACGCCCAACCTCGATCGCCTGGCGCGGGAAGGCCTGCGCTTCGAGCACGCCTACGCCTCGGTGCCCTCGTGCACGCCTTCGCGGGCCGCGCTGTTGACCGGGCGCGCGCCCTGGAACCACGGCCTGCTCGGCTATTCGCGCATCCCGACGCGCTACCCCACTGAGCTGCCGCGCCTGTTCTCGGGCGCCGGCTGGACGACCCACGCGATCGGCAAGAACCACTTCTTTCCCCAGCGAAGCACCCACGGCTGGCAGACGGTCGAGCTGGACGAATCGGGGCGGGTGGAGAGCGACGACTTCGTCTCCGACTACCGCCAGTGGTTCGCGCGCCGGGCACCGGACGCGGACCCCGACGCCACGGGGATCGGCTTCAACGACCACCGCGCGGGTGCCTACGTGCTGCCCGAGGCGCTGCATCCGACGAGCTGGACGGGCGATCGGGCGGTGGCGTTCGTCCAGGACTGGCACGGCGAGGCGCCGTTCCTCTTGAAGGTCAGCTTCGCGCGGCCCCACAGCCCCTACGACCCGCCGGCTCGGCTGCTCGAGCACTACACCGAGGTCGAGATGCCCGCCGCGGCCCGGGCTGATTGGTCCGACGACCAGTTCGGATCGATCGTCGACGAGGCGGACTTCACGGCGGCGCGCAACAACCTGCCGCAGGCGGCGGTGATTGCAGCCCGACGGGCCTACTGCGCCAACGTCGAGTTCATCGACGAGCAGATCGGCCGGCTCCTGGCAGCGCTCGAGGCGCGCGACGAACTCGACGACTGCGTGATCCTGTTCACCTCGGATCACGGCGACATGCTCGGCGACCACCACCTGTGGCGGAAGACCTACGCCTACGAGGGCTCGGCGCGGATCCCGATGTTGGTCTGGTGGGGCGAAGACGCCTTGGGCGAGGAAGCGCCCGAGCGCGGCCAAGTGCTGCCGCAGCCGGTGGAGCTGCGCGACGTGCTACCGACCCTCTTGGACGCCGCCGGACTACCCTGCCCCGAAGACGTGGACGGCGCGTCGATGCTCGATCTCGGCCGAGGCGGAACGTCGTGGCGTCCCTGGCTCGATCTGGAGCACGCCACCTGCTACTGGCCCGGCAACGTCTGGACCGCACTGACCGACGGCCGCTGGAAGTACGTATTCCACGCCTTCGACGGCACCGAGCAGCTCTTCGACCTGGACGCCGATCCGCGCGAAGAGCGCGACCTGGCGAGGGATCCCGACCACGCCACGCTCCTGGCCCTCTGGCGCGCGCACATGGGCGAGCACCTGGCTGAGCGCGGCGAGAACTGGGTCACGCAGGATGGTTCACCCGCGGTCCGCACCGGGACGATCCTGCACTCGCCGGGCTACCCTCGGTAGCGCCCTCGCTCGGGGCGCGTGAGGCGTTCGTCAAGGCATCCCGACCAGCGGCCGGGCGGGGCTGAAGCGGATCGAGAGCGACGGCACCGTGTCGATCGTCCAGCCCTGGAGCAGCAGTCGCGCGCCGAGCAAGGCGGGGTCCGGAGGCAGCTCGAAGACGTCGACCACGAGCCCGGCTCCGTCGCCGGCGTAGGTCCCGAGCGGGATCGAGGCGCCGAGCTGCACCACCAGCAGCATCTGCCAGAGATCCGGGATCAAGATGTCCAAGGGCAGGGTCGTGGCCGCGACGGCCAGCTGTGCGAGCTGCCCCTGGGCGGCGTCGAACGACAGGGTGAACGGTTCGCCTAGCGACTGGAAGATCGGCACCTCGACCCGCGGGCAATCGCCTTCGAGCAGCTCCAAGGTGGAGGTCCCGTCCTTCAGCTTGAACACCGGGCTCACCTCGCAGATCCGCAGGGTGCTGAACTGCTTGCTGCTGACGCGGATCATGCTGCCGCCGGTCACGTAGACCTTCGACTGCAGGACTTCGAGGGTCGGGTCGCCGCCCGTGATGTCGCAGTCCTCGAGGCTCACGGTCGCGCACCCGCTGACGGACAGCGCCGCGCGCCCGAGACCACTGATCGCCCCCACATCGAGGTCGGCGAAGCTGACGAACCCGTCGCAGTCCACGACCTCGACCAAGGGCTTGATCGAGGTGTTGCCCTTGACGTCGATCCCCAGCAGCAACAGGTCCGCGCCCGCGGGCACGCCCGCGATCCGTAGGGCGACGTCGTAGTCCTCCACGAGCACACCCGGCCCGTCGGCGACGATCGTCAAGCTGCGCACCGATGGATCGATGACCTGGAACCCGTCGTAGGTCCCGGGCTCGACGCGGATCACCGTCGACTGGGCGGTGGCGGCGTCGACCGCGGATTGGATGTCGGCGAACATGCCGCTCGGCCCGACGGTCAGCACGTTGCCGGGCAAGGCGGCCGAGTAGGGCTTGGCGTCGGCCAGGCCGAGCTGGTTCACGGTGCCGTCACCCAGAACCTCCGACAGCCGGTAGAAGACGGGCACATTCGCGCCCAGGCCGATGTCGTCGAACAGGTACTGCGCCGGGCCCTGGGCCGGGAGTTCGACCAGGGTCGTGAAGGGTCCGGCCGCGCCCGGCGCACTCTCGAGCAGGTAGTGATCCGTGGCCAACTCGAAGCCGACCTCGAAGGACAGGGCCACCCGCTCGGGACCGTTCTTCGCCTCGAACACCGCGACCTGAGTCTGCGCGGGCAGGGGCAGCCAATCGATCAGCCCGTTCGGATCGTCGTCGCCAGACTCGCCGGCGAAGGAGCCGCCCGATCCATGGAGTGTCACGGGCCCGCCGCCGAGCCGGCGCACGTTGTAGGTGCCGACTCCGAGGGGGTCGCTGAAGGTCAGGCCGTAGCCGGCCTTGGTCGGCGCATGGGTCAGGCTCAGCAGGGTCGATCCTGGACTCGGATGGGGCCCGGAGAACTCTCCGCTCCGCATGTCGTCCGGCGCCGGTGCGTAGCTCCCGCCGAGAGCGAGCCCCGCGGGTCCGACGTCGGCCACGAGGAAGTCCCGCGCGGCGAAGACGCCGTTGACGACGGCCGCATAGCCGCCGCCGGCGTGGCCCACGAGGGCCGCCGGAGTGCCCGGCGCACCGATCAACTCCAGGCGCCCGAGGTGGTCGACCAGGATCGAGCTGCCCGCGTCCAGGGCGAGCTCGGCACCCGCCTCCACCGCCAACTCCCCACTCACCGAGAAGGGCACACCGGCAGTGCTCAGCCGCGCGCCGCCGCCGACCTCGAGCCGGCCACCGAAGAGCACCTCGACGCCATCGGCGTTCAACAGGTAGTCGCCATCGACGCGCAGGACACCGGACTTGACGAGCAGGAGCGGCAGGCTCGGCTCGGGTCCGGGGGCGGTCACGGTCAGCTCACCGGTGTAGCTGTTCGCGAACTCGAGCGTGCCCGCGGTGGTCGAGAAGCCCGCGTTGGCACCGAACTCGCGCCCGACGCGCAGGTAGTGGGCCGGGTTCTGGGTGCCGAAGGTCGTGCCGTGGACGATCAGGTCGCGGCCGACGTCGAGGCCGCGCGGCGCGCTCCCGGCCGCCGACGACTGGTAGCTGCCCGAGTACAGGGTGGCGTCTTTGTCGACCCGCAACCGAGCGCCATCGAGCACCTCGATGGCTCCCCCGGTCTGCTCCAGAAATGTCGTCCGCGCCTCGGCGAAGGTCACCGCGCCCCCTACCACGCGCAGCCGCTCGAACTTGCCCTGGGTGGTCTGGACCGCCGGAACGTCGCCATCCAGCTCGATCCAGCCGTCGCCGTCGAGGGTGGCGTAGTACAGCTCGAGCCCGCGCAGGACCGTGATGTCGGTCAGCAAGTCGCGACTGCCGGCCAAGAACCGCAGGCGCTTGAAGGTCGGGGAGGATCCCTCGAGCAGGGTCTGCTCGCCCAAGAGCTCGACCCAGCCCTCGTCGAGCACGAAGCCGGCGGTGCTGCTCCAGTCGCCGCGGACCTTGAAGCGGTTCTCCGGGTGCGGGCTGGAGATGGTCGTCCCCGTCTGGATCAGGTCGCCCTGGACGTCGACCCTCCCGAATCCGAGGGAAGGGCCGAGCTCGAGGTGGCCGCCTTCCAGGCGCAGGTCGCCGTGAACCGTGATGTAGGTGTTCGGGTCTCCCGACGACCAGATCCCTCCCAAGAGGTCGAGGGACTCGGTGGTCACGTTGGTGACCGTCGTGCGCACCCCGCCCTCCATCCGGATCGACGGAACCCCGGGGTCGCTGGAAGTGTTGATGATCCCGTCGCCCGTGAGGCGGATCAGCCCGCCGCCCGGGAAGGTCCCGACGCCGAAGAACCCGCCGGGCGAGCAGTCGAGGTCGCCGACGACCTCGAGTTCGGCGCCACCGAGATCCAGGCTGGCGTTCGTGCCGAGGTTGCCGAGCACGCGGAGGTCACCTCCGGTGAGCGACCAGCTGCCCTCGAGAATGTGGAGGTCGCGGAAAGTCGCGGGCGCCATGGCGCCCGGGAGGACCGTGATCGCCGCTGAACCGCTGCTGGCCAGCTCCACTTCACCGAGGGCGAGGGCCGAACCCGTCGAGGCGGCCCAGTCGCCTTCGCAGCGCAGACGCAGGGCGGCGTTCACTTCGCTGGCCACAGCGCCTTCGGGCACCGACCAGATGACGCCGCCCTCGACGGTCAAGGTTCGCGTGGCGGCACCGATGGACTTCGAACCGACGGGTGCGGCAAGCGTCGCCAGACCCTCGACCGAGAAGTCCGCCCCGTCGGCCAGGAGCAACTCCACCGGGGACAGCCCCGCGTGCTGGGCGAGGTCCAGGGCCAGAGTGCGCCCCTTGGCGAGGAACCGCGTGCCTCCCGAGATCTCGAGCTTGGGGACCGCCAAGGGCGACAGGCTCGTGAACTCACCGTCCCCGAGCAGCTCGATCGAGGCCAGGCCAACCGGCGAGCCCTGGGCAGCGGGGAACTGTGCCGTCGCGGCCAGGTCCACGTCGCCGACGACGGACAGCGTGCTTCCGGGCGACGCCACGAGCTGCCCCGCGAGGACCAGGTCCGCTCCCACCGCGAGTGTCCGACCGTCGGCGATCGAAACCCGCCCACCGAAGGCGACGACCAGGCTGGACACAGCGGCGTCAGCCGTGGAGACCAGGGGCTTGCTCGGCGTTCCCGAAGCAACCGTGACATCGTCGCTCGGTCCGGGAACCGCGGCGGGCGACCAGTTGGCAGCGTTGTGCCAGTCACTGGATACGGCGCCGGTCCAGGTGGACTGCGCCGACGCGGCCGAGGCGAGGCAGGCGAAGAGCGCGGGAGCGAGCAGCAGGCGGATGAATCGCATGGGAAGTCGAGAAAGGGGGAAACGAGGAGACGGGCAAGGATGCACGAAGTCGACAGCGTGTGGGGCGCTGAAGGCGTTGGTACGGTGCCAGGCACGACGCCGCCGCCTACGAGAGGGGCCCCACCGGCGCGCGGCGCCGGTGGGGCCCCTCTCGTAGGCGGCGGCGTCGTGCCTGGCACCGTACCAACGCCTGCAGCGCTTCTCAGGGCATCGCGACCAGGGGCTGTACGCCGGAGAAGCGCACCTCGACCGTCGGCACGACCTGGATCGTCCAAGCCTGGAGCAAGAGCCGAGCACCGAGCAATCCGCCCTCCGGCGGAAGTGTCAAGGCTGTGCTCGCCTGCCCGGCGCCGTCGGTGAAGCCCTCACCCACCTCGAAGTAGGCGCCGGCATTCACGAGCAGGAGCATCTGCCAGAAGCCCGGGTCGTCCAGGTCCAGGGGCAGGGCGGTGGCCGACGCCGCGAGTTGATGGAAAGTGCCCGGTGCGGCCTCCAGGTCGGCGCTGAAGGGCTCACCAAGGGACTGGTAGCGCGGCAAGGTCAGCTGTGGGCTGACGCCTGGATAGGAGGTCACCGTCTCGCTGCCATCACCCGACAGGGCGCTCGGCGTCAAGCCGCACAGCCGCGCCCTCGATCCCCCGAAGAGCTGCAGCTCGTCGATCGAGCCGCGGCCGCTGTAGGTTGCGGACGCCGTCGACAGGAGGCCCGGAGACCCCGCCAAGTCGCAGTCTTGCAGCGACACCGCGAGGCTCAGGAAGCTCTCGAGGCCGGGCTGGCCCGTGCCGCCGTTCACGTCGCAGCGGTCGAGCACGACCGCGCCGAAGTTGCTCGCAAGGTCCACCGCCGAGTCCGTGGCCCCGCCGTCGATCACCAGGTCGGCGAGGATCACGTCCTTGCCGAAGCCCACGCCATGGATCGCGACCGGCGCGGCCGAGGCGTCGATCACGACCCCGGGAGCCTCGGGCAGGATCGACAGGCTCAACACCGTCGGCGAGACGATCGAGAAGGACGGATAGGTCCCGGGGGCCACGCTGATAACCGTGAAGGGGCTCGTCGCGGCGTCGATCGCGGCTTGGATCGTGGCGAACTCACCGGTCGGCCCGACGGTCCGCACGTTGGCCGGAGTCGCGGCCGAGTAGGGCAGGGCCGCGTCCTCGCCGAGCAGGCGCACGAAGCCGTCGGTGCGGCGCTCGAGCAGGCGGTAGAACACCTCGGTGTCGGCCGCCAGGGGTGCGTCCACCGCGGCGTAGGAGCCGACGCCCGTCGGCGCCAGCTCCACCACGGTCGCGAAGGGTCCGCTCGCCGCCGGGCCGGCCTCCAGGATGAAGGCCTGGACGTCCGCTTCGAAGCTGGTCTCGAAGTTCAGGAAGACCTTCTGCGGCCCGTTGGTGGCCTTGAAGAACACGATCTCCGTAGCCGCCGGCGGCAGCCAGTCGATGCGATCGCCGGGATCGTCCTCGAACGCTTCGCCGGAGAAGTCGCCGCCGAAGTTCTGGAAGGCCACGTCGCCTCCGGTCGTGCGGCGCACGTTGTAGGTCCCGGTCAGGGCCGAGTCCTCGAAGCGCACGAAGTACAGCGTCTTCGCCGCGGCGTGTCCCAGGGTGAGAAGGGTCGAACTGCCCGTGGCCGCCGGGGAGGCGAACTCGCCGCCGCGCAGATCGTCGGGCGCGGCCGCGTAGCTGCCGTTCATCACCAGTCCGTCCGGCCCCGGCTGGGAGACGACGAAGTCGCGCGCGGCCAGGGTGCCGTTGACCGTCACGGCGTAGCCGCCCCCGGCGACGCCACCGAGGGTCGCCGGATCGCCCGGTTCGCCGAGCAGCTCGAGCCGGCCCCCACCGTTGACCAGCACCGACGCGAGCGCGCCCAGGGACAGTCGCCCGCCCGCGCTCGCAGCAAGGGTGCCGTTGACCACGAAGGGCACACCCGCGGCCCGTAGGTCGCCGCCCGCCGCCGCCTCCAGGCGCGCCCCCGCATCGATCGTCACCGAGGCGGCGGTCACGTCCACGCTGTCGTCCACCAGCCGCGTGCCGTTCTTGATCTGCACGGTCGGCAGCATCGGGTCGAGGCCGGGCACGCTCCCACGCAGGTAGCTCGTGCCCGTGCCGTCCAGCTCGACGATCCCGGAGGTCATCTGGAAGGCCGAGTTCGAGCTCCAGTCGCCAGCCACCCGCAAGCGGGTGGCCACGCTCTGAAAGCCGAGGGTCGCCGCCGTGGTGCTGAAGTTGCCGCCCACGTCGAGCAGTCGGATGCTGCTGCCGACGCTCTGGGTCGAGAACACTCCACCGCTGAAGGTCACGTCCCCGTCGACGGTCAGGGCGACCCCATCGAGGACCTCCATCTGCCCACCGGTCATCTGCAGCTCGCCGAAGTGCGATGTGGTGAACGGCACGCTGCCACCGGTCACGCGCAGCTTGTTCACGAGGTTCGCCCCGGTCTGCACCGGGGTGATCGCGCCGGGCATCACGATGAACTCCTCGCCCTGCGTCGAACCGCCCTGGACCAACAGCGAGCCGAAGACCTCCACCTGGGACGTGAGCGTCTTGACCCCACTGACCAGGCGCAGGCGCTTGAAGATCGGGTTCGGCCCACCGAGCTCCGCGTCGCCTCCGTCGAGCTGGACCCAACCCTCGTCCATGGTGAAGAGGAAGTCGCTGGACCAGTCGCCGGCGACCTTGATGGTGGTGGCCGAGTTCTGCACGTCAACCGTGGTGCCCGTGTGGACCAGGCTGCCCTCGACGTCGATCCCCCGCGCGGAGCTCCCGACGCCCTGCGAATCGAGGATCCCTCCGGTCAAGAGCGCATCGCCGGCCACGAAGCAGGTGGAGCCGTCCATCGAGCGCCAGATGCCGCCGCTCAGCTCCAGCGCTTGGAGATAGCAGGGGAAGACCTGTCGCAGTCCATCCTCGACCCGAATCGGCGCGACGTAGTTGCCAGTCGTGCGGAGGTCGCCGTTGCCGGTCAGGCGCAGGGGGCCGACGCCGACGATGGTCGCGCCGCTCCAGTTGGAGTCCAGGGTTCCGACGACCTCGAGGTCGCGATCGGCCAGGTCCAGGGAACCGCGCACCTCGAGTTCCTGCTCGACCAGAACGTCGGTGGCCAGGGTCGCGGTGCCGTTCTCCACGCGCAGATTGCCGAAGACCGGACCCGTCCCGTCGACGACCTGATTCGCCGCGCCGTCGAGCTCGAACCAACCCAGGGGCAGGGTGAAGTCGCCGTTCCCGGTGAAGTCGCCCGCCACGCGAATCTCCGTGGCCGCGTTCTGCTCCGCCGCGGCGATGGTGCCCGACTCGACGAAGGTCCCGGCCACGTCGATGTAGCGCAGGCTGCTGCCGACGCCTTGGGAGGCGAACTGGCCCGCCAGGAAGGTCGCATCGCCGCTCACGGTCAGGGCGACCCCGTCCAAGAGGCGCAGTTGACCGCCCGCGATCTCGAGGTCCCCGACCCGCGAAGTGGTGATCGGAATCGTCCCCGCGGCCACCCGCAGGCGCGCGATCTCGTTGGCGCCGGTGCTGACTGCGCTGACGGCGTCGGTCATGTTCAGCCACGGGCTGCCCGCCGTGGAGCCCCCTTGGGAGATCAGCTCGCCGTTCACCTCGACCTCGCTGGTCAGGGTGTTGATCCCGGAGACCAGGCGCAGGCGCTTGAAGGTCGGGCCGGCCCCACCGATCTCGGAGTCGCCGCCATCCAGGTAGACCCAGCCCTGCTCCAGCACGAAGGACGGGTCGCTGGACCAGTTGCCCGCGACGCGGATCGTGGTGGCCGAGACGGTCGAGTCGATCATCGTGGACGACTGGGTGAAGTCGCCCAACACGGTCAAGCCGCGGGCGGAGCTCCCCACCGGCTCGGACACCACCAGGCCTCCATCGAGCAGCACGTCGCCGGCCACGGTGCAGGGCGAGCCGTCGCGCATGCGCCAGATGCCGCCGGACACGTGCAGCGCCTCGACGAAGCTCGGGAACACCTGGCGGGTGCCGCCGATCAGGTGCAGCGGGGGGATCGAGTTGCCGTTGGTTCGCAGCTCGCCGTCGCCGTCGAGCACGATGGGGCCCGTCCCGACGATCGTGGCGCCGCTCCAGTTCGAGTCGAGGTTGCCCTGGACCGTCAGGTCCTGCGCGCCGAGGTCCAGACTCGAGCGCACCTCGAGCTCCTGATCGATCCGAGTCGCGGCGAGCAGGGTGTGGGCCCCGCCGGCGAGTCGGAGGTTGCCGAAGGTCGGTGCCGCGCCGCCGATCGTCGAGGCCCCGCCGCCGTCCAGCTCCACCCAGCCGGTGGGCAGCACGAACGCGCCGACCCCGACCCAGTCGCCAGCGACTCGAATACGCGTGGCGGCGTTCTGCTCGGCGTCCGCCGCGGTACCTGCCTCGAGCATGTCGCCGCCGACGTCGAGGTAGCGCAGGCTGCTACCGATACCCTGGGAGGCGAATAGTCCGCCCAGGAAACGCAGGTCCCCGTCGATGGTCACACCGACGCCGTCGAGCAGCCGCAGGTTGCCGCCGACCACCTCGAGGGTCCCCAGGTGCGAAGTGGTGATGTTGACCACGCCACCGACGACCCTCACCCGATTGAGCAGGTTCGCGCCCGTGCTGATCGGAGTGATCGTCCCGGTCATCTCGATCCAGCCGCTGCCCGTGGTGCTGCCGCCGATCGAGGTCAACTCGCCGAAGACCTCCAGATCGTCCACGATCTCGCGCGCCCCCGAGACCAGGCGCATGCGCTTGATCTGCGGTGAGCTGCCGCTGAGTTGGCCGGGAGCCTCGAACTCGACCCAGCCGTTGTCCATGAAGTAGCCGTTCTGGCTGACCCAGTCGTCGAGAACCTCGATCCGGTCGGCGCCCGACGGGCTGACCAGGGTCCCGCCGAACTGCTGGAACAGGCCATCTACCCGCAGCACACGCGCGCTGCTGCCGACTGCGTCGAAACGCAGCACGCCATCGTTGTGCTGGAACGGACCGAGGACGTGCGTCGTCGTGCCATCGCGCAGCACCAACTCCGAAGCACCGCCGGACAAGGTCAACGACTCGGCGGTCAGGCCGAAGCAGTTGTGGACGCCACCGAGGATCTCGAGTTCGGGCAGCGGGTTCACCCCGCCGCGCAGCTCGCCGTTGCCGGTCAGGCGCACCGGAACGGTGGCCCCGAGGTTCTTGTTGACCAGGCTCGCGCCGGCCCAGTTGGTGTCGAGGGTGCCCTCGATCTCCAGGTACTCGGGCCAGTCCAGGTCGAAGGTCGCGCTGCGTACCTCGCATTCGCCCAGCACGCGCACGTTCTTGTTCTCGAGCAGACGGGTGCCGTCGATGATGCGGAGGTTCAGGAAGACCGCCAGGAACGTCGAGCCGAAGGCCGAGCGGATCACATGGGTCCCCGCGCCGCCCAGCTCGACCCATCCGGCCTCGAGGGCCGTCGATGTGCTCGCCTGCCAGTCGCCGTTGGCGCGCAGCACGAAGGCCGCGTTCTTCTCGGACCCCGGCGGGTAGTTGGGCACATCCCAGGTGGTGGTGCCGTTGATCACCAAGGTGCGCGTCGAGCTGCCGACGTTCTGGGAAGTGATCGGAGCGCTCAGGAGCGCATCGCCATCGACCGTGAACAGCCCGCCGTCGATGACCCGCAGCTCGACCGTGGGCAGGGACGCACCCTGGTCCAAGTGCAGGCCAGCCGAGCGACCGGAGTACAGGACTCGCAGGCCGCCGACGACGCTGAGCGGGGGCAGGAGCACCGAGGCGTTGGCCGAAACCGTGCCGGGTCCGATCAGGCTGACCTCGCTCAACCCGTTGAAGCTCGCGGTCGCAACGCTGACCGACAGGTTGCCGCCAACGACCAGGGCGCCGCTGCCGTAGGCATCGATCGCCCCGTTGCAGGTCAGGTGCGCGTTGACAGTGAGGGTGCGCGTGTCCTGGATGCCGACCACCGCGCCGGCGTTGATCTGCACGCTGCCCACGACCACGTCGCCGAAAACCGCCTGGGGAGCGTTGGCCGTACCCGTGGGGATGATCGCGGTGTCGCTCGGTCCGGGGACGCTGCCCCCGGTCCAGTTGGTGGCATTGTTCCAGTCGCCGTCCGCTCCCCCGATCCAAGTCAGGGTCGACTGGGCCTGGGCGGCGGGGGCCAGGGTGCCGAGGACGCAGAGGAACGTGAACGCCCCGAGGGCGCGCAGGCGGTCGATGGGCTGCATGGCGGTGCTTGGTTCGAGGTCGGGGTGCTGGTGCGATCCCCCTCTCGACAAAGTGCATGCGCGCCCGCGGGCGACAGGCTTTCCGCGCCTCCCGCGCTGCCGTCAGTGCCTAACTCGCGGAACCCTCGTCACTTGAGGTCATACGCCGCAGCACCAACTCGTGGGTCTTGCGGAGCCGGTCGAGGGCCCGCGCGCGGGCCTTGCCCACGCTCTCCGGACTCATTCCGAGCCGCTCGGCCATCTCGACCAAGGTCACGTCCGTGGCGCTCCACTCGACCAATTGACGGTCGCGCGGCAGCAACAGGGCCAGGGCCTTGGCCGCCAGGACGAGCTGCTCCCTGCGGGCGGCGATCGTCATCGGACCGGTCTGGCTCGCGCTCGGCTCGTCGCCGGGTGTGGCGCCGGCCGAGACTGTCGACCGCCCGCCTCCAAGACCCGAACGCACGACCCGGCCCGACCCGCGCTTGAGCGCCGCCCAGTGCCGATGGCGGTCGCGCAGGTAGTTGCGACCGACCTCGTACAACCAAGCGCGCGCGCTGCCCTCGCCGCGATCGGTGAAGCGCTCGGCGCGCACCAGGGCCTCGCCGGCGAAGCCCTGGTAGAGGTCGTCGGGGGTCTCGAAACGCAACAGGGTCGCGCTGGCCTGGCGCGCGAGCATCCCGCGCAGGGCATGGCCGTGCTCTACCAATGCGGCCGAGACCAGCTCGCGTGAGGAGTCGGTCACCGGTCCTCCTCCGGGCGCCACATCAACCGCAGACCCGTTTCGCCGGTACTGCGGTGCGGCTTGTGCCCGTAGCCGCCCAGCACGCCGTTGATCGCCGCCGGCGCCTGGCCCCAGGCTCCGCCCGCGGCGTGGCGATAGCCATTGGCCGCGTCGAACCAGTCGTCGATGAACTCGGCCGCATTGCCGCACAGGTCGTAGACGCCGGTCGGCGACTCGTCGACGGGGTAGCTCATGACCGGCTCCACTCCGGCGCGCGGACGCGAGAAGCAGGTGTTCGCGAAGCGTGGATCGAAGCGCGAGCCCCAGGAATACAGGCGCGACTCGAAGGCCACCGCGACCTCGGCTCGCCGTCCCTGGTCGCCCAGGAAGTAGGTGCCACCGTCCCCGTGCTCGGTGCGCCAGGCCGCATAGGCCGTCGCGTCGTCGTAGCTGATCCCGATCACCGGCATGTCGCCGGTCCAATCGGGCGGCAGCTCGACCGTGCCTGCGCCCTCGTCACGCTCCCAGAAGATCGTGCCCGTACCGCCGGAGCGCGGGATGCGGATCACATCGCCCTCGGCCAGGGCCGCGTCGATCTGGGCGCGCACGGGCACGTCTTCGAGGAAGGGCAGGTACTGCTCGGCCGTGGTCTCGTGCTCGGCTGGCCAGCTCTCGCGCAGCACGCTGCCGCGGTAGGCGGTGTGGACGAAGCCGGGCGGCGCGAACTCCAAGGGGCGGGGCTCGAGCTCGATCTCGATGCGCGGCTCGGTGTCGCCCTGTCCCACGGCCGCACGCAGGGGCCGGCAGCCCGGGGCGGTGACTACCACCACGTACAGCCCGCGCCGCAGTCCGGGCACCTCGACACCGAGCTCGAGCTCGCAGGCCCGGGAGGCGAACTGGGGGTTGGCCGTCGTGCGCCAGGGCAGGCCGGGAGGTACGTCGACCGACTCCCGCTGACCCTCGCGCCAGCGCAGGGCGCGCCCGCCGCGAAGGGTCAACCAGGTGTCGGGCTCGAGCAGCTCGACTTTGGACAGGTCAGCGACCTCCAGCTCGAGGGTCTGACCCCCGCGCCTGATGCCGACGGTCGCGGATCCCGATGCGGCGTCGACCGCCAGCTCCGCGTCGAGGCCGTCCCACACCGCCCGACGGTCGACGGAAACGATCCGATCGCCGACGCGAAGCTGCGTGTCCTCCGTCGATCCCGCGACGAAGGCGCCACCGTCGATCGGCTCGCCGTCGACCTCGAGCAACAGGTCGGTCGCCTCGAAGTTCCAGGGCTGATCGTCGAAGGCGCTCGACAGTCGCAGGGCCCGACAGCCCAGGGGCAGGTCGGGCTGGTCGAGGTCCAGGCCGGTGGGCCCCACCGGCACGCAGACCTGGCGCCGCTCACCGTCGGGGCGGATCTCGTCCAGTTCCTCCAGGCGGAACAGCCAGGCGCGCGCACCGGGCACCGGTGAGCTGACCACGAGCGTCGCCGTGGGGAAGGGCAGCTCGTCCAGCCGTCCGTCGGCCGTAGCCCGGCGCAGTTCCTGCTCGAACAGGCGCTGCCCCACGCTGTCGCCCGTCGCCACCGCGTCCTGCCACTTCTCGAGCAGCAGCGATTGCAGCACCTCGCCAGCTTCCTCCTCCAGGCCGGGGTCCAAGCGCTGGGCGCGAGCGAGGAGCTCGCCCACCAGGAACGCCACGCCCTCGCGGCGCCGACGCGCCTCCTCAACCTGGTCGACGATGGCAGCAAAGGAACTGCGCTCCTCGTCGGTCACGAAGCGGTACTCGCGCGCCTGGGCCAGGGCGCGCAGCTCGAAGTCGAGTGAGCGCATGGCCTCGCGATCGTCGGCGTACTCGATCACCGCGAGACGCGCCTCCTCGAGCGCCGCGCGGGCATCGGCCTCGCGCTCGACCCGGTTGAAGTGCTTCTGCAGCGCGACCATGGCCAGCAGAGCGAGGATCGCCACGGTCGCGATGCCCAGTCCGGCGGCCGCCGCGGGCTCGCGCCGGGCCCACTTGGCCGCGCGCTCCAGCGGCGCCGGCGGCCGCGCACGGATCGGCCGCAGGGCCAACACCGCCTCGAAGTCCGCCGCCATGTCGTAGGCCGAGCGATAGCGCCGCTCTGGATCCTTCGACATGGCGTGGTGCACGATCGTGGCCAGGTCCTTGGGGATCCCGGGTCGAATCGAACCCAGGGGCGTGGGTTCCTCGCGCAGGATCGCTTGCAACAGCGCCTCGATGCCCTGCGCCTCGAAGGCGGGTCGGCCTGAGAGGGCGTGGTAGAGCGTCGCACCGAGGGAATAGACGTCGGTCTCGGGCCCCAACTCGCGATTGCCGCGCACCTGCTCCGGCGAGGCGTAGCCCAGGGAACCCGCGAAGCCGCCGGACCGCTCCTGGGTGCCGACGTCCCGCGAGCGCGAGAGGCCGAAGTCGACCAGGACCGCGTAGCCCTCCTCGTGGATGCGGACGTTGGAGGGCTTGACGTCGCGGTGCAGCAGGTCGGCGTTGTGCACGCGCGCGAGCGCACCGGCGAGCTCGAGGCCCCACTGGGCCACCTGCACCGGCGGCAGCGGGCCGCGCTCGGCCATCAACTCGGCCAGGGACTGGCCGGGCACGAGTTCCATGGCCAGGTAGCGCGCGCCCGCGTCGGTGCCGAAGCCGAACAGTCGCACGACGCCGGGATGTTGGATGCGCGCGAGGGCCTTGGCCTCGCGTTCGAAGCGCTGCTCCGCGCCCAGGGTTCCGGCGAGCTCCTCGCGGATCACCTTGAGCGCGACCAGTCGGCCGAGCGAGGTCTGCTCGGCCAGGTAGACCACGCCCATGGCGCCGCTGCCCAGGGCCTCGAGCAGGCGGAACTCCCCCAAGCGGTCGAAGGGCAGGCCAGCGCTCGCCTCGCGACGCGGACGCGCGCCGACGAGTTGCTGGATCTGACGCAGGCGAGCGACGAGGTCGTCCACGCCCGGACCGTCGCCGACCCCGGCCCGCGCGAGGAAGTCCCGCGGCTCGCGCATCTCCCCCGCCAGCGCAGCCTCGAGGTAGAGGTCGTAGAGCTCCTCCGCCCGGGTGTCGGCGAGGCCGTCCTGGGGCGCGGGGTCGGGAACGGGGGGGTCGGCCGCCATGGCTCAAGACTACGAGAGCCGGGCGGGGGGAGCGATGGGACGTATGCTGCCGTGGGGCGTACGGTGCCGTGGGGCGTACGGTGCCGTGGGGCGTACGGTGCCGGGATCATTTGTCCCACCGGCGCCGACGATGCTGCGAGTCGCAGCATCGTCGGCGCCGGTGGGACAAATGATCCCGGCACCGTACGCCCCACGGCACCGTACGCCCCACGGCAGCGCCGCCCAATGGGGCCCGAACCTGAGGGCGCGTCCCGACTCAGTTGCCCAGGCGGACGGCGATCGGATTGCTGGCCGCCACGAGCACCGGCACCGGACCGTCGAGCGCGACGCGGGCGTAGGCGTGGTACAGCGACACTCCAACCAGCGCGGTGGGAAGGCCGGCGGGCACCGCGATGAACGCCTGGGATTGGCCCGCTCCGTTGAACGTCGCCACGGTTCCGCTGAAGGTCGGCGAGCCCGCCTGGACCGCGGTCAGGACGGTGTACGCATCGAGCGTCAGCGGCAGCGCGACCCCGTCGATGCTGATCGTCGAGAGCGAACTCGTGGCACTACCGAGCACCATCACAAGGTCCCCCGCGTTGGCCGGTTCGGAGTAGCTCCGGAGACTGACGGTCGCTCCCTGGCCGACAGGTACGTTGACCGGCGAGGCGTAGAGGCAATCCGTCCTCGTCCGATCGAAGATCACGGCCGAGCCATAGCGGTAGAGCGGATCGCTGTCTTCGGGTGCACCGACCACGATCAACTCGTCGGTGATCGCCACGTCGAACCCGAAGCTCTTGTCGTCGCTACCACCCTCAGGAGCGAAGATCTGCTTCGTCTCCGTCCAAATGGCCCCATTGCGCTCCCAGAAGGCGACACCGGCCGCATCACCCTGGCAGCACTGCTCCAGGTAGCCCACGACCAGTGCGTCGTCAGTCATTGCCACCGAGCTGCCGAAGGCGACCGTTGACGCGAGCGTTGCAGCAGCCGGCGCGATCGACTGCGCCAGCGACCAGGACGCCGCGGTGCGCGCATACAAGAACACGGTCCCCTCCTGCGCCCCGAACGTGTCGTCGCGCGGGCTTCCGGCGGCCAGGTAGGAGGGCGCCAGGTCGATCGCGGTACCGAATTGACCGTCTGTCTCGGGAACCGGCGCGACGATTCGTTGCTGCTCGATCCAAACACCCCCGACCTTGCCGAATTGGACCACCGAGCCGGCGGATCCCTTGCCATTGGCGGTGTCGAACGGTGCGCCAGCCACGATGACCACCCCGTCGGTCGCGACGGAGGTCCCGGCTTCGGCCTGGGACTGGACACTGGTTGGATAGATCGCTGCCTCGAAGGTCGCGAAGCCAAAACCCAGGTCCCGCCACACGTAGACGGCGCCCTGGCGGATGCCCAGGGTGCCGTTCGAGGGTGCACCGACCACCAACAGGCCCCCTTCGACGTCGACCGCGTAGCCGAACTCCTCCTTGTAGGTGGGGTTCGGAGGCGAGAGCGTCTGTGCGTGCGACCACGTCGAATCGTTCCGACGGAACACATGCGCGGCCCCCGACAGGGGGCCGGTCGCAGACTGCCGCACGGCGCCGACCAAGAGCACATCGCCGTCGACGGCCAGGGAGTAGCCGAACAGGTCGCTGTCTACCGGAGTGGGCTGGGTCAGGATCTGAGTGCGCTTCCAAGGGCTTTCAGGCCCCTCGCGGTTGTAGACGAAGACCGCCCCCGAGTCCGAGCTGGCGAAGTTGGTGTACGGATCGGAGACGAACAACCAGTCACCGTGGGTGGCGACGGCCCACCCGAGGCGCTCGGTCTGAGTCGAGTCCTGGGCCGAGACCTTCGCCACGGGGCACTGGGCGGAGGCGAGACTGCCGAGGACGAAGGTCAGGGCAACGGCGGCGGCCGAGCGTCGCGCGGCGAATCGTTGGTGAAGCATCTGCATTGGAGGTAGGCGGACGAGATTGCGGTTGATGACCGCGGGCTCAGGGCGGGATTCGAATAGAGCGCGCAGCCGCGCTCTAGCGGCACTTGCAGTCAATGGCCGGCAACGGACCGCCCGCGCGCCAAGGAATCGAACTGGCTGCGGTCCACATCAAGCGGCGCACGAGCCGCACCCGGCAGCGGGAACTCATGCAGCGCGGCAGGTCACCTAGGCCGCAACCTCGCCGCTCCCCACCAGGGAGGACACCAGGGACCAGACGAACTGGCGCACGGCTGCATTGAGCAGGAAGGTCACGACCACGACGGCGACGAACACCAATCGGATCACCACCGCTTCGACCAGGGCACCGACCACGTAGCCGATGATCGCGAGCACGGCCATCGTGACCATGATTGCCGTTCCCGTCTCGCCTTGGTCGGTGGCGGCGGCGCAGCCACCCATTCCACCGACCAGTGCGAAGAGGGTCCCGAGGGCGCTGCCCTCTTTCTGCTTGTCTGCCATCGCACGCTCCACTCCCGTCCTTCGATCGGATGAGCGCCCCGGACCGGAGTCGAGGTTGGACGGCCCGGCCCTCCTTCCAGTCGTCGTGCGCGACGTCGCGCACCGGTGCTCGCCGTCCCTTGCGAAGCGATCGCTCGACCGGACCACGCGCTGGGAATTGTCTTCGCACGGGCCCGCCCCAAGGCGTTGCCTGCGAGTCCGCTTCGATCAGCAGGATCCGGGCTGGCGATCAGCGAGCACCAGGCCGGTCAGACGCTCGGACGGCTCGAGCTCTCGATCCACGCGCCAGAAGCCCTTCGGGGCGAGCTGGCGCACGAAGCGGCGGCGGGCGAGGTCCGGCGCCGCGTGCGCGCAGTCGCGCAGGATCCAGGCCAGGTCCCCGTCGTCGAGGCCGAACAGCTCCGCCACCGCGCGGTCGAGCCGCGCGCGCAGTCGGCGCCGTGCGGCGTCGGTCACTACCGGCTCCGCCTCGGCCCGAGCGACCCAATCGGGCGCGAGGGGACGCGCGGCCTGCGCCACCGCCCCCACCAAGCCCAGGCGCGCGGCGATCGTCGCCAGCTCGCCCGCGCGCGGCTCGATCTCGGACCAGGGCGGCAGCGAAACCTCTTCGAGCACGAAGCGCGAGAGGTTCACGCCGCCCAGACGCAGCCGCACCTGCCAATCCAGGACGAAGCTGTTGAACAGCGCGGCCAGGCACAGCACACGTCGGGGGTCGGGCTCGCGCGGCGCGAAGAGGAACAGCGAGTCGCCGGTGACCCATCCGCCGGTGACCGCGGCGATCAGGGTGCGCGCGTTGGTCGCGGGGGCGATGCGACGGTAGGCCAGCTTGAGTCCCGGCGCCTCCGCCCCGCGCGCGCGCAACTCGGACTCGAACACGAAGTGTTGCGGGACGGGCGGCGCGAGCAAGTTCGCGTGGCGCTCGAAGCGCGCGCGCTGGCCGGATCCACTGACGTAGCCCGCCGCGTTGGCGGCGTGCTGGCCGATCATCGCGCCTTGCAGCACCGGCAGGGCGCGCTCGCCGTCGGGCGCGGTCCAGGTGCCGTCCGCTCGCTGCACCATGCCCCGCGAGCGCAGATCTTGCGCCGAGCGGAACAGGCGCGCGTCCGCCGACATGTGGAGCTCGGTCGAGAAGACCAGGTCCCACCCCTGCGCGTCGGCCAGGGGCTGGCCCGTGGCCGCCAACTTCTCGAGCAGCTCCAGATCCCGCCGCGGACCCAGCTCCAAGAAGGCTGATGCGTGCGGGCTCGTGCGCTCGATCAACTCACGCGGATAGCGCTCCGCCGCCGAGGCCGCGCCCGACCAATCGTCGAGCGAGGCCTGGGCGAATGCGGCGCGCACCGCCCGGGTGCTTCCGCCCCGCGTGGCGATGGCGACGCAGAACTTGTAGCTCTTGTGGATCGGGAAGATCCCGTCGCGGTTGTCGAAGGCGTACAGCCACTCCCAACGGCAACGATCCAGGAGCAGCCGTCGCAGTGAGCGCGTGCCGCGATCGCAGTACAGCGCCCCGGGCACCACCATCCCCAAGCGTCCACCCTCGCGCAGCAGGGTGTAGCCCAACTCGAGGAACAGCTTGTAGCCGTTCAGGTCGCCGGTCCCGCGGTGCTGGAAGGGCCGCGCGGCGCGCTCGGCGGACTGGGAGCGCCCCGCCGCGCGACACCAGTGGGCGTAGGCCGCATCGCGGGCGCGCAGCTCGATCCAACGCGCCTCGAGCTGGGGATCCGCCGCGAAGAGCTCGCTCCGCCGCCCCCGTGCCTCGCGCGCGCCGAGCTCCAGGTAGTCCTCGTCGACCGCGCCGAAGAACTCCCGCGCGATGCCCTTGACCGTCTCCCAGGGCGGATTGCCGAGCACCGCGTCAAAGCCCCCTCGGGCGTGGACGTCGGGGAAGGCCAGGTCCCAGTGCAGCACGCGCAGGTCGGCGCAGACCTCGCGCGCCAGTGCGCGCGCGGCCGCGGGCGCAGTCGTGAAGTCCTCGGCCCGCGGCGCCAGCTCGAGCCGCTCCGCCGGCCAGAACCACAGGGCCACCCACAGGTCGCGCAGGTCGGGATCTTTGATCGGCACGACGCCACTCGGCCCGGGCCTCGGCGTCTGCGCCAAGCGCTCGGCAAGGGCCGCCGCGAAACGCCCGGGCAGGTGCGCGAGCCCCGTCGGATGGTCCTCGTCCCCGCCGCGCCGCTCGAAGGCCCGCCGCGGATAGCCGCCGTCGGAGGGGAAGGAGCCGACCAGCGCGTCGCCGCAAACCAGGCGCGCCTCGATCGCGGCGGCGGAGGGGATGCGCGCGCTCCCGTCGGCCGGGGGTCCATGGCCTGCTGCAGCGGTGCTGCCCTGCGTGCCTCCGGCCGCCGAAGACACATGGTTCGCGGAACCGAGCACGGCCTCTTCTCCAACGCCATCGAGAGACCCGACGTCGACATCACTCTGCGCGCCGACACCGGCGGCCGCCGCCAGGGCCACGCGGGCGGCAGCGACGGCGCCGCGATCACGGTCGACGCCGTACAGGGCGCGCGTCGCCAGGCGAGCGAGCTGTGGACGACGCACTTGGCGGTCCGTCGCCAGCGCTTCGCCGGCGAGGGTCTCGTCGCGGTGCCGCTCGACGCTCGCCTCGAGGGCGTCGGTCAGCACCTCGAGCGCCGCCACCAGGAATGCACCGCTGCCGCAGGACGGGTCGCAAACACGCAGCTCGAGCAGTTCAGCGGCAGGCCGCGGCGCTCCCTCACCGTCCGACAACAACGGCGCCAGGGTCCGCCGCGCCGTCGCCAACGCCAAGGCCGCCGGCGTGTAGAAGCTGCCGCTGCGCTTGCGCCCCGCACCGTGCTCGCGCACGACCGGGCCGTCGGCATCGCGCACCAAGCGCCAGGAGGACCACACCTCCGCCCTCCGCACGACCCGCTCGGCGTCCGCGCCGCCGAAGGCCAGACCCTCGGCGCGCCGCTCGCGAAGGCCCTCGGCGTCGACGCTCCCCCCGCGCGCGTGCCGGATCCAGTGCTCACGCTCCGCCTCCGCCCAGGCCTCGTCCTGGACGTCCCAACCGGCGGGGCGTTCGGGCGAGGTCTCACTCACCAGGCGACCGCTCCGAGTCCGAGCAAGACCACTGTCGCCAGCCCGCCGCGACTCCGGGCCCCTCGCCTTGATCTCGTGTTCCTGCAGAAGTGCGGTCCATGCTCATTACGACCCTGGCCTCGGTGTTCTCGACTGGACCTCGAACTCGCTGGCGTACCGACCCCGCGCCTCCGATCCAGACCCCTAACCTACTGCAACCTGAGGACTTGCGCCCCTACCTCAGATGTTCTGCGGATCTGACGTCCAAGCTGACCCCGATTTCACCCGTCGTTCTCGAGAGCCGGTCGAGGACCGGCTGACCTTGACAACCCTGACGCCCCAACCTGGAGTGCCCGCGATGCAACACAAGTCCTTCATGCCCGACTTTTCCAACGAAGATCTCCTGCCCCGAATGATCGAGAAGATCCATGAGATCGACCAGGAGGCTTTCGCGCTGCTCTGGGACAAGCTCGAAGCAGATCTGATGCGAATGGCCAACAGCAAGATCCGCCGCAACGGCGCGGGCAACGTGACCTACAGCGCGACGAGGTTGTTCCAGGATTCCTTGTTCGCCTTGCTCGGCGCCCACCTGCCGCTGGTCAAGAAGCTCGAACGCTGCGGGCTCACCATCGACCAGATCTTGCCCACCGACGGCGTCGAGGCCCAGGATCTCGACCGAGAGCAGTTCCTGGCCCTGCTCAGTGCACTCAGCGAGTTCATGCGTGATCTCCTGAAAGCTCGCGCAGACCAGCGCAAGAGGATCAAGCGCGGCGGCACGATTCATACCGAGCGGATCGAGTTCGCTCTCGATCGCCCCGTCGAGGCATCTCTGGAGGATCCGGAGGTGCTGAGTTCGATCCAGGAGGTGCTCGAGACCGTCGCCAAGCTGGCCGATCCGCGGCACATCGAGATCTTCCAGCTGCACTACTTCGCCGGCATGCCCCTTGCCGACCTGGCCACCCTGTATGAGCTCGACGAGAGGACGATCCGTCGCGACATCAAGGCCGTGAAGGATGCCCTACAGCAACAGTTGGAAGCCTGAGGCCTTCCACTTGCAACGCCCGAAGACCCTCCTCCTACCTCAGCCATGACACGCTCGAAACCCTGTCTCGTCGAGCGACTTCGTCGCCTGAAAGAGTCGCACCCCGACCTCACCCTCCCCGAGTGGAGAGTGCGGTCGAGGAATGCTTCCGATGGCGCGGGCGCCCTCCTGGCCGAGTTCGAAACCGCCGTAGCGAACAGCGAGACCCTGGGGGTCGAGCGTGAGCTCGGTCGGGTCATCGGGGCCGGGGCGCAGGGCGTTTGCGTCGAGATGGGGAGTGAGACCATCCTCAAGCTCTTCCTTCCCCGCGACTGGCTGCGGCCCGACCGGATTGACCGTGACTCGGAACGACGCGCCCACAAACGCCTTGCGGATTGCCGAGGCGTCGTCCGCTGTCGGGCGTCGGGCACGATCACCATCTCTTCGATTGCGACGACCTACCATGCGCTCGTCCTCGACCGAGTCGATGGGCAAGGTCTCGCCGAGGCAATCGTCGACGAGGCCCACGACCTTCAGACCCGGCTGCGCTGGTTTGAATCCATAGCGACGGCTGTCTTCGACCTCCACGACCGAGCCGGCTTCGTCCATCTGGACCTGAAGCCCGAGAACGTCTGCCTCGTGGACCGCGGGCTTCCCCGCGTTTTGGACTTAGGGCTCGCCCGGTCCAGCCACGTCGAGATTCGGGCGAAGGCCGCCGAGCCCCTGGGCTCGATCGGCTACGGCGCACCGGAGCAGTTCCCCATCAACGACGACTCGCCGTCGATCGACAAGGCCGCGGACCTGTTCGCCCTCGGGCAGCTGCTGGTCACCTTGGTTCGCCGGAAGGCCCTCTACCCGGGGCCGATGGACGCCCAGGCCTATGCCCGCTGGCTGCGCGAGGGCCTTGCCAGCGCGTTGGAGCGCTTGCCGCAAGAGTTCGTCGACTGCGGATCGACCGCCGAGCTCGCCATGGCGGCGCGGGCCAACCTCTCGATCGATCCGGCCGGTCGCCCCCACAACGCCGATGACCTCCGTCGCGCGGTAGAGCGCAGCCTCGACCCGCTCCTCGGACACACTTCCACAACCAGTAGCGGTCCGCGCGACCCGGACGCCGACGCGCAGCGCACCCGACTGGAGCTGGTGCGACTGGAGACCGAGCGGGCCGACCTCCTGCAGATCGTCACCGAGCAGGAGGCGTCGCGCATCGTGCTCGAGGACGTCTATGTCCAGCTCTCGTTGATCGAAACCGCCAGGGAGCACGACGCCCGCGCCAACGACCTCATCCAGGCCTTGCAGGAGTCCGGCGGCGCCGCCGCGCCCCTTGCGAAGATGACGCTGGACGAGGCCCTCGCGGACCACCGGCGCATCCTCGTGGTCGGGGGCGCGGGATCCGGGAAGACGACCCTCCTGCGTCGGCGGGCACGGGCCCTTCTGGATGGGGCCAGCAACCCATCCGCAACCCTCGAGCCGATCCTGGTGCGACTGCGCGACCTCGATCACGTGCCCCTTCCACCCGCCGATCAGCGCCCGGGACAGCCGGCCACATTGCTCCAGTGGATCGCCGCCTGGCACGCCGAGGAGCTGCGTCGGCGTCGTCTGACCGAGGACCACGCCCTGACGGCCGCCCACCTCGCCCAGCTCGTGGATCGCGACGCGGTGCTACTCTTGCTCGACGGTTTCGACGAGCTGTCGAGGGAACGTCAGACCGAGTTCGCGCAGCTCTTCGACGAATGGGCCCGGGACGGATTCGCCGGCTACCAGTCGGCGGGCGATTCGTCCACCGCGCCCAGCCGCAGCCCATCGGTCACAGCTTCGGAAGCGGGCGCGCGGGTGGTCCTCTCGTCGCGGCCGAACTCGCTGCCGACCAGCAACGACGACGAGCGCTCCTTCGAGGGCTTTGTGCGCGCCGAGGTCCAGGACCTCGACGGCGAGCTTCGCCAGAAGCTCGCGCGGCGCCTCTTCGCGCACATTGGCGGGTCCGCGGGGAAGGGCGGCGGCGCCTTCATCGAGCGCCTCGCCGACGACGGCCCGCCCGAGTTCTCCGAGCTGCGGTCGCTGGCAAGCACGCCGGTCATGCTGACCTTGCTCGTGCTGGTCCACCTCGCGCGTGGCGCAGACCTGCCCTCGCGCCGGGTGCTGCTGTATCACGAGGCGGTGGATGAGTTGATCCGTCGCTTCCTGCGCCGCCGAGACCCTGCGCTGGCCGGCTGGAACGGAGCCATGGTGCGCTCGTGCCTGACCCGCATCGCCTGGCGCACCCAATGCCAAGAGGACGAGAAGGCAAGTGCCTGGAATGCCACTCGCAACGTCGAGGCCTGGATCGCCGAGTGGCTCGAAGAGGTGCGCGGTCTCGCACCCGTCGCCGCGCGGGCGGCGGCACCGGATCTGCTGGAGCTGTTCCACGAGCGCTCGGGCCTGCTGGTGGAGCCGGAGAATCCGACCCAACGCTTCGTCCACCGTTCGATCGGCGAGTTCCTGGCCGCGACGGCCCTGGCCGAGCGGGAACGGGACGAGGTGGAGCAGACGCTCGAGGAGCACCTGGCCGACCCACATTGGGAGAACACCCTGCAGATGGCCGCGGCCCTGCTCGCCGATCCAAGTCTTGGCGCACGCGGCAACGCACGCCGCCTGGGCCAGATCCTGGATCGTGCGGTCTTTGGTGCGGTTTCTGGTCCGGGTGCGGAACAAGGCCCCACCCCGTCGCCCGCGCCCGCAGACCTGAACCGAGTCCGCGGCCTCGCGCCGATCCTGTCCGAGTTGCGCGTTTTGGAGCTCGGTCCGGGCCTTCTCGAAAGCCTACGGGCGCGGCGCAACGGGCACCTCTGCGCCTGGGCCGAGGACCCGCGCTTCGCGATTGCCGACCGTGTGGCCGCGGGCGACGCGCTTGGCCTCCTGGGCCCACCCACGGACGCGGAGGAGCCCGGCGGCGATCTTCGGCTGCGCGGGGAACGACGCTGGGTCGCGGTCGGCGGCGAGCCGAAGCTCGAGATCCAGCGTTGGCCCGTCCTCGTGGGCGAGTACGCGCGCTTCCTCGCGGCCTGTGGACCGCGGTCGCCCCAAGGAAGCCATGCCCTTCGCTCGGCGGCGAGGGCGGCCGAGGGCTGGCCCTTCGATGACGAGGCTGATCGCAAGTTGGCGCTCGAGGGCCTCCGCAAGCTGGCTCGTGAGGGCAAGGTCGACGAGCCGGGGAACTGGAGCCGTCAACTTCGTGGACCGTCGAACCTCCCGGTGGCCGAAGTGAACTGGATCGAGGCCGTGGCCTACTGCGCTTGGCTGGGCAGTCTGGAACGCGAGGCCGGCTGGGTCGTCATGCTTCCGACCGAGAAGCTATGGGAGCGCGCGGCGCGCGCGGGTCGACCGGCCCCTTCGGAGGCGGACCAGGACTACCCCTGGAGGAGCGATTTCAATTCGGAACGAGCAAACACCAAAGAGGGCGGGCTCGAACGCACGACACCGGTCGGAGTGTTCGTCGGCGGGCACACGGCCGACGGGGCGTGGGACATGGCCGGCAACGTCTGGGAATGGACGCTGACTCAGTTCGACGAGCGCTATGGCTCCGTGAACCGCGTGATGCGTGGCGGCTCGTTCGCGAACCCCGCCGGGCACGCCCGGTGCGGCTCCCGCGTCATCGGGCTCCGCTCCGTGCGCCCCCGCTACTTCGGCTTTCGCGCCGCCAGGACCATCACGCCCTGACCCCTTCACCTCTTCGCCCCTGGCCGTGGGCGAGGAGGGCGTGCGAAGCCGCCCGACGAGCGGGCAGCGATGGACGGATCCGCCTTGCGCGGCGAGAATTTCGAAGAAATGGCTGGAGGTGGCGCCGGGGGTGGGCTCGGGAGGAGCCCATGCGGGTCAAGCTCTTCACCTTTCGCTACTCGTCGACCCTGGGCGGGTTCGACGATCGGCCCTTGCAGGCCTTTCTGCGCGACCGCGAGGTGATCGCCTGTCGCGAGCACTACTTCCAGGTCAACGACGTCCCGCACCTGGCCTGCGTCTTGATCTGGCAGGAGGCGGTCGTCACTGAAGACAACGATCGTCCGCGCGACGACCGCCCGCGCGAGCGGGCCCGCGGCGCCAAGAGCCAAGCTCGCGAGGATCCGACCGCGCGCCTGGACGAGGCGGGCCGGCGCGTGTTCGCCACGCTGCGCGAGTGGAGGCGGGATCGTGCGCGCGAGGAGGGCGTGCCGCCCTACGTCGTCTTCACCAACCGCGAGCTGGTCGCCATCGTCGAGACTCGGCCGGACAGCTTGACGGCCCTCGGCCAGGTGTCGGGGGTCGGCGCCGGCAAGGTCGAGCGCTACGGCAGGGCGTTGCTCGAGAACCTCGCCGACTGTACGGCCGAGAGCTCCAGGCACCCGACCGCCCAGGAGCCCACCCCGTGACGTCCCAGCCGGCCGATCGGCCGCGCCCGCGCGACGCCGGCCCCGAGCTTCTGGCCCTGGCCCGCTGGGAGGCCTTCTGTGAGTGGTTCCTGCCGCACACGGCCCGCTGGCCGAGGTCTTGCCGCTTCACCCTCGTACGGCGCCTGCAGGATCACGCCCTGGACGTGGCGGAGTGGCTCGTCGTCGCCCGGTACGAGCCGGCACAGCGGGCCGAGTTGCTGCGCCGGGCCAACCTGCACCTGGAGCGCATGCGCCACCTCCTGCGCCTGGCCCGCTCCCTCGGCCATGGCTCCAGTCGCGCCGCCGAGCGCGCCCACGGCGAGATCGACGAGGTCGGTCGGATGCTGTTCGGCTGGCGCCGCTCGCTCGGCGAACCACACCGGGTCCCCGCGGACCGTCGCGCTGCGGAGCTTCCGCGATGACCAGGACACGCGGGGGCCATTGGGACTCCATCGTGTCGTTCGAGAACCTCCTACGCGCCACTCTGAGGGCGGCACGGGGCAAGCGACGCCAGCGCGTGGTGGCCGAGTTCCTAGCGGAGCGTGAGCGGCGTGCTCTCGCCCTGCGGGCCGATCTCCGCGCCGGCACTTGGCGCCCCGGGGAGCCGAAGACCTTCTTGATCGAGGACCCCAAGCGGCGGCTGATCTCGGCCGCGCCGTTCACCGACCGGGTGGTCCACCACGCCTTGATCGACGTGCTCGAGCCGACACTCGAACGCCGGATGGTCCGGCACAGCTTCGCCTGCCGGCGCGGCCTCGGCGTGCACGCGGCGCTCGATCACGCCCAGGGCCTGATCCGGCGCCACCCGTGGTTCCTGAAGCTCGACGTGGCCCAGTGCTTCGGCTCCATGCGGCACGACGTCGTCATGGGTACCCTCGGTCGGGTCCTACGTGGTCGTCGCACCTTGGAACTTTGCGAGCGGATCGTGGCCGGGCCGCCCTCGACGGCGGGGAGCGGGAGAGGGCTGCCTATCGGCAACCTGACCAGCCAGTGGTTCGCGAACCTCACCCTCGACCGGCTCGACCACTACGTCCTGGAGTCGATCCGAGTCCACGGCTACGCGCGGTACATGGACGACTTCGTCGTCGTCGGCCCCACCAAGGCGAGCCTCGTGACTGCCCACGCCCGCATCGCCGGCTTCCTGGCCGAGCAGCTCCACCTCGAGCTGAAGCAGCGCGCGACGATCCTCGCACCCAGCAGCGAAGGCCTGCCTTTCCTGGGTTGGCGCCTGTACCCGGGCCTGCGCCGCCTGCGCCCGCAGAACCTGCGCCGGTCCCTCGCGCGCCTGCGCCGCCGGCGCTGGGAACTGGCGACCGGGCAGATCTCGGAGCGTGGGTACATCGACGGCGTACGGGCGCTGTGCTCCCACCTCGGCCACGGTTCGACCCTGACCCTGCGCCGGTCGATCTTCGATCGCCACAGCGGGGTGCCAGTCGCCCGGGCCGAGGGGCGTCCGCCCTGAGCGGGCGGAGCGAGGGGGCGCGGGCCCGAAGGCTCCGAGAACCGCGTGATGCGTGGCGGCTCGTTCGCGAACACCGCCAGGAACGCCCGGTGCGGCTACCGCAACAACGGGCACCGCTCCGAGCGCAACCGCAACATCGGCTTTCGCGCCGCCCAAGACGTCACCCGGCCCGCCCGCGCGGGACGCGTTCGGCTTTGCCGGGCGGTCCCCTGTGCCGTGCAGCGTGATGTCCAGGCCCGGCTCCCGTGCGGCGCCGCCGCGGCGACTGCGTCGCGGCGGCCCCGCCGAAGCGACTCGGCCGGTCGTGAGTGGTAGGCGCAAGCCCAAGCTCGCGACCGGCCCCTGCCATGCCCATGCGGCGCCTCGGGGGCGCGCCGCGCTGCCCCCGCGTGCTCGGCGGCCAGGTCGTCGGGCCGGCTTCGCGCGGCGCCTCCTCCCGACCGCCTGCGCGCGCTGCCGGCCGGGGGGACCGAGGGGGCGCGATCGCCAGTCGCGGGGGGGCGAAACCGCGGGCGGGCCAGTCGTGAAGGGGTGAAGTTGTCAGGCCGTGATGTCCTGGGCGGCGCGAAAGCCGAAGTAGCGGAAGCGCACGGAGCGGGGCCCGCGGAAGCGGTAGCCGCACCGGGCGTACCCGGCGGTGTTCGCGAACGAGCCGCCACGCATCACGCGGTACCCGGAGCCGTCATCGACGAACGGGCGGCCCTCACGATGGGCGACCTGCGAGTCGCTGTAGTTCGACGACCACGAATCCTCGACCCACTCGAACACGTTGCCGTGCACGTCGTGGAGACCGAAGGCATTGGCCGGAAGCTGTCCCACCGCCTGGGTTCGTCCGCCCGAGTTGGCGTCGTACCAACCGACTCGAGCAAGGTCCGGCTCGTCGGAACCCGACCAGTAGGACGTCGTCGTCCCCGCGCGGCAGGCGTACTCCCACTCGGCTTCGGTGGGCAGGCGCAGGCCGGCCCAGGCGCAGTATTCCTGGGCGTCGTCCCAGCTCACACCGACCACCGGCTGCTGGGGACTATTGAACTCCCGGTCACCCCATGAATCGGGCTCGCGATGGCCGGTGGCCTCGAGGAACAGGGCGTAGTCCGCGTTCGTGACCGGGAAACGGCCCAGGAGGAAGGGGCTGACGTTGACCGGGTGGTTGGGCTGCTCGTCCCCGTGCCCGTCGGGATCCCCCATGGTGAAGGTCCCCCCGGGAATCGGGACCAGCTCGTAGCCGCCCTGCAGAGCGGGCCGTGTTGACCGGTGGGTCGCATCCGAAGTTGGACGGTCGCTCGTCAGCCGAGCGATCTCGGCCAAGGGGTGCTCCGCAAGACGCGCGAGCAGCCGCGCGTCCAGGCGATCGCGATGGTGGGCCCGCATCAACTGCAGGGCCGAGAGCTGGCGCAGCCACAAATCCTCGTCGGCGCCCGCGGCCCGCTCCAACAGGCCCAAGAGCGGTTCCGCCGGACAGCCGCCGCGGTCGGCGATGGCGAGATCGAGCCATTGCCGCCTGGCGTCGCGAACCGTACGGCGCTGGTCGGCGGTCGACCGTGTCACACCGGTTGGAACCAAAGGCGACTCAACGATCGCCCCAAACAAGCGCTCGAAGAGGTCGTCGGTCTGGCAGGTCTCGGCCCAGGGGCGCGCGAGCGGACTTGCGAAGCACAGCAGCACCTCCTGCCACCAGGGATCCCCCGCCCGCCCGGCGAGCGGGGCCAGAGTGCCACGCTCCGGCACCGCGAAACTTCTTTGCTCGACGAACTCGACTCGCAGGTCGAAGCTCGTGAGGTACTCCTGAAACGCCAGGTGCGCGAAACCGATGCGGTCCTGGGACCAACCGACGAGTAGCCCGCTCTCGTCCACGACCCTGTCCAGGAACGCGCCGAGCGTCGCCCTCGGGTCGGGACCCGCCGTGCCGTCGGGCAGCACCAGTGCGCCGGACTCGAGGGCCTCGATCAACTCGGCGCGCGAGATGCGATCGCGCCCCTGGGCGGAGTGCATCCAGTGCGCGATGCGAGCCAGGATCCTGCGCGCGACCCCGGGCTCGAAGCCGACCTCGAGACCCTTGGCGCCCTGCCACTCGTGCAGCAGGGCCTCGACGCAGGCGCCGTACAGCTCGGCCCGCCGATTGGGCAGGTCCTGCTCGAGGGTGTGCACGACGCACAGAGCCGCCAGGAGCAGCGGCGTGCGGGTGAGCTCCGCGATGCGCGCCGAGCGATCGCTGGCCGTTGGGCCCACCGTCGCTACGAGATCATCGGCCTCGCCCGCGAAGGTGTCCTCCGGCAAGCCGCGATCGAGGGCCGCGACCCGATACCAGTTACGCACGAAGCGCTCGCGTCGCTCGTCGGAGAGGGGAGTGAGCGAGGCGACGAAGAACTGGGTCTCGAGCTGGCTCTCGCGGCGCAGCTCGTCGGTGAACCCGGCCACGCGGCAGGTGGCGACGAAGCGGCAGGTCGCGTTGTCCTCCGCCAGGCCGGTGATCCAGCGTCCGACCGCCTGACGCTGGACTGGATCCCGGACTTCGTCCAGGCCGTCCAAGAGCACCAGCAGGTTCCCCCGGCGGGCCAGCTCCGCACCGAGGCCCGCAGGCATCTGGGGGAATCGGTCGGCCGGCAACTCGGTTGCGAAAGTGACTTCGAGCAGGTCGCTCAAGCCCTGGGTCGTGTGGGCACAGTCCTTGAGGGGCACGAACACCGGCAGCACGTCGGAGGGCAGGCCCAGGTCGGTTGGATCGTTGTCCCCCAGCAGCCAGAGCAGGAGGTGCAACAGGTGGGTGGTCTTGCCCATCCCCGGGTCGCCGAGCAGTAGTGCGCCACGACGCCCGCCGCGCTCAGCAGCCCTGCGGAACAGAGTCACCAGGTCAAAAGCCTCGCCGCCCTCGACGGCGCTCGTTGCGAGCTTGCGGCCCATCGCCGCGCCGCGCACCCCGCGCTCGACGAGTGCTTCGACATCAGGCCTCGCCGTCAGGGGCACGTAGAAGTCCTCGAGGGCGGGCCGCACGGTCAGCTCGTTCGCTCGGGGAATGCCCAAGAGGCGCAGTTGCGCGTACTTCGCCTGGGCGGACCTGCGGTAGCCCCGGATCGAATCGGTTTCGCTCGGTGCCAGACGTCCCTGGACCTGGTGTTGTTCGGTCCGAGACAAAGTCCGGAACAACTCGCGAGCATGCTTCACATCGTCGAGCATGTCGCGAGCAGTCGGGTAGCGCCCGCCGGAATCAAGGCTCGCGGCGCGTCTCACGATCGACTCGAATGAGTCGACCAATGCGGTCGTGACATTGGGGAAGGCACGTCGGCACTCCGCACCGAACTCGCCGAGCCGCTGCGCATGCGAACCCTGCAGCCACTCGAAGTACCGGTCATCGCCTCCCGGCCAGAAGGAGCGACGCGTCAGGATCCAGTAGGCGATTGCACCGAGGCTGAACACGTCCATACGCGGGTCGACGATCGCCCCGTCGATCTCCTGCTCGGGTGCGGAAAATCCCGCACTGCGGTGGAGCTTCTCTTCTCCTGTCCCAGCCGAGAGGGCCGACCCGAGATCGAACAGCTTCCAATCCCCCGCGTAGTTCTGTCCGATGTTCGCCGGCTTGAGGTCGAGATGGCACAACTGGTCCGGGGAACGGTGGAGGCCTTGGACTGCTTCGACCACCTCAACCAGCGCGGTGAGTCGCTGCTCGAGGCTCCACCCTTCCTCATCGAGGCGATCGGCGAGCTTCGCACGTAGACGTTCGACCAGCAGCGCGAAGTACTCCTTGCCTCGCACGACGAGATTGAGCGAGGTCTTGACCTCGGCCACTCCAGCCGCGACTCGACCTTCGTGCGCCTCGGCAATCGAGATCTCGCGGGGCAAAGAGCGCAGGGGTTCGATCAGCTTCAAAACCCAGGCGGGATGGACGCCGATGACGGTGCCTTGCCCGCCGCGACCCAACACCTGTCGGAGGCGGTACGTGCCATTACTCGGGGCCATCGCCTGGCCGTTGGCCGCCACCGACCGCAGGGCCGCGTCGAGTGCTTCGATCGATGCGCGGCCCCGCTGCGGATCCCAAGCGGGTCGGTGGGCGGACTCCATGCGGTCGAACCACTGGGCCGGATCGATCCGACTCGGCTTGGTATCGCCGGCCACCAAATGCTCGAGCACGAGGTCGGGCTGGTGCTTGTGAATCCAGCCGAGCACGTCGAGGAGCCCGGGCGCGCTCAGCGCGCGCCCGGGCTCCTCGGCGTCACCTTCTTGGTCCGTCCCCTTCGTCATCCGCTGCTACCGATTGGCCGCCCCTGGGGCTGCTCGGCGGGATCTTAGCCGGTCGGGACCCAAGAGACCCGTACCACGGCCCACCTCAGCCGGCCAGAAGCGGGCGCAGGTCGAAGACCGGGCCGGCCTGGCCGGTCGCGGCCTGAAGGCTGGCTGTGTCCGGCCGCCAGTAGGTCCGCAGCACGGTCCGCCGCCCCGCGATCGGGGGACGCGCGTGCAGACCTCGGTCGTTGCGAAAGACCATGTAGCTCCCCTCGCCCACGACCAGCCACTGCAGCGCCTCGTCGACGGCCCGACGGAAGCCGGCGAAGGCCCGGGCCGCCGCGGCACCGAGCGGGCGGGTGTTGTACGTGGGGCATTGCACACACAGCTCACCCGCGGCGTTCTCGAAGACCAGGGGCAGCGGGGCCGACCAGGAACCGCCGTCGAGGTCGAAGCTGTGGGGCTTGCGGACCGCGAAGTCCGGCGTCATCAGGATGGCCCGGTCGGGGCGGTCGAGACGGTCGAGGATGGCCTCGATCGGGGCATAGCCGGTCGGCACACGAGTCTCGTTCTCGACCCCGAAGAGGGCGATCGAGCGCACTCGAAGGTGAGGGGGCAGGATCGCGTCGTCACTGTGGGCGGCGAAGGGGCCCGGGCTGGCACCGCTGTTGGCGACGACGCCGGGCGTTGGACTCAGGCCGGGCACGAGGACGCCATCGTTCTGCTGCAGGTACTGGAAGGGGCTCCCCAGGGGCGAGCCCAACGCCAGTGCCAGCACTCGCTGGGCGTCGGGCGACAGCCGCGAGCCGGTCGGGGCGAGGCCCTCGATCGCCACGGCGCAGGGGCCGAAGGGTTGCGAATGCGCCTCGACCGCCGCCACGGCGGCCGGCAGGTGCGCGCTCAGGATCGGTCGAGCCTGCCGCGCGAGTCGCCACAGGATCGGTGTCTCGTTGGGGCTTCCGTTGGCGCGGTGAAGATCGTCGATCTCGGTCAGTGCCGCGAGGGCGCGGTCGGGATCGACGGAAATGCGCGCGATGGTGGTGGCCACGTCGCGCCCGATGGTGTTGTCGATGGTCTGCATGGTCTGAGCCTCCTTGCGGCTCGGCGGTTGTTGCACGTGTCGGAGGCCCTTGGCCCCCTCAACAGCAACCGGGTCAAAATCGACCCGCGGCGGACGGACCATCTCGGGATTCCTCGTCGCAATCCGTTCACGCCCCCGCCTTCCGCAGGGTTCGCAGGGCGCGGCGCACCAGTGCATCGGTCTCGCGGGTCGGGCTCTCGGCGAGCCAGCGGTCGGTGAGTGCGACCACGAAGTCGGGCCGGTCGCGGCTGGCGTCGTTGAGCCAGTTGGCGACCGAGTCGCGCACGTACTTGGAGTCGTCGGAGCGCAGGGGCTCGAGCAGGGTCAGGGCGCGCTCGGGCTCGTCGCGGAAGGCGCGCAGGTGGGCGCACCATACGCCGCGCGGGCGCGTGGCCTCGCTCGCGAAGCGGCGCAGGTTGGGGTCCGCCTCGCGGGTCCAGGGCTCGAGCAGCTCGACCGCCTGGTCCGGCTCGCCGATGATCGCGTCGCGCACGGCCAGCCAGGCGATCTCGCGCACGCCGGAGTGCGCGTCGGCGGCGAAGGGCTGCGCGCGGTCCAGGCGTTCGGCCAGGCTCAGCTCCCCCACCTGCTCGGCGTAGCAGGCCCAGTTCCGTACGGCGTCGCAGGTGTGTGCAGCCAACCGCCGTCGCAGGTCCCGGCCGCGCCGCACGCGCCCGCGACCGATCGTCGCCAGGCCGAGGGCGCGGCCCAGGCCGGCGGTGCGGGCGACGATGCCCTGCTCGGACAGCTCCACCGCCGTGGCCCGCAGGTCCTCGCGCGACAGGTCCCACTCCAGCTCCCCGAGCACGTGCTCGAGCAGCCGCGTCTGGTCGATCGCCAGCCACTCCACCAGGCTCGCGGTCTCGAGCTCGCCCCGCTCCAGGCCGCGAAGAACCTCGGGCGGGATCTCCGCCATGCGGCGCGCGCCCTTGCGTCCTCGGCTGGCGGTCATGGGCGGAGCTTCGCACATGGGGCGTTCGAGCACGACCCCCGAACGAAACGCGGCCCCGGCGCCTCGCTGGGAGGTGCCGGGGCCGCGCCCTCGCTGTCCGGGATCAGCCGATCACGGCAGGAACACCAGCTCCACCGCGTTGGTGAAGCCGAGCACGAGCCCGTCGACGTAGGCCGTCTGGGCGAAGACGGAGACCGGCGAACTGGCGCCGCCGTTGACCGTCAGGCCCGCGCTGCCGGCGCCGTCCATGACGACCGTCAGGAGCAGGTCCGCCGAGGGCACCAGGGTGCCGCCGAAGAGCGGCGTCGAGGCGTTCGACGCGCCGACCACGACCCAGCCGATGGTGCCGGCGGGGGCGCCGACGATCGAAAGGTTGGAGGTGTTGCCGGGCGACAGGGGCTGGCCGCAGACCGTCATGGTCGCGGTGCCGGGGCCGCCGAAGCCGAGGTCCGCCTGGCACACGTCGCAGGACAGGCGGTCGACCGAGAAGTCGTCCACGCCGGCCTCGATCAGCGAGCCCGCGCCCTCGTCGGCGGCGCGGAAGCGCACCTGGACGTTGGCACTCGGCGACACGAAGTCGGAGACGGTGAAGTCGTGGTAGATCCAGCCGCCGCTGGTGCCGGCGCCGGTGGGGCCGACCGTCTCGACGTTGACCCAGGGGCCGCCGTTCGAGACCTCGACCTCGAACACGTCGGCGTTGGACGCGCCGCCCGTGTCGTTCGAGTACCAGCGGTAGTAGGAGATGATCGCGTCACCGCCGGACAGGTCGACCGGGGGCGAGATCAGGGTCGTCGCCCCGCCGTCCACGTCGTTGTCGCCCAGGCCGCCGAAGGGCGAGCCCTGGCCGGTGACGTAGCAGAGGGATCCGCCGCTCGTGTTGTCGTTCTCGGGCTGGGCCGCGGTGCCGACCGGGTCGACGCGCTCCCAGACACCCGTGGTCGCGGCGTCACCGGGGGCGCCGACGGTCCAGCCGGTGTCGACCTCGAAGTCGTCGGCGAAGAGACCGGTCAGCACGCCCAGGGCCGGCGCGTAGGTGTCGGTCTGGAACGGACCGCAGTTGACGTCGGTGGTGCTGAAGAAGTACTCGACCTGCGAGCCGCACGAGGCGCCGGGCAGGGCCGCCGACCAGGTGTTGCCCGACTGGAAGGCCATGGGGATGGTCTGGAAGGCCGAGACCCCGTCGAAACGGTAGTTCAAGTCGACACCCGCGGTCGGCGTGCCGAGCACTTCGACGGTCAGCGGGGTCACCGTGTCGGGCGCCAGCAGGGTCGGTTGACCGGCGGCCAGCAGCGGCAGGGTGCTCGGCAGACACGCCTGGGCGTGGGACTGCATGACCCCGATCACCGTCGGGTGGAAGAACGTGGTCATGTTGTTCAGACCACCCGGGCACAGGTGGCAGTAGCTCATCACCGTGCCGTTGCTGATGCAGCCGCCGTTCGCGCAGTTGTCGATCTGCGGCGAGTAGTCGTGGGTGTGCGGCGAGTTGAAGTTGTGACCCAACTCGTGCGCGGTGACGATGAAGTCCCACGTGGTCGGACCGGACTGCACCGGGAAGGGCAGCAGGCCGTCGATGTTGCCGCACACCGCGAAGGTGAAGGCCGAGTTCGAGTCTTCGCACAGCACGCCGACGTAGGCCACGCCGCCGCCGAGCCCCGCGCCCGACAGCATCATGCCCACTTCGGAGTTGAAGGGGATGTTGCCGGTCCAGGCGCTGGAGAACTCGTTCAGCATGGTGATCGAGCCACCGCCGTTGTCGGGGGTCGACCAGGGGTCCGCCGGCGTGGTGTAGAACTGCACGTAGGGGAACACCAACGTCGTGTCGATCTGCTCCTGGTAGCGACCGTTGACGGCGCCCAGGAGCGTCGTGACGTAGGCCGCCTCGGCGGCGAGGTCGTTGTAGAGCTGGTAGAGCTGGTAGTCGGTCTCGATCGACAGCGACGCCTGGTTGCCCGAGCAGCTCCCGCCGATCGGGAGCAGACCGCTGCCGCTGCCGCCGCCGACGGATCCACTGCTGACGGGGGGCTGGGACGAGCTCTGCACCGGGCGACCGCCGTTGGGGAGCAGGTCGAGGGCGCAACCGCGCAGGTCCTGGACGCCCAGGGCGCGGACTTCACTCTCCGAAGCGACCCAGGTCTCCGTGCGCGACCAGCCCTCGGCGCCGGGCTGGGGCATGAAGTGGAAGAACTCGCCGCCGGTCTCGACCCAGCCGCGCACGCCGCGGGTGGAGAAGGACAGCATCACCTCGGAGCCGGGGTCGCCCTCGACCTGGCCCTTCCAGAGGCTGATCTGCAGCTCGGAGAGCAGCTTCGGCCGAGCCACGCCGTCGACGTAGAAGCCGAACTGCATGGCGTCGAGGTCGACCCGCTCCAGGGCCAGGTCGACCCCCCCGAAGGGCAGCGGCGCGCCGCCCAGGCGCATCTGGTCCAGGCCGCGCAGGGTGCTCAGTTCGCCCTCGCGGGTGACGAACTTCGGCAGGGCGGTGGTGCTGTCGACCCCGGCGGGGTCGAGGGGGAAGGGACGCAGGTCGACGGGAGCGAGGCCGACGCCGAGGGGCGCGGCCAACACGAGGGACGCGAACATGCCGGATCCGTAGGGCTTGGGGACGGCCGACGGGCCCCGTGGGGGCTCGCCGGCGGGGGGAGAGGCGGGTCGATGGAACCGCCACCGGGGACGCTCGGGGGGGCGTGCGGCACGCTGGGGGGCGCGAGCCGGGCAGGACGGACCGCAGGTTAGGAAGGGTCGAAGGCCCGTGGGGTTCCGATCTCTCCCCCCATCCCCGGGGACGGGCGACGGGGCGGTTCAGAGACGCCGCCGTGTCCGGGCTGCGGCCCCAGGGTCGAGGTTCCGCGGGCCGCGGGCGCCGCGAAGCTCCTACCGCCGCCGGAAGATCACCACGACCTCGCCGGCGTAGCCCACCGTCACCAGCTCCGGGCCGGGGGCGTCGTCGATCAGCTCGCCCAGGGAGAGGTGGTGCAGGCCGGCGCGGGAGTGGTAGAGGCGCTCGCCTTCCCAGGGGATCGCGCCCTCGTCGCGCAGGAGGGTCACGTCGCCGCCGTAGCCGGTGGTGGCGGCCTCGAGACCCGGCACGGCCGGATCGAGGTCCGAGAGCACGGCGCCGCGCAGCTTCAACTCCTCGTCGTGCAGGAGCTGGCCCCGATCGCCCTCGATCAGCCACAGGCCCCCGTCGTCGCCGGCGGCGAGGATCCGGTCCCCGCTCACGGCCAGCCGCGCCAGGCCCGCCGGCGCCCGGAAGGCGACCCGCGTGGTCCAGCCGCTCGGACCGCGCTCGACCAGCACCAGGCTGCCGTCGTTGCAGGCCACGGCCACGCCGGACTTGAAGGGCACCATGCCCTTGGCCGGGGCCGGGGTCGTGCCGATCTTCTCGGCCGTTGCGCCCGCGCCCGCGTTGAAGCGCAGCAGGGTCAGGTTGCGGCTGAAGCCCCCCACCAAGGCCTCGTCGCCGGGATGGACCGGATCCAGGTCGGCCACCGCCACCGCGTGGACCAGGGCGCTGTCGGTGAATACCGGCCGCATGCGGTACTTCTTCTCCTGGGCGTCGTAGCCGGCCACGAAGACCGCGCCCTCCCCGCCGGAGTCCTCGCTGCCCGAGGCCATCCCGACCGCCACCAGCTCGTCGGCCCCGATCTGGGGCCAGACGTCGCCCACGGCGACCTGGATCATCTCGCCGCTGGCGTCGCCGACCTTGGTGCCCTTCCAGGAGCCGTCCTGCTCCGCGACCACCCGCAGCGCGCCGCTGGAGGCGACCACGGCGATCTCCAGGCCGGAGTCGGGCGACAGGTCGCCGATCGCGCAGCCCCCGAGCTTCTCGCCGGCGTCGAAGACCACCCGGTGGTCGAACTGGACGGGGACCGCGGTGCAGCTCGCTGCGAAGAGGGCGATGAGGATCGAGAAGCTGATGCGTTGCATGGCGGCAGAACTTGAAGGGCCGGGAATCGGGGCGCCGGGGTCGGAGACCCTCTTGCAGAACAGTGTCGGAGACCCGCTAGCAGGATCAGTGAGGATGAGTTCAGCCCGCGGCGAGGCTGGAACAGGTCGCAACGAGTCGGCGGGCCAATCCGTCCACGGCCGCTTGGTCCCCATCGCGCTCGAGCGAGCCGTCCTCGGCAAAGATCTCGTGGGCGGCGGGGAAGGCCCGCATCTCCGGCAGCACCAGCACGCCGAGACCGCTGAGGATCGTGTTGAGCTGCGCCAGGCCGCGCACGCCGCCCAAGCGCCCGGGGGAAGCGGCCAGGAGGCCGGCGGTCTTGCCGCGGAAGGCCACCAGGGGCGCTTCGCCCGCGGACTCGGTGCGCGAGGCCCAGTCGATGACGTTCTTCAAGGCGCCGCTGTAGCCGCCGTTGTATTCCGGCGAAGCGATCAGGAAGCCGTCGCTCTGCGCCATCAGCGCCTTGAAGCGGCGCGCGCCCTCGGGCATGCCCTCGGCGTCCTCGTCATCGCCGTCGTAGAGCGGGATCTCGAAGTCGCGCAGGCTCGCGACCGTGACCTCCGCACCGGCCGCGCGCGCGGACGCGGCCGCGGCCTCGACCAGACGGTGGTTCAGTGATGCAGCGCGCAGGCTGCCCGAGAAGGCGAGGATCCGGACGGTCATGGCGGGCGTTCTGTGGGGCCGATGGGCAGTGTGGACGCGAGAGGGTACCAATCCACGCTGGGCGGGTTTCGGCCCAGTCACGGCCGCGGGGTCGAGATTGACGCTCCCTGGGGGGCTGGCTAATCTCCTTCGCCCTGCCGCGCGCCGGACGCGCCCCCCCGACCTTGTCCATCAATCGCGTGCAAGCGGTCGAGCAACGCCTCGACGACTACCTTCGCGGCGCGACCGCCGCCGCGCGGCCCTTGGACGCCGAGGCGCCGATCGCGCCCGGTCGCCGATTGACCGCCCTGCAGGCCGTCAAGCTGTTCGAGGACCAATGCCTCAGCCGCAGCCTGGACGTGGCCGCGCGCGAGCTGAAGAAGACGAACGACAGCTTCTACACCATCTCCAGCGCGGGCCACGAGCAGAACGGCATCGTCGGCACCCTGCTGCGTCCGACCGATCCGTGCTTCCTGCACTACCGCTCGGGCGCGCTGATGATGAGTCGGCTGCGCCAGCTGCGCGGGTCGACGCCGGCCTTCGACACGCTGCTCAGCCTGTGCGCCTCGTCGGACGAGCCGGTCAGCGGCGGACGCCACAAGGTCTGGGGCAGCCGCGAGGCCTGGACCCCGCCGCAGACCTCGACCATCGCCAGTCAGGTGCCCAAGGCGGTGGGCATGGCCTTCGCGCTCAGCCGCGCGCGGCGCCTGGGGCTGCACCGGGACCTGCCCGACGACTCGATCGTGGCCTGCTCCTTCGGCGACGCCAGCTCGAACCACGCCAGCGCCCTGACCGGCATCAACGCCGCGCGCTATTCGCTTCGCAAGGGCAACCCCACGCCGATCCTGTTCATCTGCGAGGACAACCGCATCGGCATCTCGGTCGAGACGCCCAAGCAGTGGATCGCCGACCACTTCAGCCGGCTGCAGCACCTCTCGTACTTCGAGGCCACCGGCAGCCTGGCGGAGACCTGGGACACGGTCCACCTGGCGATCCACACCTGCCGCGCGACCCACGCGCCGGTGTTCCTGCACCTGCGTACCGTGCGCCTGTGGGGTCACGCCGGCAGCGACGTGGAGACCGGCTACCGCAGCCTGGACGAGATCGAGTCGATCGAGGAGCTCGACCCGCTGCTCGCCAACGCGCGCGAGCTGGTGGAGTCCGGGGCCGCGTCGCCGGGGACCCTGCAGGCGATTCGCAAGGACGCCCACGAGCGCGTCATGGCGGCCGCGCGCGAGGCCGCCTCGCGCCCGCACCTGGAGACGCGCGCCCAGGTCATGGCGCCCCTCGCGCCCTACGACGAGCCGCGCACGCGGGCCTCGGCCGCCGAGTCGGTGGGCGAGGCCACGCGCCGCGCCTGCTTCGGCGGCAAGCTGCCCGAGGAGCAGACCGCCGGCCCGCGGCGCACCCTCGCGGCCCACGTCAACGCGGCCCTGACCGACGCCATGCTCAAGCGCGGCGACATGCTGATGATGGGCGAGGACGTGGGCAAGAAGGGTGGCGTCTACGGCGTCACCGCCGGCCTGCAGGAGCGCTTCGGCACCCCGCGCGTGTTCGACACCCTGCTGGACGAGACCACCATCCTCGGCGTGGCCCAGGGCGCGGCGCAGCTCGGCTTCCTGCCGGTACCGGAGATCCAGTACCTGGCCTACCTCCACAACGCCATCGACCAGCTGCGCGGCGAGGCCTGCTCCACGCGCTTCTTCTCGAACGGCCAGTGGGTCAACCCGATGGTCGTGCGCATCGCCGGGTTGGCCTACCAGAAGGGCTTCGGCGGCCACTTCCACAACGACAACGCCATCGCCGCCCTGCGCGAGATCCCAGGGATCGCGATCGCCTGCCCGTCGCGGGGCGACGACGCCGCGCGCCTGTTGCGCGGATCCCTGGCCCTGGCGGCGGAGAACGAGCGCGTGGTGGTGTTCCTGGAGCCGATCGCCCTCTACCACGAGCGCGACCTGTACGAGGAGGGCGACGGCGCCTGGCTGTCGGACTACCCGCTGCCCGGCGACGCGCTGCTGCCCGGCGAGGTCGGCGTGCACGACGCGGAGGCGAGCGACCTGTTGATCGTCAGCTACGCCAACGGCCTGCGCCTGTCCCTGCGCGCCGCGCGCCAGCTCGAGCGCGAGCACGGCCTGCGCGCGCGGGTGCTCGACCTGCGCTGGCTGGCGCCCCTGCCCTTCGCCGCGGTGGCCGAGCACGCGGCCCAGTGTGGCAAGCTGCTGATCGTCGACGAGTGCCGCGCGAGCGGCGGCGTGGCCGACGCCCTGGCCGCCGCCATGGTCGAGCGCGACGTGCCCGCGAGGGTGCGCAGCGTGCGGGCGGCGGACACCTACATCCCGCTCGGGCCGTCGACCCGTGCGGTGCTGGTGACCGAGGAGCAGATCCTCGAGGGCGCGCTCGAGCTGACGCGCGACGGGGAGCAGGCGCGCCCGTGACTCGCTCGTTCATCATCTGCCCGGGGCGCGGTTCCTACACCGAACGCTCCCTGAAGTCGCTGCCCGAGGGACACGCCTGGGTCGCGGCCGCCGAGCGCCTGCGCGCCGAGGCCGACCTGCCGCCGCTGGTGGAGTTGGACCGCGCCGAGCGCTTCAGCGCGGCCCAACACCTGCGACCGGCGAACGTCTCGGCGCTGATCTACCTGGTCTCGATGCTCGACGCGTCCCAGGCCATGGCGCGCACCCGCCCGACCTGCGTGGCGGGCAACTCGATGGGCTGGTACACGGCCCTCGCGGCGGCCGGGGCCCTGTCGTTCGAGGACGGCTTCCGCCTGGTGCAGGAGATGGCCCTGCTGCAGGAGCAGCACGACGTCGGCGGGCAGATCCTCTACCCCGTGGTCGACGAGGACTGGCGCCGCGACCCCGAGCGCGAGCGCCTGGTGGACGGGGCCCTGGCCACCAGTCGCGGCGAAGCGATGCGCTCGATCCACTTGGGCGGCTACGAGGTCCTGGCCGGCAGCGAGGTGGGGATCCGTCACCTGTTGGATTCCCTGCCCCAGGCCAAGCTCGGCGGGACGGTCTATCCATTCCGACTGATGCGCCACGGGCCCTACCACACGCCGCTCGTGGCGGAGGTCAGCTCGGACGCCCGCCTGCGCCTGGCGGAACTCGAATTCCGCCGCCCCCTCGTGACGCTGATCGACGGGCGGGGTGAGCGTTTCACCCCCTGGTCGACCTCGCCCGAGGAGCTGCGCGAGTACACCCTCGGCGCCCAGGTGGTCGAGCCCTACGACCTGACCGCCTCGATCCGCGTTGGGCTGCGCGAGCACGCCCCGGATCGCATCGTGTTGCCGGGGCCGGGCAACACCCTGGGTGGCGTGGTCGGCCAGGTCCTGATCGCCGAGCGCTGGCGCGGGATCATCGACAAGGCCAGCTTCCAGACCGTCCAGGGCGGCGCGGGCGCCCTGGTCGAGTCGATGCGGCGCTGAGAGCGCCGGACCGCACGGCGGCCTGTCTCGGCGGCGGCTCGACGCCGGCGGCGAGCTCGCGGTCCACCGACAGCGGGCACCTGGAGGTTAGGATCCGGGCGCTCCCCGTCATCGGATCCAAACAGATGCCCTCTCGAACCAGCCTGCCCGCCAAGTCCGCCGCCCTCGCCGGCCTCGGCCTGACCCTCGCAACCCTGACAAGCGGTTGCCAGTCGACCTCGACGGCATCCGCCGACAACACGGTCGACCCGATCCTCGAGCAGGAGTTCGGACAGCTCGAGATCGGCGTCGCGGGCGTCGAGCTCGGCGTCGGTCTGGCCAGCACGACGGACTTCGGCACGGTCCAGAGCCGCTTCACCGCGCGCAGCATCGACGGTGGGGCCACGCGCGTGCTGGGCCTGGCGCTGGAGTTCTGGATCGACGCCAACTCCGACGGGGTGCTGAACGACGGCGAGCGCGCCACGTTGATGGAGCGCCGCGAACCGAACGGAACGGACGTGCTGACGATTCCCTTCGAGGTGCCCTACGAGAAGGGTCGCCCGCTGCGGTTCGTCGCCACGGTGGACACGACGGTGGGCTCGAAGACGATCCCGGGCGACTTCGCCCTGCCGTAGGCCGTACGGTTGCGGGGACGTTGGGCCGTACTGGGCCGTACGGTGGCGGGACCATTTGGCCCAACAGCCGCCGAACTCGCTGCGAATCGCAGCGAGTTCGGCGGCTGTTGGGCCAAATGGTCCCGCCACCGTACGGCCCAGTACGGCCCAACGTCCCCCTCCCCACGAACTCGGAGCGCGCTGCTACGCTCGCAGACCCCATTCCGCGTCCCCAACCCCCTCCCCCATGCTCCTCGCTTCCGCCCTCCTCGGCGCCGCGACCGGCCTCGGCTGGTCCGCGCCGGACGCCCCCTCCGTCACCTGGCCCCTGGTCCCGACCACCGATGGCCAGCTGACCGCCGACCGCGCCAGCCTCTCGGTGCTCGACGGCCTGCTAGACGTCCGCATCGAAGACGCCATGGTGCCCGGCATGGAGGGACGCGCGCTGCTGCTCGAGCGCGTGCCCGCGGCGACCAGCGACGCGCTCCTGTTCGTGGACGGCGAGCCCGTGGCTCCGCTCGGCGCCAGCCTGCGCGGCGACCTCTCCCTGTGGCGCGGCACCGTCGAGGGCGATCCGCAATCCGACGTCTACCTGGCCCTGTCCAGCGTCGGCGCGCGCGGGTGGGTGCGCTCGAACGGCCAGCTGGTGCACCTGCTCGCGACCCCCGACGTCGACCGGGGTTGGAGCGCCAGCCGCTCGCGCTGGGTGACCGACGCCGCGATCCGCCACCTGGCGCCGCCGCCGTCGTGCGAGATGCTCGAGCTGCCCGAGCACCCCGCGCCGGTCACGGCACCGGCCACGCCGCGGCTGCTGCCCATCGGAGCCGGCGGACAGGACGAGCTCTACCAGTGCCGCATGGCGGTGGAGACCGACTGGGACTTCTACCAGCTCTTCGGCGACCTGGTCGCGGCCGAGGCCTACGCCCTGTCCCTGTTCGGCGCGGTCAGCGACACCTACGTCGATCAGGTCGGCACGCTCGTGCACGTGGCTTACCTGGGCCTCTACACGACCAGCTCCGACCCCTGGAACACCCCCGACATCGGCGGCGGCTCGGGTGACATGCTCAACGAATTCCGCAGCGCCTGGATCGGCGGCTGGCCGGTGGACGCCGATCTGGCGCACCTGATCAGCGGCGCGGGCCTGGGCGGCGGCGTGGCCTGGGTCGGCGTGCTCGGCTACCACGACTACGCCTACGCGGTCAGCGGCAACCTCGCCGGGCAGACGCCCTTCCCCGTGGCCCAGGGCCCGCTCAACTGGGACTTCGTGGTCACGGCCCACGAGACCGGCCACAACTTCGGCACGAGCCACACCCACAACTACTGCCCGCCCCTGGATCAGTGCGCCCCGGACGGCTACTGGGGTCAGTGCCAGACGACCACGCTCTGCGCGCCGGGCACGATCATGAGCTACTGCCACCTGTGTGACGGCGGCATCGCCAACATCGCGCCGGTGTTCCACCCGACGGTCAAGCAGGTCATCCGCGACAGCGTCGTGTCGAGTGCCCTGCGGCCCTACGAGGGTCTGTCCCAGACGGACCTGGGCGCGCAGCTCGCGAGCGGCAGCCACGCTCCGACCGCCAGCGCCAGCTACGACGGCCAGACCAACGGCCTGGTGATCGACTTCGCCGACGTGCCGAGCCCGCAGACGGGTGTCTTGGTGGTGGGCGCGTCGATCGGCAACCTGCCCCTGTTCGGTGGGACGCTGGTGCCCTCGCCGGACCTCTTGAGCGTCTTCGCAACCACCGGGGCGAGCGCGGCCTTCGGGCCGGCGACCCTGACTGGCTCGTACCCCTTCGGCATCGAGTTGATCGTGCAGGGCTGGTTCACCGATCCTGGCGGCGTCGAGGGTCTGGCGGCGTCCAACGCCCTCTCCCTCGAGCTGATCAAGCCGGTGCCGCCGAGCGCGGTGACCTGGGCCCAGCACCCGAGCAACGGCTTCGAGTACGCGATCGGCGAGCCTGCCACCTGGTTCCACAGCCAGAGCCTGGCGCAGCAGTTCGGTGGCACCCTGGCGTCGATCCCCAGCGCGAGCCTCGAGTCGTGGCTCGTGACCAACCTGTTCGCAGGCGCGGGCCCCAACGAGGACCTGTGGATCGGCTACACGGACGCCCTGAGCGAGGGCGCCTGGCACTGGATCGACGGCTCGGGCGTGAGCGCGTTCACGCCTTGGACGGCGAACGAGCCCAACGACTACAACGGCTCCGAGGACTACGCCGAGTGGTGGCAGGCCGGCGCCGGCTGGAACGACGGCAACGGATTCGACGTCCAGCGCGCGGTGTACCAGCGCGCGATCGGGACGCAGCCCTGAGAGCGGGGCGCCGCGGCATGCCTTGGCTCGTCGCGGGGTTCGGGTAGGCGGGCGTCAGGTGCCAGGCACGAAACCGCCGCCTACCCGACGCACCCCCCCCCAGGGCCAACGTACGGACGGGGTTTGAGGTCGACTCGGTCCCACCGTTCGCGTCTATGGTCTCGGCCCGCGCGGAGGGGTTCCGCCGGCCCACCAGGTATCGAACCGATGCGAACGCTCCTCCTCGCCGCGCTGACCGGCGCCGCCGCCCTCGCCGCCCCCGCCTACGCGGACGTGATCCAGCTCACCCCCGCTGACGACTGGCTCGCGGTCATCAACGGCGAGCACCTGCCCCCCGGAACCACGGTCGTGCTCCACGGGGGCACCTACCTGACGCCGGACGATGTGCTCTTGAACATCGGGCACGTGGGCACCGCGGAAGCGCCGGTCACGATCATGGCGGCCCCGGGCGAGACGCCGGTGATCACGCGCAATACGTTCGGGTCCTTCGACGACTACTTCACGAACCTCGAGCACAACGTGATCAACATGCGCGGGGCCCAGCACGTGGTGCTGCAGGGCCTCGAGGTCACGGGCGGCAACTGGGGCATTCGCATCGGCGCCAAGACGGACTGGGCCTTCTCGACCTTCGAGCTGCCCATGGGTGACATCCTGCGGCCGGCGCATCACGTGACGATCCGCGGTTGCCACATCCACCACACCCACAACACGGCCCTGTCGGCGAACTTTCGCGGTGAGGTCTACGACTCGATCGACATCATCGAGAACGAGATCCACCACGCCGGGCGCTGGGGCGAGTCGATCTACCTGGGCAACTACGACGGCAGCGTGACCCAGGGCATCGTCAAGAACAGCCGCGTGGTGCGGAACTACCTGCACGACAACGTCTGGGAGAACAGCTGGTACCAGGACCCGGCCGGGCCCTACTACCACGGCACGGCGATCCAGCTCAAGGACGGCTGCTACAACAACCTGATCGCGCAGAACGTGATGCACTACACGTTCTATCCGGCGGTGCTCGTGTCGGGCGCCAAGAGCGTCTTCGGTGACGAGACGGCGCCCGACTGGGGCCGCAACGTGATCGAGCGCAACGTGGTGTGGCAGATCAGCAAGGTGCCCGGCGACCTCACCGGCCAGGGCATGCAGGTCGCGGCGGACGCGATCGTGCGCGGCAACATCGTCTACGCGCCCCAGCCCTTCTACACCTCCGACCACCAGACCCTGTGCGGGGACCTGGAGATCGTCGGCAACACCTTCATTGGGTCCACGGACCTGTTGATCGACACGCTGCAGATCGCGAGCGTGCCGAGCTTCCCGATCCTGGTGGCGAACAACGCCCTCTACCGCGGGCCGAACTACCCGGTCGCTATCACGGGCCCGGGCAGCGTGAGTTCGCTGGTGACGATCACCGGCAACGTGACAATCCTGGACCTGGCCGCGGCCCTGGCCGACGCGCCGGCCCTGGACTTCTTCCCGGTCGCCGGCTCGCCGTTGATCGGGGCCGCGAACCTGCTGCACGCCCTGGACGTGGACTTCAACGGGACGGTCATGGGCGGCGACGCGACCGTCGGCGCCTACGCCTACGACGCCGCCGGCAACCCCGGCTGGAAGGTGGCGGAGGGGCCGACCATCGCGACGGCGGTGGTGCGCGCCGGCGGGCTGGGCAACCCCACGGGCTTCCAGAGCTCGAGCGATCCGGTGCTCGGCCATCGCTGGAACGCCGCGGTCGACGTGAGCTCCCCGGGCGCACTGGGATCGGTGCTGGCCCTCGGCCTCGGCGGACCGACCTGGGGCATCGTGCTCGGGCCGGACGTGATCGGCGAGCTGCTGGTACTGCCGCCCCTGGTCTTCGACTTCGCCCAGGGATCCCATTCGATCGACATGCCCGTCGACCCGCTGCTCTTGGGAGCCCAGATCAGCGTCCAAGCCGCCGTTCCGGCCCTGACGGGCACCCGCCTGAACAACGCCATCGATCTGCACCTGGGCGACTATTAGTCGCCGCTCGGCCTGAGGGGTCACCGCCGGCTCAGTCGCGATCCACCGGAGGTCGGCCTGTAAGATCGCCGGCGTGCAGCGCGCGCTCCGCAAGTTCCTCCTGGCCTTGGTCCGCCTGGCGGTCTCGACCTTCTATCGCGTGCAGATCCTGGGCGGGACCGTGCCCGCCGAGGGTCCGGTGATTCTGGTGGCCAACCACCCCAACGCGTTGGTCGATCCGACGCTCCTGCTACAGAGCACCGAGCGCCGCATCTTCTTCCTCGGCAAGGAGCCGCTGCTGCGGATGCCCGTGATCGGTTGGATGATCCGCACCATCGGACTGATCCCGGTCTACCGCTCCCAGGACGGCGCCGACACGGCCAAGAACGCCGACGCCTTCAAGGCCGTCTTCAGCGCCCTCGAGCAGGGCCAGGTCATCGGTCTGTTCCCCGAGGGCAAGAGTCACCACGAGCCCGCGAACCAACGCCTGAAGACCGGCGCGGCCCGCATGGCCCTGGGGGCGGACCCGCACGTCGGCGGCGAGCCGCGCATCGTGCCGGTGGGCCTGGTCTACGCCGAGAAGGGCACCTTCCGCAGCCGCGTCGCGGTCTGGATCGGCGAGCCCGTCGACGGGGGAGACCTGCGCGCCGCGGACGGCTCCACCACCTGGGCCGACGTGGAGCGTCTGACCGAGCGCATCGGCAAGTCGCTCGACAACGTGACCGTGAACCTCGACCAGTGGGAGGACTGGCCACTCTTGCGGGTGGCCGAGCGCATCTGGCGACCGGCGCGGGGCTCCCAGCGCGTCCAGCGCATGGCCATGCTGGCCGGCGCGGCGCGTCGCCTGCGCCGGGACCACCCCCGCGAGGCCCAGCGGCTGGCGCGCAGGATCGCCGCCTTCCGCCGCGCCCTGCGGGGCCTGGGCCTCTCGGCGGACCACCTCGACGCCCGCTACTCACCCCTCACCATTGCGCGCTTCGCCCTGCGCCACGTCCTGGCGATCGTGGTCGGCGCGCCGCTGGTGGGCCTCGCCTTCGCCTACTGGTTCGCGCCCTACCTGTCGATCGCGACCCTCCTTCCGCGCCTCAAACCGGGGGCCGACCTGCGCGCGACCTACAAGCTGGTGGGCGCACTGTTGTTCTTCCCGGTCTGGTGGATCGGCACCTCGGTGCTGCTGGCCTGGTACACCACCTGGTGGGTGGCCGTCCTGTTGGCGATCTTCGCGCCGATCGCAGGACGGCTGGCCCTGCGCTTCGCCGAGGACTACTTGGTGGCCTGGCGCGAGGTGCGCGCCTTCGCCCGCATCGTCCCCGCACGCCGCCTGCGGCAGCGCCTCGTGTACGAGCGCGACCTGATCTGCGCGCAGATCGACGAGCTTGGCGGACGACTGGCCGGCGAGGCCGCATCGACCTCCGACCAATCGCCCGCCCTACCGTCCACGCGCGGCAGGTAGCCCGCTGCGGCGAGCTCCCTCACAGTCGGAGCCGGATCAGCGCCGCCCCCTTCGATCGCCATGCGGCAAGGGAAAGTGCACGGTGGCTCCTTGGACCCCCGCACCGGTTCCGATCAGAAGCCCTCGAGCGCCGCGTGGGCCTCTTCCACCACATCGCCGAACGAGACCGGCTTGCGGAAGACCCGGCGCACGCCGGCGCGCGCCGCACGCCGCGCAATGCCGGGCGAAGTGTCGCCGGTCAAGACGATGATCGGAGCCTGCTGCAGACCCGAGTGGTGGCGGATGGCGTGGAGTAGCTTGAATCCGTGCAGCTCCGGCAAGCACAGATCCAGCAGGATCAGATCGGGATCCAGGGTCTCGATCTTGTTCAGACCGGTGAGGCCGTCGAAGGCGCTCTCCACGTTCAAGCCGGACCACTGCAGTCGAGTCGCGAGCGCGCGATTCAGGTCCTCCTGGTCCTCGATCAGCAGCACCGTCTGCAGGCGCTGGTAGTTGATCACCCCTGCGGTCTGGGCCTCGCGTACGAGCATCTGCTCGTCCAGGTCACTCTCGGCACACTTGACGATCATTCCTCTGCCCTCGTTCTCGGCGAGCCAGTGCCACTGGCCACCACTGAAGATTCAGTTCCCCGGAACCGCGATCGACGGCTCCAACAGGCGAAACTCGACCACGAGCCTCGTCTCCGAATCGACTCCACCGTCGATCCGGACGGTCCCCCCCAACTCCTCGAACCGGGAGCGGCACAGGTACAGGCCCAGCCCCAGCTCGTGTCCCCGTCGGCCCTCGCCGGGCCATCTGACCGCGAAGCGGTCCACTCCGGCCGCGACCGGCCGCAGGCGCGCGGCAGTCGACAGCACGAGGCGCGCCGCGCCCGCCTCGGCCTCGAGCGCCAAGTCGAGCGCCCCGCAGTCCTCGACCTCGGCCACCAAGCCGCGGATGGCGTGGTCCACGGCGCCCGCCAGGGCGTCCGAGTCGAGCAGGACCGCGCCGGTCCCCGCCGCCCGGCGCTGGTCGAGCTCCACGCCGCAGTCGCGGGCGGCCTGCCCCCACAGGTCCGCGTGGAACTCGCACAGCCGGCCCAGGTCGACGACCTCGGGCTCCAGCCACGGCTCGCCGCGCCCGACCTTGACCGCTTCGCGTACCTCGCTGATCTGGCGGTCCAGGAGTCGGGTGCGCGACAGGATCACGCCCACCTGCTCCGCCTGGTCGGCGTTCAACGGACCGCACACGCGGTCGTCGAGGAGCTCGCCATAGGCCATGATCGCGGCAAGCGAGCCGCGCAACTGGTGGCAGATGTGATCGGCCAGCGTCTCGATCAAGTCGTCGTCCATGGGCTGGGGCGCTCCTTCGCCTGCTCGCTCAGGCCGCGGGGTTGACGGCGGGGCTGGCCGCGAGCGCGAGCACCCGCTGGATCTCCGCCACCAACTCCTCGGAGCGGTAAGGCTTCTCGAAGTAGCCCCCGGCACCCAAAGTCGCGGCCTCCTGGCGGTACTCCTCGCGCTTGCTGGCGGTCAGCACAACGAAGGGGATCTCGGGCGCGTCGGGGTGCTCGCGCAGCCGTTCGACGATGCTGAGGCCTCCGCCAGCGGGCATCGAGATGTCCAGCAACATCAGGTCGGGTCGACGCTGCAGGGCGACGCTCAGACCCAGGTAGCCGTCTTCGGCGGAGATAACCTCGTAGCCCGCCGCGCGCAGGCGGATGCAGAGGGCGCGGTTGATGTTGGCGTCGTCTTCGACGATCAGGATCTTGCTCATGCGACAAGCCTCTCGGTATCGGTCGGTTGCGGTTGATGGGTTGGCAGACAGAAACGAAAGTTGCTGCCTCTCCCGACTTCGCTCTCCACCTCGATCTGTCCGCCGTGGAGCTTCACCAGCTCGCGGCAGAGGTTCAGTCCAAGTCCCAGTCCCCCTTGGACGGCCGCATCGCCATCGGCCGACTGGTAGAGCCGGTCGAAGATGCGCGGCAGGTCCCGGGGGGCGATTCCGCGACCGGTGTCGCTCACCTCGATCTCGACCTGGCCGTCGGAGCCCGGAACCAATCGTGTGCGCAGGGTGATGCGCCCGCCCGAGTCGGTGAACTTGACCGCGTTGCAGAGCAAGTTCGACACGACCTGCGCGATGCGGTCCTCGTCGAACCAGGCGTTGAGTCCGTCGTCGGGGGCCTTGTAGACCAGCCTGACGCCCTTCGACGCCGCTCGCACCCGGTGCTGGCTGACCGCGTCCCCCAGGGTCTTGGCCAGGGGTTGCAGCCGCCGCTCGACGCCCAGCTTGCCGGTCTCCAAGCGATTGGAGTCGAGCAGGTCGTGAATGCAGCGGACCATGTGGTCGCAGGAGCTCAGCGCCACCGACAGGAGCTCGTGCTGACCCGGGTTGATCGGACCCTGCAAGCCGTCCATGACGATCGAGACGAACTCGCGGATCGACGTCAGCGGCGTCTTCAGCTCGTGGGCCAGACAGTGGTAGAAGCCCTCGATCTCCTCGGTGCGGGCCCGCAGGTCGAGCACCATCTGCTCGAGCTCGAAGTTCTTGGCCACCAGCCGCGCCTTCAAGTGGTGCTTCTCGACAGCGTTCAGGATGGCCCGCCGCAGACTGCGGGTGCCGATGGCCCCCTTGGAGATGTAGTCCGCGAAGCCGGCGTGCATGGCCGCCACGGCGACCTCCTCGTCGCCCTGCCCCGTGACCAGGATGCCGGGCGCCCCGACCCCACGCTCACGCAGGCTGGCCAAGAGGTCGAGCCCCGACTTGCCCGCGATTCGCAGGTCGAGGATCACCACGTCGAACTCCTGCTCGTGCAGCTCGAGCAGGCACTCGTCGACCGTCAGGTAGCTCTCGACCGTCGCCTCGACGTCCTCGATCCGCGCCAGGCAGCGCCGCAACAGCTCGAGGTCTTCTCGACTGTCGTCAACCGCCAGCACCCGTAGGCACCGGGAATGTAGTTCGAATTCCGTGGACCGCATTTGTTCTGGTTCGCCCCCGACGTAGGTCGACGGCTTGGTTCGTCCAACGCGGAATGAACACTTGACGGCGTGTTTCGATTCGTTCTTGTCGCAATCTCGCCGGCGCGGGGCGCGACTTCGGCGCCGCCTATCCGTCCGTCACGATTGCTTCGAGCCCGAGCGTCCCCAGGGTCGCTAGCAATCACGAGCTTCGGATCCCCTCAACGACGGGCGCGCGACGTGCGCCGTTCCAGCACTGAATAAGGCCCTCGACGAGGAGCTCGCATCCCTGGAGATCGCCCCGATCTCCAGGGATTGCGCTCCCTCGAGGGACGGGTCAAGCCTCCCCACGGAGGCCATCGACGGCCTTACTTACCACCCGCTCGAGCGGGGAGATTCTCGACCTGCACCCGAGCATCGTTGAAGCACGCGCCGCCACCCAGGTCGGTGAGGGTGTCGGGACACAGGGCGTTGGACGTGTTGCCGTTGGTGGTGTGGCGCTCCCACAGGCCCTTGGGGAGGCAGGCCACACCGGGGCGCAGGTCGGGGTCGAGCCCCAGCTCGCAGTGCACCTCGCCGAGCTCGTTGAAGACGCGCACGGCCCCACCGGCTTCCAGGCCGCGGGCAGCCGCGTCGTCCGGATGCAGCGTCAGGGCGACCTGCCCTTCGATCAGCTGGGCGAAGGTCGAGCTGGTCGTCCGCGCCAGGGCCGGGGAGATCAGCGCCAGCGGGAAGGCCTCGCTGGCCGGATCGGGGCGATAGCCGTAGAGGCCGACGGGCGCTTCGGCCGCGAGCTGCGCCGGCGCCAGGTCGATGCGGTCGTCCGGCGTGCGCGGGAAGACGTCCACGAAGGGGATCGGGGCGTAGCCGCCGGGGGCGGTGACGTAGCCGTCCAGCTCGAGGGCCGCCGTGTCCACCCCGGCCTTCCTCAGGGGCGCCACCACCCGCGACTCCAGGTCCAACAGGCTCGGGCGCTTGCCCTCCGTCACCAGCCCCAGGCGCTCGGCGATGTCGAGGAAGACCTCGTGGTTGCAGCGCGCCTCGCCGTGGGCGTCGACCGCCGGGTTGACGCGCTGCAGGGCCAGGGTGCCGTAGCTCTTGTGGAGGTCGAGGTGCTCGAGGAAGGTCGTCGCCGGCAGCACGATGTCGGCGAAGCGCGCGGTGTCGGTGGCCACCGCGTCGAACACGATCGTGAGCAGGTCCTCGCGGGCCAGGCCGCGCCGCACCCGCTCCTGGTCCGGCAGGGTCGCGAGCGGGTTGGCGTTGTAGACGAACAAGGCGTGGATCGGCGTGCCCTCGGGCTCCAGGAGCTCGCGTCCCAGGCGGTTCATGTTGACCACGCGCTGGGCGCGATCGGGCTCGTCGACGGCGGTGTCGAGCAGCCCGCCCCAGGCGCCTGAGGTGCTGGCAGTGAAGCCTCCGCCGCGCACGCCGAAGTGACCGGCCACCGCGGGCAGGGCCAGGATCGCCGCCGTGGCGAAGCCGCCGTTGCGGTTGCGCTCTTGACCCCACCCGACTCGCAGCACCGCGGGCCGCGCCGCGCAGTAGACCTCCGCGAAGGCGCGCACCTGATCGACAGAGAGGCCACACTCGCCCGCGGCTCGCTCCAGGGTCCAGGGCTCCGCCGCCGCGCGCAGCTCGTCGACACCGTTCGCGTGGGCCGCCAGGAAGCGCTCGTCGGCGCGCCCCTCGTGGAACATCCAACGGATCAGCGCCAGGGCCAGGCACAGGTCGGTGCCCGGCCGCAGGGCCAGGTGCAGGTGAGCCTTCTTGGCCAGGCCGGTGCGCCGCGGATCGACCACCACCAGGTGCGCGCCGCGTTCCAGGGCGGCGTCGATCGCCGGCACCAGGTGGATGCCGCTGGCCTTCGGGTTCGCGCCCCAGATCACGATCAACTGCGCCTGGTCGTAGTCCGAATAGGCCACGCCCGGCATGCGACCGTAGAGGGCCTGGTAGGCGGCACTGGAGGGCGCCGCGCAGACCGTCCGCAACAGGCGCGCAGCGCCGAAGCGGCGGAAGAGGATCGCGTCGGCGGCGTCCTGGGTCAGGAGACCGTTCGAGCCGCCGTAGCACAGGGGCAGTACCGCCTCGGGCCCGTGGGTTTGCGCCACCGCGCGCATCCCCTCGGCCACCAGGTCCAGGGCCGTGTTCCACGAGATCGGCTCGAAGCGGCCCTCGCCCTTGGCCCCGACGCGGCGCAGGGGGGTCGTCAGGCGCTCGGGACCGTAGAGGTGCTGGCCGATCCGCCGCACCTTGCCGCAGATGAAGCCTTGCGTGGCCGGGTTCGAGCCGGGCGTGCCCACGGGGACCGCGTCGATCCGCGCCAGCTTGCCCTCGGCCACGTCGACCACGAGGCTGCACGAATCGGGGCAGTCCAGGGGACAGGCGGTGCGAACAGTTCGGACGGAGGTGTCGCTCATGGCGGAGTCGGAGCAAACGGTCGGGCGGCGCCCGCTGGATTCCGGCGGCCGGTCATCCTAGAACCCTTGCCCGACCTCCCGCTCGGATTCCTGCCCCGGATCCGCATCAGCCCCCAAGCCCCGATCAGCCGCCGTGAAAGCCGAAATCTACACCTGGTCCTACTGCCCCTTCTGCATCCGAGCCAAGGAGCTCCTGGACCAGCGCGGGGTCGCCTACGACGAGCACGTGATGGACGGCAAGGACGCCGAGCTGGGCGAGGTCAAGCGCAAGTTCGACCACGGGACGGTGCCGATCGTGCTCCTGGACGGCGAGTTCATCGGCGGCTTCAGCGAGCTGCAGGCGGTCGATCGAGCGGGCGGACTGAAGGACTGAGCGGATTAGGCGTTCGTACTGGACGTACGGTGGCGGGACCATTTGTCCCACCAGCCGCCGTCGGCGTTGCGTTCCGCAACGCCGACGGCGGCTGGTGGGACAAATGGTCCCGCCACCGTACGTCCAGTACGAACGCCTAATCCGCGGCCCCACGCTCGTCGGACTGACCCCGCGCCAATCCTCGGATTCGGTCCAACAACCGTCCGATCGCGGCCTCGGTGGACCCGCCCGCGTCGACGACCAGGTGCTGCTCCGGCTCCAACTCGTCTGGCTCCTCCCACTGGTCGCGCAGGGCCAGGTACACGTTGAAGTCCGCCTCGCTGGGCTCGTGGGGGTCCTTCAACCGCTTCTCGATCCGCCGCTTGATCGTCTCCTCGTCGGCGCGCATCTCGAGCAGCACCATCGGCGCATCCAGCTCCGCCGCCAGGTCGCGGAAGGGCACCCGCCACTTGGCCTGGACGAAGCTGCCGTCGATCACGACCGAGCGACCCGCCAGGAGGTCCGCCCGCGCGTCGGCCAAGAGCGAGTCGTAGGTGAGCTGCTTGTTCTGCGGCGTGTAGAGCCCCTGGTCGTAGCCCTCGCGCTGGCGGTTGCCGATCGCCAAGCCCGCGAGCTGCTTTCGACGCACGTCGCTCTTGTGGATCGGGCCACCCAACGCCTGGGCCACGCGCTCGCCCATCCAGCTCTTGCCGGTGGCCGGCAGGCCGCAGGTCAGGATCAACGCCGGCGGCAGGGTGTAGCTGGCGGCCAGGTTGAAGTGGCGCCGCGCCCGGGCGAGGGAGCCCGCGCGCTCGGCGGGCGGGCGGTCCGGGTCGCGGGCGCCGATGGCCTCGACCTTGGCGCGCACCATGGCCCGATAGCCCTTGTAGAAGGGCAACAGGCGCGCCAGCTCCGCATCCTCGGCCAGGTCCGCGTAGCGCCGCGCCAGGTAGGCCGCGAAGGCGCGGTAGCCGCGCAGGTCCAGGTCCATGCAGAGGAAGGCCAGGTCGCAGGCCACGTCCCCGGCGCGGAAGGCCAGCTCGAACTCGACGCAGTCGTAGATCCACAGGTGCTCGTCGACGACGCAGACGTTGCCGGCGTGGAGGTCCCCGTGGCCGTCGACCACGCGACCGGCGGCGATGCGCGCTTCGAGGAGCTCCGCGTGGTTGGCCAGGAAGTCGCGCGCCGCCGCTTCCACGTGGGCGTGCAGCTCCGGCGTCGCGAGGCGGCCCTCTTCCGCGAGCAGGTCCCCCACCAGGTCGCGGGTGTCGTCGAAGTTGGCCTGGACCACGCCGGCCACAGCGGCGGGCTCGGCGTGGGCGTCGACCTGGGGTCCGCGCTCGGCGCTGGCGTGGAAGTCCACCAGAGTGTTCGCGAGGCGCTCGAGCAGCCCGTTGTCGATCTCGCCCCGGTCGAGGGCGGCGTCGAGCATCCCGCGCTCGGGCAGGCACCGCATGACCACGGCGAAGTCGAGCGCCTCGCCGACCTCCTCCGGCGGCGGCCCCGGCGGGCCGAAGCGCGGCGCGCCGTCCTCACCCCGGGTCAGGCGGGCCACCCCCAGGTACATCTCGGGCGAGATGCGCGCGTTGAGCCGCAGCTCCTCCGCGCAGAAGTGCAGCCGCCGCTGGGCCGTCGTGAAGTCGACGAAGCCCAGGTCCACCGGCTTCTTGACCTTGTAGACGAGGTCGCGGGCGAAGGCGAGCACGCTGATGTGGGTCTCCACGAAGCGCTCCGGCGCCTGCCCGTCGGGGTACAGGCGCCCGTCGTCGAGCAGGGTTCGAAGGGGGTTCTGTCCGAGCATCGGTGGACTCGCGGGAGCGGATCCTACCGGGCGAGGTCGACGAACGAGAGCTGCTCGGAGCGGAGTTCGGGCGGCTGCGGGCGCCGATCGACTCGACTTCCAGGGTCCACGGGGCCCCTCCGGCCAGCGTCCGTCGGCCGACATTGCGGGATCGGGCGGCCCCCCCTAGGGTCGCTCCATCGCGCTTCATTCTTGTTCACCTTGACCCAGGCCATTCCATGACCCCCCCCCGAGATTCTTCGCCCTCGCTCTGTTCCTCGCGGCCGGCCTCGCAGCCCAGGCCCAGGCCCAGTCGACGTTCTACGTGAACTGGTCCACGGGAGATGACTCGACCGGCGACGGCTCGCTCGGCACGCCCTTCAAGACGATCACGCGGGCGCTGGAAGGGGCCACTGCGGGAGGAGTGATCCCGGCGGGCTCGACGGTGCAGGTGGCCGGTGGGAGCAGCAACGTCTACCGGTACACGGAGTCCTCACCGGGCAATCCGACTGGGGAGATCTTCCCGCTGCAAGTCGTGAGCGACGACATCACGATCATCGGATCGAGGACGCCCAAGCCGATGATCTTGGTTGATGCCGCCGCAGAGGGAGCCCTCTTCCCGAGCTCGGTCTCCAACTCCGCGATTCTCGTCGACGGTGCCAGCGGCTTTCGGCTGGAGCGCCTCGACCTGGCCACCGCCAACTTCGACCTCTCGACCGGCACGATCCCGACCGGCTTGAAGGCACTCCATCTGCGTGACCTTCCTGGAAGCGCGAGCGCCGCGACATCAGTCGTCGATTGCTCCATCGACGATTTCTTTCACGGCATCTTCGTCCAGGACACGTCGAGTGCGGACCCGGGCGCGCGCGAGATCACGATCGAGGACACGAGCATCAGTCGCTGCGGTCCGGTCTATCCGACGACGGATGATGCCGGGCACGCTGGTCTACGCCTACTCGAGGCCACCACAACGTCGATGACGCTGAGCGTCCGAGACTGCATCTTCCGACAGAACCACGACGCCCTCGAACCGGGTCAAGCCAACCTCGTGCTCTTCGACACCGTCTTCGACGAAAACGAGAGCGGCTTGGAGTACGCCGGCGTCACGGGTGGATCGGCCGTCGTCAAGGGCTGCCGCTTCGAGAACCATGCACCGCTCGATGTCGGCGGCGTACCAGGCCCTACCGGTGGCATCTACTGCCGCGACATCGTCGACACGTCGATCGTGGTCCGAGAGACGGAATTCGTGAACAACCAGCTCGGCGCGAGCTTCCGAGGGTTGGCCGCGTCCGTCGACAACATCCTCGACCTCGGCTCCGGCTACGCGGGAACGGACGAGAACTCCCCGTACGGCCTCACCATCCCTGGCCAGAACACGTTCACGGTCGACGTGACCAAGCCCTGGCCCGCGCTCGACGACGACGAAGTCTCCTACGTTGGCCTGTTCAACAGCACGAATTCGCCGGTCCTGGCGATCGGAAACACCTGGACCTACCAGGTCCCGGAAGTCGACTGGCTCTTCGACTGCAACCAAGGTGGGTTGCCCGACACCGCGAGCACACCGACCACCTATACCTACCCCCTGGGCCACGTTGCCACGCTGCCGGCCCCCTACACGACGGGCGTCGTCGGCCCCGGCGAGAGCTTCGACTCGTCGACGGACTTCCCTTTCCATCGCCCGATCGCGCCATCCACGGCTCCGCAAGAGCGGTTCAACTTCAGCACCGGTGCGAACCTCGACCCGACGACGCCTTGGCCCACGATCACCATCGGACAATGAAGATCAGAACCTTCCTTGGGACTCTGTCCGCCATCGGGTCGAGCATCGCTTCGGCTCAGTCCGATGTCTCCTTCGACGTCGCCGTCCTGCACCAGTACGACGGCAGCGCCTTCTTCGGCGACAGCGTCGTCACGGGCGACGCGAATGGGGACGGCTACTTGGACGTGGCCTTCACCGACGCAACCCCGAGCTACATCGGTCAAGCTTGGGTCCGATACGGGCCGAGCTTCGAAGAGCTGGCGGTCGTCGCACTGCCCAATGCAGCCGTCGGCGACGAGCTAGGAGGCAACCTGAGCAGCCTCCTCTTCGAGGACCTCAATGGTGACGGCCTCGACGACTTGGTCGTTACAGGCAGCCGATCCAACCTCGGTACGACCACACCCAACATCGGCCGCGCCTACGTGAGCTTCGGGCCGAGCTTCTCGTCGACCGTCGAGCTCGTGAATCCCATCGCAGACGAGGAAGCCTACTTCGGCCGTGCTGCGGCGGTGTACGACATGACCGGGGACGGCCACCTCGACGTTGTAGTGGGCGCTCTGAAGGCTGATGGCCCGGGCGGCGCGTACGCGGTGGGGAAGGTCTTCATCTACGCCGGGCCGACCTTCGACATGGCGCCGGTGAAGACCCTCCTCCCTCAGCCGCCCGATGCCAGCTCCTTCTTCGGCCGCATCCTGCACTTCGCCGACGTCGACAACGACGGCGATGACGACGTGCTCACCTCGAATGTCGATCCGCAGTACAACCAGTTTGTCTGGCTTCTCGATCTCAATCAGGACACTCCGCTGAGTTTCGATTCGCCCTTGTGGGCCCTTCCCACACTGAACTCGTTGGTGATCGACCTCGACAACGACGGGTTCCTCGATCTCGTCGGCGCCGACGGGTCGACCTCGATCTCGGAATCGGTCGGGGTTGTCTGGGGCCCGATGTTTGACGCGTCCTCGGTGATCGCGGACGAGCACCTCAGCTCTTCCGGCTTCGGCGACGGTCTGGACGTGGCCGACGTCGACCGCGACGGCTGGCCCGACCTGGTGATCGGAGCACCCTTCGCCGATTTCGAGGGCGAGATCCCGAGCGAAGACATGCAGCAACCCGGCCGAATCTCGATCTACTTCGGCCCCGACCTCGACCCCGCCCAGCGCCAGGACATCTGGGGCCCCCACGCCTACGCCCGCCTGGGCATGGGCCTCGACCTGGTCGACTTCGACGGCGACGGCTTCGCCGAGATGTTCGTCGGCGCCGCCAACGAGTACGGCGGGCGCATCAAGCTCTACGACCACCAGCCCCTGCGCGCCGTGGGCACTACCCAGGTCTCGCTCTCAACCGGCGGCGCGGTCGACCTGTCCCTCGAAGCAGGGCCCCTCTCCGGCGGGCAGCTCTACCTGATCCTCGTCGGCGCCTCGGGCTCCGTGCCGGGCATCGAGCTCCCCGGTCCCGCCGGAGCGCTGCACCTGCCCCTGGTCCCCGACCTCGTCACCACTGCCGCCCTCGACCTGATCGGCACCCCCACCTTCCAGGGCTTCCTCGGCGTCACCGACCCCAACGGCACGGCCGCGGCCAAGCTCACCCTCCCCCCTGGCCTCGAGTCCACCTCCCTCGCCGGCGCCACCCTGACCCTCGCCGCCGTGGTCGGCCCACCGACCGGCTTCGACTACGCCGCCGGGCCGGTTGCGATTGAGCTGGTCCCGTAGCCCGGTCGTCCAGCGCGAGGTGAGCGACGCCGCGGCGAGCTCGATGGCGCCCGCCGGAGGCGGAAGGTCTCAGCAGCGGATCCCGGCGGCGCAGGTCGATGGGCCCGCGCGCCGGTCCGCTACACTCCGCCGATCGGCCGTCAGGAGCGCCCCGCCGGCGCCGCCCGGGCCAGCCCTCGCGACATGACCTCCGAGACCACTGGCCACCCCACCGGCGACGCATCCCGGCCCCTGGTGGGCGTGATCATGGGCAGCGCCTCCGATTGGGAGACGATGCGCGGCGCGACCGAGATCCTCGAGGGTCTGGGCGTGGCCTTCGAGAAGCGCATCGTGTCCGCGCACCGCACGCCGCAGCTCTTGACCGACTACGCCACCACCGCCGTGGAGCGCGGCCTGAAGGTCATCATCGCCGGGGCCGGCGGCGCGGCGCACCTGCCGGGCATGGTCGCGGCCCAGACGCGCCTGCCGGTGCTCGGGGTGCCGGTCCAGTCGCGGGCCCTGTCCGGCCTCGACTCGCTGCTGTCGATCGTGCAGATGCCGGCGGGTGTGCCCGTGGCGACGCTGGCGATCGGGACCGCGGGGGCGACCAACGCGGGGCTCCTGGCGACGTCGATCCTGGCCCTTTGGGACGCGGAGCTGGCGCGGCGCTTGGACGAGTTCCGACGCATCCAGACCGAGCGCGTGCTCGCGACGGAACTGGGCGCCTGAGCGAATCGCGCACCATGGCCGACCAATCGGAGCGCGTCTGCCTGCCCGGCGGAACCCTGGGCGTCGTGGGCGGTGGCCAACTCGGGCGCATGTTCGCGGTGGCGGCGCGGCAGCTCGGCTATCGGGTGATCGTGCTCGACCCGACCCCCGACGCGCCGGCGGCGGCGGTGGCCGACCGTCAGATCGTGGCCGGCTTCGACGACGTGGAGGCCGCCGGCGAGCTGGCCGAGAGCTGCGACCGGATCACCTTCGAGTTCGAGAACGCGCCGGCGGCGACCCTGACGGAGCTCGGGCGCCACGTGCCGGTGCACCCGGCGCCGCGGGTGCTGGAGATCTGTCGGCAGCGTTGCCTGGAGAAAGCCGCCTTGGCCGGGGCGGGGTTCCCCGTAGCACCGCACCGCGCGGTGGCCTCGCCGGCGGAGGTCGCGGCGGCCCTGGCGGAGCTCGGAGCCGGGGTGCTCAAGCGCGCCGAGTTCGGCTACGACGGCAAGGGCCAGGCGCGGTTGGCACCCGGCGGCGACGTGCGCGCAGCCTGGGAAGCGATCGGCGCCCCGCGGGCCACGGGGGATGCGGCGCCGGCGGTGTTCGAGGCCTTGGTCGATTTCGAAGCGGAGCTCTCGGTGATCGTCGCGCGCGGAGCCGGCGGCGAGACGGCGACCTTCCCGGTGTTCGAGAACGACCACGCCAACCACGTTCTCGACGTGACGCGGTTTCCGGCGCGCATCGACGCGGAGCTGGCGAATGAGGCGCGCGCCCTCGCGACGCGGATCGCGGAGAGTCTCGACGTGGTCGGCCTGTTGACGGTGGAACTGTTCCGCACCGCCGACGGGCTGATCGTCAACGAGCTGGCGCCGCGGCCGCACAACTCCGGGCACATCACGATCGAGGCCTGCGACACCTCCCAGTTCGAGCAGCACGTGCGCGCCCTGTGTGGTCTGCCCTTGGGTTCGACCGCGGTGCGGCGTCCGGGGGCGATGGTGAACTTGCTCGGCGACCTGTGGGCTGCCGGCGAGCCGAACTGGAGCGCGGCCTTGGCGGTGAGCGGCGCGAGCCTGCACCTGTACGGCAAGTCGCAGGCGCGGTCTGGACGCAAGATGGGGCACATCTGCGCCCTGGGCGACGGCGTGGACGAGGCGACCGAGCGGGCACTCGCCGCGCGGGCGGCCCTGACCCGCGGCTGAAACGACGCAACCGGTCTTCGGATCGGCGTGTAACCGAACCGGCCGCGATCCGTCCAAGGGGTTGAGCGGCTGGCTCGAGTGCGATCGGAACGGAATCGAAGTTTCCACCGATCGGGGGCAACAGCCGCGCCGAATCGACGTTCCAGGTGGCGGTTCGTGGGAATCGCGCCTGGAGATCGCGACCGGAGCGGTCGCGTAGGAGAGGAGATCTGACGATGAGCACGAAACTCGTTCGAGGGATGATCGTGGCGACGGCGGCACTGGCGGCGATCTCGATCGCGACGCTGTCGCAGTCCGCATCGGCAGCGATGGGTGTCGGTGCGGGCGGAGGGCCGGCCGCGAGCGGCACGGCGGGATCGGATCCGACTGGGGCCCCCGTGCCCAAGGAGGCGAGCGGGAACCACCGGGTCTCCGTCTGCAACTGCACGAGCAGTGAGATCACGGGCGCGTTGAAGCACGCCAAGGTGGTTCATCCCACCTTCCGTGGCGGCGGCTCGCCGTCGAGCAACGGGCAAGCGACCGGTCAGAGTGGCGACGTCAGCCTGGGTGCCATTCCGCCCGGCAAGTGTCGGACGGTGAAGTACAAGTTCTGGTGCGAGCCGACGCTCCTGCTCGGTTGGGTTTGCGAGCTCACTTCGTTCACGGTCATCGAGTTCGCCGCCGACTGTTGATCGCGCTGGCTCTCGCTGAGCGCGAAGGCACACGCTGATCGCCGCCCCAGGGGCCGATCGCGACAAAGAGACACCACGAATGGGGCGCGGCCCGAGATGGCCGCGCTCCCAGTGGTCCGTTGACACCCGACTCAGTCACCGAACTCCGAGCAATTCTTCGATGCGTATCTGGCCGACTACGTTCTTGCTGGTGCTGGTGGGCACCGCGGCGGTCCTGATCCTGAGGTCCAGGGCTGTCGATCACCGGGCAGCTGTTCCTGGCGACAAGGCGCAGCCGGCGCTAGCGGAAGTTCCGCACGGCGAGGTGGGGGCGGAGCGGGAGGAGATGACCGCGACGCTCGCCGCGGCGAATTCCAGTCGCCGGGAGGCCGGCGCGAGTCGTGGCGACTTGCACCTGGCCCTCGACTTCGGCGAGTTCGAACGCCTGGCTACGGGACTCGAGTTGAAGCTCGAACCGCAATTCGACGGCCCGGGAGGAACCGTCCAGGAAATCGTGGTCGGGAGCCACACATTCGAGGACCTGCCCCTCGGTCGCTACCGGATCGCGGCGCTGGTGGACTCCTGGCACGTCGATCCGGACGAGATCGAGCATGTCGGAGGGAGATCGGTCACCCTCGCTGTGCGACCGACCCTCGTGATCCGGGGCCGAGTCCTCCCGGACCCGACCGTGGCCCAGGAGTTTCCTGGGACCGTCGATGTCGCTGGCGTCTTCGAGCTGGACACGACGTCGAGCGAGCCGGGCTACTTCGTGCAGACACGAACGGTGCCGCTGGAACCCGGGTCCTCGGAGTCGGCGGGGAGGTTCTGGATGTCGCCGGGGATGCTGACGCCCAGCGCCGAGTTGGCCCTGATCCTGCCCGGTCATGCAGCCTACGAGCTGGGACAGATCTTCATGCCCAAGGAGGGCACCCTCGACCTGGGCGACCTGCCGTTCATGGCCGAGGAGGTGCTGCGGGTGCGGCTCGTGGACGGGGCGACCGGAGCGAGTCTCGAGGGGGGCTCGGTGCGGGCACTGAGCTTCGAGCAGGGCAGCCCCTTCCCGCGCGACAGGGACGAGTTGCGCCGGCGCGTGCTGCTCGAGCACATGGCCGAGCACGACCCTGCGCCGAGTGCGGTCGATCGAGACGCGGCTGGGCTCCTGCACCTGCCCCTGCCCTTCGGGCGTCCGGCGCTGATCGAGGCGAGGCATCCCGACTATGCCCGCGAGACGGTTTGGGTCGGCGCCGACCACTCGCCGTCGCTGGAGCTCGAGGTCTCCATGGCGTCGGCAGCGCGCTTGGAGGGCGTGGTGCTGGTCGGGGAGAGCGGAACGGAAGTCGTCTCCGTGGAGTTGACCGAGCTGCGAACGGGCGGCCGCCGGCTGCAGGCCGAGATGAACCGAGCAGGACCGTTGATCGAGTTCTCGCTGGCGGGCATCCGCCCAGGCGACCATGAGTTGACGGTCCTTGGGTTGGAGGTTCCGGACCTCGAGCTCGACCCCGAGCTCGTGGCGCCCAAGGCCCTGGCCGTCGAGAGGCTCTCGCTCGCGCCCGGAGAGCGTGCCCGGCGCACGATCGACCTTGACGGTGGTGTGCTCGGCTCGACGATCGTCGGCACCTTCTCCCACCCCTACCCAGGGGCCGTAGGAGGCTGTCGCGCCCTGTTGTTCGAGGAGGACCCGCTCCGACCGACGCGCCTGGCCACCGTCGACGTGGGCGGCGCCTTTCGCCTGACCGGTGCCGGGGCCGGGAGCCACGACTTGGTTTGCGGCGCCACGTCGGAGGACTCGAGTCAGCTACTGCTGGCCCACCGGGCCATCGACGTCGATGGCGCGGGAGTCCTGGAGGTTCACCTGGCAGTGAACGACGTCGTCTTGAACGGCACGATCGACCCGAGCTCCGGCGCCTCACCTGCCCTGCGATTCGTGCGTGGCGAGGTCCTCGGCGGGGAGCCCCAGGCACCGGCTTGCCTCGCACCCGTGCTGCGCATGAAGACCGATGTGGATGGTCGCTTCACGATCACGGGCCTGCCGCCGGGGCACTACCGCTTCGCCACACGGGAGGGAGACTGGAGCGCCAGCTACCTGGTGACTGCCGATGGGGTCACGAAGGTGCCCTGAACGGGGGCGAGCCCTCGATCAAGTTGCGGGGATAGTCGAGGCGTAGCGAACGAAGATCGGCCGGCACCCCCATCGGTGGGGACACCGGCCGATCGCGCCGAGACGCAGTCACGGCTCTGTCAGGTCAGTTCGAACCCTGCACGACGCCCGCGATCACGGACGGCGGACCGGCGACGACCGGCTTCACGCCGTTGCCGGGGGTGACGAAGGTCGAACCGTCGGGCAGGGTCAGACCGCTCGCGGTCGTGAGGCTCAGGGCCCCACACTCGCCCGGGGCCTCGGCGAGGCTGAGCTCGACGTCGACCGCCTTGGCCACGTACTCGACGCCGGTCGGGCCCATCAGGGTGCCGTCGGCGATGGCGAACAGCGGCTTGTAGTGGTCGGAGTTGCCGTCACCGTCCAGGTCGACCTGCTCGTCCGGGATGCCCCAAAGGGTCCCGGCACCCTCGTACTGGAGCAGCACGGTCTTGCCGTCGAAGGTCGGGTCGTCGTTGCGATCAGCCGCGGTCGTGTGGAGGTAGCTGAACTGGATCGGCGCGTCGAACTCCGCGTAGTCGCCGCCCGAGGTGACGAGGGCCTGGAACTTGTTCCAGGGGTTGTGACCGGTCTCGTAGACGTAGTACTCGGAGGCGGACCACAGGTCCCAGATGTTCGAGACACCGGTCAGGTCGGTCACCATCGGACCGGAACGCATGCCCCAGCTGAAGGGACCGCTGGTGACCTCGACGCCGGTGTCGAGGCCGACCACGGTCTCGACCGAGCCGTCGCCGTTGACGTCGTGGATCAGAGTCAGGTCCGCTTGGTCGAAGGTGAACTCGTAGGGCGTCCCCGCGTCGGGCGCGTTCGCCATGTAGATCGACCCGGCCTCGGCGTTCACCTGGGAGATCTCGCTGGCGAGCATCTCGGTGAAGCCGTAGAGGGTCAGGGAGGTGGCTCCGTCGAACAGGCTGTCGCCGCCACTCACGATCTCCTCGGAGGAGTAGCTGATGGTGCTTTCACCCTCGACGTAGTTGACCGACCCACCCAGGGTGTTCGACCACATGCCCAGCCACTCTCCAGAGGAGAGCACCAACGCCTGGGTCGGGCTAAGCGCGTCCCAGTCACCGGTGCTGTCGTTGAGCACCGCGGTCTTGAACCAACCACTGCCGTTGTAGCTGACCCGGTAGTAGGCCGGCGTGCCGCTGAAGTCCCACCACTCGAAGAGGTCACCGGTGATCTCGGCCAGGGTCAGGGTGTCCTGGGTGTAGCGGATCAAACGACCCGGGGCCTGGGCCACGGTGTATTCCGTGCCAGAGCCGGAGCTGCCGTAGTTGACCTTGGTGACGGTGTCGCCGTTGTCGACCGTCACGCCCGGGGGCAGCCACATGCCCCAGTAGCTCATCCAGCCGTACTCGCCACCGTCGGTGACGAAGTTGAAGCCGCCGTTCATCTCGACCCGCTCGCCGGCGTCGGGGCCGCTCGCGTTGTAGAGGGTGTAGCCCCAGACGCTCTGATTGAATTCCGTGCGGCTCAGGCAGACGGGCGTCTCGGCGTCCTTCTGGCGCAGGACGTGGGTGTCGTCGTAGGCCAGGGTGTAGTCCTGGGTGATCACACCGGTGTCGCCACCGCCGAAGTCGTAGCGGTCCTGGCGCGAGACCCGGGCAGAGCCCGCGGCCTGATCTTCGGCCATCTGGACCACGGCCTGGGTCAGGGTGGCTTCGTCGCCGACGGAGGGCACGACGCCCAGGTCGCCCTTGGACTCGTAGAAGCTGAAGCCGATGTCCGTCCCGACGCTGTCCAGCGTCAGGAGCTGACCCCACAGCTCGGCGCTGCCGATGCTGGCGTAGTCCGCCGCGCGGGCGAAGTTCACGCCGAAGTCACCGAAGGGATTCGAAACACTGGCCCCCTCGTAGATCGACATCTGCGCGAAGATCGTCTCCGGCGTGCCCGGGTCGTCGCCGGGGACCCAGAAGTAGGCGTACTGGGGCGAGTCGTTCGTCGCGCGGGTGGATCGTGCCGTCCACATCTGCAGCTCGGGGGTGCTGCCCCCTTGGCCGTTGCCGCCGCCGCCGGTCTCGATCAGGCTCTGATCGATCTGGGCCAGGTAGGCACCCTGATTGACCATCACAGGGTAGGCCGTCTGGCGCGCCATCCCGAGGATCAGGTTGATCGTCCCGAGGGCCTCCATCGACGGGTCGTAGACGTACTCGTTCTGCTCGTCGGTGAAGTAGTCCGCACCGACGGGGAAGTCGCCGACCCCGGCGCCGGGTGCGACCGTTCCGCCAGCGGTGGCGCTCGAGCTCGACCCGGTGTCGGCGGTCAGGACCGAGATCTCACTGGGGCCTTCGAGCCCCGAGATCGAACCAGAGGTGCCAGCCCCGCCGCCACCACAGGCAGCGAGGGGCAGGAGCGGGATGGCGACAATCAACTTGCGACGCATGAACCTTCGTCCGGCTAGGGGGTGTGTTCCCCGGGTCTGTCCGGGGTGGCCAGCGGCGCTGTCGTCTCTCCGTCGACGGGCGATCTGGCTCGGAACGCGGCCGTCGATCCACTGCCGCCCCCTCGATCGAGGTTCGACAGTTCGCCCCAGCAGGAGCGCGGCCCGACCACCAGCCCCACGCATCGATCCGCCGGGCGTATCCCCTGGAGACCGAACGGCGAAATGCGAAATCTCAGGCCCCATGGCCCCTCGGAGAGGCCGATCAGCCGCGCCGAGGACCAGACCGGACCTCAGTCGGCCAGCTGGCGAAGCTCGGCCCGACTCGGCGGCCCCCACAACTCCAGCGGGGGCGCGGCTCCCCGCAAGCTCAGCAGGAACGCCTCGAGGTCGGCCAACTGCCCCTCGTCGAGATCCAGCGGAACCAGGATCGCTTCCCCTCCGTGGGCATTGCGGCGCGCACCCGCGAGGGTGTTGTAGTGACGCAGCACCTCGCCCAGGCTCGCGAACTCACCGCGGTGCATGTACGGCCCCGGCCCGAGGTCGCGCAGGCTCGGCGTCTTGAACTCGGCGTACTGGTGCGGGCGGCGCGGAAGGAAGCGCAGCTTCTGCGCGCCGCTCGCATCGGGGTCGTCGGAGTACTCGCCCAGCCCACCGAAGGGGTCCTCGCGCACGAGCTCGATCCCCAGGTGGCGGCCGCGGTCGGGCCGACCGTCGTCCTCGAAGGGCAACAGGGTGTCGTGGAACTCGTAGTCGGTGAACAGCGGCCCGTTGTGGCAGGTGTGGCAGTTGGCGCGACCGAAGAAGAGCTCGAGGCCGCGCAGCGCCGAGGGATTGCGCGCTCCTCCAAGATCGAGCGCTGCGTCGCGCTCCAGCGCGGTCGTCGAGTCAGGCGCCGCAGGCGAAGGGACCTCCGCCGCGGGCTCGAGCAGCCTCGCGGCCTGCCGGTCACCCGACTGCACCGCCGCGACGAATCGATCGAAGGGCGCCGGTCCGCTGACCAACTGACGCTCGTAGGCCGCGAGGGCCTTGCCGACGTACACGAAGACCTGGTCGACTTCGCGGCGCAGCTCCGGGTCCATGGCCGCCCAGGCCTGTGAGAGGGGGTGGTCCGCGTCGTGCCACACCGGGCGGGCGTGCTCGTCCGCGCGATCCAGCCCCTCGAGTGCCGGCAGGGGACCGAACACTGCTTCCAGCGCCGCGGCGAGGTCGGGATCGGCGAGCACCGTCCGCACCACGTGCACCCGCGACGTGTTCTGCTCGCGCGCCGCCTCGAGCGGGCCCAGGGCCTGGGACCACAGGCTGTCCTTGCGCCCGTCCCAACCGAGCCAGCGCAGGTGGCCCACGTTCAACAGACCCGGCGTGCGGCGCAGGTGATCGCCCGGCGCGACGCGATGGACCTCGCCGTCGTCGAAGCCGAGCTCGGGCACGTGGCAGGTGGCGCAGGAGGTCTGACCGTCGTCGGACAGGCGCGGATCGAAGAACAGCGCGCGCCCGAGCAGAGCCGCCCGCCGATCGTCGGCCACTCGGTTGGTGGGGTCGGCCGGAACCGGGGGCAGCGGCGACCCCTGGCTGACCAGTTGCCAGCGCGCCGGATCGAGCTCGATCGGCAGGGCCATCAGGGCCAACTCGAGGGGCGTCGCCTGCCGCGGCGCAGGGTCGCCCGCATCACGCCCGGGCCCCGCACAGGCCCACAACAGGGCCGCACTACCGAGGGCCATCGCCCCCGCCGCCCACTCGGCGGCGCCGCGCTCCTGCCTGGAACCAGCCACCCTCACAGGTCCAGGTCGAAGGTCGCGCGGGACGCGATCCCGCCGCGCACCACGTCCACGTGGAGCTGCCAGAAGCCGGGCATGTGGAGCAGCATCCCCTCGACGCGATAGTGCCCCGCGCCCAGCTCGGTGGTCTGCGGCACGTAGTTCATGCCGTGGCCATGGTCGGGCATGAAGGCCGAGACGCCCACCTCGGCGCCGGTGACCGGCTCGGCACCGTCCAGGAGCTCCAACTCGAGGGCGAAGAGGCGGTTGGTGGGTGTCTCCCCTTCGACCCCGCGCCAGCGCACCCGCGTCGCGCCATCCAGGGTCAGCCCGGAGTGCCAGCCCTCGGCGTCGGCCGTGAGCAGGCCCGTGCTCGGCATCGACTCGGGCCGCCGCGCCCCGCAGGTGCAGGGGTCCCCCGGGCAGGCGCACTCCGCGCCCTCGCAGGCGCAGGCCGCCGACCCCGCGCCGCCCCCCCCGCCGGGTCCGGCACAGCCGATGACGATGGCGATGGAGAGGACACCCAGCAGCGGTCGAAAGTCGGTCATGGAGAAGTCGAGGTTGCGCGCCGCTTAGGATGGTCGGCCAACGCGCCGCCGCGCCCCGATCGAATCGCCCATGGACGCCATCTTCCAGCCCTCGCGGGCAGCCATCGTAGCGGTCCTGGCCGCCCTCGCCCTCACCTGGGCCGCGCCCCTGGCGCAGGCCCAGGTCGGCACCGACGCCGGCCGGCCGATCCGCTTCGGCGACCCGGCGGCCCACCGCTGGACCGAGGACTTCTTCCCCGGCTCCGAGCACGACCCGAGCATCCCGAGCCTGGACGAGCTGCTGGGCGCGCCGGCCGGCAGCCGCATGGCCCACAGCGCCGAGATCCGCGCGGCGTTCGAGACCTGGGCCGAGCTCTCGCCACGCATGCGCCTGGTCGGGCACGGTCGCACCCACGAGGGGCGGCCGCTCTACCACGCGATCATTGCGCGACCCGATCGACTCGAGCAGTTGGACGGAATCCTCGGCGACCTCGGCCGCCTGGCCGACCCGCGCGGCCTCACCGACGCCGAGGCGAGCGGACTGATCGAGCGCCTGCCCGCGGTGGCCTGGATGGCCTACTCGATCCACGGCGACGAGACCTCTGGCGCCGACGCCGCCGGGGCCCTGGCCTGGCATCTGATCGCCGGCACCGGTCCGGACGTGACCGGCCTGCTCGACGAGCTGATCGTGATCGTCGACCCCAACCAGAACCCGGACGGGCGCGAGCGCTTCATCTCCCAGGTGGAGCAGATGGCCGGCTACGTGTCGAACCTGGACCACGCCTCCATGCAGCGCGGGCGCTGGCCCTTCGGGCGCGGCAACCACTTCCTGTTCGACATGAACCGGGACTGGATCGCCGGCGTGGCCCTCGAGACGCGCGGGCGCTGGGAGGCGATCCGCAAGTACTCGCCGCAGCTCGTGGTCGACGGGCACGAGATGGAGGCCCTCGATACCTTCCTGACCTACCCCCAGGCGGCGGCGCACCACCCGCAGTTGCCTGGAACCCTGCTGGCGTGGCAGGGACGCTTGGCCGACGACCTGGCGGGAGTCTTCGACAGCTTCGGCTGGGGCTACTACACGCGGGAATGGGCCGACGCCTGGGGCCCCTTCTACACCGATGCATGGGCTTCGCTGAGCGGCGCCGTCGGCATCCTCTACGAGCAGGCCCGCAACGGCGGCGCTCCGGTCCGACGGGCCTCGGGCGAGGTGGTGCCCTACCGCGAAGCCGTGCACGGACAGGTCGCGGCGTCGATGGCCAACCTGAACACGGTGGCCGCCGCGCGCGTGGAGCTCTTGACCGACTACCTCGCCGCGCGCCGTCAGGCCTGCGCGCCCGAGGCGGATGCGCGCGCGTTCGTGCTCGCGCCCAACGCTGCTCACCCCGAGCGGCGCGCGGCCCTCTTGGCGGTGCTCGACGGCCAGGGCATCGAGCACGAGACCGTCGGCGCGCTCGAGCTCGAGAACGCCTCCGACCGCTTCGGCGCGCACTCCGATTCGATCGAGGTGCCGCCCGGTTCGACGATCGTGCGCCTGGGTCAACCCCAGGGCCGCCTGGTCTCGGCCTACCTCGAGTTCGACACGCGCATGCCGGCGGACTACATCCAGAAGGAGCGCGCCGACCTGGAGCGCCAGGGCTACGGGAACATCTACGACGTGACCGCCTGGGACCTGGGCCACGCCTTCGACCTGGAGTGCTGGTGGGCGGACGCGCCGGCGCGCGACCTCGCGGCCTTCGAGCCCGCGCCGATCGTCGACCGCTCCAGCGACGATCCGTCCGTCTTCGCCTGGGCCGTCGACGGTTCCAGCGACGCCGCGCCGCGCTTCGCCGCGGCGGCCATGGCGCGCGGCATCCACGTGCACCTGTCCGACCGCGGCTTCACGGCCCGGGGCCTGGCCTTCGCGCGCGGGAGCCTGCTCGTGCGCCGCCACGAGAACGAGCTCGGTGACCTCGGCCAGCAGGTGAACGCCGCGGCCCGCGCGAGCGGCGCCGCCCTCGTCGCCCTGACCACCGGGCGCTCCCCCGACGAGGGCCCCGACCTCGGCGGCGGGCACTTCACCCTGCTGCAACGCCCGCGCGTCGGGCTCTTGTCGAACGAGCCCTTCGCCTCCGACCAGTTCGGCCACCTGTGGCACCACCTGGACGTGCGCTTGGGGCTCGACTACTCGATCCTCGACGCACAGTCCTTCGGCTCCTACGACCTGCGCCGCTTCAACGTGTTGATCCTGCCGCCGGGCTACGGCGTCGGAGGCCTGCTCGCGGACCACGCCGAAGACCTCGCGGCCTGGGTCGAGGGGGGCGGGACGTTGATCGCCTGCGGACCGAGCGCCGCGGACCTGGCCGACGAAGAGCTGGGCCTCTCCGACGTGCGTCGACACTCGGACGTGTTGAGTGAGATTCCCGTCTACCGCGCCCAGGCCGAACACGCTCTGGCCGCCGGCACCATCGAGGTCGACGTGGAAGCCCTGTTCGCGGGCACCGGGCCCGTGGCCGGCGACGAGCTGTTGACCGAAGCCGATGGAGACGACGAGGCCCTCGCGCGGCGCGACGACTGGATGCAACGCTTCGAGCCCTACGGCGTGTTCCTGCGCGCCGCGGTCGACCAGCACCACTGGCTGACCGCAGGGACCGGCGAGGTCATGCCGGTCTTCTTCGAGGGCTCCCACGCGCTGGTGAACTCGGGGGACACGCCGGTGCGCCTGGTCGCCGGACCCGGCCTGCGACTGGCCGGCCTGTTGTGGCCCGAGGCCGCCGATCGCTTGCAACTGTCGGCCTACGCCACGGTCGAGGGCCGCGGCGCGGGCCAGGTGATCCTGTTCGCCAGCAACCCGACCTTCCGCGGCTCCATGCGTGGCACCGCACGCCTGTTCTCCAACGCCGTGGTCTACGGCCCGGGCGCGGGGGCGTCTGCGCCGGTTCCGCGATGAGCGTGGTTCAGCACAGTCCGCGCGGCAGCCTCGCCCGAGCGATCTCGGCCCTGACGCTGGTCGCCGCAGCGGGCTGCTCCGGAGCCGAGCCGCCCCCGGCCGTCATCGACGAAGTGCCCCATGCACCCAGCGTGCGTCCGACCGACGTGGTGCTGTTCGTGGTCGACACCCTGCGCGCGGATCGCCTGGGGATGTACGGCTACGAGCGCCCGACCAGCCCACGGCTCGACGCCCTCGCGGCCGGTGGCACGCGCTTCGCCGACGTGACCTCCCAGTGCTCGTGGACCCAGCCGTCCATGGCCTCGATGGTCTCCGGCCGCTACCTCACCACGCAGATCTACGCGCCCGAGGCCGACGCCGTGAATCTCGCTCAGGCCTTCTCGGAAGCCGGTTACGCGACACTCGGCTTCAGCGCCAACATCCTCTTGACCGACCGCTCCGGCTTCGGGCGCGGCTTCGATCACTACGACGCGCGACCGTCGCGGCGCTCCAGCGATGAGATCCTGGCCGCACGCGAGTCCGACGAGCTCCTGGAGGACGCCTGGCCGGTGATCGAGGAGGTACTGCAGGACCCCGACCGCCCGCCGCTCCTGCTCTACATCCAGACCTTCGAGCCCCACTCGCCCTACCGCGAGCAGCGGCAGTGGCTCGACGAGCTGCCGGTCGACGCCCAGCGCATCGAGGCCGACACCCGCCCCCTGCGCGAGCTGTTCCGCGACCTGACCGAAGGCCAGGGGCGGCCGGCTCGCGGTTGGACGTCGGACTGGGCCAACATCGGCGACGGCCGCGCGCGCTACGAACGCGAGGTGCGCGAGACCGACCGGATCCTCGGCGACCTGGTCGACCGCCTGCGGGCGACGGGCCTGGCCGAGGACGCGACCTTCGCCCTGGTGGCCGACCACGGTGAAGGCCTGTGGGAGCGACCGACGCCCCTGCCCGAGGACGCCCCGGCGAGCATGCACCGCCCCACCCACTTCCTCTACCAGGAGCACGGCGCCCACCTGGCCCCGGAGGTGCTGTTCACCCCCATGGTCCTGTGGGGAGCGCGGGTGCCGGCCGGCCTCGTGGTCGAGCAGCCGGTGGAGAACATCGACCTGTACCCGACCCTCCTGGCCCTGAACGGGATCGAGCGGCCCGCGGGCCTCGACGGGCGCGACCTGTTCGCGGGTGAATCCGCGCCGCGCCCCTTCGCCTTCTCGGTCTCCCTGCGCGGCGAGCGCGTGCGCGAGTTGGCCACCGACCTGGCCCTGATCCGCGTGCACCCGGACCGGGTGGTGCCCGGGATCCGGCTCTACGACCGCGCCGTCGACCCCCACGAGCGGGTGGATTTGGCGGACCAGCGGCCCGAAGACGTGGCCCGCTTGGTCGCGGCCCTGGACGCCTGGCGCGCCGAGAACCCGACCGTCGACCCCCAGAGCGAGGGGCTGGATTCCGACCAGCTCGAAGCGCTCCAAGCCCTGGGCTACGGCGAGTTTCAGATCGGCGCCCGAGCCGGCGGTGGAGCGGCTGACGCGCCCGCCGACCCGACCGCGGACGACGGCCCGCCCTGAACGGGGCGGCCTACACCCTCTGTGCGCCCGCGGTTCCCGAACGACCGACGGCGTGACCGAGTCAAGGCTCGCCCACGCCGTCGAAGGTGTCGCAGGGTCCGGGGCGCGACTGCGATCTGGCAAGTCACACCCAGGGCCCCTCAGGAGGTCGGGACCGGTCGGTTACGACGCCGCGTAGACCTTCGGGACCAGCGAGCGCCGTTCGCTCGCATCGCCGGGATCGGCGGCAGCCGCTGTAGGAGGGGCGAATCCCCACTCGCCCCTGACGAGGTTGGACGCGCCGCCACCCGATCAACCCAGTTCCCCATCCAGACCACGGGGGCGGCGCGCCCTGCAACTTCTCGTCGCCCTCCAGTACGGCGATCTCGGGCAGGCGTTTCCGCGACTCGGGGAAAATCGACGGGAGGTGCCCGGCGCACCCCGGTCGAGCCCGGCGGCGCCCTCGAAGCGCTCCCGCGCCCCTACCGCTGTGCTGGCGCAGTTGCACCGAGCGGGGGTTCGGGTGGTCCGCCGACAGGTCTCGCCGGGGCCAGGGGCCCACTCCCGAGCCGCCGCGCGACCCTGGACATCCATCACGCGCACCGCACCTGCCCACGGTCCACCCACTGCCGCCAGCCCGTGACCGCCCGCCCGCTGTCCGCGCCCGCCGGACCGAGCATCGAACCGGGCCACCGTGGGGGCGGCTACCCGGCCCGCTCGGATCGCCGGAGCAACGGCAGCCAGGGACCCGAGCGGGTCACCGCCCGACCCCGGACTGGTCACCACGCCATCGCGGACCCTCTCGAACGCGGTGCCCCCGACCCGGCCCGGGCGGAGGGCGGGCCCCCCAGACCCGAGGGGTCCCGTCCTTCAGTCCTGACCGTCCTGACTGCTGTCGGAGAAGGGGGCGAGGTGGCAGTCGTTGTCCGCGTTTGGTCCGTAGCTCCCCGGATTCCCGCAGTCGGCGTCGGCTGCGTACCCGGCCTCGCTCTGGACTCCGCAGTTGTCATCGGCCTACCACCTCGTGCCGTCCGCATTGGGCTGGTTGCAGATCAGGTCGGTGTGCGTCGTGTTCCCAGTGGGCTTCCCGCGATCGAGGTCCTTCCATTTGCCAAAGATGCCCGGCTTCCCGCAGGTCCCGTCCTCGTAGGTCTTCCCGTCGTGTCCAGGCTTGGCGCAGGCCATGTCCTGGTTCGACTGGAAGTCGTTGACAGGCTGCGCACAAGCGTGGTCCCGGTGGTGCGCGCCTTGGGGACCGCCCCCCGTCGGCTTGCCACACATTTCGTCGCGTTGCTCGACGCTGGGATCGGCCCCGGCCGGGCTTCCGCAGTCGATATCTGAGTGGAGGGTGCCCTCACTCTCCTGACGACCACAGTCGTTGTCCCGGCTGAACCCCTGTCCCTGGGGCGTGGTGCAAGAGTTGTCCTTGTGCACCCCACCTCCCTCGCCGCTAGGCATCGCGCAGTCAAAGTCCGGGGAGTTGGCGCCGATGTTGCAGTCTGCGTCGGCGGAGAAGATCCCGTCGTCGTCGGGGATCGCGCAGTTCCCGTCGCCGTCCTGGGGTAGCGCGCCGGCAGGCACCGCACCGAGGAAGCTCACGGTCCGTTGGCAAGACCCAGGCCGAGGACCCCACGCAGGAAGTCCCGCCGCCCTCCGCGGCGTCCGGCACGGGGGCTGCAATCCTCGGACCCGACTCCGTCGGTCTGGCTCGACTCTTCGCTCGGCTGCTTCATGCCGATTGTCTCGTGGCTGACTTGCTGGCCTCGATCGATCGACCGGGACGTCGGTGGTCTCGCGCTCGCTCCCGGAGCCAGCTCGGTCGGATCGCTCCGCCTCGGATCACCCGTCGTTCCCGGTCAACCCGCAGTCGTCGTCCTTGTGCAGGAGCGGGGGCAAGAACCCTCCGCCGGTCACATCGACCTTGCCGCAGTCGTCGTCCTGCGAGACCCCACCGGGGATCGGCTGCGAGCAGTCGTCGTCTCTGTGGACCATGTCCAGGAGCAGAGGCGTGCCACAGTCCTGGTCGGCGAAGATCGTGGGGCCGTTGGGCTTGGCGCAGTTCGAATCGTTGCAGAAGCCGATCCCATCGGGCTTCGTGCACGAGTCGTCGGCGTAGGTGCCACTCGGAGCCTTGGGCTTGCCGCACGACGCATCCTTGATCGTCTGGAACCCATTCGGGGCCGTGTTGCAGACCTCGTCCCGGAAGGTCGGTCCATTGGGATTGGGCGACACAGGGTGGCCACACATGCTGTCGCGCTGCTTCACCTCCGGGAAGCCCGGCGCCACGAGGCGGCAGTCCATGTCGGTTTGCAGCACACCCTCTTCGCCCTGCTTGGCGCAGTCGGCGTCCGAAGCGAAGCCTTGGCCATCGCCCAAAAACGTCGCGCAGTAGTCGTCCTGGTGGTAGATCCCCTCCGCGCTCTGCTTGCCGCAATCCAGATCGGGCCCGTGGACCCCGACCTTGCAGGCCGTGTCCTTGGAGTAGAAGCCGTCGTCATTCGGGATCGCGCAGTCGCCGTCCGCAGCGCCCCCCTGCACCGAGGCTGCCGCTGGCACCGCACCGAGAAAGCTGATGGTCACGTTCGCGAGCCCCAGCCCGAGCACGGCGCGGAGGAAGTCGCGACGACCCTTTCCGGGCACCTCGGGCGACTCTGCATTTGCGGCGGACCCATCCGAGTCCGGCTCATGCGGCTCTTCGTTTCGTTCTTTCGTCACAGCCGGCCTCCTGTAGGGATCGTCTCGGGAAGGTGTGAATCAGGCCTCTGAGCGGTCGGCGGGATCCGACTCGACCTCGACGCGCAGGTCTTGGAGCCGACCGTGCTGGCGAAGCTTGTGGACCAGGTAGATCAGGCGCTCGTGGCCCCCGCGGATGCCGTTGCAGGACTCTTCGTCGGGTTCGAGGATCGCGCCACCCTCGTCGGAGATGTACCAGGGACACTGCCCGCCGCAGGTGATGCGCGCCCAACACTTGGAGCAGTGCTCCTCCTTGACGCCGAGCAGGCGGTCGTAGTAGTCGCGCAGCTTGGTCTCGTCGAGACCGGTCTCCAGATCGCCGAGCAGGAAGGCGTCCTCACCGGCGTAGCGGTGGCAGGGGTAGATCTTCCCGTCGCGGGTGATCGCCTGCATGTTGCGCCCCACGCCGCAGCGAATGCTCGGCGCGGTCGACGGGCCCTGCAGCGAAGGCAGGAACTGGGCGACGCCCTGCTCGAGGTTGTGCGCCTCGGAGGGACGCGGCCCGCGCCCCTCCAGCCAGGTCACGTAGGCCGCGATCGTCTGATCCGAGGCATCGCGCGTGCGCTGGTTGTCCTGCGGCGTCAGGTCGAACTCGTCGTTCTTGTTGGCCCGTCCGTTGCTGGATCCGAGCATCACCCGACCGAAGCCCTCACTGCGCAGATAGCTCTCAACCGCGGCCCCGTCGCTGTTCTGATGGGTCAGCGTGACCCGCACCATCGCCTCGCGCAGGCCCGCGGCCCGCTGGGCCTCGACGAGCTTCTTACCCCACTCGATGGCCTTGGCGCCGGTGCCGCGTCCGCCGAGGTCGACCCGGTGGCGATCGTTCAGTTCCGGCGGTCCGTCGATACTGAGCATGACCGAGAACTCGTGCTCGACCATGTAGGCGATGATCTCGTCGGTCAAGAGCGTGCCGTTGGTGGTGACCTGGTAGTAGAAGGCCTTGCCGGTCTCGGCTTCGCGCGACTTCGAGTAGTCGACCAGGCGCTTGATCAGGTCGAAGTTGAGCAGGGGCTCGCCGCCGAAGAAGGTGATCTCGACATCGGGGCGCCGACCGGAGCGCTGGATCAAGAACTCGATCGAGCGCACGCCAGTCTCGTAGTCCATGCCCGTTCCGGTCGAGTGAAAGCCGCTCTGCACCTCGTAGCAGTAGGTGCACTTGAGGTTGCAGTTGGACTGCACCATCAACATCATCTTGCGCGGGTGGTGCTGCACCAGGCTGTCTGCGACGAGTCGCTCGATCTCGGCGACGCGACTGGTGTCCTCGGTGCGCAACAAGCCGGCGCTGTGGAGCGTCTCGAGCTCGTCGATCAGGAGCTCGACGTCGTCGTCGTCCCAGGCCGACAGGCGGGCGCGGACCTCGCCGGCCGGCTCGCGCAGCTCGATGCCGCGCAGCACCTGGAAGAAGGGCTCGCTGACCTCGAGCACCGAACCCGTTAGCAGGTCGTAGACCAGGTGGTCGCCCGCATAGGTGAAGGCGTGGAAGCTGGGGCGCTTCCCGGGCAGCATCGACTCGGCGAGGGCGGCGATGCGGCTCTCGACGACGGTCGTCGGCAGGATCTTCTCGATCATGGCAGGGCGAGGCTGAGGACGCGCCGGGTCCGGAGCGCACGCCTCCCCTCGTAGGCGGCACGCGCTACCCGGCGCTCTCCTGCGGCGCGGTCGGACGACCGTTCCGTCGCACTTACTCGAGAAATCTCCGGCGGCGTCCCCCGAGCGGCCCCTACCGCCGCCCGTGGTCCACCAGCACCTGGGCCACGCAGCAGGTCAGGCCGCGGGCCATGGGCAGGTGCAGGAACTCGTTGGGACCGTGGGCGTTGGATCCGGGGCCCAGGACGCCGGTGATCAGGAACTGGGCCTCGGGGTAGCGCTCGCCGAGCATCCCCATGAAGGGGATCGACCAGCCCTCGCCGGTCAGGGCGGAGGGCTCTCCGAAGTAGGTCGTCGACGCCTCGCGCATCGAGGTCTCGAGCCAGGGCGCCACGGGCGGCGCCTCCCAACCGGAGGCGGCCTGCTCCGGGGTGAAGCGCACCCGCGCGCCGGGGGGCGGGTCGGACTCGAGGGTGCGGCGCACCACCTCGGCCGCCTGGCCCGCGTCGACCGTCGGGGGCAGTCGCAGGGAGAGCTTGAGCTCGGTCGCCGGGCGCAAGACGTTGCCGGCATCGGCCACGGCGGGCAGGCCCCCGGCCCCGACGATGGCCAGGGCCGGACGCCAGGTGCGGGCGAGGACGTGATCCAGGGGCTCGCCCGCGCGGGGGCCGGCGCCCTCGGGCAAGGGGAAGCGACCGGACATGTCGGCGCCCAGGGCCCGGGCCACGGCGCGGGCCTGGTCCAGGCGCTCGGACGGCACGTCGGCCTGGAGCTCGGCCGGCAGCACCTCGCCCGTGTCCGGGTCCTCGAGGCGCGAGAGCACCTGCCGCGCGACGCGGAAGCTGTCCGGCACGATCCCGCCGGCGTCGCCCGAGTGCACGCCCTCGTCGAGCACGTCGACCCGCAACACGCCGGTCAGGATCCCGCGCAGGGAAGTCGTGCTCCACAGGCGCTCGTAGTCGCCGGCGCCCGAGTCGAGGCAGACCACGAGGCTGGGCGTGCCGATGCGCTCGTCCAGGGCCGCGAGGTAGGGCGGCAGGTCGAAGCTGCCGCTCTCCTCGCAGGTCTCGATCAGGACCACGCAGCGCGCGTGGTCGCAGCCGGCGCGGCGCACCGCGCGCACGGCGGTGAGCGAGGCGAAGACCGCGTAGCCGTCGTCCGCGCCGCCGCGACCGTAGAGGCGGTCGCCGTCGATCACCGGCTTCCAGGGGCCGAGCCCCTCGCGCCAGCCCACCATCTCCGGCTGCTTGTCGAGGTGGCCGTAGAGCAGGACCGTGTCGCCGGCGGGCGCGCCCCGGCCGGGGATCTCGATCAACAGGACCGGGGTGCGGCCCTCGAGCCGCACGACCTCGATCGCGGCGTCGTCGAGGTCCTGCTGGGCCTGGCACCAGGCGTGCGCGAGCTCGATGGCGCGTTCGATTTCACCGTGCGCCGCCCAGTCGTGGTCGAAGTGCGGCGACTTGGCGGGGATCGCCACGTACTCGATCAGGGCCGGGACGATCGTGCGCTCGAACTCGTCGTCGACGAAGGCGCGGGTGGAGTCGGGGTCGAGGTGTGCGGAGGTGGCGTCCATGGGGATACGGTGCCGCAGGCCCGTGCGGCGATGCAACAGACTCGGCGGAGCGACGCAGGACGCGGCGTGAGTCGGGCGTTCGCACGGCGCAAGGCACCTGTCGGCCGGCTGGCCGGCCGTCAGTCCGGGGCTCGCTCCTGCGATCCGTTCTCCGCGACGCGCACCGTCACCGGCCAGCCGGGGTATTGCCGCCCACCCGGCCCCGCGAACCTCGGCCAGCATTCGAATGTCACCTCGCGCGCGCCGGGGTCCAGGCGCACCAGCCCATAGCCGGGCATGCCGCGGAACAGGGCCATGGGCGAGAGCTCGCCACCCGCCAACTCGCGCAGCGCCGCGTCCTCCATCGGGTTCGCGGCGGCGTGGACCGTCACCAGGTTGCCGAGCCCGTCGGTGAACTCACCGGTGTAGTCCGCCGGCTGCGGGAGTTCCGCCGGCCGACCGCTGGCTGCCAGACTCGGCCACCAGGCCCGCGGGTAGAAGTTCGCGATCGACGGACCCGTGAAGTCGAAGACCGCGTCGCCCGGGGCCTCGATGCCGTGCTGCACCAGGGTCGCCAGGTGCTGGTCCCCGGCCAGGTGCACCGCTCCCGCCCGGCGCAGGAGCGCGACCGCGCGATCGCGACCCGAGCGCGGCCAGCCGTTGCTGTCGAGGTCCGCGCCGAGCCGCTCGAGCGCGGCGCCGTGGTGAGTCGCCATGCCGGCGAAGGGTGACTGGGACACCGCGACCTTCATCCGCGCGCCGCGGTCCGCCTCGGCCCAGCGCGCCAGGAACGCCTCCTGGGCCTCGCCCAACAGTTGCAGCCCCGGCGGATCGAGCAGCGCCCGATCCTCGGGTGGACTCGCCCAGTGGTCGGGCCGATCGGTGTCCGTCTCCGGCATCCGCTCGTCCAGGCAGCCGCTCTTGAACTTGCGGTCCTCCAGGATCGCGATCGACGCGCAGCCCCAGACCAGCTCGCCGTAGCGCGCCGGCAGGCCCTGGGCGATCACGCCTCCCGGGTGCGCGGTGTCTGGCAGGTGTGACGTCTGGGTCGCCTCGACCACCGCCACGAACTCCGCGGGGTGCTGGTAGCCCCCCGCCTGCTGCTGCGTCGCGACGATGCCGCCCTCGCCCCACAGGTTGCCCTGGTACACGTCGTGGTCGTCGGGCAGCACGATCGTCGGCCGCGTGCGCGTCAGGTCGCGGAAGGCCAGGCACCAGATCAGCCACTTGTAGAGGTAGTCGAGTTCGAGGTTCTGGCGGTCCACGCCGGTCGGCGACGCGCCCTCGTAGACCTGGTCGCCGACGAAGGCGTACAGGTCGGGCTCGTGGGCAGCGAGGTTCGCGACGAGGTCGGCATGGGGAAACCAGGACCCCGTGCGCCAGTCGCCGCGGTCGACGCCGCCGCTCGCGCCCCAGCCGCCGACCAGGTCGTGGGAGACCTGGTGACAGCAGTTGAGCAGGGCGATCTCGAGGGGTGCGTCCGGCGCCGGCTGGCGGGGCACGTCGATGTAGGTCGTGTAGGGGTCGGCAGTCGACCCGGCGATGGTCCGCACCCCCTCCCGCATGCGGAAGGGCACGAACACCGTGGCGACGAGGGTCTGGGACTTGCTCGAGTCCCAATCGTCGATATCGAAGCTGGCTGTCCAGGACTCCGGAAGGACCTCTTCAATGGAGACGAGGGCCAGAGATCCGTCCTCGAGGATCGAGAGGACCGCGGAGGTCGGGCCTCCTGCGTGGGTCTCGGGCAGCGGCATCATCTGCAGGGTCAGCCTCAGCCGGTCACCGCTGATCGTGTAGAGCGCCGAGACGATCGGCGAGAGCTCCTGCCGCGGCTCCACCGCGCCCTCGCGGCCGACGATCCGCAGGTCGTCGAAGCGGAAGGCCGCGCCGGGGCCCTTGCCGCTCGGCCCCGGGTCGGCGACCAACCCCACCTGTCCGCGCAGGCCCACGTCGGGGAGGTCGCCGTCGGCAGGGGCGGCGACGGCCGCCACGCGCTGCAGCACTTCGCCCGACTCCGGGTCGCGCGCCTCGAGCGTGAGTCGGTGCCCACCTTCGCCGTCCGGCTCGAGGTCCAGACCCAGGCGCAGGCCGTCCGCCGGCAGCGGCGTCGGTCGCCCGTCCACGGCTCGCGCGTCCAGTCGCGCGACGGCCTGGGGCGAGTCGAGTCGTTCGATCGCGAGCTGCCCCGACGCGCTCACCCCGGCGAACCAGCCGAAGCCGCGGCCGACCGTGCCCTGGACGAGCAACCCGTGCAGCGGGTGCACGCCGTCCTCGGGCCCCGCGCCGCCGGCGCCCACGAGGAACCCGGCCCAGGCCCCCGGCTCGAGCTCATCGGAGCCCGCTCCGACGGTGACCTCCAGCCGACGCGGCTCGTCCGCGCGCGACCACGCGCCGGCCGCGATCGCCGTGCGCCAACGCAGGCCCGCGGGCCCGACGCACTCCAGGGCCTCGTCGCGGATCCGCCAGTCCTGCAGTCGATTGCCCCACAGCCCCTCGCCCAGCCAGTAGCGGTCGGCGGCGCGAGTCCAGTCCTCGGCGAGGGCGAGCGGGAGCTCGCCCTCACCGCTGGCGGGTGCGGGGAGCTGGGCGACGGCGAAGACCAGGGCGGCGCAGAGCATGGCCGAGGATAGGACCGATCCCCGGAGGGGGAACTCCCCGGTCCGCCCCCTCCAGCCCGGGGCCCAGCCTGCCGAGTCGACTCCCAGGAGACTCCCCATGACGACCCAAGCCGAACTCGCCCGCATGGCCCCGCCGGAGACGGCGAACGAGCCCCTGTTCACCGACCCCGACCTGGCCGCCTTCGCCGAGTACCTGCAGACCTACTCCGCGGCCGAGGGCTGGTTCGCGATCGAGTCCGCCGCCATCTGGGACAGCCTGCTGGCCTTCCAGGAGCGACGCAACTGGGGCGGGCACCTGCTCGAGGTCGGCGTCTACAAGGGCAAGTCCGCGGCCCTGATGGCCAAGCGCGCCAAGTCGTCCGAACACGTCTGGCTGATCGACCGCTTCCTGCGCCGCTCCGACGTGCAGCGAACCCTGGCCGAGGTGATCGAGCCCGCGGACCCCCGCCTGCACCTGGAGAACTTCGACTCGTTCCAACTGCAGCGCCACCCGGGCCTGGTCGACCAGTTCGGCAAGTTCCGCTTCCTCCACATCGACGGCGAGCACTCCGCCGCCGCCGTGCAGGAGGACCTGGCCATGGCCCACGCCTACGGTTCGCGCGAGTGCCTGGTCTCGGTGGACGACATCCTGAGCTGGACCTACCCCCAGCTCACCGAGTCGCTGTTCCGCTACCTGCGCGAGCACCCCGACCACTTCTCGCTGGTGCTGATCGGCTTCAACAAGGCCTACCTGGCGCGCCCCGCCTACGCCCACGAGTACCTGAAGTACTGCCGCGAGGACCTGATCGGTCGGCTCGAGCGCATCGGCATCGACGCCCAGTTGTCGAAGTCCAGCTACCCCGCCGAGCTGAACGCCTTCGGCATCGGCCCGCGCCACGACGGCCAGGCCTACCGCGGCCTGGACCACGACAACTCGATCATCCTGTACTGAGGGCCATCGGCACGGTGGACGGCAGCTCCACGATCGAATAGCTCCACCTGGCGGTGTGGGCGAAGGTGTGCGACACCCTTGGGATGCTCGTCGCCATCGCCCTCACCGTCGCGGCCGCGTGCCAGGGAGAGCCTCCGGCCGCCGCGCCCTTCCACGCCGTCGGCTTCCACTCGAGTTGGGTCCTCGACGAGGGCCGCCGCTATCGCTATCCGGGCGATTCGGGGGCCGTCTACGGCGGTCCCCACGGGGCTCCCCGCCCGGTGTTGGTCAACGAGTGGTACCCGGCGACCGGGACCGACCCCGAGCGGGCCATGGTCCACGGGGACTACTTCGCGATCGAGTCGGCGGGCGAGCGGATCGCGCCCTTCGCCCAGGCCCTCGCCGAGTACGCGCGGGAGATCGCCCGCGAAGAAGTCGGCGCGCAGACCTTCGAAGCCGCGCTGAACACGCCAGCCCGCGTCTTTCGCGACGCGGAGCCCGCGACCGGCCCCTTCCCGGTCGTGCTCTACCACAGCGGCGCGGGGTCGAGCTTCGAGGACAACGCCGCCTTCTGCGCGCGCCTCGCGAGTCGCGGCTACGTGGTGCTCGGCAGCGCCTTCTGTCGCGCCGACGGGTCCGACCTCGGCATCGACGGCGGCGACGGGTCCGGCGACGACCTGGAGCTGCTCACGCGGCACGCGGCCAGCCTGCCCCATGCCGACGCGGGTCACCTGGCCCTGGCCGGGCACTCGGCCGGGGCTCAGGCGGTGCTGCGCCACGCCTGCAAGCCGTCGTCGCGGGTCGACGCTCTGGTGCTGCTCGACACGACGGTGGACTACTACGGCCTCGACATGCCGCTGCATGCACGGCTGGTGGACGAGGTGCTCGCCGCGGCCGACGACCTCGCGCTGCCGCTGTTCGCGGCGGCGAGCAGTGAGGCGAGCTTCCAACTCTGCGACCGCCTGGATCGCTGCCGGCGGATCTACTGGACCGTGCCCGCGCTCGGGCACAACGAGTACATCGCCCAGGGGCTACAGGCGCTCACCGCCGACGATAGTGAGCACGCCACCGCGGTGCGCGCGGCCCACACGAGGCTCGTCGACGACGCCGTGGCCTTCCTCGACGCCGAGCTGCGCGGCGAGGGCGGCGCGCTCGCGCGGGCCATCTCGGCGGGCCGCGCCTCGACGATCGGTGGGCCCGCGCCCCACGTGGAGCTCGCCGAGGTGGGCGTGGCGGCGCCGGCGCCCTACGACCCGCAATCGCCGAATCCACCCACTCCGCGGCAGCTCCCGCACCTATTGCGCGAGCGGGGCCCGGCGCTGACCGGCGAGGTGCTCGTGCGCTTCGCCGGCCGCGGCTGCCCCTGGGAGGAGAGCAACATGGTGCTGGGGTCGCTCCTGTGGGAGCTGGTCGAGACCGAGGGCCGCGTGGGCGAGGCCCGCGACCTCCTGGCCCGGATCGAGACCTTCCGGCCGCGCGTCACCAGCCTGTTCACCTTCCTCGCGGACTTCGCCGAGCTGGTCGGCCGACGCGCCGACGCCCGCCGCGCGGTGGCGGTCCACAGCGCCCTCGCGCCGGACGACGAGGCACTGCGGAGCAGGCTCGCGGACCTCAGCGACCCGGCGTCGGATCGCTGAGGCCGCGCGCCGGCTACTCCACGCCCAACTGCAACTCGATCGAGTTCCCCGCCAGGTCGGGCGCGTACATCGCGGCGGCCGTCGCGGGCAGGGCCGCGAAGGTGCCGGGCGTCTGGGCGCGCAGGGTCGTGCGCAGCTCCCAGGTGCCGGCGGGCAGGCGGTCGATGAAGCTGACCACGCGGGTGTCGCGCAGCTCGCGGTAGACCCATTGGGACCGGCCGGTGTAGCCGACGCCAGCAAGCGGTTGGCGGTCGCCGGTGGTCTGTGGCAGGGCCAGGGGGTCGTCGCCGAAGCGCTGGGCGACTTCGTCAGCGCGCAGCTCCTGGGCCCAGGCGGGGCCGCCGGAGGTGAGCTCGACGGCTTCGAAGCCGGCGGCCTTGTGGTCCTCGACGATCACGTACTCGAGGGGCACGCGGGTGTGGAGGGTGACCACGACTTCGACGCGGTCGCCGCTCGCGACGACGTCGCCGTGGGCCAGGGGCACGCGCTCGAAGACCGTGCCGGCGAGGAGCGTCTCGCGCGGCGCCAGGTGGAACACGTCGCGGCGCACGACCAGCTCGTTCGCGCGGGGCGCGATGCGCTCCTCGATCGAGAAGGTGCGGGCGGTGACGTGCCAGTAGAGCCGGCGCGGCGGGCCCTGCTGCTCGAGGGCGACCACGTGGCGACCCTCGCCGAGATTGCTCACGGGCCAGCGCAGGGGCTGGATCCACGGGCGCGACGGGTCGAAGCTGCCGCCGCCGATCTCGGTGCCGTCGACCAGCAGGCGGAACTCGCCGGGCGCTTCGAGCTCGCCACGGGCGCGCACGGCGTCGACCAGGGCCAGCACGCAGATGGCCGTGTCGCGGGTGCTCTTCCAGCGGGCGCCGCGGCGGTTCAGCACCAGCCATTCGATGGCCGGCTCCACCAGCGCGTTGTCGGGGTCGACCGCCAGGAGCGCGCGCAGGGCGAAGGCCGTGGCCTCGGTCCCGTCCTGGCTCCAGCGGTAGCCGATGCCGTCGTCGCCCCAGTGGGCGGTCAGTCGACCGCTCGCAGCGATGCCGGGTTGCAGCACCCCGCCGCTGCCGTCCTCGCGCACCACGCCGTCGGCGAGGTTCCGAAGCAGCACGGCGGCCTGCTCGTCACGGCCCAGGTCGTGGGCCGCGAGCAGGAGCGCGGCCAGGCCGTAGGCGCCCAGGGACTGGCGACCCGAGTAGGTCAGGTCGAAGGCGCGACCCACGGCCTCGCTGATCTGCAGCTTCGCGCCGCCCGCGTCCTCGAGGCTGCGGCGAGCCGCCGCCCAGGCGTGCAGCTCCCAGGCGCCGAGTTGGGTGTCGGCCTCGGTCTGCACCAGTCGTTGCTCGAGCCAGCGCGCGCCGTTCTCGATCGCCCCGCGCGGAACGTCCACACCGGCGTCCAAGGCGAGCGCCAGGGACCACACCGCGTAGCCGGTCATGAACGCGTCCGCGCTGCCGCCGGGCCACCAGGAGAAGCCCCCGTCGCCGCGCTGCATGGACAGCACCCGCTCGAGACCGTCCGCGACCATGGCGTCGATCTTGGGCAGGGTGGCCTCGCGCTCGGTGTCGGGGGCGCGCACGTGGCTCGGCGGATCGAAGGTCGACCTGGCGACGGCTTCGCGGTCGAAGCCGAGCTCCTCGAGCGCGCCCAGGGCCACCACCGTCGGCACGAAGCGCGACAGGGTCTGCTCCAGACAGCCGTAGGGGTAGTCGGCCAGGTAGGGCAGGGCCGCGATGGCCGTGCTCGCGAGGCTCGGCGTGATGACCACGTCGACGGCGGTCGAGCCCGGCCGCGCCGGCGGCAGGTCGACGACCAGCTCCGCGCGCTCGGAGTCCGCGACCCCGGCCGCGGCGATGACCACGTCCAGGCCGTGCTCGATCACCGGCAGGATGCGCTCGATGCCGTCCGAGCGCTCGGATGAGGCCACCATGGCCATGAACTTCGCCTCGCCCGCGCCGCCGGCGCGCACGAGCCAGTCGACCGTGACCTCGGCCCCGGCCGGCACCGTGACCATTCCAGCCTCGCTGTCCACGACCCCACCTGCCAGGGGCCCGACGATCTGCGCCGCGTCGAAACCGGCGATCGGCGTCGTCAGGAGGACCTGACAGGGGATCGCCGCGTCGGTGTCGTTGCGCACGAGGGTCGAGACGACCGCTTCGTCGCCGGCCACCAAGAAGCGCGGCGTCGCCAGGCGCAGGAGCAGCGGCAGGGTCGTGCGGGCCGCCGAGCGGCGCTCGAGGCCGAAGGACGAGTGCTCGTCGCAGGCCACCGCGCCGAGCTTCCAGCGCGTGGTCGAGTCGGGCCAGGTGAACTTCAACTGCGCCGCTCCGTCAGCGTCGGTAACGACGTCCGCGTCCCACAAGGCCGTCTCGCGGAAGTCGACGCGGACGCTTGCAGTCGGCGTCCCGGCGCCAGCGAGGGCGAAGAACTGGACACCCGGAGGCCCGGCGAGAGCCATGTCTCGACTCATCGCGGGCGTGGCGGACTCGGCGTAGCCCAACCGCTCGATTCCCTGGCCGAGGAAGAAGTCGGAGTCACCGGCTTCCCGGCCACCGACTCCTGCGCGCACCTTCCTCGTCTCGTACTGCACCCCCACCGTGTCGCCGGGTCCGCGGTAACCCTGCGCCTCGCGCTCCGACCGCCAACCGAACTCGTCGGTCAGCTCGAAGCGGCCGTAGGCGTTGCGCTCGAAGCTGGTAGCGCGCGACGCCCGCCACCAGGAGCTCTGGCCGAAGTAGGTCAAGCGCGGATCGCCCGACGCCTCGGCCGCGATCGCCGTGAGCGACTCGTCGAACAGGGTCACCGACAGGTGCGACTCCACCGGCTCGCCGGCGTGGTCGCGCACGGTCAGGTCCAGCGTCGCCACGTCACCGGGCTCGTAGACCTCGCGGTCGAGCTCGGCGTCGATCGCCAGGACGTGCTGCGCCGGCGGCACGACCAGCGTCTCGCTGTCCGTCAAGAGCTGCCCGTCCTGCACCGCGAAGATGCTCAGGTACGTCTGCGGCACGTGGCGCTCGGCCAGGGGCAGGGCCACCAACTTCGCCGTGCCGCCGATCCGCAGCACGCGCAGCTCGAGCTCGCCGCGGGTCTCCACCGCGAGCAGCACCGCGCGCCGCGAGCGGTCGGTGACGATCAGCACCTGGGCCGCCTCGCCCTCGGCGATGGCCTCGGCGTCCAGGAACAGCTCGATGCCGCCCGAGCGCAGCCCCACGTCGTTCGTGCCCTCGGTGCACACGATCACGCGCGCCTCGCCGACCACGCGCCCGCCGCTGCGCGGGTCCGCGGCCTCGAAGCGCACCAGGTAGGTCCCCACCCCCGGCGGCGTGGGCGTCCACTGGGCGCGGCCGTCGGGACCGGTGGTGAGCGGGATGCGCTGGATCTCCTGCTCGACGTCGTGGGGGAAGGTGAGGTCGGTGGGGATCCGCGGACCGAAGGCGTCGACCCACTCGACCTGGGTGTACGAGCGCACCTGGACCAGGCTCGCCGCGCCCTCCACCGACAGGGGATTGCCGTTCGGGTCCTCCGTGATGACCGTCGCGTCCAGCGCCGCGCCGGGGCGGAACAGGCGATGCTCGGTCTCTACCCGCGCGCGGAAGGCGTGCTCGGCGACGAGGACCGTGCCGGTCCCGGTGACCTCGCGCCGCAGGGCGTCGGTGACCCGCGCCTCGACGGTGAACTCCCACTCGCCCGAATCCAGGCCGAAGGTCTCGAAGGCCACCTGGGCGCGACCGGCGGCGTCGGTCACCGCGCTCGTGCGTTGGACCTCCTCGCCGCTCCCGCCCCACCAATAGTTGTTGTTCTGCTGGCCGAGTCCGCGCTCGAACCAGGCGTAGGGGCCGCGCGGCGTCGGCAGGGACCAGTGCTGCTGGCGGCGCACGACGAACTCGACCTCGGCCCCGGCGACCGGCGCGCCCGCGTAGGTCGCGGCGACCACCTCGGCACGCACCTCGTCGCCGAGCACGAAGACCTCGGCGCGGCCGTCGTCGTCCTCGGGCAGCTCCACGCTGACCTCGAACTCCGGACGCACGTACTCCTCCAGCCGGAACAGCTCGGACTGGCCGATCTGGCGGTCGCCCTCGAGGAAGCGCAGCTGGTAAGCGCCCAGGGTCTGGTCGACGGTGGTGGCGAAGGAGCCGCTGGCGGTGCCGAAGGTCGACAGGTCGAGCTCGCCGCTGGCGACGACTTCGCCGCGCGGGCCGTAGATCTCCCAGCGGGGCGCGCGGCCCACGGGCGGCTCCCAGGTGCCGTCCTTCGACAGGACCCGCGCCATGACGGAGAAGTACACCTCGTGCCCGGGCCGGTAGGCGGGGCGATCGGTGGTCACGTGCAGGCCCCACTCGGCCGGATCGGGTCGGGCGCTCGAGAAGAGCACGCTGTAGGCCGGCCCCGAGTCGGTCGACACGAAGGCCAGGATCTGGGTGTTGCGCGCGTCGCCCACGTCGATCCGCGCGAGGCCGTCGCCGTCGGCGGTGGCCCAACGCTCGCGCCAGACCCAGTCGCCGCCGTCGACGCGACAGCGCGCGCGCACATCGAAGCGCACCCCGCCCAGGGGCTCGCCGTCGGTGGCCCTGGTCGCCCACAGCCACAGGTCGCTGGCCGCGGCGTGGGTCACGAGCGCGGCGTCGGTGACCAGGATCAGCTCGCGTTCCTCCACGCCGCCGGCGCGCGCCACCAGCACGTACGCGCCGAGCTCCGGCGCCGGGTCGAGTTCCAGGTTCGCGTCGCGCCGACGGTAGTCGCCCACGTCGCCGGTCGCGTAGCTCCACGCGCGCTCGGGCGAGCGGCCCTTCACGTCGACCTCGCTCAACCAGCTCCAGGGCGATTGGTCCGAGGCGTCGAAGTGGACGTCGCGGGCCGGATCGATGGGATAGAGGGCGAACTCGACCGCCTCCACGTTGCGCGTCTGGATCCCGAAGCCCACCTGCGACCCGGGCAGGAACGCGCCGGGGGTCCACAGTTGGACCGAAGGTCCGGTCAGATCCCCGAGTCGATTGTTCGCGCCGTTCCACCAGCGCGAGGAGTCCTGGCTGTAGTCGCCGCGCAACTGGCGATAGAGCGCGACGGCGCCGACGAGGTCCACCTCCAGCTCGAAACGCCCCTCCTCGTCGCGCGTGAAGCGACCGACGTTCTCGAGGTGCTGCGCCAGGGCCCACAGGGCGTCGTCGTGGGCGCTGGTCGCGCGGCCGATGGCGATGACCTGCTCCAGGTGCTCGATGGCCCGCGCTTGCTGCCGGGGGGTGCTCGCGACTTGCAACCCGAGGTGCGCCAGCACGAGGTGCGCGCGCCCGCGCTCGTCGTCGCCGCGCACGAGGCGCAGCGCCTGCTCGGCGAGCTCGATCGGGATCTGTCCGCGGCCGTAGCCCGTGTCGAAGTCACCCGGGGCCCAGGGCGGCTGGGCCAGGCGCCAGAAGATCGACAGCCAGTGCTCGCGCGCCCGCTCGAGGTCGGACGAGCGCCCCCACCACTCGAGCGCCGCCGTGTAGTCCGCCAACGCCGGCCCGATGTTCCAAGTGCGCGTCCGGGCCCAGTCGAGGTCGCCGAGGGATTCGCGCGCCATGGCCCAGACCAGGTCGCGGTCCTCGACCCGCGTGTCCGCGGGCGAGAGCACGCGCAGCGTCTCCCGCGCCGCGTCGATCACCGACGTGTCGCGCGTGTTCGCGGCGGCGCGCCAGCCGCTGTCGGCCAGTCCGAGCTCCAACCGGCGCCGCTGGGCGTCGGTCAAGTCCAGGTCGCCCGACTCGGCCTGCGCCTCGATGGCGCGCCACACGTCGTGGGCCGCGGCGTCGCTGCCCTCCGCGGCGAGCGCCTCGGCGCGGCGTACCTGGCTCTCCAGGTCCCACTGGAGCGGGCGCGTCGCCGGGTCGGGCGTGGCGAGGCCGAGGGCGGCGAGTCCGACCAGGGTCGAGATCAGGGCGAGGGCGATGGCGATTCGTCGGAACATGGCTGGTAGAGGGGACCGGGTGCGGCTCCGGCGTGCAACGTCACAGGGCGTACCTGTGTTGGGACGCCCTTGCAGCTAACCTCTCGGACAGCGTGCCGACCCTGATCGTCTTCACCCGTTGGCCCGAGCCCGGCCGTACCAAGACGCGGCTGATCGGCACCCTGGGGGCCGAGCGCGCGGCGCTGCTGCAAGCTGCACTGACCGCCCGGACCCTGGACGCCGCCAGGGAGGCCGCCGCTCGCATCCCGGGGCTGCGGATCCAGGTGCGCTTCGACGGGGGCGAGCCCGCGCGCATGGCCGGGCGCTTCGGCGACGACCTGACCTACCTGCCCCAGGGCCAGGGGGACCTCGGGGCGCGGCTCGCAACAGCGCTGGGCAGCGCCTTCGCCGGGGGCGGGGGCCCCGTGGCCGTGATCGGGTCCGACTGCCCGGGCCTGGATTCCGACTTCCTGGTCGACGCCTTCGAAGCCATGTTGCCCGGGCGGGCGGTCCTAGGCCCCGCTCTGGACGGGGGTTACACCCTGCTCGGGCTGGTCGCGCCCCACCCGGCCCTGTTCGAAGGCGTGCCCTGGGGCACGGCCGGCGTCCTGGCCCAGACCCGGAATCGGGCCGAGGAGGCCGGACTGGCCGTCCACCTGCTGTGCCCCCTTGCGGACGTGGATCGCCCCGAGGATCTATCTTTGGTCGACGACCTCCTGAGCGAGCTCGACGGACTGTGAAGGCTATGTGAAGGCCGGCACAGTCCGCAGCTTCAGGGGATCATCACGGAACCCTGATTCTGAATTGGGGGGCCGATTCAGGCCGACCGTGTTCCCTAGGGAGCCCAGCGGTAACCAGCGAGCACTCCCCTGCTCGACCGCCCAACGGCCTCTCCGCCCAGCGGCACTACGCTCCATGCTCACTCTCGCCGGCCTGCTGTTGCTCCCCGCCGCAGTCCCCAAGGTCATCACCGTCGACGACAGCGGTGGCGCCGACCACGTAGCGATCCAGGACGCGGTCGAGGCCGCCGACTGGGGCGACACGATCCTGATCGACTCGGGCACCTACTCGAGCTTCACGGTCTCTTCCACCGCGTTGACCGTCGCCGCGCGCAAGGGCGCCGTGGTCGATCTGATCGGCACCGTCGCCGTGCTCGACATCGGCGCCGACGACCAGGTCCTGTTGTGTGGACTGCGCGCCCAGGGCAGCGGCGGCCAGCCGGCCCTGCGGGTGGAGAGCTGCGACGGCTCGATCATCATCGACGGCAGCCTGTTCATCGCCCAACTGGCACCCACGAGCCTCAAGCCCTGGGATCCGGTGGCCGGGCGCATCCGCGACTGCGCGGCGATCTCGCTGATCGACACGACATTCTTCGGCGCCGACAGCAACAAGGCCTTCTCGGACCAGCCCGCCGGCGCCGGGCTGATCGCTGTCGACGCGCAGATGCACCTGGCGAACACCTTCGCGCAGGGCGGGCGAGGTTCCAACGCCAAGCCGAACCACGCTGCTTCCGAGGGCGGCGCCGGCATCGTGCTCGACGGCGGCGTCTGCCATCTGCAGGGCTCGCACCTGTTCGGCGGCAACGGCGGCAACGGCCTCTCTTCGGCGCCGAGCTGCTCCGGCGCCGACGGCGGCGACGCCCTGACCTCCGTCGGTGCGCAGGTGTTCTACCGCGCCACGGACTTCTACCCGGGCAACGGCGGCAACGGCGCCCTCGAGGGCTGCGGCTCGGGGCCCGATGGCAACGAGATCGCGCCGGTGGGCGGTTGGATCGAGGAGCTGCCTGGCACCGGCTTCGCCCTCGACGCCGGCCCGAGTCCCGCCATCGAAGGCCAATGGCTGCAGTTCAAGTGCAGCGCCCAGCCCTTCGACCTGGTCGTCCTCGCCTGGGGCTCCGCTCCCGACTTCAGCACCGTGCCCGGCCTCGACGGGCTGCGCCTGGTGGGCGAGCCGCTGAAATTCGTGAGCCTCGGACTCATCCCGCCCAGCGGCAGCATCTCGATCGGCCTCCCGGCGCCCCAGCTCGGGCCGGGCTTCGAGGCGATGACGCTCTACTTCCAGCTCCTGAGCTCGAACCCCCTCTCGCCCCTGAACGTGCTGGGCGAGAACGCCGTCATCGTCGTCCTCGACAGCGACGTCTGAGGCGGCGCGGCCCCGTGCCGCACGTGAGCGCTCGATGATGGCGGCCCCCCGCGCACGTGGGTGGGCGAGACTTACGGGCAGCTTGCGCGCCAGAGGGGATCCTCCGGGGGACGACGTCCGTCGCAAGGACGGACCCCTTCGCGCGCAGTGCAGCTCCGTCCCCTCGGCCCACCCTCGCCCCCATGTCGATTCTCGCCAGCCTGCTCGTCGCCACTCCCCTCGCCCAGACCATCACGGTCGACGACAGCGGCGGCGCGGACCACGTCCAGATCCACCAGGCGGTGCAGGCCGCGGCCGAGGGCGACACGATTCTGGTCGCGTCCGGCAGCTACGCGGGTTTCGCGGTCGACGGCAAGGGGCTGACGATCGTCGCCGACCTGGGCGCGGTGGTCGACGTCCTGGGCAGCGTCGCCGTGGTCAACATCCCGCAGACCTCCGGTGTCGTGCTCTCGGGCCTGCGGGTCCAGGGCAGCGGCGGACAGCCGGGCCTGCGCCTGGAGAGCTGCTCCGGCTCGGTGGTGATCGACGCTGGGCTCTTCATCGGCGAGCAGGCGCCCGACACGCCCATGCCCTGGGATGGCGCCGGCGGGCGCGTGCGGGCCTGTGCCGCCGTCTCATTGATCGACTGCGCCTTCTTCGGCGCCGACGCCGCCAAGGGCGTCGCCGACCAACCCGGGGGAGTGGGCCTGAGCTCGATCGACTCGGGGCTGCACTTCGCTGACGTGTACAGCCATGGCGGACGGGGCGCAGACGCCGAGTCGACCCATCCCGCGACCCACGGCGGCTCGGGCGTCGAGCTGATCGGTGGACAGTTCGTGGTGCAGGGCTCGCGCCTGTTCGGCGCGCCGGGCGGCGACGGCGTCGTCTCCGCACCGAGCTGCGCGGGCGCCGACGGCGGCCACGCCCTCGACAGCTACGCCTCGCGGGTGTCCCATCGCGCGACCGACTTCTTCCCGGGGGCTGGCGGCGACGGCGCCGTGTCCGGCTGCGGCGACGGCAAGGACGGTCGCATGATCCAGCTCACCGGCGGCACCCTGCTGGAGATGCCGGGCCCCAGTCGCGCGATCGACGCCACGCCCAGCCCCGCGCGGGAGGGCGAGTGGATCCAACTGCGCTTCCGCGCCACGGGCGGCGACCTGGCGGTGCTGGCCTTCTCGATCGAGCCGGGCTTCGGCAGCGTGCCCGGCCTCGACGGCCTGCGCCTGGTGGGCGAGCCCCTGCGCCTGCTGACCCTGGGCGTGGTGCCCCCGGGCGGCAGCATCGAGACCGCCTTCCTGGCCCCCGACCTGGGGCCTGGACTGCAAGCGTTCGCGCTGCACTGCCAACTGCTCAGCGCGAACCCCGCCGCGGCGCTGACCGTGCTGGGCGAGAACGACTACCTGCTGATCCTCGACGATCAGCTCTGAGCCGAGCGCACCGCGGTCAGGACGGCGTCGACCTCGATCCCGTTCATCGGCCGGCTGCCACCGCGCTCGGGCGCGCGCACGATCACGTGCCCGGGGCCGAAGGGCCCGGTCCGTTGCGGATCCGCGGGGCCGAAGAGGGCCACGCAGCGCACGTCGCAGGCGGCGGCCACGTGCATCGGCCCTGTGTCGCAGCCGACGTAGAGGGACAGGCGACGGTAGAGCGACACGAGCTGCGGGATCGAGGTGCGGCCGACCAGGTCGCGGATCCGCGCGCCGTCGGCGGCCCCGCAGGCGGCCGCGGCCCAGTCGCGATCCTCGGGGCCGCCGGTCAGCACGATCGAATGACCGTGCTCGGCCAGGGTGCGTGCGAGCTGCGCGAAGCGTTCGGGAACCCAGCGGTTGGGCGGCTTGCTGGCGCCGACGTTGACCGCGATCGGAGCGGCGCCGAGCTCGGCCACGAGGGCCTGCGCCCAGGCCTCCGCCTCAGGCTCGCGCGGGAGCTCGCGCATGGGCGTGAGGTCGGTCGCGCCCAGGTGCGCCGCGAACTCGAGGGCCTGGAGGATCATCGGCGCGCGGCGATCGCCGGGGGCGATGTGCTCGGAGTGCAAGAGCCAAGAGAGCTCCTTTGCGCGTGCGCGGTCGTAGCCGACCGTGCGTGACGCGCCGCAGAGCCGCGCGACCAGGGCGCTCTTGAGAATGCGCTGGAGGTCGAGGACGACGTCGTAGCGCTCCGCGCGCAGCTCGCCGACGAAGGACAAGAGACCCGCGATGCCGCCACCGCGCTTCCACAGGTGCACGCGATCCACCCACGGATGTCCCTCGACCAAGGGTAGCGCCAGGTCGTGCACGGCCCAGCCCACGTGCAGGTCCGGGCGCGCGCGCCGCAGGGCGCCGGCGCAGGCCAGGGCGCCGGTCACGTCGCCCAGGGCGCCCAACCGCACGATCAACACGCGCGCGGGAATCGAGTCGCCGGCCGTCACCGCGCGCCGCTGCCCTCGATGAGCCACGGGGCCGAGGCGTCGTCCTCGCAGGCGCAGCCGATGGGCGGGCCCGGGGGAACACGCGGCGCGGCCGGTGCGCGACGGGAGTCGAGCGGCTGGCTGAAGAAGAGCTCGAGGGTGAGCTGCTCGTGCAGGGCCAGGCCCAGGGTCGATTGGAGTCGGCCGTCGGCCTCGCGCCGCAGCTTCAGCGACGCGAGGGCCGCCTCGCGCACGCCGGCGCTGGTGCGCCGGTCCGCGATCAGGTCGAGCAGGCCTTCCAGCAGGCGCTCGCGGGCCGCCTGGTGCACGGCGCGGTCCCAGGCGTCGCCCGCTCCCGCGGGGGCGTTGCCCGGAGCCGGCCAGCCCCACGCGATCAGGGCCTCCAAGACCCCGCGCGCCCCCGGCTGGTTCGGATCGTCGAGGGACTGGATCAGCGCGCGCTCCAAGCGCTCGCCATCGAGCAACTCGTCGAGCACGAGGTCGGCGGCCAAGGCTGCCGTGGCCAGGGGATCGACGAGGGTCGTGGACGGGTCGAAGCCTTCCCGCCCGCGCGGCCGGCCCGGAGCCGGCGGCGGCAGGATCGCGCGTACGCGCGCGGGGAGCTGCAGCGCCTGCGACGAGAGGGCGTCGATCAGTCCGGCCAGGGCCGCGCGCTGGAGCGTCGAGTCCACGGCCGCGAGCGACGGGGCCGGTGCACCACCGCGCACGCCATGTTCGTAGTCGTAGCCGCCGAGCACCGCCGCCGCCGCGGCGACCTGATAGCGGTGGTGCAGGAACAGGGGCACCAGGGCCAACTCGAGGTCCGCGAGGGGCCGACCCGGGCGCAGGGCCCCCTCGCCAAAGCGAGCCAGGGCCGCGGCGCGCACTTCGAGCGCGTCCGCCAAGGCCTGCACGGCGTCGTTGCCGTCGTCCCAACGGTGCGCGCGCGGATGGACTCCCGCTGAGGCGTCCTCGTCGGTCAACAGGGCCAAGCCCTGCCGATCCATCTGCGCCATGACCTCGGCCAAGCCTTCGGCCTCCCCGCCGGCCCCGAACTCGCGGTAGCCGTACTCGATCGCGAGCACGTCCCAGCCTCCCGGGCCGTCGCGATAGGCGTCGGACAGGTCGATCTGGCCGTCCTCGTCCAAGCGCACCCGCGGCGGCGGGTAGTCCATCACCGACTCACGCCCGTCGCCGACGCCGCTGGCCGCGAAGTGGTGGCGCAGGCCGAGGGTGTGCCCGATCTCGTGGGCCGCGAGCTGCCGCAGGCGCGCCAGGGCCATGGCCATCACGCGCTCGTCGCGCCCCTCGCCCGCGTAGGGCGACAGCAACCCCTCGGCGATCAGCACGTCCTGCCGCACGCGCAGGGAGCCGAGGGTCACGTGCCCCTTGAGGATCTCGCCACTGCGCGGATCGACGATCGAGTTGCCGTAGCTCCAACCGCGCGTGGAGCGGTGCACCCACTGCACCACGTTGAAGCGCAGGTCGTGGATGTCGGCGCCCTCCGGCAACAGCTCCGCCTTGAAGCGGCCCTCGAGGCCGGCCTCCGCGAAGGCGCGCTCCCAGAAGCGCGCGCCCTCGAGCAGGGCCGAGCGCATGGGCTCGGGCGCGCCGCGGTCGATGTAGTAGACGATCGGCGAGCCGTCCGCGGGCAGGCGATGCCGCGCGATGACCTGGACCTCGGAGGGCTCGTCCGGCGCTGCGTCGAGCTGGACCCAAGTGCGGGTGAAGTAGCCCGAGCGCGGATCGGCCGTCCGCGTCGCCATGGGCACCTCCGGCAGGGCGCAGAAGCCGTGGCGCACGCGCAGGGTCACCGCGCTCGGGTCGGGCGTGGTGGCGCGCACCTCGGGCCCCGGGTCGTCGCCGGTGAAGGTCAACAGCACCTCGACGGTCGAGTTGTCGGCGAAGGTTCGCAGGCCGTCGGCCAGGATCGCGCTGCGGTCGCGCGCCAGGCTGAAGGAGCCCTGGCCGGCCCGATCGAGGGCCTTGGCCACGCCGTGGGCGTCGCGCAGGGCGAGGTCGGTCAGGTCCACCAGCACGCGGCCGTCCTGCTCGGCCACGATCGGCAGGGCCGCGACGACGCTCTCCGCGAAGGCCTCGCGCGCGGCGCGCTGCACCTGTTCATCGTCCAGCGCGACCCGCGCGTCGAGGTTGGGCGCGACCAACTGCAGGCTGCGCCCCGCGCGGCGGGTGACGAGCACGAGATTGGTCCCGATCTGACCGCGGTCGAGGCCCACGTCGTTGGAGCCCAGGCCGCGCACCAGGGCCTCGACGTAGAGCATGGGGGCCGCGTCGGACGAGGCCGGAAACTGCGCCAGGAGCAGACCGGCGTCGACGTCGTGGTAGAGGTCCACGAAGCCCTCGCGGCGCTCGAGGCCCGCGGTGCGCTCGTCGATGGTCGGCAGGGGCGCGGTGGCCCATTCGGGCCGCTCGGGCTCGGCCGCGACTTCCGCCACCTCTTCGAGCGGCGGCGTGGGCAGGGGCGCGATCGGCGCTTCTTCCTGCCGCGCGGCGGCGGGGGGTCCACCGAACGTGCCGGCGGCGAGCAACAGCGACGATCCGATCCCGAGGCGGCGGAGCTTCATGCCGCCTCTTGTAACCTGGGGCCCTGCGCCAAGCACGGCGCGGCACACCATGGATCGACGCACCCTCGCCCTCGCCCTGCCATTGCTCGCCGCATGCGGAGGGAATAGCGCCGACCAGGACTCGGCGACATCGGAAGGGAGCACGGCCGGCGCTGCGGACGAGCAACGCGCGCAGCTCGTCGACTGGCTCGGCTTCGAGCCCCCTCAGACCGCCAAGCTCGACGTGCTGTACACCCTTTGGGAGGACCAACGCACGCCGCGCTCGCCCGCCGACGGCGCGGGCTCCGCGCGCTTCGTCGGCCCAGCGCCCGAGGCCGAGGTCGGGCGTCCGGCGCGCTTCGAGTTGGACTACACGGCGGGCCCCTTGGGAGTCGCCGAGGGCGGCGCCATCTACCTCCAAGCGCCACCCTTCTGGGGTTGGAGCACGCCCCAGGCCGCGGAGCCCGCCGCGCCCGGCTACACCACCTTCGAGTGCGACGCGCAGGACCTGCGCTTCGAGGCCCGGGCGATCGACACGCAGCTCTTGGTGGCGGTGGTGCGCGGGCGCGACCTGGCCCCCGGTGAAGTGGTCCACATCGTCTACGGCGCCGGGCCCGCCGGTGTGCGCGTGGATCGCTACGGGGAACGGGACACGCGCCTGTGGCTCGCGGTCGACGGCGACGGCGACGGGGTGCGCGCCCTGGTCGACGACGCGGAGCTGGCCTTCGACGTGGCGCCCGGCCCGGCCTCGCGGCTGTTGTTGCACCTGCCGGCCACGGCCCATCCGGGCGAGACGATCACGGCGACCCTGGCCGTGGTCGACGGGACCGGTAGCGATCGCGTGGAGTTCGAGGGCGCGATCGAGGTCGAGGGCCTGCCGGGCGACGAGGCGCCGCGGCGCTTCGAGTTCGGCGCCAGTGACTCCGCCAGCCGTCGCATCGAAGTCGTCCTGCCCGAGGCGATCTCGACCCTGCGCCTGGTCGCGCGGGTCCTCGACGAGGCGGGCGAGGTCCTGACCGAGACCGAGTCCAACCCCTGCCGCGTGAGCCCCGCCAAGCGCGTGTTGTTCTGCGACCTGCAAGGGCATTCGGGCCTCTCCGACGGCACGGGCACGCCCGACGACTACTACACCTACGCGCGCTACGTGGGCGGGCTCGACGCCGTGGCCTTGACCGACCACGACCGTTGGGGCCTCGAGCCGCTCGAGACCACGCCGGAGCTGTGGGACACGATCCTGGCCGCCTCGCAGGCCCACGACGAGCCGGGGCGGTTCCTGGCACTGACCGGCTTCGAGTGGACCAGTTGGCTCTTCGGCCACCGCCACGTGGTGCACCTGGGTGCGGCGCGACCGCTCCTGTCGGCCTTCGACCGCGACTACGACACGCCGCCGGAGTTGTGGGCGGCTCTCGATGGCACCGACTCGCTCTCGATCCCCCACACCCTGGCCGGCGGTCCGGTGGCGGTGGACTGGAGCGCAAAGCCACCGCTCGAGATCGAGCCCGTGGTGGAGTTGGTCTCGGTCCACGGCTCCAGCGACACGCCCGCCGATCCGCGACGGATCTACTCACCCGTGGACGGGCACTGGTTCGAGGACGTGCTCGGGCGCGGCTACCGCTACGGCATCATCGGCAGCGGCGACGGCCACGACGGGCACCCAGGCATGGCGCACCTGTCCGCGCCCTGTGGAGGTTTGGCGGGGATCCTGTCCGAGGACCTGACCCGCGCCGGCTTGCTTGAAGCTCTGCGCGCGCGGCGTTGCTACGGCACCTCCGGCGCGCGCATCGTGCTGCGCACCAGCCTCGCCAGCCAGCCCATGGGCGCCCAGATGTCCGCCGCCGACGTGGGGCCCGAGCCGCAGCTCCTGATCGAAGTCTTCGGCACCGCGCCCCTCGAACGCATCGAGATCGTGGACGAAACCGGGATCGTCGTCGCCGTCGACGGCGCCAAGGAGCTCGAGCTGCGCGCCCTGGTCCCGATCCCGCCGCCCGCCGCCGGCGGCCTGTTGCGCGTGCGCGTGCTGCAGACCGACCGGCACATGGCCTGGTCGAGTCCGTACTACTTCGATTGAGCGGGGTAGACGCGCGTGGCGTGTCGCAGGCCCGGCCGGCGCTCTTCAGGCCAGCCCCGTGGTCTGGGCCGGCATGAAGTTCTGCGACCAACGGATCGGATCAGAGACCAGGGCTACTGCTGTCCGAGCACCACGTCGAGACCGTTGGTGAGCATGAGTGCTCCACCGACGTCCAGGGAGGCCGCTTGGCTGTAGATCGCAGCACCAACGATCTGACACGAATCGGGGATCTCAACCTGGAACGACACGCCGGGATTGGCGCTCAAGATCAGCCGCGACGCCGAGAGGTCGCAGAGCAGCGTTCCCAACGAAGGCAGGGGAACATTGGTCGCGACCGCCGAGACCACGAGGAAATCGACCACGGCACCAATCTGGAAGCTCGAATGATCGACGACCGGGTCCCAGACGGTTCCGACCACCGGACCCTGGCTCTGACCTATCAGTAGGGCCGCGGGATTGGGAGGCACCCCGAGGCGGACCACCTCGGAACTCGCCAAGGACGAGACGAGCGTAGTCGAGACAGCCGGAGCAGTTGGAACAGCCTCCCAGTTGCCAGCCTCGTCCTTCGCCCTAACGGCGAAGCCATAAGTCGTGTCGAGCACGCCTGGATAGCTTGCGGACTGTTCAGCGGTCGTCAGCCAAGGCTCGAGCGTTCCACCGTCAACACTGACGTACACCCGGTGGAGTTCGATTCCGGACCCGATGTCGGTTGAGCTCCAAGTCAATCCCACCTCGGCGCAGCCCGCGATCGTCGGGAGCAGCCCGACGACGGTCTCGGGCGGATCGACATCCAGCGTGTTCGTCCAACTTGGCGTCAGGATTGGCTGGTTCGAGTCGAACGTGATCGACGCCACGTTCTGGATGACGGTGCCAGTTACGAGGCCGGCCGCGGGAAGGACGTCGAACAAGACAGCGCCCTCACCGTCCGGGGGCGTCAGGTTGGGGGGCAAGAACCCGCCGAACGGGTCCTCGGGAGGGAGACCCGTAGCCGGATCTACCGAACGGAATCGCCAGGTGACTTCGCCGCTCGAGGGCTCGAGCTGACCGAAGACCTGCACCTCCAACGCCGTCGATACGGGTACCTGTAAGGCGAAGGACGTCCCTGCCGGCGGAAGTGCGGCCTGATCTCCGAAGGAGACGGCGCCGAATCTGAAACTCGACAGGTCCACGAGGGCGGGATCGAGCGTATCCCGGATGACCACTTCCTTCGCCGGAGCGGTGGCCATGTCGGGGTCGTTCTCGAACTGGATGGTGTACCGCAGAGGCTGCGAAGCTGCGACGTACGCCTGCGGCCCCACGCCCTTGGAACCGCCCTTGGCATTGGGGTCCCACGAGTTGATGACTTCGATCACGTGGGCCTTCACGTTGGACGAGATATCGAGTGCCGCGATCTGGCCGACCAGCACGTCCCCGTTGAGTCCGAGCAGTTGGCCCAAGCCCTCGACGAGCCCGCTGGAGTCGTAGTAGCAGACCTCCCCTCCCTGGGTCCCAGGAGCAGTCGTGCAATCGAAAGTGGCGAGTAGCTCCGGCGGCAGCAGGGGGCAGAACGTCTGGCCTGCGGGCGACGAGGCCGTGCACGACGAAGTCGAGACGGCCGCGCAGCTCACTGTGGGGTAGAGCAGCTGGAGTGCCAGACCGAGGCAACTGATCGAGCTGGGCTGACAGCCGGGGTTGGCGAAGTCGTGCCCATACCAGGGGACGAACTTGGCCGCGAGCTCGGCGACATAGGCCGGCATCTCGGCCTCGGGTTTCGGCGCAAAGCCGAACATGTGCTGGTAGGTGTAGCTCTGTTCGCCAACAACGTAGGTCCCGTTGGCAGAGAAGGCACTCTGCAGCACCTTGTCGCCCGCGAGCGACCAGTAGAGGTCCCCATTAGGCGAGAGAATCGCGAGCTGCTGCTCCCAGGTGCCGTCGGGCTTCTGGACCATGAAGAAGTGGAGATACCCGGGCGAACCGGGATCCCCCGGGCCCACAGGCTTCTGACCTGCGGTGCCGCCGACGCTGCCCGGCAGAGCGGGCAGAGCGGGCAGAGCAGGCAGAGCAGGCAGAGCGAGGTTGGATTCGGAGACTGCGACTTGGGCGTTCAGCGAATCGAAGAACGACTCGGCGATCGCCGTCTCCAGGGCCACCGCTCCGCTCGCCGGTCCGATCAGGCGCAGCTTCACCGCCCTCCCCTCTCCAGCCGCCAGGCGTGGAATCAAGATCGACTCGGTCACGTCCTCGGCAGGCACGACGAAACCCACCTGCTCCCCAAGCTGGTAGCCCACCCCGCCCGGGATAGTCACGCTGACCACCCCCATGTGGGCATCCGCGTTGCCGCTGTTGCCGTAGGTCAGCCAGAAGTTCTGCTCGCTCCCAGCGAGAATCTGCCCAAACCCGGAGATGTCGACCCAGAGCTCTGGACCGGTCGACGGCACCACCTCGAATGACATCGGCACCACGAAGACTACTTGCCCGCCTTCTTCGACGACGACGTCGCGCAACCCGAGTGGTTGGCCTGCGAGATCGAAGGTTGCTTCGAGCGAGCTCCCAGTCACGCTGACCTCTGTGGCAGCAGCATAGAGGTCGGGCGCAGACCCCGAAGCGAGGCGTACCTGGGGCAGGAGGGGGATTGAAGGCCCGGAGACGACGACTGTGACGTATTCGCCTTGACCGCCCTGGCCCGGATGGACTGCCCCCTCGACGCACTTGCCGAGACTGCCAGCGGCGTGGATCGCCGCCACTTCCTCCGATTCCAGTGCGCGGCGGTACAGCGACACCTCGTCGAGGGATCCGTCGAAGAAGCCGATGTTCTCGGCCTGACCGAGAGTCAGAGGTGCCGAGACCTGAGGAATCGTCGTGCCGACGATGGCAGAGCCGGCTGCCACTCCGTCGACGAAGATCGTGAGCTCGATTCCGCGCCGGACGACGGCCAGGTGGTACCACTGACCAACGGTCGGAGTGAAGGGCACCTGAGGGCTGAACGACGAGGGCGTGGAGGGTCCGTTGATATGAAAGTTGAGGGCTCCTCCGCCGAGCGCGAAGAACCACTTCTCTTGGTTACCCGGGCCCTCGTCCTGCCCGATCAGAATGTCACCGGGGTGCCCCACGGACCCACTGCCAGCGGTGTCGAATCTCGCCCACAGCTCGATCGTGAAGTCGTCGCCACCGAGGTCCCAGACCGGACTGTCCGGGATGCTGACGAAGTCGTTGGCACCGTCGAAGGACAAGGCGCCCGCTACCAGCCCGGGCACCGGCGTCGGCCCATTCGCGTGGGCGCCGTCGAGCCCAGCGACGAGATCTTCGGCTCCATCCGTTGAGGTCTCGTCGAGCGGCCACCAGGCGACCGCATTCGTCGGGAGTGGCAGGCACTCTTGCACCGCGACCGGATAAGAGTGCAAGAACGACGCGAAGGCCATCGCGCACAACAGCTGCAACATGAGTATCTCCAGGCTTCTTCGGGGCGGTCGAATGACCGGACTCAAGGTCTCGAGCGACCCTAGCCGAGTCCTCGGGAGACCGCAACTCGGCCAGTCCTGACCAACCGGACGACGGAGCGCCGACTCACAAGGACAGGCCCCCGGACTTGCGCCTGGCCCGTGGGGCGTCCCAGAAGGGCGCAGGCCAGCGGCCCGCCCGCCGCCGCGATACTCGCCGATCGCTCCGACGCTCGCACGGGGGGGGGGGCGAGGTGCGACCCATGCCCCCAGGGCCGCGCCCGCCGCCGGCGGCCTGTTGCGCGTGCGCGTGCTGCAGACCGACCGGCACATGGCCTGGTCGAGTCCGTACTACTTCGATTGAGCGGGGTCGACGCGCGTCGTCACGCCGCGCGGGACGTGGATGTCGAGGGGCCAGGACTCGATCAGCTCGCCGCCCTCGCCTGCGTAGAGCTCGAGCACGAGTTGGCGCGCGCCCTCCGGCACGACGCTGAAGTGGACGCAGGCGGGGGTGTCGGAGCGCAGGGTGCCGAGTTGGGCCGGCGTCGGCTCGGGCGAGTCGGCGGCAACCCATTGCAGCAGGGCGCGAGCATTCGGCGGCAACGTCAGGTCCGCGGGGAGCTCGACGTCCAGAGATCCGGACCATAGCTCCAGCTCGAGGGTGTTCGTGCCCTCCGCGAAGCTGCGCCGGGCGCCCAGGGGGATGGGGTAGCTGCCCAGGTCCACGCTGGCCCGCAGCGGCACGTGCGCCGGCACCGACAGATCCAAGCGGCCGTCCCCGTCGAGCCCGCTGCCCCACTGCCTCTCGGCGTCTGCCGTCAATTCGAAGAAGGCGCCGGCCGCTGGCTCGCCGTTGTGTCGCAGGTGCACCGCGACCGTTGCTGCGGGCTCGGCGTCGAGCTCCAGCGCGACGGCGCGAGTCTCGCCCGGACCGAGCGGCACGTGGAAGTGGGTGGCCCAGTCGCGCGTGATCACGCTCTCCCCGAACTGGACCAACAGCAGGTGATTGCCCGCCGGCAGGCCGTCGAGGATGAACGCCCCGTCGGCGTCGGTGGTCGCCTCGAAGGGCCCGGTCTCGATGATCGAGACGCTGTGGCCGGCGAGGTGGCGCGCCGGCGGTCCGACGATCCGCCCCTCGATGCGGCCGGTGGGCTCGAGGTCGAGGTCGCCGAGGTCGAGGAATCCGGAGGGAGCCCTGCGGAGCTCGGTCAGGCGCGCGAAGCGGTCGTCCGCCGTCCGGGCGTGGACGCGCATGGCCAGGGGCGCGAGGTCGTCGAAGTGGAAGCGACCGTCCTCGCCGCTGGTGGTGGTCCGCCGCTTCGGTCCCCTGGTGAAGCCGATGCCGCCCAAGTGGACCGCGGGGGCCGCGGGGTCGCCGTCGAAGCCGCGCACGGACGTGCTCGAGTAGCTGTCCTGATTGCGAAGGACGGCGGCCATGGGATCGGAGTCGAAGGCTTCGACCCCGTCGATCCCCTCGCGCACGGGTTCGACGCGACCGAGCTCCCCCTGGGCCAACACGACCAGGGCGCCGGCGACCGGCGCGCCGTCGCGGACCACGCGACCGCTGAGCGACGGCGCCCGTGCAAGACGCAGGATCTGCCCCTCGCCCGCGGCCCGCTCGGACAGCACCACGGCCCGCGATGCGTAGCCTTGGGCGGCCACGTCCAGGACGTCACTCCCCGGTTGCGCGTAGAACTCGACCCAACCCTCGTCGGTCCGACGCTCGCTGCGGGCGGCATAGGCGAGTCGCGGCGTCGGGTCGGTGCGGTACTCGGCGGCGAAGCGGTCGACTTCGATGACCACGAACGCCAGGGGCTCACCGGTCGCATCGTCCACCAGTCGCACGCGACAGGGCGGACCCAAGGGGAACAGGACGAGCTCGATGCCCTCGGCGCCAGGCTGCACGGGCATCCCGAAGTAGGGCTCCTCGTAGCCGGCCGCCCGGGCACTCAGGATGCTGCCTTCGATCGACGGCAGGGGCACGTCGAAGCGCCCGTCCTGGTCCACCTCGAAGCTCCAGCCCGGAGCCCACCGTCGAGTACTGACGACGGCGCCGGTCAGGGGCGCGCCGGAGGGGTCCAAGACTCGACCGCGCGCGCGCGGCGCCCGCTCGAGCCGGATCTCGCCGACCTGCAAGGCCTGCAGCGCCGCGACCTCGACCGACATCTCCCGCTCCAGAAAGTTGGCTGCGAGGACCGTCGTGCGCCGTTCGCCGGGCTCCACGTGGTCGCTGGTGAAGTACCCGTCGGGGTCCGACCGCACTTGCGGCGCGCCGGAGACGAGCACGATCGCGTCCGCGAGGCCCACACCCTGGTCGTCGACGATGCGACCGGACACGACCCCGGCGTCCTGCAGCACCAGATCGCCGACGTCAGTCACCGCGCCCTCGCGCGCGTCGAGCTCGGCCCATTGGGCGGAGCGCTCGGCGCTGAACTCGACCTCGCGCTGCTGGACCGTCGGTGGGCCTTCGAGGCGCAGGAATGCCCGCGGCGCGCCCTTGCCGGGCACTTCCAGGAAGAACGAGCCGTCCAGCGCGGAGGTCGCGCTGACCGACCAGTCGCGGCCGCTCAGGTGGAGCGACACGGCTGCGCGCGGACTCCCGTCACCGTCCACCACTCGACCCACGAGGCGCGCCGCGGCGGCGCCCGGCTCCGCGCTCCGGTCGGCGAACACGCTGGCCTCGCGGCGAGCCTGGGCGACCACGACCGCGGGCCCGCCCGGCTCGATCGAGACGGGAGCCATGGCCAGCTCGGGTTCCACGAGCGGCGCCGTGAGTCCGGCGGGCGAGCTGGCCCGCTCGTCGGGGCCGCGGTCGAGGAGGACGAACAGGGTTACAGCGCCCAAGAAGAGGGCGGCGACGAGCTTCGACATGACCAGGACTCCGGCTCCGAGGGTTGCCGTTCCGGCGGCCAACTGCGTGGCTCCGGTGGGCGCGAGATCGGGTCGGATGGAGATCGGAAGCGCCGGCACGATCGCGGCCAGGCCGCCCCCGGCCCGGTCGCGCTCGAGCGAGTCGCGCAGCAACTCGAGCCCGCGGCGCACGCGCCAGCGCACGGTGTCGGCGGGCACGTCGAGCGTTCGGGCGATCGCCGCATTCGAAAGCTCGCCCTGGAAGCGCAACAGGAGCGTCGACCGGAAGGGCTCTTGCAGTGCCTTGAGGTGCTCCCACACGCGCTGACGCTGTTCGCCCACCTCGAGCAGTTCAGCGGTCGAGGGCAGGGCCTCACTCGCCGCCACGGCGCGTTCGCGCCGAAGACGCCGTCCGTCGGCCCGTCGCACGCGCCACAGGAAGCGGCGCAGGCCGAGCAAGAGCCGCCCGCGGTCCACCGCCACGGTGCCACCGCGCGAGGCCGCCAACCAGGCCTCCTGGCAGGCGTCGTCGGCCAGGGTCGGGTCCGACACCAGCCGCAGGGCCAGGTTGCCGAGCCAGCGCAGGTCCGCCAGCTCGCGCCCCAGGCCAGTGGCGTCACGCGCCGCCCTGTCCGAATTCCATTCCATCCAGCACTCGAAACCCCGCCCGCGCCGCGAACGCGAACGGCAATCGGAGGAATCCTGGCTCGCACGGTAGACGATCCACGGCCGACGTGGCGACCCGGAGATCGTCGCCTCCGAGCCCGGGTCGTCGGCGCGGCCTGGCGAACGATGCGGCCTATCGCGGCCGCAGCAGCAGGTCCCGATCCGCCTCGCGCGCCGCGGCCCGTCCGGCCTCGATGTCGACGCGCTTGAGGATCAGGCCGCCCACCACGAAGAAGGGCAGGACCGAGAGGATCGCCAGGCGCGGCTCGTCCGTCTGCCGGACGACCAGGAAGAAGGCCGCCGGTCCGAGCACCCCGGCGAACTTCTCGAGCACCGCGAAGATCGCGAAGAACTCGCCTGACTTGTGCCTGGGAATCATGCTCGCGAACAGGGAACGCGAGAGGGCCTGGGTTCCGCCCATCACCAGCCCCACGCTGATCGCCAGGACCAGGAAGTGGGTCTCGTTCTGCATGCCGTAGGCCAAGAGCGTGATCAGCAGGTAGAAGCCGACGCCGACCAGGATCGCCGGCCTCGTTCCGATGCGTGCCGCCAGGCGGCCGAAGCCGATGGCGCAGGGCACGCCCACGAACTGCACCAACAGGATCGACAGCAGCATCACCGACTGGTCCAGGTCGAGCAGGCCGCCGAAGAAGACTGACATGCGGATGATCGTGCCGATGCCGTCGTTGTAGATCAGAAACGCCACCATCATCAGGAAGGCGTGGCGGTAGGAGCGCAGCTCGCGCAGGGTCTCGCCCAGACGCACCACGGCCACGCGCAGGGATCCGCGATCACCGGTCTCGTCGGGCTCGATCAGCCGCGGCGGCTCGGGCACGCGCAGGAAGAGCGGGATCGAGAAGACGCCCCACCACAGGGCCACGGACAGGAAGGCCAAGCGCGTGGGCAGGGTCGCTTCGGCCGGCGTCAGGCCCTCGCCCGAGGGCAGCCCGAACAGCTCCGGCTTGATGATCCAGGCCAGGTTGAGGGCCAGCAGCAGCCCGCCGCCAAGGTAGCCCAGGGAGTAGGCGCTGGTGGACAGGCGATCCATCTCCTCGCCCTCCGCCACGTGCGGCAAGAGCGCGTCGTAGAAGACGAAGCTGCCCGAGGCGCCGATGTTGGCCAGTCCGAAGAGCACCACCGCCAGGTAGGCGTCGCCCGGTCCGATCAGGAACATCGCCGCCGTGGCGGCCACGCCCAAGACGAGGAAGCAGCCCAGGAGGCGTTTGCGGATCGCGCGGTAGTCGCCGAGGGCTCCCAGGAGCGGCGCCAAGAGCGCGATCGTGAGCAGGGCGATGGTGGTGCCCAGGCTGAACAGCTCGGCCGACTCCGAGTCGGTCAGCCCCTCGGAGGCGACGCGCTCGAAGTAGATCGGAAAGACGGCCGTGACGATGACGGTCATCATCGCCGAGTTGGCCCAGTCGTAGAGGGCCCAGGCCCGCTTGGGCGGGGAGTCGAGGGCGAGGCGCGAGAGCACGCCCCCACCCGCGGATGCCGGCCGGTCGTCGCTGGGGTTGGTCAAGGTGGCGCGAGGCTAACCCGCCCCCGCGCCGATGCGAAGTGGCGGCCCCGAACGGCGCGCGGCCGCCGGCGGGATCTTCCGCCGGCGGCCGCGAACCGCGTCGCCCGGCCTCAAGCCGAGCGCAGCTTGGGCGTCAGCCCCGGGCTGATCGTGACCCGGTTGCGTCCGCCCGACTTGGAGCTGTAGACCGATTCATCCGCCAGCCGCATCAGGTGATCGATGTCGACGATCCCCGGCTCGTACTGCGCGACGCCGACGCTGACCGTCACGTTGCGCTTGAACTTGCCGAACTCGACCACGTTCTCCTCCACGGCCGAGCGCACCCGCTCGGCGATGTGACTCGCGACGTCGACCGCGACGCCCGGGCAGATCACGAGGAACTCCTCGCCACCCATGCGGGCCGCCAGGTCCTGACGCCGCAGGGATTGCCGCAGCACGCGGGAGGTCTCCTGCAGCACGACGTCGCCGACGTCGTGTCCGTAGTCGTCGTTGACGCGCTTGAAGTGGTCGATATCGAGGGCCACCACGGAGATCGGCGTGTCCGTGTCCATGGCGTGCTTCCAGGTGCGCTCGAAGTGAGCCATGGCGCAGCGCCGGTTCGGCAGCTTGGTCAGGAAGTCCGTGTTCGCGGCCTCCTTGAGCTGTCGGTTCAGGCGCGTCATCTGCATCGCGTTCTTCATGTGGATCTCCTGGTCGCGCTCGACCTGCTCCTGCAGGCGCACCAGTCGGATCCCCGCCCGCAGCCGCGCGAGCAGCACGCGCGGGATGAAGGGCTTGGTGATGAAGTCATCGACGCCGGCCTCGAAGCCCTCGAGCACGCGCTCTTCGTTGCCGTCGCCGGTGAGCAGCAGCACGTAGATGCGCTTACCGAAGCGCGAGCGGCGCAGGGCCTTGCAGAACTCGAGCCCGTTCAGGTCGGGCATGTTCAGGTCGGTGACGATGATCTGCGGGCGCAGCTTCAGGGTCATCGCCAGGGCCTCGCGACCGTTGCGGGCAGTGTGGACCTCGTGGCCGGCCTCCTTCAGGTGCCGCGCCAGGACGCGCAGGGAGAGGGGGTCGTCGTCCACGGCGAGCACTCGCACCGGCAGCTCGGCGGCCTCGACGACCTCGATCACCTTGTTCCCGGACAGTTGCTGCTCGAGGTTGGCCGAGCGCACCCGCTCCGCCATGTCCTCGGTGGGCAGCTCGAGCACCGCCCCCCACTCGACCCAGTCGGCGACGACCTCGTCGCAGAGCTCGGCCAGGTCGATGTCGCCGGCGTCGAGTCGGCGACGCAGCAGGTTGAGCTGCTCGAGCAGGACCGGATCGGCCTGGCGGCCGGCCATGCAGTACTTGGCGATGATCGCGCCGTCCACCAGCACCTGGAAGAGCTGCATCGAGCTCTCGTCCAGCGAGTCCTCGCCGGTCTCGTCCTCCAGGTACATGACCACGTCCTGGAAGCGCTCGGGCAGCCCCCAATCGGCCATCAGCGACGCGGCGACCTCGCAGTGGTTGATCCGGAACGCCTCGGTCTCGAGCAGCTTGCGGTCCAACCCGGGGTCGGACGCGAGGCGATCGATGATCTCGGCGTAGTCCTCCGGATGGGTGCAGGCCAGGGCCAGCTCGCCGATCGCCGCCATCAGGCCGCAGGTGAAGGCCTCCGCCGGATCGGCGCGCCCCAGCTCACGGCTGAGTTTGGACGCCGCGATGCCGCAGGCCAGGGACTCCGACCAGTAGCCGTCGTAGTCGAAGCGGGTGCAGGCGCCGGACCGGTTGCCGGTCACCAGGGTGAAACCCAGCGCGACCGTCGAGACCGTCTTCAACCCCAGGCGCATCGCGGCCTCGTTGAGGCTCGAGATGGGACGGCTGGTGGAGACCTGCGCCGATGTGGCCAGCTTGACGATCCGACCGGTGAGGGCCGGGTCCGCCTGCATTGTCTCGATCAGCTCGTCGATCGAGCAGTCCTCCTCCTGCGTAAGGGTGAGAATGCGCATGCCGACGCCACTGGGCGAGGGCAACTGACCGGTGGCTTTGAGCTCTTCGAATTCCTTACGGAACATCGGGCGGGGGGCGTTGGGGTAGAGCGGGCGGGTGGAGAGAAATGTCGCCTTCGCGACTCAGGCCAACTCGGCCTCGAGGGCAGTGCGAACGCGCTCGTATTGGGTCTTGGACTGCTCGACCAAGGGACGCGCGCCATCGACATCGCCGCCCCGCCCGGCGCTTTCGATCGCTCGGCACAGCTCGGCAAGGGAGAAGGCCCCGAGGTTCCCGCAGCTGGACTTGAGCGCGTGGGCCACGCGGCTCAGGGCCTCCGAATCGCCGGCGCTGAGGGCCTCGTCCATGGCCTGCAGACGTGCCGGCGTGTCATCCATGAACATTGACACCAGATCGGCGAATAGCTCCGGATCGTCGTCGCCGCCGAGAGCCTTGAGGCTGGCGACGATCTCGAGATCGAGTAGCGACTTGTCGTCGGAGTTGTCCAAGGGGGCCGAACCGGGGGGGGGGGTGGATGGCGAGTTCCTGCAGACGGACCAGCTGGGGTCCGACTGCAACCGATCTGGTTTCGGCGTCGCCGAGGTCCACACTCAAGACGCGTCGGCGAATCCGGGACCCGGTCGCCCGCCAGACCTAGAACAGCGGCCTGGGAGGGGTTCTGGTCCCTCAGCGGTGCCCGAAAACCCCGCGCACGTGGCGCTCGAGGTGGGCCTCGAGCAGGGGGTCGTCGGCCGGGACCTCGGCCAGGTCGGCCACCCGCCCCATGACCCCGGGTTCCAGCCCACAGGGTCGGAAGCGCTCGAAGCCGGCCAGATCGTTCGAGACGTTCAGGGCCAGGCCGTGCCAGGTGACCCAGCGGCGCACGGCCACGCCGATGGAGCAGACCTTGTGGCCGCCGGCCCAGACCCCGGTCAGGCCCTCCCGCCGCTCGCCCTCCACGCCCAGGTCCGCCAGGGTCCGCAGGACGACCTCTTCGAGGTCGCGCAGGTAGGCGTGCAGGTCCCGCCGGCCGAGCGGCAGGAGGAACAGGGGGTAGGCCACCAACTGCCCGGGTCCGTGCCAGGTGGCCTCGCCGCCGCGCTCGATCTCGACCAGGGGCAGGTCGAGCCCGTCGGCCGCGCCCTCGGGAGTTCGGCGACCGAGGGTGACGACTTCCGGGTGCTCCAGCAGCAGCAGCTGGTCGCAGACCTCCCCGGCTGCCCGCTGGGCGACCAACTCCTGCTGCAGATCACGCGCGCGGGCGTAGTCGAACCGCCCCAGCCGCCGAACCTCGAGCTCGGGACCCAGGGGCGGCCGGGGCGTCGGCGGTGTCGCCGGTCCGCCCGTCACTCGGGCTTCTGGTAGATGTGAACGGCCATGCGGTGCACCGCCTCGGCGGCCTCCATCATGGCCTCGGGCAGGGTCGGGTGGGCGTGGATCGTGCGCGCCAGGTCCTCGGTGGTGGCGCCCATCTCGATCGCCAGGGCCGCCTCGGCCACCAGCTCGGTGACCTCGGGCCCGACCATGTGGACCCCGAGCACCTCGTCGGTCTTGGCGTCGGCCACGATCTTCACGAAGCCGTCCGTCTCCATCAGGCTCATGGCCCGACCGGACGCGGCGAAGGGGAACTGGCCGGTGACGACCTCGATGCCCTTGCTCTTGGCCTCGTCCTCGAGCATCCCGACCGAGGCCATCTCCGGCGCGGTGAAGATCACCGCCGGTACGCAGCGCACGTCGTAGCGCTCGTTCTGTCCAGCGATCACCGCTGCGGCGACGAGGCCCTCCTTGCTGCCCTTGTGGGCCAGCATGGGCTGACCGGCGATGTCACCGATGCAGTAGATGTTCGGGACCTTGGTCCGCATCTGATCGTCGACGGGGATGAAGCCGGGCTTCTCGGTCGAGAGGCCGACCTTGTCCAGGCCCAGGCCCTCGGAGAAGGGCTTGCGACCCACGGTGCACAGGATCTGGTCGCACTCGATCACGCGCGACTTGCCCTCGACTTCGATGCGGACCTCGAGGCCCTTCTTCTTGGCCTCGTAGCCCTTGGCGAAGGCGTTCGCGATGAAGTCGATCTTCATCTTCTTCATCGAGCGCTCGATGACCTTCACGCAGTCGCGATCCTGGCCGGGGAGCGCACCCGCGGTGGCCTCGACCACCGTGACCTCGGAGCCCAGCTTGCGGTACATCATGCCCAGCTCGAGCCCGATGTAGCCGCCGCCGATGACCAGGAGGCGCTTCGGCAGCGCCTTGGGCGCCAAGGCCTCGGTCGACGACCAGACGCTCTCGCCGAACTCGAACCCGGGGATCGCCAGGGGCACAGAGCCCGTTGCGATCACGATGTCGTCGCACTGGATGGTCTGCTTGCCGTCCTTGCCGGTGACGCTGACCGTGTTCTTGTCCACGATCGTCGCCGCGCCGTAGACCACCTCGCAGCCGTGGTTCTTGAGCAGGATGCCGACGCCGCCGGTCAGCTTGGCAACCACGCTGGCCTTCCAGGACACCAGCTTTTCCACGTCCAGGCTCATGCCCTCGACGGTCAGACCCAGGGCGCTGGCCTTGCCGATCTTGTCCATCAACGAACCGGCCGCGATCATCGCCTTGGAGGGGATGCAGCCCACGTTGAGGCAGGTCCCGCCCAGGGCGTCCTTCTCGACGACGGTGACTTGTTGGCCCAGTTGCGCCAGACGGATGGCGCAGACATAGCCCGCGGGACCGGCACCGATGACGACGACTTTGCGGCTCTTGGCCATGGAGAGTGAGGAGGCTTCGGAGGTTGGAGCTTGGGTCCGCTACTCGCGCGGGATACCGAGCCAGAAGGCGGAGTAGACGAGCGGCGCCAGGAACAGGGCCGGCAGCCAGAAGTAGGCGATCGGGGCGGTCACCAGGAACAGCCCGAAGAACACCGAACGCACCACGCTCACGTCCAGACCTGCGGCGCGCGCCAGGGCGGCGCACACGCCACCGAGCACGGAGCCTTGGCGAGGACGGAGGAAGGTGCGATCGGAGCGCGGCATGGCTTGGTGCGGGAAGACTCTGTTCCGAGGGCTCAGGGCCGAGGGCTCAGGGCCAGAGACCGAGCCTCGTGCCAGGGAGGCGGCCCCGGGAATGCGGTACCCGGATTCGCAGGCCCCGGAATGGATGACTTGATTCGGCGCGACTAGAGCGGGAAGGCGCCGTCGCCCTTCTGGGCCTCGCCGTGCTTCTCGGCGACGCGCAAGAAGTCGTTGTACTGGCGTCGCAGGTGCGTCGGGACCTCGGCGTAGATGTCCTCGACCAGCGAGCGCAGGGGCATGGGGTCGACGATCTCCTGGGCGTGGATCTCGGCATCGATGGTCGCTTCGTGGCGCGCGCGCAGGCCGGCCAGCCCGCCCTCGGGCAGCGAACCACGCTTGGTCAAGAGGCGCTCGAAACGCAGGATCGGATCCCGGTCGCGCCACAGCTCGACCTCGGCCTCGTCGCGGTACTTGGTCGGATCGTCCGAGCTGGAGTGGCCCATCAGGCGATAGGTGCGCAGCACCAAGAGGGCCGGGCCGGCGCCTGCCCGGGCGCGACCGATCAAGGCCGCCATGGCCTCGTGCACGGCTACCGCGTCGTTGCCGTCGACTTGGAACCCGGGGATGCCGTAGGCCTTGGCCTTGGCGGCGTAGGACACGCTCGCGGTCTGGGCCGACGAGGGCACCGAGATCGCCCAGCCGTTGTCGACGCAGACGAAGACGCAGGGCGCCTGCCACACACCGGCGAAGTTCATGCCGCTGTGAAAGCCCGAGGAGCTGGTGGCCCCGTCGCCGAAGAAGATGGTGTGGACCTCGTCGGTGCCGCGCTGCTTGGAAGCGTAGGCAGCACCGACCCCGTGTGTGATCTGCGTGCCGATGACCGACGACCAGCTCGGGTAGTTGGTGCCCTTGTGCTGGAAGTGGTTGCACATCTGCCGCCCCTTCGCCGTGTCCATCGAGTTGCAGTACATCTGCGCGATGTACTCGGATAGCGGCAGCCCGCGCAGCAGGGCGGCGCCGCCCTCGCGCAGGCCCGACCACATCCAGTCCGTCGGGCGCATGGCCCGCGCCGCCCCGGCCATGGTGGCCTCGAGGCCCAGCATCGACCCCACGAAGCCGATGCGCCCCGCGCGCTGCAACTTGAGCATGCGCTCGTCGACGCAGCGCACGAAGAGCATCTCGCTGAACACTTCGTTCAGCCATGCGTCGTCGTAGCCCGGGAAGTCGGGCGACAACTCGCCGGTCTGGTCGACGAAGCAATCGTGGATCTGCACGGTCGATTCCAAGGGTGCGTCTCGAGGTTGGTCGGTTCGGAGGGAAGGGCCCGCTGCGGGCTCAGAGGGCCAGGAGCACCGGGTCCTCGAGCAGTTCCTTCATCCGCACCAGGAAGCGCGCACCGTCGGCGCCGTCCGCCAGGCGGTGGTCGACGCTGCACGACAGGTTCATGTAGTGGCGCACCTCGAACACGTCGCCGTCGGGCGTCTCGACCACGCCCGGACGCTTGACGATGCGGTGCACGCCGAGGATCGCGACCTCGGGGAAGTTGATGATCGGCGTGGCCAGGATGCCGCCGATGTTGCCCGCATTGGTGATCGAGAAGGTGCTGCCGGACAGCTCCTCCGGCTTGACCTTGCCCTCACGGGTACGGCCGGCCAACTCGTTCAGGTCGCTGGCGAGCTCGAGCACCGCCTTGGAGTCGGCCCCGCGGATCACCGGCACGATCAGCCCGTTGGGCGTGTCCGTGGCGATGCCGAGGTCGACGTAGTTGTAGCGGACGATCTCGTTCGTGCTCTCGTCCAGCTTGGCGTTGAGCATCGGGAAGTCACGCAGTGCGAGGGCCGCCGCCTTCATGATGAAGGGCATGTAGGTGACCTTGATGTCGCGCTTCGCGCCGTAGTCCTTCGCGCGCGCGCGCACCGCGACCAGCTCGGTCACGTCCAGCTCCTCGACGACCGTGAAGTGCGGCGCCGTGTACATGGAGCGCGACATGGCCTCGGCGATCTTGCGCCGCACGCCGCGGAAGGGAATGCGCGTCTCGCGCTCGGTGGGCGCGAGGGAGACGGGTGCGGGCTTGGGACTCGCAGCTGCCGGCTTGGTCGCGACGCTGGCCTTGGCTGCGGTGGTCGCAGCCGCCGGGGCCGCAGAACCGCCGCTGGCGAAGGCCTCCACGTCCGCGCGCCGGATCACGCCGTTGCGCCCGGATCCGGGCACGCTGGACAGGTCGATGCCCAGATCGCGCGCGACCCGACGGGCGCTGGGAACCGCCAGCACCTTGCCCCCGGGACGCTCGATCGGCGCGTGGGCGCCGTTGGAGCTGGGTGCGGCCGCCGCAGCCGCCTTCGCGGGGGCTGCTGCGGGCGCGGCCGCGGCCGGAGCTGACGCCGACGAGCCACCGCCAGCGGTCTGCAGCACGAAGATCACCGAACCCACCGGCACCACGTCGCCCTCGTTCGCGCGCAGCTCGCCGATCGTGCCGGCGGCCGGCGAGGGCACCTCGACCGTGGCCTTGTCGGTCATCACCTCGACCACCGCCTGGTGCTCGTCGACGGCGTCGCCCGCGGCTACCAGCCACTTGACGATCTCACCCTCGGCGATGCCCTCGCCGATGTCGGGCAGCTTGAACTCGAGCGTGCCGCCCGTCGCAGCCGCCGGAGCGGCGACCGTGGCCGTGCCCCCACCACCGGAGGCGCCGCTACCACCGCCCGCAGCACTCGCGGCCGCGCTGGCCGGTGCCGACGCAGCGGCGCTGCCGCCACCGGAGGTTTCGAGCACGAAGATCACGTCCCCCACCGGAACCACGTCGCCCTCACCGGCGCGCAATTCGGCGATCGTGCCGGCCGCTGGCGAGGGCACCTCGACCGTGGCCTTGTCGGTCATCACCTCGACGACCGCCTGGTGCTCCTCGACGACGTCGCCGGCAGCGACGAGCCACTTGACGATTTCACCTTCGGCGATGCCTTCGCCGATGTCCGGCAGCTTGAACTCGAGAGCCATGGATGGTCGGTGGGGTGTTGGCCGAGGTGTCGGCCGTGCAGGTGTGCGGGCGGGGTGGGCGGACGGGGGCGGGCAGGCGAGGGCGGGCGCAGCCTGCGCTAATAGCGCGCGGTGCGCTCGATGGCATCGAGCACGCGGCGGGCGTCGGGCAGGTAGTGGTGCTCGAGGGTGTTGGGGAAGGGCGTGTCGAAGCCTGCGACGCGGGCCACGGGCGCTTCCATGTACTCGATGCAACGCTCGGCGATCATCGCGCTGATCTCGGCGCCGAAGCCGCAGAAGCGCGGGGCCTCGTGCACGACGACCACGCGACCGGTGCGCTTGGCGGCCTCGATCACGCCGTCCTCGTCGAGCGGCAGCAGCGTGCGCAGATCGACGATCTCGGTCTCGATCCCGGACTCGGCCGCCGTGCGGGCCGCTTCCTCGCAGACCGCGACCATCGCGCCGTAGCAGAAGACCGTCACGTCGCCGCCCTCGCGCACCATACGCAGGGTGGACAGGTCGACGGTGTACTCACCTTCGGGAACCTCGCCCTTGATCTTGCGGTACAGAGCCTTGGGCTCCAGGAAGAGCACCGGATCGGGATCCTGGATCGAGGCGATCAGAAGCCCCTTCGCATCGTAGGGCGTCGACGGCACCACGACCTTGAGGCCGGGCGTGTGGCAGAAGTAAGCCTCGCCTGACTGGCTGTGGTATAGCCCGCCGCGGATGCCCCCGCCGAACGGCGTGCGGATCACCATCGGCGCCGTGTACTGACCGCCCGAGCGGTAGCGCAGCTTGGCCGCCTCACTGACGATCTGGTCGAAGGCCGGGAAGATGAAGTCCTGGAACTGGATCTCCGCCACCGGACGCAGGCCGTTCATGGCCATGCCGATCGCCGCGCCGACGATGCCGTCCTCGGAGAGGGGCGTGTCGAAGCAGCGGTTCTTGCCGAACTCCTTGGTCAGGCCCTCGGTGGCGAGGAACACGCCGCCCTTGGGGCCCACGTCTTCGCCGAACACGCAGACCGTGGGGTCGGCGGACATCGCGGTGCGCAGGCCGTCGTTGACGGCTTGGATCAGGGTCAGGTTGGCCATGGGTCGGTTCGGTTCGATCGGGGGGGCCGACGCGTGATCGGACGTCGGGGTCGGGTCGGGGATGTCTGGGGGCCCGAATCGCAGTCGTTGGAGCGCAGACGGTGGAGCAGGACCAGCGAGGCGCAGTCGGCGCCTCGCTACCCGCGGCTCGCCGTCAGAGCGGGAAGGAGCCGTCGCCGGCCGCCGCGTCGCCCTTGCGGGCGGCGAGGTCGTAGGCCTCCTGGCCCTGGGCGCGGAGGTGGGCGGGGATCTCGGCGTACACGTCGGAGAAGATCGTCTCGAGTCCGGGGTCGGCTGCCGCCTGGGCCTCCTTGACCGCGGCGTCGATGCGCGTGCGCGCCTCGGCGTGGAACTGCGCGCGGGAGTCGGGCTCGACCAGGCCGCGGCTCTGCAGGTAGCGCTCGAAGCGGTCGACCGGATCCTTGGCCTTCCACTCCTCGACCAGCTCGGCCGGCACGTAGCGGGTCGGGTCGTCGGAGGTCGAGTGACCGCCCATGCGGAAGGTCTTGGCCTCGATCAGCGTCGGCCCGTCACCGGCGCGCGCGCGGGCCACCGCGTCGGCCACCACCTGGTGCACGGCCAAGAGGTCGTTGCCGTCGACGGTGACGCCGGGAATGCCGTAGGCCTCGCCCTTGACCGCGTAGCCGTCCGAGGCGGTCTGCTCGTCGGAGGGGCAGGAGATCGCGTAGCCGTTGTTCTGACACAGGAACACCACCGGCGACTTCCACACGCCGGCGAAGTTCAAACCCGAGTGGAAGCCCAGGCTGGACGTGCCGCCGTCGCCGAAGCTGCAGATGGCGACGGTGTCCTCGCCGCGCTGCTGCATGGCGTAGGCCGCGCCCACCGCCTGGGGGATGTGGGTGCCGATGGGCGAGGAGATCGAGACGAAGTGGATCGGATCGACGAAGCTGAAGTGCACCGGCATCTGCCGGCCCTTCGCCGTGTCGCGCTCGTTCCCGAACATGTTATGCATCATCTCGACGGGCTCGACGCCGTGGTACAGCGCCATGCCGAAGTCGCGATAGCTGGGGAAGAACCAGTCGCTCGCACGCAGGGCACTGGCAGCGCCCACCTGGGTCGCCTCGACGCCGAGGTTGGGGATCGAGAAGTCGATCCGGCCGGAGCGCTGCAGCTTGAGGCAGATCTCGTCGAAGACCCGCACCATGATCATGGCGCGGTAGCAGCGCATCAGCTCGTCCTTGGACAAGGACGTCACGTGGCCGTTGACGCTGCCGTCGGGCTCGATCACAGAGAGGGGGCTGGTACTGGTCATGGTCGTTGTCACGCGCCGGGGATGCGGTCGAGCTCCCGGGCGGGGTCGTAGGTCTCGGGGAGAGCGGCGGCACGATCCTCCATCCGCGCGCGCACCATGCGCTCGGCGAAGAACTCCGCCGCCTTGTAGCTCGAGCGAACCAGGGGGCCGGCCGCGGTGTAGAGGAATCCGAGCTCGTCGCCGAGCGCGCGCAGCCCGTCGAACACGGCGGGCTCGACGTACTCGCGCACGGGGGCGTGGTTCGGGGTCGGCCGCAGGTACTGGCCGATGGTCAGGAAGTCGACGCCTGCCCCGCGCAAGAGACCCATCGCCTCGCGTAGCTCATCGGTCGTCTCACCCAGGCCGACCATGATCGACGACTTGGTGAAGACCGTGCCCGACTCTGCCTTGGCCTGGGTCAGGGTCTGGAGCGAGCGCTCGAAGCTGCAACGCGGGTCGCGGATCTTGCGCTGCAGGCGCGGCACCACCTCGACGTTGTGGGCCAGGACGTGGGGCCGGGCCGCCATCAAGGTCGACAGGGGCGCGCCGATGTAGTCGGGCACGAGGGTCTCGACGATCGTGTTCGGGCTGCGCTCGCGCAGGGCGCTGACGCAGGCGGCGTAGTGGCCGGCACCGCCGTCGGGCAGGTCGTCGCGGTCGACGCTGGTGATCACCAGGTACGAGAGGCCCAACTCGGCCACGGCCTCGGCCACGTGGGCCGGCTCGGCGGGGTCGGGCGGCGCGGCCTGCTGCACCGTCTTGACCGCACAGAAGCGACAGCGGCGGGTGCACTCGTCGCCGAGCACCATGATCGTCATGGTCGCCCGCTGACCCTTCCAGCACTCGCCCACGTTGGGACAGCGCGCCTCCTCACAGACCGTGTGCAGGCCCAGCCGCCGCGTCATCTCCTTGAGGCGCGTGTAGCCCTCGCCGCCGGGCAGCGGGACCTTCAGCCAGGGCGGCTTGCGCTCGAAGCGCGGACGCGTCGGCGCGGTCGACCCAGCGGTGGCCCCGTGGTGCTCGCTCCTGGGAGCGGACGCGTCGCTGGCGGGGGCGCCGGACGCGGGGTGGGCCTGGTCTTCGGGGGACTCCATCGGGGCGAATTTTGGCCCGAGAGAATAGCACAGCGGGGGGGGCGGCCGGCGCCCTCGGAGGCGGGGGCGGCCGGCCCCGCGCCGATGAGCCATCGGGGTCACCGGACCCAAGCGAAGGGGGCTTCCAGGGCGCGCTGGCACCCTGGAAGCCCCCCTTGCGCGGGCACGGCGATCCCGGAGCCTTGCCGGCCCGGGTCGGCGAATCAGTTCACGAAGGGATCGAGCTCCCGACGCAGGGTCGGGGTGTCCAACTTCGACAGGGCGCGGACCTGGATCTGGCGCACGCGCTCCACGCTGACCTTCAGGTCGTCGGCGACCTCCGCCAGGGTGTGCTCGCGCTCGTAACCCAGGCCGAAGCGCTTCCTGACCACGAACTGCTCGCGGTCGGAGAGCTTCGCCAGGGCCTGCTCGAGTCCCTCACCCAGGGTGACGTCCTCCAAGCGCGTCGAGTAGGGCCCGTCCTCGTCCTGCTCCTCGGTTAGCAGGTCACGCAGGCGGTTGCCGTCGCCGTCGTCCCCGCCGAAGTCCGCGTCCAGGGAGTAGGCAGAGCGCGCCGCGCCCAGGGCCGACTTGACCAGGTTCTCGGTCAGGTCGGTGATCTCGGCGATCTGTTCGGCCGAGGCGTTGGTGTCGCCCAGGCGGATCTGCGCCTGGTTGATCTGCTTGAGCGCCTTCTGCAGGTACACGGGCACCCGCACGGTGCTGCTGCAGTTGTAGAGGTAGTTGCGGAAGGCCTGGTTGAGCCAGTGCACCGCGTAGGTGCGGAACAAGAGCCCGCGGCGCCAATCGAAGCCATCCACGGCCCGGAACAGGGCGGCGCTGCCCTCCTGGATCAGGTCCGAGCGGTTGATCGAGGAGTGCGTGTAGCGCTCCACGTTGATCAGGACCAGGTAGAGGTTGCGCTCGACCAGCTCCGTGCGCAGGGCGTGGAGCTCGGCCGCCCGCCGCAGGGCGCGCTCGTCGGCCTTGTTCTTGCGCGGGGTCTCGCGGCCCAGGTCGAACCACTGCACGGACATCTGGCCGATGCCGTCCAGGAGCTCGCCCTCGTGGCCGGCGGCCTCGCGCGCGACGCCCAGCCGCAGCCGCGCGAACTCCACGCGGCGGGCCAACTGGGCCTCGGGCTCACGCCCGATGGTCTCGATGCGCTCGATGTCCCCGCGCAGCTGCTCCAGCAGTCCTGCGGCCGGACGGCGGGCGCCCTCCGGCAGGGCTCGGCGCCAAGTGGTCGGGTCGGAGATCTCGAGCAGCATTCCGTCCCGGTCGAGCTCGGCGATCAGTTCGAGGCAGCGGGCCTCGAATGCGTCGGGATCGGCGGCGAAGCCGTCGAGAATCGGGTCGAGTTCGCGGTGGGAGAGGATCTTTGCAGCCATGGGATGGGTGGCCCTGCGGCCTGCAGGTCCTACGAGCGAATCGCAGGGAGTGCAGCCGCGGATTCCAGAAAAATAACTCTACAGAGAGCTAACGCTGGCGCCGGTACGGGCCCTGCTCGACATAGCCTCGCAACACCTGTGCCGCCGGAAACTCCAGGGGCCATCTAGCGTTCAAGTTCAAGTCAGAGTCCCGGTTCACCTAGGTGCTCCAGGCCCGTAGAGGCGCTCGACCGCCCAGGGTTCCTGACAGTTGTAGAACCCTCTCGTGAACAGCCGAGCCGATCGCGGTTGCATACGCATGGCCGTCGGGGAGGCTGACTGGAATCCGAGAGAAGTGAACCGATCGGTCCTGAACCCGGGTCGAGGGCGTCCTAGCCCACGTCGGTCACCAGGATTCGGGCTAGCCTGCGAGGGACCCTCGCGTCTCGATGCCCGTTCCCCAGCCCACCGCCGCCGACTCTCGGGCCTCTACTTGGGATGCCGTCCAGGGGACTTTCGACGTTGCCATCGTCGGGGGCGGCGTGGGCGGAGCGGCGGTCTTCAGCGAACTCGCGCGGCGGGGCTACCGCTGCCTGCTCGTGGACCGAGGCGACTTCGCCAGCGGAACGAGCCAGGCCTCAGGGATGCTCGTCTGGGGCGGCCTGCTGTACCTGCGGCGCCTTGAACTCGCGACGGTCGTTCGACTCTCGCGCGCTCGTGACGAACTACTGCTCACCGATTCACACGCCGTCCGAACGGCGGCCTTCCGCTTCTTCACACGCCCGGGCGGCCGACACCCCTGGATGGTCAGGGGAGCTCTGGAGGCCTACTGGTTGCTCGGCGCCGGCCGGCGGGGACGCCCCCGCCGGGGAGGAATGCCGGGGACCCGCGACGTCCTGGCCCCGGACCGCTTCGGCCGCTCCTACAGCTACGAGGAGGGCTACCTGGCGACCTCCGATGCCCGCTTGACCCTGGATTGGATCCTCGCCGCAAGCGATGGGGAGCGCGTCGCGATCAACCACGCCGAGCTGGTCGGTGCGGACCGCTCTGCAGGACGGCGCCCGTCTTGGGAGCTCGAGCTCGTCGACCGGCGGACGGGCCACGCTCGGACGGCCCGAGCCCGAACCCTCGTCGTCGCCGCCGGGGTCTGGGCCGACGACGTGGCGCGCCGCTGCCAGCTCGCCACGCGCCACCGGCACGTGTTCTCCAAGGGGGTCTACCTGGGTCTTCCGCGGCCGCAGGGGCTCGAGGAGTTCCTGGCCATCGACATGGGCCGCCACGGCGACACCCTGACCCTGACCCCTTGGGGGCCGATCGCGCTCTGGGGCCCGACCGAGACGGGTATAGAGACCATCGACGAAGGCCTCGCGCCCACGCGCGACGACGTCCGTTTCCTCCTGGACGCGGCCAACGAGAACCTCGCCGGACACTTCACCGGTGCCAATGTCGTCTCGCTGCGCTGCGGCATCCGGCCCCTCGCGGTGCCCGACAGCTACGACCGCAAGGTCTACCCCCTGGATCTCTCTCGGCGCTGCGTCGTCGACGTGGACGCCGCGCGCGGGGGGCTGACGCTGTACGGCGGCAAGATCACCTCCGCCCGCGACCAGGCGCGCCGGGCCGCCCACGCGATCGGGCGCCTGGTCGAGCCGACCGGGACGCCGGCGGCGGGGCGGACCACGGCCGATCCTCCGATCACGGACCTCGGCCTCGGCGGCCATGCGTCGCCGGTCGTCGACCCTGAGCACGCCCGCGATCACGAGTCCTGCGCGACCCTCGACGACTACCTGCGCCGGCGCACGACCATTGCCCAATGGATCCCTCGCTTGGGCTTGGGCCGTGCCGACGAGAATCGTGCGACCCTGCAGCGCGTGGCCGGGATCATCGAGGGCGCCGACCGGGCCAGCGCCGCAGTCGACGAACTCGCGGACCGGGCGCGGGCTCAAGACGACCTCCTGGGGCTGCTCTGATTCCACCTTCCTGCGCCGCCATGAAACCCACCGTCGACCTGCCCCACGAGCCCACCTGCGCCTGGCCGTTCTTCGACTCGGACGACGAGGCCGCGGTGCTGCGGATCCTGCGCGACGGCAACGTCTCGACCCATCCGGTCATCCGCGAGCTCGAAGCCGACTGGGCGCGCTTCACCGGGCGCCGCCACGGCCTGGCCCACGCCAGCGGGACCGCCGGGCTGATGGCGGCCTTCTTCGCCCTCGACCTGCAGCCAGGCGACGAGGTGCTCGTGCCGACGGCGACCTTCTGGGCTTCGGTCCTGCCGATGTTGTGGTTCGGGCTCGTACCCGTCTTCTGCGAGAGCGAGTCCGAGCGACTCGGCCCCTGTCCGGTCGACATGGCGCGCCGCATCACGCCGCGCACCCGCGCCATGGTGGTCGTGCACCTGTGGGGGCTGCCGGCGAAGATGAGCGAACTGCGCGCCCTGGCCGACCAGCACGGTCTCGCAATCGTCGAGGACGCCAGCCACACCCACGGCGCCACCTGGCGCGGGCGGGCCTGCGGTTCCCTGGGGGACGTCTCGGTGCTCAGCCTGCAGGGCGACAAGCTCGCGCCGGCGGGCGAGGGCGGGATCCTGCTCACCGACGACGACCAGATCCACGAGCGCGCGACCTGCCTGGGCGACATCACGCGGATCATCGAGCTGGACTCCGTCGCGCGGCGCTTCGCCGCGACGTCCTTCGGGGTCAAGACGCGCATCGCGCCGCTGTCGGCCGCGCTTGGCCGCTCGCAACTGGCGAAGCTGCCGGACTTGAACGCGCGCAGGAACGCCAACCACCGGCGCCTGTGCCTGGCGCTCGAGGCGCTCGGCTTCGAGACCTTCCTCGGCCCCGACCACGTGGAGCGGGTCTGGTTCGAGTTCATCGTCCGGCACCGCGACCCCGCGCGCGACGTCGACGCCCTGATCGAGCGGCTCACACGCGAGGGCTGCCGCGCCGCCGCGCCGCGCTATCCGCTGCTGCACCAACAGCCGTTCTTCGCCGAGGGCCACTGGCGTCAGATCGCGCGGGTGCCGTCGAGTGACGCGACGATGGCAGGCGTCGACGAGCTGGCCGACACCGCCCGCGAGAACCGCCGCCTGATCCGGCTCCCGAACTTCCCCGGCCCCGACAACGGCATCGTCGACCAGTACGCAGAGGCCTTCGCCCGCGCCGTCGAATGAAGCTGCGCCTGGCGAGTGCCGCACTGCACCTGACCCACCTGGCGGTGATCGGCTTCTCGACCCTGGGCTGGCTGTGGGCCCCCGCGCGGCCCTACCACTTGGCCCTGGCCGCGCTGATCGCTGCGTCTTGGTTCGTGCTCGGGCCGCTGGTCGGTCAGCCGGGGCTGTGTGCGGTGACCGCGGTGCAGCACCGCATCTGGGAGCGCCTGGCAGTCGAACGCCCGCAGAGCTACGTGGTCTTCCTGGTCGAGCTCGTCACCCGCCGCCCGGCGAACCCCGTCACCGTCGACCGCATGACCCAGGCAGTCTTCTACGCCACCACCGTGGCCTCGATCGTGCTCTTCGCGACCGAGCACTGAGCGGACCGTTCGCTCCCCGTGCCGAACGCGCGCGGCGGCGTCCCCCGCATCGGAGGGACGCCGCCGCGTCTCGATCGTCGCTCAGGGCCGAAGCGGCCCGGCCGAGCTCACTCCGCGATCGCCTCTTCTTCGGAGTAGCTCTTCTGCTCCTCGGTCGGGATGTAGGGCTCGATGTGCGCGAGCTGCTCGGACTCCTTGATCAGGTTGCGCGCGATCACGAGGCGCTGGACCTGGTTGGTGCCCTCGTAGATCTGGAGGATCTTCGCGTCCCGGAAGCACTTGGCGATCGGGTAGTCCTCCATGAAGCCGTAGCCGCCGAAGATCTGCACCGCGTCGGTGGCGACCTCCATCGCCGCGTCGGTGGCGAAGCACTTCGCGATGGCCGCGTTCTTGGTGATGTTCTGCTCACCGGCGTCGACCGCGGCGGCGCAGGAGTAGACCAGCCAGCGCGCGGCCTGGGTCTTCATGGCCATGTTGGCCAGCATCTCCTGGACCATCTGGAACGAGGAGATCGGCTTGCCGAACTGGATGCGCTTGTTGGCGTAGACCGTGGCCAGCTCGAGCGAGCCCTGGGCCGCGCCGACGCCCTGGGCAGCGACGCCCGGACGGGCGTGGTCGAGGGTCATCATGGCGTGCTTGAAGCCCATCCCGGCGCGGCCGCCGAGTAGGTTCGCATGGGGTACGCGGACCCCATCGAAGTGCGTCTCCACCACCGGCACGGTGCGGATACCCATCTTGTCCTCGACCTTGCCGATGGTGAAACCGTCGGTGCCCTTCTCGACCAGGATGGCGCTGATGCGGCGCGACTTGCTGGTCGGATCGGTGACGCAGAAGACGGTGTAGATGTCCGCCACGCCGCCGTTGGTGGTCCACTTCTTCTCGCCGCGGATGATCCAGTCGCCGTCCTTGCCGCCCTCTTGCTCGGCGCGCACGGCCAGGCCGCCCGCGTCGGAGCCGGCGCCCTTCTCGGACAGGCAGAATGCGCACAGCTTCTTGCCCTCGGCGACGAGCGGCAGCCATTTCGACTTCTGCTCTTCAGTGCCGCCCAGGACGATCGGGAAGGAGCCCAGGGCGTTGACCGCGAAGGCCACGCCGAAGCCCGAGTCGGCCCGCGCCAGCTCCTCGGTCACCATCGCCAGGGCGAGCACGCCGGCGCCCACGCCGCCGTACTCCTTGGGGATCCACGTCTTGAGCAGGCCGGCCTCGGCCACTGCCTGCATCGCTTCGTGGTTGTACTCCTGCGCCTTGTCGAACTTCGCCGCGTTGGGGCGGACGTGCTTCTCGGCGATCTCGCGGGCCTTGTCGCGGAGCTCGAGGGCGAGGTCCGAGAAGATGACGTTGTGGGGCATGCTGGCTGGCTCCCCGGTCGAGCTCAGAGGGGGGACGACCGGTCGGGGTTCCTGTGGGGTCGTCGGGAACCGCGGGGGTCAGATCCGACGAGCAGAGCCCCGGATCATAGCGCCTGGCGGGGCCCGGCTGACCGCGCGACGACCAGGAGGCGACCGGGTCCGAAGCCGGGGAGCGTCCGGGTCTCGATCAGGCGGGCTTCGTCGAAGCCCGAGGCCGCCAAGCGGCGCGAAATCTCGTCCCAGGTGTACAGGCGCAGGCGCTCGACCCAGGCCGCCACCGGATCCCGGCCGCGCTCGATCCGCACCCGCTTGACCACGGTGGAGCCGCCCGCGAGTCGACGGCCTTCGCGCAGGGTCAGGCCGCCGACCCGCCGGACCGAGCGCGGCACCAGGCGCGCGGCCGTGTCATCGGGGTCGGGCAGGTCGAGCACCAGGCTGCCCCCGGGCCTCAGCACGCGGGCGAGTTCGGCCAGCACGGCCAGGTCGCCGTCCTCGCCGTGGTAGCCGAAGCTCGAGAAGAGCGACAGCACCAGATCCACGCGGCCGGGAGCCAGGGGCAGCCGACGCAGATCCGACCGCACCAGGGACGCTGTGGGCCTCCGCCGGCGGGCCTGGGCCAGGCGCGCCGCCGAGAGGTCCACGCCGACGCTCCGGAACCCTGCGCCCAACAAGGCCCCGAGGTGTCGCCCGGCGCCACAACCGGCGTCGAGAGCAAGTGGGGACTGCCCCTGCTCGGGCCCTCCCCCGGGGGGCCAACCGAGGACCCGAGTCAAGGATTGGAGTTGGACATTGGCCTCGAATGGCCCGCGGTGGCCATAGGCGACCTCGACCAGTGGGCCGAACGCGGCTCGGTACCAATCGTCACGGCGAGGGGTGGGCATGGCGGCAGTTGGCGCTTCGGGATGGCCCGGCGAGCTGGACGAGCGTAGGCAATCCGCGACCCACTCGGACCTGCTGCCCCGCCCCCGACGCTTCGCGGCCTGACGGCTAAATGACGTCGGCGACAACGCCCCCTTCCCCCCCCACCAAAGCGCGCTAGGCTCGCTGGAGACCCGCCCCCCCACGATCGGACCTCAGCTCGAGGCACCAACCTCGACCTGCCCCCCCGAATGGGCGGGGTAGGCTTCCACCGGACTCCTCGCTACCCGGATAGACGTCTATCCAGCCAGTGCTCGGCACACTGGCGCTGTCAGCAAATCTGACGGCCGACGAACCTGCCAGACCCGCCTGCCCATGCAATTCATCAGCACAATCAACGCAGCCAACGCCGCGCGGAGTCTTCCGCTCGCGCTGATCGCCGCCGCCAGCCTCGCCGCCTGCTCCGGCGGAAACGGCGCCGTCGAAACTCCGCTCCAGCTCCAGATCGGATCAGTCGATCCTCAGTTGGCCCAGATCGACCTGGGGCGAAAATTCTTCTTCGACGAGCGCACCTCCGCACCGCAGGGAGTCTCTTGCGGCATGTGCCACAACCCCTCCAAGGGTTGGGGTGATGACCGCCCTCAGGGCAAGGGCGTGCAGGACCACACCCTCGCCGGTGACGTCGACGGTGACGGGATGCCTGACCACGAGGGCACCCTGGCCGTGGCCGGCAACTACTTCAAGACCATCCTGACGCCGCGCAACACACCGACGATCTACAACGCGCACGTCTTCCCGAACATCTTCTGGGACGGGCGCGCCGGTGACCTGGTGCACCAGGCGCAGTTCCCCGTCGAAGCCGGGTTCGAGATGAACACGAGTTGGGACGCCCACGTGCTGCCGATGATCTCGGCCGACCCCGAGTACACCCAGCTCCTGACCGATGCCTACGGCGACGGGGCGGCGACGAAGCAGCGACTGATCGAGGCGATCGGCGCATACGAAGCCACCATCAGCGTCTTCGACACGCCCTTCGACGACTACGAGGCCGGCAAGCTCTACGCCCTGAACAAGCAGGAGAAGCGAGGCCACAAGGTCTTCTTCGGCAAGGGTGGCTGCTTCCAATGCCATCCGGCTCCGCTCCTGACCACCACCGGCTACGCCAACACAGGCGTGCCGACTGCCGGCAGCTTCGCGCTGAACGGCGGCGTCGACCTGGGCCGCGGTGTGTACACGGACCTGACCCAAGATCCTCCGGTCGACATCGACAACCCCGCGGACTACGCCAAGTTCAAGATCCCGCAGCTCCGCATGGTTGGTGTCACGGGCCCCTACATGCATAACGGCGCCTTCTCGACCCTCGAGGAAGTGGTCGAGTTCTACGACCAAGGCGGAGGACCCGACCTCTCGGGCACTGGTACCAAGGATCCGCGCATCGTCCCGCTCGGCCTGTCTCCAGGCGAGAAGGCCGCGCTGGTCGCATTCCTCGAGTTCGCACTGACCGGCGACGAGATCAAGTGAGAGGGAAGGAACAAGCGACCATGAAGACCACGACCAACTGCCTTGCCGCCGCCTTCGCCGCGGCCGCGCTCGCGCCCGCTGCCCTGGCGCAACTGCCCCCCACCCAGACCGACGCCGGTGGACGCAACGTCCCCAACATCGGTGTGCACGACATGAAGAAGACCGCCGCCGAGAACGGCGGTCGGATCCCCTCCGGCGGCATCACGCTGCTGCCCGGCACGGTGCTGCCCAACAACCCCAAGCCCCTGGGCTGGGTATTGACGGCGGCCAACCTGTACCTGCCCGACACGGCCGAGCCCGGGGTCGGTGATCAGGCGGCGCTCAACGCCACCTACGCCCTCACCAGCGACGACCAGTACCCCCTCGACCTCGACTTCTCGAACTCGGACCCGAGCGGTTCGATCGACAACTCGGCCGTGGACGTGAACGGCGACCCGATCCACTTCAACCTGCACTGGCCGCAGGGCGAGCCCGACAAGTTCTGGCTCACGGATGTGGGCCTCGAGCCCAATTCGCCGGTCGACGATCTCGAGGAGATCGTGAACGACATCTACAAGACCGGCAACCAGTCGCGCGTGCAGGAGGCCCTCGACATCCTGCTCGGCACCAACGTCTCGGGTGCGCTGACCAACCGCGCCTACCTGGGCTTCGAGCTCTTGCACTACAAGGGCCGCAAGGACAACCAGACCTTCGACCCGGTGACGCGCAACCTCGAGATCACCCAGCTGTGGTACGGCAACGAGATCCGCTCGAGCCACAACATGGTCAAGGTCCCGGCCCACGGTGACTACACGATCACCTGGAAGATCCGCGGCCTCGGCGATCCGGGCCCGAACCACGAGTTCGCCTTCCCGATCGACGAGTTCACGGCGATCCCGATGAAGAAGACGGCGAACTCGCTCTTCTGGTTCAGGAACGCCTGGGTCTGGAAGTGGTTCGATGTGGTCGACCCGCTGCCCGGTGACGTGCGCAAGTACTCGCTCGAGCAGTTCTTCCAGATCCACACCGGGACGCCGTTCGACGAGTTCGGCCAACCGGTCCCGAGCTACGCCGACGTGAACCCGGGCGACGCGCGCTACTGGCTGTACGTCAACCGCAAGATGGACATGGGTTCCTACGTCGGGGGCCAGGGTGACATCACCAGCCTGACGCGCTTCCAGCAGTACGACCTCGACCAGGACGGGCGCATCGGCGGCTACCTCGCCAACGGCACGGACACGGGCCTCGCCTACGACGGCGCGACCAACTCCCAGGCCCAGTTCAACAGCTACGGGAACCAGGAGTACGCGGTCCCGCTGCTCGACTGGAGCCAGGGCCCGACGACGATCCCCTTCTTCGGCTACGACTCCAGCTTCACCACCGTGCGCAAGGGCCAGGGCTTCGACCTGACCGTGCGCTACGGCCAGGGCCTGTCCCAGGCGGGCATCTACGTCTGGGGTTGGCGCGAGCATCCGCCGCGCATCAACTGGCTCGAGTCCTACGCCGAGGGTGAGATCCTCGCCTCGGGTGCGCCCAAGGACTGGCGCTTCGGGCACAAGTGGGACGAGGTCCAGGCCCTGGGCGTCGACGCGATCGGTGACCTGGTGCCCGAGAAGGCGCTGCACAACGCTCTGATCGAGTACGGCGCCAGCGCCGGAACCTCGGCCGACCGCCGCACCTTCCTGCGCAAGACCAAGAACCTCATGCCGCAGATCGCGGATCGGCGCGGCCTCCCGGCGACCCCGGGTGTGCTCGCGTTCCCGAACCCCGAGGCGGACCTGAACCTCTTCTACGGCAACCTCGACATCTGGGGCGACATCGAGCGCATCTCGGCCGCCGGCAAGAAGACCTGGACCGAGGGCGACAAGATCAAGGTCACGATCTACAACGACGACGCGGTCACGCGCTACTTCCGCGTGGTCGACTTCGGCACCACCGACTACCAGTACAACGGCCTCGACATGGGTCTGCTCGACTGGAAGCCGGTCTTCGGGTTCCCGCAGATCGCGGCCATGGCCTGGAGCGGCCTGTTCGGCGCCCAGGGCTACGCCGTGGACCACTGGTCCACGACGGCGCTCAACGGCACCGGCAACCCCTTCTACGTCGACCCGATGTTCGCGGACCTGCCGAACTTCTGGCAGCCCGGTGTGCGCGACCTGAAGCACGACTACGACGACCTGACCGGCTTCAGTGGCCCGGGCTTCCACGTGGTCCAGGACGGGGTCTTCTCGGTCTGGGGCAACAACCAGTTGGCCAGCAAGCCGACCGGCGACGCCAACATCTGGAACTACTCGTACGGCAAGCCGATCCCGCCCAAGTCGGTGCGGACCTTCGACGTCGAGATGCCCCGCGCCGCGGCCCTGAACAACGGCGCGATGTACATCTTCGACCCGCAGTTCCACTTCACCTCGATCTTCACCAACCACCCGGTGGCCGAGCTGGTCCCCGAGGGTCTGGGCGAGTGATCCATCGCGGGGTGGATCCCGGGATCCACTCCTGAGCGACCACGCGGGCGGGCGGGCCGAAGGGCTCGCCCGCCCGCGGTCGTTCGGCCGGAGTTTGCGAACAGTGCTGTAACCACGGGGGGTGCCGATCGTCCTGGTGGGGGCGCCACCGACTATGCTGCTGACCACCCCCGCCGATGGACCCGACCGATCACTTCACCGTCCCGCTCCTCGACCGCGCCGCCAAGGAGCGCCGCGAGTTGGCAGAGCTCGCGCCCTTCGCCCTGAAGTCGGCCCAGAGCGGTGGCCGTAGGGTGCCGGAGGGGCCGGACCTCTTGCGCACGGACTTCGAGCGCGACCGCGACCGGATCGTGCACACGACCGCCTTCCGGCGGCTGATGTACAAGACCCAGGTCTTCGTCAATCGAGAGGGGGACCACAACCGCACGCGCCTGTCCCACAGCCTCGAGGTGGCCCAGGTCGCGCGCTCCGTGGGCGGGGCCCTGCGGCTGAACGACCCCCTGTGCGAGGCCCTGGCCCTGGCCCACGACATTGGCCACCCGCCGTTCGGGCACCGCGGCGAGTGGGCCCTCGACCGCCAGATGAAGGACCACGGCGGCTTCCGTCACAACGCCCAGGTGCTGCGCGTGATCGACATTCTCGAGCGCAGAAGCCCGGACTACGCGGGGCTGAACCTGACCCGCGAGACGCGCGAGTCCCTGCTCAAGCACGAGAAGGCGGAGGACTGGCCCGAAGAGTTCGGACCCAAGCCGCGCCACCCCTACCTCGAGGCCCAGGTCGTCGACCTGGCCGATTCCACCGCCTACAACGTGCACGACGTCGAGGACGGCCTGCGCGCGCAGATGTTCAGCGAGGCCGACCTGGAGGCCGGCTCTCGCCTGTGGCGCGAATCGCGCGAGCGAGTCGAGGCACGGCATCCCGGTTTCTTGAGCAACACGGCGGACCGCCAGTTGCGCGTCAAGCGCATCTCGAACGAGCTGATCAAGCGCTGCATCGAGGACCTGATCGAGGCCTCCGCCCACGCCATCGCCGCAGCCGGTCTGCAGCAGCCGGACGACGCCCGCCGTCGCCACGAGATGACCATCGGGCACTCCGCCGAGCTGGCGCCGGAGGTGGCCGAGCTACAGCAGTTCCTGTACCGCTCGTTCTATCGCCACCCCCACCTGCAGCGCCTGACCGAGTACGCCTCGGACGTGATCGACGTGCTCTTCCAGGCCTACCTCCGCGCGCCCCAGGACCTGCCCCCTTGGTACCGCTCCTGGATCGACCAGGTGGGTCTGGAACGAATGGTCTGCGACTACGTCGCCGGCATGACCGACCGCTTCGCCGAGTCCGAGTACGAGCGCATCACGGGGCGACGGCCGTTCGGCCCCTCAGGCACCTGACGCCGTCAAGGCGCGCGGTCGACCCGCGCCGTGTTGCTCACGGAGGTGACCGAGCCACCCTGGGACGGGTCGAGGGTCGCGAAGGCGAAATCGAGACTCATCCCCGCGAGGCCGGGAGCGCCCGCGGCGACGCCGATGGCGGCCATCGCGCGGCCCAACTCGTCGAGCTGGCCCAGAGTGTTCATGAAGGGCAGCGTGTTCGGAGAGCTGAGCAGGCAATCGAACACGAAGTCCTGCACCAGCGGAATCGTCAGCCCGCCGATCGCGGCTCCGGGTGACGTGCCACGGCCCAGGGCCGGGTTGACGTCGCCAGCCGCGCCGAGCCCGCGTGGAGCGTGAAGTCCACCGTGCAGCCGATCGAGACGCCGACTACCGCAAGCTTGATCGCGAGGACCTCGACGGCGACCCTCGCGACCGATCCCAGGGGGTACTGGCAGACGACGTTCAGGACCGACGAGCCCTCCGCGGCCAAGCGGACGCACGGGCCGAGCCGTTGCCCATGCCGTCCACGATGGTGAAGAGGGACCCAACCAGGTGGCCGGGCGTCAGGGTCGGATCGCAGCTGTCCGCCATGGACTCGAGGCGCAGGCCGTGGATCGGCTCGAATCGCCAGCGCGGCTCCACAGCGGGCCCAGGGTCGAGCCCGTCAGGTAGCTCGAGATGGAGACCGGGCGTGGAGTGCTGGACTTCGTTCATCGAAATCGCGATTCCCGTCGGCCTCGATCGATCGCTTCCCGCCGACGCCGTGTGGCGCGACGCGGTGCTCGCGCCGCGTGTTCCGTCCCGGCCTCACCCCGGCCCCGAGCCTCACTCGCGCGCGACGACCAGCTCGCAACTGCCGGGACCGACGCCCTCGCGTCGCATGCGCTCCACGAGTCCGCTGGGCTCGTCGGGGTCGGGCTGGAGCAGCACCAAGTCCACGAGCTCCTCGGCGGCGACGTCGAACTGGAAGCGGCCGTCCGCCCGCAGCCACCATTCAGCGAGGACCCGCTCGCCGCGGACGAGTCGCACCAGGTTGCCCTCGACCGGGGTCCCGTCGTCCAAGCGCACCGACCCGACCAGGGGCTGGGCCTCGCGTAGAGCGAGTTCGACTTCGCGCGAGCCGACCACGACGTCCAGGGGTCGCGAGGGCGCCCAGCGGCTTCGAAGTTCGCCTGGCAGCAACTCCACAGAGGTGGTCAGCTCAACCATCTCGGCGTCGAGACCGGTCAGCTCGAAGCGTCCGCGATGGTCGCTCACGGTCCTGGCCCAAAGTCGGCGGGGCGCCGCGGGCGGGGCCACGGTCTCGGCGACGGGTGCCGCCCAGCTGGCCTCGACCAGCACCTGACCCAAGGCTCGACCCGCCGCATCGCGGGTCGCGCCGGCGATCGAATCACCGCGCCGCAGCTCGAACTCGAGGTGCTCGACGACCCGCGCCCGCGGGACGATCACCGAGCGCTCGAAGCCGCGGTTCGAGCCCGGCTCGCGGATCGACACACGGTAGGTCCCCGCGGCGAGGTCGCCGAAGTGGAAGCGGCCCTCGCCGTCGGTGTGGCCGCGTCGCTCGTAGGTGAGGTAGCTGCCCTGAGACTCGTCCAGGTCGCGCCGCAGCAGCCCGCGCCCTTGGTCGTAGCCGGCCAAGACAGCCTCGACTCCCGCTCGAGGCCGTCCCTCGCCATCGACGACGCGGCCGCGCAGGATCGATCCGCGCGTCAGGTCGATCACCGACAGGTCGACCGATTCCAGCTCGAACTCGTCCTCGGGAAAGTCGACCACGCGCGTGCCGAACTCCTCGTGCCGCACCAGCAGTTGGTGGGCGAGGTCGGGGTCGAGCCGCTGGAACTCGAACACGCCGCGCAGATCGGTGGTCGCGTCGACCCAATCGGTTCGCACTCCGTCGATGTCCGACGCCGCCGCCACGGCCACGACCAGCACGCCCTCCAGTGGCAGGCCTTCGTCGTCGACGACTCGCCCGAAGGCCCTGCGAGCGGGACGCAACTGGAAGTCGAGCTGTACGTCGCTATTCGGTGCCGCTGGCGGAATCACCCGCTGGGCACTGCCGTGCTCCGGCGCGCGCACGTGCAGCACCGACTGGGGCCGAGCGGCCACGCCCCTCAGCCGGTACTCACCGCTCCGGTCGCTGGTGGTAGGCACGCGGAAACGCCAGTCATCGGCGATCTCGGCGCCGGCGATCGCCTCTCCGCTGATGGCATCGGTGATGCGCCCGAACACGTCGACCCCCGGAGCCAGGGCCTGGTCGACCCGCCGCGTCTCGTTCACCGCCAAGTCCACCAGCCGCTGGGAGACTCCGACGACGGCCGGGTGGGCGATCGACGCCACGGCCCAGCCCCCGGGGAGCTGGGACGCCGAGAAGCGCCCCTGGTCGTCGGTCTCGCCGCTCGCCAGGAGCCTGCCGTCCCGCACCCACAGATCGATCGTCGCACCGACGAGGGGCGCCCCGTCCTCGGCCCGAGTGAGCACGAACTCGACCGCGGCGCCCGGGCCCAGCCGTGTGCGCAGGGTCGAACCACCATAGGCCTCCTCGACGATCGCTGGCGCGAAGCCTGGCGCTCGGACGCAGACCTCGTAGATGCGCGCGGCGCGCACCGCCGCGCTCCATTGGCCGGCCTCATCGGTGCTCGCGGCCGTGATCTCGATCCGGCGGTCGAACAGTGCGGCGTCGAGCACCGCGAAACCTGCCAGGGGTGCGATGGCCAGGGTGATCTGCGCGCCGGCGACCGGATCGCCGGCGCCGTCGACCACGATGCCCTCGAGCAGCTCGAAGGGATCCTGGGCCTGTTCGGACTCGACTTCCTCCTCCACCGGCTCCGGCGCTTCCACGACCCCCGTCGACCCGATCGGCAGGTTGGGCTCGACGTACCGCTCCCCGGGCAGAACGGCCCAAAGCAGGCCGCCGGCGAGCAGCAACAGGATGAGGATCGGCAGGGAGCGCAAGGTTGACCTGGGGGCGCTTCCGGCGCGGGCGGGCTGGAGGCGGGGATTCGCCCACCGCAGACATCGGGACCGCGTCGGTGTTGTCAGCTTTACCCGACCGCGTCGCCGCGGTCACGCCTCCAGACACAGACGGCACTCTGTCGGCCCCGGCCCGAACGGCGAGCGGGCGCTCAGAGCGAGGTCCGAGGACCCGTTCCGAGCGCCCGCAGCGCACCTGGCGCGTCAGGGGACGAGGTCGAGGTGCGTGGCGTTGCTGACCGTCGACACGAAGGGCAGCGGGCTGAGGCCGATCGTCAGGTAGGCGAAGTCGAGGCCGACACCCGCCAGGGAGGTGGCTCCGGCCGGCACGGTGACCGTCGCGGCCGCGCGGCCCAGGTCGTCGAGCGTCCCGAACGTGTTCGAGAAGGGCGCGACGTTGGCCGACGTGAGGGTGTAGTTCAGGAAGGCGTCGAAGTTGAGCGGCAGCACGAGGCCGTCGAGGGGCAGTCCGGGCGCCGTGCCCGAGGCGCTACCGAGCACGAAGTAGAGCTGGCCGGCGCGCTTGCTGCCCGCACTGAGCTGCAAGGTGTGCGTCCCGCCGGCGGCGACCGAAACCTCGGTCGGCGCGGCCGCGAGGCGCCGGGCGCGGACCTTCGAGATGCTGCCTTGGCCGTTCGTGTAGTTCATACGCAGGGTCACCGAGCCGTCGTCCTGCATGCTGAGCGGACGACCGCCACCATTGCCGAACTGGACGCCGCCGCCGCTAGTGGGGCTCTCTACCACACCGCCGCCGAGGTCGAGCAGGCTGCCGTCGGCCAGGTAGACGATCCGCAGACCGTCCGTCGGATCCCAGTGCCACTGGCCGCTGGTCACCGGCCCCAGCAGCGGATCGGCGGTCACCGACGGCGCGAAGGCGATCTGGCCGAAGTTGTTCATGTAGTGAGAAATGCCGTTCAGGCTGCGCCAGGTGAGGCCGCCGGTGCCGGGAGCGACGTCGCCTTCGCGGGCGATCAGCTCGATCGCACCGGGCTGGCCGGTGAACATGCCGGTGTCGTTGAAGTCGTCGATGCCAGGACCCGAGAAGATGCCTTGGAAGGCGACCGTACCGTTCTGGCCCAGGGCCAGAGTGCTGTTGTTGAAGCCGGTGAAGACCGCGCCGGGCACACCGGGGACCGGATCGCCCACGCGCATGATCCCGACGTCACCGAGCAGGGAGACCTTGACCAACGCCGAATCGCCGGGCCCTCCGTTGAGGCCGGCGTTGAGCAGCGCCTCGCCTTGCGCGTTGAAGGCGTTACCGCTGGTGCTGATGTTCCAGTTGAAGCCGAGGGGCTCGGTGTACTCGACGCTCGAATAGGGCGACGGATCGCCCTCCCGGATCAACTCGACGTTGCCGCCGCCGGGGATGTAGAGCAGCAGGGCGCGGTCGTTCGAGTCGGCCACGGGCACCGGGCCGGAACCGATCACGTAGCTCACGTCGAAGAGCATCAGGTCGGACACGTTGATCTGGGAGATGAAGGCCGGGCTGACCCGGTCGATCAGCTGACCCGCACCCACCGGATCGCCCTCGCGCGCCACGATCGAGACGTTGCCGGGGGTGCCGATGAACCAGGCGTTCTCGTTGACGCCCGTGACGACGTCGCCACCTTGCAAGCTGGCCTTGAAGAAGGCGATGCCGTTGTCGTTCAGGCCCGACGTCTGGTGGCTGAGGCTCGAGAAGCTCTGCTTGTAGGTCGCGCCGACGGTGCCGGGGGCCGGATCGCCCTCGCGGGCCAGGACCTGGAAGTTACCGGGGGTACCGAGGAACAGGGCGCTGTCGTTGGTCGTGTCGATCGTCACGCCACCGTCGTTCAGCGGGCTGGCGAAGAGGATCGTCCCGTTGCCGCTGATGCGCTGCGAGCTGCTCAATCCGGCGGAGGTGCTGTTCAAGGTCGCGCCGGGGATCGTGCCCGACGGCTCCGGATCACCGGAGCGCAGGATCAGCGTCAGGGACTGGGGGCTGTCGCCGTAGAACAGCGCGCGATCGGTGGTCGAGGTCGCCGACCCACCGGCGAAGCGCCCGCGGAACAGGACCTTGCCGCTGTCGTCGACGACGGCCGAGTCAAGGCTCGAGAAGGTCTCGCCGGCCGCGAGGCCGGGCACGGTCGCGGTCTCGACCGCCAGGTGAACGGCCTGGTCCTGGAGCAGGGTCTGGGACAAGGCGGCTGCCGGAGCACAGGCCACGAGAGCCGCGGCGAGCAGAGGTCGGGTGTAGCTGGACATGGCGAGGTTGGACTGTGGCCGCGAGCCGGCGGCCGTCGGTGGTTGGGTGGGGACTCACTAGGGCGATCCCTCGCTCCCGATTCTGCCCGGAATCTGGCTTCGCGGGGATTCCCCCAGGGAAAACCCTGCGGACACATGAGTTCCGCCCGAATCAACCTGAAGCTGCCCCTCCCCAGGCCGTCCGAGCGCTGGGGAGGGGTGGAAGGCGCCCACCGAAAGACACCCCGGCCGGAGGCTCCCGATGGGCGAGGCGCCTGGGAGAGCCGGGCGCCGGTTCGGTGCGGACGGGGCTGGCGGGCATCGAGCCCACCCGGCGCCGTCCGTTGACGGATCAGGGGCGCGGGCTGCGGAAGCCGAGGATCAGCCGCTTCCACCAGCTCTCAGGGGCTGATTGGGACCCGCTGGAGGCTGTCTGGGTGGAAGACTCCTCGATCGACCCGGCCCGGCCCTCGAGGGCCGTGAAGATCGGCTCCACCAAGTGGTCGTGGGGTCGCGCAGTGTAGTCGGAGCGGTCGTCGGGCACGGCGTTGCAAGGGTACCGCACCCAGCACCGCGCGGGGGCCACGTGCGTCGACGGGACGACGACGCCCTGGGCCCGCCAGGGGCACTTCCTCCCCGCCGCCCGGCTGCCCATACTCCCGCTGCGCCCATGGCTCGTACGCCCTATCGATTCCGCGACCCCCGACTGCTCGAGCTCGCCCTGACCCACGCGTCGTCCACGGGGGGCGAGGACAACGAGCGCCTGGAATTCCTCGGAGACGCAGTCCTGGACCTCCTGGTGGCGGAACACCTGTTCCAGGTGGACCCCCGGGCCAGCGAAGGCGAGCTGACCGAGCGCAAGGCCATGGTCGTGTCGCGTCAGAGCCTGGCCCTTGCAGCCAAGAGCCTCGACCTGGACCGCGAGGCGCGGGTCGGCCGCGGCCTGCGCGACAGCACCCTGCCGCGCTCGGTCTTGGCCAACCTTTACGAAGCCATCCTGGGGGCGATCTACCTCGACGGCGGGCTCGAAGCCTCGCGCGAGTTCGTCGACGAGAGCCTCGGTGAGGCCCTGGGGGTGGCCGCGCGCCAACCCGGCGGCGCCGAACCCAAGCAACGCCTGCAGCACCTGGCCCAGACGCGCACCGGATCGCCGCCGACCTACGTCGTGGTGGCGGAGCGGGGTCAGGCCCACGCCCGCGCGTTCCTGGTCGCGGCCCAGATCGATGGCGACCGCTTCCCCAGCGCCTGGGGGCGCACCCGGAAGGAAGCCGAGCGCTGGGCCGCCCTCGAGGCGCTGCTGGTGCTCGACGACGGGAGCGGCGTGTGAGCCCGGGGTCCACCGTCGCCGATCGGGCGGCGATCGGCGCGGCGCTGGCGGCGACGGCGACGTTCGCGCGCCTGGTGGACGCCCTGCAACGCGATCAGGGGGTCTCGGCGGGCAACCTGTGGGGCTCGTCCCAGGCGTTGGTCCTGTCGCAGCTCCTCGGTCGCCACCAGGGGCCGTGGCTGGCGGTGACCTCCTCGGAGGCCGAGGCCGAAGCCTTCACGGCCGACCTCGTCACCTTTGGCTGCGAGCCGCTGCACCTGCCCGCCCGCGACAGCGAGCGGATGGGCGACGTGGACGCCAGCGCCGTGCGCGCGCGACTGCAGCTGGCCCAGGCCCTGGCCGGACCGCCGGAGCGCCGACCGCGGCTGATCGTCGCCTCCCAGCTCTCGATCCTGCAGCCCCTGCCCGACGCGACCCAGCTCGAAAGCCAGTTCCTGCACCTGCACGTGGGGCAAGAACTCGACGTGGAGGCGCAACTCGAGCGTTTGGTGGCCGCCGGCTACACCCGCGAGCCCCTGGCCGAGGCGCCGGGCGAGGTCAGCCTGCGCGGCGACGTGCTCGACGTCTTCGCCTTCGCGGCCGACGTGCCCCTGCGGATCGAGCTGTTCGACGACCAGGTCGAGTCCCTGCGGACCTTCGACCCCGAGACCCAACGCTCGATCGAGAACCAGAAGCGCGCGGCGATCTGCCTGGCCGCCGACGTCGGTGGCATCGAGGACGGCCACGGCGCGGCGCCGGCGGCGCTGCTGGCCCCCACCGCCGTCTTCGTCGAGGTCGAACCCCTGCGGATCGAGGACTGCCGCGGCGGCCTGCGCGGACGCTCGACGTCACACTCCCACGCGCTGGCGCAGTTCCTCAAGGTCCTGGCGCGGCACCCGTTGCTGCAGTTGCAGAGCCTGCCCACCGGGCGCCTCGACTTCGACGCGAAGACGGTTCAACGCCTGGCGGTGGGCCTGCCGGCCTCCCCCGGCGCCCTGCAGTCGGTGGCCCGCGCCGGCCGCGAGCTGCACGTGTTCTGCAAGAGCGAGGTCGAGCTCGAGCGCTTCGAGGCGCTGCTCGCGGAGCACGGTCACATCGACGGCCTGCAACTGCGCCTGGGCGAGATCGCCAAGGGCTTCGAGCTGCCCGACGCCGGCATCGTCTGCGTCAACCACCACGAGCTGGCCGGGGTCGGCTCCGCGCGACGGGTCAAGGCCGAGCACCGCCCCCACCGGGTGCGCGCCCTACGCTCGTTCTTCGAGCTGAAGATCGGCGACCTGGTGGTGCACGCGGTGCACGGCCTGGCCCGCTACCTGGGCCTCGAGCGCATGGCGCGCTCGGGCGGCGAAGAGGACCACCTGCACCTCGAGTTCGCCGAGGAGGTCTCGGTCTTCGTGCCGGCCTGCCGCATCGACCTGGTGCAGCGCTACATCGGCACGGGTGGCTCCGCGCCGAAGCTCGACAAGCTCGGCAGCGGCGCCTTCCGCAAGCGCAAGGACAAGGTCGAGAAGGCCCTGCAGGACCTGGCCGCCGACCTGCTCGAGCTGCAGGCCGTGCGCGAGACGCGCAAGCGCGAGCCCTGGGACTCCGACGACAAGCTCGTGGAGGACATGCTGCGCGCCTTCCCCTACACGGACACGATCGACCAGGCCTCGGCCGACAAGGAGATCACCGCCGACCTGACCGGCACGCGACCGATGGATCGCCTGCTCTGCGGCGACGTGGGCTTCGGCAAGACCGAGGTGGCCGTGCGCGCGGCCTTCCGCGTGGTGGCGGCGGGCGGACAGGTGGCGGTGCTGGTGCCCACGACCGTGCTCGCGGGGCAGCACGAGCGCTCCTTCCGCCGGCGTCTGGCGGGCTTTCCCGTGCGCGTCGAGGCCCTCAGCCGCATCAACAGCGGCAAGACCGGCAAGACCATCGTCGCCGACGTGGAGTCCGGCCGCGTCGACATCCTGATCGGCACGCACAGGATCCTGTCCAAGGACGTGCGCTTCCAGCGCCTGGGGCTGGTGATCATCGACGAGGAGCAGCGCTTCGGCGTCAAGCACAAGGAGCACTTCAAGTCCCTGCGCGCGACTGTCGACGTGCTGGCCCTGTCGGCCACGCCGATCCCGCGCACGCTCCACATGTCCCTCTCGGGCGTGCGCGACATCAGCGCCCTGTCGGTGCCGCCCGAGGGGCGTCACGACGTGGAGACGAAGATCTGCAATCGCGATGACCTGGGCCTGATCCGCGACGCGATCCTGCGCGAGAAGGAGCGCGGCGGGCAGGTCTTCTTCCTCCACAACCGCGTGACGACGATCAACGGCTTCGCGGACGAGATGCGCCAGCTCGTGCCCGAGTGCACCTTCGCCATCGGCCACGGCCAGATGAGCGCGCGCGAGCTGGCGCGGGTCATGGGTCGCTTCGAGCTGGCCGAGGTCGACGTCTTGGTGGCCACCACGATCATCGAGAACGGCATCGACATCCCCGCCGCGGGCACGATGTTGATCGACGACGCCGACCGCTTCGGCCTGGGCGAGCTGCACCAGTTGCGCGGCCGCGTGGGTCGCGGCGGGCAGAAACCCTACTGCTACCTCTTGGTGGATCGCACGCGCCCCATGCGCGCCATCGCCAAGGAGCGGCTCAAGGCCCTCGAAGAGCTGAGCCACCTGGGAGCGGGCTTCCAGATCTCGATGAAGGACCTCGAGATCCGCGGCGCCGGCAACCTCCTGGGCCCCGAGCAGTCCGGGCACATCGCGGCCATCGGCTACGACATGTACTGCCGTTTGCTGAAGCAGACCGTCGACATGCTCAAGAGCGGCAGCCTGTCCACCGAGAGCATCGTCGCGGCGGACGTGGGCCTGGCCCCGGGCGAGAGCGTCGAGCTCGAGCTGGGCGTGCGCGCGTACATCCCCGAGGACTGGGTGCCTGCCTCGGACGACCGGCTCGAGCTGCTGCGGCGCCTGGACTCGATCCACGAGCCCGCCGAGGCCGTTGCGGTGCAGGAAGAGCTGCGCGACCGCTTCGGCCGCGTGCCCCCGGAGACCCGCATGCTGCTGCGCGTCTTCCGCCTGCGCGCCGCGTTGTTGCCGATCCAAGTCACACGCCTGGCCTGGCGCGAGGACTGCTACCTGCTCGAGTTCGCCGACCGCGTGCTGCTCGAGAGTGCCTTCGCGCGCGACGGGATCGAGATCCGCCCCCTGCGCCAGGGCGTGGCGCTCTTGGTGCTACCCCGTGATGTGAAGGGGCCGGAGGCCGGTTTGGCGTGGCTCGAGAAGCTGCTGCTGTGAATCGCCGGCCTCAGCCCCCCGAGGATTCCTGGCGGACTCCGAGCTCTTCGATCAGGCCCGCCACGAGCTGCTCGGCCCAGCGCGCCGACTCCTCGTCCGAACGCTGGCGGTAGAAGACCGCTATGCGCCGCTGCTCCCACAGGAGGCGCTCGGCGTCGGTCGTCGCCTCGCGGGAGAACTGCACCAGCCCCTGCTCGAGCAGCCGGCGCGAGGACTCGCGGCCACCGGCCACGTGCTCGATCTGCGATTGCATTAGCAGGGCCTGGTAGGGCAGCTCGAGGGGCCCCTCGGTCCCACGCGCGGAGCTGACCTCTGTGAGCAGTGCCCCCAGCTCGGACTCGCGCCCCAGGCTCGCGAGCGCGGCCAGGTGGGTGTCCTGGGCGCGGGCGGGCCAGCGGCCCAGGCGCGCGCCGGCCAGGTCGAAGCGCTCGCGGATGCGCGCGATCTCGTCGAGGTGCGACTCGATGCGCCCCATCCGCAGTTGGTTCCTGATGCACCTCAAGCGATGGATGTCGGTCACCAGCGCTTCGGGGCCGCGCACCACCTCCGACAGGGCCACGGCGTCGGCGAGCAGCACCTCGGCCTCGTCGAGACGACCCATCTGGCTGAGCAGCTCCCCCACGTCCCCGAGACCCGCGACCGACTCCGGGTGCTCCCGGCCGTGAACGCCGAGGGCCGTGTCCAGGGACTCCCGGGCCAGCTCGAGCGCCGGCTCCAGCTGACCCTGGAACTGCAGCAGATCACCGAGGAGCCCGCACAGGTAGCCCACCCGGGTGCAGTTGTCGCCGCAGCGCGCACGGGCCCGCGCGAGGCCCTCCTCGTAGGCGGCGCGCGCCTCGTCGTAGCGACCCGACTGGGCCAGGGCCGCGCCGAGCCCGGTCAACGCCTGCACGAGGTCGAGCTCCAGATCGGCTGCGCGGGCGATCTGGAGCGCCTCACGGTGCAGGTCGATCGCCAGCTGCTTGTCCTGCGAGTAGACGTACACCTGCCCCAGGACGTTGAGCGCCTTGCACTGATCCGTCGTGGTCAGGATCTCGCGCTCCTGCAGGAGCGGCTCCAACAGCTCCCGCGCCTCGTCCAGTCGCCCCTGCTTGCCGAGGGTGATTGCCAGGCCTACCCCCAGGGAAGCCAGGGCCGCGCGAGTCTCGGCCGTATCGTCCCGCCCCCCCTGGGACTCGAGCAGCTCGATCGCCCGGCGCAGGTCCTGCTCGGCCAGGTCGAAGCGACCGATGGTGCGATTGGCCGTGGACAGCACGCCGCGCAGCTCGGCCTCCACCAGCGGGCGATCGCCGAAGCGCTGACCCGCGGCAGCCGCGGCGGCATCGATCAGCTCGGCGATGGTCAGGCCGCCTCCCGCATCACTGGCCAAGTGGCCCTCGAACAGCTCGACGAACAGGAACTGCATCACCTCCAGCCTGGCGGCAGCCGACTCCATGGCCCGGGTCTCCGCCTGCTCGGCGACAGCTCGGGCCCGGGCCTCGCGGGTGCGTTCGCGTTCGAGCTCCAGGTTCTGCAGCGCGACCAGCGTGCCGGAGACGACGACCGAGACGAGAGCCACCAGCGCCCAAGCACAGGCCGCCCGGTGCAGGCTCGCGAACTTGCGGAGGTCGTAGAGGGCGCTCGGCGGGTGCGCCGAGACGGGCCGACCGTCGAGGACCCGGCGGATGTCGTCGGTCAGCGCAGCCACGCCCGCGTAGCGCTCCGCCGGCCGCGGGGCCAGGGCCTGGGCGACGATCGCGTCGAGCTCGCGGGTCAGAAGGCGCGGCAGGCCCAGGTCGCGGGACGCCAGTCGCCGGAAGTGCCCGCTGGCCTGACTCGCCAGGGCCGGGCCCACGCCCGCTCGGAAGTCGAAGGGCAGCTCACCGCCGACCAGCTCATGGAGCAGCACGCCCAGCGAATAGACGTCGCTGCGCGCGTCCAGCCCGGCGCGCACGCCGCGCAGTTGCTCCGGCGAGGCGTAGTCGACGGTGCCCAGGAACTGCCCGCCGCCGGTCTGACTGACCGCGCCCGTCGACTCGCCGCGGTCGACCAGGGCCAGGCCGAAGTCCAGCACGACCGGCTGGTCGTCCTGGTCCACGAGGATGTTCGAGGGCTTCAGGTCCAGGTGCAGCACACCCCCCCGGTGGGCGTGCTCCACGGCCTCGCAAACGCGCAGGAAGCAGCGCAGCACACGGCGCAGGTCCGCGGGCCATTCGCGAGCCTGCCGCCAGCGATCGAGCCGCACCCCGTCGACCCAGGCCATCGCCAGCAGGGGCACCCCGTCCACGTGGTCGTAGCCCAGCACCGTGACGATGCCCGGGTGGCGCAACCGTGCTGCCGCCTCGATCTCGCGCTCGAAGCGACGCAGGGCCCCCGAGCCCGCGAAGCGCCCGTCGACCAGGCGCTTGATCGCGAGCTGGCGACCGGTACTCGACTGCAGCGCGCGGTAGACCACGCCCTGGCCGCCGCGGGCCACCTCCTCGACGATCTCGTACTCGCCGAGAGGGCCCAGCTCGAGGGGCTCGAGGGCCAGGGCCAGCTGCGCCAGCCAGGCGTCGTCGCTCTCGTCGCTGCCGAGGCCGAAGCCCGCGAGATCGCTCTCCCGATCACGACCGACCATCGCCGTCCTCCTCCTCGCTCAACTGCTCCGCGATGCGTTCCCGCAGGAAGCTCCGCAGCCGCGTGCGGACCTTGTACACGGCGTCCACGGTGGTGGCTTGGCCCGTCGCAATGGCCTCTGGCGACTCCCCGGCGAGCAGCCGCTCGAAGGTAGCGATCGAGCTCTCCTCGAACGCGGCTCGAGCCTTGGCCATGGCCAGGCGCAGGTGGTGAGCGCGCCACTCCGCCTCCCACAGGTCGTCGACGTCCTCCGCACCGGCCGCCAGCTCGTCGATCGGCACCGCATCGGAGCCGGACCGGCGCCCGTACAAGCGAGCGACCTCGTTGCGCACGCAGCGCCTCAGGTAATCGCGGAAGCGCCCCTGGCCCGAGTCGTAGCGAAAGCTACGCAACCGCTCCGCCAGGCGCATCATCACCGCCTGGCGGACGTCCTCCGCGTCGCTGACCTGCAGACCGCGCCGGCGCGCGTAGCGCACGATCAACTCCCGGTACGTGACATCGAACTCACTCCAGGCGAGGTCGTCTGCGCAGTCGCGTACCCGCGACAAGAGGCTCGCGCGGGTACGCTGCTCCATGGGCCGCCAGTGTAGTCCGACCACGTGTGGCGCGGGCTCGACGGCCATCGCCGACTCAGCGTTGGTTGGTCAGGACGCTGATGGAATCGGCGCCGAAGTCCGCGCTCACCAGGTCCGGGCGCCCGTCGCCGTCGACGTCCGCGAGGGCCAGGTCGCGGGGCAGCTCTCCCAGCGCGAACCGCATGGGGGCGTCGAACAGGGCGCCATCCCCCGAGCCGAGGAACACGAAGGCCGCGTCCTCGGCGTAGCTGCAAGCGGCGAGGTCCGGCAGACCGTCCCCGTCGATGTCCAGGGCGGGGGTCAAGTGCTCGAGCCCGCCGGGCATGTCGAAGGCGACGGGCGCGGAGAAGGCGCCGCCGCCCGTGCCCAGCATCACGGCCACTCCCCCGGCGGTGGACACGGCGAGATCGCCGACACCATCCAGGTCCAGGTCGGCCACTTGCGCCGACCGGGCCGCCGAGCCCGGGTCGAGCCACACCGCCGGCGCGAAGTTGCCGTTGCCCAGTCCCCGAACCAGGGCCACGCCGGCGCCGCTCGGAACGCAGACCAGCGCGTCGGGCTTGCCGTCGCCGTCGTAGTCGCCCGCGGCGATCTTGGAGCTGTTCCCGCCACCCTGCTTGTACGCGGGCGACTGCAGCGTTCCGTCGCCGACGCCGCGCAGGTAGGCGAAGGTGCCGAGCGCGCAGCTCGAGGCCACCACGTCCAGCGCCCCGTCCTGGTCGAAGTCGGCCAGGGCCAGGGAGCAGGGCGCAAGGCCGGCGGCATAGGCCACCGGCGATTGGAAGGTCCCGTCCCCCAGGCCCAGGAAGACCGACGCCTGGCTGGTGTTGGAGCTGGCCACGATCAGGTCGAGGTCCCCATCACCGTCGAGGTCGCCCGCGACCAGGTCGTCACCGCGTCCACCCGCGAAGTACTGCGACGGCGGGCCGAAGCTCCCGTCGCTCTGACGCAGGACCACGGTCAAGGTCCCCGAGAGCAGGTTGACGGCCGCCAGATCGATGTCACCGTCGCCGTCCAGGTCCGCGGGGACCACGGCCCCGGGGTCGTAGCCAACAGCCACGTTGATCGTAGGCTCGAGGCCGCCCGAGCCGTCGCCGAGGTAGAGCGAGGTCGCGAGCGCTGCATCGATCGACGCGGCCACGTCCGGCACGCCGTCCTCGTTGAAGTCGCCGATCGAGACCGAGCTCGTGTTGCCGGTGCCGACGGCCACGGGCGCCGCGAAGCTCCCGCCGCCGAGGCCGGTCAGGTAGTTGACGCCGACGAAGTCGCTGGCCGAGGCGACCACGAGGTCGTCGATCCCGTCACCACCCAGGTCGACGGCGACGATGTCGCGGAGGAAGGGCCCGCCGTACACGTCGACGGGTGCCGAGAAGGTCCCGTCGCCGTTGCCCCGACGCACCTGGATGTAGACGCTTCCCGTTACCGCCAGGTCCAGCACGCCGTCCTGGTCCACGTCGCTCAGCGCAACCGCGGCCCAGGCCTCGTAGCCGGTCGGCAAGTTGAAGGTCTCCGCCACCGTGAAGGCGCCGCCACCCTGGTTCACGATGGACGTGATCTCGGCCGATCCGCCGGTGACGAGGTCCGGCAGGCCGTCGCCGTTGAGGTCTCCCACCTGCATGGACCCGATCAGTCCGGGCACGGCCGGGCTCGACGGCGCCAGGAGCTGGCCGCCACCCAGGCCGATGTGGATCGTCAGACCTTGTCCGGATGCCAGAACCAGGTCGGTGATCCCGTCGCCGGAGAAGTCCGCGACGGCGCTGTCGTAGACAGTCCCCAGGCCACTGACGACCTGCTGGGCGGCGAAGCCACCGCCACCCGTGCCCGGCAGGATCCACGCGTGGTCGGTGAAGAAGAAGGTCAGGATCAGGTCGGGGATTGCGTCCCCGGTGAGCTCGCCGACCTCGATCGACGACACGTCGGGGGCGTCGATCGCGGCTTGGGCCACGAAGCGGCCGTCGCCCACCCCGAGCAGGGGCACGACCCGCGCGAAGTCATCGATCACGACCAGGTCGTCGATCCCGTCGGCGTTCAGGTCGCCGACCGCGGCGCGACTGCCCTCGCCGGCCTGGCGCCCCGGGAACAGGGGCAGGTCGCCCTCGCCGAAGACGAGTCGCACGGCCCGGGTGAAGGCGAAGCCGCCGGTGGCGGCGGGATCGAGGAGCACCGACTGTCCCACCACCTGCTGTCCACAGAAGCTCGCGGGGATCGCGGCGATCGGCGCGAGGGGCGCCGAGCTGCCGGCGCCGTCCAGGGTCACGGGCAGGACCGCGACGAAGGGTGTGGGGTAGGCCGTCGCGCCGAAGGCCGGCAAGGGCAAGGGCACCGCATCGAGTCCGATCACCAGGGCCCCCAGGGCACCGGCCGGTCCCTGCGACACCCGGAACGCGATCGGCTGCCCGATCAGGGGCGCGCCGCTGCTCGAGAGGCGCGGCATCCCGGCGCTGCCGGTCGTTCCCTGGCCGAGGAACTCGTGGACCGCAGGACAGGCGGGGGTGGTCTGGGCGCCCGCTGCCGACGGCGCCAGCAGCAGGGCGGACGAGGCGAGGGCAGCTTGGGCGAGTCGTTGCGTTTGAAGGGTCACGTTGGGTCCTCGTGCAGATGGCGAGCAAGGTCGTCCGGGCGCGGACCCGGCCCCGGGGGCCGGTGCACCGAGGGGACTATCGAGGCTGGACTGCGGAACGGACAGGGAAACGAGGAACAGCGGCCACGCGCTCGCAAGGTCCAGTCGACGCGGAGCTTGCGCGCGCGTCGCCGGCGCCCCGGCCGCGCGCGCGGGGTCGCCCGGACGCTCGCGACGCGGGCCGGCGATCTGCGGGCCGGTCCCTCAACGATCGAGACACGGCGCTAGCCTCTATCCCGCGGGCGCCCCTGGCGCGGCGACGCCCGCGGACGCCTCCTTCCCCCACTTCCCGACCGACCATGCTCTCTTCCGTCTTCCTGGCTTCGATCTCCAGCGCGGCCCAGCTCGCCGAGTGGGCCGTTCCCCTCGCCCCCTCGCCGCAACCCGCGACCGCCGAGATCGAAGCGTACCGACCGGTCCTCGACGCGCTCGGCGGGCTCGTCGGTCGCGACCGCGTGCGCCTGTCCGGCGTGCCCCTGGCGGACGGCGGCACCGTTCGAGTGAACCTGCGGTCGATCCGGCTCGATCGACTCGAGCTCGGTCTGCGCGTCGATGGTCAGCCGGCGCCCGACGTGCTCGCCGGGCTGGACCTGAGCCTGTGGCGCGGAACGGTCGACGGGGATCCCGGCTCCGACGTGGCCCTGAGCTTCTCGAACCACGGCGTGCGCGGCTGGGTGCGCGCTGGCGGCACGCTGACGCACCTCCTGCCCGTGCCCGCGGAGGGCGGCGATTGGTCTCGCTCGACCACCTGGATCCTGTCCGAGGAGGAGCTGGCCGAGTTCGGCTTCGAGAGCGACTTCGCCTGCCACGCGGACGACGCGACGCAGGCCGCAGGACGTACGCCGCGAAATGCCACCGAACCCGCACGCCACGGTTCCCCGCCCTTGGTGCCCAAGGACGTCTCCACCAGCGCGGACAGCCCCTGCCTGCTGCGCACCTGCTCGATCGCGCTCGAGACCGATTTCGAACACAACCAGCTCTTCGGCGGCAGCGTCCCCGCCCAGGTGGCCTACACGACGTCGCTGCTGGGGGCCATCTCGGACCTGTACGAGAGCGAGCTCGGCGTGCTGCTGACCTTCCCGTACCTGCAGCTCTACACGACCCCGGCCGATCCGTGGAGCACCCCCGAGACCGGCTTCGCGGTCCTCGACTACCTGTTCGAGGTCAAGGCCGCCTGGGAGGGCGCGATCCCCGGCGGCGCGCGGCTCGGGCACCTGCTCTCCGGTGCTTTCCTGGACGGCGGCGTGGCCTTCATCGACGTGCTCTGCGAGGAGTCCGGCGCCTACCCATTCGGCGTGACCGCCAACCACGACGGCTCCACGAGCTTCCCGGTGGCGGTCGGCCCCTTCAACTGGGACTTCACCGCGACCTCCCACGAGATCGGACACAGCTTCGGCGCGCACCACACCTTCGCCTGGCAACCGATCATCGACGACTGCCCGTCGGTGTGCAGCTCGAGCGGCACGCTGATGAGCTACTGCCACCTCTGCCCCGGGGGTATCTCGAACATCCAACTGGCCTTCCACCCGCTGGTGCGCGAGTACCTGCTGGACGAGATCGTCCACTGCCTGCCCCTGGCGTCGGGCGTCGTGGTCGAGCCGCCCCTGGCCTGGGATCCGAGCGCGTCGACGCCGATCGTGGCCCGGGTCGGCGGCACCCCCGTGGGCCCCGTGGAGCTCTCCTGGCGCTTCGCACCCGCCGATCCGTTCCAGCAGCTCGCGATGACCGACCTCGGCGGCGGCCTGTGGAGCGCGGACCTGCCGCCCGCGCCCTGCGGCACGGCGCCGGAGTTCTTCGTCGGCTACACCGACACGGGTTGTGGTGCAGCGAGCAGCCCGGTCTTCACCCCGCCCGTCGCGCACGTGGAGGTCGTCTTCGAAGACGACTTCGAGACCGACAAGGGCTGGACCGGTGGCCTCGCAACCGACACCGCGAGCGCCGGTCTGTGGGTGCGCGCCGCGCCGGTGGGTAGCTACGCCGAGGCCTACGAGGACCACTCGAAGGCGGGCACCCTCGCTTGGATCACCGAACCCCACGCCGGGGGCGAGGCCTTCGCGAGCGACGTGGACGGCGGGGTGACGACCCTGGTCTCGCCGCTCATCGACCTGTCCGCCGGCGACGCGATCGTTCGCTACGAGCGCTGGTACCACAACATCGCGGCCATCGCCCCGGGCCTCGATTCGTTCCAGGTGGACATCACCGACGACGGCGGCCAGAGCTGGGTTGCGGTCGAGACCGTGGGTCCCTTCGGCGAGCAGGCCACGGGCGGCTGGCATCCGCACCAGTTCCTGGTCTCCGACTTCGTCGCACCCACGGCCCAGGTGCAGGTGCGCTTCGTGGCCAAGGACTCCTTCGACACGACCGTCGAAGCCGGGCTGGACGACTTCCTCGTCTACCGCGCGAACTGCACTGTGTGCCAACAGGACCTGGGCTTTCAGGGGCCCGGCGACCTCAGCCTGAACCTGTGCGGCGATCCGCTCGCGCCGGGCGGGAGCGCCGACCTGGTGCTCGCGGGCGCCGACCCGGGCGCGCCGGTCTGGCTCGTCGGCTCCCTGGTCACCAATCCGATCCCGATCTTCGGGGGCACGCTCGTGACGGTCCCCAACGTGCTCTTGATCGTGGGCAACGCCGATGCAGCGGGGAACTTCGAGTTGCCCGGCCTGACCAGCACGGTCGCGGTCCCGTTGACCCTCTACCTGCAGGGCCTAGCGGTGGACCTGGCCCTGCCCGAGCTGATCGAGATCTCGAACGCCCTCGCGGCCCAGTACCTGCCGTAGCGCACGGGCTTCGGTCGGCGTCGCGGTCCCGGACGGGACCCGGTGGCCGACCGCGCGGGCGGCGAGCCTGTTGCGGCACGCCCGGTGGACGGGCGAAGATGGCGCCCATGATCGCCGCCAGCCTGCTGCTCGTGCTCCAGACCGCCGGACCGCCGGTGGCACCCGGTGCCGCCGCCCAGGGCGCAGAGTGGATCGCCGTCGACGGTGTCCTGGCCGTGGCCGGGGACCGCGTCATCACCCGCCAGCAGTGGGACCGCTCGGTCCAGATGGCCAAGGCCCAGAACCCGGTGGCCACCCTCGAGCAGGAGCAGGAGCTGCGCTTCGAGGTCATGCGCTCGGAGGTCATGGCCCTGCTCACGGCCCAGGCCGGCGAGGAGCTGGAGGTCCCGGCCGAGATGGTCGAGGCCCAGGTGCGCTACCGGCGCGAGATGGAAGAGGACGCCCGCGGGGTCGTCGGCTACCGCGACGCCCTCGAGGCCTCCGGCATCGACCCCCTGGACATGGAGCGCGCCACCCGCGACCAGCTCTACCGCGGCCAGTGGGAGGCCTACGTGGTGGGCGACGAGAACTACGCCGGGGGGCGGCCGGAGGTGGACAGGTTCATCCGACCTGGGGAGCTACGGACGGTCTACCGACTGGCCAAGGACACCCTGTCGCGGCCCGAGACGGTGACCCTGCAGGTGCTCGAGCTGAACAACAGCGCCACCGGCGGCCAGGAGAACTCGGAGGCCATGGCGGCCCAGATCTTCGACGAGCTCGAGGCCGGCGCCAGCTTCCGCGAGATGGTCGACCTGTACAGCGCCGCCCACCGGGAGACCGACGGGGTGGTCGAGAACGTGCCCGTGCCCGCCTTGATCCCGGCCCTCAAGACCTTCATCGAGGGCGCGACGCCGGGCGCGATCTCCGAGGCCCTGCCCCTGGTGGACCGCACCGGTGGGATCAACGGCGTGCAGATCGTGCGCCTGTTGGAGCGCCAGGAGGGCGAACCGCCGCCCGAGTTCCGCACGCCGACCCTGCAGCGCAAGCTGCGGGACCAGGTCACCGAGCAACGCGAGCAGCGCCTGCTCGAGATTCGGCGCCTGGAGCTGGCCCGCAACTCCTACTCCTGGATCCACCCGATGATCCAGCCGCCGGCCCGTCCGCAGGGCCGGTGAACCCCATTCCCGGGTCCCTCCGAGGGGGTCAGGGGGAGGCAGGCGAAATTCTCGCCGCTATACTCTGAACCCCTCGAACCGCCGACCGTTGGGTCCGAACGTCGAGGGGGGATCCGTCCGGATCACTCCGAGTCGGGCCAGCTCCGAGGGTGGCCGGAACCGGAGGAGCGGCGAAAGGGCGCCCAAGGATGCGGGTCGAAAGGGCTGGACCAGACGGTTCAGCCAGCCGGCTCGGTCCTAACGTCCGATTAGGCCCCCCCCCGTCCAGACCTCCCCGTCCAGACCTCCTCGTCCAGACCTCCTCGTCCAGACCCCCCATCGCCGGGCCGTCCCCACTGACTCGGTCAGCGTCGCGGCCTGAGACCCGACCCGCCCGAGACCCGACCCGCCCGAGACCAGCCCGCCCGAGACCAGCCCGTCCGAGACCCAGCCCTCCCCGTTACCGGCCTCGCCCCAGCAATCGGCCCCCACCCACCGGTCATGAGCCAACAGGACTACAGCCACATCCACGTCGAGACGACCCTTCCCAAGCCCTGGGAGGAGGAGCAGACGTTCAACGACGTTCTGTACGACTGGATGGGGCGCGCTCCGTGGCTGGCGATCTCGTTCGCGGCCCACATCGTCTTCTACTTCATCCTCGCCGCGATCCCGTGGGACGAGATGAGCAAGAAGGAAGAGGTCATCCTCCAGGCCGACATCATCACCCCGCCGGAGGAGATCTTCGAGGAGCCCGAGGAGGAGGAGATCGAGGAGATCGAAGAGGAGATCATCGAGGAGCCGATCATCCAGGACTCCGAGGTGGTCGAGGAGACCGACGACGTCTCGGAAGACCTCGATTCGGACCTCCCCGAGAGCCCCTTCGACTCGAACCAGTTCAACGACGTGATCGGTATCGGCGGTGGCGCCGGTGGCGGTGGCGGCAAGACGGGCGGGCGTCGCTCGGGTCGCAAGAAGGTCGGCAAGGGCGTCGAGAAGGCCCTCCTGGCCGGGCTCGAGTGGCTCAAGGACCACCAGAGCGAGGACGGCCACTGGGACGCCGACGACTTCCCGGTCGAGTGCGACAAGGAACCGCCCTACTCGGACGGTGAGGGCTCGGCTCTGCACGACGTCGGCCTGACCGGCCTGGCCCTGCTCGCGTTCCTCGGCTTCGGGGACACGATGAACGACGGTCAGTACCACGAGACGATCCGCTCCGGGATCTCCTGGCTGCAGAAGCAGCAGGATCGCTCGACCGGCCTGATCGGCGAGCAGACCGCCAGCAACTTCATCTACAACCACGCCATCGCCGCCCTGGCCCTGTGCGAGGCCCAGTACGGCGCGCCGAACCCGATCCTGAAGAAGTCGGCGCAGAACGCGGTCAACTACATCCACCGCGCGCGCAACCCCTACTCGGCCTGGCGCTACCAGGTCCCGCCGGACAACACCAACGACACGTCGGTGACCGGCTGGATGGTGTTCGCCCTGTCGGCCGCCCAGGACGCCAAGTTGAACGTGGAGACGGACGCTTACCGCGGCTCGCTCTCGTGGTTCGACGAGGTCACCGACCCCACCACCGGCCGCACCGGCTACACCCAGATCGGTGAGGGCAGCGCGCGTCCGCGCCACCTGCAGGAGTTCTACAAGGCCGAGTACACCGAAGCCCTGACCGCCGTGTCGGTGCTGTGCCGCGTGTTCATCGCCAACATCCTCAATGAGCCGATCAAGGACGACGACCGCCAGAAGGAGCTCGTCGAGCGCGGCATCGAGTTGATGATGGAGCACCTGCCGGAGTGGAGCGAGGACGGCTCCCTCAACGACATGTACTACTGGTACTACGCTAGCTACGCCCTGTACCAACTGTCGGAGCAGTACAGCAGCGCCTGGACCAAGTGGGAGAAGGCCCTGTCCGATGCCCTGCTGCCCAGCCAGCGCACCTCGCCGCCCTGCTTCGAGGGTAGCTGGGACCCGATCGGCCCCTGGGGTCACGAGGGTGGACGCGTGTACTCCACCGCCATCGGCGTGCTGTGCCTCGAGGTGTACTTCCGCTACGGCAAGGTGCTCGGCTCGCGCTGATCCGCGCGATCATCCACGCGCTGAGCGAGTGCCCAGGCGAGGCCCGCCGGTCCCCGGACCGGCGGGCCTCGTCCGTTCGGCGCGCCTGCGCGGATCGGCAGCCGGCCTTAGACTCGCGCCATGGTCACGATCCGCTCGCACTTCGTCGCCGCCACGCTGCTGTTGCTCGTCCCCGGCTCCGCACTCGCCGCGGGCCCGCCCCAGGAGCCAGACACCGGAGGTGGGCAGACCGGAGTCCTGGGGCTCGGAACCAGCGGCGAGTTGAAGCGCCGGACCGGCGCCCTGGACCGGCTGCCACGCAAGACGTGCGCGGCGGTGGACCGCGGCCTGGACTGGTTGGCCCGTCACCAGCGCCCCGACGGGGCCTGGGACGCCGACGGCTTCGGCAGCCTGTGTGCGGACGAGCCCTGCGGTGGCCCCGGCCCGAAAGATGGCGATGTGCGGGCCACGGCCCTGGCCCTCTTGGCCCTGACCGGCGGCGCCCAGTCCCTGCGCGACGGCGAGCACGCGGACGCGGTGCGCGCCGGCGTCGCCTTCTTGCGACGGCAGCAGGACGCCGAGAGCGGAGCCATCGGCCGCGCGGAGACCGCCCCGGGTCTCGAGATCGCGCCCGTCCCGCCGGCCCTCGCCCTCGAGACCCACGCCCTCGCCACCGCGGCCCTGTGCGACGCCTGCGCCCTGACCCGCGATCCGATCCTGGCCCCCTCCTGTCGGGCTGCGGTCGAGCATCTGGTCACCGCGGTCGAGGGCTCGCGCGCCGACGGCGACCGAGCAGCCGGCGAGGGAGGCTCGGCGCAGGGCCGCCCGGTCGCAGCCACCGATAGGGCTCGCACCGAGCGCGATCTGCCGGCCGGCGCGATCCGTTGGCTGCCGCCGGTCGTGGCGATCCTGCGCGACGCCGAATTCACCGTCCCGGCCGACGCCGTCGGAGCGATGGTCGCCAGCCTCCGCGCCGAGGGCGCCGAGGGCGCCGAGGGCGCCGAACTGCGACCGATGGCTGTCGCCCTGGGCCTGCGCCTGTTGCCCGCCGGCGCCGAGATCGATGGCCGGCGCGCCGCGATCGCGGCCGGACTGACGCCCGAAGGCCTGCAACCCCTGGTCGCCGATCCGGCCGAGCGCTGGTGTGCGGCGTGGCTTCTGCGCGAGCTCGACGACGCGGCGCGGCAGCCCTTGGAGCGCGCCCTCGACGCCGCGATCCTCGAGACGCGCGGCTCGCTCTCCGGTTGCATCGGCGGATCCTTTCCACCCGTGGCCGGGCTCGACGGCGGCCGCGTCGAGGCCACCGCCCTGGCGCTGCTCGCGATCGAAGCGCGCGCCGGGAACGAGCCGCTCGATCGAGATTGAACCTGTCGGGCGATCGCCCGTTCCGTACTGCACGAGACAGGAACCGCGGCTTTCTCCTCGATTCGAGGCGCACCGGCGCCGCGCGCACAAGGCGCGCGGTGCGGACGCCAGGAATCCGAATCACGGAGGGCTGCGATGGTGCAGCGTTCGACACGTGGCGTCGATGCAATGGGCGCGAGCTCGATCCGGGCCTACGAGCCCGAAGACTCGTTCCACGACGTGCTCTACGACTGGATGGAGCGGGCCCCGTGGCTCGCGATCTCCTTCGCGATGCACCTGGTGTTGTACTTCATGCTCGCGGCGATCCCCTGGAGCGCGATGCAGAGCCAAGAGGTTCCGATCCTCAACGCGCGCATCGATCCGCCCGACGAAGTCTTCGTCGAACCGGAGGTCGAGGAGATCATCGAGAAGATCCCCGTGCCGATCGAAGATCCGGTGCAGGTCGTCGAGAACGTCAGCGACGTCGACGCGATCTCCGAGGACCCGGCGGAATCCGACGACCCGTTCGAAGCGCCCTTCGCGCCGTCGAACAACAACAACGCCGTGATCGGGATCGGCCCCGGCGGGGGGTTGGGCGGCGGCGGAGCTGTCGGCCGCCCCGGTCGCAGGCCGCAGACCCCAGGACCCGTGCTGACGTCGATCGCACTCGGCCTCGAGTGGCTGGCCGAGCACCAGTCCCCCGACGGCCACTGGGACGGCGACGACTTCGCCTACCAGTGCGACCGCGGTGGACCCCCGGCCGACGGTGAAGGATCGCCCCTGCACGACGTGGGCCTGACCGGCCTCGCCGTGCTGGCCTTCATGGGCTGGGGCGACACTCCGGAGAGCGGCGACTACGCCGACAACATTCGCCGCGGCCTGGCCTGGCTGCGGCGCAGTCAGGACACCGACTCCGGTCGGATCGGTGTCGCCGTCAGCTCGAATTCGATCTACGACCACGCGATCGCGACCCTCGCCCTGTGCGAGGCGCAGGCCATGGCGCCGGCGCCCATGCGCGGGCGCGCGGCGCAGAGCGCGATCGACTTCGCCCAGCGCGCGCGCTCGGCCTACACCGGCTGGCGCTACCAGTACCCGCCCGACGGCACGGCCGACACGTCGGTCACCGGTTGGATGGTCCTGGCCCTGTCGGCCGCGCGCAAGGCGGGGCTCGCCACCGATCCGGCCGCGTTCCGCGACGCCCTGGGGTGGATCGACGAGGTCACCGACCCGGCCACCGGCCGCACCGGCTACATGCAACCGGGCGAGGGTGTGGCGCGACCGAAGCACTTGATCGACGTCTACCCGGCGGAGCTCAGCGAAGCGATGACCGCGGCGGGCCTGCTCACGCGCGCCTTCGCCTCCGACGCCCTCGACCAGCCCTTGGCCGCGACAGACCATTCGCGCGAAGCGATCGATCGAGGCGTCGAGTTGCTGCTCGCCCTGCCGCCCCATTGGACCGAGGACGGCGCCGGCGTCGACCTCTACTACTGGTACTACGCCAGCTACGCCCTGTTCCAACTGGGCGGGAGCCACCCGTCGGCTTGGAAGCGCTGGGAGAAGGCCCTGGTCGACACCCTGCTGCCGGCCCAGCGCCAGTCACCCGCTTGCTTCGAAGGGTCCTTCGATCCGATCGGACCCTGGGGCGAGGACGGCGGGCGGGTCTACGCCACAGCGATCAGCGTGCTGTCGCTGGAGGTGTTCTTCCGCTACGAGCGCTTGGACGAGCACTGAGCCGTCCGGTGGCTGGGCGTCCGGTTGGGCGTACGGTGGCGTGGGCGTACGGTGGCGGGACCATTTGGCCCACGCCGCGAACGCGAACAGGGGCGCCCATGGCGCCCCTGTTCGCGTTCGCGGCGTGGGCCAAATGGTCCCGCCACCGTACGCCCACGCCACCGTACGCCCAACCGGACGCCCGGATCGTTCAGACCACGCGTCGGTGCAGCAGCTTCATGAACTCGACGATGTTGGCCTTGTCGCACTTGCGCAGGCCCCCGTCGGACTCAGAGCGCAGGGTCACCGTCGTCGAAGGCACGCCCTCCGGCCCCTCGACCTTGATGGTCACCCGCGAGTTGCCGCTCAAGGGGCGGGCCTTGCGCTCGCAGTTGAGCACCCCATTGGCCTCGTCCTCCGACATCAGGCTCCACCCGGGGAGATCCTCCACCAGCTCCTTCGCCGTGGCGTAGATCCCGTCCTTGAGGCTCGGGACGCGCAGGGGCTTCAGGTGCTGGTGCGATTGGTTGTCGCTGGACTCGAACGAGCTGGCCATGGAACTGGAGGGTCTCGGGGCTCCCGATCCGCTCAGGCTTCGATCGTCGCGACGCGCTTGGCGAGGCGGCTCTTGTAGCGCGCCGCCGAGTTGGCGTGGATGATGTGCTGCTTGGCGGCCTTGTCGATCTGCTTGGCCGCAGCGCGCATGGCTTCGTTGCCGGCTTCCTGCGACTCGGCGACCAGCACCTTCTTCATCGCCGTGCGCATGCGGGTGCGCAGGGTCTTGTTGCGAAGGCGACGCTCCTCGTCCTGACGGTGGCGCTTCTTGGCTTGTGCGGTGTTCGGCATGGGGTGTGGGTCGGGGCGCCGTCGAGGCGGGCCCTCAGGTTGCTGTCTTGGCTACGCCTCCCGATGCGCGGGAAGCGGAAGTGGATCTGTCGCGGCCGGAGCCCCTAGCGCAGGGACTCCATCTTCTGGCCGACCTCGCGGAAGCCGATGTCGACCTCGAAGACCCTCGCGAACCAGACGCGGGCGGTCTCGCGGTCACCTTGGCGCTCGGCGAGGAGCCCCAGAGTGTACAGGATGTCCTTGGCTCGCTCCTCGCTGTCCTTGAGCCCTTCGAGCGCCTTCTGGAACTCCTTGGCGGCCAGGTCGGGGAAGTCCTTGGCCAGGAAGCAGCGCGCCTTGACCTCGGGCACCTCGCGCCGCAGACGGGGGTCGTCCTGGGCCTTCTGGAGCTCGGCCAGGGCCCCGTCGGGATCCCCCGACCGCAGCAGCCGCCGGGCCAGGCCCAGGCGCAGGGTCGCGTCGCCGGGGCGCAAGGCCGTGCGGGCCCGCAGGTCCTCGAGTTCGTGGGCCTCCAACTCGGCCTCCAGCTCGGCCGCCCGGGTGGCGTCGCCGTCCTTGTCCGCCGCGCTCATCTGGCGCTTGAGCACCTTCGAGCGCAGGTCGCCGGCCCGACTGACCAGGTCGAAGTCGTCGCGGCGGTAGTCCTTGGCCCGATCGATCAGGTCCCAGGCCGCCTCCGGATCCCCGAGCTTCTCGTGCATCTCGGCCATCTGCACCATCAGCGCCGGGTCCGAGGGGTTGTCCGCGAAGCGGTCCTCGAGGCGCCGCAGCTCGTCGCGCAGCTCGTCGTCCGACAGGTGCAGGCGCTTCTGGCGCTCCAGCACCCGGGTCTGGTCGGCGTCGGCCAGGCGCTCCCGGCTGTGGCTGGCCGTGTCCAGGTTGCCCTGGGTCAGGGAGATCTCCGCCGCCAGGTTCTTGCGCGCCTTGAGGGCGTCCTGGTCGCGCGGATCGGCCTGCAGCGCCCGCTCGTAGAACTCCAGGGCCCGGGTGTGGTCCCCGGTGGCCGACATCATCGCCCCGGCGCGCTTGAGCCCCTCGGCGTTCTTGGGGCTGATCTCGGCCACGAACTCGTAGACCGCCTTGGCCGAGTGCTTGTGGCCGGCCAGCTCCAGCGACTCCCCCAGGAGCAGGTTCGCCTCCTCGTCGAGGGGCGCCGCCTTCAGGTAGTCCTCGAGCGCCCGCGCGGCGGCCATGTATTTCTTGGCCTTGAACAGGGCGTGGGCCTTGGACAGGGGCAGGGCCCCTCGCAGGGCCTTGCTGAAGCGGCCCGGCGGCTTGGCGTCGTGGCGCTTCTTCAGGGCCGAGCGCAGGCCGGCCCGGGCCTCGCCCTGATCGGGATCGACGTCCAGGAGCTGACGGTAGAGCTCGACCGCGAAGTCGAAGTTCTTGCGCCGGATGGCCTCGTCGGCCTTTTGCAGGTGCTTGGAGAAGTCCACGGATGGGGCTAGGTGGGCCCTGAAAAGGGCGCGGGAAGGTATCCCGGGGGGTCCCGGGGGTCAACGCAGGCGCGCCGCTGCCCCTTCCTACCCGCGCGGCGGCGGCCTACTATCGTTCGCTTCGCCCGGGGCCGACCGAATCTCCGACCGCCCCCCGCGCGGCGCCCCTTCGCCCTCCAGTCAGCCTCCCGACCAGCGCCAACGATGGCCGACGAGCTCGAATTCGACCTGACCCTGTATCCCGAACCGGTCCTGCGCAAGCGGGCCGAGGCGGTGACCGACTTCGACGCCGGGTTGAAGGCGATCGTGGAGGCCATGTTCCGCTGCATGGCCACGGCCGGGGGCGTAGGCCTGGCCGCGCCCCAGGTGGGCCTCAAGCGGCGCATCCTGGTGGCCAACGCCACCGGCGAGCCGGGCGACGACCTGATCCTGGTCAACCCCACGATCTTGGAGCGCACCGGGTCGACGACGGTCTACGAGGAGGGCTGCCTCTCGTTCCCCGGCATCTACGCCGAGGTCGAGCGCCCCGACCGTTGCAAGGTCCGCGCCCAGGATCTCGAGGGCAACGAGTTCGAGGCCGAGTTCGAAGGCTTCCCCAGCCGGATCGTCCAGCACGAGTACGACCACCTCGAGGGAGTGCTGCTGGTGGATCGCATGTCGCCGGCGGACAAGACGCGCCACCGGGCGGCGCTCGAGGAGTTGGTCTGCGAGTTCAAGCACCGCCGGGCCCAAGCGACCGCGGCCAAGTCCGGCGTCGCGCCGCGCCGCGGACTGCCCGGCGCGCGCCGCTGATCCGGCGCTCCCCCGGACGAGCGGTGCAGACGACCTTCGAAGCCAAGCGACTGAGCCCCCCGCCCGGCGGCTCGGTCGTCTCGATCGGCGTCTTCGACGGGGTCCACCTGGGGCACCAGGCGATCCTGGCCCGCAACGTCGAGGTGGCCCGCGAGGAGAGCGCGGTGCCCACGGTGGTGACCTTCCGGCGGCACCCGAAGAAGGTGCTCCTGGGGCGCTCGCCGAAGCAGATCACGACCCTCGAGTACCGCATCGAGCTGTTCCGCCGCCTGGGGATCGAGCACGTGGTCGCGCTCAATTTCGACCAGCGTCTGCGCGACCTCTCGGCCGCGGACTTCACCCGCGAGCTCCTGGTGGAGGGTCTGGCCGCCAAGCGCTTCGTGCTGGGCTTCGACAGCAAGTTCGGGCGCGGCCGCGAGGGCTCGCCCGCCTTCCTCGAGAGCCTGGGCCACCGGGTCGAGGTGGCGCCCAAGGTCGTGGTCGACCAGCGGCCGGTCTCCAGCACGGCGATCCGCGAGGCGGTCGAGCTGGGGGACCTCTCCGGCGCGGCCGCGATGCTCGGCCGGCCGGTCTCGGTCCTCGGCCGCGTGGTCCACGGCGACGCCCTCGGCCGCCGCTTGGGCTTCCCCACGGCCAACCTCAACCTGATGCAGGGCCTGCACCCACCCACCGGGGTCTACGCCTGCTGGGCCCGGGTGCTGGCCGACGACGAGACCCGGCCCCGGGGCCCGGCCCTGCGGGCGGTCACCAACATCGGCTTCCGCCCCACGGTCACCGACGGGTCGATGGACTCCGATCCGCGGGTCGAGGTGCACCTGCTCGACGACTCCATGGACCTCTACGGCCGGCGCATCGAGGTGGAGTTCGCGGCCGCCCTGCGGGGCGAGATGCGCTTCGACAGCGTCGACGACCTGGTGGCCCAGATCGCCCTCGACGTGCGCGCCGCCCGCGAGCGGCTGTCGGCCTGAGGAAGACTCGCGGACCCGCATCGACGGGCCGAGTGGTGCCCCCGAAAGTGCCCTGCGAAGTTATTCGTCCACTCAGGTCGAGGAGCCTGGTTGACGGCGCCCCCGGCCATCGGGACAATCCCCGGCCGCGAACGGCCAGATAGCTCAGTTGGTAGAGCACTTGACTGAAAATCAAGGGGTCGCCGGTTCAAATCCGGCTCTGGCCACCACTCGCGCTCCCCGTCGGTTGCACGCCAGTTGCGGCGCTCTCTCGCGCGAACGCGCCGCGGGGGTGCGCGAACGCGCCGCGGGGGTGCGGGGGCCGAGACCGAGTGACGAGCCGTAGTCACGAACGACCGAGTCACGAGCAGGTGTCGACATGACTGCCACGGATCGCCACCGACCGCGGGTCATCACCAAGAGCGACCCGACCAAGCTCGCCATCGAATGGGCCGACGGCGGCTCGACCACATTCACGGCGGTCGAGCTTCGCAACCTCTGCCCCTGCGCCCACTGCGTCGACGAGCACAGTGGCATCCGTCGCCATGACGCCGCTACCACGCCCGCGGACCTGACCACACGCGACGTAGCGCTGGTCGGGCACTACGCCCTCTCGATCGACTTCAGCGACGGGCACTCCACGGGGATCTTCCCCTACCGAATGCTGCGCGCAGCGGGCGACGCGTGAGCGGCGAAGCAGCACCGGCCGCCGCGCTCGAAGCGGCGATGGGCGCGCTGCAGCGCAGCCTCAGCGCTGGGGTCGAGCCGAACCCGGCCCTGGCCGTGGCGGTGCTTGTGCCCCTCGGACGGCTCTTGCTCGAGGGCTCCCTCGACGGCGTCGACCAGACCATCTCGGTGCTGGTCGACCTGGTGGACCCCAGCGGCGCCAACTGGCGCGAGGCGGTGGCAGTCGGCGTCATCGCCCGCGAGCGGGACTTCGCGGCGCTGCTGGACGACCCCACCAGCGACCCGGCCGACCTATCCGACGCACGGACCGACCTCGAGGCGCTGTTCTGCGCCAGCGACGCCCTCGGCGAGCCGGTCCCGGAGGCGCTGCGCGAGCGGGTCTCCGCCCGCGACGGCGAACTGGAAGCGCGTCTGTAGCCGGAAGGGCGAGGAGGACGCTCTCCCGCAGGCGGGCGCCCCATGCGCCGTGCCCCTGACCGCGGTCGGCGCCACGAAACGCCCGCGAGGACCCTTCGCAAGACCGCCCCCGCTGTGTCACGCTTGCACGCAATGCGTCGACGCCCCGCGTGGGCGACGCCGCGCTCCGAGGGATCTGCGCGTCAGGTTCTCTCGATGGAATCCCCATCCCGCGATCGTTCCAACTCGGAGCTTCATCTCATGAGATCTCTCTTTTTAGGAGCCACCCTCGCTGTGGCCTGGGTCCCCACCGCCATGGCGGGGAACGAGGCCGACAACGACTGGCTCGAACTCGACTCCCAGCTCGGAGGGCTGGGGGGTCCAGCGGCCTATCAGGGGTCAGGAGTCGACGTCGGCGTGCTCATTCGCCCGGCCTACGTCGATTCGTCCGACTTCCCGAACGTCGATGGCGAGAAGTTCGGCGGCTTCGTCCTGGACGACGCGCGCCTGTTCGCCTCCGGAAACTACGGCCAGTTCGACTGGCGACTCTCGATGGACTTCGCCGAGGGGGCAGGTGGCCTCCCGGTCGAGGCCGGTCCGCCCCCCGACGGGCAGACGTTCCAAGCGGAGCTGCTCGACGCCTACGCGCGCTGGCAGTTCTCCGACGCCTTCGGCGTGCAGATCGGTCAGTTCAACTCGCGCGACGCCTTCTCGGGTGACGTGTACCAGGGCCGACTCCTGTTCGCCGACCGCAGCATCGTTGGACGCCAGTTCAACGAGTTCGACCTGGGTCTGCAGATCGACGGCTCCTACGGCAACCAGGAGTATCCCGAGCTGGAGTGGGCGCTCAGCGTCCTCAACGGCAACGACGGCCCGGAGGACGATCTCGACCTCCGCGCGCGCATCGACATCAACGCCCTCGGCAACGGCGGCAGCGTCACCGAGGGTGCTTACGGCGTCGAGAACGAAGCCAACGGGACCTTCGGCCTGTTCTGGGGCAGCGACGGTGACGTCGACGGCGCCGGCAGCAGCGGCACGATCTGGGGCGCCGACTACCGCGGGAACTACGGTCCCTTCGGTCTGGGCGTCGAGTACTTCGACTTCGACGACGACGCGGCCCTCGCGGCCGACTTCGGCATGGACTCCGCCCAGGTGCTCGGCGCCTACGCCAGCTACCTGTTCGGAGCCGAACAGAACTGGGAAGCCGGCGTGCGCTGGGAAGACGTCGATTCGGCCATGGGTCCGACCCGCTGGACCGTGGGCCTGAACTACTACGTCTCCGGCCACGACATCAAGTGGCAGCTGAACTGGGTCGACACGGACTCCGACGTGGCCGCCGCCAAGGGCAGCTACCTCAAGCTCGGCTTGACCATCGGCATGTCCGCCGAGGCCAACTAGACACGCCGCCTGCGGGCGGAGCGTGAACGACGAGGGGGGCCCCGCGCGCGTCGCGGGGCCCCTTTCACGTTCGGGTGCGCGCCCGGACCGGGCAGTCCGTCAGTCGCTCGCCGTCGGGATCACCGGGGCCAGGTCCCAGTCGAACAGGGCCGGGACGCCCGTCTCGCCGCGGAAGAACTCCAGGTACTCGGCCAGGGGCTGCAAGCCGACCTCGGCGCGGCGAGCGTCGACCCCCACCGGATCGATCAGGGGTGCGACGACCTGGGGTTGCTCGCCCATGGAGAAGATCTGCGAGCCGTAGAGCTGGGGTCGACCGAGCCCCAACTCGAGCCGGTCGTACATCAGGGCGAAGTGGCCACCAGGCACTCGCCCGGCCTGCCACTCGGCGCGCACGAAGGGCAGGGCGGCGGCCATCAACGCCTTGTCGCCCGAGTGCTGCACGATCAGGAAGGCCGCCCGCGCCGCCTCGTCGCCGAAGCGCTCGGGGTCGATCCAGCCGACCTCACCGAGCAACTCGACCATCCGCGCGGTGTTCTCGCGGTCGATGGCGACCATGCGCGAGACGACGTCCGACGACGAACCGGACTGCAGCTCCTCGCGCACCGCCTGGTCGCGCTCGCCGCGCTCGATCAGCTCGGCGGCGATGGCTTTGCGCCGATCCGCGGGCAGCTGCGGCGCCTCGACCACGACCAGGGGCTCGAGCTCGAGCGCCGCCGGCTTCAAGTTCGAGGGGCGATAGAGCACTCCCGGCTCCGTCCCGACGAGCAGGCCTTGCGAGGTCCGCCGCACGGGCACGCGATCGATGCTCCCGTAGAGGAAGAGGTCCAGTCCGTGCTCCGTCAGCCGGGCCAGGTGGTACTGGGTCTGTCCGTCGCGCCGCCAGACCACGCGCCCCGGCGCGATCGAGAGGACGTTCGCAGCATCGGCCTCGGCCGACTCCCACACCCCGACCAATGCCCGCTCCCCGCCGACCGGGCTGGCGCAACCCGCGAGCAGGAGTCCCCCGGCGGCTGCGAGGGCCAGGGCACGGAACAGGGGCGAGGCGAGCTGGCGGGGGCGCACGCGGGCGGGCCGGGGCTGAGCAGTCATGGGATCGCCTACGCGGGCTGACCCTGGATGTTGTGAACTGGTCCGCAACCCGCGCCCCGAGCACGCCCCACCGCCCACCGCGCCCATGACCGACTCCGACCGCCCCGCCAATCGCCTCGCTAGGGAGACCAGCCCCTACCTGCTCCAGCACGCCCACAACCCCGTGGACTGGTACCCGTGGGGCGCAGAAGCCCTCGAGCGCGCGCGGAGCGAGAACCGGCCGATCTTCCTGTCGGTCGGCTACTCCGCCTGCCACTGGTGCCACGTGATGGAGCACGAGTCCTTCGAGAACGCGGAGCTCGCGCGGCTCATGAACGAGCACTTCGTGAACATCAAGGTCGACCGCGAGGAGCGACCGGACGTGGACGAGCTCTACATGAAGGCGGTCCAGGCCATGACCGGCCAGGGCGGCTGGCCCATGAGCGTGTTCCTGACGCCACAGCTCGAGCCCTTCTTCGGCGGTACTTACTTCCCGCCGGTCGGACGCCAGGGGATGCCCGGCTTCGGGCAGATCCTGACGGCGATCGGAGAGCGTTGGGCGAAGGACCCCGAGCTGCTGCGGGGGCAAGGTCGAAAGATGGCGCAGATGTTGAGCCAGGAGGCCCGAGCCGCCACGGCCACGAGCCTCGACGAGGGCCTGCTCGACAAGTCGCTGGAGCAGCTCACCGAGAACTTCGACGCCACCTGGGGCGGCTTCGGCGACGCGCCCAAGTTCCCCCACGCGATGGACATTCGCCTGCTGCTGCGCCACTGGAAGCGCAGCGGTTCGAAGCCGGCGCTCGACATGGCGCGGCTGACCCTCGATCGCATGGCGGAGGGCGGGGTCTACGACCAGCTCGGCGGCGGCTTCCACCGCTACAGCACGGACGAGCGCTGGTTGATCCCGCACTTCGAGAAGATGCTGTACGACAACGCCCTGTTGATCCCGGCCTACCTCGAGGCGCACCTGATCTGCGGCGAGGGGCGCTACGCGCGGGTGGCGAGGGAGTGTTGCGAATGGGTCCTGCGCGAGATGGTCACGCCCGAGGGCGGCTTCGCCAGCACCCAGGACGCCGACAGCGAGGGCGTCGAGGGCAAGTTCTTCGCCTGGACGCAGGAGCAGTTGAACGAGGTGCTCGGACCGCAGCGGGGTGGCTGGGCCGCGGCCTGGTTCGGAGTCACGCCGGACGGCAACTTCGAGCACGGCTCCTCGGCCCTGTGGCGCCACGGCGCGCCCGATGAAGTGGCCCGAGAGCTCGGCGTCGACGTGGATCGCCTGACCGGCGCCATGGAGGGCGCGCGGGCCGAGCTGTTCGCCGCGCGCGAGCAGCGCGTGCGCCCGGCCACCGACGACAAGGTCCTGGCCGCTTGGAACGGGCTGATGATCGGCGCCTTGGCCCGGGCCCACCAGGTGCTCGGCGACGGGCGCTACCTCACCGCGGCTCGGAACGCGGCGCGCTACCTGCTCGAGGGCATGCGCCAGGACGACGGGCGCCTGTTCGCCACCGCGCGCCACGGGAGGGCCCACTTGGATGCCTATCTCGACGACTACGCCTTCACGATCAGCGGCCTGCTCGACCTCTACGAGTCGGACTTCGACCCGCGCTGGATCCGCGAGAGCCTGGCCCTCGAGCGCGTCCTCGCAGAGCGCTTCCGCGACGACGAGCGGGGCGGCTACTTCACCGTCGGCGCCGATTCCGAGCAGCTCCTGGTGCGGCTCAAGAACCCCCACGACGGAGCCCTGCCCGCCGGCATCGCGGTCCATGCCGGCAACCTCACGCGTCTGGCGGCGCTGACGGGTCGCGCCGATCTGGACCAGGAGGCCAGCCGGGTGATCGAGTCCGTGGGCGAGCTGGCCAACCGCTACCCGATGGCCTTCGGCCAGCTCCTGCAGGTGGTGGCGTGCCGCGAGGCCGGCCTGCGCGAGGTCGTCGTCGCCGGAGCCGCGGACGATCCCCGTGCGGCGGAGATGCTGGCTGCCCTGCGCGCGCGCTTCGACCCCGATCGCGTGGTGGCCCTGGCCACGGCTGAGGGCGACGCCGAACTGCTGCCCCTCCTGGCGGGACGCGCGCCGAAGCGGGGCGAAGTCCGCGGCTACGTGTGCCGCCGGGGCGCTTGCGACCTGCCGGTGGACTCGGCGGCAGCCCTGGTGGCCCAACTCAGCTGAGGGCCCCTGGTCCGCGAGCGAGCCGCGCGGGTCGTGTAGACTCCGCGACCCGCGCCGTTCCGGCCCCCCCCGAAAGACCACCATGGCAGCCCCCCGAGTCCTCATCACCGGCGGCGGCCGCGGCATCGGCCGCGCCATCGCCCTGCGCTTCGCCCGCGAGGGCGCCCGCGTCGTCGTCGCCGCCCGCTCCTCCGACCAGCTCGACGCGGTCGCCAAGGAGATCGACGCCGCCGGCGGTCAGGGCCTGGCCGCCAACATGAACGTGGCCGACCACGGCTCGGTCGAGGCCGCCGTGTGGCGCGCGATCGAGTTCATGGACCAGGGCATCGACGTCCTGATCAACAACGCCGGCGTGTTCGACGTGAAGCCCTTCGACAAGGTCCGGCCGGGCGACTGGGAGTTCATGATCGGCACCAACCTGACCGGCGCCTTCCTGGTCACCTCGGAGTCCCTCGAGTACCTCGAGGACGCCGAGCGGCCGCACATCATCAACATCGCCTCGGTCGCCGCGCGCCAGGGCTTCGCCGGCAACACCGCCTACTGCGCCAGCAAGGCCGGCCTGGTGGGCTTCTCGAACGCCCTGCGCGAGGACCTCAAGGCCCAGGGCATCGACGTCACCACCGTCTACCCGCCGGCCACGGACACCACGATCTTCGACGGCGTCGACGGCGACTGGGATCGCTCGAAGATGCTCTCGCCCGAGGACGTGGCCGAAGCCGTGTACCAGGCCTGGGCGGCAGCCGAACGGCCGACGGACGTCGAGATCCCGGCCAAGGGCTGACGCATCTCCGCGGGGCTGGACGGCCGCAAGTAGGCGGAACGAACGGTGGGTGGGCGCAGGGCGCCCACCCACCGTTCCATTTTCGCTGGCCCGTGAAGATCGGAGCCGGCCGCGTGTCAGCCGCCGAGCGTGGCCGCGAGGGCGTCCGTCAGCTCGATCGGCGCGGGCAGTCCCAGGTCGATCGCGACCGCCTGGAGCCACACGGTCGCGCCGGCGAGTTGGGGGTCGTCAGGAATCGCCACGGCGAAGTTCGCGCCGCCCGACGCCAGGTCGCCGCTCGCCAGCAGCAGCGGCGGCAGGCTGAGCAGCCACTCGCCCAGCCCCGGGAGCGCGAGCCCGCAACCGCCCAGGTCGAGGCCAGAAGCGCCGGCGAAGAGCAGCGCGGCGCCGCCGATCGCCTGTCCACCTTCGACCGACAGGTTCAGGCTCCCGCCCAGGGGCGCGACCGGTGAGCTGGACGCGAGAGTTGCGGGGTTGCCGGCACAGCCCGTGACCGCGAGCACCGAGGCCGGTCCATAGCGGGCCAAGGCGGCGTCCCCGGCGGTGCTGTTCCTGAAGGTGCCGCCGACGTAGAGCTCAGCCTCGCCCGCGACCGACGAGACGTGGAGCGCGAGGCCCTGGTGGTCGAGGCCCGCGCCTTGGTCGACCCATTGCCCGCCGGTGAGGCGCGCGACTCGCCCCTGGCTCGGACCGAGGGGCGGACCCGGACCCACGGCGGCAAACAGCGCCGGCCCCGCCCTATCGTCGAAGCTCGTCAGGGCAAAGACCGTGTCGCCGTCGTCGAAGTCGTCGTCCTCGCCGACGGGCGCCCACGTGCTCCCGTCCCAGCGCCGGACGAAGCCCAACCCGGGGCTGTTGCCGCCCCGCCCGACATAGAGCGCCGGGCCCGAACCGTCGTCGAAGACCGCCAAGGACCGCGCCGTGTTGCCCACGCCGGACCCCACGGCCGACCAGGTCGAACCGTTCCAGCGCCCGATCCCGTTGACCACGACGCCACCCGCCATCGTGATCCCCCCGGCCGCGTAGAGTTGCGGACCGGTCCCGTCGTCATGCACGACCATCGCGTAGGCCGGGCCGCTGAGCCCGGTGCCCACCGGCGTCCAGCTCACGCCGTCCCAGCGGGCGATGTACTTGGCCGGACCGCCGCCCGCTTCGACGAAGGCGCCGCCGGCGTAGAGGGCCGGACCCGAGCCGTCGTCGAACACGCACAGGGAGTGGATCTGGCCCGTGGGGCCGTCCGTCCCCACGCCTGAGAAGCTCGCCCCGTCCCAACGCAACAGGTGCCCGGGCCCTTGGAAGAGTGAGGAACGGAAACCGCCGGCGTAGAGGGCCTCGCCGCTGCCGTCGTCCCATGCCAGGAGGGCGTTCACGAGCACGTCGCTGAACGGGTTGCCCAGGGGGCTCCAGCCACTGCCGTCCCAGGCTGCGATGGCGTTGACGGTCGAGCCCCCCGCGCTGACGAAGGTGCCGCCGGCCACCAGCAGGGGTGTGCCGCCGACCGTGAAGTCGGCCAGGGCTCGAACCTCCCCGCCGGAGACCGCCGTGGTCGACTCAGGCACGGCGGACCAGGCGCTACCGTCCCAGCGGGCGATGTCGTTGACCGCCTTCGGCATGAACGGCCCGGTGTTTTCGAAGTCGCCGCCGGTGTAGAGCTGCTGACCGGCGCCCTGGTCCCAGGCCGCCAGGGCGCGACTGGTTCCGACGGGGCCGTTCCCGAGCTTCGCCCACGTACTGCCGTTCCACTGCCTGGGCACCCCGTCGAAGACCGGCCCCTGCATTGCGAAGACCCCGGCAGCGACCAGGTGCGGCCCGCTGCCGTCGTCCCACACCTCGAGGTCCCGCACGCCGAGGTTGAGATCTTGCCCCACCGCTAACGTGCCGACGGCGCTCCAGGCGCTGCCGTCCCAACGGGCCACGTCCGATGCCGGAGCTCCTCCAGCCTCGCTGAAGTCGCCGCCGACGAAGAGCGCGGGGCCCGTCCCGTCGTCGAACGTCCGCAGGGTCTGGACGTAGGTGCCCGTCGACGAGCCGATCCCATCGGGCCCACTCGGCAGTGGCGTCCAAGTCGCCCCGTCCCAAGCGACCACGTGGTGAGGGACCGGATCGAATCCAGTTCCGTTGAACTGCCCACCCGCGAACAGGCGTGGACCACTGCCGTCGTCGAAGACCTCCAGGTCGCGCACGCCGCTCGAGGGGTAACCCACCCCGGAGCCCACCGGGAACCACTGGGTGCCGTCCCACTTGGCGATGTTCAAGACCGGGGTCGAGCCCGCAAGGGTGAAGGTGCCGCCGACGAAGAGCGCGGGTCCGGAGCCGTCGTCGTGGACGATCAGCGCCGAGACCAAGGGCTGCACGCCGGTGAAGACGGAGGACAGACCGCCACTGAGGGCGGTCCAGGTACTGCCGTCGAAGCGTGCGATGGAGTCCGCCGCGACACCGCCCGCGGTCGCGAACCTGCCGCCGACGTAGAGCGCGGGACCCGTGCCGTCGTCGAAGCTGCAGATGGCGTTGACGTAGTTCACCGGACCGCCGCCGACGCCGCCGCCCACATCGCTCCAGGCGGAGCCGTCCCAACGGGCGACGTTCGAGGCGGGGACGCCTCCGGCCATGGTGAAGTCGCCGCCCGCGTAGAGGGCGGGACCCGTGCCCACGTCGAGCAGGGCCAGCTCGGCGACGTAGCCGTCGGTGCCCGGCTCCGCACCGAAGGTCGGCAGCCAGGCCAAGCCGTCACCGGGCGCTTGACGGGCCCCGGCGTGGGGCGAATGAACGAAGAGGGCGCAGGCCAGGGCCAGGCCGGTCGCGTTGGAAAGGTTGAGCATCGTCGACTTCTCGAGGGAAGGTCGGAGCCCAGTAGCGGCTCCGAAGGCCCTTCGACGTTAGTCGAGGTGGCGCGCTGCCGATAGCCACGCCCGCCGGGTTCGACGCTCAGGGCGCGGTGCCGCGCTCGGCGTCGAGTTCGACCGCGCAGTCGGGCCCCTCCCACAGGCGCAGGCGTGTCAGTCGCGCGCTCCCCAGACCCGCCAAGCCCTCGGCGAGTTCGGCCCACAGGGCCAGGGCCACGTTCTCGACCGTCGTGATCGTGCCCTCGAGGAAGGGCACGTCGCGGTTCAGGTGCTTGTGATCGCACGGCTCGTAGACCCGCTCGCGCACCACCCGCATCAGGTCCACCAGGTCGACGACCATGCCCGAGCGCGGATCGACGGACCCGCGCACGCAGACTTCGAGGTGGAAGTCGTGGCCGTGGTCGCCGTAGCAGGGCCCGTAGAGGGAGCGGTTCTCGGCCTCGGAGAGGGAGCGGTTCTCCAGCCGGTGGGCGGCGCTGAAGCGGGTGCGGTGGATCAGTTCGACTTCGGGGTTCGTCACGGGGGGAATGTAGACGCTTCGCGGCGTGTGTAGGCGTTCGTACGGTGCCAGGCACAAAGCCGCCGCCTAACGGGGTCCGGCTGCCGCCGACGGCGGCAGCCGGACCCCGTTAGGCGGCGGCTTTGTGCCTGGCACCGTACGAACGCCTACACACGCCCAAACCTCCCGCGCACGGTAGATTCTTGAGTCGGCGGTCCCTCGGGTCGATGAGATCGCTAACCTGCCCGGCTCGGCGTCCCCGGACCGACTCCCCGGCGCCACCTCTCCCGATGAGCATCAAACGTGTCTGGATCGTCGAGGGCTGCATCTCCTGCAACCTCTGCGAAGACCTCTGCCCCGAGGTCTTCGAGGTGCCCGCGGGCGACACTTCGCGCGTGGTCAAGGGCCACGAGAAGCTCCTGACCGGGGATGCGGACATGGACGACAAGATCCGCGAGGCGGTCGAGTCCTGCCCGGTCGAGGTGATCGAGATGGACGAGGACTGAGCCGCACGCGGGGGCCCGAGCCTCCCCGCGAACACCACAGCGGGCCCGCCGAGGACTTCCCCGGCGGGCCCGCTGCCGTTCGACCCGCGCGGGTCGCTCCGTCCGCCCCTGGTTGGTGGGTCTAGCGCGGCCCGCCCCGTCCCCGTTCGGTCGCGGGTTGGGGCGTCGGTCGGGGGCGCTCGCCGCTCGGGCGCTCGGTGCCGCCGCTGGGGCGGCTGGCCGGCTGCTCGGACGGCGCGGAGCGACCGACCGGGCTCGCGCCGCGACTGGTGGCGGGCGTCGGTCGCACGACGGGCGCCGGCTGGCCGCCGGGCGCAGGGCTCGCTCCGCCGCCCGGTCGAGCGGTGGGGACGGCGCCGCGCTCGGACTCGGCGCCAGGCGCGCCCTGGGACGCGGCGCGGCGCCGGGCCGCGGGTCCCGCCGGCGGCTCGCTGGCCTCGAGGGCCCGGATCTGCTCCTCGGAGGGCAGCGCGTCGCTGCGCGCGTCCTGGACGCGCCGAGCCCCGGGCCCGCTCGGCTGGTTGTCGCCCGCCACGCTCGCGCGGTGCTGGGCTTGGGCTTGGAAGGCCCGCCTGAAGGCCTCGATGCGGGTCGTCTCGGCGTCCAGGTCGGGTGCCGTGCGCTGGCCCGCGGCGTTCACCAGGCGGCGGTAGCCGACGATGAACTCGTCCCGCGACACGGAGCCGTCGGTGTCGGCGTCGAAGGCGCGGAACTCGCGGCTGGAGAGCCCCGTGCGCACTGCCTCGAGCCAACCGATCGAGCCGTCGCGGTCGGAGTCGGCGCGACCGAAGGTGGCGCTGGCCCGGCGCAGGTCGTGGCTGGCGGCATTGGCGGCGCTAGCGGCCCGGCGATGGCCGGCGGGGCCAGGCAAGGGATCGGCGACGGGCTCCTGCTCGGTCAGCCGCACTCCGGGCCCGTCGGTCGCAAGCTCCTGACCGGCGCCTGCACCGGGAGCCCCGGCGGCGAGCAGCGCCAGCGTGAGGCCGCCGAGGGCGATCTGGCCGAGGAGGTGGTGCATGGACAGAAGTCCTGTCGGAAGGCGCGCGGGCTGACTGACCAGCGGCGGCGCGGCGTTCCGAGGGCTGGAACCGACCCCAGGGGGAGCGGTTGGCCCTGAGAGACGAGCGAAGCCTGTGCCAGCGCGCGGCCAGGTGCCCGGATCTCACCGAACCCCCTGGCGGCCATGGCCTTGCGCCTGCGTGCCACCACGGGGTCGGGTGCGGCAAGCGGCCCCCAACGTCCTCTCGAGGGGACAACGGCTGCCATCCCCGCACTGCTATCCTCCGCCCTCGTGCGCTCTACCCAACCGTTCACCCTCCGTCGAGCCCCCCGCGCCGGCTTCGCCCAGGCCGCGACCCTGGTCCTGGTCGGCATCCTGGCCGGCCTGGTCCTGCAGGCCGTCTTCGATCGCTACGCCACGGACACCACCGCGCGCCAGGTGGCCGAGGTGGACCAGGTCCGCGGCCTGATCGAGCGCACCTTCGTGCAGCCCCGCGATTCGGAGCAGCTGCTCGACGGCGCCCTGCGCGGGATGCTGGGCGAGCTCGACCCCTACTCGAAGTACTACGACAACACCGAGACCGGCGACCTCGAGCGCCAGACCTCGGGCCTCTACGACGGCATCGGCGTGCTGTTCGCGCCCATCCCCGAGCGCTGGCGGATCCTGCACCCGCTGCCCGAGTCGCCGGCCCTGGCCGCGGGCTTTCGCGTCGGCGACCTGCTCGTGACGATCAACGGCGAGCCCGCCGCCGAGCTCGAGCTCGAAGCCGTCCGCGCCCACTTCGCCGATGGTTCCAAGGGACCGGTGGCGGTCGAGGTCGAGGGCCTCGACGGCGAGCGGCGCGAGCTCGAGGTCCAACCGGCCCGCACCACCGACCCCACCGTGCGCCGCGTGCGCATGATCGATAACGGCGGCGACGCCTTCGACCGCGTGGGCTACGCCTCGATCGGTTCCTTCAGCCGCCGCACCCCGGGCGAGTTCGACGAGGCCGTCGACGGCCTGCGCGACCGCGGCGCCCGGCGCCTGGTGATCGACCTGCGCGGCAACCGCGGCGGCGTGCTCGGCGCGGCCCTCGCGATCGCGAACCGCTTCGTGGAAGAAGGGGCCCTGCTGCAGACCGAGTCGCGCGCTGGCCTCGAGGTGACCTACGCACAGTCCGGTTACGCCAAGTACGCCGACATGTCGGTGGCGGTGTTGATGGACGGGATCTCGGCCAGCGCGTCGGAGGTGCTGGCGGGAGCGCTGCAGGATCACCGGGCGGCGGTGCTCGTGGGCGAGCGGAGCTACGGCAAGGGGACGGTGCAGAGCCTGACGCCCCTGCACGAGTTGGATGGGGTCGTGCGGATCACGACGGCCGTGTACCGCACGCCGTCCGGACGGCTGATCGAGCGCAGCTTGGGTGGAGCGTGGAAGGCCGGGCTCGAGCCGGACCTGGCCGTGACGCCGGCCAGCGACGAGCAGGCCCAGCTGATCGCCCTGTACCTGTCGCGCTACGGCCCGCCCCTGGAGCACTTGAGCGCGGTGCTCGCCTGGCAGGAGAGTTCTGGGTTGGCGCTCGTGGCGCCGCCCCCGCCGGATCCGGTGCTCGACGCGGCGCTGGAGCTGCTCGCCGGGCGTCGACCGGTGCACGTCGCGGAGTCCGGCCAGTGAGGCCCGACGGCCCGATCCTCGGGATCGAATCGTCCTGCGACGACACGGCCGCGGCGGTGGTGCGCGATGGGCGCGAGGTGCTGTCGTCGATCGTGCGTAGCCAGATAGAGGAGCACTCGGCGTTTGGCGGGGTGGTGCCGGAGGTGGCGGGGCGCAGCCACCTGGACCACATCATCGCGGTCGTGGATCGGGCGTTGGACGACGCGGGGGTCGGCCTCGATGACTTGCGCGCGATCGCGGTGACGACGCGGCCGGGGTTGATCGGCTCGCTGCTCGTGGGCCTTTCGGCTGCGAAGGGGCTCGCCTTTGGGCGCGGCCTGCCGATCGTGCCGGTACACCACATCGAAGCCCACGCGTACGCGGGGACGATGGAGTTGGACGAGGACCCGTACCCCTGCGTGGCGTTGGTGGTTTCGGGCGGGCACACGGCGCTGTACCGCATGGAGGGCCACGCGCGGATGGAATGCCTGGCTCGTACGCTCGACGACGCCGCGGGTGAGGCGTTCGACAAGGTGGCGAGCTTGCTCGGGCTGCCGTATCCCGGCGGACCGTCGATTGCCGCGTTGGCTCCCGAGGGGAACCCCAAGGCGATCCAGTTCCCCCGCTATCGAGCCAAGCCGGAGCGCCCGAGCTTCTCGTTCAGCGGATTGAAGACCGCGGTGCTCTACCACCTGAGGGGCCAGAACGCGCTGAACCCCACGCCCGCCCCCGAAGACATCGCCGACCGCGCCGACGTGGCGGCCAGTTTCCAAGAAGCGGCCGTCGACGCCCTGGTCAAGCCGACGATCCAAGCCGCCCGCGACCAAGGCGTGCAGACGATCCTCGTCGTCGGCGGCGTCGCGCGGAACGAGCGCCTGCGCGCCAAGCTCAGCGAAGCCGCCGAGGCGGCGGGCCTGCGCGCGGTGTATCCCGCGCCGACCTACTGCACCGACAACGCGGCGATGATCGCCGGGCTCGGGCATCACCTGCTCGAGGCCCATGGGCCGGCGGATCTCGAGCTGGACGCCAGCGCGCGTTGATCGGACCTCGCACTCAGGGACCGAGCGACTAGGCTGCAACGCCCATGGCCCTCTCGATCCTCTTCGTCCTCGCAGGACTCGCCGTGCTGATCTTCGGCGGCGAGCTGCTGATCCGCTGCGCGACCCGCATCGCGAGCCTGGCCGGTGTCAGCCCAGCCGTGGTCGGCCTGACGATCGTCGCGGCGGGGACGTCGATGCCCGAGCTCGTCGTCTCGGTGCGCAGCGCCCTGGCCGGCAGCGATTCCCTGGCCGTGGGCAACGTGATCGGTTCGAACAGCTTCAACATCGGCGTGATCCTGGGCCTCGCCGCGCTGATCGCGCCCATCTCGATCGCCGGCCGAACGGTCCGGCTGGAGTGGCCGGTGATGCTCCTGGCCGCGGTCCAGCTCTACCTGCTCGCGCGGGACGGCCAGGTGGACCGGATCGAGGGCGCGGCCTTCCTGGTGGCCTTCGTGGCCTTCGTCGCCTACACCCTGAAGATCGCGCGCAGCGAGATGGTGCCCGCCGAGATCGAGCAGTTCGCCGCCACCGCCGGGCCGCCGGCCGAGCCGCGGCCCTGGACCCGGAGCATCCTGGGCGTGATCGCCGGCTGCGCCCTCCTGGCCGGCGGCGCCGAGCTGCTGGTCATCGGCGCCACCGACCTGGCCCGCTCCCTCGGTGCCTCCGAGGCCGTCATCAGCCTGACCATCGTCGCCGCCGGCACCAGCCTGCCCGAGCTCTCCGCCTCGGTGATCGCCGCCCTCCGCGGCCGCGGCGACGTCGCCGTCACCAACGTGATCGGCTCCAACATCTTCAACGTCCTGGGCATCGCCGGCACGACGGCGACGATCTCGCCTCTGAGCGTCTCCACCGAGCTGATCGAGCGCGACCTCCCGTGGATGCTGGGCTTCTCGCTGCTCCTGTTCCCGCTAATGCGCAGCGGCTACCGCATCAGCCGGGTCGAGGGCGCGCTGCTGTTGGTGGGGTACGGGGTTTACCTGGCCCTGCTGCTCGGGACGTAGTCCGGGGCGCTCCGTCCACGGCCACTCGGCCCGCGAGCGGACCGCGCCGCCGCCCGGGAGCCGGCCAGAGCTCGATCCACGAGTTCGATCCCGGAGCGACTACCGTTGCGGTCCCGGCGTCCTCCTCCCCACAGCCAGCGCGCGGCGTCGCGTCGTAGGATTGCCCGTTCCTGCCCGTGCCCCCCCCTCCCACCATCTCAGCGCCCCCCGCTCCCGGATCCCGCGTCCTCGCGCGGGACGAGGAGTGGATCGTGCGTACCACCAGGCGCGCCTCGACCGGGGGTCACGCCGTGTACGTCACCGGGACCTCGGACCTTGTCCGAGGGCGCGACGCGGTCTTCCTGACGGCCCTGGACGCGATCGAGGAGCTGCGGCCGGAGGAGACCAGGCTGGTGGCCGACGGTTCGCCGCGCTTTCGCACCAGCCGGCTGTATCTGGAGAGCCTCCTGCGCCGCACCCCGCCGGCGGGCACGGCCCTGTCCCTGGGGCACCGAGCGGCCCTCGACCCAGCGGACTACCAGCTCCAGCCGGCCGTGAAGGCCCTGGCCCAGCCTCGACCGCGGATCCTGATGGCCGACGGCGTGGGCCTGGGCAAGACGGTCGAGGTCGGGATCCTGCTCGCCGAGCTGATCGCCCGCGGCCGCGGCGACCGGATCCTGGTCGTGTGCCTGAAGTCGATCCTGGCCCAGTTCCAGAAGGAGCTGTGGTCGCGCTTCACGATCCCGCTGGTACGCCTCGACTCGGTCGGCATCCAGCGCGTGCGCTCGAAGATCCCGTCCACCGAGAACCCCTTCTACTTCTTCGACCGCGCGATCATCTCGATCGACACGCTCAAGAAGGACCGCAAGTACCGGCGCTTCCTCGAGGAGAGCCGCTGGGACGCGATCGTGATCGACGAGTGTCAGAACGTCGCCGATCGCTCGGGCGCGCGCACGACCAGCGCAGGCGCGTCGCAGCGCTATCGCCTGGCGAGGCTGCTGGCGCGCACGACGGACGCGTTGATCCTGACCTCGGCGACGCCGCACGATGGCAAGCCCGAGTCCTTCGCGAGCCTGATGAACCTGCTCGAGCCGACGGCGGTCGCCGACCCGTCGAACTTCACCAAGGACGAGGTCGAGGGCTACTTCCTGCGGCGCTTCAAGAAGGACGTCGCGGGCGAGGTCGGCGAGGCCTTCCGCGAGCGCGAGCTGCGGCCGCTGCACATCGACGCGGGGCGTGAGGAGTGCGCGGCCCTCGCCGCGATCCAGGCCGCGACGTTCAAGACGGTCGAGCGGGTCAAGCACGGCAAGGGCAAGGGGATCCTGTTCCGGACGCTGCTCCTGAAGGGCTTCCTGTCGTCGCCGGCGGCGTGCCTGGAAACGATCGGTGAGCGCCTGAAGAAGCTCGACGCCCTGGATGCCGCCGGCCAGGACGCGGAGAACGTCGCGCACGACCGCGCCGCGCTCGAAGCCATCGCCGAGAAGGCCGGCGCCGTCGAGCCCGCGGTGTTCTCCAAGCTCGCGCGTTTCCTCGACGAGATGCGGCCGCTGCTCGACGACGGCGAGCGCGTGGTCGTGTTCTCCGAGCGCATCGCGACCCTCAAGCTCCTGCAGGAGCGCCTGTGCGCCAAGAAGGGCGCCGGCGGCCTCGCGCTGAAGGCCGACGCCGCGCCGATCTTCCACGGCGCCCTCGACGACCAGCGCCAGCGCGAGCTGCTCGAGTCCTTCCAGGCCGCCGACTCCAAGATCCGCGTCCTGCTCGCCTCCGACGCGGCGTCCGAGGGCCTGAACCTCCACTTCCACTGCCGCCACCTGGTGCACTTCGACCTGCCCTGGTCGCTGATCACCCTCGAGCAACGCAACGGCCGCATCGACCGCTTCGGCCAGCCGCGGACGCCGATCATCACCTACCTGATCACGCGCACGGACGACGAGGCGCTGAAGGCGGACCTGCGCGTGCTCGACGTCTTGTGGGCCAAGGAGCAGGTCGCGCACGAGCAGCTCGGCGACGCCGCGATGCTGATGAACCTGCACGACGCGGAGGCCGAGGAAGAGCACCTGGCGCAGACGATCGAGGAGGAGGCGGATCCCGAGGGCGCCTTCCTGTCGCCGGCGCAGGCCGATGCGCTGCTGGCGCTGTTTGGAACGGGCTCGGAGCCGACGCCGGAGCGGCGCGAGCCGCTGCGGCTGTTCCCCGACGACCTCGACTACGCGCGCGAGGCGTTCGAGCAGGCCCTCGGGCCCGACACCGACCTGATCGAGTGGCACGAGAACCTCGCGGGCTTCACCCTGCGCCCGCCCGACGACCTGTTGCGCCGCTTCGACTACCTGCCGCCCGAGCTGATCCGCGCCGAGGGCAAGAAGCAGAACGCCGAGCTCAAACTCACCACCGATCGCCGCCGAGTCGCCGACGCCCTCGACGCAGCGCGGGCGAAGAGCGACGCCTGGCCCGAGTGGCAGCTGTTCTGGGAGCTGAACCCGGTCAGCCAGTGGCTCGACGACAAGGTCCTCGAGGGATTGGCGCGGCACGAGGCGCCGGTGATCCCGGTGAGTGAAGGTTTGGCCGAGCGCGAGGTCTGCTTCGTGTTCCAGGGAATCCTCTCGAACGAGCGCGGCCGCGCCGTCGTCGTCGAGTGGTTTGGCGTGAGCTACGCCGGCGGGAGGAAGACGGGGATCCGTTCGCTCGAGGCGCTGCTCGAGGCCACTGGCCTCCGCGCGGGGCCGCCGAACCGTGGCGGACTCGATCAGGAATTCCTCGACGCTCTGGGAGAACTCCGCCGCTTCGCCGTCGGCTCAGCACGAACTCACCTCGAGAGCGTCGCCAAACGGCGCGAGTCAGAACTCGCCGACCTCCTGGACGAGGGCCTGCACCGCCTCGAGGCCTGGCGCGCCAAGCGCGTCGCCCAGCGCGAAGCGCGCCGCCGCAAGATCGCCGAGAAGGGCCGCCAGGCGACGACCTTCGAGCGCAAGCGCTTCGAGGCGGAGAAGCAGAACGAAGACGAGATCCACGCCGAACGGAAGGCGTGGATCAAAGAAGAGATGACAACCGTCGACAAGCCGTTCGTGCGGTTGGCGGCGGTCTTGATCAAGGAGAAATGAAATGCCTAGGAAGCGAAAGGAGAAGGAACCTATCGACTATGGCCCGAAGCAAGCGCTGAAGGACCTGACAGACGAGATCAGGGCGGTCGAGTGCAAGATCCGGAACCTGATCGGCGATGCTCACTGGGGCACTGACGGCGCTCACAAAGAAGCCGTTCTTCGAGCACTGCTTCGCGAGCGGCTACCAAAATCGCTCGACGTCGCAACGGGGTTCGTCCTTCACCGCGATCAACGCTCAAGACAAGTTGACATCCTAGTGATCGAAGGCTCGAAGCCCGTCTTCATGCGCGACGGCGACTTTGTGATCTGTGGAGCCGACGCGGTCGTCGGGATGATCGAGGTCAAGTCCGACACGACAAGATGGGCCCCCGGGGACTGGAGCGACGCCATCTCTCACCTGCAGGATTCCGCGACGCCGTGCCGCCAACGCGCGAATGAGCATCGTACTCGTCCGCCGTTTGTCGGCCTGTTCGCCCTCCACGGAAACGAGAACGCGGCGAATAACGCCATGAAGGCGGCGGCGTCACTTGGGGACCCCACCACCTCGTCAGTCAACCATCTCTGCGTAGGGTCCGAGTACTTTTGCCGGATCGAAGAATCATCGGATGGCCCGACCACACAGGGCGGCGACACGACCTACGTCTGGCAAGGCTACGAGCTGACAAGCCTGGCTTTCGGCTACTTCATCGGGAACCTGATGGCTTGGATCGACATCGCCCACGGCGACGAGCACGTCTACCGCTATTTCCCGGTCGATAAGCAGGACGGACCGAAGCTCGACGCGGTGCGCGTGTTGGATTGAACCATGCCCCTCTCCCTCCCCGGCATCCACAACGACGGTGAGTTCTTCTCCGAGCACTACCTGCAGGCGGTGCTCGAAGGCGACCTCGCCCCGTTGTTCAAGCGTTGGGCGGAGGAGCACCAGGCCGGCGCGCGCGCGCGCCTCCCCCAGGACGCCCTGCTCGGCCTCGCCGAGAAGTGGTTCGCGGCGCGCGCGCGGGCCGACGAGGCGGACGGCGCGTCCGAGACCGACACGCTCGCGCGCCTCGACGCCGCGCGCGACTTCCACGCGCACCTCCTGGAGGCGCTCGGCTACGACCGGGCCCCCGACGCCCACGTGCTCGAGGACGGCAGCGCCCTCCCTGTCGCCCTGACCCTCGAGCGCGACTCGCGGCCCTTCCTCCTGGTCTGCGAGACCGCCTTCGCGCGCGGCGACGACGACGACCCGCTCGACACGGCCCCCTTGCGCGCGCAGCTCCCGCCGGGCACGCCCGAGACCACGCCCCTGCCGAAGCTCGGCCGCGGCGCCGCCACCTGGCGCGAGGTCCTCGACGAGCTGGTCTTCCGCGAGGAGCGCGCGCCGCGCTTCGTCCTGCTCCTCACCGGCGGCGAGGCCGTCCTCGCCGAGCGCCACAAGTGGGGCCAGGGCCGCGCCCTGCGCTTCGACTGGTCCGAGCTGTTCGGACGCAAGGACAAGGCCGCCGCCCGCGCCGCCGCGGGCCTGTTGCACGCCGAGGCCCTGGCCCCCGACTCCGGCCCGCCCCTGCACGACGAGCTGGACGAGAACAGCCACCGCCACGCCTACGCCGTCTCCGCCGACCTCAAGTACGGCGTCCGCCGCGCGGTCGAGCTGATCGGCAACGAGGCCGTGCACTTCAAGCGCGAGCGCGACCGCGCCGCCAAGCAGCGCCAGGAGGTCTTCCACGAGGGGCCCGAGTTCGAGGCGGAGCTGACCCGCGACTGCCTCACCTACCTCTACCGGCTGCTGTTTCTGTTCTACGTCGAGGCGCGCGGCGCCGAGCTGGGCGTCGTGCCGATGCAGAGCCGCATCTACCGCGACGGCTACAGCCTCGAGAGCCTGCGGGCCCTCGAGCTCGTGCCCCTGCACACCGACGCCGCGCGCAACGGATTCTTCCTGCACGAGAGCCTCCAGCGCCTGTTCGGCGTCGTGCAGGGCGGCTTCCCGCCTGGTGCGACGGACGACCCCGCCGACCTGTACGCGACGGCCCACGACGACGAGAAGCCCCTGCACGACTCGTTCCTGATGGACGGGGTCGCGAGCCCGCTGTTCGACGACGCGCGCCTGGGGCCCCTTGGCGGCGTGCGCCTTCGCAACTGGGTCGTGCAGGAGGTCCTGCAGCTGTTGTCCCTGTCCGCCGAGCGCCGGGGCAAGAGCCGCGGGCGCATCTCCTACGCCCAGCTCGGCGTGAACCAGCTCGGCGCGGTGTACGAGGGGCTGCTCTCCTACACCGGCTTCTTCGCCCAAGACGACCTGTACGAGGTCGCGGCCAAGGCGGACGTGCCCAAGCTCGAGAAGCCGGAAGAGCGCGAGAAGGTCCGCACCTACTTCGTCGGCGCCTCGCGCGCGGGCGACTACCGCGAGGACGAGTTCGTGCGCGACACAGGCGGCTCGCGCGTGGTGCACGAGCGCGGCACGTTCCTGTTCCGCCTGGCGGGGCGCGACCGCGAGAAGTCGGCGAGCTACTACACGCCCGAGGTCCTGACGCGGTGCCTGGTGAAGTACTCCCTGCGCGAGCTGTTGTACGAGCCGCAGAGCGAGGAGGAGCTCGGCCGCGCACCGCTCGTGTTCAAGCTGTCGGCGCGGGAGATCCTCGACCTGACCGTGTGCGAGCCGGCCATGGGCTCGGGCGCGTTCCTGGCCGAGGCGGTGGACCAGCTCGCCGATGCGTACCTGGCGCGGCGGCAGGAGGAGCTGGGCGAGACCCTGCCGTCGGACCGCTACGCGCGCGAGAAGCGGCGGGTGAAGGCGCGGCTGGCGACGAACAACTGCTACGGCGTCGACCTGAACCCGGTGGCCGTGGACCTCGCGAAGACGAGTCTGTGGCTGGCGACGTTGTACGAGGGCGGCAAGTGCCCTTGGTTCGGGCTGCGGCTCGCCTACGGCAACAGCCTGGTCGGGGCGCGGCGCGAGGTGTTCAGGGTCGGCGACCTGACGACCAAGGGCTCCAAGGCCGAGCCGAACTGGTTGGGGCAGGCGCCTGAGGCCGTGCCGTTCGTGAAGGAGGGCGGCGAGCTGCCGCGCGAGGCCGACTTCGCCGCGGGCGGGGCCGATTGGTCCCTGCCGCCGCGGCCGAAGCACAGCGTGTACCACTTCCTCGTGCCGTCGGACGGCATGGCGCCGTTCGGCAAGGACAAGGTGGTCAAGGAGCTGGCGCCAGAGGACGCCGAGCGGCTGCGGAAGTGGCAGAAGAAGTTCACCGTGCCGTTCACGAAGGACGAGGCGCGGCGCCTCGAGCGCTTGTCGGACGCGGTGGATCGGCTGTGGGCGGAGGTCTGTCGCGAGCGGGTGTTGGCGACGGCGGCGACGGACGACCGCATTCCGGTGTGGGAGGAGCCGGAGGCCGAGGGCGAGCTGTGGCGGGAGGATCTGGCGGCGACGGCGAGTGGCGGGGACGCGACGGCGAGCCTGGCGGCGGAGGGGTCGTGGTCGGGTGGGGACGACGGCGGGCTGGCGGATCCGGCGGGCTCGAGCGACGAGGAGCTGTCGGGGGAGCAGTCCGAGGCCCGGGCCGAGCGGCGGCGGGACGCGCGGCTGAACCCGCGCGTGCAGGATCAAGAGGCGGTCGCGGCGCGGCTCGAGGAGGCGTCGAGCGCGAGTCGGCGATTGCGGCTGATCATGGACGCGTGGTGCGCGCTGTGGTTCTGGCCGGTGAAGGAGTCAGCGCAGCTGCCGAGCCGAGCGCAGTGGTTGGCGACGCTCGAGTTGGTGTTGACGGGCAAGTTGGATGCGTCGGTCACCGATCCGCTGATGACCCAACAGCTCACGTTCGGGGACGAGGCTGTGGCGCCGAGCGAGGGCGCGGTCGCCCCCGCGAGTCTGGCCGACCCCGCGAGCGGCGCCATGGCCGCCGCATCGACGGCGACGTTGACCCTGCCCGAGGTCGATGGCCGGAGCCTCCCCGCCCCCCTCGCGCGTCTGAGCGAGCTCGAAGACGAGCTGGCCCAACTCCGCGCCGCGCACGGCGAAGCCCTCGGCACCGCCGACGTGGACGCGATCACCAAGGCGACGCCGTGGCTTCAAGTCGTCGCCCGCCTCGCGACGCGATACCGATTCCATCACTGGCACCTGCGCTTCGCCGAGGTCCACGCGCTCCGCGGCGGATTCGACCTGATCCTCGGGAACCCGCCGTGGATCCTCGTCTCCTTCAACGAGCAGGCCGTCCTGGCCGACTTCGAACCCGCCGTTGACCTCCGGAAGCTCAGCGCCTCAAAGGTCGCGAAGCAGCGAACACGCATCCTCGATACGTTCGATGCGGCGAACCTCTACATCGGCGAACTCGAGGCTCAGACCGCCACGCAGGACTACCTCGGTTCGATCCACAACCAGCCCCTCCTCCAGGGGATGAAGGCGAACTCGTACAAGGCCTTTGTCACCGTGGCCTGGCAAGTCACCAGCGCTCCAGGCACCGTCGGAATGATTCACCCTCCAGGAGTGTTCGACGACCCGAAAGGTGGGGCTCTCCGACTCGAGGTCTACCGCCGACTTCGGCTCCACGCGCGGTTCGTCAACATCCTTGCACTCTTCGAGATCGGAGTACTTCGCCCGTACGCATTGAACGTCTACGGCCCACGACAGGAAGATCAGCCCTTCCTCATGATCTCGAACTTGATCCATCCAAGAACAATCGACTCGGCTGTCTCTCACGACGGTCTCGGGGTCACCCCCGGCATAAAGAGCGCCGACGGGGCCTTTGAGACTCGCGGCCACCGCCGAAGGCTCGTCTACGTCGGCCTATCCGAACTCGCACTCTTTGCAAGGCTCTATGACAAACCCGGAACTCCAGCCTCAAGCGCCCGACTGCCGACGGTTCACAGCATCGAGATCTTGTCGGCACTGGGCCGTCTGTCTCAAGGCTCAACTCGACTTGGCGACGTGGCCCATTACTCGACGCAGCTCTGGAACGAGACGAATGCACAGGACGACGAGACGATCGCTCGGCAGACGACCACACCAAAGGAGGAGGCTGGCCTAATCATCCAGGGCCCTCACTTCTACGTTGGATCGCCGCTCTACCAGACCCCCCGTGAGAGCTGCAAGAGCAAGGGCGACTACAACAGCATCGACCTCACCGCGATCCCCGACGACTACCTCCCCCGCACCAACTACGTCCCCGCCTGCCGCCCGACCGTCTACGCCGAGCGCACCCCCAAGGTCCCCTGGAACGGCCGCCCGGTCACGGACTTCTACCGCTACGTCAATCGTCGAGCGATCAGCCCGACCGGCGAGCGAACGCTGATCCCGTCGATCATGCCTCCGGGAGCTGCGCACATCGACGGCGTGCTTTCGGTCACCGCGGAGCTGGAAGTCATCGCGACTCTTGCAGCGTTCGCCGTTTCCCTTCCAGCGGACCTGTTCATCAAGACCACAGGCAAGTCGGACTGCCGCAACGACTTGCTTTCCCGACTCCCGCTACCAGAGGCCTGCGGCGCGCCTCCGGCTCGACTGCGACTTCTTCGACTTGTCTGCGTCACCTCTCACTACGCGGACCTGTGGAGCGAGCTTCAGCCCGACGCGAGCAAGAGTCAGGTCTTCGCGTCGAACGACCCTCGGCTGGAACACTTGGGTCTCGAGCGATGTGGGTGGTCGCGGTCAGTTCCACTCCGCACCGACCTCTCCCGCCGCCAAGCCCTCGTCGAGCTCGACGTCCTCGCCTCTAACGCCCTCGGCCTCACCCTCGACGAGCTGCTGACGATCTACCGCGCGCAGTTCCCGGTGCTCCAGCAGTACGAGCGCCAGAACCGCTACGACCAACACGGCCGCCTCGTCCCGACGTCCGAGACCATCGGCGACGAGAAGGGCGTGAGCCTCCTCAAGCTCGCCGACCGCCTGGCAGAGCAGGTCGGCTTCGACTCGACCCGCCCCTACCCCGACGGCGCCCCCGAGACCGAGGAGCTCCTGGCCGGGCGCGCCCACCTGGCCAAACGCGACGCCGAGATCCTCGCCGTCCCCGAGCGCCCCACCCTCCGCGACCTCATGACCCCCACCGAGGTCACCTACCACGACCACCCGACGCCCCCGAGCGCCGGCGCCACGCGCACCCGAACCGAAACCCTCTGGGCCCTCCGCTACACCGACCCCGGCCTCGAGCCCCGCCTCGAACGCACCTACCCAACCCCGTGGACCCGCCACGACCGCGAGACGGACTACACACGTTCGTGGCGTTCGCCGCTGATCCCATAACTCAACGTCCATAGAATCGAGGAGAGACAATGCCGGAGCACGACGCTGCCCCTGAGATTGAAGAACTAGCGGCAACCGCCGTAGACACCGAGCCTGACCGCCCTGGACGACTCAGAAGTATCCTCGTCCGCAACTTCCGAGCAATCGGCGCCACAGGGGTCGAGATTGAGCTGGATGACATCGTGGTCCTCGTTGGACCGAACAATGCAGGTAAGTCATCGATTCTTAGGGCCTATGAGCTCGTGATGGCGGAAGGAACGGGAGATGAAGCGCTCGACCTCGACGACTTCCCCAATCGACAGGTCATTGAGAACGCCCTCCCAACGATCGAGACGACAACCGCTCTTGGGGGTGGCCGTCCACCCGCCGCAAAGTACATCTATGCCGACACGGAAACAGGAGAGAGGCTCGTCAAAGAACGCTGGGTTTGGCATATCCCGGGGGCCAAGCCGGTCCGGCAGGGCTTCGATGTCGAACTCGGTCAATTTGTCGATGAGAAGCCCTGGGGGTTCGCTGGAGTAGCGAAGCCGAATCGTCCGCGGCCTCACGTAGTTGGCCCCTTCATGACCCCAGCGGACATCTCGGATCGCGTATCAGGGATCCTGTCTTCCGCGCTGAAGAAGCGACAGAAGAACCTCCGCGAAGACGAGGGACCTAATGGCCAGGCATACCGTGAGCTCACGGCCCAGCTCGCTTCACTCCAGAGCAGCCTCGCGGAAGCCGAACGCGGCGCTGTCGCTGGCATCGAGGCTCGAATATCCGAGCACCTCGGCAGCGTCTTCGGCGGCTTCAATGTCCGAGTGGACGCCCGAGCAGAAGATCAGCTCGAGAAGTCGCTTTCGCTTTTCAAGTCAGCGCCCATTCTCCGCATGGGGCGAACAGCTGAACAGGCAACCGATCTTTCGCGTCAAGGAAGCGGAACATGCAGGGCCCTCTTCTGGGCGACTCTGATGGCCCTAGCAGAGTCGAGCGCGGACGGTGAGACAAACATGCCGACAGACCTCCTCATCGTTGATGAACCTGAGCTGTCGCTCCACCCTGACAGGATTCGGTCGGCCGCCGACGCACTCTACACTCTCGCCGAGCGAGATGGCTGGCAGGTCATGATCGCCACACACTCGCCAGTCTTCGTCGATTTTCGCCGCGACCACACATCGATCGTCAGGGTCGAGATCGACGACGACCACACCGCCACGGGCTGCACGATCTTTCGACCCTCGAAAGCTCATTTTGATGACGACGACCGACAGAACCTAAAGCTGCTCAACATCTGCGATCCGCACGTGGCCGAATTCTTCTTTGGCGGCCGCGTCGTCGTAGTCGAGGGCGACACCGAGTATGCAGCCCTCCAACTTGCAGCAAATTCGATCGAAGACGATACGAGCGACGTCCACGTCGTTCGGGCTCGCGGCAAGTGGACAATCGCGTCCGTAGCGAAGATCTTGAATCAATTCAACGTAGGATACTCAGTCCTTCACGACTCAGATGCGATTAGCGACGCCCCGCAGTCGCCATGGGCGGCCAATCAACGAATACTGGATGCCACTGCGCCCGGGCGCGAAACTGAGCGGGTTCGGCTTGTTGCGTCGGTTCCCAACTTCGAGGAAGCGTACCTTCAGTCAACAGCGACCGCCGACAAACCCTACCGAGCCGTCAAGAGGCTTACCGAATCGCCAGAAGCCATGGCGCGTGTTCAGCAGCTGCTCAGGTCACTTCTCTCTCCGGACCAAGCGATCCCCGAAGGCGCCGTTGAGTGGAGCAGCATGGACGACCTTCGCCATGCGGTAGCCGAGGCTGCAGCAGCCGTGCAGCCCACGGTGGGAGCACGAGTGGAGTAGCTGCCCTCCACAACCGCGTCCGCGCCAGGGCCGCCGCGGCGAGGGCGGCTAGCGCGCGGTTGGCGGCGCTGTCCAGGCTCTCGGTGACGCGGGGGACGTCGAAGCGAGGCTCGGTTCCGAGCGGCGCGTCGAGGCCCGGGCGCAGGAGCGCCGCAAACGTCACTTGAAGCCCACCCTCTCCGAGACACGGTCGGGTCCGAATATGGGTGGGTGGCGCACCTCGCCATGCCACTCCAGGACGCGATCGACCTCGCCGAGTTCCTCGTTGATCTCACGTGTCGGTGGTATCGTTCCAGGCTCGGTGCGCCGACCGTCGGAGGCCCGATCGAGATCGCCGCGATCGAAGAGCACCAGGACGTTCGCTGGGTCGAGCGCAAGTACGACGACCACGCGGACCTGATCGCCACGGAGCGCGATGACCAATGACCGACCGATCGAGAGGAGAGTTCGAGGACGGCTACTTGGCGGCTGACGCGGAGCTCGCTCCCGGTGGGTTCGCGGCCACGGTCGTGCTCAGCGGCATCAGCCTTGGCGCGATCCAGGGCCCTGCGCCCGCGCCGATGACGATTCGATTCAACTTCAGCGAGGACGCCGCAGCGATCGCTGACGACCGGCCGACCTTTGCGGAGGTCGCCGCCTACGTTCTGGACAAGAACGCCGAGCTGCACCGTCGCCTGAGCTAGTGCGGATCTTCTGGGAGGAAGAAGTGCTGGGCTGCGCGGCCTGGTCGCGAGCACCTCGACGGCACCGCTCTGGCGCGGGTTCGCTACCGGTCTCGGCGTGCCGCGGATCGCGGCCGTCCGCTGAGCCACTGCACGCCCGCTCGAAATCTCGGGTCTCAGCGGTAACCTTCTGGGCCGCGGGCCGGTCTAGCTGGGCGGCAGGGCGCCTCGCCCTCTGCCCTCCCCCAGCATGGCCAAGCCCGTCGACAGCTCGGATTCCGAGGACCGCGAGGACGGTATGAGCCGGCTCCAGATCGAGAACTTCGCCCACCTGCGCTCGGTGGACATCGCGTTCGGGGACCTGACGGTCCTCGTCGGGCCGCAGGCGTCGGGCAAGAGCCTGACCCTGCAATGGCTCAAGGCGGCGCTCGACGGCCGGAACATCGTCAAGGCGCTGACCGACGCCGGGCACCCGGCGGACGAGCCGGCGCACCTCGTCGATCTGATCTTCGGCGTCGGCATGGGCAGCGGCTGGAGCGCCGACAGCTCGGTCCGGTGGGAGAACCGCGCCGTCGATCCGGGCTCCCTCTCGAGGCGGGGCGACAAGCAAGGCAAGGCGCGGCTGCTCTACATCCCCGCCCACCGCGCGCTCCTGATCAACGACGGCTGGGCCCAACCCTTCCAGAAGCTCGGCCCCGACACGCCGGTGGTGGCACGCCTGTTCAGCCAGTGGCTGTTCGAGCTGTTCCGCCCAGCCCTGGACGGCGGCGCCCTGTTCCCACGCGAGCGCGTCCTGAAGAGCGAGTACCGCGACCGGATCGACGCCGCCGTCTTCCACGGCGGTGAGGTCTCGCTACGGGAGGACGAGGGGCGGGTGCGTCGGCTGCATCTCACTCACGGGGACGTCCAGCTCCCGTTCATGACCTGGACCTCGGGACAGCGTGAGTTCACGCCGCTGCTCTTCGGTCTCTACAGCGCGCTCCCTCCGCGCAAGCAGACCAAGGACGAGCACCTCGAATGGGTCGTGATCGAGGAGCCCGAGATGGGCCTGCATCCCGAAGCGATCACGGTGGTCCTCCTGCTGTGCCTCGAACTGCTGTCCCGCGGCTATCGAGTGGTCGTCTCGACGCACTCGCCGCTGGTCCTCTCGGCGGTCTGGATGCTCCGCCGCCTGCGTGAGATCGGAGCGGGCCCCGAGTTCGTCTGCGACGCCTTCGACGTCCCGGCACGAGGGAAGACGAAGGACGTCGCGAACGCGGCCCTGGACAGGGGTCGCTCCCTGCGGACGTTCCTGCTCAAGCACGGGCCTGACGGTGTGGTGTCGAAAGACATCTCCAGCCTGGATCCGGGGTCCGAGGACGACGACGTGTCCGGCTGGGGTGGCCTGGCGGGGTTCGGCTCGCACTTCGGCGAGACGGTCCGGCGCGCGGTCGAGGCGTCGCGGCGATGACGGGGCCGGTCGAAGGCGCGCTGAAGGCGAAGAGCCCGCTCCGGGCGCAGGTGAAGGCCGGCGTGCGAGCCATGCGACGGCGCGATCGCGGATCGATCGAGAAACCGGCTCGACCGATGATCGAAGACAGCCTCGACCTCGACTCGGCGACGGCGGCGTCGCGCGGGACCGCGCGGTCGTGGGACTACCTGCTCGGCGCTCGAGAGACCGGACGCCTGGTCGCGGTGGAGATCCACCCGGTCAAAGCCGGCAACGTCACGGAGATCCTCGAGAAGCGCCGCGCGAGCGAACGGCTCCTCGCGCGGGAGCTGCGTGCGAGCGAACGCGTCCATGCCTGGGTGTGGATCCCCTCCGGCCGCAGCGACTTCGGGCCGTTCGAGAGAGACCGCCTGCGGCTCGACCAAGAGGGCGTGCGCCTGGTGTCGAGGCCGGCCTCGGCCGCCCGGCTCGGGCTGAACGGCGTCGCCCCTCGACCCCGCCGTCGCTGATCGCCCGGCGCGGTTCGGCGCCCGTCGATCGCGCCGGCGACTCTCCGTCAGGGCCCCACCGCGAGCGCCAGCCCCTGACTCAGCGCGAACCCGAGCGCTGCCCCCGGATCCAGCACGGCCGCCTGCAGGGTCAGGTCGAATCCCCCGGGCACCACCGGAAAGCTGGTCGTGAGGGTCACCTCGCCCGAACCGGCGCCCGCGCCCCCCATCGGGAGCGCCCACGGCCCCGGCAGGATCGGGTCGAGGAGGATCGTGCAGCCGCCGGCAAGAGGCAGATCTCCGGCCCCGCCGCCGAAGACGACGAACGCGACGCTCGGCGCCACGGCGTTCGACACCCCGAGCGTGAAGCGCGCACCGGAGGCGAGGCAGCCGTCCAACGTCAACGTCGGCACGAAGCCGCCCGTTCCGGCGCAGCCCGTGCCATAGCTCGCGACCGACCCGGGACAGGGGTCGAGCAGGTCGAAGACGTAGGCGGCGCCGGTGCCGGTCACCTGGACGGCCCGGTAGGCGCCCACGAGGAGTCGCTCGCCCGCAAGGGCGACGCGGTAGCCGAACTGGTCCCCGCCATTCGCGTCGGACGCCGTCAGCTTCTGGACCTCGTTCCACCCGGCGGCATCACGCTCGAACAGGTAGGTCGATCCGGCGTCGACGCCGCCGGCGTGGTCCTCGAGGCGCGCGCCGGCCGCCAGACGGTCGCCCTCGACCGCGACGGCGACACCGAACTGGTCGTTGGAGCCCGCGTCCGTCGCGACCAGCTTCGCGGACTGGCTCCAGACGGACCCCGTCCGAGCGAAGACGTAGACCGACCCCGCTCCACCACCGCCGGCGTGGGAGTCGCGATAGGCCCCCGCGGCGATGGTGTCACCGTCGATCGCCACCGCTTCGCCGAGCTCGTCGAACGGCTCGCCATCGTCCGCCACGAGCTTGGCGTCCTCGGCCCAACCGCCGGCCTCGCGCTGGAACACGTAGACCGCTCCGACACTGGACCCATCCGACGTGTCGGCGTATGGGACGCCGACGACCGCCGTGTCGCCGTCCAAGGCGAGTGTTCGCCCGAACTGCAGGAGGTCGTTCGAGTCCGACGCCGTGAGCTTGGCCGTCTCCACCCAGCTCGTGCCGCCGAACTCGAAGACGTAGACCGCCCCGGCGCGCTCGAAGCCGCTGTGGTCGTCCTCTTCAGCGCCCACGAGGATCGTGGCCCCGTCGACGGCGACCGACCACCCGAAGAGGTCGCCCGCCGCCCCGTCGGCCGCGACCAGCTTCGCCTCCTGAACCCAGCTCCCGCCCGTTCGGCGAAAGACATAGGCGGCTCCGACGTTGAGCGCCGCGCCCTGGTCAACGCGCGGCGCGCCGACGACCGCCACTTCGCCATCCAGGGCGACGTCGTAGGCGAAAGCGCCGCTGCTCGCTGCGTCCGATGCGAAGAGAGCCGCTTCCTCGATCCAGACACCGTCTTGCTCGACGAAGATGAACGCCCGGCCAGCGTTCGTCGACGAACCCACGCTGGCGCTCGAGTCGCCGATCAACGCGACCGGGCCGTCGAGCGCGAGGGCGCTGCCGAAGCCGCCTCCGGAAGCGGCTGTCGTGGGCAGCAGCTTGGCTACCTCGGTGGCGTAGATGGGATCGTCGGACGGGAGCGCGAGCAGCGCGAGGGGCAGCGCGGCGAAATGGGTCCACATGTTGGCGAGACTACCCACACGGACGGCCAGGATGCGAGCCTGCGGGTCATGGGTCGAGGAGCGACTGCGCCCGGTCGTGATGGGCCCACTCGTCGAATCGAGAGAACTGGGCGAGCCCTGTCGTGGCCGACTCATCCAGTGGCGACGTCGGGCAACATGGGGCGACCCCCGCAGCCGTGCCGATCGAGGTACTCGGTTGTCGCCAGCTCCGGCGCGAGCGCCACGTCTGGAGTGAGCAGGACGGACCCGTCAACCCGTTGGCCGGCCCATCGCAGCGAGTCCCGGTAGATGTGCGCGCTCGCCATCGCGTCCATCAGGCTTGCTCGCGCCGTGCGGTACTTGGCGTCGTAGACGCCGAACCGGAGATCGCGGCCGTCGGCCTCGTCGACGACCACGATGTCCGGGATCCGCGACTTCGAGATCGACCAGGGCCCCGCCTCGCACCCCGAAGGGAGGCTCGGGAACCTGGGCTGCAGGAGGATGGTGAGCCGGCGGCCATTGGCTTCGCCGCTCCAAGCGGCGTCGGCGTTCACGTGCAGGTCGCGGGGCACGCTCCGGGTCCAGGCCAGCTCGGCGTGCTCGTCCCGTAGCTCCCGAGCCATCCGCACGAAGCACCATCGCTCGTACACCTCCCACGTCGGGCTCAGCCAGTGCCGCTCGGCGTTGCGCTCGCCGCCGATGCCGCGGCGCAGGGCGCGCCACCCACAGCTCCACGCCCGCGCGTAGGCCGGGTCGGCGTCGACGGCGACCAGGCCCGCCGACGTCACCTCGTGGCGGCGGACGGACGGAAACGGCTGGCGACGCAGGCGGCGGGTCAGCTCGCGCTCGACGCCGACGAGCACGCGCCGACGCTCGGGCCAGCGCTTGGCGAGGGCGCTGCGAGTCGCGCTCTCCTCGTCGTCGGCCAGCGCGAGGCGCTCCAGGACCCGCAGAAGCGACCGCGTCCGCGCCAGGGCCGCCGCGGCGAGGGCGGCGAGCGCGCGGTTGGCGGCGCTGTCCAGGCTCTCGGTGACGCGGGGGACGTCGAACCGCGGCTCGGCACCCGTCGGCGCCTCGAGGCCCGGGCGCAGCAGCGCCAGCGTCGCGGGGTTCCGTAGCGCCGTGCGCGCCGTCCCGCGATCCACGCGGCGCACCCGGTGCGCCGGCCGGTCCTCGCGCTCGGCCACGAGGCGGGCGCGCGGGCGCCGTACCACCTCGTCGAGCGCGCGCAGGAACGCCGGCGCGTTGCGGCGCAGGCGCTCGAACTCGATCCAGGGGTTCTGCGCCGCGTCGAGGCGCCCGACGCGGGTGGTGGCGGGCTCGACGCCGAGGACGAGCGCGGGGTCCTCGGCCCACAGCTCGTCGACCATGGCGTCGAAGACCTCGCGGCCCGCCTTGCGCGGGTCGGGCGAGACGTCGAGGCGAAAGCGCGCGACGGCGCGATCGCCGATTCGGGCCTCGGCGGCGACCTCGCCGGCGTAGAAGCCCGGGAGCCAGCGCCACGCGCGCTCACCGAGGCGGGCGTTCGGCGCGGGCTCCAGGGGCTCGTCGTCGACGACGACGGCGTCGACGGTGCCGGTCGGATCGACGAGTTCGTAGCGGCCGATCTCGCGGAAGCCGCCGGTGACCTCGGGCGCGGGGACGACGCGCTCCGGCGCGCCCTCCGGATTGCCGGACGTCGTGCGCACCCGCAGCACGGTCGCGACTGGGCGCGGCGGCTGATTCGTAGTCCCGGCAGCGGCAACGCTCGGATCGTGAGGCAGGGACTCGCCGGCCAGATGGACCCGTCCGGTGGAGTGCGAGTTTGCAACACTCGCGCCCTACTCGCTCGTAACGCCGCTCGAGCTCTCTCGTGACAGTCGTCGGTCAGCTCAAGCCGATGCCTAGGTTGCCTGCTCTGATCCCCCGTGCACCGTGGAACCAGCGCGAATCAGCGACTCCATCGACTGCACCGCGTCGGTTCTTCCAGACCAATCAGCCGGAGCGGAAAGGGCGGCGAGCCGGTCGGCGATACGTCGAGAAAGTACAGGATCCTCGGTCGCCGCTCGGGTCAATCGTTCGACAGCTTTGGCCGAGTCCCGAAGGAACCGCTTGGGTGAAAAGAGGAGAAAGTGAGCCGGCACCCTTACGCGGCGGCCCTCCGCCGCCCACGACCAGTAGGCGCCGCTGACCCGACGCAGGTGCTCGACGGTCAGCCCCTCGAAGTCGAAGTCGAGTGCTCGGTTCTCGGAGTCGATCAAGCAATAGCTCAGAACCAACGGTCCGGCGACCGAGGCCACGTCGTGCTCCTCGATCGTGACGTTCCTGGGCCCAAAGAGGTGAAACGCTGGGTAACGGAACATGGCGCCCAAGACCTGCGCGTAGGCCGCGTACCGCAGGTCGAACCAGGTGGCTAGGAACGCTTCACGGAGCTGCTGCAGATTCTGGTCATCGGTCTTCTCCACCTCCGAATCGGCAGTGAGCTGGCAGAGGTGATCGAGGCACGCGAAGCCGATCCTGACCGGGATCATGCTCCAGTGGGTGCCGATGGACTCGTTGACCAACGGCGCAGCGGACAACGGCAACAACCGTCGCCCGACCTCGTCGAGGTGAACCCGAAGCCCTTCCAAGTGTTCGATTGCCGAGGGGTCCGCTCTATCCCGACCGCGTTTCCGCCGTGGATGGGGGATCAGTGCGAGGATCTTGTTGGTGACTCTCGAAGCTGCCGTGGCGCCCGGGGGAACGTGATCGGCTCGGACCTCTCCCGCGGCCTCGCTCGACAGGCTTCGCGGGAGCCAACTCCATGCAGGGACGTTGTCGTCGATCGCTCGCCGTAGGGCGACGGCCGAAGACGGCTCGAGGTTGTCGATCAACTCCTCCAGGGTGGGGCGCGCGATCAGCCGAAGGATCGACTCGTACACCTCGAGCTGCTGCCGAGGGGTGAGAGGTCGGCCGCTAGGGTGACGCTCGGTCGCGCCTATCGACATGACCGCGACCCTTGCCTCGAGAGGCGGCGTGTCTACCTCTCGGGGCTCGGCGTGCAGCTCGTCGAGCGTCTTCGGAGCCAACTGCGTGCCGAGCGTGACGGCCCGAGGCTCCGCTACCTCCTGCCAGGCCTTGTTGAAGTGCTCGAGACGGTCAGGCTCCTCTATCACCTCTGCCATCGCGATCGCCGCGGCCTTGGCCTCGACGAGCAGGACTCGGAAGTTGACCTCGATCTCCTGCTGATGTTCAACTTGCTCGCGACAGCGCACAGCTTCGGGCTCGGAGTCACTCCAAGTCGGCACAACAGTCACGACCCTGTCCCGTCCGTCGAGCGAGGATTGCCCCGCATGAAACGTAGCTCGTCGCGTGCCCAGCCCGTGGGCAATCGGGTTGCGGCAAGCGCGATACAGCGCCAAGGCAAATGGCCGGAGCTCCTGCAGGTAGAACTTGAAGGTCCTCATGCCGGCGCCCTGCTGCGTCGCCGTACCAGAATCGAGCGCACCCAAGTACTCGATCGCGGCAAAAGCCGACCGCGCGCCGTGCTCGGCTGGATCGACCAGCCGGCTCGCGGGCGAAGCTGCAGCCAGGTCCAAGATCCGGATCTCGGACTCGATCGACGCGGCCACGCCTTCGAGGTGCAATCGTGCCTCGGAAGGAGAGAGCGCTCGCCGAGGCTGGCCCGCGACCCCCGGGAGGTGCGCGAGGGCTATGCCAGGGTGCGGCCGCATCTCCAGCGGGCGCTCGCGCTGTCGAGTCGCCTCTTGGCGCTCAGCCGCGAGCGATTTGAAGGCCATGCGCGCGTCGGCCGCCGCCGCCGTCATCCACGATGGGAGGCCGACCTCCTCGATGATCGTGGGCAGGTCAGGCCAGTCTGGCTGTAGGTAGATCCACGCCGCTGTCCTAGCGATCTTCAGGTGGACTTCGCTAGGGTCCTCGAGAAAGCACTTCGCATACTCGTAGAGATCAATCTTGAGATCTGCGTCTCGGAACCAATCGGGCCACTCGCCAGTTCGCTCTTTGATCTCACGACACGCTTGAAGTCGCGCACTATCTTCGATGAATCCGCGGACGAGGCTGAGCGCGCCGCTCACGTCGTCGGGAGGCCGATATCCGTCCCATCGATTCTCCATGTCGTGTGGGACCGAGGGGTCAAGCAGTCGCTTGCACCAGCACATCACGGTAGCCGGATCGGTCAGGCCGTTGATCGACGGCCGCATGGGCATTGACTGAGGGGTCGGCGCGGCCTGACGCCTGCGGGGCTTGCCCGTCTGCTTCGACGCGCCCTGTCCTCGCTGCTTGCGATTCTTCTTCGGTCGCTCCTTGCCACGTGATTGGCCGCTCCGCTTCTTCTTCATGATCGATAGATTAGCCGTCGACGATCACAACGGAACTCGACTCCAAGATTTGGCGCGGGCCCGCACGGCAACCCTCGGTCTCACAGGCGAGCATCCGGCAGCAGCCCTCGAGCCCCTTGCTCCCCCGAGTCGATGCCGATCCACCACGCCATCTGGAAGACCGGCGACATGCCCACCCCTCTTCTCCCGCGCTCGCCTGGCCACCGAGCTGGACCTTGAGCGGATGATGGAGCAAGCGCCGGCGATCCTGTCCGGCGAGTGGATGCTCACCGACCGCCAGGTCCGGAACGAGCACGGCGAGTTCATCGACCTCCTCGCCGTCGCGCCCGACGGCTCGCTCGTCGTGATCGAAATCAAGCGCGAATAGACGCCCCGCGAAGTTCTCGCCCAGGCGCTCGTCTACGCGACCTCGATCGATAGGCTCGTCGCGACCGACGTCATCCGGATCTACCGCGCATACACCGACGGCCGCAGCCTGAGCGAGGACTTTCACGCCCGCTTCGGTGCGCCCCTCGATGAGGACACGCTCGGTGACACTCACCAGATCGTCATCGTGGCCGCCGAGCTCGACCCCGACACGGAGCGCATCGTCGACTACGTCGCTTACCGCGGCATCACGATCAACGTCGTGCTGTTCCAGGTCTTCCGCCACGTGTGGCTGGACGCTCCACTCCGCGAACCACTCGCGCCAGCCCTCGTCGTCCAACGCCGCGGCCGGAAAGCCGAATGCGTGCCGACTCAACGGGACGGGATGGTCGATCCACAGCCGCCGATGCAGCTCTAGGTCGGCGCGGCCCTCACGATCGGCGGCGAGCCAATCGGCGACTAACTGCTCGAAGTCCGGATACCACGGCAGGCGCTCGGCGAAGACCTCGGGCTCGGCGAGCAACTCGTCACACGCGGCTCGCAGGCCGGCATCGGTCGACAGGTCGGGCATTGGCTCTCCTTCTCGAACCGGCCTCGGCTAAAGATCATCACTCGTCAACAGCTTCAGGTACCGCGGAAACACGAACAGCTTCTCGCGCCCGTGCACCTCCTCGCGCAGGATCCCGATTGTCGCGAGCTCGCGCAACCACTTCGAAGCCGTCTGGCGCACGACTTCGCAGCGTTCCGTGACGTCGCCGATCCGACAGTAGGGCCGTTCGAATAGCAGTTGGACGAGTTCGTGGCTGTAGAGCTTCGGTGCCGCCTCGCGAAGCTCCGCGGCCGTCTGGCCCATCAGGAGCTCGATCGCCTCGACCCTCGCCAGGGTCCACCTCGACGTCTGAGCGATCCCGTCCAGCACGTACAGGATCCACGGCTCCCAAGCGTCGTCGCTAGTGACCGCGCGCAGGCTGCAGTAGTACTCATCGCGGTGCGCGATGATGTACCGGCTCAGATAGACGATCGGCAGGGGGAGGAGGCCCGCCTGGACGAGGAACAGGCTGTTCAGGATCCGACCGGTCCGCCCGTTGCCGTCGATGAAGGGGTGGATCGCCTCGAACTGGTAGTGGGCGACCGCGAGGCGGACGAGCGGGTCCGGCTCCTGCTCTTCGTTGACGAAGCGCTCCCAGTTGGCGACGAGCTGTCGCAGGTGCCCTTCGCCGCTCGGTGGCGTGTACACGACCTCGCCGGTCTGGGCGTTCCTCAGGGTCGTGCCGGGGACCGACCGTACGGTCATGTCGATGCCGCGGAGCCGGGTGCAGATGCGCTCGGCGAGGCCGGTGGTGATCGGTCGCCGCTCCAGGTCGCCGAAGGCCTCGAGCAGGGCCTGCGCGTAGCGACGCGCCTCCTTCGTCGCGGGGTCGCCGGCGACGTCGCTCGCGACCTCCCGGAACAGCGCGTCCGTGGTCGTGACGATGTTCTCGATCGCTGAGCTGGCTTGGGCCTCGAGCAGGGGCATCGTCCGGATCAGGATCTCTGGGCTCGGGAGACGGCCGGCGGCCTGGCCGACCTCGGCGAGGGCACGACTGGCGTCGATGCACCGCTTGAGGACCGCCTTGGTCTCGAGTTCGCCCGGGGGGGGCAGTAGGGGGAGCTCGTCGTAGGGGCGGGTCGGATCCCAGGGAGACATGGCGGGTTGGGGGTCGGAGCCGGGCGGCCTCAGGACGTGTTAGCCCGAGTGACAGGTCGGCCAAACGCGTCAAGAACCGAGGCGGAAGTTACCACGTCCTAGCAAGTACCAGGCAGCACGCTCCGACAGGACGCGGGCCCGGGAACGGCCGGCAGGCCGAATCGTGCCGGCTGCTTCAGGCCCAATGGGTGGTGTCTACGCGTTTCGCGAATCCCGCAACCTCCTGTCTTTGAAGCCCTTGGACATTGTCACGGCGCTCTACCTGGCCGGCCAGGAGCTCGCGACCGCCCTCGAGCTCAGCCTCTCGGAAACCAAGGCGTCAGTCGACCGAGGCGTCGCGGCCGGGATCCTGGGACCTGGGGTGCAACCGAAGGCCAAGCCGTCCGTCATTCGGGGGGCGCTGCTCGAGTTCCTGACCCATGGGGCTCGGTACGCCTACTTCGTCTCGCCGGGTCGGGTCGGCCGAGGGTTGCCCACCGGTCGCAGCGCCCCGCCACTCTCCGACCTGGACCAGCCGGGCTCCGACCCGCCCCTGGTCTGGGCCGACCCCGATGGCGAGGTCCGAGGACAGGTGATCGAGCCGCTCTATCGCACGGTCCCGGCGATCGCGCGCAAGGACCCGGCCATGTACGAACTGCTCGCCCTCGTCGATGGCGTTCGGTGTGGCGCGACGCGCGAACGGGGACTCGCCGTCGCGGAGCTCGAGCGCAGGCGCCTTCATGATCCGAACTGATGATCCGAACCCCGCGCGGCTCGAGGCGGCCGCCGCTCGGCTCGCGAGGCTGGTCGGCCATCAGGCCTTCGCCGTGGAGGTCCGCGACTACTGCGCGCGCGGGCCCCGCGCAGGCAACTGTCACGCGCTGCACGTGTGTCACGCAGACAGTCGCACGCGGCCAATGAGGCCCACTGAACAGGAACCCTCAGCTCGTCAGGAGCCCAGCAAGAGCCGCGGCAACTCCCGCCGCATCGCATCGGCCATCTGTGCCGCCGTGGGCACCGCAGGCCGTTGCTGTCGAGCGATCTCCGGCGCACGCGAGAGGTCGTCGTTGTCCGCCGAACAGAACCGATCGATCGACTCGCGGATCTTCTTCGCGCGCTTCGCCGTGAGCTCGGGCCGCAGGACCGACGCCCGATCCACCAGCACGCCGAGGTCCGGGGCGAAGAGGGTCAGCGTGTCGAAGACGTACAGGAGGTCCTTGGAGCGCTTGTGCTCACCCGTGCGGTGGTTCGGCCCGGCCTCGCGCTGGGGAAGCACCAACATCTTCTGGCACAGGTACGCGATCGGGTTGACGACGTGCAGGGTCTCGTCCCCCTCGGACTCCAAACGGCAGGTCCAGGGCTCGTGCAGCAGGAGATCCACTCCTTCCAGGCGCTCGGCGACGACGCCGCCGAAGGCCTGGGGTTCCCGTGCGAGACCGCCGGTCCTGGGCGCGATGAACTCGAGGTAGCCCTCGGTGCCAGGGAGGACGTAGCGGTGCTTGGCTCGCTCGCTGCCCGACAGGGCCTCGACGAACCCTGACGCTTCGAGGGCATGCAGGATCCTCGCGTCGCTCCGCAGGGCGACCTCGAGGTCGCGGTTCGCGGCGATGTCTACATCCTCGGTCCGGACCGGCTCGAAGGCCGCGGTCGAGGCCAGCTCGTGGTGCCTGAACAGGCGATGGGCCGTGCCCCCGACCACGACGAGACGATGTCCCTGGCTCGCCAGGGCCCCTGCGGCACGCTTCAGCACTTGCTCGGTCACGACCCCCCCTCGTCCAGGAGCCCGATCCGTTCCATGATCTCTTGCGCCTGCTCGGCCCCGCGGGTCGGGTGGTCCACCACGTCGAGCCAGCACTGCAGCACGTCCGCCGTCGGCACCCCGTCGCGGACGACGGCGCCCCTGAAGACCGACTGCGGCGCCGTCGGTCGTCGAAGGTAGATGTCCTGTGCTGACCGATCATCGACTCGGTGTAGGCCGAGGCTGTCGAGCCGCGGGGTCAGGGTCGTGTCGGGATCCTCGTGGTAGAAGTGGATCGGGCCACCGAGCACGTGGCCAAGGCCCAGGCTGCGGCACGCTTCGAACAGGCCGAGGCACATCCAGGGACGGCGATGGCCCGGACCTTGCTCCAGTTGCCGGCGGCGCTCCTTCGATTCGAGTTCGAGCAGTCGCCGCAGCTGCTTCGCGGGGTCGCCCGACGGTAGGTCGAACCGCACGCGGACGTCTCGCGCCTGCCCTACCGTGTCGCTCCTCCATGCGTCGAGGAGATCCCGGAGTCGAACCAGGCGCAGGGATCGCGTCGAGCGTTCGAGGAAGCCGTGGTCCTCGAGATCCGCGAGGAAGCGCGAGACCATCGACGTCGACACCCGGGCGCGGTCGGCCAGGTCGGTCGCGTTGCGGATCGGACCGCGATCGGCCGTCAGCAGGTCCTCGTCGACGCGTGGAGCCAGGAGGACCTTGAGCATCCATTGGCGGAGGTCGGTGAAGAGCTTGGCTCGGGCCGCCGGCTGCGCGGCGGGGTTGGTGCGAGCGGAGTCCGCTGCAGGTTCGGCGCTGAGCAGAGCTCCAGCGCCGCCCTCGGCGTGCTGCGGATCGAACAGACTCACGATGCCGTGGGGGTCCACGACGCCCCAGGCGGCCTCGCCGTCGACCCAGCGGCAGTACTCGCCGAGCCTCTCGATCATCGCGGCCGAGATGGGCGTCGCGACGACGATCGCCATCGGGCGACGACCTCGTTCGCGGCTCGCCGCCTGGCCGGTCAGCAGGCCGTCGGCCAGGGCGCGGCGCAGGGTGTCGAAGCCGGCGCTACCCACCGCGCCCCGTAGATGGGCTTCGTAACGGTCGTTGGCACGACCGAATGGGATAACTGTCGGGTGTCGCGACCCTCGAGCTCCATCGACCTCGAGCTCGACCGGATCGTCGACGGTCCAACCTTCGCCTTCGAGGACGCCCGAGAGTCGCGTCGAGGCGGCGGACAGGAGCAGTTGGATCTTGCTGGTCATGGGGAGCCCGGGTCATCGGCGATCATGGGACCTTATATAGGCATGTTCCTCCATATACGCAACCTTGCCCATATACGCAGGAGCCCGCTCCCTGGAGCTACCCTCCCACGAAGCTTCCATGAGACCGCCCATAGGAGCCGTAACCTCCTGATTGGAAGCCCGTTGGCACAATGCCTCGACCGAGGCCACGTCCGCTTCCGCCCCGCCCACCGTTAGCACCCGCTCATCCCCGGCCGGCCATTCGACGCCCCCACAGGCCCGTCATCCCCTGCCCTGCCCCCCCCAATGCTCCCCTCCGTCCTTGCCCGCGAGACGCGTCAGGCCGTCCTCGACTACCTGCGGACCACCCTCTCCCTCGCGGACGAGGACCTCGAGCGCGCCCTCTTCGACTTCCTCGACGGGCCCGACGGGCTCTTCCGCGGGCCCTTCGTGGATGTGCGGCTGCCCTTCCTGGTGTCGGCGGAGCTCGACGACGAGGACGCACCGATCGACGTCCGCCCGCCCTTCCCGCCCTTCGCCCACCAGCTCGAGGCCTGGGAGCGGCTGTCGACCAAGATCTACCCGCAGCCGCGCCACACGCTGGTGACGACCGGCACGGGGTCCGGCAAGACCGAGTGCTTCCTGATGCCCATCCTCGACCATTGCCGGCGCGCGGTGGCGAAGGGCGAGCCGGGCATCAAGGCGATCATCCTCTACCCGATGAACGCCCTGGCCACCGACCAGGCGCGGCGGCTGGCGAAGGAGCTGTGGGACCGCGACGACCTCGACGGGGTCAGCGCGGGCCTCTACGTCGGCGGCGAGACCGACCAGAAGAAGCCAACCCGCGAGCACCTGATCGGCGACCGGCACACGCTCCGCAAGGACCCGCCGGACATCCTGCTCACGAACTACAAGATGCTCGACTTTCTGCTCCTGCGGCCGGAGGACCGCGGGCTGTGGGAGCAGAACACGTCCGACACCCTGCGCTACCTCGTCCTCGACGAGCTGCACACCTACGACGGCGCCCAGGGCTCGGACGTCGCCTGCCTGATCCGGCGCCTCAAGGAACGCCTCTCGATCGAGCGCGGGCGCCTGTGCTGCGTGGGCACCTCGGCGACCGTCGGCGACGGGGACAGCGAGAGCCGCAAGAGCCTGGTGCGCTTCGCCGAGCAGCTGTTCGGCGAGCGCATGGACCCCAAGGCCGTCGTGGGCGAGCAGCGGCTGTCCGTCGACGACCTGCTCGGACGCCGCAGGCACGCGGCGACCTGGCCCGAGGCCGACGCCGCCGACCTCGCCGCCGACCGCTTCGACGACGGCGCCGCGTGGATCGCCCGCCAGACCGAGCTGTGGTTCGGTGAGCGCGTCGATGACCCGCGGGACCTCGGCGCGCGGCTCCTGGAGCACGGCACGCTGCGAGCCCTGCTCGAGGCCCTGGGCGGCCGCCCGGCAGAGTGGCCGGAGCTGGACGCGCGCCTGGTCGAGACCCTCGACGGCTGGGGTGGCCTCGACGCCGAGCGCCGCTGGCTGCTGGTCCAGTCGTTCCTCGGCCTGGTCTCGACAGCCCGCGATCCGCACAACACCGCTAGCCTGCGCCCCTTCCTCACCGTTCAGGTCCAGCTCTGGATCCGCGAGCTACGGCGCCTGCTGCGCGAGGTCACCGACGCGCCCTCCTTCGCCTGGGCCGACGCCCTGCCCGAGGACTCCGGTCCCGGCCTGCGCCGCTTCCTCCCCATCGGCCACTGCCGCGAGTGTGGCGCGAGCGGCTTCGCCTCGACCACACGCGAGGGCACGCCCGTCCTGTCCGACGACCCCGCCGACGTCGGCCGCGACTGGGTCGAGCACAGCCGGCGCGCGCGCTTCCTCGTGCCGCGCCCGGGCGAGGCGACCGGCTTCGGCGTCGAGCGCAACACCCTCGAGGTCGCCGAGACCGACACGGGCGCCGCGGACCGGCGCGACGGCGCGGCCTGGCTCCCGGTCCTGATCTCCAGCGAGGTCACCGACGGCAAGCGACCGAAGTTCCGCGGTCGCTGCCCCGAGTGCGACTCGGACGACGCGCTGCTGATCCTCGGCTCGCGCGCGGCGGCGCTGCTCGGCGTGGCGACCAGTCAGATCTTCCAGTCGCCCTTCAACGACCAGCGCAAGCTGCTGGCCTTCTGCGATTCGGTTCAAGATGCCTCGCACCGTGCCGGGTTCCTCGGCGCCCGGACCTTCCGCTTCGACCTGCGCGCGGCGATCCAGGGCACCCTCGAGGCGCGCGCTGAGGGCGAGCCGCCGCGCCTCGACGCCTTCGCGCGCGACGTGCTCGAGCACTGGACGAAGCAGGAAGGCGCGTCGCGGGCCATCGCGAGCCTGTGGCCGGCCGACCTGCGCGACCGCGGCGAATGGGCCCGCTTCCACGACGCGAACGGCGAGGGCGCGCACGCCGACCTCGCCGAGCACCTCGTCGCGCGACTGTCGTGGGACCTGGTGCTCGAGTTCGGCCACCGGGCGCGCCTCGGGCGCACCCTCGAGCGCACCGGCTGCTCGACCGTCCGGCTCGACCCCGCTCGCTTCGAGAGTTGTCTCGATCAGCTCGCCCTCGACGTGACCGAGCGCGGCCTGGGCGACGGCCTGTTCGCCGAGCTCGACCGGAGTGCCCTCGCTCACTTCCTGTGGGGTTTGTTCGACCGCACGCGCCTGCGCGGCGGCGTCATGCACCCCTTCCTCGGCGCCTTCGCGCGCGAGGGCGGCGGCTGGTTCCACCTGACGCGGCGCCGCAACCCGTTGATCTCGCCCTTCGGCAAGTTCTCGCGCCTGCCGCGCCTGTTGACCGACACGAAGGGCGGGTCCGATTCGACCTTCGACCTGGTCCCCGGTGAGGGCCGCCACCGCACCTGGTTCCGCGACTGGGCCGAACGTGCCCTCGGGCTGCCGGCCGACGCGGACTCGGTGCGCGAGCTGTATCGCTTCGCGCTCGACCGTGCGCTGGGCGCCGGACTGCTCGTCGATACCGTCCAGAAGCGAGGCGGCCGAGCCTTCGGGCTGAAACCCGACGCACTCGAGCTGGTCCGCGATCCGGTCACCCTGGCCTGCGACACCTGCCGTCGCACCCTCGCCGTCGACGTTCCCGACTCCCGTCTCGGGCGCGCCTGCCCGCAGTACCGCTGCACCGGACGCCTCGAGCCCGAGTCTGCCCTGCGCCGCCGCTCAGACCCCTTCGGCTACTACCGGCGCCTGTTCCGCTCGGGACGCCTGTCGCGGGTCGTCGCCGCGGAACACACTGGCCTGCTCGACCGCAAGCGCCGGGAGCAGCTGGAGGACGCCTTCAAGGCCGACGGCGACGAGCGCCCGATCGACGCCCCCAACCTGTTCGTCTGCACGCCGACGCTCGAGATGGGGATCGACATCGGTGATCTGTCGGCGACGGTGCTGTGCTCGGTCCCGCCGGCTCCCGCCAACTACCTGCAGCGCGTCGGCCGCGCGGGGCGCAGCACGGGCAACGCCTTCTGCGCGACCCTCGTCCTGTCGCGGCCGCACGACCTGTACTTCCGCGCGGAGCCCCAGGAGATGCTCGCAGGCGAGGTGCTCGCGCCGGGCTGCTTCCTCGACGCGCCGCACATGCTCGAGCGGCAGCTGACCGCCCACGCCATGGACGCCTGGGCCCTGGAGGCGTCCGCAGACGTGAAGCTGCCCAAGACCCTGGAGGCCCTCGGCGACAAGCCAGAGGAGTCCGCCTTCCTGCAGTCGTTCCTCGCCTTCCACGGCGAGCGTCGCGGCGAGCTCACGGACCGGTTCGTCGCGCGCTTCAAGGAGGCCATGCGCGACGGCGACGGACTCTCGGACGGCACCGTCCGGCGCATCGAAGAGCTGGGCCGCGGCACCAGGCTCGTCGAGCGCGTCGCCACGGCCCTGCGTCGTTCGTCCGACGAGCTGCGCGAGCTCGCGAGCAAACAGAGGAAGGTCCGGCGCAGGCTGGCCGAGCTCGAGAGCGCCCCTGACGCCAAGGAGGTCGAGGCGGAACGTGACGAGCTGGAGACCACGCGACGGATGCTCGGCCGCCTCAAGGGTGAGCTGGCACGCAAGTACCCCCTCGCGATCCTGGCCGACGAGGGCGTGCTGCCGAACTACGCCTTTCCCGAGGCCGGTGTGACCCTCGAGTCGGTCGTGGCCGAGCGCCCCGATGGCGACGGCAAGCCCCAGTACCGGTCCTACGAGTTCGTGCGGCCCGCCAGCAGCGCCCTGCGCGAGCTCGCCCCTTTCAACACCTTCTACGCCGACGGGCGCCATGTGCGCATCGACGAGATCGACGTGGGCGGCAAGAACCGCTCGCTGCTCGAACGCTGGCGCCTGTGCGCGAGCTGCCACCACTCCGAGCGCGTCGAGGACGACGCGCCGCCCGCCGGGGCCTGCCCGGCCTGCCGCGACCTGGCCTGGGCCGACCAGGGCCGCGTGCGCACCCTGGTGCGCTTCCGCCGCTCGCGCTCGCTCGCGAACTTGGCCGAGGTGGTGACCGCCGACGACTCCGACGACCGCGACGAGGCCTTCTACGAGACCTTCGGGCTGATCGACGTCGAGCAGCGGCACCTGCACGGCGCCGTCGCGGTCGAAGACCTGCCCTTCGGCGTCGAGTACCTGGTCGACCTCGAGCTGCGCGAGCTCAACCTGGGCGCCAGCGGCGAGACGAACGCGCGCGGCTTCCCCCTGGCCGGCGAGGAGTTCGGTGGGCGTGGCTTCGAGGTCTGCACCGAGTGCGGCAAGGTCCGCATGGGGCCGGGGCTCGACGTGCGCCACGCCGCCTACTGCTCCGGCGGCAAGACCGGAAACAAGGAACGGCTCGAGACCGTCTTCCTGTACCGCGAGCTGACGTCCGAGGCCCTGCGGCTGCTGGTTCCGGCCGTCGTGCTCGACGACCAGGCGCGGCGCGCGAGCTTCAAGGCCGCCCTCGCGCTCGGCTTCCGGCGCCACTTCCGCGGCCGCCCGGCGCACCTGGTGATGCGCGAGGTCGAGGAGAGCCTGCCGGGCGGCGCCAAACGGCACTTCGTCGTCGTCTTCGACGCGGTCCCCGGCGGCACCGGACACCTCGCGGGCCTGTGGAGCGGCCGTAAGTTCATGGACGTCCTGGCTGCGGCGAGGACCGCGCTCGAGGCCTGCGGGTTCTGCAACGAGCATGGCACCGACGGTTGCTACCGATGCCTGTTCGCCTACGAGGATCAAGGCCGCCTGCCGCTGCTCTCCCGTGCCACGGCGCTCGAGATGCTGGAGACGATCCTCGCGCGCGCCGCGGACCTGAAGCCGGTGAACTCGCTGTCGGAGGTCAGCGTCGCCATCCGCCAGGACAGCGAGCTCGAACGCCTGTTCGATCGCGCCCTGGTGGCCTGGGCCAAACGCACCGAGGACGTCGTGCTCGAGGACGACCCCCAGCGCGGCGAGCACCGCTGGCGCCTGACGGTCGGCGATTGCGCTTGGGCCGTCGAACGGCAGGTCCGCGTCCTCGGAGATGGTCGCGCTCTACACGAGACCGTTCCCGACCTGGTCTTCCGTCCTGCGGACGGCAATCCAGAGGTATCGACCATCGCCGTCTACCTGGACGGCGCCCTCTGGCACGTCAAGCCGGGCAAGGAACTGGGGGGTATCGCCGACGACATGCGGCGCCGCGACGGGCTGCGCCACGGAAAGGGTTGGTCGGTCTGGTCCTTGACCTGGCAGGACGTCCAGGCGTTCCTCGACGACGACCCGGCCTGCGCTCCGCTGCCACCCCTGCCGAGCGACTCCGCCGCCAATCGCAGGCAGGCGGCCGCGAGGCTGGGCGAGAACGAGCTCGCCCAGCTCGTCGAACGCGGAGCGCTGGCGGGACTCCTGGCCCAGCTGCGCGATCCGAATCCGATCCGCTGGAGCCGCCTGTCGGACGCGATCCTGATCGGCTGGACTGCCGCCGGCCCCAACCTCGGCGCGGCGGCAGCCGAGACGATCGAGTCCAGCCTCGAGCACGACGCGGGCCTGCCCGACCTGACCCCCCGAGCCGCGGCAGCGCCCGATCGGGCCTTCCGCCGCGCCGCAGGCGACCGCTGGCGAGGGGTCTTCGCGTCGATTCCGACGGCCGGCGTCGCCTCGGGCGACCTGAGCAACGCACGCGCCCTGCTGCGCCTGCAGGACGACGCCGAGGCGCGGGCGAACCCCGATTTCCTGCCGACCTGGCGGGCCTACCTGCACGCCACGGGCTGGCTCCAGTTCATGTCCGGCGAGCTGCGGGTCGTGACCACCGAACAACTCGATGCAGCCGTCGTCGACCCTTACACCGTCAACCGCGGGACGGCGAGTCGCGCGGCTGAGCACTAGCAAGCTGAGAAAAATCGTCCGCCACGGTCGCGACGCAGATGGTTCGAATGGGTCGCCGCGCCCTGGCACTCTCGGCCGCTCTCGTCGTCACCGGGCTCGCGGTGCTGATTCTCGACGACGGACTGCCTACTCCGTTGCTCGAACTGCATCGCGAGCCCGGACTGCATCAGCGCCATCGTCGGGCTCAGCCGACTTCGCCCTCTGCGCGTCGATCCTGAGCCAGGCGGTCTCCGGCCGCAGGCTCTGGCCGCCAGCGATGCACGGGTGGTCGGCGACGAAGCCTCGCACCCGCTCGCGCGCGGCTTCGTCCGGCGGCTCGGGGAACTCGGACGGAGCGCGCACGGAGGCCGGTTCTCTCCCTCGCCGATGAGCTGGCCGCCGGGGGTCCGGACGCGACCCTGCTCCCCGTCAGCCCCGAGGAGGCCGGGCAGGGGTTCTCAGGAGCGGCGACATCTTTCGGCCGGACGCCAACCAACTGCAAGAAATTGCAGTCCACCCGGCAGTCCACGGTCACCACTCGCGCCACGGGAGGTGAACCCACTCGCGGGGTCCGTCTTTTGCGGCATGTCGTCGGAAGAGGGGCGCCGCCATCGGCCCCAGGAGGCCCCTCCCATGATTCGCGTGCTACTCGTCGCCGGCCTCTCGGCGATCTTGATCCAACCCGTCCTCGCCCAGTGCGAGCTCGAGCCCCTCAGCCCCCAACTCCCGGCCACCTACGCAGAGTTCGGCGCTTCGATCGCGATGGCCGGCGACACGGCGGTGGTCGGGCAGCCGGGGCACTTTGCAGACCAGGGGCGCGTCAGCATCTTCCACCGCCAGGGGCCCGCTTGGGTGCTGGAGGCCGAGTTCAGCGGCTTCGACTCGGTGGTCGGTGATCGCTTCGGCGCGGCCGTCGACATGGTGGAGTTCGATGACTGGGTGGCCGGCTCGGCGGACAGGCGGCGCATCGCGGTGACGGCGCCGGGCGTGGACCTGCCGGGCAACGCCGCGGGCGCCGTGTACGTGTACGAGTCGCGCACGAGCGTGAACGACGGCGCGTGGGAGTTGATCGGCGTTGCCCAGGATCCCGGCTCGACCACGACGGTCGGCGGGTTCGGCGCGGCGGTGGCTATCTCGAAGGAGCTGCTGGTGGTCGGCAGTCCGCTCGACGACGCCGCCGGCGGGCCCGCCGGCGCGGCCCACGTGTTCGAGGTCGACAGCGAGCTCGTCCAGGTCAACCACACCATGGTCCTGTTCGACCCGAGCCACCATCCCTACCAGCGCTTCGGCGCGGCGTTGGACGTGCGTAGCTACTCGATCCTGGTCGGTGCGCCCGACGACCACGCCCTCTCGTCGGGAGCAGGTAGTGCGCACCTGTGGAGCGCGCAATACGGCGCCACGGTCAGCTACAAGGGAGAGTTGCAGGCGGACCCGACCGTCGACCAGGCCTTCGGCAGCTCCGTCTCGATCTCCTCTCCGCCCTCGAGCAGCTTGACGCTGGTCGCCGTGGGCGCGCCGCACCGCTCACCTGGCCAGGCCGGTCGCGTCTACATCGGAAAGTTCGGGTACGACTACTTGACCGGTTCGCCCTACTGGGGCTCGGAGATTGCCGAGATCGACGCCCCCGACCCGCAGGCGGGCGACCGCTGGGGCTGCCAGGTGCTGGCCGACGGCGACCGGCTCTTCGTCGGCGCCGGCGGCGCCGAGCTCGTGGCCGAGTTCCACGCCAACGACGTCCTCGAGTACGAGCTCGAACGCCAGTGGTCCTCGGTGACCGCGCCGGGAACCTCGGGCTTCGGTGAGCTGCTCGCCGCCAGCGATGACGACCTGCTCGTCGCCCTGCCGGGCGCCCACGGCGAGGTCGCCTACGGCGGTACCGTGCGCGACTTCCCGCTGGTCGGCTGGCTGTGCCCCGAGATCTGCGACGGGCCGCGTCTGCCGCTGTCCGGCGACGTCGCGGACGGCACCGGCTCCGCCGTGGCCCTCTCCGGCAAGACGCTGGTCGCCGGCGCTCCGCTGGCTCCGGGTGGCGGGTCGGCGACGATCTTCCGCCTCGACGGCGAGTGTTGGAGCGGCGCGCCGCTGCCGAGCCCCGAGTACCTGGATGCCGGCGATCGCTTCGGGGCCTCGGTCTGGGCCGACCGACACGACCGCTTCGCCGTCGTCGGCGCTCCCGGTGACGACAACTACGGCGCCACGGGCTCCGCACCCGGACCCGGCAGCGCCCACCTCTACGCACGCTCGAACGGCGAATGGCACTACGAGGCGAACCTGTGGAGCTTCGCCGTCCCCCAGGGCGGCGAGTACGGCCGCAGCGTCGTGGTCGGCGAACAATCCATCTTCGACGACTACGCCGCGGTGTCCTACATCGACTGGGACGGTGCCGGCGCCGTGCGCACCTTCCGCAGGGCCGGCCCGGGGAGTTGGGTGCAGAGCCTAGGACTGCGCGCGCCGAACGCCGCGCCCGGTGACGACTTCGGCGCCTGCATGGCCGCACGCGCCTGGGCCCTCTTCGTCGGCGCCCCCGGCGCTCGGGAGGTGCACTGCTACTCGACCAACCACGGCAACGCCGAGCACCTGCTGACGATCGGCGCCCCCGTCGACGCCGCGGGCTTCGGCGAGCGCATCGCAACGAATTCCAAATGGCTGCTGGTCGCGGCGCCCGAGGCCGGCCGGGTCTTCGCCTGGTGGCGCAACGACGAGCTGGACGGGTGGAACTACATCGGGGAGATTCCGCCTCCCACCGACGGCTACGACCTGGGCTTCGGCGCCGACGTCGCCGTCGCGTCCGAAGGCCTCTGCGTCTCGGCGCCCGGCTCGGGCGCAGTCCACGTCTACGAACGCAAGGGCGGCCAGTTCGTCCACCTGCGCCGCTACGACGCCCCCGGCGCGGGCCCCGGGGCCCAGTTCGGCGCTCGCATCCACGCCTTCAACGACCGACTTGCGGTGGGCGCCCCGGGCCAGGCTGAGGTCTACGCCTATGGCACCAAGCTGCCGCCCGGCTCCTTCGAGGGCGACGTCCACGCGATCTCGCTCAAGACCGGCGGGGTCCAGCCCCTGCGCCTGGACGCCGGCGTCGAGCGCGCGGGCGACATCTACTGGGTGCTCGGCTCGGTCACCGGCGTCGGCTCCACGCCCTTCCTCGGGGTGGACCTGCCGCTGGTTCCGGACGCCTACTTCAACCTGCTCCTGACCGCGCCGGGCGCCTCGCCGTTGCAACCGTCGCTCGGCCTGCTCGACGACGAGGGCCGCGCGACGGTCCAGGTCAGCGTGCCCCCGGGCCTGGGCCCGGAGCTCGACGGCCTGTGGGTCTGGCACGCCTTCTTCACCCTCGTCTCGCCCTTCGCCAGTGAGGCCGAGCACGTGAAGCTCTACTTCTGAGCCCTGATGCGCGCGAAAGACGGCACCGCCGGCCCAACCGGGCTGGCGGTGCCGCCTTCGTTCGGGGCCTGCTTCGACGGGCAATTGCGGGGGGTGGCTCACGAGGCCACCACAGGTCCGTATCCTGCGCCGCCGACGCCCCACGACCGAAAGCACCGACGCCACCCCCGGATCGCCAGCATGATCGTCTCGGTCGCCCTCGTCCTCGTCGGTCTGGCTCTGTTGGTCCTGGGTGGCGAGGTCTTGATCCGCGCCGCCAGTCGCATCGCGGACCTTGCGGGGGTCAGCCCGGCGGTGGTCGGCCTGACCGTCGTCGCGGCGGGGACGTCGATGCCGGAGTTGGTGGTGTCGCTGCGCGGGAGTTTGGGCGGGAGCGACGCCATCGCCGTGGGCAACGTGATCGGCTCGAACTCGTTCAACATCGGGGTGATCCTGGGTGTGTGCGCGTTGGTCGCGCCGCTGAAGATCACCGGTCGCACGGTTCGGCTCGAGTGGCCACTGATGCTGCTGGCGGCGTTCCAGCTCTACTTGTTGTCGCGGGACGGGCGAATCGATCGGCTGGAGGGGACCTTCTTCCTGGTGGCCTTCGTCGCCTTCGTGGCCTTCTCGCTGAAGATCGCGCACTCGGACATGGACCCGGGCGAGCGGTCGCAGTTCGCCGCGGCGGGAGTGCCAGGGCCCCGGCGGCGGCCGCGTGCCCTGGGCTACTCCGGGCTGAACGCCGCGCTCGGCTGCGGCCTCTTGGCGGGCGGCGCCGAACTCTTGGTCGTGGGCGCTACGGACCTGGCGCGATCGGTGGGCGCCACCGAGGAGGTCATCAGCCTGACCATCGTCGCCGCGGGCACCAGCCTGCCAGAGCTCTTCGCCTCGATCGCGGCGACGCGACAGGGCCGCGCCGACGTCGCGATCAGCAACGTGATCGGGTCCAACATCTTCAACGTCCTGGCGATCGTCGGCGTGGCCGCGACCGTTCGTCCGCTGAGCGTCTCTGCCGAGCTGATCGCTCGGGACTGTCCTTGGATGCTCGGGTTGTCGGTGCTGCTCTTGCCGCTGATGCGTAGCGGCTATCGGATCAGTCGGGGAGAGGGGTTGTTGCTGCTCGGAGCCTACGGCCTCTACCTGGAGATCCTGTTGAAGAGCTGAGGCGAGCCCGTCTCGACCGGGCTGACGCGCATTGCGCGAGGGGCGGTCCCGAGTTCCGTCACGACTAGGAAGTTGCGGACTGCGCTACGAGTTCCTCGATCGCGGGACCGCTCGCGCCGACGATTGTCCTTGTTGGGCACAAAGAATTCGAATCGGGCTGAAACCCCCTTCCGTGCCTGTCGGTAATGGTGGGCCAGACAATCCACCGTGTCCGACGGGAGGCCGAAATCATCATGCGGAAGTTCACCGTTTTCATTGTCGTCGTTGTCGCCGTGGTCGTGGCCCTCCTGCTCTCGACGGTCGGGGATGGGCGGTCGGCCGCCCACCCCCCTGCATCGAGTCGGCACGCCGAAGCTGGTTCGGTCGAGCTCGCTCCGATTCAGCAACCCGCGGCGCGAGGATCGGAACAGGAGGTGCGTGAGGAACAGGCTCCGCCCATCGCCCCGGCCGCAGATCAGGCTCCCGACGAGGAGCCTGGCGGCCCCTACTGGATCCGAGGCAACGTCTTCGATCGCAGCACCGACACGCCGGTGGCGAACCTGGTCGTCTGGACCGAGCGAGCCCTCACCCTGGAAAACGGGGTGCCCTATTCGGTGACCGACGAGTTCGGCGCCTTCGCGATCGAAGTTCCGCCGGGCACCCATGTCCTTGTCTTCCCACAACCCTTGGAGGGCGTCTTCTCTCCAGCCCCGGAGGAGGTCGTCGTGATCGGTGCCGACGTGTTCGTCACTTGCTACACGTACTCCGGTCCGCTGGCGACCCTCGCCGGCCACCTGCTGAGCGACGAGGGAGCCCCCCTGCCAGGAGTTCGCCTCGAGTTCTCGCCGTTCGAAGAGATGGTCGAGTTCCAGGGCAGGTCCTTTCCCCGCGCCGCGGCGACCCTACTCGGGACGGCGCAGACCCAGGACGACGGCTCGTTCCGCATCGAACTCCCGCCCGGCGAGCTCGTCGTTCACTCGAACGACTTCAAGGCCAACCCCTCCACCTCGCTGGGCGACGTCTTCAAGTCGGTCGTGATCGAAGCTCGACCGGGCACCAATCCGCCTCTCGAGTTGACCGGCGTCGCTGCGTCGGCGTGGGAGGGAGAGATCATCATCAACGGGAGCGTGAACCTGAGTCAGTCCTACATCCTCGCCTCGACTCCCGCGAGGGGCGAGTTGAGGGTGCATTTGGACGAGACCAGGACGGGGGCCCGGTGGGTGGCCGGCCCGCCATTCCAACTCGGCTCCCTCGCCCGAATTCATCTCGTGCTCGACGACGGCCGTGAGATCGTCCGAGAGCTTCTTCTGGTCGAGGGCCGACAGGAGATCGACTTATGAATTTGAAAGCACTTCTGGCAGGCACGGTGCTCGCCGTCCCCGTCTTCACATCCAGCGCGTTCGCCGGCCAATGGGCCGAGTACAGCGAGGGCTATCACTTCGGATGGCCCGGACACGACGGCTGGCCGGGCGACACCCCGGCCGGCCATCCGGGTGCCCCTCCCGGATGCCCGCCCAACGGTGGCCCGGGCGGCCCATCCCTACCCGGCTGGCCTGCTCCCGAAGGGGGCGACGCTGGTCCCGGCGGCGTCGCAGGCATGGGGGGCCCGGGATATCCCGGGACCTCGGGCCAACCCGATGGCGGCAACGGTGGTCCCGGTGGTGCGGGCCATGGCTACTCGCCGCCAAGCAACCAAGGTGGTCAGGGCGGCCCCGGCGGACCCGCATTTGGCATCGGCAATGGTGGCAGCGGTGGCATGGGAGGGGACGGCGCACCCGGCGGCACGGGCGGAACGGGCGGCCACGCTGCTGGAGGGGAAGGCGGCACGGGCGGACCAGGGGGTGACGGCAACGGCCAGTGGGCCGAGGGTGGAACCGGCGGCAAGGGCGGCAATGGCCTCGTGGGTGGCGATGGCGGCCCAGGCGGCACGGGAGGCGATTCCGGTCTAGGCGTCGGTTCGCTGGACGGCAACGGTGGAGATGGTGGTGACGGTGGCAACTCGCCTGCCAATCCGGGTGACGGCGGGCCGGGCGGCGAGCCCGGCAACGGAGCAAGCACGGGCTACGAGTCGTCCGGCGAACCTGGCGAGCCGGGCAATCCTGGTAAGGCCACTGGCGTCGCGACACCGGGCGCGCCGGGGCCCTCGAGTGGTCCCTCTGCATGGGAGGTCGGGTGGTCCTCCGTCATAAGTTCCGTCGTCGATGAGGCCGTCGAAATCGGTGTCGGCTTGTTCACCGCAAAGTGGCTGAAGAAGAAGTGACTGGGCTGGCGCGTCCTGTTGCGTGTCAAGGGGAGGCTCCGGTTCACTGCCCCTTGGCTCGGAGCCCCTTGGGAAGTGAGAGGCTCGACGTAGCTCCCACTGATCCCGGCTACCGTGTCATCGCGACCTGATCTCGGCGCATCCTTGGCACTTCGCAGTGTCGCCGTGTCCGTGTGGTTCGTCGAGTCGCGTAGTTGGGCGTCCCCCGATCGCTACATCGGGGGACGCTCGATCAGGCGTCCTTCAGCGGCCGCCGCCCGTCGGGGCCGAGGCCTCGGCGGTCCGTTCCTCGACCGGCGGGCTCTGCCACAGGATCTGGTGGATCTTCCACGTGTCGTCTTCCTTGACGAGGTGCAGGTAATCCTGACCCCAGTCGGCGATGAGCTTGCCGCAGGCGGTCTTGTCGGCGACGTCGTAGACCTTGATCTGGAAGGGCTCGAGCTCGCCGAGCTTGTTGCCGGCGTTCCAGGTGGTGGCCAAGCTCGTGGCCTGGTCGAAGGTCATCAGGCTGGGGCCCTGGTACTCGGCGGAGTCGTCCTCTCGCCAGTAGCCCATCTTCTGTACATCGGGCGAGAGGGCGTCCTCCAGGCGCTCGGGACGGGCCTCGTAGAAGGCGAGGACGTAGTTCTCGATGGACTCGTGAACGGCCTTCTCGTCTGCCGTCATGCGCTTCGCCTGCGGAGTGGCGAAGGCGATGGAAGCGGCGGCGAGGGCGATGGCGGAGATCGGGATGAGTTTGTTCATGGTTTGCCCTCCTCGGGCTGGTGCGGACGATACGGGGCTGCCAGCGAGGGATTGCGGCAATCCGGGTTCGCACACACGGCTTGCGCGGACGTGACCCATTCGAAACTGGGTTCTCGGAATCGGATGGAACCCGTCGCGCCGGTCCCGACGGTGGAGCCCGCGGGTTGCGTGCGAGTCAGCGCCGCTCGAGTCTGTGCGCGAGCCAGGCACGGGCGAAGGCCCAGGCTCGATCCGCGGACGTGGGCGGCAAACCGAGCACCCCCGCCGCATCACGCAGGGTGAGCCCCGAGAAGAATCGCAGACACACCAGCTCCGCGTGCAGCGGGTGCGGTCCACGCAATGCCTCCAGGGCCTCGTCCAGATCCAGCAGGGCGCCAGGATCTTCCTCGACCGAGAGGCTCGCGTCGTCGGCGGTCAGTCGCCGCCAACCTCCACCGCGCTTGACCGCCCCCTTCTCGCGCGCGCGATCCACCAGGATCCGTCGCATGGTGCGGGCCGCGACGCGGAAGAAGTGCGCGCGGCTGGCCCAGCCGACGCTCTTGTCCACCAGCCGCAGGTAGGCCTCGTTGACCAGGGCCGTGGGCTGCAGGGTGTTGCCGGGTCGCTCGCCGGCTAGTTGCAGGTCGGCCAGGCGGCGCAGCTCGTCGTAGAGCACGTTGAACAACTGCTTCGACGCGGCCTCGTCGCCGGCGTCGACCTGTTCGAGGATGCGGGTGACGTCGGTCAAGATCGGGCCTCGCCCTTGTTGCCCGCGCCGGCCGCTTCGAGTTTGGCCAGGATCCCGCGGGCCTTGTGGACTTCCAGGTGGTCCGGCCCGACCGCGGACTCGAGCAACTCGCAGGCGCGGCGCACGACGTCGAAGCCCTGCGCGCCCTCCCCCGCCGCCACCAGTGCTCGACCGTAGCTGAGCAGGATCGCTCCTCGCCGGGGGTGGCCCAGCGGCAGGCCTTCCGAGCGCGCCACGCCGTCCGCGCCCAACGCCACGGCACGCTCGACTTGCCCCATTTCGCGGGCCGCGCCTGCCACGTCGGACAGGGCCGCCATGACGAGCTCGTGCTCCCGTCCGAACTGGGCCTCGAGCCCGGCCAGGGCTTCCTCCAACGTCGACAGGGCCAGCTCCGCGCGCCCCGCATCGAGCTGGGCACGGCCCAGGGAGACCAGCATCAACAGCGTGTTCACGTGCTCGTCGCCGAGGACTAGGCGCGCGCGGGCTGCAAGGTCGGTGAGCTGCTCCACCGCGGTCTCGTGGTCGCCGAGCACCGATAGCAACCGCGCGTGGTTCCCCGCCAGGCTGAGGGTGTGGATGTCGTCCGCGCCGTGTACGGCGCGGCTGCCGGCCAGGCCCTCGCGATAGGCCCGGGCCGCCTCCTCGGTCCGACCGAGCTGTTCCAGCACCGCGCCGAGGTTGCTGAGCGCGCGCACCACCGTGATCGAATCCGCCCCGAGGGCGCGGCGCCCGGACTCCACGGCCCGGCGAAAGTGCCGCTCGCTGGCGACCCAATCACCCTCGTTCATCACCAACACCCCGAGGTTGTTGTGGGCGTCGATGGTGCGTTGATCGTCTTCGCCGGCCACCGCCGTCCAGCCCTCGAGGCAGGCCTCGTAAAAGGGTCGCGCCTCGATCAGGCGGCCCAAGCTGCGCAGGCACACCCCGTACGACTTGAGGCTCTCGAGGGTCTCGGGGGCGCTGAGTCCGAGGCCTTCGCGGCGCAGATCCACGGCGCGGGCCAGGGGCGTGGTCGCGCGCTCGAAGAGACCGAGTTTCAACAGCGCCTCGCCCTGGGACTGCAGCAGCGTGGCCTGAACCAGGGGTTCTGCGGACAACTCCGCGTCGATCGCTTCGCTGGCGGGATCGAACACCACCAGGGTCGAGACGCGCCGCGCGACGGTGGTGAAGTTCACGTGCTCGAGCCCGGCTTCGAGTCCGGCCAGCAAGTCGGCGCGGCGATCGTCCGCAAACCCAGCGCGTTCGAGCCCAGCGGTCGCGGCGAGCAGCAGCTCCGAGCGCATCGTGCTGCCGAGTTGCGCGGGATCCACACCGCTCAGGCGCGAGCCCTGGAAACGCGTGACCGGGTCCAGGGCCCGCTCGGCCCGCTCCAGCTCGCGCGCGAAGGCCGCTGCCGTGGGGTGGCGCCGACCGGGATCGCCTTCGGTCGCGCGGCGCACGATGGCGTCGATGTCGCGCTCGCAAATTTGGCGCAGGTGGGTCACGTCCACCGCGCAGCGCTCGATCTGGCCCAGCTCGGCCAGTCGCTGGCTGGGCACGATCGGGACACGCTGGCCCACTCGCCGGCGCAGCTCGGCCAAGTCCAGTCCCGCGAACTCCTTCGCTGGACTCGGCGTGGTGCCCGTGACCAACTCGAACAGCAACACCCCCAGGGCGAACACGTCCGCGCGCCCGTCGACGTCGTCCGGACCGGGCGCCAGGGCCTGCTCCGGCGCCATGTACTGGGGTGTGCCGACGAAGGCCGAGCGGCCGAGCCCACCCTCCTCACCCAACGCCGCCGCGCTCGCCACGCCGAAGTCGATCACCTTGGGCACCGGCTTGCCGTCCACGTGGGCCACCAAGACGTTGGCTGGCTTGAGGTCCCGGTGCACCACGCCGTTGCCGTGGGCGTGGTCCACCGCCAGAGCCACCTGCCGCAGGAGCACCAGCCGTTCGCGCAGAGCCAGGCCGCGCTCGTCGGCGTAACGAGTCAGCGGCGCACCGTCGACGCGCTCCATCACCAAGAAGGGTCGCCCATCCTCGGTCACGCCAGCGTCGATCAGGCGCGCGATCGCGGGATGGTCCATCAGGGCCAGGGCGCGCCGCTCCAGGTCGAAGCCATCGAGGAACGCGCCGCCGGCTCGGCTCCCGCGCAGGACCTTCAGCGCGGCCGCGGGCAGGTCCGTCCCATCGCGCCGGGCGAGGAAGACCTCACCACCCCCGCCCGAGCCCAGCCGCTCGAGCAGCCGGTAGGCCCCGACCCCATCGCCGGGACCCAACTCGGTCCCGTCGGCGCCCGAGAGGAACCCCTCGGCCTCCGCGTCCGCCGCCAGGAGGCCCTCGACGAAGGCACGCAGCTCGGGTCGCTCGGCGCAGTGGCGATCCAGGAACTCGCGTCGCGCCGCGGGGTCGGTCCGCTCGCGCGCCCCGTGGAACAGCTCCTCCTCGTCAGACGCTGGGAGCGGGAACGAGGAATCGGCCATGGTTGCACCCGCCGAGCCGGTGCGGGGCCCGCGGCGAGGGCGCGATCATAGCCAGGCGCGCCCCGCCCGTGGCGGGACGCGCCGCGCACCGATCACGGCCCGACCGTGACCTCGAGGCTGTCGCTCCAAAGCGGCGCGAGCTGGGCGTCGAGGCCCAGATCCAGCCCGAAGCGGAAGGTGTAGGCGCCGGCCGGCAACAGCGCGCCCGTCAGGATCGACGTCGGGCCGAGGGGCACGATCGGAGCCCACAGGGTCGGCACGGGCAGGGCCGAGGGCAGCCAGGCCAGGCTCGGCGTCAGCCAGAAGTTCCCGAAGGGCGTCTCGGCCCAGACCCACCACTCCGCGGGTGTGAAGAAGTAGTCGCCGGGGTCCAGGGACGCGCTGACCGTCAGGGGCGCGCCGGCGGCCAGGTCCAGGAAGCCCCCGACGCCGTTGCCCACGAGGGTCGGCGCCGGGGCGAGGGCGAACTCGTGCAGGTAGATGTCCTGCCAGCCGTTGGTGTCCGGTCCGGCCAGGTTGGTGGCGACCGACTCGAAGACCACGGTGCGACCGTCGGCAGACAGGGCCGGAGTCTTGGAGTGGTTGTTGGCCTCGCTACCCGACTGCGCCGGCGAGCGGCGCGTGTTGACGCCGTTCTGGCGATCGAACACGAAGACGTCGTAGAAGCCGCCGACGTCGCCGACCACGAGGTCCTTGGCCCAAGAGCCAAAGGCCACGAAGCGACCGTCGGCCGAGATCGACGGATCGTGACTGATCCCGGAGCCCGCGTCGCCATCGAGGGCAGTGCTCACGCGGATCGTGGTACCGGCCAGGCGATCGCGCAGGAACACGTCGAAGGCACCGTTCGTGTCGCCGGTGAATCCCACGCTCGCGCGGGACTGGAACGCCACGAAACGCCCGTCGGCGGAGATCGAGGGACCCTGGGAATCCGAGGCCGCTTGCTGTCCGAGGGGGCCGACACTCACGCGCTCGAGCGTGCCCAGGACCCGGTCGAACACGAACACGTCGGGGCTGCCGTTGGTGTCACCGGGCACCAGGTTGCTGGCCTGGGACGTGAACGCCACGAAACGACCGTCGTCGGAGAGCACCGGGTCGTAGCAGTTGTTGTCGACCTGCTGCCCTCCCAATCCGATCGTGATGCGCTCGAGGGTCCCCGCCCCGAAGTCGCGCACGTAGATGTCCCGGCCGGTGGGGTCTGCGGGCGCGAAGTTGGTCGACAGGGTCGAGAACGTCGCTACCGAGCCGTCGGCGTCCAAGGCCACCCAACTCGCCCCCTGGTCGGCGATCTCCCCGCCCAGGTTCCTGCTGAGCATGATCGTCGCGCCGGTCACAAGGTCGTGCCGGAAGACGTCGGGGTCGCCGTTGGTGTCGTCGTCCACCAGGTTGGTGGCCGCGGACTCGAAGGCTACGTAGCGACCGTCGCGGGAGATGGTGCAGCGCGAGCTCTTGCCGTTGGCCTGGGCGCCGCTCGAGCTGACACTGGCGCGCTTGGTGATCCCGGTTCCGCGGTCGTGGACGAAGATGTCGTCCACACCGTTGGTGTCCCCGGCGACCAGGTCGCTGGCGCCGGAGAGGTAGACGACGATCGAGCCGTCGCCGGAGATCGCCGGCGTCCAACTACTGAAGTTCGAGGGGCCCGAGCCGGCGTCGACGCTGATCAGCTCGGTGACCGAAGGGAGCTGGGCGGCGGAAGTAGCGGACAGGGCCAGGGCGGCGAGGGCGGAGCTTGCGGCGGGAGAGAAGGACATGGCTGGCACGGTTGGATGGGAGCTCGGGGCCGCCGATCGCCGGCGGGGACCCACTCGGAGCCCCATCCGACGACTCCGGCGCCTGTGGCGGGCAATCCGCTGAAATCTCCGCGAGCGGGGCGGCCCGCGCCCCGGCCCGCTCAGCGGCGGACCTGAGCCGTGCCCTTGCCCCGCGTGACCGGCCCTCGGGCCGCTGCTAGGACGGAGGCCCTCGACCCCACATCTCCCACTGGCCCCGAAGGAACCGATGCTCCCCGCTCTGCTCCTCGCGCTCCCCGCCGTCTCGCCCTCGCCCGTTCACCAGGAGGCGCCGGGCCCCGACGAGCCGACCGGCGGCGACCGCTTGATCGCCACGGTCCCCGACGACTACGCCCTGACTCGGAGCTACCAGCTCCCAAGTGGCTCCACCGGGAGCTCTTCCCTGCCCGTGACTTGGAGCCCAGATGGCACGCGAGTCGCCTATTACGGCGAGCGCGAGGGCGAGCTCTACGCGATCCTGAACGAGGAGCCCACCGGCGAGCAGGCCGACCTGGCCAACGCGCCCGTCTTCTCCGCCGATGGAGAGCACGTGGTCTGGTCCCACGCGAAGTCCAAGCGCGGTGGCAAGGAGGAGTGGCGCATCGTGGTCGACGACAGGCTCGCGGCCAAGGCGGACTGGGCCGGGCTGCCCGCCGTCTCCGAGGACGCGAGCACCGTGGCCTTCTGGACCAGGCCTGGTCACGAGGTCGACCAACAGGGCATCAGCGACATGCGGGACATGGTGCTGGTCTGTGCCCAGCGCAAGGGTGAGCGCTACAAGACCGTCGAGAGCGATGAGTACCCGTCGGCCGCGGTCATCGAGGCCCCGAGCCTGATCGAGCGTGGGCGGCGGGCGGCGGCTCCAGCGTTCGACGGCGTCCGGCTGGTCGTGGCCGCCGTCGGCGGCAAGCGCGACGAGCTGCTCTTCGAAGCCACCACCTTCGTGGTCCAGACCCTGCTGCACGGCGACAAGCCGCGGATCGCCGTCGTCACCTGGGATTGGGAAGCCACGCAGCCCGAGGGCACGCCCGAGGGCTTCCGCGCGCTGAGGCTCGAGGTCGACGGCCGCAACCTGGCGACCAACGCCGACGCGGCGGGGTCGCCGGCCTTCAGCGCCGACGGCAAGCACGTGGCCTTCATCTACAACCGCGCTGACAAGTTCGGCGTCGGACTCGACTCGACCCTGCTGCCGACCGGCGAGCACCCGATCACGCGAGTCGAGCCGTCGCCCGACGGGAAGCAACTGGCTTGGATCGCGCACCCGGGCGGGTCCTTGCAGGTCGCATCGTGGCTCACGCCCCAAGCCGGCCAGGTCGTCATGGGCGGCAAGGCACTCGTGGTGCGCGCGGCAACGAAGAAGAGCGCCGATCCCGAGGCCGGCCCCGAGTTCGACCACATCGGCCAACTGACCTACTCGCCGAACGGCGCGCACCTGGCCTACACCGCGCGCGACGGCGAAGGTTGGCACGTGGTGCTGGACGAGGAGCGCGCCGGGCCCTTCGAGCAGCTCGGCGAGCTGCACTGGACCGCCGAGGACCGCGTGGAGTTCGGCACCCGCGCCGGGCGCGAGCTCCGGTGGTGCGGGCTGGCGGCGAACTAGCCCCGCCCCGAGGACGCCGCGTCGGTGGCTCGATCCCCGGCGGGGCCACCCCCACCGGCGATGGGGCCCGAAACCCGGCCGGGGGCGCGAGGTCGGCGGCCCAGGCCCGCCCCTCCGGACGCTATAGTCTTCGCCCGTATGAGCGCAGAGATCCCCGCGTGGTTGGCCCTCGAGAGTGGCCTCGTGATGCAAGGGCGCGCCGTCGGCGCCGAGGGTGAGAAGGGTGGCGACCTGGTCTTCAACACGGCCATGTCGGGCTACCACGAGATTCTCACCGATCCGTCCTATGCCGGGCAGGTGGTCCTGATGACCTACCCGCAGATCGGCAACTACGGCGTGGTCGACGAGGACGCCGAGAGCGCGCGCGCGTGGCCGGAGGCCTTCGTGATGCGCGAGATGTCCTCGATCCACTCGAACCACCGGGCCACGAGCTCGCTGCCGGCCTGGCTGAAGGAGCAGGGCATCGTGGCCATCGACGGGATCGACACCCGCGAGCTGACCAAGCACGTGCGCGAGCGGGGCAGTCTGCGCTGCGTGGTCTCGACCACCGACGGCGACACCACCAGCCTGGTGGCCAAGGCCAAGGCCACGCCCTCCACCGACGGACGCGACCTGGCTTCGGTCGTGACCACCGGCGCCCCCTACACCTGGGCCGAGGGCTACCACGAGAGCTACCCCCACGAACTCGGGCGGGCCTTCGACGGCGCCGGCACCAAGGGCGGCGGCGAGCGCATCCGCGTGGTGGCCTACGACTTCGGCATCAAGCGCAACATCCTGCGCAGCCTGGTGCACTGCGGCTTCGACGTGACGGTGGTGCCCGCCGGCACGCCCGCCGACGATGCCTTGGCCCACGACCCCCAGGCGATCTTCCTCTCCAACGGCCCCGGCGACCCCGCCGCGGTCTCGAGCGGCATCGCGGCGGTCAGCGATCTGATCGGCAAGCGACCGATCTTCGGCATCTGCCTCGGGCACCAGATCCTCTCGATCGTGCTCGGCGCCAAGACCAGCAAGATGCCCTTCGGCCACCACGGCGCGAACCACCCGGTGCGCGACCTGCAGACGGGCAAGATCGAGATCACGAGCCAGAACCACTCCTTCGCGGTCGAGACGGACTCCCTGCCCGACCACCTGGAGCTGACGCACCTGAACCTCAACGACCACACGGTCGAGGGCATGCGTCACAAGACCGAGAAGGTCATGAGCGTCCAGTACCACCCGGAAGCCGCACCGGGCCCGCTGGACGCCGGACACCTGTTCTCGCGCTTCCGCGAGTTCGTGGCGGGCTGAAGGCCGCCGCGCGGGTGCGGACGCGCCGTTGCCGCCGGTCACGTGTGGTGGCGGTAGGAGCCCGGTCCGGTTGGCGGCCGTGCGCGGCAGATCTCGGCGATCGAGGGTAGCTTCGGGGCAGGCCCTGCTCCTCCCGGACAACTGCGCGAAACCGCCGCCAATGCTCCCCATCCTGCTCTGCGTTCCGCTGGCCTCCGACTGCGCCCCGCCGATCGCGCCCATCGCACTCGTCGGTCAGCCGACCCCCGATGGCGGGTCCCTGAGCATCGTCGTCGACCTGGCCGTCAACTCCTCCGGCGACTGGCTGGTGGTCGCCGACACGACGGCCACGACGAACATCGTCGACGACGTCGTCCTGTCTCCCACGGGCGTGGTCTACACCTGGGGCCAGTCCTTCGCCGAGCCGCCCGGCTCGACGCTGATCGCGGTCGCCCAGGAGCTGCAGCTCTCCGACGACGGCGTCGTGATGGCGCTCTTGCTGCTCGACGACCCGGCAGCCCTGCCCTCCTACGGCGGCCTGCACGTCGGCAACACGCTGGTGCTGGGAGAGGCGGAGCCGCTCGCTCTTGCGCCCTTCGCGCCCGGGAGCACCCTCGACGCGGGCAGCGACCTCTCGCTCGTCAGCGCGGGGAAGTTCGCCACGCAGGGCTTCATCACCCAGCCGGGCATGCCCGGCACGATCAGCGTCCTGATCACCGCCACGGTCGATCCCAAGACCGGCGCACTCCAGTCCCTGGCCGTGCCCTTCACCGAGGGGGACACCCTGGGGGGCGGCCAGGTGATCGGGTTCAACCAGTACTCCCCCGTGCTGAACGAGGCCGGGCAGCTCGCCTTCTCCGCGCTGATCGACCCCCCGGGCCCCCCCGCGGCTCGCTCCGCACTGTTCATCGACGGCCAGCTCCTGCTCGAAGAGCTGACGCCCGCGCCGGGGGTCGGGGTCACCCTGTCGAAGCTCGGGCGCTTCGACATCAACGCCTCGGGCCAGTGGGCGGCGCGCATCGCGGTCGCCTCGAGCTCGGACACCGACGGCGTGCTGCTGGTGGGTGGCGAGGTCTTGGCCCGCGAGGGCTCGCTCCTGTCGGGGAACCCCGCCCTGCCCCTGCGCACGATCTCCGAGTCGCCGGTGTTCCTGTCCGACGTCGGCAACGTCCTGTGGGCGGGCGATCTCGGCCTTCCCGTCCCCTCGGGCCAGCGGCGCGCTCTGTTCGTGGGCGACCAGGTCCTCGTGCGCGAAGGCGTCACCGTCGTCGACGGCGCGACCGTAACCCAACTGGACCTCGGTAGTGACGGCTTCGCCCAGAGCTCCAGCGGGCGCTACGTGATCTTCGAGGCCAAGCTCTCCGACGGTCGACAGGGCGCCTTCCTGGTGGACCGCGAACCGTCCCTCGCCAGCCCCGTCGCCGGCGTCACGGCGCTCTTCGGCTGCAACCCACTCGCGAGCTGCCTGGCCCCCACCGGTGGGTCCCTGGCCCTCGGCGCCAGCCTCCAGCTCGGACTCGCGGGCGGTCAGTCGCCCTCGGCCTCGCCCTTCCTGCTCCTGGCGGACGCGCCGCTGTTCACCCTCGCCCCCTGCGGACTGGAGCTCCCGGGCATCGGCGAGCTGCTGCTCTCGCCGGCGCCCCCCAACCCCTTCCTGATCCTCCCGGGCAACCCCGGCGCGGACCCCGCGCCCTTCACGCTCACGGTGCCGAGCACGCCCGGCCTCGCCGGCGTCCCCGTGTGGACCCAGGGCCTGTTCGTGGACTCCGGTCCGCAGCCCCTGCGACTCTCGAACGCGCTCGAGCTGCTGCTCGTGACCTGACCCGTTTCGCTACGCGAGCCGTGGCCGCGCCGGTCCGCGGATCGCCGCCGCGGACTGGTGCTCAGGGCAGTCGCCAGTGCCAGCGCAGGACGATGCAGGTCAGCGCGAGGAGCGCGGCGAGGACCACCCACACCGGACGCGCGCATTCCGCCGCCGGGTTCCGCTCGGCGCGCTCGTCGTCGATCAGGGCCGCGACCAACACGTAGGGCATCAGCGGTACCCAGATGCGACCGGCCTCGCCGCGCACGACCCCCGACAGGTCGAGCAGCAGCAGGCTGATCGCGAGGGTCCAGGCCACCGACGCGGCCAGGCCGCCCTCGCGCCGCGTCAGGCGCGCGATCAAGAGCACGCCTAGGGGCGGTCCCGCAAAGACGAACAGGTCCCAAAGATTGAAGAGGACCCAGGCCCCGTAGGAGCGTCGCGAAGTGAATTCCTCGGCGTGGACGCCCAGGGCCGCGCGCAGGCCGGCGATCGGGTCATAGCCGACGAGCATGGGCACGAAGAAGCCCAGCGCACAGACCGCGGCCGCCAGGGCCATGGGCGCTGCCACATCCCGGCCCGGGCGCGAGCCCCGCGCGAGTGACGACGCCGCGGCCATCAGCCCGCCGACGGCCATGAAGATCGGCGCGCCGAAGGAGCAGAACACGCACACACCCGCCAGGGCTCCGGCGCTGGTGGCCAAGGCCCAACGCTGCGCGGCGTTCCGACCGGGCGCGGTGGCCGTGGCCAACAGGGCCACCACGGTCAGTAGCAGCGGCACCAAGAGCTGGTCGAAGGTCGGCGTCATCAGCGCCAGGCCGGGGACCAGCGCAGTCAGCGCTCCGATCCCCGTGGCCCGCGAACGGCTCGCACCGAGGGCGCGTGCGAAGGCGGCGCAGGCGAGGGGAGCGAGGCTCGCGACGGCCAGCAGAACGAGCGCGCCGAGTAGTGCCGAGGCCACGTGAGCGTCCTGGGTCGGCGGTCCGCGTAGTGGCTCTCGATAGCCACCCGCCTCGCCGCGAGCCACGAGTGCGCGCTCCAGGCCCGGCGACGACGTGACCAGTCCGTGCAGTGCGCGATAGAAGACGATCGGGCCCGGCGGGTGGGCGCGGGCGTGGGTCGGCAGGTCGGGCAATAGCTCGTCGAAGCGCGCGAGGAACACGCCCACGTCGCGAGCGTCCTCACTGACGGCCACCGTGTGGTACGAGGTGAAGCCCTTCGACAGGGTCCGGCGCACGAGCACGTCGACGGCTCCGTGGCCGTCTTCCATGGCCGCCAACGACGTCGTCAGGCCAAGGCTGCCGATCGAGGCCGCCAGCAGCCAACCCGTCACGACGAGCCGGCCGGCACGATCGAGCCTCGCGCTGCCTGCGCCGACCACGAGGGCGATCAGCACCACCGACCACAGCACCGCGCCGGCCACCCCGTGTTCAGGGGTGGCCTCGCGCAGGCCCCATTGCCACTCCGGCGGCCAGGGCGCCGGGCCGCGCAGCAAAGGCGTGGCGTCCCCGGCTACCGCCGCCAGAAGCGCCACGGTGACAGCGGCGGCTGCGATGGTGGCTACGCGGGGGGAAGAGAGGACGCGGGGCATGGAGTCGCGGCGAAGACGCGTCGTCAGCGGGGCCGGCTGACCCCGACCGGGCCATCGACTCGTGCCTCCGCACGACGGGGCCAGGACAGTAGCCGGTGGGCCCTGCCGGCGACAGCCGCGGCGCACGGGCGGCGATGGACTCGGGGCGCCCGCCGAGTCCAAGATGCTCGCTCTCCCCACTCCCCATCTGCCCGAGAGCGACCCCATGCCCCTGATCGAGATCAAGTCCCTCCCGCCCGCCGACCCCCTGGACCGTTCCGCAGTCCTTGCGCGGGTCAATCGAGCGGTCGCCGACGCCGCCGGCCTGCCGATCGTCGCGGTCTGGTCCGTCTGGACCGAGCTGGAGCCCGGTTGCTACGTCGAGGGCGAGAGGGCCGCTTCCGAACAGCCCACGGGCACCCATCCGCCGATCGTCCGCATCGTGGCCTACGAGGGTCGGCGCAATGACACGGTCGTGGCCATGCTCGAGGCCGTGGCCCAGGTGCTGGGGGATGCCCTCTGCGACGGTGAACCCAATGTCTTCGCAACCTATGAGGAAGCTCGCTCCGGACGGGTCTTCACCGGCGGCAGGGTGCGATACACCGACTCGGCCGACATCGCGCCGCCCGCCGAGGCCTGAGGATCTCCTGCCCCCCGTCCTCCCGACCGGCCGACGACGTCCTCCACTGCTAACCCGACCCCATGAACGAACCTGTCCTCTACTACACCCCTGGCACTTGCGCCCTGTCCGAGCTGATCTGCCTGGAGTGGATCGGCGAGCCCTACCGCCTGTGCCGGGTGGCCCGCGACGAGCGCGCTAGCGAGGCATTCCTGGCGCTCAACCCCCACGGCTCGGTGCCCGTGATGCGCTTCGGCGACCGCGTGATGGCCGAGAACCTCGCCCTGCTCCTGCGCCTGGCCGACACCAACCCGTCCGCCAAGCTCGCCCCCCCGGCGGGCAGCCCCGAGCGCGACGAGCTGCACTTCTGGCTCTCCTACATCGGCAGCCGCTTCCACGTGGCCTTCTACCCGGTGTTCAAGGCGTCGCGCTACTCCGACCGTGAGGACCTCGCCGAGCACCTCAAGCAGCAGGCCCTGCTGCAGGTCGGCAAGGAGCTGGCCTTCCTCAACGAGCGCTTCACCGGGCGCCAACACGCGGTCGGCGACTCGCGTACCGTCGTGGACGCCTACTTCAGCGCCACCGGGCGTTGGGGTCGGCGCTTCTTCGACTACCCGGCCGTGAGTCCCGAGTTCGACCGCTACCTGAAGGGCCTCGAGGCTGACCCTGGCGTGGCCCGCGCCCTGAAGATCGAGGCCGGCGAGATCGAAGGGCCCGACGGCGCTCTGCTCGGTCACGTCGCACTCGCCTGACGAAAGACTCACGATGCGCCCGCTCGCTCTGCTCTCGATCCTGACGATGTTCGTCGCCGCCGCACCCGCCGCAGCGGCCCGCCAGGACGAGCCCGAGCGCTGGCGCTGCACCCTGGACCTGGGCGACGAGGAGCTGCCCTTCGAACTCGCCATCGAGGGCGAGCGGGCGTTCATCGTCAACGGGTCCGAGCGCATCCCGGTGGTGGAGTTCGAGCGCACGGCGGAGCGCCTGGCGCTCGGCTTCCCCCACTTCGACTCGAGCATCGAGGCCACGCGGCGCGCGGACGGTTCCTTCGAGGGCACCTGGCGCAAGCACCGGCGCGGCGACGACGTGGCCCAGGTGCCCTTCCGCGCGACGCCCGGCCTGCCCTGGCGCTTCGAGCCACGAGGCGGCATCGGCCCCGCGCCCGACCGGGTCGCCGGGCGCTGGCGGGTGGACTTCGAGTCTGACGACGCGGACGCCGTGGGCCTGTTCGAGCCTACCGGTGACGGACTGGACGTGTCCGGTACCTTCCTGACGCGCACCGGCGACTACCGCTACCTGGCCGGCGAGTTCGCCGCCTCGACCCTGCGCCTGTCCTGCTTCGACGGGGCCCACGCCTTCCTGTTCGTCGCGACCCTCGAGGGCTCCGGCAAGCTGTCGGGGCACTTCCGCTCCGGCAACTGGTGGCGCGAGGCCTGGACCGCGGTGCGCGACGACGACGTGGCCCTGCCCGACGCCTTCGGCGAGCTCGACCTGCTCGAGTCGGGCAGCGTGGACGAGGTGCTGGTGCTCACGCCCGACGGCACCGAGCACACCCTGGGCGCCCTCGCAGCCCCCGCGGACCGACCGGTACCCCGCGCGACCCTGGTGCAGATCCTGGGCACCTGGTGCCCCAACTGCCTGGACGAGACCGAGTACCTGAAGCAGCTGCACGCGCGCTACGCGGACCGCGGCCTGTCGATCGTCGGTCTGTGCTTCGAGCTGTCCGGCGACGCCGCACGCGACCGGGCGCAGATCGCGCGCTACCGCGAGGTGCGCGGTGTGCCCTACCCCATGGCCCTGGCCGGCGAGGCCGACAAGCCGGCGGCGGCCGCTGCCCTGGGCCTGGTCGATCGCGTGCTGTCCTTCCCGACCACGCTCTTCGTCGACGGTCGCGGACTCGTGACCCGGGTCCACTCGGGCTTCAGCGGCCCCGCCACCGGCGAGGCCCACGCGCACCTGCGCGAGGAGTTCGAGGGCACGATCGAAGACCTGCTCGCCGCGGAGCCGACCCAGGACGCGACCTGGGCCGAGTTGACCAGCGAGGACTGGTTCGACTGGAGCGCCTTCGCCGGCGCCACCTGGACCTTCCGCGACGCCGCCGACGGTGTGCGAGAGGTCCACGAGGACGTGCACGGCAGCGGCGTGCCGACCATCCGCGAAGAAGTGCATCCCGTGCGCTTGGCCGGCAGCACCGTGTTCATCGGCGAAGAGCCGTGGATCCTCGATCGTCGCGCGCGGGTCCTGCGCCGGGCCGGCCAGCCCCTGCGGCGCCTGTCGCGCGACTCCATCGCGCCCCTGGTGTTGGAGGACTCCACCGAGCCGGCCGAGCTCTTCGGGCTGCTCGAGCACGAGTCCGCCCTGAAGCGCCGCGAAGCGCTGGTAGCCATCGGCTACATGGCGCGCTATCGCAGCGACGTGACCCTGCCGGACCTGGCGCCGTTCATCACGGCCGAGGACCCGGCCGTGCGCCGCGTCGCCGCCGCCATCGCCGGCGCCGCACGCCAGGGCGCCTCGCTGGAGGCCCTGGCCGCGGCCCTCGACGCCGCCGATCCGCGCCTGCGTGCGATCGCGGCCCACTCCCTGGCGCTGATGGGCGAGTTGCCGGACGCGTACACGCAGCGGCTGGCGCGGGCGGTGGCGACCGATCCCTTCCCTTCCGTGCGCGGCGAATGAGCGGCGCGCGGCTCGGGTTCACCCGGAGCCCCGCCCCGTTCCTCCCGGCTGCCCGATAGGTTGGCGGATCCGCAAGCTGCGGACCCTGCCACCTGATCGAGGCCCTTGAATGAAACTGCGCATCGCCCTTGCCCTCGCTGTCTCGCTGCACCTCGTCGCCTCCGCGCGGGCCCAGAGCTCCGAGCAGGGTGGCGTGCAGCTCGAGACCCTCGCCGCGACATCCTCCGACTACGCCGCCAACGACAGCGCGTACGCGGTCGCGGCCCACGGCGGCGTCGCCTACATCGCGGGCGAGGGGAGCAGTCCCTACGGCAGCCGCTGGTTGATCCGCGCCCGATCGATCGCGAACGGTGCGAAGCTCTGGTCGGTGGACTTCGCCCTCCAGTCGGGCATGTTCGACGCGGAGGTCAAGGACGTGGCTCTCGCGCCGGATGGCACGACGCTCTACGTCGCCGGCCGCCTCGCCGCCTCTTCGCCCTTCGACACGGACGCTACGGTCCTGGCCCTGGACACCCTCGACGGAAGCATCCGCTGGGTGGCGCAGATCGACGGCGCGGGCGCGGGGGACGAAGCGGCGGCCCTGGCCATCTCGCCGGACGGGCAGAGCCTAGCGCTCACCGGCCACGTGGTGGACGGGACCCCCGGCCTCGGACACCGCCTGCTGGTGGCCGTGCTGGAGCCCGCCACCGGCGACGTTCGATGGGACTGGCGCTTCGACGCCGATCCGGCCACCGACGACGTCGACAAGGGCGTCGACGTGGCCTTCGCTCCCGATGGCGCCGCGGTCTTCGCCTGCGGCATCGTCTCGCCCCCGCAGAGCGGCACGGTCTACGGGACCTACGCCCTCGCCTCGGCGACGGGCCAGCTCGCGTGGTCGCACCACTACACCGGCGCCTTCGCGACCGAGAGCGCGCCCCTGGAGCTTTCGACCAACGGCAGCCAGGTGGTCGTCGTCGGCCGCCACGAGTACACATCGAGCTCCGCCGTGCTCGACGGGACCCTGGCCCTGGATGCGAGCTCCGGCCAGCAACTGTGGACCACCTCCGGCCCTGGTCAGGTCGGCATCAACAGCTCCCGCGCGATCGACACCGACGGCGCCGACTTCTTCGTCGCCGAGGCCAAGGCCAACACCTTCGAGGGCTCGAAGTGGATGGCGGTCAAGCTCGACGGCGCAACCGGCGCGCGCCTGTGGGAGAGCCCCTTCACCCTCTCCGCCTGGCCCCTGGCCAGCCTCGATCCCGTGGCCGTGGCCCACGACCCGGCGACGAACACGGTGCTGGTCGCGGGCACGCGGGACCTGAACGGGCTCTCGGCCAGCGACGACATCAACCCGATGACCCTGGCCTACGACGGAGCCACCGGCGCCGTGCAGTGGCTGCGGGTCTGGGACTCGCCGAGCTCGACCAGCGACCGGACCTTCGACCTGGCCCTGGACGGCGCGCGCCTGGTCACCGTCGGCTCGAGCTTCGTGCCGGCCGAGGGTCTGGGCATGGGCGTGCGCTGCCGCGAGATCGCGAACGGCAACCCGCCCTGGAGCACGATCATCCAGGCCCAGGGGGCCGCGGCTGATCGCCCCGATGCGCTGGTGATCGACCCCCAAACGGGCGACCCCTTCAGCCTCGGCATGCTCTTCGGCGGGGCCAAGGCCGTGGCCAAGATCGTTCGCATCGAGCGCGCTTCGGGCGCGACCCTGTGGAGCTACGTCGACGACCCGGGCACGGTCAGCGGCGGCACCTTCCTCGCAGGTCGCCTCTCCGCGGACGGGCACACCCTGTACGCGCTGGGCTACGACGGCGAGGACGTGCTCGCGGTGGCCCTCGACGCCCACACGGGCGCGCTCCTGTGGCGGCGGACCATCGACGGTCCGGCCGGGCGCAAGGATCGCGGCCGGGACCTGCTGCTCTCGGCCGACGGTCAGACCCTGTTCGGCCTGGCGACGGTCGACTCGTCGACGATCGTGGTCAACCCGGGCGAGGAGGAGGCCATGCTGACCCTGGCCCTCGACGCTGCCAGCGGTGCGGACCTGTGGTCGGCGGTCCACGACCCCACCACCGAGGACGAGAAGGGTCTGCGCCTGGTCCTGTCCCCCGACGGGTCGAAGCTGTTCAGCCTGGGCACGCGCGACACGCTCGTCGGCGCGCCGCTACAGGACGACATCGAGGTCGCCGCCTACGACGCGGCCAGTGGCGCCTTCCTATGGGCTGGCGGTTACTCGGCCGGCGCCGTGCCGATCTCCTCGTGGAACGACAAACCCCTCGCCGGCCGGGTCAGCGACGACGGGGCGCGGCTGGCGATCGTGGGCGCGAGCGACGGCTCCTGTTGTGACGACGGGCGCGCGGCCCTGTGGGTCGTGGACACGACCAACGGCGCGCTGATCCTGCGCACCTTGGCGCCGCTCCCCGGCGAGGACTTCGAGCCCCGTGCCGCCGCGTTCACGCCCGACGGCTCGCGCGCCGTCGCTGTCGGTAACGTGGGCAGCTCGCTCGGCACGGGCGCCGTCGCGATCGACATCGCGAGCGGCCTGGCGCCGTGGGCGTCGACCTACCCGCTCGGCGGCCCGACCCCACCGGCCGTCTTCACCAGCCTCGACGCCGTCGTCATCGCGGCCGACGGGGCTACGGCCCTCGCCGCCGGCCGCGACCTGGACCACCGCCTGTTGACGATGGGGATCGACGTGGCTTCCGGGACGGAGCTGTGGCGCGCGGTCTTCGACCCGCCCGGGGCCACCGACGCCGTCACGACCAAGGGCGCGCGGGCGGTGGCCTACGACGACTTGCGACGGCTGGTCTGGACGGCGGGCGACGGTCCGCTCGTGGGCACCGACGTGGACGGCCTGGTCCTCGGCTATCGCGACCCGACGCTGCTCGGCCAGGAGTCGACTCTGTCCCTGTCCGCCGGTGGCAGCCAAGCCCTGACGGCGCGCGCGGGGCCCAACTTCGCGGGTGACTTCCACCTGCTGCTGGGCTCGCTCACTGGAACGACTCCGGGTTTGCCCCTCGGGATCGGCACCCTCCCGCTGAACGTCGACAGCTACACCCAACTGACCCTGAGCGAACCCGGCTCGAGCTTCCTGCCGGGGTCCTTGGGCGTGCTCGACTCGACTGGCAGCGCGAGCCTCGCGCTCGTTGTCCCCGCGGGCACCAACCCGGCACTGGCCGGGCTCACCGTGCACCACGCCTTCGTCGCGCTCCACGTGAGCGCCACGGAGCTCTCGTTGTCCCTGGTCTCCAACGCGATCGGCGCGACGCTGGTTCCCTGACCGCCCCGCTACGGCGCGAACACGACCTCGTCGAAGCGCGCCACCACCTCGGGCGGCGAGCTGAACGAATAGGCCATCGGACCGACCTGCACTGTCGCAGGGAGTCCGTTGAAGACACTCGTGTGCAGCAGCTCCCAGGTGGAGCTGCCCAGGTCGCGGTGCCAGGCGGTGACCGTGTCGCCGGTCCGCACCAGGCGCAGCTCGCGGTGGGTGTCCGCGGCGGCCGACACGACCCACTGGCTGGAGGAGGCGTGGGTTTCCTTCCACTCGACGCCGGCGGGCTGGCCCGCGCCCCCGCTGCCAGTGGCCACGTGGCACCACTCGTGGGTGCCCGCTGCGAGCGCCGTGGGGTCGCGCAGGACCAGGCCGCCCAGGCGGTAGCCAGTCGCGGGCGCGGCGCCCGTGTCCCCGGGCGTGTGGACGTTCACCGTGCAGCGCACCTGGAAGTCGCCGGTCACCTCGCGCAGCACCGCCAGCCCCTCGCCGTCCTCGAACCACATGTCGGGCAGGCCCGCGGCCGAGGGCGTCAGGACGAGTTCACCGCCGGTGATCTCCACCGCACCGAGGTCGGGGTGCAGGGTCGACCAGCAGGCGTCGAGCTGGTCGACCGGCGGCTCCCAGGTCTCGCCCAGGCCAGCGATCGAGGCCACGCTGCCGCCCACGGCTCCGGTCGCTCCGAAGTCGACGAAGCCGCCCGTGAGGTCGATGGTCACGCCCTGGCCCACCGCGACGAACGGCAGGGGCGCGCCCGACGGGATCGGCGTGACGATCGTCGTACGGCCCGTTCCGTCGAGCACCGCGGGGCCGAGCAGGATGAAGGGCTGCACCAGGACCAGACACGCGTCCGCGTCGATGCAAAGGCCCATCGCAGCCGCGCCGGTGAAGCTGATGCCCAGGATGGCCGTGGCGCCGGGGGGGCCGTCGTAGATCTCCCAGCGGGTCGAGGCCCCGACGTAGAGGTCCTTGACCGCGAGATCGGGGCCGGTCTGGAGCGGGGACAGGGCACAGAGCAGGGCGGCGGTGGTCAGCATGGTGGTCGACTCTCCTGGGTGGATCCTAGCCCGCGGCGCCTGATAGCGCGTCGCCGCAGCCCCCGCCGCCGCGACCCGGGCTACGCGCGCGCCTAGTGGGTCTCGACGATGCTGTACCCTGCCGCCCCCATGAGCCCGATCGCCCGCATTCCACGCCCCAGACGGGCCCTGCTCGTCGCCGGCCTGACGCCGCTCCTCGTCCTATTCGCCTGCAGCGATCCGGAGCCGGATGCACCGAGCGGGCCCGCCGCCGGTACGGCCCCCACGGTCAACATCACGCCCGCCGACCTCGAGCCGCAGGACGCGATCCAGCGCATGCGCTTCGAGAACACCCTGGGCCAGGCCTACGGTGCGTCGCCGCCGACCGACGACCTCTTGGCCCTGGCCGCGGACCTGGGCCGCAGCGCGCGCGTGATCGACGGCAGTGTGGCCCTCACGCCCGACCGTCGGGCGACCACGGCCCAGGTGCTCTTGCCCGAGGTCGGGCTGCAGGCCAGCCTCACCGCCGACCCCCGCTCGCTCGAGATCTACCTCGTGCAGGCTGCGAACTCGAGCGACGCGACCTTCGCCCACCGCAGCCTGCGTATCGGCGTGACCGTCGACGGCAACGGTCAGGTCGAGTCCGGGCACGTCACCGTGCTGCACCACTTCGATCTCTCCAACCCGGCGGTGCTCGAGAAGTTCGGCGACCTGACCTACGCCGTGGGTTGGGCCATCACCGGCTCGACCTCGCGCGGCCTGCGCGCCGACCCGACCCTGGCGCGGCGGGAAGTGGGTCCGGACGGGGAGCCGACCCTGATGGTCGGACCCGAGGCCAGCGGCGCCTTCACCGCACCGGGCCGGCCGACGGCGACCGTGCGCCCCGGCGACAAGAACCTGACCGCCTGGTCGAGCTGGGCGGCGCTGCACGCGCGCCTGGCCGGGCGCTAGTCGGAGTTCGGGGCGGGGGCGCCCCCGCGGCCGGGGGAGCGTGGTAACACACTATGACCTCGTATTCGGCCCCCTGCCCCCTGCCCCGCCATGCTCCGATTCCAGCTCGCCGCCAGCACTCTGCTGCTGGGCCTCGCGGCCGCCCCGGCCTTCTCGCAGCAGTCCTTCGCCGACGCGACGTCCTCTGCCGGCCTGGTCTACAAGCACAAGGTCCTGGCGCCCTGGCCAATGCAACAGATGGCCGGCGGGGCCAGCGCCGGCGACTTCGACCGCGACGGCTGGGTCGACCTGTACCTGCCCAGCGACGGCATCGCGACCGAGCAGCTCTTCATCAACCAGCAGGACGGGACCTTCGTGGACCAGGCCGCGAGCTTCGGCCTGACCGGCAAGTTCCGCGGGGTCGGCTGCAACGCCGCCGACTTCGACGGCGACGGCTGGATCGACATCTACGTCACCTCCATGGGGAGCGACCCCGCGGAGTCGACCAACGGCGTGCATCGCCTGTACCACAACAACGGCGGCACGGGCTTCACCGACGTCGCCGTGGCAGCGGGGGTCGCGTCGACCAACGCGATTCCCGACGGGTACGGGCCCAGTTGGGGCGACTACGACCTGGACGGTGACCTCGACCTGTGGGTCGGCGGTTGGCACCACCTGGCCACCAACCCGCTCGTGAACCTGGGCACGCGCCTGTTCCGCAACGAGGGCGACGGCACCTTCACCGACGTGACCGTGTCGTCGGGTGTGTTCGACTTCGCCGTGCGCAGCTTCGCGGCGATCTTCGTGGACCAGGACGGCGACCGCTATCCGGAGCTGCACGTGGCGGCAGATTTCGGTACTGGTCAGTACTTCAAGAACAACCGTGACGGCACCTTCACCAAGCTCAACTGGTTCCTGCCGAACGGCGACAAGGTCCACAACGGGATGGGCACCGCCATCGGCGACTTCGACCGCGACGGCGACGCCGACTGGTTCGTGACGGCGATCTTCCCCTCGTGGAAGAACGCAGGGCCGCCCGGCAACCGGCTGTACATGAACGACGGCCAGCACCACTTCACGCCCCTGCCACCCAGCGGCGGGGTCGACGACGGGGGCTGGGGTTGGGCGGCGGCGGCGCAGGACTTCAACCACGACGGCTGGACCGACCTGGTCCACACCAACGGTTGGCCCCAGCCGGACCCGGTCACCGGGGGTGTGTTCACCGACGACCCGACGGTGCTGTTCATCAACAACGGTGACAACACGTTCAGCGAGACGGCCATGGCCTGGGGACTCGACCACACCGGCCAGGGGCGCGGGCTTTTGACCTTCGATCCCGACCGCGACGGCGACATGGACGTGCTGATCTGCACCAACAAGGGCGACCTGCAGTACTTCCGCAACGACCTCTCCGGCGCGGGGACCCATTGGCTGAAGGTGTGGCTGGACACCACGGGTCACCCTGGCGTCGCCCCCGACGGCATTGGCGCGCGTTTGGTGGCGGACTCGGGCGCTGGGGTGGTCCAGACGACTTGGATCACCGGCTGCTCGAATTTCCAGGCCAACAGCGAGCTGGTGGCCCACTTCGGATTCGGGGACCTGGCGAGCCTGCCCCGGCTCGAGGTGCATTGGCCCGACGGGTTCAAGACGGTGCTGAACGACGTGGCCCTCGACCAAGAGCTGACGGTTGCGGCAGTGCCGCCCTACTCGCACACGCCGCTGGTCGGCGGCCAGGTCAGCGACCTGGTCGTGGCTGGCCTCGAGCCCGGCGAGGTCGCCGTGTTCCTGGTCAGCGTGGACACGAGCCTCGCGGGCGGGACCTGCTATCCTTTCCTGGGCGACCTCTGCGTCGACCTGGTGAGTCCCTTCCAGCTGGGCTACGCGTTCGCCGACGCCAGCGGCACGGCGAGCTTCGCGGTGCCGATCCCCGCCGGGCTCCCGCCGGTCCCGATCGCGTCCCAGGCCGTGGTGCCCCGCGGACCCGGGTTCGAGCACTCACTCAAGACCAACGCCATCGTGGCGACGGTTCAGTGAGCGCCTGGGGCGCGCCCCGCGTCTCGTCGCGGTGCAGCACGGCGTGGGCGCTCTCGAGCTGATTTCGCCCCTTGCCCCTGGACGCCAGCCTCTTCGAGCTCGATCGGACCGCGTACACTCGACCTGTCTTCTTCAACCGCCTACTCGGTAGCACTCCATGAGAATTCTGATCGGACTGATCGCACTCGGCACTTGCCTGACCTCCCCTTTCCTCCTGCTCGGCGCAGCCACGGAAGCCGCGCACGTCGACCAGCGACAGGCCGCGACCGAGAGGGCTCAGGACCCTGCCCCGCTGCAATCCACGCCGTCGTCGCCGGCCCTGGCGGATTCCCCGCTATCGGGGGTCGCGCTCTTCGGCTCCGACCAAGCGGAGCTCGTCTCCATGGACCCCGAGGTCTGGTTCGCAGCCATGGCCGACCAGGACCCCGAGGTCTACTACTTCGACCCGGCTGAGTCGGACGACGGCGACATGGGCCCGCCGACCACGGTCAAGTGTGGGGACGGCATGCTGAGCTACGAGGATTGGCTGTCCTACCCGCCCGTCTGCGGGGCGACCCCCCAAGCAGCCATCAACAAGGCGAAGGCCAGTACGCTTCAGTTGATGATGAACAAGTTCAAGTGCGAAGACTGCCTCGGGGGCTACTGCTCCATCGGCATCAGCACGCTCCCCGGGAGCTGGGTCATCCACCCGGTCACCCCGGGCGGCGGGGGCCCGTGGAGCCTGTGCGGCGCGAACGAGTTCACGACCTGGGCCTCCTACAGCGGACCCTACATCGTCTTCTGCTCGGACTGCCCGGTCGACTAGACCGCCTGCGGGACGGTCTCGACCCCGCCGTCTGGTTCGCGCAGGCGTTCGTCCGGTGGCAGGCGCCGAACCGCCACCGACCACACCCCCTCTTCGATCGAGCGCCGATCGCCGAACGCGGCTGGCCTGGGTCGATGCTGACCGCGGGACCACTGACGCTCGCCCTGATCGCGCCTCTCGCGGCGGGCACGCCCGCCCCTCAACCCAGCGTGAGCGGCGGCGCCCAGCTGGGCAGCACGATCGCGGTGGACGGCGACTTCGACTCCAACGACGTCTGGACCGCCGTGGCGATCCACGGCGCGACGACGTTCGCCGCCGGGACCTCGTCCGCGCCCTACGGCGCGCGCTGGCTCGTCAGCGCTCGCGACCTCTCGAGCGGCGCGCTCTTGTGGTCGACCGACCTGTCCCTGTGCCCGGGGCTCGTGGACGCGGCGGTGGCCGATGCGGTCGTCGCCACCGACGGCGGCGCCGGCGTCCACGACCGGGCCCAGGCCCTGGCGCTCTCGGCGGACGGCGGCACCCTCTTCGCTGTGGGCCTGGGCAACGCGCCCTCGATCTTCGGGAGCTCGGCCACGGGCGCGCCGGCCTGATATTGGCGCTCGATTCCGCCTCGGGCGGCCTGTTGTGGGCCGACACCCACGACCCCACCGACCAGGACGAGGAGTTCCTCGCCCTGGCCCTCGCGCCCGACGGCGCGACGCTGTTCGCCGTCGGGACGCAGGACGTGCTGCCCTCGGCGGTCAAGGACCTCGACCTGGAAGCGGTGGCCTACGACGCCGCGGGCGAGACCGCAGTCCTCGTCGGCGCCGAGAGCTCGATCGTGGGCGGCGTGGCAGCCGGATTCGACCTGCTCGCGGGGCGGCTCCTGTGGACGCGCTCCTTCCCGGACTCCTTCGGGGCCTACCTCGACCGGGCCGCGCTCTCCGCCGACGGCAACACGGCCTACCTGGCCGGCGGTGACGACGACGGGCGCGTGGTGTCCCTGGGCGTCGACGCCGCCTCGGGTGACGAGCTGTGGCGCGGTGTGTTCGAACCCGCGGGCGCCGTCTACCTGGTCGCCGCTGACGACACTCGGACGGCGACCTACGACGACCAGCGGCGCCGCTTCTGGTGCGGCGCGTCAGAGCCCCTGCACGGGACGGACGTGGACGGGCTGCTGCTGGGTTACGACGACCCGACGCTCCTGGGCGACGAAGTCGAGCTCTCCCTGGCTGCCGGCGGGACCCAGCCGCTGTCGGCGCGGACGGGGCCGTCTTTGGCGGCGACGTGTACTTGCTGCTCGGCTCGCTCGGCGGGGCGTCGCCGGGGGTCGCTTTGGAGGCGCAGACCCTGCCACTCAACGTCGACAGCTACACCCTGCTGACCTTGAACGAGCCCGGCTCGGTGTTCCTGCCCGGCTCGCTGGGGACCCTGGATCCCGACGGCGGCGCCGACCTGGGGCTGGTGGTCCCCCCGGCCACGAACCCGGCGCTCGCGGGGCTGACGGCCCACCACGCGTTGGTCGTGATCGACCTGGGCTCGCCCTTCCTTGCGGTCGTCCACGCATCCAACGCGATCGCCGCGCACCTGATCCCCTGAGTTGGCCCCGGCACCCTGGCGCCGACCGGGACGGGGCGCCGTCGCGAGCCGTTGGCGCGCTCAGTTTCCCTCGGTGGTCCTCGGCGAGGTTGCGGCGAGGAGCTCGTCGACCACGCCCTCCTCGATCAAACGGCGGGCGATGGTCGTGGCCACCACGCGGTGCCCCGCCGCGCTGTAGTGCCAGGGGTCCTCGATCCGCGCCAGGGACTCATCCGCCCCGGCGTAGTCGGCACCGATCGTCGCGCGCCCGTCGACCATCAACATGCCGCGGCGGGCGATCTCCTCGCGCAGGGTCGTCATCTGCTCCAGGTAGTCGACGGCGGCGTCGATCACGAGCGGGCGCAGGCCGGCGGCCGTCACCTCGGGGAGCCACTGATCGCGCCAGAAGGAGAGCGGCGAGGGCGGGGTGTGCTGGACCTGGATGATGGTCGGCATCACGGCCAGGGCCAGCCGGGCCGACCTCGACTCCAGCTCCCGCGTGATCGTCGCCACGCGGTAGCCGCGGATGCGCCAGATGCCCGCGTAGCGCGGGGCGAAGGGGTTGGGGACGATGTCCGTCTCCAGGGCATTCCACAGGGCGGGCGGGATCGCCGCCTCGAAGACGTCGTAGAGGGCCAGCACCAGCGCGCCCCGTCGATCCTCCTCGACGAACTCCCTGGCAACCTGTTCGAAGCACTCGACGAAGATCCCCGGCAGGTCGAGTTGCGCGGCGCCGGGGTAGCGCTGGGCCACGGTGGCGCTGAGGCTCGCGAGGGCGGCGGCGCCGCGCTCTTGGCCGAGGAGCTCGAGCAGCACCGCCTGGCTGCCGCCCAGGAGCACCGTCCAGAAGCGTTCCTGAGCGCTGCCCGCGGGTGCCTTCGCGCGCCACGTGGGCAGCGGGATCCAGCGGTTGATCACGTGCTCGTTCAGCATCGCGAAGATCGCGGTGCGTGACTCGAAGCGGCGCGGCGCCTCGCCCGTAGGCACGTGGATCAGGTCCACGAAGCGGATGTCCTTGGCGACGGTCGCCCACAGCAGGAGGTCGGGCTCGAAGGGCCGGATCCGGTCCTCGTAGGTGCGCGCCATCTGCTCGAGGGTGTAGGCCTCGACCGCGAAGTTCAGCACGAACACGTCGCGCTCCTCGCCGCGCGCGTCGAGCTCGTCGTTCAGGAGCTGCTCCAGCACCCGCGGCCAGGTTTGCTGCTCGGTGACGCCGCTGCCGAAGGTGAGCGAGTTGCCGAGCACGGCGACCTTGAGCGGTGCATGCCTGCCCTCTTCCCGCTCGGCCTCCGCCTCGAGGAAGGCCCAATCGCGCTCGTCGCGGAAGCCCTGGGCGTTGATCCGCTCGCGCGCCACGGCGTCCAAACCCCACTTCGACTGGTTGGGCACGAGCACCCAGCCGTAACGTTCCGTGCGCTCCTTGATGGTGCGCTTGCCGAAGTCGCCGACGTGGTAGAGGCCGAGTTCGAGGGACAGGAGCGCCACGACGACGACGACGGTCCGCGCTCCGATCCAGAAGCGCCGTCCCGCGTCGTCTTGGCTCGCGTGGGGCTCAATCAATCGATCGTCTCCGTGGGACGTACGGTGACGTGGGTCGTACGGTGGCGGGATCATTTGTCCCACGTCGCCCGGCGGCCGGAGGCGCCTCCGGCGCCTCCGGCCGCCGGGCGACGTGGGACAAATGATCCCGCCACCGTACGACCCACGTCACCGTCTCGGGCGTCCTCAGCCCGCCGCGCTCAAGGCGCCCCGCCGCAGCAGGCCCCGAATCGTGATCACGTCGGCGGCGAAGCTCAGCATGTCGATGAAGCCGATCGAGTCCTCAATCGCGTCCAGACCAGGCTCGTCGTCGCCGAGTTGGTCGAGTGAGCGGTGGGTCCGCGCCAGCTCGCGCTCGAGGAACGAGACGTAGCTCGCGTACCCCTCCAGCTCGTCGCTCGCGGCATCGAAGCGAGCGCGGCGCTCCTCGGCAAGCTGCTGGGCCAGGTCCACGGACCGTGACAGGTGCGTATTGACGCGCTGCTCGTCGGCGAGCTCGAGCTGCGCCTGCAGCAACTCGTCCGAGATCACCGCCAGGTCGCCCTCCAGGCTGTCGATCCGCGCCAGGGCCTCCGAGTACTTGCCCTCCCACTTGGCCGTCAGGTCGGCCTCGATCTCGTCGTGTACCCGCTGGCGATAGCTCACCACCCGCGAGCCGATGATCGCCTGGAGGTCGGCCGGAGTGCGGTCCCACCAGGCCGAGTCCGCCGCAGCCAGCCAGTACTCGACGGCGGCCTCGTCCGCGCCGACCAGTTCCAGTGCCTGGGCCGAGAAGACCGCGGCCAAGAAGAACGGCTCGTCGGCCCCGGCCGCGGCCAGACCCATGCGGGCTTGGTCCATGGAGCGCGCCACCTCGGAGGCCAAGGCCGCGCTGGGCTGGCCCTGTTGGCTCAAGCGCGCGTAGTCGAGCACCGCGGTGAAGAACCGGCGGTGCACGCCGAGATCGGGAAGGAGCGCGACGGTGTCCGGATGCAGCACCGCGCCGGGCCGCTCCATGGCTGCCTGGATCGGCGCCGTGTCGAGCCCATCGAGGGCCGAGTAGAGCTCGTCGACCTCGGCGTCCGCACGCCGCCCGAGGGTCTTGCGCAGCTCCTTCACCACCGCCAGGTGCGTCTGCCCCCCACGACTGAGGAACAGCGACTCGACCCCGGCCGCGTCGAACAGCCCCGCCGCGAAGGCCGCGCGGTCGCGGTAGACCTCTTCCTCGACCCAGTAGCCGAGCTGGTCGCAGGTGCGGTCCACCCGCCGCGAGCGCAGCCCGGCCGTGACCCAGGTCCGCAGCTCCCCGGCGGAATCGAACTCCACCACGGGCCCGTCCAGGGCCGACCCCGAGGGCGCCCGCCCGGGTCCGGCGCCTGCCCCGGACCCCGGCGAATGGCAGGCGCAGGTGGCGGCGAGGGTCAGGCACAGGGCAGCGGCATTGAGCTTCACGGGACCTCCGGGGTGTCGACGGACGCCGGGCGAAGGGGCCCGAGTCGCGGGGGTCGATCCTAGCCCGTCTTCGCCGCCGCTGCCTCTGGCCTGGAGCCTCAAGTGGACTTGCCTCACCATCCGACTGCCCCGCACCGGTCACCAGGGTCCATGCCCAGCACGTCCAAGCTACGGCCTGCATCCGGCCCTCGCCCCCTGGCCCCGGATCCTTGCGATCGATGCGGGCTGGGGCAGCAACTCGATCATCGTCGGCGGCGTGGCGTCGTTGGAGCTCGTCGAGCCGACGACCAGTGCGGTGAGGGTCACAGTCGTGCCGACAAGGGTCGATTCGTCGATAGTGGGCGGCTGGCTGAAAGTAGCCCTGGGCATCCGTGACGCCGACGAAGCCCTGGAAGGCCGGCGTGCCAATCAGGCTCCATCGGGCGACCGTCAGAAATGAGCGGCAGGAGGAGGGAGGTCGCGCTCGCTAGCAGATCCAAGCCCGGCTCGGAGCCTGTGCCGTTGATCCAGAGCGCGTAGAAGGAGACTCCTGCGAGCACATGGCACCCGCGGTGTCTTCGCGCGGGCATCCGGGCACCGCCGAGATACCACCCCGTCGGACGCTGGACTAGCGCCGCTGCCCGAGCGCCTCTAGCCGGGCAAGCAATCCTTCAGCTACTTCGCGTTGCGCGCGTAGCGAGACCGGAAAGACCGCGACACAGCCGTCTGCGTAGCCCGCGGCGAGCTCGCTGCCGGCAGGATCGAAGGCCAAGGCCGTAACGGTGCTCGGACCCGTGCTCGAGTCGACCAGAATCACATCGAACCTCAGCCCGCAAATGGCGACGGGCCCGTCGTCGTCGCCGATCGCCAACATCGACGAGCGAGCGTCGAACGCAAGGGCCGTCACCGCCGAGATGCCGCCTGGCCGAGCTAGCTCGCGCCAATCCCGATCGCCCGTGCGGCGCGTTCGTATCGAAATGCGCCCGCCCACCGCCGCAAGCCAATCACGGTCGAGCGAAGAGGTCACCAGCGAGGTCTCGCCCCATTCAGGCTTCCACCCCGAGGGGACCGCAACCGAGGGAGACAGTGCCGTCGAAATCGCGTCCACGGACTCCGGTCTTGACTCCGACGCCGACCAGCCGCGCGGCCAACTCCGGATCGCACCGTCCTCGAATCGAGCGATCAAATCGCCGCTAAGTTGGTCGACTCGCAGATCGACGACGCCGTCACCACTCACGGTCAGCCGACTTCGCTGCGCCTCGGGCAGGAGCGGCGGGCGCGTCGAACCGGATCGAGGCCCTTGCAGCACCCGGCTCGCGCCACGAGCGCGTCCTTCAAGAACCTGAACGCGCCCCAGCATGTCCGCCACCGCGATCCAGGCCAAGTCCTCGGTCGCCGCGATCTGGTCGACGGGGTAGGTCCCCAGGTAGATATCGCCAAGCGGAGCCACGTCGTGTGCAGTCCAAAGGTGGACTCTCCCGCTGTCACTTCCGCTCACGACCCACCGACCGTCGCGCGATTGAACGGCGCTCGAGACGCGCGAATCGCCGGCTCGACGAGGAATTCCGAAGAACCCCATCTCGGGCGGATCGACTGCTGCAGAGATGAACTGCCCCTGCCCATCCACCGCAAGCAATCTCCGCTGGTCGGCGAATCCCTGAATCAAGTAAGAGCCGTCACTTCTGTCCAGCAGATCGCCCGACGCCGCACTGTGGAAGCGCATCTCCCAACTGGCTGACGACGCGATGATCTCGCCGTCGGTCGAGGTCGCGAGGCTCAGCCTCTGATTAGGGGGGTAGCTCGTCAGCAGCTCCACCTCGCCAGCGGCCCCCGAGGGGGTCCCGATGACGAAGACGCGGCCGGCGATGTCGCCGATTACCACGCGTGTCGGTCCGGCGCACGCCAGCGATTGGATTCCCTCGTCGCTCCCGACCGACCTCCCGGTGATTGCGCCAGTGCGCGGATCAGCCCAGAGCAGATCGCCGCGGTTCGTACCGATAACCAGCGCACCGACCGCGTCGAATGCGATGGCGGTGCCCTCGACGTCGCGCACCTCCACGGCCGCCCCGAGACTCTCGACGTCGACGACGAGGACCTGACCCCGTGAGGTGAGGAGGGCGAGGGTGCTCCCGCCCGGCGCAAACGCCATGCCGAGCAACGGGCCGTCGAAGCGCCCGAGCACGAACCGCTTCTCGGCAGCCACAATGGCACGTGCCAGCCCGATTCGAGCCGTTGGAGGGGTCGGGAGCCACGACGGTCGGACGGCATCGAGTGCCGCCTCCAGGGCCTCGCGCTCGGCACCGACCGTGTCCGCGAAGGCTGCCGCGCGATCCGACCCGGCGTTTCGACGAAGCATCTCGCGCGAATAGCCGATCGTCAGCACCGCGCCCGCCGAGAGCGCGAGCGTCACCGCGCCTACGGTCGACAGGGCCAGAACACGTCGTGCCCTCCGCCGCGCCGCGGCAACGAACTCGGTGGCCAACTTCGACGGACGCGGAAGGAGCTGCGGGTCGACTGCGGCACGGGCGGTCCAGGCCTCGAAACGACGCAGATCTCGGCCATCCAGGTGAGCGCTCCTGCTGGAAGCCTCCGCCCATTCACGAGCCGCCCGCAGAACCTGCGAAGCGAACCTCGACAGGACGAAGTCGGTTCGAGCCGCAGCCGCGATCGCCCGCGCAGACTCACCCACGGCGGGCCAGGTGAGGACCCACTGGGCGGACCGCACACTCAGGGGCAGACCCTCGCCCTCACAATCCGGATCGATCCGGACTGGCACCAGCCTCTGCCCCCACTCGCCCGCCAGTTCAAGCTCTCGTCGACACTCGGACGAGGATTCGAGTGACCTCGATACGAGCACGACCATCGCATCCGAGGACGCGACAAGATCGTCGATCTCGGAACGGAAGTCCGGGCTCCCTGGCGTGAGAAGCCAGTCGCCGACCGGCTCGATCCCGGTGGCGCCCAACGCTGTCGCAAGGGCAGCACGCTCACTACCGTCGTCGTGGGCATAGCAGACGAAGACCCTGAGCCCCTCCGCGGCACCACCAGCTTCAGCGTCCTCTTCCATGCCCACCACGCTTACGTTCTTCTGTCTGCCACGCGCGAAGTCATCGGCTGCAGCCAGAGAGTTCCATACAGCTTCGGAAGGCTGTCACAGCATCCCCATCGGATCCACGTCCACGCCGATGCGGGGGCGTGCGGTGGACTCCGCCAGCTCGAGCAGCAGCTCGCGGGCGGTGGCGAAGCGCGCCGAGCCCACCGGGGTCTTGACCAAGAGGTGGTGGCGGTAGCGGCCGCGCACGAGGGACATCGGCGCCGGGGCCGGGCCGAGGACGACCGCGTCGGTGCCGTCGAGGGCGGCGTGCAGGGCTTGGCAGGCGGAGTCGGCGACGCTGGCGGCTTTGCTGCCGTCCTCGTCCTCGAAGACGGCGCGCAAGATCCTGCCGAAGGGCGGGTAGCCCAGTTCGCGGCGCGAGACCAGCTCGGCCTCGGCGAAGCTCGTGAAGTCGTGGCGCGCGGCGAAGCGCACGGCCGGGTGCTCGGGGTTCTCGGTCTGGACCACGATGTGGCCGGCGAGGTCCGCGCGGCCGGCGCGGCCGGCGACCTGGCTGATGAGCTGGAAGGTGCGTTCGGCGGAGCGGAAGTCGGGCAGGTGTAGGGACGTGTCCGCCGAGACGATGCCGACCACGGTGACGCGCGGGAAGTCGAGTCCCTTGGCGATCATCTGGGTGCCGACCAGGAAGTCGAGCTCGCCCGAGCCGAAGGCCGAGAGGGTGCGCTCGTAGTCCTCGCGCCGGTGCATGGTGTCCGAGTCCATGCGGGCGACGCGCGCGGAAGGGAACAGCTTGCGCAGGGTGCGCTCCACGCGTTCCGAACCCGCGCCGATCATGCGGCCGCCGGGTGCCGAGCAGGTCGGGCAGTTGCGCGGCACCGCCGTCTCGTTCTGGCACAGGTGGCAGACCAGGCGGTCGATGTCGCGGTGCCAGGTCATCGGCACGTCGCACTGGGCGCAGCGCACGGTCGTGCGACAGCCCGGGCACCACAGGACGGGCGCGTAGCCGCGGCGGTTGAGGAACAGGATGCCCTGCTCGCCGCGCTGCAGCGCGCCCTCCAAGTGCTGACGCAGGTTGCGGGAGAACAGCGCGCCGAACTCGCCCGTGGGCTCGGTCCGCATGTCGACGATCTCGACCCGCGGCATGGGGCGGCCGCCAACGCGCTCGGGCAGGGACAGGTGCGCGTGGACGCCGGTGCGCGCGGCGTGCCAGGTCTCCAGGGCCGGGGTGGCCGAGCCCAGCACGCACACGGCCCCCTCGCGGCGCGCACGCTCCAGGGCCACGTCGCGGGCGTGGTAGCGCGGCGTCGAGGCCTGCTTGAACGACGGCTCGTGCTCCTCGTCGATCACGATCACGCCCAGGTCCACCACCGGCGCGAAGACCGCCGAGCGCGCGCCGACGATCACCCGCGCCTCCCCGTGCCGCGCACGCCGCCAGGCGGACAGGCGCTGGGCGTCGGTCATGCGGCTGTGCAGCACGGCCACGTCGTTGAAGCGCGAGCGGAACCAGCCCACGGTCTGGGGCGTGAGCGAGATCTCCGGCACCAGCACGATCGCCGAGCGCCCCGCGGCCAGGGCGCGCTCGATGACCCGCAGGTAGACCTCGGTCTTGCCGCTGCCGGTCACGCCCTCGAGCAGAAAGCTGCGGTGCTTGCGCGTCTCGACGCAGTGGCTGATGGCGTCCACCGCCCAGGCCTGGGCCTCGAACAGCTCCGGCGGCGTGCTGCGCTCGCGGCCCTGCTCGCCCACCTCGAAGGGCTCGAAGGCGGCCGAGCGCAGCTCGACCAAGCCCTTCTTGGCCAGGGTCCGCGCGGGCGACTCGGACAGCCCCAGCTTGTTCGTCAGGTCGCGCAGGCCGATCTCGCCCTCGATGCCGAGCAGGGTCCGCAAGAGGCGGTGCTGCTCGGGGCTCTTCTCCTCCAGCTCGGCCAGGGCCTCCGGCGTCGCTGCCTCGGTCGCGCGCGCCATCCAGATGCGTTTGGTCTGGCGCTCGCGCTTGAGCGGCGCCGGCAGGATCGCGCCCAGGGCCTCGCCCCAGGCGCAGCCGTACTGGGTCGCCATCCAGCGCGTCAGATCGAGCAGCGGCGCGTCGACCACCGGCTCGGTGTCGAGGCAGCGCTCGATGGCGCGCAGCTTGTGGGCCGCGGCCAGATCCTTGTCGCTCGGCGGACCCACCGCCACCACCACGCCGACCTCGGTGCGCCGCCCGAAGGGCACGCGCACGCGCACGCCGAGGGTCACGGCCCCTTCCAACTCGACGGGGATCGTGTAGCTGAACTCCGTGCGCACGGGCCGCGCCAGGGCCACGTTGGCGACGACCTTGGGCGGCTCCACCGGGGGCGCATCGACCTTCGGCGCAGCGGGTTTCTTGGCGCGCCTACGAGGCGGCCTCGGCTCGTCGTCGAGTTCTCCGAACAGGCCGGTGGCCACGGTAACGGGGGGCCCCTCGAGCCCTCAGCGGTCCTTGTGGTGGCCGGGCACGCCGTCCGCCAGGTACTTGGCGCGCACCGCGTCCTCGAGGTCGATGCCGCGCATGGACGCCAGGCTCGCTAGCCAGGCGAAGACGTCGGCGAACTCCCCCGCCAGCTCGTCATCCGGCGCCCCGCGGCGCAGGTCGCGGGTCAGCTCGCCGACCTCCTCGGCGAACCACATGTAGGTGCCCTCGAGGCCGCGCTCGGTGTCGCGCTCGAAGTAGAGCTGTCGGATCAGGTCTTGGAACTCGCGGATCTGCATGGGTCAGTCGTCCCTCCGAACAGTGACGACCGAGAGGTCCGCCGGGAACACCTCATCCGCGCAAAAGGCTTCGAGGTCCGCGCGCAGGCCGCGCAGGAAGCGGTCGGTCGACAGGCCCGCGCGCCCCACCACGAGCTGGTAGAAGCCGCGCTCGCCCAGCTCGTCGCCGTTCTCGTCGGGCAGGCCCGCGGCGGCGGCGCCGGCCAGGACCAGCCGGTCGCCGGGGGCCACCTCCAGGCGTTGGACGTCGAGCCGGCGCGCGAACACCGGCCCCTTGTCGAGGCCCAGCGCGAGGCCGCCGGGCTGCAGCACGCGCAGCTTGCCGTCCGCCGCGCCGATCCGCAGCACCGGCAGGCGGTGCCCGGCGCAGACCACCGTGGCCGCGTCGCCGCCGGGCTCGAGCTGCACGTAGAGGGCGCTGACCCAGGTGCCGCGCAACACGTCGCGGGCCAGCTCGCGGTTGACCTCGGCCAGGGCGGCGGTGACCTCGTCGCCGCGGCGCAGGGCCGAGCGCAGGAAGGCGCGGGCGGTGGCGCCGATCAGGGCCGCGGGCGCGCCGCTGGCGCCGACGTCGCAGACCAGCAGCCCGAGGGAGCCGTCGTCGAGCTCGATGAAGTCGTGGAAGGCGCCGCCGAGCTCGGGCCCGGCCAGGTGGAAGGCGCCCACGTCGAAGCCCGCCAGCAGGGGCGTGGCCAGGGGCATCAGCGCGTCGCGCACGGCGCCGGTCAGCTCCGCCTCGCGCTCTCGGGCGTCGAGCTCGAGCTCCGCCTCGCGGGCTTCGGAGAGCTCGTCGCTCATGCGGTCGAGCGCACGGCTGAGCGAGGCGATCTCGCTGCCCCCGCCGCCGACCCGCCCGCGGTAGCGCGGGTCGTGGATCGAGATCTGCCGCACGGACTTGATGATCGCGCGCAGGGGGCTCGTGAACTGGCTGGCCGCCCACCAGGCAACGCCCACGCCCACCAGCACCATGGCGGCCAGGATCGGCAGGACCAGGCCGAGCAGGGTGCGGCCCACGTCGTCGCGCTCGGCGGGCACGAACAGCCGCACCTCTGCGGAGCCCTCGCCGGCGCGGAACAGCTCGGCGTCCACGGCTCCGTCGACGCGCACGGGCTCGCTCGACACGCCCCCCTCGTGCCGCTCGCCGCGCCGCGTGCCCGTGCCGCCGGCCGCCCGCCAGGCGCCCGACTCGGCGCGCTCACTCAGCGCCACCGAGCTGGCCAGCAGCCGCTCGGCGTAGTTCTCGGTCACCGCCGTCGCGCTGCGCACGATCAGGTAGCCCGCCCCGCCACCCACGAGGACCAGCGCCCCCGCGATGGCGAAGGTGAAGCGCGCGGCGAGGCCGATGCCCCCCGAGCGCTCCGCTCCGCGTCCCCGACTCACCCGACCAGGGTCCAGTTGGCGGGCTCGAGCAGCAGCAGCCTCGCCGCCGCCATCACGGCCAGGCCGTAGAGCCCGGCGACCACGTCGTCGAGCAGGATGCCGTCACCGCCGCCCAGGCGCTCCATGCGTCGCGCCGGCGGGGGCTTGACGATGTCGAACAGACGGAAGACGAAGAAACCGACGATCAGCGTCAGGTAGGTCGGGCTGCCGAGCCACCAAACCGTGACCAGGTAGCCCACGACCTCGTCGAGCACGAAGATGCCCGGGTCCTTCTTGCCGGCGTAGGCCTCGGACCAGTCGCCGAGGCTGCGGCCGACCAGGTACACGAGCACGGCCGCCACGAGGCTCCACACGGCGAAGTTGCCGGTGAAGGACAGGCCCCAGGCGATGGCCACGCCACCCAGGGTCCCGAAAGTCCCGGGGGCGAAGGGCGAGCAGCCCAGGTAGCCGCAGGAGACGATGCCGAGCTTGAGTTTGTCCACTACGACACCATCCGCTGCAACTTGAGGACGTAGGTCGCGCCGGAGCCGACCGTGGTGATCAGGGTGCCCCAGACGGCGACGTGGGCGATCAGGCGCACGGCTTCGTACAGCGGCGTGGGCCACGGGATGCCGTGCAGGCCGAGCATCGCGCCGATGGCGATGCACTGCACGATCATCTTGAACTTGCCGAAGCGGTCGGCGCCGAACTCCAGGCCCTGGCTCTCGGCGTAGCCGCGGATGCCGGTCACGAGGAACTCGCGCGCCAGGACCACGACCACCACCCAGGCCGGCAGGAAGGGCTGGGACCAGGGCAGAACCGCCAGGAAGACGAAGGTCCCGACCACCAGCACCTTGTCGACGAAGGGGTCCGCGATGCGTCCGAAGGTGGTCACGTGGCCGTCGCGGCGGGCCAGCCAGCCGTCGACGAAGTCGGTCGAGGCCACGAGGATGAACAGCCAGAAGGAGATCGCCAGGGGCACGAACAGCTCCGTCGGCGGGCGATCGCCCATCCAGGCCAGGATTGCGAACAGGAGCAGGGCGCCCACGAACCGGATCGCGGTGATGCGGTTGGGCCAGTAGGCGAAGATGCCAGCGCTGTCGCGCCCGGTGGTGCGGACGGGAGCGGGAGCTTGCGGGGACTCGCTGGGCACTTCGGCGGCGCTCATTCGTCGTAGTCCGGCTCGCAGATCAGGTTCAACTCGTCGTCGACAGCGATCGGGATCCCCACGATACGGTCGCCGACGTCGATATCGACGTCCGCGGGCAGATCGACCAGGGCCAGGAGGTCGACCTCGGGGGCGTCGCGCTCGGGGCGGCAGACGGCGCGCAGGCCGGGCTCTGCGTCGGAGCCCGCCGGGTGCAGCTCGTCGATCAAGAGCACCTGGGGCTTGCCGATCAAGGCCTCCTGGCTGGCGCCAAGGACGCGGTCACGCGCGGCCAGGACGGCGCGCACGCGCTCGTCGGCCACGGCCGGGTCCACGCGCCCGGGCAGGTCGAAGCCGGTCGTGCCCTCCTCAGGGGAGTAGGTGAAGGCGCCCAGCCGCCCGAGGCGGTACTCCTCGACGAAGGCGGCCGCCTCGGCGGCGTCGGCGTCGGTCTCGCCGGGAAAGCCCATCAGGAGGGTCGTGCGCAGGGTCAGATCCGGGACCTCCTCGAGCAGCCGGTCGAGGATCCGACGCACCTGGTCGCCGGAGCCGTGGCGGCGCATGGCGCGCAGGACCGGCGTGGCGATGTGCTGGACCGGGATGTCCAGGTAGTTCGCCACGCGCGGGTGGTCGCGCAGCAGTTCGGTCAGGCCCCAGGGGAAGCGGTTGGGGTAGGCGTACATGACGCGCACCTGGTGCTCGCCGTCGAGGTCGGCCACGGCGCGCACCAGGTCGGGCAGCTCCAGATCCATGTCGCGGCCCCAGGCGGTGGAGTCCTCGGCCACCACGACCAACTCGCGCACGCCCGCGCCGATCAGCTCCTCGGCCTCGGCCAGGACGGCGGGCAGGCGCTTGGAGCGGTGCTTGCCGCGCATGATCGGGATCGCGCAGAAGCTGCACTGGTGGTCGCAGCCGTGGCTGATCCGCAGGTAGGCGTAGGAGCCGGGCGTCGCGAGCAGGCGCGCGCCCTCGCGCTCGTCCCCGCGCCCCTCGAGGGCCTCGAGGTAGGCCGGCACCCGCTCGCCGCTGCCCAGCTTGAAGATCGACTTGGCCAGCTCGCCGTAGTCGGAGATCTCCGCCCACAGGTCCACGTCCGGGTACTTGCGTTGGAGCTGGCGCTTGTAGCGCTGCACCAGGCAGCCGGCCACGGCCACCGCCTTGATGCGCCCGGCGCGCTTGTGGGCCAGCTGCTCGGCGATGGCCGAGTTCGACTCCTCGCGCGCCAGCCCGATGAACGAGCAGGTGTTGACCACGACCACGTCGGCCTCGGCCGGGTCCCCGGTGACCATGCAGCCCGCTTCCGCCATCCGAGCCAGGATCAGCTCGGAGTCGATCAGGTTGCGGGCGCAGCCCAGGTGGACCAGGGCGGTGGTGACGGGGCTCGCGGTGGGTTGGGCGGTGGAGGAGGGAGGCACGGGCTGGCTCGGGGCTCGCTGAGCGGGCGGGAGGGCCCGGATTCTATCCGGTCGACACCCCGCTCCGGCCAGCGCCGCGACGCCACGAGTCCGATCCGGGGGCCCCACCCATGGCCGCCGATCGAGCTGGACTCCCGCGTCTCGCCCTGGGGGTCCCGCGATACGAGCCGGGTCGCGGAGCCTCGCCCCGCGACCCGCTCGGCGGCCTCGATCTCAGCCGTATCCGTCGGCCGGTCGGGCGGATCCAGTCACCCCAGCGCCTTCAGATGCCTGCGGCGTCGTGGACCTCGTCCGCTCCGCGATCGACCATGCCGAGGGCTCCGGAAATCCGCGGATCACCGTCGATGTCCTTGTTGGTCAGCAGGGGCGTCGTGGAGTTGCCCGTGTCGACGCAGGGCGAGGTCTGGGTCAGGTGGTAATCGTCACCGAGCAGATTGACGAAGAGCGGATCCACGAAGATGTCATTCGAAACCGAGGTCCAGAGGTTGTTGGCGTCGGCCTCGATGCAGCAATTGTAGGTCCGCGCCTGCGCCTGGTTCCCGGCGGCGATCGATCCGCCTGTGTGGTTCCAACTGATCGTGTTGAAGATGATCAAGTTGCCTCCCGGGGACACGTAGAGTGCCGAACCCGACCCGCCGCTCGTGGACCCGACGCAGTTGGCCAGCGTATTGGAGGTGATCGATACGAAGCTCGAATCGACTTGGATCCACATGCCCGACCCCACTGGAGCCTCGCAGCGGGCAATGAGGTTGTTGTCGATGCGGGCCCCGCTCGGCATCAGGTCGAAGCGCACCCCCCCGCCGCCGCCGGCGGCGTAGTTGCGGAGCAACTCGTTGCGCAGGATCTCCACGTCCGCCTTCGAGGCGTAGATGGCACCGCCCTCGGCGGGCGCGACGCCCACCTCACCGTTGTCGAAGAATTGGCTGGTGCGCACGATGGCCTTGCCGAGCCCGCCGCCGGGCACGGCGTCGGTGGCCGTCACGAACACGGCACCGCCCAGGTCCGCGGCCTGGTTGTCCCTGAACTCGCAGTCCTTGACCCGCACGATGCCCGCGCTGTTCAGGCCTGGATTGCGGATCGAGACCGCGCCACCGCGCGCTACGCCCGGGTTGCCGGGGATCAGCGAAGAGCTCGCGCTGCAGCCCTCGAAGTAGCACTCATCGACCTCCACGTCGGAGTGGTGCACGTAGACACCGCCGCCGTCGGCCGGCTCTCCGGCGCCCCCGCTGCGTGCCTCGCAGTCGATGAACGAGCAGTCGGTGACCGTCACAGCCGATTCGCCGACGATGGCCAGAGCGCCTCCACGTCCCTCGCTGAAGCAACCCGCAAAGGCGTCGTGGAAGAAGCTGGCCGAGCCGCTCATCACGCAGACACCGCCGCCCTTGAGCTTGCTCGTCGGGTTGACCGCCGAGATCCGCACGTCGCCCTCGATCTGGTTGTCCTGGAAGGCGACCTCGGCCTCGTAGACCAGCACCGCTCCGCCGTTGGTGAAGGCATTGCTACTGCCGAACAGGTTGCCGCGGATCACCACGGGGCTCTCGCCGGTCTCGATCACGGCGATGGAACCGCCGCCGACCGGGTCGGTCGCCGGCATCTGGTCTTCGGCGCACACGTTGACGTAGAACTCGTTGCCGGCGATGACCGTTGACACATCGCCCCACACGAACACGGCTCCACCGCGCTCGGAGGACTCGTTGACGAGGAACAGGCTGTTGGCGATCACGGCCGTGCCGCCGCTGGCCAGGTTGTCGATGATGCGAATCGCACCTCCCGCGCCCGTGCCCGAGTTGTTCCCCGCGAAGTAGCAGTCGGAAATGAAGGGGCTCGAGGCGTACGAGCTGATCGCGCCGGAGACGTCCAGGGTCGGAGAGCCGAGCACACCGTCGCTGAACGTCGACGAGCCGTTCCCGTTCTGGAAGAAGTCACACTCGAGGATGCGGGGAGCCGACTCGCGGATCACCAGCGCGCCGTGGTCGCTGCCGCCGAGGCTGCCACTGCCGAAGAGGTCATCGCCGAACTGCAGGTTCTGGAGCAGGGTGGCCGAACTCTGTCCGCCGGCGATCGTGCACAGGGGCGCGGTGTGGACGCTGGGAGGGATGATCATCGGGGGGTCGGTGGCGACGCCGACGATCTCCAGGTCCTTGATGCCGAGGTCGAATTCCTCGCGGTAGATCTCTGAATCGAGGACCTCGATCCGGTCGCCGCTCGAGGCGCTGCTGATCGCGGCGCTGATGCTCAGGAAATTGCCGCTGCCGTCCTTGGCGACGGTGATGGTGCTCTGGGCGAGGGCGGGCGCCGCCAGGCTGGCGACGACGAGAGGGAGAGTGGTGTGCAATCGCATTGGATTCGGGTTCTGTGATTTGGACAGGGGGGTCGGACGCGGGTTGGCGTCGTGACCTGCCCTCCGAGTTTCTGGCATTGGCCAAAAACTCGAGCCCCGGCCCGCGACCGAACGCAGGCGGGCCGCGCAGCTCATCGCTGCGCGGCCCGCCTGAGGTCGGACCGGCGACGGCTCAGCTCGAGGTGCCTGCCACGAGGGCCGTCCACTCGTCCTTGGTGATCAGGATGTCCCGGCGCTTGCCGCCCAGGTAGGGCCCGATCAGGCCGCGTTGCTGGAGCTCGTCGAGGATCGCGGTGGAGGTCTTGAAGTCGAGCTCGTAGCGCTTCTGCAGCATCGACACGGCCACGCGCCCCTCGTCGAGGAACATGCAGCCGGCCTCGTAGACCAGCTTGTCGTGGTCGGAGCCGAAGTCGATCGGCTGGCTCGGCAGGGAGGTGCGGGCGGCGGGCTCGAGCACGACGTCGGCCGATTCGGCGGCTGCTGCGACCGCCGGCTGCTTCGTCTTCGGAGCGGCAGCGGCCTCAACTACCGGAGCGTCGGCCGACTCGGCGTCGGCCTCCTTGTCGGCCTTCGCGCTGGCCTTGGCTTTCGAAGAAGTCTTCACCTTCGGTTCGGACTTGGCCTTGGCCTTGGGTTCAGCCTTGGGCTTGGATTCCGCAGTCGCCTTGGGCTCAACCTTGGACTTCGGCTCGACCTTCGCCTTGCCCTTGTCAGGTGCCTTGGCCTCGGGCTCGGCCTTCGCTTCGGCCTCGTTTGCGCCCTCGGTGACTCCGGTGGCGGCCGGCGCCTGGACGTCGGAGGCGACATCCTCGACAGGCAGCGCTGCGGGCGCGGTCTCGACCACCGGCTCCGGGTCGATGGCCTGCGAAGCGACATGTGTAGCGACAGGTTCCGGCTCGACGCTCGCTCGAGGGTCGGACTCGCTCTCGTCGGACGACTTTGACCCTGCCTTGGCGGTCGCCTTCGACTTGCCCTTCGACTGGGCCTTCGACTGGGAGCCGGCCTTTGCCGCCGGCTGGGGAGTCGCCTCTGCCACGGCTTCGTCAGCAGGCTCGTGGACCACGCCGGACTCGTCCAGCTCGGAGAACAGCCCGCGCTGGGCGGGCCCCGAGGCGTGGGCGCGGACGACTTCACCCTCGGCTTGCGCCTCGGAGGTCGTGACCTCCGTGGGCACCTTGGCCGTGCTCTTGCCGGTGTTGCCGCCCTTGTTCTTGGCGCCGCCCTTCGACTCCGCAGCGGGCTGCTCGGCGACGAGTTCTTCGGAGTCCGTGGCTACAGCCTCGTCCTCTTCGTCCTCGTACTCCCACTCGCCGTCGTCCTCTTCGTCCTCTTCCTCGTCGTCGTCCTCGGCGTAGACCTCTTCGGCCTCGTCTTCCTCCCACTCCTCGTCGTCTTCGTCCTCTTCGTCGCCCTCGGCGACGACCTCATCGTCGTCGTCTTCTTCGACCCACTCCCACTCCTCGTCGTCTTCGTCGTCCTCTTCCTCACCCTCATCGAGCTCGGCGACGGCGTCCTCGTCCTCTTCTTCTTCGTCCCACTCCTCGTCGTCGTCCTCGCTCTGGACGGCGGCCGGGGGCGTGGTGACCTCGTCCTCCTCGGACTCTTCCTCGTCCTCGAGCTCCTCACCGGCGGCGAGGGCTTCGGCGGCCTCGTCCCAGTCGTCCTCGTCGCCGTCGAGTTCCTCCTCGGCGTCCGGCAGCTTCGCGGCGAAGCCGCCCGGGTCGGCCTCCGTGGCCGCCGACAGGGCGTCATCGACTGCGTCCTCGCGCGCCTGCGCCGCGGCGGCCTCTTGCGCGGCCAGCAGCTCGCCGACGGTCGGGGGTGCGACGTCGGCTGCGGCCGGCTCCGCCTTCGTCGAGTCCTCGACCCGACGCATCGGCCGCACGTTCCCCACGCTGCCCTCGTCCGGCGCTACGACGACCGCGTCCGGCTCGGAAGGAGCATCGGTCTTGGATCGCCCGCTCCCCGCGCCGGTCAGGTCGACGGGTTGCTCGGACGTCGCCGCCGCGGCGGCCGCTGCGGCTGCGGCGGATCCGAACGGACGAACGCCGGCCCCCATATCCGTTGCAGCGGGCTGGCCGGACCGGTCAGGTCCACCGCCGGCGCCTTCGAGGGGTCGCGCCACGTGAGGCGCGGGAGTTTTGGTTCTTGGTTCTGCACGTTCTTGGGTCCCGGGCTTCGGGACCGCTTTGGAAGCCGGGGAGGATGCCGACATCGGTCGGACCCCGGGGGTGTTCACGCCGGTGGAATCCGAAGAGGTCTTGCTCTCGGGAACGGCCTCGACGGCCGCACCGGACTTCGCTGCGCTAGGCGACGCCTCGACCTCGATCCTCGGCTGCGCGCTGGGCTGCGGCTTGTCGCCGGCACCCTTGCGACGCCCCTTCGCCTGGATCGGCCTGGCTTCGCTCGGCGCGGAAGAAGTCCCGCGTTCCGTCTTGTCTACATCGCCGCGGACCCAAGGTTTCGCCCCCGGGGCCAGGCCGAAACCGACCGCCACCCCGTAAGCGCCTGCTGCGAAGGCGATTAGCCCCAGTGCCAAGCCCAGGACGACGATCGCCGTTCCGCTCTCGGCGCCCACCAGGACGGCGCCCAGGGCGCCGCCGGCGGAGCCACCGGTCAGGGCTCCGAAACCCAGGCTGAGCCCCACGAGCAGAGCCGCTCCGCCCGCCGCCGTGGGCGCGGGCTTGACCCTTCGAGGGCTGACGAACAGCAGGGCGCCAAGCACCAAGAGCCCGATCGAGATCACCAGCAGGGGCCAATGCCCCGCCAGGCCGATCAAGCCCACGACCAGGCGGGTCAGCGGATTGAGGTTCTCGTCGGCGGTGCCCTGGAGCAGGCCGGCGACGGCCGAGGCCGCCACGAGGGTGCCGACGGCGAAGAGGGCCAGGCCCGCGTAGTCGCGCGCACCGAAGCGGGCGCGCCGTTCAGTTTGTTCAGTCATCGTCGACTCCGGAGCCTGCGGCAGCGCCGTACATCTCTTCCCACTGCTCGAGGGTCAACAGGACCTCACTGGCCTTGCTGCCCTTGTGCGCGCCGACGACACCGTTGTCGCGCATCATGTCGATCAGTCTGCTGGCCCGGGTGTAGCCGATGCCCAGCGCGCGCTGGAGCAGGCTTGCCGAACCACGCTTGCTCTTGAGGATCACGCGCACCGCGTCGTCCCACAGGTCGTCCTGCTCGGACGGATCCTTGTCGGCCAGGGTCTCCGACCGCGACCCGCTGGCGGCCTGGATCAGCTCCTGGCTGAAGGTCGGCGCCGACTCCTGCTCCACGAAGTCCACGATCGCCTGCAGCTCGTGGTCCTCGACCAGCGCGCCCTGCACCCGCTTGAGCGAGGAGGACTGCGGCGGGTTGTAGAGCATGTCGCCCTGACCGAGCAGCTTCTCGGCGCCCATGGCGTCCAGGATCACGCGGCTGTCGATCTTGCTGGCCACGGTGAAGGCGATGCGCGTGGGCAGGTTGGCCTTCAGAACACCAGTGATCACGTCCGTGGAGGGGCGCTGGGTGGCCACGATCACGTGGATGCCGACCGCGCGCGACTTCTGCGCCAGGCGCGTGATGGCCTGCTCGGCCTCCTTCTTCGAGATCATCATCAGGTCGGCCATCTCGTCGATGATGATCACGATGTAGGGCACGTGGCGCGGGGTGCGCTCCTCGTTGAAGTCGTCGCCCATGCGCTCCTTCAACTTGTCCTCGCCCAGGGCGTTGTAGCCCTTGATGTTGCGTACGCCGGCGTTCTTGAAGAGGTCGTAGCGCCCCTCCATCTTCTCGACGGCCCACAACAGCACGTTGGTCGCGTGCTTCATGTCCGTGACCACCGGACACATCTGGTGCGGCACGTTCGAGTACATCGCCAGCTCGACCATCTTGGGGTCGACCATGATCATCTGCACCTCGTGTGGGGTGCGGGTCAGCAGCAGGCTGGCGATGATCGTGTTGATGCAGACGGACTTGCCGGCGCCGGTCTGACCCGCGATCAAGAGGTGCGGCATGCGCGCCAGGTCCTCGACGATCGGGTTGCCCTCGGCGTCCATGCCCAGGAACAGCGGGAGCGCCGCGAACTTGGGATCGTAGGCCTCCTTGCAGATCAGCTCGCTGAAGCGCACCAGGCGCCGCGCACCGTTGGGCACCTCGATGCCGATCGTCGAGCGGCCGGGGATCGGCGCGATGATCCGCACCGAGCGGGCCTTGAGCGCGGCGGCGATCTCCGAGCTGAGGGTCGTCACGCGGTTCATGCGCGTGCCCTGGGCCACCTCGAGCTCGAACATGGTCACGGACGGGCCGATGGTCGAGCCGACCACGTTGGCCTCGACGCGGAAGGAGCGCAGGGCGTTCTCGAGCTTCTCGGCCTGGGCCTCGATCTTGCCGCGGGCCTCCTCGGTCACGCCGGAGTTGACCGAAGGCGGCTCGAGCAGGTCGAGGGGCGGGAACTTCCACGGGCCCGGGGGCGGCGTCGGCGGATCGAAGGGCAGGGAGATCGGCGCGTTGAAGGTGGGCTTCTTCTTGGGCAGGGCCGCCGCGGGGACGATCGGCTCGACCTCATCGGCGTCGGCCTCTTCCTCGTCCTCGTACTCCCACTCCTCGTCCTCGTCCCAGGCCTCGTCGCCGTCTTCTTCCTCCCACTCCTCGTCCTCGTCGCCTTCCTCCCACTCCTCGTCGTCCGAGGCCGCGGGCTCCTCGTCCCACTCCTCCTCGGCGCCTTCCTCTTCCCACTCGCCCTCTTCGTCGTCCTCGTACTCTTCGAACAGCTCGGGCTGGGCCTCTTCCTCGGCCTTCTTCTTGGAGGTCTTCTTCGGGGTGGTCTTGGTGGCCTTGGCCTTGGCCTTGGCCGCAGCCGCCGGCGGGGCCTGGGGCTCGAGTTCGAGATCGGCCCCGCGCAGGAAGTCCCACCAACCGCGCAGGGTGCGACCCGCGAAGCCCTTGACCGCGGCCCCGGCGCCCTCGCCCTGGCTCTCGCGGCGCTCACCGAGCCAGTCCAGCAGCGCACGAATTGACGGGTAGAAGGTGCGCTCGGTGGCCAGCAGGAACGAGCTGAGCGAGATCCCGAGCAGCAGGATCCACAGGCCCGGCCGGCCGAACTTGGCGATCAGCACCGCCGGAGCGTCGGCCGAGTGGTTCTCGCTGGGGCCGATCAGCTCCCGCGCCAGCCAGCCGCCGGGGCCGTAGGGCAGGTTCGACGAGCCGCCGGCCAGCATCCGCTCGTGGAAGCCCTCACCCAGGGAGAGCTGCAGCAGCAGGGCCGTCGAGAACAGGAAGCAGAGCGTCCCGAAGACCCGCAGCAGGGGCCACCAGACCTCCCGGCCGGAGACCAGCACGGCCCCCCAGGCGATGCCCAGGGCCACGCACAGGTACCCCGCCAGACCCAGGGCGACCAGCACCCACGACGCCAGGTAGAAGCCGAGTTGCCCGCCCCAGTTGACCCCCGAGTAGGCCGCGCCGCTGGCGTCGCTGTAGGGCTGGTGGAAGCTGAACAGGGCGATCCCGAGCCAGACCGCGAATCCGATCAGGAGCAGGGCCCCGATCTCGCGCAGGTGCCCGTGGGTCTCCTCGTCGTCGGCCCCGGCGACCAAGCCGCCGACGAGCTGGCCGATGCGCCCCAGGGCCACGCGAATGCGCCCCGGACCGGGCGCAGCACCGCGCTTGGCCTTGGACTTGGCCTTGCCCTTCTTGGATGTCGACTTGGAGGCAGCGCGTGCCATGGATCGGATGCGGGAAGCTCGGGACGCCGGCCATTCCCGGAGTCGGTCCTGCCCGCGGACGCATGGTCGCAACCGCGAGGGGACGGTTCAACGACGGCGACGCTCCTGCAAGCGGACTGAACCGAAGCCGGCGAAAGGCCGGAGGTTGGCTCGATGGACTTCGATGAGACCACCCGCGTCTCTGAGGCCAGGGCGCCGGTCGTTGGCCGGCTTCCGGGTCCTGCCGGCGAATCAACCCAAGGTGCACGACCGGCACAGGGGCAGCTCGCGGCGCACGAAGCGCGCGACGACTTCCGCGTGGCGGCGGCCGCGCCAGATGTCGGCGAAGTTCTCCTGGGCCAGGTTGCCGAAGGTCGTGGTGCCGAGGGCGTCCATGCAACAGGCCACGACCCGACCGTCGGAGAGGATCGAGGCGTGCTCGAGCTGCGGGCAGAAGCGCCGGTTGCGGTAGAAGCGGCCGCCTCGCTCGGGAACCTGGCGGGAGCCCTGGTCGGGGGCGGCGCCCGGCGTGGGGCCGTTCGGCCCGGCCCCATCCCGCTCGTCCCCGTCGGAGCTGGCGCCGGTGGATCCGTCCTTGCCGGAGCCGCCCCCGCCGGAGCCCGCGTCCTGTCCATGCGACCCCGCCCCGACGCCGATGGACTCGACGAACTGCGCCGCGGCCACCTCCGTCCGCGCACGCAACTGCGGGTCCAAGCGCACTCCGAGCGCCTCGCCGCGGGAGTAGTCGTGGAAGTAGGAGGGTCGCTTGAAGCGGATGCGGTCGGCCCCGAGGCTTCGGAACAGGACTCGCAGCTCCTCGCGGCGCGGGAGGTTGTAGGGGAACAGGATCGCCTGGAGCTGGACCACGGGCTCTCGCGCGCCGCGCGCACTCCGGGCCTCGACCAGCCGCCGCACCCCGCCGACCACGCGCTCGAAGTCACCGCCGCGGCGGTAGCGCGAGTAATCCAGGGCGTCGGCCCCGTCGATGTCGATCGAGATCCCGCTCAGCCCGCTGGCGAGGATCGCCTCCAGCTTCTGACCGACCAGCATGCCGTTGGTTCCGAGCCACGACTTGACCCCCAGCTCGCGGCAGCGCGCCACGATCTCGAACAGCTCGGGGTGCACCGTCGGTTCGCCCTGGATGTGGAAGCTGATCTCGGCCAGGGAGCCGCGGGTGCTCTCGAGCACGTCGAAGGCCTGATCCCTGCTGAGGAAGCGGGATTCACGTGGCACGAGGTGCGTCGGGCACAGGGGGCAGCGCAGGTTGCATTGGGTCGTCACCTCGAGGTTCGCGAAGCGCGGCAGGCGGCGCGCGACGAGGGCTCCCACCCAGCGCGCCGGCAGCAGTCGATACAGGGCCCGGCGAACGAGGCCGAAGAACCTAGCTCGCATCGGAGGCCAGCATCCGCGGCCGACTGGGGCGCGCGGCGAGCCGTGGGCAGCCCAAGCTCGCGGGGATCACCTCGACGATCGAACCGCACTGACTGCGAACTCGGAGTCGTGCGGGATGCGTTCGACGCACTGGGCGGCGCCCGCGTCCGAGTTCGACGCTTGGAACGGCGACCAACTCGGCCGGTGCGGGCTCAGCACGGCCCTTCGACCGCGACTCGCGGTCGCGGATGCGATGGGTCGAGGTCGGCGAGAGGCAAGGCAAGGGCATCAGGGCAGGGGTCAATCGAGGGTCGTGGCCGCGAGGCATGGAAGCGTGGGGTCGCCCCCGCGTCCCGCCCTCCTGGTCACGGGCGCCAGGCCGTTACGGCGGGCGCTCGATCACTCGTTCGCACCTCGGAAGCGCAGGGCCGAGGCAGAGTTCGCCGTAACGCTCGAGCCCCCGCGACCAGGGCTCGGTGGCTACACCCCCGCGGCCGCCCGGAGAGCCCGTGCTCGAGGCCTCGCCTTGCCTTCGCAACCCCAGGAATCGACCCCGATGCAGCTCGCCGACCTCTCGATCCGCCACCCCCGTTGCCTCGCCATGCTCGTCCCGCTGGTCGTGGCATCGGCCAACCTGGCCGCGGCCACGGCTCAGAACGACTACACGGTGCCCATCGACGGCGTGCAGATGGAGACTCCGTCGCCGGGCACGGGCACGGTGCAGATCACCCTCGACCCGACGAATGGGCTGGTCACCGCCCAGGGCACCTTCGCGGGGCTGATGGGCGAGGTCTCCGGCGTCCACATCCACGGACCCGCGCTCCCCTTCGAGCACGCGCCGGTCAAGTTGGTGCTGCAGTTCGACGGGACGACCAACGGCACGATCTTCGGCAGCGACAACCTGGCCAACCCGACTCAGGTCAAGGACATGCTGAACGGCCTCTACTACGTGGTCGTGCACACCTGGGAGTTCGGCGGCGGCGAGATCCGCGGGCAGATCGTGGCCGAGCCGGCGGTCGTGACCCTGGGCTCCGGTGTGAACCCGGCCGGCAGCCTCACGATCCTGGCGGGCGCTCCGGTGGTGGGCACGACCCTGACCTTCGGCATCGACAACCCCACGGGATCGCAGACGGCGCCGGGGACGGGGATCCTCTACATCTCGACCGCTCCCGATCCGTTCTTCTCGCTGACCGGGACGGGGCTCATGGTCGAGGGCCTCGGCATGGGCGGTCCGGTGGGCGAACTCTTGATCAGCGCGTTCCCGCCGAACCCGATCCTGGCCCTGCCCGCCTACGGTTGGCAGGGACCCGGCACGCCCCTGCCGCGGACCCTCGACATCCCGAACGAGCCGAGCCTGATCGGCTGGCGCGCCTACGCCCAGGGCTTGCTCGTCGCGAACTCGACCCTGGGCCTGACCGAGGGCGTGGAGCTCTACTTCGGCATGTGAGCGGCACCTCCGCGCTCGGGCTCCTACGGCTCGAGCGCGGTGGGGATCGCGTTGCTGGTGAGGGTGACTTGACTCGCCGCCAGGTCGAAGGCGGCGAAGGCGTGGTGCACCGTCGCGCCGGCGAGCGCGGTGGGCAGGGCGCCGGCCGGGATCGTCAGGGAGGCCGAGCCCGCGCCGGCGCCGTCGAGCAGGCCGATGCCGGCCACGAGCGGTCCGCCGCCACCCAGGGTCTGCAGCAAGTAGCCGTCGACGTTCAGTGGCAGCACCAGCCCGTCCACCGGCAACCCGGGGGCTGTGCCGGAGAGGGATCCCAAGAGGACGTACAACTCGGCCGCGTGGGTTGCTCCTGCGCCGAGCGCGAAGTCGACCGTCCCGCCGGCCGCGATCGAGATGCTCGCGGCACTGGCCGCGAGGGCCTGGCATTCGTCCGGCGTGCCCTCGCCGTCGAGATCGAGCGAGGTCCCGGCCGCCAGGTCCAACAGGTCGGGCGAGCCGTTGCCGTTGCAGTCGCCGCCGAGGGGATAGGCGTAGACGGAGCCCGCGTGGACGAGGCCGTCGATGTCGTCGTGGGGCGCCCCCACCAGGACCAGGTCGTCCGCGACGGCGACGATCGAGCCGTAGTTCTCCGAGTCGCTCGCGTCGCTGGCGGTGAACTTCGTCAGCTCGGTCCAAGCGCTTCCTTCGCGCCGCAAGAGGTAAGCCGAGCCCGCATCGAATCCGCCCGCGTGGTCGTCCTGGGCCGCGCCCACGGCGAGCAGGTCCCCGTGCAAGGCCACCCGATGGCCGAAGGAGTCGCCGGCCTCGGCGTCGCTCGCGGTCAGCGCGGCCTCCTGGCTCCAGGCCGCGCCGTCGCGGCGGTAGACCAGCACCGTGCCCGCGTCGGGCGCGCCGGGCAGGTTGCGCCGGGGCGTCCCGACGACCGCCGTGTCGCCCTCGAGGGCGACGGAGCTGCCGAACTCGTCGCCGGCAGCCAGACCGCTCGGTGCGAACTTGGTCACCTCGCTCCAGCCCGCGCCATTGCGTTCGAACAGGTAGGCCGAGCCCGCGTCCACCACGCCGGCCACGTCGTCGAAGCGCGAGCCGATCAAGGCGGTTTCGCCGTCGAGGGCGACGATCCAACCGAAGCCGTCGAGGGCCGCCGCGTCGGCGGGGTTCAGCTCGGCCTCTTGGCTCCAGCTCGCGCCGCTGCGCCGGAACACGTAGACGGACCCCGCGTCCGCAGCGCCGGGAGCGTCGCCGTAGAGCGCCCCCACCAGGGCCAGGTCCCCCGCGATCGCGACCGACACGCCGAAGTGGTCGCCCGCAGCGGCGTCGCCGGCGGTCAGCTTGGCCTGTTGCGACCAACCGCCGGCGTCCCGCACGAAGACGTAGGCCGAGCCCGCGTCGATGCCGCCGGCGTGGTCGTCGTTGCGGGCGCCGACGAGCGCCGTGTCACCGAAGATCGCGACGGCGTGCCCGAACACGTCCTCGGCTTCGGCGTCCGCCGCGGTGAGCTTGGCCTCCTGGACCCAGCCGTCGCCCTGGCGCAGGAACACGTAGGCCGAGCCCGCGAGCTCCACGCCCCCGAGACCGTCGAAACGCGACCCCACCACGACCCGCTCGCCCCACAGGCTCAAGGTCCGGCCGAAGTGGTCGTGCAGCCCCGGGTCGCCAGCGAGGAGCTTGACCTCGTCGCTCTGCTGGGTCGGCACGGCGGCGGCGACGCTCCCGATCAGGAGCGTCTGGGCGAGTGAGGTCAGCGCGTGGTTCATGGATGACGTCTCTGAGCGGGACGGCCGACCTACCCTGGTCCGAGCCAGCACCACCGTTACGGAGCCCAGGCCGGTGTGGCGGGATTGGCCCGGTTCGGTCACCAGGATCCGCGCCCAGCACGCCCAAACGGCGGCCTGGGGACTCCTCGCATCCGCTGACGGAACTCTGCGCGCCGTCCCGTCTCCGGCTGGGCGCGACGGCCCGCCCGCTGGGGCCCGGCTCACGAGTCACCGTGTGCGGACGAGGTCGTCGCCCGGGACCCGGACGCTGGCGACCGACGCGGGCCACAGTCGCCCAGATGCCTCGACGTCGGCGAACCTACGGCCCCGACGTGCAGGACTCCGGGCGACTATCAGAGCTGCACGAAGACGCCCAGGTGACGATCTCCAAGCAGTCCTTCCACTCATCCCCCACCTGATAGTGGCAGTTGGGCGAAAACTCGGCCTCGACCTGCTGCGCCCCGCCTTCGGGCACGGAGATCGACCCGAGGCCTACGCCGGCCACCATGAAAGTGCTGACCGCATTCAACTGGTAGTTCTGCAGCGTTCCCTGGCAGCAGTCGTGAGCGACCTGCGTGCCCAGCGGACTTCCGATGGGAATGTCGACCTTCGTCTCGAAGGTGATGCCGCCCGCCGCGTTCACATGGTAATCCGAGTTGCCGGTGAGGCCGGCAGAGGCCAGCCACTCGACGATCCCATCGACACCGAGGCTGAGCTCGGCCTGGAGCTTCGCGATCAACGAAGTCGAAATGGAGAGGCTGAATCCGGCATTGATCGACATCACCGTGTTGGCCGTCGTCCTCCCGCAATTCACGAGGCATGAGGTATTGGGCAGGCAGAGCTTCGACTTCTGAATTCCGATCTCGACCTCGGACTTCGGTGAAGCCGACGGGTCGACGTAACCGCCATAGAGCCAGTTCAAGATGCCGACCACCCCCGCATCGCTCGGGTCCGTACTCCCCAGCCAAACTTGTTCTTGGCCCTGGGGAATAGAGATCCCCACTCCGTTGAGACCGGTCGATTCGACATCCCAAGCCACCATGCTCGTCACGGGGTCGATCGTCGCGCTCGATCCACTGGGGAGCACCTCGCCCGCCGCGCTGTCATAGCTGCGGGGCACGACCAACGTCGAGTCCGTCACGAACGCCCCACTAGCTGAGGGGGTGGTCATCCAGGGAAAAATCGTCACCCGTATGTCAGCGCCCAGATTGGCGTCTGGCAACAACTTGCCCTGGGCATCGCGGAGGGCCAGATGGAAGTAGCCCAACTGGTACTCCTCGACGTCATTCGCGAGGCCCTTCCACGCCGTCGCCAGGGGGCTGAAGGGTGTGATGTCCAGGTAGCCGTCGAAGGGCATCGCGCCACCGGGCACCTCGACCTCCATGTAGAACTGATTGCCGTCGACCTGTCCCATGAGCTCGAATGTCCCCCCGACTGCGGCCTCCACCAGCGGGGAGAGGTGCTGCCCGATCATCGGCAGCGTGACGAACAGTTGCATGTTGTCCTCGTCGAGGAGGTCCCGAACGACGATCGGAGCATGCCCCCTCGACTGAACCTGGAACGTCACTTCGTCGCCGTCGGGCGGCAGGTAGTGGACGAAGGATGCGAGCCCGGACGCTCCGGTCACCCCCATCGCGGAGGAGTGCGACGACAGGATCGCTGCTCCTTCAACAGGCGCTCCCGTACCGGCGTCGGAAACGCGGATATGGGTCTCCCGGTTGACCGAGATCACTCCGCCCTGAGCGACGGCCGAGCCGCCCCCTACAAGCGTCACGCCCGCGATCGACGCCAATAGGGTCCACGCCCGCACTAGAGTCCTCCAGAGACTTGGCGGCGGGGTCGCTCGGTCGTGCGTAACTCGCTCGCTAATGCCATTCATCACACAGATGCCGGCGAGCGAAGGAAGCTCGAGGAGAATGAGAAAGGGAAAGGTCAGTCGCATCGAAGGCTCAGTGGGAAGTTGCGAGCGAAACTAGTGACGCCATTGGCCAGGCCACGGCTTAGCGCAACCTACCCCCCCCCCTTTTATCTCGTCTACAGAGATCACCCCAGATTCGGCTCTTGCACGGCGCTGCGGCCCCGGTCCACCAGCCGATTTCGGATCCCCAAAGGCCTGGACGGAGGAGCAAAGGGCCGAGTGAGTCCAGCCAGAACCTTCGCCACGGCCGCCTTGGACTTGTGGGTCAGCGTCTTCGACGCTGCCGTCCACGCCCAGGATCGTGACCGTGTTGTGGTCCGAGCCCGGGGCGCTGCGCTCCATGATGACTTGGCGGCGCTGTCGCGGGGCAGATCGGCCAGTGACCGTTGCCTTCCGCTCTCGCGGGCTTCAGGGTTCACCGAGCGACCGCAGTCAGTCTGGGTGGGGTTGCTCGCAGCTCGCGCCACTTCGATGCTACTTGGTCCACCAGCTCGGGCGGAACCCCATCGGAAGCGCCGGGCGGTTGGGCTGCGAACTCGACCAGCTCACCGACCGGGATCGAGATGCTCAGTTCACTCTCGCCTGGCGGAACGTCGAGGACTCTCTCAATGTAGGTCTGCTCACCTGTGGCGATCCTGAGGGCAATGGCGATTCTGCCCCCGGCCGGGGCCCTCAGCGGCATCCTCCAGCGCTGACCCGCGACGGCGCGAACTCCGCCGATGGCTGGCTCGGTCGCCTCGGCCCCCGAATAGGGCATCCATGTCGGATCCACTGCGCGGGCGGAGATCCAGAACACCATCTGGTTGGCGGACGAGCCTGGCGTGGCCCCCGTGATCTCGACTCGTCCGTCCAGGATTCGATCGGAGGCGTCGAGATCGATGTCGAGCCGGCTTACCTCGCCGAGCGACAACTCCAGCGCCTCCGGCGGCGAGGCCTGAACCCAGCCAACTGGACGGAGATCTCGCTCGGCTTGCACCGTGACAAGCACTGCTGGAAGGCCCTCGAAGACGAACCAGCCCGACGGGTCGGGCACGACGGACTGATTCCGGCGATGAACGGTCGGACATGCAGCGCCGAGTGGCTCCCACGACGCCACGATGCGGAGCCCGGCGTCGGACGCCGGCTGCCCGGACGCGCTGACGACACCTTCGACTCGACAACCATGCCCTAGCTCTACTCGGATGGGGATCAGCGTCGTCCCGTCCAGACTCGCGTAGGTGGGCGCGAAGCCCTCGGCGGTTACGGCGAGGCTCCCCACGAGGGGCTCGCCCGCCCGCCAGAGCAGCTCAAACCTCCCGTCGGCCTCGGTCTGCCCTTCCGGGAGCAACGAGCCGGCCCCGAAGATCTCCAACTTGGCCGCGGGGACGCCCTGGCCGGACTCGCCGTCGACGACTCGTCCGGCGATGCGATCAGGCTGGGTGACCTCGATCGCGACCGCGACAACCGGATGTTCACCGGCTTCGACCGGCCAGGGGCCACTTCGGAACTGACCCAAGCCCTTCAGTGTCACGAAGATCGTGACCTCGACATCCGGCCGGTCGGCCACGAAGAACTCACAGCTCGACCGCCCTCGCTCGATCCCTGCCTCTCGAGTGTTCGATACCGCTCCCTCGCCACTGAGTTCGATCGTGACCTGCGCGGACGCCGGAAGGGCGACCTGATTGGCGTGGAACGTCAGGTCGAGGGTGGCCGCCCGTCTCGAAGCATCGAGCCGCACCTCGACGTAGCGCTCGGCTGGAGCGACGTCGACCGTCTTCGCTGCGCCGAGAGGCCCCACGGCACAGAGACGGGTCGCCTCGCCCGGCATGACGTCGCGGACAATCGCGAAGCGACCGTCACGCCCGGTCAACGCATGACCGACCGGAACGTCGACGGGGAGCGGACGGTCCTCGATCACCCTCGATGCCCAGAGGGTGACACGCGCACCCTCGATCGGCTCGCCGTCGCGAGCGCTCGAGACGACGCCTTCGAGGAGCGGGAGCAGCGCACGCTCGACTCTAGCGACTCCCGGCGCACCGTCTCGCGACTTTGGATCGGCGCGCAGACCGCCCCCTTTTGGATTCCGAACTACCAAGCACTGCCAGATCCGCAACGTGCTTGGGTCCGTCAGCCTGCGCAGTGGCAACGCCCCCGCTCGGCGCGGGGACGACGCCGGACCGTTGGCCGAAGAGCAGCCATCCGACAAGGAGCAGCGCGAGCGCTCCCACAGGGAGAAGGACCTTCATCAACCACCGATCGGATTCAGGCCAACGGAGATCGAACGACCGTTCACGGACAGCTCTCCTTGGTGGAGTGGCAGCCGGCAGACAGTAGAGGGTCCGCATGGGCTCGCCCCATCTTCACGTACCTCGCTGGACCTTGGCGGAGATGCCTTTCTCGCTTCCGTCGACGGAACGCGTCCCTGTTCCTCTTCGGACCCAGCACGACCTCCTGCAACTCGCTCGCGAGCCCTCGTCGGAGAAGGTCGGTCATCACCCTTCGCGGGCTCCTCCTCGAGCAGTCCGCAATCAGGACTGGTCTCGCCCGAAGCGTCTCGACGCCTGTGGGGCAGTCTCGGCCGGTCGCCCGCGGGCTTGAGCCACTGTCTCGACTCCGCTCCGGAACTTCGTAGATCCCTTGGCTGCGATCAGCTGCTCGGTGGCGCGGCGAGTTCGGAGACCCGACCTCTGGTGAGCTGGATCGCAAGAGTCAGTGACGATCGAGCGCGGCCAGCACCTTCGCCACGGCCGCCTTGGACTTGTTGGTCAGCTTCTTCGAGCTGCCGTCCGCGCCCAGGATCGTGACCGTGTTGCGGTCCGAGCCCAGGGCGCTGTCGTCGTTGAGGACGATGTAGTCGGCGTTCTTGCGGCGCAGCTTGGCCAGGGCGCGGCGCTCGCCGTCGCCGGTCTCGAGGGCGAAGCCGACGACCATGCGCTCGCCCTTGGACTTGGCGACCGTGGCCAGTACGTCGGGGTTCTTGACCAGGTCGATCGACGCGGTGTCGGTGCCGTCGTCCTTCTTACGCCACTTGCCGGAGAGGCGTCGCTTGGGGCGCCAGTCGGCGACGGCGGCGGCCATGTAGAGGGCGTCGGCGCGGCCGAAGTGCAGGCGCACCTCGGCCAGCATCTCGCGCGCGCTCATGACGTCGATGCGGCGCACGCCCTTGGGCGTCTCCTGGTGCACGGGCCCGGCGATCAGCACGACCTCGTCCCCGCGCGCGGCGCAGGCGGCGGCGATGGCGAAGCCCTGCTTGCCGCTGGACTCGTTGGAGAGGTAGCGCACGGGGTCGACGTACTCGCGGGTGGGTCCGGCGGTGACGACGACCTTGCGGCGGGGCGCCTTGCGACTGCGCTGGGCCTTGGGCTTGGACTTCGTGCTCACGGCCTTCGCGAGGGCCGCGGCGGCCTTGCGGCGCTGGCGCGGCTTGGTGACCACGCCGGCCGCCTGGGCGGCCTTCTTCGGTAGCGGGCTCACGCCCCCAGCACCTTCGTGACGACCTCGACGATCTGCGCCGGCTCGGCCAGGCGCCCGCGGCCCTTCACGCCGCAGGCCATGTGGCCCTCGCCGGGCTCGACCACCTGCCAACCGTCCTCGCGCAACTGGTCCAGGTTCCGCGCCACGGCGGGGTTGGCCAGCATGTGGGGGTTCATGGCGGGGCACAGGATGCGCGGCACGTCCTGGGGTGTGGCCAGGGCCACGGTCGACACGAGGTCCGCGCCCAGGCCGTGGGCCAGGTTGCCGATCAGGTTGGCGCTGGCCGGCGCGAACAGCAGCAGCTCGGCCCACTCGGACAGGTCGATGTGGTCCATGGCCGTGCGGCGGCCGGCGCCGAACTCGGCCACCGAGGCGGGTTGGCCGGTCAGGGCCTCGAAGTGCTGGGGCGCGATCAGTTGGGCCGCGTGGCCGGTGAGCACGCAGCGCACCTCGTGACCCGCCTGGGTCAGCTTGCTGGCCAGGTCGGCGCCCTTGTGGAGCGCGGCCGAGGCGGCGCAGCCCAGAACGATGTGACTCATCGACCGCTCCCCTCCGGCGCGAGGCCGGCCAATTCCTGGACCCGTGCGTAGGCCGCCTCGAGATCGTCGTTGACCACGATGTGATCGTAGCGGCGGCGCTCCTCGCGCTCGTCTTCGGCCTTGCGGACGCGCCGCTCGATGACCTCGGGCGAATCGGTGCCGCGCTCCTCGAGCCGCCGGCGCAGCTCGGTGATGTCGGGCACGTCCACGAAGACGTAGATGCCGTCGACGCCGAGCTCGCGCAGTTGCAGCGCGCCCTGGACGTCGATCTCGACCAGGTAGACCTTGCCCCGACGGATGGCCTCCTCCATCGGCGCGCGCAGGGTGCCGTACATGTTGCCGTGCACCTCGGCCGACTCGATGAAGGCGCCGGCGCGCTGCAGCTCGATGAAGCGCTGCTTGTCGAGGAAGTGGTAGTGCTTGCCGTCGACCTCGCCGCGGCGCGGGGGGCGCGTCGTGGCCGAGACCGAGAAGACCACGCGCGGATCCTCGAGCAGGCGGCGGCAGATGGTGCTCTTGCCGCTACCCGATGGGCCGGAGATCAGCAGCATGCGGCCGGGCTCGGGCGCCTTGTCGGCGTCGCCCGGGTCGGGCTCGCCGAAGCGCGATTCGTACAGGGCGCTCACTCGACGTTCTGCACCTGCTCGCGCAGGCGTTCGACGTGGGTCTTGGCGTCGACCACCCAGTGGGCGATCTGGGCGTCGTTGCACTTGGAGCCGATGGTGTTGACCTCGCGCAAGAGTTCCTGCACCAGGAAGTCGAGCTTGCGACCGACCGCGCCGCCTTGCGCGCAGAGCTTGTCGAGCTGGACCAGGTGCATCTCGAGCCGCGAGATCTCCTCGGACACGTCGGCCCGGTCGGCGATCAGCGCCAACTCGCGGGCCAGGTCGCGCTCCTCCACCGGCCGCTCGGGACCGAGCAGGGCTTGGACGCGCTCGTGCAGGGTCTGTTGGTGGCGACGCACCACCTCGGGACTCGCGGCGGCGATCTTGGCGCGGATCTCGCCCAGAGCGCCGGCGTGCACGGCCAGGTCCGCCGCCAGGGCCGCGCCCTCGGTCTCGCGCATCGAGATCAGGGCCGCCAGGGCCTGGTCCAGGGCCGCCATCACCAGCGGGCGCAGTTCGTCGTCATCGGCCGTGAGCGGACCGGACTGCAACACGCCCGGCAGGGACACGAGGCGCGAGACGTCGAAGCCCTCCTCGAGGCCGAGCTCGCCACTGAGCTGCATCAGCGCGTCGGCGTAGCGCCGCGCCAACTCTCGATCGATCTGCACGCCGCCGCTCGACGCCGCGGCTTCGAGGCGCACGGTGACCGAGATCGAGCCGCGCGTCAGGCGCTCCTTGATGGCCGCCTCGACCGCGCCCTCGAGGGCCAAGAGGTCGCCGGGCAGGCGCACCTTGGCCTGCAGGAAGCGGTGGTTGACCGCCCGCAGCTCGACGCGGATCGCGATCCCGGCGCCCTCGGCCGCGCCGGCGCCGAATCCCGTCATCGAGCGGAGCATGGGATGGTGGGGAACGGTTGCGGGCGGATCTCAGAGACCCGGGCGGCTGCCGGGCTTGATCGGTTCCGTGCCGACGAACTCGGCGGGCACGTCGTCGGCGCTCCAGGTACGCGCTTGGACCTGAGCCAGGCTGACCAGTTCGAGACCCACATCGGCGAAGGGCTGGCCGCCGGAGCGGTTGACCACCGAGCCCACGCCCACGACCTCGGCGCCCATGCCGCGCAGGAGGGTGATGACTTCCTTGGCCGAGCCGCCGGTGGTGACCACGTCCTCGACCACCAGCACCTTCGTGCCCGGGGCGATCTTGAAGCCGCGGCGCAGGGCGAACTGGCCGTCGACGCGCTCGGTGAAGAAGGACCGCAGCCCCAGGGCCCGCGCGACCTCCTGGGACCAGACCACCGCGCCCATGGCGGGCCCGACCACCAACTGCGGCGCTTCGATCGAGCTCGCCGCGAGACGCTGGGCGAAGGCGCGCGCGAGCTTGTCGGCCGCCACGGGGTTCGCCAGGGCCAGGGCACACTGGAAGTAGCGATCCGAGCGCAGCCCCGACGAGAGCAGGAAGTGACCCTCGAGCAGCGCGTCTTCGGCGCGCAAGAGGTCGAGCACCTCGTCGGTGTCCACGATGCCTTTGCCCGCGTCCATCTCAGCCACCCTGACCGGTGCCACCCGTCGGAGCGCCACCACCCTGGCCACCCAGGGGCGCCTGGATCGTCGGGGCGATATCGCCCTCGCCGACGATCGAGTCCGACTGGCGGGTGTCGGTCTTGTGGATCGCGATGGCGAGCGCGAGCATCGCCGCGCACACCACGGCGGTGAACTTGGTGATACCGCTGGTGCCGACCCCGAAGGTCTGCTGACCGGCACCGCCGAAGGCGTTGCCGAGGCCGCCGCCCTTGCCCTCTTGGACGAGGACCACGGCGATCAACAGGAGACAGGCGAAGACGAAGACGAGATTGAGGAGGAGGACCATCGGTCGAGCCACCGCGGACAGCGGGGGCACGTCGTTGAGCTCAGTACTGGGGCGAGGCGGCGGAGACTTCGGCGGGCAGCTCGTCGAGCAACGAGCCGCTCATGCCGCCGTCGGCGACCGCCGTTCCCAGGGCGCTGAGCAGGAAGATCGCGGCGCTCCACGCGGTAGCTCGGCCCAGCGTGCCCGACGGCCCGGAGGGGGTCGACGCGGCACGCGAAGCCACGGACGCATCGCTGCGCGCGGGGCTTCGATCCTGGATCAGGATCAGGGCGATCAGAGCGATCGCGGACAACACCGAGGTGAGATAGAGAGCGGTCTGCAGCAGCATCGCGGCAGCAGTGGGGTGAGAGACAGACGAGTTGTCGCGGGGGGGCGTCCCCCCATCGACCGACGCGGATCGAACCACCGATCCGCGCGGACGAGCCCGGGTCCGTGGGGTTCAGCCCCGCGCGCGCGCGGCGTCCACGATGCCCATGAAGTCGTCGGCGGTGAGCGCTGCTCCCCCGACCAAGGCACCGTCGACGCCGGGCGCGGAGAGCAGCTCCGCGGCATTCCCCGGCTTGACGCTGCCACCGTACTGAATGCGGACCCCGTCGGCGACTCGCGCCTCGTACAGTCCCTCCAGCAATCCGCGCAGGTACAGGTGCACCTCGGAGGCCTGCTCGGGGCTGGCGGTGCGGCCGGTGCCGATGGCCCAGACCGGCTCGTAGGCGACGGTCACGCGGGCCATCTGTTCGGAGGTGACCCCGTCGAGGCCACCCTGGAGCTGTTCGCGCACCACGGCCTCGGTGCGGCCGGCGTCGCGCTCCTCGAGCAGCTCGCCCACGCACAGGATCACGTCCAGGTCGCCCTCGAGGGCGGCGCGCAGCTTGGCGTTGGTCAGGGCATCGTCCTCGCCGTAGACGTGGCGGCGCTCGGAGTGGCCCACGATCGCGAAGCGGGCACCCACGTCGCGCACCATCGCGGCGCTGACCTCGCCCGTGAACGCGCCCTCGGCCCGGTCACACACGTCCTGGGAGCCGACGCGGACGCCGCTCTTGCCCAGGGTCTGGGCCACCAGCTCCAGGTAGACGAAGGGCGGCGCGACCGCCACATCCACCGAAGACAGGTCGCCGGCGCGGTTCCTGAGAGCCTCGGCGAGCTCGAAGGCCCGGCGGCGATCGAGGTTCATCTTCCAGTTGCCGGCGACGTAAGGGGTCCTCAAGGGGAGGTCTCCTGCAATGCGGTCGGAGCTCGCGCCGACCGTTGGTCGCCGGCGCCGTGCTGAGGGGGGGGATTGGCGGGGCGCGATGGCCCATCCGTGCGGCGGCAGCCGGTGGGGGTCGGGTCAGACCCCCTTGCCGACCAGCTCGCGACGAGGGGCGGCCAGGATACGGCCGTCCAGGGCCAGGATGGCCCTCGCGTCGGCCGCAATCTGCGCCAAGTCGTCCAAGGACACGGCCTGGGGCGCGTCCGAGCGGGCTTCGTCGGGTCGCGGGTGGGCCTCGATGATCAGGCCGTCGGCGCCGGCGGCCAGACCGGCCCGGGCCAGGGCCGGCACCAGGTCGGCGCGGCCGGCCGCGTGGGAGGGGTCGACGATCACCGGCAGGTGGGTCGCGCCCTTGAGGTGCGCCACGGCGCCGAGGTCGAGCAGGTTGCGGGTGACCCGGTCGAAGCCGCGCACCCCGCGCTCGCACAGGATCACCTGATCGTTGCCGGCGTCGAGCACGTACTCGGCCGCGAGGCAGAACTCTCGCACCGTGGCCGCCAGGCCGCGCTTGAGCAGGACCGGCTTGCCAGCCAGGCCGACCTCGCGCAGGAGGGCCGCGTTCGCCATGGAGCGGGCGCCGATCTGGAAGGCGTCGGCGCTGCGGCCGACCAGCTCCACGTCGCGCGGGTCGAGCACCTCGGTCAAGATCGCCAGGCCGGTGGCTTCGCGCGCCTCTTCGAGCAGCAGCAAGCCCTCGGCGCCCAGGCCCTGGAAGGAGTGGGGCGAGGTGCGGGGCTTGAAGGCCCCGCCACGCAGCACGGTGGCGCCGGCGCGGTGGGCGGCGTGCGCGATCTCGAGCAACCGGTCGCGACTCTCGACGGCGCAGGGTCCGGCGATCAGGGAGGCGTGACCGCCCCCCAGGACCGCGTCGCCGATCCGCACCACGGTGTCGGGGCGCCCGTTGCGCTCGTGCAGCTCGCGGGCCTGGCCGGGATCGAGGATCTCGCGCACGACCTTCAGGTCCTCGAGGCGCGAACGCAGGTGCGGGCCGCGGGCGCCGACCAGCTCGGCCACCCGGCGGCGCTCGTCGAGGAAGCGCAGCTCGAACCCGCCCTCGTCGGCCAGGGCCCGGAGGGCCGCGAGCTGGGCGTCGTCGGCGTCAGGGCGGAGGCTGAGGAGCATGGGGATCGACTCGGGTCGGGGCGGGCCGCGGACAGGTGTCGAGCGAGACCTCGCCGGACGGCGCCGAACCCGGGGACTATAAGCTGCCTCCGTCGGCCCCACAACGCGCCCAGGCGCCCCAACCGGGGCGCAGCCCACCCCGCCTCCGCACCTTGACCACCCTCGACCGCCTGCTGACCCTCCTGGCCCTCGACAGCCTGCCCCGCACCGGGTGGCTCCAGGCCGGGGTTCCGGCGCCGGAGTCCGTCGCGGCGCACAGCTTGGGGGTGGCGCTCGTGGCGATCGCGACGGCGGATCGGGTCGCGCCGCCCCTGGACGTCGACCGCTGCGTGGCCCTTTGCATCGTGCACGACGCTCCCGAAGCCCTCCTTGGCGACATGCCCCGGGCCGCCTCACGCCTGCTGCCCGAAGGAGCGAAACGGGCCGCCGAGAAGGGGGCGGCTGTCGAACTCCTGGGTAGTGCGGAGCGGGTCGCCGCCCAACGCTGGGCGGAGTACGCCCAGGGCGTGACGCGCGAAGCCCGCTTCGCGCGGGCCTGCGACAAGCTGCACCTGGGGTTGAGGGCCCTGGGCTATGCGCGGGCCGGATTGGGCGAGTTGACGGACTTCTCCCGCGGCGTGGACGAGCTCGATTGCGGCGAGTTCGAACCCCTCGAGCAGCTCCGGGCCGAACTCAGCGCCGCGCTGCGCGAACGACTCGATCGCCGGTGAGGGGGCGCCACCCCGGTTGGTCCCACCAACGGGGCGGATTCACGGCTTCTGCGCGCCAGGACCGCAGGCCTGCATGCCGGCTCCTCGGGGCTGCGTAGCATCGCAGTGTCACCACCTTGCCCCCTGGGCGCCTGCCAGCCCGGACCGCGCCCGCTCGCCATGAATCGCCAGCTTCGGATCAATGTTGAAACCGCGGATGACGACCGCCGCCGTCGGCTGTGCGCGCTCCTCGAGAGCGTCACCGACCGGCCGCTCGCCTTCGTGGACGGTCGCGACGCCGACCTGATCGTGCGCGATCCGACGCGACCCGAAGACGCGGCGGGGGACGACGGGAACTGGTCGATCGCGATCAACCTCGACGGCGCCGACCCCGGTGTCCGCGCGCGGCGGGCGATTCGCGTGGCACTGGACCACGCTCGGATGCGGCGGGAGCGCGAGGCCGGTCGCACGCCCCTCGACGCCTTCTTCGACTTGCCCCATGCGGCCTTCGCGTTCGTCGGCCGGCGCGGGGCGCTCCTGCGCGCCAACCGGCATCTGGCCGAGCTCCTGGGCACCAGCCCGGAGCGCTTGGTCGGCGTGCACGTGGACGACCTCTTGGCCAAGGGCGAGCTGCCCCACGAGCTGCGTCGCTTCCGGACCCGCAGCACGGTGACGGCGGTGGTGCACACGGGCGAGCGTCGCTACGGCGTCGAGGGACGGGAGCCGGTCGGATTGCACCTGGTGATCACGCGCGTCACCGACACGGCGGGTCGGCCGGCCTACTACTTCGTGCAGGCCTCGCCCGTGCGCGAGCGCGCCGCGAACGACTGGACCGGCAACGACAGCGTCGCGCTGTTGGCGGCCATTCGCCGCGTGCAGGCCATGGCCATGCGTGGCTCGCACCCACGCATCGTCTTCAACGAGATCCTGCGCCACTACCAGAAGCTGACCGGGAGCGCCGACGCGATCCTGGCCCTGGTCGAGCAGGAGTTCGAGTTCGAGCTGCAGCTTCGCATGGTCGCGGTGCAGAGCCCGAAGGGCTACCTGGGCTACGACCAGATCGGCACGGCCGACGGCATTCCGCTGACCGAGACCTGCCAGGTGATCCGTCGCTCGATCGAATCGGGTCAACCCGCGTCGGCGGTGGCGCCGGGGCGCCTTTGGTCCGACCTGGACTCGGACTTCGAGGCGCGGAACGCCCTGATCCTGCCGCTCAAGCAAGGCAGCCGCGTCGTCGGGCTCGTGATCCTGACCAATGCGTCGCCGGACTACGCACCGGAGTTGGTCGAGAACCTCAAGCCCTTCACGACGACCTCGACCAGCATCCTGGCCTCCCACGTCGAGGCCGAGCGCCGGGTGCGCGTCGAGGAGGAGCTGCTGGAGAGCAGGCGGACCTTCGAGACTCTCTTGGCGCACCTGCCGGGCATGGCCTACCGCTGCAACGACGACGATCAACGCACCGTCCTGTTCGCCAGTGAGGGTTGTCGTGAGCTGTTCGGAGTGGGGCCCGACGTGTTGGTCAACGAGCGTGGCGGCTCGCTGCTCGAGCACGTACACCCGGCGGATCGACGGGCCGTGCTGGAGGAAATCCGCTGGACCGTGCTGCAGGGCCGACGCTTCGAGTTGACCTACCGCGTGCTCGCCGCCGACGGGGCCGAGCGCTGGGTCTGGGAACAGGGTCAGGGAGTGCGTAGCACCGACGGCGAGCTGCTCTTCGTCGAGGGCTTCGTGACCAACGTCACCGAGCACCGACGCGCCGACGAGGAGCGGCGCAGACTCGAGGCGCGCATCCGCCGGGCCCACAAGGTCGAGAGCCTCGGGGTGCTGGCGGGCGGGATCGCCCACGACTTCAACAACCTCTTGATGGGCGTGCTCGGAAACGCGCAACTGCTGCGCGAGCGCCTCTTGGGCGACTCGGACACCCACTCCGCCCTGACCGAGATCGAAGACGCCGCCCAGCGAGCGTCCGAGCTGACCGACCACATGCTGTCGTACACGGGCCAGGGCGCGGTGACCCTGCACCCGATCGAGCCCACGGAGGTGCTGCGCCGAACCCTGGCGGTCGTGGAGCGTCTGATGCCGCCGAGCGCGACTCTCGAGGTCGACCTGGTCGGCGGACTGCCGGGAGTGATGGGCGACGCCGGATTGATCCAGCGCTCGGTGGTCGAGCTGGTCCGAAACTCCGTGGACGCCTTCCCGAACGGCGTGGGCCGCGTCAGCCTGCGCACCTCGGCGCGCCAGGTCGCGACCGAGGAGCTGATCGAGTCCTGGCTCGGCGCGCGACTGCCTTCCGGGCTGTACGTGACGATCACTGTCTCAGACGACGGACAGGGGATGGACGAGCAGATCCGGCAGCGCGCCTTCGACCCCTTCTTCACCACCAAGGGCACCGGGCGCGGCATGGGTCTGGCCACGGTGCTGGGGGCCGTGCGGGCCCACGGCGGGGCCGTGCACCTGTCCAGCGAGGTTGGAGGGGGGACGCGCGTGACCCTGATCCTGCCGCCCGCCGAGGAGCCCGCCGTGGAACTGCGACCGGCGGCGAGCCCGACACCGATGGAGGCCGGCTCGCCCTCCCCCACGATCCTGGTTGTCGACGACGAGGTCGTCGTGCGCGAAGTCGCCCGCAGAGCCCTGACCCGCGCCGGCTACCGGGTGCTCTGCGCCGTCGACGGCGAGGACGCCATCGCCCAGTTCGACGAACACGGGGCTACGATCGACGCGGTGCTGCTGGACCTGACCATGCCGCGACTGAGTGGCGAGCAGACGCTCAACGAGTTGCGGCGGCGGCGTACAGACCTGCCGGTCCTGCTCTCCAGCGGCTTCGCCGAGCACGCGGTGATGGACCGACTCGCCGGTCGGGAAGGCGTGCACTTCCTGCACAAGCCCTACCGCTTGGGCGAGCTGGTCGAGAAACTGAGGGCAGCGCTCGCCGGAGCCGAGCGCGTGCCTTGATCCGCTTCCGCCGCACATTCATCGTCGCCACCCTGGTCGGCCTGGCCATCGGTTTCGCCCTGCAGCGCATCCGCGCCCCGCAGTTGGGCGGGGTCGGGACTGGCTTCCCCTTCGAACGGCGACTCCCGGCGCTGGTGGCGGCGTCGGGCCCGGACCGACTGTCCGGACAGGTCGTCGACTCCGGCGGCACCGCGCTGCCCCAGGTGGCGGTGACCGTGGTCGGCCCCGCCGGGGTGCACTCGGTCTGGAGCGGCACCGACGGGGAGTTCTCGATCGACGGGCTGGCCCCGGGGGCCCACGAGGTGCACCTGGTGTCGACCGATCGTCCGGGCGCGACGGTCGCCGTCACGGTGCCGAGCGACGGGCCCCTGAGGCTGGTCGCCCCCGATCCGTGGCCGGTGCTGGAGACCCTGCCGAGCATGGAGCTGGCGCCGATGAACGGGCGCATCGAGCCCCTGCCCGTGGGAGGAGCCACGGGGTACGTCGTGCTGCTGACGCCTGAGGGTGCGGCCGTCGAAGCGGGGCTGGCAGGCCGGTTGCAGCGTCGCGCGGTGGTGGGTGCGGACGGTGAGTTCCGCGTGGAGCGGCTGACCCTGGGCAGCTATCGGGTCTCGCTGCTCCCGCCCTGGGCAGGGGGCGGAACCTGGCCCGAGCTCGTGGTGAGCGGCTTCGAGCACCGAGGCGACGGCACACCGTTGCGACTGCCGGGCAGCTCGGCGGAACTCGTCGGGCGAATCGTCGACCAGGGTGGCGAGGCCGTCGCGGGCGCGCTCGTGACCCTGCGCAGCTCGACCCAGCCGGAACGGCGCTGGCCCTCGGCCGAGACCGGCTCCGATGGCCACTTCCGAATCGGTGACCTCCCCGGCGGCAGCTACGAAGTCCGCGTGAGCGCGGGCCGCGCGCGCTTCGAACGATCCCTGCGCGTGCCGGACCTGCGCTCGGTGACGCTGGAAGTTCCGCCGCTCGACGTGGCGGCGCCGCGCTGATTCCGAGCTGGCGCGGTCGGTCGGGCCGGTGGCCTGGCCCCTGGGCAACTGGAACGGCGAGTGATCGGGCCGGGTGGCAGGATGCCGCTTCGCGGAGCGACGAATCGTCGGGTCAGCGTCCGAGCAATCCGGCGGCGAAGGCCAGGAGTTCCGCGGGCCGGAAGGGCTTCGCGAGGCACGCGAGCTCGGCTCGATCCTCCGCGACCGGGCCCTGGCTGAAGCAGCCGATGGCCGGCCCGCGGGGGCTCGTCAACTCGTCGACGAGGGCCAGCGCTTCCCTGCGGCGTTGCACGCCCTCGCCCTGGTCCACCAAGAGGAGATCGAAGGCGCGCTCGCCCGCGGCCGCCCGCGCGCCCGCCGGATCCGAGCAGGTGGTGACCGCGTAGCCACCTTCGCGCAGGACGATTCCGACCAGCTCGGCGAGCTGCGTGTCGCGTTCGAGGACGAGCACCGACGGCGCCGCGCTCGCCGCCGGGGCGGCGAGCGGGGTCGCGCCGCCCTCAGGGGTGTCCGAGGGTCCACGCTCGAGGCCCGCCAGGTTGACTCTGAGGGTCTTCGAGGGGCCGCTCGAGTCCTCGTGGTCGGCGGGGACGATGCCCAGTGAAGACCAGACATCGCGGTCGAGTTCAGAATCACGCCCGTCGCCGAGCTCGACGACGAAGCCCGAGGGCGAGCTTCGCGCCGCCATCCGATAGGTGTTGCCGCGCCCGACGAGGGCGGACTCGACTCCCAGCACGACGGCCAGCTGCAGGAGCGCCCTCGAAACGAGCACGGCCGGCATGGCCGACGGGAGGTCGACCTCGATCGAGAGGCCGGTGGCCTGGCAGACCGGCTCGAGGAGCTCGCGCGCCTGATCGAGGGCGAAGCGGGCGTCGACCTTGTCGGGCGGGCCCTCGGCATCCTTGGCGAAGCTGGACAGGAATCGCACCAGCCGCACCACGGCGCGGGTCTGGTCGTCGACCGTCGCTGCGAGCTGCTTGACGGCGGGCGCGGCAGGCTTCGCCCGCACCAGCTCCCCCAGCCCGACGACGGTCGCCAGGCCATTGTTCAGGCGATGGGCGACCGCCGGCACGAGCGCTGCCAGCGCGGCATCGCGTCGACGGGTGAAATCGGGCCCGAGGCCGCAGTCGTGCTCGCTCTCGACCATGATCTGGGGCGGGTTCCGGGGCTGAAGGTGTGCGGTCCCGAGCAGCCGTGGTGCGGTCCGGCCCGCTGGCCATTAGTCTGCGCCGTCGGGTGCGGTCGTCCCAGGCTTCACCGGGCCGACCCTCCCGAAAATCAACACCGATCGGTTGAAGCGCACCACCGCCCTGCTCCTGGCCCTGGCTCTGCTGGTGGCCCACGTGCTGACCCTGCAGCAAGACGCCGCGGGCCATCTGGCCCAGGTCGGGGAGCGCGGGCATGCCGTCCTTCGCCTCGCACGGCAGATCGTGCACGAAGGCACCCTGGCCTGGAACGCCGGTGGTCCTGTGGTGGACGCGTACCCCTCGTGGGCCTGGCTGGCGACCGCGGCGACGGCCGAGCGTTTCTACTGGCCAACTCCGTGGATCCTCCAGGCGACGGGTGGATTCGCGGCTCTGATGCTGGTCTTCGTTCTGGCGCGCTTCAGCCCGGCGCGGATGACCGGCGTGATCGCGCCGCTGCTGCTGGTGGTCAGCGGCCCCTTGGCCGCCGCGGCCCTCTCCGGCGTGGAGTGGACGACCTTCGCCCTGGCCGCCTGCGTCGGCTTCCTGGCCCACGAGGGCCAGCGACCACGCTGGTGTGCCGGCGCCATGGCTGCGGCGGTGTTGATCCGGCCAGAGGGCATGGGCCTGGCCCTCCTGTTGGCCGCGTTCGAATGGCGCAGCGCCGTGCGGCGCGGCCCGCGCGTGGGCTGGCTGCCCTTCGCGGCGCCCCTCGTAGCCGTCGTTCTGACCACCCTGATCCGACGGGCAGTGACCGGCGTCTGGCTCAGCCCCCTCGCTGCCGACGCGCTGCATTACGACCCCGCGCGCATTCGGGTGGGCCTCTCGTACCTGCGCAGCTTCCTGCTCCACAGCGGCGCCCCCCTGACCGCCGTCTTCGCCAGCCTCGCCCTGATCCTGATGCGCGGCAAGCCCCGTCGCGCCACCCGGGCGGCGATCCTCGGCTGGGCCTGGTGCCTGTGGATCGCCTGGAACGGCGGCGACGACGAGCCCTTCTGGCTGGCCCTGGCCCCGGCGCTGCCGGCGCTGTTCCTGTCGGTCCAAGGGGTCATCACCCGCGCGGTCGACTCCGACTCGCGTCTGCTGCACGCCAGCGGGTGGGGCCTGTTCGTCCTCGGTGGCTTGGCCGGCATCCTCGCCAGCAAGCTCCCCGGCAACATCGGGCCGATCCCCCTAGAAGCGGCGCAGCACGCCTGGATGGGCCAGGGCCAAACGACCGTCGCCCCCGGCCTCGACGTCGGCCTCGCGCGACTCGGCAAGCACGCCGACCTCGCTCGCGTCGAGCGACTGCGAACCATCGGCATCTTCCTGCGCGACGAGTTGCCCGCCAACGCGACCGTGTTGACCCCCTGGCCGGGCGCGATCGGTTACCTCTCCCGGCGTCGCGTCTTCGACCTCGCCAACCGCGTCGTGCCCCCCCCCGGCACCCGCCGGACCCATTCGTGGCTCGGCCCCCCCCAGGGCGACATCCTCGCGGCCCTCGAGCGCGAGCCCGAGTACGTGATCCCCTCGACCCAGCTCGACGAACCCCTGCGCAGCCTCGAGCAAGTCGCCGAACTCTGGCTGGACCAGTTCGACAGCGAGCCGCGCACGCCCGAGCGCGAGGCCGCCGTCGCCGAGGCGTTCCAGGCCTACGAGTTGGTCGGTGTGCCGATCGCAGTCGACAGTCGCCAGCCCCACCTGACGGCACCCGATCCAGTCTCCATCCTGCGCCTGCGCCGGTTGGGGTTGACCCCGGAACTCGAGATCGAGCACGACGACACGACGTTCGCTATTCGGGTCCGTCACCGTGGTCACCGCCAGATTGCCGACTTGGAGGTGCTGCTCGTGGATCGAGAGGGTCGTGAGTGGACCCTCCATCCGACGGGGGAATTCAGGGTGTCCTCGCCGGCTCGGGCGCGGGTGAGGTTGTTGATCTATCGGTCGGGGAGGCGGCCGGTGGAGTTGATTTCTGGGGTACTGCCGGAGGGGGGGGAGATTCGTGCCGCCCTGCGGTTGCCCCACTGATGCTGACCCAGTTCGCTGGGGTAAATCCGAGTTGGACCCGTAACCACGGCGGCTCTCGATCGGTCCTTCGGACATGGACTCGATCATCTGGCAAGCTGGGCGCGACGAAGACCGTCTCTCATTCGAGCACTTCGTGCCCCTCGAGTGTCCGTGGAGCAGCTGCCCCTCGCGGAACAGCGAGGCGACCTACCGAGCTCACTCAAACGGCTCCTTCCTGAGGAAATGCGACGGAAGGAGGGTTCCACGCTTCCGATGCCCCGCCTGCAAGGCTGGCTTCTCGGCACAGACCTTCCGCGTCGACTACCGACTCAAGAAGCCCCAGCTTCTTCGACTGCACATGGAGCTGTTTGTCTCCAAGGTCACCCTCAGGCAGACGGCTCGGATATCGGGCGCGAACTACGACACGGTCGCGCGGCATCAGCGCCTCCTGGGAGTCCACTGCCGCGCACTCCAACGCTCGCTTCTCATTCGCTCCAGAGACGCCACCTCGAGCGGGAGCGAGCTGGGCGGTAGCGCTCCGAGCGACGGCGATCAGAACAGCCGCATCACAACGATCGCATTCGACGAACTCGAGACCTTCGAGACCGACCGGGTGAACAAGCCGGTCACTGCCGCGGTCGTCGTCGACGCGAAGTCGCTGTTCATCTTGGAGGTGGAGGTCGGGGCTCTTCCGCAAAGGCGCCGCCGTGGCTCGAAACGGCGAGATTCGGGGCAGGCGGGTTCGAGCGGGACGACTCGTCGCTCGGGATCCAGGCGTGCCGTGCGGTCTGCGCTCCGACGAACGGCCGAATGGCTCGGCACCGAGGCGCGTGTCGTCGCGATCTCCGACAAGAAAAGGACCTACCCGGCAGCACTGAAGAGGGCCTTTGGCACCAGGTGCATCGCACACGTCCAAGTGAGCTCGAAGGCACGCCGAATCAACTCGAATCCCCTCTTTCCCGCGAATCTGACCCTGGCAATGCTGCGCGACGGCGTGTCGCGGCTCGTCCGGCGGTCGTGGGCCCACTCGAAGCTTCGATCTCGCCTCCGACTCCATCTCTGGATCTGGATCGCCTGGCGCAATTGGTGCCGCGATCGAGTCGTTGGCTCGCGCGGACACACGGCGGCCATGGAGGCTGGACACGCGAATCAACCGTTGAGTCGGGGCCGACTCCTCGGCTGGCACGGCCGATTCACCTGGCTAGCAGGCCGTCCTTGATTGGCGGATGGAGCGGTACGACGGGACCCACTTCGGCGGACAGACCCCAGCGAAGTGGGGCAGCATCACTTGATGTCGTAGCGCTTGAGCTTCCGATACAAGGTGCTCTTCCCGATCTTCAACAACCGAGCCGCCGCCAACTTGTCCCCCCCCGTGTGCTCGAGCGCCCGCAACAACGCCTTGCGCTCGAACGACTCCAATGAGATGGGCTCCTCCTCGACCGCCGCCGCCTCGACCCCGTACTGGGTCCGCGGGGCAGGCATCGGCGACACCGGCGTGAGCACGTGCGTCCCCGTCGGTCGATCGGTCCTCGGTCGCTGGGGCGCCATCTCGTCATTGCGGGTGAGCGAGGCGTGCAGGTCCCGCAACTTGCGCGGCAGCTGATCGACATCCACCACCGGCTCGGTCGCCGCCCGGCAGGCGCGCTCGACCATGCTCTCGAGCTCGCGCACGTTCCCCAGCCAGTCGAAGGACTCGATCACCCAGAGGGCTTCGTCGCTGAATCGGGGTCGGCCGAGGTGAACGCCGTAGCGCTGGGCAAAGTGCTCGGCCAGCGGAACGATGTCCTCGCGGCGCTCACGCAGGGGCGCGAGACGCAGCACGTGGTTGGCGAAGAGCTTGCGCAACTCGGGGTCGAAGGTGCCGGCTTCGACGCGGCTGGTCAGGTCGCCGGCATCGTGGGCGATCAGTCGGCAGCTCAAGCGTCGCTGGGTCGCATCGCCGACGCGCGTGGTGCGTCCGGTGGTCACGGCTTCGACCAAGCGCCTCTGAAGGGCAGAGGGCATCAGGCCGATGTCAGCCAACAGCAAGGAGCCGTGGGAGGCTCGCTCGAGCAGGCCCGGGGCGGCCTTGTCGGCGCCGTCGAAGGCCCCTGCGCTGTGGCCGAAGAGCTCGCGCTCGAGGGACTCGGGCGCCATGGCGCCACAGTCGACGGTGAGGAACGGCCCGCGGCGGTTGGAGCCGTGGTGCAGGGCACGCGCGGCGCGGTGCCGTCCAGTGCCCTCCTCACCAACCAACAGGACCGGGTCGGATTCCTTGGCGAGCTCCGCCAGTCGAGCGCGGAGGTCGACCGTGCTATCCGCTTCGCCCACCATGTTGCCCGGGTGGAAGACCGAGCGGGCCGCTTCGATCAGCGGCGCCAACTCCCGATCGCGGCGGTCGGCGACCGATGCGCTGCGCTCTTGGATCAGGACGATCCGAAGGCCCGGGTCGGGGTGGCCCGGGCGCGGAACGAGGGGGATCACCGACGCGGTGAGGCGCAGGGTGTCGCGGGCGGAGGTCGGCCGCAGGTCGAAGCGGAAGCCGTGTCGAGGCTCGGTGCGTGCGTCGCGGACGAAGGCTTCGAGGCCCGAGCCCACGGCGAGGGAACCCAGATTGCGGCCCTCGACGTCGCGACCGAACAACTCGCGGCCACCGCGATCGACCAGCCGTACGAGGCCTTCCGAATCGACGACCATCAGGGCATCGAGAACCGCTGAATCCCCGCGCGGACCGCCCTTCGCACCGCCCTCGCTGGCCCGCAGGGCCACCTCCAGATCAGCCCCGCGACGACGCTCTTCGAGTAGCCGCCGGTTGTGCTCGTCCAGCAGGCGGTTCTGGAGGTGCAGGTCGTCCTGCAGCGCCTTCGTCCGCAGCATGGCGCGCACGACGTCCTCGAGCAGGGTGTTGTCGCCCTTGATCAGGAACGAGTCGCAACCGGACTCATAGCCACGGTGAAGCTCGTCGCGCCCCTTCACCTGCCCGCTCACCAGCACCACCGGAACGGCGTGCACATGGGGCATGGCCTTGATGCGTCGGCAGACCTCGTAGCCGTCGATGCCTGCGCCCAGCATGACGTCGACGAGGAACAGGTCGAAGCCACCAGCTCGGGCTTCCATGACGCCCATCGCCCCGGTCGGTGCGATCACGACGACATGCCCTAAGTCCTGCAGGCGACTTTGGAGTAGGAGCTGGGTCCCTGGGTCGTCTTCGATGACGAGGATTCGTGCCACGGGGGTTTCCGCTGGTCCCACGAGGTGGAAGCGGGTGGGGGGATTGGGGGGTTGGGCGAGCGAGCGCGAACCCGTGCCATGGAGTCAGAACCGGGAACGCGAGGCGGGGTGACGAGGGGAGGGAGATGGCAGTGTCCCTGGAGATGAGTTAGCAACTCGCGTTGGACGGATCCACGACCGATCCGAAACCGTATCCGGGAACGCTTCCCCTATCAGGGAATGGCGCAGCGCAATCAGGCGATCGGGCCCGCCCCGATCGCCGTCATTCAGCGCAGGCCGTGCTCCTTCAACTTGCGGTAGAGCGTGCTGCGGCCGATGCCGAGCAGCCCTGCGGCCTCCTTCACGTTGCCCTGCGAGCGGCGCAGCGCCTCCTCGATGATCAGGGGCTCCCCCATCTCGAGCCGCAGCGGCTCGTCGACCGGGATGTCGAAGGCGATCGACGCCGAAGGATCGACGCCCACATGGGTCCCCGGCGTTGGGCGCTCCATCGGACGGGCGGGCATCAGGGTGCCCCTGCGCGCGAGCTCTTCATGCAGGTCGCGGAGCTCCGCCGGAAGATCGGAGACCTCGATCAGCGACCCACGGGCCATTCTGCAGGCCTCCTCGACCGCCGCGTCGAGTTCGCGCACGTCCCCCGGCCAATCGTGGTTCTCGAGCACCCAGGAGGCTTCTTCGCTCAGATCCCGCGGCGCGGACTTGGCCGAGAAGCGCGCCAGGGCGAAGCGGGCCAGGTCCAGTACGTCGTCTCGCCGCTCGGAAAGCGGAGGCAGGACCAGGGTCTCCGCCCCCAACTCGTCGGCCAGGGCCGTGGCGCGCGCCTGACCCCCGACAACGCCGACGAGCATCCGTGCCGCACTCTCCTGGCTCAGGGCGCGCAGCGATCGACGCCGGACAGTGGAGAGCCGATCGATGTCTTCGAACAGCAGGGTTCCATCGCCGGCCCGCTGGACCAGTTCGCGTAGCTCGGCGTCGCCACCGCCTTCGGCCTCGAGCACCGCACAGGGCACCGGGACGATCGGCCCGCGACGCTCACCGGTGAAGTGCAAGATGCGAGCGAGGCGCCGGATCTGTTGCGAGGTCGGGGCCGCGAGCACCAGCGGTCCGTTCTGGGTCGCGTGGCGCAGGAGGGCCGAACGCACCTCCGCAATCGCTGCGCTGCGCCCCACCAAGGTTCCGGGCTGGAACGCCTGACGCAGTTCGTCGCGACGCTCGGCCAGCTCCCAGGCGGCCCCCTCGCCAGCCTCGATGCCGCCCACCACGGCGGGCCCGTCGACCTGTTTCAGCAGCACGATGCGGGCATCGCGAGCCTCGCCCACCGCCGATCCCGGGAGGGGAATGACCGTGGCCGACACGCGCCGCGCCGGGATGCTGCCGCGCTGGGCCAGGGCGAACAGGTGCCCGGGGCGCAGCTCGTCGCGGGAATCGCGAACCCAGGCCTCCAGGCCGGTTCCGGGCGCCAGGGCCCCGACGTGCCGACCGCTGACCTCGCCGGCGAAGAGGGTGTGCGAGCCTCGATCCGCGGCGGTGACCACGCCGTCGGCGTCCACCACCAGCAGCGCGTCGGGCTCCACGACCACCTCGGCACCGTTCTGCGGATCGTGGTGGACCTTGTGCCCCCGCTCGAGGCGCTGGTTCTGGAGCTCGAGCAGTTGGTTCTGTCGGGCGAGTTCGTCCCGCAGGGCCTTCAGACGCAGCATCGCCCGGACCACGTCCTCGATCAGGGGGTCCTCGCCCTTGACCAGGTAGGAGTCGCAGCCGGCCTCGTAGCCCAGGTGCAGCTCACTGCGGTCTCGAACGCGGCCGCTGAGCAACACCACGGGCACTCCCTGCACCCCTGGCATCGACTTCAGTCGACGGCAGACCTCGTATCCGTCGACCCCCGGGCCGAGCTGGACGTCGACCACGAAGAGGTCGAAACCACCCGCGCGCGCCTCCATCAGCCCCATGGCTCCGGTAGGCGCGGTTACGACTTCGTGACCCAGGTCCTGTAGTCGACTTTGCAACAGGATCTGCGTGCCCGGCTCGTCCTCGATCACCAGGATTCGGCCCATGATCTATTCCCTCCCTGCCCGGTCTCCCGGGCGCTCCTCCTCGAATTGACGACTGGCTCGTTCCTCGGCGATCCGGCACCGAAGTACCGGGACCATTGGGGGCCAGCTTCCCTCTATCGTTACAGTCCCACCTCGAGGCCCCGCTGATGCAATGAAGCCTGGAACCCGGCGAGATCGTCTCGCTGCCGAAACACTTCTGGCCGAAGCCTTGGCGTCCACGGGCGAGGGGGAGCCGCAACAGCTCCAACTTAGTCGTCACCTGCGCCGGCTTGGCAATCCCGCTCTCGCACTGGAGGCGCAGGGGCTCTTCGAGCTGCGCCGGAGGGCCCGCCGCAAGCTGGCCGGGAGCGACCGCATCTTCCTTTCAGCAAAGGGATTGGAGCAGAGCTCCAGCCTCGCCGTCGCAGCCTGGCGAGCGGCCCGAGTCAATGCGTTGACGGCGCCCCACATGCCGCTGGTCGACCTCACCTGCGGGATCGGGTCCGACGCGGCGGCGCTGGCCGCTGGAGGACGCCCGGTCCTGGCACTCGATCGCGATCCCGAGACAGTCCTACTCGCGAGCCTCAACCTCGAGCGCCTGGTGGGCCCGGGGGCGCTCGCGGTGCGCGCCGACGCGAGCCGGCCGCCCCTGCGAAGCGAAGTCCTGTTGATGCTCGACGCCGATCGCCGACCGGAAGGTCGCCGCGAGCTTGACCCCGAACGCTGGGCCCCGGCCTGGTCCGCGGTGCTCGCCACGATCGCCCGCGCGCCCGGCGCCTGCATCAAGCTCGCACCAGCGGTCGAGGTCGACACGCTCGACGCAACCCTCCCGTCCGACCTCCCCCGCCGCTGGTCCTGGGTCGGCCTGGGCCGCGAGTTGGTCGAGGTCGTGCTCTGGACGGGGCAACTCGCGCCGTCGGACGCTCCGCCGTTCGAGGCCCTGGTGCTCGAGCGGGACGGAACCCTGCGCGGCGAAGTCGCGGGCGATGCCTGGGCCCGGAACCTCGCCACGCCCCTGACCGCGGCCGAGGTCGAAGCCTGCGCCTTCATCGTCGAGCCCCACGCCGCGGTCGTCCGCTCGGGCTTGATCGGCGCCCTGTGCCCCCAGCTCGGCGTTTCACCCCTGGGTCCGCGCCTGGCCTTTCTCGGCGGCCGGGAGCCGGTGCCCCACCCCCTGGCCCGGCGCTGGCGGGTCCTGGCCTCCTGCGCCGCCGACCGACGCCGGGTGCGGGCCATGCTCCGCGAGGCGGACGTCGGTCCGATCGAGGTCTTCACCCGCGGCCACCCCACCCCGCCGGAGAAGCTCGCCAAGTCCCTGCGCGGGCCCGGCCACTGCCCGGGAGTGGTCCTGATCGCGCGCCTGGCCGAAGGCCATCGGGCATTCCTGGTCGAAGAGGCCTGAACGCGGGCCGGTCCCGCGGCCGGCCGCCCTTATCCTGCCCGCCGCTCGTCCTCCCCATGTCCGACGGTCCCCCCACCGCGAAGCAAGAGTCCGGCTCGCTCGGCTCCCTGCTCCGCCACTCCCTCAACTACAGCCTGGTTCCGGTCGTCGGGCGGGTGATCTCCGTCGTGATGATCGCCTTCTACACCCGTTGGTTCGACACCGACGAGTATGGGACGGTCGACCTCGCCGATCTGCTGCTGGCCGGGCTGGTCCAGTTCATCGGCTGGAACCTGCTCAGCGGGATGCAGCGCTTCTACTTCGAGCGCACCGATCAGCGCGAGCGCAACGCGGTGGTCAGCTCCTGCGCGATCCTGCTGACGGCCGTGGGCTGGACCGTCGTCGGCGCGCTGTTGATGTTCCGCCACGAGCTGGCGCCGATCCTGATCTCGACCGAGGGCAGCGCCAACGTCTCGCCCAGCCAGATCGTGGACGTGGCCACCGTCGCGCTGCTGATCGTCCCCTTGCAGCTCTCGAGCCAGGCCGGCTTCTTCTACCTGCAGATCCAGAAGCAGTCCGGGCTCTACGCCAAGGTCGCGCTGGTGAAGCTCGTGTTCGAGCTGTCCCTGCGGATCTGGTTCCTGTTCGGCCTCGAGTGGGGTCCCGTCGGCTACCTCCTGCCGGTCCTGATCGGCGAGGGGCTGTGCACGATCTTCCTGACCGGCCACGTGCTCTGGCGCGTGGGCCTGGCGATCCACTGGGACATCCTGCGTCCGATCGTCGCCTACTCCCTGCCGCTGATCCCGGTGGGCGTGTTCCAGCTCGGGCTGCACTACGGCGACCGCCGCATGCTCGACCACTTCGCGGCCTCCGACGGTCTGGATCAGGTCGGCATCTACGGCCTGGGCTACAAGCTCGGCTTCCTGGTCACGATGGCCATGCTCGGCCCCTTCGTGCAGATCTTCCACCCCTGGCTCTACTCCGAGCAGGATCCGCAGGAGCAAGCCAAGAAGGTCGCGCGAGTCAGCACCTACGGGCTGGTCGCCATGAGCGCCGCGAGCCTGCTCGTGATCCTGTTCGGCAAGCAGGGCATCGACCTGCTGGCTTCCCAGGCCCAGTACCTGCCGGCCTGGCGCGTGGTGCCCCTGATCACCGTCGGCTACACCTTCTGGGCCGTCTACCACATCACCCAGATCCCGCTCTACATCGCCAAGGACACCTTCCCGCTGATGTGGATCAACGCCGCGGCCCTGTTGCTGAACGTGCTCTTGAACTGGTGGCTGGTTCCGCGCTACGGCTTCGTCGGCTCGGGCTGGGCCACGCTGGTGACCTTCGCTGCCTTGGCGGCCGGGGGCATGTTCGAGGCGCGGCGCGTGATGAGCGTCCCCTTCGAGCTGCGACGGCTGTCCTTGACGGTCGGAGCCGTGGCCGCGGCGGCCGCGGCCGCGCTCGAGCTCGACGCCAACCTCCCGGTGGCGACGATCGGCGAGCTGGCCCTGGCCGTCGCGCTCAAGGGCGCGATCGCGATCACGCTGCTCGCGGGCCTGTGGGCCGTCGTGCTCGAGCGTGACGAGCGCAGTCAGGTGACCGCATGGGCCCGCGCGCGCCTGGGTCGAGGCGGGGAGCGCGCCGCTTGAAGCTGGCCCAGTACGCGGTGATCTTCTGGACCCTGGGCCTGCTCGCCGCGGCCGAGCTGGCGCTCGAGTACCGGGCCCACGCGCGGGGCTGGGAGACCCTGCTCTTCGGCGGCCCGACCTACTCCGAGCTGCCCGTCGATTCCCCCTTCGGGCCGACGCCCGACTACCCCTTCCGCTCGCGCATCGTCCCGCGCGAGAAGCCCCCGGGCGTGCTGCGGATCTGGGTCGCCTCGGCCTCCTACGGCGAGCACATCTTCCTGCCCGCCGACCAGATCTTCCCCGTGGTGCTCGAGGACGAGCTGCGCGAGCGCGGCTTCGAGGTGCAGGTGCTGAACGCGAGCCGCGCCAGCCTCACCGCGCGCGCGGCGGTCCGCGACCTCGAGCTGGTCGCGCCGGCCTGGCAGCCGGACGTGGCCCTGATGTACCACCTGTCCAACGACCTCGACGGGCTGACCGCGCGCATGCTCGCGGTACGCGCCGACGAGGACGCCGAAGTGGTGATCGCCTCCGAGCGCGCCGAGACCCTGGCACCGACCGCCGAGGCGGCCCACCACGAGGGGCAGGCTCCCTGGCCGACCCGCCAGGCCCGTCGCACGACCCTCTACGAGCAGGCCAAGAACCAGATCGGCGCGCGGCTGACCCCGGCACGCATGCTCCGCGACCAGGTCCCGGACGAGGTGGCCGACGTCTTCGAAGCGCGGGCCGCGGACTTCATCGACGCCGCGCGCGCGCTGGGCGCCGTGCCGGTGCTGGTGACCTTCGCCACCAGCCATCCGCCCGGGGACCCCGACCTCTTCCCGGCGGGCTACCGACGCAACCTCTACCGCCACAACGGCGTGCTCTCGGTCGCCGGCTGGCGCGCCGGCGCCGCCGACTGGAACCGGCGCCTGGCCCGGCTCGGCGCCTCCAGCGGCACGACGGTCGTGGACCTCGCCGCCGCCGTCGCCGGCCACTCCGAGTTCTTCATCGACTTCGTGCACTTCACCCCCGCGGGCCACGCACAGGTCGCGCGCACCCTGGCCGACGCGCTGGCGCCGGTGCTCGAGGAGTTGCGAGCCAGGTGAGCTTCAACTCGGCCGAGTACCTCCTGTTCCTGCCGCTCGTGCTGATCCTGCACGGGCTGCTCGAGGGCCGTGAGAACCGGCGGCACTGGCTGCTGTTGGTCGCCAGCTACGGCTTCTACATGAGCTGGAACTGGCGCTACGCCGGCCTGATCGCCCTGTCGACCCTGGTCGACTTCTGGGTCGGCAAGCGCATGTCCCGCTCGGATTCCCCCTCCGAGCGGCGCCTGCTGCTGATGCTCAGCCTGGTGCTCAATCTGGGCATGTTGGCGGTCTTCAAGTACTGGGGCTTCTTCGCCGGCAGCGCCGAGAGCGTGTTCGAGCTGTTCGGCTCGAACCTCTCCCTGCCCAAGCACGACCTCCTGCTACCGGTCGGGATCAGCTTCTACACCTTCCAGACCCTCAGCTACACGATCGACCTCTACCGCCGGCAGATCGACGTCGAGCCGAGCCTGACGCGCTTCGCGCTCTTCGTCAGCTTCTTCCCGCAACTCGTCGCCGGCCCGATCGTGCGCGCCTCCGACTTCCTGCCGCAGCTGCGCGAGGAACGCTCCGTGCGCGCGGACCAGGTCCGCCGGGGCATGGCCCGCATCTTCCGCGGCCTGATCAAGAAGATCGTCTTCGCCGACATCCTGGCCGTGGCGTTGGTCGACCCGATGTTCGCCAGCCCCGGCGACTACGGCTCGCTCGACCTGCTCCTGGGCCTGTACGCCTACGCCTTCCAGATCTACGGCGACTTCTCCGGCTACAGCGACATCGCCATCGGCTCGGCCCTGTGCCTGGGCTACGAGCTGCCCGAGAACTTCAACCGGCCCTACCTCTCGCAGAACGTGCGGGAGTTCTGGACCCGCTGGCACATCAGCCTCTCGAGCTGGCTGCGCGACTACCTCTACATCCCCCTGGGCGGCAACCGCGTGGGGCCGCGGCGCACGGCGATCAACCTGATGCTGACCATGGGCCTGGGCGGCCTGTGGCACGGCGCCGCCTGGAACTTCGTGCTGTGGGGCATCTACCACGGCTTGCTGCTGATGTTCGCGCGCTCGAGCGACCGCCACGCCGAGGGCCAGCGCGATTCCACGGCCACGGTGCTGTGGCGCCGCATTGTGTGCTTCCACCTGGTGGTCGGCGGCTGGCTGTTGTTCCGCGTCAACAGCCTCGAGAACCTCGCCGACTACGCCACGGGCCTGGTGAGCATGCGCGGGGGCCTGCAGTCGAGCCCACTCGCGATCGGGGTCCTGGCCCTGGCCGCCCTGGCGCACTTCTTCCCGAAGGACGTGGTCGACCGCTGGCAGGAGCGTGGCGCGAGCTCGACCCCGGCCTGGCTCCAGGGCGCGGCCTATGCGGCGCTGATCGTCCTCTTCGTGGGCGCGACCTTGGACACGGCCGCCTTCATCTACTTCCAGTTCTGACCCGGCTACGGCCGTCCGGATCCGAGCCGCTCGCGCGAGCGGTGACCGACCCTCCAATCACCTGGCGGTCACGTTGACGAGCCGGCCCGATCGGCCGACGGGGCTACACTCGGATCCCTGCTGCGCGCGACATCGATGCCTCCCACCAAGACCATCACACCGGCCCGGCGTGCGATCGCCCTGGCCGTCTTCGCGAGCCTCCTGGCGGCGGTCGTCGTCAAGGATCGCGCGAGCCGCAGCGCACCGGTGCCCTCCAAGGGGTCGATCGGATTCCGACTGCGCGAGGTGTCCGCGGAGCACGGACTCGAGTTCCAGCACCGCGTGGCCCCGGTCGACGCCCAGATCGAGCACGTGGCCGACCACATCATGGCGGTCGGCGCCGCCGTCTCCGCCAGCGACTACGACCGCGACGGCTGGGTCGACCTCTACGTCACCAACTCCGACTTCGGCGCCCCCAACGCCCTGTTCCACAACCGCGGTGACGGCCGGTTCGAGGACGTCGCGGCCGCCGCGGGCGTGGCCGACCTGAACCTCCCCGGCCGCGGGGTCTCGATGGGCAGCGTGTGGGGCGACTACGACAACGACGGCGACGAGGACCTCTTCATCTACCGCTTCGGCTATCTGGCTCTGTTCCGCAACGACGGTCGAGAGGGCGGCAACTCAGGCGGAGGCGGCTTCGTCGAGGTCAGCCGCGAGGCGGGTCTCGAGCGCTGGATGAACTCCAACGGCGCGATCTGGTTCGACTACGACCGTGACGGCTACCTCGATCTGTTGGTCTTGGCCTACTACAGCTCGAAGCACGACCTGTGGCACCTGGCGACCACGAAGATCATGCACGACAGCGGGGAGTTCGCCACCAACGGCGAGCGCAACCTCCTGTTCCACAACAACGGTGACGGCACCTTCGAGGAGCTCGGCGAGCGGCTCGGCATGGACAGCCGCATGTGGAGCTACGCCGCCCTCTCCGCCGATTTCAACCGCGACGGCTGGCCCGACGTCTACGTGGCCAACGACTACGGCTCCGAGGAGCTGTGGCTGAACGTCGAAGGCCAACGCTTCGAATCCGCCGAGGCCAACCTCGGCCACGACAGCAAGAGCGGCATGTCGGTGGCGCTGGGCAACGTTCGCAACGACGGGCGCAACTCGGTCTTCGTCACCAACATCTCGAGCCCCGGCTACGTGTTCCACGGCAACAACCTGCGAGAGAGCCGCATGGATGGCGCCGGCGTGATGGTCCAGAAGGCGCGGGGCGCCCTGGTGGACACCGGCTGGTCCTGGGGGGCCCAGTTCGGCGATCTGGACCGCGACGGCTTCCAGGACCTGGTGGTGGTCAACGGCTTCATTTCGGGCGATCGGGACCGCAGCTACTGGTACGACTCCTCCAAGCTCTCCGGCGGGGCCGGCGGGATCATGGCCGACGCGGCGAACTGGCCGCCCATCGAGGGCCGCAGCCAATCTGGCTACGAGCGCAGCGCGGTGCTCCACAACAACGGCGACGGCACCTTCGCCGACGTGGCCGAGGCGGTCGGGATCACCGACACCTACGACGGCCGCGCGGTGATCCTGGCGGACCTGGAGAACCGCGGCGCGCTCGACGTGGTCGTGGCGAACCAGAAGGGGCCGCTCTTGCTGTACCGCAACGAGCCCGCGGGCGGCGCGTGGATCGGCTTCGAGCTAGAAGGCACCGTGTCCAACCGCAGCGCGATCGGCGCCGAGGCCGAGTTGACCTTCGGCCCCAACGTCCAGCGCCAGGTGGTGAACGGGGGCACGGGCTTCTCATCACAGAACGACCGCCGCCTGTTCTTCGGCCTGGGCGAGAACGATCGCGACCTGCACCTGACCCTGCGCTGGCCGTCCGGGCGGGTGCAGGAACTCGACGGCCTCGAAGCCGGGCGCTACCACCACCTGGTCGAACCCGAGGGCGACTGAATCCGCCTCCGGCCGAGCCACGAACCCGCCCGGACCCGCCAACAACGACCATGACCACCGCCCAACCCACCCTCCAGCAGCCGCGCCCGAGCTCGCCCCTGCAGTGGGCGGCGTCCCTGAACCCCAAGTGGCTGATCACGATCCTGATCACGCTGATCCTGGTGGTGGCCCAGGTCTCGGTGGACCTGTTGTCGGACATCTGGATCCTCCCGGCGGCCCTGGGTGCGGCGGTGCTGACCGAGAGCGTGCTCTCGTTGGCCCTGCGCGGGCACCTGGTCAGCATCCAGAGCGCCTACATCAGCGGCATCTCGATGACGATCCTGACCAAGCCCCAGCAGGGCTTGATCTGGCCCTTCGTGCTGGGCGCCGCGATCTCGATCGCCAGCAAGTACGCCCTGACCTACCGCGGCCGACACCTGTGGAACCCGACCAACTTCGGGATCAGCATCATGCTGCTCCTGGCACCGGGCTCGGTGGCGGTGCTCTCGACCCAGTTCGACAACTCGATCTGGCCCCTGCTGGTGATCTGGACCGTCGGCCTCCTGGTGGCGAGCCGGGCCAAGATTCTGCACGTGACCGGCGCCTACCTGGCGTCCTTCGTGGCCCTGGCGGGGATGCGCGCACTGCTGACCGGCGACTCGTTCGTGACCGAGCTGGCTCCGGTGACGGGGCCGATGTACCAGCTCTTCCTGTTCTTCATGATCACGGACCCGCCCACGACGGTCTCCACCAAGCGCGGCCGGATCGCAGTCGCGATCACCATCGCCGTGGTCGAGTGTGGGATCCGCCTGCTCGACGAACTCCCGGTCGAGACGCCGCTGCACGTTCTGTTGCAGGCGCCGCCGATCTTCGCCCTCGCCATCGTGGGCCCGATCGCCAAGGTCATCGACCTGCGTCGCAAGGCCTGACAGCTGGGAGCCCCGCCCGCTCGCCAACGGTGCCGAGCGCCGCTTCCGCTCGACCGTCCGGAACGACGACTGCCTCGGTCCGACCCGCGATCCCCGGCTCGTGCGAGCAGGCCCCTTGCGGGCAAACAGGGCGGTCGGCGAGCCGACCGCCCCGATGCCACGTAGCTTCTCCAGGAGGGGTTCTCCGCCTCGACGGGCGAGCCCGTTCGCGACGATTGAGAGCCAGAGAAATAGGTAGGGGAGGACGCCCCCCCGGGGTCCTCCCCATTTGGTCCGTGGAAATCCGGACCCGACGCTCCCGGCCTGCCCAGCCGGGGTTGGCAGCGACCGAAGCCTCCAACATGGATGCTCGCTCGCTCACCAGGGCGACGTCGCCGCGCCTGGCAGAGGGATCTACGGTCGGGCGCTGACCCGGTTACCGAGCGGCCCCGAAAAAATCCCGCGAGTGGTTGTCGAACGCTCCCACGGATGCGCCGCAGGCCCCTGGGGCGCATCAGGGGCGCTCCCCCGCGCCTCGGGCCCGCGGGAGAGTCTCAGATCCCGAAGCGGTAGCCGCCGTCGACCGGCAGCAACACCCCGGTCACGTTCTCGGCCTCGAGCAGGAAGCGCACCGCCCGCGCCACATCGAGGGGGCTGCCCTCGCGCCCGCGCAGGGTCGCCGCACGGTCGTCGTCGGCGCGCTCCTGGGGGTAGTCCTGCGGAAACAGCACGGGCCCCGGCCCCACGGCGTTGACCCGCACCCTCGGGGCCAGGGCCTTGGCCAGGCCGTAGGTCATCGAGACCACCCCCGCCTTGGCCATGCAGTAGGGCAGGCTGTCGGGCCAGGGGCGGTCGAAGGAGACGTCGGCGATGCTCACGATCGCTCCGCCGCCGCGGGCGCGCATGCGGGTGCCCAGGGTCTGGGCCCAGAAGAAAGGCCCACGCAGGTTGACTTCGAGGGCCGCGTCGAAGTCCTCCTGCTCCAGGTTCTCGATCGCCACGTGCGGCCAAGTTGCCGCGGAATTCACCAGCCAATCGATGGGCCCCAATTCGCTCTCGGCCTCGTCGCAGGCCGCGCGCACGGCTGCCACGTCGCGCTGATCGGCTGCGACGACGATGGCGCGCCGACCCAGGGCCCGCACGGCCTCGGCCGTCTCCTCACCCGGTCCGTGGGAGCGGTTGACGTGGATCGCCACATCCGCCCCGGCCCGCGCCAACTCGAGCGCGATCTCGCGCCCGACGCGCACGCCGGCGCCCGTCACCAGGGCACGCCGCCCCGCTCCGACCCTTGACTGCTCTTCCATGGCCGGATCATCGGCCCTCCCGCGCACGCTTGGAAGTCGCCGGGTCAGAGGGACAGCAGGCCACTCTCGCGCAGGAAGATCAGCACGCCCATCAAGAGCAGGAACACCGCAAAGCCGCGCGTCAGGGTGCGGTGCGAGACCTTCTTGCCGAGGGAACGCCCCCAGAAGCTGGCCAGGGCCCCGACGCCGATGAAGGCCCCCAGCAGGCCGAAGTCGAGCTCCACGTGCTCGCCGGCCGACAGGTACCAACCCACGAAGCCGGTGAACGACTTGGTCGAGATGATCGCCAGGCTGGTGCCCACCGCGCGCTTCATGTCCAGCCCACCGAGCACGACCAGGGCCGGCACGATGATGAAGCCGCCGCCGACGCCGACCATGCCGGTCACGAGGCCGACGATCAGCCCGTCGAAGACCATGCGCCAGGCAGTCCGCTGAACGCGATCCTCCTCGGCCTCGAGTTCGGCCGGATTCGCCATGAACCAGGCGGCGGTGAGCATCATCGCCGCGAAGAGGCACAGCTTGATCGGACCGTCGCGACCGGGGAACCACTGCCCCAGCAGGGGGGCCAGGTACTTCCCCGCCTCGTAGGTACCGACCATGCTCGGCACCCCGAACCACCCGACGCTGCGCCACTCGACAGTGCCCTTGCGCGCGTAGGGCAGGCAGGCGAAGAACGAGATCCCGCCCACCACGAACAGGGCGCCGGTGAAGGCGGTGTCGACCTCCTGCCCGCACAGGTAGCGCAGGATCGGCACCATCAGGATCGACCCGCCGGCGCCCAAGAGGCCCATGGAGAGCCCGATCAAGAGTGCGCCGATGACGACGGGCATGGCGTCAGATCAGCGAGCCGCGACTGCTTGCGCGGCCCGATCGCTCTGGGTGAGCGGCTGGCTCACGGGGTGACCGAGGGGGGCGGCGAGGGACATCGGGTGCGAGAGGATACGCCCCGTCCTCGGTCGAGTCAGGTAGCCGAGCTCCAATCGCACCCGGATCGGGAGTGTCCGGACGACAGCCCTTCGCCGCGTGTCGGCGATGGCACGGCGATGGCACGGCGAGCCTACGGCCGCGCCGCTCTCTCGCGGGGTCGGAGCCGATTCGATCGGAGAGGGAGCCTTGGTGGCGCGGTCGAGGCTCCCGCAGCAGTCTTCGGCGCAGCCGCGGGAGGTCGCGCGACTCGAGCCGCGCGTGCCGGCGAGCGATCTGGGGCCGCGGCGGCGTCGAAGAGTGAGGACTTGCAACCAGACGGACGAGCACCCGCAGCCCGTGTGGGATCCAGCCGCCTGATTCGGATCAGGGGCACTGCGGTAGGCTCCTGCATGCCCGTCGAAGGTGGACCACCGGCGTTCGAAGCCGAGCCGAGCGAGGAGATGCAGCAAGGGACCGCCGGGGCCCCCTCGAGCACGTGCGGGTCCGCCCAGGCGCCCGTCGACCCGTGGACGAGAGAGCTGTGAGCTTCGATCCAGTCCGACCGAAGCGGACATGGTTCGCGTTCGCCATCGTCGGCCTGTTGGCTGCGGCCCTGATCTACGTCCTTTGGAGGACCTCGGAAGGTGGATCGCCACCGACGACCGACTCGCAGCCGGAGGCCGATCCGCGCACCGGCGAGCCTGCCGGCCTGGTTCGACTTCGGGCTGGCGATCCCGAGCAACGGTCGATCCCGGTCGTCTCGAATGAGGTCGAGCTCCGGCTCGCCTACCTGCTTCCCGACGGCTCCCGCGTCGATCAGTTCCCGGCACTCGCATCCTCGACAGGTGGATCGGGCCCCATCACCGTCGACCCATTCGTCTTGGTCCGCAAGAGCGACGGTGAGTACCGCCTGGCACGTGCCCGTCGCAGCACCCTTCGCCTCCCGATCCCGGAGTACGAGGGATCGACGGTCATCCGGGCCTATGGGCCTTCGCGAGTGCTGCCGGCCGTGCAGGGGATGGCGATCGTCGACGCCCCCGGGCAAGAGGTGACCTTCTCCGCCCAGGGTTTCGAGCGAGACGACCTGCTGCGGGAACGACTGGTCGAGTACGCGCCCGATGCTCCCGAATGGGAGAGGATGGCCATCGTCAGCGAGTGCCCGCCAGGGCCAGATCTCGGGCGAGTGATGCCTCTGTCGACCATGGACAATCACCCCGATGGCGGGTGGATCTCCGTCGACGCCGGGCCGTGGCGCCGCTATGGAGCTGGCGCTCGCTTTGCCTCGGTCAGGGACGCGGTCACCAGGGCACTGCGTCCGTCCACCCCGGTGATGTGCGACCTCGACCAACTCGACCCCGCGAGTTGGGGTGACGACCCACGTGGCTATCTCGAGGTGTTCACCCGTCAGAGTGCTGCATCCGTCTACCGGCCGGCCTACTACCTGGATGTCCGAGTCGACGGCCCCATACAACTCCCGCTGCATGAGGGTTCGGAGTTCATGGTCGAGCTCTTCGAACGCGAGTCGGGAATCCTGCGGGCAAGGGGTGAGTGCGGCCCTGGATGGACCGGGACGGGTTGCCGCATTGGCCTGACGGCTGTTCCGGATGAGCGCGAGCTCGGTCGACTCGTCGGCAGGATCGACTTGAGAGGCGGACGGACCCTGTCGGAGCTTGAGCTGCACTCCATCCATCTGTTCAGGCAACCGCGTGTCGCGGGCCGGAGCGTCTCGATGCCATCCGAGCTCGTCACGGGACAGCAGGTCCTTGCCTTCGACCTGGCCCTGCCGTCTGGCGACTACACGTTTGACTTCCCCGCCATCGGATTCTCGAAGGACGTATCCGTCCATCAGGGCCTGACGTCGTCGGTGGAGTACCAGGTGCCGGCGCCGGTGACCGTCTCTCTGGTGAGCGGGGCAGACGACGGCGAGGAAAGGACACCGTTCGAGGTCCTGAGCCTGAGGGGCGTCGACTTGTCGCGCGCTGCGACCGTCGAAAGTCCATCCCAACTGACTCTCTCCCCAGGCCGCTACGCTGGGACCCTACGCTCGGGTCAATCGAATCGACTCGCTGTCAGTTTCGACGTACCAAGGGGCGGCGGGGTGGTGGAGGTCGAAGTCAGGGAGCGAGAGCTCTTGGCCGTCCAGTCGGAAGCCGGCGTCGACCTGGGGGGCGACACCGAGAACGCGATGCTCTTCGATCGGGGGGGCGACCCGATCGAGGCACGGGTGGTCGGGGTCCGCGGCGGCCTCGATGTGGAGGGTCGCGCGGTGAACCAAGAGCTTCGATTCGAGTTGGTGTCCGGCGGGGCCAACGACTTGGCGACCCTCTTGCTCTGGACGCCCCATGAAGACGGAGAAACGTCGATCTGGCGAGTCGGGGAGGACCTGGCGCCGTGGATGGCCGTCGAGCTTGCTCCGTAGTGCGGGGATCACGTCGGCCCGGTGGGCGCGTGCCGCGACGCCTCGGTCGGCACCGCCGAGTCCGGCGGCGCGCTCGCCGGTGTGCTCCGCCAGCGTGAAGGCGTAAGAGGCAGGCTCGGCTCGCCGAGTCCATGCACCCCGGGCTCGGGAGGTCCGAGCTCAGCCCTTCGCGGAGCCTGCGGACTCCACGGCGAGCATTCCGCCGCGCAGCTCCATCACAGGGCCGAAGCCCTCGCGCTCGAGGATCGCGGCTGCCGGCGACGAGCGGTAACCGCTACGGCAGATCAAGAGCAACGGCCGATCGCGCGGCAGCTCCGCGGTCCGGCCGGCCAGCTCGACCAGGGGCACGTGGACCGCGCCGTCCAAGTGGCCGTCGGCCCATTCGCCCGGCGCGCGGATGTCCACCGGCAGGGGCGCGCCTGTGCCGGACAGCAGCGTCGGCAGCGCGCTCGCCTCGACCCGCGGGAAGCTGCGCACCAGGTCCGGGCGCGCGGCGAAGGCCTGCTCGGCCCCGTCGAGGTAGCCCAGCACGCGGTCGAGGCCGACCCGCGCCAGGCGCACGGCGACCTCGCGCTCGGTGCCGGGCTTCGTGACGACCACGATCGGGCGCTCGAGGTCGAGCAGGCTCCCGGCCCAGGAGGCGAAGCGACCCTCGAGGCCGATCGCGTCGCTGCCCGCGAGGTGGCCGGCGGCGAAGGCCTCGGCCCCGCGCACGTCGAGCACCTGGGCACCCTCGGCCTGGGCGGCGAGCACCTGGTCGAGGGTCATCGCCGGCGGTCCGTCCCCGACCAGCCGGTCGAGGCCCTCCACCTGCCCGCGGTTGAGGGTCGCGTCGTGGGCGAAGTAGGCCGGCGCGGCGGGCTGGCCGGTCGTGAGCTCCGCCACGAACTCCTCCTTGCCGAGGGGCCGCAGGGCCGGGTTGGTGGCCCGCTGCTCGCCGATGGTCGAGCGCTCCGCGTCCGACAGGGACTTGCCGCAGGCGGACCCGGCGCCGTGACCCGGGTAGACCACGGTGTCGTCGGGCAGGGCCAGGAGCTTGTCGTGCAGCGAGTCGTACATCTCGCTCGCCAGCTCCTGCGCGGTGACCCCCACCGACGCCATCAGGTCCGGCCGCCCCACGTCGCCGATGAAGAGCGTGTCGCCGGTCAGGGCGTAGAGCGGCACCGCCGCGTCGGGCGCCAGGTCGCGGACCAGCCAGGTGACCGACTCCGGGGTGTGCCCGGGGGTCTCGAGGGCCTCGATCGACACCTGGCCGAACTCGACCCGGTCGCCGTCGCCCATGGGCCGGAACTCGTAGTCCGCCGTGGCCCTGCGCCCCAGGTACAGGGTCGCCCCCGTGCGCCGCGCCAGCTCCAGGTGCCCGGCCACGAAGTCCGCGTGGAAGTGGGTCAGGAAGACGTGCCGGATGGTCGCCCCGTGGCGCGCCGCCGCCTCGAGGTAGAGCTCCACGTCCCGCCGCGGATCGACCACGGCCGCCGTCTTGGTGAGCTCGTCGACGATCAGGTAGGAGGCCTGGGACAGGCAGCCGAGGTAGTGGCGCTCGAGGATCACGGTTGAGTGGGGGTTGGCCCAGGGGGAAGCTCAGGGGAGTCCCGAAGGGGACGCGGAGCGAGGATCCGGCGGCCGGCGCCCCCGCAGATCGGGCATCGAAGGTCGCCAGGCAAGCCGGCCCGGCAGATCCGTTCCAGCCACCGGGTGCGGCTACCCGATACGGCGGATGGTGGGCGATGAGGGATTCGAACCCACGACTTCTTCCTTGTAAGGGAAGCACTCTGACCAGCTGAGTTAATCGCCCCCGAGGCCCGGCAGGATACCCGCCCGAGCCCAGAGAGGGACCCTGCGAGCCTGCCGCCGGGGGCTGGGCCGGGTATCCTCTGCCGCTCGTTCCGCCGGACGGGAGCCTCCGGGCCCCCTCCAGCCCCCAGACCCCCCCCTACGATCCATGCGCATCGCAGTCATCGGTACCGGCTACGTAGGACTCGTCGCCGGGACCTGCTTCGCCGAGAGCGGCAACACGGTCACCTGCGTCGACATCGACGAAGAGAAGGTTCGCAAGCTGAAGGACGGCCACGTCCCGATCTACGAGCCCGGCCTCGAGGAGCTGCTGAAGCGGAACGTCCACGACGGCCGCCTGCACTTCACGACCAACTACGCCGAGGCCGTCCCCGGCGCCCACGCGGTGTTCATCGCGGTCGGCACGCCCCCGGGCGAGGACGGCAGCGCAGACCTGCAGTACGTGGTGGCGGCGGCCAAGTCGACGGCCGAGTCGATGACCGGCTACACCGTGGTGGTCGACAAGTCGACCGTGCCGGTGGGCACCGCCCGCAAGGTCCAGGCGGCCCTGGCGGAGAGCACCAGCCACCCCTTCGACGTGGTCTCGAACCCGGAGTTCCTCAAGGAAGGCGCCGCCATCGACGACTTCCTGAAGCCCGACCGGGTCGTCATCGGCAGCGACAGCCAGCGCGCCGCCGAGGTCATGGACGAGCTCTACGCGCCCTTCGTCCGCACCGGCAACCCGATCATCCACATGGACGTGGAGTCGGCCGAGCTGACCAAGTACGCCGCCAACGCCATGCTGGCCACGCGCATCTCGTTCATGAACGAGATCGCCAACATCTGCATGCGGGTCGGCGCCAACGTCGACCAGGTCAGGAAGGGCATCGGCTCGGACGACCGCATCGGTTCGCGCTTCCTCTTCGCCGGCCTGGGTTACGGGGGCTCCTGCTTCCCCAAGGACGTCAAGGCCATCGTCCAGACCTCCCAGCAGCACGGCTACGAGTTCAAGATCCTGCAGGCGGTCGAGGCGGTGAACGAGAACCAGAAGCGGCTGCTGTTCGACCAGGTCTCCTCCCACTACGGCGGGCAGCTCGCGGGCAAGCGCATCGCGATCTGGGGCCTGTCCTTCAAGCCCAACACGGACGACATGCGGGAGGCCCCCGCGGTCGTGGTGATCGACCACCTGCTGGCCGCCGGCGCCGAGGTCGTGACCTACGACCCCGAGGCCATGGACGAGGCCAAGCGCTGGCACCTGGCCGACCGCGTGACCTACGCGACCGCGCCCATGAGCGCCCTCGACGACGCCGACTGCCTGGTCCTGGTCACCGAGTGGAACGAGTTCCGCCGGCCCGACTTCGACGAGGTCAAGCAGCGCCTGAAGACCCCCGTGATCTTCGACGGCCGCAACATCTACAACCGCAGGACCCTCGAGGCCCAGGGCTTCACCTACTACGGCATTGGCACCTGACGGCGGTGGCGTCAGCACCTGACGGCGGTCACTGACCAAGGTCGGAGTCGGACGCGACGAACGACACCTGGTTCCATCGGCGGGCGCACCGAACTTCGGTCCCCCCAACGCGGCGCGGTGTCCCCGATCGGGGAACCGCGCCGCTGTCGTTCGGGCAAAGTTTTTTCGGGGGCGGCGCCCCGCGCGGGGAGTTCTGCGGGCAGCCGGGGTGCCTCGCGCGGCTCGGTGAGCGCATGTCGCGCCGGCCCTCGACGCTCCCGCGGCGCGCCGCACTCGACGTGGTCGGAGAGGTTCACTCGGCCCGCGCGCGCTACGCGTCGGAGCGATCTTCAAGGGCCACGTCGCGGAGCGCGAGCGGCTGCGAGCGAGGCCGCGACGTCGCGGCGTGGCCACGGTCGCACATGACACGCGACGGCCGAAAATCGTCCTTCTCGGCTACGTCAGGGCCGATTTGGAATCACGCGGCGCCGGTGCGCGGCGGCGTGGGCCGTTGCGCGCGCGAGCTTGTCGACCGCTCGTTCACCGGCGCCGTCCACCAATGGAACGACCCGCGCCCAGCGGAAGGGCACGGGTCGTTCTCGGTGTCGTGTCGATCGATGAAGACCTGAGCTCGGAGCGCCGCGACCAGTGATCTGGTCAGCCGAAGAATGAACAACGGCGCTCCGTCCCGTGCCTTCTGCAAATCCAAATGAAGGATCGGACGGAAGATGTCAAGAGCTTGTGCCTCGGCAGAGGAGAAGTGCCCAGTTGTGCGACCACGCATCCGCGCGGGGAACGCGAGTGGATCAACGATCGTCAGAGTCACGTAGCCGCGCGTCGAACGCGGCGCAGCGCAGCTCCACCACTCCGCGCATCCGCATCAATGCCCGGCGTACGCGGTCGCCGCTCGGCGTGTCTCGGGCGGCGACGGCCTGGTGGTGGTGGTGGCACGCATCGATCCAGCCCGCCGCACGACCCAGGTCACCGGCAGCGACGTCGGCCAGGACCAACTCGTCGAAGGCCCGCACGCTGTAGACGGGATCACGGGCATCGTGCGCCAGGGCCACCAAGACCCGCTCGGCCTCCTCGCCGCGACCCAGGGCCAGGGACATGCGGGCCGACCACAGGCGCGCGTGGTCGCGATCGCCCTCGTCCAACTCACGGTCCTGGGCGCAGGCCGCGTAGGTCGCCGCCGCGCTGCGAACCTCTCCCCGCCGACGCTGCAGGTCGGCGAGCTCGAGACGCCAGCGCGCGGCGCTCGGTCCGACGGCCACGGCGTCGAGGGCTCGCGCGATCTCCACTGCGGCCTCGTCCAACAGACCCAGGGCGCGCAGCTCCCCCGCGGCCGCCGCAGCAGCCGCGGCAGCGCTGGCCGAGTCGCCCTGGTGCAGCTCGCCGACGGCGTGCAACGCGTCCACCGCCCGCAGCCGGCCGAGCAGGCGCGACCGTCCCTCGAGGGCCCGGGCCCGCTCGAGCTGCTGCTGCGCCGCGCGCAACTGCGCGGCGCCATCCGCAAGAGGTGTGGTGCTCGAGGAGGACGTGGCGCCGCACAGCTCGCAGCGCCGAGGCCCCTGCGAGGGGCTCTGGCTCGAGCCCGTGAACGCCATCAGTGCCGCGAGCAGCGCGGCGCTGGCTGGTCCGGGCGGGCGGGCCCCTCGGCACGCGCTCCACATGTCGGCCGCTCGAAGACCGATCACGCCACCGCCTCCCGCTGCCGGCCTGCGTGCAACGCGACCTCGCGCTCGAACAGAGTTCGAAGACGGGCCCGCGCGCGGAACAGGCGCACCTTGAGCGTCTGCTGTGCAACGCCGTGGCGCTCGGCGGACTCTCGACAGGGCCAGCACAGCTCGTAGTGCTCGAACAGGAGCTGCCGATCGAACGGGACTAGGCGCGAGCGCGCCCGGGCGAGCAGGCGACAGGCGGTGGCGAAGGACAGGGGCTGGCCGTCCTCCAGCCAGAAGTCCTCACCCGGCTCGAGGATGTCGGGCGGCTCGCACTCGCGGCCGAACGGCTCGGCCCCCAGCTCGCCCCCCACGTCCTCGATGGCGAAGAGGCTGCGCCGACCCGCGTCGATTCGGGCTCGGTCGACCAACACGTTGCGCGCGATTTGCACGAGCCAGGGCCGCAGCGGTGCGCCCGAGCGCAGGGCGCTCGCGTAGCGCAGGGCCCGCAACAGACTCTCCTGCACCACGTCGTCGACCTCGTGCGAGTCGCGGCAACGACGAGCCACGGCCCGCGCCACCTCCGGGCGCAGGCGCGCGAGCTCCGACCGCACCCGCGCCGACTCGAACTCGCTCCTTGACTCGGCGGAGTCCGGACAGGCCCCCGCGACTCGATCCGCGGCCCGCTTCGATAGCGCCGACATGGAGCGCCTCCTCTCCGCCTCCCGGCGGTGCGAGCACGCCGCCCCATGCGACGCGCGGCTGCACGAACGCACACAGGCCCGGTCGTGTTTCGACGACCGCCATACTCCGGGGGCCCGCTCAGGGAGCGCGCCTCGCAGAAGGAGGGAATCGACGGCAATTCCGCTCTTCCTCAGCGGGTCGCGAACCGAAGTGGAGCGGCTCCGAACGGGAGCGGGCGGCGCCGGGTCATCCCGTCGCCGCCCGCGCCCCTCGCCTGGCGAGGATCTCGCCCCGCCGTCAGCGGGATCGCCCCCCTACCTCCATCCGTCAGCGCACGTAGCGCTTGGCCTCGTCGGCCCAGACGCTGTCGGGGTAGCGACGCTGCACCTCGCGCATCATCCGACGGCCCCGCGCCTTGGCCTGCTCGTCCTGGTTCAGGTCGGCGAGCTGCAGGAAGCAAGAGCCCGCGTGGAAGGTCGCCTTGGAGGCGTAGCGCGCTTCGTCGCCGTAGAGCACGACCACGCGCAGGTAGAGCATCTGCGCCCGCTGCAGCCCCGCAGCGTCGTTGGCCACGGAGGCGGGCAAGAAGTTGCAGTCGCCCAGCCCGACGGTCGCGCCGGCGCGGGTGGCCGGCAGGGCTCCGTCGGATTCCAGGGCCTGCTCGAAGACGGTCCGCGCGGAGTCCAGGTGCGCGGCGCGCTCGGCGGGGTTGGCGTTGGCCAGCTCCAGGTAGACCTCGCCCTGGGCCACGAGCGCGCGGTCGCGGACGGTCGGGTAGGTCGACCCCGCCTGGGCTTCGAGCTGCTCGAGGGCCTCGATCCGCTTTGCGCCACTGCGATCGCCGTCGATGGCCGCCAGCTCGACCTGCGCCGCCAGGGTGTAGCGATCGGAGAGGCCGCGGGACTTGGCCAGCTCGGTCAGACCGGTCAGGGTCGCCCGCGCGCTCTCGCGGTCACCGGACTGCACCTGGGCCTCGGCCTTGGCCAAGTAGGCATCCGGCACGTGGCGCGACTCGGGGAAGCGCGCGATCAGGTCGGACGCGGCCGCCTGGGTCGCGGCGAGCTTGTTGCTCGAGGCGTTGATCTCGACCGCCCGCTTGGCGGCGGCCGCCGGCCCCCAGGGGAAGCGCTTGTCGGGGTTCGTCGAGAGGCTGGCGTCGACGTAGTAGCCGAGCTCGACCAGGGCCTGCTCCACCTGACCCTCGGCGACCAGCGCGTCGGCCTCGTCGATGGCCTGGGGCAGGCGGTCGTACTCGATCCGCAGGACCTGGTGCGTGGGGACCTCTTCGCGGTCGTTGCGCTGGCGGTAGCGGACCACGGCGAGCTCCTCCGACTGGATCGTGACATCCGCGATCTTGCGGCCGTCGACGAGCGTGATGGTGTCGGCGCCGACGGTCTGGGCCGCGACGAGGAGGGTCACGGCGGCGGCGAGGGAGGTGCGGAGGCTGAGCATGGTCTGGGTCGGTCGGTTGGTCCCGTCGCGCCGGAGGGGAAGCCGGACGATGGACGGAGCGGGGCTTCGCGGGCGGCGTCGGCCCCCCCTGTACCCCTCCCGTCGCGGGAGGTTGCAGGCCTGGTGGCGGCGGATCCGCCGGGCGGATGGGCCGAGCAGGATAGGAGCGCTCCCGCGAGACTGTCAACGCGACCGGGCTTGCTGGGGCCGCGTGGAGCCCTCCAGGACCCCGCGACGTCGCTTGATGGCGCCATCGCGCCCGGGCCCGGGCCCGGGGGGGCCTAGGCCGGCCTCGGACCGCTGCGGCGCGCGGGGGCCAGGCTCGGCTCCGCGTCCGCCGCCGGGGCCTGGGGCACCGGAGCGCCGCGCCGCACGGCGATCATCTCGGCCACGACGCTGACGGCGATCTCGGCGTGGTCGCGCGCGCCGATGGCCAGGCCCATGGGACTGCGAACGTGGGCGAGCCAAGCCGGGTCCACGCCCTTGGCGCCGAGCTGGGCCTCGATCTGGGCGCGCTTGGCGCGGCTGCCGATCATCCCCAGCCAGCGCGGCTGGCAGCGGGCCTGCCACAGGGCTTCCAGGATCTCCGCATCCCCGTCGTGCCCGCGGGAACAGACCACCAGGAAGCTCGCCGCGTCCGGGGCCAGCTCGGCGACCGTTTGCGACCAGGGGCCGACCGCGAAGGCCTGGGCGTCCGGGTGGCGCTCGGCGCTCGCGAACTCGGCGCGGTCCTCGGCCACGGTGACGTGGAAGCCGACCGAGCGGGCCACGTGGGCGATGGCGCCGGACACGTGCCCGCCGCCGAACAGGACCAGTCGCGCTTCGGTGATGGGTTCCACGTAGATCTGGAGTCGGCCGCCGCAGATCAGGCCGGAGTCGGGGTAGTCGCGCTCGTTGAGGGCGAACTCGAGCATCCGCGGGCGCTCGTCCCCCATGGCGTCGAGGGCGGCCTCGAGCACCTCGGCCTCGAGGCAACCGCCGCCGACGGAGCCCGCGAAGGAGCCGTCGTCGCGCACGAGCATCTTCATCATCGCCTTGCCGGGCGTGGAGCCCTTGGTGGAGACGATGGTGCACAGGGCGCAATTGCGGCCCTGGGCCCGCAGGCGCACGATCTCGGAGTAGACGTCGGTCACGTTGGGGCTGCGGCCGGAAGCGGACGCCCGGCCACTATAGGTCGGGCGCGGCGCGGGTTCGGCGGGCGGGTCGGGATGAGATTGCCGGGCCGCGCGCCGGCGGTGGCGGGTCCGGGGCTCGGGCGGGCCGACCCGCGCGGGCGACCACGGCCCGGCACGCAGGTCGCTCACGTCGGAAGTTCCGGACTCTGCTCAGCTCTCGGGGAGTGCGATCAGCATCGCGGCTTGGAGCTCGGTGGCCTTCTCGGGGCCGACCCAGCGGCGCACGAGCTCGAGTCCGAACTCCAGGGCCGTGCCCGGGCCTTGGCTGGTGACCACGGGGCCGGTGCCCTGGCCGATGCCCTGGGCAGTGACGACACGCGGCATGTCGAGCACCGTTGCGCCGGCCAGCATCCCGCGCACGCTGGGGTGCGAGGTCAGCTCGAGGCCGCTGACGATCCCGGCCTCGGCCAGGACGCGAGGAGCGGCGCAGATGGCGGCGACGGTCTCACCGGCCGCGTAGAGGCGCCGCACGAGGTCGACGATGCGCCGGTCGGCCATCAGGTTGGTGGTGCCGGGCATGCCCCCGGGGAGCACGATCGAGGTCACGGTCGCCAGGTCGACGTCGGCCAGGGCGGCGTCGGGGACCATGGCGATCTGGTGGCTGCCGGTGATCGGGCCCGGAGCGAGGCCGGCGACGGTCACGCGCAGGCCCGCGCGCCGCAGGACGTCGATCACGGCCACGGCCTCGGTCTCTTCGAAGCCGTCGGCGAGGGGGACGAGGATGTGCTGTCGGTCGGGTTCGGTCACGAGTGGGCTTCCGTGGGTTAGGGTCGTGCTCACGGTAGCGATGAACGACGAACACGAAAGGCCGGAGCGCGTGCTGGTCAGCGCCTGCCTGTTGGGGCGGAGCTGCCGGTACGACGGCAAGGACAACGGGGATCAGGTGCTCGGCGCGGAGCTCGAGGCGCAGGGCCTGGTGGCGGTGCCCTTCTGCCCGGAGGAGCACGGGGGCCTGGGCACGCCGCGGCCGCCGGCTTGGTTGACGGCGTCTGCGGAGGCGGTGCTGGACGGGGAGGGACAGCTCGTGACCGACGCGGGGCGCGACGTGACGGCGCAGTTCCGCGCGGGGGCCGAGGGCGCGCTGGAGGTCTGCCAGCGCGAGGGCGTGCGGCGGGCGTTCCTCAAGGAGCGTTCGCCGAGCTGCGGCTGCGCGCAGACCCACGTGGACGATCGCGTGGTGCAGGGACCGGGGCTGACGACGGCGCTGCTTCTGCGGGCGGGGATCGAGTGCCGGGGCGTGGAAGGCCGGCGCTCGCGTGACGACGCGGATTGAGCGTCAGCCGCCGCAGATGCGGCGCAGGTCGTTCTCGCTGAGCTCGATCCTGAAAGGCTCCTCGCCGGCAGGGACGTCGATGGTGAAGGGCTCGACGCCGCTCCGGAGGGGCCCGAAGGGGGTGATCTGGTGGCGGCCCGGCGTGTCCAACGTCCCCCGGCTGGATTGGCTCTCCGGCTTGAAGGTCAGGTGACCACGGTCCCACGAAGGGTCGGTCGAGGCGGTCGAGAGCCACAGGCCCTGCGGCCAGAAGTAGCTCGAGCCGAGTTCGTCCGCAACGATCGACTCCCAGCTCTCGGGGAACACCAGCTCTGCTGACCCTCCACGATCCAGTTGGACCGCGCACTCGTCGCCGACGATCGGCGCCCACCGACCCCAGAAACCCTTTGCCGTGAACCGGAGTCGATCAACCTCCGCGCAGAGGGTGAGCTCGACCTGGCCGCCCGAGTCCGTCCAGGCAGGGAGGACCCAATCTCCATTGAAGACATGGCGGTGCGTGCGGGCCTCGGCGTGGCGAATCGGGTTGCCTTCGGCGTCGTGAACCCGGGCTCGGATCGATCGGAGTCCAGCGCCGATTCGGATCGGCGGCAGTCGATTGTCGACGCCGGCTTCGAGCTCCACCCCACGCAGCACTCGGAAGACGTCGCGACTCCCCCAACTCTCCACCCACAGCTCGAAGGGTCCCGTCTCGTCCACCGCGAGCGAGAGGGCCGACTCGCCTTGATGGCCGGCGCTGGCGACGACTCGGCCCCGCTCGTCCAAGAGGCAGACGAAGAAGTAGTCGGGAGCGACCCAACCCTCGACGGGCTGCAGCTCGACCGTGACGGTCGTCGGCGCGGGAGCCCTGACGACCTGTCCCGACTGTCCAGGGACCAACTCCCACCGGTGGGCCGTGCGCACGCCCTCCTCGGCCGGCAGGCTCACCGACAGGGGGGCGCCGTCGATCGAGGGGAAGTGGCGGACCTCGAAGCGACCCTCGGCATCGGTTCGCGCGAAGGGCAGGCCCTCGCTACCCCGCTCGCTAAAGAGGACCAGTTGACCGGCGAGCGGTGCTCCCGAGTGATCGAGCAGAACGGCCGAGGTGGTCAGGGGCGCCGGGCCGAGCGCCACGTCGCCGAGCTCGAGCACCGGGCCGCCCGAGCTTCCGACTCGCAGGTCCGTCGGGAGCGGCACCACCGCCCCTCCCAGCTGCGCGACGCGGAACCGCAGCTCGATGTGTTCACAGCGCGTGGGCACGCGCAGGAGCGGCTCGGTGACGAAGTGGCCTCGGGCGTCGACTCGCAAGCCCGAGTGCTGCCCGAACCCGCCGAGACCACCGACGGCGACCGTCCGGCCGTCGAGCAGGCCGACAAGGTCCCAGGTCACGAACTCGGGCCGCAGGGAAGCGCCCCGCTCGTCCACGAAGTGGCCTTCGAGGCGCACGAACTCGGGGGGGTCGGTCTGGATCGCATCCAGGGGTTCTGCTCGGCCTTGGAGCGCTGCGATGACGAGCGAGGCCAGCACGCGGGGCCCGGACGATCGGGGCGCGCAGATCTTTCAGGCATCGGGGCCGTTCGTTCAGCGCCCGCCGAGGAGGCGGAACTCCGCTTCGGTCAGGCTCACGACGACCGGATCGTTGGTGTAGGGGACCTCGATCTCCCGGATCAAGACGGCGTCGCGTCCCCCCGGCCGCAGGAGCTGGTAGGACCCGGCCCAGGGGACTTCGCCGGTCCAGGCGCGGCTCGCGCGATCCCAGCTCAACGTCACCTCGCGCGAGCCGTTGGGTCCGTCGCGACGGAGGATGGCTCGCGGCCCCTCTGCGACTTCGGGCGCTAGCGCGGGCGGAGCCTCCAGGCGGACGACGACGGCCCGCTTCGTCAGACGCACCTCGAGCGGGCCGGGTCGGAGAGGCTCCAGTGCCCAGCGAGGGTCGAACCCGTCACGGACGACGACGACGTCGAGGTCCGCAGGTGGGGCCGAGAGGCTCGCTCGGCCGGCCGAGTCCGTCAAGGTGACGGCGCCGAAGGTCGTACCCGCCGATCCGAGACGGACGCTCGCTCCCGGCACGGGCTCGCCGCGCCCGTTCACCACATCGACGTCGGTGCGGCGCAACCCGTCGCCTACGCGAATGGGGTCGAGTCGGATGACCTGGTCGCGACCGATGCGGAGCTCCTCGACGGCGGCAAGGACCCCCGCCCCCGAGGGCGAGAGCACCCACAGGTCGTAGGTGCCCGGGTGGTCGAGCTCGAACGACCATTCGTCCCCGAATGGGACCGGGGAGGAGCCTTGCATGGCGCCTGTCTCCGCGTTGGTCACGCAGACCAGCGGGGGCTCGCTCGGAATACCGGTGCGGGCGCGTTCGAGCACGAACTCGATCCGCGGTGGAGCGGCGAGCCGCACGAGGTTGTCGCGGGAGCCCAACTGCACGCGCCAGCTCTGCTCCTCGACCTCGATTGTGACCCTGGCCTCGGCTCCTTCGAGGGGTATCGGGTGCTGGATGGAGAAACGACCCTCGGCGTCGGAGACCGTGCGCCCGAGCGACGGGCCATCGACCACGCGCAACTCGACCGGCACCCGCGAAGCCGGTCGATCGAGCGGGAAGGTCAGGATCCCGGCCGTGGTCAGCAGCGATGAGGACATCGCGAGGTTCCCGAGATCGACGAGATCGGTGCCGAGCGCGGCGACACCAAGTTCGTCGGGAAGGCGCGCGACGGCGAGGCCGTAGCGCTTCGAGACGACGCGGAGCTCGGCGAGCTCGAAAGAAAGGGGCAGGAAGTCCAGGGGCCCCGTGCTGAAGCGACCGTCGCGATCCACGTCGATCCTGTGGGAGGCGACCCCGGCAAGGTCGTTCTCGTCGAATGACTGTGCCCTTGACCCGCCGGAGCGTGTGACGATCTCGAACTGGTGCAGGGTGAAGCGGGCGGGTTCGCCATCGCCGTCGACCAGGCGGCCTGTGAGGCCGGCGCGGACAGTCGGCCCGACGATCGACACCTCGACGTTCTCGCCATCGGTGGTGGGTCCGGCGAAGGTCCGGGTCGCGACGGCGGTCGAGAGCTCGAATTGCCGACCGAGGCCGACGACGGCCAGGCGGTAGCTCCCGGATTCGTCGAGCTCGGCGTCGAAGTCGGACCACGAGTCGGCCAAGCTCAGCGTGATCCGAGAACCCGCTCGGAGGGGTACACCGTGTTCGTCGTGCGCAGTTACGAGGATGGAGCCGTGGGGCGGCAAGGTCGCGACCAGGGGCTCGTCCCAGGAGGCGGGGAATTCCAAGCGCGGCCCTCGATCCGCGATGCCGAGGGACTCGACGGCCAGGACGAAGGGGCCGACCTTGCCGGAGGCGTCGACCGGTGCGACCACGAAGCCCGCTTCGTCCGTGGGCTCCTCGCTCCACCGGCTCCCGCCGCCCAGGGAAGTGCCGCGGGTCGCGAGACGCACCGCAGCCCTGGCGCCGACCACTGGGCGGCCATCCTCGCCCAGAAGCTCCAGGGGCACGAGCGGCTTGGTATGGATCGCCAGGCGCAAAGGCTCGTCGGCGCCGGAGGTCGAACGCTCGCGGGACGCGACCAGCTCGGCCAGGGCGCCGAGGTCGATACGCCGCCAAGGGAGTCGGACGCTGAGTCGATTCTCCGCAGGAGCTACTTGAACCCGGGTCCGGCCGAAGCGATCGGTGACGCCTGCCTCACGCCACCGCCATCGTGCCCTCGACGAGCGGTCGGGGTCGCTTTCGTCGTCCGCGCGGGCGAGATCGATCCGAGCATCCGCCACCGGCAGGCCGTGGACCTTGTCCACGACGAGCATCTCGACCTCGAGCGGTGCGGCGGCATCGATGGCGGTCGCGGCGCCGCCGAAGGATCCGAGCTCCGTGCGACCCCTGGCGCTCGAACGCGGTTCGACCGGTCGCAGGCTCAGCTCGTCGCCCTCCGGGCGGGCGTCTGCCGCGACTTGGTCGGAACCCTGAGCGACAGTCGGCGACGCCGCCGCACCTCGGCCATCGGGCTCGGACGAGTCGAGCCAGGCCCAGAGCACGGCCCCGGCGAGCAGGCAGGCAATCAGCAGACCTGCGGACGTTCTTCCCATGACGTCCTGATCCTAGTCCTCAGAATCCGAACGGGCGGGGTGGCCGGGTCCGAGCTCGACGCCACCCCCCCTCGATCGGCCCGTAGCTGGCAGACTGAGAGGGCTCCCCCGCCCCTCTCCGACCGCTCCATGCTGACCACGATCTTCTGTCTCGCCGCCCTGGCCCAAACGACGCCGCCGCAACCCGTGCACTTCAACTGGGGCAGCGACGTCAACGAGGAGGCTTGGCTCTGGGAGGCGCCCGGGGCCAGTCACCTGGTCTGGTACCTGCCTGGCGGTTCCTGGAAGCAGGGCCCGGGTGGATTCGCGCCGGCCGCCATGCCGTCGATCCTCGAGCCGCTGCTGCAGGCTGGGATCAGCGTCGGGCTCTCGGGCTACGACACCGACGACGCCTTCCCCCTGCCCGAGCTGGCCCTCGGCGGGCTGGTGACCTACTCGCGCGGTGTGTTGGGGTACGGCGACGTGACCCTTCTCGGCCGCTCTGCCGGTACGCACATGGCCCTGTTCAACGGCTTGGTCCCGAGCGGTCCCGACGCCGCCGACCGGGTCTGCGCCATCTCGACCCCGGCCGCCTTCCTGCCCGCCTTCGCGCCCTTCCCGTCGAGCCCGGTCCTCGACCACTTCTGGGCCGGCGCGCAGGCGCTGCCCCAGGTGCCCACGCAGGTTCAGGTCAACGCTTCGTCGGCCTACTGGCCGCTCGTGTTCCCGCCCAAGCCGTCGACGCGCTTCGCGATCGTGGGGATGCCGAAGGCGCTCGAAGCGCCATTGCTGCCCCTGCCCCTCGGCGTGCTCTCGTTCGGCGCCGACGCCCACTCCACCTGGAGCTCCCAGATGCAGGCCTACACCATGGAGCTCGCCGGTTGGGACGTGACCTTCCTCGACTCCTGGGGCGGCGGCATGCCCCTGGATCCGGTGGTCCGCGCGCAAACGTGGCTCTTGAGCGAGCTGGCGCCGCAGCAGCCCTAGTCGCCGAATCCGCCGCGGGGATCGCGGACGTGGATCGGATCGATCAGCGCTGCGACCAGTCGTCGAAGAGCGTGCTGAACTGATGGTCGTTCAGGCGCAGCTCGATCGCCTCGCCGCTCTCGGGCGCGTCGAAGCGCAGGATCTCGGTCTCGGTGAACGAGTGGTCGTCGCGCATGACGATGCTGTAGGTCCCGGTCTCGCTGAGGTGCCCGGACCACACCCCTCGCTCGGAATCGAACTCGCAGCGCAAGGAGCGTCCCGCCGACGTGTGGCGCAGGCTCAGGCCGCCGAAGTTCGCGTCATCGGTGATCCGCTGCTCGGGGGGAGCGATGGACACTTCGAGCGCGGCCGGTAAGTGAATGTCGATTCGGTTCGAGACCAGGCGAGTCGCGGCCGTGCGGTAGCCCGGGGCGCGGACGACCAGTCGCTCCACCTGGGGAGCGGCGAGGACAGTCGTCCGTCCGGAGCCCATGGTGCGGGACGTCGCCCCAGAGCTTCCGTGCAGCTCGAGGCTGACGTGGGCGTTGCGTATGGGCCTTCCCTGCGAGTCCGCGACGTGGACCTCCACCTCCCTCAGGCCGACCCCGACGCGCAGGGGATCCAGGCGCACGACCTGGCCCGGTTCCACTTCGATTCCCTCGACGACCTGGTAGATGTCGGCGTTGGAATTCGAGCGAACCCAGAGGTCGAAGCTGCCGGCGCGATCGAGCTCGAACCGGATGTCGCCGCCCATGCGGATCTTCCGCTGGCTCACGAGGTTGCCTTGACCGTCGAGCAGGCAGAGCTCGAGGCGTGCGACAGCCGGGATCTCCTCGTGGGCTCCTTCGAGCCGCACGTCGATGGATCCACCGGCCTCGAGCTGCAGCACGTTCTCGAGCGAGCCGATCTCGGCCGGCCAGAACTGCCGCCCGACGCTGAACTGCGCGCCCGACAGGGAGCCACCGGCGAAGGGCATGTGAGTCAAGACGAACCGGCCCTCGTCGTCGCAGCGGGCGAATTCGAGCTCCTCGCCTTCGCCCCGTCGCAGGGTGACCAACTGGGTCTCGAGGACCTGCCCAGGCGCGGGGAGGAGCTGCCCGCCCGTCGTCACGCCGGACGGCACCAGCGTGAGGTCCCCGAGGTTCAGCTCGTCGCGACCGAGTTCCGCGACGCCCAGCTCGGCCGGGACTGGCGCGCAGGCCAGGCGAAAGCCGCTCGAGAAGACGCGCAGCTCGGCGCCCTCGAAGCCGTCGGGGAGCTGCTCGAGTCCGCCGAGCACGAACTGACCCGCCTTGTCGACTCGGACCTCATCCCCGTCGCCCAGGGCCAACTCATCCTCGTCGAGCTCGTGGGCCTCGCCGTCGAGCCGATAGCTGAGCGCGAACCTGGCGGCGGAGAGTTCGGCGCTGCCCACATCGGGGCCGACCAGCCGACCAGTCAAGCGAACGCGCCGCCCGACGCCGACGAGGTTGACCGCAACCTCCTCGCCGTCGGCGACGGGACCCGCGAGCGTCCGGGCCTCGGCATGGGATCGAATCTCGAAGTGAAGGCCCAGGCCGACGACTGCCTGGCGGTACTGGCCCTGGTCATCGACCCGCCCCCACAGCTCCTCGTCCGACTCCACGCAGCGCAGCACCAGACCTTGGCCGGGGGCGGGGAGCGCCCCGTCCGCATCCCGCACGGCTATCAGGATCGAGCCGTGGGGCGGGAGCGCAGCGGCCAGGGGCTCGCCCTCGAAGGCCATGGGATCCACCGGCGGACCGGCGCTCTCGATCCCGAGCGAGCGCACGGCTACGGCGAAGGGGCCGGTTCGGCTGGGGGTGTTGAACAGGGCGGGAGCCACGCCGAACGGATCGGAGGGCTCGAAGCCCCAGGACGCGGCTCGTCCCAGTGGCACTCGATCCGGGCCGAAGACCACCGCCGCCAAGGCCCCCACCACCGGCCTACCGTCGGGACCGACCAGGCGCAGCGGCAGGGATGGCGGCGAGTCGACCTCGACCCGCAGCGGCGAGTCCGACTCCAGCTCCGCGGTGCCGACGAAGGCGCGTCTTCTCGCCACGCTCAGCACGAAGTGCCCCTCGCCCGGCTCGGCAGCCACACGAGCGCGACCGAAGAGGTCCGTGATTCTAGCCATCCGCGGCACCCTTCCATGCCTCGGAGGCTCGAGGCGGAAGCCAGCGGACGGCCCGCCGGCTGGCACCTGTCCCGCGCCCGACTGGACGACCTCGATCTCAACTCCAGCCACCGGAAGGCCGTGGATGCGATCGGTCAGCTCGACGTCCACCTCGCGCGCGCCCGCTTCCCCGACGTCCAGGTGAACCCGGGAGCCTGCGGCGGTTCCCGCCACTGGATCCGGACGTCGCAGCAGCGGTTCGAATGCGTTGGATGCCTCGGAACTCGCAGGCTGCTCGGGGCCGGTCGATCCGGTGTTCGGAGCGCTCGAAGCGTCGGCGAGCGGGTACTGCGGCCCCGCTAGCGTCCACAGCGCCACGCCCAGCAGCACGCCGATCGCGGCCAAGATCCACAAGGACTTCCCCACGGCGGAATCACTCTACTGCCCGACCCCCGTGTCGATCCGCGCCTGCCGAGCCCAGCGTCCATCGGCGGCCCTGCGCTCCCCTGGGGGCCTCGCGTCGTGGGCGATTCTCGTTCCATCCAGCCCCGAGCCATCCGGCCGCCAGCGAGAGCGACTCCCCTGGTCGGATGGATCCAAACGCCGGTCCAGCGCGGTCGCGCTGGGACCCACCGCCCCCAGGTCCGCAGGAGGCGAACCAGCATCGAATCGGCGCCTGCTCGACGGCGGTTCCCCGCCAGCCCAACGGCCGCTCGGCATCTGCCCGACCGCTGCCGTGCGGCTGATCGCAGGTCGACGCTACCCCAAGCGTCTTTCGACCTCGTGCTCGCCGCTGCCCGTCCCATGAACCCCAAGCGATGGAAACTCCGCGCCCCCGCGTGGAGACCCAGGACTTCGATGGCTTCCGGAGACGATCGCGCGGATCCTGGCGGTCGGGCTATCGAGAGGGCGACACAGGTGGAGCACCGGGCATGAGCGAGAAGAGCGAAGAGAAGAGCTGGCAGGACCTGGAGCGTCTGGTCGGCACGTCCGACATGAGCGGGGCCGAGGCGCTGCTGGCGGAGATGTCGGCGGGCGAGACGGCCCGGGCCGTCTCGCGCCTCGACGTCGCCGATCGCGACCAATTGCTGGCCTCGATGTCGGCCGAGGGCGCCGCCAACCTGGTCGACGAACTGCCCGAGGCCCAGGCCGTCGAGCTGCTCGAGCGCATGGACCCCGAGCGGGCCGCCGACGTGCTGCTGGAGCTGTCGAGCGACGAGCGGGCCGACCTGGTCACCGAACTCGACCGCGACGACGCCGAACAGATCCTGGCCGAGCTGCCACCCCTGGAAGCGGCCCAGATCCGCGCTCTGGCGGCCTACGACAAGCATGTGGCCGGCGGTCTGATGGCGACCGAGTTCCTGGTCTATCCCCAGGACGCCTCCGTCGGCGAGGTGGTCAACGACCTGCGCCGTCGGGTCGACGAGTACGAGGACGAGGACATCCAGTACGTCTACGTGATCGCTTCCACCGGTGCCCTGGCCGGGGTCCTGCGCCTGCGTGACCTGCTGCTGTCGCCCAGCCGCCTGCAGATCGGCGGGCTGATGATCCCCGAGCCCCTCACGGTCCTGCCCGACGCCAGCCTCGACCAGCTCGCCGACCTCTTCGACACCCACGCCTTCCTGGGCTTGCCCGTCGTGGACGCCATCGGCATCCCGATCGGGGTGGTCCAGCGCGCCGACGTGGAGGAGGCGGTGGGCGGACGCTCGGACAGCGACTACCTGAAGACCGCGGGTATCGTCGGCGGCGAGGAGTTCCGCTCGATGCCCCTGTGGTCGCGCTCCCTGCGCCGCCTCTCTTGGCTGACCCCGAACATCGCCCTGAACCTGATCGCGGCCTCGGTCATCGCCGCCCACGAGGAGACCATCGCGGCCGTGGTGGCCCTGGCCTTCTTCCTGCCGATCATCTCCGACATGAGCGGCTGCTCCGGCAACCAGGCCATCGCCGTCAGCGTGCGCGAGCTGACCCTGGGTCTGGTGCGCCCGACCGAGCTCTTCTACGTCTGGGTCAAGGAGATCCGTGTGGGCCTCATCAATGGCCTGGCCCTCGGCCTGGTGATGGCGGGGGTCGCCTGGGCCTGGCAGGGCAACGGCTACCTGGGCCTGGCCGTGGGTGCGGCGATGTTCATCAACACCCTGGTCTCGGTCTCCATGGGCGGCCTGATCCCGCAGATCCTGAAGCGCTTCGGCCAGGACCCTGCCCTCGCCTCCGGGCCGATCCTGACCACTGCCACGGACATGTGCGGCTTCTTCCTCCTGCTGACCTTCGCGTCGCACCTCTTGCCCTACTTGACCCCCTCCTGACCCAGGAGCGGCCAGATCGACGATTAGATCCGGATTGGTCCACCAGGCAGCGGTCGCGCCGTGCGTAGATCAGGGGCTCGCGATCTCGGCTCGAGTGCCGATCGCGCCCACGGAATGATGATCGCCACCGTCCAGAACAACGCGCGCGAAGGTGCCCACGGCGCTCGAGGGCGATTCGTCACCCGCGAGGAGCCCGGAGCATGACCCTCCCGCTCTTGCTCTCGGTGCCCCACGCCGGCGTCCAGGTGCCCGACTTCCTGGAGAACCGCTGCGTGCTCTCCCACCACAGGATCGAGCTGGCCGGCGACATCGGCGCCCGCGCGATCTTCGACCTGGCCGGGGAAGTCGCGGCGTTCGTGACCACCGACGTGGCGCGGGCGGTGCTCGATGTGGACCGGGCGGAGGACGATCGTGGCCGCGACGGCGTGGTCAAGACCCACACGGGCCTGGCCGACGCCGTCTGGTCCAAGCCGCTCAGCGAGTCCCTGGTCCAGCGGCTCCTGCGCGAGCACCACCGCCCCTACCACGACGTGCTCACGGCCCGGGCCGGCCGCACCGCCCTGGCGATCGACTGCCACACGGTGGCCGCGGTAGGCCCTGCCGACGGCCCTGATCCCGGCGCTGAGCGTCCCATGGTCTGCCTCGGCGACGGCGGCGGCCTGTGCCCTGCCGACTGGATGGAAGCCCTGCAGTCCTGCTTCGCGCGACAGTTCCAAGGTCGGGTGAGCGTCGACGAGCCCCTCGGGGGCGGCTACGTGACCCGCACCCACGGGAACGAGATGCCCTGGGTCCAGCTCGAGGTCTCGCGCTCGCCGGAGATGAACGTGAGCCAGAAGCGCGGCGCCCTGCTGGCGGCCCTGACCGAGTTCTGCGCCTCGCGGAGCTGGTAGGAACACCGCTCTCCGAGTCGGGCCGCTCGCGCGCGCCCGATCAGGCCCAGACGCCGCCACCCGGGGGTAGCTGGGGCGGGCGACGCGCGACCTGGGCCTGTCGCCCCTCGCGCGCCATGCACTCCCGCCCGGAGGCCTCGCGCACCTCCACCGACGGCAGGCGCTTCGACCTCAGGCCGAAGATCTCGCAGGCGTAGGGCCACTCCACGTCGTAGGTGACGGCGAAGTGCCTGCAGCCGTGGCAGCCGCCGGGGGTCGGGTTCGGTTGGGACGACACGGATTGCGAGCCTGCCCGAGTCAGAGCGACGCCCGGGTGAACGGACCGTCGTGACAGAAGGCCAGGTCGCGGCTATCGACTGGATCGGGCGGCTCCTGGATAGCCACTCCGGCGAGCCTGGCCTGCCCGATCTAAGCGGTGCGCTGGCAGGCTCTTGGGCGCGCCAAGCGGGATCCCACATGAGGTTCTCCGCGAGTCCTCCCGAGGACTTGCGCGGTCCGTGCCCAGGAACTCGGGTCCGCTTGAGACAGGGCACCGCGCCATTGGCCCGCATTCTCCGCGACTCCGCTGGGAATGACCGCGGCGGACGGTCGCTCCTCGGCGACGGACTTGTGCCGCAGTTCCGGTCCTCCGCGACGGGCCGATCCACGAAGGAGCCTCCCCGGCGCGGTGCCTTCACGTGACGCTGGTCGATCCCGATCAACCGTTAGAGTTGCGCCGATGCTCCCCCCCAAAGCCGCGACCCTCGGAGGCGCCCTGCTGGCGTGCCTCGTTCCGCTCACGGCGGCTGCCGCGCAGGACTCCGCCGCGCAGGACTCCGCGCCCAAGGGCACGGCCCAACCCGCGGCCGAGCGCGAGCCGGGTCTGACCCTGCGCCTGTTCCAACTCGAACAGGCGCCCGAGGAGCTGCCGATCCTCGTGCCCAACCAGACGCCTAACGTCGACCGCGTCGTGGCGACGCTCGAGCTTGCCGGTGACGACTTCGCGGGCGTCGCCTCGCCGCACCTGACCCGCGCCCTGGGCTGGCTCCAGATCGACGAGCCGGGCAGCTACCGCCTGATGCTCGCCAGCGACGACGGCTCGCGCCTGTTCCTGGACGGCGAGAAGGTGCTCGACAACGACGGCCGGCACGGGGTCATCAAGCTCATCAGTCGCCCCCTCGAGCTGGCGGCGGGCGCCCACGAGCTCTTGGTCGAGCACTTCGACTCGGGCGGGTCGCGCGAGCTGTGGCTGGGCTGGGAGCGGCCGGGCACCGGGACCTTCGAAGTCGTGCCCCGAAGCGCCCTGCTCTGCGAGACCGACCCCACCCGCGTGACCTCGCCCGGGCCCAAGGCCGTGATCGACGCCCGCAAGCCGGGCGACGGCCTGCCCGTCCCCGGCGTGCACCCTGCCTGGCGCGTGGAGACGATCCGCCCCGAGGGCTTCGAGGCCCAGGTCGGCGCCATGGCCTTCCTGCCCGACGGTCGCCTGGCCTTCGGCACCTTCGACCCGCTGCAGCGCGACGAGGTCAAGCTGCCCGACATCGACGCCAAGGCCCCCGACGTGATCTGGGCCCTGGACCTCGCTACGTCCGAGTTGTCAAAGATCGCCACGAACGTCTTCGAGCCCAGCGGCCTGTGCGTGGTCGACGGCGAGCTCTACGTGGCCCAGCGGCGCGCCGTCGTGAAACTGACGGACGGGGACGGCGACGGTTACATGGAGACCCACGAAATCGTGGGCGAAGGCTGGGAGGGCTGGAACTACCACCAGTTCTGCTTCGGGCTCGTGTACCGCGACGGCTGCCTCTATACGGCCCTTTCGACCGCGATGGCGCCGCCCAACTGGGAGGGCATGCACTCCAACTCGGGCTCCAACGGCCCCCTGCGCGGGAGCTTCATCGAGATCGATCTGTCGAGCGGCGACACCCGCGCCATCGCCGGCGGCGCGCGTACGCCCAACGGCTTGGGCCTCGACGGCGAGGGCCGACTGCTCTACGCCGACAACCAGGGTTCGTGGATGCCGGCCAGCGTGTTGGCCGAGGTCGTGCCCGGCCGCTTCTACGGGCACTACAACTGGACCCAGTTCGTGCCCAAGGTCGCGGAGCGCTTCCCCGACGGCGGCCATCCGAGCATCTTCAGCGACCGCCCGCGCAGCGCGCCGGCCCTGTGGCTGCCCCACGGCGAGGTGGTCAACTCGCCCACCGAGCCCCTGGCGATTCCGAGCGGTTCCTTCGCAGGCCAGCTCTACCTCGGCGAGCTGACCGGCGGCGGCATCAGGCGCGCGTTCCTCGAGGAGGTCGACGGTGTGCTCCAGGGCGCCCTGTTCCGCTTCACCCAGGGCCTCGAATCGGGCGTCAACCGCATGGAGTGGGGCCCGGATGGAGCGCTCTACGTGGGCGGCATCGGCGCGGGCGGTAACTGGAACTGGAACGGCACGCGCTTTGGCCTGCAGCGGCTGGTGCCGACGGGCGCGCAGGTGTTCGAGATCCACTCGGTGCGCGCGACGCCGACGGGTTTCGCCGTGCGCTTCACCGAGGCCATCGACGCCGACCTCGCGGACGTCCTGGCCAACGCTACCTGCAAGTCGTGGACCTACGCCCCGACGCGCGAGTACGGAGGGCCGAAGGTCGACGAACGGGACCACGCCATCACGCGGATGGAGCCCACCCCGGACGGTATGGGCCTCGAGCTCGACGTCGATGGCCTGCGCGAGGGGACCTGCGTGCACCTGCGCCTGGACCCGCGCTCTGCGAACGGCGACGCCTTGTGGTCGGCGGAGTGCTGGTACACGCTCAATCACATTCCGATGGGGTCGGGCGGCGATCCGCTCGCCGGTGTGCCCGTCTGGAACGGCAGCAGTGGACCGACCATGCGCCTGGAGGGCTCGCCGCCCGAGGCCAACCTCACCCAGGCGGAGCTGATCGCGGCGGACCCGTGGATCACGCTCACGCCCGCGGGAGCGGACCTCGTGACGACGACCTCCGTGCAGTCACCGAAGGTGCACCTCGAGTGGCGTCTCGCCGATCCGCAGGCTCCCCTGCCGCAGGCGTGGGTCGAGTGGGGCGACTTCGAGTACCGCCTCCCGCTCGATTCAGCGATCGACGGCTGGCAGGAGTTCGATGCGAGCTGGTTCGAGCTGGGCTCCCACCCCTCCACGCCGGCCTTCACCGACCCGACACGCCAGACCCGCCGCGGCACGCGAGTCGGCGGAGGCATCGAGGCGGACGGCGAGGCGCGGACTTGCCCCGTGGCGATCCGCGTCGAGGGCTCGGCGGAGGCCGGGGCGATCCAGGTCCGCAACGTGCGCCTCAGCGAGCAGTGGCCGCGCGGCGGGTTCACGCCGGGGCCCTGGCGCGAGATCCTCGCCGACGATTCGGCCTGGGAACCCCGCGGCGGGGCTGCCGTGTTCACCCTCCAGGACGGCGTCCTGAGCGGCGAGACGCGGCCGAACACGCCCAACACCTTCTGGACCAGCCGCGAAACCTTCCGCGATTTCGAGCTCGTCTACGACGTGCGTATCGACCCCGCGCTCAACAGCGGCGTGCAGATCCGCAGCGAGGTCATCGGCGGCTTCGACAACCGCGACGGCGGTCTGAAGGGCTACCAAGTCGAGATCGACCCGTCGGAGCGGGCCTGGTCCGGCGGGATCTACGAAGAGCGCGGCCGCGGCTGGCTGCATCCGCTGCACGCCGCGCCCTATGCACGGCGCGCCTGGCGCCAGGGCGAGTGGAACCACTTCCGCGTGCTCTGCGAGGGCCCGACGATCCGGACTTGGATCAACGGCGTGCCGGCGGCCGAGATGATCGACCACGGCCGCGCTGCGGGGCACATCGGCTTTCAGGTCCACGGCGTGGGTGACCGGGCCGAGCCCCTGCAGGTCGCGTGGCGCCACGTGCGACTGCGCAGGTTGATTCGCGACTGAAGCCGGGAGGGGTGGATAGGCGTTCGTACGGTGCCAGGCACAAAACCGCCGCCTAACGGCGGCCCGCAGCCGCCGATGGCGGCTGCGGGCCGCCGTTAGGCGGCGGTTTTGTGCCTGGCACCGTACGAACGCCTATCCACCCGGCGGGCGCGGGGCGGCGGGGTCAGACCACGAACCAATGGGCGTCGACGCGGTGGCGCACGGTGAACTGCTCCGGCTTGTGAATCACCAGCAGCTCGGCCAACGCCGCGTCGAAGCGCTCGATCTCCTCCGCAACCAACGACGCCCCCACGCCCCGGCTCGCGCGCATGCGGCCACGCCAGGTCTCGTGGGTGTAGGCGATCTCCTCGTCGTAGACGAAACAACCCGCCCACTCGACCAAGCCCTCCGCCCAGCTCGGTCGCAGAGGCACCTCGCCGGTGAAATCCGCGGCGGACCAATCGGGGTTGAACTCGAGCACCAAGTCCTCGGTGAGACGGACGAACTCGTCCTCGCGCGGCAACCAGTTGTGGTGGCCGGTGACGAGTAAGCCGCCCGGCACCAACACCCGGCGCAACTGCTCCACCACGCGTTCGGCGTCGAAGTAGAGGAAGCACTGGGTCGCCGTCGCGAGGTCGAACTCGGCCCGACCGAAGGGCAACTCCTCCGCCGGGCCGACCCGGAAGTCGATCTCGAGCCCCTGCGCCCGCGCCAACTCGCGCGCCGCCGCGATCTGCCCGGTGTCCGGGTCGATCCCGGCCACCCGCAGACCCGCGCGCGCCATGTGCGCAGCGACGAAGCCGGGCCCGGTGCCGAGGTCCAGGAGCCGCTGGCCCGCGAGGCCGATCCCGTGCCCGGCCAGCGCGCGGTACCAGCTCGCGGGAGGCCCGCTGCGGAACGTCACGTAGGCCTCGGAGGCGCGGCCCCACTCGACCCGTCGATCGCCGTCCTTCGCCCCGAGCCCGTGCATCGACTCAACCGCCGCTCAGAGCGCCGAGCACGTGCACCCGTTCGACGCCGTCCAAGACCTCGTTCGCATCGCGACACGCGCGCCGGTCCAGGAACAGTGCGATGTGCGGGCGCAGGCCCCCCTGCTCGTCCAGCACGCGGAAGGCGAGGCCCTTGTGGCGCGTCTCCAAGTCGGCGAAGAGCTCGGCCACGGTCGCGCCCGATCCGCGCACGAGCTCCGCGCCGCCGGTGTACTCGAACAGGATCGAGCCCACGCGCACTTCGACCTCGCTCACTGGCGCGGCACCGTGCGGACGCTGTGGATGTAGGGCAGGTGCTGGGCCAGGCACTCGAACTTCTCGCCGCCGTCGCGGCCGATCCAGACCTCGCCCGAAGTCGTTCCGAAGTAGAGCGTGGGCGACTTGGGATCGCTGTCGATCGTCAAGGCCTGACGCAGCACCGTGTGCCAACCCTGCTCGGGCAGGCCCTTGTCGAGCCGCGTCCAACTGCGACCGGCGTTCGACGTGCGGTACAGGGCCGGCTTGCCGCCGGGGCTGGTGCGCGGCCAGATCTGCGTGCCGTCCATCGGCAGCACCCAGACCGTGTCGCGGTCGGTGGGGTGCCCGACCACGCCGAAGCCGATGTCGCCGACCTTCTTGGGCATCTTGGCGCCGATCCGCACCCAACCCTCGCCGTCGCCGACGGTGCGGTCCAGGCGGTAGATGCCGCAGTGGTTCTGCTGGTAGAGGCGATCGGGGTCGGCCGGGTGCAGGATCACGCAGTGGGGATCCTGGCCGAACTCGGGGTACTCCTCGGGGCCGAAGGTGACCTGCACGCCGCGGTTCAGCGGGCGCCAGCTCGCGCCCTGGTCGGTGCTCTCGAAGGTCCCGCCGGAGCTCATCGAGAGGTACATGTGGGCCGCGTCGCGCGGGTCGATCAGGATCGAGTGCAAGAGCGAGCCGATCGGCGAGCCGTCCTCGGTGATCGACCATTTGGCGTAGTTCGGGTTCAGGTTGAAGCCGTCGACCCCGGCCCAGTTGTCACCCCGATCCTCGGAGCGGAACAGGCCCTGGGGGCCGGTGCCGCAGTACCAGACCCCCGGCTCGGAGGCGTGCCCGGGCTCCAGCCAGAAGTTCATCTTCACGGTCATGCCGCGCGAGGTGCCGTCCTCGCGCTTTTGCCGCTTCGAGCCCTCCGGCAGTGGGTCGAAACGCGGCGTGGAGGCGACCTCCGTCCACTTGCGGCCGAGGTTGGTGGAGCGATACATGGTCGGCCCCAGGTGCCCCAGCCCGCCGGTCATCAAGAGGGTCTTGCCGTCGCGCGGATCCAGCCGCAGGTCATGGACCTGGGTGCCCAGGACGAAGGGCCCTTGCAGCTTCCAGCCCGAGCGCCCGCGCCCGGCTTCCAGGATGAAGCCACCCTTGCGGGTCCCGATCAGCAGCCGGTGGGGCTCGGCCGAGCTCGGACGGGGGGTGCTTCGACGGGCGGACGCTTTTTTCGACATCGGTCGGGTCGGTGGGGTTGGGACCTGTGGGCGGAGCCCGGACAAGGGGCGCCAATGCTAGCCACAGGACCGTTCTCAGTCGCTGGGGAGCCAGCCTGCCTACAACGGTCCGAACGCCCCCCACCCCCCTCCACGGCCCCAGGGACGGCGGTTTGATCCCCCCTCATCGCCGATTGCGGCGTAGCCTTTCACGGTCCCCTCCCCCCGCGCCGGGCCCGGCAGGCCCGCTGACCCTTCCCTACCCGCTTCTCCTTTGACCAGGACGACGATGAGACCTGTCACGTCCCTCGCCGCGGTCGCCCTCGTGGGCGCCGCCGCGACCCCGGCCCTGGCCTCCGACCTCAAGCTCAACGGCCAGGCCTCCGCCTCGGTGGGCCTGGGCTCGAGCGTCCAGATCGACCTCACCGGCAACCCGGGCCTCGTGTCCGTGATCGCCCTCGACGTCAGCGCTGGTCCGGTGGCCTACCTCGGCGAGAGCCTTCCGATCGGCCTCACCCCGGCCCTCACGAACATCGCGATCGGCGTCACCGACGGCACCGGCCTGTTCAGCTTCCCCACGGCGGTCCCGAACGACCCCGTGCTCGAAGGGGTGACCTTCTACCTGCTCGGCGCGGTGATCGATCCCGGCGACGCCAACGGCATCGACTTCTCGAACGGCGCCGACCTGACCATTGGCGGCGAGCCGACCGAGATCGACCTGGTGGGCGTGGTGCGCGCCGGCTACCCCTACTTCGACTGGATCACCTCGGTCCGCGAGGGTGATGACCTGATCATCGCCCTGGATCCGGCCCAGCACCCGGCCCTGGCGGGCCAGACCCTCGACGTTTACGTCGTGGCCGACAAGACCAAGGCCCAGTGGGACGCCGACGCGACCCTGACCGACGTCAGCGGCGGCGCAACCCAGGTGACCTTCACCGCCACCGACATCCAGTCGAACACCTTCGTGATCGACAACGGCACCCTGTCGGGTGATGCCGGCGCTGGCCTCGGCGTGGGCTACGACGTGATCGTCGACGTCGACGGCAACGGCCAGCTGTCCGCCGCCGACCTGGTCGACGGCTACGAGGCCCCCGTAGGCCTCTACATCTGCGCCGACCCGGCGGTGGGCGGTCCCTACTCGGTGGTCGAGACGATCTACACCGGCGGGACATTCCTCGGGCAGGACCTGTACTACCCGTCCAACATCGCCGAGCTGACCGACGTGCCCGTGGTCATCGTGAGCCACGGCAACGGTCACAACTACCAGTGGTACGACCACATCGGATACCACCTGGCCTCCTACGGCTACGTGGTCATGTCGCACCAGAACAACACGGTGCCCGGCATCGAGACGGCGTCGACCACGACTTTGACCAACACTGACGCGTTCCTGGGCAACCTGGGCGTGCTCGCCGGTGGCGTGCTCGCGGGTCACGTCGACCCGCACAACGTCACCTGGATCGGCCACAGCCGCGGTGGCGAGGGCGTCGCCCGCGCCTACGACCGCATCGTCGACGGGACCTACGTCCCGAACAACTTCACGGCGGACGACATCACGCTGATCTCGAGCATGGCGCCCACGGACTTCCTGGGCACCAACAGCGCCAACCCCCACGACAAGCCCTACCACCTGTGGGTCGGCGCCGGTGACTCCGACGTCTCGGGCTGCGCCAACACCGACATCGTCCAGTCCTACCACCTGCTGACCCGCGCCGAGAACCAGCGCCAGTCGACGACCCTCTACGGCGTCGGCCACGCCTGGTTCCACGACAACGGCGGCACCACGTGGTTCACGGGCCCCTGCGCCCTGAACGAGAACCTGGCCCACGGGATCATCCTTGGCTACCTGCTGCCGCTGGTGGAATACCACGTGCGCGGCAACGCGGCCGGCAAGGACTGGCTCACGCGCCAGTACGAGGACCTGCACCCGCAGAGCGCCCCGATCGGCAACCCCTGCATCGTGGTCAACATGCAGTTCCGCGAGGGCGTCGAGAGCGGCAAGCTCGTGATCGACGACTTCCAGACCCAGCCGAGCGAGCTGATCGCGAGCTCCGGCGCGACGGTCACCTCGACCCTGACGACCCTGGTCCAGGGCCAGTTGAACGACCCCGACTCGGACTTCACCCACTCCAACGCCGAGACCTTCAACGGCATGACCCAGTGCAGCAACTCCGACCCCGAGGTCGGCCTGGTGCTGGGCTACACCAGCGTCGACGCGGAGCTGGTCTACGACCTGCTCCCCGCCGATCAGGACTGGAGCGACATGCACGCCCTGTCCTTCCGCGCCTGCCAGGTCACGCGTCACCCCAACACCACCTTCGAGCTGGCCGACACCATCTTCGAGGTGCGCCTCGTGGACACCGACGGTGACTCCAGCACGATCCGCCTCGACGCCATCGAAGCGGGCATCGAAGAGCCCTACCAGCGCACGAGCTGCGGCTCGGGCGTGGGCTGGGGCAACGAGTTCGAGCAGGTCCGTATCGGCCTGCGTGGATTCACCGTGGGCCAGCCGGCCCTTGACCTCGATTCGATCGACCGCGTCGAGTTCCTCTTCGGTCCCTCCCACGGCAGCAGCGCTGGCCGACTGGGTCTGGACGACATCGAAGTCACCGCCAACTGACCCACAGGACCCGAGCCAACACCATGCGTAATCGATCCATCGTCGCAGCCGTGGCCGCCGCCGCCCTCCTGGGTGGCGGGGTCATCGCCTACAACAGCGACACCAACAACCCGACCCAAGAGCCCCTGGTCAGCGCCCCGCAAGAGGCGCCGATCCGGCTGATCGAGGCCCAGCCCTTCGAGGTGCTGACGCCCCTGACCCACTACATGCGGGCCGAGCAGCCCAGCTACACGAAGGGCATGCTGCTGGTCCTCAGCGGTGACCCGACCCTGCTGCGGCCGCGTCAGTCCCTCGAGAACGTGCTCTACGTGGGCGCGGAGACCGCCGAGCGCATCAACACCGGGGAGCAATCGGGCTACCTGGTGGTGGTCGTGCCCGGTGAGGTCGACCTGGCGAGCTCGCCGATCTTCCTGGGCTCGCCGGCCCTGCCCGAGCAGGTCACCGCGGCCGACGCCCAGCGCCAGCTCGAGATCGCCCTGGACTCCGGCCTGACCGGTCAGAGCGTGCCCGTGGCCGACCCGATCCAGGTCGCCGACGGCTACGAGCTGCACCGCTTCGCCAGCTACCTGGTCGAGCGCTACGCGCCCGACGAGGCCGACCTGATCAGCGGCCTGCGGGCCCAGCGGATCACGTTCCAGTAAGGCGACTGCCAAAGGGCGGACGCCAGGTCCGCCCCGGTCGCCGGCGAGCTCGCCGGCGGCCGGAGTCATCGAGCGAGCGGGGCCCGCGCCTTCCACCGAAGGCCGGGCCCCGCTGCATTCCCGGGGCGCTTCGACCCGACCTGTGGCCGCCCCTGGCCGGCGGGCGGAGCTGCGCGACCCGATCCGCCGCACGCGCGGCGCGGACCCCCGGCTGCGGGGATCGGGATCACGGGGCATCGACGGCTGACGATCCGTGGGCACTGGCCGCGCAAGTGGATCACCGATGCGGGCCTGCGCCCGCCGAAAACCCCGCCCGGCGCGCCGCGCATGGGCCCACGCCGCCGACCGCCGGCGGCCTCGACTCCAGCACGAACGATCCGACCATGCGTCACCTCCCCGCCGCCTCGCCCTGCGTCCTCGCGACCGCCGCCCTGGCCGGTCTGGCCCTGACCGCCCAGGCCTCCGACCTGACCCTCGACGGGCGCACGTCGACCGTCGCGCAGCTCGGGTCGAGCCTCGCGATCGAGCTCACCGGCGCGCCAGGCCAGGTGGCCCTGGTCGGCGTGGACGTGAGCCCCGGCCCCGTGGACCTGTTCGGCCAGAGCATTCCGATCGGGCTCACGCCCGCCTTCGCGTTCGTCGGCGACGGCCCGACCGACGGCTCGGGCAGCTTCGGCTTCAGCCTGGTCCTGCCGAGCGACCCGGCCCTCGACGGCGTGACCTTCTACCTGGTCGGCGTGCTCGCCGATCCGACCGGTTCGGCACCCCTGGATTTCTCGGGCAGCGCCGACGTGACCCTGACCGTCGACCTCGCCCCGGTGGCGGACGAGTTGGTGGGCGTGTCGCGTCCGGCCCTGCCCCACTTCGACTGGATCACGACGGTGCGCGAGGGCGACCCGCTCGAGTTCGCGGTCGACCCGGGCCAGAGCGGCTTCCTCGCGGGCCAATCGGGCACGGCCTACGTCACCGCCGACCGCACCCGCGCCCAATGGAACGCCAACCCCGCGTTGGTGGACCTCTCCGGCGACGGCCCCGACGCGATCGCCTTCCCCGGCGGCGCCATCACCCAGAACCGCTTCACCGTCGACGCGGGCACCCTCTCGGGCGACGCCGGCGCGAGCCTGGGCGTCGGCTACGACCTGGTGATCGACCTGGACGGCGACGGCCAGCTCTCCAACGGCGACCTGATCGACGGCTACGACGGCGCGGGCTTCTTCGTCGCGCGCGACCCGTCCCTGCCGGGGCCCTTTGCGGTGACCGAGATCCTCTACTCGGGCGGCCAGTGGCTGGGGCAGAACCTGTTCTATCCCACCAACATCGCCGAGCTCGACAACGTGCCGGTGGTCATCGTCAGCCACGGCAACGGGCACAACTACCAGTGGTACGACCACATCGGCAACCACCTGGCCTCCTACGGCTACGTGGTGATGTCCCACGAGAACAACACCGGCCCGGGCATCGGCACCGCCTCGACCACGACCCTGACCAACACCGACTACTTCTACGGCAACCTCGCGACCATCGCGGGCGGGGCGCTGGTCGGCAAGCTCGACAAGTCGCGCACGACCTGGATCGGCCACAGCCGCGGCGGCGAGGGCATCGTGCGCGCCTACGACAAGCTGTTCGACGGCGTCTACGTGCCGACGAACTTCTCGATCGGCGACATCACGCTCCTGTCGAGCATCGCGCCGACCGTGTTCTTCGGTAAGGGCAACTCCGCGCCCCACGCGGTCGACTACCACCTCTGGGTCGGCGCCGGGGACTCGGACGTGTCGGGCTGCGTGGTCGCCGACGCGACCCAGTCCTTCCAGCTCTACGGCCGCGCCGAGAACGAGCGCGCCGCGATCAGTCTCTACGGCGTGGGCCACGGCTGGTTCCACAACGGCGGCGGCAGCGCCTTCGTCAACGGCCCCTGTCAGATCGGCCGGCCCGAGACGCACCGCATCATGCGCGGCTACCTGCTGCCCCTGGTCGAGTTCCACGTGCGTGGCAACCCGGCGGCCAAGGACTGGCTGTGGCGCCAGTACGAGGACCTGCACCCGCAGAGCAAGCCCGACAACCCCTGCATCGTGGCCAACATCCAGTGGACCGAGGGCGCCGAGACCGGGAAGCTCGTGATCGACGACTTCCAGGGCGACGCGGACCCGTTCACGACCGTCGGCGGCGCGCTGGTCACGACGGACCTGGTCGAGTGGGAGCAGAGCCGGCTGCAGGACGACACCACGAGCCTGACCTACGACCCGCTCGACATCATGAACGGCATGACCTACGGCCAGCCGGCCGACAAGGAGGCCGGGGCGGTGCTGCGCTTCGACGGGCTCGCCGACTACAGCCTGGTCTACGACCTGCCCGCCGCCCAGCGCGACTGGAGCGGGCACCGCTGGCTGACCTTCCGCACGGCCCAGCGCACCCGCGACCCGCTGACCACGGCGCTCTTGGCCGACGAGGTCTTCGAAGTGCGCCTGGTCGACACCGCCGGCCACACGAGCACCCTGCGCGTCGATGCGCTCCTGGCCGGCATCGAGGAGCCCTACCAGCGCAGCGGCTGCGGCAGCGGCGTGGGCTGGATCAACGACTTCGAGTCCGTGCGCCTGGGGCTGCGCGGCTTCGCCGTCGCCGAGCCGGAGCTGGACCTGGGCCAGATCGAGCGCCTCGAGTTCCTGTTCGGCCCGAGCCACGGCAGCACGGCGGGCAGCCTGGGCCTCGACGACATCGAGCTGCAGGTCGAGTAGCGCCTGAAAGGGGGGGGCCACGGCTCCCCCTTCGCCCCTGTTGCTAGATGGTCCCCGCGCGCGACTCGCGCGCGATCGTCAATGACCGGCGATGACGATCGCGCCGTCGGTCGATTGGGTCAGGAGCTGGCCCATCAGCCAGTTCTTCTCGAACTCGAGGTCGTAGATCTCCGGCCGCTCCGCGGGGTCGATCACCAGCTCCACGAGCTTGTTCCGGTCCTCGGTGCTCTGCCAGCAGCGCACGATTCGCTCCCGATAGCGATTGGCCGTGATCGGCAGGCCGCGCAGGTACTCCTGATCGCCGTCGTACACCGGCATGGGCACGACCCGGGCGAGCCCGTTCGACTCCAGTCGCTCGAATTCCGACTCGACCTCGATCTCGTAGGCGTTCGAAACGGCCTCGTAGGCGCTTTGCAGCTCGAGTGGCGAGAGACCGCGGTACTTGTCCGCGAGGTCGTTCGGATCCGGCCGCAAGAGGGGCACGCCCTCGATGATCGGATCGGACGGCAGCCCGATGACTTTGGAAGTGCGATCACCCCAGCGCTCCGTCGGCGCGCGAACAGGCGGATCCTGAACCGGCGGCAGTGCCGGCTCGGTCAGCGTGACGAGAGCCTCGTCCAGCTGGCCGACTGCGCGAGCGTCCGCCTCACCGCCGGTCGGCCAGAGGGCGCCGTCGACGACCGGCGTGGCGCCGAGCCAAGTGCGTACCGCGATGGTCAGCGCAGCGAGCAGGACCACGGCTATCGCCCATCGGGTGAAGCTGCATCTCATTGTCGATCGGACGCCATTAGGACGAGTCGGCGCCCGCGCTCAATGGGCGCCGAGGCTCGCGTCGCTCGAGACTACTTCGGCTCGCCCAACACGACCACGTGGAAGCCGAAGATCGACAGGCCGGGCGTGGCGCAGATCAGACGGTCCAGGCCGATGAAGGCCTTGGTGATCAACGCGTTGCCGGGGATGAAGCGCAGGAAGCCCAGGTGGTCGGGGAAGCCGACGAAGGTGTAGGCCAGGATCCCGTACTTCTTGACCTTGGTGACCTTGAAGCCGGCCTGCTCGCAGAGCGAGACGATGCCCTTCTTGGTGAAGCCCTGGTCGCCGACGTCGAAGTGCTGGCTCTTCTAGTAGAGCAGCGCCTGCGCCATGCCGATGATCGGGTTCTCGTTGCCGGGCTCGCTCATGATCAGCACGCCGCCCGGCCGAGGGTCGCTGTCACGGCAGATGAGCGACTCGCGCCGAGATTCGAATCCTCAGGTCCTCGCGATAGCGCACAAGCTCGTCGATCTTCGGTCCGACCGACGGATCTTCGCGCCAATCGATGGTGTAGACCCCCATGAGAAGGCTGCACGACCCGGAACCGCCGAATACGACGGAAAGCTCATGGGGGCTCAAGAGCCTGGGCGGTTCGCCGGCGTTCGGGTCGCGGATGGCCCGCACCGGACCGAAGAACAAATATCCTCGTCGAGGCCGGCTAAATCGGTTCACTCCGCTGAGATTCGATGCAAGCCCGGCCCGCACGACCGCCTGGAGATCGAGTGTGCGCGACCTCAGCTCCTGAAGCTCGTGGACAAGCCACTCGCCCGTGGATGCCCACTCGGCAGACTCGCGATCGAATTCGCGCCCATCGGGGTTGTGAACAGCAGAGCTGGCGACCGCCGCAATCACCTCCTCCGGCGACGTCCCCGTGCTTCTCGGCGTCCCGGGCAATCCACGCAGGAGACGCTGCGGGAGGTCGACCAGATCCAACCACTCCACCGCGAGATCAGGCAACGAGGCAAGGCATGCGTCAACATCGCCCAACTTGTCGCTTTCGGTGTAGACCCAATCCCACTCGTCGTCACCGAGCAGCAGCGGTTCGAGGTAGGGCCAATCGTCTCCATGCCAATCAGCCATCACTTCGGGGCCCGACCGCCCGGCAACGCGAATGCTGGTGGCGTCAGGAACCCAGGGGATCAGCGCTGCAGCGTCATCCTCGACTCCATTGGAATCGCCATCGACTTGAATGCGGGCCGGGAGGTCCCCGATGGGTGAGATGGCCACAGCAGCCCGAGGCTCGGATCGAATCGCGATCGACTCGGTTTCGGGTACTGCCGGCCTCCCCCACCCCCTCCACAGGAGGCCAACCGTTGCCGCGATCACGGCCGAACCCGCGACGTAGACTGCAAACTTGGTAAGCGGCCGATTCACAACTCTAGTCCTCGCTTTCAGCTGAGAGCTTCCCGATTCAATGCGATCGCCAGCTCAACCTACTGCGGAGTAGGCGGGCAATCGGCGCACGACGCAGCAGCATTCTCCGCGTAGTGCCCAGAAGGCTCGCAGGAGGTGTCGATCGTGACGGTTGACACCCACTGAGAATTGCAGGCCAGCTCGAGCGCGAAGGAGCCACTTGCAACCTCCTCGGCAGCCATCGTGATGTCGTACGTCTCGCTCCCGGACCCGCCTCCAGGATCGTCAATGTCATGGAGAGGGCGATAGCGTTGAGCATTCGAGTAGTCGGGCTGTGGTGAGCTGAAATGACGACGATGGACAGTACCCCCCCCCGTATTACCGCGTCAATCGCCTGAATCCAGGCACGACGATCGATGCCTCGCCCCGCCTGGAGCCCACGGGCTCGAATGCTGGCCGCTCCATCCGCCTCATCGACGAACTTCGGCGCCAGGGACCTAGTGGGGTGAGTCAAAGCTTCGACTCATTTGTTTGCCGGGAACGAGTGGCGTTCGCTGTGTCGCAGTAGCGGCGGAGGCTGGCGAGGATCTGGTCTGCGGTCTTGGTCCAGACGTACGGCTTCGGCTCGTCGTTGTGGGCATCGATGAACGCCCTCACGTCCTTCTCGAGCGCAGCCGTACTTCGATGGACGCCGCGCTCAGTCACTCGCCGGGAGACGATCGAGAACCAGCTCTCGACGAGGTTGAGCCAGGACGACGTCGTCGGCGTGAAGTGCACGTGAAATCGGGGTCGGCGTAGCAGCCACCGCTTCACGGCTGGCGTCTTGTGCGTGGCGTAGTTGTCCATCACGAGGTGGACGTCCAGCTCCTTGGGCACGGACTGCTCGATCTCGCCCAGGAACTTCAGGAACTCCTTCGACCTGTGTCGACGGAAGCACTTGCCGATGACTCGCCCCGTGGCGATGTCGAGCGCTGCGAACAGCGACGTCGTCCCGTGGCGCACGTAGGTATTCGAGCGTCGCTCCGGGTGCGTCGGCGTCATCGGCAGCAGGGGCTGAGTGCGATCCAGTGCCTGCATCTGGGACTTCTCGTCGACGCAGAGCACGAGCGCATTGTCCGGAGGGCTCATGTACAGGCCCACGATGTCCCGGACCTTCTCGACGAACTGAGGGTCGCGGGACAAGGAGAAGGACTCGCTGCGGTCTGGACGAAGGCTGAAGGCCTTCCAGATCCGCGCCACAGCGCTCTGAGACAATCCGAGCTCGTTCGCGACTTGGCGGGAGCTCCAGTGGGTCCCGGTTTTCGGTTTACGGTGGAGCGTCATGTCCACGACGCGGGCGACATCGTCATCTGAGACGCTCCTCGGCCGTCCGATCCGAGGCTCGTCGTACAGCGCGTCCAGACGCTCCTTCACGAATCGGCGACGCCAGCGACCAACGGTCTGAAAGTGCAGCCCCAACTCAGCGGCGACATCGGTGTTGCCCAGCCCCTTCGCACAGCGAAGGATGGCGCCCGCCCGCTCCGCCACTGCCGCAGGCGTCGAGCGACGCCGAACCAGCCGCTTCAACTCCGCGCGCTCCTGCTCGGACAACACGAGCTTCGCCTTCGGCCGTCCCGTCTTGGTCGTCATGATGCAACCATCGGCACGGCCGAGCCCGACTTGCCCGAAACTCGACACTCATGAGTCGAGTATTTGACTTAACCCACTAGCTCGTAACTTCTGCCTCGGCAGCGGACGGACCAGGCTCGCCCACCACCACCACGTGGAACCCGAAGATCGACAGGCCGGGTGTGGCGCAGATCAGACGGTCCAAGGCGATGAAGCCCCGCGTGATCAGCGCGTTGCCGGGGATGAAGCGCAGGAAGCCCAGGTGGTCGGGGAAGCCGGCGAAGGTGTAGGCCAGGATCCCGTACTTCTTGACCTTGGTGACCTTGAAGCCGGCCTGCTCGCAGAGCGAGACGATGCCCTTCTTGGTGAAGCCCTGGTCGCCGACGTCGAAGTGCTGGCTCTTCCTGTAGAGGATCGCGCGCGCCAGGCGGATGATCGGGTTGTCGTTGCAGGGCTCGCTCATGATCAGCACGCCGCCCGGCCGCAGGGCCTTGCGGCAGTGGGTCAGGAAGGCCACGTGGTCGCGGGTGTGGTGCAGGCTGCCCTTGCAGAAGACCACGTCGAACACGCCCGGCTTGAAGGGCAGCTTCTCCGCGTCGCCGGTGACCAGGCGCGCGTCGGGCACGTACTGGTCGGAGACCTTCAGCATCGCGTGGCTGATGTCGAGGCCGACGGAGCCCGGGTGGTGCTGCTCGAGCTCGGCCAGGAAGAAGCCGGTGCCGCAGCCCAGGTCGAGGATGCGCTTCGAGCCGGGGGGCACGTGGCCGATCATCTCCGCGTGCCAGTCCTGCTGGAACAGGCGCGAGAACTCGAAGGAGTAGCGGTACGCGTAGCGCGGGGCGAGCTCCTTGTGGAGCTCGATCTGCGCCCGGGCGTTGGCCTCGGAGGTCGCGGGGGCTTGGGCAGTGCTGGACACGGGGGCGTGGGCGGGTGGCGGCGAGGGGGCCGGCGAAGGGCCCGGCGAGCCCTGAAGTCTAATCCGCGTCGGAGGCCGGGGCGGCGGCCGGCAGGATCCCCATGGCCAGGTGGCCGAGCAGACCCAGCAGGGCCACGTTGGCGAGCTGGACCAGGTGCACCGCGAAACCGGTCGACAGGGCCAGGCCGCCCTCCACGCCGATCAGCATGAAGCCCACCTTCCAACCGGCCTCCTGGGTGCCGAAGCCGGCGAAGCCGTTGATCGGCAGCAGGTTGAACAGCACGGCCAGGCTGGCTCCGAAGGTCGCCCGCACGTAGGAGAGGTCGGCGCCCAGGCCGGCGCCGCGGGCCAGGACCGCGTAGAAGAGGAAGACCATCGCCCACAGGCCCAGGCTCAGGCCCAGGGCGACGACGAGCTTGCGCCTGGCGGCCGCGGCGCGCAGGGCGGCGCTGACCGTCTCGACCTTGGCCAGGGCCGCGGCTCCCAGGCGCATGCGGCCCAGGCCCAGGCGGCGCGCGACGGCGGCGGCGCCGGCCGAGAGCAGCTCCGGACGGGCGCAGACGATCGACAGCAGGACCGCCGCGGCGAAGAGGCCCGCGGCGAGGGGCACGACCAGCGGCCTGAAGTCGGGAGCGACCTCCGCCCGCAGGAACAGGGCCGCCGCGGCCACGATCGCGCACAGGGTCGCCAGGTCGAGCAGGCGCGAGACCAGGAGCGTCGCCAGCCCCGCCGCCGCGCCGACGCCGCCGTGGGAGCGCAGGTACACGATCAGGCTGGCCTCGCCGGTCTTGGCCGGCAGCACGTAGGCCGCCAGGTTGTGGGAGGCCGAGGCGGCCAGGACCGCGGCGAAGCTCGGGCGCTCCGCCCGCGGCATGAGCGCCAGGAAGCGCGCCGAGCGCAGGAGGTAGATGCCCACGTGGACCGCGAGGGCCAAGAGGTAGGTCGAGAGGGGCAACTCGCCCACCGCCGCCATCAGCTCGCCGGGCGAGACGCCACCCCACCACATCAGGATCGCCAGCAGGAAGCCAGCGACCGCGAGGCTCAAGAGGATCCGGGCGGAGGCGTTCAAGGGCGAGCGGGGCAGCTGGGCAGGCGGGCAGCCCGAGGGCCGCAACGATAGCGTTCGGGGTCTTCGGCAGGGAGTCCGGCGGAATCTGAGGGTTCAGGTGAAACCGAACCCGGTCCTGACCGTCCCCAGGGTGGGCGGGGGACCGCGGTGGTTAATGGGGCCTGCCGAGAGTGAGCGCTCGACCTCGCCGTCCTGCCGATCGACCTCCCGCCGACCGACCTCCCGCCGATCGTCCTCCCGCCGACCGTCCCTCAGCGCACCTGCTGGTACTCGCCGCCCGAGTCCGCCGCGAGATTCCGCAGCAGCTCCAACTGACCACCCACCGCGATGCAGTGGATCCGGATCCGGCGCTGGTCGTTCCAGCGCTGGATCTCCTGGCGAATCCGCCCCGGGTCGCGGATCTCGCCCGCGCTGGGTTCGCCGTCGGAGAGCAGGAAAATCGTGTCCACGTCGACGTCCTCGAAGGCGGTCTTCATGGCGCCGTAGATGTTCGTGCCCCCGTTGGCCTCGAGGCGATCGACGTAGCGGAAGGCCTTGTCCACCCCCGCCTTCTGGCCGCGCAACAGGTCCTTGGACCAGGGCCGCACCACGTCCGAGAAGGACACGATGTTGAACAGGCTGCCGGGCTCCAGGCGCTCGAGGCAGCGCTTGAGCTCGATCTTGGCGATGTCCATCCGGCGACCGTCGCCGTAGCCGCGATTGTCGGAGCCGCTGACCGGGTTGTCGGCCGCCCAGCTGGTGGGCTCGGCCATGGAGCCCGAGGTGTCGATCACGAAGATCACCCGCGCCGTGTCCACGCGCACGCCGAAGAAGGTGGCCGCGGTGTCGGCGGTGTCGGCGCGGTGCCTCGCCTCCGCTTCGAGCAGGATCGAGTCGCGCTCGTCGAGCACGGTCAGATCCGCGCGGTTGTCGTCCCACCACTTGCGCCAGATCTCCGTGCGCAGGCGGAAGTCCTCGCCGGTCAGCCGCCAGAGCAGGCCCACCGTCTCGCGCAGGCCACGGCCGGAGAGCTGGGGCAGGACGTCCACCAACAGGCCCACGTCCGCCACCTGGCGCCGCTCTTCGAGAGTCGCGAGGGCAATGCGCGCCAGGGACCAGTCGCTCGACACCAGCGCCGATTCGAGCAGGTCGCGGTTGCCCTCCGGATCGCGCCTCAACAGGGCCTCCAGCGCGGCGCCGCGCACCTCGGGGCTCTCGTCCTTGGTCAGCTCGCGCAGCTCTTCGAGCCAAGCGCCCTCGTCCACCGCCGCCGCATCCATGGCGCGCAGCACCTCCGCCCGCTCGCCCAGGTTCTCGGCGCGTTTGAAGGCCGATTGGAGTTGATCGAAGGCGTCCTCACCCCCGCGCTCCGCCAAGACGCGCACGGTCTCGCGACGCAGGGTCGCCGAATCGGACTTGAGCAGCTTGCGGAGCTCGCTCACCAACTTGTCGCTCGGGGTCAAGACCAGGGTCTGCAGGCTGAACAGCTGCTCCGCCACCTCGCCGCGACCGAACGCCTTGTAGAGCCGGTTGATCAGGATCGGCGAGCCGTTGGCGGCGACGGCCTCGGCCAGGGCCAGACGCCCGTCCCAGGAGGTCTGCGGCCGGCAGCCCATCTCCACCAACTCGGCGCAGGCCTCGTCACCACCGGCGCGGGCGAAGATCCCGGCCGCCACCAGACGCTCCTCGCGGGAGCTGGCGTCGCGCGCCCATCGTTCGGTGGCCATGGGCACGGCGCGCTCGTGACCGCGCTCGGCCAGAAGGGCCAGGGCGCGCGCGCGGATCGGCGCCAGCTTGTCCGTCATGGCGTCGATCAACTCGTCGTCCGTGAGCTCCTCCTCGAGGGCGCGGAAGGCGCGCAGGCGCAGGTCGTCGGTGACCTGCTGGACCTCGCCCTCCTCCGGCTTGGGCGAGACCATTCGGCGCTTGGCCGGCGGGTCGTAGAGCTCCCGGTACCAGGGCCCCGAGTCGCCGTCGCGCGTGGCCGCGTGCAGGTCGAAGGCTCGATTGCGAACGACCGGGTCGTCGGCGTAGTCGACCACGATCGCCAGGTACTGGCGCCCGCGCGGCCCGCCCAGCCCCAGGGCCTCGACGGCCTCGAGCCGCAGGGCGCGCTCCTCCGCCTGGGTCGCCACGTCGAGCATGCCGACGAAGGCGAACTTCTCCAGCTCGCCCCTGTCGACGAAGTCGGGCAGCTCGCGCAGGGCCCGGGCGCGGGCCAACAGCGAGCGGAGCCCACCCTCGTCGAGGGCATCGAGCAGGGCCTCGAGCGCCTCGGGCGCGCCACTCGCGCCCAGGGCCTCGAAGACCGCCACGGGGGTCCGGTCGCGCTCGAGCTCGAGGGTCGAGATCAACGCGGCCAAGTCCGGTTCTTGGCCAGCACCAATGGCCCTGATCGGCGTCGACGTCGCCGGTCGGACCGCGCAGGTTGCGGCCGCCGCGGGCTCGGCCAGGGTGAGCATCGCCGCCGCCGGGGCAGCGATCGCGATCATGGCAGCCAGGGCCGCAACGATCGCACGCGAGAACAGCGGGCCGCGGGCAGCGCGGTCTCCGAGATGAAGATCCATGGCAGGCTCGACGGTGCGCCCGTTGAGGGGGGGGGCGGGCGCCCTGGGAGAGTGGTGGGCGGGACGGTAGAGGCGCTCCGGTGCGAATCGGGGGGACGACCGGTTCTCGAACCGCCGACGGGGGCTCGGCGACGCGCGCGGGAGAGGATAACCCGTCACCCGAGGCCGGTTACCGATCGCCGCCGACGTGACCGCGGAGCGTCCCCGAACGGGTCGCGGGCGGCTCCCGACCGTGGTCGGAAGCCGCCCGCATTGCGGCCGGCGCGCACTCGCGCGAGCCGGTCGACGAGGCCCAGCCGTGCGCGCCCTCGCGCGCGGCCCGGCCGACAGGGCTCAGTTGCCGTTGATGTAGACCTCGAGGCCCTCGGTGGTGATCACCGGGAGGCCGCTCGAGTCACCGTAGAGCTGCCACTGCAGGTAGACGGTCGTCCCGACCAGGGCCTGGTTGTCGGGGACCTTGATGACCGCGACCGAGCCGGGGCCGTTGTAGAGCTCGAGGTCCTGGCTCACGAGCAGCTCGCAGCCGGGAGAGCCCCAGGGGGCGAGGCTGAGGGGCAGCTCGAAGCCGGACCACTGCTTGGCAGAGAAGCCGAGCATCAGGCGGCGCACCACGGCGTCGGTGTTGTTGACCACCACGCTGAGGTCGACGCCGGGGGCCGCGATCTGCTTGGTGTAGACGCCCGGTGCGCCCAGGCTGCCGGCGCAGGCCGAACCGAAGGTCGTCGCGGGGCGGTAGTAGTAGATCGAGCCCAGGGCCGACGTGTTCACGTTGCCGGCCAGGTCGCGGACCTGGACGTCGACGTGCTTGGTGCCGGTGGCCGTCGAGCCGCCGTAGGAGGTCAGGTTCCAGTTCGTCGTCGGTGCATAGGGCACCCAGGGGCCGAAGCTCCCGCCCTCGTTGCGAAGCCGCATCTGCGACAGACCCGAGTGCAGGTCGCTGGCGCCGATCGAGACGATCACGCTGGTGCTGGTCGTGCTCGTGATCTGGCTGACCTCGTTCCAGAAGGTCGGCGCGCCCACCGTCGGCGGCGTGACGTCGACCAGGAACGGCCCGGCGCTCGTGTACTCGGCGTCCCAGTTGCCCGCCTCGTCCACGGTGCGGATGTTGAACCAGCGCTCGATGCTCGAGGACCCGAAGGTCTCCGAGGTGCTGGTGACCGCGCCCAGGTCCTGGACGTTGGAGGGCGCGTTGGGCCCACCGTTGCTCCAGAACACCCCGTAACCCGCGACACCGGAGTGGGCGTCGGTGGCCGGGATCCACTGCACGTCGATCTCCGCGTCGTTGGTCCAGGTCCCGGTCAGGTGGCTGGTGGAGACCAGACCCGTGACCGTCGCCGGATCGACCGTGTCGATGAAGTAGGGACCGGCGGTGGCGTGGCTGGCGGACCAGTTGCCGCTCTTGTCGACAGCGCGCAGGCTGAAGTACCAGCCCTGGCTCGAAGTCGCCATGACCTCGGAAGTCAGGGTCGTCGCGCCCAGGTCCATGGTCGGCCCCGGGGCTCCGGTACCGTGCGAGACGAAGACGCCGTAGCCGGCAATGCCCGAGAGGTTGTCCGGCGCGTGGTTCCAGACGAAGTGCACGTCGTCCTGCGAGTACCACTGGTTCGTGAAGTGGCTCGAGGACTGCAGGTTGACGGGGATGCCGGGCCCGGTGCCGTCCACGGTCACGTCCACGCTCGCGCTGCGGTTCATGCCATTGTCGCTGTCCGCGTCGACGCTGAAGGTCTTGACGCCCTCCGAGGCCCAATCGACGGTCCAATCGACCTCGCGGGTCCAGCCGTGGCGCACGTTGCCCACGGTTGCCTGCCACCCCCCGTTGTTGTTCGGGTTGTCGGTCAGGTCGGCCAACTGCCCGTCGAGCAGCTCGGTCGTGGCGGCCAGGAGGTTCGCGCCCTCGGTGCCGGTGACGTTGAGCAGGACCGCCGAGGCCACGTGCTCCGTATTGCCGACGGTGGCGGTCACGACCACGTCCTCACCGGGCTTGACGAAGACGTCGTCGGCGCCCACCGCGAGGCTGCCCGAGGGCGTGGTGTCGCCGTAGATGAAATGCACGGTGACGCTCATCTTGACGTTGGTCGAGGCCGACACCGGGTGCACCTTCCAACGCCAGGTGCCCGGCGTGGGGTTGTTGACGGCGCGGATCTCGGTGTTGTTGATCGAGGACTGCTGGGCCAGGTAGTCGCCCTGGTCGATGGGGGCCGAGAAGGGCGCGTAGTCGAGCACCAGGTCGAAGTCGTTGACCAACGCCTGGGAGGCGCCGCCGCCGGACGCGGGCTCGATGTAGTGCATCACGACGACCACGCGCTCGACCGAATCGGAGACGGTGAACTCGTCCCAGGCCTGGTCGGACGAACCCAGGCCGAAGCCCCAGTTCAACCAACCGTGCTGGCTGTCGGTGTAGTTGGCGCGGTAGGCGTCGATGCGCCCGGCGCCGTAGGTGTCCAGGTGCGACGCGCTCGGGCTCGAGAGGGTTGCGTCGGCCTTGGTCAGGGCCGTGGCCATGACCAGCGAGGCCACGCGCTCGGGCCGGTAGCGCAGGAAGGCGTGGTGGTCGACGAGCTGCGCGACCACGCCTGTCACGTGGGGCGAGGCCATCGAGGTGCCGGTGCCGGCGTTGAAGCCGTTGCCGGTGTTCGCAGTCACCGAGACGATGCTGGTGCCCGGGGCGACCAGGTTCGGCTTCCAGCGGTTGTCGCCGGTCGGGCCGATGCTGGACGCGCTGCCGCCCAGCCACAGGCTGCCGGGCGCGCCGGAGCTGAGCGACTGGTAGGGCACGACGTTGCCGACCGTGATCGCGTTCTTGGCCGAGGCCTCCTGACCCAGGGTCGAGGCGCCTGGACCTGAGTTGCCGGCCGCGAAGACGTAGACCTGGTTCTCGTTCCAGACCTCTTCGTCCACCTCGCGGCTGTTGGCCTCGGAGCCGATCCAGCCGCCGTTGGTGGCGCCCGTGCCCCAGGAGTTGTTGATCACGTGGGGCGGCGGCGCGGTGGTCTGGCCGTCGCTCCAGTCGTCGCGCATGAGCGAGAAGCGCTGCTCGAGCGACGAGCCGCCGACGCCGATGCAGTTGTTGCCGGGGTTCGGGTTCTTCTCCATGAACTTCACGTTGCGGAAGGCGCGGTTCAGGGTGTCGCCCAGGCCCGGCGCGGCGCCGGAGAGCTCGCCCAGGGGCGCGCTCGGCGAACCGATGATCGTGCCCGCCACGTGCGAGCCGTGGGGGCAGGTGTCGCTCCAGGCGCTCTGGCCCGTCAGGCTCCAGCCCAGGTACCAGGCGTGGTTCAGGGCCGAGTGGGCGATGTCGACGCCGGAGTCGATCTCGCCGGCGATGGCCTCGCCGCTCCAATCGCCGTCGTAGGTGGCGCGCACGTAGTCGGCGCCGAGCATCGGCATCGAGTCGTCGTGCATCGGCAGGCTGGGCAGCTCGGGCTCGACGAACTCGACGAAGTCGCGCTCGACCAGGGCCAGGGCGTCCTCGGGGCTGGCCTGGACGCGGAAGGCGCGGATGTTCGGCAGGTACTCGACAACCTCGAGGCCGAGGGCCTGGAGCTCGGCCTGTTGCCAGCCGTTCGACGTCCAGCGCTGGCCGCGAGCCTGCTCCGTGCGACGCACGTCCGGGCCGGCGACCTCCGTGGCCGCGACGGCCTGGACCACGGCCTCGGCGCCGCGGTCGTCGTCGAAGACCGAAACGATCATCGGCACGCGCTCACCCGGCGCGACGTTCTGCAGCGACTCGGCCAGGGCCGGGTGCAGCTTCTGCCAGGGGCGCGCGAAGCCGAGCCAGTGCACGGCGGGGTGGTCGGTGAGCTGCGCCAGGGCGGCGTCGGTCAGGGCGACCGAGAAGGCCTGGTGCGGGCGGAAGGCGATCACCCGCGCGCCGGCGGCTTCGAGCTCGGCCATGCGTGCGGCGTTCACGCGCTTGTTCAGCATCACGTAGGCGTAGGTGACCGGCTCGGGCCGCCCGTCGGTGGAGCCGGAGAAGATCCGGTCGACGAGGGCCGGGTCGACGCGCTCGCCCGCCGGCGGCCGGTAGGGGCCGGCGCTGAAGCCGAGGAAGAAGGGATCACCGGAGCCCTCGGCCACCAGCTCGTCGGCCAGGTCACCCGGGGCGTAGACGGCCCGCTGGGGCAGGGGCAGGTCGTCGGCGAAGTGCGCCGGCTCGATCCGCGGCAGGCCGCGGTCGATGCCCGCCTGGGGTGCCTCGACGGGACCTGAGGGCAGGACGCCGTCGACGACCAGGCGCGGAACGGCCGGCAGGGCGTCGAGGCTGGCGCTGGCCCCCTCGTTCTCCTGGGCGGCGAGGGCCAGGGGCGCGGTCAGGAGGACCGGAGCGGCGAGCAGCACGCTCGCGGCGAGGCCGCGGCGCTGGAAGACGAAGGGATGCGAGCGATGGCGTGACATGGCTTCGAGGGGGTGCTGGGTCGGTTGGAGGTAGGTGGATCGCCCGGAAGGCGGGCGTTGATCGGTGTGGGGCCGCCTCAGGGCCCACCGCTCCACGCCGCAGGGCCCCGCCGCGCCCGACACGCTTTCGCGCGATTCCTCGCGCCGCTGACCCGATTGCCCGCGCGATGCCGGGCGCTCCCCCGGGGCTCCTGGGGGACTCCTGGGCCTCGATAGCCGCCCATTCGGTCGCCGCCGAGGCCCCGGGCTGTTCGCCAGCCCCCCACCGGCGCGTTGGAAGCCGCTGTCCGAGCTACGATTCCCTGGCCCCCGCCCGCCCCACGCCCCCATGGCCTCCCAGCTCACCTCCGAACAGGTCACCCAGCTCCTCGAACGCGTCCGCGGCGGCGGCGACGAGGCCCTGGGCGAGCTGCTGCCGGCGCTCTACGACGAGCTGCGCCGCATGGCCGCGGGCCAGCTCCGCAAGGAGCGCGCCAACCACACCCTGCAGCCCACCGCCCTGGTCCACGAGGCCTGGTTCAAGCTGGTCGACCAGCGCTCGCGGGACTGGCAGAACCGGGCCCACTTCCTGGCCATCGCCGCGACCGCGATGCGGCGGATCCTGGTGCACCACGCCGAGGCCGTGGGCGCCAAGAAGCGCGGCGGCGATCGCGACCGGGTGACCCTGGTCGACGCGCCCGCGGAGCTGGCCGGGTCCGATTCGCTCGACATCCTGGCCCTGGACGAAGCCCTGACGCGCCTCGCCGAGAGGGACCCGCGCAAGGCCCAGATCGTCGAGCAACGCTTCTTCGCCGGGCTCTCCAACGCCGAGGTCGCCGAAGCCATGGGCGTCACCGAACGCACGGTCGAGCGCGACTGGCGCATGGCGAGGGCGTGGCTCCGCAAGGAGCTCGAGCGCGACGGCACCGCGGGGGAGTAGCAATACGGCAATCCGGTGGGGCACCGTATTGCGGGCAAACGGATGTGGGTGCGAATGGGTACTCAGGGTGTCCCGAGTAGCACCGGGCCACCGTGGGCTCGAACCGTCAGCATCCGGTTGCCCAGGCCACTCGCGGTGACCGCTTCGAGGCTCGCGCTGCCCGCCCAGAGGTTGAGCACGCCATCCTCGGGCGTCTCGGCGACGGCCTTGGGCAGCCCGTCCGTCGAGCTGGAGCTCATCGACCAGGGGCTGGCGGCCGCGCCGTAGACGAGCGTCCCCAGCGTCGGAGCGGCCCACACTCCGAGGGCGCGGTGCACGTCGAGGATGCCGCCGGTCACCGTCTTGCCGGCCAGGGTCGGCTGTGGGCGGGCGGCATTCATGATGCGGCCCTTCACCCGCCACCACTCGAGCTCCGGATAGCGCGACATGATCAGCCCTACCGCACCCGCGACGTGCGGGGCCGCCATGGAAGTCCCGCTCGCGTAGCCGTAGGTGCCGCCGGTGATCGTGCTGTAGACCTGGTACCCCGGAGCGCCGATGTCGACCGTCGTCGCGCCGAAGCTCGAGTCGAAGCCACCGAAGAGCCCTGCGGTCGCGATGTCCCCGTCGCTCTCGATCGCTGCCACGGAGATGATGTTCGCGAGGTCGATGCCGTCGGGGTAGTGGGGTGTGACGTCGTTGTCGTTCCCCACGTTGCCCGCCGACGCGACGAAGACGTGCCCAAAGGCCTGCGAGGCGAGGACCTCGTCGTGCTCGACCTGGCTGAAGCTGCTCCTGCCGTAGCTGTGATTCGACACCCGGGCGCCATTGGCCACCGCGTAGTCGAAGGCCAGCACCGTGTTGACCAGCTTGTCACAGTCGTCCGGATCCTGGCACTTCAGGGCCATCAGGCCGCACTGCCAGTTGACGCCGACGACGCCGAGGGAGTTGTTGCCCTTCGCACCGATCGTGCCAGCGACGTGGGTACCGTGGTCGGAGCAGCCCGGACTCGGGTCGTTGTCGCCGGGAGCCGAGCCCCAACATGCCGTGACGGCGCCGGTCCAGTCGACGCATTGGGACATGTCGCTGAAGTCCCAGCCGTCCACGTCGTCGACGTAGCCATTGCCGTCGTCGTCGATGCCGTTGTCCGCCACCTCCGCCGGATTCGTCCAGTGGTTCGCCGCCAGGTCCTCATGGTCGTACTCGAATCCGGAGTCGACCACCGCGATCGTGATCCCCGCGCTGCCCCGGTGCTCGTCCCAGGCGAACTCGGCATTCGACCCTCCGGCGTAGTCGTACCGGTCCTGCATGCCCCAGAGTGTGTAGTCGACGAAGGAGGGGTCGTTGGAGTCGAGATCCCGCCGTGCCCGATAGTTGGGCTGCGCGTAGAGGGTTTCCGGGTGGTCCAGGTAGCGCTCGATCGTCTGCTCCACGGCGTAGCGATCGACGCGCACGAGGTACAGGTCGGGAACCAGGCGCGAGGCCCACAGGACGTCGCCGATCCCCGCCATCGCGTGGGCCGCCTCGCGCGCCGCCGTCGACGCGCCGGGAAGGAAGCGGACAAAGGCAGTCTCGGGGTCGTAGATGCCCGGCTCGATCACCCGAAACGACTGCCTGTCGTAGACCGGGGGCTCGTCGAGGATCCAATCCAATCTCGGCTCGAGTCCGGGCACGTCGCGGCGGACCGCTTCGGCGCGCGATAGCTGGTAGACCTGAGCCCAGGCGCCCGAGGCGAGCAGCAGCAGCCCGCCGAAGGCCGGCGGGAGGAGACGGGTGGAGTTCATGTCCGTGATCCGGTGCAGCGAGAAGAGGAGCGGGGAGGCGGGGAGGCCGCCTCGCCCTACTTGACGACCACGACGCCTGCGGACGTGTCGTTGTTCATGAGCCCGGCGGGCACTTCGATCGCCGGCGGAGCGGGCTGCCCGGGCCGGACCTCGTCGTCGTCACCGTTGCCCACGATGATGTAGCTGACGGGCGCACCCATTCGGTGCCGCGCACCGACCTGCTGGTCGACCAACCGGTTGGTGTGCGGCACCGTACCTGCCGTACCTGGTCGTCGAACTCACCGGAGTGCAGCCCTCACCGTGTGAGGATCGTCGCCCCGTCCAGGGCCTGGATCAGCGTCGGAAAGTCGAGGACCAGGGGAGTGGACTGACCGCTGACGCCACCCTTGTAGGTGCCCGACTCCAGCTTGAGCGCGATGGGCGACCAGGACGTCCCGAGCGACAGCGGCGTCGTCGCGGGGAACGACAGCACTTGTCTCGCGTCGGACGGGTCCGTGTAGCCGTGCAGGATCCACTTCTCGGGGAGCGGCTGCGCGGCGATCTCGAGGCTCGCGACGTTCTTCCAGAAGGGGTCGAGGTCCGTGCCCTGCATGACCGGCGCGCTGCCGCTGTTGGACAGGATCATCTTCCCTCCGGACCACGACTCGTCCTCGTAGAGCTCCACCACCATGCCCGGAGGCAGCTTCCAACTGAAGCTCTGGACCACGTTGGAGAAGTCGCAGACGGTCCCGAAGAACCCCCCACAGGGTCCGGGCAGGGTCGAGAAGTGGGCCCAATCCTCGAAGAGGTGATCGGCGAAGGTCCACTCGACCCGATACCCCCCGAAGTTCGGCTCCGAGTACAGCACGACGTGGGCCGTCTCGTTCGTGGCCGGAAGGAACGGGTCGCGCGGATTGTGGTATTCGCCGAAGGCAACGTAGTCCTGCTGGGTCAGCGGAGTGGTCGCGGCGTTGTAGTTGTAGACACCGACGGCGTAGTGCTCGACCGTATAGACGAGTAGCTCCCCCTCGGGGCTGACCCAGACGGTCGATCCGGCGTTGAAGTTGCCGCAGTACGCGTCCTGATCGTTCAAGACGTTGAGAGTCGCCTCCACGTCGTCGGCCGCCGATTGGAACCCTGCTGCCGAGGCCAGCTCGAGAAGATAGGTCGCCGCTACGCCCGGGCCGGCCGGTTCCGAGTCCACGTAATACACCGCCAGGATGTCCGTTCCCCTCAACACCGGCGCGAGGTTGGTGTTGTTCCACATCCCGGCCAGGTAGATCCCGCCGGCATCCTGGAGCAACGCGTAGTTGTTGAAGGATCCGAAGAGGTCGTTGTCGCTCAGGAAATCTCCGAAGAGCGAAGTCCAGAAGTTCTTCGCCTCGACGATGATCGTCGCGTTCGTGACCCAGGGTGGCCAGAAGAGTGCAGCCCATGGATCCACAGTCGGTGGATCCAGATCGCCGGTGCACTGTCCACCGACCATGCTCCCCGAGCAGTAGTCCGACGCGGGATGAGGCCAGTCGTGAGGAGCACTGTTCGTCCGGACGTGTGCGAGGGTAGTGATGTCATCACCGATGGTCTCGAACCAGTAGAGCGCTCCGAATTCCACCGCCGCCATGAGGAGGTAGCTGCCGTCGGCGCGTTGGATGAAGCCGACTGCGCCGACGTTGTTCCCCCCTGAGGGCATCACGAGATTCTGCTGCCCGGCCACCGAGGTGTTCAGGTCCACGAGCTGAGGCGCGATCGGGTTCGAGATGTCGTAGATCTCGACGTAGCCACCCGTGTACGGCACCGCCAGATAGTCTCCGGCAGCCTGCATGCCGCCAGGATGAAAGTGGTCGACCTCTTTCCACCAGACGACCTCGTCGCCGCCGAAGGGCGGGCTGACGACGACGTTCACACCGCTCACGAGTCGATTGCTGCGAAGGCGCGACGATCCGAGGAGGTCGGCCGACTGGATCTTTACCGCTGCGAGTGTCGGCGTCCCGCCGGAACCCGACGAGGCGCTGACGTAGAGCACACGCGCCGCGGGGTCGGGATGTCGGGCGATCCCCTGGAAGTGCGACGCCTTGTTGTCGAGGAGAGGACCCGGCAGCGGCATCGCGCCCCTCCAGAAGGCCATCGGAGTCGGCTGCGAGTCCAGGGCTTCGATCTGGGCGACAACGTCGTGGGCCACGGGCCCCTGGGCGGCCAGGACCGGCGTGGTGCCCAGCAGGAGCGCACCGAGCGCGGCGCGCAGGAGCTTGGGAGAGCGCCTCATCGTCGACGCCCTCACTGGAGGTTGACCAGCACCAGCACGAGGCCGGCGCCCTCTTCGAGGTTCGTCATGGCCTTGCCGATCACCGCGCCGTCCCAGCGGCCCGAGTCGGTGGCCTTCATGGCGTGACCGGCCAGCGCGGCCGTCGTCAGGCGGTCACCGGCGAGGATCGGTCCGTTCTCGGTCGAGGCCTTGACCCACACGCGGCCACTCATGGCGACGGCGAACTCCCCGTCCAGGACGCCGTCCTGACCCAGGTGCAGGCCCGGGTTGACGCCGTTCGCGCCGGAGACGATGCCCGCCACCCGGCGGTCGTAGGCCTCGCCGCTCGCGACCAGCTCGCCGGGGTTCTGCGTGTCGATCACGACCACCGTGCCCGGCTCGAGCCGCTCGCTGGAGTCGAAGCCCTCGACGATGTCCGCGCCGCCGCGAATCTCGAGCACCGGCACGCTGAATTTGTCCACCGCGCCATCGACGCGCAGCTCGTTGCCGAGCCCCACGTACCAGAGGCGAGCCTTCTTCGAGCCGAGCTCGTGGCTGAAGGCGATCTGGGCGTTCCCCCCGATGCCGCCGACGATCTCGATCTCGGTCTCGGCTCCGTAGGGGCTGGCTTCGCGACCCATGTGGACGCCCTGCACCGTCGGTGTGATCGTCGTGTTCTGCCCGGTCACGCTCAGACCACCCTGGGGTGCGTCGGTCGATCCGACGCTCACTCGCCCCGCCACGGTCATCTGCCCCGCCACATCCATCTGCCCCGCCACAGTCGCGTCTTGCACCATGGTGGTGGCGCCGAGGAGGGCCGTGCCTGCGGTCAGGTTGCTGACGGATCCGTCGGTCGCGGCAAGGTAGCCCGGGACGGAGAGGTTGAAGATGGAGGAGTTCTCGAGCGGATCGGCGACGTCGATGCTGTCGGCCGTGACCGTATCGAAGCGCCCGCTGCCTTCGACGTGCAGGGTCGCCTGGGGATCGTCCGTGTTGATCCCGACCCGACCGGTTGCTCGGTCGATCACCATTCGGTTGACCCCGGCGACGAAGTCGCGGAAGTAGAGGTCCTTCTCGACGGCGTGCATGTAGATCGCCCACTTCGACGCTGCGTCGGCGGTCTGCATCAGGATTCCGGGCGACTCGCTGGTCACGAACACGGGAATGCCTGTGGTCCTCCTGACCTCGAGCGTCGAGCCCGGCGTCGTCGTTCCGATGCCGACGGCGCCGGCGGTGTAGACGGCCGTGGAGCCGTTGAGGCCGAAGGGCGAGGCTCCCTGGGGGCCCTGCGGGCCCTCGGGACCTACCGGCCCCTCAGCGCCGGCGGGCCCTTCGGGTCCGGTGGGTCCCTCCGGGCCGACCGGTCCGACCGGGCCTTCCGGACCAACCGGCCCTTCCGGACCGGCCGGTCCCTCCGGCCCCACGAGCCCGCTGCTCGGGCCGACCCAGTTCCCGGTCGGATCGACGACCGGCAGGCCGTTCACGGCGATCGAGTTGGGCGTGATGTCCTTGCCGTCGACGTTGACGGCTTGGCTCGCGACGCCGGCGTACAGCGCGTAGGGCGTGCTCGCCAGGCGCTGGCGCGGGACGGACTCCGAGTCGGCGCCGTAGGTCACGCCGAGGAACAGCGTCGCGTGGTCCTCGAACAGCGCGGTCGGGAAGGAAGTCGAGCTGCCGACCAGGGCGCTGAGCAGACCGTCGGCGACGGCCAGGGTCTGGGTCTCGCTCCACAGGGGCGCGCCGCCGGCGGGAAGGGTGTACAGGGCGAACGTCACGTCGAGGGCCGGGTCGTTGACTTCGCTTCCGGTGCCGTCGAGCAGGCGGCCTTGGAACTGGAGCAGCGCCGGCGGATCACCCGCGGCGGAGACAGGAGTCAGAGCGGGCGCGACGGGGAGAGCGAGGCCGCAGAGCAGGGCGGAGAGCCCGAGGTAGAGGGGTTGCATGGCGAGGATCGATGGGAGGGGGGAGCGAGCTCAGTTGCCCAGCGGGGTGACGAGGCGGTTGGTGAAGGAGCCGCCGAGCGGCGCGAACGAATCGATCTCGAAGCCCTGCCACTGGAAGGCCTTACCGGCCAGGTTGGGGTCGTTCGGGAGCGGGAAGGTCCAGACCTGCGGGCCGGCACCGAGGAACACCGTCGGCGTCGGGCTGAAGAACAGCGCGACCAGGTCGAAGGCGCCGTCGATGCCGGCGAGCGGCAGGGCGAAGCCGGCCAGGGGCAGGCCGATGTAGAGGCCGATCAGGCTTCCCGGCGCTCCGTAGAAGGCGATCTGGTAGGGATTGCCGAGCGTCAGCGCCGCGGGCGCCACGAGCGCGGGCTCATAGCGATAGGCGCCCTCGGCGGTCGAGCTGTCGACGCCGTTCGAGACCGTCACGTCGACGATCGCGCGCGGGTTGCCGAGGGCGTCGACACCGGTGGGCGTGACCAGCGTCAGGCGGGTGTCGCTCAGCACGGTGAGCGAGCTCGCGGGCAGTCCGTCCATGCTGGCGGTCAGGGGCCCGGCGCCCAGGAAGCCGCTGCCCACGACCGTCTCGAGCTGCCCACCGTCCTTGGTTCCGCCGCCCGAGAGGACTCCGAAGACCGCGGGCCCGGGCGGCGCGAAGCTGGAGTCGACCCAGGCGGTGCTGCCGAGGAAGGCGTAGTTGGACGAGGAGGCGACCTCCCCGCCCGAGAAGGACGCCAGGGCGGCCTCGGCGCGGTAGGCCGCGCTCTGACTCGATCCCGCCGCGCCGAGCAGCTCGCGAGCGGGCGCGATGTGGTTCTCGGAGCCCGAGGCACCGGACTGCGCCAGGGCGGGCGCCGCCGCCAGCAGGACGCTCAGGGGAGACAGGAGGGTTCGCATCGGTGCCTTCGATCGGGCCGGGGGAAGCGTCGGACCTCGGCTGAAGGGCGAGGCTCGGTGCAGACACGGAAAGCGCCCCCCGATCGCGCAAGGCACCTGCGCGAAACTCCCCACCGGCACCGCTCGCAGCCGTAACCCCCTGGGATGGGTTACCTTTCGGATGCAACTTCCATGGATCGACCCGACACAGCCCCGGCCCCCTCCGAGCGCCGACGCCCCTCGCTCTCGGTGGACCGAGCGCTGGTCGAAGCCCAGCCGCCGGGCAAGGTCAACGAGCTGCTGCCCCTGGTCTACGAGCGCCTGCGCGACATCGCCCGGCGCTTCGTCGACTCCCCCGGCCGGTCGACCCTGCAGCCGACCGCGCTGGTCCACGAGGCCTACGTGAAGCTCGTGCGGGCCGAGCCCGATCGCGACTTCGACCAGGAGCACTTCCTGTGCCTGGCCGCGCGGGCCATGCGACAGATCCTGGTCGACCACGCGCGCGAGCGCGGCGCCGCTAAGCGCGGGGGCGGCTGGAACCGGATCAGCCTGAACCTGGGTAGCGGAGCGCCGGACTCGGTCGTTCCGGCGGTCGAGCTGGCCGAGGCCCTGAGCCGGCTCGAGAAGCTCGACGAACGCCAGGTCCGGATCGCGGAGCTGCGGGCCTTCGGCGGCATGACCGTGCCGGAGATCTCGCGCGCGCTGGGCATTCCGCCGCGCACGGTCGACGCCCAGTGGCGGATCGCCCGCGCCTGGCTGCAGGCGGAGTTGAGCACGGAGTCCTGAGGCGCCCGTGACCGACGATCGCGAGCTGCACCGCCGCGCCGGCGAGGTGTTCGAGGCGGCGCTGGAGGTGGCCGACGACGAACGCCGGGCCTTCTTGGACCGCTCCTGCGGCGACGACGGGGCCCTGCGCGCGGCGGTCGAGCGCCTCCTGGACCACGATGACGACGAGGGGATCCTGCGCGACCGGGCGCTCGACTCCAACCGCGCGGCCCTGGGACACCTGCTCGAGGGCGACCTCGACTACGTCGACGTGGACGACCCGCTGGGCTCGACGCGGGACCGCATCGGCCCCTACCGCATCCTGCGCCGCATCGGCGAGGGCGGCATGGGCGTGGTCTACGAGGCCGAGCAGGACGCGCCGCGCCGACGCGTGGCGCTCAAGGTCAACCGCCCGGTGCACGACTCGGACCGCCGCTTGCGTCGGTTTCGGCGCGAGGCCGAGGTCCTTGGACGGCTAGAGCACGCCGGCATCGCGCGGATCTACCAGGCAGGCACCTTCGAGCACCGTGGGGCCGCACGGCCCTACTTCGCCATGGAGTTCATCGAAGGTGTGCCCATCACGACCTTCGCCACCCGCGCCCATCTGCCGCTCCGCGCCCGCCTGACGCTCCTGATCTCAGTCCTCGAGGCGGTGCAGCACGCCCACGACAACGGCGTCATCCACCGGGACCTGAAGCCCGACAACGTGCTCGTGCGCGGCGACGGCTCGCCGGTCGTGCTCGACTTCGGCGTCGCGCGGCTGAGCGACAGCTCCACCGCACTGACCTCCTTGGACACCCTGAACGGCGAGATCCTGGGAACCCTCGCCTACATGGCACCGGAGCAGCTCAGCGGCGACCCGGACGCCGTCACGCCGCGCTCGGACGTCTATGCCCTCGGCGCCCTGGCCTACGAGCTGCTCGCCGGCCGGCCCCCGCACGAGCTGGGCGGCCTCGCGTTGACCGCCGCCATGCGCGTGCTGACCGAGCGGGAGCCGCCGCGCCTGGGCCTGCTCGAACCGAACCTCGCCGGCGACGTCGAGACGATCGTCGGCAAGGCACTCGAGACCGATCCCGCCCGACGCTACGCCTCGGCCGCGGCGCTCGCCGCCGACCTGCGGGCCTTCCTCGAGCACCGCCCGATCGTCGCCCACCCGCCGAGCCGCCTCTACCTGGCCCGCAAGTTCACCCGCCGGCACAAGGGCCTGGTGGCCGGAGCCGCCACGGCCTTCGTCGCCATCACCCTGGGACTGGTCGCGTCGCTCGTGTCGCTCGCCGGCGAGCGCGAGCAGCGCGAGCTCGCGGACGCGAGCGCGGAGCGTGCGCGGCGCGGCGAGCGCGCCGCCATCGGTCATCTCTACCGGGCGGTCCAGGACCACCTCGACGACGGCGAGCTGTGGGCCGCGGCCCAGCTCTACGCCGTCGCCGACCACCGAGGCGGGGGCTGGGACGACGCCTTCCTGGCCCGCGTGATGCCGAACATGCTGCCCGCGGACGTGTCCAGCGCCGGCGCCCGCTGGCTCGACGACGAGCGCATCGTCGTGCCGGCCCGCATGGGCGGCGGCGCGCGGATCCTCGCGGTGGCCGACTGGACCGAGGTCGGTCGGCTGCTGCCCTCGGAGCCCCTCGCCAGCGCGACCGTGCTGCCCGGGCATCTCGTACTCTGCCGGCCGCTGGCCCCCTTCGGCTCGATCGTCACGGTCGACGCGCGGACCGGCGCCGTGCGGGAGCGGCGGCCGAGCCCCTTCTCGGGCGGCGCCCCCCGCCACGCCCCGTCTGCCACGCTGGACGCCGACGGGCGCCTGGTCACCGCCTACCGGAGCGAGGACGGGCAGACCATCGTCGTCGACCGTGGCGAGGGCGCTTCGCTGGGAATCGACGTGGACGGCCGAGAGGATTGGCTCCCGATCCCCATCGCCGGCAGTCGGTTCATCGCCATGCGCGCGGACGACGGCCGACTGAGGGTCCACGAGCTCGACACCGGGACCCTCCTGGGCGAAGTGGACGGGCTGCGCCCGTCCGCCGGGACCTACTTCGCATCGCGGCGCGGCGGGCGCGCCCTCTTGTCCTCGGACGTCGAGGATCGACTGGTCGAAGTCGACCTCGAGCGCCGCGAGGTCGTTCGGCGCTGGGAGCACATCCGCAACCGCCCCTTCGATCTGTTCGAGCTCTCCGCCGACGAACGGCTCCTGGCCCAGGGCCCGGGCGCGCGAGTCGAGATCTGGGACCTGGAGCGCGAGGTGGAGGTCTGGTCCGGTCCGGTCGAGCTCCTGGCCGGTGCCAGCCACCGCGTGCACCTCTCGCCCGACGGCCGGCGGGCGATCGTCGGCGCCGACGACGTGATCGGGTTCGTGCTCGACCTCGATCGCCCACCGGTCGACCCCGCGGACCTGGGCACCGACCGCGACCCGCGCGCGAACACCTTCCGCGGTCACGACTCGTTCGTGTACCACCTGGCCCTGTCACCCGACGGGCGCCTGGCCGCCTCCCTGTCCGTTTCGGACGGGCGCCTCGCGATCTGGGACCTCCACAGCCTCGAGACCGTCGCCACGCGCCTGATCGGAGAGGACGGCGCCCACGAGTTTCGACGTCGATCCAACCTGATCGCCTTCGACGACGACGGGCGGCGGCTGTGGTTCTCGGCACCGCAGTCCGGGTACGGCGCCGAGTTGCGGTGCTGGGACCTGTTGACCGGCGAGGTCGAGGTCCGCGCGGCCGTCGACGGGGCCTCGCTGAACCCTCACCTGGCGCTCTTGGACGACCTGCTCGAGCGGCTCGGTCCCGGCCCACCGAAGCGCCTTGGTCGCAAGGCGGCGCGACTCGCCGACGGACGCGGCCTGGCCGTCCAGCAGGCGGCGGGCCTGCGGATCCCGGACGGGGAGCGCTGGCACACGGCCCCGCCCGGCAACTCGGAGGAGGGTCTGGCCCTGTCCCCGGACGGCGGGCGCGTCGCGATCGCGGCGGCGCGCGCCATCCGGGTCGCCGACGCGACGTCCCCCGACGAGCTCTACCGCACCCGCGGGCAGGCCTATGCCGCCGCCTGGGCTCCCGACGGACGCCTGTTCGCGACGGCGGGCGAGGACGGGCGTATCCGGCTGTTCGACGGCGAGCTCTTGATCGAGCTCTACTCCTTCCCGGCCCACGACGACTACGTCTTCTCGCTCGCCTGGACGCCCGACGGCACCCGCCTCGTCTCGACCTCCGGGGACGCGACCGTGCGCGTCTGGGACCCGCGCACTCCGGAGGCGCGCGAGGCCGACCACGCCGGCTACCGCCGCCGCTACGAGGCGCTGCGCGGCGAGGACAGCGCGCAGCTCACCGCCCGCTTCGGCGAGGCGATGTCGGTCGACGAGCGCGGCGCGATCCTGCGCGCCGCGCTCGACGCCCGGCGATGACCGGCGGTGGAGCGGCCCCGAATCGCGCCAACTGGTGAAACCCTCACCCTCCCGGCTGGCACCGGTGCTGGTGGGCGCGCCCGCGCCCGCTCTCCATTGCACCCCGCAACCGGGACCACGTCCCTCTGCCTCCAAGTCGCATTCCCCATGCTCGACCGACTCCCGCTCTCCATCGCGCCGACCTTGGTGGTCCTGGGCCTCGCTTCTGCCGCCACGGCCCAGGTCAGCCCCTATCCGGCCGGGGCCTACGTGCTCAGCGCGCCTTCCTCGGGCAGCGCCGGCGACGACGCGATCTTCAGGCTCGCCCCAGACGGGTCGATCAGCACCCTGGTGGCGCCCAACGAGCGCCTGAACGGCTTGCGTGAGCTCGTCTTCGACCAGGGAGCGATGAATCTCTACGCCCTGCAGTCGAACGCCTGGACGCGCACTCACCGGGTCCTGCACGTAGCGCCTGACGGGACCCTGACGCCCGTCGCCGGAGGCTATGGCTACGTGCTGGCGACGATGGCCATCACACCCGACGGGCGCCTGAACGTCCTGCAGACCGGCACCAACACGTCGACGCTGATCCGCATCGATCCCGCCAACAACTTCGCCGACCAGCAGGTCACACTCGGCCCCCCCATGTCGATCCGCGACGTCGACGCCGGACCGGACGGCAGCCTCTACTTCACGGGTGGACCCCTGAACGACATCGGGGTCTGGCGCATCGGCCCGGACGACTCCCTCTCCAAGCTCCCGGCCTTCTCGAAGGGCACGACCTTCTCGCCCCTCTCCAGCCCGGGCGGGATCCACTTCGACCAAGCCAGCGGCAAGCTGTGGGTCACCCAGGCCGCTCCCGGAGCAGAGGGGTCGATCTACACCCTCGACCTGGCCAGCGGCGACGTCGAGCTCTGGTGCAAGATCGCCGGCTATCCACAACCCGGCATGCGCGGGGTCACCTTCGACCCCGTAGCGCAGCTGCCGCTCGTCGGACTCATGTCCTACACAACCGTGGGCTACTTCGATCAAGGCGGGACATCCCAGGCCTCGGTCCGACTCCCCTGGCCTTCGGACGTCGACCTGCGTTGAGCACTGACAAGACGGCACCGACGAAGTGTGCGACTCCGTACTGTTGGTGCTACGCCCTATCGCAGTGGCGCAGGATCTCGGTCAGGAAGTCCTGGTCGGCGCCGCGACGGGCGAGGATCTCGACGATCGGTTCCAGACCTTCCAATCCTCCGACCTCGGGTCGACGACGGTCGATCGCGATTGCACGCCACCAGCCGCTCCAACCCTGCACGAAGAAGGGTGAAGAGCAGGCGGTGAAGCCGAAGTGCCGGAAGCGCTCGACCGCCCAACCGCGGCATTGGGAGTAGACGACCTCGACGCCGAGCTCCTCGACGATCCGCGCCAGGATCGCCCACATGGTGCCGTGCACCACGGCCCGATCAGTTCCGCGCGGGCCGGTGTAGCCGCCCACGTCGATGGTCTCGGCCGGACGCGGTAGGCCAACCACGTCTTCGTAGAGCGACGAGAAGCCGTCGATCCGGTAGTGGAGCCGCAGGCGCAGGAACCCGACCGGCCCATCGATTCCAGGCTGCCGGGCGACGATGAACTCCACGTTGTCCCCGCCGTAGTGGTCGAGGTAGGGGTCAGGATCGAGCAGACCCCAGTTGCCGTCGCTGCGCTGCAGCTCGATGTCGAGCGCCTGCAGTTGCTCGCGCTCACCGGGCGTAGCGATCCGGGCGCAGACGCCGCTCGGCGAGGTCAGGACGAGGTCACGGAAAGGCGAGAGAACATCGCGACGGCGAGCGTCACAGGCGGGTGGCTGCATGGGGATACCGAGGGCGAGGTCGGTGTTGCGCGGACCGTCGGCGGTTCCACTCCCATGGGGCCCGCGGGGACGACGGCCCACGTTCGAGCGGCGACGCCCAGAGCAACCGAACGCAGCAATGCGGTGCCGCACTGCTGGTATCGACGTCAGCCGCTGGCGACCGGGTGCACGGCGACGGTGACCTGCACGAAGTCCTGGCGCCGGGGGTCGTCGCGCTCGATCAGGAAGGCCTCGAGGTCGGCGATGCGGCGTTGGAGTTCGTCGCGATCCGCTGTGGAGAGACGAGCTTGGTGTTGGTGGAGCGAGAGGTTGCGGCCGCGGCCGCGGCGGACGGTGCCCGGTTGCTCCAATGCTCCGAGGTAGCCGCGCTCGAGGGCGCGGAAGCGCGTGCGCAGGGTGCGGCGGAACTCTTCGGTGGCCTCGGCGTCCCCGGGGTCGGCCTCGAGCACGACCTCGCTGCCGGTGAGCTCGTACACGACCTCGTCACGCCCGCCGGTCGAGCGGCGCTCGCACGCGCGCAGCGCCCCGGCCCCGACCAGCCTGCGGACGTGGTAGTAGAGCGAGCCGGCGGGGACCGCGGTGTGCTCGGCCAGCTCGGCCACACTGGCCCGACGCAGGCGCTCCATCACGGAGATCACCTGGTGGGCGACCGGGCTGCGCGCGGCACGGAGTTGATCGACACCGCTCAGGCGAACGGGCTCGGGGGTCTTGGCCATGGCCTTACTGTAACGCTGGCGCTTTCTACAGAAAGAGACAACAGGCGGGATCGAGCCCCGTAGGGTCCCCTCTCGGAAGCGTTCCCCCCTTCCCATGGACCTGCGATGACCCTCACGACGCTCCTGCTCCTCCCGCACCTCTGGACCGCCCCCGCGCCCTGGCCCGTCTTCTTCCGCCACGATCGCGACCCGAGCGCGGCCCTCGAGCTCGGCCGCCGCTTCGACGCCACCGTGCGCTGTGGACCGGGGGACTCGGGGACCTTGGTCGCCGAGCGCTGGGTCCTGACCGCCGCCCATGTCGCGCACGGGCTCTCCCCCTTCACTCCCCTCGTGACGGTGGGCGGGGTCGACTACCCGGTCGTGCGCCGCGTCTTCCACCCGGACTCCGTCGATGAAGAGCACCCCGCCCGGGCGATCGACCTGGCCCTGCTTCAACTCGGCCGGCCGGTCGAGGACCTGCGCCCGGCGCCCCTCTACCGCGCCACGGACGAGGTCGGCCAAGCGGTCTTCGTAGTCGGCTTCGGCGACTTCGGTGCGGCGAACGGCGAGATCCGGCCCTTCGACGGCCAGCGCCGCGCGGTCACCAACCGGGTCGAGCGCATCGAGCTGGGCCATCTGCTGATCGACTTCGACGCGCCCGGCGATGGCGCCACCGAGCTCGAGGGCATCGGCGCGCCCGGGGACAGTGGCGGGTCGCTGTACGTCGAGACGGAGGCCGGCCCGGCCCTCGCCGGAGTCAGCTTCGCGGGCCTGGACGACCCGCCCAACGGCTACGGGGGTCGCGACCTCTACGTGCGGGTCTCGAGTGTCGCCAAGTGGGTCGACGCGACGATCGCGGCGAACCTCGAAGCGCCGCTGCCCCGGCCCGATTGGATCGACGTCAGCCACGGCTTCCCCTCGGACGGCGCCGGTGAGCTGCTCTCCGAGTTCTTCGCCGCGGTCGACCAGGGCGGCGCGCAGGCCGCGCGCTTCGCCGAGCAGCGGCGCTCCGCGGGCGCTCGCCGCGGGGCCCCCAACGCCGAGTTCGTCGAACGGCTGACTCAGCTGCGCGGCGAGCTGGGTCCCCTGCGCCCCGACCTGCTGGCCCCCCTCGAGGGCGGCGAGTACGCCGTGCGCGTCGCGGCCGGGGAGGAGTGGCACGCCTTCTACTTCCTGCTCTCCGAGGGCCCCCGATTGGAGGACTTCGACTTCCGGCCGGAACCCACGCCGAACTGAACTCGGGAGGAGGACCGCGCCCATGGCGCGTCCCCCTTGCCGCGCTTGCCTCACCTTCCCCAGCCACCCCGACCCTCGAGGCTCCGGTTCCATGCGCGAACACATTCCCGGTCTCCCGCGCCCCCTTGCCCCGGCTCTGATGGCCCTGTGCCTCGCCTCCGCGGCGGCTGCCCAGGTCAGCCCGTACCCTTCCGAGGGCTACGTGCTCAGCTCGCCGTCGTCGGCCAGCGCGGGCAACGACGCCATCTACGGCGTGGCCGACGACGGATCGCTCACCACCTTGGTCGCGCCCAACGAGCGCTGAACGGCCTGCGCGAGCTCGCCTTCGACAGAGGTTCGATGAACCTCTACGCCCTGCGGTCGAACCACTGGACGCGCACCCACCGGGCCCTGCTCGCAACGCCCGACGGGGCATCGACGACGGTCGCCGGTGGCTACGACACCACCCTGATGGGCATGGCGATCACCCCAGATGGCCCGATCAACGTCCTGCAGTTGACCGACGACGCGACCAAGCTGATCCGCATCGACCCGGCCGCCGGCTTTGCCAACCAGCAGGTGACGCTTGGCCCCGCCATGGCCGTCCGCGACATGGACGCGGGTCCCGACGGCAGCCTGCACTTCACCGGCGGTCCCCTGGACGACCTGGGCGTCTGGCTCATCGCCCCGGACGGCGCCCTCGCCAAGCTCCCCGCGCTCATCCCGGGCCTGCCCTTCTCGCCCACCTCGAATCCCTCCGCGATCCACTGCGACCAGGCCAGCGGCACCCTCTGGGTGGCCCAGAACTCTCCGTCGGTTGAGGCGCGGGTCTACACCATCGACTTGGCCAGCGGGGATGCGGCCCTGTGGTGCCAGATCGCCGGTTGCCCGCAACCCAGCGTGCGCGGGATCAGCTACGACCCCGTCTCACGACTGCCGATCGTGGGGCTCGACGCCTACGCCACCGTCGGGTACCTCGACCAGAGCGGAGTGGCGCAGGCGTCCATCCGGATCGCCCGGCCAGCCGACGTCGACCTGCGCTGAGCCTCGGCTCGGGCGACGATCCACGTTCGCGCGGCGCTGCCCTGGGCACCGAACGCGGTTCGCGGCAGCGCGGCGGGAGGCGGCGCGGCACGCAATTCGGAGGTGACCGGCCGCGCGGACTCGGCATGGAAGTTGACCCGCACGGACGGCAACACCGCGGAGGCCATCGCGCGCGTCGAGGCCGTCAGGACCTGCCGGGCCCGTGTCGCGCTCACGGACGACATCGATCGACCGGCCGCGGCTGCACACCCGCCCGGCCGCCTCTACCTCGCGCGCAAGCTCACTCGACGCCACAAGGGACTCGTGGTCGGTGGGGCCACGGCCTTCGTGGCGATCACCCTCGGCCTGGTCGCCCGACGGGCGCCTCTTCGCGGTCGGTGGCGATGATGGCCGCATCCGGCCCTTCGACGGCGAGCTCCTGATCGAGCTGTACGCCTTTCCCGCCCACGACGACCACGTCTTCTCGCTGGCCTGGACGCCGGACGGCACGCGCCTGGTCTCGACGTCGGGGGACGAGACCGTCAGGGTCTGGGACCCGCGCTCCTCCGAGGAACGCGAGGCCGATCACGCCGTGTACCGCCGTCGCCACGAAGCGCTGCGCGGTCAGACGCGCGCGGCGCTCGCCGAGCGCTTCGGCGAGGCCGAGTCGACGGCCGAGCGGGGCGCCATCGTGCGCGCGGCCTTGGACGCCGGGCCGTAGCCCGCCGGAACGGAGCTGCAAGGTCTGCGACTCCGCATTGCGGCTCTCGATCCCGGACTGGATCCAGGTTCTGGACGCCAGCGGGGCCAGCGGGGGCCACGGCGCTGCCAAGGGCAGGTGGAACGCGAGTTGCCGGCGCATCGGAGCGACCCGTCGTCCCCAACCCACTTACCATGAAGATCCCTGCCCTCCCCGTCGCCGTCCTCCTCTCGCTGGCCCCCGCCGCCTTCGGTCAGGCGGACTTCCACGAGCCCTTCGAGCACTCCGGGCCCAACTTCGGCGCGCCGGGACCGCCGGACCTGATCGCCAAGGGCTGGACCTTCCGCAACCAGAGCGAGCCCGTGGTGGGCAACGCCTGGTTCAACGGGCCGGTCCTGGAGAGCTTCGTCTGGACCTTCGATCCCCAGGCGGGCGACCACTACCTGGCGGCCAACGGCAAGGCGACCGACACCTTCAACGGCGGCCCCATCAGCACCTGGGCGATCCTCCCGCAGGTGCCCGGCCAGACCGCCGGTGATGCGATCACCCTGTGGGCCCGCGAGAACCCGGCCCCGCAGAACGACACGCGCATCGAGGTCCGCTACTCGCCCACCGGCGGGATCGGCACCGGGACCTCCGCCACCGACGTGGGCGACTTCACGACGCTCCTCGCGGCGATCGACCCGATCCCCACCCAGGCCTGGAGCGCCTTCGAGGCCGAGGTGCCCGGCCCCGGCCGGCTGGCCCTGCGCTTCCACGTGCCGGCCGAGTGCGGCTGGTCCGTGTCGAGCTGCAGCGCCGTCTCCTTCGTCGCCGTCGACGAGTTGCACGTGGGGCCCGCCACGGCTCCTCCGTGCAACGCCCCGCCGACCCCCGTCGTCGGCCAGACCACGGTCTGGCCCGCCTCGGGGTCGCCCTACGAGCTCTGCACCGAGATCGTGATCCCCGCCGGAGCGACCGTCGCGGTCGAGCCCGGGGTCCACATCGAGCTCGGCGACCACAGCCTGATCGTCGAGGGGCGCCTGGAGGGCTTCGCCGCCGGTGCCGCGCCGATCTCGCTCCACTCCGACAAGCTCGCGCCCTACGCCATGACCATCGCGGGCGAGGTCGAGCTCGAGGGCGCGGTGCTCGACCTGCCGATCGCCATGAGCGAGGTGGGCTCCAGGCTCGTCCTGCGCCACTCGACCCTCGACACGCGAGACGCCGGGCAACTGAGCCAGGACGACGACGGCCCGACCGCCTACGACCACGTCCTGCCGGTAGTGCTGCTCCAGGACGTCCTGGTCCTCGACGACGGGGTCGGCACTGCGATGTACCTACCCCAGGCGCAGACCTTCCTCCAGGACGTGACCTGCGACCGCGGCCTGATCTGGTGCGGCGGCTACGTGTACGCCGACGGGGTCACCGTCCACGACTCGCCCACCGACGGCCTGCGCCTGGCGTCGCCCGACGGCGTCTACGTGGACGGCCTGACCGTGCTCGACGCAGCCGGGGCCGGGGTGGTCCTGACCGGCTACGCCTGCGGGTTGGGGCCGGACGTGACGATCCTGGGCTGCGACTACCCCATCGCCGCCGCGGGCCTGCACTTCGACGCGAACGTGCCGCAGGCCGGCAACGACGTGAACGCGGTCTACGCGCTCGGCGGCGGCTACTGGCCGAATCTCGGGCTCCCGTGGCACGCCACGGTCTCGATGGGCGGCATGGTCATCGAGCCGGGTACGACGGTGCTCTCCGGGCCGGGCACGAAGCTCAGCCCTGGCCGCGCGCAGGGCACGCCGACCCAGCCGATCACCTTCGGCGCCCTCGACCCCACCAGCACCTGGGGCGGCCTCTACGTCTCGGCGCGGGTCCTCGCGAACCTCGTCGTCGAGGACGCGGACTTCGGCATCCAGACCGTGCAGTCGAACCTGTGGGTCTGGAACACCATCGTGCGCGGCTGCGAGATCGGCATGATCGCGACCTCCGGCGGGGTCCTCGTCGCGCGCTCCACGACGGTCGAGGGCAACCAGATCGGCGTCAAGACGACCAACGCCGGCGGCGCCAACTTCTCGAGCCCCGACAGCCCCAACGTCGTGGCCGGCAACGTCGTCGGGATGGTCGCGGAGGACCCCTCTTCGGACGTGATGGAGTGGATCTGGTGGGGTGACGCCAGCGGTCCGCAGCAGCCCGACAACCCCGGCGGTGCGGGCGACAGCGTGGAGGGGTCGGGGGCGGACGACGTCGACGTGCTCCCGTTCCTCACGGCTCCGCCCGCCGCGCCCGACCTGCCGCCGGTGATCCGTCTGGTCGGCCACCAGGGCAAGGCCCAGATCAACGGCCTGACCCTCGACCCGGGCGACCACGTCTTCATCGAATGGGAGTCCTTCGACGACCACCAGGTGGCCGAGCACCGCATCTACTACTCCCCGATCAGCCAGCACCCCAGCACCTGGTCCCTGATCGACGTGCTGCCCGGCGACCAGACGACCTACGACTACGTCGCGCCCGACGTGGGGCTGTTCAACTCCTCGCCCTACTTCATCGTCGAGGCCGTCGACGACGCAGGTCAGCGGACGATGGACTCGGTCGGCCTGGTGATCCTCGACAACGCCGACGAGCCCACCGAGGGCGTCGTCTCGCCCGACCACGCCGGCGAGTCCTTCGCCCCGGGCGTGCGCATCGACGCGCCCGGCTGGGCCTACACCACGCCGGGGATCATCGAGGGCGACCCGGAGCTGTGGGTGATCATGGACGCGACCGAGACCTGGATCCCCCTGGGCTCGACCGAGCTGTGGTGCGACCTGCCGATCACGAGCACCGACCGCGCCCGCTTCGGGATCGTCAAGAAGAGCACCACCAACCGGCAGAAGTGGATGTTCGGCGACTACTTCTCGGTGCGCCCCGACGCCCTGATCGCGGACGCGCCGCCGACGGTGACGCTCACCTCCCCGGCCAGCGGCCAGGCCTGGGTGGGCGGCTCCGACGTGACGATCACCTGGCTCGCCTCCGACGACGAGGGCCTGCGGGCCTTCAACCTCCAGGCGTCCACCGACGGGGGCAAGCGCTGGCGCACCTTCGCCCGCGACCTGCCGCCGACCCAGACCAGCTACACCTGGACCCTGCCGCCGACCCAGGGTCTGGACGACGTGCGGCTGCGGGTGGTCGCCTTCGACCTCCGGAACCAGAACAGCTCGTCGGACCTGGTGCCGGGCATCGACGTGCTGCCGGGCCAGGGCCCGGTCTGCCAGGCCGACCTGGGCTTCGGCGGCCCGGGGAGCCTCGCGGCGACCCTGTGCGGCAGCCCCCTGGACGGGGTCGGTACCGCTGAGCTGGAGCTCGTGGGCGCCGCGCCCGGCGCGCCGCTGGCCGTCGGGGTCTCGTTCCTGTTCCAGCCGGCGCCGCTGTTGGGCGGCACGATCGTCCTCGGTCCCGACGCCCTGCTGCTGCCCTTCCAGGCGGACGCCACGGGCGAGCTGCACCTGCCCCTGGTGCTCGGCGGAGTGCCGGCCACCCTCTACCTCCAGGCCGTCGCCGCAGACGCCACCCTCCCCGGGGGCTTCGCGATCTCGAACGCGCTGCAGGTCGAGCTGGTGCCGTAGGACCGGCAAGACGCCAACAGGGCGGAGTCGCACACCTCGCTGTTGCCGAACAACCAGGTGTGCAACTCCGGATCGCCGCTACTGGATCGTCGCCACGCCACCCGTCGTCGTGATCGTCATCGGCTGGTCGAGGACCAGGACCGACTCGCCGAAGACGTTCGGATAGAGCGCGAGCGTCCAGCCGGCCGCCACGTGGGGCAGCGCCGCGGAGACGGACGCGAAGGGGAGCGGCTCGGTCCCGTCCGGGTAGGGGACGGGGTCGACGGACTTCGCGTAGACGGTTCCGCTGGCGGGGTCGAAGCAGGACGCTGCCGTCGCCGCGTTGATCACGGGGACCGTCGACTGGCTCCAGCTGATCCCGATCAGGGCGCAACCGATCGTATCGATCGACGGACACATGATCTGGCACGAGTCACCCGAGCAGGTCTCGAACAGGCCACTCCCCAGGTGGTTCGCGCCCAGGTTGTGACCGAGCTCGTGGGCGGTCAGCCAGCCTCGGAACTTCATGTTCGAGCTGAAGGTCGTCTGGGACAGCCCCGGAGCCAGGGTGTTGATGACGTCGGGGCAGCTCTCACTGTTGTTCGTACCACAGGTCACTCCGACGGTCGCAATACCGATCGTCGAGCCGTCAATGTCACGTCCCGTGAAGAGGTGCCCGAACTCGGCGTCGAAGCCGTAGTTGGCGCTGTTCTTCCAGTCGGTCCGGAACTCGCACAACAGGCTCGCTGCATCCGTGGACGGGTAGAGGTTGCCCGGAGAGACCTCGAGGATCGCCCCGGCGAAGTTGAACTTGAACGGGTTGACGCCGTTGTCGTCGTACTCCGAGGTCACCTGGTCGAGCAGGGCCTCGATGTCGTTGACCGCCGCGCTGGTCGAGTTGCCGGCCCACTGGAAGTACTGGTTGTCGACATAGCACGCCACGCCGGCGGCGCGGTACGACACCGTCTTGGCCACGAGCGGCCCGTCGTCTTCGCGGTCCGGACGCGCAGCACCACGGCCGTGGACGTGCCCGGGCGAGCCGTGGGCCGGTGACCCGTGCCCACCCTGCCGCTCGGGTGCCCACGGAGCCGACGACGCGTCGTCGACGCCGCAACGTCCAGGGCTGGCCATGATGTTGAGGTAGGAGTAGACGGCGTGCGAGCGGGGCCCGGCCCCCTGCACGAAGTCGTCGAGGGGCTGCACGTACCAGGCACTCGTCTCCGTCTCGAGCGTGGCCGACAGGCGGCCCAGCTCGTCGAGCGTGGCGCGCACCTCGGAGCCGGGCCGACCGACGATCTCGCCGTGGTACAGGCGCGACGGCGGCGGGACGACCTCGCGCACGACTCCGTCGGCGCCGCGCTCGAGGAGCTTGAAATCGGGGGTGCGGATCGAGTGGGGCACCAGGTCGACCTCGACCCACGCACCGTCGAAGGGCAGGACGGTCCGGAAGGGCTCGGGCCTCGCGAACTGGGGCAGCGTCAGCTCGAGCTGCAGCTCGGGGCGCCAAGGCGACCCGTCGCCGCGCACGAGCGGCCCGTGCTTGCCGTGCCAAGGCAGGCGGTCGGCGCCGTCCTGGGCGAGGCCCGCGGCGGCGAGGCCGCCCAAGGCGAGGAGGGTGGTCAGAGCAGTTCGAAGGGTCATGGAACCGATCCTCACTGCAGGTTGACCAGGACGAGCACCAGCCCCGCGTCGGCGTCGAGCGCGGACATGGCCTTGCCGATCACGGCGCCGTTCGCGCGCGCGTCGTCGGTGGCCCTCATGGCGTGGCCGGCGAGGGCGGCGGTGGTGAGCAGGTCGCCAGGCGCGATCGCGCCGTTCTCGGTCGAGGCCTTGACCCATACGCGGCCGCTCATGGCCACGGGGAACTCGCCGTCGAGCACGCCGTCCTGGCCCAGGTGCAGGCCCGGGTTGACGCCGTTCGCGCCGGAGACGATGCCGGCGACCTTGCGGTCGTAGGCCTCGCTGCTGGCGATCAGCTCGCCGGCGTTGATCGCGTCGATCACCACCACGGTTCCGGGCTCGAGGGCCTCGGTGGAGTCGAAGCCCTCGACGATGTCCGCGCCGCCGAGGATTCGAAGCACCCTGACCTCAAACGTCCCGTCGGTGAGCAGCGAAGCATCGGCGCCCCCGTCGTTGGTGTAGAAGCGCAGCGGGCTGTTCGTCCTGGTCCCGAAGAAACACCCATTGCCCGAGATGGCCGGTTCGACCGGAAACGCGGTCGAGACCGATCGCGTGAGGTTCCCGCTGACGCCCTGAGCCTTGGACAGCACCCGCTACGAGCGTCTGGCCGAGGTCTTCGCCCGCGCCCTCCCCCTCGCCGGAGACGAGCGCGCGCGCCTGCTCGACGCGGCCTGCGCCGACGACGCCGAGCTGCGGCGGGAGGTCGAGGAGCTGCTCGCTTCCCACGACAGTCCGCGCAACCCCGTCGATGGCGGCGGGCTGCGCGACCACCTCGCGCCCCTGCTCGACGGCGACGAGGACGAACCGGCCCTGCCCGACGCCATCGGCCCGTACCGGATCCTGCGCCGGATCGGCGCCGGCGGCATGGGCGTGGTCTACGAGGCCGAGCAGGCCCGCCCCCGCCGCCGCGTCGCGCTCAAGGTCCTGCACCCCGCCCACGCCCACGGCGCGCGCCTGCGGCGCTTCCGGCGCGAGGCCGAGCTGCTCGCGCGGCTGCACCACCCGGGCATCGCGCAGGTCTACGCCGCCGAGACCGTCGACCAGGGCCACGGTGAGCAGCCGTGGTTCGCCATGGAGCTGGTCGAGGGCCTGCCGCTGGTCGACTACGCCGAGCGCGCCGGCCTCGACCGCCGCGCGCGGCTCGAGCTGGTGGCCGAGGTCTGCGACGCGGTCCAGCACGCCCACGACCGCGGGATCGTCCACCGCGACCTGAAGCCCGACAACGTGCTGGTGGACGCGGCGGGCCGGCCCAAGGTGCTCGACTTCGGCATCGCCCGGGCGAGCGAGACGGACGCCCTGCTGTCGACGATCCACACCGGCCAGGGCGAGCTGCTCGGCACGGTGACCCACATGGCACCCGAGCAGCTCGGCGGCGACCCGACCGCCGTCGGACCGGCGGCCGACGTGTGGGCCCTGGGGGTGATCCTCTACGAGCTGCTCTCCGGCCGCCTGCCCCACGACCTGGCCGGCCTGTCCCTGACCGCCGCCATCCGGGTCCTCGGCGAGCGCGAGCCCCGGCGCCTGGCCGCGCTCGACGGCGGCCTGCGCGGCGACCTCGACACCATCGTCGCCAAGGCGATGGCGATCGAGCCCGAGCGGCGCTACGTCACGCCGGCCGCCCTCGCCGCCGACCTGCGCCGCCACCTGGCCCACGAGCCGATCCAGGCCCGTCCGGCGAGCGCCGCCTACCGCCTGCGCCGCTTCGCCCGACGCCGGCCCGCGGTGGTCGCGTCGCTGGTCGTCGGCCTGGTCGCCGTGGCCGCCGTCCTGCGCTTCGCCGTGCTCGAGGGCCGCGCGCGCGCCGAGGCCGAGCGCGAGCGGGAGCTCGCCCAGCGCAGCGACGTCGAGAGCCTCTCGGCCCTCCTCCAGTCCCTGCAGGTGATCGTCGGCGCCGACCCCTGGCGGGCGCGCGAGATCCTCGAGTCGATCGACGAGGTCGATCGCGGGTGGGCCTGGGCCTGGCTGCGACGCCAGGCACCGTTGACGTTCGCGGTCGACGACGTCGCGGCCGACGGCATCAGCTTCGGCGACTACTTCCTGGCCGACGCGCGCCACCTCGTGGTCCCGATCTACCACCCGAACGAGATCTCGCTCCATCGGGTCGACCTGGCGCGGCCGCGGACGCCGCGCGAAGTCGGCCGCTATCCCGGCCAGGCCGTGGGCGCCCTCGATGGCGCCCGGATCCTGGTCTGGGGGGAGACGCCGGGGACCGACCACTGGAGCGAGTCCAAGCTCGTCGACCACACGACCGGAGCAGTCGTCGAGACGATCGTGCTCGACGCCCCCCCGTGGGTCCCCTCCGTGCCCAGCTCGACCGCCGATCGGGTCCAGGGCGACCGGGTCAGCAGCATCCGGTCCCGGTCGCCGACCACCGGCGAATGGCTCGTCTTCACCCAAGAACGCAGAGGCCCGGCGAGCATCGCCCCCGGCGGTCGGTTCCTGGCCTGGGGGGTGGGTGCGCTGCTGCAGTGCTTCGATCTGGAGGACGGGACCCTCGCCTGGGAGCGGCCACACGACCGCACCGTGCAGGCGGTACTCGTATCCCCCGACGACTCGCGGGTCGCCAGCTTCGACGGAGTGGAGCTGCGGATCTTCGACGTCGGGACGGGCGAGGAGCTGGGGCGATTCGGCGAGCTCGGGCTCGACGCCGCCGGGCAGGCCTTCGACACCCTGTCGACCCTCGCCTGGTCGGCCGACGGGTCGTCGCTCGCGCTCCAGGGGGCGCGGGGCGGCGTCCTGCTCCTCGACCCGACCGACGGGCGGATCCGCTTCGACTTCGGCGAGCGGCGGTTGAAGGTGAACGACGCGGGCAAGCTCGCCCTCGGCCCCGAGGGTCGCATGGCTGTCCTGGCCGCCCTCGACTCGGACGCGCCGTGGGTGGTCGACACGCAGGGTGACGAGGAGCGGCGCTTCACCGCGTTCGAGGAGCTCGGCAGCTACGTCTACTGGCTCGCGGTGTCGCCGGACGGCGGGCTGGTGGCGGCCGCGGCGCCATTCGGTCGGACGATCGGGCTCTACGACGGGTGGACCGGCGAGCTGCTCACCCGCCTCCCGCTCGAGGCCCCGCGAGACCACGACGCGATCCTGGGCTTCTTCGACTTCTCCGCCGACGGCCGGTACCTGGTGTTCACCGACGGCGGCGGTGGGGCGCCGGTGAGCGCGCGGCGGCTCGACCTGGTGAGCGGTGCGGTCGAGCGTGGGCCCGAGCGCGCCGCGGGCGAGCTGGCCAACGTCCCCTCGGCGCTGACGGCCGACATGGCCGAGCTGACGGGACGGCGCGCGCCGACCCTCAACGGACGCACGGTCTTCCACCCCGACGGGAAGCGCCTGTACGTCGCCAAGCCGATCTCGTCCTTCGCCGGCGTGGCACGCCCCCTGGCGCTGGAGTGGGAAGTGGAGGGTCTCGAGCCGGCCCTGGTGTGCGGCCTCGACGTCTCCCCCGACGGCGAGCTGCTCGCGGCCGGCTTCGTCGCGGGCCAACCCGCGAGCCTGGTCGTCGTGCGTAGCGACGACGGCTCACCCGTGGCCGAGCGGCCGCCGATCCCGGCCGGCGAGGTCCTGGCGGTGGAGTGGTCCCCCGACGGGCGGGCCCTGGCCCTGGGCATGCGCAGCGGCGAGGTGCGGATCCTCGAGACGGAGTTCTTCACGACCCAGGTCACCCTCCCGGCCCACGACGACTACGTCCTCGACCTGGTCTGGTCCGACGACGGCGAGCTGCTCTACTCGGGGTCCGGCGACGGCACGGTGCGCCTGTGGGACACCGTGCACCCCATCGCGCGGCGCTTCCGGGTCGAGGACCGCGCGGCCGCTGCGACCGAGGCGGCCACGCGCCTGGCCGAGCTCACCACGGACCTCGGCGACCCGGCGACTGCCGCCGAGACCCTCTGGTACGCCGCCGGCGACGACGCCGAGGCCCGCGTCGCCGCCCGACGCGCGTGCATCGAGGCCCGCGCTCCCGCTCGGGACCGACGCCCCGAGTTCCCGGCGCCTCCCCGTCGATCCGCATCGAGCGCGGCTCAGCGTCCCTCGAGCCGCGATCGATAGCCGGCAGCAGCGCCCGAGTCCCCCACCGAGTCGTGGTAGTCGGCGAGAACCTCGAGGGCCTCGGGGTACCGCAGGCTCCGCTGTCGCTCGAGCACGCCCAGTGTGCCCGTCAAGAGCTCCAAGCCACCCTCCACGTCTCCCGATCGAAGGCGTGCCTCACCGATCATGCTGTCGACAGAGGCAGTCTGCAGACCCAGCGCGAGTCGCAGGTCGCGGGCGCGCTCGAGGCTGGTGAGCGCCTCGTCGAAGCCTCCACCTCGGAGGTGGGCGAGCCCGAGACCGAGCTCGATGCGCGCGAGCATCGCCGCGTCGACCCCGTCACCCAAGCGAGCCCTCCAGTCCTGATCCAGGGTGAGCGCCTCCTCGAGCCGGCCCGCCCGGACCATCAGCGTCACCGCGGTGCCGACGGACTGGGCCGTGTACGGATCGGAGGGGCCGAGGGCCTCCGCGCGAAGGTCGAGGGCCCTCAGGGCCGCGGCGACCGAGTCGTCGGGGCGGTCCGAGCTGTCGTAGAGCCAGCCCAGCTCGGCCCATGCCGCGGCCTGGATCCGGAGGGCCTGCACCGACTCGTCGGACGGCGCCTCGACCACCTCGCGCAGGAGCTCGAGCGCCCGCCCGACCTGCCCGGCGTCGACGGCCATCCCGGCCAGGTTGACCCGACTCGTCAGGGTGTCGGGGTGGGTGGCCCCCTGGAATTCGATCGCGATCGCCAAGTCGGCCTCGTGCGCGGACAGGGCCCCGTCGAGCTGACCGAGTTGCATGTGGGCCACGCCGATGGTGTTGTGGATGGCGGCCAGCGACGGCCACAGCTCGGCGCGGCGCTCGCTGCTCTCGAGCTCGTCGCGCAGGGCCGTCAAGAGTTCCATCCCATCGGCGGTGTCGCCCGTGCGGAGGCGCTCCCAACCGAGCAGCCGGCGGGCGACCAACGACGACGGGTCCAGGGGCCCGAGGGCCGCGATCGTCGGGTCCGTCCAGCGCTCCAGGATCGACCGCGCGCGGCCCGCCTCACCCTTCTGGCTGAGGGTCTGCGCCAGCCCCACCTGACCGCGTAGCCAGCGGTGATCGTCCCAGGCGACGACCCCGCGCGCCGTCTCGAGGTACGACTCCCACAACCGGAGGGCCTCGTCCTGCGCTCCCGAGGCGGTCGCGGCCTGCGCCGCGGCCAGCATCGCGAAGAGGCTCGCATCCGGGTCCGCACCACTCGCGGTGGAAGCGGGCGGCGCCGGTGCGACCGACGTCAGACCCATCTCCGCGACGGCCGTCGCCTGGTCGAGGAAGCCCGCCAGTCGATAGCTCTGCCCGAGGTTGGAGAGCAGGAGCACGCGCGTCTTCGGGGACAAGGAGTCCGCTCGCGCCAGGAGGTCGCGGGCGGGTTCGAGCTGGGTCAGGCGCGTGAACTCGCGGCCTAGGTCGGCCACATCGATCGATCGCAGCTCGAGGTCGAGAGCAGCCGCGCGCCGTGCGCGCTCATCGGCCGAGAGGCCCTCCCGAGCGAGGGCGGCGTCGGTCAGCTCGCGGTCGGCGCGCCGTCCACATGGATCAGCCCGTCCAGCTCCTCGCGCCGGCGGTCGCCGCCGCGCTTGACGGCGCCACGCGCCCGCTGGCGATCGACCAGGACGTTCCGCATCGCGCGGGCGGCGGCCCCGAAGAAGTGGCCGCGGCCGTCCCAGCCGGGGTCGCCGTTCTCGACCAGGCGCATCCAGGCCTCGTGGACCAGCTCGGTGGCCTGGACCGTGTTGCCCGGGGGCGTGCGGGCCACGCGCGCGGCGGCGAGCTGGCGCAGCTGTTCGTAGAGCGCCGGCAGCAGCTCCTCGGCGGAGCGTGGGTCACCGCGGGTGCTCCGGTCGACAAGCTCGCGGATGCTGTCCTCGAGGTCGTTCGCCACGCAATCGGATCATGCGGGGGGCGCTCCAGACTGCCAACCGGGCCTCTGGGCGGGCCTTGCGAGGCCGGCGCCGAGCCCGCTGGGAGTCGGTCGCTGCTACCCTCCCGGCCGTCGGACGCCCGCCCCGTCGCCACCGCTCGCACGAATTCTCGCGGGATTCATGAGGTGGCGACCGGAGCCCTGCCGGATGGGTCGCCGACGGGAGACGCGACGCGTCAAGGGGCCAGGCCCCCTCACTCCCGCGATCCACCTCAACCAGGTCCCTGAGAGAGAGCGCCATGACTTGCCAGACCTCCCTCGCCGCCGCCCTGTTGGCCGCCGCCCCCCTCAGCCCCCCGGCCGACGCTTCGAGCGCCGGCGGCGAGTCGCTGCCCGTCGTGGAGTTCGTCTACGACTTCGACAACTCGGCCCGCGGCGACGTGGAGGGCGAGTGGGCGGTCTTCGCTGAGTACGGATTCGTGCAGTTCACCCGCTTCCTGCCGCTCGTCGGTTGGCAGGCCGTGCCCGAGCTCACCCTCGACCGGTACGTCCTGGGTGAGGACCTCATCCACCGCTTCCTCGACGCGGAACTCGACGGCGATCGCCTCGCGGTATCCCTCAGCATCGTCAACGGCGGCGCCAACGGCGTGATCGTCTTCGAGTGGGACGGGACCACGTGGGGCCAGCTCGGATCGACGATCACCTCGCCCGCGCCGAAGAGCGAGGGGAGCTTTGGCGGCTACGACTTGGCGCTGGAGGGCGACGTGCTCGTCGTCTCGGACGCGAACCAAGCCGGCACGGGGGTGTGGAAGGGGGCCGTCCACGTCTATGAGTGGGACGGCTCGAGCTGGGTCCTCGGAACCTCGCTCGCGCCGCCGATCGACGGCTCCGGCTTCGGCTCGGAGCTCAGCATGGACGGAGGGCTCCTGGCCGTGACCCAACCCCATGCGTTCCCGCCTTCGGGCGACGTCGGGGCCGTGCACATCTACACGGGTGGCGGCGGGTCGTGGACCCATGCAGACACCCTCTTTCCCTTCCCTCAGAGCGGCAACGGGGAGTTCGCCTCCGACGTGGCCGTGGACAACGGACGCGTCGCGGTCGGGGCTCACTACTACGAGGCGGACGGCGCCTCCACGGAGAAGCGAGGAGCGGTCTACTCCTTCGTTCAGCAGGACGGTGCATGGGTCGTCGAGGCCCTCTTGCAGGTGCCCGAGCCCGAGTTTTCCTACTTCTTCGGACTCAGCGTCGACATGGCCGCCGGCCGCCTGCTCGTCGGAGCGAGCCCCCATCCGCGCAGCTACGAGCTCGCGGGAGGGGCGTGGACCGACCAGGGCTTCGTCGACGAGCTCTCCTACCCCTTCGGCTACCTCAAGCTGTCCTCCGATGGCGTCCGCAGCGTCCACTACCAAGGCGGACCGTCGAAGCCCGAGAGCATTGCTCGCTTCGAGTCCCTGCCCCCTCTGACCTGCCAGACCGACCTCGGCTCGCAGGGGCCGGGCTCGGCGCAGCTGCAGGTCTGCGGAGAGGGCCTCGCGACGGCCCTCGACCTCAACACCCTGCTGCTCGAGACCGACGTGAAGGTCAAGCCGACCTTCCTGGCGCTCTCGCTGCCCGGCAACCCGGACCTGAGCCTGCTCGGCGGCACCTTCGTCTCGGGCACCGGCCTGCTCCCGAGCGGGCTGTTCGCCTTCAGCACCGACGGCGACGGCGACCTCGCCCTGACCGTCCTCGGTCAGCCCACGGCCATCGACCTGGTGGTGCAATGCGCCACCCTCGACGTCAGCCAGCCCCTTGGCTGGACGGTCAGCAACGCCGTGCTGTTGCAGTACGGCCAGTAGTAGCAGAGTCGCCGGGCGCCGCTTGCTCAGCCACGCGGCGCCCGCCAGGACGCGACGAGGGAACTGAGGACGGCTCGGAGTCACTCGCTCCGTCGATCGGCGACATCGATGCGCGCGACCGCGTATCGTCCACGCCATGACCGACCACGACTCCATCCGCGAGGTCCGCGACGCCGACGAGCTGCGGGAGGTCCTGGGCCCCGTCGCGCCCGCGGCGCGCGACAAGGTGCGTGATCGCTTGCACGAGCTGGACCGCCAGTGGCTGGCGCGCTCGCCGTTCTGCCTGGTGGCCACGTCGAGCGCCGACGGCAGGTGCGACGTCTCACCCAAGGGTGACCCGCCGGGCTTCGTGTTGGTCCTCGACGAGACCACCGTCGTCCTGCCGGAACGACCCGGCAACCGTCGCGCCGACGGCTTCCGGAACGTCCTGGAGAATCCGCACGTCGGGCTGATCTTCTTCATCCCCGGACGGGGCGACACCCTGAGGATCAACGGGCGCGCGCGGCTCTTGCGGGAGGCGCTCTACTTCGACCGGATGCGCGTCCAGGGACACCGCCCCCAGCTCGCGCTGGAGGTGGTGGTCGAGGAGGTCTTCCACCACTGCTCGAAGGCCTTCCTGCGCTCGGACCTCTGGGACCCCGGGACCTGGGCGCCGGAGCTCGTGCCCAGCCGCGCCACCATCGCCGGGGCGCTCGAGCGTCGCCACGAGTCGCCGGAGGAGCTCGCCAGGTACTACGGCCCGGGCTACGGCAAGGACCTGTACTGAGGGTCGGAGGCGTCCTCCGCGGAGCCACGAACCCCGGCGGGGACCCCGCATCGCGCGGGTCGCCCCCCCGGCAGCCGTCCCGCGGTTGCGCCCTGGCCCATCCCTGGGAGAATCGGATTTCCTGTCGGCTCCCGCTGCGTCTTCCGGCGTGGGGGTCTGGAGGCCCGCCCTGTCCCGCGGGCCCGATCCGAGAGCCCTGCCATGAACACCCGAGCCTTCCTGACCTTCTCCGCGCCCCTGGCCCTCGCCGGGGCGGCCGCCGCCCAACAGACCTGGGTCCCGCTCGTCGCGGGCGTCCCGGCGGGCAAGCCCGCCGAGCTGCGCTTCGTGCCCGGGGCCAGCAACACCTTCTCGACGACCCTCGAGCTCGAGATCTTCGGCTACTGGTCCGAGCCCGTGGTCGGCCCCGACAACGTGGCCTACCGCCGCCTGACCTTCCCCGGCATGGGCGAGCTGGGCCAGACCGGCGCCCCGGAGCTGCCGGCCATGCGCACGCGACTGGCGGTGGCCACCGACGTGATGGACACGACCCTGCTCGGGGTCTCCGTCGCCCCCGGTGACCAGCAGAGCTTCTCCATGACCCTCTACCCGGAGCCGATCCCGGCCCTGGATGGCGGTGACCCGGGTCCCGGCGATCCCAACGGGAGCCCCGAGGTGTTCCAGAAGGACGCGGCGATCTACGCCACCAACGCCAGCTTCCCGACCCTCGACGGCACCCCCATCGCGCCGGTCCGCAAGACCTTCGGCGCGATCCCGACCTCGCTCGTCGAGCTCTTCCCGGTCGACTACAACCCGGTCGCGAAGAAGCTCGTCGTCAACCGCCTGACGACCTACTCCTTCCGGCACGAGGGCACGCCCGTCGTCGCGCCGCCTTTGACCCTGGACAAGCTCGCCCTGGCCGAGGCCTCTTGCCCCAACTGGCCCACCGCCGCGCCGTGGATCCAGGGCAACAGCACCAGCTACGACGGTCGCTACCTGATCGTCACGCCCGAGGCCTACCTGGACGCCCTCGAGACCTTCATCCAGTACCGCAAGAGCACCGGCTACGCGGTCACGGTGATCACCCTCGAGTCCCTGCCCTTCGTCACCTGCGGCGAGATCCGCGGGGCGATCGACACCTGGTACCAGGCCGGCGCGGCGAACTTCGACCACTACTGCCTGCTGGTCGGCGACGTGGACGTGATCCCCTTCTGTCCCTCGGCCACCCCCGGCCTGATCGACGGCGACGACCGCTACGGCTCGCCCGGCGGCATCGGCGACCTGGACGAAGAGGTCTTCGTGGGTCGCCTGTCGGTGGACAACGCGGCCGGCGTCACGCACCAGACGACCAAGATCATCGACTACGAGACCGACGCGACCGCGACCCACGACTACGGCGACGTGGTGCTGGTGGCGCACAAGGAGGACGCCCCGGGCAAGTACGTGGGCGCCCAAGAGGAGGTCGCGAACGCGGCCTACGTGGTGCAGCCGAGCTTCGTCAAGCGCTACGGCAGCGTGTTCGGCGTCGACAACACCGACGTGCTGGCCGACATCGACATGAACGTGGGCCTGGTGGCCTACCGCGGCCACGGCTCCACCAACACCTGGTCCGGCTGGAACCTCACCGGCGAGAACTTTCACAAGGACTCGATCGGTCCGCTGACCAACAGCCAGCGTCCGGTGGTCTGGTCCTTCTCCTGCACCAACGCCAACCTGAACTGGAGCGACTGCATCGCCGAGACCTGGCTCGAGGCCAGCGACGGCGCGGTGGCCCACTACGGCTCGACCGTGGCCTCGGGCACGAGCAAGAACCACACCCTCGACAAGAAGATGTTCGAGGCGGTCTTCACCCACGGCCTGACGACCCACGGCCAGGCCATCGCCTGGGCCGAGGACCAGATGGAGCTCCTGCACCCGAACAGCACCTGGCAGAACGCCTGGATGTACCTGCTGCTCGGGGACCCGGCCATGAAGGTGCGCCGCAACAAGCCCAAGCAGCTCGACCTGGTGCTGCCGCCGGTGGTGCCGGTGTGCCCGATCGGGAGTCCGTGCTTCCTGACCGTGCAGGTCGTCGACGGCGGCGGCAACCCGCTGCCCGGCGTGCTGGTCACCGCCTACAAGGAATCCTTCCCCCCCGGCGGGCCCGACGAGATCTTCTTCACCGGCTACACCGGAACCGGCGGCACCACGGTCGTGCCCGGCCCGACCGAGCTGGGCTCGATCAACGTCACCGGTCGCGACGACGACGGCAACGTGGTCACCGAGGTCACCGCCGTGGAGAGCGGGGCCTTCACCAGCCTGGGCAACAGCCTGCCCGGGGGCTTCGGGGCGGCCGCGCTGACCTCGACCTCGACCCTCGACGCCGGCACGCCGGTCACCCTGTCCCTGAGCCACGCGGCGCCCAACTCCCCGGGCCTGATGGCCGTGGGCTTCGTCGACTCGGCCGTGCCGCTGTTCGGCGGCATCGTGCACCCGCTGCCCTCGGCCCTGGACGTGCCCGTGACGACGAACTTCCAGGGTGAGTGGACCTACGACATCCCGCTCTGGCCCGGCGGCCTGCCGCCCGGCCTGAAGCTCTACTGGCAGGTCGGCATGCTCGACTTCGGCGCGGTGCAGGACGTGGCCCTGTCGAACGCCCTGCGCTCGACGCAGCCCTGAACGTCGGCCATCCTTAGGCACTGCCATGCCGCGGATGGAGCAAGAAGCGGACTGGGACCGGGTCGAGGAGCTGTTCCACGCAGCCCTCGACCTGGCCCCGGCCGAGCGCGAGGCTTTCCTGGCGCGCGAGTGCGGCCAGGACGAGTCCTTGCGCGCCGAGCTCGACGACCTCCTGCGCGCCGACGACGAGGCCGAGACCTTCCTGGGCGAGGTCGACCGTGCGCGGGCGGCGGCGCCCCTCTTGGCCGAGGAGCTGCCGCGCCGCCTGGGCGCCTACCGCCTGCTCGAGGTGGTCGGCGAGGGCGGCATGGGCGTGGTCTACCGAGCCGAGCGGGCCGACGGCGCCTTCGAGCAGCGCGTGGCCGTGAAGATGCTGCGCCCGGGGCCGGCCACGTCGGGACTGCTCGCGCGCTTCGACGCCGAGCGCCGCACCCTGGCGCGGCTACAGCACCCGGACATCGCGCGCCTGTTCGACGCGGGCGAGGACGAGCGCGGCGCGCCCTGGCTGGCGATGGAGTTCGTCGCGGGCGAGCCGATCGACGCCTGGTGCGACCGCCGGCGCAGCAACCTGCGCGAGCGGGTCGAGCTCCTGGCGCGGGTCTGCGACGCGGTGGCCCACGCCCACGACCAACTCGTGGTGCACCGCGACCTGAAACCCCAGAACGTGCTCGTCGACGACGACGGGCGCCCGCGGCTGCTCGACTTCGGCATCGCCAAGGTGCTCGAGAACGAGGACGACCCAGGCGGCCTGACCGAGACCGGCGAGCGGGCCTTGACTCCGGCCTACGCGGCGCCGGAGCAGTTGCGCGGCGAGGCCGTGGGCGTGCGTACCGACGTCTTCGCCCTGGGGGTGCTGGCCTACGAGCTGCTCAGCGGCCAGCGGCCCCACGGCCGTCGCACCACCAGCCGCGGCGAGTTGGAACGCGAGATCCTCGAGCGGGCGGCCGAGGCGCCGAGCGCGGCGTTCGGGCGCAGCGACGAGGCCGGCGCCATCGCGGCAGCGCGCTCGAGCGATCCCCGCACCCTGCGCCGCCAGCTCGCCGGCGACCTCGACCGCATCTGCCTCACCGCCCTACGCAAGGAGCCCGAGCGGCGCTACGGCTCCGCGGCGGAGCTGGCCGACGAGCTGCGCCGCTGGCTCAGAGGTCTGCCCGTGCGCGCCCGCGGCGACGGGCTCGGCTACCGCGCCTCGAAGCTGGTGCGGCGCCGGCCGGTGGAGACGACCCTGGCGGTGCTCTTGGCCTTGGTGGGTGTCGGCGCCGCGACCACCTTCGTCAAGGCGAGCCTGCGCGATCGCGAGCAGCTGGGCGAGATCCAGCGCCTGGGCGACCTGGAGTACCTGGCCGAGCTGCGCGAGCGGGCGGACGAGCTCTGGCCCGTGGGGCCTGCGCTCGTGGGCCCCCTGGAGAGCTGGCTGTCAGAGGCCCGAGCCCTCTACTCGCGCCGGGACCTGCACGCGCGCACCCTCGAGCGTTGGCGCGCGAGCTCACCGGACGAGTTGGAGGCCGGCGGCGTCCTGGGCTGGAACTCCTGGCGTGCCGATCAACTCGAGGACCTGGTGCGCGAGCTCGACGAGTTGAACGCGCAGGGTCCCTTCGGTCGCAACATTGCCGCCATCTCGTCGCGCCTGGCGCGCTCGCGGACCCTGGTGGAGCGCTCGATCGCGGCCGAGCGCCCGGCCTGGGACGCGGCCCTCGCGCGCCTGGCCGCGGACCCGCGCTTCGCCGAGCTGACGCTCGAACCGATCGCGGGGCTGGTGCCCCTGGGCCCCGACCCCGACGGGGGCCTGGAGGCCTTCTGGCCTGTGGAGACGGGCGCGCGACCGGCGCGCGACGAATCCGGGCACCTGGTGCCGAGCGCCGAGGGCGGGCTGGTCCTGCTCCTGCTGCCTGGTGGCGAGGTCACGGTCGGGGCCCAGGCGGACGACCCGGACGCGCCGCGCTACGACCCCCAACTCCAGGTGGACGAGGGTCCTTTGCAACAGGTGCGGCTCGAGCCGTTCCTGCTCTCCAAGTTCGAGGTCACCCAGGGGCAGTGGCTGCGTTGGACCGGCACCAACCCCAGCGACTACCTCGAGGGCTCGATGGCCGGCGGTCGCGGCTTCGGGCCCACCAACCCGGTGGAGCGGGTGAGCTGGACCCAGGCCCGCGCGGCCCTCACGGGCCTGGCCCTGGACCTGCCCACCGAAGCCCAGTGGGACTACGCCAACCGCGCCGGTAGCGACACGGTCTGGGCCACCGGCGACGACGAGCACAGCCTGGGCGGCTTCGTCAACATCGCCGACCTGTACGCCAAGACCAACAGCGGCGAGGCCCGCTGGCCCTTCTCGGAGTGGCTCGACGACGGGCACTCGGTCCACGCCCCGGTGGGCAGCTACCGGCCCAACCCGTTCGGTCTGCACGACATGCTGGGCAACGTCTGGGAGTGGTGCCGCGACCGCTTCTTCCGCTACGACGAGGCCGCCGCGCGCCCCGGCGACGGGCTGCGCGGGGCGGACGTCGAGGTGCCGACGGACCACCCGATCGTCGCGCGGGGCGGGGGCTACGGGAACTCGCCCATGAACCTGCGTAGCGCGGAGCGGTACCCGACGAGTCCGACGCTCGAGAGCCGCAGCACGGGCATTCGCCCGGCGCGGGCCTGGCGCTAGTGAGCAGTAGGCGGCGGTTTCGTGCCTGGCACCGTACGAACGCCTACTGCTCGGACGTCAGAACGCCAGCAGGATCGACAGCACCCCGCTCGTCGCGCAGGTCACCACCAGGTCGACCTTGCCGTTCCCGTCCACGTCGCCGGCCGCGATGTCCGTGGGCCGACGACCCACGGGGTAGGTCACGCACTTGACGAAGCCTCCGGCGCCGTCGCCGCAGAACAGGGTCACGCTGTCCCCGTCGCGGTTGGCCACGGCGAGGTCCTGGTCGCCGTCGCCGTCGAGATCCGCGATGGCCACGCTCTCGGGGAAGGCACCGGCGGGGAGCACCGTGGGCGGCCCGAAGCCCCCGGCGCCATCCTCGAGTAGCACGGCGATGGCGTTCATCCCGCGGCCGCAGACCACCAGGTCGAGCCCGAAAACCCCGTCCAGATCGGCGGCCGCGACCTCGGCGAAGTCGCCGGCGAGCAGCAGCACGTCGTCGTTGGGACCCGCCGGCCAGTGGCTGCGAAACAGGCCCGCCGAACCGGTGACGAAGGTCGAGTCCCGCCCCTGCCCCTCGATATCGGCGAACAGCAGGCGCGAGCCGAAATCGGGCAGGCCGGGCGGCTCGACGAAGGAGCCTTCGGCGAAGCTGCCGGTCCCGTCGTTGAAGCCGTAGTCCAGGTACCAACTGCTGAAGTCCCTCACCAGCAGCACCGAGTCCAGGTCTCCGTCGCCGTCCACGTCGGTGAAGCCCACCGCGTGCTGGCTGCCGCCGTAGGTCGGCAGGAACGGACCCGGCCTGTGGGTCAGATCGCCGTTGCCGACGTAGCTCTGGGTCGCGTAGAGCGGCGAGAGTCCGAGGTCGGGCACCCCGTCGCCGGTGAAGTCCGCTTCGGCCATGGTCGACTGCTCGATGTAGCCGAGTTGGGCCAGCCCGGGGAGCACCTCCACTTGGATCCCGCTGGCCGTGAGCCCCAGGGTCGTCAGGTCGTAGACGCCAACGCCCCGGTTGACGAGGACCGTGACGTCCGCGGTGGGCCCCGGATCGAGGTTGCTCACGAGCACACGCTCGGGGCTGCCGTTCAGGGGCAGGTCGAGGCGGGAGAAGCCGGAGGTCTGCGGCGGGACCGCAATCGGCGCGCAGGCGAGCAGGGCAAGAATCGGGATCATCGGAGGCTCCGAACGGTGATGGGACGAGTCCCGCCGATGGCGGGCGTCGAGCGACCGAGCAACCTAAACACGAGCAAGGCGTTCGCGGTGCCCCGATAGAAGGGGATCCGCTTCGCGAACGCCCACGGTGGCCGGGCGACGGGTTCGTTCGCAGGGGCGCGTTCCTGCGCCGGCCCCGCCGTCCGCGGTCCCCGCCACGGAGCGCGACTGGCGTTGGTGTAGAGTCCGGGGCCCGCCACGAAACTGCGGACAAACCGGCAACCAAGATGTCCTTTCGAGAACTCCGCCCCTGGCAGCACGACCACACCTTCGGCCAGGACGCGCGCCGGCCGGGCGAGTCCAGGACGATGCTCGTCATCGCCCTCACGGCGCTGATGATGGTGGTCGAGATCGGGGCGGGGCTCGCCTACGGCTCGATGGCCCTGCTCGCCGACGGGCTGCACATGGCCTCGCACGCCATCGCCCTGTCCATCGCGGCCTTCGCCTACGTCTACGCCCGACGCCACGCGGCGGACGAGCGTTTCAGCTTCGGCACCGGCAAGGTCAACGCCCTGGCCGGGTTCGCCGGCGCGGTGCTGCTGGCGGTGTTCGCCCTGATGATGGCCTGGGAGAGCGTCGCCAGGATCCTCTCGCCGGTCGGCATCGCCTTCAACCAGGCCATCGGCGTGGCGATCGCCGGCCTGTTGGTGAATGGCCTGTCCGTCGTCCTGCTCGGGCACCACCACGGGGAGCACGACGACGAAGATGAAGAGGATCGCCATCACCACCACGACCACAACCTGCGCTCCGCCTACCTGCACGTGCTCGCGGACGCCCTGACCTCGGTCCTGGCGATCTTCGCCCTATTGGCCGGCAAGTACCTGGGCCTTTTCTGGATGGACCCGGCCATGGGTGTCGTCGGAGCCCTGCTGGTGGCTCGTTGGTCGATCGGCCTGCTGCGCGCCACCGCCGAGGTCCTCTTGGACCGCCAGGCGCCGCCCCACCTCACCGACTCGATCCGCACAGCCATCACGCAGGACGCCGACACCGAGGTCGCGGACCTCCACGTCTGGTCCGTGGGGCCCGGGATCTACTCGGCCATTCTGTCCGTGGTCACCGCTACCCCCGAGCCGCCCGAGCACTACAAGCGCCTCTTGCCCGAACACGAGCGCCTGGTCCACGTCACCGTCGAGGTCCACGGCCGCGAGCACGACGTGTCCGCTCGCACTTGACGCTCCGGGCCAGCCGCGTGACGACCACCGAAGACGGCCCTGAGCTGCGTCGCGTCGTCCGATCCGTCGCGCTCCTCAACCTCGCCTACTTCGGCGTCGAGTTCGCCGTGGCCCTCGGCATCGGGTCGGTCTCGCTGATCGCCGACAGCGTCGACTTCCTCGAGGACGCTTCGGTCAACCTGCTGATCCTGGTGGCCCTGGGCTGGAGCCTTCGTAGGCGGGCGCGGGTGGGCATGGTGCTCGCCGGCCTGCTGCTGGTTCCCGGACTGACGACCCTCTGGATCGCTTGGGACAAGCTCACAACCCTGGCTCCCCCGCAGCCCGTGACCCTCACATTGACCGCCGCCGGAGCGCTCGCGGTGAACCTCGGCTGCGCGCTGATGCTCGCCCGCTATCGACACCACACGAGCAGCTTGACCCGCGCCGCGTTCCTCTCCGCCCGCAACGACGTGCTGGCGAACGTCGCCATCATCGCCGCCGGACTCGCCACGCTCCTGGTCGAGTCCGCCTGGCCGGACCTGATCGTCGGGCTCGCCATCGCGCTGCTCAACGTGGATGCGGCGCGGGAGGTCTATCGAGCGGCGCGCGCCGAACACCTGGCCGCGCTGCCCTGAACCGATCGGCGCTCGCCACACGTCCCCCGGCGAGCGAATCAGTCGTCGGCGCCTGCCTGCTCGATCGCCTTCAGCTTGTAGTACCAGTCATAGGCCGCTTCCTGGGAGCCGCCTGCTCCAGCCTTGCTCTCGTCGTAGGGAGCGATCTTCAAGCCGTAGGTCCCGTCGCCGTTGAACGCTGGCATCATCGTCGTCGAATTGGACTTCGCCTCACCCAAGTAGAAGCCGTGGCCGACGGGACCCTCCCGGTGAAAGACCTGCCCCTCGCGAGGGCGCAGCTGAACGGCGCCGTAGAGATCACCGAGGCGATCGCTTTCTCTGGCTGCAAAGCTGATGGATGATCGAAAGTCCACCTGTCCATGAGACGACGTGGCCGCCTCGTCGTTCCAGCGAAGCAGGTAGCCCTCGTCGCTTATCTCGAATCCGACAGTCACGCCCTCGCTCCCTACAGAGAACTCTCCGACCAGCGCTCCATCCTGTTCGCGCACCGACTCCTCGACGAGCTCGGCCTCGAATGCAAGCTGCTGCCAAACGGACGCCCAGCCATGGAGGTCCGGCTCATACCCGTGGAAGGACTCCAGGTAGATCCCGGCTTCATTCTCGAACCGACCGCCGAGTTGGCCGGTAGTCACCTTCGCCACCTCGACCGCCCCGGTCACTGACTGCCCTGTCAGGGCAGCTTCTGGAGCGCCGACTGGAAGCTCCGAACTTCGCATCTCGGCTCTCGCGGCCGCAGGGCCGGTGCCGGCGTCACTCAGCGGGACGGCGTCGCCACGGCCGCCAAGGTACGGGGGCGGCTCTTCGTCGGACTCGATCCCTCGTCGACCGTTGCCGAGCGCCCAAACGACCATGACCATGGCGGCAAGTGCGAGCCCGCCCCACGCAACCTGCTTGTGCCCCATCACTCGCCCCCCACTCCCTGTTCCCGACTCTCACGACACCCTGGCCCGAGAGGCGCGGGCTTCGCCAGTTGAGCCCGCGCGTGACCACATCCCGATTCGTTCGAGCTCGCCAATGACGAACTCGCCCGACTCAGGGAATCGCGACCGTCTCGCCGCCCGAGTCCTTCGCCAGCCACTCGAGGATCTTGAACTGGCCGCCCACCTGGACGGTGTGAATGATCACGTGGCGCTCCTGGTTCCAGGTGGCGACCTGCTCGCGGATCATGCCGGGCTCGGTGATGTCGCCGACGCTGGGCTCGCCGTCGGAGAGCACGACCAGGGTGTCCATCTCGGGGTCGTCGAAGGCCGCCTGTAGGGCCGAATAGAGGTTGGTGCCGCCGCCGGCGCGCAGGCTGGAGATGTACTCGGACGCTTCGGCCTTGGCCTCGACCGAGCCGCGGGTCAACGCGTCCTTCCAGCCGTTCACGTCGAAGGAGAAGGTCAGGATGTTGAACAGGGCGGCGGGGTCCAGGCGCTCGATGGCCAGGTCCAACTGCTTCTTGGCGACGTCCATGCGCTTGGGGCCCTTCTCGCCGGCGTAGCGCGTGAGGGTCGGCTCCTCCATCGAGCCCGACACGTCGACCACGAAGGTCACGCGTGTGCTCTCGATCCGCAGCCCGAAGAAGTCGGGGGCCTTGGAGCTCTCCTCCAACCGGCGCCGCTCGCGCTCCTCCTCCAGGGCGCGCAGGGACTTGGGATCGATCGGCTCGAAGTCGCCCTCGTGATCCTTCCACCAGGCGGCCCAGGAGCGGCCGTTCTTGGCGAAGGGCTGGCCCGTCAAGCGCCACAGGGTGTCGCCGAAGGCGTCGGCCATGCGGCCGGTCTCGTTCTGGATCTGGGCGATCATCAACCCGACCACGGCCTTCGTGCGCAGCTTCTCCAGGGCTTCGAGGGCGATCAGGCGCGTCGACCAGTCTTCGTGGACGAGGGCGGCCTCGAGCTGCGCCATCGACTTCTCCGGCGAACGGCTGCCCAGCACGCGCACCGCTGCGTTACGCAGGCCCTGCAGGTCGGAGCCGGCGAACTCGATCAGCTTCGCGTTCCAGGCCTCGTCGCCCGTACGCAGTCGCGAGATCGAGTCGATCAACTGGGCGAACTCCGGCTCCGAGTAGTCGTCCGCCTTCTCGTCGGCGGCGGCCTCGAGGGCGTCGGCCAGGACCTCGTCCAGGGTCTCCAGGAAGGACGGGTCGCCGCGGTCGGCCATGGTCTTGATCACGGCCAGTCGCACGGTCATCGACTTGTCCTCGAGCAGCTTGATCAGCGCCTTGCTGACCTTCTTGTCGGAGTAGCCGACCAGCGAGCGGATCGCAAAGAGCTTCTCCGGCGTGCCGCCCTTGCCCAGGCGCTTGGCGATGTCCTTGAAGATCTTCTCGTCGCCGAACTCGACCACCAGGTCCGCGCAGCCCTGGACCTCTTCCATCGATGCGTCGCGCCGGCCGCCCTCGTCGACGACTTCACCGATCCAGTCGTCGCGCGCAATCTCGAGCAGCACCCGCGCCGCGGCCAGGCGGTTCTCGGGCCACTCGTCGCGGCGCTTGAACATGCCCTCGGCGGCGCTGAAGGCCTCTTCGGCGCCGCGCCGGTGCAGCTCTTGCACGGCGGTGCGCCGCACGGTGCGGCTCCAGTCCTCGACCGACGGGACCAACTCTTCGACGCTCAGCCACTCGGCCAGGGCGATGAACGCCAACTCGCGCACCTCGGGCAGCCGGCGGACCTCCTGCTCCTCCTCCTTGTCCTTGCCCCGCGGCTTGCCGTCGGTCTTGGGCTCGGTCTCGAGCATGCGCCGGTAGAAGGCCTCGTCGCTGCGCTGCTTCTGCTCGACGTGCAGCTCCATGGCGCGCTTGCGAACGGCGTCGTCGACGGGGAACTCGACCACCATCGCCAGGTACTCGCGACCCAGGCCGGCGGCATTGGCCAGGGATTGCAGCGCCTGGTCGCGCACCTCGATCTCTTGCTCCACGGTGGCCACGTCGAGCAGCTTCTGCATCGCCGCCTGCTCCGCCCCCGCGATGCCCCCGAAGCGCGACAGGGCCTTCAGCACCTCCAGCCGCGCCCCGAGCGAGCCGAGCACCCGCAGGGACTTGACCAGGGCCTGGGCCGCCGCCGGTTCGCGACTCTTGCCCAGGGCTCGAATCGTGTCGTAGCCGGCCTCGTCGCGCAGGCTCTCGAGTCGCTCGATCAACTGCTCGGTGCTGAAGCCGGAGACGTCGACTTCATCCTGGCCGACGGCGAGCCCGGCGGCGGGCTCCGCGAAGACCGGCTGGCAGAGGGCGAGGGGGCTGAGCAGCAGCAGGAGACGAAGTTGCATGGGTCGTTGCAGGTCGGGGGGTGAGGCGCGGGACGAGGCTACCCCGGCCCTGGGTCGGCCTGGGGTGGGACTTCCCGGATGCGGGCCCCAGCGGACGTGCCGACCGGCGGGGGCCGTCGAGTCTAGGGGAGCGCCGCGCCGATAGCGGAGTCCCCCGAGACCTCGAATGGACCACGCACAACCCCAGACCACTTCAGGGACGCCGCCCACGGCGCGCCTGAGGACCCTATTCGGCAAGCTCCGCGACCTGGACCTGCGCGTGGGGCGCATCGCCGTCGCCACCGGCCTGGAGGTGGTCCTGGAGGGCTGCGCCAGCCTGGACGACTCGGCCGGGCGCCCCCTGCGCTACCGCCTGCGGAGCTGCCGGGGCGACGCCCACCTGGAGCTGCGCCTGGTGGACGGGATGATCGAGCTGGAGCGCCAGGACGACCAGGGCGAGGTCCTCGGCTCGCGCCGAGTCGAGCTGGCCGGCGGCGCCGAAGGCCCGGTCACCGCCGCCTCGATCCAAGCCCGCATCGACCCCGACGCCGCCGACGCCCGCGAGACCGAGCGCTTCCTGCGCCGGATCGTGCGCGCGGCGTTCGTCTGAGCGCCGTCAGCGCTCTGCCACGTAGGTCTCCAGCCAGCGCAGCTCGTCGCGCTGGGCGTAGATGGCCGCGAACTCGTCGCGGTCGAGGGTCAAGGTCAAGGCCACCGGGTCCGAGCCGCGCGCCTCGGCGGGGTCGTGAACCACGCGGGTGATCAGGGTCGGATCCGCGTCGGGGTCGAGGGGCACCAGGCCGCCGCGGGCGAACAGGGTGCGCTCGCCGTCGCCCCGCGCGCGGACCAGGTTGAAGGCCAGGTCGCAGGCCGCCGTGAAGCCGCCGCGCAGGCGGGTCAGCTCGGCCTCCAGGCCGGGACGATCGAACCCGCCGTAGCGGGCCAGCAGGTCCGGAGAGGCCTGCTGCTGGCGCTCCAGGTCGTCGGGGGTCTCGAGCACGATGTAGACCGAGCGCTCCGGCGGGCGCCCCAGGCCCAGAAAACGCAGGACTTGGTCGCCGAACTGCCACCAGCCAGCCCCGCCGAGGAGCACGATCGCGGTCCAGATCGCCCGCCGCCGGGCGGAGAGGGGCCACAAGAGGACGCGGAGGAGGAGGCGGAGCACGGTCTCGGAGGTGGGGCGTCGTGGAAGCGCGCCCGGGATTCCAGGTGAACGCTGGGTAACGAGTGGTGCCGCCGGTGGCGCCTCTCGCGAGGTGGTCTAAGGTTAGGGGCTCCCCTCGTCCCGAGCGAACCTCCCATACCCATGCCCTCGACCCAGCGCCGGCCCCGTTCGGCCTTCCGCATCGCCTCCGTCGCGTCCCTGACCCTGCTCGCAGCCTGCGGAGGAGGAGGCGGCGGCGACTCCAGCGGCCCCGGCGGCACGCCCCAGCCGATCCAGCTCGCCAGCCTCTCGGGCGTCGTGGTGCGGCCCGGCGGTTCGGGGATCGAGGGCGCGACAGTGCGGCTCGGCAACTTGGTCGTGGAGACCAACGCCGACGGCGCGTTCGTGATGGGCTTCCCGGAGGCACTGCCCAGCAAGAACGTGGTGCTGACCGTCGATGGCGAGCCCGCGGAACTCGTGGGCGAGAGCTTCGGCACCGAGCGCTACGGCTTCACGGTCTCGGCGACCGACGAGCGGCCGACGGTCCCGAGCACGATCGTGCTACCCGACCGCAACAGCCCCGACGGCGACAGCGCCACGCTCACGATCAACGGCAGCGGCCAGGTGCAGAACGGCACGATCCTCAACGGCGGCGGCGACCTCTCGCTGGTCATCGCCGCGGGTACGGTGGTGTCGATCGCCGGCAAGGCCGCGCCCACCGGGCTCGAGGTCTCCATGGTGCGCGTGGACGGCGAGGAACTCGGCCACCCCCTGCCGTCGAGCATCGCGGCGGCCGGCTTCGCCGCCATCGGTCCGACCGAGGCGCGCTTCAACCCGGTCGGTGGGCTGAGCGGCCTGAGCGCGGTGCTGCCCAACGAGATGGGCTTCCCGCTCGGCACCGTCGTCGACATCTGGGCCTGGGACGGCGACAGCCTCGCGTGGGTCAACCGCACCGCGCAGACCGGGCAGTCGGGTCTGGTGATCAGCGTGCCCGGCGGCGGCACGGGCATCCAAGCCATCGGCGTGGTCGTCGAAGGCGGCATCTACGCCGGCGGCCTGATCGCGAACAACGGTTTCTCGACCACCATCTCCGGTCGCCTGCTGAACACCGATGCCCAGCCGATTCGCGACGCCACCGTGGCCCTCGCGACCGGGCAGTCGGGCCTGACCGACGAAGACGGGCGCTACAAGATCACGGGCGTGCCGGCCTTCAACTTCACCGCCGCGCTGGGGAGCATTCCCACGCCGGTGCCGGTGGCCGTGGGCTACCGCATCTCGACCGCGGCGGAGGACGGTGCCCTGGTGCTGCCGAAGGCGTCGGTGCCGGCGATCGGCATCACGCCCGGGGGCACCACCAACGTCGGCGACACGACCTTCTCGATCCCGAAGGTCGGCGCGCTCGTGGGCGTGCTCACCGGCGAGCAGGAGATCCCCGGCACGCCGGTGACCCTGGTCGGACCGACGGGCAGTGAGTTCATCACGGTCGGTGAGAGCAACCAGTACTTCCTCCTGAACCTCGAGCCCGGCTTCTACACCTCGAGCACGGTCTTCGCGGCCGGCGGCAACCCGGTGTACGCGTCGGCGGTCGTGACCGAAGGCCAGACCAGCGCGGTGACCCTGTCGCCCGAGGGCGGCACCGGCTCCCAGAACGTCAGCGTGTTCGTGGGCATCGAGGACGGCGCGAGCACCACGCCCCTGGTGCCGGCGCCCGGCGCGCAGGTGCTGCTGTTCGGGACCGACGCCGGCTCGGAGCAGGGCGTGCTGCGGACCACCGACGCGTTCGGCCTGGCGAGCTTCCAGGGTGTCGACGGGCCCTTCGTGGTCAGCGCCGAGTCGACGGCGATCGTGAGCGGCGCCAGCCGCCGTCTGACGACCACCGCCTATGCGATCACGCCCCCGGGCGGCTCGATCACCCTGGCCCTGGACGGCGTGACCCAGCCGGTGGTCAACGCGACCCTGCAAGGGACCCTGTCGGACCTGCCGAGCCTGGCCGCCGGGCAGAGCCTGGAACTCCTGGCCGTGGCCCGCGGCGACGTCGCCGGCGAGCGCTGGGTCGCCTCCACGCCGATCGATCCGGTCAGCGGTGCCTACAGCATCGCCGTGCCGCCGAGTCAGGCCCTCGACCTGGCCCTCGTGACCTGCGACAGCGCCATCGCCGGTGCCGACTCCGACCTGGCGCAGATCGTGGCCCTGCCGACCCACCCGAACCCTGTCAGCGCGGGTGGCATCGGCACGTTCGACGCCTCCTTCAACGACGGCCCGGCGATCGCCTTCGACCAGCTCGTGGACCTGGACCTGTCCGGCGGACCGACCAAAGCCTCCACCGCGTCGGTTGCCCTGGACCTGACCCTGCCCGGCGCGACGGGTGTGAATGACACGGTGCGGTTGCCCGTGGTCCTGGGCGAGCTGAACGCGAACGGCGGCGTCCTGGCCCTGCCGTCGATCGATCCGCTGGTGCTGGCCGGCTACGGCCTGGTGCTGCGCGTGACCGAGGAGGGCTTCGACGAGGAGCGCTCGGTCGCTTCGACGCCACTGACCGCAGCGACCGGCGGCATCGAGCTGACTTTCGACCAGCCGCCGCTCGTGGACGACCCCTTCGACGGCGCGACCTTCACGGCCAGCGACCTGGCGGTCGCCGCGCTCGACGTCGACGTGAGCGAGTCCTCAGGCGCGTTGGTGCGCCTGCGCCTGGCGGCCAGCGGCGCGCCGATCGCCCTGGGCATCGACGAGTCGGTCTGGACCATCTGGGCCCCTGCGAACGACATCCCGGCCTACCTGCCGACCCTCCCGATGCCCATGTGGGTCTCGGGTTCGCAGGTCACGCTGCAGGCCAGCGTGCTGCGGTCGGAAGACAGCCCCCTGAACCTGGGTCAGTTCGCGGCCAAGGCCCCGATCCTCGCGGGGCTGGACCTGTCGAAGAGCGAGACCCTGGCGAGCGGGCGCTCCGCGGTCTCGACGATCACCGTCGACGGGGAGTAGCCCGGCGTAGGCGTTCGTACGGTGCCAGGCACGAAACCGCCGCCTCGCCCTAGGCGGCGGTTTCGTGCCTGGCACCGTACGAACGCCTACACCGGGCCGACCGGAGCTAACCCGCGATGTCGAGGTCGTCCGAGTCCTTCGCTCCAGCGCGGGCGCCGTCGAAGAGCCTGCTCTTGCCGCGGGCCTGCTTGCGGCCCTTGGAGCCGGTCCGGTGGGCCTGGCGGCGTTCGTCGGCGGCGAGCAGCTCGCGGTAGCGTGGCAAGAGGTCCGTGCGGCCGGAATCGGTCAGCGCCTCCTCGACCTTGCGGCGTCCCTTCGGGTCCTTCCAGCGCACCAGGGCCTTCTGCTGGCTGCGCTCGCGCTCGGTGCGCGGGACATGGACCTCCTCGCCCGTGAGCGGGTCGCGGCCGGCGGCGTACTGCACCGCCGCCCGCGTCATCGGCAGGGGGATGAACTCCTGGGCCTGCTCGGGGCTGTAGTTGCGCTCGAGCAGCTTCTCGAAGAGCTGCACCGCCTGGGCCAGGGTCGTGCCCGGGTGGCCGACGATGAAGTAGTTGGCGAGGTACTGCTCCTTGCCCTGGCTCTCGCAGGCGGTGCGGTACTCCTCCTCGAACTGCTCGTACTTCTCGAAGCCGGGCTTGTTCATCAGGCGCAGGACCTCGGGGTCGGAGTGCTCCGGCGCGAGCTTCATGCGGCCCGAAGTGTGCTCGCCCACGAGGGTGTCGTGCAGCGGCAGGGTCTCGCCGTCCTTGCCGCGCAGCATGTCGTAGCGCACGCCCGAGCTCACGAAGGCGTGCTTGACGCCCTTGCTGCGCTTCACGAGCCCGAGCAGCCGCCGGTAGCCCTCGGTGGTCTTGTCCAGGCGCAGGGCCGGGCAGGGGTCCGGCGTCAGGCAGTCGCGATCGAGGCAAGGCTTGCCCTTCTCGAGCAGCTTGCAGCCCAGGCCCCACATGTTCGCCGTCGGCCCGCCGACATCGGTGATCGTGCCGCGGAAGTCGACGTGCTCGGCCAGGGTCGCGGCCTCCTTCAGGATCGACTCTTCGCTGCGGCTCTGGATCGCGCGGCCCTGGTGGAAGGTGATCGAGCAGAAGGAGCAGTCCGCGAAGCAACCTCGGTGGGTGTTGATCGAGAAGCGCACCGCCTCGAGGGCCGGCACACCCGGCCCCGCGTGGTCGGGGTGCACGTCGCGCCGGAAGGGCAGGTCGTAATAGCTGTCGACCTCTTCAGCCGTCGAGGGCGCCAGGGGCGGGTGCTGGAGCACCACGCGGGTGCCGTGTCCCTGCGCTACATCGACGCGAACGCGATCCGGGCCGGGGCCGCGACGAGGGTCGCCGACCACGAGTTCGAGAACGCTCGGGCCAACTTGATCCGGTGCTCGCCCCTCTGGCTGACGCGGACCTGGGTCGAGGAGCGCGCCCTGGCGCTCTCCGGTGAGCGACGCTGCTCGACCGCGGCGGACCTGGCGGCCTTCGGACCGCGGCGCGGTGAGAACCTCGAGTCGCTTTGTGAGTTCGTCGAGGCCAGGCATCGGCGCGGATTTCGGACCCCTCGAAGACCTCGTCGGGTTGACGCCGACGGAGATCCAACACTGGATGGGCCGCAAGGCGATGCTGGCCGACGGGACGGAGGTGGGGCTGTGTGTGTGGCGTCGGCGGCCTACGGCGGGCGATCGATCGTGATCGAGGTCGGCGGGGCGAGTGGTGGATCGACCTGGATGGCTACACGGGCGGGGTCCGACCTCGTCTCGACGGCACTCTTGCGGGCGCCCTGCGCGCTCCCCTGGCCCGGGCCGCGAACCTCTCCGGATCAGCGTCGTCCACGCGCGCCGGCGGGTCGAGATCCAACATGCCGCGGTGGCGCGCCATCCCGTCCACGGGCCGCGGGTAGAGCAGACTGCGTCGAATGCCGTCGCGAGGGGATTGCCGCTCTCGGCGTGATCTGCAGGGTCGCCCGGGTATGCGGCACTTCCCTGCGGGAGCTTCCGCAAGGCATCCGTGACGCGAGCGCCTAGCAGACGTCTGACAGGCGAACGTCAAAGGATACTCGGGTGACCATGCCTAATACGTGAGCTACGGCGAGTTCGCGAGCCGATAGCGTTCAGTCCTAGATCTTGGCGGCACCTTACTGGGCAGCTGCGGCGCCGTTGCCGCGCTGCGACCGACCCCGGCGACCAATACGAACCGCGTGTTCCCTCGTCGGCGCGAGAACGCCCCTGTTGCGGCAATCGGCCCGGACGGATAGCGTCCCCTTCCCGCCCGCTGTCGGTGCGACCGACAGCGGCGGTCGATGGACCAACCGCCCGTCCCGAAGTTCCAGAAGCCTGGATTCGACAGAATGAAGAAGCTCGCGAGCCACGTCTGCCTGGTTGCCTTGACGCTCCTGGTCGTCGCGACGGTGAGAGCCGCGTCGGACCCGATCCCCTTCCCTTCGCCCACCGAAGAGGCGCAGGCCGAGCGCGATGAGGGGATGCAGGAATCGAACCAGTGGCACGAGAACGACGGCGAAGGCCAGGAGTGGGAGTGGGCCGGTGAGAACTTCATCTACGAGGGCGAGGTGAAGTCAGAGGCGGCGGAGTGGGCCGTCCACGAAATGGTCGAGGACGGGTTCCTTACCGAGTCTCATGCCAAGGAGGGGGCGAAGGAGTGGTGGAAGAACGACCGCGAGAGCCCGCTAAATCGCGAGCCGTAGTAAGGAGGCCGCTACCCCCGGCCGGACGACGAGCCGTGCAAGGCGTACCCGGGTCAGCGCGGCACTGGGCGCGGAAGTGAGAGACCCCATGGCGGCTCGATCGAGCCGTCCGGAGTGGGTCTTGCCTAGACCTCCCCAGGTCTCACGTTCGGAGGGTGGGCGTCGAGGTGTGCAGCAGATGCCGTTCTCGTTCGCCCAGGCGGCGCGACGGATGCTGCGTCGGGGGGGGGGCTACTCGACCGCTGGTCCGCCCTAGGGTCACGCTGTCCGTGTCAATCGATCACGGCTCCGCCGACTAACTCGACCATGCACCTTTCCCGTCAGCAACTGGCTCGATTCTCGAGAGCCCAGCGGCGAAGCTTGCAACGGTTTCTGCCGGTCAGCCTGCTGGTCGGCGTTGCCCTCCTCCACCACTGGCTGGTGATCAAGGACGGCCTAACGCAGTGGAAGGGCGGCGGATTCGGGATGTTCTCGACCGTGGACTCCGGCGGGACGAGGGCGATCAGCGTCTTTGCCAAGTGCGGAGAGTGGAACTTCCGTGTCTCCATCCCCGCCGATTTACGAGGCCGACGCTCACTCGCCAAACGGCTTCCGTCCGAAGAGATCGTGCAGCTCATGCTGAAAGACCTCAGCCGTCGAGTCTGGGTCGTCGAGCGGTATCATGCGGTTCCACGGCGGCAGACTCAGCTCGGTCCGCTCGACTCGCTCTACCTTTCCCATGACGACTTGGTCAGTGCCGGGCGCGGTGCTGGCAGAATCGAGGAGTGGCGCCCCGATAGCACTGCGGTCCCCTCCTACGTAATTCCCGTGCGATTCGAAGCGGAGGTCTACAGGCTCGAGTACGACATTTCCGCTCGTACGATTCGACGCACTCTCCACTCGAGCTATTCGCGCCCGGGAGAACGACTCGAGATAATGGCCGAACTGGCCGGGCTGCCTCTATCGCAACTCGCGCGGAATCTGGCTCCTTGCTGCAAGCCGTGACGCGGCGTCTCGAACGGGCTATCCATGAGCTGCATAGCCTCGATCCCCGGGACGTGTCTGCCAGGCTGACACTGTTGCTCTTGGTTCTCTACGGGCCGGGGTACTGGGACCTTAGCGTTCCAACGGTCATGCTCGCCGCGGCCGGGATGACGATCCCCCCCCTGGCGCGGCAGCCGTACTTCTGGGGAGCGCTGACTCTCATCCAGGCCGTGGGGGTCATTCCGAGGGTCTACGTCATCGACAACCATAAGGTGCTGATGGTCTACTGGTGCCTCGCACTGTCGTTGTCGATGAAGTCGCGTGCACTGCTAGCGCACCATTCGCGGCTGCTGATCGGGTGGTGTTTTCTCTTCGCGGCGTACTGGAAGGCCGTGACCCCTGGATTCGTCGATGGGTCCTTCCTCCACTTCACGATGCTCACCGACACCCGGTTCACCGGGTTCGCGCAGATTGTCGCTGGCATTGACGCCGGAGTTCTCGATGAGAACAGGAGCGCCCTTCGTAGCACGGTGTCTGGCGACGTGGCGAGCGCGCGCCTCTTGGATAGTAGATTCGCTGGACCCTTGGCGCTCTCGATGACCCTCTGGACCCTGGTGTCCGAGGTTCTAATTGCTGTTACCTTCCTCCTGTCGAAGTGGATTCGGTTGGCAAGGAACCTGCGCCACGTCGTCCTGGCGCAGTTCGTGTGCTTCACCTATCCGGTTGCGACGGTGGTCGGCTTCGGGTGGTTGCTCACGATCATGGGCTACGCTCAAACGGGCAGAATGGAGGGCCGGTCCAGGATCGTCTTCCTGGGTCTGTTTTTGGCGATGCAGCTCTTCCTGGTTCCTTGGGAGCGATTAGTCTTGGGGAAGTGAAGCTGGAGTCGTCGGTCCTGAACGGGCGGGCATCACGCTGGTTGCTCGCCTCCTCGTCGGTTTGCTCCCTGGCCGCGCTCAGCGTCGCGGCCTGGGCAATCGTCGGGGCCGTGTCCGGGCGCTCGTCCGCGCGGTCGGAAGGGAGCGAGCGGGCCATGCGCTTGATGCAGGCCGAAGTCGCCGAGATCTCTCGGCGGGCGGCGGAGGCATGGGGACGCGCTCGTGCAGTTGCCTTGGGGCCCGGTGCCCGTCGAGCGGTAGGCGCGGAGCCGCTGGCCCTGCGGGACCGGCTCGCCCACCTCGAGCGGCGGCTGGCGGAGCTCGAGCGATTCTCGTCCATCAAGCCACGGCTCCTGTCGCTCGAGGACATTTCGACCTCGGATCCGTCCCTGGCGGACGAGCTGTTCTCGATCGCCCACTACCGATCGGTGATCTTGGATTCCGAGTCCGGCGTCGAGGAACGATCGCGCGCACTGCTCACGTTGTCGCGGCTTCCCAATCCGGATGCCCACCTCGTGGGAGAGGTCGAGGATGCCTGGCTCCGGGACCAGGGGCTGGCGAACGACGAGCGGAGCCAGACCCAGCTCATGCGGGTCTATCGAGGTGTCCGAGCGGGCGAGCGCGTTCGGGACGCTCTGCTGTCCACGGCTCGATTCTCGCCCTTCGAGACCGCTCGCGACCAAGCGATCAACTCGCTGAATCAGCACTACGACGATGACCTGGTGCGACAAGTCGTGAGCGAGGCGCTCGAGTACGATCCTTCCGCCTCGGTCAGGGAAAGAGCGCGGGACTTTCTCCGGCGCCGGGACGCCTATGGTGATCGGTGAGGCATGCGAATGAGGAGAGAGCCTTCACCGCTGATCGGCCTGGCCCTCGCTGTGCTCGCGCTCGTGGGGGCGGCGGCAGCCCTGGCCGTCGCGAATCGACGGGCGCCCAGCGGTCAGCCGGATCTCGACCTGGAATTGATCGAGCGGGACGTCGCGCGTTTGGAGGCACTGCAGTCGGCGCTGCGGTCCGAACTCGACGACTTCGCGGAGGCGGCTAGTCAGGCGCCGGTCACTACCCCGCTCGCGGCGGGCGAAGCGGCGCCCGAAGACGTCGTGCTCGCCTTGGCCCAGCTCGAGACGAGGGTCGACGAACTCGAGGAGGAGTTCGCCCTCGGAATCTATGGGCCGGTGGCGGACGACTGGAATCGACGCGAGGCGCAAGCACTCGAGTTGCCTCGATCGTCGTTGGCGCGGGATGGTCTCGAAGCCTACCGGGTACAGCTCTCGGACGCCGCGAACCGCGACGACGAGCGGCTGGGCGCGCTCCGGATGCTGCAGCTCTTCCCGGACGAGATGGTCGAAGGCGACTGGCTCGTCGCTGCCGCGATCGACCTGATCCGGACCGCGCAGGACCCGGAGGTCGTCGAGAACGCGGTCGAGGCGGTCGCGCGCGAGCGGGATCCGCGCTACCTGGCAGCCCTCGTCGAAGTGCTCGAGGGCAGCGCCAGCGAGGGAGCACGGTGCGAGGCTGCGGACGCGTTGCGAGACTACGTCGGCGATCCGCGCGTCGAGCTCGCGCTGCGGACGGCATCGGACACCGATCCGTCTGCCGACGTCCGGAAACACGCGCGGCGGGCGCTGGGGAACTGAGGACCCCCGCTCGAGGAGAGGCGCTCGGCCCGTCACCGCGCGGATCGCGGTGGCGGGTGCCTCTCGGGGCGGCGGTAGAGCGGTGGGCCTACCATGACCTCGCTGCCGTCGCCGACCCGGTTCGAGAGCACGTTGGACCGACTCGTCGACGATCCACCGGCGCCGCACGCGGTCAGGACTGAGTGCGGGCGTGGGCGCGCCTCGACCGCGAGCAACCCGGACCGCACCGACGACGGCGCAAAGGACGATCGGGTCGAGCGCGCCGACGGGGCGGTCCGCTCGACAGCCGAGGAACCCCGGTGCTGGGCGCTCGCGGCGAAGGCGCAGTTCGGAGCGCGTCTCGTGCTCGGCCCCGAAGACCCGGCGATGGCCAGGCCATCGGGTCCGTGGCCGGAGGGCTCCGGAGAGGCGGTTCCCAGGAGGGCAGCCAGAGCGCCGCTCTCCCTCGACGAGTTCGCGACCCAGGCGCCCCTCCTGGGCCTGGTCAACCTCGCCGCGACCGACACGCTCGCCCGCGGCCGCTCGGCGTCGACGACGGTCACGGTCGACTGACGGCGAGACGCTCGCCGGACCGCCGGTCCCTGTCGAGTCCGCCGGCGGCGCGGTTAGGGTCGGGCTCCGCGCCCGCCTCCGAGTTCGCGCTCGCCATGTCCTACCACTGCCTCACGCCGCTCGACGAACTGGTCGACGCCGACGGTCGCTTCTGATTCCTGTGGGACGGCGATCTGACCCTCGACCAGTTCCGCGTGATCCTCGCCGGCGACGACGCCGAGCAGCGCGCGCGGATGATCGGCAAGCTCCTGCGCGAGGCGCGCCCCGACGACGCCTTCCACTTCCTGACACCGAACGACATCCGCGCCGAGTGGCCGCGCATCGAGCGCGACCTGGGCCGGCGCCGCGAGTTCTGGCGCTGGCTGCTCGACGAGTGGGAGCGGATGGGTGTCGCGTAGTCGGCTGTCGCCGCTCCAGCTCCGCGTCCTGCGGGCCCTGGCCGACGCCGAACCTCTCCAGCCGGGCGCGACGTTCCACCGCTGCCGCGTCGCCCACGGAGACGACTCGGTCGTCGTCGACCTGGTCGCCGATCCGGTCGCGACCGTCGAGGTGCCCGTCGTGGGTGCGATCGACGGCGTGCCCGTGCGAGTCGACACGCCGCACGAGATCCTGGTCAACAACCTCTGCGCACTGCTCTCGCGATCCGAGGTCCGCGACCTCGTGGACGCGCGCGTCCTCCTCGCGAGCGGCGGTGACCTCGACCGCGCGGTCCGCGACGCGCCGACCAAGGACGGCGGCTTCTCGGCGCTGGTGCTCGCCGACGTGCTCCGCGGATTCCCGCTCCAGGCCGCCGAGTTGGATCCATCGCTCCTCGAGGGGCACGCGGCCTTCCGCGACGACCTAGTGACGCGACTGCTGCGCGGTTCGGTGCCGGGCTGAGCAGGACCCTTAGCCAGCCAGGTCCATGTCCCCGCCGTCGCCCGCGCGGGCGCGGTCGAAGAGCTTGCTCTTGCCGCGGGCCTGCTTGCGGCCCTTGGAGCCGGTCCGGTGGGCCTGGCGGCGTTCGTCGGCGGCGAGCAGCTCGCGGTAGCGTGGCAAGAGGTCCGTGCGGCCGGAATCGGTCAGCGCCTCCTCGACCTTGCGGCGTCCCTTCGGGTCCTTCCAGCGCACCAGGGCCTTCTGCTGGCTGCGCTCGCGCTCGGTGCGCGGGACATGGACCTCCTCGCCCGTGAGCGGGTCGCGGCCGGCGGCGTACTGCACCGCCGCCCGCGTCATCGGCAGGGGGATGAACTCCTGGGCCTGCTCGGGGCTGTAGTTGCGCTCGAGCAGCTTCTCGAAGAGCTGCACCGCCTGGGCCAGGGTCGTGCCCGGGTGGCCGACGATGAAGTAGTTGGCGAGGTACTGCTCCTTGCCCTGGCTCTCGCAGGCGGTGCGGTACTCCTCCTCGAACTGCTCGTACTTCTCGAAGCCGGGCTTGTTCATCAGGCGCAGGACCTCGGGGTCGGAGTGCTCCGGCGCGAGCTTCATGCGGCCCGAAGTGTGCTCGCCCACGAGGGTGTCGTGCAGCGGCAGGGTCTCGCCGTCCTTGCCGCGCAGCATGTCGTAGCGCACGCCCGAGCTCACGAAGGCGTGCTTGACGCCCTTGCTGCGCTTCACGAGCCCGAGCAGCCGCCGGTAGCCCTCGGTGGTCTTGTCCAGGCGCAGGGCCGGGCAGGGGTCCGGCGTCAGGCAGTCGCGATCGAGGCAAGGCTTGCCCTTCTCGAGCAGCTTGCAGCCCAGGCCCCACATGTTCGCCGTCGGCCCGCCGACATCGGTGATCGTGCCGCGGAAGTCGACGTGCTCGGCCAGGGTCGCGGCCTCCTTCAGGATCGACTCTTCGCTGCGGCTCTGGATCGCGCGGCCCTGGTGGAAGGTGATCGAGCAGAAGGAGCAGTCCGCGAAGCAACCTCGGTGGGTGTTGATCGAGAAGCGCACCGCCTCGAGCGCCGGCACGCCGAGCCCCGCGTGGTCGGGGTGCACGTCGCGCCGGAAGGGCAGGTCGTAGTAGCTGTCGACCTCTTCAGCCGTCGACGGCGCCAGGGGCGGGTGTTGGAGCACGACGCGGGCGCCGTGGGTCTGGGCCAGGACGCGGCCGTCCGGCTGGTTCTCCTCGCGCACGGCGTTGAACAGCTCGACCAGCTTGCCCCAGTCGGCTTCGAGCTCTTCGAACGTCGGGACCCAACGCACGTCCGCGGGCACGTCCTCGGGACGCACGAGCTCGCAGGTCTGGGCCAGGCCGCGCAGGGGTCGGCCCGCTTCGCAGGCCCGCGTGACCTCGAGCGCCGAGCGCTCGCCCATGCCCCACACCAGAAGATCCGCCTTGGCGTCGACCAGGATCGACCGCCGCATCTTGTCGTCCCAGTAGTCGTAGTAGGCCAGGCGCCGCGGCCCGGCCTCCATGCCGCCGATGATCACCGGCACGCCCTTGAAGTGGTGGCGCGCCTTGGCCGTGTAGCCGATGGTCGCGCGGTTCGGTCGCCCGGGCGCGCCGCCGGGGCGGTAGACGTCCGTGCGCCGCTTGCGCTTGGCGGCGGTGTAGTTGGTGACCATCGAGTCGATGGTCCCGGCCGACACGCCGACCCAGAGCAGCGGCGTGGGCAGGCGCTCCCAGCCCGAGCCGTCGGGCTCGTAGTCGGGGCAGTCCAGGATCCCGACCCGGTAGCCCTTCGACTCCAGGAAGCGCGCGATCGCCGGCACACCGAAGGAGGAGTGGTCGACGTAGGCGTCGCCGGTGACGAGCAGCACGTCGAGGGCGTCCCAGCCGAGCTCCTCCATCTGCGCGCGGGTGCGCGGCAGGAACGGGGCCGGGGAGGGAGTCGAGGACGTCATGGCGGGGCTCGCGGGAGTTCTACGGTTCGGGTCCGAACCGAGCAGGATAGTCGGGGCGGGTGCGGTGGCGCCCGGGGACGTACGGTGGCGGGATCATTCGTCCCACCGGCAGCCGACAGCGCTGCGCTTCGCAGCGCTGTCGGCTGCCGGTGGGACGAATGATCCCGCCACCGTACGTCCCGCGGGCGGGCGGGGTTCCACGGTCAGGTGTCGAGCGTGTCGCTCCAGGGCTGGCAGCCCTCGCTCGTTCCCGCGCACCGTCCCGCGAGTTGCCCCACGTACTCGCCCACGAAGACGTTGTTCTGCCCCTCGTAGCGCCAGGAGGGCAGGCCCGCGGCGCCGGCGAAGGAGCAGGTCTCGGGCACGCCGACGGGCAGGCCGGCGTCGGCGCCCAGGGGCTCGTACCAGCGGTGCTCCTGCATCGAGCAGCAGGATCCGTCGGCGATCGCGTCGCCGGCCAGGCGGATCACGTCGCCCACCTGCACCGCGAAGGCGTTCCCGTCGCGCTCGAAGCTCACCGGCTGGGCCTGCACCGACCGCACCGAGCCGACCGCCTCCCCGTGCGCGGCGTCGAACCAGGCCCGGGCGGCCTCGAACTGCGCCTCGCCCCCGGGGGCATCGATCCAGACCGCGCACTGGCGCTCGGCGCCCGTGGCCAGGTTCTCCCGGCCGCTGACGGCGGCGACGACCCGCGCTCCGGCGAGGTCCACGCCGTCCACGGTCCCCTCGGTGATCGACCAGGCCATCAGGGCCTGGCGCCCTTGGCTGTCGGCTTCGCTGGCCACGTGGCAGGCTCCGGCGAACACGGAGGCGCTGCGGGCCTCGACGTAGTCCGCGCGCACAGTGTCCGCGCGCACAGTGTCCGCGCGCACAGTGTCCGCGCGCACAGTGTCCGCGCGCACAGTGTCCGCGCGCACAGTGTCCGCTCGCAACTCGACACCGGCCGACGCCCGCTCGCCGACGACCTCGAAGGTCACCGCGGACGAAGGTCCCCGAGCCGGAGCCAGAGTCGGTGCCGCCGAGCCCTCGGGCAGCAGCAGCGGGCAGGCGATGAGCGGCTCGCTACCGCAGCGATCGCAGTCGAAGGCGGTCAGGGCCCCGGCGCTGCCCACGGCGGCGACGGAGAGGGCGATCAGGATGGCTTTCATGGTGGACCTCGATGGTTCCCGGCGCGGAAGGGGGCCCGCGGCGGCGACCCCCGTCTATAGCAGCTTCGGCCGGAGCCGGGTCCGGGCTCCAACGATCCCCGCTCCGAAGCGGTTCACGGATTCTCGACCCGCGAGTCACGGACCGCCGCCTGGGCCGTCGCGCGCCGGCCGATCTGCCAACCCAGCACGCCCTGCATCGGGCCGATAGCGATGTAGGACAACCCCGCCGGGCCCGGAAGCCCCGCGCTGGCCAATCCGATCGAGAGGCTCGAAACCGCGATCATGACGCCGTGCGAGGCCAGCTCGCCGCGGGAAAGCACGCGCTCCACGGCGTCCAACTCGAAGACGTCGCGGCGGCGCCAGGCGCGCAGGGTCATCACGAACAGGCACAGGTAGATCAGGCCGAAACCCACACCGTAGGCCTGCATCAGCCAGATCACGTTCTCGTGCCCCAGCTCGCGCAGGCTGAGGCCGTCGCCGAGGTCGGTGAAGCTGTTGACGAGCAGCGTCGCCAGGAGCTTCAGCGGGTAGATCCCCAAGAGCAGCACGAACAGGAAGGCCGCGTTGAGCCAGACCGTGACCCCGTCCTCCAGGCCGTAGCGGCGGTGGAACAGGAAGTGCGACTGCCAGACCATGATGATGAAGGCCACGCACAGGGCCATCACCGGAGCGCGCAGGAGGATCGCCTCGAACTGGGCGAAGCTCTCCACCCCGCGCACCTCGAAGGGCACGACCAACAGGGTCATCGCCAGGGCGAAGACGCCGTCGGTCAGGCTCTCGAGGCGCGAGACCTCCCCGCCGCGCCAGCGGAACAGGGCGTCGCCCCGCTGGGCGCGATCGAAGAGGTGCTGACGCAGCAAGGGTCTGCGGCGCTCAGGTCAGCGAGTCGAACAGCGAGCGGAAGCAGCTGCGCCCGCTGCGGCACAGCTCGGGCACCGCGACCTCGCGGTCGGGACCCAGGACCTGGTTCGTGCGCCGGCACCAGCAGTGGTTGCTGGCGTCGAGCACGTCCTCCTCGGTCATCGGAGGCTTCGAGTTGAGCAGGAGCTTCTTGCTGCCGAGGTCGGCGCAGAAGGGCGAGAGGCGCGGCCGGTTGGTGCTTTCCATGGTGTCGACCTCCTCAGGCCAGGCTCTCGAGTGCGCGGGTGATCAAGCCCTTGGTGAGGGGCACCTTGTAGCCGTTCTCGGCCAGGGGCTGCGCGCCGAACAGCGCCGCCTCGCGCACCTGTGCGACGGTGCGCGGGTCGATCTCGTTGTCCTCGAGCAGGCGCTCGGCCGACTCCACCCGCCAGGGTTTGGGCGCCACACCGCCGAGCACGATGCGCGCCCGATTCACGCGCGCGCCGTCCATGCCCAGGACCAAGGCCACCGAAGACAGGGCCCAGTCGTAGGACTCGCGCTCCTTGAACTTCAGGTACGTGCTGCGCGTCCCCGCGGCCGGAGCCGGCACATGAACCTTCGTCAGCACCTCGCCCGGACGGCGCACCGTCTCGGTCGAGATGCCGCCCTCGCGCGGCAGCAGGTAGAAGTCGGCGAGGGGCATGCGGCGCTCGCCCTCGGGCCCCACCAGGGTGACCTCCGCGTCCAGAGCGATCAGCGCCGGCGCCAGGTCCGAGGGGTGCACGATGTAGCTCGGCCCGCCGCCCAGGATCGCGTTGTACTTGTTGCGCCCGACCGCCGCGAGGCAGGCGAGACCGCCCTTCTTGAGGCAGACGGAGGCCTCGTTGCGGTAGTACCAACAGCGCGGGCGCTGGTTGAGGTTGCCCCCCACCGTGCCCACCGAGCGGATCTGCGGCGAGGCGATCGAGGTCGCCGCCTGGGCCAGCACCGGCATCTGCTCGCGGATCGCGCCGTGCTCCTCGAGCTGGTGCAGACGCACCATGGCGCCGATCGTGAGGTTGCCGGCGCCATCGCGCTCGATCGCGTCGAGCCCGGGCACGCGCCCGAGGTCGATCACCGTGTCCGGCTCGGCCAGGTGCTCTTTCAACTCGGTCAGGAGGTCCTGACCGCCGGCCAAGAGCGCCGCCGGCCCCTTGCCTCCGCCGATCGCGCCCTCACCCTCGGCCAGGGCCATCACGGCCTGGTTCAACGTCGTCGGCCGCGCGAGTTCGAAGTTCTTCATGGAATCGTCTCCGAAGCTCAGGCGCGCTCGGCCAGGGCGGCCAGCACGCGGTCAGGGGTGAAGGGCAGGGAGCGCAGGCGCGCACCACAGGCGTTGAAGATCGCGTTGGCGATGGCCGAGTGCCCCGGGATCACCGGCGCCTCCGCCATGCCCGTGGCCAGGTTGCGCCCGTCGTCCTCGTCGAGGATCACGCGCAGGCGCGGCATCTCCTTGGGCCCTGCGATCTTGTAGCTCTCCAGGTTGTCGCTGAGCAGCCAGCCCATCTCCGCGTCGAGCACGCGCTCCTCGAGCAGGCCGTAGGACAGGGCCTGGATCATGCCGCCGTTGATCTGGCTGGTCAGGGCCAGGCGGTTGAGCGGAATGCCCTGGTCGTGGGTGGCGACCATGTCGAGCACCTCGACCCGACCGGTGAGCGTGTCCACGCGCACGCGCGCCGCCTGGGCGCCGTGCAGGGAGCCGTCGGCGTCGAGGCTGCCGTCGTACTCGCCGCGCACCGACAGGGGCTGGTTGCCGAGCAGCGCGCAGACCTCGCCGAAGCTCATGGTCATGTCGCCCTCGCCGGCGACGCGCACGCGGCCCCGGACCCACTCGTAGTCGCCGACCTCGGCGCCGAGCACCGGCACCAGGCGCTGCTCCAGGGCTTCGCGGGCGCGGTGCGCCGCGACCTTCAGGGCCGGCGCGAGGGCGCCGGTCGTGACGCTGCCACCCGAACCCACCGACGGGGGCAGGTCGCTGTCGCCGATGCGCGCGGTGACCGCGGACAGGGGCAGGCCGAGCTCCTCGGCGATGATCGCCGCCACCAGGGTGCGCGAGCCGGTGCCCAGGTCCTGCACCGCGCAGCTCGAGGTGACCGCGCCGTCGGGCGTGATCCGCACCTCGACCTCGCAACCCGGGCGCCCGCCGGCGCGCCAGGTGGCCAGGCCGAAGCCGATGCCCTCGGCCCAGCCGTCGGCGCCGGCCTCGCCGGGGGCGGTGCGGTTGGGATGCGCGTCCCAACCGATGGCGTCCGCGACCACGTCCAGGTGGCGACGGTAGACGTCGCTCTCCACGTTGACCTTGCGGACCTCGACCGGGTCGAGCCCGGCCGCGTAGGCCAACTCGTCCAGGAAGCTCTCCTGGGCGAACGACGCCTGGGGATGGCCCGGCGCGCGCATGGCGCGATTCGAATCCAGGGCCGTGTGCACCGAGCGCGTGCGCGCGGCGTTGGTCTCGCAGGCGTAGATGTAGGGCATCAAAGGGAAGGCCCCGCCCCCGGTCCCGCCCAGGCGGTCGACCTCGGCGAACTGCCCCACCAGGCGCCCCTGGGCGTCGATGCCGCCGCGCATCCGCACCCAGGTCCCCGAGCGGTTGCCCGCCATCTGGAACTCCTGGGGCCGGTCCAGCATCAGGTGCACCGGCCGCAAGAGCTTCTTCGCGATCAGACAGCAGATCGCGCCCTCGAGCCCGATCCCGAACTTGGCGCCGAAGCCGCCACCCATCACCGGCGTGAGCACGCGCACCTTGTCGGCGGGCAAGCCGAGGTTGCGCGCGAACTCGTCGACGCTGCCCGAGACGGCCTGGGTCGAGGCGTAGCAGGTCGCGCTCTCGCCGTCGTAGTCGACCACGTGCCCGTGGGTCTCGAGGCACACGTGGTGCTGGATCGGCAGCTCGTAGACCTGCTCGACCACGACTGCGGCGCCCTCGAGGGCCGAGTCCACGGCAGCCTCGTCGCCGCGATCGCGCGCGCCCGAAGTGTTGCCGCGACCGGTGATCGACGGCGCGCCGGGCGACAGGCTCTGCTCGCGCGTGACCATCGGCGGGTAGTGGTCGCGGAAGGCCGCGCGCACGGCGCGGGCGGCGTCCTTGGCGGCCTCGGGCGTCTCGGCGGCGACGTAGGCCACGATCGAGTCGTCGCCCAGGTAGACCAACTCGTCGCCCGCGGCCTTCTGGGCCTCCACCAGGACCACGCCGGGGATGCGCCGCGCCGGCTCCAGGTCGAGCGAGGTCAGCTCGGCGCGGGGGTAACTGTGCAGCACCAGCCGCGCGTAGACCTGGCGCGGCAGGCGCACGTCGTGGGAGTAGACCGCGCGGCCGGTGACCTTGTCGGGTCCGTCGAGGCGCGCGTAACCCGTGTTCAAGAGGGTCATCTCCCCGCGCGGCTTCCACTTGGGTGTGGGGCTCATCGTCCACGCCCTCCGCTCTTGCTCGCGGCGCTGGCCGCGGCTTCGAAGATGTGCGGGTAGGTGCCGCAGCGGCAGAGGTTGCCCGAGAGCTCGTGGCGGATCGTCGCGTCGTCGGGCGCGGCGTGCTTCGCCAGGCAGGCGGTCGTCGCAACCACGAAGCCAGGGGTGCAGAAGCCGCACATGGAGGCGTCCTTGTCGCAGAAGGCCTGCTGCACGTCGGACATGTCGTCGGGCGAGCCGAGGCCCTCGACGGTGGTGATCTCGGAGCCCTCGAGGGTGCAGGCGAGCTGCAGGCAGGAGTAGACCGGGCGGCCGTCGACCAGCACCGTGCAGGCGCCGCAGTTGCCGCGGTCGCAGACCTCCTTGGTGCCGGTCAGCGCCGGGTCGAGCCGGTGGCGCAGGGTCGAGAGCAGGGTCGTGCGCGGCTCGACGGCGACGGTGCGCTGCTCGCCGTTGATCTTCAGGCGCACGTTGACCAGGCCGGCCAGGCGACCGTCGGTGGATTCCTGGGCCTCGGCCGCGGTGGCGGCACCGGCCAAGCCACCGGCGAGCACGCTGCCGGCAGCGGCGCTGCCGGCGGAGACCAGGAAGGAACGGCGGGAGAGGTCGGGACCCTGGGGGTCGGACTCGCGGGGCTCGCGCGGGCGCTTGGCCATCGGTGCTCCAGGTGCGTGGGCCCCGCGGGAGGGTGCGGGGCCGGGGGGAGGGGCCCCTCTCATACCAAAGGGGCGGCGCGGGCGCTGGATCACATCCGCAAACCCTTTGTGCGGAAGTATTTGCAGACCGACGTCGAAGTTCCGGGCGGGGCCGGGGGAAACCTGACTACAACTGTGGTCTAGACCACAACTGTAGTCATGAACCACGATCAACCCGACCCCGAGACCGTCGCCCAGCGCATCACCGAAGCCGAGTGGCGGGTGATGGAAGCCCTCTGGGACCGCTCGCCCCGCACGGCCGCGGACCTCGCCGCCGACCTCTGCCCCGCTTCCGGCTGGAGCGAGCGCACGGTCAAGACCCTCGTCGGCCGCTTGGTCAAGAAGGGCGCGGTGTCCTTCGAAGCCCTGGGCAAGCGCTATCTCTACGCGCCGCGCATCTCCCGCGGCGAGTGCGTGATGGCCGAGGGCAAGAGCTTCGTCGAGCGGGTCTTCGGCGGCTCGACCAAGCCTCTCTTGGCCCACTTCGCCCGGGAGGGCGAGCTGTCGGCCGACGACATCCGCGAGCTGCGCGAGCTGTTGGACGATCTGGAGCGGCGCGAGGGCGGGCGGTGAGCTGGCTCGATTCCGTCGCCCCCGAGCTGCTCGGCGCCCTGTGGCGTACTTCGTGGCAAGTGGCACTGCTGGTGGCGGGTGTGCTGGCGATCGAAGCCCTGCTCGGTCGCAGCCTGACGGCGCGTTGGCGCTATCGGCTCTGGCTGCTCGTGTTCGTGCGACTGCTGCTGCCGGCACCGATCGCGATCGAAGGCGGCCTGGTGCCGTGGACGTCCATGGAGGACGACCTCGGCCGGCGGACCCAGCAGACACCGGACGCCAACGACGCGCCGTCGCACGCGCCCCTCACCATCGGTCCCCGCCCGCGCGCGGTGGCCCCGGCTCCCGAGGCGCGGTCGGCAGGCGTTCGTACGGTGCCAGGCACGAAACCGCCGCCTGAGCGCCCCCGAAGAGCCGCATTCGGCGGCTCTTCGGATGGGCGCTCAGGCGGCGGTTTCGTGCCTGGCACCGTACGAACGCCTACCGACCCCCTCGATCCGATCGAACGCTTCGGCTCCACCACCGTCGCGGTCTGGCTCGCGGGACTGATCCTGTGCCTGCTGCGCCTCGCCGCGGGAGCCCTGCGATTGCGCGGGAGAATCGCGCGCGCAAGCAGGGTCGACGAGCCCAGGCTGCTCGCCGCCCTCGACGACGCCGCGCGCCGCGCGGGCCTCGCTCACGCCCCGCGCGTGCGCTGCCTACCGACGCTCAGCGGCCCGGCCGTGGTCGGCGTGCTGCGCCCGACCCTGATCGTGCCACCCGACCTCGTCTCGCGCCTCGCGCCAGCGGACCTCGAGCGCGTGCTCCTGCACGAGCTCTTCCACGTGCGGTCTCGCGACGTCGCCGTGAACCTGGCCGCCGCAATCGCGGGGGCGGCCTTCTGGTTCCACCCCCTCGTGTACCTGGCGCGCGTGCGACTGCGCGCGGCCCAGGAGTCCGCCCGCGACTGGCAGGCCCTGGACGCGGCGCAGGCCGCGCCCATCGGCGGCTACGCGCGGGCACTGGTTGACCTCTCACAGGGACGTCACTCCGTCGTGCCGTCCACCGCCCTTCCCCTGTCGCGCGCCGGTCGCGATCTCGAGCGGAGAATCCTGATGATCGACAGCTACAAGAATCGACCCCACCGCTCTTGGCTGGTGGGCGCGCCGCTGGTGCTGGCCCTGGCCTGGACCGGTCTCACCGATGCCGCGGTTCCCGCGGTCCTACAGCGGGAGGCGAGCGAGGCAGCCTGGCGCGAGATCCCCGTCCAAGCTGTCCGCACCGAGCCCGCCTGGGCCCAGGAACTGCGCCAGCGGCTCAACGAGCCCGCGGCCATGCCACCGATCGGCGAGGGCGCGACGTCGAGCGACGTGATCGAGATGCTGCGAGCTGCGCTCGGCGTGAACATCGTCATGCACCAGGACGCACGCACTGCCCTCGAGGAGATCGAAAATCCACGCTTGCGGGGCGCATCCACGGGGGCCGAGATCCTCGATCGACTCGTGCGCCAGGTGGATTCGGACTACCTGCTCTGGTGCCTGACCGGCCACGCCATCTACATCGCTCCGACGTGGCAAGCCCCGGATGCCTTCGACTTGCGCCTCTACGACATCGGGCCGCTGCTCGACCTCGGCTACGAGCTCGACGAGATCGAGGAGTACATCGTCACGGCGACTTGGCTGCCCTACTTGGACTGGGACCAGCCCTGGGTCTCGATCGATCGGGTCGGCAGGACCTTCGCGATCTCGCACACGTCGAGCCGGCACGAGGAGATCCGCCAGGCCCTCGAGCGACTGCTGAACGGCGGACGTCGTCCCCCCGGCGGTGAGCTCAGCCCCTCGATCCTCGAGTCGCTCACCGACGAGTTGATCGAGCTACACACCGACGACGCCACGACACTCGGTGAGACGGCCGATTGGCTGTCGCAGACCCTCGATGTCGACATTTTGATCAGCGACGGCTATCAGGACGACGAGGCCGGTGTCTTCGACCTGATCGGCGTGCCGGCCAGCGATGCCATCGCCTGGCTCGCCCGCGCCCACGGCCTCAACATCGTCGAGCAGCTCGGAGGCATCGAGTTGCGCGAGATGCCCGGCGGCGACGTGGAGACCGAGTTCTTCCGGCTGGATGCAGTCGTGAGGTCGGTCATGGCGAGCGAGGGCGAGGCCTTCGGCGACGAGTACCCCGAGTGGGCCTACGACGAGGTGACCAACCTCTTGCGGAGCCAGGTCCAGCCCGACTACTGGGACCAGGTCTCCGAGGCCGCAATCAGCCGCTTGGGCGACTTCCTGATGGTGCGCGCGACGCCTCAGGTCTTGGGCCAGGTGCGCCAACTGCTCGCGTCGCTCGAGGCCGTGTCGCGCTGACTGTGGGACGTACGGTGGCGGGATTTTTGGGACGTACGGTGGCGGGATCATTTGTCCCACCGGCCGCCGATAGCGCTGCGTTTCGCAGCGCTATCGGCGGCCGGTGGGACAAATGATCCCGCCACCGTACGTCCCAAAAATCCCGCCACCGTACGTCCCAGTACGTCCAACGTCAGACCCGCGCCGAACTCAACAGCCCCGCCAGCTCCTCCGCCAGCCGCACGTATTGCTCGGGCGTGTTGTAAACCTGGCCCGAGATCCGCAGCAAACGCCGGGGCGGCTTGGGCCAAGCCATGATCGGCACCTCGATGCCCCTCGCCACCAAGGTCCGGTGCAACGGATCGACCCACAGTCCCTGGTCGTAGCGTCCGTCGTGGGAGTCCGGCAGCGGCACGGACGCCGTCGAGCCGATCATTGAATCGGGCGCCGGGGGCTCGATTTCGAGCACCTCGCACAGAAGGCGTCGCCCCTCGAGCACGAGCGAGCGGTTGTGTGCGCGCAGCTCGCGGAAGCCACCGGGCAGTAGCCCGCGCAGGAACTCGATCGCGCAGGGCGTGGCCAACCAGGGCGTCGGATCGACGGTGCCGATCCAGTCGGCTTCGATGCGGAAGCGCGAGCGGTCCTCGCGCGTGGAGTTGGCGCCGTGGCTGATCGCGAGGGGCCGCACGCGATGCTGCAGGTCGCGCCGCACGTGCAGGATCGCGGAGCCTTTCGGGGCGCAGAGCCACTTGTGCGCGTTGCCCGTGTAGTAGGCCGCGCCGAGTGAATCGAGGTCGAGGGGCACCATGCCCGGCGCGTGGGCGCCATCGATCAGCGTCTCGACCCCGCGCGCTCGCAGCACGGTGACGAGCTCCTCGACCGGCATGATCAGGCCGGTCTGGCTGGTCACGTGGTCGATCAAGAGCAGCCGCGTGGCAGGCGTGACCGCGTCGAGCACCCTTTGGACCACGTCGCCGGGGCTGGCGATCGGGAAGGGCAGCTCGACCATCCGCACGGTCGCCCCCGCGCGCTCGGCGACGTAGCGCAGGACGTTGGCGCTGGCGTTGTACTCCTGGTCGGTGACCAAGAGCTCGTCGCCCGGCTCGAGCTCCATCGAACGCAGGATCGTGTTGATCCCGACCGTCGCGTTGGGGACCAGGGCCAGATCGTCGGGGTCGGCGCCCAGGAACGGGCCGAGCACCGCGCGCACCTGGTCCAAGAGCCCCTCGAGGTCGCGGGCGAAGAACTTGACCGGCCCGGCCTCCATGCGCTCGCGCCAGGTCTGCTGTTCGGCGAGCACGACCCGCGGGCTGGCACCGAAGGAGCCGTGGTTGAGGAAGTCGACCTCGGGGTCGAGGGGCCAGTGGCGGGCGTGGGCGGAGCCGGGCATCGGTGATCTTGGCTGGGGGTGGGCCGCAGGATCGCACTTCACGGGTCGCCGCGCCACGGCTCCGGCCCATGCGCCGCCGGGCGGGAATCTGACCGCGGCCCGGTCGTAGTGCCGTCGGCCCACTCGGGCCCGGCCCCCACGCCCCGCCAATCCGATCCTCTGTGAGGAGACCGCCATGTGTCGTCTGCCCCTGTGCCCCGTGAACCGCTCCCTCCTGCTCGCCGCAGTTGCCCTGGCAGCCGCCAGCCAAGCCGCCCAAGCTCAGTCCTTCAGTCAGCTCGCGCCACCGGTCGGGATTCCCGGCGACACCATCGTGGTGCACGGTTCGAACCTGGATTCGGTCACCGCCGTGCGCTTCAACGCCGTGGTGGGCGGATTCGTGGGCCAGGCAGCGATGGACGCCCCGGCCACGGTGATCGATTCGAACACCCTGTTGGTGGACGTGCCCCTGTTCAACAGCTTCGCGCCCCCCACCGCGATCCCACCCGGCTCGGTCGACGGCTTCCTGCAGCTGCTGACGCCCGGTGGCCTGACGGGGAACCAGATCGTGTTCACTTTCCTCGAAGCGACCCAGGGCCAGATCGTCACCTACGGCCAGGGCGGCAGCGAGGCGGGCGCCTTCGATCCGCGCATCGGCTTCCGACTGCAGTTCGGCCTGCCCGTCGCCGGCAACCCCAGCTTCGACGCCCGCGCCTTCGACCTGCCCCCGGGCTCCGCGCCCTTCCTGTTCATCGGCCTGCCGGGAACCTCGCCCTACCCGCCCTTCGCGGGCGGCGAGCTGCTGCTCGACGCCGCCGGCCCCGTGATCGTCGTCCCCGGCGCCATCCCGGCCACCCAGACCATCGGCGAGACCTTCGTCCAAATCGCCATCCCCCCCAGCGCCGCCGGCGCCACCGTAGGTCTGCAATGGATCGCGATCGACGGGAGCAACTTCACCCTGGCGATCACCAACGCACTCCAGGCGACGCTTTGAACTCGAGTGCCGGGCAGCGCGTGTCGAGTCCTCGACAGCAGCCACGTGGCACCCGGGTCCCGTAGTCTGTCGGGCCGCGCCGCCAGCTCGGCGCGGCCCGCTTGAGCCCTCCCTCATCGCAGCTCCGCCCCGCGGCCGGTTGGCCGGCCAGCTTGCTCGTCGCGATCCTCGCCGGGTCGGTGTTCGGGGTGCTGTACGGCCTGGGCGATCGGTCGGCCCACTTCGGTGACCACGGCTACTTGGTGCGGGTGGTGACGGCGCGGGGCGAGAGCTACCACGGGCTGATCACCCTGGCCATCGCCCTCAAGGCCTGGACGGGGATGACGGCCGAGTCGACCCTCGACCTGCTCGCAGCGACTTCGGGGGGCCTCTCGGTCGGCCTGGTGGTGGTCCTGGCACGCTGGCGACGGCTGGGCACCGCCGACGCCCTGCTGCTCGCCGCGGCCTTCGGTGCGACGCCGGTGGTCTGGTTCTTCGCCACGGCGATCGAGGTCCACGCGCCGCAGTTGGCGCTGACCCTGATCGCCCTCGCGATCGTCCTGGCGACTCGCGATCGCGGCGTCTTCGCCTGGCGCGCGGCCGGCTTCCTGGCGGGGGCCTTGACCCTGATCGCCGCCCACCCGATCTCGGTCCTGGGGCTGCCGGCCCTGGCGGCGTTGGTGGTTCCCGATCGGCGCGCGCGGCGGGCACTGATCGCGGTCGCCCTGGCGGCCTCCGTACTCGGCTTCGCCGTGGTGGCGCTGATGCCGTCCGGAGTGGTCACCGATCTGATCCCGGTCAGCCGCACCGAGACCGATCGGCTGCAGCGCGTGGCGATCTGGATCAGCTCGATGTTCGAGCACGGCGACGTCAACGGGCACATCGACCTGGCGTACGTCCTGGAGCACAACGCCCTGGACTGGTTCTGGATGCACGGGCTGATGCTGCTGCCCCTGGTCACCGCCTTGCTGCCCCGTGCGCCGCTCGACCCGCGCACCCGCGCCGCAGCCCTGGCGGCGATTCCGCCCTACCTGCTGGCACCGCCGCTCCTGCGCGTGCGCGAGCTCGGCGGCTACTACGCCCTGCCCCTGGCCCTGGCTCTGCTGCTCGCCCTGGACCTGGCCGTGAGCGCGCGCCGGACCAGACCGCGAGCACTGCACGCCCTGTTGGCCCTGGCCTTGGCCGTCCAGGCCCTGGTCGCCTGGCAAGTCACCGCCGGCTGGTCACGCATCGGCCCCGACGCGGTGCGCGAGCAGGCGATCCTGACCGCCGTCGAGCAGGATCCGCGACCGACCTGCGTCTTCACGCCCTCGCCGACCTGCGTTTCGGAGCTGCTCGGCCACCCGCTGCTGGCCCTGGTGGACCTGCGCTACGCGTCCGGCGTGATGCGCCCGGGTGACGCCGATGACGTGGCGCGACGCACCGTCGAGGGCATGGCGACGGCCCTCGTCACCGGCCAACGGGTGCTGTGGGACGACGGACTGGACCGACTGCGCGGCCCCTACGCTCCACCCCTGCGGCGCCTGTTGAACGCGATGCGCGCCCAGATGGCGAGCGTCGGCATGACCCTCGGCGAGGTCGGCGACGGCGTGCCCGCCCCCTTGCGCGAGGTGCGTTGGGAGCGACCGATCGTGCAGCCCGCGCGACGTTGAGGCGCGCACGCGCCGTCTACAACCGCGACTTCTTCTCGATCAGGTCCGCCAGCAGGCCCACGCTCAAGACCTGCACGGTGGCGACGAACAAGAGCACGGTCTTGTCGCCGAGGTTGGCCGGGGTCTCGATGAAGATGTCGTGGTAGAGGCTGATCATCAGGCCCAGGACCAGTACGCCCGCGGCGGGGTAGAAGACCTTGAGCGGGTTGAAGTACATCACCGTGCGCACGATCAGCGCGGTGAAGCCCAGGGTGTCGCGGATCGGGCGGATCTTCGACTGGCCGTCGCGGTGGGCGTAGTTGATGTCGACGTAGTCCACCCGGTGGCCGTTGGTCAGTGAGGCCAGGGTGATCGTGGTCGTGAAGCTGAAGCCGTCGGGCAGGATCGGCCGGTAGGTCAACACCAACTCGCGGCGGAAGGCGCGCAGGCCGCTGTTCAGATCGGGGATGTGGGTGCCGGCCAGGAAGGAGGCCAGCATCCGCAGGGCGGCCTTGGCCGGGCGGCGGATCAGCGGGATGTGGACGTCCTCGCCGCGGCGCGCGCCCACGGCCATCTCGGCGCCGTCGTCGATGCGCGCCAACAGGTCCGGGATGCGGTCCTCGGGGTAGGTGGCGTCGGCGTCGGTGATGATCACCACGTCGTACTTGGCGGCGGCGAAGCCCGTCTTGAGGGCGGCGCCGTAGCCCCGGTTGACCCCGTGTCGAATCGCCCGCAGGGGCTCGAAACGGGTCTCCAGACGCTCCAGCAGGGCTGCCGTCCCGTCGGTCGAGCCGTCCTCGACCACGAGCACCTCGAGCGGCACCCCCAGGTCCAGGGCGCACAGGCGCTCCATCACGCCTTCGATGCCCAGCTCCTCGTTGTAGGCGGGCACGACCACGGTCACGCCGCGGCGGCTGGGACGGTCGGTGAGCGGCGAGTCGGCGAGAAGGTCTTGATTGGGAGGAGTCATCGCGTGGGGGCCGGCGGGCGGGGCGAAGGGTACCCGGAGGGCGCCCACGGGCGACCGCGCGCTTCGCAGTGATCTGCTCGCGAGCGTCGGCGGCGCGACAGGAAGTGCCGTCGCCGGGCCAGATCGCCGTCGGCGTCCCGGTTGGCGCGAACCCACTGGCTGGCCCGCTTCGGGGGTCACTTGCGTCGACGACCGAGCCGTTCGGAGGCTGATTCGAGGGCGCGACTCGCGGGGTTCCGCCAGCACAGATGCCCTCGCATGGCCGCGAGGAAGTCCCGGGGCGCAGGCTGCCGGGCGATCTCGAACCAAGTCGATGGAGGGACGACCGTGGCAAGCTAGGAGCCTGCGCCACAGGGTGCCTCGGCCCGGGACCTGGGGCGGGTTGCCGCAGCGCGACCTGGACTTGGTCGGCGGGCAGCTCGAGGCGGTCCTCTGGCTCGCCAAAGTCGAGGCCTCCAGCGATTGCGACCGAACCTTCGATAAGGTCGAAGAGGGTGTCGCAGCTCTCGATCGGCGGGTCGGGGGGGACTCCAGCGAGGTTGAGCACCGCTCGAGACAGCCTCGCTGACCGAGGCCAACGCGAAGATGCGCCCGCGGCTCGGCGTGGTACCTGGGCACCGCACGCTTGTCCGTAGCGGTCACCACCGACCACGCCGAGATCGATCGACCTGGTCGGGCGCATGACCCCCGGGCCCTGCGGTGCGAGTATTTCCCTGGGGCTTCGAGGCGCCCTGTCACAAAGGCGGCCCCGATCGGCTGCGAACAGCTCATCGGGGCCTCGGGGGTCCGCCGGGGAGAGCGGCTGGAGGGAGGGCAGGCCGCTTCGGTCAGCCGTCCATCGCGGCCAGATCCTGTTCGATGCTGGCCTTGAGGGCGGCATAGGTCTGGTCCTCGTTGGACTCGTCGATGTTGGCCTGGGCCTCGATCTGGGCCTCGTCCGCGGTCACCAGGGGAGGGGACTCCGCCTCGGCCGGGGGCATGGAGTTGTCGGCGCTGGCGTGTCCGTCCGACATGCAGCCGGTCAGCACCAGGGGCAGGGCGACGAGGGCGGCGAGCGACATGCCGAGCCTGGTCGAGGTGTAGTTGAGATGGGTCATGGGGATTCTCCTTCGTTCAAGATCCGGTCTCGAGTTCGTCCACGACGGCGCTGAAGGTCCCCGGGTCACCCAGGGCGGCGTCGCCGTTCTCGATCAGGCGACGGTGGCGCGCTCGCTCGACCTCGCGCAGTCGGTCGACCTCTTCGGTCCGCGCGGCGTCGGAGCGCAGACGGGCCAGTTCGCCGAGGCGGTCGAGTTGCGCCAGGCGCATGCGATGCTTGGCCACGTCGTTGAACATCTCACGCATCACTTCGTTGCGCTCGAGGCTCGCGAGGGTGCGCAGTCGTGGACTGCGGACCTGACGCGACGGATCCCTCAGCTCGGCCATGCTCGCGCGGTAGCGGGGCAGGGCACCAGCCGCTTCGAGGCGACGACGCAGGGGCTCGTCGGCCTGGTCGGCCCGCATGCGCGGGAGGACACCGGCCGCTTCGAGACGCTGCTGCAGCGCGCTCTCGCGACCGGACATCGAGAAGGCGCGGCGACGGGATTCGTCACCCGTGCGGGCCGCCTCGATCCGAGCTGCCTCGGTGCGAGCTGCCTCGGTTCGAACACTCTGGGTGCGCGCGGTTTGGATGCGCGCGGTCTCTTCCCTCGCCGCTCGGGTGCGAGCGGTCTGCGTACGGGCGGTCTGGGTGCGAGCGGTCTGCGTGCGAGCGGTCTGCGTGCGCGGCGACGAGACCGGCGCCGCTTGGGCGTTGGAGCCTCGACCGCGCTGCTGCGCGATCATCGAGCGACCGGGCTCCCCCACCGACGTCGGAGAGACCACCGACGCGGCCCCGAAGGCCACGGCGCTACTGGCCACGGGTTGCGCCACGGCGGTGGGGGCGAAGACCATGCCGACCCCGATCGCCATGGCCGGGATGAGGCGTTGTCGGATCGAACGGATCTGCATTGTGTGTCGCTTCATTGGATGTCTCCCGTGTTGGTTGGAAGAAGACGTCCAGACCATTAGCAGCAACCGTGCCATGGTGTCCGACCCCACACAGGGCCCACGAGAGCCCTCCCCCCCGCGGCCGAGCCCCCGGTCAAATGGAGAACTTGCCGCGTAACCTCCGATCGCGCCGGCCCCGCAGCGGAGCTGCCTACATGGCACACACGGTGAACGTCCCCCGTAGAGGACATGGGTGCCTGGCAGAACGTTGGGAGCGCGATGCGAGCACCCGCAGTGGCGACTCCAGGGGACAGCAGCGACTGTCGTCACCGCGCTGTGGCGCACGCGCTCCGCGCGCCGGGTGGCGGACTCCTTCAGGAAGCTGATGGAGAATGCGAGCGGCGCCGCGGTCGCGGCGCCGCCGCCACTCGAAGCCCGCCTCGGTCAGTTGCCGTCCATCGCCTGCAGGTCCTGCTCGATGGCCGCCTTCAGCTCCTCGAACGTGGCGTCGGCGTTCTGCGTGGTGATGGACTGCTCGGCGTCGGCGTTGGCCTCGGCGGCGCTGGGCAGGGGCGAGGGCTCGGCGGCGGAGGCAGATCTGCTCGCGGAGTCTCCCCCGGTGATGCAACCCGTCAGACCGGTAGCGAGGAATGCAGCGGCCAGGGGGGCGCGCGCGATCGAGATCATTCGTCTTCGTTGCATGGGCTCGGCTCCTCGCTCAGCGCCCGGCGGGGCGGGTCTCGAGTTCCTCGACCACGGCGTCGAAGGTCCCGGGAGCACCGAGCACCTCGTCGCCCCGCTGGGTCACCCGGCGCTGGCGCGCGACCTCGAGCTCGCGCAGGCGACGCACCTCCTCGACGCGCGTGGCGCTGCCCGATTCGCGGGCCAGGCTCTCGAGGCGATCGAGCTGCGCGAGGCGCACCCGATGCTTGGCCTGCTCGGCGAACATCGTGCGCAGGAGCGTGCTGCGCTCCATCTGGCCCAGGCTCGACAGGCGCGGGCTGCGCTGTTGGCGCGAGGGTTGGCGCAGCTCGGCCATGCTTGCGCGCACGCGCGGCAGGACGCCGGCAGCTTCGAGGCGCGCGCGCAGGGGGCGGTCGCCAGCGGTCGCGCCGCCGCGCTCGAGCACACCGGCGTTCTCGAGACGTTGCTGCACGGCGCGCTCGCGGGGTGAGGCTTGGTAGGCGCGGCGAGCCGAACCGGCGGCGCCGCGGGTTTGCGCGCCGGCGCTCGCCTGATCCTCGCGCGCATTCTGGGTCCGAGCCTGCTGCGTGCGAGCCTGCTGCGTGCGGGCTTGCTGGGTGCGAGCTTGTTGCGTGCGGGCCTGCTGTGTTCGCGCGCTGCCGGCGCGCGACTGCGACGACCCGCGGCTGCGCTGAGCCAAGACATCGGGCGCGCTGAACGCCGTCAGCACCAGGGCGAGGGCGGGAACGAACAGGCGGCGCAGGCGCGGTCGGGTCACAGGATGCATCTCGAGTCGACTCCAGGGTTCGGGGTCCGTCGCGGGTCGTCGCGCGCGCGGGTGTCGCTGTGAGCTGTACCTGCGCGGGGCGCGGGGGGCATTATTGCGAGTCGTGGCCTCGCCGTGTCGAATCGCAGCAGATTGGACCGCCCGTCACCGCTCGGTGTCCTCCACTCAGTGCCCGCCGCCCAGTCCACGCGGACTCATCGGACTGCCCCTGTCCGCCCGCCATCGCAGGGCCGGCCGCGGCCTTCCACGGCCTCGCGCCCCGCTGCTCGGCGCCGAGGTCCTGGCCCCGTCGCTCCGACGAGAGCCGCTCTGCACCGTCCGCGCTTCGACGCGACACTGAGCAGCGCGGGGGCCGAGCGCTATCGAGGCTCGATCGGAACCACGACTCGCTCCCCTGTGCTCGATTCGACGGAGACATCCATCGCACCCTTCAACGTGAGCACGCGAGCGGACATAGCGCCGACGGGCAAGGCGCCCAGGGAGACGCTTTCTCCGCCGCGCGCCGTCACCTGGATGAGGTTCAGCACCTCGATGCGGCCCAGGTTCGACGTTGTCTGAATCGTCACGAGGTCGCCGAGCTGCTCGCTGAGCTCGAAGACCACCTCCGCCACGCGGACGGCGATGCCGCTGTCCGCGCGTCCGAGCGCCAGGGGAACGAAACCGTACGAACCGAATCGGCCGACCAGGACGTTGGGAGGCACGGGCCCTCGCCCGCCCAAGCGGACGCGACCGGCGTGGTCGACGGCGAGAACCCTGCCTGCCGGGTTGAACGAGACCCGCTCCGGATCGATCGACCAGATCGGCTGGACGACCAGTTCGGCGGGATCGATCCCCTCGACGTCGAGCACGAGCTCCCGCATCGGGCCACCCATCGGGGGGAGCAGATCGATCGTCAACGAGGCGTCCTCACCTTCCGACAGGGAGAGCCACCAGGGATGCTCGCCCCAATAGCTCCGAGCCGACAGCGACCCCGCCTCGTCCACGTGGCCGAGGAAGTACTGCCCCGCGGGCACGAGGGGGAACACGAGGTCGTCACCCGAGACCTGCAGCGGGCAGGGCCCCGAGGTCTCACCGACCAGCACCAGCTCGGTCGCGAGTCTCCGTCCAGCGCGAACGGTGACCCGCGCCGTCCGATCCAGGTGCGCCGTGACCTCGCCCGGGGCCCGCTCGACGTCGTCCGGTCGCACCAGGGCGAGCGCCGCGCTAGCGACACCGAGTCCGCGAGCGCTGGGCGTGCCGGCCCACAGCTCGAAGGGCATCTGCTCGAGCGGCACCGCCGCGTCGCCGTGGGAATCGAGCCTGACCCGCCCGAGGATCTCCGCGCCCCCGGGCGTGCGGAGCTCGAGTTCGAGGCCCGCGAGCGGGTCTCCCTTCCGGACGAAGGTCACTTGCTCGACCGGCAGGCGCGCGAGCGCCACCGTCACGTCATTGCCCTGGCGGAGCTGCTCGGCGAGGTCGTCGTCCACGGCTCGCGCGAAACCGGGGGCCTCCACGGTCAGGCGAAGGTCGGTCTCGCCGACGAGGACGGGCCCGAAGTCGTCCGCGGCGATCCGACCGCGGCGGCTCTCGATCCATTCGAAGTCGAACCACTGATCGGGCACCTTGCCGCCGAAGCGCTCCAACGAGCCGATCCGTGCCCGGAAGTGGTCGAGCTCTCGGGCGTCTTCGCCGTCGACGCAACGGATCGTGGGCGAGTGGACCCGGGACAGCCCGAGCACGGTGGGCCGCTCGACCCGCAGCTCGACCGACGCGGTCTTCTGGGCTCGCTTCAACTCGACTTCGGCTCCCGCTTCCGCGCTGAACCTCCAACCGGGCGACTGGACCAGGGCGACTTCCGCCGGGCCGGGCGGGAGCACGAATCGCCCGCTCTTCGACTTCGATCCTTCGAGCACCAGACGCAGCGGCACGTGCAGATGCTGCGTCCGCAGGTCGAGCTGAATCGGGAGCTCACTCGTCCCGTCCTCAACGCCGAACGCCTCGAAGCTGAGGCTGGCCGCCGGAGCGAGCTCTAGCTCTGCGTCGCCGCCTGGCCCGATCAAGACCCACCCGCTGGATCGATCCGGCGCGGTCGCCCTCGCGAAGGCCTCCCCCGTCCACGGAATCCGGAAGGCCCCGTCCGCGTCCGAGACCGCACTGACGACTTCGCGACAGTTCGGCCAACGGGTCAGGACTCACACGTCCGCGCCCGCGACCGGACGTCCGGCGTCGTCGACGGCTCGCCCACTTCGGTGCTCCTCGGGCGCGAGGAGGATCGTCCCCAGATCGATCCGAGCTTCGCCCCCCGCCACCTCGCCATCGAACGCCGCGTAGCCGGGTGCGCTCACGGTGACTCGACCGCCCGCGTCGACGACAGTCAGTTCGAAATCTCCCGTGCCACGATCCGCGAGCACCGCACGGCGGCCACCAGGCCCCGTGACCTCGATCAAGGCCGTCAGGCCATCCCCGGTGATCGAGTCCACGACGCGGCCGCGCAGCTCGACGACGGTACCGGAGACCGATGGCTCTCCGCCGGCTCGACCGCGAGCTTCCGGTGCAGCGATGGGCTCGAGCGTCCGCGTCTCCGCCTGCCCTGGCGAGCGCTCCACGTCCTGCTCGAGCCCCGCTTCCCCCGTGGTGTCACCGTCGCCGTAGCCCAGGAAATCCGTCGCCTGCGCGCGCATCCAGATCCCGAGCGCCGCGAACAGCAGCGAGCCGGCGAGGATCGACAGCAGGATGTGCGAAGACTTCATGGCGCTTGGGTCGAGTTGGTCAGTGGGGACGCCGCTGGCGACTGCCGCTGGTCGGGATCGATGACGCGGCCCCGGCCGGGGCCCCCAAGCATGCCATCTAGACCCACCCACCCGCGAACGGCCGACGCAGGATCTTGCGAGCCATGCCCGTCAGGCCGAGCCCGGCCAGTTGCTCGCGGTGGATCCAGGCCAGGTCGCCGCCGACGGGGAGGGCGCCGCCGGGGGTCCACAGCTCGCCGCGGCGCACGCGGGCCTTGATGCGGTGGACGGTGATGCCGTGGCTGAGCTTGCCGAGCTCCTCGTGGGGCTGCAGGCCCGCGTGGGCGTACTCGGTCGGCCACAGACGCCCCGCGTCCGAGGCCAGCTCGCGCGTGGGCAGCTCCCACAGGCCGGCCATGCGGCCCTCGTCGGGGCGGCGTTGCAGGAGCACGCGGTCGTCGTCGCGCACCAGGAGCACTTCCAGCTCCACCTCGACGCTCGGCGGCCGGACCTTGGGGCGCGGCAGCTCGCGCTCGAGCCCTTGCAGGCGCGCCTGGCAGAAGGACGACACGGGGCACAACAGACAGCGCGGCTCGCGGGGCGAGCACAGCACAGCACCCAGCTCCATCAACCCCTGGTTCCAGGAACCCGGCCCCCAGGGGCCGATGCCGTCGATCGGCACCAACATCCCGGCCAGGTCCCACAGGGCCTTCTCCATCAGGCGCGAACCGAGCGGCGCGTCGAGGGCGAACAGGCGCGCGAAGACCCGCGCCACGTTGCCGTCGACCAGCGGCTCCGGAAGGTCGAAGGCGATCGAGAGCACCGCGCCGGCGGTGTAGCGGCCGATGCCCGGCAGGGCCAGGACCTCGTGGCGGTGCGTCGGGAAGCGACCGCCGTACTCGCGCAGGATGACCTGGGCCGCGGCCTTCAGGCTGCGCGCGCGGCGGTAGTAGCCCAGGCCCGACCAGGCCGCCAGCAGCTCGTCGTCGTCCGCCGCGGCCAGGTCGGCGACGGTCGGGAAGCGCTCCAGGAACGCCGTCCAGTAGGACTCGACCGTGGCCACCTGGGTCTGCTGCAACATCGCCTCGCTGATCCAGATCGCATAGGGATCGTGGGTCCGGCGCCAGGGCAGGTCGCGGGCCTCGGCGTCGTACCAGGTGAGCAGCGCCAGGCGCAGGGCCTCCACCCGCTCGGTGGCCAAGAGGTCCGGGGTCGCCTGCTCTCGGATCGGGGATTGGGCCGGTTCGGCGGTCATGGGGAGGGTGGGGCAGGCCCCCGACGCAAGGGTCCTGTGAGGACCGCACGGATCGGCCGGGGCGCGGTAGGGTAACGCCCCCGAGCGCCGACCCGAGCCGTCCGTGCGCCCCCCGCGTCTACCGGCCCCGCGGGGGGCCGCGGTCCGTGAAAGTGCCCCCCGCACCGGCCCATCGGCCCGGCTCAACCAAGCCATTTCAGATCACGGAGTTATCCAAAGTGCACACCACCGCTACCGCCGCCTCCATCGCCGCCGCCCTCGCGCTCGGCTTCGCCGCCGGCAACTACGAGCCGACCCCGTCCAAAGCTCCCACGGGCCAGGAGCCGTCGATGGACGAGATGATGGCCGCCTGGGAAGAAGCCGGAACCCCCGGCGACCACCACCGCCTGCTCGACCCCTTCGTCGGCACCTACACGGCCAAGGCCAAGTTCTGGATGGCGCCGGGCCAGCCGCCGACCGAGTCCGCCGGGAAGATGGTCACCGAGTGGATCCTCGACGGGCACCAGCTCAAGCAGACCTACCACGGCGACATGATGGGCGAGGAGTTCGAGGGCCTCAGCCTGTGGGGCTACGACAACGCGGCCAAGACCTACCGCGGCGTCTGGGTCGACTCGATGTCGACCGGCATGTCGATCTCCGCCGGCTACGTGAGCGACGACGGCAAGGTCTTCACGATGTTCGCCTCCGACACCGATCCGATGACCGGTGAGGAGATGCAGAGCGAGGACCGCATCGAGGTGATCGACAACAACACCCAGAAGTTCACGCGCTGGGGAATCATGGGCGACGAGCGCATGAAGATGATGGAGATCGTCTACACCCGCACCCAGGCCAAGTGAGCCGGGTCGCGCGCGAGCGCGATTCGGATCAGCACACGGGCCCCGTGGGACGTTCAGTCCCGCGGGGCCCGTGGTCATTGCAGACGCACTACGGTTGAATGCGCGCAGCCGTTGAACCTGCGCCGTCATCGATGCACCGCGGCGTCGCGGGCCCGTGCTGTGCGATCCGCAGCGACGGCGCCACAGGCGCATGGCGACCGGCGAGCATCGCCGAGCTTCGAGACCCGCCCCTACTGCGCGTCCTCGACCGCGCCCGCCAACTCTTCAACGTCCCAACTCAACTCGCCCGCGAGGCTGCCGCCTGCGTGTCGGTCGAGGCCGTCGAGGACCAGCATCAGGAGCGCCGCGGTGCCGACCACCGTGGGGTGCAGTCCGTCGCCCTGGAGGAACTCCTCCACGTCCTCGCCCTCGAAGGTCTGGCCGCGCAGGGTCAGGTCGCGGCCCGCGCGCAGGTCGGCGAGGAACTCGGCCATGGGCACGATCACCACGTGCTCACGCTCCGCCGCCCACTGGGCCAGGCGGCCGTTGGCCCAGGCCACGGTCTCGTCCTTGGCGCGCAAACTCGGAGCGACCATCCACTCCGCGACCTCCGGCCCCATGGTCGGAACGGTGCCCAGGACGAGATCGCCGAACTCACCGTCGAGGGAGTTCAAGAGCCACTCGAAGGCGTCGCGCCGATCGCGGTCGCCGCGGTAGGGGCCGTGCACGAACCAGAAGGGCAGGTCCACCGCGAGGGTCGCTGTCGGACCGAAGGCGGCCGCGGCCGCGATGGCCTCGCCACCCCGATCGAGGGGTGAGCTGAACAGCATCAGGTCGGAGGCGTCCAGGAGCGCGGCGGGCGGGGTGACCAGGGCCAGCTCGAGGAAGTCCGCCATGCTCGCGGCGCGGCCGAGCTCGGCGTTCAGGTTGAAGCCTCCGGTGGCGCTGGCGCCGAGCAGGGCGATGCGCTCGAGAGTCGCTGGAGCGACCGGCGCGGCGCCGCTGCCAGCCCCGCTCTCGACGACGGGCGCGTCCGCGATGGCAGGCACTGTCGCGGCAGGCACGTTCGCGGCGGGCACGCTCGCGGCAGGCACGTTCGCGGCGGGCACGCTCGCGGCCGGAGCAGCATCGGTGTTCGCCGTCTCGCCCGGGCCCGTCGCGGCCGGACTGGCCACCTCGATCGGACCCGGGACCCGGGTCGGCCCCGCGTCACCCTTCTGGGTCGCCGACGGCGCCGCGCAGGCCCCCGACACGAGGGCCAAGAACAGCGCGAGGGCCAGCGGCCGCCGACCAGAGTCCTGTCGTCGATTCATGGTCCGGATCCTCGTCCTCGCTGATCGCACGCCGACCGAGCCGAGACCGGGCAGCTCGGCCGGGCTAGTCGGGGGACGCGCGAGGGCCCCACGCTAACCTGCGGGGCCGCGACCGCGTAAGCCAGCTCCCCGATGCGCTACCTGCTGCCCGTTCTCCTTCTCGCCCTGGTCTTCGCGGCCTTCTCGGCCTCCCTGGGCGGGGAGTTCGTCTACGACGACCGGTCCGCGATCCAAGCCAACCCGCTGATCCGCGACCTGGGGAACCTGCCGCAGTTCTTCAGCGGCGGCTACTGGGACTTCCTGCGACCGGAGGAGTCCGCGCGCATCGCCCAGTGGCGGCCCCTGACGGCCACGACCCTGGCCCTGGGCTACGCCCTCGGTGACGGCTCGCCCCACGGCTTCCGACTGACGTCGATCCTCGTGCACCTCGCGGCGACCCTGGCGGCGTTCGCCCTGGGGCGCCGCGTTGGGCTGGGAGCGCTCGGCGCGACCCTGGCGGCGGCCGTCTACGGGCTGCACCCGGTGCAGGTCGAGGCGGTGGCCTGGTCGAGCTCGATCGCCGATCCCTTGCTGGGTCTGTTCGGCCTGGTCTCGATCGAGCGCTGGATCGCCTGGCGCCAGCGGGGCTCTCGGGGACTGCCCCTGGGGTTCCTCACGGCCACGGCCCTGGCGCTCTTGTCGAAGGAGGTCGGTCTGGTGCTGTTGCTGGTGCCGTTCCTCGTCGATCGCGTGCTGCGCCCGACGGCCGCGGCGCAGGGCAGTGCGCCGCAGGCGAACCGACGGGGGCCACTGGTCGCCGTGGCCGCCCTGGCAGCCCTCTACTTGGGCGCGCGAATCGCCGTCTTCGGCCAGCTCACGGGCGGCCTCGGTCGCGTCAACGGCATCACCGAGCTGCCCCTGGCCCGGCGCATCAGCCTGCGCTTCGATGTCATCGGCGACGCCCTCGCGACCCTCGTCGCGCCCTTCGACCTGCGCGTGTTCCACACGGTCGATCCCCTCGGCGGCGGACTGTCCGACGGACGGGTGATCGCTGGCCTCGCGGCCGTCGGCGCGATCGCGGTCGGGCTGTGGGTCCTCGCTCGACGCCGCTCGCGCCTGGCGCTGTTCGGCGGTCTCTTGACCTTGCTGCCGCTGCTGCCGATCGTCGCGCGCCCGGGCGCCCTGGGTCGCTTCCCCCTGTCCGACCGCTACCTGGTCCTCTCGACCGCCGGGCTCGGGTTGCTGCTCGCCGCCCTCGTTCAGGGACTCGCGAGCCGGCCGGCGCGGCGCAACCTGGCCCAGGGAGCCTTGGTCGTCTACGCGCTGCTCCTGGGCTTGGTCAGCTTCCGGCGCGTCCCGGTCTGGCACGACGACGAGACCCTGTTCACCACGGCGGCCGAGGAGAGCCCGGAGAGCCCCTTGCCCCACTGGTCCCTGGGTCGCGTGCTGCTCGAGCGCTTCCAACAGGAGCCCGCCCTGGACTTGGCCGAGAGCGCCCTCTCGCGCTTCGAGCGGGCGCTCGACATCGCCGAGGACTTCCGCCAGGACCGCGCCCACGCGATGGTCAGCTCAAACGACGTGCTGCAGTCGAACATCGGCCTGGGTTGGAGCTACCTGCTGGTCGCGCCCTTCGATGGCTACGGCGACTACGAGTCGCCCCAGCGCATCTTCGAGTTGCAGCTCGACGCCAGGCCCGACAGTCGCGAGGCCTGGGTCGGGCTGGGAGCGACTTTGAAGGCCCAGAAGCGCTTCGAGGAGGCGATCGACGCCTTCGGGCACGCGATCCAGATCGATCGGCGCTTCGCCGAGGCGCACTTCGACCTGGGGCAGGTCTACATGGAGATCGAGCGCTTCGGCTTGGCGCGCGCCAGCTTCGAGCGAGTGCTGGAGCTGCGCAGCGGCGTGCTCGACGACTACCTGTGGGCGGCGCGCGCGGCCATCGAGGAGCGCCAGCTCTCCCTGGCCGAGGGCTACCTGGCCACCGCCGATCGACTCGCTCCCGGCGATCCCCAGGCGCCGACCCTGCAGTCGACGATCGCCTTCCGCCGCCGCGACTACCCGGCCGCCCTGGACGCGGCCGACGAGGCCCTGCGCCGCGACGGCGAGCACGCCTGGGCCCACAGCGAGCGGGCCAAGGCCCTGCTGCAGCTCGGCCAGGACGACGACGCCCTGCTGGCCTTCCGGCGCGCCTGCGACTTCGGCCCGGAGCAGTTCGAGCCCCACTACAACGTGGCCGCGATCCTGATCGGGCGCGGGGCGACGGAAGCCGCCCTGCCGTACCTGCGTCGCGCCTACGAGCTGTGTCCCGACTCGGGCCTGCGCGGCAACCTGCGCGGCGACCTCTCGCGCGCCTTCGCGCAGGACCGGGCCGGACTGATCGAGCTGGCGCGCCTCGACGGTGCCCGCGGCGACATCGATTCCGGCCTCTACTGGGCCCAGGGCGCGCTCAACCTCGATCCCGACGACGTCGACGCCCTGCGTCTGGCCGCGGAGCTGCTGCGCCGCGACGGTCGACCGGCCGACGCCGCGCAGCTCCTGTTCCGAGCCGTCGAGGTGCGCCCGGGCGCGTTCCCGATCGTGCGCGAGCTCGGGCTGGCCCTGGTCGAAGCCGGCGACGGCAATGCTGCGCGCCCCTGGTTGCAGGAGGCGCTGGAGCTGCTCGACGAGGCCCTACCCGGCGACAGCGAAGCCGCCGTCAAGTCGCGCGAGCTGATGCGCGGCCAACTCGAGCACAGCCTGGAGGCGATCCCCCTCGGCCCCACGCCCGCGCCCTCGAACGACGGCGAGTGAGCCCGGACCTGTGGTCGGCGCATGGCGCAGCAGGCACGCCCTGCCTATCGTCGCGCCAACATGAGTGATTCAGCTGCAACGGCCGGGCGTTGGCACCGGCCGATGGTGCCGCGCAAGCCCGACGAGCTCCACCGGGCGGCCACGCCGCTCGAGCTGCTCTACGACCTGTGCTTCGTGGTCGCCATCGCCCAGGCAGCGCAGTCCCTGCACCACGCGCTCGCGCACGGCGAGGGTTGGCACGCGCTGGTGCCGTTCGGCATGGTGTTCTTCGCCATCTGGTGGGCCTGGATGGGCTTCACCTGGTTCGCGTCGGCCTACGACACCGACGACGTGCCCTACCGGCTGAAGGTCCTGCTGCAGATGTTCGGGCTGCTGGTGCTGGCCGCCGGTGTACCGCGGGCCTTCGAGCACCAGGACTTCCGCTTCATGGTCGTGGGCTACGCCATCATGCGCGTCGGCCTGGTGGCCCAGTGGCTGCGGGCGGCGCGGTCCGATCGGGGGCGGCGCAGCACGGCCCTGCGCTACGCGACTGGGATCAGCGTGCTGCAGGTGGCATGGATCGGCATGCTGGCTCTGCCCGCGCAGTGGCAGGCGACGGTGTGGCTGCTCTTGGTTCCCGCGGAGCTGGGCGTGCCGGTCTGGGCCGAGCGCGCGGGCGCCACCAGTTGGCACCCCCACCACATCACCGAGCGCTACGGCCTGATGACGATCATCGTCATCGGCGAGTCCGTGCTCGCCGCCACCGTCGCGATCCAAACCGCGCTCGACGCGGGCGCCTTCTCGGCCGCCCTGGTGGCCGTGATCCTCAGCGCCCCGGTGATTCTCTTCGCTATGTGGTGGCTGTACTTCCAGCGGCCCGCGGTGGCCGCCGAGCGCACGAACTGGAAGGCCATCGCCTGGGGCTATGGCCACTACTTCGTCTTCGCAGCCGCCGCGGCCACCGGCACCGGACTCGCTGTCGTCGTCGACCACGCCGCGCACAGCGCCCACATCAGCTCACTCGCGGCCAGCCTGACCCTGGCGATCCCCGTCGCCCTCTACGTCATCAGCCTCGCGCTCAACCACATGCGCTGCGGCGATGGGGGGTGGAGGCACTTCCTGATCGCGCTCCTCTGCTTGGGGACCGCGTGGTTGCCGCTCGGCCCGGTCTGGATCGCAGCCGCGCTCGCCCTACTCACCGCCATCGAAGTCGTGGACGAGAACCGGCGTGCGATCCAGCAGGACGGCGCGGCCGCGTAGGTACCGACCAAGCGCACGAAACCAGCGGTCGGGTGCTCACGCACTCGCCGCCCCTCAACCGAAAAGCCCGAGCGGCTGATGGACGTGCCCGGGGAAGACGGCGTCGAGGTCGCTGACCCCCATGCCCTCGAGCAGGATCTCGCCCAAGAGGTCGCGGTAGTCGGTGGTGACGGCGAGGTCGCCCTGATCGAGTTGGGACTCGGCCAGGCCGGGCCAAGGGCCGTGGACTTGGCCGCCGTGCACGGCGCCACCCTGCACGAAGATCAGGCCGCCGTGGCCGTGGTCGGTGCCGGCGCTGCCGTTCTCGGCGACGCGGCGCCCGAACTCAGAGTGGGCCACGAGAACCACCCGGTCCGCCACCGGAAGGGTGTCCTGGTCGAAGGCCGCGAAGGCGCGCGTGAGGTCGTCGAGCATGGCCGACATCTGACCGCCGTTGGGCCCTTGGTTGGCGTGGTGGTCCCAGCCGCCGTAGTCGAGGGTGATGGCTTCGAGGCCCACGTCGGCCTTGATCAGGGCCGCGGCGGCGCGCAGCTGCTGGCCGAAGGTGCTGTCGGGGTAGGTGGCTGTCGGCTCGGGCTGGTAGCTGGCGATGCCCAGTGAGTCGAGCAAGTCGATGCCGCCGAAGGTCGTGCCCGCGGTCACGTTCAGGGGCGGGAGCGCGGCGGGGTAGGCGGCTTGGATGGCCGCGCGCCGTCGATCGGCGGTGAAGGCGGCGCCGGGGAAGGCGAAGTTCGCGGGGTCCGGCACGGCCAGGGTCTTGGGCGCCTTGGCCAGGGTCCTGGGCAGGAGGTCCTCGATCGCCACGGCTCGCAGGCCCGCGGCCGGCGCCGTGGGCGGCGCGTTCACCAACGCCCGGGCCAACCAGCCGGAGTCCACGTTGCCCAGGGGCTGCTGCGGCAGGCCGAACTCGATCTTGCTGAAGGCCAGGAAGTGCGAGCGGGTCGGATCGGTCGATCCGGCCGCGTGGACCAGGGCCAGGCGGCCGCCGGCGAATGCCTCCTGCAAGGGCGCGGCGGCGGGGTTGAGGCCGAAGAAGCCGTCCAGGTCGAGGGCGCCACCGGACTTGCCCGGCGCCGGCACCGCGAGGCTCGGCCGGGCCTGGTAGTAGCCCGCGTCGCCGTGGGGCACGCAGACCGAGAGGCCGTCCATGGCGCCGCGCAGCAGCACGTAGACCAGCGTCGTGCGCGGCGCCGCTCCGCCCGCGGCCCGCGCCACGCCCGGCAACCACAGGGGCGCCGTCAGGGCTCCCGCCCCGGCCAGGGCGCCGCGCCCCAGGAACTGGCGCCGGGAGAAGCTGCGGTACTCGTCGCAGGCGCCGTGGTCGTTGCGGCCCGGCGCGCTCTCGTCTCGGTGTTGGTCTGACATGGCTGGCTCGCTGGGTTCGGTCAATAGAGCTGGAAGTGCGGCATGGAAGCCGCCAGGGCCACGGCTTCGCGCACGAGGAAGCCGGTCAGGAGCGTGAAGTCGTCCACGTAGCGCTGCACCAGGGCGACCTCGGAGCTCGGCGAGCGCCCGCCGGTCAGGCGCTCGTCGATGGCGGAGGCCAGCTGCGACTTGGGCGGGTTGCCGATCGCGACCAGGAAGGCGTCGGGGTCGAAGGAGCAGCCCAGGTAGACGCCGGCCAGGAGGTTCGAGGCGAACTCCCAACGGGGCAGGAGCGAGCTGCCCCAGGCGCCGAGCGAGTCGGGGTAGCCGTTGGGCGGCGACCAGTCGTAGGGCACCTGCCCCATGCGCCGCAGGCCCTCGGTCATCAGGTAGGTGCTCTGCACCTCGATCCCCGCGGCGCGCAGCAAGGACGCGGCGAAGTGCAGGGGGCGCTTCAGCTTGGGCTGCTCCCAGGGCTTCACGCGCAGGAAGTGCTCGGGCCGCAGGGTGGCGCGCACCATCTCGCGCAGGTCGCCACCGCTCGAGTGGTAGACCTCGGCCACCCGCTCGACGATCGCCGGCGGCACGTCGTAGCCCAGGAACCAGCGGCACAGCTTGCCGGCTACGTTACGAGCCGTGGAGTCGTGGCCAGCCAGGATCGCCAGGACCTGACTGCCGTCGCTGAGCCCGCCGAACTCGGGCAGGTCGACACCCAGCACCGTCTTCTCGCCCTGGTCGTGCAGCAGCCAGGTGAACTTGAAGTCACCGAAGCCGGGCCCCGGCGTGGTGTCGAAGGTCCAGCCGGTGAAGGCCCGCGCCACGTTCTTGACGTCGTCCTCGGTGTAGCCGCCGTCGACACCCAGCGTGTGCAGCTCCATCAACTCGCGGGCGTAGTTCTCCTGGGCGCCGAGCACCGTGTTGGCGTAGTTGTCCAGGTAGACCGACATGGCCGCGCTGCGCGCCGAGGCGACCAGCAGCTCCGGGAAGCGCCCCAGGGCGTGGGCGCGGATCACTTCGCGGTCGTCGACGGTCTTGAGCAGCGTGCAGAGGCCGGCCTGGTGGTAGACGTTGAAGTGGTCGGAGAACAGCTCGACCACGCGCTCGAAGAGCTGCCGCTTCGAGAAGGCCGCGCGCAGCACCGCCGCCTGGCGCAGCTCGAGCAGGGGCACGATGCCGAGCTCGCCGTAGGCCGCGAGCAGTTGCCCGGCGCTCAGGTTCAAGCTGCCCAGGCCGACGAGCTTGGCGTCGAGGGCGCTGTCGTCGATCAGGTTCGGCGTGAGGTGGTACTCCACGTAGCCTTCGAAGCCGAGTTGGCGGGCCAACTGGAACTCCTCGGGGCACAAGCCGTTCGTGACGCGGTCGACGAGGGCGGCGAGGAGCTGGTCCTCGCTGGGCATGGACAGGGTCCGCGCGGCCGTCGGATCGACGGCGGGCTGGGCGATCTGCATCGCTCCTCCGGGGTTCGGCCGGGATGCCCTGGGCACCGCCGACGACTGGCGTGAAGGGCGAAGGCGCAGCGAGCGACGGCGCGCGCGACTTCACCAACCGGACGGACGCGCGTGGACGGGGGGCGTGAAAAGAGAATCGCCCCTTCGCGACAGGAAGCTCCCCCACGGCGTCGCGCGCCCGATCCAACCCTCCCTCGAGCGAACCCGCCGCTCAGCGCGGCGCAGGCCCTGCGCCCGGCGCCAGCTGCGTGAGGCCGTCGAGGCGGTCGCTCACCGAGCCTGCCACTCGCCGCGCAGGACCGCGTAGAGGATCACGTCCTCGAAGCGCTCCCAGCGCCGCTGGCGTTGGCGTAGGTGGCCTTCCTGCTGCATGCCGAGCTTCTCGAGCACGCGGCCCGAGCTGGGGTTGCGGGCCACGTGGTGGGCCTCGACGCGGTTCGCGTTCCAAGCGCCGAAGCACCAATCGATCACCGCGCGCCCGGCTTCGGTGGCGAAGCCGCGGCCCCAGGCGTTGCGCCCGAGCCAGTAGCCGAGCTCCGCGTTGCGGCAGGGGGCGTCGAGCTTGGCCAACACGCCGCCGCACAGCCCGTTCAGGCTCCCGGGCGGCGTCTCGATCGGCTCGATGGCCCAGTGCACCGCCTGGCCTGCCTCGGCCAGGTGCCGTTGGCGCTCGAGCTGGCGCCGCGCGTCGTCGAGGCCGAAGGGGTGCGGGTAGCCGGCGGTGAACTCGACCACCTCGAAGGCCTCGAGCAGGGCCGTCAGGCGCGGCGCGTCGTCCTCGACGAAGGGCCGCAGGCGCAGGCGCGCGGTCTCGATCACGGGCGGGGCCGAGAGGTCGATCGATCGTTCGTCGCTCACCGGCGCAGGGTAACCGCGGCGGGCCGGCCTTGAACCGCGCGCTCCGGTGGGCGATGGTCGAGATCCGTGACGACCCCGCACCCCCTGGCCCCTCCCCCCCGCGACGAGCGGCGCGCACGCCTGGCGGCCGGCGGCCTCGACGTGCTCGTGATCGGCGGGGGCATCACCGGCGCCGGCCTGGCCCTGGACCTGGCGGTTCGCGGCCTCTCGGTGGCCCTGGTGGAGCGCGGCGACTGGGCCGGCGCGACCTCGAGCGCCTCCTCGCGCCTGGTCCACGGCGGGCTGCGCTACCTGGAGCACGGGGACCTGGCCCTGGTGCGGGAGTCCTGCCTCGAGCGGGCGCTCTTGCTGCGCAATGCCGCCGGTCTGGTGTGGCCGGAGACCTTCGCCTTTCCCGTGCGACGCGGCGACCGAGTGGGTCGGCTGAAGCTCGCCGCGGGCCTGGCCCTGTACACCGCTCTGTCGGTACCGCGCGCCCTGGGTCTGCCCAAGCTGCTCTCGGCCGCCGACGTGCGCGCGCGCGTCCCCGACATCGAGGCGGACGGCCTGCGCGGCGGCGGCGCCTACCTGGACGGCGCCACCGACGACGCGCGCCTGTGTTGGGCGGTGGTTCGCACGGCGATCGCCCAGGGTGCGGTGTGCCTCTCGCGCTGCGAGGTCGAAGCGGTGCAGGACGGCGCGGAGGGCGTGCGCGCGAAGCTGCGCGATCACGAGTCCGGCGAAGCCTTCGACGTCACGGCGCGCGCGAGCGTCCTGGCCGGTGGGCCGCTGGTGGAGGAGCTGCGCGGCCGCGCCGGGCTCGGCGGACGTTGGATCGCGCCGACCCGTGGCAGCCACATCGTCGTGCCCCGCGAGCGCCTGTTCACCCACGGCGCGGTGATCTTCCCGTCGAGCGTCGACGGTCGCGTGATGTTCCTGATCCCCTGGCCGCGGCACACGGTGATCGGCACCACCGACCTCGACGCGCCGGCCGGAGCTCCGCCCTCGGCCACGGGGCAGGAGGTGCGCTACCTGCTGGACTCCGCCAACGGCTTGGCGCCCGGGGCCCAGCTCGACGCGGACGACGTGCTCTCGACCTGGTCGGGGTTGCGGCCTCTGCTCGCGGCGCCCGAGGAGGACCCGGGGGCGCGCAGCCGCGAGGAACGCGTGGAGCGCGACGGCAACCTCTACACCATCGCCGGCGGCAAGCTCACCGGCTACCGCTCGATGGCCGAGAAGCTCGGCGCCAGGATCGCCCGCGACCTGGGCACCGGGAACGGGCACGCCAAGTCCCCCACCCGCGACCTGCGCCTGTGGGGAGCCCTCGACGCGCAGGTGGCCCAACCGGACTGGTCCGGGCGCATTCCCGAAGGTGACGCGATCAGGGCCCAGGCTTGGGTCCGGCGCTACGGCGTGCATGCGAGCGCCGTGCGGGCGGCCTGCGACGACGCCGATTGCGCCGACGCAGCGGGACTCGACTCGGATGCGTCGACGCTCCTCGATCCCGAGACCCTCGCGGGCGAGGTCGACTGGGCCGCCCAGTGCGAGGACGCACTCGGTGCCTGCGACGTGCTGCTGCGGCGCACCGACATCGCCTACGGCCCGCGCGAGAACGTCGAGCGCGCGGCGCCGCTGGTGATCGCACGCCTGGCACGTCGGCTCGGGTGGGACGGCGTTCGCGTGGATAGCGAACAAGCCCAGGTGCGAGCAATGCTCGAGCACCTGCACGGCTGGCGCGACCAATAGGCGACTTCCTCGCTGCCGCACGGATTGGTCGCGGCGGGCTCGGTCGCGAGCCACAATCGCGCCCGCCTGTCGACACCATCGTCGACGACGCCGGACACGCTCCGGCGGGACGCCCACTGCTCGCTCCAGGATCTTTCATGCTCAGCGTCGCCCTGACCCTGCCCCTCTTCGCAGCCACCTTCGCACCGATCGACGTCTTCCCCGGCGATCCGGCCGCGCTGCAGAACGCGATCGACGCCGCCGCTCCCGGCGCCACGATCCTGGTACACGGCGGGACCTACGACCCGATCGTGCTGAGCAAGGCGATCAACATCGTCGCCTCGCCCAAGGCCTTCCTGCAGATCACGCCGATCTGCCCGTTCACCACGTCGTCGAAGCCGATCATCAGCCTCTCTGGGCCCGGCTCCGGGCGCGCGACGATCAACAACTTCGGAGTCAGCGGCGGCGTCGACGGCTTCTTCTACTGCAACGGGCCCGAACCGCTGATCGTCGGGGGCGGCTTCGACGAGTTCTGGATCGTGGATTCGGTCATCGGCGCGACCTGGTTCGGCCTGACCGGACAGGCTCCGGGGGCGCCGGCGATCCAGACCAACGTCGGCACGCTGGTGATCTCCGGCTCGACCATCTCGCCCATCGACGCGGACACGGACTTCTATCCTGGACCGCCCTCGCCGGTCGGCATCAGCGCCCCCGGCTCGACCGTGATCGTGACTCACTCGTCGGTGCGCGGCGGCTCCTACTTCGCGTTCGAGAGCCCCCACTGCCCGGGTCCGCCTACTTCCGGTTCTTCGGGCACCGGCATCGTCTGCAAGCTGCTGTTCCAGACCGGCTCCGAGGTGACCGGCGGGCCCGCGGTGACATGGACCTGCGGCGGCTTCCCCCAGGGGACCCTGCCGGCGGGGCCGGCCTACGACGCGAACCTGGCCACGGACATCTTCGCCAACCTGACACCGCTGAACTCGACGGTGCGCGGCACCAACTGGCAGTTGCAGGCGATCACGACCGGCGCCGGCGGGTTCCTGTTCGTCAACTACGACACCGACGACGTGGAGTTCAAGCCCGGCCTCGGTTGGGACTTCTTGACGGTCGCCGAGACCTTCCTGACCCAGGTCGTGGCCCCGGGCACGTCGACGCTCTCCTTCCCGATCCCCGACGTGGTCGACCTGGTCGGCTTCGAGCTCGGCCTGGAGCTGCTCGACTTCAACCTGAGCCTGTTCGGCGGGCCGGTGATCACCCAGATCCGTTGACCGCGGGGGCCGCGTAGGCTGTCGCGATGGCAATCCTTCCCATCGCGGCGGCGATCGCGGCCCTGGCCACGGCGCAACAACCGGCCACGACTGCCACCTGGGAGCTGCTCGACCTCCCCGCGGCAGCCGGATCCCTGGCGCCACGCATCGGGGTCTTGGACGACCGGGTGTTGGTCAGTTGGCTCGAGCCGGCCGAGGGCGAAGGCCGCTTCGCCCTGCGCGCGGCGGATCTGGCGGGCGGCGTGGCCCGGCCCCTGGCGGCGCCCGCGGTCGTGGCGGATGACCTGTTCGTCAACTGGGCCGACACGCCGGGGGTGGTGCCCGCGCCCGGTGGCGCCCTGGTGGCCCACTGGCTGCAAGAGCTCGGCGGTGACAACTACGCCTACGGCGTGCAGCTCGCGCGCTCCACCGACGGAGGCGAAAGCTGGGAGCCCCTGGGCTCGCTGCACGCCGATCAACAGGCGGTGGAGCACGGCTTCGCCAGCTTCGCGCCCGGGCCCAGCGGGCTGACGGCCGTGTGGCTCGACGGCCATGGGACCGCGGCGGAGGTCGGGGACGGCGTGGCCAAGGGCGCGGACGAACACGGGCACGACGGTCGCGGCGCGATGACGCTGCACACGGCCCACGTGTCCGACGGCGTGCGCCAGGAGCTGGAGCTCGACGCCGACGTGTGCGACTGCTGCCCCACGTCGATCGTGGCGACGCCTGCCGGGCCGGTCGTGGCCTACCGCGACCGAGTACCCGGCGAGGAGCTGCGTGACATCGCAGTCGTGCGCTGGCTGGGTGACCGCTGGTCGGATCCGGCGCTGGTGCACGCCGATGGTTGGGTCGTTGCCGGATGCCCGGTCAATGGACCGGTGCTGGCAGCCCGAGGCCAACAGGTGGCGCTGGCCTGGTTCACGGCCGCGGACCGGCCCGCGATCAAGGTCGCCCTCTCCGCCGACGGTGGCCAGAGCTTCGGACCCCCGCGGGAGGCCTTCGTCTCGTCACCCGGCTCCCTGGCACTGGGCCGCGTGGCCCTCGAGTTCGATGCAGGCGGCGCCCTACACCTGGTCCACTTGGTGCAGTCGGGTGGCAGCGCCGAGCTGATCCACCAGGCGCGCGAGCCGGGCGGACGCTGGAGCGAACCCCAGGCGATCCTCGAATCTTCGCCCACTCGGCGCAGCGGCGTGCCCGTCCTGCGCCGGACAGGCGACCGCCTGCTCCTCGCAACCACGAGCGTCGGCTCCGAAGGCCGAACCCAGGTCCAACTCCGCAGCCTTCGCGCCGACTGAGCGGCTCCGCGTCCGGGCCGCGACCCGCTTCGCGCTCGAGACGGGCCCATTGCGGCATGACTGGACCGCGAGTGGCGCTCCTGGCGTGAGCTGCCGCCAAGCGCTCGGACGGGGCGAGCCGTTGCCAGGATCTGGCCCACTTCGGTCGCCGAATTCGGGGACGCTGCCGAGGCCCGCAGGAGCCCCGAACGAGGACGGCCCGCGGTGCCAGGCACTGCGGGCCGTCCGGGATCGCTCTTCGGTCAGGCTCGAATCAGGTGCCCGGGACCGTCGAGTCGTCGGTGTCGGGGCACCAGCGGATGCTGTCGACACCACCCGAGCCCGAGAAGATCAGCTCGGCGCGACGGACGCCGCTGACGCCACCGGGCTGGAAGAACTCCTGCACCGAGTTGTCACCGATGGGGCCCAGGTCGGCCTCGAGGATCAGCATGTTGTTCGAGTCGAACAGACGCACGGCGTCGATCTCGGTGCTGTCCACGTCGATCACCTTGAAGCTGATCAGGCGGATGTCCTGGTCCCAACCCATGAAGATGATGCCGCCGTCCTGGTTGTCGTCCGGATCGTCGACGAGGCCGTCGTTGTTCGCGTCGACGTCGTTCTCGGCGATGATCAGCAGGTTCCCGAGGAAGGTGTCGTTGTTGTCACCGTAGCCGGGGGTGCCGAGGTCGTCGTCACCGCCGGTCGGGTTGCCCGAGTCGAAGATGATGCACTTGTCGGGACCGCCGGGGGTGCCGTTCAGGGCGGCGAAGGTCAGACCGACGTCGTTGTACTGGTTGGTCATCTCGGTTCCGGCGGGGAAGTCGAGCGGCTTGCCAGTGGGGGTCTCGTTGAAGTCGACCGTGATCGGGCAGGGCTTCAACGCGATCTCGGCCAGGGCGCCGGAGCCACCGAGGTCGAGCTCGACCTTGGTCACGTTGGTCAGGCGCATGACGATGGTCTGCACGCCGTTGTCGCCGACGTCGACCAGCGGGTAGGTGGTGACACCCAGCCCGTCCTGCGTGACGCGGATCTCGCTCATCTGCGCGTCGTCGATGTCGACGACGGTCATCGAATCGATCTCGGTCGGCTCGGCGAAGTCGAACACCAGGATGCCGCCTTCGCGCTCGTCGTCCGGATCGTCGACCAGGCCGTCGTTGTCGGCGTCGACCGAGTTCTCCGCGATGATCAGCAGGTTGCCGAGGGCGGTGTCGTTGGCCAGGCCGTAGCCGGGGGTCGCCAAGTCGGTGTCGCCGCCGGTCGGGTTGGCCGAGTCGAAGATAATCGCCTGGTTGGGGCCGAAGCCGTCGTTGATCGCGCTGACCACCAGGCCGATCTCGATGTAGTCACCGACAATCGTCTGACCCGCCACCGGCTCGTCGAAGCCCGGGGCGTAGTCGAAGTCGAGCGGGATCGAATTCGCGGTCTCGGAGATCGGCAGGGGCGCCGTGCTGCCGAGCCAAACCTGACCCTGGCTGGCGTAGCCGGCTGCGACGGCGAACTGGGTGCCCGCCGGCAGGGCGCCGGGGACCGGGACCGAAACGCTGGCGCGGCCGGCGCCGTCGAAGAAGCCTTCGGCGACGATCAGCGAGGCGCCGAGGTCGATCGCGCCCGCCTGGGCCTCGACGTCGATCAGTTGGGCGAAGAGGGCGAAGGGGGCGCCTGCCGGACCCTCGAGCTCCGCGTACGCGGTGGTTTGCACACCGACGCGCTTGGAGTAGGCGACCAGGGCGTCACCGCCGGGAAGGGGGTCGATCGGGACCAGGGCAGGGGCGAAGAGGGCGAGCGTTGTCAGCATGGCCGAGTCGGATGGTTGAGAGTCAGCGCAGCGCAGCCGCGCAGTTCGGGGGCAGGTGCTCGGGCGACCGGTCCGGGGCAGTTTGGCCCCGGGAGACGTCCCGCTCGATGATTCGAGGCAAGACGCGCTGGGGGTCGGACCTACTTCCCTCAAGAACGGCAGGCTCGGCCGGAGCGATTGCCGCAAATCGAGAGAAGCTCGGTCCTTGTCGCATGAATCTGGCCTCCTGGCAACAGGGGCTCGACAACCCTCGCCGGGCCATTCGCCCGGCGCTGGCGGTCCCCGCTGCAGACCTGTACATGGGAAACCGATCCCACATCCGGCCTCCCGAAGAGGTCACTTGTCCTGAATCCGAGGCCCTGGCGCCGGGGCCCCCGTCCGCCCGAACGCGCGCGACCCGCGAGCGCCAGCCCGCGGGTCGCCAAGGGTCCGGCCTGGACCCTCCTAGGAGTCTGCGTCGACTCCGAAGACTCAGAGGGCCGGCTCGCCGCCCTCGTCGTCCAGACACCAGCGGAAGTTGTCGACGCCACCGGACCCCGCGAACTCGAGCACCGCACGGCGCACGCCCCCGAACCCGCCGTTGTCGAATCCGAACATCTGCACCGAATTGTCGCCAATCGGCCCGAGGTCGCGAACCAGGAGCAGGTTGTCGAACTCGTCGTACAGGTAGAGGAAGTCGAACTCCTCGCTGTCCACGTCGATCACCTGGAAGCTCAGCACGCTCACGTCCTGGTCCCAGCGGAACTCGATCTTGCCGCCTTCCTGGGCGTCGTCGGGATCGTCGACGAGGCCGTCGTTGTCGGCGTCCACGTCGTCCTCGGCGATGATCAGCAGGTTGCCGAGGAACTCGTCGTTGCCGATGCCCGGGCCGGGCGTCATCAGGTCGAAGTCGCCGCCGGTCGGATTGCCCGAGTCGAAGATGATCGCCTTGTCGGGTCCGAAGGGGCTGCCATTCTCGGCGGAGATGCGCAGGCCCAGTTCGTCGTAGTACTGGTCCGTCATCTCGGTGCCGGCGGGCATGTCGAGCGGACGTCCCATGGTCGACTCGTTGAAGTCGGCCGTGATCGGGCAGGGAATCATGCCGATCTCGGCGATGCCCCCGGAGCCTCCGAAGTCGAGGGCGATGTTGGTGACGTCCTTGAACTGGACGAACACGGTCTGGACCCCGTTGTCGCCGACGTCGACCAGCGGCACCGTGGTCACCCCCGGTACCCCCTCGCGAGTGAAGCGGATCTCGCTGAACTGCGTGTCGTCGATGTCGACGACGGTCAGCCAGAACACGTCGGCCGGCGGATCGTAGGTGAAGCGCAGGATGCCGCCGCCCTGCTCATCGTCAGGGTCGTCGACCAACCCGTCGTTGTCGGCGTCGACGTCGTTCTCGGCCACGATCAGAAGCTGACCGTAGGCGACGTCGTTGCCGAGTCCAGGACCCGGTGTCAGCAGGTCGGTGTCGCCCCCGGTCGGGTTGGCGGAATCGAAGATGAGCGCGCGGTTCGGTCCGCCGCCCTTGTTGAGCGCGGAGATCCGCAGGCCGATGTCCACGTACTCATCGGTGATCTCCTGTCCGGGGACCGGCTCCTGGAATCCCGGCGCGAAGTCGAAGTCGAGGGCCAGGGCGTTCTGCGCTCCGCCGATCGGGAGCAGGGCAGCATCTGTCTGCCAGAACTGACCTTCGTCCAGGTACACCGCTGCGACCTGGAAGCAGGTGCCGGCGGGGAGGCCGGCGGCGTTGGGGACGCCGACCGCCACGCTCGCAGTGCCGGCGCCACCGAGGTAGCCGTCGGCGAACTGGAAGCCGGTCGAGTAGTCGAAAGCCTGGCCCGTCGGCTGGGCCAGGAGCACGTAGGGCGCGCCCGCGGGTCCTTGGACCTCGACGTAGGCGGTGAGTTGGTCGCCGACGCGCTTGGAGTAGGCGACCAGCGAACCGTCTGCCTGGAGCGGGTCGACGGGCAGGACTGCGGGCAGGAACAGTGCGATCGAGGGGATCATGGCCGTGTCTGTCTCGAGATGGGTTTCCCCGGGGGCCGCTGCGAGGCTCCTGGCGGGCGGGGGAAGGGTCGTTCGATGAGATCGGGGGACGCAGCGACGACTCCTCGCTTCGATTGCCGTTGGGCGAACTCGTCTACCCTCCGGCGTCCTGTCGCGGTCCCCACGACCTCGAACGCCCCGAGCCTAGCCCCGATTCAAACTATTCGGGATCTTCTTATCTGCTAAATACTCCCACCCACCGTGGGCCCCGTGAATCCCCCTCCCATCGAGACCGAGTACTGCTGGGTGGTTCTGCCTCCCGATACCCGATCGACCCTGGACGCCGTGGCCTCTGCCACGCGCCTTGGCGCCCTGCACCTGGAGCCGCTGCCACCTGTCGACATCGACGACACGATCCTGGACCGGCCGGACGGGGCCCTGGGCGCACTGGGGCTGACCCTGCGCCTGCGGATCGAGGGCGGAGCGCCCGCACTCCTGACGATCAAGGGGCCGACCCGGCTGACGGCCGACGGCGCGACGACCCGCGCCGAGTTGGAGCGGCCCTTCTCCAAGCCGGCGTTGATCGCGGCCCTGGCCTTCCTGGAGGGTCTCGGAGGTCCCCCGACGCCGGCGCTCGACGCCATCGGCGAGCTCGGGTCGGAGCCCCGGGCGGCCCTCGCGCAGCTCGGGTTCATCGAGGTCCAGCGGCGACGCAACCTGCGGCGGCGGTCGATGCTCCTGGGGCCGGATGGGTCTCGACTCGCCGAGCTCGCGATCGACGAGGTCCGCTTCCGCGCTGGCGAGCGTGAGGTCGGGCACGCCGAGCTCGAGCTGGAGCTGGTCGGCGGGACCCCGGACCAGGCGGCCCCCGCCATCGCCGCCCTGGAAGAGCTGGCGCGACCCCACCTGAGAGCGTGGCCCCACTCCAAGACGGCCCTGGCGCGGTTGCTGGCGGACGCGGCCCGAGACGGACGCCTCGCGGGCTGGCTGGACCCTGGCGGCCACCTGACGGCCTCCGCCTACCCAGAGCTGAGCGCACTGCTCGGCGCCTGACCCACCCTGGACGCCCGTGATCCCAGGCACGGGCTGGGGCGCCGAATGGGCAGCCGCGGCGCCCTGATTCCTCACGAACCGAGGCCTGGCGGTCGATTTACAACCAGGACCGCCGTTGGTGGCCTATACAACCACCCGGGCATTCCGCCGCTCCGGAGGCGCTCCCGCGCCCCGATCTCCACTTCGATCCGTCACGACTGCCATGGTCCTGCTGATCCTGCTCCTGGCCCTCTTCGCCGCCGTCGCCCTGCTCTTCGTCGGGCAGACCTGGCTCGGATGGGCGGCGCCCATCGGTGCCGTCCTGCTCTTCTGGGGCGCGAGCACGAGCTTCGCTTCGACGCTGTTCTGGGTCGTAGCCGTGCCCTTCGCGCTCCTGGCCTTGGTCACCGGCGTGCCGACCCTGCGGCGGGCGGTCTTCGCCGGCGCGCTGATGAAGGCCCTCGGCCCGATCCTGCCGCGCATGAGCAAGACCGAGAAGGAGGCCCTGGAGGCCGGCACCGTCTGGTGGGACGGCGAGCTGTTCAGCGGCCAGCCCGACTGGAAGCAACTGCTCGACTTCAAGAACCAGCCCTTGACGCCGAAGGAACGCGCCTTCGTCGACGGACCCGTCGAGCGCCTGTGCGAGATGCTCGACGACAACAAGATCGTCTCGTCGGGCGACCTCTCGCCGGAGGTCTGGCAGTTCATCAAGGCCAACGGCTTCTTCGGGATGATCATCCCCGAGCAGTACGGGGGCCTGGGCTTCAGCGCCATCGCGCACTCCGCGGTGGTGACCAAGATCAGCTCGCGCAGCGTGACCGCCGCCGTGACGGTGATGGTCCCCAACTCCCTCGGCCCGGCGGAGCTGCTGCTCCACTACGGCACCCAGGAGCAGAAGGACCACTACCTGCCGCGCCTGGCGAGCGGCGAGGAGATCCCCTGCTTCGCGCTGACCGAGCCCAACGCCGGCTCCGACGCGGCTTCGATGACCAGCGAAGGCGTGGTCTTCCGCACCCAGCTGGGCGGCGAGGAAGTCATCGGCATCCGACTGAACTTCTCGAAGCGCTACATCACCATGGCGCCGATCGCCACGGTGGTCGGCCTGGCCTTCAAGCTGCGCGACCCCGACGGCCTGCTGGGCGACGAGCCCGAGCTCGGCATCACCTGCGCGTTGATCCCGCGCAACACGCCGGGCATCGAGATCGGCCAGCGCCACGATCCGCTCGGCATGCCGTTCATGAATGGCCCGCTGCACGGCAAGGACGTGTTCGTCCCGCTCGACACGATCATCGGCGGCCCCGCCAACGCCGGTAAGGGCTGGAAGATGCTGATGCAGTCCCTGGCCGCCGGCCGGGGCGTCTCGCTGCCGTCCATGTCGGTCGGCGCGGCGCAGATGGCCACCCGCGCGGTGGGCGCCTACGCCACCGTGCGCGAGCAGTTCGGCATTCCGATCGCGAAGTTCGAGGGCATCGAGGAGCGCCTGGCGCGCATCGGCGGCCTGACCTACGCCATGGACGCCGCGCGCGTCCTGACCGCCGGCTCGATCGACGCGGGCGAGCAGCCCTCGGTCATCTCGGCCATCGTCAAGTGTTACCTGACCGAGTCCATGCGGGTCGTGACCAACGACGCCATGGACATCGTCGGCGGCGCGGGCATCTGCCGCGGACCGCGCAACATCATCGCCCACGGCTACCAGGCCCTGCCGATCGCGATCACCGTCGAGGGCGCGAACATCCTCACGCGCTCGATGATCATCTTCGGCCAGGGCGCCCTGCGCTGCCATCCCTTCGCCAAGGACGAGGTGGCCTGCTTCGAGCGCCGCGACTCCGCCGGCCTGGAGCAGGCCTTCTTCGGCCACGTGGGCTTCGTGTTCCAGAACGCCGCCCGCGCCTTGGTGCACGGCCTGACCGGCGCGCGCTTCGCGGGTACGCCCATGTCGGGCGAGGCCGGACGCTACCTGCAGCAATTCGAGCGCATGAGCTCGGCCTACGCCTTCCTGGCCGACACGGCCATGGGCACCCTGGGCGGCAGCCTCAAGTTCCGCGAGAGCCTGACCGGCCGCCTGGCCGACGCCCTCTCGTGGATGTACCTGGGCACCGCGACGGTCAAGCGCTTCCACGACGGCGGCTGCCGCAAGGAAGAGCTGCCCTTCATGCGCTGGGGTTGCGACCACGCGCTCTTCGAGATCCAGAAGGCCATGGAGGACTTCCTGGCCAACTTCCCCTACCGCCCGATCGCCTGGGGCCTGCGCCTGGTGCTGTTCCCCCTGGGTCGTTCCTACCGCGCGCCCTCGGACGCCCTGGGCGCCAAGATCGCCCGCGCGATCACGGACGGCGGCGCCCTGCGCGAGGAGTTCTCGCCGGACGTCTTCGTGCCGCCGGTGACCGAGCTGGGCCTGGGCCAACTCGAGGAGGCCTACGGGGCCGTGCTCGAGGCGCGTGCGGTCGAGAAGGTCGTGCGCGACGCGATCAAGAAGAAGCACCTGGCCAAGAAGCCCGGGCACAACCTCTACGAGCGCGCCCTCGAGGCCGGCGTCATCGGCCCGAGCCAGATGGCCGTGCTCGAGCGCGCCAACAGCCTGCGCGACCGCTCGGTGGCCGTCGATGCCTTCGAGCCGGGGGCCTACGCCCAGCAGGCGGGCTGATCGACCTCCGGTAGCGTGGGACGTACGGTGGCGGGATCATTCGTCCCACCTGCCGAGGCGAGGAGCGGCCGCAGGCCGCTTCCTCGCCCCGGCAGGTGGGACGAATGATCCCGCCACCGTACGTCCCACCAAGCAGTCAGCCCCCGCCGTGCACCGCCACTCACCCATCGCCGCCTTCGCTCTCCTCGTCGTCGCCGGCTGCGTGGCCGGTGAACCCACCGGACCGCCGGTCACGATCCTGACCGTCAGCACCCGCTCGGCGCTCGACGTCGGCGAGATCGCGCCGGGTGCCTCGGGCACCGTCGTCGAGTTGAACGCGGGCGACAGCGATTGGAACCGTCTCGCGCGCCTGATGTGCGCCGACGCGCCCGCGGTGGACGACGGCCCCTTCCCGCTGCTGCCCGGGTCCGCGGCGACCCTGGCCGAGCGCGCCAGCGACGCGGGCTTCGAGACGGCGGCCTACGTCACCGGCGAGGCGACCCGCGAGGAGGGCGGGCTCTTGCAAGGTTGGTTCCACGGCTACGACGGGCCGAGCCTCGAGAGCCTGGCCCCCGGATCCGCCGAGCGCCTGGCGGCCTACCTGGGCGCTGACTTCGTCAAGTCGAAGCTGCCGCGGCCGATGGAGGACGCCAGCTTCCTGTGGGTGCACCTGGACTTGACCGGCTTCGACGCTCCCGCCGCCGCCAAGTTGGCCGCGGATGCCTGGCGTCAACTGGGCGAGGCCAGCAGTTCGCGCCCCGATGCCGTGCGCGTGCTGGCGCTGCTGCCCGCCGGGAGCACCAGCGTGACCCTGGCCTCGACCGCCGGCACCCCGCCCTCGGACGCGAGCCTCTACTCGTTGATCTCGGAACAGGCGGCGCTCCCGCCCCTCGAAGCCCGCGCGACGGGGCACGAGACCTGCACCACGCACCACCCCACCGGCGAGGTCTGGAGCGTGCGGCGCTACCTCGACGGCAAGCCGAACGATCCGTGGATCGTCTGGCACGTCAACGAGCTGCCCCAGTACGAGACGGACTACGCCCGGGGGGCGCGCAGCGGTCATTGGTTCAGTCGCGCGGAGAACGGCTATCCGCTGTTCGAGCGCCACTACGCCGACGACGAGCCGAGCGGTGAGTGGCTGCGACGCCGCCCCGACGAGTCGATCGTGTCGCGTGGCAGCTTCGAAGGCGGCCACCGCGTGGGCATCTGGAGCGAATGGCATCCGGGCGGGCAGCTGGCCCTCGAGGTGACCTTCGACGACCGGGGACGCCCGGTGGGCGAAGTTCGGCGCTGGAGCGCGAACGGCGCTCCGATCGCGCGCTAGTCCCTTGCGCGATGGGCGGCCGCCGGGCGACGCTCGCGGCCATGTCGCGCTCCATCCGCCTGCTCGTTCCAGCGCTGCTGCTCGGAGGTCTCGGTTCCTGTGTCTCGCCCCTCGTGTCCTACGGCGGTCCGGTCACGGCCGAGGGCATCGAGGTGACCGTGGACGGGGTCATCCGGCGCTTCGGACGCGTGCTCGCCGTCGAGGGCACGGCGCGCAACGTGGGCCAGTCCGACCAGGGCCACCTGCGCCTGGTCTTCGAGCTGCTGGACGACGACGGCGCCAAGATCGGCGACGCCACCGCCCAGTCCGAGGGCCTGCGCGCCGGTCAGCTCTGGCGCTTCGATGCGGCGGCCACCGTGAAGTTCCACGCGCGGGTGGACCGGGTGCGGCTCGACCGGGTGGAGCTGGGGCCGGCCCTGAAGCTGGACTGACCGGGCACCGGGGACGCCGAGCACTGCCGCCCTTGAACCCCACGCGTCCAGGGTCGTTCCTCCCACGCCACGCCGGGAGTCGGCGCCAAGAGTCTCGACCCCCGCGGCGTTCCTCGGTCGGGGCGGCGCGATCCTTGCGACTGCGGAGCGACGACCCCTGGGCCCTTCCATGGCTGAGACAGACCAACCGTGATCCGACTCCGAACAGCCCGCCGCCGATCCGCCGACTCGTCGATCCGCCAGTCCGCCGCCTGGGGCTTGGCCCTGGCGGGGCTGCTCGCCTCCTGCGCCGGGCAGGGCACCGACCCCGAGCCGCAGCCCGATCCTGCCCCCGTGCCCCCGGTCACGGTCGAGGCGGCCACCCTGCTGCGCGAGGGTCCAATCGCCTGGGAGCCGGAGGACGAGGTGTTGGACAGCGAGGGGGCCTTCGAGAACTCGATCACCGTGAGCGGGGGCGCCGGGGGGAGCTACGGCGGCCGCGCCGGCGCTGTGATCGCCGAGCTGAGCGGTGGGACGAGGCCCTCGCCGCCCGCGTCCGCTTCTCCGCCGGTGGAGACCGAGGCCCTGCGAGCCCTCGGCTACGTCGGCGGCAACTCCGACGACGGTTGGGTCACGGAGTTGGGCGAGGAAACCGACGGGGAGCGGGCCAAGCAGGCCCTCGCCCGCCTCTGGCAGCGAGCGACCGCCAAGCCCAACACCTCGCGCCTGCTCGTGGGCGAGGACGACTCCCTGCCCCTCGAAGGCGCGTCGACCGAGGTCTGGATCGAGGGCTTCCGCGCCCGCGTCGTGGTCGACCTGGTCTACCGCAACGACCGCGATCGCCAGCTCGAGGGCAGCTTCCAACTGCGCCTGCCTGACGGCGCGTCGCCCTACTACCTGGCCTTCGGTGCGGAGACCTGGAGCCCGCAGACCCCCGACGACACGTGGACGCCGCGGCGCGACGCGGACGAGCGCGCCCAGTCCGGCTCCTCGCCCGCCGACATCGCCCGCGCCCGTGCGCCCTTCTGGGCCGGGGTCAAGGAGGCGCGCATGGTCACCCGCGACCGCGGGGCAAAGGCCTACGAGGAGACCGTCGCGCGCCAGGTGGACCCGGCCCTGCTCGAGTGGGCCGGCGCGGGCGTCTTCCGCGCGAAACTGTTCCCCCTCGTGCCGGGCGAGCTGCACCGGGTCGTGCTCGGCTACGAGCTGGACCTGTCGCGCGTGCAAGCCGCGGAGTTTCAGCTGGCCCTCGGCTTGACCTCGGCGCCGACCCATCCGGTCGACGTCCACATCGATCTGCCCGCCGGCGCCCGGGCCGAGCTCCTCGCGGGTGATCTGCACCAAAGCTTCGGCGCCGCCGGGGGCGTGCACGAACACGTGCAGCTCGACGGCGCGACCATCGATGGCCTCGCGATCCTGGTCTCCGACCTGGCCACGCCCCTCTTGGTCACGCCCGGAGTCGCCGGCCGCGGCCTGTTCGCCACCACCGTGCAGCCGGCCCTGGAGACCGCGCCAGCCGAATCCGCGCAGCGCGCGGTGATCCTGCTCGACACCTCGCGCTCGGCGGCCGCGGGCTACACCACGTGGATGGCACTGCTCGAAGCGCTGCTCGGCGGCGAAGCCGCGCCGCGGGAGTTCGCGCTCTTGGCCTTCGACGCCGGACAGACCTGGCTGACCCGCGGTTTCGTGACCAACGACGCCGCCGGCCGCCGCACCGCCCTCGAGGCCGCGCGGGCCCAGTGGCTGGCCGGTGCCACGGACCTGGCCGGGGCCCTGAGCGAGGCCGTCGCGCCCGCCTGGTGGAACGGCCCCGTCGACTGGGACCTGTTCCTGCTCGGCGACGGCGCCAGCACCTGGGGCGAGGCCGACCCGGCGCGCATCACGGCCGCCCTGGATCGAGCTCCACGAACGTCCCTGTTCGCCTACCGCACGGGCCAGGCCGGCGGCGACGTGGCCCTGCTCGAGCGCCTGGTCCGGGCGTCGGGCGGCGCGGTGTTCAACGTCGCGGGCGACAGCGCGGTGGCCGCGGCGGCGACCGCTCACAGCTCGCGTCCGTGGCGCCTCGTGGAAGCGCGCGTGGACGGCGCCAGCGACCTGTTGATCGCCGGACGGCCGCGCTTCCTGTTCCCCGGCCAGGCCCTGACGGTCGTCGGTAGCGGTGCGCCGAGTGCGGGTGCGGTCTTGGAGCTCGACCTCGAACGCGACGGTCAGGTGCTGACCTGGCGCACGCCGCTCACCCAGCAGATGACCGGGAGCCTGGCCGAGCGCGCCTTCGGGCAGATCGCGGTGGCCCAGCTCGAGGAGCTCGAGCCGGCCTCGCGCACCGAGGCCGAGGACTTCGCCCTGCACTTCCGCGTGCCGGGCTCCTCCTGCTCGCTGCTGATGCTGGAGACCGAAGCGGAGTACGAGGCCTACGGTCTGGGCGAGCGCGACACCTGGGACGCCGTCGCCGAGCTGGCGGTGGCCGCGACGATCGAGCGCCTGTGGCGCGAAGCCGGCGCGTCCCTCGCCGATCCGCGGGCACGCCTGGCCAACTTCCTCGAGCGACTCCAGAACCTGCCCGACGTGAACTTCGAGTCCGCGGGCGAGTTGGTCGCGGCCCTCGCGACGATCGATCCCGCGACCCTCACCATCGCGCCCGAGCCCCTGGAGACCACCCGCCGCGCGGAGGACGTCGCCGAGGCGATCCGCGCCGCCGTGGGCGCCGAAGAGGTGCTCGAGTCCGAGGTGCGCGAGGCCACGGCCGCGCAGGCCGACGCGGGACGGCTCTCCAAGGCCGATCGCCTGCGCGCCCTCTCGACCGTGGCCGAGACCCACGCGGGCGAGCCGGCGGCCGCGCGCGAGCTCGGCTTCGACGCCCTGGCCCTGGGCTACCCCGGCCACGCCTACCACCAACTGCTGCGCGCCGCCGAGGCGCGCCCCTTCGAGCCCTCGACCTACCTGGCCCTGGCCGAGGCCGCCGCCGAGGCCGGCAACTTGCAACTGGCCTGGATCTGGTTCGAGGTCGCCCTGGGCGGCCAGTGGAGCGGGCGCTTCGGCGACTTCCGCCAGATCGCGTCCGTGACCTGCCTGCACTGGCTGCGCGAGAACGCCTCGGATCTGCCGAACGCCGCGGCCGAGCGACTGCGCGGCCTGGCCGGCCAGATCGCCGCCGAGGCCGGCTTTGCGGAAGCCGACATCGTGGTCTTCGTGCAGTGGAGCACCGACCGCACCGACGTCGACCTGCACGTGCTCGAGCCTGGCGGCGAGCGCTGCTACTACGGCCACAAGACCACGGCCCAGGGCGGCCGCATCTCCACCGACGTCACCCAGGGCCTGGGCCCGGAGATGTACGTCCTGCCGCAGGCCGGCCCCGGCGACTACGGCATCGGCGTCAACTACTTCGCCAGCGACCGCAACAAGACCGAGCTGCGCACCCGCGTCCACGCCACCGTCTTCCGCAACTTCGGCCGGCCCACCGAGCAGCTCGAGCGCCGCGCCCTGACCCTCGAGGACGCCGGCGGCATGCGCGACATCGGGATCCTGACCATCGAGTGAGCGGCGAGCGGCGCCGGGTCCAGGCTCGCTCCATCGGCGCGGTCCATCGGGTGTCGGTCGTCGGCCGAGGCGGCCGCCATCGAGTCCCCGGATGGGACTCGCCCTCGACGACGCGGGGCCCATGGCTTTGTCGCAGGTCGGTCGAGCCCGGGTGCGCCGCCTGACACCCGGAGCGGTCCGAGGTCCTGGGCGCGGATCTTGGTGGCCGAACCGGGCTAGGGTTGCTGGGGATGACGTCCTCCATTCGACTGGCCCTGGCCCTCCTGTTCGCCTTCGTCGCCGCCGTTCCGTCGGTCGCTGGCTCGCAGAACCGCGCCCACGACCGCGACCGTGACGCGCTGCTGGGCGAGCTCGAGACAGCTCCCGCGCCCGGCGTTCCCGGGCGGCTCACGGTGTTCGGCGAGGGGGCCTTCGCGGTGCTCGCGCCCGAGCGCGATGGTGCGCCGCGGGCGGTGATGGCGGGGGCGACGGTCGGTCGCAAGGGGCACTTGGTGCTGTTCGGGCACGGGGGCTACCTGGGCCTGGGCAGCGCCGAGCGCGAGGACGGGCGCGAGCTCCTGCGGCGCAGCTTGGAGTGGGCGGGCCAGGGCCTGCCGCGCAGCGCGCGGCGCCGGGTCGAGTTGGTCGACGCCGCGCCCCTCGCGCCGGTCCTGGCGAAACTCGGCTTCGAGGTCAGCCTGCGCGATGCGCCCGGCGCGAAGCCGGCGCTGGTGGTGCTCGGACACTCGCACCCGAGCGCGCAGGAGCGTGCCGACCTCGCCGCGAGCATGGCGGGCGGCGGCGGCCTGTTGTGTGCGGCCACCGGTTGGGGCTGGCAGCAGCTCAACCCGGGACGCGACATCGCCACCGACCTGCCCCTCAACCTCCTCTTGCAGCCCTTCGGCCTGGCCGCGACCGGCGGCTCCAGCGGCGGCGACGGGGACGGCGCCTTCCGAGTCGCGCCTGCGCGGTCGGCGGCCGAGGGCGACCTGGCCCACGCCGGGCGGACCCTCGAGCGCTTGACCGCGGGCAAGCTGGCGGACCGGGACGGGGCGGCCGCCCGCGGCGTGCTACTCGACGCGGCCCTCGCGGTGCCCGAGGACGAGCCGCGGATCGGCGCGCCCATCGCCGCCCTGGCCGCGGAGCGCCTGGACCTGTGGCGCGCGGGCCGCGCGACGCCCCTGTCGCCCGATCCGCGCGATTCTCTGAGCGTGTCGATCTGGACGCGACGTTGGGAGCGCGCGGCACCGGACGACGTCCCCGCCGCGCCGGGCATCGAGGCCTTCCCCGGGTTGCTCCCGTCGGGCCTCGAGCTGGTGGATCGATCGGTGACCGTGCCCGCGGGCCCGCGCGGTCGGCGCAGCTTGGGCCTGTGGTCGCCGGCGGGGTCGGTGGTGCGCGTCGAGGTCGCGGGTGGGCAGGTGCCGGCGCGGACGGCAGTGCGCGTGGGCGCCCACTCGGACGAGTTGTGGCACAAGCCCCGTTGGGAGCGCTGGCCGCGGATCTCGCGCGCGGTGCCCCTGATCGACGGGCAAGTCGAGCTCGCGACAGCCTTTGGCGGACTGCTGTATCTGGAGCTCGATCAGGCCTTGGGCGACGACCTGCGCCTCGAAGTCAGCGGCGCCGTGGCCGCGCCGCTCCTGCGCGCGGGGGCGGACGACGCCGAGCTGGCGGCCTTTCGCGCGCAACTCGAGGCCCTGCCGCCCGCGGCCACCGCGCCCTGGGTCGAACTGGCCGGGCGACACGTGATCCTGACCGTGCCCGCCGACGCCGCGCGGGCCTGCGCCGATCCAGCCGGTGCGATCGCGTACTGGGACGCGACTTGGGAGGCCCACGTGGCGCTGCTCGGTGCGCCGCTCGCCGACCGCCCGGAGCGCTTCGTCTTCGATCGACAGATCTCCGCCGGCTGGATGCACTCGGGCTACCCGATCATGGCCCACCTGGTCAGCGCGCGCGACGCCCTCGACACCTCGCGCCTGCGCCGCGAGGGCGATTGGGGCCTGTTCCACGAGCTCGGGCACAACGCCCAGGACCGCGCCTGGACCAGCGCCAACATGGGCGAGGTGACCTGCAACCTGTTCAGCCTGCACGCCATGGAGCGCATGGCCGGGATCGGTGTGGGCGACAACGAGCGCGGCGGCGGGTTGCTGCCGGCGCTGCGCGCCCACCGGGCGGCGGTAGCCCAGGGCGAGGCGGGCTTCGATGAGCTGCGCGGCGACCCCTTTGCGATGCTCGCGCCGTTCGTGGAGCTGCAACTGGCCTTCGGTTGGGAGCCGTTCACTGCGGTCTTCGCCGAGCACCGCGCCGTGGCCGCCGATGCGGGCGCGGATCCGCTCGGGCTCGGCCCGCCACGCGGCGCGGGTGCGGCGCGGGATCAGGCGGTGCGCGACCAATGGGCCCTGCGCTTCAGCCGCGCGGTCGGTCGCGACGTGTCGCCCTTCCTGCGCTCCTGCGGCTGGCCCCTGTCGGAGTCGGTGGGAGAGTCGCTCTCCGACCTCGATGGGTGGATGCCGGGGCAGTGAGGTGGTAGGCGTTCGTATGGTGCCAGGCACAAGACCGTTGGGCGGCGGTTTTGTGCCTGGCACCGTACGAACGCCTACTACCGGGCTCCCCAATCGCGCGCGGGGTCACGCCGTCGGGGCTTGACCGCACCCTGTTCCTGACGGACCCTCGATCCATGGAAATCGGCCTCGCGATCATCGTCGGCTTACCCGTGCTCGTCGTCATCGTCGGTTTGATGCTCCCGGCGGCGACCGACATGGTCGGCACGGTGCGACTCGCCGTCCCGCCCGACGTGCTCTGGCAACGACTCCTCGACGGCGAGCACTACCCGGTGTCCTGCGCCATGGCCCGTGGCGTCGAAGTCCAACCGACCGAGCACGCCGGGCCCGCCTGGCTCGAAGACATCGGACACAGCAAGGTCCAGGTCCGCACCCTCGAGGCCGACCCGCCGCGCCGGCTGGTGCGCTCCCTGGGCGACACCACCGTCTCCATGTCGGCGCAGTGGACCTTCTCGATCCTGCCCGACGGCGAGGGCTCGCTGGTCAGCCTCGAGAACCACACCATCGTCGACCGCGGCACCTGGCAGGTGCCCTTCTTCCGCGTCATGACCCGCGTGTTCGGCGCCGCGCGCAAGGGCATGGAGCAGTACGTGCGCTCCCTCGCCGGCGGCGAGGACCTGCAGTTCGACTGGAGCTGAGCCCGACCGACCGGCTCACTTCCCGCGGTCCGCGACCCGCACCACGAAGCGCAGGGCGGACCAGGTCTCGTCGATCGCGCAGACCTTGTTGTCGACCAGGCCCAGGGCCAGGCCGCGGCTCTGCACCGCGTCGAAGTCGAGGTCGGTGACGACCCCCGAGGACTTCTTGGGCCAGGCGACCCACAGCCCGCCGGCCTCGTCCAGGGCGCGCCGCAGGGCCGGCAGGCGCCGCTCGAGTCGACGCCGGTCGGGCGCGAAGGACACGAGCACGTCCCGCGCTCCACGCAGATCCCGGCGCAGGACCACACCCTCGGGCAGCGGCTCCAACTCCCCGCCGAAGCCCTCCGGCGCATCGATCAGCGCCACGCGGTGCCCCGGCTTGATGCCGAGCTTCTTCGCCAAGGGGGTCCCGGAGTAGCCGGCCATCGGACCAGGTTAGCGGGGAGCCCTGGGGAGCGGGTCTCGAGAGTCAGAAGGCGTCGAGGCCCAGCTCGAACACGTCGCCCCCGCGCTACGCCGGGCTCACGAACCTGGAGCGTCCGTCGTCGTCGGCCATGGGGACGCCCGAGCCGTCCGATGCGAAGAAGGGGTCTGCGGTGAAGCGCGCTCTGTAGGACCGGCCATCCTGGAGCGGCACGGCGAGCGTTCGACCCCGTGCCAGGAGGACCCTTCCGACGAGTCCTCAGCATCCCGAGCGGCTTCGACTCCTCCGAACTCGATCGGCTGCTCTGGATCCTCATTCGCCGGTGATCGACTACTGCTCTGAAGTCCGCGTCTACGTCGCGCCCGGCGTGACCGGAATGTGAAAGTCCTTCGACACGTTGGCCGCGCTGGTAGATGAGGTCGTTGCGATGGACCCGCCCTCCGATCACCTCTTCGCCTTCTGCAACCGCGGTCGCGATCGGGTGAGGGTCTCTTGGTGTGACGGTGGTGGCTACTGCGTACTGGCGAAACGCCTGGAGTCCGGACGCCTCGCTTGGCCGCGCGGTGAGGCGGATGGCGAGGCTGTGACGATGGCACCCGCGGAGCTTGCGGGACTGATCGACTGGGTGGATCGCCCGCCGCCACTCAGCGGCGGCTCGTACGACTGGGATGTGGCACGAAGTCGCCCGCCAACTGCAGATTCCCCGCGACCTGTGATCCGGCCTTGAACACATTCCGCCGATGAGTACGGTGTCGCAGTGGAAGCCGGTGAGCTCGAGAGCGAGAACGCGACCCTGCAAGAGCGGGTCGACGTGCTGGTCGCTGCGCTCGAGGCCGAGCGTCGCGAGAAGCGCGACCTCGTGCACTACATCGACTACCCGCGCCGGCGGGTCTTCGGCCCGAAGGGCGAGAGACTCGACCCCGACCAGCTGCAGATCCCCTTCGAAGATCTGGTCGATGTGATCGAGGCCGAGCGCCCGAGCGTCCCCCTGACTGAGGCGACGGAGGCCCCAGACGCCGAAAGCCCCGAGGACAAGATCCCGAAGCGCTTTCGGCGGAAGGGCGCCCACGGTCGCAAGGCGCTGCCCGACGAACTGCCGCGCGTGCGGATCGTACACGCCCTCGACGAGGATGAGCGCTGCTGCCCGTCCTGCTCGAAGTCGATGGCGCGAATCGGCGGCGTCGTCACGGAAGAGGTCGACTACGTCCCGACGTCGGTGGTGGTGCGCGAGCACGTGCGACCCAAGGACGCCTGCCGCGGATGCCAAGCAGGCGTATTGATCGCGCCGGCGCCGCCGCAGGTGATCGACAAGGGACGCACCGGTGCGGGCCTCTTGGCCCGGGTCCTGGTGTCGAAGTACGCCGACCACCGTGTGCCACGAAGGATTGCTGACCAGCCGCAAGGCTGGAGGAGCAGGCCGTGTTGCATGGACGATGAGGGTAGGCCCCTCGGAATCGGAGTGCAGGCTCAGGTTCCAAACCGCCTCGAGCTGCGTGGGTTAAGAGCCCAGGTGGTGAGCGTCGAAGGAAAAGGCGCGGCGTGACTGCGTCAGGTGAGGTCCAGGGAGACGAACGCAAGTGAACCGCTGATGACGTGTCGTGAAGTATCTACTCGACGTCGAAACCGGGCAGGGTGGTTGGCCCGGGACAAGCCCAGAGGGCACCTGTCTACCGACTGGGCGGCGTCCGGCATGAAGGCGGCGTGAACTTGGACCAGGCGTCCGTGTGGAACGTGGGAACCTGTCGTCCCGATGCGAAGGAGGGCGCCCGAGCAGGCAGACCCTGCAAGGGCATACCGACCGATGCGGGGCACAGGGGCGGAGCGACTCGTAGTAGTGGTGAAGGCTGGGAAACGAGCTGGAGCAAAGGGGTCGCGTCGTTCGGCCGCGACCATAGGTCAACCGGAAACGGGAGGAGCCTGTGGAAGTAGCAAAGCCATTTCAGATTCCGAAGAAGCTTGTTTGGGAAGCCTATCTGCGGGTCAAGTCCAGTGATGGTGGGCCCGGGGTTGATGGCCAGGCGATCGAGGACTTCGAGGTTGACCTGAAGGACAACCTCTATCGTCTCTGGAACAGAATGTCGTCAGGTTCGTACTTTCCGCCGCCGGTCAAGCTGGTGGCGATCCCCAAGGGCGACGGAGGAGAACGAAGGTTGGGAGTGCCGACGGTCGCGGACCGCGTCGCTCAGAATGTGGTGAAGACGGTCTTGGACGAGGTCGTGGAGCCTCAGTTTCATCCTGACTCCTATGGCTATCGGCCGGGCCGGTCGGCCCACGATGCCATGGCGCGAGCCAGGACGCGCTGTTGGCAATTCGACTGGGTTCTAGACCTCGACATCCGCGCCTTCCTCGACTCCCTCGATCACCACCTGGTGATGCGCGCAGTACGGCGCTACACGAGCAGTCGCTGGGTCCTCCTCTATGTTGAACGGTGGCTGAAAGCACCCTTGCAGCTCGAGGATGGATCGCTTGAGGAGAGGGATTCAGGGACTCCCCAGGGTGGGGTCATCAGTCCGGTTCTCGCGAACATCTTCCTGCACCTCGCGTTCGACACCTGGATGGCCGAGCGCCATCCGGACGTGCCGTTCGAGAGGTACGCGGATGATGTCGTGATTCACTGTCGGACCGAGGCCCAGGCAATGCAGGTACGCCGAGCTATTGTTCAGCGTCTCGCTCACTGTCGACTCGAGGCCCACCCGGCCAAGACAAAGATCGTCTATTGCCGGGACTCCAATCGGAGAGGGCCGTACCCGAGAGTCAGCTTCGACTTCCTCGGGTACACCTTCCGGCAGCGTCGCGCGCACAACCGGGGAGGTCAGCTCTTCCTGAGCTTCTCTCTGGGGGTCAGCGACAAGGCCGCGAAGGCAATGCGACAGGAGATGCGACGATGCTGGAGGGTCGCGCGGCGAACTGACAAGAGCCTGATCGATCTGGCGAACATGTTCAACCCGAGCATGCGGAGCTGGATTGCCTACTACGGAGCGTTCCACCGCTCGGCGCTGGTGCCGGTCTTTCGCCCGCTCAACTACGCTCTCGTGCGTTGGGCGCAGCGGAAGTACCGGAAACGGTTCCGGCGTTGTGGACGACAGCCGTGGCGTTGGCTGGCGGGAATCGCCCGCCGCGACCCCACGCTATTCGCGCACTGGGCAATCCTTCGGACTGGAATGGCTGAACGATAAAGGCCGTATGAGCTGAGAGGTTCACGTACGGTTCTGGGAGAGCGCGGGGGTGCAATTCCCCCGCGCCACTCACCTTCCTCTGCACCGCCAGGAGGTGATCTTCGAGCGGCACGGCTACGCGCTCAGTCGCTCGACGATGTGCGACTGGGTCGGGGCCTGCGCCGAGCCGCTCTTCCCCGTCGTCCAGGTGATGCGAGAGCGCATCCTCGCATCGGGGTACGTGAACGCCGACGAGACGCCGGTCCTGATGCAGACCAACTTCGAGGGCGGCGGCAAGCAGTGCGCCTGGCTCTGGGGCTACGCCGATCGCGACGGCGATGTGGTCTACGACTTTCGAACGAGCCGGGGCCGTGATGGCCCTCTGTAGTTTCTCGATGGATTCCAGCGCTACCTGCAGATCGACGATTACGCCGACTACAACGAGGTCTGTCGCTCAGATGGCGTGACCAAGGTCGCGTGCTGGGCCCATGCCCGACGCAAGTTTTGGGAAGCGCTGACAAGCGCGACGGCGGACGCGTCGACAGTCCTGGCCAAGATCCAGCGCCTGTACCGCGTGGAGAAGGAAGCGCGCGATGCGGGCCTGGCTCCCGATGCGGTAGGCGAGCTGCGCCAGTCGAAGTCGAGACCGATCCTCGCGTCGATCCACCAGGACCTCGAGCGACTCTCGAAGTCGGCGCTGCCCAAGAGCCCAGTCGGCAAGGCAGTGGCCTACACGCTCAACCTTTGGGAGGAGTTGGTCCGGCACGTCGACGATGGCCGGATCGCGATCGACAACAACTCGATCGAACGAGCCATGCGCGCGGTGGCCGTAGGCCGCAAGAACTGGCTCTTCTGCGGCGGCGAAAGCGGCGGGCAGCGAGCGGCCGTCATCTACTCCCTCGTCGAGACCTGCAAACGGCTCGACGTCGAGCCCTTCGAGTATCTCCGCGACGTGCTCTCGAGGATCCGCGAGCACCCCGCCGATGGACTCGAGAGCCTCACGCCGCGTGGATGGCGGGACGCACGCTCCCGCGCGGTAGCCACGATCGCAGGCTGAGAGTCGGGGCGCCATCGCGTCCCCGGCCAATCGCCAATCCGAGCGACCGGGCGAATTCCTGTCGGCTGCACCTCTTGGCCGGACGGATACGGTGGTGCGGGGCTGCGAGGCTTACGCCGAGGACCACTGGCGGCGTCTGCGCATCGGCGACGCCGAACTCGAGGTCGTCAAGCCGGCCTCGCGCTGCGTGTTGGTCAACGTGAATCCGACCAGCGGCGAGCGCGACCGGCGCGGAGAGCCCCTACGAACCCTGGCCGGATATCGACGAACGGCCGGCGGCAACTACGCCCACAAGCCCGATCGCATCTACCTCGGCGTGCGTGCCAGCGTCGCGCGGCCGGGCCGGGTGCAGCGCGGCGACATGCTCGAGATCCTCGACTGAACCCGCTTCCCACCACTCGGTCCGCGACACTCGGCTCGCCAACCGCCTCGCCGCCAGCAACGTGCCCAGCCGGAGCGGCTGGGCCTTCACTCCCTGCGGGCGAACTCCAGCCTTCGCTCCTAATGCGCTTCAGGACTCATGGCCACAGCGATAGCCATGGCCAGACTCTCGAGCCGATTCGCCTTGCGCTGCGCAGCGATCGCCCCAATGGGATTCGAATCCAGGGCGAGGCTGCGCCAGATCCCCTTGGACACGGCGAACTCCGAGAAGCGCCAGTCGCGCTTCGCTTCTCGTTCGCTGACAACCAAGCCCGGCTCCGCGTAGGTGACTTGCTCCCGCCAACCATCGACGCGAGCAATCAGGTCGTCCATGGACTGCGCGAGCTCAGTCCCCGCGGCCTTCAGATGGGCCCGTTCGAACCAGCCACTCTCGACCGCACCAGGCAGGTAGGTCGCGAGGTCGACAGCCATCCGCTGAAGCTCTCGGGGCTGACCGACGTCGAGGAACGGTTCTAGTTCGAGCGGTCCCCGACTGGAGCCAAGCCGACCGAGAAACGCCAGGCGCAGGCTCTCACCGCGAAGATCGACAGGAGTGTCATCGTTCGCAGCCAGTTCTTCAGCGAGCGCTTGACCCGCGGGCGCCATGTATCCGCGCCACAACCCGCGCAGCGCCGCAATCCGAAGATCGGAGGACAGGACGTTGTCGCGAATAAGGCCGACGAGCGCAACGGCGGTGGATTGGTCGGCGAATAGCCCCGCGGCCTTCAAACTGATGGCCGGATGCAGCGAGTTCGCTCCCACCAGCTCGGCGATCTCAATGCGAGCCTGGTCAGGCTCGAGCGAGACGAGATAGGTCTCGAGTAGAGCGAACTGTCGATGGCGGGGGGCGCGCGCGATCTGTTCGAAGAGCTCGGAAAGTGCGTCGGCCCCGTCCAGATGGACGAGGCCTTCCCCGAGTAGCTCCGCGTTGCGATCGTCGGATTCCGTCGCGAGCGCCGCGCCGAAAGTGTCAGTCAACCAGGCCCGGTGTTCGACCTCGTCGCACAGTCTGATCCGCAGGCACTCGAATGCAGCGAAACGCCCCGTAGAAGTCAAATGTGATTGAAGTGACTCACCGACGGTCAAGCGCGTGCTATCGAAGCGCGGGTCAGCGAACAAATAGCCGAGCCGCAACGCAGCCGGGTTGTCGGACTGCGCCAGGATCGGAAGCGCCAGCGCGTCGTAGTCTCGCCCCTGCTGAACGCAGGCCATCGACAGGAATGCCGCAAGGTCTTCGCCGAGCTCGAACGAATCATTGGCTGCCTTCGAGTAATAGTCGAAGAGCTCGACAATGAGCGGGATCGCCTCGGGGTGAGTCGCTCGATTGCGATCGATGTGGCCGAATGCGCCCCACGTCAGCACCGCCTTGATCAGTGGGTCTGTCTCCGCGACGGCGGCCCGCGCAACATGTTCGATCGCGACGTCGTCGTCCAACTCGGTCAGAGGCTCCGACCAGCGGCAATCGGTCGCGATTCCGGCAGGAGCGAACTCGGCTTCGATCACCGCGCGGCGCGTCGTCGTTAGATCGAGGTAGAGCTCTTCGTACTTGATGAGCGGGTCAGGGCCAGCGGTCAGTTGCGACTGCACGCGGGCAGGTTCCGAACTCGATGGGCCGGCAGACACGAGGACTAGAACGACCACGATGGGATACACGCGCCCGTCCAAGATCGACGATGGACGATGCCGGGGCGATTCGAATGCGAGGAGGTCGCTCATTGCCCATCCCCTCCACCGCTGCCGCCACCGGACCCGTTCTCCTTGGCTTCGACTTCGTCGTCGAGCGCCTTCTTGTGTTTCTCGGCTTCCTCGTCGGAGCACAGCGGGTGCGCGACGCAGTCCTGCCAGTTCTTCAACAGTCGACCGATCTTCGATTCCTGCTCGCCGGTTGTCGCGGCACTCGTCAGGGCGATCGAGGGGAGGTTCAAGCCTGAACCGATCGTCTGCACCTCGAGCCGGGCGGCGCGATCGCTCTCGTTACTACCGTCCGAGGACATCGCCATCGTCGGGGCGCAGAAGGTCGAGATCGCATAGCTCGCAGCGATCGCCGCCACCATGCCAATTCGTCGCCTTGCCCAGACTCTCCTCAGGGACCCATCGCCGAATCGACGTACCCGCGACGATGCGGTGCCGAACAGATGCAACCACGGAGGACGCCTTTCGGCCGCTTCCATGCAGGTCGGCACCACGCGAGGAACGCTGCAAGACCGCACCGCCCGACCTTCCCGAAACCAGCCTTCCCGATGCTCGTACCCCAGAAGCCTGTACCCCAGAAGCCTGTCGAGGGCGACTGCGAACGACATCGGGGGGGCAGGTTCAGGTCTGGCCGGGACGACGTTTGGCAAGGGGGTCGTGCTCCGTTCCATGGCTCCTCCTATTGAGCCCTGTAATTTCACGATTCGGGGGCCTGCGGGCGGGCCGGCTGTCCAGTCCGCCTTGTGCTCACGAGGGTGATGACCCACGAGATGCTCGCCCCCACAAACGGCATTTGGGGCGGTCAAGACCCAAAAAGTGTGAATTATCAGCCGAGAGGCCTTGCATTTTCCGGATCCAGAGCCTTCAGCCCGAGCGGCCGGGTGAACGATAAGAGGTGGATGTACCCCGCATGGAGGACAAGACGGGTGTCTATTGGCAGGGCATGTTCCACATCTGAGAAGAGTCCGGGTGTGGCCCCTGCGGAGAGCTTCTTCGCGGAACAACCCCGATCGATCGACGTCACCCGCGAGAGGGCCATTGGAGGTTGCAGGCACACCTCCGGCCGTACCCTCCAGGGATGCTTCAGCAACCGAGAAGGAACGATCTCTTCTAGCGCTGAGGCACGGGAGTTGATCGAATCGGCTTCCGAGCCCGTCGAAGGAGGCCCTTGGGAAACTCGATCGTCGCAGCCAAAGTCGAGGCACAAACGCAGCATCGTGGTGCAGCAGTGACCAGCCGGACTGGGAATTCCGCCGTCGTGGGTACCGCAAACGATCGTCCTGCAGCCGAAGCCGGCTCTGAAACGACCAAGGAGCGCGGCGGGACCACGCTCTCCCAGCGTGCGTTGATAGGGACCGCGGTGATCCTGGGCCTTGGCCTCACCTACTCGTTCCTCGTCGGCCCCTTCCTCAACGCAAGGGCAGCGAGGGTCGAAGTCCAGTCATTCGCGCAGCTCGCCCTTGGGGAAGATCGACCGAGCGACTTCGATCTTCGAGTGATGCTCGCGACGACAGCCGACGCCGGCCGTGCGCGCGGTGCGGCGCCAGTGGTCCTCACCGGACTCGCCAAGACGGCACGACGCCTGTCCGAGCGATCGACCCAAGTCGGCTCGATCGAGGCGAATAGCATGGTCGCGGCGATCCTGATCGAGCACGCGAAACTCGCATCCTTGTCCTCTGATCGCGCTCGCAACCCGAGTCGGCCGGAGTTCGATTTTCAGAACGCTGACCTCCGAGCGCTCGACCTGTTCGAGCTCGGCGAACCGATCGACCTGGGAGGTTACAACTTCGCCGGATCGATCTTTGGCGACGCCCCCTTGCAGCCGCGAGCCGACCAAGGGGTCAGCCTGCGCGGAGCCGATCTTTCAGACTGCGTGTTCGCCGTTGCTCACATGCGCCACGCAGACCTGACAGGAGCCAAGTTGGAGGGCACGGTATTCCGGGGTACGTGGCTGAACGGGGCCTGTTTCGACGGCGCCACATTGATCAGCGCTCGGTTCGATGGGATCAGAGCCGATGGGACAACCTGGCGGGGCACGCAACTGCGAGACGTCTCTTTCGGATCTCGATTCGATCCTAGCGGAGTCGTCAAGAATGACGCCACAGCCGGCACATCGACGAACGCCACGGGAATCCGACAGGGATTCGACCCCAGTCAAGACACAGTCTGCAACCTCGTCGACTCGGCGTTCTATGCAGCAAGACTCATCGACGTTTCCTTCAACGATGCTGTCATGCACCGTGTGAAGTTCGGTGCCGACACAGTGCTCGAGAACTGTCGGTTCCTCGATTGCTCACTTCTCGATGCCGATTTTCGCGGAGCACGGCTGCTCGGAACCACGAAGCTCGGGGGGGCCGGGCAGCTCCTGACAGGGGCTGTGTTCGCCTCCGCGCACGAGAAGGCCCTGACAGACTTCAACGGTCGGGGCATCGGTGCCTCTCTCGTGCGATTCGACCCGACCGACCGGCCTGCCGGCAACCCCTGATCGGCGCCCTGGGCTCGCGCGAGCGTCAGACGGCCCAAGCCTGGCGCACGCCTCCCGACCAAATCTGAGCCTCGGTCACAGACGACGCCGTTAGACTCGGCTCGAAGCGAGGGCTGAGCCGACAAGGTGCGTCGCCGCCGCTTCCTAATGCTCGCCGAGGGAAGAGAAGGGGGACGAATTTGGAGCGACTGGTTGACCAGGTCCGTGGCTTGCAGCAGGTCGTCGTCCTGCTCTCGATTCTCTTCTACATCAGCTGGATCCCGCCGCGATACGAGCTCGACGCCCGTGCCGAGGAGTGTCTCAGGCCGATCATCGCGATCGATGCCCTCCGCGACCTCCGGGCGGTCAGGTCGATTCACCGAGTGGGTGGACGAGGCGCGCGGGTCTACCAGCTGAGAGAACTAGAGCAAGACTTGGGGCTGCTCGTCGACCTGCAACACCGCGAGTGGAAGGGGCTCGAGCTTCGAACCCACCAGTTTGCAGCGTCGTACACCGATGGGAGCTTCGCCGCAGGGACCGAGGCTCGCTCGATACAAGCGCAGATTGCTAGCGACCCTGCGCGAGCCAAGCCCGGCGGACAGCGCCCCCCCAGCGTGACCCTCGATGCAACGGCATTGCTGCTCGCACCGGAGAACTCGAGGCACCGCTTGCGGCCCATGCTCGTCGCGGATGGCGTGAGCGCCGCCAATCCGGAACTTCGATTCGAGCTTCGACCGGGCGAGCCTGATGTTGAGGAGCTGCAACACTACGGCTACTGGCTGCTGCTCGCCGAGGTCTGTGTCGGCTTCGACGATCGAGCACCGAGTGAGTGCCCACTCGTCGTGATCCCGCCGCCCTACTCGGACGGCTCGTGGACTCAGAAGGACAGCTCGCTGCAAGAGGCTGTCGAGCAAGTCTTGGCAGCTCCGCACGGAAGCCAAGCACCGATCCTGCTATTGAGCCCAGAGACCTGCGCCCGCGGCAGCGCGCTTCCGGCAGTCGACCCGAGGACCACATGGATAGTCGTCGACGGTCTCGATGCGGCGAGCCTCGAAGTTCTCGCGTCCTCTTGGCTTGGCGTGGAGGTGGCCGGCGAGCGCGACGTCACCGAACTCGGGCAGCGCGTTGGAGCCGAGATGACGTCACGGTGGATCGATCGGACTTTCGAGGCTCTGGCCCCCAGCCCCGACGATCGCAGGCTTCAGGACGCGGTCGACGGCATCAAGGAGATCCTCAAGAACATCGACGGCGCGACCGGCAGCTTTCGCGTCGCGGAGAACTCCACGATCGAGACCGCGCAGGAAGCGCTGCACGGCGACTTCACGATTCCGACGATCGGAGTTCCGATGAACCGGGCGACGGCGCGGACCGGGCTCGCCATCGCCATCCTCCTCCTGACCTTCCGTGCGATACAGCACCTCCAGGCGGCGCGCGATCGGCTCCTCAAGTGGGTCAAGTCCAGCGAGCGCGAATCCTCACCAGCGACCGACGGCGACGACGACCTCTCGTGCGAACCCGCCGATGCGCCCTGGTTGCAGGACTCATCGGCACCGATCTTCGCGGGTTTCCTCTTCCTGACGCCGGGCGTCTTCGCGTTCCTCCTGCTCGGCAATGCGCGCTACGCCGGACTGGAGAACGACGGCGATCGATTGGCGCTGAGTTGTGTCCTCTTCATCCTGCTCGGCTCGATGGCGATGTCCGGATTCCAGAGCTGCCGGGCTGCGTTGCGCAGCGGATCGGGGGTCGGCACCATGCCCGCGGAGGATGGCGGCTGACCGACCGGAGCCGAAGCTAGTCGGAGCGCCGCCAAGACTTCTTGAGGTTCTCCTGCACCTTTAGTGGAAGCCACCGGGGCGCGTTCGAGGGGGAACCCAGCGATTGGAGGTCGTTGCGCGGAGCTTAGGGGTGATCGGTTGATGCGCACGACGAGGACGCCAGACTCGGGGTGTCATACGCCCATATCCGGGACCCCGTCATGCGCGCCACAACCCTACTCCGTGTTCTGCTCGCCATCCAGCACCTCATCGTCCGGCGATGCGCTCGTCGCGTTCGACAAGCTGCTCGCGCAGCCGATCGTTCTCCTGCAAGAGCGCGTCGGGCGACATGCACGCGTTCTATATTCCCCGCGCACTCGAGATCAAGGCCGTATTGCGAAGTTCGCCGAGGTCACCGTACGAGTGTCACGTTTCCAAGCACGTGCCTTCAGCTCCTTCGCGTCCAAGCCGCCGAGCAACAGCGCGAGCTCTTCGCTGCGCATCTCGACGCGTCGTTCCCCGGACGTCGGTGACGGCCACTTGAAGGTCCCACGCTCCAGCCGCTTCGCGCAGACCCACACCCCCGACTCGTCGACGTACAAGACCTTCAGCCGATTGCGCAGCCGGTTGCAGAAGACGAAGAGATCGCCCGACTTCGGATCGCCCTGCAGCGCCGAGCGAACCACGCCGCTCAAGCCGTCGAAGGACTTCCGCATGTCCGTCGAACCTGCCACGAGGAACACCCGTCGGCCCGCTCCCAGCGTCAGCATCGCGACAAGAGGCGCAGCAGACGCTCGAGCGCGGCCGCGTCGAATCCGGCCTCGAGCTCGACCCGCAGCCGGTTGTCGATCGTCAGCACGATCGGAGCCCGCTGCCTCATCCCGACCTCGTCGTCGGTGACCTGCACCTCCACGAGCTCGCCGGCCTCCACCTGGGCCGAGGCCGCCAAACGCCTACGCCACCCGTAGAGCGTCGCTGCCGAGACGCCGACCTCCCCCGCGAACTCGGTCATGCTCAGCTCGCTCTCCGCCTGCTCCTCCAGCAGCTCCCGGTAGTACTTTGCCAGGTCTGTTCCGCCACGCGATCTCGCTCGTCCTGTCGTCATGCCACCATCGCAGCCGCCGAATCGGTCGCCGGCAACGGCCTGTTGGACTTCGGCGTCGGACGCTTACGACCCAAGTACGCCTGCCGTGGATGCCAAGAGGGCGTGCTGATCGCGCCGGCGCCGCCGCAGGTGATCGACAAGGGACGCCCCGGTGCGGGTCTCTTGGCCCAGGTCCTGGTGTCGAAGTACGCCGACCACCTTCCTCTGCACCGCCAGGAGGCGATCTTCGAGCGGCACGGCTACGCGCTCAGTCGCTCGACGGCGTGCGACTGGGTCGGGGCCTGCGCCGAGCCGCTCTTCCCCGTCGTCCAGGTGATGCGAGAGCGCATCCTCGCATCGGGGTACGTGAACGCCGACGAGACGCCGGTCCTGATGCAGACCAACTTCGAGGGCGGCGGCAAGCAGTGCGCCTGGCTCTGGGGCTACGCCGATCGCGACGGCGATGTGGTCTACGACTTTCGAACGAGCCGGGGCCGTGATGGCCCTCTGTAATTTCTCGATGGATTCCAGGGCTACCTGCAGATCGACGATTACGCCGGCTACAACGAGGTCTGTCGCTCAGATGGCGTGACCAAGGTCGCGTGCTGGGCCCATGCCCGACGCAAGTTTTGGGAAGCGCTGACAAGCGCGACGGCGGACGCGTCGACAGTCCTGGCCAAGATCCAGCGCCTGTACCGCGTGGAGAAGGAAGCGCGCGATGCGGGCCTGGCTCCCGATGCGGTAGGCGAGCTGCGCCAGTCGAAGTCGAGACCGATCCTCGCGTCGATCCACCAGGACCTCGAGCGACTCTCGAAGTCGGCGCTGCCCAAGAGCCCAGTCGGCAAGGCAGTGGCCTACACGCTCAACCTTTGGGAGGAGTTGGTCCGGCACGTCGACGATGGCCGGATCGCGATCGACAACAACTCGATCGAACGAGCCATGCGCGCGGTGGCCGTAGGCCGCAAGAACTGGCTCTTCTGCGGCGGCGAAAGCGGCGGGCAGCGAGCGGCCGTCATCTACTCCCTCGTCGAGACCTGCAAACGGCTCGACGTCGAGCCCTTCGAGTATCTCCGCGACGTGCTCTCGAGGATCCGCGAGCACCCCGCCGATGGACTCGAGAGCCTCACGCCGCGTGGATGGCGGGACGCACGCTCCCGCGCGGTAGCCACGATCGCAGGCTGAGAGTCGGGGCGCCATCGCGTCCCCGGCCAATCGCAAATCCGAGCGACCGGGCGAATTCCTGTCGGCTGCACCACTTGGCCGGACGGATACGGTCATCGCGCTCATCACGAAGCCTGACGTCATCCGCAGCATCCTCGAGCACGTCGGCCTCCCCACCGATCCACCCGTCCTCAAGTCCGCGCGTCCCCCGCCAGGCCCCGAGTTCGACTGGGCCTGAGCGACGCTCCGCCCCTTCACTGCTGTCGATCCGGCCCGCCCCGGAGGCTCCCCCATGCCTGCTCCGCGCGAAGAGCGGTCCAAGCCAAGGGCTTTCCTCAGGCCCAGGCCCCGCTTTCGACCTGCCGGCGGCGAACGAGGCCCACCGTGCAGACCACCGCCTTCCTGAACCAAGGGTCTCCACTCCCGAGCGCCCGCCGCGAACTGCCCCCTTGAATCACTTCTCCTCCAGCGCGCCGGAGAGGAGCGAACGGTGTTTCATAGGGGGTGGGGGCCGGACCTGACTGCCACAAGCTAACCGGAAGGCGCGCTTTCAGGGCCCTCTGGCGCCCGGCCAAAGCCCGAGTGCTCACCAGGGGCCTCCAGCAGCTAGCCTCATGCTCGCGCCGTCCGCCCGAGCCCCACCCCTCCATGAAACTGATCCTCGGTTCGAAGAACTATTCCAGCTGGTCCCTGCGCGCCTGGATGGCCGCCGTACTTTCCGGATTGCCCTTCGAAGAGGTCATGGTTCACTTCGACGAGGACGCGGACCGCAAGCAACGCCTGCGCCACTCACCGACCGGCAAGGTGCCCGCCCTGGCCGATGGGAACTTGACCGTCTCGGACAGCCTGGCGATCGGCGAGTACCTCGCGGAATTAGCCCCCGAACGAGGCTTGTGGCCGAAGGACCGTTCGGCGCGCGCCCACGCCCGATCGATCTGCGCCGAGATGCACTCGGGCTTCCTGGATCTGCGCCAGGACATGCCGATGAACATCCGCATCGAGCGCCCGTGGCGCGAGCGCGCCCCCGGAGTGATGGCGGACATCGCCCGCATCGATCGCATTTGGAGCGAGACGCGCAGCGATTTCGGAGCAAAGCTCGGCGGACCGTTCCTGTTCGGCACCCCCACCCTCGCCGACGCCTACTACGCCCCGGTCGCGGCCCGGTTCCACAGCTTCCACCCGCCCCTGTCGCCGGTGGCTCAGGCCTATGTGGAGACGCTCTGGGCCTTCGAACCGATGCAGCGCTGGTGTGCTGCTGCCCGCGAAGAGGGCCACGCTCTGCCCAACTACGACGCCAAGGCCTAGTCCTCGACCGGTTGGATCCAGCCCGTTTGGCGACCCGCTCCTCACTCGATCCAACTCGGTCTTCGGCAAACGGCCTCCCGCCCCCGCCTCGCCGGGGAGCGCCGCCCCTCTCCGACCTCGACCAGGGAAAGCCTGAGGGACCGGCGGGGCCTTCCAGCCCCGGTTAAGGCGCGTCGGGTTAGCATCCGAGGGTCCGCAGCGGAGCTGCGTCCGCCGGACTTCGTCCCGTCGCGGAACCTCGGACCGCTGCCATCGGTCCGATGTAGGTCAGCCCCCCCGCGCGACCTCTCCCCGCACCCCGTCCCCATCCCCCATGCGTCATCGCACTGCGTCGCTCGAGCGCCGCCGGCGGCCCCGTTCCGTGGCTGCCCCCCTGTTCGCCCTGGCCGGCCTGACCCTCACGGGCAGCGTCCTTCCGGGCACGGCCCTGGCCCACGAGGGCGATCCCAAGCTCCGGGACCGCCAGCCCATGTACGAGGGCGCCGGTTGGACGGTCGGGTCGACCCGCCGGGCGGCGGGCAACCAGGGCCTGGTCGCCAGCGGGATCCAGTTCCCGGCCAGCGGCGTGCAGCTCCTCTCGTGGCTGTCCCTGTCGGACTTCGGCACCGGCGCCACCAGCGGCAACGACTCCTGGGGCTACACCTCGCCCAGCGGCCGCGAGTACGCCCTGATGGGCCTCTCCAACGCCACGGCCTTCGTCGAGATCACCGACCCGAGCAACGCCCAGATCGTCACCACCATCTCCGGCGTCGAGAGCCTGTGGCGCGACATCAAGACCTACGGCCCCTACGCCTACGCAGTCAGTGAGGGCGGCGGCGGGATCCAGGTCTTCGACCTGACCGCGATCGATGCGGGGGTCGTCACCGAGCTCGCGAGCGTCACCACCGGCGTGGGCACCTCAGCCTCCCACAACGTCGCCATCGACACGGTCTCGGGCTTCCTCTACCGCTGCGGCGGCGGCAGCGAGGGCCTGCGCATCTACAGCCTGGCCAACCCGGCCGCGCCGACCTACGTCGGCGAGTGGGGCGACCGCTACGTGCACGACGCGCAGATCGTCACCTACACCAGCGGCCCCTTCGCCGGGCGCCAGATCGCCTTCGTCTGCGGCGGTTTCAACGGGGGCTTCACCGAGACCTCGATGGACGTGCTGGACGTCACCGACAAGAACAACATCGTCGTGCTCAAGCGCGTGTTCTGGTCCGGCGCGGCCTACAGCCACCAGTGCTGGCTGAGTGAAGACGGCCAACTGCTGTACGTGAACGACGAGCTGGACGAGAACGGCTCGTTCAACACGAAGACCATCGTCGTCGACGTGTCCAACCCGGCCAACGCCTTCTACGTCACCTCCTTCTTCGGCACCAACACCGCGGTCGGGCACAACCTCTACACCTCGAACGGACGCATCTACGAGGCCAACTACCGCAGCGGTATGCGGATCTTCGACACGGCGGCGAACCCCACCAACCCGCCGGAAGTGGCCTTCTTCGACACCTATCCGGAGGACGACGCGGCCTCGACCAGCGCCCTGTGGAACGTCTACCCCTACTTCGAGGACGACATCGTCATCGGCTCGGACCTCGAGAAGGGTCTGTTCGTGTGGTACGTCGGCGCTCCGAAGGTGAGCTTCGAGTTCCCGAGCGGACTGCCGCAGTTGTTCGACCCGGCCGGTGAGACCATCCAAGTGCGCGTGCTCGAGGCCAGCGCCGGCGCGCTGCAGGGCGGCTCCGCCCAGCTCTTCTTCGACTACGGCAACGGCTACCAGTCGGTGCCCCTGACGCCGCTCGGCGGCGACCTCTTCGAGGCCAGCCTGCCGAGCCTGCCCTGCGGTGCGGCGCTCGAGTTCTACGTGTCGGCCACGTCCACCGACGGGCTGGTCTGGAACGCTCCGGACCTGGGCTCGAACCTGCCCTACCGCGCGCCGATCGGCACGGGTGAGACGCTCGTGGCGAGCTTCGACATGGAGTCCGGCGCCGGCTGGACCAGCGGCGCCGCCGGTGACGACGCCACGACCGGCATCTGGACGCGGGTCGACCCGGTCGGGACCGAGGCCGCGCCCGAGGACGACCACAGCGCCGCCGGCACCCAGGCCTGGATCACGGGCCAGGGCTCGCCCGGCGGCTCGGTGGGTACCGACGACATCGATGGCGGCAAGACGACCCTGCTCTCGCCGGTGCTCGACCTGGCCGGGATCGCCGGCGCCCAGGTGCGCTACTGGCGCTGGTACTCCAACGGCTTCAACGGCGTGAAGGACGACGTCCTCGACGTGGACATCTCCAACGACGGCGGCTCGAGCTGGGTCCCGGTCGAGCGCCTCGGCCCGGCCGGTCCCGGCACCGACGGCGGTTGGGTGCCCTACAGCTTCGCGGTGGCCCAGTACGTGCTGCCCACGAACCAGGTGCGCCTGCGCTTCGTGGCCCGCGACACCGGCGGGGGCTCGATCGTCGAGGCCGGCCTCGACGACTTCACGGTCGTCGACCTGGGCTGTGCGGACTGTGACGGCAGCGGCAAGTCGGACGGCATCGAGGTGCTGCTCGGCGCCACCGCCGACATCGACGCCGACTTCGTGCCGGACTTGTGCGAGCCCCTGGTGGGCGCTCCGTCCGTGATCTCCCTGGCCAGCGGCGGCAACCACGCCCTGAGCCTGCACGCGGGCGCGGCCTTCGCGGGCGACACCTACATCGTGCTCGGCAGCCTGAGCGGCACCGCGCCCGGCGTGGCCATCGACGGCGTGGTCCTGCCCCTGAACCCGGACGCCTACACCACGGCGACCTTGACCGGCGCCCTCGCGCCGCTGTTCGTGGGCACCTTTGGCCAACTCGACGGCAGCGGCGCCGCGAGCGCGTCGATCGTGTTGAACGCGGGGCTCGATCCGTCCTTGGCGGGCCTGGTCCTCGACCACGCCTATCCGGTGCTCGACACCGCCAGCTTGACGGTGGTCTTCGCGAGCAACGCGGTGTCCTTGGAACTCGCGCCCTGACGCCCGCAGCAGCAACAGGGCCCCGCGGCGTGACGAGTCAGTCACTGCGCGGGGCCCTCTTCGTTCGCGGCGGCAGCTCGGCTCGCGCGCGCTCCAGCGCTACGGGCGCAGGCACGGACGAACTCAGCGCACGGGCCGGCGCAACTGACCGGGCAGGGGCGCGGAGTCCAGGCTGCGCAGGAAGGCCTCGAGGTCGGCGATCTCGCGCTCGGACATGGGCACGGCCTTGAGGGTCACGCCCCGGGCGCGGGCCTCGACCGTGTTGCCCACCGACTCCGAGTAGAAGCGCAGCACCTCGCGCAGGTCGGCGAAGCGGCCGTCGTGCATGTACGGCGCGGTGCGCGCCACGTCGCGCAGGGAGGGCGTTCGCACCAGGCCCGGGTTGGTCTCGCGTTGGCCCGCTTCGAGCTTGGCGAGGGGGTCGTCGGGGTCCAGGCCGAAGGCCATCTCGGGCAGGTCCGGCAGGCCTTGGTCGCGCACCTTGCCGTCGCTGAAGTTCGGGCCGCCGTGGCAACGGTTGCAGGCGGCCCGGCCGTGGAAGAGCTCGAAGCCGCGGCGGGCGTCCGCCGCCAGGATCGAGCGCGACTGGTCGGCGGCGGCCTCGTCGAAGCGCGAGGGCCCGCCCTCCAACTGGCGCAGGTAGGCGGCCAGTGCGCGGCCGAGCTCATCGAGGGTGCGGCGCATCTCGTCGCGACCGTCGGCCTTGGGCGGGTTCCCGAACAGCGATCGGTGCTGTTCCGCCAGGGCCGCGGACTGGGCCACGAAGCGTAGGGTCGACGGCAGCGATCCACCCAGCACGTCCTCGTCGCCGAAGCCGTGCAGGCAGGCCTGCTCCAGGCTGTCGACCTCGCCGGACCACATCCAACTCGTGCGCCGCGCGACCCCCACGAGGGGCGGCACGTCCCGCGGCCCGAAGCCGCGCGTGTCGATCGCCGCAGCACCCGAGAAGGCGCGGTCGGGGCGGTGGCAACTGGCGCAGGAGCGGCGCTGGTCGAAGGACAGGCCGGTGGTGAAGAACAGCGACTGGCCGTAGGCCGCCAGGTCGGGGTTGCCAGCGAGGGAGTCTGACGAGGCCGGCGCGGGCGGCAGGGGCGAGAAGCCCTCGGCGTTCGGCAGGGCCGGGCCACGGGGAGTGCAGGCGGCCAGGGGCGCGACCAGCGCCAGGGTCACCAGGGCCTTCACTGACCGCCCTCGCCGGACCCTTCGCCCGCGCCGCCCCCGGCCTTGGGCACCAGCTCGTCCAGATAGGCGCGCGGCCCACTGGCGCCCACCAGGCGGCCGTCGGCCTCGACGATGGTCAGCAGGTGGTTGCCGAAGTCGATCACGACCAGCCGTCCCTCTTGGCCGAGGGCCACGCCGCGGGGCTCGCGGAACTTCGCCACGCCGGCGCCCATTCCTCGGCCCAGGCTGCCGGCTTCGGCGAAGCCACCGTCCTCGCGCGGGGTGAAGATCCGCAGGGCGCGTTGCACGCGATCGGTGACCAAGAGTCGCCCCTGCGCGTCGAATGCGATTCCGCCCGGATCCACGTCGTCGATGCGCGCGACGAGGACGCCGTCCGCATCGACGATCAACACCGCGCGCTCGCCCTGGTCGGCGAGGGCCAAGCGCCCCGACTTGTCCAGGGCCAGGTCGACGCCGCGCCGGGGCGCGGGGACCCTCTCGCCCGACAGGGTGCGCGCGCTGCCCCAGTCGGCCGCCACCTCGATCACCCGGCGCCCGGCCGCGTCCATCACCAGCACGCGACCGTCGGGCGCCAGGGCCAGGGCGTCGGCGCTGGCCAGGTCCGGCACCAGGCCGGTCAGGTCGATCGAGCGGGCGAAGGCCGCCAGGCGCCGGTCCATGCGCGGGCCGTCCTCGCCCAGGGCTCCCACCTGGAACTCGGACAGACGCCGGTCGCGACCGTCGAGGGCCAACAGGCGCTCGCCGTCGGCGGACAGGGCCACGTCGACCAGGCCGCGGAACTGCCCCGGCCGATCGCCGAAGCCGCCGGCGCGGCAGACCAGAATCGGCGTGCCGCTGCGCGAGCCCAGGTCGTGCAGGTGCACCTCTTGGGTCTCGGGCTCGATCGTCGCCACCAGTCGCCCGGCGGCGGCGACCACCGGACCCACGTGACCGGAGCTGTCGGCGCCCAGGGTCGCCGGATCGGTGCGGTAGAGCTCCGGCGGCCCGACCGCCGGGCCGAAGTACTGCACGCGCCCGGCGAAGGCCTCGGCCACCACGGCAGCGAGGCCGTTCTCGAGCATCGCGACGGCGCCCGGGTAATGCAGGTGCCCGTCGCCCTGGCCCGGCGCGAGGGCGTGCTTGCCCCACTCGTAGAGCAGCTCGCCACCGGGCGTGAAGACCTGCACGCGGTGGTTGTCGCTGTCGGCCACGTAGAGGCGACCGCCTACGAAATCCAGGCCGCTGGGGCGTGAGAACTGACCTGGGAAGTGCCCGAAGCCGCCGAAGCGCAGGCGTTCGGCGCCCTCGGCGTCGTAGACCACGACCTCGTGCAGACCCGCGTCGGCGACGGCCGCCGAGCCCTCGTCGTCCAGGAAGCACAGGTCGATCGGGTCCAACAGGCCGCCGGCCGCGAGGGGTCCGCCGAGGCCCAGGAAGCGGGCCTGGCCCTCTTCGATCACCACCACCCGGCGGTTGCCGCGGTCGCACAGGCCCAGGCGGCCGGCCCGCGCGTCGAGGCCCTCCGGCCAGCGCAGGCCCAGGTCCACCGCGCCGCCGAGTCCGACCTCCACCCGCTCGAACTCGCCCCCGGCCGAGAAGCGCACCACGCGGTCGTTCTCGGTGTCGGACACGAGCAGGTCCCCGCCCGTGTCGATCGCCAGGCCGCGGGGAAAGCGCAGCTCGCCGGCCCCGTCGCCGAAGCTGCCCGCCGAGCCGATGCGGCCCGCCCTCGCCTCGAAGTGCGAGACGCGGTGGCCGTCGCTCTCGAGCACCCAGAGCGATCCATCCGGCAACAGCTCCACGTCCATCGGGGCGCGCAGGTTCGGGTAGGCGCGCACGAACGGTCCCAGGCGGCCCTCGGGCGCGGGCGGCGGACCATCCTTCGACTCGCCTGCCTGGGCCACGGCGAGCAACAGCAGAGCGCTGGCGATCATGGGCGGATGCTAACCGGGATCGTCGGACCGTCTCCGCCCGCGAGAAGGGTCGGTCGCGCGACTGAACGAATCGCCCTGGGCCTCAGGACTCGGGCGCTCGGCGGCCGAACCAAGGAGGAGGTCGGCGCGACCCTTGCCGCCGACACCGCGATGCGCCCGAGCACCAACAGTCCGAACCGACGCCCCCTGGCCTTCCTGTGCCCGCGGCGGGTCAGCCCGGACCAGAGCACCCGCTGGCGGCGCGCCGGGTCCGTGGCCACCGGGGTGCCGCTGATCCTGGTCGGGGTGCTGTTGATCCCCACGCCCCTGCCCGGGGCGGTGCTGATCGCGACGGGGCTGGCAGCCATGAGCCGACACTTCCGCGCCGTGCGGCGGCTGACGATCTCGATCCAGTGGCACGTGCGCGCCTGGCGCCAGCGCCGCGATCCGGTCGCGAGCTCGGGCTGAGACCGGGGCCGGCCCCCGAAACGGCGTCGTAGCCCTCGGACGGGCCCACCCATCCGCGTAACCTGCCCGCCCGTGCGGATCCTGTTCCTCTCCCAGCGGGTCCCCTATCCGCCCAACCGCGGGGACAAGATCACCACCTGGCGCATCGTCGAGCGGCTGGCCCGACGGCACGAGGTGCGCGTGGTGGCCTTCGCCCACGACGAGGACGACGAGCGCGCGGCCAAGGCCCTGGTGGCCAAGGGCATCCCCACCACGGCGGTCCCCCTGGGTTCGTCCATGCAGCAGAAGCTGCGCGCCCTGCCGCTCTTGGCGACGACCAAGCCCCTGACCCTGGGCTACTACGGCTCGCGCGAGCTCCAGGCTGCGGTCGACGAAGAGGCCGGCTCGGCGGACCTCGCCTACGCCTACTCCTCGTCCATGGGCGCGTTCCTGCTGCCGCACCCAGAGCTGCCCTGGATCATGCATATGGCCGAGCTCGACTCGGACAAGTGGCGCCAGTACGCGGCGCGCGAGCGCTGGCCCATGTCCTGGGTCTACGCCCGCGAGTGCCGGACCCTCGAGCACTTCGAGCGGCGCGTGGCCGCCGCCGCGCGCACCAACGTCTTCTGCACGCCGCTCGAGCGACGCATCTTCGACGAACGCATGCCCGGCAACGCCTCCGCGGTGCTCCGCAACGGCGTGGACCTCGCGCGCTTCACACCGGCGCCCGAGCGCGCCGAGCCGGACCACTGCGTGTTCGTCGGGGTGATGGACTACCTGCCCAACGTGGACGGGTGCCTGTGGTTCGCGCGCGAGGTCTGGCCGCGGGTGCGCGCCCAGCGTCCCGAGGCGCGCTTCACCATCGTCGGCTCGAAGCCCACGGGCGAGGTCACGGCCCTGGGCCAGTTGCCGGGCATCGAGGTCACTGGCTTCGTGGACGAGCCCCGCGACTACCTCGAGCGCGCCGCCCTCTCGGTGGCGCCCCTGCGGATCGCGCGGGGCATCCAGAACAAGGTGCTCGAAGCCCTGGCCATGGGCCTGCCCACGGTCGGCACCACCTGCGCCACCCAGGGCGTGGAGGGCATCGCCGGCCGGCACTTCGTGGTCGCCGACGAGGCCGAGCCCTTCGCCCGCGAGGTCGTGCGGTTGCTCGACGATCGCGAGGCCGCCAGCGCACTGGGCCAGGCGGCGCGGGCCTTCGCCCTAGCCAACTACGACTGGGAGCGGGTGCTCGACGTGCTCGACCAGATGGTCGAGGCCGCCGGCGAGCGCTGAGGCGCCCGCCGGGTCCCGGTGCTCCCCGACCTACTGGCAGGCGCGCATCTGCAGACCGGTCGAGTAGCGCACGCCGCCCCAGACCGAGGGGGCGTAGCGGCCCGCCTGCATGAACAACGAGATGCCGGCGAAGGCCGGGATGTCGGGCAGGGTCACCAACCAGTCCGACTCCCCGGCCGCGTCGAACACCAGGGGTGCCACGGCCGGCGAGGTGGGGTCGACCAACAGCAGCCCGAAGGACAGGGGGATGTAGGCCGAGGCGGTGGAGATCATCATCAGCCCCACCGCGGTCTCGGGCAGGTCGGCGTCGCTGACCTCCATCAGGATCGGGTAGCCCGGGATCGGAGGCGTGTTGGCGCGCAGGTCCATGGTCAGCCAGAGCTCGGACGGGCTGCCGTAGCTCGTCCAACCGCAGACGGTCTCGTCGAACCAGGGGCCAAAGGCGCGCAGCTCGGCCGCGGTCACGAAGGCGTCGGTGCCGCCGGGCGTGCCGCCGATCCGCACCTTGCGCGCAACGACCGGGTCGAAGGCGATCGAGAAGGTCTCGTAGGAGAGCCCGCCGCCGGGGGTCGGCGCGCCGGGATCCGAGAACAGGCCGGTGACCGGCGTCCAGGGACCGCCGGGGTCGAGTTGGGTGCGCACGTGAAGGTCCTCGAACCACCCCCCACCGGGGAAGTGCAGGCCCTCCTGGAACAGCAGTGACTCGATCGTCTGGGGCTCGTCGAAGGCGTAGCCGAGCCAGTCCTCGCCGGCCTGGTCGCCGTTGTGGAAGGTCGAGAACTGGGCCCATTCGCTGGTCGAGCCCACCTGGGGCATGGTCCCGTTGCGCAGGAGCTCCACGTCGGGGTTGCCGAGGCCGAGGCTGCCGGGCGGGACGAGTTCGTCCACCAAGAGCTCGATCGAGCCGAGGTCCGACAGGTCGCGCCGCTCCAACTGGTAGGCGGCCGAGGTGATCATCCCGGCGCGCAGCTCGGAGCAGGTGATGTAGCCCAGCGTCCCGCCGGGCGTGCCGCGCAGGCGGATGCCGTCGCCGTACTGGGGTGTGAAGTGGAAGGTGAAGGTCTCGAAGTCGTCGCCGGGGGCTCCGGCCGGGTACTCGGGCACCGTCACCAGGCCGTCGACCGCGGCCCAGCGGCCGCCGCTCAGGATCTCGACGTCGACGTCCTCGAACCAACCGCCGCTCGGGTCCGCGGGCCCCTCGGTGAAGGTCAACGAGACGAAGCGCGCGTAGGGCTCGGGGCGCGAGGGGATCACCATGCCGATCCAGTCGTCGCCGCCTTGGTCGCCGCCGTGCTCGGTGGAGAAGTAGTCCCCGGACGCCGCCGCGGGCTGGGGCACGACGCCGTCGCGCACCACCTCGGTGTCGGGGTTGCCGGCGCCCTGGGGCATGGGCGGGCTGAGCTCGTCGAGGCGCGAGACCAACTGCGCCGTGCCGATCGGATCGAGCAGGGTGTCGGAGGGGAAGTACCAGGCGCGGTCGGTGACCTTGGCTCCGTCGAGCTTGGTCGCGGTCAACAGCACCTCGTAGAAGACGATCTCGACTCCGCCACCGTGGGGATCGAGGTTGGCGGTGGTCGAGGTGGCGCTGGGCCCGGTGGTGATGTCGCCGTAGACGTCCGGGTGCACGTGCACGTTGTGGTGCAGGTCCACCTGCCAGGCGAACTCCAGGTCGCCGCCGCCGGAGTCCGAGCCGATCCCGAACAGATCCAGCGAGGTGGCGTGGGGATCGACAGTGCTCCCGGTGGGCGGCGAGGTGATCGCCACCTGCGGGGGCACGCTGTCGACCGCGATCAGGACCGACGTCTCGTCGAACAGACCCGACGGATCGGTCACCCGCAGGAGAGCGTTGTAGATCCCGCTGGCGGTGTAGGTGTGAGAGATCGTCGGCACGCTGGTCTGCTGCTCGGGGCTGCCGTCGTCGAAGTTCCAGGTGTAGGCCAAGGCCTGGCCCTCGGGGTCGTTCGAGGCGGATGCGTCGAATTGCACCGTGTGCGGCGACGTACCCGTGGCCGCGTCCACCGTCAGCACCGCCGCAGGCGAGAGGTTCTCGCCGTAGCGCAGGTGCACGATGTGGCCGTCGCCCCAGGTCGTGCCCATGTCCAGGTAGTAGATGTCGCCGCTGATCGGGTGCACGGCGATGTCGACCAGGAGGTCCACCGCGTTGTTGAAATCGCGCACGGCCACCGGGTTGCCCGCGGCGTCGAGCTCGAGCGTCATCAACTTGTCGCTGGCGTAGTCGCCGAAGAACAACAGGCCGTCGTACTCCGGCGGGTAGCTGCCTCCCGGGTAGACCGCGCCGCCGATGGAGCAGGCGCCGACCAGCGAGGTCGTCGGCTGGCCGTCCGTGCCCAGGAAGATTCCCGCCGGGAAGGTCTGCGCCCCATCGAGGTGGTGCCAGGCCACGATCGGATCGGTGGGGATCCCGACCTTCGGCGAGGTGCAGTCGAGGTAGCCGAAGGGGTTGGGGTTGACGGGCGGCAGCTCGACGAAGTCCCCGGCCGGCTTGTCGCCCTCGCGGCAGGGCCAGCCGAAGTTGAGGCCCGGGGCGTCGACGTAGTTGAGCTCCTCGAAGCGGAAGGAGCCCACGTCGCCGACGATCAAGGTGCCCGGGTCACCCGCGGCCGGGTCCGTGGAGCCGGTGCCGGGCACCAGGGCGAAGCGGTAGGGATTGCGCAGGCCCAGGGCCCAGATGCGCGAGGGGTTGCTTGTGGGATCGCCGTCGAAGAAGGGGTTGGAGGGCAGCCCCGCCCCCGTCTCCGGGTCGATCCGCAGCACCTTGCCCGAGAGCGAACGCAGGTCCTGGGCGCGGAAGGCACCGCAGTCCTGTTCCTTCGGCAACTGCCCGCGCAGGCCCGTGACCGGGTGGATGAAGTCGTCGTAGGCCGGATCGTCGAAGCCGCCCTGGTCGTTGTAGTCGATGTGCGCCCCGTCCCCGTGGCCGATGAAGAGCGTCCCGTCGGGGGCGAAGATCAGCGCACAGGATGCGTGGGCCGTGTGGATCGAGGCGAAGGCATCGGGGGAGGAGCCGTCCGCCAGGCGCTCGCCGAGCAGGTACTGGACCGCCGCCTTGTCGGCGACGATGTTGCCGCCGACCGTGTCGACCGGGTAGCGCACGAGCACGCCGTGGCCGTACTTGTCGTCCGCGTTGTACGCGGGATCCGCGCCCAGGGTCGGCGACTCGGTGAAGGCCGCGTAGAGCCAAGCCGTGCTGCCCCCATCGGGGACGAAGCCCGGGTGCAGGGCGAGGCCCAGGAGGCCGCGCGACGCAGCGTTGTAGACCTCGTCCTGGATGTTCAGGACCGGCGTCGACTGCAGCACCTCGTTCACATAGACGTAGACCCGCCCGCGCTTCTCGGCCACGAACATGTCGCCCACGGGGCTGAAGGTCAGTTCGACCGGATAGACCAACCCGCCCGGGATGTCCACGCCTTCGAAGGACGGCGGGAACCCGCCTTCGCCGTCGTGGACGGGAGCCGGACTGAAAGCGCAGTGGCCGATCGGCGCGGCGAGGAGCAAGTGGCCGGACGCAAGGACGGCGCAAAGGATCGAGTTCATGGTTCGAGTGACCTCGTTAGCGAGCGTGACGCCGGAGTTGGCAAGAGCATCGCGGACGGCAATCGGCGTTACGCGCCGGTCCGCGACCCGGGCCTCGGGGGAGTCGATCCGGTGTCCTGGATCAGAACACTAGCAGGGGTCCCATCGGCTCGGTGGTCGGCCAAATCGGGCGTCCTACCATCACTGGCACACGCCCATCTCCAAGGCCGTGGAGAAGCGCACGCCCCCCGGATAGGTCGGTGCGAAGCGACCGCACTGCAGGTAGAGCGAGACGCCTACCAGGGCCAGGTCGTCGGGGATCGTCGCGAACCAGCTCGCCTGCCCCAGGGCGTCGAAGGACAGGGGTGACAGGTTCGCCAGGGACGGATCGATCAGCAGCAGCGCGCTGCCCAGGTTGATGCTCGCGGACTGCGCCGCGATCAACATCGCACCGGGCGCCGCCTCCGGTTGCTCGTCGTCCGCGACCTCGATCAGGATCGGATAGCCCGGCAGGGGCGGGGTCTGGGTCTCGAGCGACATGTGGAGGTGCGGATTCGACAGATCCCCGTAGGCGCTCCAACCGCAGACGGCCTGGTCGAACCAGGGGCCAAAGGCGCGCAGCTCCGCCGCCGTGACGAACTTGTCCGCGCCCCCGGGGATGCCGAGGATGCGGACGTCGCGCACGATCGTGGGCGCGAACATCAGGTTGAAGGTCTCGTAGCTCTGGCCGCCCTGGAAGCCGCTGCGGAAGCTGGGATCGATGGACAGCCCGGCCAGGGGCTGCCAGGGGTCGTCCTTGGTCAGCCTGCCTTCGGCGCGCAGGGTCTCGAACCAACCGCCGTTCGAGAAGTGCAGGCCCTCCTGGAACAGGATCGACTGCAGCGTTTGCGGATCCTCGAAGCGGTAGCCGAGCCAATCCTCGCTGCCCTGGTCGCCGCCATGGAACGTGGCGTACTGGGCCCACTCGCTGGCGGAGCCCACCTGGGGCATGGTCCCGTTGCGCAACAGCTCGCGATCGGGATTACCCAGGCCCAGCGACCCGGAGGGGTTCAGGAAGTCGACCTTGAGCAGCAGTTCGCCGAGATCGGAGAGGTCGCGACGCTCGGTGTCGTAGGCCGCCGTGGTCAAGAAGCCCACGCGCAGCTCCGAGCAGGTGATGAACCCGTCGACGCCGCCCGGCTTGCCGCGCAGGCGAATGCCCTCGCCGTAGCGCGGCGTGAAGCTGAACTGGAAGGTCTCGAAGTCCAGGCCCTGGTCGCCCACCGGGTAGGGCGGCGCGACGACCAGGTCCTCGACCGGCGTCCAGGTCCCGCCGCTCAGGATCTCGACGTCGACGTCCTCGAACCAACCGCCGTTGGTGAAGTTCGGACCCTCGGTGAAGGTCAGCGACACGAAGCGCGCGTAGGGCTCCGGCCGCGCCGGGATCACCATCCCGATCCAGTCGTCGTCGCCCTGGTCGCCGTTGTGGAAGGTGTCGATCCAATCGCCGACGTGGGTGCCGACGTCGGGGAGCTGCCCGTCGCGGATCACCTCGAGGTCGGGGTTGCCGAGTCCCAGGGAGACGGGCGGCGACAACTCTCCCAGCCGCGACACGAGCTGGCCGGTGCCGATCGGATCCAGGAGCTGGTCGGCGGGGTAGTACCACGCGCGATCGGTGGAGCTGGAGCCATCGGACTTCGAAGCCGTCAAGAGCACCTCGTAGAGGATGATCTCGCTGCCGTTGCCGTGGGGGTCGAGGGGCAGGACCGTGGTGCTCGCGGTGGCGTTCGGCGTGGAGTCGGCGTAGATCGCCGGGTGGACGTGGACGTTGTGGTGCAGGTCCACCTGCCAACCCAGGTCCACCGGCCCGCCCAGGGAGTCGTTGCCGAAGCCGCTCAGGGTCAACGAGGTCAGGGTCGAGTCGATCGCCGTGCCCGTCGCGGGGGATGCGATCGACACCGTGGGCGCCAGGCTGTCGACCGCGATGGCCACGGTCGCGAGGTCGAACAGGCCCTGGTCATCGTCGACCCGCACGACCGGGTGGAAGACGCCGCTCTGGGTGTAGGTGTGCGCGATCGTCGGCACGCTGGTCTGGACCGTAGCGCTGCCGTCGTCGAAGGTCCAGGTGTAGGCCAGGGGCTGGCCCTCGGGGTCGGTGGAGGCGGAGGCGTCGAACTGGACCGTGTGCGGCGAGGGCCCGCTGGGTGCGTCGACGGTCAGCACCGCCGTCGGCGAGAGGTTCTGCCCGTAGCGCAGGTGCACCACGTGGCCGCTGGCCCAGTTCGCCCCCATCTGCACCAGGTACAGGTCCCCGGTCACCGGATGGGCCTCGATGTCGACCATGCGGTCGTTGGCCACCGAGAAGTCACGCACCTCGATCGGATTGCCGGCGGTGTCGAAGCGCAGGGTCTTGATCCAGTCGCCGGAGTAGTCGCCGAAGAAGAACAGTCCGTCGTACTCGGCCGGGTAGCTGCCGCCCGGGTAGACCGCGCCGCCGATGATGCAACCGCCGAGCAGTCCCGGCAGTTGGTTGCCGTTCTCGTCCTTGTAGACCCCGGGCGGGAAGGACTTCCAGTTGTCGAAGTGGTGGTAGCCGATCATCGGATCGGTGGGGATGCCCTGCTGCGGCGTCGAACACACCGGCCAACCGAAGGGGTTGGGGTCGGGAGCCGTGAAGATCTCGTAGCCGCTGTTGGGCTCGTTGCCCTCGCGGCAGGGCCAACCGAAGTTCAGACCCGGAGTGTCGAGCCACTCGATCTCCTCGAACAGCCCGGCGCCCACGTCGCCGACGAGCAGCGTGCCCGGATCGCCGGCGGACGGGTCCGTCGAGCCCGTCCCCGGCACCAGGGCCATGCGGAAGGGATTGCGCAGACCCAGGGCCCAGACGCGCGAGGCGTTGCTGGTCGGGTCCCCGTCGAAGAAGGGGTTGCTGGGCAGGCCCGCGCCGGTGTCGGGGTCGATCCGCAGCACCTTGCCCGACAGGGAGCGCAGGTCCTGGGAGCGAAAGGAGCCGGAGTCCTGCTCGCGCGGGATCTGACCGCGCAGGCCGGTCACCGGATGGATCCAATCGTCGAAGCCCGGCGCGTTGACGCCCCCGGGGTCCTTGAAGTTGTGGTGCGCGCCCTCGCCGTGGGAGACCAACAGGCTGCCGTCGGGGGCGAACACCAGCGTGCCCTGGGCGTGCGAGTTGTGCAGCGACGCGAAGGCGTCCGGCGCCGAACCGTCGGGCAGGCGCTCGCCCAGCAGCGTCTCGCGCGACGCGAGAACGGCGACCAACTTGCCGCTCGAATCGTCCACCCGGTAGCGCGCCAGCACACCGTGGGAGTACTGGTCGTTCTCGTTGTAGGCCAGGTCCTGGCCGGGCACCGGCGACTCGGTGTAGAGCACGTAGAGCCAAGAGGTGTCGCCCAGGTCGGGCACGAACCCCGGCGAGAGCGCGATGCCCAGAAGGCCCCGGTCGCCGTCGTTGTTGACGATGTCGCGGATGTCGAGCACCGCCTTGGTCTGCAGCACATCGTTGCGGTAGGCGTAGACCCGGCCCAGCTTCTCGGCCACGTACATGTCGCCGTTGGGCGCGAAGGTCAGGTCGACCGGGTAGACCAGGTTCCCGGGAATGTCGACGCCCTCGAAGGACGGCGGGAATCCGCCCTCGCCTTCGTGGGCGGGCCCTGCTGCGGCGGGCAATCCGACGCCCGGTGCCGCGACTGCGGGGACGAGCCTCGAGGGTGCCGACGACGCCCAGGAGGGTTCGGCGACGGCGGATCCAGCTACGAGAGCCCCAAGGGCCAACGGGGAGAGCGTGCGAGCGAGCATTGGAGAGGGTCGGAGCGCAAGGTCGGGGTCGAATGGAGGTCCGTTGAAAGCGTCGCTTGGAGGCTCCACGGGTGTGCCTTTCCAAGAAAACCTAGCACCAGATCGCTCCAGCGGCGGTTCGATGACGCAATCAGCCGAGCAGGCCCTCGATCCAAGCCTCGACGGCGCCGGGGCTGCGCAGCCGAACGTGCTTCAGGCCGGCCAGACGGGCCTCGTAGCGACGCCTGCGACCCAGATGGACGCGCCACATGAAGAACAGGATCGAGTCGGTCGGGTGCAGCAGGCGCCACCAGCGCTCGCGGTTGCCGCCACAGACCTGCTCGCCTGTCCACGCGCGTCGGATCGAGCGCGCCAACAGGCGACGGGTGAGCACCCCCAGGTCGAGGTCGAGCCAGACCACGACGTCGGCCCGGTGCAAGTGCGGCGCCGAGAGGCTGGCGTAGTTGCCGGTGACCACCCAACGCGGTACCTCGAGCTGCTGGGCCAGGAGCTGCGCCGTCTGCGCCTGGGGTCGCTCACGCCAACCGGGCAGCCAGTGCAGCTCGTCGAGGTCGATCCATCGGGCCCCGAGCTGCGGCGCCAGGCGCGCCCCCAGCGTGCTCTTGCCCGACCCGGGCTGACCCAGGATCCAAAGTCGCTCGGGGGCGCCCATCGGGGCCAGGGTGCCAGGGCACCGATCGGGCCGCTATGCTCCACCCGCCGTGCACAATTCTCGCGATCGGAGTCGACCGGAGGAGCCGACCTCGACGCATCCGAGCGAGGCTGAAGCCGCGCGCGGCTCCGCCGCGGGTCGAGAACCGCACATCGACCTGGCCCTGGCCCGCGCCGCCCTCGCGGGCGACGCCGCAGCGCGGCGGGGCTTCGCCGAACGAATGCGCTGTGTCCCGCGCATCCTGACCGCCCGCAATGCCCAGATGGGAGGCCCCCTGAACGCGGACGACGTGGCCGACCTGGCCCAGGACGCACTGCTGCGCCTGTGGAAGAAGCTCGGAACCTTCGCGGGTCGGTCATCCCTGGAAGCCTGGGCCTATGGCTTCTGCTCCCTCGAGCTGATGAACGAGCTTCGGCGGGCCCAGCGACGGCCGCGGGGCCTGCCGGTGGAAGCGGGTGCCGAGGTCGAGCCGGCCGCTCCGAGCGTGGACCTGGACGCCGGGCTGATGCGCGAAGAGGGTGAAGCCTGGCTCGCGAACTTGCCCGAGCGCGAGCGGCAGATCGTTCGACTACGGCACTTCGAAGGACTCGAGGCGACGCAGATCGCCAGCTCGATCGGGATCTCGGTCTCGAGCGTCAAGACCCACTACTACCGCGCGCTCGAGAAGCTGCGACGCTGGATCCCGGACCCCGACGCCCCGAGCGCCGATAAGGAGCGAGGCTGATGGCCGACGACCCCCGAGATGACGAGCTGATCGACCGTGCCGAGCGGCTCTGGGAGGGCGCGGACGATGCGGAGCTGGCCGAGTTGCGTGGCGTCCAGGAGCGCTTGGAGGCCGACGGCGCAGCGGCCCGCGAGGCATTCGCGCGCCAGGCCCTCGCGAGCGGGCCGGTGGAACACGAGGACGACGCCATCGCCGCCCTCTTGGAGGCGATGGAGGGCTCGACGCCGATCGACGCCAGTGCGCGCGGCGCGGCGCCCGAGCAACCCTGGCGCGCCCCGGGCGGCCCGATGCTCTCGTGGTGGTGGATCGCCGGCGCGGTAGCGGCGGTCGTGCTCGCCGTGCTGGCGCCGACCTTCTTCCCGGAGGGCAGCGGCGTCGGCGAAGGCCTGATGCTCGATCAGGGCGCCGTCGACCGCCAGTTCGCACCGGTCGGCGAGGTCGAGACGATCGACGCCTTCACCTGGCGCGGCGGACCACCGGTCGGGCTCACCCATCAGGTCAGGGTCTGGCTCGCGCCCCGGCCCTCGGGCCCGCCCGACATCGTCGCCGAGGTCTACGATGCGCCGCGATGGGAGCCCGACGCGGAGCAACTGGCCCGGATCAACGGGGCGCCGGCGGGAATCTGGTGGGAGGTGGCGGAGATCGATCCGGTCAGCCTCGACGAGGTCGTCATCGGCTCGGCGGCGTCGCGCTCGCGCTGAACCTGCTCGCGCTGCTGCTCCCAGTTGCGCCCCTGTGGGCGGCGCCGGGCGCTACGCCAGCGGCGGTCCGACAGCAGCGCGCGACGGTCCGGGCCACGGAGCTGCTGGCGCGTCTGCGACCGGAGGAGTCGGACGCCGCAACCGAGGCCTCCGAGTTGATCGCCGAACTGGAGCGGGCCCTGCAAGGGGATCCGAGCGCCGGGCTGGTGGGCTCGCCGGTCGAGTTGGCCTGGGCCTTCGCCCGCTTGGTGGGCGCGGTCGCCCTCGATCACCCCTCGGCCCTGCCGCAGAGCGACCTCGACCGCCTGCTGGCGCGGGCCGTCGAAGTCACCGTCGACGATCCTGCCACCCACGCGTGGGTCGCGGGGGTTCGCATCGAACTGCTGCTCCGGCGCGAGCGCTGGGCGGCGGTCCTGGAGATCGGTTGGCCCCTCTTGGACGACGAGCAGGTGGACCCGACCTACCGCGCGCCGATCGCGGTCGGAGTGGCCGTCGCGGCGCGCGCCGCGGGCTCGCTGGCCGAGGCCGACCGCGCCTGCGAGCGGGCCGCGGAGCTGCTCGCCGAGCGCCCGGGCAGCCTGCCGCAGCTCGAGCTCAGCCTGGGGCTCCAACGCTGCGCCATCGCGCGGCTGCGGGGTTTGATGGACGTTTCCGCGCGGCACTGGGCAGCGTTGGCGTTGATCGCCGCGGATTCGGGCGATGCGGGCTTGCTGGCCCAGGTCGCCGAGGAGCGGGCCAACTTCCTGCTCGCCGCACAGCAGCACGACCGGCTCGATGACCACGTACGGGCCTTGCTCGAGCAGCCTGACACGGCGCAGTTCCCAGCCACTGCGAGCGCCCTGCGCCTGGTACAGGCGATCAGCCTCGGCGTCCGCGGCGCGCAGGACTCCGACTCGCAGGAGCGGTCCATGGCGCTGCTGGTGCAAGTGGAGGAGGACCCCGCCACACGGCCCACCGATCGCCGCCTGGCACGCCTGCGCCTGGCGACGGCCCAGGCCCGGCAAGGTCGTCTGGACCTCGCCACGCGCAGCCTCGAGTCGGTTCGAGCCAGTGCGGACGGCCCCCTGCCGCGCTCGGACGAGGCCCAATGCGCGCGGCTCGAGGCTCACCTGGGCCGACGCCTGGCCACGTCGCCGGCGGAACTGTTGGGCGTGCTCGAGCGGACCGACGCCGCCTTCGATCGCTTCCTGGAAGCCCTCACATCGGACCCCCCACGACCCGGAGGCCTGGGCTTCCTGCAGTTCGAGGAGCACCGTGGCTTCGTCGGCGAGCTGATCGAGCTGCTGCTCGCGGTCCACGGACCCGAGCGTGGCGCCGACCTGGCCCTGGACCGGATTCACCGGCTGCAGGCGACGGGATCGCGCGCGCGACTGGCGGGCTACGTCCCGGGTACGGTCGAGGAGCTGCGCGGCACCCTGTTGGCCGAGGGGCAGGGGCAGTTGATCTACCTGCCCACGGCCGTGCAGACCCACCTCTTGACCGTCGATGCCGCCGGCACGCGGCACCACCGCTTGCCGCCGATCGGGCGCTTGCACGAGCTGCGTGCTCGCTTCCAACAGGCCTTCGCCCCCGATCGAGCGGCGCGGGCCTGGACGGCGCAAGCCGCGCGTCTGCGCGAGGCCTTGTTGCCGCAGGACGCCCTGGAGCGGTTGCTCGAATGGCGTGCTGTGACGGTGATCGGACTCGACCTGGTGCGCTACGTGCCCTTCGAGCTGCTGCCGCTCGAGGGCGGCGAGCTGCTCGGCGAGGTCCTCGACCTGGGCTATCTGCCGTCACTCTCCACCGGGATGCGTCTGGCGCGCCGCCCGGCCCGGCCGGACCGCGGCGGCCGCCTGGCCCTGGTCGTGGCGCCGACCTTCGACGATCCGCTGCTCGAAGCGATCCCCCTGGACGACGCGGTGCTCGAGCGACTCCTCGGCGGCGCGACGGACCCACTGGTCCTGTCCGCCGACGAGGCCGGTCTCGCGGGCCTCGCAGCCGCGGAGCTCGAGCAACGGGACCTCCTGACGATCGTCACCCACGGCCGCTTCGACCGATTGCGCGAGCTCTCGAGCGGCCTGGCACTCGCCGCCGGCCCCGACGGCCCGTCGACCCTGTGGCCCGAGGACGTGCCGACCATCGCGCCCTTGCCGCCGGTGGTCGTGGTCGCCGCCTGCAAGGCCGCCCGCAGCGCCGCGCGCATGGGCGAGGGCGGCCTCGACGGCTTGATCGGTGCCCTGATCGACGGGGGCGCGAGTTGCGTCGTGGTCGCCCACGAAGACGTGGAGTACGCGGCGCTGCTCGAGCTGCTCGAGGTCCTACAGCCGCGGCTCCTGACGGGCGAGGTCAGCGTCGCCCGAGCCCTGGCCGAGGCCCAGCAGGCACTGCGAGCGCGGCGACCGGAGACTCCGGCCGCCGCACTCCTGCACGCCTACGGGCTGGTCCATCGCGTCCGCTGAGCGGCGGGCGCCCCTGGGCTCACGGGCAGTCGCAGGGCGTACCCAGGCCGATCGGCTGGGGCGTCGGCCCGACGTCCTCGGTCAGGCACAGGCCGAACTCCGGCGGCGGAGCGCCGCCGCTGAAGAGGTAGGCCAGCATGAAGATCGCATCCGCGATGTTGATCGGTCCGTCGTTGTTGATGTCCGCCGCCGCTGGGCACGGAAGGCTCGGTGATCCGGGCACGAACAGGGCGTTCAACAGGTACGACGGGTCCGAGATGTCGAAGCACCCGTCCGCGTTGACGTCGCCGCGCCGGAAGGCGATGAACTCGTCGGCGCCGCGGTCGGCACCCGTGCTGGTCCCGAGGATGAAGCGATCGATCACCCGCGGGTGGAAGTCGAGATCGACGCCCAGGAACAGGGTGATGCCATCCTCGGCCTCATCGATCACCGGACTGAATCCGTCGGCCAGGTGGTAGTCGGACGGCAACAGCAGCGGAGCCGCGTCGTCATTCGCGACCCCGATCAAGTCGGCGCTGCCTGGGGGCACGACCAGGGTCATCTGCGTGAAGCGCAGGTCGTCGACCACGCCGGGTTCGCCGAACCAGTTGTCATCGTTGCCTTCGACTCCCGCGATGCGGTTGTGGAAGATGATGTTGCTGGAGCCGTCGAAGCGAGTGGGCGCGGTGAAGTGAACCCCCGAACCATCGCCCGCCGCGCCCGTGACGTCGTTCCAGGCCAGCGTGTTATGGAACAGCTCCCCGGTGACCGGCGGCGTGAACGTCGAGGGGTTGTCGAGGTAGAAGCCGCCCCCAGCGTCGGGAACCGTGTTGCGAATCGCCGCATTGCCGAACAGGCTGACTCGGTCGCTGTCGTCGTTGCGCTCCACGTCGCAGTAGAGGCCTCCACCGACGTCGTCGACGACGCTCGTGGTGAAGCCCGGGTTGGCGACGGTGTTGTCCAGGAGTCGATTGTCGAACAGGGTCGCGCTGATGCTGTTGTCCGGGAAGGGCACCGTGGCCACACCACCGGGAGCCGGCGACGTGGTCGACGAGTGGGCGAAGAAGCCCCCGACGACGATCGGTCCTTCACCCCCGTGATCGATCAGGCCGCCGCTCGAGCTACGCGCGCGGATCCAGACGCCTCCGCCCCGGTAGGCCTCGTCGATGGAGATGCCCTTGGGGTTGTCGCTGGGCGACCAGGACTCGTTGGCTGCGGAGATGTTCTGCTGCAGGTGCCCCTGGGAATGGCCGCCGTTGGTGAACAGCTCGATCCAGACCCCGCCCCCCTCCTCGGCGGCGTTGTGGTGCACGTAGTTGCCACACAGCTGGGCCAGCTCGACGAAACCTCCGCCGGTCAGGGTCGCGGCGACGCCGCCGCCCTGGCGCGGGGGCTCGGGCTCGAGGAACAGCATCTGCTCGCCGAAGTCGTTGCCGTGCACGATGTTCGCCACGTAGTCCACGCAACCACGCAACTGGTGGACGCCGCCACCACGCAGGGGGTTGCCGGCGTAGTTCCCGAACGCGCCGGCCGTGTTGCCCTCGATCTCGTTCAGCGCCACGACTCCCTGGGAGACGTCGCGCAGGTAGATGCCGCCGCCTGTCTCGCGCGCCGCGTTGCCGGTGACCACGTTGCCGACGATGTCCAGGCGACTGCCGTAGCCGGGCACGTGGATGCCTCCACCATCCTCGACCGTCAACAGGATGTTGTCGGCCACGCCGCCGGTGATCGTGAAGCCGTGCCAACCCTCGTAGTCGGCGGGCGGCAGGAGGTCATCGACCCCCGCCCCCGGATCCAGGGACGCGGTCGCCAACCCGATCCGCAGGGGCCCGCCGCTGAAGGAGAAGTTGTCCACGTAGATCGCCGGCTGAACGCCGCCGCCGTCGATCGTGGCCGTGTCGGGCCCCCACTTCGATACCAGCGTGAGGCCGAAGGGGAAGGAGTCGGAGTAGATGATCAGTGGGTCGTAGACCTCGACGACACCCGGGGCGGGCTCGAGGTCGGGGCCGACTTCGATGACCCAGTGCTCGGTCTGAGGGAAGGGCGGGAACAGGGCCAGCTCCTCGATCTTGCCCTGGAGTTCGTAGCCGCCGCCGGCGACTCGAAACTTGGTGAAGCCACCCAGGTCGCAGGTGGAGGCGGCCAGGTCGCAACCGGTCAAGTACTCGGACGGCTGCGCGGCGAGGAGATCGTTGACGCACTCCTGGGCGGTGACGCTCGCTGCTGCGAGGCCCAGTGTGGATGCAGTCAACAGCGAACGGCGGACGAGGCTTCGAGGTGAACAGTACATGGTTTCGAATCGGTGGAAGAACGGGGTCTCGGCGGTCGCCCGGGTGACGGACGACGGACGAGGGCGTCGATGGCGCGACGTTCGGCCGACAGCGATTCCAAAACTCGACCTCGACGCGCAGCGGGCGCGCCCCCGATGGGGGCGCGCCCGCTGCGCGATCGACGAGCGTCCGAGGCTCAGGGGTTGACCGGCGTCGGATCCGGCGGCGCGGGGGGCGGCGGCGGCGGCGGCACGCGCGGCACGGGTCCGGTGCCCGACGAGCCGACCGTCGAGGCGCCGAAGGACGGTGCTGGCCCGCCCCACAGCGTGCTACCGGGCAGGGACTGGAACGCGACCGAGGTGAAGTAGCTCGCCGCGACCACGGACATCCCGGCGGGCAGTAGCTCGCCCGTGGTCGAATCCGCCAGGCAGAACTCGGCGTACCACACGGGGTGTTCGGCGGCGCCGATCTGCAGGTCGTACTGCAACTGCAAGGGCCAGGAGTTCGCCGGGACCGTGACTTCGATGGAGGGCGTCGGCGCCACTCGCGACAGGCCTTCGCTCGGCCGGTGCCACAACCTCAACAGCACCTCGTCGCCACCCGCGCTGACCGCCGGGGGGTCGAACTCCAGCTGCACCCGATAGTCGCCGGACCCACCCAGGGCCCACGCACCGCTGCCCCCTGGGTCGAGCATGGGCGCTCGATTCGAAGCCTCGACGCCGTCGCCTCGTTCGATCACGAACTCGGCTCTGTCGGTGTCCGAGCGAAACTCGATCAGATCGGCGTCGCCATCATTGTCGAGGTCGACCACTGCCGCCCCGGCGGCCAAGGCAGTCTGGATCGGCGCGAATCCGACCGGCGTCGCGACCAGCCGCAGCGACCCGCCGCCGGCAACCGAGTAGCGAGGCGCCGAGGCCCCCGTGGTCGTCGCACGCAGCAGGTACAGGGCCCCCTCAGCGCTGTCCACGAAGGCCAGGTCGGCGCGTCCGTCCCCGTCGAGGTCGCCGCTGTCCATGGCCAGCACCTGGTCGACGGCCGGATCGGCGTCCGCGCGGATGAAGCCCTGGCCCACGGTCCACAACTCGGCTCCGCCCGCGGGCTGGGCCAGCCATGCGAGCTGCTCGCCGGTCGTCCCTTGGTCCACCAACACCGCCAGCGCGTCCGGCGCGACGGAGGCGACGCCGCGGGGGTAGTCGGCCACCACGAGGCCCAGGTAATTCCTGATCCGCAGACCGAAGTCGCCCACGGCGGCAAGCTCGGCGAGTCCGTCCCCATCGAGGTCGACGGCGGCGATTGCGTTGGCCCACTCCGGCAGATTGAAGCCGGGCATGGCGGCGAAGAAGTTGCCCGACCCGCCCAAGAAGATCAGCGGCACCACCGTACGCAGGTCCTCCTTCAGGCCGTAGGCGATGCGGTAGTTGCTCGGCACCGGGTTGCCGACGGCGACCCGTGAGTAGGCCTCGCCGGGGGCGGTGATCCCGGTCGGCAGCAAGGCGTCGACGGTCGCGCTCCAGCGCCAGTGGAGGATGCCCCCGGTGCCCGCGGAGAGCAGCGCATCGCCCGGGCCGCTCGAAGCCAGCAAGGCCATGTCGGCCACATGCTCGGAGCCTCCGCCCGTCAGTTCGTACAGCGTCGTTCGCCCCTGTCGCGTACCGACCGAGTCGACCAGGAAGGCCCGCCCCTCACTGGTGCGAGCCACGGCGTCGACCCGGCCGTCGGAGTCGAAGTCTCCAGCCAGCAGCTCCACGGCCGACTCATGACCTCCGTGGACGCCCTCCCAGTCCGTGACCGGGTCCGGGCTGAACTTTGCGGGAAAGGACTGGGTCGCGGCCGATGAGCCGACGAGGACCACGGCCACCGAGGCGGCCCACAGGGACGGGAGGTGTTGGGGCTTCATGGCAGGCACTTGGTCGGACTCTCGCTTCGCGTTTCTACCGGCTGCGAAGGTCGACACGATTCCCGCCTTTCCCGATCGCGACCGGCATCTCCCCCGCAGGGCCCGACGGACGTATCCTGTTCGGCCCGAAATCACGCCGGGCCACCCCGTCGGCGCCTCACGAGCCTCTGCCATGGCCACCGAACACACTGCGAACGCCCCCGATGACGAGCCGGCCGAACGCCTCAATTTCATCGAGGTCCAGGTCGAGGCCGACCTGCGCGCGGGCAAGAACGGAGGGCGCCTTCACACCCGCTTCCCCCCCGAGCCGAACGGCTACCTCCACATCGGGCACGCCAAGGCGATCTGCGTGAACTTCGGGCTGGCCGAGCAGTACGCCGGCCGCTGCAACCTGCGCTTCGACGACACCAACCCCTCCAAGGAGGAGCAGGAGTACGTCGACGGAATGCGCGAGGACATCGCCTGGCTGGGTTTCAGTTGGGGCGACCGCGAGTACTTCGCCAGCGACTACTTCCCGAAGCTCTACGAGTGGGCCTGCGACCTGATCCGCGCGGGGCTGGCCTACGTCGATGATCAGAGCGTCGAGGAGATTCGCGCCAAGCGCGGATCGGGTCACGCGCCGGGCGTCGACAGTCCCTTCCGCGCTCGCAGTGCGGAGGAGAACCTGGCGCTCTTCGCGGCCATGCGCGCGGGTGAGTTCCCCGACGGGGCCAAGGTGTTGCGGGCCAAGATCGACATGGCGGCGGCCAACATGAACATGCGCGATCCGGTGCTCTACCGCATCCAGCGCGCGCACCATCACCGCACGGGCGACGAGTGGTGCATCTACCCGCTGTACGACTTCGCCCACGGCCAGTCGGACGCGATCGAGGGCATCACCCACTCGCTCTGCAGCCTGGAGTTCGAGAACCACCGGCCGCTGTACGAGTGGTTCCTGGACCACCTGGACGTGCCCTATCGCCCGCGCCAGATCGAGTTCGCGCGGCTGGAGCTGGAGTACACCATCACCAGCAAGCGCAAGCTGCAGCAACTGGTGTCCGACGGCTTCGTGTCCGGTTGGGACGACCCGCGCATGCCGACCCTGCGCGGCCTGCGCCGCCGGGGCTACACGCCGCAGTCGATTCGCACATTCATCGACGACGCGGGCGTGGCCAAGTTCAACGGCACGATCCCGCTGGTCAAGCTGGAGAACGCCCTGCGCGACGAGCTCAATCTGAGCGCAGAGCGCCGCATGGCGGTCCTGAGGCCACTGAAGGTCGTAATCGAGGATTGGCCCGCCGAGCAGGTCGTGGAGCGTCAGGCAATCAACAACCCCGAGGACGAGTCCGCCGGCACGCGACCGGTGCACCTGGGTCGGGAGCTGTGGATCGAGCGCGACGACTTCATGGAGGACCCGCCCAAGAAGTACTTCCGCCTGCAGCCCGGTGGCGACGTACGCCTGCGCTACGGCTGCGTGATCACCTGCCGCGAGGTAGTCAAGGACGCCAGCGGCGAGGTGGTCGAGCTGCGCTGCACCCACGACCCCGAGACCTACGACGGCAAGCAGCCCGCGGACCGCAAGGTCAAGGGCGTGATCCACTGGGTCTCCGCCCACGACGCGGTGCGCGCCGAGGTGCGCCTGTACGACAACCTGTTCCGCGAGCCGGCGCCGCTCGACGTGCCCGAGGGCGAGTCGTTCACGAGCAACTTGAACCCCGACTCGCTCGAGGTCGTCACCGATGCGGTCGTCGAACGCGCTCTTGCCGCCGTCGAGCCCGGCCAGTCCTACCAGTTCGAACGCCTCGGGTACTTCGTCCCCGATTCAGGCGACCACTCACCAAGCCGCCCCGTCTTCAACCGCTCCGTGTCCCTGCGCGACAGTTGGAGCAAGCAGAACAAGAGCTGACGATGACCCGCGACAAGATCGCCGAGACCTTCACCCAGTGGGCCGAGGCCGGCCGCGACCGCGACATGGAGACCGGCCACGGCGACGTGGTCGGCCAAGTGATCGAGAGCCTGGACGTGAAGCCCGGCCAGCAGATCCTCGACCTGGGCTGCGGCAACGGCTGGGCGACGCGCATCCTGGCCAAGCTGGGCCCGGGCGTGCAGGCGGTGGGCGTCGACGTCGCGCCCGGCATGTTGAGCCGCGCGGAGGAGCTGCACAGCTACACGATCCGCGCGCGCTACGAGCTGATGCCCTTCGAGGAGCTGGAGTTCAAGGACGGGCACTTCGACCGCGCCTTCTCGATGGAGGCGCTGTACTACGCCACCGATCTGGACCGCTGCCTGGCCGAGCTGTTCCGGGTCCTCAAGAGCGGCGGGGAGGCCGACGTGGTGATCGACTACTTCACCGAGTCCCCGATCACGGCCCGCTGGGCGGAGCTGGTGGGTGTGCCCATGCAGCGTCTCTCGGAGGCGGAGTGGCGGGCTGCCTTCGAGCAGGCCGGCTTCGGCGAGGTCGAAACTCGCCGGGTGGTCGACAGCCGCGGCCCCGGCGACGAGGCCGACTTCGAGGCCAGCCGCTGGTACGAGAGCTTCGCCGAGAAGGTGGCTCGGCACGACGCGGGCAGCCTCTGGATCCGAGCTCGCAAGGCCTGACGTCGAACCTCAGGCCTGGACAACCGCAGAGCAATCCCCGAGCCGAGCGCGGGGATCGACCCCGATGCTGGGGTTCCGGCGGGGAGGGCCTACAATCCCCCCGTGAGGCTCGTAGAGGGGGGCCAAGAGGCTCCTCGATCGGGCCTCGTGGCGTCCGAGCGGCGTCGGGAGCACAGCGGCCGCCTTGGGGAGGCCCTGAACACGGCTCCAGCATCGCCGGACCCATCACGACCATCGTCGCGTTCGATTTCACCGGCCACCGGGCCAGGCGTCGATCGGTCGCCGACGCGCCTCTCGCACCGCGACGCAGTTCGTTTCGTTCCACCGGACGATCCAGGGGCGGCTCTGCCGTGACCCCGTTCCGATCGCCCTGCTGCGACCGGCCACAACTCAAGCACCGGCTCGCCGCTCCGCGACCCACTTCGCCAGTCGAGGCGACGGTCGCGCCTTCAATTCGACCTCCACATGTTGACCGCCATCCTCGAGCGCGTCGTCCAGGGTCCCCTCGATCACGAGGCCCACGAGCGCCACATCCGTATCGAGCCGACCTGCGAAACCAATCGGCCGGACACCTTCCCGACCCAAGCCGTGGTCGTGACCACCGCCGCGCGGCGGATCATCGACCTCTCCAAGAACGGTGACAAGGTCAAGAGCCTGGTCATCACCGGGGATCGGGATCCCATGGAGCACGGGGACTTCCGCGAGATCGCGGAGAACATCAAGGAGCTCCAGAAGAAGTGGTTCCCCAAGGCGACGATGGTCCTGGAGACGCGCGGTTTCCACATGGACACCGCCGACCTGCGCCACACCCTGAGCCTGTTCGACCGGCCCCTGGTGCGCTTCGAGTACGGCACCCAGAAGAGCTTCACGGCCCTGACCGGGCGCAAGGGCACCGACCTCAAGGACATCGTCGAGAACCTCGACAAGATCGAGCTCGAGCGTTGGGTCCTGACCGCGACCTTCGTGCGCGGCGCGGCCGACAACTCGACGCCCTCGGAGGTCAAGAACTGGCTCAAGTACGTCGAAGACTTGAAGCCCGGGGGCGTGCGCATCGGCACCCTCGCCAAGGAAGACAAGGAGCGCAAGCTCAAGCCGGTCACCAAGACCCGCATGGACGAGATCGAGGCGCAGATCGCCGAGAAGACCGGTCTGCAGGTCGAGCTCGCCAAGCCGATCTGACGCTCGCCCGCTCGGTAGCCATCGCCCGATACTCGACCACTCGGTACTCGCCCACGAAAGGGAGTCAACACCGTGTCCCTAGGCAGCAAGGACAAGTCCAACCGCCAGCTCGCCAACCGCTCGAACCGCGAAGGGCCCCTGACCAACCGGTTCGAGTCGCGTGACGGCAGCGTCGTGATCGACGTGGCCGAGAGCGCGGGCTACTGCTGGGGCGTGGAGCGCGCGATCGACCTGGCCGTGGAGTCCGCCGGCGACACCAGTCGCCCGACGGTCACCCACGGCGAGTTGATCCACAACTCCTACACGGTCGACAAGCTGCGCCAGGAGTACGACATCACCCACGTGTCGAACCACTCCGAGGCGCCGGACGGCTCGGCCCTGGTGATCCGCGCCCACGGCGTGCCGCCGGCGGTCAAGCGCGAGGCGGCGGCCCAGGGCCTGACCGTGATCGACGGCACCTGCCCGCTGGTGGACATCATCCACCGCAAGGCGGTGCAGCTCGTGAAAGAGGGCTACGAGGTCTTCGTCATCGGCCAGGCCTCACACCCCGAGATCATCGGCATCCTGGCCTCGGTCGAGGAGGCCGGCGGCAAGGGCACGGTGCTGGAGACCGACGAGGACGTGGCCAACGTGCCGCCGCTCAAGAAGGCCGGCATCGTGATCCAGTCGACCTTGATCGCCGAGAAGGCCGGCAAGATCGCCGCCCAGCTCGTGCCCAAGTCGCGCGAGGTCAAGGTGGTCAACACCATCTGCCACGTGACCACCGAGCGTCAGGAGGAGGCCGACCACCTGGCAGCCACCGCCGACGTGATCCTCGTCGTCGGCTCCCAGCACTCGTCGAACTCGCGCAAGCTCAAGGAGGTCTGCGGCAAGGACGGCGCGCCGACCTACCAGATCGAGGGCCTGGCCGACCTGGACATGGGTTGGTTCGTGGGCAAGCGCCACGTGGGCATCCACGCCGGCGCGTCGACGCCGCGCGAGATCATCGAGCAGATCGTCGCGCACCTGCAGGAGCATCTGGTCCAAGGCGCGGCCTGACGCCGTGACGGACGGCGCCGCAGAGGCCGGGGACAGGTCAGGAGCTGACGGCCGCAGGGTCGTCGCGCGCCTGGTCGGCGTCGAGCGCCGCTTCGGCGAGGTCCACGCCCTGCGAGGCGTCGACCTCGACGTCTTCGCAGGCGAGGTGTTCGGCCTCCTGGGTCCCAACGGCGCGGGCAAGACCACGGCCGTGCGGATCCTCACGGGTCTGCTCGCGCCCACCGAGGGCCGAGCCGAGGTCGCCGGCATCGACGTCGCCGCCCAGCCCCTCGAGGCGCGCCGGCACTTCGCCTTCGTGCCCGACGGCGCGCCGCTCTACTCGCAACTCAGCGCGACCCAGCACCTGGCCCTCGTCGGCCGCCTGCACGGTCTGGACGAGGCGGAGATCGCCACGCGCACCGCGCGCCTGCTCGAGGGCTTCGAGTTGGCGGACCGGGCCGACGACCCCATCGGCGGATTCTCGCGCGGCATGCGCCAGAAGGCCGCCATCGCCTGCGCCCTGATCGCGGAGCCGGACCTGTTGGTGCTCGACGAGCCGCTGACCGGCCTCGACGCGCCGTCGACTGCGATCGTCAAGGAGCTCCTGCGCGCCTGGGCCCGACGCGGCGGCGCGGTGATCTACACCAGCCACCTACTCGACGTGGTCGAGAAGGTCTGCGACCGCATGGCCATCGTCACCGACGGCCGCGTCCTCGCCATCGGGGGCATGGCCGAGCTGCGCGCCCGCGCCGGCCATGACGGCAGCCTCGAGCAGCTCTTCGGTGCGCTGACCGAAGCCGACGACCCGGCGCTGCGAGCGGCGGCGATCCTGGGCGACTGATTCGCGCGGTGGTCCGGCCGGCCACCATCGTTCCCAACGCGATGGCCGGCGTCACCGGACTCCGCGCCGCCCGCCCTCGGACTTACGGCACGAGCTCGATGGTCGACGGCCCGCCCACGTCGGCGATCGCGCCGCCGGCGTCGATGGTGACGAAGGCGTGGGTCACGGTCAGACCGGCCAGCGCGGGATCGCTGGCGGTGGGCAGGGTGAGCGTGGCCGTGGCGGTGCCGAGTGAATCGAGCTGGCCGAATCCACCCGCGAGGAGACCACCCCCACCCGCGAGGGTCAGGCTCGTGTAGGCGTCGGCCACGAGCGGAAGCACCAGGCCGCCACCGAGCGGAACCCCGGGTGACCTGCCGGATGCGCTGCCGAGGACCAGGTGCAGATGCCCCGCCTCGGCTGAACCGGCGGCCAGCAGCAGGTCGACCGACCCGCCCGCGGCCACCGAGATCGAACCCGCGCTCTGGAACAGACTGTCGCTGTCGAAGGTGCGAATTTCGCCGGATTGGGTCGCCAGGGGCCCACCGTAGCCGGGCTCGCCCACGAAGAGGGTCTCGGCGTCCTTGGCCAGATCCCAGCCGAAGTAGCGAATCTCGCCCGGGTTGCCCTTGCCGTGGTCGAGCACGGTGGACAGTTCCCATCGATTGGGGGTGGCCCTCTCGTAGACGTAGACCCGTCCGTACGAATGGTTGGGATCGCCGACGATCAGGCGCTGCGCCTCGAGGACGATCGAATAGCCGAAGGTCCCGACTTCAGCCGGCGGACCGACGATGCGGTCGAGGTGGGTCGGCCCACCGGCGGCAGTGACCTCGAAGACGTCCACGGCAGCGACGTCGGTCGCCCCCACCGCGACCAGCAGGTCGCCTCCGACTTCCAGCGCCTCGACGCGGATCCCGAAGTTCTGGTCCCCGGTCAGGTCGAGGGGGTGCAGCGTGGAATGCAGGGGCCAGGAACCGTCGCTCCGGCGGCGGTAGACGAATGCCGTCGGCGTCTGCGTTCCGGTGTCGTCCGCCGCGCCCACCACGAGCCAGTCCCCGACGATCGCAACCGAGCATGCGAACCATTGCGCAGTCGGCGCAGGAGGCAGCACCTCCGCCTCGACGGCCCAGGTCCCGTCCTGCTGACGTGCGAAGATCACGACTTCCTTCGGCGAGGTGGATGACACGCCGAAGTTGCCGACGGCCAGTCGGCCGGAGTCGACCGAGAGCGAATCTCCGAAGGACGCGAAGCTCGTGGGGCCTGGCGGGCCGAGGACTTGAACCAGGGGCCAGGAGCCGTTCGATTGGCGGCGGTAGACGTGCACTGCCCCCTGGTCCACGGCGAAAGTGTCGTCGGCCGTCTCCGCGACGAAGACGGTGTCACCCTCGACGGCGACCGCATCGCCGAAGAACCCGAGCAGTGTCGGCGTGGGCGGCAAGAGGGTCACAGCCTCCAGCCACGAGCCGTCGGGCTGGCGCTCGAAGATGGTCGCGGTCCCAGCGGTGGTCGCGATCTGCGAGTAGGCCCGCGCGCCGACGACCAGCACGTCGCCATCGATTGCCACGGACTCGCCGAACTTGTCTCCGGTGGTCGATGTGCTGGCGGTGATCGTGCCGGTCGGGACGGCGACCTGGGCAGTTGCCGGGCCGAGGAGGACGAGGCTCGTGACGAGCGCGGACGTCGGATCGAAGCTCATGGCAAGGTCGAATTGGGGTCGTCAACGGCGAGTCGCCGCTGCAGTGGTCGCAGCGAACACGCGCTCGCAGTCGGTGAACCCGACCCCAACACGACCCTCACGGAGGTGCAACTGCCCAATCCTCGCAATCGGGTTCGCCCCCGCCTCGGGCTGTACCGCCGACCCGCCCGGTCGACGGTGGTCCGCCTCTCCCCCGCAAGTTCTGTGCAATCGCGCCTGCGCCACTCGGGCGACGCGCCACGGGGCGCGCGTACGTCCCGGCCGCCAGTGTGATCCAGCGCCGGTCGATCGCAGCGATTCGGCCCAGGTCCCGCGGGCGCCGCCGACGGTACCGGGGCTGGCGCGTCCTCGCGGAACCGAGCCGTGCTCTCGAAGGCGGCTTCGGCCGCCTCGAGGTTGAATCAGCCGACTTCGTGCTCGGATTCCGCCGTCCGCTTGGCCGACGGCAGCGCCTGCGAAACGCCTTCCAGCACTGCGGCCCTGGTCAGCCCACAGATCCGCGATTCCAGGTGGCGGATGTAGACCGCGGCCATCCGCAGCAGGGCCAGCTTGTCGATTCGATCGTCGGCAAGGGCCACGTCGAGGACGTGGGGTGACTGCTTGGTCTGGACCTCGATCATCTTCTCCACCTGGGCGAGCGTGCAGAAGCCTTCCTTCACGGCGATCTCGCCGAACAGCGCGGTGGGATCGTCCGCTTGGCGACCCAGGATCACACCGACCTGGTGGACCGACAGGAGCTGCCGTTCCAGCATCATCCGACCGATGGGGTTGACCGGCCTCGATGCCTTGTCGCTCAACTCGGCCGCAAGGTCCGCGTCGACGACGCCGCTGTTGTTCAGGATTCTCAGGAGCGGTTCCATGGATGGTCTCAGATGGATAGGAAGGTCTGGCTGCTTCTGGTCTCGCGCGCGGCGAGGGTGTCGTGACCGGGACGCCCCGGGGCGGGGCACAGCCAGCTGGGCCGAGGGGACTCGCGCAGCGAGTGCTTCGTTGGGAGAGCGTCTTGCGTGGGTTTCGGAGCACCGCGGTGCAAGGGTGTCTTCGAGCGCATGCGCCCAACTTCTTGACCCTCGGGTTGGAGCTTTCTTTGGGCCTTTTCCGCTTGTGACACAGGCTCGCATCTCCAGGGAAGCGGGCTCGAACCCAGGCGACCAATGACGCCGCGCCTCACGGATTCGACGCCGCCCCCCGACCGGGGTCACCCGTCCAGCGGAGCTCGAATGGTCGCCACCATCGCCAACCCTCGAGCGACCTGGGTCCGCCGCAACCCCATCGCCCCTGTTCAGCGATTGGACGCTGTATTGCAGCTTTGTAGGGGAATTGGCCCCTGCGGCCGAGGAACGACACCTACGTCGGTCCTCGGAGCGCTCGATGTCGTCCGGAAGACTCGATCAGCAGTGTCTTCCAGCCCCCTCCGGAGGACCGACTCATGCTTGTGCCGCACGAGTACAAAGCGCTCGACGCCACGCGCCGATCAAGTCCACATCAGCGCCCGATTAGCCGACCAGGTCCCCGTGTAGATCGGACCCTCGGCCTCCGCCATTCCGACTTACTAGGACGGCCATTTCGATCGCGAAAGGACACTCGATAGCCCCGGCGGACCCTGAACACCCTCCGCTGGCCCTTCAGCCGAGTTGGATCTGCGAAGACCCGCGCGCCCGACGGCGGTCTGCGGGTGGAGCGACTACCCCTCGGGCAGTCGCACCTCGCTCCCCCACCGCATCAATTTTGGGGAGAGCGTCACCCGGCGCCCGTTGCTCGCCGGCAGATGCGTCGAACTAGCCGGGCAGCGCTGTCTTCCGGATCGATCCCCGCCGACGGGGTCCCATGACCGATGGGGAAGGGTCGGCCCCCATCGTCGGTCGGCGGGCGAAAGACGGCCGCAGGACGCCCATGGGACACACCGGACGTGGATCACCACGACCGCCAGGGATCGCCCCACGCGGGGCCGCGGCGGCAGGTCCGCACCCCGGAAGCGGGATTGCCCCGTCCCGCGCCCGATCGACTTGTGGCCCCGAGCCTCAAGTCCACGGATTGAGGATTCGAAGAATCGCTGTCCGGAGGCACTCCTCCCCCTCCGGCCTGCACCCCTCTCCGACTGCCCCTCCGTCCCGAGCAACCCCCCGAGCACGGCTCGAGTTCCCACTCGAGCAATCGCGTGCGTCCTCCGAGATGATCAACGAGAAGCTACGCTCGCTCGCAGCCAATGTTGTCCTCGCGCAAGCGTCGGACCTGGCTGCCATGGCCAGTCTCCAAGGAGAATTGGCGGTCGTCTCCGAGTTGGCTCGCGCGGAAGGGCGCGGGGGCGCGCACGAGGCCACGATCGAGGCCCTCGCTCGACTCGACGCCTTCCTCAAGGGTGAAGAAGCCGACGGCGATGCAATCCTGACAGCCGTCAGTGCCGCGGTCGACGCCGTCCAACGCGAGCTCAACGCGGTGCCCACGGATCCCGAGGAGACCCAAGGAGACAGCGAAGACCTGGCGATCCTGGCCGACTTCCTCTCCGACCAGAAGTCCGCCCTCGACGAGATCGAGGAGCTCGCCCTGACGCTCGACGACCCGGACGGCGCGGCTGACATCGACACGCTCAAGGGCCGAATCCACACGCTCAAGGGAGAGTCCGGAGTCCTCTCCATGTCCGATGTCAGCGCACTCTGCCACGAGGTAGAGAGCGCGATCGAGGCCTCCGAGGGGCGCGACCTGCAGGAGTACCTGCTGAACGTCGTCGATTGGCTGCGGCGCCGCTTCAAGGCCTGCGAGCTCGGAACTGCGGCTCCCGCGCCCTTCCAGGCCAGCGTGGTGCCCGTCGAGCCCGAAGCAAGCAGCGCCCTCGACGCGACCGCTCCCGATCCCACCAGCGACGAGGCTCCCGCGATGGCGGCCGAACCCCCGCCCGCTGAGGAGGAGCCCCAGGTCGACGAGCTCGAGCCCTGGGAATTGACCGGCGACCCCGAACTCACCGGCGACTTCATCGTCGAGGCCCGCGAGCACACCGAGGCCGTGGACCACCAGCTCCTGACCCTGGAGCGTGATCCCACGAACGCCGAAGCGATCAACGCGATCTTCCGAGCCTTCCACACCATCAAGGGTCTGGCCGGCTTCCTCGAGCTCGACCCGATCCAGCGACTCGCCCACGAGGCCGAGACGATGCTCGATCGCGTGAGAGCGGGTCAGATGGACCTCGCTGGTCGCCCGCTCGCAGCCACCTTCGAGGTCAACGACGTCCTCAAGGGTCTGCTCGGCGCCGTCGAAGTCGCGCTCACCTCGGGCGACCGCATGAGCATCGACGCGGGCCTACCCACGGCGATCAGGTGCCTCGAGGAACTGCTGCGCGAGTCTTCGGGCAGCAGCTACGCCGCCCCGTTGAACGCCTTGGCGCCGCAACCGGCGCCTACCAGCGCGTCGACCACCGCCGAGGTGAGCGACGACGACCCCGGGCCCGAGCAGGCGACGCCGGCCCCCGCGGCCAAGCGCGCCGCGCCCGCCGCACGTCAGCCCGCCGACCCGGAGGCTGGTTCGAAGAAGGTCGCGATCCGCGAGATGATCAAGGTCGACGCCACGCGCCTCGATGCGCTCGTGGACTCGATCGGAGAGCTCGTGATCGCCGAGGCGATGGTGAGTCAGTCCGAGGAACTGAACCTCGACAACGCCACCCGCCTTCCGGGCCTGCTCAACCGGATGGACAAGATCACGCGGGAGCTGCAGGAGATGGCCATGTCCCTGCGCATGGTCCCGATCCGCTCCACCTTCCGCCGCATGGCGCGCCTGGCGCGCGACGTCGCCACCAAGGTCGGCAAGCAGGTCGAGTTCCACACCTTGGGTGAGGACACCGAACTGGACAAGACGGTCGTCGACTCCATCGGCGATCCGCTGATTCACATGGTCCGCAACGCCGTGGACCACGGACTCGAGGCCACCCCGGAAGACCGCATCGCCGCCGGCAAGCCGGCCTGCGGACGCGTCGAGCTGCGCGCCTTCCACCAGGGCGGCAGCATCCACATCGAGATCGAAGACGACGGTCGCGGGCTCGACTCGGAGCGCATCCTCGCCAAGGCGCGCGAGAAGGGCATCATCGGCGAGAACGAGAACCTGACCGAGAGCGAGATCTATGACCTCGTCTTCGCGCCGGGCTTCTCCACCGCCAAGGTGCTCTCCGACGTCTCTGGCCGCGGTGTCGGCCTGGACGTGGTCAAGCGCAACATCGAGGCTCTGCGCGGCACGGTCGAGATCCGCTCAACACTCGGCAAGGGCACGATCTTCAGCATCCGCCTGCCGCTGACGCTCGCCATCATCGATGGCATGGTCGTGCGCGCGGGCGGGGAGCGCTACATCTTCCCGACCGTCTCGATCGTCAGGATGGTGCGCCCGGAAGAGGAAAGGCTCACCCAGGTCTTCGATCGTGGCGCGCTCTTGAAGGACGGGGACTCCCTGGTCTCGCTCTTCCACATCTCGCGCATCTTCAACCTCCCGGGACCCGACACGTCCCTGGAGCGCACATCAGCCGTGATCGTCGAGCATGGGGATCGCCGTTGCGCCTTCCTGGTCGATGAGATCCTCGGACAGCATCAGATCGTGATCAAGCCGCTCGGCCCTGCCTTGGCGGGAACTCCGGGACTCGCTGGTGGCGCCATCATGCCCGACGGGCACGTTGGATTGATCCTCGACATCGCGAGCCTCACTCAGCTCGCGCGTACCGGAAGTAACGACGCCGAGGCTTTAGCCGAGGCACCCGTATCGGTCGAGAAGATCGAAGCAGTCCCCGCGACCTAGGCCCTCCGGGGCGACAAGCACAGGCCGGCATTCACGCCAAACAACCAACAGACCCATGTCGAGCGACAACTCAACCACCACTCCTGCCGTCGAGAAACTGGCCGGCAAGTACCTCACCTTCCGAATCGGCGAAGAGGAGTACGGCCTCGAGATCCTCAAGGTGCGGGAGATCATCGGCCTGATGGACATCACGCCCGTGCCGCGCACGCCCGTCTCCATCCGCGGCGTCATCAACCTCCGCGGTCGCATCATCCCGGTCCTCAACCTGCGGGTGAAGTTCGAGATGAGCGCCATCGAGGACACGGACGAGACTTGCATCATCGTGGTCGAGACCAGCTCCGACGGAGTTGCGAACCAGATGGGCATCCTCGTGGACACCGTCAGCGAAGTGCTCGACATCGTCGTCGACGAGCTCGAGCCCACGCCTTCCTTCGGCGAGGGCGTCGATAGCGACTTCATCCTCGGCATCGCGAAGTGCAAGGGCTCGGTGAAGATCCTGCTCAACACCGAGCGCATCCTCGACACCGACGGCCTGCGGACGCTCAACGAAGCGTCCTGAGATTCAATCACCCCCCACGGATCATCCGCGTTCCCGCGCGGCCGGTTCGAATCAAGACAAACATCCCCTCCAAGCCCTACGAATAATGAGCACCCAGCCCAATTCGGCCACCGCGACTGCCCCCAGTCAACACTCCACGGACTCGCAACAAGAGGTCGCAGCCGACAACCTCCTCGAAGCGAACGCCAAGCTGGAGGCGATTGGCAAGTCGATGGCCGTGATCGAGTTCAACCTCGACGGCACGATCGTCACCGCCAACGACAACTTCCTCGCAGCCATCGGCTACAGCCTGGACGAGATCGCGGGCAAGCACCACAGCATGTTCGTGGACCCGATCGAGCGCTCGAGCCCCGAGTACCGGGAGTTCTGGGCCAAGCTCGGCCGCGGCGAGTTCGAGTCGGGCGAGTTCAAGCGCGTCGCCAAGGGCGGTCGGGAGATCTGGATCCAGGCCTCCTACAACCCGATCCTCGGTCTCGACGGCAAGCCGATCAAGGTCGTCAAGTTCGCCTCTGACATCACGGAGAGGACGCTGCAGACCGCGAACTACGAGGGCCAGCTCGCGGCCATCAGCAAGTCGCAGGCGGTGATCGAGTTCGAGCTGGACGGCACCATCATCACGGCCAACCAGAACTTCCTCGACACCCTGGGCTACACCCTGGCCGAGATCGAGGGCCAGCACCACGGCATGTTCGTGGACCCCGTCTTCCGCGCCAGCGCCGACTACCGCGACTTCTGGGCCAAGCTCAACCGCGGGGAGTTCCAAGCCGCCGAGTACAAGCGCCTCGGCAAGGGCGGCAAGGAGGTCTGGATCCAGGCCTCCTACAACCCGATCTTCGACCCCAACGGCAAGCCCTACAAGGTCGTCAAGTTCGCCACCGACGTCACCGCGACGAAGCTGCAGAACGCCGACTACGAGGGCCAGATCGCGGCCATCGGCAAGTCCCAGGCCGTGATCGAGTTCGAGATGGACGGCACGATCCGTACCGCCAACGACAACTTCCTGTCGTGCCTCGGCTACACCCTGGCCGAGGTTCAGGGGCAGCACCACGGCATCTTCGTCGATCCCAAGTACCGCGCGTCGGGCGAGTACACCGACTTCTGGGCCAAGCTCAACCGCGGTGAGTACCAGGCCGCTGAGTACATGCGCCTGGGCAAGGGCGGCAAAGTCGTCTGGATCCGCGCCTCGTACAACCCGATCTTCGACATGAACGGCAAGCCGTTCAAGGTCGTCAAGTACGCCACGGACATCACCGCCCAGAAGGACGAGCAGATCGAGACCGAGCGCTTCGTCGAAGAGGTCGGGGCGACCCTCGAGCGAGTCGCGGAGCAGGATCTGACCGTGCGTATCCGCAGTGAGTTCAGCGGCAGCCACGGGATCACCAAGGACCACCTGAACCGCGCCCTCACGACCCTCGAGGACGCCCTGACCCAGGTGGCCCACGTGGGCACCCAGGTCTCCACGGCCAGCGGCCAGATCGCCGCCAGCAGCACCCAGCTCGCCAACGGTGCCAGCACCCAGGCCAGCTCGATCGAGGAGATCTCCGCGTCCCTCGAGCAGATGTCCTCGATGACCACTCAGAACGCCGACAACGCACGTCAGGCGCAGGCCCTGGCCGACTCCGCCAAGGAGTCCGCCAACCAGGGCGAGTCCGAGATGGCCAAGATGCGCCAGGCCATCGACGCCATCAAGGCCTCGAGCGACGAGACGGCGAAGATCGTCAAGACGATCGACGAGATCTCGTTCCAGACCAACATGCTCGCCCTCAACGCGGCCGTCGAGGCGGCTCGGGCCGGCGACGCGGGCAAGGGCTTCGCGGTCGTCGCCGAAGAGGTGCGCTCCCTCGCCCAGCGCAGCGCGCAGGCGGCGAAGAGCACCGCGGAGCTGATCGAGGGCTCGTCGCGCAACGTCGACAACGGCGTCGCGATCACCCAAGGCGTTCAGACGATCCTGACCGAGATCAACGAGGGCTCGTCGAAGGTCACCGACCTGATCACCGAGATCGCGGCCGCCTCCAAGGAGCAGGCCGAGGGCATCGGGCAGGTCAACACGGCCGTCGACGAGATGAACCGGATCACCCAGGAGACTGCGGCCAGCAGCGAAGAGTCGTCTGCCTCCGCAGAGCACCTGGACGGTCAGGTGGCCCAACTCCTGAGCCAGATCGGGCGCTTCACCCTCTCGAAGTCCGCGGCTGAGCCCGCCGCTGCGGGCGGCGCGGCAGCTCCGCGTCCCGCAGCCCGGACCACGCCCCCGGCAACCAAGCCGGCGGCTCGTCCCGCGACTCCTCCGCCGTCGAAGAACAAGGCTGCGGCCTTCCCGCTCGACGACGACGAGCTGACCGACTTCTAGTCCGAGCCAGCTCGCAGTCATTGCCGGGGCGTCACCTGCACGGGTGGCGCCCCGACCGCCCCCACCTCGACGACGTCACAGCCCAACTAGAACATGAAGACCGAGGTCTTTGAGGCGCTCCGCGAGATCGTCTACGACAACAGCGGGATCCTCCTCCGCGAAGGCAAGGAGAGCATGGTCTCCTCTCGAATCGCGCAGCGCCTGCGGGCCCTGAAGTTGAGCGACGAGTCGGCCTACCTCGACTACCTCCGCGCGGACCTCGCGACGGAGCTGGTGCAGCTGCTCGACGTCATCTCGACCAACGTCACCAACTTCTTCCGCGAGCCGGAGCACTTCGATTCGGTCGCACAGCACCTGTCGGAAACCCTCGCCGGCGGGCAGAGCCGCCTGCGCCTGTGGTCGGCCGCCTCGTCGACCGGTGAGGAGCCCTACTCGCTGTCGATGACCGTGCTCGACGTGGTCGAAAAGCACAAGAAGCCCGTCGACGTGAAGATCCTGGCGACGGACATTTCGACCCGCGTCCTCGAGACGGCCAGCAATGGCTTCTACGAGGCTTCCAAGATCGACCCGATCCCGGACAAGTACAAGCAGCGCTACATGGAGGTCGAGGGCGAAGGCTACCGCGCCACGCCCAAGCTCCGCGAGCAGTTGGTCTTCAAGCGCTTGAACCTCTCCAAACCGCCCTTCCCCATGAAGGGCCCGATGGACGTCGTCATGTGTCGGAACGTGATGATCTACTTCGACGAGGCACTGCGGGCGGCGATCGTCACCGATTGCCACCGTCTGCTGCGACCGGGCGGCCTCCTGGTCGTGGGCAAGTCGGAGAGCATCGTCAATGCCAACGAGCAGTATTCGCGCGTCGCCCCGTCGGTCTACAGGAAGCGCGAGTAGGGTGTCGTCTTCACCGACACAGGCCGGCATCGGTGCCGCCACCTTCCCTCCGACGGATCGGTCGCAGCTCCAGATCGTCGGGATCTCCGAGTTCAAGGTCTCGAACGACCCCAACGACGTTCTGGTGACTTACTCGCTCGGCTCCTGTATCGGCGTCACGGTGCACGACCCGATCGCCGGTGTGGGCGGCCTGATCCACTGCATGCTGCCCCTGTCGAAGGGCGCGCGCGAGGGCTCCGCACCCAAGCCTGCGATGTTCGTCGATACCGGCGTCATCCTGCTCCTGAACGCCGTGTTCGATCTGGGTGCGACGCGCCAGAACCTGGTTGTCAAGGTCGCCGGGGCGGGCAGCCCCATGGATCAGTGCAATCGCTTTCGAATCGGCGAGCGCAACATCGTCATCCTGCGCAAGATCCTATGGAAGAACGAGCTCATGCTTGCCGGTGAACACACTGGCGGGACCCGTCCCAAGACCGTGTTCCTATCGATCGCCACTGGCCAGGCGGTAGTTCGCACCCCTGAGGAGCAGACCAACCTGTGACCAACCGCGATCAAGTCCTGGAAGCTGTCCAGCAGCTGCCGCCGATCCCCGTCGACGCCTGCGAGCTGGTGAGGCTGCTGCAAGACCCCGAAGTCGATCCGGCGGAGCTGGAGCGCGCCATCAGCCTGAACCCGGCCCTGACGACCCATGTGCTCGCCACGGCCAACTCCGCCATCTTCGGCGCTCGAGCCGAGATCTCCACCGTGCGCCGCGCCTGGCTGCAGCTGGGCAGTGGTCGGATTCAAGCGGCGGTGATGAGTGCCATGGTCGGCCCCATGGCTTGCGAGCCGGTCGAGGGCTACAGCCTGCCCGGCGACGCCCTCTGGGAGGGCGCCCTGGCGATCGCACTGGCCACCGAGGAGCTCGCCTTGAAGACCGGCGGGCCGCCGCCGAACGAGGCCTTCACCGCTGGCCTGCTCGTAGACATCGGCAAGACCGTCTTTGGCCAGGTAGCCCAGACGAAGATGTCCGAGATCGCCGATCTCGCCTTCGGTGGGAACATCTCATTCGAGAAGGCCGAGGAGCAGCTCGTGGGGATCAACCACGCCGAGGCGGGAGCGATCATGCTCGAAGCCTGGGGACTTCCCGAGAGCATCATCCAGGTCGTCCGTTGGCACCACGAGCCCGAGATGTGTCCGGAGGAGTTCCGCCCCATCGCGGAGCTCGTCCACGCCGCCCAGTACCTGTGCGGCATGGTCGGGCTCGGCAACGGCGAAGACGGCAACTACTACGCATCCTCCGAGGCCGTTTTCAATCGTCTCGGGCTCTCTCCGGACGCGATCGAGAACTGCCTCTGCCAGACCCTCTCCAAGCTCGATCTGGCGCGTGAGGCCTTCGGCTTGGAGAAGAAGAGCTGACCGCCATGACATTCAATCTACTGATCGTCGACGACTCGAAGACGGTCCGAGCAGTCATCAAGAAGGCGCTTCGGATGGCCGGCGTGCCGACCAACGAAGTGCACGAGGCCGCGAACGGTCAAGAAGCTCTGGAGGTTGTTGCCGACCACTGGATCGATCTGATTCTGGCCGACATCAACATGCCAGTGATGAACGGCATCGAGATGATCCAGCGCCTGTTCGCTGACGACTCCACCTCGAGCATCCCGGTCATCGTGGTGTCGTCCGAAGGCAGCACGACCCGCATCGACGAACTCAAGAAGAGCAATGTGTGCGGTTACGTACGCAAGCCCTTCCAACCCGAAGAACTGCGCGAGGCCCTCTTGGCGGCCCTGGGTAACCCCGATGAGTGACGAATTCAAGGAGCCCCTTGCCGGGGCCTTCACGCGCGTCCTCGAGGAGGTCGCGATGATCTTCGCCGATCAGGTCGACGCCGCCGAGCTCGAGGCACCGAGTGGATCGTGCCTCGCGATCAACGTGGGCTTTGGCGGGAGCGGAACCGGCAACATGCGCCTCATGACCACCGCCGACATGGCGCGGGAAGTGGCGGCCGGTGCCCTGGGACTCGACGCCGACGAAACCAGCGACGAGGATGCGATCGACGCACTCAAGGAGCTGCTGAACGTCGCTCTCGGTCAGTTGCTTACCGATTTGGCTGGAACCGAGGCCATCTTCGACCTGACCGCGCCCAGCGCGGAGGTGGGACTGGAGTCAGACAGTTGGGACGCCCTGAAGCTCGAAGAGGGCGCCGTGGGGATGCTCTCCGACGAACACCCAGTTCTGCTGAGCCTCACGGTCAGCAGCGGTCCCTTTGGAAGTGCAGGCCAATGACCGATCCGAATCGGCCCGTTCGAGTTCTGATCGTCGATGACTCCGCTGTCGTCCGACAGGTCTTCACCAAGGAGCTCTCCAAGGACCCCGGTATCGAGATCGTCGGCACGGCAGCCAACCCGTACATCGCGCGGGACAAGGTCGTCGAGCTGAAGCCCGACGTCATCACCCTGGACGTCGAGATGCCGCGCATGGACGGCATCGCGTTCCTGCGCAAGCTGATGCAGTTCCAGCCGGTGCCGACGATCGTCGTCTCGTCGCTGACCGAGGCCAAAGGACCCATGGCCCTCGAGGCCCTGCGCGCTGGCGCCGTGGACGTGATGTGCAAGCCGGGCTCGGCCTACACCGTGGGCGAGATGTCCGTCGACCTGGCCGAGCGGATCAAGATCGCGGCCAAGATCAAGGTCGAGCCCCGCAGGTCCTCGGAGGGCAAGCACGCCAGCCCGATCGCTCGCACAGCTCTGGCCCGCACGACCAACAAGATCATCGCCATCGGGACGTCCACCGGCGGGACCGAGGCCCTGCGTCGCATCCTGCCGGCGTTCCCGAAGAACTGCCCGGGGATCGTGATCGTGCAGCACATGCCCGAACAGTTCACGAGCTCCTTCGCCCAGAGCCTCGACCGAGACTGCGAGATCGAGGTCCACGAGGCGATCGACGGCGAGCTGGTCACCCCGGGCAAGGCCATCGTCGCCCAGGGTGCCCACCACCTGCTGCTGCGGCGCTCCGGCGGGGACTACCACGCCCAGGTCAAGCCGGGCCCGCTGGTCAGTCGCCACCGGCCTTCGGTTGACGTGCTGATGCATTCGGTGGCTGCGGCCGCCGGCGCCAACGCCGTGGGCGTGATGATGACCGGCATGGGCAGGGACGGAGCCGAGGGCATGAAGGCGATGTTCGACGCCGGCGCCCACACCGTGGTGCAGAACGAGGCGACCTGCGTGGTCTACGGCATGCCCAAGCGGGCCGTTGAGCTCGGTGGCGCCCGGGAGATCGTCCCGCTGGACGAAATTCCGAATGCCGTCATGCGCGCCGTCAACGACGCCCGAAGCGCGGCCTGAGAGCGGCCCGTGGGGCCTGCCCCTGGGCGGGCTCGCGCGGCCTCGTGTGGGTGCCGACAGGCGCTGGGCTCTCTGAGTCCAGTGCGTCGACGGGCAACGAGACCGGGCGGCGCCGTCGCCCCGCGGCAGGCGGCCGCCGGCGAGCCCTACGAGTCGGGCGCGAGAGCTGGCCACGCGGCCGCGGCGAGTTCGGCTTGCCCGTGCTCGACGGCACGTGTGGTCGCCGCGGCGATCGAGCTCGCCCATGGAGCGGCGCGACGCAAGTCGGCCCGTCGCGCGCGCCGCAACTCGAGTCAGTCGCTCGTGCCGGCAGGTCGCCCCGAACCGCTGGGATCGCCGCGGGGCGGACCCAGCCCGGGCGTTGCGAGAGCCTTGGCGCCGACCCCGTAAGCACCCTGCCGAGGGCATCGGGAGCAGGCTCACTGCCCCTCGCCGCCATCGCGCCCTGCGCATCGCGAGGCGACGTCTGGTAGGAGCCGAACCGTTCGACGACCCCTTGGGCTGCGCCCACGTGCGAAAGGGGCGCACGGCTCCGCGGCCGCCGACGGCGCTGCGGTCAGTCCCTGGGCCGGAGATCGGCGGGCCGGACGCGAGTCCACCCCCGATGCACGCACAGGAGTCCAGTGCCCGTCCTTTGGGGTGCTCCCCGTGAGCCCCGGTCACGGCGGGCCCCCTGGCCCGCCCAGCGCCGATCACGCAACCGCGGTCGGCTCCAGCGAATCCCTGCCTACAGCGCCCCGGCCATGGCTTCGGGCATCAGGCACCAGGCCTTGCCCACGGCGCCGTTGGCCTCGACATCGACCGAGACGCAGGCGATCCCGGTCCCCTCGGGGATTCGGGGCGGCTCCGCGAGGTTCAGCTTCACCCGCAGGTGCTCGACCGACTGGGAGATCCGCAGCTCGTGTCGGGCCGACTGCAGGGCCTTCGTGGCCGACCCACAGAACAGGTTCATCAGCTCCTGGGCGGCCTCGACCTGCTGCTCGTTGGCCTCGTCCAGAGTGAAGCCCTCACCGGGCAGCATCATGGCCGCCGCGATGGCGGAGGCGATCAGCTCGTTCGGGAACACGAAGAGTGTCCAGCCGGAAACCGGTCCGTCACCGCGGGTTGTGACCAGGACGCTGTTGGCGATGATGCGCCTCAAGAGGTCCTCGGAACTCTTGAGGACCCTCACCAGCGGCTTCGTCGTCACGGCCTCGAAGCCGAACATCTGAGTCCAGTCGTCGAAGCCCTTCTCGAAGATCTTCACGACGGCCTCGGCCAGCTCAGCTCGCGCTTGGATATCTAGGGTGCTCACTGACTGCCTCCGGGGGGGGGACAAGGCTGATCTGCCTCGGGGAGAGGCAGGCCGAGTGCTCAGACGACCTCGCGAATGGCGTCGCCGAGCTTTTCGGGTGTGAAGGGCTTCGTCACGTAGCCCCGGGCCCCGGCCTTGCGAGCCTCGGCTTCCTTCTCTCCGACGCTCTCCGTGGTCAGCATGATGATCGGGATCTTCGAGAACTCGCAGGCGTGCTTGACGAACTCGAGGCCGCCCATGACCGGCATGTTCCAGTCGCAGAGCACGAGTTCCGGGGAGTGCGCCTTCAGGGCCGCAAGGCCCTCTTCGCCGTTGGCAGCCTCGAAGGTCTCGTCGACGCCGAGGTCTGCTTGACGCAGGGCTCGGACGATCATCTTTCGCATCAGGCTGGAGTCGTCGATCAGGAGCACTTTCATGGCGATCTGCTGCTATTGGGGTCGAATCGGGCTCGGACCTGCTCGGTCGCGGCGGCAGTGTTGCCGGTCGATGCGCGCGGGGCCGGTCGTGGTTGGACGACGGTCCCGGGCTGCAGGGCCGACGTCCAACGAGCCTCTTCGGCCCCCGATCTCGACGGTCCTGAGTCGATCCGCTCGAATTCCCGAGCCCCCGGTCTGGCCCTTCGGGGGGGTAGGCGTTCGTACGGTGCCAGGCACGAAACCGCCGCCTGCTCTGGGCCGAGGATCAGTACAGGGGCGACGGGACCTTGTTGGCGAGAGGCACCTTCTGCCCGCCCTCGTCGGTCGCCACCATCGTCACCGTCGCGCTGGTCACGGGCACGCGCGTGTTCGAACCGTGGCGCCGCTGGGCCCACACGTCGACGCGGATGGTCACCGACGTCGTGCCCGTGTGCTCGGTCGACGTGTAGAAGCTGACCAGGTCGCCGACGAAGACTGGCCGCTTGAACTCGATCTTGTCCATCGCAACGGTGGCCAGCCGCCCGGGATGCCAGCGGTGCGCCTCGATCGCGGCCGCGAGGTCGATCTGGGCCAGGATCACGCCGCCGAAGATGGTGCCGTTCGCGTTGGTGTCGCGGGGCATCATCATCACGCGGATGGCGGGACTGACGCCCTCGGGCGGCGTCGTCGGCTCGACCTCGGTCCGGGCGGCGCGCTTGTCGGGGCTCATCGGTCGTCTCCCTCGAGTTGGCGCAGCGCCCAGGCGTGGACGCAGCTCTCGAGCTCTTTGGTGTAGCGCATGAAGAAGTGGTCGGCCCCGGGGATCTCCTCCGCCTCCACCTGCGCGGGCAGGTGGGGGTACTGGGCCTTCAGGTCCTGAAGTGCGCCGAACTCGTCGCCCGCGCCCCAGACGAACAGGGTCGGAATGCTGAGCTCGTCGACCCCAGGAAGGTCATAGGCCACTAGGGGAAAGCCGACCAGCACCAGCCGCTCGATGGTCGCGTCGCGCCGCGCCAGTCCGAAGACCGTGCGCGAGCCGAAGGAGAAGCCGGCGGCCCAGCGCGGAACGCCCGAGTGCTTGTCGCTGAGCCAGCCCAGTGCGGCGGCGGCGTCCTGCTCCTCCGCTCCTTTTCCGTCGTGCTCCCCTGCCGACCCCTGGACCCCGCGGAAGTTGAAGCGCAGGCAGGCCAGGCCGGCGTTCTGCAGGGCACGGGCGATCTTGAAGGTCACCGTCGAGTGCATGTTGCCGCCCTGGTGCGTGGTGTTCGGATCCAGGAGGTCCGGACGCGGATGGGGATGGCAGACCACGGCCACGCCGCGGGGCGCGTCGGCGCCGCCGCGGGGTTCGTGGTAGATGGCCTCGAGCGGGCCGCAGGGACCGGGGATGGTGAGCTGCATCCCGCGTACTCTAGCCCGCAGCGCAGACGAGGTTCCGCCCCCCGGACGCCCGAGCGGCGGCCAGCGGACGCGCACGCCGCGAAGCCTGCCTCCCGATGCGGCTAGTGTCCTGGATCAGGGCATCAAGACCAGTGGCGCCGGACCACCGACCGCAGTGATGGCGCTCGCGGCCCCGATCACGACGTAGGCGTGGTGGACAGTCAGTCCGGCCAGGACCGGATCGCTGCCCGCGGGCAAGGCGAAGGTCGCCACCGCATCGCCGAGCGGTCCCAAGGTCCCGAAGTTCCCGCTCAATAGACCTCCACCGCCGGCAAGGGTCAGGTCGGTGTAGGCATCGAGGACCAGCGGCAGGGCGAGCCCGCCGGGCAGGGGAATCGAAGGCTGGGTGCCGGAGGCGCTGCCGAGCATCAGGTAACTGGCACCGGCGGACTGGGGTCCGGCGGCGACCAGCAGGTCCTGGCTCCCGCCCGCGCCGAGCGAGAGCTCGGGCAGTCCATGGAAGAGCCGGATATCGCTGAACACGTGGACCTCGCCCGTGACCTTCGACGCCGGGCCACCGGGTCCCGGCTCACCGGCCAACAGGGCGGATCCGTCCAGGGCCAGCGACGTCCCCAGCTCGCGCCAGTCGTCGGGCACCGCGAGGTCGTCCTCGAGGATCTGGACCAGGCTCCATTCGTCCGGCGCCGTGCGATCGAAGACGTAGATCCGGCCGGTGTCGTAGACCTCGACGCCGGTGCGGAACAGCGGATCGCTGGCGATCAGACGCTCGCCCGTGAGCAGGACGGCGTCGCCGAACGTCGAGTTGCAGCAGGGTCCCGTGGACACCTCAACCTGGTCGAGCTCTTGCACGACTCCGGAGGTGTCGACGTCGAACAGGAACACGCGCCCGGTCGGCGGCGCATGGGCAGCACCGATCGCGACCAGCGCGCCACCCGCATGCAGCTCCAGATCGACCGCCGCTCCGAACTCGTTGCCCGGCGCGCCACCAGGCCAATAGAGGTTGGCGAGGGGCAGCCAGGAGCCACTCGGGTCCCGACGGAAGACGTGGGCCACGGGCAGGAAGTCGAGCAACTCGCCGACGGGACCGACCACCGTCTCGTAGTAGTTGGGCGATCCGACCACGAGCCAGTCCGCTTCCATGGCCACGACGCCCGGGAAGTGTCCGAACGAGGTCGTGGTCGTGGGGCTGATTACCTCGTCCTCGAGGGCGAAGGTCCCATCCGGCTGTCGGAGGAAGATCGAGACCGGGCTGGGCTCGTCGACGGCCCCGCCAGACGCCACGGCCAGGCGCGGGCCCCAGGCATCGAGGTCCGCGCCGAAGGTCCGACTGTCAGCGAGGTCAGCCGGACCGAGCGTTTGGATCAAGGGCCAGGTGCCATCGGGCTGACGCTCGTAGACGTAGACCGCGCCCTCGTTCGCGCCGAAGACGTCGTCGTTGCGCTCGGCCACGAAGACGTTGACTCCGGACACGGCGACCTCGTCGCCGAAGAATCCGACCACCTCCGGAGTGGGTGGCGAGAGGACCGCGACCTCGAGCCAGGAGCCGTCCGCCTGCCGCTCGAAGACGACCGCCTGCCCGGCGGTTGGAGCGAGGTCGGCATTGGCGCGGGCGCCGACCACCAGGACGTCGCCGTCCACGTCGATCGAGTCGCCGAACTTGTCACCGACGTCCGTGGTGGAGGAGAGCAAGGTTTCACTGGCAAACCCGACCTGGGGAGTGGGGGGCGCCAGCAGGGGCAGCAGAACGAGCAGATGGAGCATGTTGGGGTCGAACAGTAAGAGGAGCCGGTCAGACCACGGGCCGCGCCCGTGCAGCCTCGACGCAGGATAGGTGAGCCGTCTCGCTCGCGGGGAGTCGAATTCCACCACTGGAACTCGACCGATCGCTCGCGTCCGGACAACGCGCTCCAACCCGCGTTGCGGCAACGGTGGTCTGCGCTGGCACAATCTGCGCGCCCATCTGGAGCCCACCGCCCACCCGATGTCCGCACGCGTCCGCCCCATCTTCGTGGCCGAACTCGCCGCCCTGAGCGGTGGCGCTTCCCTCGTGTCCACGGCCGGCACGCACCTGCTGGTGGCGGGCCTCTTGGGCGGGATCGTGCGCGGCGAGATCGGCGCGTTCGCGTTCGCGGCCTACGCCTACACGGTCGCGGCGGGGCTGGTGACCCTGCCTCTGCTGGGCGAGCTCGGCACCTGGCTGCGCACGCCCTCGGCGCCCGAGTGGACCGCGAGCCTGCCGTGCACCGCCCTCGATCGAGCCCTGGCGCGGCTCGCGGTGTTGTTGGTCGCGGTGGGCGGCCTGTCGATGGGGTCGCTGCTGCCCCTGAGTCTGCTCGCGCCCGGCCTCGACCTCTCGGGCCGATTGGTCTTCGCGGCCTGCGGACTCGGCGCGACCCTCAGCGTGGCCTCGGCCCTGCTCCTGTTGCAGGCCCTGCTCGAGCGCGTCGCGCCGGCGCTCCTGGTGCTCCTGCAGACCGCCATGACCGTCGTGGTCGCCGGGACCCTGCTGCTCGGGCTGCCGCTCGCCCTGCGCCTGACCGCCTACGGCCGTTTCGGCGACCTCGACGGGAACCTGGCCCTGGCGCCGCCCTTCTGGTTCGCCGCCCCGATCACACCCGGCGGCGTCGACGCGACGGCGCTGTGGATGCCGGCACTGTGCACGGCCATCGCCCTCGTCGGCGCGTGGCTCGGCCTGACCCTGGCGGGCAAGAGCGTCGCGCGCATCGCCGGTGGTGCGCCCCCCATCGACCGCGTGCTCGAGCCCCTGCGGCGCGCGGCCCTGGCCCTGTGGGTGCGGCGCGAGGAGCGCGCCACCTTCGACCTGGTCTTCGCGGCCATGCCCCACGAGCGCGAGGTGGCCCTGCGCACCGCGCCGCTGTTGGCCGTGCCGCTGATCTTCGCCTGGGTCGCACTCGGCAAGGAGCCGGGCGCCGACAAGGACGCGTTCGTGGCGCTGATCCTGTTCACGCCCGGCTTCTACCTGCCGGTGCTCCTGTCCCACGTGCCGGCCTCGGCCAGCTTCGCCGCGCGCTGGCTGCTCGACAGCGCGCCGGTCGCGCCGGCCCACTTGCAGCGCGGCGCCTTCAAGGCCGTGTGCGTGCGCTACGTGATCCCGCTCCACATCGCCCTGGGCTTCCTGGCCTGGCAGCAAGCGGGCGGCGCCCTCGCCCTGCGCCTGGCCCTGCCGGCGATGCTCGTGTCGATCCTCGTCTGCCGCGTGCTCTACACCGCGACGGTCGACCAGCCGCCCCTCTCGATCCCACCCGAGGAGGCCGGCGATCCCCAGAAGCTGACCGGCCCGCTGATGGCGGCCGGCATCAGCCTGGCGATCGTCGCCATCGTCGCCGAGCACTTCGTGACGACGCCGGCACTCGGCCTCGTGCTCAGCGCGGCGCTGCTCGGGGTCCTGGTGCTCGAGGAGTACGTCCCGGTGCCTCGACCCGACGCGAGCTGAGCAGCCGCCGCCGCTCAGTCGATCCGCTCGCGTCCGGCGAGAAACTGACGCATGTCCTCGGGGATCGGGCTGCGCACCGCGACCATCTCGCCGGTCTTGGGATTGCGAATGGAGATGTGGTGGTTGTGCAGCGCGTGGCGATTGAGGCCGAGCAGCACCTCGTCGGCGCGGGTCGTCTCGCCCTGGGACGCGCGCAGGAAGACCTGTTCGTCGACGCCGTAGAGCTTGTCCCCCACCAGGCTGTGGCCGATGGCGTCCATGTGCACGCGGATCTGGTGCTGGCGTCCGGTCTCGGGCTTGCAGGACACGAGCGCGCAATCGGTGTAGCGCTCGAGCACCCGCCAGCGGGTGCGCGCCTCGAGCCCGGCGGTGACCGCCGCCATCTTGATCCGCACCTGCGAGGTACTCGCCGGCCCCAGGGGCAGGTTGATGTCGCCGCTGTCGACCTCGGGCACGCCGCGCACGATGGCGTGGTACTCCTTGTCCACGTCGCGTCGCTCGAACTGCTTCATGATCGCGGAGTGGCTGACGGGATCGCGAGCCATGAGCACGATGCCGCTCGTCTCGCGATCCAAGCGGTGGCAGAGCTTGATGCGCCACTCGCGATCGAGCTTGCGCTGGTCGTAGGCCGCGTGCACGCGCTGGATCAGCGTGTCGGACAGGTGCCGGCCGCTGGGGTGCACGGGCAGGATCGGCGGCTTGTCGACGGCCAGGATCTGGTCGTCCTCGTAGAGGATCGTGAGCTCGCTGGCGGCCGAGGTCGCGCGCTGGATGCGCTGGGGTTCGGGGATCACCACCACCACGCGCGAGCCGTGGAGCAGGCGCTTGCCCGGGCGCAGCTCGGCGGTGAGTTCCCCGCGCCCGGCCGGGTTGGCCGGGTCGGAGGGGTCGATCAGCACGAAGCCTTCGCGGATCAAGCGCTGGATCGAGGTGCGCGAGCGCCAGTGGATGAACTGCCCCAGGAAGGCGTCGAGGCGCACGTGTACCTCTTCCTCCGGCAGCTGCAGGTCGCTGCCGCGCACGACGAGCTCGACCCGATCAGGGGGCTGCGAGAGGTCGCGGTGCTTGGGGAAGAGGCGCACGGATCGGGTTGGGGGGCGGCTCGGGGAGGTACGGTGCCGCGGGACGTACGGTGCCGGGATCATTTGTCCCGCCGGCCGCCAAGGATGCTGCGAATCGCAGCATCCTTGGCGGCCGGTGGGACAAATGATCCCGGCACCGTACGTCCCGCGGCACCGTACCTCCCGAACGCCGGCGGGCGCCGTGCCCGAAGACACGGCGCCCGCCGGAGGCCGGCTGCGCCCGGGCGACGGGACGCAGCAGGCGGTGTGCTACCGCTCGAACTTCAGCGGACGCGACCGCCGGCTCGGCGTTGCGCCTTGCGGGTCGCCTTCTGGATCGTCCGGATCCGCTCGCGGCGCTCGCGCCGGCGGGCGTCTGAACGCTTCTCGTGCCACGTGTTGGCCTTGGCCATGCGGAAGACTCCGCCGTAGTTGCACTGGCGCTTGAAACGGCGTAGTGCGGCCTCGAGAGACTCGTTCGGACGAACCTGGACTTTGATCGACATGAAGTGAGGTGAAGCGGTGCTTGTGCGGTTGGTAGCGCGCGAGCCGACCGTCCCATCCCGGCGGCTCTCCGCGTCTCGCTTCCGAGGGGAAGCGCTCGCGGAGCCAGGGAAACCCGCTCATCGATAGAGCGTTCTGAGGTGGCTCGCTGACCCGATCCCGTCCGGCAGGCCCGGAGTCGCCCGGGATCGAGGGTCGAACATTGTGCGGCTCGGCCGCCGGAAGGCAAGCTTCTAGTGCCACCGGTAGGGGTCGGCGGGACCCGCGCGGCCCCCCGTGCGCCGCTCCCCGCCCCACGCCCCTTTCGGGGCCAACCCCGACCCCGCCCCTTGGACGAACCGGCCAACGACCTACCCACCGTCCTCGAGGGGGCCGTGGACCGGGTGACCTTCCATTCGGAGGAGAGCCTGTACACGGTCCTGCGGGTCCGGGCCGAGGGCGCGCTGCCGGCCGAGCTGAAGAGCGGCTCCCTGGTCTTCGACCCGGTGGTGACCGCCGTGGGTCGCTGCCCCCGGCCTTCGGAGGGGCTCGGCGTGCGGCTCGGAGGGATCTGGACCCGCCACAAGACCCACGGGCTGCAGTTCGAGTTCGACCGGCTGGAGCTGCGCGCCCCCACTGACCGCAAGGGGCTGGTGCGCTACCTGGCCTCCGACCGATTCGAGGGCGTGGGCGAGGTCCTGGCCGGGCGCATCGTCGACGCCCTGGGCAACGACGCCCTGGAGCAGATCCGCGCCGACCGCTCGTGTCTGGACGCGATCAAGGGCCTGGCGCCCCCGGTGGCCGAGAACCTGCACCAGGCCCTGGTGGTCGAGAAGGGCAGCCACGCTCTCTATACCTTTCTGCTCGGGATCGGCCTGGGGCCCTGGCAGGTGGAGGCGGTGATCGAGAAGTACGGCCAGCAGGCCGAGGCGCGCCTGCGCCACAACCCCTATCTCCTGTCCAGCGGGATCGCCGGGATCGGCTTTCAGACCGCCGATCGGGTGGCGCGGGAGCTGGGTCTGCCCGAGGACGGCCTCGAGCGACGCCGGGCGGCGATTCTGCACGTGCTCGAGAAGGCCAGCGGCCAGGGCCACTGCTGCCTGCCCCTGGAGCGCCTGGCCGAGGCCGCCCGCGAGCTGCTCGGGCAGCAGTTCGACGACGCCGCCTTCGTCGAGGCGGTCGAGGGCCTGCGGCGCATGGACGACCTGGTGATCGACGAGGCCGCCACGGGCGAGCCGACCTCGGCCGACGGCGCGGGCACGGGCGACAAGCGCGCCTGGCTGCCGGGCTTCTTCGCCGCGGAGGTCGGCCTGGCCGAGCGCCTGGCCGGTCTGGTGGCCGCCGGTCCCGCGCGAGCTTGGGCCACCGAGGCCGACCTCGCGCGCAAGGAGCAGCAGCTCGGGATCACGCTGCACACGCGCCAGCGGGAGGCGGTCCTCGGCCTCTTGAGCGCTCCGGTGGGCCTGCTCACGGGCGGACCCGGCGTGGGCAAGACCACCATCGTTCGCGCAGTCGTCGACCTGGCGCGGGCGGCCGGCGCGCGGGTGCTGCTCGCCTCGCCCACCGGGCGCGCCGCCAAGCGCCTGGCCGAGGCCACCGGCGAGGAAGCCTCGACGGTGCACCGCCTGCTCGGCTTCGAACCCGGCACGCGGCGCTTCCTGCACGACGACGAGAAGCCCCTCGAGGCCGACCTCCTGGTGGTGGACGAGATCTCGATGCTCGACCTGAGCCTGGCCTACTCGCTGGTGCGGGCGGTGCGCGCGCCCACGCGCGTGATCCTCGTCGGCGACCCCGACCAGTTGCCCTCGGTGGCGGCCGGCAACGTGCTCTCGGACCTCCTGGCCGCCGGCTGCCTGCCGGTCTTCCGCCTGACCCAGATCTTCCGCCAGGCCGCCCACAGCCTGATCGTCGACAACGCCCACGCGATCCTCGAGGGCCACATGCCGCGCTTCCCTGGCGCCGACGAGCCCCTCTCCGACTTCTACTTCTTCCCCACCGAGGGCGAGCAGGCCACGGCCGACCGACTGGTCGAGGTCGTCACCCGGCGCATCCCCGAGAAGTTCGGGCTCGACTGGCTCGAGGACGTGCAGGTCCTGGCGCCCATGTACCGCGGCGAGTGCGGGGTCGACCGGCTCAACGAACGCCTGCGCGAGCAGGTCACCGGCTCCCGGCGCGAGGGCCGCCTGCGCGGTCGCGTGTGGCGCGAGGGCGACCGCGTGATCCACACCCGCAACGACTACGAGAAGGAGGTCTTCAACGGCGACATGGGGCGGGTGGTCCGCATCAACGCCGACGGCACGGGGCTCTCGGTGCGCTACCCCGAGCGCGTGGTGTTCTACGAGCCCGAGCACCTGGGCGACCTGCAACCCGCCTTCGCGATCACCGTTCACCGAAGCCAGGGCGGGGAGTTCCCGGGGGTCGTGATGCCGCTGGTACCGCAGCACTACCTGATGCTGCAACGGCACCTCCTGTACACGGCGGTGACGCGGGCCAAGCGGCTGTGCGTGCTGGTGGGGAGCCGGCGCGCGCTGGAGATGGCGGTGCAGAATGCGGAGCAGAAGTTGCGGCTGTCGGGCCTCGAGGGGCGGTTGCGTCGGGCGTGTGGGGATCAGACCGCGTCATGATTAGGCGTTCGTACGGTGCCAGGCACAAAACCGCCGCCTAACGAGAGTCGCGCAGCCGCCAAGGGCGGCTGCGCGACTCTCGTTAGGCGGCGGTTTTGTGCCTGGCACCGTACGAACGCCTAATCACGACCCCGGCGCGCGGGCGCGCGACCGAACGCGCGAGGCAGGATGAACACTCTGCCGCCCCCTCCCATCGCAGACGCCGGGTACCTTCTCCGTTGATCGAATCTCTTGTTCCGCGCTGCGCCCCGAGTGTCGGAGACCCAATGCCCGCTGAACTTGTCCGATGACCGCCCAGCCCGATCGCCCCTTCACCGTCCGCGATGCGTCCATCGCGGTCGCGCTCGGATTGGGCTGCGCGCTCGGGGCCGCCTGGCTCCATCAGGGTTGGTTGCTCGGCGACGCCGCTGCGCTGTTGGAGAAGCTGAGGCCCCTGCGCGGACCGCACGAACTCGGGAGCCACGCCCTCTACCTGCCGCTCGGGCGCCTCTTGGGATCTGTGGCGCAGCTCGAGGCCTACCACGCCCTCGCCGCGCTCGGTTGGCTCAGCGCCGGCGTCATCGCCGCGTCTGTCTTCAGTAGCGCTCGACTCCTCGGTGTCGGAGCCCGAGCCGGATCGGCAGCGGCGCTCCTGGCCGTCGCCTCCCCCGGGATCGCGTTCCACACCACCGTCATCGAAGTCCACGCCCTGCACGCCGCACACGTCGCGGCCGGCTTGACGCTGATCCTCGCGGTCGACTCCCGGCGCCCTCGAGCCGTCCTTGCAACGGCGTCACTCGTCGCCGGCACGTTGATCCTCACCCACCGCTCGGGTGTGCTCTGCGCGGCACCCTTGACCCTGCTCGCCTGGGGGCGAGCTGGCGCCGCCAAGCCGCGAGCGGCTGGCCTGCGCTCGCTGATCCTGTCGGCCACCGCCGTCGGCGGCGGAGCGCTGCTCGGCGTCGCGCTCGACCAGGCCCTGCACGTGATCTTCGGTGGCCCCGACTGGTTCCAAGCCCGCGAACTACTCGCGCGTGAACAGACCGGCCCCTCGCTCGCGCTCGTCTTGAAGGAGGCGGTGCTCCCCTTCGGCGTGCTACTACCCCTGGGACTGGTCGGCTCGCTCTGGCCGCGGCGCTCCACCGTGACATCGGCGTGGCTGCTCGTGGGGATCTTGGTCCATCCCGCGGCGGTGGTGCTGTTCGGCGTGCCGACGCGCGGGGGCTACGTGTCGCCCGCGATCGTGTTCGCGGCAATCGCCGCGGCTCGTGCCCTGGACGGGCTGCGGGGGCGAGTCGTCGTCCTGGTGCTGTTGCTCCTCGCAGCCCAGGGCTGGCTAGGCCTGCGCGCGATCGACACTGTCGAGGCCAGGACTAAACGGCGCGCCGCCGAGCAGCGCCTGGAGCTTGCCCGAGCCCTGCTCCCAGACGGTGGGCTGATGGTCACCGCCGACCTGGGCTATCAACTGGTGACGGGTCGCCTGCCGGGGATCCGCGAGTTCAACCTGGGCCACGAGCTGGGGCGCGCGATTGCCGCCGGGACCTCGCCGTCGGACTTCGACGCAGCCGCGACTGCGCCGCTCATCGACCTGATCCGCGACTCGGACAAGCGCGTCGTCTGGGTTCGGGACTGGGCCGCCGATCCGGCGATCCGCACGGCGGTAGCTCCCTACATGGTCCCCATCGAGGAGGCGCTGCGTCGCGAGTTCGGCGGGCGCGACGTGAACGCCGATGGCGTGGATGCCGTCGTCCTGCGCCCTTGAGCCCCAAGGGCTGCCCCACGAACTCCCGGCAGAAACGCCGGAGGCCCGTCTCTAGCGGTAGAGCCGGGCCTCGCGGTGCGTCACGGTTCGAGACTTGGGTGGCGGTTTCGGGGCGCGTGAAGCGCCCTTTCGCCGTTCACCCGATCCTCGGGTCGGGGCCGCTACGAGCGACCCGCAGGCAATAGACGGTTCCGCGGGCCCCGAAGCACGCACCGGATCCCGAAATTCTGCCGGTATTACGCATCCATTCCGTGTTTCGGGGCAATTCGGGCCTCAACGCAGGCCCAGGGCGAGTGACAGGCCTTCGGGCGAACCGATGACTCGAGCCTCTCCAGACTCCAGCCGAACCTCCGACGAGCACCCCAAACGACTCGTCGACAGCAGATCCACCCACCCGCCAGGTGTCTCGCCCATCTGAATCCGACGCGGGCCAGCGGTGCGAACCGAGACCTCCGCCTCGGGCGACAGGTTCCAGGACCCGTCGCGGCCGAGCGACGGGTCGAAGTAGATCGCGAGCCCCTCCTCGGTCTCGGTCACCACCGGATCGGAGACGCCGGCGCCCGTGGCCACCTCCACGTCGATGTCGCTGACCAAGGGCGTCGAGAGGGCCACGATCGCGAAGGATCGAGCCCCATCGGTGACCGGCACGTCGAATGACGCGACCAGCCGATCGCCCATGCGCGCCACGGCGACCGAGCGCGTCGAGGCCGCGATGCCCCGGGCCAGGGAGTGGGCCGCGCTGCGAGTCGCCGCCGCGTCCATGCCTCGGCCGGGCATGGCCGCCATCCAGGGGCCGATCTGCTCCCAGCCACGACCTGCGTCGGGCAACAGATCGAAGTCGACCTCGGAGCCGTCGGCGATCAGCTCGGCGACCAGGCCGTGACCCCAGAGCTGTCGTTCGGAGACCAGCATCGACGCGTAGTCGTCGCTCACCAGGCTCAGCCGCGGACGGGAGAGGGCGTCCCGCAGGACCATGGAAAGGGTGCCTCCGCCCGACTCCAGCGTCTGGGTGAGCTCGAGCGGAGCCGACTCGACTTCCACCACCATCAGTTCGTCGCCCGAGGTGCCCGCCAGATCCCAGCGCGTCCGCGCCAGCAGGGCCCGGCCGGCGGGCACGTGGGTACAGAGTCCCAGCGCGCGGGTCAGGGTGTCCTGGTGCTGCACGGACAGGGGCAGGACGTTCACTTGGCGCAGGTTCTCCCCGTTGCCGCCGGTCGAAGCGGTGATCGTGCCGACCTGCATCTGCTCCTCACGCACCGGGCCGATCGCGTCGGTCCGCGTCGTCACGATGGACAGGTAGCCTCCGTCCACGCCAGGCACGAAGCGTGCCACGACCTGGGATCCGGTCAACTGCTGGATCACCGTCGGATCGACGATCGAGACGTTCGAGGCGATCTCCACGTCGTAGTCGACGATCGCGGACTGACCGGTCCGCAGGTCCACGGAGCCAGTGCTGCCCAGACGCAAGCTGATGGTCACCTCCTCGTCGAGCGACGACTGGGACTCCTCCAACAGGCGCGCCAACTCCGCCGTGCCGATCGTCGCCCCCAGTGGGAGCTGGTCGTAGCTCCCGTCGCTGGTCTTGTACCAACGCACGCGAACCTTCGCGCTCTGCGAGAGCAGCGCGTCGAGCTCCCCCAGGGTCGCGGCCACGCTGTCGCGCAGGGCCTGGGTCCCGCGCACGACCAACTGCCGCTCGCCGTTGGTAGTGATCATCGGGCTGCGTTGCTCGGCGTCGCGGTAGCGCAGTTGTTCCTCGTGCAGGCGCACCAAGATCTCCTGCAGCGCGCCGATCGAGACCTCCTCGGAGCCGATGCTCCCGCCGGCACCGGAGGCATCCTCCAGCTTTCCGTGTTGGTCCAGGATATCGATGTCGTAGACCCCGGCATCGACCCGCCGGAGCAGGCCGGTCAAGTCGAAGACGGCGATGCCGAGTTCATCGCCGTCCTGGGACGGCGCGGCGAGAGCGGTCGGGGCGGCGAGGGCCAAGAGGCCCAGAGTTCGAAGCAGGTTCTTCACGGCAGTTCGTCTCCGTCGGTTGCGGTCAAAGGCAGCATCGGTCGCAGCTCGCGCGCCAGGCGCACGAGGCTGCTGGAGGAGTAGTGGGCGAGCACGTCATCGAGTTCGCCCGTCAGGCCATCGGGCTCGGGCAAGAGCGCCAGGGCGCCCTCGATCCCCAAGCCCCGCGCCAGGGCCACCAGCGCGGCGGCGGCGATGCGCGCGTCGTCCGGCGCGCTGGTCCGCACCAGCCCACGCAGGGCCCGGGCCGAGTCGGGATCGGTCGCGTCGGTAGCGCCGAGGGCCATCAGTCGCAGGTCCGAGGCCAGGGCCGTCGAGCGCGCCAGCTCGGCCAGCGCGGCCGAACCGTCGAACCTGGGATCGCCGAGCAACAACTCGGCCAGGGTCACCGCCAACTCACGCTCGCCGCGCACCGAGCGCGCCAGGCGCAGCCAGGCCTGGGGCTCGTCGCGAGCCGCCAGGGCGGCCTCGACGGCCGCGACCGCTGGGCGCCCGATGCGACGCATCTCGAGCAGCGCACGCCCCGCGGGCTCGCCCGGGATCTGCGCCAGGGCGCCCAGGGCGCCGTCGGTCAGGCGCGGATCCGTGGCCGCCGAGGTCAGGCGCGGCACGAGTCCCTCGCAAGCGGTGACCCGCGCGAACTCGATCAGGACCGTGTCCATGGACCGGCCGTCCGCGGCGGCGAAGAGCTCGTCGCCGTGGCTCGGGTCCAGGGCGGCGAGCACGGGCTCGAGGGGCAGCTGCCCAGAGCCGATGCGCTCGAGCAACTCGACCAGGCCCTGCGCGCCGAGGTCGGCCAGCAGGCCGGCGGCGGCGGTGAGCCGCGGCGAGCGGTCCCCGCGTCGCGCGATGCGCTCGCAGGCGCGGCCGAGTTGGCGCGCCGCCGCAGGATCGGCGACCTCGCCCCAAGCCGCGAGAGCGTCGTCCGCGAGCTGCGGGTCCGCGAGCGCCGCGCCGAGGCCCGACCATCCTTCGGGGCCCAGGTCCACAAGGGCCGCGAGGGCCGTCCCGCGCAGGCCCGGATCGGCCAACGCGTCCTCGATCGAGCGCGCACTGAGCTTGTCGCCCTGCGCTCCGAGAAAACGCAGTGCCCCGCGCGCGACGCTCTCATCGGTGGTCGCGTCCAGGACCCGCTCGACGTCGCGCAGGGCGACCCAAGTGTCGCCGTCGCGTTCCAGGAGAGCGGTCAACTGCGCCGTTCCAGCTCCGTCGTCGCTGCCGAGTGAGGCCAGGAGCGTGCTCAACGAGGGAACTTCGGCCGCCGCGAGCTGCGCTTCGCCGCCGCTCGGATCCGCGTCGTCCGAGGGGTCGACGGACCCACCGCGGCCCGGCGAGTCGCCCGGCAGATCGCGCGGCAGTTCCGCCAAGGGATCGCCGAACGGACCGGCCGCCGGATCCGTCGCCGGAGCGGTCGACCGGCCAGTGAAAGAGTCCGCTGCCGGAGCGACCGCCACGTCGAGCTCGGCTCCCGCTTGCCGCTGCGGCCCTGCTTCGTCGCCGTCGATCGACCGCTGCCACAGCAACGAGCCGGCCAGGAGGACCAACGCAGCCGCCGCCAGGCGCACCGGCGACGCCCAGCGCGGCAGGGACCGCAAGCGCCCACGCGGCGAAGCGTCGCCGCCGCCGGCCTCGAGCCGCGCGCGAATCGCCTGCAGCGCGGCGCCCGTATCGACCGACTCGGCCGGCGGCTCCGCCAAGCCCTCGAGCAGGCCGTCCAAGCGCCGCTGGCGGCGGGCGAACTCGGCCAGCTCCGGATCCCGCGCGAGCCGCTGTTCGAGCTCCGCCTGCCTCGCCGCGCTCAGACTCCCGTCGAGCTGGCGCAGCACCCACTCGCGACCGTCGTTGCGTGTCACGTCGTCGACTCCTCGTCCAAGAACGGACCCATGCGGCGCTCCAACTCGCGCCGCGCCTTCATGACCTGGATGCGGACGGTCCCCGGCCGGCGCCCCACCAGCCGCGCGATCTCGTCGTAGTCGAGCCCCTCGAAGACCCGCAGCACCAGCGCCACGCGCAGCCGCTCGGGCAACTCGCCCAGGGCCTGGCGCAGGGCGCGGTGCAGATCCGCGCCCCGCAGCCGCGCGTCCGGCGCCGGCTCACCGCTACGCCGCTCGATCGACTCGAGCCCGGCCAGCTCCTCGCGCCGCAGCCGCCGCCCGCGCGAGCGGTGGTGATCCCGGGCCAAGTTCAGCGCCACCCGCCGCAGCCAGACCAGCGCCCCCACCTCGTCGACCTCGCCACCCCGACGCTGGGCTCGCACGAAGCACTCCTGGGCCAGGTCGTCCGCGTCCTCGCGGTTGCCCACCAGCCGGAACAGGAGCCGGTGCACCGCCAGGTAGTGCGCCGCCACCAACCGCGCCAGGCGGTCCCCGCCCCCCACCGCCCCCCCGGGGCTCGGCGGGCGGCTCTCCGCGGTTTCCCTGGTGCGTCGGCTCTCCAAGTGGATCGTGCTCGCCATCGATTGCCGCCCGCAAGACCCGCGCGGCGGGGATGGAGACGACACGGCGGGTCCCCTGTTTATCGCCCAGCGCGACAAATCCGGCGGACGGGCTGAAACCAATGGGCGCGGAGGCCGGTCCAGCAGGGTGGCTGGGCGGGGGTTGGTGGGCCTGCGGGGGGGGGAGGTTACTGGCCGAAGGAAGTGCCGCTGAAGGTGCGTGTGGATGGAGCTGTGGAGGAGTCGGCGCAGGGGCCGGCGCGAAGACGGCGGCGTAGGCGGCAGCGGAGGCTGCGCGGCTAGACTCCGGACCTGTCGGGCGCCACGGCGCCCCACTCGGCCATGGGAACTGATCCACTCGACCCCCGCGCGGCCCGCGACGCTCGCACCCAGGTGGACCTCGTGCGCGAGGCCCAGGCCGATCGCGGCGATGCCCTGGCGCAGCTCGTCGAGCGCCACTACGCGGCGGTCCTGGCCATGGTGCGACGGCGGCTCGGTCCGCAGCTGCGCCGCTTCCACGAGTCCGGCGACGTGGTGCAGGAGGCGCTGGTCCAGGCCGTGCGTACCTTCGATCGCTACGACCTCGAGGACGAGGACGCCTTCCTGCGCTGGATCTCGACCGTGGTCGAGAACCGCATTCGCGACCTGGCCAAGTTCCACCAGGCCCAGCGCCGGGGCAGCGGCGCGGAGCGGCGCCTGGGCTCGATCGACGTGGGCGGCGCGATTCAACCGGCCCAGGACAGCGCGGCGGGGCCGGCGACTCGCGCGGAGTTGGACGATCGCGACGAGCGCGTGCGCGCCGCCCTCGAGCGCCTCGACGAGCGTTCGCGACGGCTGGTCGAGGCTCGCACCGAAGGCCGCGCCTGGACAGCGATCGCCGGCGACCTGGGCTACCCCAGCGACGCCGCCGCGCGCATGGCCTACTCCCGCGCCCTGATCGCGTTGACGCGCAACCTGCCGTCGTGAGCGAGCTGGACGAGCGGGCGGAGGAGCTGGTCGCCGAGTACATCGCCGCGCGCGAGGCGGGCGAGGGTGGCCGCTTCGAGGACTGGATCGCGGACGAACCCGATGGCCTGCGCGCGGTCGCGGGCCAGTTGTTCGACCAGGTGCGCGAGGTGCTCGGGGGTCTGGCGCCCCTGCCGCAGGCGGAGTCCGGCTGGCGCTACAGGATCGGCTCGGAACTCGGCCGCGGTGGCAACGGGCGGGTGCTGGACGTCTTCGACAGCACCCTCGCGCGGCACCTCGCGATGAAGGTCCTGGTGACCGACGGCGAGCATGGCGACGGGCGTCGGCGCCGCGCTCGCTTCCTCGCCGAGGCGCGGCTCGCCGGTCGACTTCAGCACCCCGGGATCGTCGCCGTGCACGACCTGGGCCGCACGCCGCAGGGTGAGGACTTCTTCACCATGCCGCGCGTGCAGGGGCGCACCTTGGCGGAGCTGCTGACGCTGGCCGCCGAGGGCGATCCCGAGTGGACGCGGGCGCGCCTGGTCGACGTCCTGGTTCGAGTGGCCGAGACCCTGGCCTACGCCCACTCGAGCGGAGTCGTCCATCGCGACGTGAAGCCGGCGAACATCATGGTCGGCTCGTTCGGCGAGACGTATCTCTTGGACTGGGGCCTGGCGAGTGTGGACGGTGAGTCGATCGACGACGACGAGGTCGCGGCCCCGCTCGAGCTCGACGCGGCCTTGACCGGCCGCGGCGACCTGCTCGGCACGCCCGCCTACATGGCGCCGGAGCAGGCCATCGGCCGGGCCCGGGACGCCGGCCCGGCAGCAGACGTGTATGCCCTGGGCGCGACCCTGTTCGAGATCCTGACCGGCCAGCCGCCCTACGGTGCGGGACTCGACGGGCTCGCGACGCTGAAACGCATCCGAGCCGGTCCACCGCCGCCGCCGATCGACGAGGTCGCCCCCGAGACTCCGGCCGAGCTCGCCGCCATCTGCGCCCGCGCCATCGCCCGCGAGCCGGGTGACCGCTACGGCGGCGCGGCCGAGTTCGCGAGCGACCTGCGTGCCTTCCTCGAGGGCCGCGTGGTCAGCGCCTACGAGTCGGGCGGCCTGGCCGAGCTGCGCAAGTGGATCCGGCGCAACCGGGGCTTGGCGGTCGCGCTCGGCGCGGTGGTCCTGGCAGTGTTGGGGGGCATCGCGGCCGCGGTTTCCCTGCGCGCCCAAGAGCGCGCGCGGGCGCTGCGCTTCCTCGATCTTCAACTGGTGGCGGAGGCCAAGGAGAGCGCACGCGGCCTGTGGTCGATCGACGCGCCCGACCTCTCGCCGGCGCGCGCCTGGTTGGCGGAGGCCGAGCAGTTGCGCGCGCGGACCGAGCGCCACCGCGCCGAGTTGGAGACGCTCGAGCGCACCGCCGAGTCGCGTCGCGAGCGCCGGCGGGGCATCGACGACGAGCGCTGGACCTTCGCCGATCGCGACGCCCGTTGGCGCCACGAGAAGCTCGACGAGTTGGTGCGCGCCCTGGAGCGCTTCGCGGCGCCGGGTGGAGCTTTGGATCGGGTCGCTTCGCTGACGAGCCGAGTCGAACGCACTTGGCCCGAGGCACTGACACAGGACGCGGCGGGTTGGGAACGCTTCCGGCGCCACTGGGAAGCGGAGTTCGACGACTTCGGGCCAGCGCCCGGCAACCTGCTCGGCCTCACGCCCCTCGGGGTCGATCCCGACTCGGGGCTGTTCGAGTTCGCGGTGACCGGCAGCGGCGAGTTGCCCGCGGGGCCCGGAGCGAGGCCGCGCGCCGGTGATGCGATCGTGTTGGCCCTGGTCCCCGGCGGCAGCTTCGAGTTCGGCCTCGACGCGGCGGACGACCCCTTCGCCCTGGGCAACGAGGGCGAGCCGCGGACGGTGGAGCTCGCGCCCTACCTGCTCGGGCGCACCGAGCTCTCCCGGGGACAATGGGCTCGCCTGGTGCGGTCGCAGCCTGTACCCGATTCCACCGCCCTTTGGCCCCAGGCCGAGCTGTCCTACCGCCAAGCCATCGACGTGCTGCGCGAATGGGGCCTGGCCCTGCCGACCGAGGCGCAGTGGGAGCGCGCGGCGGAGCTCGGCATCGATCGCGCCGCCATCGAACGGCTCGACCTGGCCCAGCGCCTGGCCCGCGCCGACGCCCTGCTGCGGCCCCTGTCCGCGATCGACGCCCGCGCGCCCGACCTGGCGGGTTTTCGCGACCTGCTCGGCAACCTGGCGGAGATGTGTGCGGACCCCTTCCTGACCGGCCCCGCGCCCGACCTGCGCCCCGGGGACGGCCTGGCGCTGGCCGGTCCCCGGAATCCGCAGGTGCCCGAGCGCTACCCGGTCCGCGGCGGCCACTACGGGCTGGTGGTGCTGTCCCAGCCGAGCCAGACCATCGCCTTGGCCCGACCGGAGACCCGACTCGTGGCCACGACGGCCGAGCGCGCGGAGCGCTACGGCGTGCGCGTGTGTCGCAGCCTCTCGCGCCCGCTCACTTCACGGTGAACAACACGGCGCCCGCGGGGCCCACGTGCAGCAACCGCAACCCGCCGTCCACCGCAGTCACGCGCTGGCCGGGTCCCACGTCGACGCCGCCTGACATGGCGACCCAGGAGTTCGTGCCGGCGATGTGTCGGTAGGACACGGCTCCCGCAGCGGAGTCCGGCGGCGGCCACGGCTCCAGCTCCAGACCGCCGACGACGTAGTAGACGATCACGGGGCCGACCGGTGGACCGTCGCCGAAGGTCGTCGTCGGCTGCGTGCCGGGGAACTTCGTGACCACCGGCCCGGGGATGCAGACCTCCTTGCCGTCGATGACCAGGCCCATGGAGCCCGGACCGGCGAAGCTGGCGTTCGACTGGACCTCGTAGCGCTCACTCGAGGGCAGGCCGACGAGGCCGAGGCCGCCCGGGCCCAGTTGCGCGCCGCCGGCGATCAACAGGTCGCCGTCGACCGTGTCGACCTGGGCGTGGAAGGCGCGCGGCTCCAGAAGCGGGCCGCCGGAGGTCCAGGGTCCCAGGCCGTCGCCAGTCCACACGCTCGAACTGGGCAGGGGCCCGCCGGGAGCGGGGCCGATGCCGCCCGAGATCAGCACCGTTCCGTCGGCCATGGCCGTGGTGGCGTGGCCCATGCGCGGCGCCGGAAGGTCGGGAACCACGAGCCACTGCTTGCCGATCGGATCGAAGCGCCGACAGTGACGCGAGAGGGGTCCTTGCAAGCTCGCCGGTAGCCCGAGCGGGTGCAGGTCGTCGAAGGACGCGGTGCCGCCGGCCACCAGCACGCTCCCGTCCGCGAGGACGTTGACCGAGTGCAGGACGCGCGGCTCGTCCATGGGAGGCAGGGCCTCGAGCTGATCCGTGGACGGGTCGTAGAGGTACGCGGCGGAGGACACGCTGCCCCCCGGGCCGACGCCCCCGCAGACCAGCACGCGTCCGTCGTGCAGCCGCGCGATCCCGGGGCGCCAGATCGGCGCGGTCAGCTCCGCTGCGCTGGCGACGAAACGCTGGGACTGGGGCTCGTACCACTCGAGGGCCAGGGGCGCCGGCTCGCCTGCGATCGGCCGCCCCCCAACCAGCAACACCCGCCCGTCGGCCAGGGCCAACTGCCCGTGGTCGGCACGCGTTGCGAGCGGAGCGCCTTGCGTCGAGACCGCGTCGCCGAGGCCGGTGAGCCGCGCCGAGACCGGCTGGCTGAGCTCGCCGAAGCAGGCGGATCCGTTCAGCAGCTCGACGGCCTGGGCGCGGATGTCGACGCCCACCAAGGCGGGGTCCGCCACGAGAGCGAAGTCTTCACCTGCGACTCCGTCACGGTCGAGCAGACCCGTTCGCGCCAGGGGAAGAAGGTCCAGACCCACGTCGAGCAGCCGCGGATCGTTCCGATCGAAGAGGGCCAGGGGCGTCGGCCCGGCCTCGAACGAGGGGATCAACAGGTAGGGCTCGAGTGGCTGGCCCTCGACCTCGAGCGACCAGGTCCAATCGAGCACCCCGCCCGACCAGCTCAGGTCCAACTGATTGCCCTGGGCAGTGGCGGTGGTCAACAGGAGCGCCGCGGTGGCGCGCATCGTTCGACTTCTGAGCAGCATGGCAGGAGTGCTCTCGATTCGCGGGGCCGGATGGGGACGGGGCAGGGAGCGGGGCGAGCGTCGCTGCCGGTGAGGCCGGGTGGCAGCGGAGCGCGGGGCACGGACCAGCTCTCGCGCGGCAACCCCGACGGGGTCCTGGCGCTGCCCCATCAGAGACGCCGAAACCCGAATCGAACAGGTTTTCTGCGCTCCGTCGACGGGCGCCGGATTCGTGCCGCCTGGGCGTTCGATCGACCCCGCGACTTCTCCACCAACTGTGGCCCTGCCACACGGGTGGCCGGGCGATCCCCGACCCGAGACGCCGCGCTCGCGGCCCGCACTTGGAGAAGACTTACATGCGACTCAAGTCCTTAGCGACCGTCGGTCTCGCCGCTTGGGCGACCCTCGGTGCCCCCTACATCGATGAGGCCGAGGCCGACCATCCGGCCGTCGCGGTCGCGGCGATCGGCGGCATCGTCTTCATCGGCACCGTGGCGATCATCGGGGTCGTCGCGATCCACGCGATCGACAACGACGCGAGCCTCTCGGCCGAAGGCAACACCAAGGAGGGCACGATCTCGGTCGAGGTCAACACCAGCGGCGAGGACCCGCAGGAGAACTCGCTGGCCGGCAACGTCGCCTACTTCCCCCAGGAACTCGGCTTCATCCCCTCGCCGGCCTACCAGATCCAGGAAGAGATCCGCGTCGAGGAGCTCGCCGGTGAAGGCGTGCACTGGTCCAGCGCAGGCCTGGTCTGGGACGCGGACGTGCTCACGCCCGGACATCGGGACAACGTGGTCGACCACGACATCCAGCGCATCGGCGAGGCGCGCTTCGTGCGGCAGCCCGGCACGCCCGCGGGCGTCAAGGCCCGCGTCGATCTGCAGGTCGACATCGACAACCTGCACGTGAGCACCTCGCCGATTCCGAAGACCCACGGCTTTGCCGGCTACCAGTACCGCATCTCGAGCCCGCAGCTCGGCGTGCTGTTCGAGGCCGGGGGATCCGTGCACCAGGGTCAGCAGCCGATCTACTCGGGCGCGATCCCGGCCGGCGCCTACCAGGGGCAGCTCGGCGAGTTCACCCTGCCCGCCTTCCACCAGAGCTTCACCATCGACATCCCCGGGGATCACCCGGTGGTCGACGTCGTCTACGAACTCCACACCTTCGGGACCGGCGTCAAGGAAGAGGGGCAACTCGACCTCGCCTGGAAGGGTGGCCTGCTGGGTGAGAGCCTGGACTTCGAGCTGACCGGGGACCCGCTCGAGATGGCCTACCACATCGTCAGCTTCGACAACGGGCCGACGCCCCTGTCGGCGACCGATCCCCTCGACCCGCGCTCGCTGCTGGTGGGCGCGGCCGACCCCCAGCTCTCGGCCTTCGTGCAGCTCGGTCCGGACGGCGTGGCCCAGCACTCGATCGCCATTCCCGGCCTGCCCTTCATCGCGGGCATGGAGGTCTACTCCCAGGCGGTGACCATGCCGGGCCTGTCGACCATGGTCGACAACGTCAGCAACCCCACCGCCACCGTGCTGGGCGAGCAGGGCACCCAGCACGCCAGCCTGCCGGGTCAGCCCCTCGATCGCCGTCTGCACACGGCGACCGAGCTGCCCGACGGCCGCGTGCTCTTGATCGGCGGCATCACCGGCGTCGGCGGCGGCGTGGTGCCCATGTCGTTCTACGACGCGACGACCATGGCCATGGCCCCCGCCGGCGCGGGCTTGATCGGCGGTCCCCGCGCGGGGCACGAGGCGGTCCTGCTGCAGAACGGCGACGTGTTGGTCTTCGGCGGCACGCGTCCGAATGGCCAGCCCGTGCTCGCCTGTGAGCGCGTCAAGGTGGCCGGCGACGGCTCGCTCGTCGTGCAGCCGGCGGCGCCCCTGCCCTCGCCGCGGACGCTCGGCCAGGCCACGCTGCTGAACGACGGGCGCGTGCTCTTGACCGGTGGCGCGACCCAGCCGCTGGCCGGGGACGACCAGGCCAGCTTCGCTTCGGCCACCTCCCAGAGCCTCGCCTACGACCCGGCCGCGAACGCCTGGCAGCAGGTGGCTTCGCTGCGGGTTCCGCTGTTGGGTCACGGCCAGAGCCTGCTGCCGGACGGCACGGTGCTGGTGACCGGCGGGATCGTCCCCGACCCCGCGGGCTTCGTGGCCACCGCGGCCACGTGGATCTTCGACCCGGCCACCGACTCCTGGCAGGCGGGGCCGCCCCTGCCCGAGGCACGCGCGCTGCACAGCCAGATCCCGACCTTCGACGGCGGCGCCTTCGTCGCCGGCGGTGGCGGCATCGCGCCGCTGGCCGGCAACGGCTATGCGCTGGTCGCGGAGGGCGAGACCTACGTGTACTCGCCCACGGGCGACGCCGGGTTCAGCGCCGGCGCGGACCTGCCGACGTCGATCCTGGGCCTGCGAATGTGCTGGATCTGCCACGGCCCCGACGAGGGCTACGGCGGGACCTGGTACTGCGGCTTCCCCTGCATCGGCCCGATCGGCGACGGCCCGATCATCCTGAACCCGGGCACGACCACCGCGAGCTCGTCGGACCTGGTCATGTACGAGCAGGGCTTCTCGGTCCAATCGACCATCGGCGCGACGCTCTTCCCGCGCGCGGGCGGGACCCTGAACCTGCTCGCCGGCGAGGATCGGATGCTGATGACTGGCGGCGGCAACGGCGCCCAGCCGGCGGAGATCTTCGTCACCGGCAACGGTAGCCAGCTCTGATCCCGAGCTGACGCGCGGCGCGCCCCGGGGACTCGTTCCCCGGGGCGCGCTTCGCGTTCGGGAGATGGGTCGAGGTCAGGCCCCACGGCTGGCCTGGAGTGGGACCTCGAGCGGGCCACCGAGGATTCTCGCGCTCCGCGGCCCCACACCGAACTGGCGCGGATATCAAGGAGCACGATCGAGTGAGCAATTGAAAGCTCCTGTGCCTTCCCCAACACGAGGCCGTCTCACCATGCACCTGACTCTCCCCTCGCCCCTCTCCGCCGCGTTCGGACTCCTCGCCGTCCTCGGCGCCTCCACGGCCCGGGCCGACACCCTGTTCGTCGATCCCGTCGGTGGCGACGACGGGAGCGGGAATGGATCGCAGGCGCTGCCCTGGAAGACCTTGACCCACGCCATGGGTCAGTTGCCCGCGGGTCCGAACTCGGTCTTCCTGCTGCCCGGCGAGTTCAGCGAAGCCTCGGGCGAGGTCTTTCCGATCACGGTACCGGTAGTCGACGACCTCGAGCTGATCGGCCAGGGCGTGGGCGTGACCGTGGTGCGCTCGAACGGCGCAGGCGGGGCCTTGGCCGTCAATGGGTTCGGGACCCCCGTGCCGACGGATGCCCACTCGGTCGACCTGCGCGGGATCACCTTCGACCGGGTCGGGGTCAGCGTCACCGGCTCGATCTGGGGCGTCGAAGCCACGGTCGAGGACGCCGAATTCCTCGACACGCCGGGCAACGCCATCTCGGCCTCGGGTGGCTTCGGCTTCGCCCTGGTCACCGCCGACCGCTGCCGCTTCGAGCGCTGCCTCACGGGCGCCAGCGCGTTCGCGGCGGGCGGCGGCAGCGCGACGATCTACCTGCGCGACTGCCTCGTGCTCGACGGGTCCGTGGGCGTCAACGCCGACGGCCTGGCGACCCTGGGCGGAGGAGGCGCCGGGGCGGGCATCGTGCTGCTCCGCTCCCGGATCCAGGGCTGCACCGTCGGCGCCCAGGCCTTCGGGAATCTGGAGGCGGGCGGGGTCGGCGTCGGCGACATCTCCCTGCGCGACTCGATCCTGTCCGGCAACCAGATCGCCTTCTACGGCTCGGACATCGCGAACCTGCAGCTCGACCGCTCGACCGTGGCCGGCAACCTCACCGCGGTGCAGGCTGTCGGCTCGAACCCGGCGGACGTGTGGGTCCTCTCCCGCAGCAGCATCCTGTGGGGCAACGGGTTCGACGTGGACCCGATCAACGTGGTCTCGATCCAGTACTCGAACTTCCCCGCGGGAGTCTTCGGGGTCGGGGTGACCCACGTGGACCCGCTGTTCGTGGACGCCGCGAACGGCGACTTCCACCTGCAGGTCGGCTCGCCCCTGATCGACGCGGGCAACCCGAGCGAGGCCCCGGCGGACCTGTTCGAGGGTGACCTCGACCCGCGCCTGATCGACGGGGACGGAGACGGTACAGCGCGGGTCGACATGGGCTTCGATGAGTGGAACCCGGGGCACCTGGACCTGGCCGGCACGGCGCAGATCGCAACGGTGGCGACCTTCACCACCAGCGCGCCGGCCGCCAGCGCCTACGCCCTATTGGCCTCGCTGGGCACCGCCCAGGTGCCCTTCGGGCCCAGCGGAGCGGTCTTGATCGACCTGGGCAGCTCCTTCGTGCTGTCGGCGGGCACGGTCACCGGCGTCGATGCGATCGCGATCCCGAACGATCCGGTGTTGATCGGCTTGGAGCTGTTCGCCCAGGCCTACACCAACAACGGCTTCGACGAGACGCTCACGAATCGGGTCGATCTGACGCTCGCTCCGTGAGCGGCGGATCGCGGTCGGGCGGCTCGAGGTAGCGCCTCCCGACCAGGCCCGGCGGCAGGCAGACCATCTCCTCGCGGGCGGCCGGGTCGTCGTGGGCGTAGCGGTAGCCCTCGCCGTAACCCAGGGCCTTCATCAACCCCGTCGGGGCGTTGCAAAGGTGCAGGGGCACCGGCTGGTTGACGGTCGTCCGCACATCCTCGATCGCGGCGGCCAGACCCTTGTAGAGGGCGTTGCTCTTGGGCGCGCGGGCCAGGACCACCGCCGCCTGGGCGATGGCCAGCTCGCCCTCGGGCGAGCCCAGGCGGCGCCAGGTCTCCCAGGCGGCGATGCACTGCTCGAGCGCGCGGGGGTCGGCCAGGCCCACGTCCTCGACCGCGATGCGCGTCAGGCGCCGCATCAGGAAGTCGCGGTCCTCGCCGCCCTCGAGCATGCGCGCCAGCCAGTAGAGGGTCGCGTCCTCGTCCGAGTTGCGGATCGACTTGTGCAGCGCACTGACGATGTCGTAGTGCTGCTCGCCGCTCTTGTCGTAGGCGACCTGCTTGCGCTGGATGGCGCGGGCCAGGACCTTGGGCGTCAACTCGCCGCCGCGTCCGGCCAGGAGCGCGCAGGTCTCGAGCAGGGTCAGGGCCCGGCGCGCGTCGCCGTCGGCCGCCCGGGCCAGCTCCTCGAGGGCGCGGTCGACGGCGACGAGCTGTCCGGCCAGGCCGCGCTCGGGATCGTCGATCGCGCGCCGCAGGAGGCCGACGATGTCGGCCACGGTCAGCGGCTCCAGCACCAGCACCCGCGCGCGACTCAGGAGCGCCGAGTTGACCTCGAAGCTCGGGTTCTCGGTGGTCGCGCCCACGAGCAGGATGTCACCGTTCTCGACGTAGGGCAGGAAGGCGTCCTGCTGCGCCTTGTTGAAGCGGTGGATCTCGTCGACGAACAAGAGGGTCCGCGAGCCCTTGCGCCGACGCCGCTCCTCCGCCTCCTTCATCACGCGCTTGATGTCGGCGATCCCCGACAGCACCGCCGAGAAGGGCTGGAAGCGGTGCTCGCTCGCCGCCGCCACGAGGCGCGCCAGGGTCGTCTTGCCGACCCCCGGCGGCCCCCACAGGATCAGACTCTGCTCGAGTCCACCCTCGAGCATCGTGCGCAGCACGCCGCCTTCTTCCAGGAGGTGCCCCTGCCCGGTCACCTCCGCCAGGCAACGCGGCCGCATGCGCTCCGCCAGGGGCGCGTCGGCGGGCGCCGGCGCCAGCGCGTCGGGACCCGCGGGCTCGTCGTCTTCGAACAGTCCGGCCATAGCGGGAGAGCCTACGTCGGGCAGCCCGCGCCGACGCCGGCTTCGGCGCGGCAAGTGGCGGCGGCCGGCGACGCTGGCCTTCTCAGCTCCCCAGGGCTTCCACCACAGGTGCAGAACAGCCAGTTGCGTCAAATTGGAGCACGCGATCGGGCGGCTGGCGACGGTGCGAATCAGCCGAACGAGCCACCTCCGATCGAAGCAGGTCGCTCCGCTGTCCGCCATTGCCGCCGCGGCGGCGTACTCGAGCCTGGCGGCGTCGTCGATCTACCGAGAGGCCTTGCTCCGAATCATCGAAACCGTCCTCGGGGACCGGATTCGCACCACGCTCTCTGGCCGTACCTGGTAATCCAACACAGGTGGATGGCCCGCCTCGACCAGCGCTCTAGTCCGAATCGTGGGGGCCGTCACTTGAGCGCGAGCTCGAGCGTCGTCGTCTCCCCGGCCACGATCTCGAATGGCACGAAGATGTCACCGCTCAACGTCCCTCGCTGAGGCTTGAGCAAGTAGCGACCTGGGCTCAGCCCCTCGACGCGGTAGGGAGGTTCGTAGTCGATGACCACTCGCATATCCTTGAAGGAAAGGCCCTCGTCGGTAGACACAACATTCCACTCTTCCGTGTAGTGCCCGGTAAAGGCGCCGCCGAACCGAGCGCCATCAGAACCGGTGGTCGCCGAAACAAGCAAGGAGCCGAGTCGAGGGGCGACGATTGTGATCGCCGCCCCACTTGTCGGGTGAACCGTGATCGGGCGTGGCAGCTCACCGGCCGGTGGAAGCCGAAGGTCGTTCATATGAGAGTCGAACGAAAACGTGTACTCGCCGGCCGCGACGCCGTCGAAACGCACGGGATTGGCCGTGTTGTCGGGCGGTACGTGGAGAAAGAGCGGCTTCCCATCCGCGGGGACGAGCAGCAGCTCACCGAATGCCAAGAGTCCTCCACTGAGAAGGTCCCCGCCTGCGTCGCGGGCCTCTAGCTCTATCCACGACAAGCTCGGTCCCGCCCCGAGCATCACGACTCGATGTTCGTTGGGCCCAACCCAGACAGGAAGAGCGTCGATAGTAGTCTTGGCCAGCTCGAGTCCAGGTACTTCAATCTCGACATCGACGTCTGTTACCGGAACGCCAAACGGCACTGACCTCATCCAGAGGCGTGACCACCTGGGCACTGCATCCCAGCCAAGTTCCTTCTCCAAGTAGAGCGAGGGCACGTCGTCCCCACGAACGACCCGACCTAGGTGCTGATCAGGCCGATCTCCAAGGCGGAGATAGGGGGAGCGCCCACCGAGCTCGAGTGGGACGTCGGAACTATCGACGAGAACCAGGTCCACCGACGCGACGCCTTCCACTGCCAGCTCCAGATCGGAGCGACCGTTAAGCTCATCGATCAGGAAGCCATCCGATGGCCCAGCGACGCCGGCTCCCGCTGCATAGACAACGACGCGGCTCCCATCTCGAATCCCAGAGATACTGAAAGATCCGTCCGTCGCGGTCTTGGTCCAGTGCCAGCCGTGCCCCGCGCCTTGTGCGTCGCCGTCAAACAGCTCCGTCCAAGGGGGCACCACCCCTCCATGGTCCACCTCCCGCACCATGACCATCACGCCGGACATGGCTGCCCAACCGTCTTTCAAGAAGACGGTTCCAGCCACAGCCCCCCCTGACCTTCCCACGACTGTCAGGGCACCTTGGCTCAGATGAATGGCCTCTACGACCGCGGTGGCGGATAGCCCCCCTCCCCTCACCTGGACCTCTGTGCCTTCCGAGACCTCGACCTGGATCGTCCCGGCAGCGCTAGTGGTACCGAGCTCTAGCCACCCGTCAACCGCAAGCGCTGACGTCGCCGCATCCCTCCAGGCGCCGCCACTCGACGTGACGGCCGTGACAAGGATGGTCGAACTCTCCCTCGGAACAGCCTTGGGCGATTCACTCTCGTCAGGCAGGTGGATCGCCTTCCGCCCCCGAAGGCGAACTTCCACAACCTCGTCTCCTTGAGGTCGACTCAATCGGCGATCATTGACCTGTGCCGGCAGTTTCGATGGCGCTCGCCCCGCCGATGGCGCGCGGAGGTATGCGGTCAACCCCAGTAGCGCTGCGAACACTAGAAGTGCGATCCAAGTGGTTGTGGGCCGTAGGTTCATGGTGCAGAGGCGTCGCTAGCGATCTCTCGCTGGGCTCTCAATACGGATTGGAAGGAACGGCCCATCGCGTCCATCGTCGTTGAAATGGAGCTACTCTGGCTCGCCCGTGCACCACGCTTTCCATTTCGTCACTATTGGCTCCGTACCGGTGACAGTTGCGGAGAACGCGCAAGTCCCGCCTGCACACTCAGCGATCTCCGGATTGCACCGCCCCACTCCAAATGGAACCGGTTCTTGGGCGGGAACGAGCACTACCTTCACATGACAACAGTCCGAAACGACTCCGCCGCATGCGCACTCGACGGTCTTGGTGTTCGGGATCGGAGGAATGAACTTCAAGGCGCAGTCCGTCGGATCGCAGCCGTTCGGGGTGCAAGGCATGGCGAAGTTCGGGCTGCCCTGTGTGATCGTGACCTGGCCGAAACATTCACCGCTTCCTTGGCCAAGCTGAGAGCTGGCAAGCGTGGCTACGAGCGAAACCGCGAGCGCGAGAAGAACGGCCTGACGAATCATGGGACCAGTGATCGCTTGAAGGTGAATCATGGAATGGCAAGCACCTATCCGCGGTGCCCCCCGAGAGAGTGTTGCGCAGCCGACACGTCCACCTCAGCTTGAAGAAGATCGCTCTTCTGCACCATCGGTGGGAGCCGAAGGGCACAGATCAGGTCTCGCCGGGACGTTCAGTGGGTGAGAGGCGGCGGGGTCGGAGCAAGGGTTATAGCACCTTCGATTCCCCCGGATGCGCGGCTGGCTCTGTAGTTCGAGAGCGCTGAGCCTGGGCCTGGGCCTGGGCCTAACCCATAGCTGTGGCTTAGATTGGGTCTCCACAGATTCTGGATCCCCAGCTCCTTCGATGGATAGTTCCTAGCCGCATCCGCCTGACGACCCGCTGCTCGCCGCGGCCGGGGCAGCCGGAGAGGAGGACAGCCTTGGACGAACGGATGCGGTGGTCCTTGCCCGTCGAAGAGGTCTTGGGAGGGTCCGCGATCCGGAGGAGCGTCGAATGACTAGGGGTCGAACCGGACGTCCGCGGTCCGCGCACCCATCCTGGGGTCCTGAGAGGCCGCCCAGGGGGGCATTGCAGAAAGGGGGGCCTTCTGGGGCCTCGGGTTTTCCACGAAGGGTGCAGGAGATCCGCCCTTCGCAGGCCGGCTCCTGGGAGGGCGGCCGCAGGCCGATTGGTGAGGAGCCGGCGGCAGCGCAGCCCGATGTCCCCGAGCGCTGCTCCGCCCGCCCGATGACCGAGATCGTCATCCGCCTCCTGAAGGGCGAGAACAACGATCCGACCATCTCTGACTGATTGGCTGGCCGGCCACAGAGCACTGGGCACGCTCGCGCGCTCCCGCGCAACTGCTCGACGGCGGGGTCGGAAACGCGCCTATCGATCGTGGGGACGGGGGCGAGCCAGCCGGACCGAGGTGGCGTGGGTTGCGGGGCCCGGGCTCAGTGGGACTCGATCCGCGTCCCGTCCTCGATCAGCTCGCTGGGGAAGAGCACGACGCGCTCGTCCGCGGTCAGGCCGGAGCGGATCTCGGTGGCCAGGCCGCTCGTGCGGCCGACTTCGACGCGGCGGCGGCGGGCTCGGTCGCCCTCGACCACGTAGACGGCCCACTCGCCCCCGTCGCGGAAGAGGGCGCCGGCGGGGACCTGCAGCACGTCGTCGGCTTCCCAGATCACGACGCGCAGCTCGACGCGGAAGCCGTCGCCGAGGGACGACCAGGCGGCGGCGTCGCCGGTGGGATCGACGAGGATGTTGACGCGCTGTTCTTCGACGCCGAGAGCCGAGACCTTGGTGAAGCCGCTGGGCTCGACGCGGCGGACGACGCCGCGCAGGGCGGGTGCGTCGGTGGCGCCCCAGCCCTCGACCAGGACTTCCATGCCCGGCTCCACGAGCACCGCCTCCTGGGTCAGGAAGTCGGCCACCAGCTCGAGGGCCGTGGTGTCGCCGACGTCGAGGATCGGTGCGCCGGCCGGCAGGGCTCGCGCGCTGCGCTCGCGCACGCTCAGCACCACGCCGTCCACCGGCGAGCTCAGGGTCAACTCACCCTCGCCGTCGCGGTCCACGCCGCGCAGCTCGAGGCCGCCCGCCTCCAGGGCCAGGTTGGATTCGTCCGGCGTTCCGATCAGCGCCGTGCGCGCCAAGGCCACGTCGAACGCCGCCACGCGCTGGCCGAACTCGGCCGCCGACACCGCGGCTTGCGCCTGGCGCAGGTCGCGACGCGCGCGCTCCAGGGATTCCGGGGTTTCGCTGCCCTTGGCGGCCAGGGCTTCGATCCGCTCGGCTTGGGCGGCGGCGTAGTCGCGGTCGGCGATCGCACTCTCGAGGGCGGTGCGCGCTGTTCCCGCTGCGGCGCTGGCGCGCTCAACCTGGACGCGGGCCTGGGCCAGGCCACGGGCGTCGAGCAGGCTCGGATCCGCGGGGCGGAAGCGCACCAGCGGCGTCTGGCCGGCCACCACGGGATCGCCCGGATCCACGGACACGCGCACCAGGCTGCCGGCGATCGGCGCCGCGAGGGTGAAGCGGTCGACCACCCGCGTGCGGCCGTCGTCGTCGACGGTGACGCGCAGGGCGCCGCGCCGGACCTCTCCGAGGTCGACCAGCACGGAGGTCGGCGTCGCGGCCTTCCAAGCCAGGGCGGCGAGGAGCAACAGGACCACGAGCACGGGCCAGCGATGGGCGAGGAGTGAGCGCAGGAAAGTCATGGGAACGGGATCAGTCGCGAGCTTTGAGCACGTCGACCAGGTCGACGCGATCGAGACGCCGGCGGGCGGACCAGGCGCAGGCGACCCCTGCGGCCAGGACCACGCCGGCGCTCAGAGCGTAGGTCCCCTGGTCGATCACCAGAGGCATGCGGAACTGTTCGGTGTCGAAGCCCGGCGTGCGGACGAGCAGGCCGGCGAGGCCGCGGCCGGCGAAGAGGCCCATGACGACGCCCAGGACCAGCAGCACCGCCAGCTCGCCCACGAGGATCGCGGCGACCTCCCGGCGGCGGAAGCCCAAGACGCGCAGGCTGGCCAGGTCGCGCGAGCGCTCGGCCAGGGTGATGCGCGCGGCGTTGTAGAGCACCCCGAAGGCCATCGCGAGGGAGAAGCCGATGGTGATCGTCAGCATCGTGCCGAGGTTCTCGTCGAGCATCGTGCGGACGTTGGCGAGCACCGCGTCGCGCTCGACCAACCCTGTGATCAGCGGCGTGTTCTCGATCGCTGCGTGCAGCGCGTCGATCTGTGCGCCGTCGACGCTGAGCAGGGCGCCGTTGGCGCTCTCGGTCTCGCCCAGCCAGCGACACAGGTCGTGCAGAGGCGCGTAGGCGCCGATGCCCACGAAGGTCTCGGCCAGGCGCGCGACGGGCAGCTCCAGGCGTCGCCGGCGGCCCTCGAGCACCTCCACCTCGACCCGATCGCCGGCGCCGACGCCGAGCAGCTCGCCCAGCTTGCGCGACAGGATCAGACCGCCGGGCGCCAGCTCGAGCGGCGCCAGGTCGCGGTCCAAGAGGGCCACCAGCTCACTGTCCGGGCGCCAGGCCGTGATCGCCGTGGTCTTGCGCCGCGTGCCCGCGATGAAACGCACCGGCGCCGTGCGCAGGGGTTCCGCGCGTCGCACGCCGGGTAGGTCCAGCAGGGACGAGAGCACGCCCAGGTCCCGCGGCTCGGCCAGGGCGACCTGCACGTCGTCGCGCTTGGACAGGCCGTACTCGACGTTCAACATGAAGTTGATCGAGTCGAGGGTGAACGAGTTGGCGATGGCCAGGGCCGTTGCCGCCGCGATCCCAGCGGCGGAGAGCAGCGCGCGCCCGGGCCGGCGTTCGAGCTCGCGCAGCACCATGCGCGCGGCGGTGGGCACCGCGCGGTCGAGCCCCAGGCGCTCGAGCAGCGTCGCGCGGTAGACAGGAGGCGCCGGCGGGCGCAGGGCCTCGGCCGGGGGCAGGCGCACCACGCGCCGCACGGAGCCAAAGGTCCCGACGCCGGCGGCGATCAGGGCGGCGACCGTGCCCTCGAGCACCTCGCGTGCGCCGAGCTGGAAGCTCAAGGTCGGCAGGCGGTAGTAGTCGCCGTACATGTTGGTCATCCAGCCGCCGATCTGCGCGCCCACCAGGACGCCGCAGAGCGTGCCGCCGAAGATCACCAGGCCGGCCAGCTCGGCGTAGTGCCAGCCGACCTCGCGGTCGCGGTAGCCCAGGGCCTTGAGCGCCGCGATCTCGGGCCGCTGGGTCGCGACCAGACGACCGAGCACGACGTTGAGCAGCATCGCCGAGACGGCCAGGAACAGAATCGGCAGGGCGCGCGAGAAGGTCTGCAGCTGGATCAGTTCGTTGGCCAGGAAGAAGGCGCTGACCTGGTCCTCGCGCGCCACCGCGCCGATGCCGCCGTAGGGCTCGAGTAGCTCGTCCACGCGCGACAGGACCATCGGGACTCGCGCGTCGGGCGCAAGGCGCAGGGACACGTCCGAGAAGGCGCCCTCCAGGTCGAAGGCGGCGGCCAGGGGCGCGCGGCGCAGGAACAGCACGCCGAAGCGGCGGTCGTCGGGGAACAGGGAGCCCGGCCCCAGGGCGTAGGTGTACTCAGGGGCATTGGCCACGCCGACCAGGCGCAGTCGTTGCAACTGGCCATCCATCAACGCGGTGAGCGAGTCCCCCGGATGCAGCCCGTGGGCTTCGGCGAAGGCCTCCGAAACGACCGCTTCGTCGGCGGACTCGGGCTCGGGCAGCCGGCCGGCCGAAAGGGCGATGTCGTTGACGGCCGGGCGGCCGCGATCGGGCAAGGAGACCAGGCGCGCGCTGATGACCTCATCGGCGCCCTCCACGTCGAGGGTCGCGGCGGCCACGACTCGCGTCTCCACGACGACCACGCCCTCGATTTCCGCGAGCTGGCGCGCGACGCGCTCGGGCGCCCGGACCAACGTGGCGAAGACATCGCCGAAGCGCGTGTGGGCGTAGTAGCTCGCCCGCGCCTCGAGCAGCGAGTTCATCGTCGAACGCATTCCGACGTTGATCGCCACGCCGCAGGCCACCACCAACACGATCGCGACCAACTGCCCGCGCAGGCGCAGGGCGTCGTTCAGGACCTTGCGGTGCAGGGCGCGCATGGGTGGTGCTCTACCAGGCGATGTCGGACGGGGGCGCCGGCGTCGCGTTGCGCTCGACGGAGGCGATACGACCGTCGCGCAGGCGCACCACACGGTCGGCCATGGAGCCGATGGCCTCGTTGTGGGTGATGATCGCCGTGGAGGAGCCCAACTCGCGGTTGACCCGGTGCAGGGCCTCGAGCACGAGCACGCCGGTCTTCACGTCGAGGGCTCCGGTGGGCTCGTCGCACAGGAGCAACTGGGGCTGCTTGGCCACGGCGCGGGCGATGGCCACGCGCTGCTGCTCGCCGCCGGAGAGTTGCGCCGGGTAGTGGTGCAGCCGCTCCGACAGGCCGACCAGGTCGAGGGCCGCCGCCGCGTCCATGGGGTGCTCGGAGATGTCGGTCACCAGCCGCACGTTCTCCACCGCGGTGAGGCTCGGGATCAGGTTGTAGAACTGGAACACGAAGCCCACGTGGCGCCGGCGGTACTCGGTCAGCTCGTCGGGTCCGGCGCCGGTCAGGTCGTGGTCGCCGTAGGTGAGCTCGCCCTCCGTGGGCACGTCGAGGCCGCCCAGGATGTTGAGCAGGGTCGACTTGCCGCTGCCCGAAGGCCCGAGCAGCACCAGCAGTTCGCCCGCGAGCAGGTCCAGGTCCACCCCGCGCAGGGCGTGGACCACGGTCGCGCCCATCTGATAGCGCTTCGACACGCCGCGCAGGCGCACCACCGCGGCGCCGGCCGATGGTGGAGTCGACGCCGGCTGATTCCGGACTCGAGGGTCGCTTGCCATGTCGCGTCGGAGTCTACGGCGGGGAGAGACCGCGGCGCGGGAAGTCTGTGGGCCCGAAGGCGGCGATGCGCGCGATGTTGCATGGCTCGCGCGCACACCCGCTTCGGACCTGTGTGCGTCGCGGGAGCTCGACGCGGGATCGCCTACGCAACTCGAACGCCGTCGCCCGTGTCTTCGCCGAGGCTCACTCGCAGAAACTGAAATTCAACGGAACACGCCGCGCGCCGTGGATCAGGATCGAAGTCGCGCCGCGATGGAACCCCTTCCCTCGCACCGACCGAGGATGCCCTTGCGCTCGAAAGCCCCCGCAGTTTCCCACAGCTTCCCGCCCTGCCCGGCGATCCCTGCCGGACAGGTGCTTGCCACACCGATTGCGTTGGTCGCCGGCAACGCCGCCGGCTTCCAACTCACACAGATCACTGACGCTTCGGCGTCGGTTGACCCTGGGGACACAGGCCCGGTGGCCGCCGGCAACCACCGCAGTGCTTCGCTCGGCCGACTTGGCGCGGTTCCGATCGCGGACCGCAGCCCACTCGGCTCGAGCCTCCCTGCTCCCGGCGACCTCGTTCCCACGGGCCCGGGTTCCACTTCCTCCTCGGTCGAGTGGGCAGGCGCCTTGCCGCGCCTTCACACCTCGATCACTCCTGTGGACCCGCCCTGACCCGATTCCCCGGGTCGGGGGCCCGTTTGCCCTGCGACTTCTCGTTGCCCTGTGATTGTCAGACTCGGGCGGCGGCGAACGCGAGCAGCGTCGCCGCCGCCATTACGTTCAGGGACTCCACCGCGCCGGCCATGGGGATCGACACCAGGTCGAAGTCGCCGTCGAGTGACCACTCGCCGGTCTCGCCGGACAGCCACAGGGCCACGGGGCCGCGCCAGTCGTAAGAGCGATAGTCCTGGCCCCCGCGGGTGGCGGCGCGCACCTGGCGCAGGCCGCGGCCGGCGAGCTCGTCGGGGCTTGTCACCTGGAGCAGGGGCAGGCGCAACAGGCTCCCCATCGATCCGCGCAGGGCCTTGGAGCCGGTCGGCGAGGCGCCCGCGCCACAGAAGCCCAGGGCGCTGGCCCCCGCGGCCTCGGCCACCCGCGCGCAGGCTCCCAGGTTGCCGGGGTCGGCGATCCCGGCCACGACGACCACGAGGGTCGAAGCGTCGACGGTCAGTTCGGCCACCGGTCGCAGGCGGGGCGCCTGGGCGATGGCCAGGACCCCGGGCGGCGTTCGCAGATCGCTGGCGGCTTCGATCACCTCGGTCGTTGCCCGGCGCAGGGCCGGGTGGGCCGCCAGGGCCGGGGCGGGCGTGTAGTCCTCGGCGACCAGGATCAGCTCGAGCTCGAGACCGCTGGCCACCGCGTCGGCCACCAGACGCTCGCCCTCGAGCAGCACCCGATCGGGCACCTTGCCCGCGCGCACCTCGCGCGACCGCTTGATGGCCGGGTTCGAGCGCGAGCGGATGGTCTCCTGGTCGATCACGCCCGCGAGCATAGCCGCCGAGCGCGGACCTCCGCGCCCACGCGCGCACCTAGAATGCGCCAATGACCCAGGCCCCCGAACCCGAGCGCGCCGACGAGCAGACGATCCTTTCTCAGCTCCCGGCCGGAACGCGCTTGGGTCGAGTCCTGCGGGGCGACGCGCGGGTCTACCACGTGTTGATCGACGGCGAGGTGATCCAAGCCGCGCCCCGCGGGCGGTTGTTCGAGGAGCTGGGCGAGGTGCGCACGCCGGTGGCCGTCGGCGATCGGGTGGCGGTGTCCCTCGACGGCGACCCGCCCGGGGTCGAGCTGGTGCTGCCGCGCGACAACTACCTGTCCAAGGTCAGCTCCTCCCACGACCCCCGCGAGCAGATCCTGTTCGCCAACGTCGACCAACTCATCAACGTGGCCTCGGTCGGCCAGCCCGGGTTCTCGTCGAACCGCACCGACCGCATCCTGGCCGCCTGCGAATGGCAGGAGATCCCCGCCAGCATCGTGCTCAACAAGGTCGACCTGGACGCGCGCGGCGACGTGGAGGGGATCGTCGAGACCTACGAGCGAGCCGGCTACGAGGTGATCCAGACCAGCGCCGAGAAGCGGGAGGGTCTCGAGCGCCTGCGCGCCAAACTCGACGGCAAGACCACGGTGCTCTACGGAGCCTCCGGCGTGGGCAAGTCGACCCTGATCAACGAGCTCTACGGCATGAAGTTGAAGATCGGGAAGATCAGCCGCTTCTGGTCCCAGGGCAAGCACACGACCACCTTCTCGCGCGCCATCCCGATCGACGGCGACACTTGGGTCGTCGACACCCCCGGCATCCGCGTGTTCCGCCTCTACGGCCTGAACAAGGGCCAACTGCGCCACCTGTTCCCCGACTTCGCCCCCTACAACACCAAGTGCCGCTTCCCCAACTGCGCCCACGACCACGAGCCGGACTGCGCCGTGGTCAACGCCGTCGAGGCGGGCGAGCTGGCGACCAGCCGCTACCTCAGCTACGTCGAGATGCTCGACGAGCTCGCCCCGCCGCCGGAGGACGTGGCGACGTACGGGGAGACGGGGGAGGAGAGCGAGGGCTAGTGTCCTGGATCAGCCCTCGCAAGGCTCGACCGCCCCCCCAACTCACACTTCAACGCGGAGAACACAGACGTCGCGCGACCGAGATCCGCGCTCTATTCGAACGCGGAGTAGATCGGGTGCGTCGGATCGAGGGCGATGACGAAATCCTCCGAATGCTGCGGCCCGTACTCGAAGCCGATCGAGGCGGCCTCCGCGAGGGAACCCGACCAAACGCCCTCGAAGTAGCCATCGTTGGCGCCATCAGTCCAGATGAACCAATAGTCCCCTACGGTCGCCGTCAGCAGGCGGCCCAGCATTGGCGCTTCGCGAATCGTCAAGGACTCGACGCTGCTCATCAACATCTGCGATTCCTGTGCGCTGCCGGCGACCGGAAGAGCGATCGTTCCCGCCAGAACGGCCGCGGGAGTCACGTCAAAACGCACCAGAGCACCTGCGGTCGTGCACGCGAAGAAGAACCGGAGTTCCGGGTCAGCAGCCAGCTCCTCGATACCTGAACCCAACACGCCCCTGAAGAGCTCGACACGGGTGGCGGTCAATGAAGGCTCGCGAACGATCGGAGGCAGATAGACCCCGCCACCTCCAACCACCCGGGCGGTGACCGTCGAGGTGGTAGCCAACGGAGAACCGGTCGGCACTGGCCCGCCAGACGTCAGTCGAGGCTCATAGGAGCCTTCGTTCCCATGGAGAGCCCAGAACTCCACGACATCTTCGCCGGTCCGGAGCACCTGCCCCGCCACGAGCAGCCCCTGACCCGGCACCACCGTGGCCGCGCGGAGCGCATAGGCCACGTCGAAACGCTCCTCCCACGCGAACCACGGATCCGACTCGCCCGCCCTCTCCTTCACCTGCACATGGAGAGCGTTGTGTTCGGGTGACCCATACACGGACATTCGCAAGTTGTCGGCGACTACGAGAGCCTCGAAGAACGACTTTCCGATCGCAGCAGACTGCGGTGCGGGCGCGGAGGCGGTGACCGACAACGACATCAGGACGCTAGCGCTGAACATTTGCATCTTCATTCGAGCACGCTGGTTGACTCGTCGCGGTAGACGTAGCGGCCAGTGAGAGAAACGAGGGACAAGTGACATACTGACGCGACTCAATCGAAGGCGCGCGCGGGACGCAACCGACCTTCTCACAGATCTCAGCCCAATCCCCCCTGATTGCCGCTCCGCTAAGCCCTCCACCGGGCATTCGTCGCCGACCATCCGGCCGGCCCGGTGGGATCGGGCATCCAGGCTTGGGCCCAGAGGCCCGTTCCAACGACTGCCGGGAAGGTCCACGGCGCGATCAGCTCGAAGCTGCCGGCTGGGTCCAAGACCAGCGGGATGATCGTGTCCGGCGAGGGCACCAGCAGGCCGCCCAGGATCGGCAGGTCGATCTTGGAGAGGCCCAGTGCCAGGAGCGCAGGGTTGCCGGGAAGGCCGTTCTCGATCCGCATCACCACGGGCGATCCGGGCGTCAGGGTTCCGTAGCAGCGCAGGCGCGGCTCTCCAGCCGCATGGTTGAAGTCCGAGTACAGGCGCACCGACGACTCCCCACTTGTCGCTCGCACGCCGGCGACGACCTGTGGGCCGGCCGGCCCCTGCACCCAGTCGACGTCGGTCACCAGGTGGCCGCCCTCGAAGGTGTACTCCTGCAGCACCGCGCCGTTGGGCGGGCTGATCACCGTGATCCGACCTGGAGCGTCCGATGCGGAGCCCCAAATCCCCTCGCCTCCGACCACCAAGTCGGGCGAGCCGTCCCCGTCCGCATCGATTCCCCCGACCAGCGAATCCCCGAAACCCGACCCATACTCCGGGCCGGCCACGGCAGACAACTGAATGCCGGTGGCCCCTGAGAAGACCAGGACGTGGCCGAACTTGACCGTGTCGTCGGTCAGGGCGCCGGTGCTGGAGCCGACGGCAAGATCGCGAATGCCATCTCCGTCCCAATCACCTGCGCCTGCGAGGGCGGGTCTGAACCACTTGTTGGTGGAGGTGCCGGTGGGGAGCAGCTGCAGGAACTCGGCGCCACTGGCGCCGGAGTAGACCCGCACCGGTCCGCCGAGGTAGTTCGCGACCATCAGGTCGCCGACGAGGTCACCGTCGATGTCGCCGGGAGCTCCGAGGGTGTAGCCGAAGCCGAGGTCCTCGGGTGCCGGCGTGATCGTTTGGAGTAGCGCGCCCGTCGCTCCCGACTGGATACGCACGGGCATCGCGGCGCTGGTGAACCCCGACCCCACGGCCACGTCGAGCGCGCCGTCACCGTCGACATCCGCATAGGTCGCCACACTTTGGCCGTACTTCTCGCCGACCTGGAAACCCGTCGACCAGATTAGTGCGCCGGTCTGCCCCGACAGCATCACCGCGAGCTCCGAGCTCTGAAAGACGGCGCACAGGTCCGAGACGGAGTCGCCGTCGACGTCGCCAGCGTTGACCAAACGGACAAAGAGACCGCTGGTGTACGCGCTCGTCCAGAGCTGGGAGCCATCGGCGCCGGAGTAGGCGGAGATCGGCCCAGAGGTCGCGACGTCCGGTACCCCGTCCTGGTTCAGGTCGCCCATCGCGACGACGTCGTTCGCGAAGTAGAAGCCGGAACCCGGATCAGCCACCGCGAGGTCCAGCCGCGGATCCAATCCACCGCCCTCGTCGGTCCATTCGAGCGGCAGGAACTCGAACTGACTCCAATCGGCCACACCTGGTCCGAGGGAACAATCAGTGCTGCCGACGCCCAGTCCGAAGACGTCGCCGGCCTTCACCTCGAAGACGAGGTCGAAGTGCCCGCTGGGCCAGTCGAACTGGCTACTGGGAGGCAGCGGCACCTTCGACACGACCCCGTTCAACACGAACATCGGGTAGTCGTAGTGGACCCCCGAGTCCTGGTTGTCCCACGCGACGTGGGCCGTGACCGTACCGTCGAAGTTGGCGGTGGTCGTGAAGGCTGCGGTCTCACCGCCGGAGCAAGGGCAGTGGTCCGGCCCGACGATGTGGATGACCTCTGCGCTCACTGTCCCCGACGAGCAAGACGTCCCGACAAATGACCAGCCCAGGTCACCGACCTTCAGGGCCTGCGCGTGCAGGGGAGCGGCGAAGATCGAGAGGGCGAACGCACCGGTAACGAAAAGGCGGATGGAGTTCTGCATGGCGATACTCGGAAGAAAACCAGACCGCCTGCATGCTAGGGCGAAAGGGGTGGCGCCACCGCCAGCGCCGGTTGATCCCGATACTGGCCACCGCGGCGCACTGCCCCCGGTCCAAAGACCGGACCATCAGCCCGCGCCAAATCCCCGTCGCGCGCCCGACGGCAAGGTCCGGGTCACGCCACGAACAAGTTGAACCCCCACGCGAACCAGGAAACGACCATCGCCGCGAGGGCCAGGACCACGAAGGACTTCCCCTGCGGTCGGCGCTCGACCGAGCGCAGTTGCTTGAAGTCGGAGTGGGCCCAGTAGATGGCGAAGGGGTGGGTGAATCCGAACAGCACCGCCCAGCAGATGCGCCGGCCGACCGCGGACAGCTCGCCCTGGCGCTGGTCCTCGGCGGTGGGCTCGTCCTCGGACCCCGCCCATTCGCGGTCCCCCATCTCGTGCAGGGCATCCCGGGCCTGCGCGTCGTTCTGCTCGAGGGTCGCGAGCGCGCGCTCGCGGTGCGCCAGCGGAACCTGGAGCGTGCAGGAGAACGAGTTGGCCCCGGTGATGAACGGGTCCCAGAGCTTGATGGTCGCGTCGGGGATCGTGCTCTGGATTCCCTCTTCGGCGAGCACGCCGCGCAGGATCTCGAGCTCCGGCAGGGGCCCTTGTCGGATCGTGACGAGGTTGAGGCTGATCCACTCCGAACTCATGGGGCGCGCTCCGAATCGATGTCGGCTCCACGGACTCGGGGCGGACTTCGCCGTCGATATGGGCTGCGAGCGCTCGCTAGATCCGACGGGGAGCTGGGCGATGGTGCGACTCGAACCCTACGGCAGCTCTCTCGTTCGAATCAGACCCCGATCGCGATTCGAGCCCGGATCAAAGCTCCGGGGCCCATGCGACGGGCGGGGCGGCGCCCCGAACAACGACATCGCTCGAAGTGGGCGTGATCCGCTCGGCGGACCGTCCGCGCGCTCAGCCCCCGAAGTCGTACAGGTACGACAGCCGGGTCTTGTTCAGCACCACGTAGTCGAGCTTCGACAGGGTCTCGAGGTCCCGGTCGCCCGTGAGGTCCATGCCGCGGATCTCGGGGCGGTTCATCACGAAGAAGCGGCGCGTCGATCGATCGTCGACCTCGTAGGCGCCGGGGCGGACCTCGCCGGCCAGCTCGACGTTGAGGTTGCCGGTGTAGAACACGCGCACCCGGCGCAGGGGCTCGGGTTGCTCGCCGGCCAGGCGGGCGATCGATGGGTCGGTGGTCGAGTCGAGGAACTCGTGGGCGACGAGGATCTCGTCCACGTTCACGTGCAGGAGCGGCGTCTCGATGCGGTCCCGGGTGCCCAGGTCGATCAGGGTCGCGTCACGGACCTTCAGGAAGTAGCGCCGGTACTCGTCGAGCATCTGGCTCAAACGGGCGTACTTGTTCTCGACGCGCCCCTTGATCAGGAAGGCGTCGGTCAGCAACAGGTCCGAGACGATGGTCAGCATCGAGTGCGCAGGTCGGTCGGGCCGGCGAGCTCGCGGCGCAGGGCCCCCGCGAGGTGCAGGGAGCCGACGACGAAGACCCAACGGCCGCGCGCGGTGGAGGCGGCTTGGTGGAGAGCAGCCCGCGGGTCCGGGGCGTTTTCGACCCCGAGTCCTGCCGCCGCTGCCATTTGCGACAGCTCCTCCGGAGGGAGGTGGCGACCGGACCCCGCAGACGTGCAGACAGCCCTATCGGCCACGCGAGCCAGGGCCTTGAGCAACGGTTCGGCCCGCTTGTCCCGACCCAGGGCCAGCACGGCGACCGCGGGACCGGGCAGGGAGGCATCCGCCAGCAGCTCGTCCGCGACCAATTCCAGGCTGGAGGCCACGTGGGCCCCGTCCAGCACCACCGGGACCCCGCCGAAACAGAAGCGCTCGAGGCGCCCGGGCAGGGGCGCTTCGACGCCTTCGAGGGCCCAGGCCCCCAGGGGTCGCGACCCGGCCCGGTCGCGATGCCCCGCGCGTCCCAGCTCCTCGAGCACGATCCCCGCCAGGTGCCGATTGCGCTCGCCGATCGTCGCGGCCGTGGGCGGCGCCCAGCGCACCGGCACCGAGAGGGCGGCGGCGCGGGCGGCCACCGCCACGGCGGCGGGGTCGTCCCCGGCCAAGCCGTTGGGCTCCGCCAGGGCTGCGACCGCCCGCGCCCCCGGCTTCAGGATCCCGGCCTTCTCGCCGGCGATCGCGGCCCGGGTCGGACCCAGGACCGCCGTGTGCTCCAGGTCGATCGAAGTGATCGCGCAGACCGTGCCGCCCACGACGTTGGTCGAGTCCAAGCGCCCGCCGAGGCCGCACTCCACGACCCACCAATCCACCCCCTCGGCGCGGAAGCGATCGAACGCAGTGGCCGTGACCACGTCGAACCAAGTGGCGTCGGTCGCAGCCGTGCCCTCGGTGAGGGCCTGCTCGCGGGCGGCCAGGGACCGCGCCAGGGAGGCGTCGAAGTCCGCGCCATCCACGGGCTCGCCGTCGATGCAGACGCGCTCCTCGATGCGCTCCACGTGGGGCGAGCCGTAGCGCCCGGTGCGCCAGCCGGCCGCGCGCAGGCCTGCGTCGACCAGGGCGCACAGGCTGCCCTTGCCCTTGGTGCCGGCCACGTGCACGACGCGCGCGTCCCGCTGCGGATCGCCGAGCCGCCGGCACAGGTCCGCCATGGGCCCCACGTCCACGCGCATCCCCGCATCGCGGTCGCGACGCTCCCAATCGACCAGGGCGTCCAGGGCGGCGCGAACAGAGGGGAGCGGCGTCGGCATCGGGTGGGGCGCTCGGCGGTCGATAGCATAGGAGCCGCCACGGCCCCCATGTCACCGCTCCATCTGACCGCAATCGTGCTCGCGACCCTCGCCCTGATCGGCGGCGGCAGGCAGGGAGCCAAGCCGCGGCCCAACGCTGGCCCCGCCGAGCAGCCGAGTGCGGGCCAAACACCGCCGGCGAAGGGGAAGCCCGTGCCGAAGGCTCCGGCTGAGAGCGAAGCCGCGCCGCCGCCCGCCGACGTGGCCCCCAACGAGATCGAGGCTCTGGCCGCGATGCACGCGCAGCTCGTGGCCGCACCGGCGATCGACAACCTGGGCGAGATCGAGCTCGCCTGGCGCACCGCGCTCGAGCGCGCGGACAACTGGATGCGCGCCCAACCGTCCAACCGCCTTGCCCCCGGGCCGCGGGTGGAGTTCGCGTGGTTGCGACGCTGGTGCCAGGCGGAGATGGCGCGTTCCGAACGGCGACGCTGGCGACTCGACCCCTCTTGGCACGTGGAGCGTCTCGAAGAGCGCATCGAGCCCGCGCCGCCGCGGGGCGCCGCGGTCGAGGTCTGGCAGGCCTACACCGTCGAGCTCGATCGCATCCCGGCGGCCTTGCTCGCAGCCCAGGAGCAGCTCACGCGCCTGCGACCGGAGTTCACGGCTCACGGAGCGAGCACCGCGCGATCCCTCGCTCGCGCCCTCGATCCGGCGATCGTCGACCGCGCCTCGCGCTCGGGGCTCGAGGGCGAGGCGCTGACGGCATTGGGCGAGGCCACCCGCCGCGGACGTCGCGCGGCCGAGGCCTTCGCCCGCTGGCTCGACGAGGCGGAGCCGCGCCCGATCGGCGAGGCCTTGATCGGCCCGGGCGGCTGGCAGGCCCAGGCCCAGCTCGCGGCGGGTCGCTCGATCGAACTCGCCGAGCTCGAAGTGATGCTGTCGGGGGTGATCGCCTCCGGCCCGCGCAGCCATCGCCCCTCGGCCGCCGCCGCGACCGTCGCCGACGCCCAACTCGTCGTCAACACCGCCACGCGCGTGGGCGAGTCCGTGGCCGCCGCCCTGGAGTTGCTCGAGCTCGAGGGTCCCGAGGTCAGCGTCGGGATCAGCTACCTCGACCAGCCCCTGGGCCCGGCGCTGGTCGGGCGTCCACGGTCGGGCGCCGAGTGGGAGCTGGCCCTGATCCCCGCGGGTCCATCCTGGCCCAGTGAGGCCCGCGACCAGCGCGACCGGGCCCTGGCCCCCGGCTCGATCGCGGCCGCGGCCCTGGTCTTCGGCTCGCCGGGCGAGGGCTGGCTCGCGAAGAACGGCGAGGTCGGGCGCGAGGACCTGGCGACCTTCACCGACCCCCTCGGTATCGAGGGCTGGGGGCTGTTCGCCGCCCGCTGGTTGGTCAAGGCCGACCGCGAGGGGGGCCGCATCGTGAGCCAGGCGCCGCTGGTGGACGAGCTGGGCCGCCTGCGCCGGGAGGCGGCGGCCCGGACCCTGGCCAGCCTCCAGCTCCACGCCCGGGGCCAGCGACCCGAGGACGTTCTGGCGACCCTGCGCGTCCACACGGGCTGGGACGATTGGACCGCGCGCGGGGAGTTGGACGCGATCCGGGCCGAGCCGCGTCGCGGCATGGGGATCCTCCACGCCCTGGAGCTGGAGGCCCTGTGGGATCGCTGGAAGGCGACCCTAGGGCCCGAACCGGCACTGAAACGGATCCTGAGGGCCCTCCAGCGCTTCCCCAGGGCCCGTGCGAGCGACCTCGAAGCGGTCTTCGAATAGCCGCTGGAGTCGCCCCCCCACCGGCGGTCGATGGACTCCGGAGCGGGTCCGCGTTCCGTTTCGGCCCCAATCCCGCTCTGGGGAGCAAATGGGACTTCCCGTCCCGCGAGCGCGAGTCCTCACCCCATGACCGATCTCCACCACCGCGTCCGGGTCTTCGTCTTCAGCTTCCGCGAGCGAAGGCCCGACTACCTGCTGCTGCGCCGGACCCTGGGTCCGGAGTCCTTCTGGACGCCCCTGCACGGGCCGATCGGCTTCGGCGAGAAGCTCGAGACCGCGGTGCAGCGCGAGGTGGTCCAGGACATCGGCATCGCGCGGGTGGGCGAGGTGATCGACCTGCAGATGCAGACCAACCACCTGCTCGGCGACGAGCACACGGTGGAGTGGACCTACGCGGTGCGGGCGCAGGACGTGGCCCGCGAGCTGGTCCTGGACCGCACCTGGGCGGCCTACCGTTGGGAGTCGATGGAAGAGGCCTTCCCGGCCCTCGAGTTCGAAGCCGATCGGGCGGCGCTGGTGAGGCTGCACACGCTGCTGGCGGCGGCCTGAGCGTCGCCTCAGGCCTTGGCGATCAGCTTCAGCGGCTCGTAGCTGCCGCCGAGCACCGGCTCGCTCGGCGCGCCGAACAGGTCCTCGACCACGCTCGCGTAGACGCGGCGGAAGTCCGTGGTGTGGATCAGGTTCTCGCGGTCGTCGAGCTTGGTCAGCGACGGTGCGCGACCGAACTGGCCGCCGCGCACGGCCGGGCCGCAGACCAGGACCGGCGCCGCGGTGCCGTGGTCGGTGCCGCCCGAGGCGTTCTCCCCCACGCGGCGGCCGAACTCGCTCGAGACCAGCACGGCCGTGCGCCGCGCGCCGGGCATCTGCTCCAGCTCGTCCAAGAAGGCCGCCAGGGCGCCGTCCAGCTCCGACAGGTTGCTGCGCTGGCGGGAGAGCTGGTTGTTGTGGGTGTCGAAGCCGCTCAGCTCGACCGACAGCACCTCGCAGCCCAGGTCCGATTCGATCAGCGCGCTCACGATCGCCAGGGACGTGCCCAGGGGCGAGTCGGGGAACTCGACGCGCGTGGCGTGGTTGCCGATCGCGCGCCGCACCGCGTCCGACGAGCTGTGGGCGTCGCGCATGACCTCGCGCAGGAACTCCAGGCGTGAGACCTCGCCGCCCGCGTGGTCCATGCCGCCGGCGCCGACCCGCGCCGCATCGTCACCGTGGCGGGCGAAGCGGTAGTCGCGGGGTGCGGCGAAGGCCACCGCCGGGTGCAGGCTCGAGTACAGGGCGTAGGGCAGGGCCGTGCCCACGTGCACGACCCGCTCGGCGTGGGCCTGGGCGCCGTGCAGGGCTTGGCACAGCCGGCCGATCCAACCGGGCCCCGAGAGGCGACCGCTGGCCCGGGCCGTCTGCCAGATGTCGGTGGACTTGAAGTGCGAGAGGTTCGGGTCCGGGTAGCCGACCCCGTGCACCAGGGCCACGCGGCCCTCCATGAAGTGCCGGTGCAGACCCTCGAGGGAAGCGTGGAAGCCGAAGCCGTCGCCGATCGCACGCGCGTCGTCGGCCGCGGCCGAGAGCTTGGGCCGGGCGCGCCGATAGGCGTCGTTCTCGAGGGGGATGACCGTATTCAGGCCGTCGTTGCCGCCGGAGAGGCCGACCAGCACCAGGCGTGCCGGCGACGTTTCGCGGCGCGCGCCGAGGGAGCCGGCCAAGCGTACGAGTCCGCCCGGCCTGGCGTGGGCCGACGAGAGGGCCAGTCCGCCGAAGAGGCCGGCCGATCCGAGCAGCAGTGAGCGTCGATCCATGGTTCGCGGGGGCTCAGTGGAGTTGGGCTTCGGGCAGGGACAGGATCACGTGGGCGGTGCGTCGTAGGAGGTGCTCGACGTCGGGGCCGGCCTCGACCCACGGGCCCTCTTGCAGGGACAGCTCTTCCCGTTGGCCGCTGAACAGGCCCAGTACCTCGGCGCGGGTGGCCGGTCCGACCCGGGTCGCGAGCAGCTCGTCCAAGAGCCAATCGACCACCGCCTCGTCGTCGGCGGCGCCGACGCGGTCCAGGCGCGCGGCCAGGTAGTAGCGCGGCGTCCACCCGATGCTCTCGGTGCGCGTCAGGTCGCGCAGGGCAGGGTTCTGGGGCAGGTTGTCGAAGCGCTCGCCGATGCGGTCCATGACGCGATCGCGCAGACGCGCGCCGCGGGGGCCGCGCGACGCGCCGTCCTCGTCGCCGCTCATGTCGCCGTCCATCGTCGAGGAGCCCATGGCGGCCTCGTACTCGTCCGCCGGCTCGTCCAGCAGCTCACCCACCGCGACGACTCCCAAGAGCACCCCGGCCAAGTTGCCGCGCTGCATGAAGCTCGAGGTGGTGATCCAACCCTCGTTGCCCTCCCACCCCTTCACGTTGGGCGGGTAGAAGATCCGTTGACCGAGCACGCGACAGCCGGCGGCCACGAGCCGCGAGGGCGGGTCGACGCCCACACGTTGGGTCGCGCCGACCAACAGGTCCACCGGACCGGCGATGCGGTTGCCCACGACCTCGTCGCGGTAGAAATCGGGATCGAGCAGCAGCGCGCGAACCACCGGTCGGAGCTCGAGGTCGTTCTCGCGCAGGATCTGCGCGTAGCGCTCGGCGCGCTCGGGGCTCGCTTCGGTCCCCTCCAGGAACTCGATCAGCCGCTCGCACACGTAGCTCGCCGTGCGTGGCTCCTCGTGCAGAATCTCGAGGATGTCGTCCCCGTCGAATTTGCCCTCGCGCCCGAGGAAGCGCTTCTTGCCGCGATCGTGGCGACTGTTGCGAAAACGGAACTCGCCGCGGCGGTCGGTCCAGCCGGTGAAGGCGCGCGCGGCGTCGATCACGTCGGCCTCGGTGTAGTGCCCCTCGCCGAGGGTGAACAGCTCGAGCAGCTCGCGGGCGAAGTTCTCGTTGGGGCTCTCGGCCTTGTTGTCGTCGTTGTCGAGGTACTCGAGCATCGCCGGATCGCGCGCGATGCCGCGCAGCAGCTCGCCGAAGGAGCCCAGGGCCTGCCCGCGCAGCAGGCGGTGCTGCAGGATCATCTCGTGGGAGTCCTTCACGTCCTCCTGTGAGCTGGTGAAGTAGCCCATCCAGAACAGGGTCAGGCGATCGCGCAGGGGGTCCTCGCCGCGCAACAGCCCGTCGAGCCACCACTCGGTGTAGGCGATCAACTGCGCCTGGTCCGTGCGGATGGCCTTGCGGCGCCACTCGCGGGCGACGTCGTCGCGCTCCTCGTCGGTCAGCTCGTCCAGATCGCGGCCGGCCAGGGCCTCGAGCTCGGCGCGGCGACGGACCGGGTCGACGTTGCGGTAGGAGACGCGCTCGGCGAAGAAGGGGTCCCGCGGCCGATCGGGACCGGCCAGGAGCAGGTCCACCGTGGCCACGAGGCCGCGCTCCACGGCCGCGTCGACCTCCTCGGAGCTGGCTCCGAAGCCGGCGCGGTTCAGGAGGTGCTCGGCCGCCCGCGCGTCGAAGACCAGCTCCGGCAGGATGTCCTGGGTCGCGGCCATCCCGGCCAGGCCCGTGCCGGGCAGCAGGATCGCCGCCGCGGCGGTCAGACATGCAGCTCGGCGGGCGAGGCGACGGCGGGCACGGGGGCGATCGAGCATGGCTGTCGTGTTCGAGGGCGATCTGGGGTCGGACTCCGAACTGAACCGATCGGGACGGCGTCGGTTCTGTGGCGATTCGCCGGCCGCGAGTGCTTGTGGCCGGCGGTCCTCGGCACCATCTTCGCCTCCGCGGTCATCGCCGCCACCCTCGCCCGCCGCTCCGGCCGCGGGCCCGCCTCGAACGCCGCCCACCGCCATCGCCCCGTGACAGCTGCTCCCCAAGACCTGCGCGCCTTCCTCGACACGCTCCGGGAGAATGGGGAGCTGGTCGAGATCCAGGCGCCCGTGAGCAGCGACCTGGAGGCGGCGGAGATCCACCGGCGCGTGATCGCGGCCGGGGGCCCCGCGCTCCTCTTTCGCTGCGTGGAGGGCAAGCCCTTCCCCCTGGTCACGAACCTGTTCGGTACCGCGGCGCGGGTCGAGCGCGCCTTTGGCCGGCGGCCCCAGGAGCTGATCGCGCGCCTGGCCAAGCTGCCCGAGGAGCTGATGCCGCCCACGCCCGCCCGGCTGTGGGCCCAGCGCGGTCTGGCCCTCGACCTGGCCAAGGTCGGGCTCTCGCGCCGGCGGCGCGGGCCGGTGACAGAGGTCGTCGAGTCTTCGCCTCAGCTCGAGCGACTGCCGGCCCTGCGGACCTGGGCCCGGGACGGCGGTCCCTTCGTGACCCTGCCCCTCGTCGCGACCCAGCACCCCGAGACCGGCGGCCCGAACCTCGGCATGTACCGGGTGCAGATCTTCGGCCCCGACACCACGGGCCTGCACATGCAGATCGGCAAGGGCGGCGGCTTCCACCTGGCCGAGGCCGAGCGACTGGGTCGCCCGCTGCCGGTGGTGATCAACGTCGGTGGGCCGCCGGCCGCGATCCTGGCGGCGATCGCGCCCCTGCCCGAGAACGTGCCCGAGCTGCTGCTCGGCAGCCTCGTGCTCGGCAGGCGGCTGAAGCTGGCGCGCAACCCCGTGGCCGACGTGCCGCTCTTGGCCGACGCCGAGTTCGCGATCCTGGGCGAGGTGCGACCGGGCGAGCGCCATCCGGAGGGTCCCTTCGGCGACCACTACGGCTACTACTCCGAGGTGCACGACTATCCCCTGGTGCGGGTCAAGGCCCTGGCGCGCCGGCGCGATCCGATCTGGCCCGCGACGGTGGTCGGCAAGCCGCGCCAGGAGGACTTCTACATCGGCGACTTCCTGCAGGAGCTGCTCTCGCCCCTGTTCCCTGTGGTCATGCCGGCGGTGCGCGACCTGTGGTCCTACGGCGAGACCGGCTACCACTCCCTGTCGGCGGCGGTGGTCGAGGAGCGCTATCGGCGCGAGTCCATGGCCAGCGCCTTCCGCATCCTCGGCGAGGGACAACTCTCGCTGACCAAGTTCCTGCTGGTCACCGATCGCCCGGTGGACCTGCGCGACTTCCGCGCGACCTTGACCTGCATCCTCGAGCGGGCCGACTTCCGCACCGACCTGTTCCTGTTCGCGAACCTGTCGATGGACTCGCTGGACTACGCGGGGCCACGGGTCAACGAGGGCGGCAAGGGCGTGCTCTTGGGGACCGGCGAGAAGATCCGCGACCTGCGGTCGGAGTTCACGGGAGCGCCCGCCCAGCCCGTGCGGCGGGTGGAGGTCTTCTGCCCGGGCGCCCTGTGCGTCGAGGTGCCGCCACACGTTGAGGCGCCCGAGATCTCCGAGCGCATCGCGCGCGATCCGGCGTTCGCCGATTGGCCGCTGTTGGTCCTGACCGACGACGCGCGCCGCGCGGCGCGCTCGGCGGTGAACTTCCTGTGGACCACCTTCACACGCTTCAACCCGAGTGCCGACATTCGCGCGGCCGGGGTCGAGTTGGTTCACAACCACCCGGCGATGACGCCGCCGATCGTGATCGACGCGCGCATGAAGGCCTGGTACCCCGAAGAGCTGTTCTGCGACCCGGACACGGCGGCCCTGGTCGACCGGCGCTGGAGCGAGTATTTCCCCGCGGGCGGGGTCGAGATGGGCGATTCGGACCGCGGGCACTTGGACTGAAGCAATCGTCACGGGAGAGGCTTCGCGGCCGTACGCACGTGGGCAACCGCAAAGACATCGACCATGACCACACTCGCCCGACGTCCCCTTCGCGGTGCCCTGAGCGCCGCCCTCGCCGCCACGGCCTTCGCAAGTGCTGTTCTCTCGAGCTCCGGCCTCGCAAGTGCGGGCTCCGATCGAGCCGAACTCGCTAGCGTCACCTGGGCGCTATCCGGCTCCGTTGCGACCGCGGCGGCGCGGCAGCAGGAGACGGGGACCCAAGAGCCCCAAGCGCAGAGCTTCGACCTGACCCACCGGGCCTGGACGGAGATCCTCGCCGAGCATCTGCGCGGGGACCGCTTCGACTACCGCGCCGTGACGAAGGACCCGAGCGCCTTGAACGCCTACCTGGCGAGCCTGGCTGCGGTGACGCCGAAGGAGCTGGCCCAGTGGAAGGAGTCCGACCGCTTCGCCTTCTTCATCAACGCCTACAACGCCTACACCGTCTCGTTGGTCGCGAGCAACCTGCCCCTCGAGAGCATCGAAGACCTCTCGACCGAAGAGCTGCCGGTCTGGAAGCGCGCCTTCATTCCCCTCGGGCGACACCTGGAGGGCGCCGGTGAGCTGCTCTCCCTCGACCAACTGGAACACCAGATCCTGCGCCCGCGCTTCGAGGACGCGCGGGTACACGTGGCCGTCAACTGCGCCTCGGTGAGCTGCCCGCCCCTGCGCGCGGAGGCCTTCCGCGGCAGCGAGCTGGACGAGCAGCTCGACGACCAGATGGCCAGGTTCCTCGCCGACGAGAGTCGCAATCGCTTCGACGCGATCACGCACACCGCGCGCCTGTCGAAGATCTTCGAGTGGTTCGCGGCGGACTTCGAACGCGAGGCCGGCTCGGTCAACGCCTGGCTGGCGCTGCACGGACCGCCCCAGCACCGCGCCTGGGTGGCGGCCGCCACGATCGTGTACCTGGACTACGACTGGTCGTTGAACGCAGTGCCGCGCGAGGACGGGACCCAGCGCTGACTCGGTAGAGGAACGCTGGCGGGACGTGCGGTGGCGCGGGGCGTACGGTGGCGGGATCATTGGGCGTACGGTGGCGGGATCATTTGTCCCACGGGCGGGGGGCCATCGCCGGCAAAGCCGGCGATGGCCCCCCCCCGTGGGACAAATGATCCCGCCACCGTACGCCCAATGATCCCGCCACCGGACGTCCCGCCGCCCTACGCCCATGCCACCCCGTAGCTCCAGATTCCCGCGAGAATCCTGAGTCGCTCTCGAGCTCCCCGGAGAGGTCCATTCGAGAGCAGCCATGGATACCACCGCACGCACGATCGACCCGTCCGAACTCCTGGAGCACGCAGACTGGATGCGAGCCCTGGCCAAGCGCCTGGTGCTCGACTCCGACTTCGCCGATGACGTGGTTCAGGAGGCCTGGGCTGCGGCCCTTGCGCGGCCGCCGCGCCAGGGGGTCCCGTTGGGAGCCTGGCTGGCGACGGTCGTGCGCAACAAGGCGTTGGTCGGACGGCGCACCGCTGGGCGCAGGTCCGCGCGCGAGCGCGACGCTGCGCGGGGCGAGGCGATCCCCTCGACCGCGGAGTTGAGCGAGCGCGCGGAGCTGCAGGGCTTGCTCGCGGAGCGCATCGGGCGACTGCCCGAGCCCTACCGCGAGGTCGTGCTGCTGCGCTACTTCGAGGACCTGAAGCCGGCCGCCATCGCGGAGCACCTGGGGGTGCCCGTGAACACCGTGAACACCCGCCACGCGCGGGCCATGGATCGGATGCGCCGCGACCTGGACGCGCTGCACGGGGGCGACCGTCGACGTTGGTGCCTGGGACTGATCCCGCTCGCCGCGATGGATCGCGGCGGGGCGACGCTGCTCTCGAGCTTGAAGACCACCGTCATGGGAGCCTTGATCGTGTCGCATCCGCTGAAAGCCGCCGTCGCCTCCGCCCTCCTCGTCGTCGTCGCTGGAGGCGGGTTGTACGCCTGGAATCCGACACCACCGGTCGAAGTCCCCGGCGCAGGCGAGGAGCTGGGTCCGGTGACATTGTCGACATCGTCGGGCGTCGCTCCGTCGGCGGCGGTGGCGGTCGCGAGCTCTGCGCCCACCGCTCGCGAAGAGGTCGCTGCACTCGATCGCGTCGTTCGCGGCCGGGTGACGGACCTGGACGGCGCCACGGTCGCCGGGGTCGCGATCCGCTCGTTCCACGAGGTCCAGGGCGGCACGGTCTCCGAGCTCTCGGCCACGAGCGGTGCGGACGGGACGTTCGAATGGCCCCTGGCAGCCGACGACGACTGGCCGACGCTGCGCGCCCAGGCCGACGGCTACATCGGGTTGCGGATGCGCGCGCCCACCGGGCCGGACGAACCGACGCAGCTGCGGGTGACGCCCCTGCACCGGGCGCCGATCGAGATCAGGGTGACGAACCTGTCCAGTGGCGAGACGGTGCCGCGCTTCACGCTGCGCTGCTCGACCAACTTCGGGGCCCTGCCGGACGCGGACCAGTACCTGGAGGGGTTACGAATGGAGACCCTCGACGGCCTCGCGGCCGGTGAGGTGGAGTTCGCCGCGGGTCTGCCGATGGTCGTGCGGGTGGAGCTGCTCGCCGGCGCCGTGCGAACCGTCGAGCTCGAGCAGGTTGTCACGCCGATGCAGGGGCAGCCGATCCAACTACAGTTCGAGGTCGACCTCGACGGCCCAGAACGCGCGCCGGGCGCGGTGCTGGCCACGGGCCGGGTGATCGACGCGCAGACTCTGCAGCCGGTGGCCGGGGCGCGAATCGAGCTGCTCGGCCTTGTCGACGAGTCCGAAGCGATCCAGACCGAGCGCCAGGTCCAGTCGATGCTCGACGGGCACTTTCGCATCGCCTTCGACGAGGGAGGCCCGCGCGGCGTGGTGATCGCGAACCACCCCCATTACGAGCCCGCGAGCCTGTCCTTCGATGGATCGGGACCGATCGAGGTGCCGATGGTCCGCCGCGCTTCCCTCCGCGTAAGACTGGTCGATGGCGCGGGCAACAACGTGGCGGGCGGGCACTTGCTGCTGCGCTCGAGTTCGAACGCCTACGTGGACTACGACGGTCCCTTGGACGAACGCGCGACGACAGGCCCCGACGGCGTCGCGGTGTTCGAGCATCTCCGCCCTGGCGGCTACATGATCCACGCTTTGAGAGACCGCAACGACGCCGACGAGAACGCCGTCGTCCGCCGCTCGTTGGAGATCGAGGCCGGGGTCCCGCTGGAGCTCGAGCTCGCCCTGGGGAACTCGGACCAAGTGACGGTCACCGGCACCGTCACAGGCGTGGTCGACCCGCCCGGGGCCGTGGTGCCCTACTTCCTCTCCCACGGAGCCGACGGTACTTGGGTGCGTGGGGCTCCGGAGGGGCTGCAGTACCGCGCCACCGACCTGCGGGCAGGCAGGTACGTGGTGCTGCTCGGGCCGGCCATCGACGACCACATGGACGAGGTACTGATGGCGATCCTGCCCGCCGTCGAGCTGAGCGGGGAGGCGTCCCAAGCGATGGACTTGCGCTACCCCGCCCTGCGCTTCTCGGGGAGGTTGAGCGGTGTCGACGATCCGCGCAGCTTGACCGTCATCGCGATGCCGGTGCTGCCCCCGGGGCTGGCCGCTGACCTGCTCGGCAGCGACGGCCGACGGATGCTCGAGGCCGCCGTGGACGACGCGGGGGCCTTCACCCTGCCGCCCCTCGGTGCGGGAGAGTTCGAGCTGCGCGTGGAGCGGCCTTGGGGCGAGCGGCTCGCTGCGCGGCCGCTGACGGTCTCCGCCGCGACGCCCGTCGAGCTGCCCGCCTGGGACTTGGGTGCTCGGTAGTCCCGCCGGTGAATGCCGTTCGAACCGGCATCACCGGGGCGTACGGTGGCGGGATCATTTGTCCCACGGGAGGGGGGCCATCGCCGGCAAAGCCGGCGATGGCCCCTCCCGTGGGACAAATGATCCCGCCACCGTACGCCCAATGATCCCGCCACCGTACGCCCCGCGCCAGCGTGCGTCCCTCAGACCGGATCGACGCCCAGACCGTGTCGGATGATCGCGCCGTCGACCATGTAGACCACGTCCTCGGCGATGTTGGTGGCGTGGTCGGCGATGCGCTCGAGGGCCTTGGAGACCGAGAAGAGCTGCATCCCGGGCTCGACCGACTCGGAGTTGCTCTCCATGGCGGCGATGACCTCGCGACCGATCTCCTTGTGGAGCTTGTCGATGGCGTCGTCGGCCTCGAGCACTTCCTGGGCCTTGACCACGTCGCCGCCCACGAAGGCGTCGAGGGACTTGCGCAGCATGTCCACCGCCTGCTCCATCATGGCCTTCATCTGGTGCGGCACCGGGAAGGGCGGTGCGGTGGTCAGGAAGGCGGCGCGCTTGGCGATCGAGACGGCCAGGTCGCCGATGCGCTCCAGGTCGTTGTCGATCTTGAGCACCGCCGCGATGAAGCGCAGGTCCGTGGCCACCGGCTGGTGCAGGGCCAGGAGCTTGAGGCAGTCCTCCTCCAGCTCGACCTCGCGCTCGTCGATCTCGCGGTCACCCGCCACCACGTCCAGGGCCAGGTCCTGCTTGCGCTCGAGCAGGGCCGTGATCGCCTTGCGGACGGAATCCTCGACCTGGGCCGCGAGGTAGAGCAGCCGCTTCTCGAGCTTCTCGAGGTCGGCGTGGAGGTGGTTGGACATGGTGGTTGTACGCCGCGGGAGGCCTTATCGGGGGCGACTATAGCCCATACCGGCCGGCGACCCGAGGGGCGACCGGATCAGGCCGGGCCGGCGTCCCGATCAGTTGCGGGCCGCCTGGTAGGCGCGCAGGTCGTCCAGCTCCGCCGAACGGTAGCCCTTCCCGTTGATGAAGAGCGTGGAGTTCTCGGCGGGTACATCACCTCCGTCAAAGGCCGCCAACTCCGGCGAACCCGCCCGGAAGACCCAGGTGAAGCCGTCCTCGCCCTCGCGCACGACGAAGCCCGTGGCCGTCTGCTCGTAGGCCCGCAGGGTCTCCAGGTGGGTGGAGCGGAAGGGTTTGCCGCCCAGGTACATGGTCGCCTGCTCGTTCGGCTCGCCGTCGCGGTCGAAGGCCGCCAGGTCCGCCGAGCCGGCGGGGAAGATCCAAGTGAAGTCGCCGGCGATGCGGGCGACGTAGCCCTCGCGGGTGGCGGCGTAGGCCCGGATCGTCGACTTCTCGGTCGAGCGCACGCCCACTCCGCCCACGAACACGGTCACGTTCTCGCCAGGCTCGTCGCCCGCGTCGAAGGCATGCAGCTCGTCGCTGCCCGCGAAGAAGACCCAGGGGAAGCCGCTCTCTCCCTCGCGGATGGCGAAGCCCGGCTTGATCGGGATGCCGGCGACGACCTCGGCCGCCGGAGCCGAGGAGCCGTGCTCGCTGTGAGCGGTGTGAGCGCCGTCGGCCGGAGTCGAGGAGCAGGCCGCCGCGCCGGCCAGGACCAGGGCGGCGAGCGAGAGACGAAGGGCTGCGGAGTTGTTCTGCACGGGATTCTGGGTGCTGAGAATTCGCGATGTAAGGCTTGCCCGACCGAGCCGGTCGGGATGGTTCAGGTCTGCCGGCGAGATGGTCGGTTCTACGTTTGCTGAAGCGGGCGCTGTCAGGCCCGATCCCAAGTCCGTCGAAGCGGCCGGTGACGCGCTCGATTCGGCGTCAGCCGAAGCGGCCAGTAACATAGTCCTCGGTCTCCTTCAGCCGCGGCTGCAAGAAGATCTGTTCGGTGGGGCCGTACTCGACCAGTCGGCCGAGGTACATGAATGCGGTGAAGTCGCTGGTGCGCGACGCCTGCTGCATGTTGTGAGTCACGATCAGGATCGAGTAGGAGCCCTTGAGCTCGTCGATCAGCTCTTCGATGCGCCCGGTGGCGATCGGGTCGAGGGCGGAGCAGGGCTCGTCGAGCAACAGCACTTCCGGCTCGGCCGCGATGGCCCGCGCGATGCATAGGCGCTGTTGCTGACCGCCGGACATGGCCAGGGCGCTCTGGTCCAGCCGATCCTTGGCCTCTTCCCACAGCCCGGCGCCGCGCAGGGAGCGCTCGCACACCTCTTCTAGCACTCCGCGATTGCGTTCGCCGTCGATCCGCAGGGGGTAGACGACGTTCTCGAAAATGCTCATCGGGAAGGGGTTGGGCTTCTGGAAGACCATCCCGATGCGCTTGCGGAGCTCGATCACGTCGACCTCGGCGCCGTAGATCGGATCACCGTTGAGGGTCATCTCGCCGTCGACCCGAACCGAGTCGATCAGGTCGTTCATGCGGTTGACGCAACGCAGGAGCGTCGACTTGCCGCAGCCCGAGGGACCGATCAGCGAAGTCACCTTGCCGCGCGGGATCTTCATCGACACGTCCCACAGGGCCTGGGCGGTCCCGTACCACAACTTGAACTTGTCGATGCCGAGGACGATCTCCTCGCGCTGGATCGCCGGGTGCGTCTCGGTTGCGAAGGCGTCCCCGCGCTTGATCGCCTCGAAGACACCCTCTCGCTGAACTCTCGAAGACATGACTCCGGCTCCACCCGCGGTGTACGCGGAGTGTTTGACGTCGGTTCGGATCTGACTCATGGACGCGGCCCTTCCCTATCAGATGTGGCCGGAAACGAACTTGCGGCGCAGGTGGGACCGAATCCAGATCGCCACGACATTGAGCATGACGACGATGCCGATCAGCAGCAGGGTAGTCGTGAAGACCATCGGCTTGGCCGCCTCGCTGTTCTGGCTCTGGAAGCCCAGATCGAAGATGTGGAACCCCAGGTGCATGAAACTGCGCTCGGGGTGGACGTAGGGGAAGACGCCGTCGAGGGGCAGCTCGGGGGCCAACTTGACCGCCCCGACCAGCATCAGGGGCGCGACCTCACCGGCGCCGCGGGCGATGGCCAGGATCATGCCGGTCATGATGCCCGGCAGGGCCCGCGGCAGGACGATGCGAGAGATGGTCTGCCACTTGGTGGCACCACAGGCGTAGGAGCCCTCGCGCATGGAGCCCGGGACCGCCGCGACCGCTTCCTCGGTGGCGACGATCACCACCGGCAGGGTCAACAGAGCCAGGGTCAGCGAGGCCCACAGGATGCCGCCGGTGCCGTAGGTCGGGTTGGGCAGGCGCTCGGCGAAGAAGAGCTGGTCGATCGAGGCGCCGAAGATGTAGCAGAAGAAGCCCAGGCCGAAGACTCCGAAGACGATGCTGGGCACACCGGCCAGGTTGTTGACGGCGATACGGACGGTGCTGACCAGGGGACCGGGCTTGGCGTATTCGCGCAGGTACAGGGCGGCGAGCACGCCGAAGGGCACCACGGCGATGGACATGATCAGGGTCATGATCACCGTGCCGAAGATCGCCGGGAACACGCCGCCCTCGCTGTTGGCCTCGCGCGGGTCACCGCGCAGGAACTCGTTCCAGCGCGAGAGGTAGATGCCGAGCTTGTCCGCGAAGCCGATGCGGTTGGCAGGAAAGGCCCGCACGATGTCCCACAGCACCAGGGTGCGCGGGGTTCCGTAGGCGGTGTCGAAGCGGACCTGGTAGCGGGTGCCGAGGTCCTCGATTCGCTGGCGCTCCTCGGTCAGCTCGGCGATCTCGCCTTCCATGACCAGCAGCTCGGACTCGTAGCGCTGCCAAGCGGCGGCGGTCTCGGGCGACTCGACACCGCGTTCGAGCTCCACGGACTTGGCCTCGAGGCGCGCGCGTTCGATGCGGCGGTTGACGGCGCCGATGCCCTCCTTCTCGACCTCGCGCTTCTCGGCGAAGAGGTCGCGCACCTCGTCGTGGTGCTGCTCGAAGAGCCCCCAGATCTCGGCCGGGTCGGTGGCCAGGACCTGGTCGCCCTCGAGGAAAGCCGCCGGAATGCCGTAGAAGCGCCCCTTCTCGATGCGCTCGACGACGACGGCCCACTCCGGGAACGTGACCGCGCTCTCGAAGTCGGCCAGGGCCGTGCGCTCGTCGCTCTCGGCGCCGGCGGGGAGGATCGAGAGCTGACTGATCCAGTCGAAGTGGGTGTCGGTGTCCTCGTAGTTGCCGGTGCGCAGTTGCCAGCGTGAGACCTCGCCACCCCGCGTGTTGGCCTCGGCGTGGGCCACATCCGCGAGCGCCCCGGGCAGATTCGCGAACTCGTACTCCTGGGGCTCGTAGAGGTCGAATTCGGCGACCTGGCCCATGAACGTCTCGCCGCGGGCGGTGGTCAGCTCCACCACCGACCTGGGCCAGAAGGTGCTCAGCCCCTGGAACAGCACCAGCCCCAGGAGGCCGATGATCATGATCAGGCCGATGGCCAGGGCGCCGCCGCTGAGCCAGATCATCGGCTGGCCGTCGGCCACGACCGAGTGGGCGCGGCCACGCCGAGCGCCGGGGGCTTTGGAGCCGCGCTTGGCGGCGCCCGAGGACAGGCCAGGATCGACCGGGGTTCCGACGCTCACAGTTCGAAGGCCCTCTTGCGGTAACGGAGGCGCACGACCTCGGCGAAGGTGTTCAGCACGAAGGTCATCACGAAGAGCGTGAAGGCCGCCAGGAACAGCACCCGGTAGTGGGTCGTGTCACGGGCGGCTTCGGGCAGCTCGACGGCGATGTTGGCGGAGAGCGTCCGGAAGCCGTTGAAGATGTTCCAGTCCATGACCGCCGTGTTGCCCGCGGCCATGAGCACGATCATGGTCTCGCCCACCGCGCGTCCCAGACCGATCATGACCGCCGAGAAGAGGCCCGACATGGCCGTGGGGACGATCACGCGCACGGCAGTCTGCCACTGGGTCGCTCCCGCGCCCAGGGAGGCCAGGCGCAGGTGCGAGGGCACGCTCGAGAGGGCGTCCTCCGCCAGGGTGTAGATGATCGGGATGACCGCGAAGCCCATCACGAAGCCAACCACCAGGGCGTTGCGCTGGACATAGGTGTCCACGTAACCGCCGCGGGGGTCGAAACCGGCCCCACTCACCGCGAAGGACAGGCCGAAGGTCAGAAGCAGCGTCACCACCGCCGCGGCGAGGAACTTGCCCAGCTCCGCACGGGTGACGGCGCCGTGACCCCAGTCCCGACTGCGACCGCGCAACCAGGGGTTGACCCAGCGGCCCATGGAGAAGGCCACGATCAGAGCCGAGACGGGCAGGAACAGCAGCAGCCAGCCACCCATGCCGCTCTCGCCGACCTGGCCGTCGAGCCACAGCTGCATGTCGCCTGCGAAGAAGATCCCCTCGAGCGCCGGACCGATCACGCCGGCGGCCCACACGGCCACGGGGATCGCGACGAAGATGGCCGTGAAGCGCTGCCAACCGCTCCACAGGATCGCGCGGCGACGGGGCAGGAGCTGCCAGATGTTCGCGCCCAGAACGAGCGCGAAGGGTAGGGCGAAGAAGAAGCCCAGCACGCCGGGCAGCACCTCTTGCACGTAGGGCGCGATCACCAGAGCGGCCAGGAAGCCGAGCACGACGCTGGGCAGGCTGGCCATCAGCTCGATGATCGACTTGAGCGTGGCGCGCAGGCGCGGCTTGAGGAACTCGCTCGAATAGAGGGCGGCGAGCAGCGCCAGGGGCGCGCCGAAGATCATCGAGTAGATCGTCGCCTTGATCGTGCCGAAGATCAGCGGCATCAGGCCCAGCTTGGGCTCGAAGGCGTCGGTGCCACCGGTGGACTGCCAGGTGTGCTCGGGACCCGGGGCGCTTTCGTACCAGATCGGGGCGAAGAGCGTGGCCAGGCTGACTGCGGGGTGGCCGGGGTCGATGTCGACCCGGAAGGTCCGCGAGTCGGCGACGCCGAACAGCACGCTCTCCTTGGGGCTGATCGTGAGCACCGTGACGGGCCCGTTGGAGACCTTGACCGACCCGAGCAGGCGACCGCTTGTGACCTGGATCAGGCCCACCTGTCCGGTCTGGGTCCCCACAGCAGTCAGGCGCGACTTGGGTGAAGAGACGATCACGCTGGGCGCCGCGCCGCCCGGGCTGTCGAGCAGGTGGCCGCGCACGAAGGCCTGGCGGTCAGCGGCCATCAGGGCCTGGCGCGCGGCGCCGATGGGCGGGCTCAGCTCGCGCAGCAGGGCGAGCTCGTCCTCGGCCCAAGCCAACTCGTCCGCGTCCAGGTGCGCGCGGATCTCGGGCGGCAGCTCCTCCTCCTCGACGCCGCCGAAGGGCAGCTCGTGGGGCGGCACGCCGGCCCGCTCCAGGCGGTCGCGCAGCTCGTAGATCGCCGTTTGGTAGGCGCGCTGGGCCGCGGCCAGGTCACGCTTCTGGGCCTTGGCGTCGCCCCGCGCGGCGAACCAGGCGCCGACGCGGCCCAGGCTGTCGCCGACCATGAGCGTGTTCTTGCCGATCAGCGGTGCGCTGGCCGTGACCGTCGCGCCGGGCTTCTCCACCAGGTCCAGGCGCTCCTCGAGGGCCAGGCTGCCGTCGCGGTCCAGATAGTGCAGCGCCGTGCCGTCGGCCCACACCACGAGGACGTGGTCGCCGAGGTCGGTCAGGAACAGGTCGACCGCGCGACCCTGGCCCTCGGGGACGATGCCCGGCGCGGTGCGTGCAGCGGTGACGATGGAGGTCTCGCCGGTGAGGAAGCTGGTCTTCTCCTCGAGCCCGCCGACGATCAGGTCGCCCGCGGCGGTGAGCGCGGCGAACTTGAACTCGAGCCGCCACTGGCCATCGTCGTAGGCGAGGTGACCGGAGGCGTCGATCTGGACGATCGGCGAGCCGCCGCTGACCTCCACCGGCGGGTCGAGCACGCGGACGTCGAGGACCTGGTAGCGGATCTTGACCGGGTCGAGTCGGTTCGCGACGCCGTCGCGGTAGGCGCGCAGCGAGCCCACGGGAAGGTCGCGCAGGTCGTCGGGCATGGGCTCGACGCCCTCACCCAGCTCGTCGGCGTCGATGTCCTCGCGATCCGTCTCAGTGAAGATCGTGGTGCGGAAGCCGATCAGGGCGAAGCGCGCGCGTCCGTCCGGGTAACCGAGGGCGACCATCTCCGAGCCCGGAACGACCGCCACCGCCGTCGGCGCGGCCCCGTCCAACAAGAGCACATCGGCGGTGGCCAGCAGGCTCCCGTCGTCGGCGCGCTCGGAACGCAACTGTCCGTTCTCGCCCAGGCTCCAGCGGATCGCCTGGCTCTCGTCCAGGCCCATGGCGAGGGGGGCCTCGAAGGCCGCCGGGGCCGTCTCGCTCGCCGCCTCGATCTCGGCCGGCATCCACAGCGGGAAGACGACCCAGAGCAGGAAGAAGAAGATCAGCGAAACCGCCAGGATCGTTCCGATCCCCCCGATCGAGATCAGGAGCCGCGCGATGCGCTCGGCGACGATCACGCCACGGCGGGTCTGTCGGCGGGGGCCGCGACCGGTGAACGAGTCGGACGACATGGTCTGGGGGGTGACCTCGGTGGATGGCAGAGGGGGGAGTCTGCGGTCGGCCGCTGGAACGCCTCAGGCGCCGACGTCCAGGGAACGTCGGCGCCCGAAGAATAACCGCGCGAGCCAGTCCGGGTGGCTCGCCCTGCGCGGCAGTGCCGTCAGCGAGGCGCGCTGGCCTCGGTTACTGCGGGCAGCTCCACGTTGACCTTGGCCAGCTCGCGGCGGGCGATCGGCGCGGGGACCGGCAGGTAGCCGTCCTTGAGCACGATTTCCTGGCCCTGGCGGCTGAAGATGAACTTGGCGAACTCGCGCCGCAGGGGGTCGAGCTGCGTGCCGGGCTCGTAGTTGATGTAGGTGTAGAGGAAGCGGGCCAGGGGGTAGCTGTCCGTGTTCTCCGGCGTGGCCGCGACGAAGGACGAGGCGGCGTCCTTGGCCAGGGGCACGGTGCGCACGTCGGCGGTCTTGTAGCCGATGCCGCTGTAACCGATCGCGTAGGGGTCGCCGGCTACGGCCGAGACCACCGACGAGCTGCCCGGCTGCTCCTTGACGCTGTCCTTGAAGTCACCCTTGAAGAGGGCGTGCTGCTTGAAGTAGCCGTAGGTACCCGAGGCGGAGTTACGGCCGTAGAGCTCGATGCGCTTGTTGGACCACTCGCCGGTCAGGCCGAGCTGACCCCAAGTGGTGATGTCCTCGGCGTAGCCGCCGGTGCGGCGCTTGGAGAAGATCGCGTCGACCTGGGCCAGGGTCAGACCGCGGATCGGGTTGTCCTTGTGGACGTACACGGCGAGCATGTCGATCGAGGTCGCCAGCGCCGTGGCCTTGTACCCGAACTTCTTCTCGAACTCGTCCATCTCCGCATCCTTCATGGTGCGGCTCATGGGACCGAAGTTGGAGGTGCCCTCGGTCAGGGCCGGCGGGGCCGTGCCCGAGCCCTTGCCCTCGATCTCGACCTGGACGCTGGGGTAGTGGGCCAGGAAGCCCCCGGCCCAGAGCGCCATCAGGTTGTTCATGGTGTCCGAGCCGACGCTCTTGATCGCTCCGGAGACGCCCTCGACCGGACGGTAGTTCGGGAGGTTCTGGTCGACGCGCTGCTGGGCGTTCACGGTCGGCGCGGCGAGGGCGCCCGCGAGGAGCGCGAGGCCGAGGCTCTTGGTGAAAGTGCTCATCACTGGGGCTTTCCTTCCAGGGGTGGGTCCGGGCGGTTCGGCAGGGACCTCCTGCCTCGTGGCGAGGCCGGATCAGACTCGGGTGGGGTGAACTCGATATCAGCGCCACGCGAACGATTCGTTAAGAACCGTTTGGGCTTCAGCAGCGCCCACGGGAGGACGACGTCGCGCCCTCGGCCGCCCAATCGCCCCGAATTCGGTTCGAATCTCGACCTGCCCTGACGGGGGCCTGTCCCAGGGCTGGTGACGGCTCCGCCCGCCGCCGGATGCAGCCCATAAGGAGCGCCGATACAGCCCCTTTGATTCACCTTTAGAGCCTTCTTGGAGGTCACCAGAAACTTCCGGCTGTCGGGGCGCAAGGCCTCTGCCACGGCCGCAAGGCACCGCGACCGCAAAGGTTACGGGCAAGGACCCCCCCTACCCCGCCGAAGTAACCAGCGGGGGACCCGCCGTGCGGGGAGGACCGGGGTCTGTCCCGGCACGTCGCCACTCGACTCTCGGGTGGCGGCAACCGCGCACGACGCAGGGCGGCATCGGCCGCTCGTGGTCTCTCATCTCACTGCATCTCAGGAGGGCAGAAACCCCATGAACCGCTACACAGCTCTGGCCGGCCTCGGAATCGTGGCCGCCGCGAGCGCGGCCCACGCCGACCCCACTGGTGGGGCCGACGACACCGCACTCGCTGCGACCTCGGCCCAGCCCGCCATCACCATCCCTGTCGTCGCCGACGGCGACCGGGTCTTCTGGAAGAACGATCTGCGCTTCACCTCGGGTGACGGGCAGACCACCTACCGCATCGGCGGCCGTATTCACTACGACGGCAGCTGGATCGGCCAAGACGACGCCATCCAGGCGGCCGGCTTCAACGAAGACGACTCGTGGCGCTTCCGGCGCGCGCGTCTCTACGTGAAGGGCCAGCTCTACGGCAACATCGGCTTCAACGCGCAGTACGACTTCGCAGGCACCGACGTCGCCGACTTCACGGACGTCTACATGACGATCGACAACTTCCTCGTTGGGGAGTTGCGGGTCGGTCAGATGAAGGAGCCCTTCTCGCTCGAGTGGCAGACCTCGTCGAACGACATCACGTTCCTCGAGCGTTCGCTGGCCTACAACCTGTCGCCGATGCGTAGCGTCGGCTTCATGCTGTCGGACTGGAACGAGGAGAACGCCCTGGGTTGGGCGGCCGGTATCTTCGGATCGATGCCCGACACCAGCGTGGGCGACGCCAACGTCGGCCGTGACGGCTACGCCGGCACCGGTCGCGTGACCTGGGCTCCCACCTACGACCCCGACAACGACCAGATCGTCCACGTCGGCGCTTCGGTCTCGATCCGCGGTGCGGGTCAGGTCGACTTCGGTGGCATCAGCTACGAGATCTCCGGCTTCGGCGGCGGCGCCGGCGCGGCGATCCCGCTCGAGGATTCGACCCACCTCGGCGTCGAAGCCGCGGGCGTTTTCGGTCCCTTCTCGGTCCAGGCTGAGTTCAACTCGGCCACCCAGAACGGAACGGGTTCCGTCGACCCCGACGCCACGGGCTTCTACCTGCAGGGCAGCTACTTCCTGACGGGCGAGTCCCGCCCCTACACCCACGGACACTTCGGTCGCGTGACCCCTGAGTCCAACTGGCGCGGTTTCGGCGAAGACGGAACCGGCGCTTGGGAGTTGGCGGCCCGGTACTCGATGCTCGACGTCGACAACGTCGCTGAGGCCTCCGGCCTCAGCGCGGGCGTCAACTGGTACCTGAACCCGAACGCCCGCATCATGCTCAACTACGTGATGCAGTCGATCGACGACTCGAACGGCGGCGGCGGTCTCGACGCCGATGCCGACGCCATCTCGGCACGCTTCCAGGTCACCTTCTGAGCCAGTGACCGCCGCGGGCCAGAGGGGCGCGTCCCCTCGAACCCGCGGCTCCTTCAACCGCCCCCCTCGGACGCGTTCCGGGGGGGGCGGCTGGCGTTCGGGACGCCCCATTCGCGGCGCGGCCGGAGCCGGGTCGCATTGATTCGGGCGCGCCAGGCGAAGAACACGCCGGTTCGCGGACCCCGCGGGCTCAGTCGCGGCACTTGTAGCCGACGCCGCGCACGGTCTGCACGAGGTCGCCCTGGTCGCCGAGCTTCTTGCGGATCGCGCTCACGTGCACGTCGACGTTGCGGTCGAGGATGTAGCTCTCGCCCGCGGTGATGTTGTCGACCAGCTCGTTGCGGGTGAAGACTCGACCCGGCTGGGAGACCAGCGCCCACAACAACCGGAACTCGGCGCGGGTGAAGTAGACCGGCTCGCCGTCGACCACGATCTCGTGGCGTTCGGAGTCGAGCACCACCGTGCCGACCTCCATGCGCGTGGGCTTGCCGCCTGCCTGACGGCGCTTGGCACGCCGTAGGACTGCCCGGACGCGGGCCACCAGCTCCTTGGGGCTGAAGGGCTTGGTGACGTAGTCGTCGGCGCCCAGCTCCAGGCCCAGGACCACGTCGCTCTCTTCGCCCTTGGCCGTGAGCATGATGACGGAGGTCTGCTGGGTCTCCGCCTGGCTCTTGAGCAGTCGGCAGACCTCGAGCCCGTCGATCCCGGGGAGCATCAGATCGAGCAGCACCACCGCCGGCTTGCGCAGGGTGGCCTCGCGCAGGCCCACCTCGCCGTCGCCGGCGGCGTGGACCCGATAGCCTTCGCGTTCGAGGCTGCGCTTGAGGAGCTCCCGAATGTCGGGCTCGTCCTCGATGATCAGGATGGTGTCCTTCGTCGCGACCCGCTCCATTTGCACGGCGGCCTGCATGTCTTTACGTCGTCGAATCCCGGGCGCGGTTGCGGAATGCCTGCCGCGTGAGTCGGGGCCGGGACGGTAGGGGCGACCGACGAAGATTCGGTCAACGCACTGCGAATCAGCCGTTCAGGGTCGCAGAAGGGGACTGACCGCTGTCGGCGCGGAAGCCGTAGAAGGCGGCCCGTTCGAGACTTGGGGCCGCCTCGGGTCGGATCTGGTAGGTGCGCACGGCCCACAGGTCCTTGAAGATGCGGTAGCGCAGGGCAGTCTGATCCAGGTAGTCGACGCCGCTCGACCCACCGGTGCCGGTGCGCCGACCGATCACGCGCTCGACCATGCGGGCGTGGCGCTGGCGGAAGATCAACAGGGCCTGCTCCATCTCGATCACGGCCTCGACCAGAGCGCCGGGCCAGGAGAGCAGGGGCAGGTCCTGGTAAGTGAGGATGAAGAGCGTCGCCGCGCGGCGACGGCGGGTGGCGGGGCCGTCCTCGCCCTGGGGGCTCAGGAAGTCGCGCAGGGCCCGCTTCTCGGCCGAATAGCGCTCGTCGAGGGTCGCGCGGTCGATTGCGCCCATGGTGCGCTCGAGGGCGCTGGCGTGGGACCGGTCGATCTCACGGCCATGGGCGGCGCTGTAGGCCTCCACGAAGCAGTCGAGGACCTCGACGTCACCCTCGTCACCCAGGGCGACCCCGTCGATCGGGGTGCGCTCGAGCCAGGCGTGGAAGACCTCGAGGAAGGAGGGCCGGTCGGCGAGCTGGGCCTGCACCCGCTCGAATGCGGTGGAGTTGCCGCCGGCGTGGTCCTTCAGGGCGGCCAGGTAGTCGCCCTCGGCCCCGAGCGGAATGCGGTCGGTCGCCTCGAGGCCCAACAGGATCTCGATCTGGCGGAGTTGAGCGCTCTGGAAGCCGCTGGCGGGCATCAGCTTGTCCCGGAAGCTGAGGTAGCCGGCGGTGGGCAGGGTCTCGATCACCTCGAAGTGATCGACGCAGCGGCGCAGGATGGTCGTGATCCGCTGGCAGCCGTGGACCGCGCCGGCCAGGGCGGTCTCGGCCACGTGATCGGCCCGGAAGAGGTCGCGAACGACACCGAGCTCGCGCAGGACGAGCTTGAACCACAGCTCGTAAACCTGGTGCACGGAAATGAACAGGACCTCGTCGTTGGAGAGGCCGGTCTCGTCGGAGGCCAGGCCGCCCTGGAGGGCGAGGAGCTCTTCGACGCGGATGTAGTCCCAGTAGTTCGGGCGCCGGACGGGGGTGGCCGAGGGGGTCATAGGCAGGGGGGGGGCGCGCGGGGTGGGAAGGTTCCGAGAGCCGATCGGGGTTCGGTCCGGGCTCGACGGCGGGGGCGGGGTTCCTCCGGTCGTCGGCGCCGATAGCATAGGGGGCTCGCCGGAAGAGCCCCAAGATGTCCCAGACCCTCAAGCCCACCGCCCTCGCCCCCTCCCTGGCCGAGGTCGAGGAACTCCTCGCGCGGCCCCTCCTGGACCTGGTCTTCGCCGCAGCGGGGGTCCATCGGGAGCACCACGACCCGCGCGCGATCCAGTGCTCGCAGCTCTTGAGCATCAAGACCGGCGGCTGCCCGGAGGACTGCGGCTACTGCTCCCAGAGCGCCCACTACGAGACGCCGGTCGAGCGCAGCCCCCTGGCCCAGGTGGACGAGGTGGTCAGCGCGGCCGAGCGGGCCCGCGAGGGCGGGGCCGACCGGTTCTGCATGGGCGCGGCCTGGCGATCGGTTCGTGACGGCGCCGAGTTCGACGCGGTGATCGAGATGGTGCGGCGGGTCAAGGGCCTCGGCCTGGAGACCTGCGTGACCCTCGGCATGCTCGACGCGGCCCAGGCCGGGCGACTCGCGGAGGCCGGTCTGGACTACTACAACCACAACCTCGACACCGGGCGGAGCCACTACGACTCGGTCGTGAGCACCCGCACCTACGACGATCGGCTCGAGACCCTGGAGCGGGTGCGAGCGGCGGGGATCCACGTGTGCTCGGGCGGCATCCTCGGTCTGGGCGAGTCGACGGTCGCGCGCGCGGAGCTTCTGTGCGAGCTCGCCGGGCTCGATCCCCAGCCGGAGAGCGTCCCCATCAACCAGCTCGTCCAGGTCGAGGGCACTCCCCTGGGTGAGGGTCAAGTGGTTGATTGGACCGATGTGGTGCGCGTGGTCGCGGCGGCGCGGGTGCTGATGCCCAAGACGGTGATCCGGCTCTCCGCGGGTCGCACTGAGATGGACGAGGCGACCCAGGCCATGTGCTTCCTGGCGGGCGCGAACTCGATCTTTGTGGGCGACGAGCTGCTCACGACCCCCAACCCCGGCGAGGCGAGCGACGCGCGCTTGTTCGACAAGCTGGGGCTCGCGCCCCTGCGCCGGGCGGGCGGGAGCTGCGGCACGCGGCCGAGTGCGGATCATTCGTCGAGCGCCGGCGCGAACGAAGGCGGCGGCTGCCGCTGATTCGCGGCGAGTCGGTCCGACATGACGGCACCGCGCGACGATCGAGGCCGGTCACAAGGGCCGCTCGAGGGGGAGCTGCGCGCGGAGCTCGAACGGCTCGAGCAACGGGGATTGCGGCGCAGCACGGAACGGGTGTCGGTGGGGATCGACTTCACCTCGAACGACTACCTCGGCCTGGCCCGCGATCCGGTGGTGATCGCCGCGGCGCGTGCGGCGCTGGAGAACGAGGGGGCGGGTTCCCGCGCGGCTCGCCTGCTGTCGGAACGCTTGCCGTCCCACGAGTTGGCCGAGCGCAGAGTGGCCGAATGGGTCGGATCCGAGGCGGGGCTGCTGTTTCCGACCGGCTACCAGGCGAACCTCGGCGTGGTCGGCGCCCTGGCCGGCGCGGGGGACCTGATCGTGTCCGACGCCTTGAACCACGCCTCGCTGATCGACGCGGCGCGACTGTCGAGGGCCACCACCAAGGTGCATCGCCACCTGGACCTCGAGCACGTCGAGCAGCTCTTGGTCGCGGGTCGCGGCGCGCGCCGGCGGCTGGTGTTGACCGAGGGCGTCTTCAGCATGGATGGGGACCTCGCGCCACTGGCTGAGCTGCACGAGCTGTGCGAGCGCCACAACGCGTACCTGGTCGTCGACGAAGCCCACTCCGCAGGCTTGCTGGGCCCGCGGGGAGCCGGCGCCTTCGCCGAGGCCATGGAGCGAGGCTGTGGATCGGAGCGGGTGGCGGCGCGCATCGTCACGGGTGGCAAGGCCCTGGGCTCGGCGGCAGCGGTGGTCGCCTGCGGATCGGCCCTGCGCGAGGTCCTGGTCCAGCGGGCGCGGACGTTCGTCTTCACCACGGCCTCACCGCCAGCGGTCGCCGCGGCCTTCGCCGCTGCCGTCGAGCGCGCGGCGGCGGCGGAGGACTTGCGCGAGCGGTGCTTGGCGATGGCCCGGGACCTGGCGCACCGGCTCGGCTTGCGCGTTCCAGCGGCGGCGATCGTGCCGCTGGTGGTTGGGCACGAGGGGTCGGCGTTGGCCTTGGCGGAGGTCGCTGAGCGAGGAGGGTTCGCCGTGCGGGCGGTGCGGCCGCCGACGGTGCCGGATGGAACGTCGCGGTTGAGGTTGGTGGCCCACGCCCACAACAGCGTGGACGAGACTCGGGAGTTGTCAGAGCTCTTGGCCCGAGGCTGGAAGGACCTGGCTGGGGTGCAGAGCTCCCCCGGGCCCCCCCCCACCCCCCCCCCGCCCCCCACCCCCCCTCCTCTCGTCGACATCGACGTTGCAGGCACCGCCATCACCGGCGGGACCCTCTCGGGCCAGTTCGACAACTCGATCCCACTCAACCTCTCGATCGCGACCAAGGCCTCGGCCGAGACCACAGAGCCCAGCCCGGCCCGACCGTCCGCACCCTGCTTCGTCATCGCCGGAACCGACACCGACGTCGGCAAGACAGTGGTCAGTGCCATGGCACTTCACGCCGCCGCCGGGACGGGGCCGGCCGGCTATTGGAAACCGGTGCAGACCGGCGTCGATCCGACGAGCGCCGAAGCGCACGCCGGATCGAGCCGAAGACAGAGCGCGACGGACGCGGACGACACCTTCGAGGTGATGCGGTTGGCGGGCGCGCCGGGCTCGGTGTTCGAGAATCCCCTGCGTCGGTACCCGCTGCCCGCATCGCCCCATGAGGCGGCGACCCACGCCGGCGACGTGCTGCCGGTGGAAGAACTCGCACCCAAGCTGGCCGAGATCCGCTCACGCTCCGCGGAGCGCCTGTGGATCGTCGAACTGGCAGGGGGCTTGCTCGTTCCCTACCGGATGGACTGGCTCCAGATCGATTGGTTACAGCAAATCCGGGTTCCTTTGGTGCTGGTGGCTCGCAGTGGGCTGGGGACCCTGAACCACACCCTGCTCTCGGTCGAGGCGGCCCGCGCCCGTGGGCTCGAGCTCGCCGCCCTGTTTCTGGTCGGTGAGCGCCATCCCTCCAACGAGCGGACATTGATCGAGACCACCGGCATCCCGCACGTCTTCGTCCTCGAACCTCTCGCCCCGCTCGACCAGGCATCGGTTGCAAAGTGGGTCGCAGTTGCTCGCAGCCATCGCGGCGCTAGCCTGGGCCAGGTACTCGTCAGACCGCCCCGTCCCCATCCTCCGTCCGCCGCGCGCCAAGATTCGAACCCGTCGGCGGCGACCCCGGTGCGATGAGCGATCCCTCCGAGTCGTTCCTCGCCCGCGATCGGCGGACCCAGTGGCACCCCTACACCCAACACGCGGTCGATCGTGAGCGCCTGGCCGTCGTGGGCGCCCGCGGTGCGCTCTTGGATTTGGCCGACGGGCGGCAACTGATCGACGCCATCTCGTCCTGGTGGGTCTGCCTGCACGGGCACGGCGAGCCGCAGCTGATCGAGGCCATGCGTGCCCAGGCTTTGCGGCTCGACCACGTGCTGTTCGCCGGCACCACCCACGCTCCAGCTCTGGACCTGGCCGACGCGTTGCTGCCCCTGGCGCCCCGGGGGCTGACGCGCCTGTTCTTCTCCGACAACGGCAGCAGTGCGGTCGAGGTGGCCTTGAAGATGGCCTACCAGCGCCATGCCCTGGGCGGCGAGCCCCAGCGCAGCGTGTTCGTGGCGCTCGAGGGCTCGTACCACGGGGACACCTTCGGCGCCATGTCCGTCGGCGACCCCGACCCCTTCTTCCACACCTTCGCCTCGATGTTGTTCGAGGTGCGCCGCGTTCGTCCCGAGCTGGGCGCCTTCGCGGCGGCCCTCGACGAACTGGGCGAGCGCGCCGCGGGCGTCATCGTCGAGCCCCTGGTCCAGGGGGCCGGCGGCATGCGGATGCACGGCCACGACGTCCTGCGCGACGCGCGGGCGGCCACGGCGGCGCGCGGCCTGCCGCTGATCGCCGACGAGGTCATGACCGGATTCGGGCGCACCGGCAGCCTCTTCGCCTGCGGTCAGGCCGGCGTGGAGCCGGACCTCATGTGCCTGGCCAAGGGCCTGACCGGGGGCTTCATGCCGATGGCCGCGACCCTCGCGCGCGAGGAGTACTTCGAGGCCTTTCTCTCCGAGGATCGCACGCGCACCTTCTTCCACGGCCACTCCTTCACCGCCCACCCGATCGGCTGCGCCGTGGCGCTCGCGTCCCTCGCACTGGTTCAGGAGCGCGACACGCCCGGCCTGCTGGACGCCGCCGGGGCGCGCATCGAAGCGCGGCTGCGCGAGCGCCTCGGCGACGACCCGCGCGCGCGCGATCTACGCCGAACCGGCGGAATCGTCGCGGTTGACGTGGTGCCGGCCGACGGCGCGCCGGAGGGCTACCTGGCCAGTCTCGGCCCGCGGCTGCGCGCGGCGGCGATCGAGCGTGGGGTTCTGCTGCGCCCCCTGGGCGACGTGCTGTACGCCATGCCGCCCGCCTGCATCGACGCGGCCCAAGCCGACCAGATCGCCGAGACGATGGCTCAGTTGGTCGAGCTGGCCTGAGCGCCGACTCCGCCCAGACGCTCGACCTGGTCGCGCACCAGCTTCTCGGGCGCGCCGGGCTTCATCCCCGCCGAGCGGGCTTGTTCGAGCGCGATCTCGACCGGCACAGCATCGACGACGCTGCGATAGATCGCGAAGAAGATCGCACTGCGGCTCCCGGTCTGACAGGTGAGCAACAACAGGCCGTCGCGCTCGAGGGCGATCTCCGCCAGGACCCTGTCGACCTGCGCGTCGGTCGGCAGCTCCTGGTCGACCGGCAGGGAGACGGGACGCAAGCCGAGCTGCAGGGCTCGGATCAGCAGGGGCTCGATCACGTCGGCCGGGCGCAGGTCGATCAGCGTCACCACGCCCCGGCGCTCGAGCACGTCGAGGTTGTCGGGCGTGAGGTTCGCGGCGAGGTACAGGTCGCCACACAGGAAGCAGCGCACGTCCCCTGGCAGCGGCTCGGCGGTCACCGCGTCGTAGAGCTCGGGTTGCGGCTCGTCCGAGCGCCCGAAGCCGAACAGGCCACAGCCCCCGAGGGCCAGGCACAAGAGCGGCAGTAGGTACCGTCGCGCGTGCAGCTTCATGGGCGAGGGGTCGGATCGGTCGAGCGCAGCGCAGAGCTCCCCAGGAGCGCCCAGCCGACGATCATCAACAGGCCGCCCATGGGGGTGATCGGGCCAAGGATCGCGCCCGGGCCGCCAAGGGCCAGGCCGTAGATCGATCCCGAGAAGAGCAGGGCCCCGACTCCGAAGCAGATTCCGACCGCTCGACCCAGGGGCAGCCGCGGCACGAGTGCGCCGCACAGGATCAGGGCCAGCCCGTGCCAAACCTGGTAGCGCACGGCGGTGTGCCAGTTCTCGAGCTGACCCGCGCCATCGAGGCTGTCCTTCAGGGCGTGGGCGCCGAAGGCTCCGAGGATCACGGCCACCCCACAGAGGGTCGCGCCCAGGGCTACGAAGGTCTGAGATCGCATGGAGGGAGGGTCGCCGCCAGGCGGGGTCGCGAGCGAGCGAACCGCGGGGCCCGCTAAGGTAGGCGGCACCCGCCCGCGCGGCCACGCCCGAACTCGACAGGAAGCCACGATGACCCCCCCCAACGAGACGCCGACCCTCGCGCCGGCCGCCGTCGACGTCGAGCGACGCTCCGACGGCAGCCTGGTCCTGCGCTCGCCCCAGGAGCTCGGCCCCTACGCCGCCCAGCTCGGGATCCACCTACGCGCCTGGGCCGACCGCGCCGGCTCGCGGACCTTCCTGGCCGAGCGCGCCGCCGGCGCCCGCGGCTGGCGCGAGGTGACCTACGCCAGCGCCCGACGCGGCGTCGACGCCCTCTCGGCCCGGCTGCTCGAGCTCGGCCTGGGCCCCGCGCGCCCCCTGGCGATCCTCTCGGACAACTCGGTGGACCACGGCCTCTTGGCCCTGGCCGCCATGCAGGTGGGCGTGCCCGTGGCGCCCATCTCGCCGGCCTACTCCCTGCTCACTGCCGACCGCACCAGGCTGCGCGGGATGCTCGAGCTGCTGGAGCCCGGCGCGGTCTTCGCGGAGAACGGTGAGCTCTTCGCGACCGCTATCGCCGACGCCGCCCCGGCCGACGCCGCGCGGCTCTGGTCGACCTCGCCCCTGCCTTCGTCCGGTGCCGCGCCCTCGTTCTGCGTGCGGGAGCTGCTGGAGAGCGAGTCGGGCCCCGCGGTCGAGACCGCCTTCGCCGCGGTCGGTCCGGACAGCGTGGCCAAGATCCTGTTCACCAGCGGCTCCACCGGCCTGCCCAAGGGCGTGATCAACACCCAGGCGATGCTGTGCTCCAGCGTCCAGGCCCAAGCCCAGGTCTGGCCCTTTCTGGCCGAGCGCCCGCCCGTGATCGTCGACTGGCTGCCCTGGAGCCACACCTTCGGCGGCAACCACAACTTCGACATGGTCCTTCGAAACGGCGGCAGCCTCTACGTCGACGCAGGCAAGCCCGCCCCCGGCCGACTGCAGCCGACCCTCGACAACTTGGCTGACGTCGCGCCGACCCACTACTTCAACGTGCCGCGCGGCTACGCGATGCTGATCGGCGAGTTCGAGCGCGACGAGGCCCTGGCGGCGAACTTCTTCTCGCGCCTCGAGATGGTCTTCTACGCCGCCGCCGCCCTGCCCCAGGACCTGTGGGAGCGCATGGAGGCCCTGGCCCTGAAGCACGCCGGACACCGCGTCTTCATGGCCTCGGCCTGGGGCTCCACCGAGACGTCGCCCCTCGCGACAGCCGTGCACTTTCCCATCCCGCGCGCCGGCGTGATCGGCCTGCCGGTGCCGGGCACCGAGATCGCCATGGTGCCCAGCGGCTCGAAGCTCGAGCTGCGCGTCAAGGGGCCGAACGTCACTCCGGGCTATTGGAAGCGCCCGGACCTCACGCGCGAGGCGTTCGACGAGGATGGCTTCTACCGCATCGGCGACGCGGGCGTCCTCGCGGATCCGGAGCGTCCGGAGCTGGGCATCGTCTTCGACGGCCGCGTGGTCGAGGACTTCAAGCTCTCGTCGGGGACCTGGGTCAACGTGGGGATCCTGCGGCCGACGTTCCTCGCGAGTTGCGAGGGTCTGGTCAGCGACGCGGTGCTGTGCGGGCACGACACCGATGGAATCGGCGCGCTGGTCTGGCCGGATCCCGGGGTTGTGGAGCGCTTGACGGCGGACCTGCCGGCGGGGACCGGGCTCGCCGAGCGTTGCGCGGATCCGCGCGTGCGCGGGGCCCTGGGGCAAGCGCTGGCGCGGCACAACGAGGCCCATTGCGGCAATGCGCTGCGGATCGAGGCGGCCCTGTTCCTGGAGGCGCCGCCGAGCATCGACGCTGGCGAGATCACCGACAAGGGGTATGTGAACCAACGCGCGGTGCTCGAGGGGCGCGCGGAGAAGGTAGCGCAGCTGCTCGCGCGGGGTGACGGAGTGGTGATGGCGGAGTGAGGATGTCGGTAGGCGTTCGTACGGTGCCAGGCACAAAACCGCCGCCTACGCGGACCGGCCCTCTGCCGCCGTTGGCGGCAGAGGGCCGGTCCGCGTAGGCGGCGGTTTTGTGCCTGGCACCGTACGAACGCCTACCGCCAGTGCCTCAGCGCTCCTCGGCGAGTGACACGCCGAGGTACGCCGCGCGCAGCTCCTCCTCGAGCTCGGCGATCTGCCCTTCGAGGCTGGCCACCACATTCGCGTCCGCCGAGCCGCTCGCCTCGCGCTCCCGCTCCAGCTCGTAGCGCAGGTACTTCAGTCGATCGACGGTCGCCTGAGGTCCCTCGGCCGGGGGCAGGTTCGCTTCGATCGCGGCGCGGTTCGCGGCGACGATCGCCGCGAGCTCGCGGAAGGACTCGTCCGAGCCCCGATCCGCCACCTCGAGGCAGCGTTCCGACAGCTCCTCCACCGAGTCGCCCCGGGCGTAACCCGAGCGGCGCAGGACCTCGGCCACCTGGGCGGCGCAGATCGCCCGTTGGAAGCCCACCGGGCTGGCCTCGAAGGCCCAGGTCGCCGCGCTCCCGCTCACCTGCGCCTCGATCTCCCGGGCGACGTCGTCGGCCGGGGGCTCGTAGGCGTCGGCGGTGCGGTCCACCCCTGACTCGAAGGGCGGCTTGAAGCGCACCCGCACCGTGGCCAGGGCCCCGCCGTCGTCCGACAGCCGCACCCCGTCCAGCTCGTACAGCGCGACCACCACGTGCCCCGCACCCACCTCGCCGGCGTCCACGTCGTCCTGGCGGAACTCGCGGTTCGCCAGGGCGCGGTTCTCGTAGCCGAGCAAGCGATAGCTCGCCACTCGCGTCGGGTCGAACTCGACCTGGATCTTCACGTCCCGGGCGATGGTCTCGAAGGCGCCGGTGAAGTTCTCCACCAGGGCCTTGCGGGCCTCGAGCGGCGTGTCGACGTAGTTGCAGATGCCGTCGCCGCGGTCGGCGAGTTGCTCCAGGAACACGTCGTTGTGGTTGCCCATGCCGACGCCGATGGTGTTGAGGTACACGCCGGTCGCGCGCGCCCCGGCCACCTGCTCCAGCAGGGCGTTCTGGTCGGTCTCGCCGATGTTGCCGACGCCGTCGGAGAGCAGCACGACGCGGTGGTTCGTCTGCGAACCGGCGCCAGCCGCTGCCACGCCTTCCGCCGCCAGGCGATAGCCGTCCAAGAGTCCCGCCTGCACGTTGGTGCCGCCGTCGGCCGCCATCGAGAGGATCGCCGCCTCGATCACGCCGCGGTTGGCCGCAGAAGTCCGCGGCAGGATCACCCGCGACACGTTGGCGAAGCCCACGATCGTGACCGCGTCGCGCGAGTCGAGCTTGGTCAGAAGCTGCCGCAGGGTGTCCTTGACCAGGCCGAGCCGGTCCTCGCGCTTCATCGAGCCCGAGGTGTCGATCACGAAGGTCAGGTTCAGCGGCTTGCGCTCGCTGTCGGCCACCTCGCGCCCAGCCACGGCCACGCGCAGCATCCACTTGCCGCCGTCGCCACTATCCAGAGCCGAGCCGCCGAAGATCGAGGGCCCCAGGTCCGTGTGGATCGCGAAGACGTCCTCGGTCGGCGCCGGCACGTCCGCGTCGAAGTAGTTGACGAACTCCTCGGTGCGCACCTGCGCGCGGGTCGGCAGGGTGCCGTTCATCAGCATCTTGCGCGCCAGGGCGTAGCTGGCCGTGTCCACGTCGACGCTGAAGGTCGACAGGGGGTCGGCAGAGGTCTCCATGAAGGGCCGCTCGCCCCAGTGGCGGAAGTACATCAGATCCAGGGACTCGCCCATCCGCCGACGGCAGTCGAGGAGCAGCCTCTCGAGCTGCGCCTCGGCCTCGGCACGCAGGATCTCCGCGCGCTTGGTCTCGACGAAGCGCTCCACGGCCGCGCGGCCGACGTCGTCCGCCAGGTCACCCGAGTAGCCCGAGTTCAGGTAGCCCAGGGCCTCGAGCACGTCGGGCAGGGCCGAGCGCTCGATGCCGAGCTGGCCCAGGATCTGATCGACGAAGTCCCTGCCGAGGCCTCGCGTCAGCGTGACCCCGAAGGCCGCCTCGCCGTCGTCCTCGGCGTAGCCCAGGAAACCGAGTTCCCGGCGTCTGGCGCGTTCCTCGACGGGAGCGCTCTCGCCAGTGCCGAGAAAGAAATCACCCGAGCCCGTCGTCGTCGCGGGGGCGAAGCTGCCGCCCGTCGTGCCGGTAGGCCCCGGCGACGTCGGCCCCGCAGGACCGCCGCTGGCCGGACCCTTGGGCGCCGGAGTCGTCGACGGCGCGCGCGTGTCGCTGGCTCCGCGGTAGGCGCCCGTGGCCGACCGCTCGAGTTCGAGCGAATCGCGACCCGGCGCGGCGATTTCGGCGGGCGCCGCACCGCCTGCACCGCCGCCCACGCCGATCACATCGTTGAAGGAGCCGGAATCGAATGGGCTCCTCGCATCGCCCTGGGCCGACTCGCGGTCGCTCCCGGTGACGATGTAGCCAGACTTCGCCGCGGGGGTGCGACCCGCCTTCGGGGACTCGTCCAGATAGCCGAGGCTCCTGAGCTGCTCCGCGGCTTGCGGCGTGACCTCGAAGGAGGCCTCCGGCTCGGCCGACACGGACCCGACGAAGGCCCCTCCCGCTCCGCCGCCGTTCTCCACGTAGAGGCGCGCAACGTCCTCGATCGTCAACGACTCCGACGAAGAGACGCTCCAGAGGATCGTTCCCTGTGCCCCCTCCGTTCCCAGGAAGCTCTCGCCGCCCTTGATCTGCTGCGCGTCGAGCGCCCCTTCGGACTGGCGGGGCTCAGCGGGCGCCATGCCAGCACCCTGCTCCGCATAGCCCAGCGCTTCGGTCAACTGCTCGACCAGCTTCAACGCCGCTTCGGCCTGGGCCTGATCCTCGACCAGGACTCCGCCGATGGCGCGGAACGCCGCCTCGGACTCCTCGGGGGACAGGGCCTGCCCCCTGCCGTAGCCGAGCCCCGGCAACTGCCCCGCCCTGTGCACCGAGTCGCGCGAGCCGATCGGAGCTCCGTCCTCGACGACTCGGCGGAGGTCCTCCATCGAGTCCAAGACCACCGCGCCATCGGCCCGCAACTCCGCCAGCCGCGCATCGATCAGCGCTTCGCGATCGGCGGCGCTCGGGTCGACCCCGGCCGCGACCTGCTCGCGGAAGGCCAGGCGCGCGCCGCCCTCGGAGGCCTCGGATCGAACCGGTGGCCGCGCCGTCGAGGCCGGGGCCATGTCGGCGCTGGCCAGGCGGTCCGAGAGGTTCGCGATCATCGGCCGCGTGGCGAAGCCGACCCAGGTGGCGCCGCCCAGGAACAGCAGCGCGGCTGCGGCCGAGAGCCAAGGTTGGCGGGCCACGAAGGAGCCGCTTCCGGGCGAACTCCCACCGCCGCTGCCACGGTTGCTACCGCCGCCGCGCGCCGCGTCGAGTGAGTGGACGGTCGCTCCACTCTCCAGTCCGCCGCTCGCTGCGCCCGGTTCCGCGGAGGCCGCGGCCACCGCCGTCGCGGCCACCTCGGCCGCGGTTCGCGTCGCCGCGCCCGTGGCGCTCGCTCCACCGAGCGGCAGGTGCTCGCGCAACAGGCCCAGGGTCGCCGCCAGGCGATCGCGCTCGGCGCGCAGGGCCTCGTCGCCCTCGAGCTCGCGCTCGAGGGCCGCCTTGTCGGCGCCCTCCAACTCGCCGAGCAGGAGCGCGCACAGGCGCTCGTGCTGCTCGTCGTGCTCGGTCGGCTCGTTCACTTCGTCGAATCGTTCCATCGCGTCTCCGGCACCTTCGCGGTGCAGTTGTTCGTTCCCGCCGTTTCGCGGCTCGTCCCGCGGCTCGTCCCGTCGCTTCCCGCTCACAGCGCACCCCCTTCGCCGCCGGCCGTGGCCGGGCAGAGGTGCGCGAGCTCGTTCGACAGGGCCTTCAACCCCTCCGAAATCAGCCAGCCGACCGTGCCCGTCTTGCGGCCGGTGATCTCGGCGATCTCGCGGTAGCTGCGCTCGCCGACGAGCCGCAGCACCAGCACCTCGCGCTGGGCCGGCGGCAGGCGGTCGAGGCCGCGCTCCACGGCCTCGCGGGTGTCTTCGGCCTCGACGCCGTCGAGCCCCCCGCCGGTGGCCTCCTCGGGCGCCACCTCGCTCTCGCGGCGTGTCCGCCGCGCGTCGCTTCGCATCATGTCCATGGCTGCATTCCTCGTGACCGTGTGGAGCCAGCCGCGCAGCTGCGCGGTCTCGCGTTCCCCATCGCCCACCGAGTCCGCCGCGAGGGCCGGAGGTCGCCGCGCCAGGCGCACGAAGGCCTCCTGGACCACGTCCTCGGCGGCGCCGCCAGGACCCAACAGGGCCCGCGCGTGCCGCAGGAGCACCGTCTGATGTCGCTCGACCAGGGTCGTGAAGGCTCCTTGGTCGCCCTTGACCCAAGCGGTCAGGAGTTCGCCGTCGGTTCGCTCGTCCATGCGGTTCTCGGACTCAGCCCGCGGCGCCCGAACAGGGGCTCGGCGGGGCAATCGGTGTGGCAGAGCGCGCGGGAGGCTTCCCGCCCGGGCTCCGACCTGGGAACGGCGCCATGGCTCGAACTCTTGGGTTCGAGGTCAGATCCGCCACAATCAGCGTGCCAGAGCGGCCTTGCGGGCCCCAGGATGCACCTGCCCATGAGAACCGAGAGCTTCGACCCCAACGCCGCCGCCGATCCCGATGCGGGTCTCTTCGGCCTCGGCAGCGACCCCGAGCAGGCCGCGGTCCACGTCATCCCGGTGGGCTTCGACGCCACGACCTCCTTCCGCCCGGGGGCCGCCGCCGGCCCCGAGGCGGTCGCGACCGCCAGCCTGCAGGTCGACCTCTTCGACCGCCTGTTCGGCGCTCCCTGGCGCTCCGGGATCGTGATGCGCGAGGCCGACCCGCGGGTCGCGGCCCTGCAGGCGGCGGCCTTCGAGCCCGCCCGGCGGGTGATCGCTGCGGGCGGCGTGGTCGAGGGCAACGCGGCCCTCGAGGCGGACCTGGCCGGGGTCAACGAGGCCGGGGCGGAGCTCAACCGCGTGGTCCACGCCCACACCGCGGCGCTCCTGGCCGAGGGCCGGCTGCCCGTGATCCTCGGCGGCGACCACGCCGTGCCCTTCGGTGCCATCGGCGCCGCCGCCCGCGCCCACCCGGGGCTCGGGATCCTGCACTTCGACGCCCACGCGGACCTGCGCCTGGCCTACGAGGGCTTCGAGTGGAGCCACGCCTCGATCCTCCGCAACGTGGTCGAGCACCTGGACGGGATCGGCCACGTGGTCCAGGTCGGCGTCCGCGACCTGTGCGACGAGGAGGCCGAGTGGATCGGCGCCCACCCCGAGCGCATCACGACCCTGTTCGACGACCGCTGGGCGGCCACCCGCATGTCCGGCGCGGACCTGCGGCCGGTGGTCGACGAGCACCTGGCGCGCCTGCCCGAGCACGTCTGGATCACCTTCGACGTGGACGGCTTGGACCCCTCCCTGTGCCCCCAGACGGGCACCCCGGTCCCCGGCGGCCTGTCCTGGAACGAGACCATGCTGTGGCTGGTGCGCCTGGCGGCCGCCGGCAAGAAGGTCGTGGGCTGCGACCTGGTGGAGGTGGCCGAGCACCCCGAGGTCACCGGCGAGGCGCCGGGTGCCAGTTGGGACGCCAACGTGGGCGCCCGGCTGCTCTACCGCCTGATCGGCTGCGCCCTGAGCACGCGCTGACGGTCGGTACCGCGGCCTCGGCAGCCACGCCGTTCGAGATTCGCGCGCCGATTGGATCGATCGGGGCCGCGATTCCGTTTCCCTAGGGGGGAGTCCCGCCCGGAGAGATCGATGGCCAGCGAGCAGAACGAACCCCGAGACCCCTCCCGCGAGGATTCAGTCCGCGAGGACTCGGTCCGCGATCAGGCCTTCGAGCGCTGGTTCGAGGAGCTGATGCACCTCGACACCGAGGAACGCTCGGCGCGCCTGGAGAGCGAGACCGTCCTGTCGGACCGCGACCTCGACGACTTCCTGGACGCCCTCGAGGAGGGCGACCAGGGGCGGGCGCGCCAGCACCTCTCGGCCCTGTTGCGCTTCGCCCTGGACGAGGAGATCCAGGCCAGCAACGAGCTGCGCGCACGGATCGAGGAGCTGCGCCGGCTGGGACCGAACTCCGACCGCTTCCACCGCGGCCGCAAGATCGGCCAGGGCGGCATGGGCGTGATCCACCGGGTCACCGACCGCTCCCTGCGGCGCGAGCTGGCGCTCAAGAGCCTGCGCCCGGACCGCATGCGCGGCGGGCGGCCGGACCCCTCGCTGGTGCGGCGCTTCATCGACGAGGCCCAGGTCACGGCCCAGCTCGAGCACCCGGGCGTGGTGCCGGTCTACGACGTGGGCGTGGAGCCGGACGGGCGCCCCTTCTTCGCCATGCAGCTCGTGCACGGCGTGTGCTTCGGCGACGCGATCCGCGCCCTGCACGCCAGCGGCGACAACCCCGCGGCCAAGGTCGCCGGCGGCATCACCTGGAACCGCGAACGCGCCATCGAGACGTTGGTGCGCGCCTCCGAGTCGGTGGCCTACGCCCACAGCCGCGGCGTGGTGCACCGCGACCTGAAGCCCGACAACATCATGGTCGGGGCGTTCGGCGCCGTGTACGTGATGGACTGGGGCCTGGCGCGGCTGGTCGGCGAGGAGGAGGAGGTCGTCGCGGAGGTCGACGCCTACGCGAGCCCGACCGTCGAGCCGGCGTCCGTCGTGACCGACGGTCGCGACCGCTCGCAATCGGACCACGCCGACCCGACCACCACCCGCGAGGGCACGGTCCTTGGAACCCTGGCGTACATGTCGCCGGAGCAGGCCCAGGGTCGCCACGGTGACGTGGGTCCGGCGTCGGACGAATACGCCCTGGGCGCGATCCTCTACCACGTGCTGGCCGGGCACGCTCCCTACGGCGAGCTCGGGCGAGCGGCGGACGACTTCGACACCCTCTACGACCGGGTGCGCCAGACGCGCCCCCTGTCCATCGACGAGGCCGCGCCCCAAGCGCCGGCCGAGCTGCGCGCCATCTGCCGGCGAGCCATGGCGGCCGAGCCCGCGGACCGCTACCCCGACGTCGGCGACTTCGTCGACGACCTGCGCGCCTACCTCGAGCGGCGCGTGGTGCGCGCCCACCGCACCGGCGTGCTCGTCTCCGCGGCCAAGTGGATCGAACGCAACCGAGCCCTGTCCGGCGCGGTTGCGGCCGGGCTGCTCCTGGCCTGCCTGTCGGGCGCCGGATGGCTCGCCAGCGAGGCGCGGGCCGCCGAGAAGGCGCTCGAGGCCCAGAGCCTGGAGAGCGCACGGGACAACTACGCGTCGATCGCGCGGCTGGACGAGCTGGAGCGCTCGGCGTCCGAGCTGCAGTCGATCGATCCATCGCTGATCGAGGCCTACGAAGCCTGGATCGCCGAGGCCGACGCGGTGCTCGAGTTGGCGCGCACCGAGTTCGGCGCCGGCACCATCGGTGCTTGGTACGACAGCCGCGTGGTCAAGTCCTCCGCCGCCCTGCCGCGCCGGGGACCCGAGAGCCAACAGCGCGCGCAGGCCCTGGACGAGGCCCGCCGCATCGAGCGCACAGCCGCCGTGTTGGAGCGCAGCGGCTTCCCGCAAGAGATCGTGATCGACCTGCGCGCCATGGCGGGCGAGGCCGCGGCCGCCGCGGACAGCCTGCGTTCGGGGAGCGTTTCCGCCGCGGATGCTCTGGGCTTGGGCGGCGTGCCCTTTGCCGCCGCCCTGGCCTCTGCGGGCAGTCCCGAGCGCGACTCGATCGAGCGCCGCCTGGACGCCCTGGCGGGCCTGGTGCCCGGGCCGCGGCGCGGAACGACCCCGGAATTCGGCCTGGGCGTCGAGGACCGGCTCGAGTCAGCGCGGGCGATGGTCGCCTGGCAGGCGGGTGACGAGGCCCGCGCCGCCTGGCGCGACGCCGCCGCGGTGGCCGCTGACCCCGCGGGCCCCTACGGCGGCATCGCCCTGGTCCCCGACCGGCGCCTCGCGCCCTTGGGTGTCGATCCACTCTCTGGGCTGCTCGAGTTCGCTCACCTGGCCACCGGCGCAGCACCACGGCGCGGCGCGGACGGACGGTTGGAGCTGGGCGCCGGGTCCGCCGTAGTGCTGGTGTTGGTGCCCGGCGGCGACGACCTGCTCGGGAACGGCGCCGAGCCGGGCGACGAGCTCTACGACCCCCTGGCCCGGGACGACGAACGGCGACTGCACACCGTCTACCTCGATCCGTGGCTGATGGCCAAGCACGAGCTGACCCAGGCGCAGTGGGAGCGCCTGGCCGGTGCCAACCCCAGCGCCTACCGCTACGAGGACTCGGGCGACGACTCGATCACGATCACGCCGCTGAACCCCGTCGAGAACGTGCGCTGGTCGGAGGCCGTGGCGGTGCTCGCCACGGTCGGGCTGGAGCTGCCCACCGAGGCCCAGTTCGAGGTCGCGGCCTCGGCTCGCAGCGACGATCGTTGGCCCACCGGCGACGACCCCGCGTCCCTGCGCGACGCCGCCAACCTGGTCGACGGCGTCGCCGCGGCGATCCCCGGCGCGCCCTCGCAGTGGGCGATCTACCTGGCCAAGAACCCCGAGCACACCGACCCCTTCGTGGTGCACGGTCCCGTGGGCAGCTTCCCCGCGAACGCCTACGGCCTTCACGACGTGGCGGGCAACGTCTACGAGTGGTGCGCCGACGCCTTCGGGCCCTACCCGGCGGAGGACGACCCCGGGGCCCCACCCCTGTGGTTCGGGCGCGGGGAACGCGTCGCGCCCGGCGAACCGGCGCTCGACCCGGACGCGGACCACGTGGCCCGCGGCGGAGCCTTCACCAGCTCGCACCAGGAGGCGCGGGTGACCTTCCGCGAACGCCACGCCGCGCGCAGCAGCTTCTCCAATCTCGGCCTGCGCGCCGCCATGCGCGCTCCACTGGGATCCGAAGGGGAGTAGTCAGCCCGGATCGACTCGGATCCCAGTGCGGCCGCGCGCTGCGCTGCGCGAGTCAGGCCGCCGCCGGCGATCGCCGGCGGAAGGGATCGATCCGGGCTAGCAGCCGGGGCTCTCGCCCACGGCCACGAAGGAGAAACCGTGGTGGCCGCCGGCGGGCTTGCCGTGTGGAGGCCGGGTGTACCCGGAGACGACGACGAAGCTCTTCTTCGGCGGGTCGATCTTCTCGATCGTCGGCCGCGCCTTGAACTCCAGGCCGGCCGCGGGATCGCCCGCGTCCGTGGCACGTTTGGACGTCGACTTGACGCTCTCCACCGAGGCGAGCAGCTCGATCGACTCGATCTTGACGCGGAAGCGCTTCCAGCCACTCGCGTGGCGGCCGAGTTCCACGACCTTGAAGCCCTCACCGGCCGCGACCTGGCCGTTGGGGGACACGGTGCCCTTGATCTTCACTTCAACCATGGTCGATTGCCGGGGCCGATGGGGCCTGCTCCGCGCAGACCCCGCACGGGAGCCCACCAGGATCCACGAACGGGGACTGGACGCCCAGGGGAACCTCGGGAGCGGCGAAATTCCTCGGTCCAGGTCCGTGCCTCCCAATGGGCGGTGGTGGAAGGGCCTGGCGGCAGATCCCAACAAGGACTGTCCCGGCGCCCTGGAGCCCCGCGGGGCACCCCGGCCACCCGCCAGCCGCCCATGGAACGACCCCAAGAACCCCTCCGCGCCCGGCGTCCCTCCACCCCGGTGGACGCGGCCGAAGCCGTGACGCCCGGCCCGACGACCTGGCGCGTGCTCTCCCACCTGGGCGCCTACGGTTTCTACGTCCTGCCGATCTTGGGGGACCTGATTCCGATCTTCGTGATCTGGATCACCAAGGGCCGCGAGGACCCGGAGGTCGAGCGCCACGCCCGGGCGAGCCTCAACTTCCAGCTCTCGATCTGGATCATGAAGCTGGTCACGATCCCGCTCTGCCTGATCCTGATCGGCTTCCCGGCCCTGGCGGTGCTGATCCTGATCGACCTCGCCCTGCCCCTGGTCGCGGCGATCCGCGCCGGCAACGGCAAGTTCTTCGAGTACCCCTTGGCCTTCGAGTTGATCGGGCCGCCGGTCCAAGACGGTCGCGAGGCCGGGGCGGACGAGGGCGACGCCCGCCCGGCCATGGGCGCTTGAGCGCCGGGTCGCGACGAGCAGCGAAGCGTCCATCCGGTGCTCGGCGGTCGGTCGGCTGGTCGCCCCTCAGCCCTGGAACAGCGTCCAGGTGTAGATCGAGTAGGCCCCGAGCAACGCCGCGCCCTTCACGCGCCCCAGGCGCGCGCCGCCGATGGCGGGAAGGACGATCGCGGCCACGCTGAAGGCCAGCACGATCCACAGGTCGGTGGAGAGGGCGCCCTCGAAGGCCGCCGCGAGCTCGGCACGGCTGGCGTCGTCGCCCATCGCCTCCGCCGTCAGGGGCCGCACGACGCCGACGATGCCGAGTACGGCGAGCAGGTTGAACACGTTGCTGCCGACCACGTTGCCGATGCTGATCTCGGCCTCGCCCTTGAAGGCGCTTCCGAGGCCCGCGGCCAGCTCGGGCAGCGACGTGCCGACCGCGACCACCGTCAGGCCCACGATGCGCTCGTCCACCTCGAGCTTCACGGCGCCGGCCTTGGCGCCCTCGACCATGGCCCAGGCGCCGACCGCGACACCGACCATGCCCGAGACCGTCAGCAGGATCGAATTGCGGTTCGCGGTTCCCTCGACCTCGCCCTCGCCGCCCCGCTCCCGCGCGGTGATCCACAACACGCCGTTGTAGATCGCGAACAGCACCAAGAGCGCGATGGCGTCCAGGCGCGTCAACGCTCCGTCGGCACAGACCAGCCACAGGCCGGCCAGGGAACCGAACAGCCAGACCGTGTCGCGGCGACCCAGGCGATGCTCCAGGACCCGCGGCATGACCATCGCGCAGGCGCCGAGCACCAGGCCGATGTTGGCGATGTTGCTGCCCAGGACGTTACCCAGGCTGATCGCGCTGGCGCCCTGCAGCGCGGCCATGGAGGAGACCACCACCTCCGGTGCCGAGGTGCCCCAGGCCACCACCGTCAGGCCGATCGCGAGGCTGCTGACGCCGATGCGGCGCGCGAGGGCGCTGGAACCCGTCACGAGCCAATCCGCGCCCTTGGCCAGGAGCATGAAGCCCGCGACGAGGAGCAGACTGACGGTCAACCAGGTGGGATCTTCGAAGGGCACGGGCGGGATGATAGCCGCCCTCAGCGGCCGACCACCCACGGCCACGGATCCAGACCCAAGCTGCCCGCGGGATCGCGCGGCGCCAGACCCGCGAACCACTCGAGGGCCGCGGCGCGCAGGGCTTCGAGCCGCTCGGCCTCGGCCTCCGCCAGGTTGCGCAGCTCGACCGGATCGCGGACCAGGTTGAAGAGCTCGGTGCGACCGCCGTCGGGCTCGAGCAGCAGCATCCACTCGCCGTCGCGCAGACCCAGGGAGGGGCTGCGATCGATGTAGCGACCCTGCTGGACCACGCGCGACTCGTAGAACAGCGGCGTGCCGCGCGGCCGCGAGGCGCCGAAGAACACGTCGCTGACATCCTCGCCGTCGAGCTCCGTCTCCGGCGTCAGCTCCGCGCGCCCCATCCGGGCCAGGGTCGGCAGGAAGTCGACCCCCGAGACCACGGCCTCGCGCTCGATCCGCCCGGCCGGCACGCGACCGGGCCAGCGCACGATCAAGGGCACCCGCAGGCCGCCCTCGTACAGGCTGCGCTTGGTGCCGCGGAAGGGCCCGGAGCTGCCGGCCGCGGAGTAGCTCGCGTTGCGGATGTCCTGCACCTCGGGCCCGTTGTCGGAGGCGAAGATCACGATCGTGTTGCGGTTCAGTCGACGCTTGGAGAGGGCGTTCATCAACCGCCCGAGCTGCACGTCGAGCTCGCCCACGTGGGCCGCGTAGAGGGCCTTGGCCCCGGGCGGATTGCCGGAGGGCGGCCCGAAGACGGCGTAGTTCTCGAGCCGCGGGATCTCGGTCGAGAGGGGTGCGTGGGGGTCGAGCAGCCAGAGCTGGGCGTAGAAGGGCCGCTCGTCCTCGGCGTCGATGAAGTCCAGGGCCTCGTCGACGATCTGACGCGAGGAGCCCGCGCGGTCGGTGCGCCACAGGCTGCGCTCGCCGTCCCAGCGCTTGGCGATCCGGGCCCGGTCGAAGCCGTATTCCTCGAGGGTCGGCGCGCCCTCGGCCGGCGCGCCCAGGTGCCACTTGCCGAAGTGCGCCGTGCGGTAGCCGGCGCTGGCCAGGACGTTCGCCACGTTGGGCAGCCGCGCGTCGAGCCACTCGACCCCGTCGTCCTCCTGGTCCACGTGCAGGGGCCCGTGGATCGCGAGTTCGGCCGGGAAGCGCCCGGACATGAAGGCGGCGCGGCTGGGGCTGCACGTCGGCGCGGCCGCGTAGAAGTTCGTGAACAGGCTGCCCTGGGCGGCGAGCTGATCGATGTTGGGGGTGTCGTAGTCCGGGTTCCCGTAGCAGGAGGGATCGCCCCAACCCAGGTCGTCGGCCAGCACGAAGAGGATGTTCGGGGCCGGGCGCGCGGCGCGCTCGCCGTCCTGGGACGGTTCGGCCGCGGGGAGAGCGACGCCGGTCGGCGCGGCCAGGATCACGGTCAGGAGGGCGGAAGTTCGCAGCATGGCGATCGCGGCGCGCGGGGTCCCGGGTACCGGAGTGGACCCGATGGAGAGCGCGCCCACCGAGGGTACGGCGCCCTTCGCGGCGGGCGTAAGATCACGGCCGTGCAACCCACGATCGGACTCATCGGGGGGCTGGAGGAGCGGCGCGTCTGGCGCGTCGACCTGCCCCTGCGCTACGGCGAGGCGGTGCGGCGCGCGGGCGCCGTGCCCGTGGGCCTCTACCCCACCACCGACGCGGGGGAGCTCGCCGCCCAACTCGAGGCCCTCGACGGCCTGGTCCTGACCGGGGGCGACGACTTCGACACCGAGCGGCTCGGTCTGGGGCCCACCCACCCGTCCGCCACGCCGGTGCCAACCCTGAAGCAGGACGCCGATCTGGAGCTGGTCCGGGCCGCCCTCGAGCTGGGGCTGCCGCTGCTCGGGATCTGCTACGGCATGCAGCTGATGGCCCTGGCGGGCGGGGGCGAGCTCTTCCAACACCTGCCGGAGGACCGTCCGGGCTGCGCCCAACACTCCGGGGACACGGTCCACGGGATCGTCGCCCGAGGCGGAACGAAACTGGCTCGGATCGTGGGCGTAGAGCCCCTGGCAGTCGTTTCTCGGCACCACCAGGCCATCTCGGGTCTGGGCGGGGCCTGGCGCGTGGCCGCCACCGACGACGAGGGTCTGATCGAGGCCGTCGAGCTGGACGGCGATCGATTCGTCCTCGGCACCCAGTGGCACCCCGAGCTTTCGACGACTACAGGAGCCTTGGTCGAACCCCACGATCGGAACGCACGGCTGTTCGAAGCCCTGGTGAGCGCGGCGCGCGATTGGCGCGCCCAGCGCTCGGCTCGAGTGCGCGCGAGTGCTGCTCCGCCGACCTGCGTTGCGAGCGCAGCGTCCGCCCTGCCCGGGGCGGGTCCGACCGCGCGCTGAACGCGCGCGTCCTCCAGATCACCCCAGCGACGGAAGCCGAAGACCATGCGAAAGTACAAGGGAGCCGAGATACCGGCGGCAGCGGCCGGCGGCAACGGCGAGAAGATCAAGCTGATCGCGATGTCCGTCGCGCTCCTGTTGGTGATCGGGGCCTACGCCTTCAACCAACTGCGCCGCGACGGCCTCGACGAGGCTGCCGAAGCGGACCTGCCGGTCGTCGGAGAGGCCACGATCGAGGTCCCCGCGCCCCCGCCGGGCCTCTTCGAGGGCGTGAGCGACGCGACGGATGAAGAGCGCGTGCTGATCGAGCACGACGAGCTCGAGGTCCTGCTGGCCCACGTCCGCAGCCTCACGCCGACCCACTACGAGACGGCCGACACCCAGCGCATGGACGCCGCGGCCGTGGCCGCGATCCGCGCCGACCCGGCGGCGCACCGGGGGGACTTCTACTCCGTGCGCGGCGAAGTGCTCGACCTCCGCGAGCGGGTCGCTCCCTCCGGAACGAAGCACTGGGCCGCGCTGCTGCGCACCTCCGAGGGCGACGTCGTCCACGTGCGCTCGCCGCGCCTGGTCGATCGCGACCTGGCCGCCGGACAGTGGGCACGCCTGGACGGGCTGTTCTTCAAGTTGCTCTCCGACCAGGACAAGGACGGTGCCTGGGTCACCGGCCCGATGGTGGTCGGCAGCAGGATCGTGCGCTCCTACGAGGACTTCGGGCAGGTGGCGCAGATCGAGCGCGAGCTGCTGCTGGGCATCGCCGACGACGGACTCGACGCCCCCGGCTCCTTTCCGGACCTCGTGCGTTGGCGCGTCCTGGCCTGGATGCGCGACATGCCCGCCGACGCGATCGACTGGGAACAGGCGCCGGAGCTGAACGGCGAGTTGATGGACCGCATCGTCGAGAACGGTGACGAGTACCGCGGTCAAGCCTTCGTGCTGCCGGCCAGTCGCGTGCAGTCGATGAGCCGCAAGGCCGCCGGCGAGAACCCGGCGCGCCTGGACTACGTCTACGAGTCCTGGATCGGCAACTCCACCTGGACGCGGCACTCGCCGATGCTGTTCACGATCTCGTCGGCCGGTACCGACGAGCTGGCCATGAAGGACCTGGTCGAGGGGCAGCTCGTGTTCATCAAGAACATGGCCTACGACACGGTCGACAACGTGCGGCGGCTGGTGCCGGTCTTCGCCGCCCGCGAGCTGCGCACCTTCAACCCGGGCAACGACATCACGCTGAGGGTCTTCGGCGCCGCGTTCCTCGGTTTCTTGGTGTTGATGACCCTGACCATCGCGATCCTGTGGCAGCGCAGCCAGGCGCGTTCGAAGGCGCTACAACTCAAGCTCATCGAGCGGCGGCGCGCCCGGCGGGCGGCGACGGTCGAGGCGTGAGCGCGGCCGACCCCGGGCCGGGTGCAGGTGAGCTGATCGACATTCGCCTCGACCTGCCCGGGGGCCGACGGACGACGATCACCGTCGGGCCAGGGGCCCTGGCCCTCGCGGACGGCGAACCCGTCGCGGCCCTGGTGGCCGACGCCCGCGCCCTGGCCTTGCACGGCCAGCGGCTGCCGACCGCTTGGCGCGAGCGGACCCTCGAGCTGCCCCCCGGCGAAGAGGCCAAGACGTGGGCCGGTCTGGGCGAGCTGCTCGAGTCCCTGGCGGAGGCGGGGCTCGAGCGCGGCTGTCGCCTGGGCCTGTTCGGCGGCGGGGCGACCGGCGACGTGGGCGGCCTGGCGGCGGCCCTGTACCTGCGCGGCGTGCCCTTCGTGAGCTGCCCCACCACCCTCCTGGCCCAGGTCGACGCCTCCGTGGGCGGCAAGACGGCGGTCAACCTGCCGCGGGCCAAGAACCTGGTCGGTGCCTTCCACCAGCCGCAGCGCGTCCTGGCCGACACCCTGGTCCTGGCCACCCTGCCCAGGGACGAGCTGGCCTCGGGCCTGGGCGAGGTGGTCAAGACGGCCCTGATCGCCGGCCCGCAGCTCCTGGCCCGGGTCGAGGCCCTGGCGCCGGCCCTGCTCGAGGGCGACCCCGACGCGTTGGCCCTGGTTGTCGCAGACTGCGTGCGTACCAAGGCGCGGGTGGTAGCCGAGGACGAGCGCGAGGCCGGGCGCCGGGCGGTACTCAACCTGGGCCACACCTTCGGCCACGCGATCGAGGCGGTCGCCGGCTACGGCATCGTCCCCCACGGGGTCTGCGTCGCCGTCGGGCTGGGCTGCGCCACGGACCTGGCCGCGCGCTGCGGGACGCTCGAGGACCTCGCCCTGCCAGAACGCCTCGCGCGGCTGTTGCGCTCCCTGGGCCTGCCCGCGGGCCTGGCCCAACTGCGCTCGGCGCGCGACCTGACCCTTCACCCGGCGGAACTGCGTCGGGCCATGGATGGCGACAAGAAGCGCTCGGGCGGACGGCTGCGCTTCGTCCTGCCGCGCGCCGCGGGAGCGATCGACCACGGCGTCGCGGTCGACGAGGCGGACCTGTCGGTGGTGCTGGCCGACTAGCCCGCCGCCGAGGCCGGCCCGCCGCCCTCGGCGGGCTATACTGCGGCGCTAGCCAGGCTCCGCCGATCGCTCCGCGGACGGTCCCAGGCCGGCCCCATCACCGTCCCCCTCGCCGCCGACGCGCCCCGCACCCCGGGGGTTCGCGGTGGACCCGAGGACCCCGCCATCCGCGCCTCCCCCCACCGCGTTCCGACGCAAGACCGTCCATGCCCAAGCGCCAGGACCTGGACTCGATCCTGATCATCGGCAGCGGCCCGATCGTCATCGGTCAGGCTTGTGAATTCGACTACTCGGGTACCCAGGCCTGCAAGGCCCTCCGCGAGGAGGGCTACAGGGTGATCCTGGTCAACTCGAACCCGGCCACGATCATGACGGACCCGGAGACCGCCGATGCGGTCTACGTGGAGCCGATCACGCCGGACACCGTGGCCAAGATCCTGCGGCGAGAGCGGCCGGACGCGATCCTGCCGACCCTCGGCGGGCAGACCGGACTCAACACTGCCCTGGCCCTGTACGACTCCGGCGTGCTCGACGAGCTCGGCATCGAGATGCTCGGCGCCAACGCCGCGGTGATCCGCAAGGCCGAAGACCGCGACCTGTTCCGCACCGCGATGATGCGCTGCGGCCTGGAGAGCGCGCGCTCGGGCATCGCCCACAACATGGACGACGCCCGCGCGGCCCTGGCCGAGCTGGGCCTGCCGTGCGTGATTCGCCCGGCCTTCACCCTGGGTGGCGCCGGCGGCGGTATCGCCTACAACGTCGACGAGTTCGAGTCGATCGTGCGCCGGGGACTGGAGCTCTCGATCGCCTCCGAGGTACTCGTGGAGGAGTTCCTGGGCGGTTGGAAGGAGTTCGAGATGGAGGTCATGCGCGACTCCGCCGACAACTGCGTGATCATCTGCGCGATCGAGAACGTCGATCCGATGGGTGTCCACACCGGTGACTCGATCACCGTCGCGCCGGCGCAGACCCTGACCGACCGCGAGTACCAGCGCATGCGGAACGCCTCCCTGGCGATCATGCGCGAGATCGGCGTGGAGTGCGGCGGGTCCAACGTGCAGTTCGCGATCGAGCCGCACACCGGCCGCATGATCGTGATCGAGATGAACCCGCGCGTGTCGCGCTCGTCGGCCCTGGCTTCGAAGGCCACCGGGTTCCCGATCGCCAAGTTCGCCGCCAAGTTGGCCGTGGGCTACACGCTCGACGAGATCAGCAACGACATCACGAAGCAGACGCCGGCCTGCTTCGAGCCGACGATCGACTACGTCGTCACCAAGATCCCGCGCTTCGCCTTCGAGAAGTTCCCCGGCGCCGACACGACCCTGACCACGCAGATGAAGAGCGTGGGCGAGGTGATGAGCATCGGCCGGACCTTCAAGGAGTCGCTGCAGAAGGCCCTGCGCGGGCTCGAAGTCGGCCTCTCGGGCCTGGGCTTCGAGCGCCCCGACCAGATGCAGGCGGTGGCTCCGGATCACGATGCCCTGGCCCAACTGCTGCGTCGGCCCAACCCCGACCGCCTGGTGGCCGTGGGCCGCGCCCTGCGCGCGGGGTGGGACGTGGAGGCCGTGCACGAGGCCACCAAGATCGACCGCTGGTTCCTCGAGAACATGCGCGAGCTGGTGGACTTCGAGAGCGAGCTGCGCGGCGCCAAGCTCGACTACGAGCTGCTGCGCGAGGCCAAGCGCATGGGCTACTCCGATCGCCAGATCGGCCACGCCACCGGGCAGACCGCCGACGACATCCGCGCCCTGCGCAAGCAGCTCGACCTCAAGCCGGTCTACAAGCTGGTCGACACCTGCGCGGCCGAGTTCGCGGCGGCCACACCGTACTACTACTCGACCTGGGAAGACCACGAGTCCGAGGAGCGCGCCGGCGACGTGGATCGGATCATGATCCTTGGCGGTGGACCCAACCGCATCGGGCAGGGCATCGAGTTCGACTACTGCTGCGTGCACGCGGCCTTCGCGGCGCGCGAGATCGGCATGGAGTCGATCATGGTCAACTCGAACCCGGAGACGGTCTCGACCGACTACGACACCTCCGACCACCTCTTCTTCGAGCCCCTGACCGAAGAGGACGTGCTGCATATCGTCGACGCGGCCAAGCCCAAGGGCATCATCGTGCAGTTCGGCGGGCAGACACCCCTGAACCTGGCCGCTGGCCTGGCGCGCAACGGCGCGCCGCTGATCGGCACCTCGGTCGAGTCCATCGACCGCGCCGAGGACCGCAAGCAGTTCACCGCCTTCCTGCAGAAGCTAGGCCTGCGCCAGCCGGAGAACGGGCTGGCCACCACCGCCGGCGAGGCCTTCGAGATCGCGCGCCGCATCGGCTACCCGGTGATCGTGCGGCCCTCCTACGTGCTCGGCGGGCGCGCCATGGAGATCGTCCACGACGACGAGGCGCTCGACCACTTCATGACCCACGCGGTCGAGGCCTCGCCCGACCGACCGGTGCTGGTCGACAAGTTCCTGGCCGACGCGATCGAGGTCGACGTGGACGCGATCAGCGACGGCCAGCGCGTCGTCGTCGGCGGCGTGATGGAGCACATCGAGCAGGCCGGGGTGCACTCGGGCGACTCGACCTGCGTGCTGCCGCCGCACACCCTCGATGCGAGCACGATCGAGGAGATCATCGCGGCGACCAAGGCCATGGCGACCGAACTCGAGGTCATCGGCCTGATGAACGTGCAGTTCGCGGTGAAGGACGACCAGGTCTACATCCTGGAGGTCAACCCGCGCGCCTCGCGCACCGTGCCCTTCGTGTCCAAGGCGATCGGGGTGCCCCTGGCCAAGCTCGCGGCCAAGGTCATGTGCGGCAAGACGCTCGAGGAGCTCGGCTTCACGACCGAGATCGTGCCGCCCTACTTCTCGGTCAAGGCGCCGGTCTTCCCCCACAACCGCTTCCCCAACACCGACTTCCGCCTGAGCCCCGAGATGCGCTCGACGGGCGAGGTGATGGGAATCTCGACCGACCTGGGCTTCGCCTTCCTCAAGGCCTTCATGGCCGCCGGGATGAAGTTGCCCAAGCGCGGGCGGGTGCTGGTCACGGTCAAGGCCTCCGACAAGCGCGCGGTGGTGCCCGAGGCGCGCCAGCTGGAGCAGCTCGGCTACGAGCTGATCGCGACCGAGGGCACCTTCCGCACCCTGACCAGCAACGGCATCGCCGTGACGCGCGTCAACAAGGTCCACGAGGGTCGGCCGCACATCGCCGACATGATCGTGAACCGGGAGATCGATCTGGTGCTCAACACACCCGCCGGACGCCAGCAACGCATGGACGACTCCACCATCCGCGCCGCCGCGGTGGCCGGAGGGATCCCCGTTGTGACGACGATGGCCGGCATCAGCGCGCTGGTTGCGGCCCTGTCCGCCTTGCACCGGGGTGACTTCGAGGTCTGCTCGCTGTCCGAGCACCACGCGACGATCATCAGCCCCGAAGCAGCGCGAGTCTGAGTCGGCCGCGGCCGGCTCGATGGTGCGACCTCGTACACGCCTCGGCGCGTTGCGGGGAAGGACGTCGCTTCTGTAGGGAAGCCCAGGGTTGGGCCTGGACGCAGATAACGCCCAGAGGGTCGGTTGGCGGATCCTCGCCTTCGTGATAACGAAGGGAGGATGAAGATCTTGATTCTCGGCGGGACGCGCTTCGTCGGACGCCACTTGGCGACCGAAGCGCTGTTGCGCGGGCACGAGCTGACGCTCTTCAACCGCGGCCGATCCGGGCCGGGTCTCTTCCCCAACGCCGAGCACCGACGCGGCGATCGCGACGGTGGCTTGGACGCGCTCGCCGAGGGCGAGTGGGACGCCTGCTTCGACACCTCCGGTCAGACCCCGCGTCAGGTCGAGGCGAGCACGGACCTGCTGGCCGAGCGCGTCGGCCACTACGGCTTCATCTCGAGCGCGAGCGCCTACGCCGATCGCGACCGTGCGCCGCTGAGCGAGGACGCGCCCCTGGCTAGCGCGGACTCGCCGGACGACCTGGACCGCCGCGTCGCGACGACCTACGGCGCGCGCAAGGCCGCCTGCGAAGAGGTTGTCCGCAAGCGCTTCGGAGCGCGCGCTAGCATCCTGCGACCGAGCCTCGTGGCCGGCCCCTACGACGACAGCGGGCGCTTCGACTACTGGCTGCGGCGCGCCCTCTCGGGCGGCGAGCTGTTGGCCCCCGGGCCCGCCCACGACCCGGTGCAACTGCTCGACGCCCGCGACCTGGCGACCTTCGCCCTCGACCTGGCCGAGCGCGAGATCGGCGGCACCTACAACGTCGCCGGGCCCGCCGACGACGTGACCTTCATGGGCCTCGTGCGCGGCGCCGTGAACGCCGCGGGAAGCGCGGCGCGGGTGACCTGGGTCGACCCCGGCTTCCTGCTCGAGCGCGGCGCAGAACCCTGGACCGAGATCCCCCTGTGGATCCCCGAGGACGGCCCCCGCGGCCTGCACGGTCTGGACGTGAGCGCGGCCCGCGCCCGGGGCTTTGCCCCGCGTCAGGTCGGCGAGACCCTGCGCGACACGCTGGTCTGGATCGAGAATTCCGCGACCGAGCCCGTCGCGGGCATCGGACTCGACCCCCAGCGCGAGCGCGAGCTCCTGCGGGAGTGGCACCGCAGCCAGGCGATGTCGCGCACGCTGCTGGCCGCCGGCCACGAGATCTGAGTTCAGCTCAGGGATCGAAGCGCTCGCGCAGCTCCGCGGTGAGCACGGGACAGGCTTCGTCGGGCGTGGCGAACAGGCGGTGGCGTTGGGCGGCGATGAAGTCGTAGATCGAATCGCGCAGGGCCAGGGGCACGGCTTCGCCCGCGAGGGCCAGGGCTCTCCACAGACCGCCTGCGCGACGCGCCAGCCGCAGCACGGCGCGACTGCGATCGAGCAGCTCGCCGTCGGGCGTCAGCACCAGCACCGAATCGGGCAGTCCGAGCCGCAGGCCGGCGGGGACCGACGCGGCGAAGGCCTCCCCGTCAATGGGAGCGAAGCGCAGGCTGGATCCGCGGGGGTCCTCGGCGATCGCGGCGCGCACGACGCGGTGGCACAGGCCACAGGAGCCGTCGTAGAAGACGCGATCGATCGTCCCCGGACCCTGGCGTGGAATCCAACGCGGATCGAAGCACAGGCCGAGCAACGCCAGCCGCCCCAGGCTCGCGTCGGGCGAGTCGAAGGCCAGGGCGACGACCAGGGTGGCGGCGAACATCGCGGACCAGATCCAGACCCGCGCGGGACGCCACAGGGCCAGGGGTACGAAGGCGAGTTGCAGGGCGAGGACGCCGAAGGTGCCGGCGGCCAGGACCCACGGCGGCAGGCCCAGGAAGGCGTCCCGTAGGAGGCCGTCGTGGGACAGGGGCCCGGCGAACAGTCCTCCCACCGCTTCGCCGGAGCGCCAGGCGGACGAGGCCAACTTGGAAGCGCCGCTGTAGGCGGTCGTCAGGGCGAGCATGGTCCAGGCGGCGATCCGCAGGGCTCGCGGATAGCTCCACAGGCCACGCGGATCCAGGCGGCCCCGGGCGTCGATCGATCCGAAGGGCGCCTGGGGCAGGGCCGCGTGGAACAGCAGCACCCAGCCGACGAAGGGTGCCCCCGAATCGGCCACCAGCGGGTTGCGGCCGTGGGTCAGGCTCCAGACCACGAACAGACCCAGGGCGGCCCAGCGCGTACGCAGTCCGGCGGCGAACAGCAGGGCCAGGACCACGCCGACGCCCACCACCGCCTGGGCCGAACCCGGGTCGTAGAAGCTCTGCAGCCCATCGCGCCCGTAGCTGCCGCCGATCACGCCGCGGTAGGTGAACAGCTCCTCCGCCCAGGGCAGGAGGCGAACGAGGTACAGGGCCAGGGCGAGCCCCAGCGAGAAGCGCAGCAGGCTGTACTGGCCGCCGGTCCAACCGCCGCTTTGCGCGAAGGCTTCGTCCGAGCCGTTGACGTCGGACCTCATGGACAGGGCGCCTCGATCACGATCGGTCCCCCGTCGTCCTCGCGCTCGACCACCCGCTGGTACTGCAGGCTGACCTCGCCCGCGACCGACGCGGGATCGATGCCGAGCTCGGCCAAGAGCGGCCGCTCGCCGCACAGGGCGTACTCGAGCAGCGCGCGAAACTCGTCGCGGCGGCTGGGATCGGAGACGAGCTCAGGTCCCCGGGCCAGGGCCAGTCGGTAGAGGGCGCGCCGCGGCGCCGGCCCGCGCAGGCGCGCGAGGCGCTCGGCGTCGAGTTCGACCGCCTCGTACTCCCCGTCCTGGCCGCGCCACTGCAGGAAGATCTGACTGACGGTGATCGGAATGCGCTGGTCCCCGAGCCCTGGCGACCAGCCCGGCGCCGGCGAGGCCCACAGCATGCGGGACCCGTCACCGAACGGCCGCGAGCCGACGAGACTCGCCGCCATCTGCACCACGCCCAGCAGGACGAGCAGGACGGCGATGGCGGCGGGTTCGATGGGGCGCTTCACAGCTCGGATCCCTCGATGGGAGGGGCGACCGCGAGGCTACCCGATGGCGGCCGGGCCCAGCGGACGGACAGCGAAAGGGAACCCGACGACGGTCCACGTCTCTTGCTTGGCGGGCGTTGGCCCTGCCAGGCCGTTGAGCTGGAGTTCGGCCGCGTCCATCGAGCCCAGGACGAGCTGCGCTTCGCGGCGGCGCAGGCGTACCCGAACGGCAGCGGCCCGGCCGCGATCGCTCGTGGCCGGGCCGCTGCCCCGCGGGCCGCGCTCGCGAGGCTCAGGCCCCTTCGCGCTCGCGGGTCGTGATCTGCAGCTCGAAGGTCCAGGCGTCCGGCAGCACCTCGTGGGGCTTCAGACGGCGGGTCGACTCGGGCTTGATGTCGACGTTGGTGACGCGAACCCGGCGGCTGCTCGACTCGAGCAGGTACATGAAGTTCGCGATCTGATCGAGGCTGTAGCTCTTGTTGGCGGCCCGCGCCGGCTCGATCTTGTAGCGCTTGTCGACGATGCCCTTGGCCGGCTCGAAGTTGGAGAGGGGGTCGATGTCGACCTGGCCCACCCGCACGTTGCTGTTGCCGGCGGCACCGCGGATGTATTCCTCCGGGTCCGATTGCCCACCGAGGCCATCACTGGCCACCTGGCGTTCGAGCTCCTTGAGCTGCAGGGCCTTCTCCTGCAGACCGAGGACCGACTTGGGCGTGATCCGAAGCACCTCCTGCACCTCGGACAAGCGACCTTGCTGCTCGTAGACGAGGTAGCCGAGCACGGCGCTGCCCACGAAGCTGAGCAGGATCACGATGCGCGAAAAATTCAGTTGGGCGAACATGGCTCAGTTCTCCAGTGCGGCCTTGGTGGTGTCGACGAAAATGGTCAGGCCGTTGGCGAAGATGCCGTTGCCCGTGTCGAGCACCGTCGTGGAAGGCCGCTCCAGCTCTTCCTGCAGCCAGACGGAGTTCTCGAGCTCACGCACGAGGGCCGAGTAGCTGGAGTTGCCGGTCGTGGCCCCGTCGTCGAAGAAGGTCATGTCGAGCACGACCTTGACCCGGTCATCGCGTCCGCCGCGTCCGGCCAGGTACTCGGACGACGCGCCGCGGATCGAGAAGCGGCCCAGGGTGCCGTCCGCCTCCAGGGCGGAGATCACGTCCAGCACCATGTTGAGGCCACTCATGGCGCTCATCGGCTGGGTGATGTCGCGCGACGAGCCGAGCTCTTCCTGCAGGTCCGCCATCTGCTTGTCGAGCAGGCTGCCCAGGCGCAGCAGTTGGCTGCGATAGTCCCGCCCCTCGAGGTCGCCGGTCTCGGCGAGCTCCTGGACGTACTGGTAAAGCTTGACGTCCTTGAGTTCCTGCTCGCTCGGGCGCAGGTGCCCCACGTACTCGGTGCCTGGCACGCCGATCATGTAGTTGCGGTTGGCGACCAGCCACAGCTTCACGTCGGCCTCGCGCTTGTCGAGCACGCGGCCGTTGGTGATGTAGAGCGAGGCCAGGAGCGTCAGGATCAAGAGGCCGAGCACGCCCAGGGGCAGCTCCAGACGCTCGAACTTGCTGGCGTAGGCCAGCTCCTCGCGCCGCAGGTGCGGCCGGATGTCGCCAGCGCCCAGGCGCCCCAGGGCCGCGCCGTAGGCGATCACCAGCCGCGAGCGGTCGGCGGCCGGCAGGTCGACCTGGCCTTCGAGCGGATCGAGCCGGGTCACGGCCACGCCAGCCACGTCGCTGCCGACCAGGCCCGGTACTTCGATGCCGCAGACCAACACCGCGGAGACGTCGCGGTCGCCCTTCAGCGACGTCATCGTGCGACCGAGTTCCCGGCGCACGCGCTGCAGGATGGCGTCGGCGCGGGCCGCCGGATCCCCCGGCAGCGCGGCCTCGACGGCGGCGGTCGCATCGCCGCTCGAAGCCGACTCGTCATCCGCGTCACTGACGACGGCGATCGCGGCGGTGGATTGATCGAACTCGCGCAGGTCGAGGGTCAGGGCCCGCGCGCCCGCCATGCGACCGCCGTCGGCGGTGACCAGGGTCGTGGTACGCGGCCCGAAGTGCACCAGCAGTTGTGCGCCCTCGGCGTCCAGGACCTCGGCCTGCTCGGCGGCGCGGAACAGGGCGGTGCAGTCGAGCTCCACGTCGAGGGGCTCGAGGCCTGCGCGGGTGGCCAACTCCAGGCGCGCGGAGATCTCGTCCTTGGGCACCGCGGTGACCAACAGGTGCGACTCGACCGGCGTCGCGTCGAGCACGATGAAGTCGCACACGACCTCGTCGATGTCCCACTGCGGAAGCTGATTCTCGACCTCGAACTTCAGGACCTCCTCGATCTTGTCCTTGTCCGCGAAGGGCAGGGAAAGGAAGCGATAGGTCGCCAGGGACGAGTCCAGGGACAGTCCGACCTCGTCGATCGAGAGCTGCTTGCGGTGGGCCTTGGCCGCGCCTCGCAGGGCGTCACCGACGGCCTCGAGCGAGTCCTCGGCGTCGGACGGCGCCATGCCGGACAGGCACAGGCGCACCTTGGGCTTCTTGGCGTTGCCGTCGAGCGCGACGAGCTCGAAGCGCCGCTCGGTGAGGTGGATTCCGCAGGTCTTGGCCATCGGGAGACGGGTCGGTGTATTGAGTTCGGCCGGCCCTCTTAGAGAGCGGCGAAGGGACCCACGAGGGCGTCGAAGCGCTCGCGGTCGGAGTCTTGGGGCAAGAGGCCGTTGCGGATGCGGTCGTGGCACAGGCGCCCGAGGCGCACGATCTCGTCCTCGAAGGCCCCCAACTGGCGGGAGCGGACCTCGTCGAGGGAGCGCTCGTAGTCGATCAGCACGGCGCGCAGGACCAGCACCTGCTCGGCCGAGAGGTCGAACTCACGCTCGAGCCGCACAGCGTAATCGGAGAAGGGCCCTTCCGGCGCGGCCGGGGGCCGCAGTCCATCGGCGACCAGCACCCCGGCGGGAACGCCGGCCAGGAAGGACACGCCCATGGCGAGCAGGATCCACAGCCGCAGGGCCATCAGCGACCGCGCTCCGGCCCTTCGATCGGGCTCGCCGCGCCCCCGATCGGAGACGTGCCGTCAGTGGTCGCAGCCGCCGGCGCGACGTTCGAGTCGAGCATCTTGAGCAGCTCGGGAATCTCGGTCGCCGAGAGGGTCTCGCCGCTCGGCCGGTCACGCAGTCCGATGGCCACCGAGAGGGCGAAGAGGGCCACGGCGGCCGCCGCGGTCACCAGCAGCAGGAAGTCGCGCAGGCCGAGACCGACCTCTAGCGGGGCCGCATCCTGATCGGGCACGGCCCGCAGTCGGTGGTCCCAGGCGCCGCCGGCAGGCTCTGGCTCACGCTGGGGCTCACGCTGGGCCTGGGCTCCCTCGAAGGCCATCGCAGCCACCCGCTCGGCGAAGCCGGGCGGAACCGCAACGGGCGCGACCGCCTCGAACCAGCGGCCCAGGCCCCGCTGACGCGACGCCACCGCCCGGCAGGCCGGGCAGTCCAAGAGGTGCTGGCGCAGGGGCGCCGCCTGTCCCTCGGTCAGCTCGCCGTCCGCATAACGCGGCAGGAGCTCGAGGGCCCTCTCGCAGTGCAGGTCCATTCGTTCGTTCAACTGACGTTCTCCTCGGGCGCCTCGCCGTACTCGGGGTACAGGCGCAGCAGGGCGTCCTTGAAGCGCGCCCTGGCCCGGAACAGACGTGATTCGACGGTGCCGATGGAGATATCGAGCACCTCGGCGATCTCCAGGTAGCTCTGCTCCTCGAACTCGCGCAGGACCAGGACCGTGCGGAAGATCTCGGGCAGCTCCTCCAGCACCCGGTGGGTCACCTGGGCGATCTCCTCGCGCGCCATGGCCGCGTCCGGGGCCGGAAGGTTGCCGCCGCCGGCGGGCGCGGCCAGCTCGGGGTCCTCGACCGCCGTGACCGGGCTGCGACCGCGGCGCTTGAGCATGTCGAGCGCCGTGTTGACAGCGATGCGGTGGATCCAGGTCGAGAAGGACGACTGGAGCTGGAAGGTCTCCAGCTTGGAGAAGGCCTTCAGGAAGGTCTCCTGGACCACGTCCTCGATCTCCGCGGCGCTCTTGGTGTAGTGCCGCACGAGCGAGAAGAGCCGCTCGGAATGGCGCTGCACCAGCTCCTGGAAGGCGAGCTGGTCGCCGTCCAGGGTCCGGGTCACGAGGTGGGCGTCGTCGTTCTGCGGCCGGTGCATGGCTCCGTGGGACCCGTCCGGCCCCCCGGTGAGGGGCGGATACGGTCCCGCAGGGGCGGGTACGAGTCGAAGGGCTGCATTCACGGCCCACCTCGGACGCCCGGGGCCCGAGCCTATTCCCGATCGGTCCCCGGTTCGATGGCGGGGGGAGTGGGGAGCCCTTCGGCGGGAAGGCGTGCGGGGCAGGTGGGGGGCCTAAGGGACTGCGGAGTCATTGCTTAGAGCTCAGGCGTCGAGGCGTCCCTGGTAGGCGTTCGTACGGTGCCAGGCTCGGGTTGGATTCCCGCCCCTGGCCGACACAATGCGGGGCTCCCCATCGCCCACTCGAACCCGGATCACCCCCCCGTGCACGTCACCACCGCCAAGCTCGCCGAGATCAAGCTCACCAGCCAGTACCTGCGCCTCGACACGGACGTCAGCGCGCTCAAGAAGAGCGTCGAGAGCGTGGGCCTGATCCACCCGGTGACGGTCAACCAGGACCGCGAGCTGCTGGCCGGGGCGCGCCGCTTCCAGGCCGTCCGCGAGCTGGGCTGGGAGGAGCTCCCGGTCCAGGTGGTCGACCGGGACTCCTTGGCCCAGGAGCTGATCTCGATCGACGAGAACCTGGTCCGCTCGCCCCTGGGCCCGATCGAGCTGGAGCGCTACCTCAACCGCGGCCGCGAGATCTACGAGGCCCTGCACCCGGACGCGAACAAGGTCGACCTGTCCGCCGACGAGCCCACGGCCGAGCAGAAGCTCGAGCGCAGGGAGCAGGAGGCCCAGGACGAGGACTCCTTCGCCGCCGTCACCGCCCAGAAGACCGGCCTCTCCAAGGCGGTCATCCAGGGCGCGATCAAGCGCGACGCCCTGGCCTCCGACGAGGTCAAGCGCGCGCGCAGCGAGGGCGAGCTGAACGCCACCGCGACCAACGAGGTGATCAAGCTCGACCGCGAAACCCAGGCCAAGGTCCTGCCCCTGATCGCCGGCAAGACCGCCGCCGAGACGCGCCGCATCGTCGCCGCCGCGCGGGCGGGCGGCCTCGACGCCGCCGTCGAGGAGAGCGAGCAGGTCGTGCCCTTGCCGCGCGAGTACCGCGAGATGCTCGCGCCCGTGAAGCGCGTCAACAAATCGATCAGCCGCATCCTGATCGAAGAGCTGCGCTACGAGGGCCCGCAGCAGCGCAAGATCAACAACGAGTTGATGACCTTGAAGAACAATCTCGTGCAATACTTTCGGATGGTCGGGATCGAGAAGTGAGCATCCCAATCGATGCGGCTGGGCGTGCTCGAGAGCCAGAAGCATCCACTTCATCGAATCGGCGGCGAGGCGACGGCAGTGGCCGGCGCCGCCCTCCTGGATTGCGTCCTCACGGACCAGAATGGCGGCACCGTTTGCGTTACCACGACCCAAGGGGTGGGTAACGCGTTCGTTCAGGTTGGACCCTGCGGAGGCAACTCGACGGCAACGATCGTGCCCAGTGGGAGCACGCGGCGAGCCGCAAGCGATTGCCTCGACAACCAGTATTGGCTCGTGAAGCCAGTGAATGGGAAGACATGGGGCGATGCAGGCTGCTCCGACCTGGAGGCCTCCGTCTTCGACTGTTAGCACCGACACGCAAGCCAGATCGCTGCCTGCTGGAACCCGCGCCGAACGGCTGGATCGGCCCAGCCGTTCGGCTTCTGCGGCGCACCAACTCGGGCCGTATCGATCCTCCGAGTCTGCGAGCACTCGATACGGTGGCCGTCAACCGGACCCCGCGCGGTCTCCAAGACCGCTCTGCCTTCATCCCTGCCAATCCGTGACAGCTCGATGAACTCTTCCAAGCGCCGGCTTGCCACCAGTCTCCTCGCCGTCTCGGCCCCCTGGTCGGCGCTTTGCATCGCAGCCGGTGAGACCTTGCCGACTTCGCCGACGTGGAGGGCGCCCTACTCCACGGCACAGTCCGCCAACGAACCAGCAGCTTCCGAGCGCGGCGAGCCGCGACTTCCATGGGCCGAAGTCCTCAGGGTGGATCCCGACCCGGAGGTCGTGACGGACGAAGGCGCACGCGCGCGGATGGTGGCGACCGGTTGGCCTTGGAGGGTGCGCCACCGTGAGAGCGGGGCCGAGCTCTTGCTGGTGCCGCCGGGCGAGTTCATGCGCGGGTCGCTCGAGGAGAGCGACGAGTACATGCCGGACGAGTACCCGCCGCAGCACATGATCGTCGATCGGCCCTACTACCTCGCAAGGACGGAGCTGACCCGGGCCCAATGGCTCGCGGTGATGGAGCCCGGCCCGGAGAGTTGGGGTGAGAACGACGGCGACAAGCCAGCCACCGACGTGACGTTCGACCAGATCCAGGAGTTCCTCGGCCAGAGCGGGCTAGGACTGCCCAGGAACTCGGAGTGGGAGTACGCCTGCCGCGCAGGGACGACCGGGCAGCGCTATGGCCCGATCGACGAGATCGCTTGGTACAGCGACAACTCGACGGAGCCCATGCCAGTAGGCCTCCTGAAGCCCAACGCTTGGGGCTTCTACGACACCATCGGAAATGTCTGGGAGTTCACCAGCACCTTCCAACAAGACCTACGCCGCTATTGGACGAAAGAGCCGCAGACGGTCATCGCTGAAGACGAGATTCAGAGCCTGAAGCGCAGCATTCGGGGCGGGGGGGGAGGCTTGCAGCCGATCGACATGCGGGCGCCCTACTGTCTGGGACAGTTCCCCGACCGGGCGAGGAACTCCGTCGGACTTCGTGCAGCCTTCCACCTTCCGAATGCGACCGTTACAGGCGGCGAGTCGGACGGTTGAGGCTCGCCTCCGTGGGCGCCTCACCCTGAGAACTGGCGGCTGCTCGGAAGACGAAGCATGCCCTTGCTCTTGGCTCGTCGGCAAACCGCGACGCGCGCGGACTGGCTCGGGTTGGCCGCTACTCGGCTCGAGCACCATGTTTCCCCACCCGCGGCTGTCGCGTGCCAACGATCAGGTCACGTGCCAACCATCCGAAGGTGAAGGCCTTGCCTCCCGTGTTCGTGCTGCGCGTCTGGATGGCCGCACTCGTAGATGATCTCGAACAGACCTCGTCCCACCGTGTTGCTGGCTCTGATCACCCTGTGCGCCGTCGCGGTGATCTGGGCTCTGCGCTCGCAGTTCGCCGAGTCCCCTGCGGCTTTTCGGACCGCTGATCCGGGCCACGCGGAATTGGCGGACGAGTTGGCTCGCGGGGCTCCGCTACCGGATCCGATCGACGGGGTGGATCGCCGCGAGGCCCGCCAGGCGCCGGCCAAGGCGGAGGCCACGGGTTTGATGGCCGCAGAGGTGCAGCTCCGCTCCTCCCACGACCTCCCCATCGACTTGGCGATGTGGTGGCCGGGAACGACCGACGATCGCGAAGCCGGGCGGTGGATCGCCGGGCCCGGGATCCGCCGGGCGGCGGGCCCGCCGAGCGCGGGCTCGCGGTTCGTCGTCAGCGAGCGCCCCTCCTGCCAGGAGGCTGTGGGTCACTTGCCGGTTCAGGTCGGCGTCGGCGACCGCGACCTCGAGGCCACGGTGGACCAACTCCTCGAGTGCATCTCGGCCGGTGCGCGCTACCGCGTGGTCGGATGCCACCACAACCTCCCGGCGCCCCTTCGAGAGGTGGTCGAGCGCGAGCTCTGCTCGGCCTAGGTCGGCGATCGGCTGCGAATCGCCATCGGCGCCACGGCCCTGACCGCACTCGGTTTCCGGGAGCTGACGCTGGCGCTCGAGAGCCCGGCGGGGCCACCGGTTTCCGTCGCGCTGACCCTGGAGCCCGGCGCTCGGGACGTGCTCGACCTCGGCGCAGGTACCCAGCCCCTCGCCGAGCTCGCGCCGATCGAGGTTCAAGTGCTGGCGCCAGCCTGCGGCGGCCCCTCCGGCGCGGCCACGGACATGGCCCGCGTCGCGAACACCCGCGCCGAGTCGATCGAGGCCGCCGGTGGGAGGGCTGGTGCCCTGGTGGGTTTCGATCAGGTCATGGCCCTGGGCCCGGACGGGGACGGACGCCTGGTCGGGCCGAGCGCGCCGATCGGTTCCGAACTCGTGGTGCGGGTCACCCTCGAAGGGAGCCGCGATGCAGCCGCCTTGCGTGTCCATCACACCGGAGATCCGATCCCGATCCGACCCGCCGGCGGCATCGAGGTCCGTGGAAGCACCCTCTCCCCCTCCCAGTCAGCCCCCCCGGCCCTGTCCGTGCGCTGGCTGCTGTCGCGGGTCGAGGGCGACGTGCCGATCCCTTTGGGTTTCGGCTCGACCGCCGCGCTCGTCGACGACGAGGGAGCCTTCCGATTCGCGGTGGGTCCCACCTGGGCCTCCTTGCAACCGGGCGTCGAGACGACCGGACCTCGTCGATTGATGCTCACGATCTCGACCCCCGGAGCGGCGCCGCAGGTGGTCTCGGTCGATGTCGCTCCTGACGCGTGCCAGGCGTGGCTCGGCGCGGTCGACCTGGGGACTCCGAAGTCGTTCGAGGTTCGCTTGACCACACCCGTGCCCGAGCTGCTGGCCGGTGAGCTCGACACGAGCCAACCCGTTCGTGTCATCGTCAACGGCGGCGAGCCCCTGGTCCTCGATCTGTTCCACGCCCGCGCCATCGCACGGGACGAGGCCCTACTGGTGCTGACGCCATCGGCCGCAGACGGCTCGCCGGTGGTCGACGAATCGGGCTGGTCGCGCACCGTCGACCTGCTGACGGCCCCCGGCCCGGCGCTCCTGGTGGCGGCGTGCCAACCAACGGTGGGCAGCGCACGGGCGAACCTCCTGGTCGCCGACCGTGGCGAGAACGGCCGCTGGACACCGCGCGCCCTGGTCGCGCACGTCGCGGAGTTGAAGGGGCTACCCGGCCAGCCGGAGGCCTACGCCCTCGCCTGGCGCAGCGGCGGCGCCCTGGTTCCGGTGGCTCACGGCTTCATCCTGCCCGAGGCACCGAACCCGACGTCGATCCCCTTCTTCGCTCCAGCGCAGATCGACGGGCTGACCCTCGACTTCCCCTCTCGCACTGCGCTCGGCACCTTCGAATACCCACCTGGCGCGGGGCGGCGCCACGCGCTCGAGCTCCCAGCAGCCCTCGGTCCCTGACCCACCGCAGCCCGGTTGCGCTGGCACGGCGTCGTGCGCCGGCGCCCGAGTCCGTCGATCGGCTCTCCCTGCGGGTGCCCCCCGCGTTCTCCGGCGACGGCGCGCTCGAGATTGGCGTCGAGAAGGGCGACGGACACGGCGGCGACCAAGAGTCGAGACAGAACCAGCTCCTCCACTGGTGCATCCGCGCCCCCGACTGCAGCCTGCGAAATCGATCCACCCTGACTCGACGGCTCTATAGCCGAGCACATGGAGGGGGCAGTAACCTCTCCCCCAAGATCGAACGATGTCTGCCCCTCGCTGGCGTTCTTCCTGGCCTAACGGGTCCGTCGCGTTGAGCCTTCGCGATCTCTCGTCTTTCGAGACCATCTACGATCCCGATGGGTCACCCGATGTATTTGAAGCCCGTCTTCTTGTTCGCAATCGTCACCCCAACCCTCGCCAGCGCCCAGGTGGACAGCCCCGTGCCCTGCCCGAATCAAGGGGAGACAGAAAAGGCCGCTGCGGGGCGCCATCACGACACGATTACATGTGGAAGCCAGGTCGAGTGGAAGTTCTGGGGCAAGGTTGATGCAAGCGGGACCATCATCGCGGTCGAGGCTGGGACCGAGGGCGCTTTCGAAATCAAGGCGACGAGCCCGGCCGATTGCCCCTACCAGGGGTCGTTCTTCAGCGACACTCTATCGAAGTGTGAAGGCAACCCGGTCAATGGCGATTGGTGCAAATCGGACGCCTACACGGTCACAGAACGGCGATTTGAAACCCCAGATTTCAATCCGTGCCCAGCGGTGACGGTGGATCAAGCAGTCGCATTCTTTCTTGACAACCAGGCTTGGCCCACGTGCGCGGATCTCGTCGAAGTAGAGCCCATCACCCACAAGTCGGCCCAACAACACGCCTGCGCCTTCGTCGACCCAGACCAACCCGGCGGTGGCGGGGGCCTATTGCTGGTCGAGGGCGACCCTCGCTCCCACCTCGATTTCCCCCTCGACGTTGAACCAGACCATCCGCTTCGCGTCGCTCTCGCAACCGACGACCCCGACGCTCACCCTGCCGAGCTCTTCGAGATTCGTAGTGGGTTTGCGCCGATCGAAGGGGAGATCGACTTTTCACTTCGAAGCCAAACCAAGACCTTCGACCCTGTCAGTGGAGCTGAGCTGCGCTCTGCCGACCGCATCCTGACCGGGACGATCCGCTCTGGAGAGGAATACCGCTTCCTGTGCTCTGAGGCGGGTCGGGATGCCGATTCGGGAGAGCCGACATCGATCTTGGAAGAGTGGGTTCGAGATCAAGTGGGCCTCTACCAGCGAACCCATGGCGGTTGGCGTGGCCTCGCGACCTCGACCGCCGGCGGCCTCGCCAACAGTGCGGAGCGCCTGCAGTTCCCGGAGATCAAGACCCTGTCAACGTGGATGGAACGCCCATTCAACGTGAGTCTCTCGCGGAGCATGGCGTATGAGATGGTCGAAGAGGTCGGGGCGACGGTCTATCGAGGTGCCATGAAGGCTAGTTGGCCTTTGAATCAGCTCGTTTCGACCATCTCACTCTCCCCCACGACCGGCCGACCAGTGGGCATCGAGTACAGCTTCGGAGATTCGCACCCCCAGGTTCGTCTCGCATTCTCGGCCTATCGCGAGTTGGCACCTGGCATCTGGCGGCCCCTCTCGATCACCGAGGAGCAACTCGACAGCACCAGCGGCCTGGTCGTTGTCACTCGAAGGTCAACGATTACCGTCCACGCCTATCGGGAAGATCACGGCCTTGCCTTCAGCCTGCCGACGCCGAGCAGCAACGAATGGTTCGTCGAGAAGCCCTAGTGTCCTAGATCGGGAACTCGGCGTCACTTCCCGGGCTCCGACCGCCGCTGGCGTCGCCAGCGCCTCCTCCGAGTATCGCAGCAGATACTCGTCGTCGGCGCGCCTTGCCAGCATCGATCGGACCTCCGGGAAGTGACGCCGAGTCCACCGGTGCTCCGATGCAGATCGGCGCAGGTGAGGGTCGAAGGCGTCCGACGCCGAAGTCCGACAGGCCGTTGCCGGCGACCGAGCCGGCAGCTGCGACGGTGGCATGACGAAAAGATGAGCGAGATCGCGTGGCCGAACGGTCCTGGCGGAGCACCACCGGGAGCGGCTTGGGGAGCAGGCGGAGAGCGAGCTGAGCAGGACCGAGTTCGACGAGGAGGTCGGCGTCTCGGCCACGACGCTCGACGGGTGGCGTAGGCGATCGGCGGACTCGGCCGAGGGGCGCGAGGCCGGCGAGTTCGTGGAGGTGCAGATGGCCGACGACGGGGTCGGGACGAGGCAGCGGACTCCAATCGTGCTGACGATCGACGATTCCCGCGATCCCGAACGAGCGCCCCGGGCACGATCCACGAACCTCTCTTGCCGGCCACGCGGAGATCGAGCCCCCTGAGCCGACGTCCGACGTGGGCTCGCGCGGCGATTGCCCCCATCGCGTCTTCCTCCGAGGTTCTGCTGCTAGGGTCGACCCTCGCGGTCCTCGTTCCTTTCACGACGCCACCGAACCGGAGTGCCCCTTGCCTTCCACTCTCGCCCTGCCCGTCGTCCGTCACGCCGCCGCCTGTACCCTCGCGGCGTCGCTGCTCACCTGCCCCACCTTCGCCCAGGTCAACGACTTCGCCGACCTCGACTGGACCTTCTCGGGGCCGAACTCGGCCTCCGGTTCGATCGACGACGAAGTGATGGTGATCGTCGGGCCCGACCACACCTGTGACGGCGAGCTCGTGGCCTGGTACACCTGCGTCGCGCCGGTCAGCGGGACCGTCCGCGCGACGCTCTACTGGACCAACTTCGACAGCTGGGCGCTCAGTGCCCATCCGATCTTCGACTGGCCGCTCTACCAAGTCGACGGGGTCGCCGAGAAGCTCGGCACCACCGGTACGTTCACCGAGTACTGGTTCACCGGCGTGTACGACGTGAACTTCGACGTTCAGCGGGGACAAGTCTTCGGCTTCGGCGTCGAGACCAAGGACTGCGCGGAGGGGCCCGGCTCCGCCACGTTCTTCGACATCGAACTGCAACCCGCGGCGTGGATCGACCTGGGCCAGGGTCTCGATCCGAGCGTGGACCTGGTCGTTCCCGCGCCGGCCAGCCCGACCCAGTTCGAGGCAGGGCTCGTCGCCCTCGGTGACGTGAACGGGGACGGCATCGGCGACTTCGCGACCGCGGCGCCGATCGCCGTCCTGTCGGGAGCCGACGGCGCCTTCCTCTGGTCCGAGAGCACCGCCGGCCCCGACCTGCCCCTGCTTCGCAACGCAGGCGACGTGGATGGCGATGGCGTTGCGGACCTGGCCATGGGCCAGTTCGCCGCACCGATGGTGCGCCTGCTCTCGGGAGCGAGCGGCTCGTCCTTGTGGTCGTGGACCGCGCCGGCCGGCGAGCCCTACGGGGTGTCCCTCGCCTGCTTCGGCGACCTGGACGGCGACGGCGTCCTCGACGTCGCGGTCGGTGCGGACGAGTACACCAGTCTCGCCGTCCAAGTGCTCTCGGGGGCGACCGGGACGGTGCTCGCGCCGATCCTGCCGCCGACCGGCGCGAAGTTCTTCGGCGCCGTGCTGGGAAACGTCGGTGACCTCGACCAGGACGGTCTCAGCGACCTGGGCGTCGTCGCGAGCCCCTTGCCCCTGCAGATCCACTCGGGAGCCACCGGCCAGCTGGACCGTCAGCTGGGGCCCTACTGGAACGACCGGCCCACCAACCTGCAGTCCGCCGGCGACTGGAACGGCGACGGTCAGCCCGACGTCGCACTCGGCTTGGTCCCTATCAGCGAGGCCTTCGAACTGCTGCCCGGGAGGGTCGAGGTCTGGTCGGGCTCGGACGGCGCGGTACTGCTCGAGCGGGAGGGGGACTTTCCCCACTCGCGCTTCGGCAGCGTCCTGACCGGGGACTTCGACCTAGACGGCGACGGTAGCCCGGAGCTGGTGGTGGCCGCCGGCGGGCAGACTGCCCAGTCGCAGGTCGTGCCGGGCCACGTCGTCGTCCTGCGCGCGCCGCAGGGCGACGTGCTTTGCGAGTTCATGGGCGAGGAAGCGCTCGAAGTGCGCGGTATCGCGTGGGACCCCACGCCGGGGCAGGCGCGCCTGGCCGTGGCGGTCGACTCCGTGCTCGCCGGGCGAGAGCTGCGGCTGTTCTCCGACTTCGCGCAGGAGGGCACGCCGCACCTCGAGCTGGCCGGCCCGCCGAGCCCCGGCGGCCCGCTGACCATCTCGATCGAGGCCGGCAACCCGGGCCGTCCGGCCCTGGTGTTCGTCGGACTCTCTTCCATCGACTTGCCCCTGGCCGGCGGCGTCCTGGTGCCCAGCCCGGACTTGATCCAGACCCTGCAGCTCGACGGCGACGGGCGTGCGGACCTGATCACCACCTGGCCCGACGCCGTGCCGGCCGGGACGAAGCTCTGGGCCCAGGCCTGGATCCCCGACGTCGACGGTCCCTTCGGGCAGACGGCGACCAACGCGGTCGTGACGCCGCTGCCCTGAAGGCGGCGCACGCGACAGCATCCAGGCCCTGGATGAACCGCAAGATCGACGACCCCTCGTCGCGCGCGGCGCACTTGTGGGCCTGGATGGGCGGCGCGGTGATCGTCGTGCTGCTCACGGTGCGGGTCTTGGCCGTCGGCGGCGACGGCAGCGCGCTGCCGGCCGACGAGCCGGTCGTCGCGGTGACCGAGGCGGAGCTTGCGCCGATCGCGGCGCCGGTCGTCCGGCCTGCGGACACCGCGACGCCGAGGAGCGTCGTTCTGCCGCGCGGGCTGGTCATCACCGTCGAGGCCGAGGGGCCCTGTGTAGAGCAGTCCTTCGAGGTCTTGGCGCGTGCCGACGGCGCACGCTGGATCCGGGTCGGGACCTGCGGCGCCGGCGGTACGGTCGCGTGGGCGGAGCCGCGCTTCCCCTGCGAACTGGTCGCCCAGTCCGCGTCGTGCTGGGGGAGGACTTGCCTCGCCCAGGCTTCCGCGGTCGGGCTCGCGGCCGAGCCGGTGGTGATCTCGGCCAGCGGAGGTGCCGCCGTCGTCGGCCGGCTCGTCGCACTTGACAGAGCGAGCGACGACTGCCACACCGCTCGCATCTTCTACGTCGCCAGCGTGCTGGACGACCTGCCGGAGTCGAGCGCCGCGCTGGTGTCGATGCCGCGTTCGATGGCGGGCGCGGTCGAGGCGAATGACTCCGGCGAGTTCAGGATTGACGGGCTGGTGCCGACAACGGAGTACCGACTCTGGGGTGTGTCCGAGGCGGGCGTCAGCCTCGGCCAGGGGGTTGATGCCGTAGCCGGCGGGCCACCGGTCACGGTCGAGCTGTACCGCTTGGTCGGCGCGCGCGTCGTGCCCCGCGTGGCCGATCCGTCGCTGCTCGGGCCTTGCTTCCACCCCGGCCGCTGGAGCTACGGCCTGGGCACGAGCGACGGCGGCGGGACCGTGTCCTGGCGACACCCGCCCCTGCGCTGGATCGGCCAGGGCTTCGACTTCGAGGGGGCGGCGAGCCGCTTCGAGCTGCCGATCCTCGTCATGACGACTGCTGACAGTGCAGCGGTGACGACGATCCCCCTCACCGGGGGACCGCCCGGATTCGAGCCGGTCTCCGTCGACGTCGAGCTCACCGACGTGAGGCCGGGGGCGCCGCCTCCCCTGCGCTACGTCGACTTCGATCCCCTCCGGGACGGCGTCGGAACCCTGTCGGTGTCGATCCCCGTCCCGGGGGAGCTGCTCAACGGATCCCAGGACTCGAGCCTGGGGCGCTTGCATCTGATGCCGCTCGACTCGCGGATCCAGGGGTCGATCGTCGAACTGACCGTGGCCGATCTACCCCGCCTCGAGCTTGGCTGCGTTCCGGTGGGGACCTATCGAGTCCTGTTCCAAGCTGCCGGAAGCCGCCTGTCCAGTCGCGGGCGCGAGCTTCCGATCGCCGTCGTCGAACGCGGTCAGCTCGGCGAGGTGCGGATCGACCTCGAGCCCTGGGGCTCCCTCGAGCTGGTCCGCACCGACGCAGCGGGGATCTCGCACACGGGCCAATCGAAGCTGGTGCTCGAACGCTCGCTCGCACTCGATGACGCCGGCGCCGCCGAACGCATCAGGGCCATCTGCGACGGACCGCCGCACGTCTTCCATCTGATCCCCTGTGGCACTTGGCACGTGCTGAGCGCCGATCGACGGGGAAACATCGTCGAGCAGCTCGGCGAGGTCACGATCGTCGAAGGCCAGACGGTCACCCTGCGCGTTCCGTAGCGCGCCGCGATCGCGAGTCGCCCTCGGCCGAGATCACGATCCGCGCGCTGCGTCGGTAGGTGAAGTAAGCGCGAATCCAGTCGATCAGCACGACGACCCGGTTGCGGAAGCTGACCAGGGTCATGAGGTGCACGGTCATCCACAGGAACCAGGCGGGGAAGCCGGTGAACTGGCGGCCGAAGACCGTGCCCACGGCCGCGGAGCGACCGATCGTGGCCAGGGATCCGCGGTCCACGTACTCGAAGGGCGCGCGCGGCTGGCCGGCCAGGTCCCGGGCGATGTTGCGGGCCGCGGTGCGCCCGGCCTGGATCGCGGCGGGGGCGACGCCGGGCACGGGGCCGCCCAGGCCGACGATCGAGGCGGCGTCGCCGCAGACGAAGACCTCGGGGTGGGCGGCCACGGACAGGTCCGGTTGAACCGCCGCGCGCCCCTGGCGGTCGACGGGCGCGCCGAGGGAGGCGACCACCGGGGATGCCGCGACCCCTGCGGCCCACACGACGGTGCGCGCCGGGATGCGCTCGCCGGCAATGTCGACGCCCTCGGCGTCCACGTCGCGCAGGGGACTGGACAGGCGCACCTCGACGCCCAGGCGCTCCAGTTGGCGCTGGCCCGCCGCGGCCAGCTCAGGCGGCAGGGCCAGGAGGATGCGGTCCGCGGCCTCGACCAGCAGGATGCGCGAGTCGTCGGGGCCGAAGTTGCGGAAGTCCTCGGCGACGGTGACGCGCGTCAGCTCGGCCAGTGCTCCGGCCAACTCGACGCCGGTGGGCCCGGCCCCGACCACGACGAAGGTCAGCCAGGCGCGTCGGCGTTCGGGGTTCGGCTCGCGTTCGGCGGCCTCGTGGGCCATCAGCACCCGCCGGCGGATCTCGAGCGCGTCGCGCAGGGTCTTGAGTCCCGGCGCGCGCTCGGCCCACTGGTCGTGTCCGAAGTAGCTGTGGGTGGCGCCGAGGGCGACGATCAGGAAGTCGTAGGCGAGCTCGCCGTCGGCCAGGATCACCGTGCGCCGCTCGGGCTCGACCCGCACCACTTCTGCCATCGACACCCGCGCATTGCGCTGGCGATGCAGCAGCCGGCGGATCGGCGCCGCGATGTCCGGCGCGCTCAAGCCCGCCGTCGCCACCTGGTACAGCAGCGGCTGGAACAGGTGGTGGTTCTGGCGATCGACCAACACCACGTCGACCGCCTCACCGGCGAGCCGCCGCGCCGCCTCGAGCCCCGCGAACCCGCCGCCGAGGATCACTACCACGGGCCGCGCACCGCCGCTCGAAGTCTGCATGGGGGTATCGGGTTCAGAGCGCCGGGCGGCGCCCGGCCGCGCTCACCCCAAGGTCTCTTTGATCTCGCCCAGCAGGTGCCCGAGCTTGTCGCGCTTGGTCTGCAGGTAGCGAGTGTTGAAGGAGTTCGGCTCGGTCTTGAGCGGCACCTGGTCCTCGACCGACAGCCCGTAGCCCTCGAGGCCGGCGATCTTCTTGGGGTTGTTGGTCAGAAGGCGCATGCGGCGCACGCCGAGGTAGGTGAGCATCTGCGCGCCGAGGCCGTACTCGCGCAGGTCGGCGGCGTAGCCCAGGGCCTGGTTGGCCTCGACGGTGTCCATGCCCTCGTCCTGCAGGCGGTAGGCCTTGAGCTTGGCGGCCAGGCCGATGCCGCGGCCTTCCTGGCGCATGTAGACGAGCACACCGTACTTCTGCGCGGCCAGGGTCTGCAGGGCCTGGTCGAGCTGGGTGCCGCAGTCGCAGCGCAGGGAGTGGAACACGTCGCCGGTCAGGCACTCCGAGTGCACGCGCACGGTGACGACCTCGTCCACCGCCTCGCGCGGACCGTCGAGACCGGGACCGGGCATGGCCTCCGTCGTCAGCGCCACGTGCTCGCGGCCGTCGAGCTTGGAGCGGAACAGGTGCGCGCGGAAGTTGCCGAAGCGCGTTGGCAGGGGCGTGTCCATCTCGACCGCCTCGATCAGGCGCTCGGTCTGGCGGCGGTAGGCGATCAGATCCGCGATGGTCACGATCCGCAGGTCGTGCTGCTTGGCGAAGACCTCCAGGTCGGGCATGCGGGCCATGGTCCCGTCGTCCTTCATCACCTCGCAGATCACGCCCGCGGGCCGTCCGCCCGCCAGGCGCGCCAGGTCGACGATGCCCTCGGTCTGACCGCCGCGCACCAGCACCCCGCCGTCCTTGGCCCGCAGGGGGAAGATGTGACCCGGGCGAGCCAGGTCGGTGGCGCTGGCGCCCTCGGCGGCGGCGACCTTGATCGTGTGCGCGCGGTCGGCGGCGCTGATGCCCGTCGTCACGCCCTCGCGCGCCTCGATCGAGACCGTGAAGGCCGTGCCCATGCGGCTTTGGTTCTCATGGGCCTGGGGCGGAAGATCGAGCTGATCGCAGAGCGCCTCGCCCATCGGCATGCAGATCAGCCCGCGCGCCTCCTTGGCCATGAAGTTGATGGCTTCAGGCGTCACGTGCTCGGCGAGCATCGCGACGTCGCCCTCGTTCTCGCGACCCGGGTCGTCGACGAGGATGATCATCTTCCCGGCGCGCAGGTCTTCGAGGGCGGCGGGGATCGTGCTGAGCGGCATGGTGGGTGCCCTTCGGAGCGGATGGGACGTCCTGGCCGGGGCCGGGACGGAATCGGTCGGACCCTCTCGCGCGGTCCTTTGAGCGCGCTGGTCGACCTGACATCTTAGTCCACTCGGCCGACCCTTCCCGGCCCCGACTCCACGACTGACGCCCAGGCCCGCCATGACCCACGCAGCCCACCGCCCCGATCGGGCCCCTCGCAGCCCCTGGTTCGCCGTCGCCCTGGGAGTCCTGGCATCCTGCGCGAGCCCGTCCTCGGTCTCCGATCGCAGAGAGCCCGTCGACACCGGCGGCGCGCGTCTGGTCGGAGCGGAGATCGACCTGCCCACGCGGCCGGACCTGTTGGACGTGGCGCGACTCGAGGCCGGCCGCACTACCGGCGGCGGGCGCCTGCTGCTGCTGCTGCGAAACGGCGACATCGCCGTGCGCGAGCGCGCGGCCACCGCACTGGGACGCCTGCCCTTCCCGCGCTACGGCTCGGAAGTGACCGACGCCCTGTGCACGGCCCTGGCCGACAACGCGCCGGAAGTCCGAACGGCGAGCGCCTTCGCCCTGGGGATCCGCGGGGATGCGTCGGCCATGGGCGTCCTGGCCGCCCACGCCACCGACTCCGAGGCCAACGTGCGCGCCGCCGTGGTCGAGGCCGCCTCGCGCCTGGGGGGCCCCACCGCCGTGGACATCTGCATTCGAGCCATGGCCGACCCCAGCCCCGGCGTGCGCCAGGAGGCCATCGTCGGCACCGGGCGCTGGCCGCGGGAGGACCCGCGCGGCCCCGAGGTGGACCGGCGGCTGATCGACCTGCTTTCGCCGATGCGGACGGAGGCGGCCGGGGCCCCGGCGCCCTCGGAGACCTGGCTGGTGCTCTACGCCCTGCAGCGGCGGCGCTCGCCCCTGGGCGCGGGGGCCTTCCTCGATCACCTCTCGGCGGGCAACTCCGCGGATGCGCGCATCTTCGCGGCGCGCGGCCTGGCGCGCATCGACCCGTCGGGCGCGAACCTCGGTGGTGACCCGCGGCCCGAGCTGACCCGCGCCCTGGAGCGCGCCCTCGACGATCCCGATTGGCGCGTGGTCGTGGAGGCCGTGCAGGGCCTGGGCAGCCACGGCGACCCGGCTTCGATCGGACCGCTGATCACGGCCCTGAGCCACTCGTCGGCACACGTGCGCCGCGGCGCGATTCGGGCCCTGGGCTCGGTCTCCGCGGGGCAAGGCCCGATCACGTCGGCCCTGTCCCGAGCCCAGAGCGACATCTCCCCCAACGTGCGCGCGGAGGCGCTCGAGACCCTGGCGAAGGTGGCGCCGCCGTCGGTGGCCTTCGAGACCCTGCAGGACCTGCGCGCGGACTCCGAGCCGATCATCCGCCGGGGGGTGGCGAGGGCCGCGGCGCAGCTCGCCCCCGAGTTCGCCTTCCGGTTGCTCGAGCCCCTGGCGGCGGACCCGCTGACCTTCGTGTCCGTCGACGCCCTGACCAGCTTGGGCGTCGTCGGCGACGAGCGCAGCCTGCGCCTGTTGCGCGCGACGATCACGCGCGACCCCGACCTGGTGCTGGTGCAGATCGCGGCCGCGGCCATCGGCGACAAGGCCACCGCCGAGGACGTCGCCCTCATGGCCTCGCGCCTCTCGCGGGCCAGCGGTGACGGCGTCGACGAGCTGTGGAACACCGCTTTGGCCATGGCCCAACAGGTGGGTGGCGAGGGCGCGGTGGAGCTCGCGGGCCAGGCCCTGACCCTGGCCAACCCCTACCTGCGGCATGTCGCCTCGGGGGTGCTCGAGGTCCTCGCGGTCGACGTGCGCACGCCCACGGTGCCGGTTGAGGGCCCTCCCATGGACGTGCCCGTGGCCGGGCGCGACTTCCCCCTGTGGCGCACGAACCCCCTGGTCGAGATCCTGACCACGCGCGGCTCGTTGATCTTCGAGCTGTATCCGGAGGAGGCCCCGCTGCACGTCCACAACTTCCTGCGCCTGGCAGAGTCCGGCTTCTACGAGGGGACGACCTTCCACCGCGTGGAGCTCGACTTCGTGATTCAGGGCGGCGACGCGCGGGGCGACGGGTCGGGCGGCGCGAGCTGGCGCGGGGGGCCGCTCCCCCACGAGTTCACCCGTCGCAAGTACCTGCGCGGCTCGCTGGGGATGCCGCGCTGGGACGACCCAGACAGCGGCGGATCCCAGATCTTCGTGACCCACCGGCCGACGCCCCATCTGGACGGCCGCTACACCCTCTTCGGGCAGCTCCGCCAGGGCTGGGAGACCCTCGACCGGATCGAGGTCGGCGACCGTATCCGCAGTGTTCGAGTTCTTCCTTGAACGGGGCCTGGAGAGCCTGTGGAGAACCCGTCTAGAAGCCGCCGAGGAGTCGCGCAGAGCTCGCGGGCACTCGGCCGCAAGCTAAGCCCATGAAAGGGCTTATAGCTCTCCACAAGAGCTGGCGAGGGCGCGCGGGGCGAATCGGCTGGTCGTGGAGCGAGGGTCGTCTCCAGTCCGCCTTCGGCCCCGTCCGATGGACGGAAGATGCCGGGCGCCCCCTGCCCCGCTGACCCCTGGCGATCCCGTCGGGGGCGGCCCATCGCCCGGCTCGGAGCCCCATGCGCGCACTCGAGCTCTCCCTCCTCCTCACCACCCTCACCGCCGGCGGCATCGTCGGCGGCTCGGCCCTCGAGGATCTCCGCCACAAGGTCCAGGAATCCGAGCAGGAGTCCCTCGAACTGCGCGCCGCGAACACCGAGCTAGCCCGGCGCCTGGGTCGCCTGGAGCCCCTCGGCCAGTTGGACGGCCGGGTCGCCGAGGTCGAAGCGCTGCTGGCCGAACGGGACCCCCAGGTCGACGGGCGAATCCGTCTGACCGAAGCCAGCGTGGCCGAGCTGCGCGACGAGTTGGAGGCCCGCGAGGTGCAGCTCGAGGAGGTCGTCCAGCAGCAGCACGCCGCCATGGACGCGATGGTCTCGACCCGCGTCGACGCCGTCGACCGGGTCTTGGCCGAGCGCCTGTCCGCCGAGCTCGCCCTGCTCGAACGCAGCCTCGAGTCGCGCCTCGACGACATGAGCGGTCAGGTGTCCGACGCCCTCGGTGTGGCCGAGCAGGGACTGAGCGCGATCGGCGAGCTGCGCGACGCGCTGCCGGGCGAGCAGGACCTCGGGCGGCTGTGGCGCGAGTTGGTGGCGCCGGTGGTCCAGATCCACGGCCCCTACAGCGTCGGCAGCGGCGTGCTGCTCGAGTCCCGGGAGACCGAGGACGGGGCGGTGACGCACCTCTTGACCGCCTGGCACGTGGTGCGCGACGTGCAGGACGACCCCGCCGATCCGATCACGCCGGTCCCGGTCCGCATCTACCTCGAGGGCGACGCCCTGCGCGAGGAGACCGCCACCGTCCTGGCCCACGACGCGGTGCGCGACATCTGCCTGCTGCGCCTCGACTCGAATCGCGCCGTGCCCTACGGCGCGCGACTGGCCTCGCTCCAGAGCGCGAAGGACATCGCGACCTTCGAGCCCGTCTACGCGGTCGGCTGCCCCCTGGGCACCGAGCCCCTGCCCACCGCGGGCGAGGTGGCCACGCCGACCCACGTGGTCGACGGTGTGCGCTACATGATGATCAACGCGCCGACCTACATCGGCAACTCGGGCGGCGGCATCTTCGACGGCAACAGCCACGAGCTCGTGGGCGTGTTCGCGAAGATCTACAACCACGGCACCCTGCGCCCGACGATCGTGCCGCACATGGGGCTGGTCGTGCCGCTGGAGGAGATCTACACCTGGCTCGACGACGAGGGCTACGACTTGATCGAGGAGTCGGGGTCCCGGCACCTGGTGCGCGTCGACCCGCCCCTGTGGCCGCGCACGACCAGCGACGACGTCGGCTCGGGCCTGTTCACCGCCGCGACCGTGCGCGACTGAACGCGGGGCGCGGCGCTGTCAGATGCGATCGAGGGCGGCGGTGAGGAGCTCGAGCTCGGCGCTCGCGTTGGGCCAGTGGGGCGCGATCCGCAGCAAGCCGTCCGGCCCGGTCACCGCTACGCCGGCCTCGCCCAGGGACTCGACCACGTGTTGGGTGTCGACGCCGGCGGGGGGCGCGAAGGAGGCGATGGTCGAGCGGCCGGCGGGCTCCGCGTGGCGCAGAGAGCGCCAGCCGCGGGCGACCAGCTCGGGCTCGACCCGATCCAAGTAGGCCTGGACGTGGTTCCAGATGGCCTCTGCGCCCAGGCCCTCGAGCAGTTCGATCGACGCGGCCAGGCCGCACAGGCCGAGGAAGTTGTGCACGCCCTGCTCGAAGACCCGTGCGTCCGACGACAGGGGGCGGTCGTAGCGCAGCTCTCCGGGACCGAACAGGAAGGCGTCGAAGTCCACGTGGCTGACCCAGCCGACGCTGAGCGGCTCGAGCTCGGCGCGGGCCGCCTGGGCCACGAACAGGAACCCGGCCCCCATCGGGCCCATCAGCCACTTGTGCGAGGCGCAGGCCAGGAAGTCGATCCCGGTGGCGACCACGTCGAGGGGCGTCGCCCCCACCGCCTGGATCCCGTCGACGAAGACCCGCGCGCCGACGGCGTGGGCGCGCTCGGCGATCTCGGCCAGGGGCATGGCGAGTCCGGTCTGGAACTGGACCGCGCTGACGGCGACCAGGGCGCAGCCGCGGGCAAGCTCCGCGTCCAGGGCGGCCAGACCCTCCTTGAGCGAGCGCTGGAAGGGCGCCAGGGGCACGAACACCACCTGCGCGCCGCGCGCGCGAGCCGCCGCCTGCCAGGGGGTCACGTTGGTCGGGAATTCGCCTTCGAACAACACCACGCGGTCACCCGAACGCAGGGCCAGGGCCGAGGCGATGGCGGAGACTCCGGCGCTCGTGCTGGAGACGCGCGCGACCTCGCCAGGCCGGGCGCCGATCAGGCGCGCGAAGCCGTCGCGGGCGGCGTCGGCGCGCTCGATCAGGTGCGGGAAGGCCGCCAGGCCGCCGGTCTCGCCCAGGGCCACCCCCGCGCGCAGGGATTCGGCCACTGGGAGCGACAGGGGTGAGATCGCCGCGTGGGCCAGGTAGGCGCCGGCCCGCAGGTCAGGGAACAGGGAGCGGTCACCGAGCTGGGCGTGCATGGCGACCATGCTGCCGGGACGACTACTGACTCGGTACCTGCGCGCCGACATTTGCGGCCGAGCCCGCGCTTAGAATCTGCGCCGATGGATGAGGTCCAAGCAGACGCCCAGCGCCACTGGGCGCCGCCGGGGAGCGCCTACTCGCCGCTGGTCGATCCCCGCGAGGGCGTGCGGCGAAGTGCCCAGGCCAACGCGCGCCTGGATCGCTCGATCGCGGGTGTCGACATGCGGACCGAGGACCAGGTCGCGCTGATCGAGGACCTCTTGCGCCTGCACCGTCCGGAATCGGTCGGGGTGGAGCCCGCCGGCGCGGCGCGCTGGACCCGGGGCAACAGCTTCTATCCCCTGGGCGACGCCTACGTGTTGCAGGCGGTGGTCCGGCGCCAGAGGCCGAGGCGCGTGATCGAGGTGGGCGGCGGCTACTCGACAGCGGCGCTCCTGGACGCCATCGACATGGACGGGCGCGCAGACGAGGTGCAGATCACCGTGGTCGAGCCCGACCCCGACCGCCTGGCGTCGCTCCTGCGCGAGGGCGACACCGCGCGGCTCGAGGTCATGGTGGGCGAGATCCAGGACCTGGAGCTCGAGCGCTACGACGAGCTCGGCGCGGGCGACCTGCTCCTGATCGACTCGAGCCACGTGCTCAAGACCGGCAGCGACGTACAGCTGCTCCTGTTCGAAGCCCTGCCGCGCCTGGCCCCCGGCGCGTTGGTCCACTTCCACGACGTGCCCTGGCCCTTCGAGTATCCGCCCGAGTGGATCGCCGAGGGGCGCAGTTGGAACGAGGCCTACGCGGTGCGAGCCTTCCTGCAGTTCAACTCGGCCTTCGGCGTGGCCCTGCACCTGTCGCACCTGGCCGCCCTCGATCGCCAGCGCCTGGCCCGCTCTTCTCCCGAACTGGCCGCGGAGGCCGGCAGCTCCCTCTGGATCGAGCGGCTGCGGTGAACGCGCGCGCCCGCCGCGCGCGCCTGGCGCTGATCGTCGTCGCCTGCGCGATCGGGATCGTGGCGCTGTTCGGGGTGGCGGACCGCGCGGCCGAGGGTCGCCAGGCGATCCTGCGCTGGCAGCCGGCCTTCGAGGCGCTCGAGTCGGGCGCGAACATCTACGCGCGCCCGGAGGGTGTAGTGGATCCCCACGCCACCAACGAGGGCTATCCGACCCTGCCCCTGTCGGCCCTGTTCATGGGCGCGGTGTTGAAGGCGGGCCCCGTGGTCGGTTGCCTGGTGTTCGCCGCGGTCAAGCTGGCCTGCGCGGCGCTCCTGTTGATCGGCGGCGTGCGCCTGGCTCGGACGGCGGGTCTCGAGTTGCCGCTGGCGGCGCAGTGGTTGCTGCTGCTGTTGACCCTGCGCGTGATGCTGTCCGACGTCAGCCACGGCAACACCAACCTGCTGGTCGGCGCGACGGTGGTGGCGACGGCCCTGTGGTGGTCGACGCGCCGTGACGGCCTGGCCGGAGGTGCGATCGCCCTGGGCGCGACGCTGAAGGTCACGCCGCTGCTGCTCCTGGCCCTGCCCCTCGCCCGCCGCAGCCCGCTCGGATTGCTCGGCTTCGCGATCGGACTGTTGCTGTTCGTCGTCGTGCTGCCCGGTGCACTGCTCGGCTTCGACTTCAACCTCGAGCTGATCGGCGCCTGGTACGACCAGATGCTGGCGCCCTACCTCTCGAGCGCGGATCCGGGTCCGATGCAGACCCAGCAGATCAACCAATCCCTGCTGGGCGCCATGTCGAGGCTCACGACCGATTCGCTGGCGATCGAGGCGCGCGGCGACACCTGGCCAGCGGACGTGAGCGTGGCGCTGGTCCACCTGGACCCGGCGAGTTTCCGCTGCCTGCATCGGGCGGCTTGCGCCGCGGTCGTCGGGGTGTTCGCGGCGGCCCTCGTGCGTCGACCGGTCAGGCACCTGGCCCTGGCCCACGTGTCCCTCGGTGCCCTGGCCATGCTGCTGGTCTCCGAGCGTTCGTGGAAGCACCACCACGTGACCCTGGCCCTACCCATCGCTTGGTGCTGTGGCGTGGCCTTCAGCGCCGCGCCCGTCCGTGAACGCGCGGTCGCGACGGCCGCGCTCGTGGCCTCCCTCGCCGGCCACGCTCTGTCTGGCAGCGGCGTGCTCGGAGACCGCGGCAGCGACCTGGCGGAGGCGTTCGGCGCCTTCACCTTCGCGGACCTGGCCCTGTTCGGGGCGGTGGCCTGGACCCTGTTCAAGCTCGAGCTGCCACCCCGCCGCTCCGGCGCCTGAGGACCGCGAGCGAACCGGCCACGACCCCGGCGCCGACCATCAGAGCCAGGCCGTCGGCGGGGGTGCGCAGCAGGCCCAGCGCGAAGATCAGGGTCGTCGCCAGGGCCGGGGGGTGCGGCGTGCGCGCGAGGCCCGTGGCCGCCGCGGTGAGGGTCACCGCCAGGGTCGCCGATAGGACGTGGCGCAGCTCGAAGGCCTGGGGCAAGGCGGGGACCATCCGTGCGGCGCCGCTGACCCACAGGGCCGCCATGCCGAGGGCGACACCCAGGCCGTGGCCCAGGATCACGTTGCGCGGCCGGTTGCTCTCGGCGCCGGGGGCGGCGAGCCCCGCGAAGGCGGTGACCCCCAGGGGCGGCGCCAGCACGGCCGCGTCCGCGGCCGCCGCCAAGAGGCCGATCGGGACCATCAGCGCCCCGCTGGCCAGGGCCAAGCGCAGGGTCGAGAGGGCCGGCAGCGGCGCCACTTCCGTCCGTTGTGGAGTTTCGAGAACCATTTCAGATGACGAGTCGATCGGACCGATGGCATAGTGGCGAACGAAACGCCACTTTAGGCGGGCCCGGCGGAGGTCGGACCGCTCCACCCCTCCCGAATCCGATTCCTACGATCCATGAGCCTCTACGAACGCCTCGGCGGTGAGCCCGCCTTCCAATCCGCCGTCGACGAGTTCTACCGCCGCATGCTGACCGACGAGCGGGTCTCGCGCTTCTTCGACGACGTCGACATGGAGGGCCAGATCGCCAAGCAGAAGGCCTTCCTGACCTACGTGACCGGCGGGCCGGCCGAGTACACCGGCAAGGACATGCGCGCGGCCCACGCCGAGCTGAACGAGCGCGGCCTCAGCGACGAGCACGTCGACGTCGTGATCGAGCACCTGGGCGCGGTCCTGCTGTCGATGGGTGCGGCGCCCGACGACGTGGGCGAGGTCGCGGCCCTGGCCGAGAGCGTGCGCGCGGACGTCCTGGGCCGATGAGCCCCGGCCAGATCGAGGTCGAGGGCCAGCGCATCGAGCTGGAGCAGGGCGAGACCGTCCTCCAGGGGCTCGAGCGCGCCGGCCTCGACGTGGCCAGCGGCTGCCGCGCCGGGACCTGCACCAAGTGCCTGCTCCAGGCGCAGGACGCTCCGCCCCCGGCCAGTCAGCGGGGCCTGCGCCCCACGCTCACGGCCCAGAACTTCTTCCTCGCCTGCCAGGCACGCCCGACCGGGCTCCTGCGCCTGCGTGGGAGCCGGGGTCCCGAACCGGTGCGGGCCCGCGTGGCCTCGATCGACCACCTGACCGAGGACGTGGCGCGACTGCGCCTGACCCCCGACGAGCGCTTCGACTACCGCCCGGGGCAGTACCTCGACGTGCTGCACCCCGGCGGCGAGTCGCGCAGCTACTCGATCGCGAGCCTGCCGAGTGACGGTTGGCTGGAGCTGCACGTGCGCCGGATTCCGGGCGGGCAGGTCAGCGGATGGCTCCACGAGCTGGCCGTCGACGCCGAACTCGCGGTGCGCGGTCCATTCGGCCAGTGCTTCCACGTGGCGGACGACGACCAGCGCAAGCTGCTCCTGGTGGGCGCCGGCACCGGGCTCGCACCCCTGGTGGGCATCGCACGGGACGCGCTCGAGCAGGGTCACCGCGGGCCGATCGACCTGGTCCACGGCGGACTCGAACCGAATCGGCTCTACCTGCGCGACGACCTCGACCGGCTGGCCCGGGAGTCCCCGCAACTGCGCGTGCACCACTGCGTCCTGCGGGGCGCCACCGCGCGCGAGCACGAGGGGCCGTTGGATCAGGTCGCGATCCGCCTGGCCGGAGCCCTGGCCGGCGCCCGCGCCTTCCTCTGCGGGGACGGCGAGATCGTGCACCTGCTGCGCCGCAGCCTGTTCCTGGCGGGCCTGCCTTCCGGCGAGATCCTGGCCGATCCCTTCCTGCCGTCGAAGCCCGCCCTGGCTTGAGCTGCTGGCGCTGGTCATCGCGGGCCGTGTCCTGCACCATCGAGCGCGCGCTGCTCTCGCGCCGACGCCCTTGCGAATCACCAAGCACACCGACTTCGCCCTGCGGGTCCTGATCTTCCTGGCCTCGCGCCCGGGCGAACGCGTCTCGACCGAACGCATCGCCCAGGCCCACGGCATCTCCCTGGCCCACCTGCAGAAGGTCGTGCGTCGCCTGGGCGAGCTCGGCTTCCTGCGCCTGGTGCGCGGCAGCGGCGGCGGCGTCGAGTTGGCCCGCGACCCCGAGGACGTCTCGATCGGCGCCGTGGTCCGCGCCCTCGACGACGCCACCAGCCTGGTCGAGTGCTTCGAACCCGCCACCGACACCTGCGTGATCTCGTCGGCCTGCCGCCTCAAGGGCTCCCTGCGCGTGGCCCAGGAGGCCTTCTACGCCGCCCTCGACGACACGAACCTGCAGGAGATCGTCGCCGGCAAGGTCGGCGCCCGCCTGCGGGAACTCACCGGCGGCTGAGCGGGCGACGCCGCCCGCCGGACACCGACGCCGGGTCTTCGCCGATGCTCTCGGTCCTGTTCGTCAACTACAACTCCTGGGCCGAGCTCGAGGGCGCCCTGACCTCCCTCGCGCAGCAGTGGCCGCTGGACGGCGGGCAGCGCGAGCTGGAAGTGGTCGTCGTCGACAACGCCTCGCCCCACCGCGACGCCTCGATCGAGGCCCGCGTCGAAGCTTCGCTGGCGCGTTGGGGAGGGCGGCTGGTCCGCCACGCTCGCAACGACGGCTACGGCGGCGGCATGAACCTGGCCCTTGAGCACGCCAGCGGTGAGCTGATCCTGGTCTGCAACCCGGACCTCTTGTTCCTGCCCGGCTGCATCGAGCGCATGGCGCGGCACCTGGACGAGCATCCGAGGGTCGGCGTGGTGAGCCCCGAGACGTTCGCCACCGCCGACCGCTCGCTGCGCTTGCCGACGGGAGTCGTGCCGACCCTGGCCGATTTCGTCGGCGACACCCTGGCCGCCCTCAGCCCGCGCTTCGCCCATCGCAACTCGATGCGTCGGACGCGGCAGTTCCTGCCGGTCTGGAGCGCCGGCCCTGACCTGGAAGTCGAGATGGTCGCGGGTTGCTGCTTCATGCTGCGACGCGCGGTGATCGAAGAGGTCGGATTCTTCGACGAGCGCTACACCCTCTACTACGAGGACACCGACCTGTCCCTGCGCGTGCGCCGAGCCGGTTGGACCATCGAGCAGGTGGACGGGGCCGGCATCGTGCACCTCTACGACCGCTCGGCCGCGACCGACCGCCATGCCGCCCACGCGCGGATGCTGCACAGCCGGCGGGCGTACTTCCGCCGCTGGTACGGACCGCTCGGCGCTTGGGCCCACGACGCTTGCCTCGCGCTTCTGCGTACTGGCTGGGCCGAACGTCGCCGTTCAAAGGCCCAGGACAGCGCCGTGCCGCTGGGCGTCGCGGCCGGCGAGTTGAGCCTCGAGATCCCCGGGCCCAGCCGTCGCTGGCTGGTCGAGATCGCCTACGACCCAGACTTCCTCTACGCCGCCGGTCAGATCGGCTCGGGCCCGTGCTGGACCCCCTGCGAGCAGGTCTTGGCCGAGCTACGGCAGCCCGCCTGGCTGCGGATCATCGACCTCGACGGGGCGCGGCCGCGGGAGCTCGTCCGCTACCGCTGGGGCGTCTCGCCCGGCTGAGCTCGCCCGCGTGCGTCAGCGGCCGCCACGAAAGCGCGCCGGGTCGCGCTCCGAGTTGGGCACGAATGGGAAGGCGGCGCTGGGCTCCACCCCCACGTCCGGCCCGCCCTGGTAGAGGTTGCCGACGAACGGCCCGCCGAGCAGGCGGCGCTGCACGGTGCTCGCCCGTTCGAACACCTCGCGTGACGTGCGCAAGCCGTGGAAGTTCGGGAACCAATAAGGCCCGTAGGTGAAGTACAGGGTGCGGCGCGTGCGGCCGGAGTGCAGGGCCTTGGCGCCATGCCACAGGTCCTGGGTCAACACGACCACGTCGCCGGCCTCCACCAGCACCTCGGTGTAGCCGGGCAGGTCCTCCCAGCGCACCTGCGGCCGACCCTCGTTCTGGGCGCGGAAGGCGGCGCTTACCTCGCGATCGAACTGCGGCTCCGGCCAGTCTGGGTGCAGGCGACCGTAGGGGAAGTCCTCCGCCCGCCGATGGCTGCCCGCCAGGGCGACGAAGGGGCCGTCGTCGGTGCCCACGTCGCTGAGGCAGACCGTCAGGGTCAACAGGCGCGTACGCGGTCCGGTGGGCGTCTCCTCGAAGCCCGACAGGGCCAGGGCGTGCAGGGGCAACCCGACGCCGCGCCGCCGGGTGAGGGCGAAGCTCTCGGTCAGGCGGATGTCGCCCGGCATCAAGGCCGCGCACCAGTCCAGGAACAACGGCTCGTCGACGAGGTCCAGGAACCGCTGGCCGCACTCGGTGACGTTCATCAACCGGTACTCGTCGACCACCGGCGTGAAGCTCGCCAAGGATTCGGCGGGCAGGTCGGGGGTCTGCAGGCCCTCGAAGGCTCGCAGGTCGTCGGACAGCGCCGACACGCGCTCGGGGTCGAAGGCACCGCGCACGACGTGGAAGCCGTTGGCGGCGAAGCTCTGTAGTTCTCTCGAGGTCGGCATGGTCGCCCGCGGCCCCCGGCCTTGCGGACCGGTCCACGCTAAGTCGGCACGACCACCGGTACCAGGGGTCAGGACGTCATACCCGCCGGGCGGCGTCTCAACCGAGTCCAGCTGGCCGGGGCCCCGTCCGTCAGCGGAGCCTTTCTAGAGATCCGGCGAAACTACCGCAGGACCGGCAACGCTCCCGGGCTCCACGGCGGGCAGGCCCCAGCTCCTGCCGATTCTGCCGATTCTGCCCCTGCAAACCGTCCTCCAAGGACCGAGCCTGATCTCCCAATGCTCAGACACTCCACAGCACTAGTCATTGCCGCCTTCGTCGCCGCGCCGACCGCGTCGGCTCAGATCGTCGAACCCCTCGTCAACGCGACGCTGCTCCACAACGACGCCGACTTCCACGACCTCGCCGTCACGCCCGATGGGCGCTGGGGAGTCGCGCGCTCGTCCAGCTCGGTCGCGTTGATCGAGATGAAGACCGGCACGGTGAGCAGCTCGATCACCTACTTCCCGACCGAGTCGACGTTCATCCCCAACCCAACGTCGACTCCGCCCCTACGCGCGATGAACCGGTCGATCCAGGCGACCAACACCCGCGTCCTGACGGCGAGCGTCAACGGCAAGGTCCGCATCTACGGGATCAACGAGTCAACGACCCCGGCCTCCCTCGACCTGCTCGCGCCGGCTTCGACCGGCACGGGCAACGCCTTCGACTGCATCCTCACCCCCGACGGCTCGAAGGGTCTGGTCGTCCACGACGCAGGCCCGACCGAGGTCTTCGACATGTCGACTGGGGCGCTCCTCGGGACCTTGACGGGTTCAGGCAAGTACTTCGGCCCGAGCTCCGTCCTCAACCCCCTCGACGTCATCGACGTCACCGATGACTACGCCGTGACGATCGCCCCGGCCTCGACCGGCGGCACCGCAGGCGCCGGCAGCATCCTCGTGCACGACCTGAACACCCTCTCGACGGTGACCCTGTCGCCCGCGCCGCCCACAGGCGCCTACCACGACCTCGACATCTCGCCCAACGGACTGGAGGTGCTCGTCGCTGCGAACAGCGGCCCGATGCAGCACTTGCGCCTGACCTCGGGCGCACCGGTGTACCTGGGCTCACCGGGTTCGTCGGGTAGTGCCTTCAACTTAGCCCAGAGCATCTGGGTCCAAGAGATGGTTCAGGCGACCGACAGCGTCGGGATGGTCATCGACGCCAGATTCGGCTTCTCTGGGCCCAACGTCCAGTTCGTCCAGTTGAACGGTGGGACCGTCTCGGCTGCGCAGAGCCACCACGTCGCGAGCGCTGAGATGCACGACTGCGCCTTCAACACTGACGGCACTCGCGCGATCGTGCACGGCTCCTCCCTCACTCCCTCGGGTTACGGACCGGCGGTTCAGATCTTCGACACGTCTGCTCCCGCCGCCGTCCTTGCATTGGGGTCCCCCCTGGCAAGCCCTGGACATGGCTACATGGCCACGTTCGACACTTCCAGTCCGATCTTGATGCCCAACTCCCTTGAGGCAACGTTCGATCGAGCGATCGCCGCAGGCAACACCGACCCCAGCCCCAACGGCTCGGGTCGGGTCATCGTGTATGACCTCGGCATCGCCTCAGGAACGCCTGGCATCCTGAATGCGTTCATCGACTCGACCAACTTCCTCAGGTACTACGAAGTCGCAGTGACGCCGGGTGGCAACATGGGCGTCGCAAGAATCGCCATGGGAGCCACCCCCTCCAAGTCACCTCACTTCGACATGGTCAGCGGTTCGTTCGTCGGCGCCGCAGAGAGTTCCGCCCCGGGAAGCAGCTTCGAGTCCCGGAACACCGTTGCGCTCACGGACGCACGCGCGCTCTTCGGTGGCGGCGACGACCTGCCCGCCGCGCCCTTCACCCAGTACGCCGTGAACAAGGTCTTCGAGCTGCCCTACTCCTTCGGGACGGCGAACGCCAACTCGTCCGGACTGCCGGCGACCCTGAGCTACACGGGGACTCCCGACATCTCCACGAACAACTTCGACTTCGTGATCTCGGACCTGCCGCCGATCCCCTTCGGCGGTTCGGTCCCGGTGACTCTGTTCTACTCGCTGAACCGATTCGAGACTCCCTACCTGGTTGCCGACGGCAACATGTACTTGGCGCCCACCGTGGTCCGTCTCGCCACTGTGAACGCGACCTCGGACCCGTTCACGATCAGCTTCGACCTCAGCGCGCCCTTGCAGCAGGCGAACATCGCGGCCGACGACGTGGTGCACTTCCAGGTCTTCTATCGCGACAACCCGGTGACCACCGGCGGTACCAACATCACCCAGGGGATCACGGCGCACTTCCACCAGTGACCCCCCCAGCGGACTCGGAATCGCCCTCGCGCGAAGTCGAAGTCCGCGACTGGCCGCCAACGGACCCGAAGCGAAGGCCGGTGGACGCGCGCGAGCGCTCCGCCGGCCTTCACCCCTCCCCCAACACCTCCGCCAGCCTGGCCATGGCGCGGGAGAGGATCGTGCGCACGTTGACCTCGGTCTTGCCCAGCTCGGCGGCGATGTCGGCGTAATCCAGGCCGGCGATGCGGCGCAGGACGAGGACTTCGCGGTAGTGGTCGGGGAGCTGGTCGAAGGCGGCCTCGATGCGGGCCACTTCCTCGCGGGCCACGGCGGCGCGGCTGGGGGTGCAGACCGAGGCGTAGGCGCCGAGCAGGGCCTTGTCGTCCGGGTCGGGCAGGTCGCGGGCGGCGTCGCGTTTTGCGGCGCGCCAGTGCTCGGCGCGGTGGCCGATCTTGCGTAGCGCCGTGGCGTAGAGCCAGCGCTTGAAGCCGTTCTCGGTGGGGTGCTCGAAGCGCTCGCGGTGGACCAGGATCTCGCGGCAGACCGACTGCACCAGATCGATGGTCTCCTCGCGCGAGCGGACCTGGCGTCCGGCGCGCAGGCGCACGAAGCCGTGCAGGGCCGGCATGTGCTGGATCAGGAGCGCCTCCAGGGCCTGGTCGTCCCCATCGGCCAGGCGACGCAGCAGCTCGGGGTCGTCGTTCAACGGTCCGCCTCCGAGCTTCGATCCAGGGCGCGCGAGACGCGGAAGCCTGCGTCGTCGGCGATGGTGTCGACATCGGCGAGGCCGCGGTAGCTGACCCGCGCGCTGAAACCCAGGGTGTAGTAGCTACCACCGCGGTGGTGGGCGGTCGAACGCCCCGCGGTCGAGCGCCGGAAGCCGTCGCCGGGGGCCGCCGGGTACTTGTCGTAGCGCGCCGGGGAGTCGCGCACCCACTCCCAGACGTTGCCGTGCATGTCGAAGAGCCCGAAGCCGTTGGGCGACTGCTCGCCCACCGGACCGGTGAGTGCTCGGCCGTCGGAGAAGTCCTCGATGTAGTCGAAGGTAACGCTCCAAAGGGGTGCGGAGCCTTCGTCCGCGAGGTTCGCGTGGCCCTCGAGCGACAGCTCGTCCTCGCCGGTGGCGAAGCGCGTGGTCGCGCCCCCGCCACAGGCGTACTCCCACTGGGCCTCGGTCGGCAGGAGCAGGCCGCAGCAGCGCACGAACCGCGCGCTGTCGTTCCAGCTCACCGTCTCGACCGGGTGCCGCAGGGTGAATGGTCCGGAGACGCTGGGCTCCCCGGCGGCGTAACCGCTCGGGTTCTCGCCGAACAGGCTGATCCACTGGCCTTGGGTGGTTTCGAACTTCGACATGAGGAACGGCTCGAGGGTCACCTCGTGCGGGGGCCCCTCGTTGGGAACGGCTTGCGGGTCGAAACCGGGCGCGCTCGGGTCTTCGGATTGGGCGCCCATCAGGAAGGTCCCGCCGGGCAGCAGCACCAACACGATCCCCATCTCGTCCGCGGGCACGATCTGCCCCGCGGCGTCGCGCCCGGGCTCGGCGCCGCTCATCGGGTGCCAGAACTCGAGCAGGCCCGAGTCGGGGTCGGCGCCGATCGGCAGCAGGCCGAGCTGCGGCTCGAGCTGCAGGCCGTCGTAGCGCTCGAATGCCATCGTCGCGGCCTCGGCCCAGCGCTGCCGGGCCTCGGGTCCCTTGAGCGTCAGGGTCTCCAGTCCCTCGGCGAAGTCCAGGCGCTTGGGGATGCTCCAGCCCTCGTCGTCGATCCCGTCGTCGCTCGCGAGGCCCTGACTCAGCCGCTCGAGTTCGTCGATGAGCCGCACGAGCTGTTCGTCCCACCAGGCCGTGCGCCCGGCCTCGGGTCCATAGACCGGCGCATGCGCGTCGGCCCCTGCTGCGGCGCGCAGGCCGGCCAGGTCGTCGCGATAGGCGGGAGTCTCGGCCACCAGGGCTCGGGCGCGCTCGACCCAGTCTGCGAAGCGCTCCGCGAGCTGGGGCCCGGGAGGCCAAAGCTCGCGGGCCTCGGCGTGTAAGCGCTCGACGTCGCGCAGGGCCGAGAGGCGCAGGACGTCGTGGCTGCGGGTGGCGGCCAGGAGCGAAAGCCACAGGCTCACCGCCAAACCCGCGACCACCGCGACGACCGCGACCCCGGCGGCCGCGGCAAGGGCGCGGTTGCGGCGCACCCACTTGCCCAGCTCCGCGACTGGCCCCGTGCGGTAGGCGCGCACCACCCGGCCCTCCAGGTAGGCGCGCAGGTCCTCGGACAGCTCGATCACGCTCGCGTAGCGCTGGGACGGCTCGCGCCGCATGGCGTGCTCGCAGATGGCCACCAGCTCCGGATCGACGTCGCGCGACGCCTCGACCAGGGGTCGAGGCGCGGCTTCCACCACCTGGCCGACGATCTCCTCCGGAGTGCTGCCCGGATGCCCGAATGGGGCGCGGCCGCTGAGCAACTCGTACAGCATCCCGCCGATGGCGTAGACGTCCGCCGGCGGCCCGATCGCGTCGATCTCGCCGCGGGCCTGCTCGGGGGCCATGTAGGCGGGGGTCCCGACCAGATCGCCCGCACCGGTCATCAACGGCGAGTCGTGCTCGTGGTTGCGGCGCGTGGATTGCACCGGCGCGTGGCCTTCGGACCGGCGCCCGAGCTGGGCCAGGCCCCAGTCGATCACGTAGGTCTCACCGAACTGCCCGACCATCACGTTGGACGGCTTCAGGTCGCGGTGGACGACGCCGCGCGAATGGGCGTAGGCCACCGCTTCGCAGACGCGCAGCAGCACGTTCAGGGCACGCGCGCGGGGCCACTCGCCCGCGTGCACGCGCTCGACCACGCGCGCGAAGCTGTCGCCGCGGATCAAGGGCATCGTGAAGAAGACGCGGCCCCGGGCGTCGATGCCGAGCTCGTGCACCGGAACGATGCCGGGGTGCTCGAGCTGGCCGGTGACCTGGGCCTCCTCCAGGAAGCGCGCCAGGGTGCGGGGGTCCTTCGCCGCAAGCTCATCGACGTCGATCGAGTCGATCAGGACCTTCATGGCCAGCTCGCGGCGCAGGTCCCGATCCCACACGCCGAGGATGCGCCCGCGCCCGCCGTGGGCGAGCTCGCTGCGCACGGTCAGGCGTCCCGAGTCAGGGGGCTCGCGCCGCAGCCCCCTCACGTCCGCGCGCGCCTGGTCGCTGGCGGCCTCGCGCTGGCGGCCCTGCTCGAGCTCCGAGTCGAAGGCGTCCGAGAGCAGTTGCCAACTGGCGTACATGGCGCGCAGCTTCGGCGCGAGTTCCGCGTGGGACCCGCACAGTGCGTCGAAGTCGGGCTGCTCTCCGGCCTCGCGGCGCTCGATGTATTGCGCGAAGAGCTCCGCTGCCGGGGAGAGCTGAACGGGATCTCCCTGGGTGGACATGGGCGGCTTCAGCTTAGCTCGCCCACGGGAGCTGACCTGGGAGTTCGCAAAAAGGCCCCGGAGCGCCCCCGACGCGCGAGGCGGAGGGACGCGGGCACTGGCGGCCGATGGCTGTCAGTGCCGGAAGTGCCGCGCGCCCGTGAAGACCATCGGGACGCCGCGCTCGTCGCAGGCGTCGATCACGGCCTTGTCCTTGACCGAGCCACCCGGTTGCAGGATTGCGGTGATGCCCGCGTCCATGGCCGTCTCGGGGCCATCCGGGAAGGGGAAGAAGGCGTCGGAGGCGAGCACGGCGCCCTGCACCTGGTCGCCGGCCTTGGCGATCGCCAGCTGCACCGAGTCGATGCGGCTCATCTGGCCCGCGCCCACGCCGAGCACGCGCGTGCCCTTCGCGATCACGATCGCGTTGGACTTCACGTGCTTGGCCACGAGGTTCGCGAAGACCAGGCCGTCGAGTTGTTCGGAGGTCGGCTCCGCGCGGGTGACAACCTCGCACTGCTCACGCTGCTCACGGCTCTGATCGGCATCCTGCACCAGGAAGCCGCCGGAGATCGGCTTGAGCTCGCCCGCCAAGTAGGCGCCACTCTTCGGGCCCACTTCACCGACGGTCAACAGGCGCACGTTCTTGCCCCACTTGGGCACGGTGGTCAGGTGCTCGAAGGCGTCCTCGTCGAAGCCGGGGGCGACGATCGCCTCGACGAAGCGCCGATCCGCGGTCAAGAACTTCGCCGTCGGCAGATCCACCGATCGGTTGAAGGCAAGGACCGAGCCGAAGGCGCTGACCGGGTCGCCGGCCCAGGCCTGGGCGATGGCCTCGCCGAGGGTCGCGGCGCTGGCGGCACCGCAGGGGTTGTTGTGCTTGACGACGCAGGCGAAGGGCGCCTCGAAGTCGCTCGCCAGGCGCAGGGCCGCGTCCAGGTCGACGTAGTTGTTGTAGGAGAGGGCCTTGCCGTTCAGCACCTGGGCGCTGGTCAGCGAGTGCGCGCCGGGGGTGGCGAAACGGTAGAGCGCCGCCTCCTGGTGCGGGTTCTCTCCATAGCGCAGGGTTTGCGCCCGGGTGCCGGCCAGGGTGAAGCCGCGCGGGAAGCGCTCCTGCGTGGCGCCGTCGGCCAACTCCTGGGCGAAGAGCCACTCGGCGATGGCGGCGTCGTAGCGCGCGGTGCGTTGGAAGGCAGCCACGGCCAACTCGCGCAGCAGCGAGGGCGGCAACTCGCGGTCCTGCTCACGCAGGGCGGCGAGCACACGCGGGTAGTCCTCCGGCGCCGTGACCACCCCCACCGAACGGTGGTTCTTCGCCGCCGAGCGCAGCATGGCCGGCCCGCCGATGTCGATCTGCTCCACGGCCTCCGCGCGGCTCACTCCCGGGCGCGCAACGGTCTTCTCGAACGGGTAGAGGTTGACCACCAACAGGTCGATGTTCTCGATCCCGTGCTGCTCCATGGCGGCGCGGTGCTCGGGATCGTCGCGCAGACCGAGGAGCCCCCCGTGCACCTTCGGGTGCAGGGTCTTGACGCGACCGGAGAGCATCTCCGGGAAGCCGGTGTAGCTCGAGATCTCGGTCACCGGGACGCCGGCCTCGTTGATCGTCCGACAGGTGCCGCCGGTGGAGAGGACCTCCACGCCCAGGGCCACGAGGTCACGGGCGAAGTCGACGATGCCTGTCTTGTCGGAGACGCTGATCAGCGCTCGCTTGACGCGGACCATGGGATGGGATCGATGTGGGTCGGGGGGAGTGGGAATGGGGACGGGCGCCGCGGGGCGCCCGTCATCGTCTCGGTGACCTGCCAGCGTGCGAACCCTGGTCGATTGCAGGCGCGGTTGGCGTGCTTGCTAGAGAAAGTAAGTCAGCCCCAGGAAGAAGATCACGCCCTCGGGAGTGACCTTGCCCGAGACCGTGTTGGCGTCGGTGCCGCCGCCGCCCTGGGGGATGTTGAGCACCAGGTCGTCGTCGGTCGAATCGAGGGCCACTTCCCAGAAGGCACCGAGCTCGAGGCTCAAACTGTCCGCCAACCAGAAGCTCGCGCCGCCGACGAAGCCGAGCGTCCAGTACTCGTCGCCCTCGAGGGTCACGCGCTCTTGGAAGCTGGGGCTGTACTGCACCGTCGCATCGAGGGAGATGCCGTCGATGTAGCCCAGGTCGATGCCACCGAAGAGCTTCATGCGCGGGTTCGCCTGGAGCGGATCGGTGTAGTAACGCGTCGAGAACAGGTAGTGGATCGACGTGTACTCGTCCGGCGAGATCTTGCTCGCCAGGGGCTCCACCGGGTCCGCCTTGAAGGAGCGGAACTCGACGATGCCGCCCAGAGCGAAGTTGTCGGTGAGGAAGTAGTTGTACTTCGCGGCACCGCCGCCGATCGGCTGCAGCTTGGTGTAGTCCGTGCCCGAGCCGAGCTCCGGCGAACCGCTCTTGTCCTCGAGCGCGACCTTGGCGTTGAAGATGCCCCAACCCGAGGAGACCCCCAGGGTGTGCGAGCCCTCACCCATTCCTTCCCAGAACCGCGACTGGTCCGTGGCGACCGCTTCTTGGGTAAGGCCAGCGCATGAGCTGAGTGCGCCCATTGCGAGCACGCCAGCGGCCAAGAACAACGTGGACGACGGACGGGGCGCACGGCGTGCGGATGCGGTTCGCACGGTCGCAGCGACCTGGACCCAGGCGTGACGGATCGTCATCGGGACTCTCGGAGGGCCTCGTGAACTGCTCCCAGGCGACGGACGCCGGGGGACGCGAAGCCGAATCCTAATCGGAGGCACCGGGCGGTGTTGACCCCATTTTCATTTGCGGCGCGGCGGCCTCGGGGGCCGTGGATAAGATGCCCCTTCTTCCGAGTCCCGAGACTCCAGCCCACCGATGAAACGCACTGCGGCCCTCTCATTGGCAATCGTCGGCGCCTTCCTCAGCGCTTGCGACAAGTCGTCCAACGTCGTCACGACGCCGATCGGCTCCGTGGCCATCTTCTCGCCCTCGACCGGCGCCATCCCGCTGCCCAACGACCTGCTCCTCTCGGGGTCGACGGACGGCACGTTGAATGCGCCGATTCCGAGCAACCCTGCCCAGCAGGGTCTGTTCGCGGCGATCAACGCGCTCGACGGCTGGTCGCCGACGGCGCCAATCTCGGTCGCCTTCTCGGAGCCGATCGACCCGGCCACGGTGCTGCCCGGTGCAGTGCGCATGTTCGCGGTCACGACCGCCGGCCTGTCGAGTGGTAACGCCGTCACGGGCATCGACTCGGAGTTGACCTTCGGCGTCGACTTCGTGGCGACCGCGACACCGGACTTCCGTGCGATCGCGCTGTTGCCCCTGCGCGCGCTCGAGCCGTCGTCCAACTACATGGTGATCGTCACCGATGCGGTCAAGGACGCGGACGGTGCCGCCACGCAACGCAGCATCGTTTACGACCTGGCGTCGGACACCGCGCCCCTGGCTGCTGACAACCCGCTCAAGCCGCTGCAGGGCCTGATCGGTGCGATGCAGACGGCGGCGGTGGGCGAAGGCATCGCGAAATCGAGCATCGTCGTCAGCTTCACCTTCCAGACCCAGGCCATCGGCACCGTCCTCGGCACCGTGGCGACGCTGGTCCAGGGCGGCGAGTCGGCGGTGATCGCCGGCCTGTGCGGCGCGGCCCCGGTGGACTGCACCGACATGAGCGCGGACCCCAACCTGGTCGCCAGCATCGGAGGGTTCGTCGAACTGCCTTCGATCACCACCAACGTGGACCTGGTGCGGGTATTCCAGGGCGAGCTGACGGTGCCGTACTTCCTGACCGCGGCCGCTGCCGGCGGCACGGGCGTCGACGACCTGACCCAGGACCCGGCTCCGCTCTTGACCTGGTGGAACTCGCGCTTCGACTGGCTCGCCCCGGGGACCGACGACCCGAACCACGTCACCTCGCTGAACCCCCTACCGGCCACCACCGGCCAGGTCACGATCCCGGTCTTGGTCACGGTTCCGAAGGGCGCGGCGCCGCCCGTGGGCGGTTGGCCCGTGGCCATCTTCCAGCACGGCATCACCCGCAACCGCAGCGACCTGATCGGCAACGCCGGCACGGTCGAGGTGTCCACCGGCGTGTTCCAGGAGGTGCTAGCCTCGAACTCCGTGGCGGACGCCTTCGCCCTGGCGAACTACGCCTGCGTCGCGATCGACCTGCCCCTGCACGGGCTCGATCCCTCGAGCCAGTTCGGTGACCCCTTCCCGGCCGAGCTCTTCGCCGGCTACGAGACGGCAGTCGACGACCTGCGCGAGCGGACCTTCGGTCTGGACCTCTTGGACAACTTCATCGGCACGCCCAACCCGTCCGGGGACGGCTTCGCCGATCCCAGCGGCGCGCACTTCATCAACCTGGGCAGCCTGCGGACCACGCGGGACAACCTGCGCCAGGCGGTCTCGGACCAGCTCTACCTGCTATCCCTGATCGACCAGATCGACGTGACCGACGGCGTCGGCGGCCCGGCGGACGGCACGCCGGACCTGAGCGGCTCGGACGTGCACTTCGTGGGGCACTCCCTGGGTGCGATCACCGGTGGCATCTTCCTGGCCTACGCCAACCAGGTCCGCACCGTGAGCTCGGCGACCCTCGGCATGCCCGGCGGTCAGCTCGCCTACCTGCTGCAGAACTCGCCCAACTTCTCGGGGCAGATCAACGGCGGGCTCGCTGCGGCGGGGATCCTCCCCGGCACGGCCGAGTACAACCTGTTCTTCGTCGCGGCCCAGACGGTGGCCGCCGATGCCGATCCGCTGAACTACGCCCGGCTGATCAGCCCCCAGGCCCCGCCGCCCGGCGGACCCACGCCGACTCCGATCCACGCCCTCGAGGTGGTTGGCGAAGCGCCGACCTTCCTGCCGGACCAGACGATCCCCAACAGCGCGGCGACCGCGCCGCTGGCGGGCACCGAGCCCTACTTCGCGGCGCTGGGCCTGGACGACATCGAGGCCGACGTGCCCTCCGGCGCTCCGATCTTCGGCGCCGTGCGTTTCATCCGCGGCGCGCACCAGTCCCTGCCCTTCCCGTCCCTGACCACTGTGCCGGTGGCGACGCTCGACGACACCAACACGGAGATGCTGGCGCAGACGGTCGAGTTCGCCGTGTCGAACGGCACGATGCTGACGCTGGTCGACGAGACGGTGATTGATACGGGGCCGTGATCGGTACGGGGCCGTGACAGACGCAGAGCGAGCGGGCCGGGAGGTGACTCCCGGCCCGCTCGCGTTCGGGACGGCCGCGCGACGTTCACTCGAGGTCGATCCAGCTTCTGCGACAGCGCCGGCTCGACCGACGGCCGACCGGTCCTCGGCATCGGTTGGTTCACGAGGGTGCGAGCGCGCTGACCACCGGGAGCTATGCTCGCAGCTCCGACCCTCCTGAGGAGCCCCCATGTCGAACCTCGAGTGCCCGCGCGATCATGCCGCGCCCCGGTCTCCGCGCAGTGACGTCGCTCTGGCCCTTTGCGCGTGCGCCTCTCTGCTGACTGGTTGCGACCATTCCTCGGGCGAGGTCTCGACGATCCTGCAGCCCACGGCGATCTACTCGCCGACCACGGGCCAGTTGCCCCTGCCCAACGACCTCTTGTTCGAGGGCACGATCGACGGGACCCTCTCGCCGCCGGACGCCGACGACCCGAGCAGCCAAGGCCTCGTCGGCGCCCTCTCGGCCATCGACGGTTGGTCGATCGCGACCCCGGTGCGATTCCGCTTCAGCGAAGCCCTCGATCCGACGTCGGTGGTGTTCGGCTCCAGCGTGCGCCTGTTCGAGGTGCAGTTGGACACTGCCTTGGCCCTGGCCGGCGCACCGGTCGCGGCAATCGTGCGCGAGGTTCGCCCGCAGGAGGTCGAGCTCGAGCTGGAATCGAGCGGGGTCGAGATCCGCCTCTGGCCCGCGCGGCCCCTGACCCCGTCCACGAGCTACCTGGCATTCGCCACGAACGCCCTGCGCGCGGCCGATGGCGAGCCCATCGCCCCCAGCATCGTCTACGACCTGGCGGCGGCGCCCGAGCTCGTGCCGCCCTCCAATCCCCTGGCGCCCTTGCAGCAACGACTCCTGGCGGAGCGCTCGGCGCTAGCGGCCTTCGGCGTGCAGACCGACGACATCGTGGTGTCGACGAGCTTCACGACCCAGTCCCTGGGAGCGGTACACGAAGCCCTGCGCGCCATCGCCCTGGGCGAGGAGGCGCTGTTCGCCGCGGACCTGTGTTCCCTGGAGCCGAACCTGGTTTGTAGCGACGATCCGAGCGGTCCTGCGCCGACCGCCGAGCTCGCGGTCATGGGGCCGGTGGAGATCCCGCTCCCCGACGGTGTGCCCTTCTTCCTGGGCCAGTTCTTCGAGGGCGCGCTGACCGTCCCGAGCTTCTCGGCCCAAGCCATCGGCACGAGCGACCCATTGCAGCTCAACGGCGACGAGACACCCCTGACCCAGCACTGGCGCGCGCGCTTCCCCTTCGGCCCGGACGACGACGAGCGGCCGTTGACCGGTCGCAACCCACTGCCCGCCGCGCAGGGCACGGCCACGGTGCCGGTCTTGATGGTGCGACCGATCACGCCCAAGCCCGAGGGCGGTTGGCCCGTGGTCGTCTTCCAACACGGCATCACCGGCAACCGCACCAACGCCCTGGCCCTGGTCAACGCCTTCGGCCTGGCGGGCTTCGCGATCGTGGCCATCGACCTGCCCCTGCACGGGATCCGCGACGAGGAGGACCCGCTCTTCGCCGGCTACGCGGACGTCCCCGGCCAGCCGCGCGAGCGCACCTTCGGTCTGGACCTGCTGACCGAGGTCGACGACGACGAGTTCCCCGGCGCGGACGGCGTCGCGGACTCCTCCGGCGCCCACTTCATCCAGCTCGAGAGCCTGCTCTCGACCCGCGACAACCTGCGTCAGGCGGCCTCCGACCTGCTGAACCTGATCGAGCTGGTCGACACCATCGACTTCGACGGCGACGGCAGACCGGACCTCGACGGCGAGCGAATCCACTACGTGGGCCACTCCCTGGGAGCGATCGTCGGCGGCCAGATGCTGCCCCACACCGACCGCATCGTCTCGGCCACCCTGGCCATGCCCGGCGGCGGCCTCGCGCGACTCCTCGAGGGGTCGGCCACCTTCGGCCCGCAGATCACCGAGGGTCTGGCCGCCAAGGGCATCGAGCCCGGAACCCCCGACTTCGAGTCCTTCCTCGACGTGGCCCAGATCGTCACCGAGGACGGCGACCCCCTGGCCCACGCGACGCTGCTGAAGCGCCAGAACAAGCCCCTGCACCTGATCGAGGTGGTCGGCGAAGAGGGCCTCTCCGAGCCCGACCAGGTCGTGCCCAACTCCGTCGCGGGCGGGCCCCTGTCGGGTACCGAGCCCTACGCCTGCGCCCTCGGCCTGGCCCCCATCACCGGCAGCACCTTCGATCCGGGCGGCGTGCGCGGCGTCGCCCGCTTCCTGCGCGGCGACCACATCACGATCCTGATCCCCAGCAACTTCGACGACTTCGAGCTCGTCGCCGCCTGGGAGGAGATGCAGCGCGAGACGGTTGACTTCGCCTACAACGACGGGCTGTTGATCACCGTGCTCGACCCGACGCTCTTGAAGCAGGACTGAGGTCGGGCGGATTCACCGCTACCCACCGTCGATGACGCCTTGCGCCGAACGGCAGCCCGCTTGCTCGACCTCTTGGCCACGGCTCAGTCCTCGAACGGCGCCACGACCTCGACCTTGATGCGGTCCGGATCCTCGCAGTAGAGCGCGTAGTAGTCCGGCCCCGTGGCGTGGGGGTACTCCGACTCGTACAGCACCGTGTACCCCTCGGCCTTGACCCAGGCCGCGATCTCGTCAACGTGCGCCCGCGACTCGCCAGTGAAGGCCAGGTGGTTCAGCCCGACCCGCTTGCGGTGGTAGCCGGCCCTCAAGTGCTCCTTCGGCGCCGGCAGGAAGCACAGGTACGCCAACCCGTCCTTCACGTAATTCATGCCCCCCGACCAACGGTCCGGCGCATAGCCGAGCTTGGCCATGAACGGCGTCCAGAAGGCGATCGAGCGCTCGAGGTCGCTCACGTAGATCTCGATGTGGTGGAGCATCAACTTATCCCGGCTACTTGATTGGGGCCGAGTCGAGTCCCCGGCTCCGCACACATGGCTGCGGGCGGGAGGCGATCGAGGTGAGACTACGGCCCCGTCGATCGATTGCGAGCCCCGTCAGGGTCGCTCAATCTTGAACTCGGCCCAGGCCTTGCCAGACCTCCTCGAGCTCGAACACGACTTTCGCGAACCTAGAGGTCGACGTAGGTCTTGTTGTAGATGTCCTTCATCGCTTCGCCCTCGAAGGTCCAATAGGGGCCTGGCGCCAAGGGGTAGTCCACCCCCATCATGGTTTGCGTAGCGGCAGACAGCGACATCTCCTCACCGTTGAACATGACCTTCTTCGGGCCGACGACTTTGACCACATCGCTCGATCGATTGGAATGGAGGAACGCACCCATCGGGATCCCCATTTCCTCGAAGTTGAGGTTCGGTCGACGGGACTTCAACTTCTCTGCCGCCGCTGATTCCTGAGGTTCGATCCCTTCGAGGTCTCCAGCCAAGTCGGTGGTCACGTCTTCCGCCGTATCAAAGAGCTTCAGAATCGCGATCGCCTGCTCCGGATCGATCTGAAAGAACTCTCGCTTCGGGTTCACTCGGTGGGGCCCAAATGCCACGTGAAGGGCCTTCTCGACCTCACTCGGGTTCAGAACGCGGCATGCAAACTCGACGGTGAACGGCACGGGTACACCAGTGGTGTAGAGCTGTGCCACTCGAGTATTGGGCTCACTCTGGTTCGTCATTCCAATCTTCACGAGCCCCGGCATGGCCGGGTTCGTCAGGACGTACACGACGCTCAATTGAGTCTCAGTCATAAAACGGCTTTTCACTCGGATTCGACCCAGGATGCCAGCCAGGGGGACCTATTCGCGCCACATGCTCCTATCGCAGGTCATGATGGGGCAGCTGATGCCCGAGTCGCGCGAGAGGCCCACTATGAAGCCGAGACGGGCTGGTCCCTCGGGGCCGGCCTCGATCGGCGCCTTGGGCGCACGTCGGCCAAGCGGCCCGGATCAGTCGTGCTTCTGCCGCAGGTACGCCGTCATGAAGGCGTCGAGGTCGCCGTCCAGCACCGATTGGATGTTGCCGACCTCCTCGCCCGTGCGGTGGTCCTTGACCATCTGGTACGGGTGCATGACGTAGGAGCGGATCTGGCTGCCCCAGGCGATCTCGCCCTTCTCGCCGTAGAGCTTGGCCATCTCCTTGTCGCGCTCGGCTTCGCGCAGGGCGATCAGCTTGGCCTTGAGCAGCTTGAGGGCGGTGGCGCGGTTCTTGTGCTGGCTGCGCTCGTTCTGGCAACGCACGACGACGCCGGTGGGCAGGTGCGTCATGCGCACGGCGGACTCGGTCTTGTTGACGTGCTGGCCGCCGGCCCCGCCGGCGCGCATGGTGTCGATGCGCAGGTCCGACTCGGCGATCTCGATGTCGACGTCGTCGTCGACCTCGGGCGTGATGTCGATGCTGGCGAAGGAGGTCTGGCGGCGGGCCTGGGCGTCGAAGGGGCTGATGCGGACCAGGCGGTGCACGCCGGCCTCGGACTTGAGGTAGCCGAATGCGTAGGGGCCGCGCACGAAGAGCTGGGCGGAGCGGATGCCGCCCTCGGTCTCCTCGGAGCGCTCGAGCAGCTCCACGTCGAAGTCCTGGCGCTCGGCCCAGCGCGTGTACATCCGCAGCAGGATCTCGGCCCAGTCGCAGGCGTCGACGCCGCCGGCCCCGGCGCTGATCGCGATGTACGCGTTGGAGCTGTCGTGGTCGCCCCCGAGCATGACCTTGAACTCGAGCGCGTCGGTCTGCTCGGCGACCTTCGTGGCCAGGGCTGCCAGGTCGTCCATGACCTCGGCCTCGCCCTCCTCGGCGCCCATCTCCAGCAGGAGATCGGCCTCTTCCAGGCTGGTCTCGAGCTGGGCGAGCGGATCCATCACCGTTCGCAGGGTCTTGAGTTCACCGACGAGCTTCTGGGCCTTGTCGGAGTCGTTCCAGAAGTCCGCGGACTCCTGGAGCTTGTTCAGCTCGGCCAGACGCGCAGCGCGGGAAGGGTAGTCAAAGACCCTCCTTTAGCTGGTTCAGCCGGCTGCGAGAGGCCGCGAAGGCCTCCTTGTGATCGCTGAGGGATGCCATGGGGGCGGAGAGTTTACGCAGGGGCGCCGGCCATGCCTAGGGAGGCGATTTCCGCGTCGCGGGTCGCGCCACTCCGTCCGGCGCGGGCGAAGTCGGGATCCGCTCGCCGTGACTCGCCGCCGCCGCTGCCCTAGTCGCGCTGTCGTCACCCCCACTGGCGCCCCCCGGCGCCGCCGCCGCGAACCCACCGAAGCGATCTCGATGCGACCCACGATTCCGGTCCTGTTGGCCCTCTGCTGTGTAGGGGCACTCGCGGCAATCGTCCCGCCGTCGCCGGAGCCCCAGGAGCCGCCCGCGGCCTCCTTGCCCCTGCGCTCGGGCTCGGGCAGCTGCAAGCCGATGGCGCCGCTGCGCCTCACTCTCTCCCCGCCCGACGACGGCGCCGGCTCGTTCGAGCTGGCCTACTCGGTCACCCCGCTGGTCGACGTGCTCGACCTCGAGGTCGAGCTGCGCCTGCCCCGCGGCGGTGCGGTGGCCAGCCACGCTGCCGTGCGCGCGGGAAGCACCGAGGCCGGGCAGGAGCACAGCGGTTCGGCCCGGATCGCCGCGCCGGCCGGACCGGGATTCGTCGTGGAGGTCGTCGCGAAGGCCCGGGTCGCCGACCCGGTGATCACTGGCGGCATCGCGACCCTGTGCGTGACCGAGCTGCTGGAGTTCGGCGAGGTCGCTCGCGACACGCCCGGGCGCTTGCTGCTCACGTCGAGCCCCGTCGGTGACGAGGCCTTCGTCAGCCGCGACTTCGCGGCCGTCCACCGCCCGGTCGACAGCGCGGGGGCAGGCCGATGAGTCGCTCGTTGCTCACGTTCCTGTTGGCCCTTTGCTGCGCCACCCAGCTCGATCAGGCGGCCGCCCAGGGCATTGCCTCGGGTCAGCTCCTCTACGTCGACCGCGAGCTCACGTTCGAGGACGGCTTCACCGGCGTGGAGACCGAGCGTCCGGTGCCGAACGCGGTCGTGCGGGTGTTCGACGCCACCGACGGCGCCATCCTGGGCGCCGGCCTGACCGACTTCGACGGCAACTTCAGCCTGGCCGTCGCGGGCAGCGGCCCCCGGGACGTGATCGTGCGCGGGTTCTGCGTGTCGGGCACCTACGGGGCCAATCGCGTGCTGGTCGAGACCGTCGACGGCGTCGTCTATTCCACCTCCAGCCCGACGCTCTCGATCCCGGACCTCGCGACGACCTTCGACGTCGGGCAGCTCATCGCTCCGAAGGTGACCGCCTCCGGATTCGTAGGCAGTCCCTTCAACCTGCTCGACCAGGGCGTGCGAGCCATGGAGTACGTCACCGACCAGGGCGCCGGCGGGCTGCCGGAGACGATTCGGATCCAATGGCCCGAGCTGTTCTCGTTCGCCATCTACAACGTGGCGCACCTGTCCGGCGACGACGGCTTCGACGACATCGTCGCGTTGCACGAGATCGGGCACGTGATCCACAAGCTCTACTCCGACTCGGACAGCGCGGGCGGGGGCCACACCCTGGGTCAGAGCAATCAGGATCCTTCCATCTCCCTGGGCGAGGGCTGGGCCTCGTTCTTCGCCGGCGCGGTGCGCCAGCACCAGGGCCTGTCGAACCCGGGCTTCTACCTGGACTGCGACGGCGACGGCAGCACAGGGCCAGCCGGGATCCAGATCCACATGCGCTTCGAGGACGGAGCGCCCTTCGCCCAACTGACCGGCGGGGAGGCCGACGAGGGCGCGGTCTTCTGTGCCCTGTGGGACCTGATCGACCGCCACGACACCGACGACGGCTTCCCCGGCGACGACGACCTGCTCGACGGCACCATCGACCTCGCCCCCGGGCTCGACGGGGACCAGGCCCAGTGGCAGGCCTTCACTGGCCCCGTCGTGGTCAGCTCGCCCTACCTGCACGTGATCGAGCTGTGGAACGGGCTGTTCCTGGACGCCGGGGCCGACCGCTACGCGGAGCTGAGCGCCGCCTTCGCCGCCTGGAAGATCCGCGTCGAGGAGGACCTGTTCGAGCCCAACGACACCACGGCGCAGGCTACGCCGCTGGTCCCTGGCAAGGCCTGGAGTCCCACCCTGACCCTGTACGCCTCCGACCTCGATCCGCCAGTCCCGGGGGGCGGCGATGTGGACGTGTTCCGGGTGGACCTCTTCGCGGGCCAGGTGATCGAGATCGAAACCCGCTATCCAAGCGGCGCCGCGGACCACGAGACCTATTGCGATACGCGCCTGGCACTCTTCGCCCCGGACGGCTCGCTCGTCGCGAGCAGCCTCGACGGTGGCGCGGGCGACAACGCCAAGCTCGCTGGCCTCGTCATCGAGCAGAGCGGGCCCCACGCCATCCACGTGGCCGCCGAGTCGAGCCTGAAGGCGACCGGCTCCTACGAGATTCGCGCCGTGGTCCTGAGTCCGCCGGCGATCACTGGCCTCTCGCCGACCTCGGTGCAGACGCTGCTCGTCGGGGCCTCACCGACGATCGTGGTCGACGGTGTGGACATCGGGAACGCGACGTCGGTCACGATCGGAGGGGCGCAGGTCGAAAGCTTCGTTGCGGTCGGGCTCGACCGGCTCGAGATCCACGGCGCGAACTACGTGCAGCTCGGCCTGCAGGACTTGGTCGTGACGACACCCTTGGGGAGTGCCTCGACGCCGATCAGCGTGACGACGCCGGCGGCGCCGTTGCTCAACGTGGCCGACGGGGCGCCCTTCTGGAACTCGATCACGCCGATCGCGGCCCGCGTCGCCGCCGAACCCGGTGACCTGGCCTTTCTATTCGTGTCCCTCTCGGACCAGCCCACGGCCGTCCCGGGAGTGCTCGATCTGGACATCGGTGGAGGGCTCTCGGGCCTGTTCCAGGTGGCGCTGCTGGTGGGCAACGGTGCGGGCCTGGCGAGCTACCCGATCCCGGTCGCCTCCCTGCCCGCGCAGGTGCCATTCCACCTGCAGGCGGGAGTGCTGCCGAGCGCGACCCTGGCCCTGCCGTTGCTGGCGTCGAATGCGGTCCAGGGCGCGAAGTCCTTCTGACGTCAGCCGTGGAGCACGAGGGTGGCGCGAACTCGGTCGTCGGCGTCGAAGGTGAGCTCGGTGACGACACTCGCCCCATGTCAGTGGTCCCTTGCGTCGATTGGCTGAACTGGATCGCGACGTGCAGATCGGGTCCGTAGCCGCATTCGATCGGCCCGTCGGGGTCCGGAAGGCGACCTGCGCGGGTGAGCCCCCCGACGCTCGCGGTGACGCCGATCCGCCGACCGACTGCTGAGCCTCGTCGACGACGGACCGGGCGTCGGCGAACTCGTGGTCCTCGGCGTGACCTGCCGGCGCCGGGTCCCTAGCTCGCCCGGCGTTCCCCACGGCGCCCTACCCCGGCGTCGCCGCCACGTTCTCTCCAGATCGTTCCGATGCGACCCTCGTCCTCGCGACTGCTCGTGCTGTGCTGCGCGTCGTTCCTGACCGCGCTCTCGCCCAATCCCGCCCCGCTGGAGGCCGCTGCGCCCCAGGGCGGTGCCTCACCCGCCACGATCCTCCCGCTGCGTGCGCGGCCCACCGCCTGCAAGCCGTTGGCGCCCCTGCGCCTGACCCTGACTGCGCCGGAGCACGCCTCCGGAGCGCTTCGATTCGGCTATTCGGTCAATCCGCTGATCGACGTGTTGGACCTCGCGGTCGAGCTGCGGCTGCCGGACGGCGGTGCCGTGGTCAGCCACGACGCCGTGCTCCGCGGCCTGACTCTGGCCGGTGACTCGCAGCGCGGCGGCGCCGTCGTGGCCCCGCCGACCGGCCCGGGCTTCGCCCTGGAAGTCGTCGCCGTGGCGCACGTCGTGGACCCAGTGATCGAGGGCGGCATCGCCACGCTGCGCGTCACCGAGCGCCTCGAGTTCGGTGAGCTCGAGCCCGACCTGCTCGGCAGCCTTCGGACCACGGCGAGCGCTGATGGCAGCGCGCCCCTGGTCAGCCGCGACTTCGCGGCCCTGCACCGCGCATCCGCTGGCACGGGGGAAGCCCGATGAGCCGCTCGATGCTCTCCGTCCTCGTCGCCGTGGCCTGCGCCGCTGCGTCGAACCTCGCTGCGTCGAACCACGCTGCGGCCCAGGGCAGCGCCTCCGGGCAACTGCTCTACGTCGACCGCGAGTTCACGTTCTCGGGCGGGTTCACAGGCGTCGACGTCGAACGCCCGGTCCCCAAGGCGATCGTTCGCATCCTCGACGCGGGCAGCGGAGCCGTGCTGGGCTCGGGCTCCACCGATCTCAGCGGTAACTTCACCATCGCGGTGGCCGGCAGTGGACCACGCGACGTGATCGTGCGGGCGTTCAGTCTCTCGACCAACTACGGCGTGGGCCGGGTGCAGGTCGAGGACTTGTCCGGCGCCGTCTACTCCACCTCGAGCCCGATCCTCTCGATCCCCGACCTGGCCGCGCCCTTCGATGCGGGCCAGCTCGTGGCGCCCAAGGTCATCGGGCCCGGCTACGTGGGCGGGCCCTTCAACCTGCTCGATCAAGGGGTGCGCGCCATGGAGTACGTCACCTCCCTCGGCGCCGGCGGACTGCCCCTGAACCTGCTCGTGCAGTGGCCCGACAGCGGCTCCTTCGCCACCTTCAACAACGCCCACATCTCCGACGACGACGGCTTCGACGATCTCGTCGTGCTGCACGAGATCGGGCACGTGATCCACAACCTGTACTCGAGCTCCGACAACCCCGGGGGATCCCACGGATTCACCCAGAGCGACCAGGACCCGGCCCTGTCCCTGGGCGAGGGATGGGCCTCCTTCTTCGCGGGGGCAGTGCGCCAGCACCAGGGGCTCGCCAACCCGGGCTTCTACCTGGACTGCGACGGGGACGGCAGCAGCGGCCCGGGCACCGTCCAGCTCCACATGCGCTTCGAGGACGGCGCGCCCTACGCCGCCTTCACCGGCGGCGAAGCCGACGAGGGCGCGGTCTTCTGCGCCCTGTGGGACCTGGTCGACCGCGCCGACACGGACGACGGCATCCCGGGCGACGACGACCTGCTCGACGGCAGCATCGACCTCGCGCCCGGACTCGACGGCGACCAGGCCCAGTGGGCGGCTTTCACCGGCCCCGAGGTGGTGGACTCGCCCTACCTGCACGTCATCGAGTTGTGGGACGGGCTGTTCCTGGATGCGGGCGCCGACCGCTATCCGGAGCTGAGCGCGGCTTTCGCGGCCTGGAAGATCCGCGTGGAGGAGGACCTCTTCGAACCCGATGGCAGCACTGCCCAAGGCACGCCCCTGGTCCTGGGCGATGCCTGGAGTCCGACCCTGACCCTCTACGCCTCCCCATTCGACCCGCCGGTTCCAGGTGGCGGCGACGTGGACGTGTTCCTGGTGGACCTGACGGCGGGACAGGTGGTCGAAGTCGAGACCCGCTACCCCGGCGGAGCCCCGGACCACGAAACCTACTGCGATACGCGCCTGTCCCTCTTCGCGCCGAATGGCTCGATCGTGACGACAGCCTTCACCGGCGGCGCCGGCGCCAATGCCAAGTTGTCCGACGCGGTGATCGACCAGACTGGGACCTACTCGATCCAAGTCGCCGCCCAGTCGAGCTTCCGACCCACCGGCTCCTACGAGATCCGCGCGCGCGTGAACGGCTCCGTCGGTCCGCCGACGATCAGTGGCCTGTCATTGTCGACGGTGCAGACTCTCTACAGCACCGCGGCGCCGCAGGTCATCGTCAGCGGCACCAACATCGGCAGCGCGACGTCGGTCACGATCGGCGGCGCGAGCGTGGCGAGCTTCTCCGCCATCGGGCTCAGTGGCCTGTCGATCACCTTGCCGCAGTTCGCCCAACTCGGGCCCCAGGACCTGGTGGTGACCACGCCGCTGGGCGCGGCCTCGACGACGATCAACGTCGTCGCACCCGCGATCCCCGTTCTGAACATCGCCGACGGGCTCCAGTTCTGGACCTCCACCAGCCCGATCGCCGCGCGGGTCGCCGCGGCCCCGGGCGACCTGGCGTTCCTGTTCGTGTCCCTGTCGAGCCTGCCCACGTCGGTCCCGGGCGTGCTCGACCTGGACATCGGCGGCGGGATCGCGGGCCTGTTCCAGGTGGCGGTGCTGACCGGCGACTCGATCGGGCTGGCGAGCTACCAGATCCCGATCGTGCTCCTGCCCACGCAGGTGACCTTCCACCTGCAGGCGGGCGTGCTGCGGATCGACACCCTGGCCCTGCCCCTGGAGGCCTCCAACACGGCCAAAGGCAAGAAGCTCTTCTGACCGGGCGGGGCGGGGGGGAGCCCGGCTCCCCCCCGCTCACTCGCCGGCTTGCATGCGATCCAAGAGACCTTCCTGTGCCCGCAGGGCCTCGATCTCGGCGCGCGCCCGCGGCGCGCCGGCGGTCAGGTTCACCGGTCCCTCGTCCGTGACCAGAATCACGTCCTCGATGCGGATGCCGATGCCGGCGGCCGTGTCGTACAGGCCGGGCTCGACGGTGATCGCCACGCCGGGCTCCAGGCGCTTGGCGTAACTGCCGGGGTCATGGACCTCCATGCCGATGTAGTGGCTGGGACCGTGCAAGCGCAGGTCGAGCACGCCGTGGCGCTCGAAGACCGCGTTGCAGGCAGCGTCCACGTCGCCGAAGGAAGCGCCCGGCACCGAGGCCGCGATGCCGGCGACCTGGGCCTCGGCCACGATGTCGTAAAGCTCAGCGGCGCGCGGGCTGAAGCTCGCGTCCACCGGCCAGGTGCGGGTGATGTCGCAGGTCTGGTGGTCCAGCTCGCAGGCGTAGTCGACCAGCAGCACCTCGCCCGGCTCGAGGCGCTTCGACACCTCGCTGTAGTGCAGCACGCAGGAGTTCGCCCCGGCACCGACGATGGCGTAGTAGGCCGGCCCGGTGCCGCCCTGGAGCCGGTGCACGAAGGTCATCAGCGCGTCGATCTCCCACTCGTAGAGGCCCGCGCGGGTGGAGCGCACGGCCTCGAGGATGGCGGCCACGCTGGCGTCCGCGGCGCGCCGCAGGGCGGCGACCTCTTCGGGCGTCTTGATCCGGCGCAGCTCGGCGATCTGCGCCGAGCAGTTCTCGACCTTGGCGCCGAAGCGCTCCTCCAGGGCCTGGGCCAGGGCGCGCTCGCGACTGGGGCGCCCGTCCAGGGGATCGCGCTCGATCTCGCGGTTGTAGGGCCAGGCGCGATCGGTGGCCCCGGCCAGGGTCACCCAGGGGTCGCGAGGCACGTGGAGCGTGAGCTCGCCCTCGGCCGCCAGCTGCTCGAGGTCCTTCAGCAGCGCACGCTCGGGCCGCACGTCGGTCACCCCCGCCGCGGCCCGGGCCCATTCGTCGCCGGTGTCCCAGCGCGGCCCCTCCCACTGCTCGACCTGGGGCCGGGCGTCGGGCAGGTAGAGGATCTCCGTCTCGCCGGCCGCGTCCATCAGCAGCGACGCGCCCGGGCTCTCGATGCCGGTGAAGTACCAGAACACCTTGTCCTGGCGGAAGGCCACGTAGTCGCGCGTGGCCGGCAGGCCGCGCAGCAGGATCCAACCGCCGTCGACGACCTCGCGCAGGGCGGCGCGGCGACCGGCGTGGAAGTCCCGGCCGAGGCCGACCTCCGGCACCTGGGCCGCGGGGACCGCGTCGTCGTCGACGATCGGCGCGGCCAGGGATGTGGACGAGAGCGCGAGGAGTGCGACGGCCAGGCGGATCGTGGGCTGCATGGTCGGCCGAGGATAGCGATGCACCCTCGACCTCGGGCGGGACGCCGTCACAATGCCCGCCATGCGTATCGACGCCCCGCTGCTCGAAGGCCGCTTCCAGCGCCGCTACAAGCGCTTCTTCGTCGACGTCGAGCTCGACGACGGCTCGGTGGTCACGGCCCACTGCCCCAACACCGGCAGCCTCAAGGGTTGTCTGGTCGAGGGCGCCCAGGCCTGGTTGCGCGACAGCCAGTCGGAGACTCGCAAGCTGCGCCACACCTTCCAGGCGATCAAGATCGGGCGCTCGTGGGTCAACGTCGACACGGGCCTGCCGAACAAGGTCGTGCGCGCCGCCGTCGAGGCGGGGCAGATCCCCGAGCTGACCGGCTACGCCTCGGTACGGCCGGAGGTCAAGTACGGCACGGGCAGCCGCATCGACCTCTTGCTGGAGGACGACGATCGCCCGCCCTGCTACGTGGAGATCAAGAACACGACCCTGGCCGAGGGCCGCACGGCGCGCTTCCCCGACGCCGTCACCTCGCGCGGGCTCAAGCATCTCGGCGAGTTGACCGAGGTCGTGCGCCAGGGCATGCGCGCGGTGCAGTTCTTCTTCATCAGTCGGGCCGACGTGGATTGCTTCCGCCCCGCGGACGACATCGACCCGGCCTACTGCGCGGGCCTGCGCGCGGCGGCGGCGGCGGGGGTCGAGGTGCTGGCCTACTCGTCGCAGGTGCGCCGCGATCGATTGGCCGTGGCCGAGCCGCTCGAAGTCCTGCTCGACTGACGGACCGACCCTTGCGACTGACCCTGTTCGACCTCGACGGCACGCTGACGCCGCGCGACACGGAAGTGGAGTGGGCGACGCTCCTGGGCGAGCGGGGCCTGATCGACCCCACGCCCCACGTCAAGTTCTGCGCGGACTACCACCGCGGCGAACTGGACCTGGACGCCTACTTCGCCTGGTACACGGCCATTCTGCGCTCCCACGAGTTGGAGCTCTTGACCGAGCTGCGCGACGAGTTGGTCGCTGAGCGCATGCTGCCCAGCGTGCCGGCGGTGGCGCGGGGCTGGCTCGCGCGGGCGCGGGCGGAGAGCGACGCGGTGCTGCTGGTGACCGCCAGCAACCACTTCCTGACCTGGCCGATCGGTGCGGCGCTGGGCGTCGACGCGACCCTCGGCACGCGCTACGAGGAACGCGATGGCGCGTTCACCGGGCGCCAGGTGGGGCCGGCCTGCCTGCGCGAGGGCAAACGGCTGCACGTGTCCGAGTGGCTCGCGAACGGCGGGCTCACCTGGGACGACCTGACCCACAGCCGCTTCTACAGCGACTCGCACAACGACCTGCCCCTGCTCGAGGCCGTGGCCGAGCCGATCGCGGTCGACCCCGATCCGATCCTCGCGCGGGTCGCGGCCGAGCGGGGCTGGCAGGTCCTGAGCCTGGGGCCGGAGTCCGCTTGAGACCGGCAGCCCGGCCCAGGATCACGAGCGGACGTGTTCGCCCGCGTGAGCCGGAGCGCCGATATCGACTGCTCCGGCGCGGTGCACGGGTCCGCGCAGGATGCCGCCCTTCGCTGATCGGGCTATCCCGGGGCTAGACTGCCCCCATGCCCCTGCGATTGGTCGCGATCCGCGTTCCCCTGGCCCGAGCCGGGCTGGTGCGGAGCGTCGTCGAAGCCGCGGGCTACGACGCCCTGTGGTTGGACGAGAACGAGTCGCGCGCCTACTGCCAGGTGGTGGTCGACCGCCAGGACGTGGCGCCCCTCTTGGACGAGTTGAGCAATCACTTCCCGGGCGAGTCGGACCTGCACGCGGCCGTGCTCGAAGTCTCGGCGGTGCTGCCCGAGCGCGCGCGCGAGGACCCCGAGCCCGAGCCCAACCAAGCCCCGCCGAGTCGCTGGCCCTGGCGTTCCACCCGCTCCGTCAGCCGTGAGGAGCTCAAGACCCAGTTGGCCCAGGGCGCGGAGGTCGACGACGTCTTCCTGATCACGGTGCTGCTGTCGGCCCTGGTGGCGGCCGTGGGGCTGGTGCAGGGCAACGTCGCGGTGGTGGTGGGCGCAATGGTGATCGCACCCCTCCTGGGCCCGAACATGTCCCTGGCCCTGGCCACGACCCTGGGCGACGGCGAGCTGTTCAGCCGCTCGATCCGCTGCAACGCCGTGGGGGCCGGCGCGGGGCTGGGGCTGGCGATCCTGATCGGCGCGCTCTTCCCCCTGACCGAGCCCTTCGGAGTCGAGGTCGCCTCCCGCACCCACCTGGGCTTCGCCGACCTGGCCCTGGCCCTGGCGTCGGGGGCCGCCGGCGCCCTCGCGCTGACGGCCGGCGCCAAGAGCTCTCTAGTGGGCGTGATGGTGGCCGTGGCCCTGATGCCGCCCCTGGTGGTGACGGGCATGCTGCTGGCCAGCGGCCACCCGGGCGCGGCCGGGTCCGCCGCCATGGTCGTCGCCGCCAACGTGATCTGCGTCATCCTGGCTGCGGTGGCCACCTTCCTGGGCCGGGGCATCCGGCCACGGGCTTGGTGGGAGGCCGAGGCGTCGGCGCGGCGCTCCAGGCACGCGCTGACGGTCTGGATCGCCCTGCTCGCCGTGGCCGCGGTCTTCATCGCCGCCACCGAGTTGGGCTGGCTGGAGACCTGACTCGGGGTCCGGCGCCCCTGAGGCGCGGCGCAGCTCCAGGAGCCCATTCGAGGGGTCCGGTCCAGATTCGGCCGATGGTCTCAAGCGGGGCCGGTGGTCCTCCGATCCCTCAGGGTCTGGAAGAGGTACCCATGCGAGTCCCCACTCTGCCCCACCGCATGTCTGGCCGCAGCGGCATGTCCATGCTCGAGCTCGTCGTCTGCTCGACGATCCTGCTCGTCAGTGTCATGGCGGCGGCTCACGCCCAGTTGGATGCGAACCGGCTCATGACCGAAGCCCAGCAGACCAACGTGGCCGTTGGCGTCGTCCATGCGGCCCTGGAGTCGGTGCTCGAGGTCGACCTGGAACAACTGGTAGCCGGCGAGGCGGCGGTGCAGATCGGCGGCGAGGTTCCCGTGGCCCAGGATCTGCTCGCGGGACAATCCGTCGTGCTCGACACCCCCGGGTTCGACCCCGCCGCCGACGACATGCCCGATTCCCTCGAAGTCCGCACCACCTTGACCTGGACCTCGCTGACCGGCCACCAGCGGCAGATGACCATGGCGGGGGTGCTGCGTTGAGGCCTGCGGGTGCGCGGTCGCGACGGGGCTTCACGCTGATCGAGATCTCGATCACCTTGACCCTGTTCGGTTCGATCGTGGGCGCTTTCCTGTTGGCGACGACGCGCAGTCGCTCGTTGACCGACACCCAGTCGATCCGGCTCGATCTCGAAGCCGAAGTCCTCGACGTGGTCCGCAACCTGCGGCGGGAGCTGGGGCGCTCGGGCTACGCGACGGTCGACGGCCAGGACTTCCCGCTGATCTTCGACCCGGGCCAGAGCGTCCTGGTCGACTTCCAGCACGACGACCCCCAGGCGCTCAGCGAGGTCGATCCGACCGAGCTCGCCTACCTGGTGGCCAGCGACGCCGACGGCGACGATTGGCCCGACCTCGACGCTGACAACGCGGTCCAATGGTCCGACGAGCGCCGCGCCCTCTTGCTGGTGCCCAACGCGCAGGGATTCAACGATCTCGTGCTGCGCTCGACCGAAGCGGCTGATCGCATTCTCTCCCGCCGCGCCCTGTATCTGCGCTGCGAGACGACCTCGGACACCGGCTTCGAGATCCCCTTGCGTGGGGTGCGAGTGCAATTCGTCCTGGGTCGCCAGGAACCCAATGGGCGCGAGTTGACGCGCACCTCGACGGAAGTCTTCGTACTTGCCAACGGAGGACTCGGAGTTTGAAGCTACGCACCTCGCAACACCTCCACGGAGCGCGCCGACGGCGGGGCTCCCTGCTGGTTTGGACCGCCTTCATCGCCATGGCGGTCTTGGCCACGACCATGGTCTCCGTCTCGGTCTCGGGCTCCGCCAGCCGACTGGCCCAGGGCAACGCGCGGCGAGTTGCCGCCGAAGAGGTCGCTGCGGCCGCCGCCGAGGAGGCCGCAGCGCGGATCAAGACTTCCCTGATGGTCGGTGAAGAGGTGCCGGCCGACGGCAGGCTCGTGATGACTACCGGCAGCGGGAGCTACACGATCGAGACCGTGGGCGCGATGACCACGACGAAAGACGATTCCGGCCTGACCGGCAACGATCAGCTCTATCGCATCGAGGCCTTCGGCGAACACGAGGGCACGCGCAGCCGCGTCCGCCGACTGGTCGTGGCGCGCTCCGTGCCGATGTTCCAGTACGCCCTGATGCACGAGAACGATCTGATCTTCTGGAACCCGGCACCCCTGGAGATCAACGGTCCAGTCCACACCAACGGCGATCTGCACATCCTTTCGCGCCGCGATCTGGTCTTCAACACCAACGTGATCCGCGTCGCGGGCGAGGTGCACCTCGGTGCGCCCTGGGACGAGTGGTACGAGGGTTGGGAGGATTGGTGGGAAGGCCAGGCCGTGGATCCGCAGATTCGGCGCTGGGTCGAGGACCCCTTCCACCCCGGCGAGCCCGAGGAGTACGAGACCCTGCCGACCCGCGACAGCCTGCGCGACATGGGTATCGACGCCGACAACGGCCTCGACTCGAGCTTCACCGAAGGCTACGACGCGAACGACGACGACGACTTCGACGACTGGCAAGACATCGCGCCCTACATGGCCGAGGTCCTGGAGCGCTTCTCGCCGCCGGATGGGTACAAGGGCGACGGCACCGGCAACACGCTGCAGAGCGTCGAGCACGGCGACCACCAGGTGGAGATGCCGCCGCTGGAGTCGTTCGAGATGTACGTGGAGGGCGATGACCTGATGTGGGACGACCTGACTGGCACCTACATCGAGGCCACGCCAGGGAACGGCACCCACTCCAAGGGCACCTGGTACGCCAACGCCGACCTCTCGATCATCAGCCACGAGGACGGTAGCTGGAACGCCTACGACAAGGAGGGCAACGACCTCACCGCCGAGATCTCCGACGCCATCGAGGCCTCCGAGCTGTACGACGCCCGCCAGGCGGACGGCAGCGACGAGTACATCCAGAACACGATCATCGACCTCAAGCGTCTGGGCCAACTGGGCTACTTCCCGGCCAACGGCCTGCTGTACCTGGCGGGCGAAGGCGCCGGTGAGGGTACGGACGTGAAGGGCTTCCAGCTCACCGAGGGCAAGCACCTCAAGGGTGACCTGACGGTCGTCTCGCCCAACTCGATCTACATCCACGGCGACTACAACTTCGCCAGTGAGAACCCGGCCGCGGTGATGGCGGACTCGATCAATCTGCTGTCGAACGATTGGGACGGGACGAAGGAGCCCGGCGAGCTGCCGAAGGCCAGCGACACCATCTACAACTGCGCGATGGTGATGGGAGACTCGCGCCCCGAGGCCGGCTACCAGAACGGCGGCGCGGTCAACCTCGCTCGCTACCACGAGGACTGGTCGGGTGGGGTCGAGGCCGCGATCCACGGCTCGATCGTCTGCACCGGCTACAGCCGCTACGCGACCGGCAAGTTCGTGCTCGGTGACGACTACTACCTCGCCCCCAGCCGGGTCTGGACCTTCAACGAGGACTTCACGGACCCGGAAGAGCTGCCCCCCTTCACACCTTCCTTCGTCAACGTCTACGACGCTGCGATCTGGTGATCAACGCCCCCGTCGCCATGAAACCCAATCGACGTACCCGCATCCTGGTCGACCGGGACCTGCAACTGCGCTTCGCGCTGATCGTGCTGCTGGCTTCGACCAGCGCCGTCTTCATCCAGACGGCCCTGACCAGCTTCATGATCGGCCGCCTGGCCGAGCAATTGCCCAATGACGGTCGGGCCCTGATGACCGACGTGCCCGGAGCCCTGGCGCTCAACGCAGGCATCACCCTGGCAGTCACGGTCCCGTGGCTGGTGTTCCTCTCGCTCCTGGGCACCTTCCGCGTCTTCGGCCCGATGGTCGGCTTCCGCAACTTCATGCGCGACGTGGCCGCGGGGCGTCGGAGTTCCGCACTCACGATCCGCAAGGGCGACCACCTGCAGGACGTGTGTGACCTGCTCAACGAAGTGACGGAGCCTCTGCGGGCGGACATCGCCGAGCGCCAGGGCAAGGGCGACGACGAGTCGAGTTCCGGAGCGATCGACCGAGCGGCGTAGGCGGACGTCAGGTGCCAGGCACAAAACCGCGGCCTACGCCGCGGGCGGCTACATGGAAATCTGGAACTCGTCCTCGTCGGAGATCGGGTACTGGGGCCCGCCGGGCCCGCCGATGCGCTCCTTCCAGGGGTCGGCGCGCTTGGGCCGCACGACCCGCGAGCTGACCGCCAGGGCCGCCGCGTAGCGCGCTCCGTCGAAGATCTGGCGCACCACGACCGTGGTCACGGTCAGCCCCAAGAGGGCGAGCACCCGCCACAGGCTGGCCGACTCGCGCAGGCCCTCTTGCAGTAGCGGCCCGGCGATCGCCCCGCAGCCCAACAGGAACGCGAAGTCGACCACGAACAGGAGCGCCATCGGACGCAGGGTCTGGATCGGGTGGCGCAGGATGGTCCCGAGCGCGCGCAGGGAGCCGAAGACGACCGAACTCTGGCTCTGCAACGCGATCCGCACGCGGGTGTAGGTCGCCCAGGTCCACAGGCCGGACAAGGTCAGGGCGTAGAGGCCGTCCTGGAGCCAGACCAGGCGACGCACGGTCAGCTCACTGGTGGCGAACTCGCTGTCGCCGCCGGGCCAGCCCATCCAGCCCTCGAGCACGACCTGGCGCCAGGTATCGCCAAGGAACAGACGCCCTGCGATGTCGGTCAGCACCAGGAACAGCAGCGACAGGCGCACGAAACGCCAGAAGTAGCGCACGCCCCCGTGGAAGTAGCGCCGCGTGACACTGGTGCGCGAGGGGTCGAGCAGGGTGCCGAGCCAACCGCCGGCGGTGAACACGCCGAAGAAGACTGCCACCAATGCCAGCCAACCGGCCGTGGTCGCGAGGGAGTCGTAGAGCTGCGACAGTCCCTGTGCCTGGTCGGTGCGGAAGGTCGCGTCCATGTTGAACGCCTGACTGCCGGGGGCATAGCGCGTGGCCACCGTGTCGGCGACCCAGGCGTGGGTCGGCAGGGTCACCACCAAGGCCAGGGCGCACACGCCGATGGAGCTGAAGACCCAGGCCATCGGTCGCACGAAGGCACGCCGCAGGGCGACGAGAAAGACGGGCGTGTCGAGGCGGGCGCGCCCGCGTTCGGAGGACAGTTCCATGGTCAGCCCCCGAAACCCTTGTACCAGTGCATCGCGTGGGCCGCTTGGCCGAACACGCGCTCGGCCCAACGCAGGGCGGTGACCGACTCGGAGTCCGCATACCACTCGTTGTTCGAGCGGTCGGTATCGATGAAGTAGCCGCGGTCGGGGTCGACGGCGGCGCTCTTCAACTTCGAGGCGCTGGCGTAGGTGAGCTTGATCCAGCGCCGCCCGAGCTGTTCTTCGCGGGTCCAGGTGTACTCCTCGATGGCCCCGTCCTCGAACTCGAGGCGCACGAGCACCGGTAGGGAGAGGGAGCCGCTGCGCTCGACGGTCACTTCAACGGTCCACGGGCGGTCCGGGCCGTCCGTGTCGGAGCTCGCGGCGCTCTCGGTGGAAGAGTCGTCGGAGTCGGAACCAGCGGGACCATCCAAGGTCGTCGGTCCACCGGTCGCGGCTGGGCTCGCATCCTCTGCGCCCCCGGCAGCCGCTGCCCTTCCGCCGCCGATGTCGCCTCCGTCCCCGGCCCCTCCGTCCCCGGCCCCTCCGACGCCCGGCTGCTCCGCCGGCTCCAGGCCCAGCTCACCATCACCCGCCTGCGCCTCATCGGCGCTCGGGTCGGAGCCCGCTTCCTCGATGACGAAGCGCCCGTCCTCGTCCATGAAGGCGCCCAGCTCCGCGCCCTCGCGACGCTGGGACACCCCGATCGACCAGTCGACCGTGCCCGTCCCGCGGAACATCTCGTCGAAGTACCAGCCGAGCTCGAGGTCGAGCCCGGTGCCCTGCTCGAACGAGTTGAAGAAGTCGTCGGGGTAGGGATGGCCGAAGCGCCAATCCCGGGCGAAGGCCCGCATACCGCGCAAGAATGCCGAGTCGCCGTCCTGACCCGAGGCCGCGCTCAGGAAGGCCGGCGTCGAGCGCAGGACCGTCGCCGTGCGCGCATAGGTGTTGGTGTAGTGGCTGCCGCGATCGACCGAGTTCCAGGCCCAGTTGTCGATCGGGTCGCGGTCGGCGTTCGAGAGGTAGCCGCTGCGGTCACTCCAACGGGGGTCGCTCTCGCGCGGCGCCGCGGTCAGCAGCGGTTGGTCGCGCCACCAGTCGACGAAGCCGCTGGAGCGCACCGGTCGAACCTGGGCGAAGTCGTCCAACCCGAGCCACTCGAGGGGCGGAACGGGCACTCGCCGCAGGGCCATGGCGCTGCCCGCCGAGCCGGTGCCGACGCGCAGGAGCCGCACGCCGCGCAGGGGCACCCCGCCGTAGCTGGTGGTGTCTTGGCTGTCGCCCCAGACCCGAGCGATCACCTCGGAGTCGGCGTAGGAGTTGAGGCCCTCGTCCAGCCAGGCGGCCTCGAACTCGTTGTTGCCCGAGAGCATGTAGAACCACTGGTGCCCAGCCTCGTGCACGGTGACGCCCTCGGGCGAGTGCATCCAGGGATGGCTGAACAGGCGCGTGCCCGCGGTGAAGATCGTCGGGTACTCCATGCCGCCCGCGGCCGAGGCGCCCCACGCGGGGTCGACCACGGTGATGCGCTCGAAGGGGTACTCGCCGAACCACAGGCCGTAGAAGAACAGCGCGGCACAGGTGGCGTGGATGTGGCGATCGGCTTGGACCTCGCGCTCGGGCTGGATCAGCGCCTCGACGGTCACCTCGCGCAGGCCGGGAACGAAGTCCTCGCCGAAGGCCCGGCGCGCCCGCTCGACCTCTTCGGGGTAGCGGTCGGCCCACTCCTGGAAGCGGAAGGTCTTGGACTTGGTGTAGAAGTCGGGATCGGCCGTCCACATGAAGTCGTGGACCAGGAGCTCGCGGCCCGACTCCGGATCGGGGCGCTCGCGGTCGTCCATCGACGGCGCCGCAAAGCTGACCTCGACCCGATCCCCGCGCGCGAGCTCGCGCGTCTCCACGCCGCTGGCATAGACCCGATCGGCGAACTCGGCCGGCAGGTCGAGCACCACGTCGTAGGTGCCGTAGTCCGCGTACCACTCACTGAAGGCGTGGAACTGGTGGCAGTTCCATCCGCGCCCCTCTTCGTAGACGCCGAGCTTCGGGAACCACTGGGCGACCAGCAGGAAGTCGTCCTTGGTTCCGGTGCGGCGGCGCACCCGCGGCAGGCGCGACGACCAATCGACCAGGACCTCGGCGGTCTCCCCGGGCTCCACGGCCTCGGGCAGCTCGACCCGGAACACGGTCCGGTCGGCAGTGTTTCCGTCGGTGGGCTGCTCCCAGGTCAGGCTCGGCGCGAGGTCCAGCTCGCTGCCGTCTGCCCGCCGCAGCCGGATCGACTCGATCTCGCTCCAACCCCAGCCGTCGGTCATCAGGTGACCGCGCAGGCGCCCGCCCGCCGCGGTCAGGTGGGTGGTGCGGTTGTTCGCGAAGGCGTTGAGGTAGAGGTGGAACCACAGCTCCTCGACCGAGTCCGAGGTGTTGTTGGTCCAACGCAGGGTCTCGCGGCCGGACAGGTCGAAGCGCGGCTGGCCGTCGACGACGATCGGCTCGACCCGCGCCCGGATGGTGTAGTCCGTGCGGCAGCGGCCGCCCGCGCCCAGGGTCTCGAGGACCGGCCCCTGGACGAAACTGTCGCGCCGGGGCCCGCCGCCGCTCTCGACCCGCCTGGGCTGCGGGGGTCCTTCGGGCTCTTGGAGGCCCGCGCCCTGGGACTGTGGGCTCCCCTGGACTGGGGCGACGAACTCCACGGACCCGGAACTATCTTCCCCCTCCTGGCACGCCGCTGCGGCCGGAGCCAACAGCAGGCAGGCCAGGCCGGCCGATGAGAGTAGCTCGATCAGCCCCGTGAAGGGCGGCTGCCCGGCGCCGGTGCCCGTGGCTCGATGGCTTCCTAAATCCATGCAGGATAGAGACTTGAGCCGCAGGGACGAGGGAGGCGAGAGGCCCCACGGGCACGCCCAGGATTCTAGGCGAATCCGCTCATGCCCGCACGGAGGGCTCCGATAAAGAGGCTGGCCTCAGGACTTCCCAGAAGGGCCAGAAGGAATCCGACATGGACATCCGCAGCAACGACCCCAATTTCCGCCGCAGCCAGGCCGCCGACCACAAGACGGCCCGCATCCAAGCCCACCGCCTCAAGCAACAGGGCCTCGAGCAGGGCGGCGAGACCGACAACCGCCACGAGGGCGGCAGCCGCCGAATCCAAGCTCACCGTCACAAGATGCAGGAGGCCGAGGCCAAGCCGGTGCCCCTGCCCACGACGGACGACCACCAGACCGCCCGCATCCAGGCCCACCGCCTCAAGATGCAGGAAGCCGAAGGCACCCCGGTGCCCCTGCCGACGACGGGCGACCACCAGACCGCCCGGATCCAGGCCCACCGGCTGAAGAACCAGGCCCTCGAGGAAGCCGGCCAGGCGCGCACCGATGCCCCTGCCGCCCGCCAGGTCACCGGTCTCGACCGCATCGACCTCTCCGAGAGCGCCCGCGCCGCCGCCCGCGTGGTGGACAACGCCGCCACGCCCCCGGACCGCCTGGCCGCCCTGCGCGAGCTCTACCAGAGCGGCCGCCTCAACTCGCCCGAGCGCCTCGAACGAGCCGCCGCCGCGATCCTCGGCAAGTCCGTGGACCAGCTCGGCTGATCAGAGGGGTCGACCCCCTCGACCTCGCTGCTGCCCCATCCTGTCTCGTGCGGGCCTCGGCCCGACCACTGAACCCCGTCGCGCTCCGCTAGTGTCCTGGATCAGAAATTCGGCGTCACTGCCCGGAGGTCCGATCGATGCTGGCTAGGCGCGCCGACGACGCGTATCCGCTGCGATACTCGGAGGAGGCGCAACGACGCCAGCGGCGATCGGAGCCCGGGAAGTGACGCCGAATTTCTGATCCAGGACACTAGGTGCGACGGGGTTCTTGGTTGGAGGGCAGTCGACTGGGCAAGGCCGCCGTGGCCGCGAGCCGAAGCCGCCCTCTCGCGAGCTCGCCCATCGGTCGCCAGGACCAACCGCGACATGGGCCTCGACCAGGCGATGGATGCGCTCCAGGGGCCGGAGATGATCGCCGACGAGCCGGTGCCGAGCTGGAAGTCGCCGGCCACGGCAGTCGGGAATGGATCTGGCCCTTGGCTTCAAGCTCGCAGCCGGAGAGCTTCGTCTTGCAGTCGATGAACCACGCACCTTGGCTCGCCGTCATGTTCGCCTGGATCAGCTGTGCCGCAGCCGCGGCGCGAATCGCACGACTACTGAAGTCGTTCGCGCAGTCCTGCGCCGGCGCGCGGTCATCGATCCAGGCCGTGCCGGTGTTGCCCGTGCGCTCCAGCACGTCGTGGCCCTGATGAAGGCCGAGGCCGCGCACGAGGCAGGTCTGGGCGAATGCGGGGCACAGCACCGAGGACGCTGACAGGTCGACCAGTGTCCTGGTTCAGGAATTCGGCGTCACGGCCCGGAAGTCCGATCGATGCTGGCTAGGCGAGCCGACGACGCGTATCCGCTGCGATACTCGGAGGAGGCGCTGGCGACGCCAGCGGCGATCGGAGCCCGGGAAGTGACGCCGAATTCCTGAACCAGGACACTAGTCCGACTCTAGCCCGCGCGCCGACCTCGATGGGCAGGCGCCCCGCTCAGAGCTGCTGCGCGAGCTGCCAGGCGGCGAAGCGCACGAAGCGTTGGGGCGAGCTGAGCGCCACTTCCCAGCGGGAGCCGCCGTCGCGGGCGCCGTCTTCGCGGCCGTAGTAGGCGACCAGGGCCTTGCGGACGGGCTCGTCGGTGGCGTCGAGTTCGACGCTGGCGTTCCAGATCACTTGTCCCGTGTCGACGGAGACCAGCTCGGCGTAGAGGCCCACGGCCAGGGGCGCGTAGACGCGCTCGCGGGTGATCTCGAGGTGCAGCACGGCGTCGACGCGGTAGCGCTCGGCGACGCCCAGGAGCCCGTCGATCGACCAGTGGCCGTCGAGGCGCGGCGAGTGCAGCGGCAGCTCGTCGAGGTCGAAGGCGCGCAGGGCGATGACCTCGTAGGGCGTGCCGGAGGCGACGAAGGAGGTGAAGTCCTCCTGGAGGGCGCGCAGCTCCGGGCCTTGCGGGCCGTCCGCGTCGGGCGGACCGTCGACGGGCAGCACGGCTACCCGCGCGATGGCGTAGGTGTCGAAGTCGGGCGCGACCCGCGCGTGCGAGAGCAGCGGGACGGTGGGCGCCATGCAGCCCGCGAGGAGCGACCCTGCGGCCAGGACCGCGGCCGTGGCGACGCGCGCGATCACGGCTGCTTCGCGCCGGCCGCGGGGGCCGGGACCGCGCGCTGCTTGTCGATCAGGATCTGGATCAGGTCCTTCTCCGACTCCAGACGTCGGATCTGGGCCGTGACCAGGCGCGCCGACAGGTCGGCGTTCTGGGCCTCGAGGTCGGCGATGCGCTTGTCCTTGGTGTTCTGCACCTGCTCGAGCTCGGCGCGGCCGAAGTCGCCGGCCTGGAGGTCGTGCTGCAACTCGACGATGCGCTCTTGCATCAACTCGAGTTGGCCCGTGAGGGCTTCCACCTCGATCCGCAGCGAGTCGCGCTCCTCGAGCACCGCTTGGTACTGCTGCAGCATCAGCGGACGACCGGTGCCGCCGGGCTCCAGGTCGCGGGCGGGCGCGTCCAGGGCCATGCGGCTGCCCGCCGGCTCGGCGTAGACCACCCCGCCGTCGCCGTAGAGCGGCGTGGTCGGGCCGGGCTTCTGGGTGAAGGGGGCGGTGATGCCGGTCGAACCCGGACCGACCACGCGCGCCGCGTCGGCGGCCGCCGTTTGCCCCGGGGGCGTGGCCGAGTAGGCGCCGCCGCCCTGGCCCAGCTCCGAGCCGCCGCGAACCTGCGGTGCCCAGCCCGACATGCCCGCGGACTGCGCGGGCGAGTAGGCCTGCTGCAGTTGGCCGGAGCCGGCTGCTTGGCTCCCGGGCGTCGCGCCCGGTCGTGCGTAGTAGAGGGGCCCGGCGCAGGACGCCATGCCGAGGGTGCAGAGCAACCCGAGCTGGGCCGTGGCGAATCGTTGGTGCTTCATGCCTGTCACTCCTCCGTGACGTCTCCCGCGGGATCGTCGCTCTCGACTTCGATGAGCGATCGCTCCCCACAGGAACAGGTGAATTCGATGCCGACCACGCGCCCTTCCAGGCGCACCAGTCGTGCTGCTTTCTCGTGTTTCGACGAACCGGGCAGCGCCGCCGGCGGGTCGGCTCGGCGTGCGTCCAGTTGAACGCGATCGCGCTTGATGATCGTCATGGCGCGGCGGCTCAGCCCTCTCCCAGGTCGGTCCGCAGGGACACGTTGAGGCGGTAGACGGCGCGGCTGTGGAGCTGGCTGACGCGCGACTCGGTCACGCCGAGCACCTCGCCGATCTCCTTCAGCAGGAGGCCCTCCGCGTAGTACAGGGAGATCACGGTCTGCTCGTTGTCCGGCAGCTCGCCGATCGCCCGGGCCAGGACGCGCTTCATCTCGACCCACTCGGCGCTGTCGACCGGATCCTCCGAACGCGGATCGGCCAAGAGCGCGCCGAAGTCCTCCGTCGGGCCGTCGTCGAGTGAGACGACCATGCTGGTGCGCGCGGAGGACAGGATCTGGTCGACCTCCTCCTCGGAGATCTCCAGGGCCCCGGCGAGTTCCTCGGGACTGGGCGGACGGCCCAGGGACTGCTCCAGCCCGCGGCGGGCGGTGTCCAGGTCGCGCACCCGCTCGCGGCGACCGCGGGGCAGGAAGTCGGCCTTGCGCAGCTCGTCGATGATCGCGCCGCGGATGCGCGGGAAGGCGTAGGTCGAGAACTGCAACCCGCGCCCCGGGTCGAACCCGTCGGCGGCGGCGATCAGGCCCAGCATCCCGTACCCCAGGAGGTCGTCGCGGTCGATCCGCGCCGGCAGCTCCACCGCGAGCCGCCCCACGATGTGGTGCAGAAGCGGCAGGTGCTCGAGGATCAACGCCTCGCGAGCGCCGGGGTCGAGCTGGCTGGCTTGTTGATAGGGGGTCACGGCTGGGGCGTGGTGGGTTCAAGGGCCAGGGCGAGACGGGGGGTCAATTGCCCTCCGCCGCCGCAGCCTCGTTGGCTGCCCTTTCTTCGGCAGCCTCCTGCCGGAGCCTCCATCCCAGTGCCTTCGCCGAGAGGCGAAAGTGTGCCAGGACTGCAACCCAGGCCAGGACGCCGCGCAGGGCGGCTGTCTCCGCCGGCGCGTCCCACAGCAGTGAGAGCAACCCACAGGCGGCGCCGGCGGCCACCGCCAAGCGGTGTCCCAGGGCCATCCACGCCGGGGGGCAGGCAGTTCTTGCTCGTTTGGCCATCGGACTGCGTCAGGGGCGGACGACGGCTCGGGCCAGGCGTTCGTAGCGCAGGGTGATCGTCTCCAAGGCGCGGGCCACCGCCGAGCTCGGCGCCGAGCGCACGAAGGGTTCCTGGCGCGCGGACCCGGCCACGACCTCGCGGCCGCGGGGCAGATGCCCGAGGACGCGCGGCCGACGCGCCAGGAAGCGTTGGCAGACCGCGGTGAGCCGGTCGCTGACGCGCTGGGCCTCCTGGGGATCCCCGGCCATGTTCACCAGCACCTCCGGCGTCGGCAGCTCGAGGCGGGCCTCGCGCGCCGCGGCGTCGAAGGCCTTGATCAGCCCGTAGGCGTCGGTCAGGGCGGCGGGATCGGGAGTGGTCACGACCAGCACGTGGTCGGCCTCGATCGCGAAGCCCAGGACGTCGGGACCGATGCCCGCCGCGCTGTCGGCCAGGATCAGGTCGTAGTCGACGGACAGCTCCGCCAGCCCCTCGAGCAGGCGCCGGCGACGGCTGCTGTCCGGTCGCGCCATCTCCAGCTCGCCCGAGCTCGCCGGCAGGAGGTCGAGGCCCGGCTCGACCGTGCACAGGCACTCGCGCAGCTGGGCTCGGCCGCAGAACCAGTCCTCCTGGTTGCGAGCCGGGTCCCGGCGCAGCAGCACTTGCAGGTTGGCCAGGCCGAAGTCCAGGTCGACCGCCAACACGCGCAGCCCGCGCCCCGCCAGGGCCAGACCGACGTTGGCGACGAGGGTGCTCTTGCCCACGCCGCCCTTGCCGCCGGTGACCAGGGCCAGGGGCGCTTGGCGCCGGGGCCCGCGCAGGGTCGCGGTGGCGAGGTTCGCGGCCTGCTGATTCACGCGAGCCTCCCGCGCAGGACCAGGTCGGCCAGGCGATCGCGGGAAGGACGGTGCAGGTGGCCGCGGATCTCCTGGCCGTCGCACAGGAAGGCCACGCCCAGGCGCGCCCGCACGGCCAGCTCGACCGCCGGCGCGGGCTCGTCGGTCTCGTCGAGCTTGGTGATCACCAGGCCCTCCGGGTTCAGGCGCGCGAAGGCCCGGTGAGCGCGCTCGAGGCTGCGCATGCCGGTGGTCGCGGACAGCACCAGGTAGGCGGCGGTGGGACCGAAGTCTGCCAGCTCGGCCAGGCTGGTCTGGATCCGGCCCAGCTCGCGGGCATCGTTGGGGCTGCGGCCGGTGGTGTCGACCAGGATCGCGTCGAGGGGGCCGCTGGCCTCTACGCGAGCGCTCAACTCGGCGCTGCTGCGCGGCGCCCACAGGGGCACTTCCATGCGATCGGCGAAGGCGCGCAGCTGGTCCACGGCACCGGCGCGGTAGGCGTCCAGGGCGCAGATGGCGATGCGGCGACCGGCGCGCGAGAGGCTGTCCGCGAGCTTGGCCACGGTGGTGGTCTTGCCGACCCCGGTCGGACCGACCATCGCGATCAAGCGCGGTTGGCCGGTGGCCTTGGGTGCGGGCGCGATCGAGAGCTGGCGCGAGAGGGCGGCCGCGGCGGCGTCGATGGCGTGGGTCCCGCGCTGTCCGGTGGCGGTCACCGCGGCGCAGATCTGCTCGGTCCACTCGCCGCTGCAACCGCTGGCGCGCAGGCGCCGGCGCAGGTCGCGCAGTCCCGGGTCCAGGGAGGGCAGCACGTCGGTCAAGCCGTGGCTCTTGGGCGGCTCGTCGCCGAAGCCCACCGCTGCCAGGCGCTCTCGCGCGCTGCTTTCGATGCCGACGGCAATGGTCACGTCCCCCAGGGGGCCCTTCTCCTGTGAAAGGAAGGCGGCCTTCTCCCCGTAGATCTGCGCCGCGCGCGTCAGCGCGTCGCGAAGGTCCTTGCCCCTGACTCGGTGGATCTGCATGTCACTCGCCTCGGATCAACTGGGGTCGTCGTCCATGCGGACGATCTTCTGGGTCTCGATGCTGCCCGCCGCGGTGACCTCGCCGTAGCTGAGGACCGCGACCTTGGGCAGGGACGCGCGCACCAACTCGGACACGAAGCGCCGGACGTTGGAACGCACCAGCAGCACCACCTCGCGCCCGCCGCGCGAGGCCTCCGACATGGAGCCCTCGACGCGCTCGACCAGCTCGCGCAGCCAGGCCGGGCCGATCGGCGCCGACTGGGCCTCGTTCTCCGCGGGACCGCCGCTGCCCACGGCGTGGGCGATGCGGGCCTCCACGTCGGGGTCGAGGGTCACCGCGTGCAGGATCCCGTCGGCGTCCGCATGCTGCTCGCACAGGGAGCGGCCCAGGCGCTGGCGCACGCCCTCGGTCAGGGCGTCCACGTCCTTGGTGCGCTCGGACTGGTCGGCCAGGGCCTCGAGAATCGCGGGCATGTTGCGAATCGGAGCACCCTCGCGCAGCAGGTTGCGTAGCACCTGTTGCAGCAGCCCGTAGCCCACGCGATCGGGGACGACCTCCTCGACCACCGCCGGTGCGACGCGCTTGACGTTCTCGACCAGGTCCTTCACGTCGTCGCGACTCAGGATGTCGCCCAAGTGCGCACGCAGGACCTCGCTGAGGTGCGTGACGAGCACGCTGGTGGAGTCGATCACGGTGTAGCCGAGGATCTCGGCCTCGTCGCGATCCGACGCACTCACCCACCAGGCCGGCAAGCCGAAGGCGGGGTCGATGGTCTCCTTGCCCTTGACCTTGCCGGTGGTCTGCCCGCCGTCCATGGCCAGGTAGCTGCCGGCCTCGATCACGCCGCGCGCGACCTCGTCGCCGCCGATCACGATGCGGTAGGCGCCGGGCTCGAGCCGCACGTTGTCCTTGACCCGCACCGGCGGCAGGACGAGGCCCTGGGTGCCCGCGATGCGTTTGCGCAGGTTGGCGACGTGGTCGAGGATGCCGGTGCCCTGCTTGTCCTGGACCAGCGGGATCAGGCGATAGCCGATCTCGAGGCTGATGCGGTCCACCGACAGCAGCTCGAGGATCTCCTGCTCCTCGGCCTGCTTGGCCGCGTCGTCCGGATCGACCTCGTCGGCGGGCTTGGACGCGGGCCCGTCGTCCTCGAGGACGCCGGCGCGCTCGAGCAGGGCCCGCGGACCGTCGGCCCCGCGGGTGAACTGCCAGCCGATCAGCATCAAGCTGGCCAGCAGCATGAACGGCAGGCGCGGCATCCCCGGCACCCAGGCCAGGGCGAAGATCATCACCGCCACCGTGGCCGTGGCGCGCGGGCGCCCGCCGATCTGGGCGATCAGGTTCTGGCTCAGGCTCTGGCGGCCGGAGGCGCGGGTCGAGAGCACCGCCGCGGCGGTCGAGACGAACAGCGCGGGGATCTGGCTCACCAGGCCATCGCCGATCGTCAGGCGGCTGTAGCGCTCGGCGGCCTCGCCGAAGTCGAGCCCGCCGGCCGCGCCCACGGCGATGCCGACCACCAGGTTGAGCGAGGTGATGATCAAGCCCGCCACGGCGTCGCCGCGCACGAACTTGGAGGCGCCGTCCATGGCCCCGTAGAACTCGGCCTCGCCAGCGATCGCCTGGCGCCTGGCGCGGGCCTCGTCGGCGCCGATCAGGCCGGCGTTGAGGTCGGCGTCGATCGCCATCTGCTTGCCGGGCATGGCGTCCAACACGAAGCGTGCAGACACTTCGCTGATCCGGCCCGCACCCTTGGTGATCACCACGAACTGAATGATGACCAGAATCAGGAACACGATCAGGCCCACGACGATGTTGTCGCGCACCACGTAGGCGCCGAAGGCGCTGATCACCGAGCCGGCGTCGCCGCCGGAGAGGATCAGGCGCGTGCTCGCCACGTTCAGCCCCAGCCGCATCAACGTCCCGAACAGCAAGATGGTCGGGAATGCCGACAGCTCCGCCGCATCGCGCACGTTGATGGTGACCAGCAGCATCAACAGGGAGAAGGCGATGTTGAAAGTCAGCAGCGAGTCCAGCACCCAGGGCGGGAGCGGCATCACCAGCGTCATCATCAACGCCAGCACGCCGCCGCCGACCAGCAGGTCCGCGCGCTTCAGGATCCCGGCACCGAAGCTGGTCGGCGCTTCGCCACTGGCGGCGGCGTTCTCGGCAAGCTCGCTCATGCGCCCTGGGCCTCAGCCTTCGGACCGCGCCCCTCGAGACGCCAGACGTACTGGATCACGGTGGCCACGGCCTGGAACAGGTCGGCCGGCACCATGTCGCCGACCTCGGCCTTGGCGTAGAGCGCGCGCGCCAGGGGCACGTCCTCGTAGAGCGGGACGTCAGCCTGGGTCGCGATCGCCTTGATGTGCTGGGCCAGGTCGTCGACGCCCTTGGCCACCACCCGCGGCGCGGCCGGCAGGTTGCCCTCGGCGTCGGGCTCGTAGGACAGGGCCACGGCGTAGTGCGTCGGGTTGGTGACCACGACGGTCGCTTCGGGCACCTCTTGCATCATCCGCCCGGTGGCCATCTCGCGCTGGATCTGGCGCACGCGCGCCTTGACGTGGGGATCGCCCTCGTCCTGCTTGTGCTCGCGCTTGACCTCCGACTTGCTCATGCGGTTGTCCTTGGCGAACTGGCGGCGCTGGTAGATCAGATCGAGGACCGAGATCAGCAGGATCACGATCAGGGCCGCGGCCGCCGCGACCAGGATGATCGACATGCCTCCGCGCAGGGACGGGCCCAACTCGTTGCCGGCGATGTCGAAGACCCGCGGCAACTGCAGGTAGACCGCCGTGACCAGGGCGGCGGTGATCGCCACGAGCTTGAGCATGGCCAGGCCCAGTCGCATCGCCCCGCGTGCCCCGAGCAGGCGCTTGCTGCCCTTGATCGGGTCGAGCTTCGTGAGGTCGAACTCGAGCGCCTTGCCGGCGATCCGGAAGCCGATCTGCCCGTAGCCGGCGACCAGGCCGACGGCCAGCATCGGCGCCAGGGTCAAGAGCAGCGGCGCGGTGATGCCCATCACCTGGGCCTTCATGATGATCGCGGCGTCGGGCACCGTGATCTCCCCGCGCGACAGCTCGCCGAGCTGCTCCACCGTGCGCGCGGTCAGCCCGCCGATGGACTCCAGCAACTGGGGCCCGCCCATGGACATGGAGACGCCGGCGCCGACCAGCATCATGGCCGCGATGAACTCCTGACTGATCGCCACGCTGCCCTTCTCGCGCGCCTCCTCGAGCTTCTTCGGGGTTGCGTCTTCGGTTTTCTCTTCCTTGGGGGTTTCGTCGGACACGATTCAACCTCCCAGGGCGTCGAGCCCGCTCGCGGTCCAGTAGCGCACGTCCTCGAAGATGCCGCCGAACAGGGGCGCCATCACCGGACTCAGGATCAGCATCACGATCAGGGCCACGCCCACGCGCAGGGTGAAGCCGAGCTCCAGCACGTTGATCTGCGGCACCGTGCGAGCGAGCAGGCCGACCATCACCGAGACCATCGCCATCAGGACCATGAAGGGCGCGCCGAAGGCGACCCCGGCGCTGATCGCCTCGCCGAACAGACCCACCACGAAGTCGGTCACGCCGAGCTGGGCGCTCATGCTCCCCACCGGCGCGCGTTCGAAGGAATCGACCAGGCTCTGCACGACCCAGTGGTGCGCGTTGACCGCCAAGAGCCCCAGGATCGCGAAGCCCTCGTAGATGAGCGTCACGATCGAGGAAGACACGCCGGTGCCGGGGTCGACCTGGTTCGCCATCTGCAGCCCCATGTCCAGGCTCAAGAGCTCGCCCATGACCCGCACCACCATCACGCCGAGCTGCATGATGAGGGCCAGGAAGAAGCCGATCAGGGCTTCGCGCAGGGCCATCACCGCGAAGATCGGTGCCGCGTACACCTCGGGCAGTGGCTCGCCGCTGGCCGAGAAGGAGACCGCCGACAGGGCGATGATCAGCGCGATCTTGGTGCCCGACGACGAGAGCGTCTGACCCAACAGAGGCGCGGCCAGTACCATCGTGCTGGTACGCACGAGGTACAGGCCGAAGGCCTCGATGTTGGCGGGATCCAGGAGCGGGTTCACGTTGTTCCGTCGGCGCCGTTCAGGACAGGCCGAAGACCTTGATCTGTCCGAAGATCTCGCTCGCGTAGTCGCGCAAGAGCGAGAGCGCCGGCGCCAGGAGCACGAGCGTGACCAGGATCACGGCGAGCATCTTCGGCACCAGGCTGAGGGTCTGCTCTTGGATCGACGTCAGGGCCTGGAACAGACTCACCAAGAGGCCGACGGCCATGCCGCACAAGAGCACCGGCGCCGACAGCATGATCGTGACGATCATCATGTCCCGCGCCAGATCGACGACTTTGAGGTCGAGTTCCATGGCTGCTTCAGGCCGCGGTTGCGAAGGAAGTCACGAGCGAGTGACAGATCAGGTGCCAACCGTCGACGAGCACGAACAAGAGGATCTTGAACGGGGTCGAGATCATCACCGGCGGCAGCATGAACATGCCCATCGAGAGCAGCACGCTGGCGATCACCAGGTCGATCACGAGGAAGGGCAGGAACAAGAGGAAGCCCATCTGGAAGGCGGTCTTGAGCTCCGAGAGCACGAAGGCCGGCACGACCACGTTGAAGGGCAGCCCGGCGGACTGGATCTCCGCCTCGTCGAGGCCGGCGATCTCGGTGAACAGCGCGAGCTCGCCGGGGCGCGTGTTGGCCAGCAGGAACCCCGAGAGCTCGCCCCAAGCCAAATCCAGGGCCTCGCCAGAGTCCATCTCGCCCTGCGAGTAGGGCACGTAGGCCTCCTGGTGGACGCGGGTGATCACCGGCCCCATCACGAAGCTCGTCAGGAACAGCGCCAGGCCGATGATGATCGGTGTCGGCGGCAGCTCGTTGGTCGACAGGGAGCGACGCACGAAGGACAGCACGATCACGATGCGCGTGAACGAGGTGACGGAGATCAGCGCCGCGGGCAGCAGCGAGAGCGCCGTCAGGACCAGGACGATCTCGATCGCCGAGCTCAGGCGCTGGTCCTCGGGCAACTCGGTTTGATCCGCGCCCGAGTAGCCGTCCTCGCCGTCGAGGCCGTCGACCAGGGTCGAGGTGCCGGCCTCGGCGATGTACTTGTCCTCGGCGATCTGGGCCGAGACCGTGGGGCTGGCGAACAGCAACACGATCAGCGCCACCAGGGCGCGCAGGCAGTTGCGGTGGGTGCGGCTCATCCGAGCAACCCTCCGTCGCGCAGGGCGTCGGCCACGGTGGCGGTCTGGCGCCTCTGGGGTAGGGCCGCGGCGGGTTGCGGGGCGGCCTGGCGGCGGCGGCCCGCGCCCTTGGCGGCGGCCACGCGGCGCACCAACTCGCGCTGGGCGTCCACGTCGCCGGCGCCCGCGCCCGCGCGGGCGCGCACCCGGTCGGCGGCTGCAGAGGTGGCCTCGGGCCCGAGCTCCGCGCCGATGCGCGCGAGCAGCTCGGAGAAGCGACCGGCCGGCGCCGCCTGGCGCGCGGGTGCGGGAACCGGCGGGACCGCGTCCGGCTCCCCGTCGACCTCGGCCACCAGCGAGACCTCCTTCTCGCCCACGCCCAACACCAGGGTGCGGTCGTAGCAGGAGACCACGACCAGGCGCTGCTTGCGCCCGATCGTCAGCACGTCGATGACCTTCAGGGAGCGGCGCATGGCGCGGCCCTGGGCGGTGCCCTGGACCAACTTGCGCAGGCCGATCGCACCCAGGCCCAACAGGCTCAGGATCCCGATGCAGGCCATCAGGTAGCGGGTCCACTCGATCCCCACGCCTCCCGCCGTGTCGATTTTCGCGACACTGGCGACGGCCAGTCCGAAGGCGTCCAACATGCCCACACCTTTCGGAGGGCGGGGCCCCGGGGCCCCAGGGGCGAATCGCGACAGTCCCAGCCTTGGACCCGAAGCCGGGATCCGGCGGCGCTGCCCCGAACGCGACCGGACCGCAGGCGCCGGTCGGGAAGAGGGCTTCCCGGCCGACGCCTGCGGTCCGAATGGTGGGAGCTCGGCTCAGCCGGCCATGTCGCAACTGCGGCCGAGCGGGCTGTCGCCGGAGCCCGTCGACTCGAGCACCCGGCGCGCCGCGCGGGTGCGGGCGATGTCGCCGGCCACGGCGCCCGAGCGCAACTGCGCCCGGGTGCTGAGCAGCACCGACAGGCGGCGAGCGCGGGCGACGGTGTCCACCGGCAGGGCAGCGCCCGCCTCGTAGAGCTCGCGGAAGGCCTCGAACGCCTGGGCGCAACGGGCGGCAGCCCGCTCCACTGCTCCGGCTCCACGGGACGAACCCACGCCGCGCTCGATCTCGGTCAAGAGCGCTTCTTGGGCCGCCACGAAGGCGGCGGCCACGTGGGCCGGATCGGCGGCGCTGCTCACGCGGCCTGCCCGACCTGCAACTCGACCTGTTCCCAGGCGTCGAGCAGGGTCCGCATGACTGTCAGCGCCGGCAGGAGGTGCTCGCCGTTGCGCTCGCCCATGGCCAGGCCCAGGCGCTCTTCGACGAAGAGGTACAGGCCCTCGAGGCGCTGGCACAGGTCCGGCGAGTGGCTGTGGTCCAGGCTGAAGCGCAGTTCGGTCACGATCGCGTCGGACTTGGCGATGGCCTCGTTGAAGGCGGCGACCTGGGCCGGGAGCTCCAGCCTGCGAGCCTGCTCCATGCGGCGGATGGCCGACTGGTACAGGAGCCGGACGATCTTGATCGGCGGCGCGCTCTCGAGGCTGGTCTCTTGGTAAGCGGCGACGGGGTTCTTGGAGCTCATGGCGGATCAGTTGTCGGTCTGGATGCCGAAGCTGACGTTGTTGAGGAACTGTTGCTGCGCCTGGAGACCGGCGAGAGTCTCCTCGAGCGCCGTGAACTGGGCGACCAACGCGGACTCGAAACCCTCGAGCCGATACTCGAGCTCGCCGATGCGCTTGTCGATGAACGTGTTCTGGTCTTCGAGCGTCTTCTTGCGCGAGCCGAGCAGACCGTCGAGCTTGCTCCCACCGGTGCTGACCTGGTCGTCGAGCAGCGAGTCGAGCTTCTGCGAGATCAGCGAGAAGAGGCCCTTGTCGGCGGAAGTGTCGACGTAGAACTCACCCGTTCCAGTGGCCGCTCCGCCATTGTCGAAGCCGTCGTTGTCGACGAAGAAGTCGGCGAAGGCGTCGGGGTCCTCGGCCAAGAGGCTCTTGGCCTTGGCGCTGTCGAGGGTCATCTTGCCGTTGATGTCCAGGGAGATCCCCAGCAGGCCGATCGAGCCGTAGGCGCTGGTCGAGTCGACCAGATCCGACGAGTAGATCGTGTTCGAGAGGGCCGAGCGGATCGTCCGCAGCGAGGACTCGCCGAACAGGGAGCCGCCGGCGCCCTTGTCCTCGTCGTAGGTTGACTGGGTGGCGATGAAGTCCATCACCGCGTTGTAGGAGTTCACGAACTCCTGCAGCGAGCCCACGATGGCCTCGTCGTCGATGCCCACGTTGAACGTGATCGGCGCGCCGACCGGAGTCTCCGCCTCGACCGAGAAGGTCAGTCCGGTGACCACGTCCGAGAACTCGTTGCTGGAGCGCTCGATGGCCAGCCCGTTGAGCACGATCTCGGCGTTCTGGGCCACGGTCAGGTTGGCGTCCACGTCCAGGGCGCCGTTGCCACTCACGATGTCGAGGTTCTGAATCGTGTAGTCCGCGCCGGTGTCCTTGCCCTCGAGTACGAGCACGTAGTTCGGCGCGTTGTCGTCACCGGTGTTGATCACCGTGGCCTGGACCACGTCGCCATGCTCCTCGTTGAGCTGGGCCGCGACCTCCTCCAAGCTGGAAGTGCCCGAGAAGGCCTCGAACTCGATCGCCTGCCCGTTGTAGTCGAACGAGATGTTGACCCCGCCCAGATCGGTCGTCTTGTCGACCACGCCCTCGGCCGACCAGCGGTCCGCCTGGGCCAGTTGGTTGATCTCCAGCGTGTAGGCGCCGTCGGCCGCGCCGCCCAGGGCCTCGAAGGAGGCGAAGCCCTCCGCGCTGGGCGTGACCGAGTTGGCCAGGAAGCCCGAGTTGGAGGCCAGCTCCTCGGCCTTCTTCTTGAGGCTCTCGACCAGCCCGCTGAAGGTGTTGAGGCCGTTGATCTTGGCCTGGTTGCCGGTCTTCTGCTGCTGGAGCAGGTTGATCGGGATGCTCTCCGCCTGAACCAGTGCGGAGATGATGGCCTGGGTGTCCAGACCGCTGGCGATCCCGGAAAATGCGATGTTGCCCGTCATATGGTGTCCCTTCCCGACGTGGCCCGAGGGGCCGGACGTCGGTGCCGTTATCGGTCGACTCCGCACGGCGCGTGAGCGCTTTGCGTCGCGGGATTGGGGCCCAGTCACAGGTTGTGGAACGGTGCCCCGAACGAGCCCCGGCGCGACACCGCGTGTGCGGCGCCGCGCCAGGGCGCGTTGGAAAGAGCTTCCGAGCGGGAAGTTCTTTCCGCGATCGAACCCCACGCGCGCGACCCTGTTGGCCGCGCGCGCGGGGAGCGGATCAACCGATCAGGCTCAGGGCGAGCTGCGGCTGCTGGTTGGCCTGGGCCAGGACCGAGACCGAAGCCTGCTGGAGGATCGAGTTGCGGGTCAGGTCGGCCGTCTCCATGGCCACGTCCACGTCGCGGATGCGGCTCTCGGCGGCCGAGAGGCTCTCGCGGCTGGTCTGGATCGAGCGGTAGCTCGAGGACAGCCGGTTCTGGACCGCACCCAGGGCACCCCGTGAGGTGTTGACCGAGTTGATCGCGGTGTCGAGGGCGGCCAGGGCGGTGCTGGCGTTGGCGGCGGAGTCCACGTCGAGCGAGTCGATCCCGAGGGTCGCCGAGCGCGCGTCCTGGTTGTCGACGTCGATCGTGTCGCCCGAATCGAGGCCGACCTGGATCGAGGTCGTCGCCGTCGAGCCGTCCAGCAGCGCGATGCCGTTGAACTCGGTCTCAGTGGCGATCCGGTCGATCTCGTCGTCCAGCGCCTGGAACTCGACATCGAGGATGTCGCGGTCTTCGGCGGTGAGCGTACCGTTGGCCGCCTGAACGGCCAGCTCGCGCATCCGGATCAGGTTGGCGCTGACTTCGTTGAGCGAACCCTCGGCGGTCTGGGTCAGGCTGATGCCGTCCTGGGCGTTGCGCCCGTTCTGGCCCAGGGAGCGGATCTGCGAGCGCATGCGCTCGGAGATACCGAGGCCGGCCGCGTCATCGGAGGCCGACGCAATGCGCAGACCCGACGACAGTCGGCTGAAGTTGCCACCCAACGCGTCACTGGCATTACCCAGGTTGCGCTGCGCGGTCATCGAGAAGATGTTGGTGTTGACGCGAAGTCCCATAGCTCAGTTCCGAATTGGATTGGTTGCCGCGGGGGAGCGGCGGTGCGAGACGGAGAGGGCCGGATCGAACCGGCGAGTGGGGAAGCCGGCGCCTCGGGGGACAAGGCGCTGGGCAATGGGCCCCTTCGGGGGAGAAGGGGCCCTCCCGCGCAGCGCAGAGCGCCGCGCGGGAGGTGGCCGACACAGGGGTCGGGGAGCGTTGGGATTCGGCTCGCAGATGCCCGGGGAAGGGCAAGTTCGGACGTTGTCAGGGTTCGCGTACACGGACACCACCGAGCGACCGGCGCCTTTGCGCCGGCCGCTGGTGGACCTCTTTACGACGACGGATCCACCGCGTGCGATGCTCGCCGAGTCGAGACGGGGTCGAGGATCAGCCGATCAGGCTCAGAGCGAGCTGGGGCTGAACGTTCGCCTGGGACAGAACCGACACGGCCGCCTGTTGGAGGATCGTGTTACGGGTCAGGTCCGAGGTTTCCGTCGCGACATCGACGTCGCGGATGCGGCTCTCCGCGGCAGACAGGTTCTCGCGAGAGGTCTGAATGCTGCGGAAGGACGAGCTCAGTCGGTTCGAGGACGCGCCGAGGTTGCCTCGGGCGGTACTGACCGACTGGATCGCGGTGTCGATCGCGGCCAGCGCGGTGCTCGCGTTGGCGGCCGAGTCGACGTCGAGCGAAGCGATCCCGAGGGTCGCAGACCGAGCATCCTGGTTGGTGATGTCGATCGTATCGCCCGAGTCGAGTCCGACTTGGATCGAAGTGGTGGCGGAGGAACCGTCCAACAGGTTGATCCCGTTGAACTCCGTCTCGGTGGCGACGCGGTTGATCTCGTTGTCCAAGGCCTGGAACTCCACGTCGAGGACATCACGGTCCTCGGCGCTGAGAGTGCCGTTGGCGGCCTGAACGGCGAGTTCGCGCATGCGCACCAGGTTGCCACTGACCTCGTTCAGAGCGCCTTCGGCGGTCTGGGAGAGGCTGATGCCGTCCTGGGCGTTGCGGCCCGCTTGGCCGAGCCCCCGAATCTGCGAGCGCATGCGCTCGGAGACACCGAGGCCAGCCGCGTCGTCCGACGCACTGGCGATCCGCAGACCGGACGAAAGGCGGGAGAAGTTCCCACCGAGTCGTTCGGACGTCGCGGACAGGTTCCTCTGCGCGGTCATCGCGAAGAGGTTCGTGTTGACACGAAGACCCATCGAAAATCCTCTGGATTGGAGTCGAATCGAAGGCGGTCCACCGCAGTGGTGTTCCGCCACGAAGCGTTTCGATTCGGACGTCCTCCACCCCCGGCGCGGAATGGCACGACCACGCCGGTGGGCTCGCTTGCGCGAGGAGAACGACTTCCTCGTCTCGCCTCGTTCCGGCGCGTCGCCGACCCGTAGGTCGATGTCGCACCGGGCTGCTCGCCGCTAGCCACGCGCGAGCGCGGCCGGCAACGAGTTGCTCAGAGGGGGATGAGTCACGCGGGGCCGTGGGGCCACGCGCGCGTGTCTCAAATCAGATCGGTTCTAGGAAAGAGCGTGGTCTCGCGAGCGTCCGGTCCGCCTCTCGCGCCTAGGGGCGCGGGGCCGCGAACTGGTCTTGACCTTCGGACGCCAGCGCCTGAAGGATCGGCTCGGGAGTGCACCGCTTGAGCGACAGGGTCCGGAAACCCGTCAAGTTGCCAGAGGGAACGGGGAGGCCACCGACGAGGCGGCCCCCCCCCTCAGCGATTCGGCCGACAAGGCCGTTTCTCTCGGTTGCGTGGCGAGCCCCGCGTGCGCCTTCGAAAGCCCCGCCGCGGCGTGCCACGGAGATCCCGTGGGCACGGCTTCCAGCGAGCTCCCTGACGCTGGTGACGGCGTCGCGTCGGACTTGGAGGGTCACGGTGTGGCTCGTCACGCTCGGATCAACCCTGGAGCAGGGAGAGGGCGATCTGCGGCTGCTGGTTGGCCTGCGAGAGGACCGACACCGAAGCCTGCTGCATGATCGTGTTGCGCGTGAGGTCGGCGGTTTCGGCGGCGACGTCCACATCGCGGATGCGACTCTCGGCCGAGGCCAAGCTCTCGCGGGTGTTGAGGATCGAGCGAATCGAGCTCTCGAGACGGTTCTGGGTCACACCCAGGCTGCCTCGGACCTGGTTCACCGATGCGGTGGCCACGTCGATCACCGCCAGGGCGGCGCTGGCATTGGATTGGGTGTCCACGTCGAAGCCGACGGCCTCGAGCCCGAGGGCGGAGGAGGAGACATCGCTCAAGGCGAGGGTGATGACCTCACCGGAGTCGATGCCGACCTGGAGGTTGAGCGAGGCCTGGGTCCCGTCGAGCAACTGGAGCTTGTTGAACTCCGTGGTGTTGGCGATCCGATCGATCTCCTCGATCAGGGCGCCGAACTCGTTGTCGATGACGTCGCGGTCCTCGTCCGTCATCGTGCCGTTGGCCGCCTGGATGGCGAGTTCGCGCATCCGGGAGAGGTTCGAGTTGACCTCGTTGAGGGCGCCCTCGGCGGTCTGCACGAGGCTGGCCCCGTCCTGGGCGTTGCGGGCGGCTTGGGAGAGGGAACGGACCTGCGAGCGCATGCGCTCGGAAATGCCGAAGCCGGCCGGGTCATCGCCTGCGGAGGCGATCCGGAGACCGGATGACAGGCGCCGGAAGTTGCCTTCCAGGCGCGAGCTGACGACCGACAGGTTGCGCTGCGCGGTCATCGAGATGAGGTTGGTATTGACTCGAAGGCCCATTGGGAGGCTCCTTGGAGGAAACGGGGGTCGGGGTTGCTAGCGGAATCGCTTGAGGTGGTGAGTCGGGCGCCTGGTCGTTGGGAGCGGGCCTGACGAGCGGCTCGGGGTCGTTCTCGGAGCGCCCCGCCGCCACATGAGTCGAGATGGGAATTTTTCCCAAGCGCAATACAGCTGGCGACGTGGGGCTGGACAGGACCGACACCGATCGCGGATCACGGGGCGCGATGAAGACCCTTCCCTCCTATCCGCTCCCGGTGCGCGGGACCGGATCGGGCGCCGAGGGCGCTCACTCCCCCGCCGCGCCGATCGATCTGGGTCCCTCGCGGGCCGCGGCAGCCCTGCGCGAACAGCTCGATCGAGCCGCGCCCTCGAGCCGGGTGTTGGTCGTGGGCCCGGCGGGCAGCGGTCACCGTGCGGCGGCGTTCGCCCTGCACCGCCGCAGTGCGCGGGCGGGTGGACTGTTAATTCATGTGCCGCCGACGGCCGAGGCGCTGGAGGCCCGCTCGGACGTCGAGCCCGGCAGCCTGCACCTGGAACGGGTGGAGCTGCTCGACGCCCAGGGCCAGGACTGCCTGGCGGGCCTCTTGACGGACGGACTGGGCGCGCAGGGCCTGATCGCCACCAGCGAGGTCGACCTCCTGGGTCCCCAGCGCCCCGAGGCCTTCGACGAGGAGCTGGCCTACGCCCTGAACATCGCCATGGTCAGCCTGCCGCCCCTCTCGAGTCGCACCGAGGACCTGCCCGAGCTGGCCCGGGCGGCAACGGCCGAGTTCGCCCGCCGGCGCGGCCGAGCCCTCGAGCTGGCGCCGGACGCGATCGGTGCCCTCTGCGCGAGCCCCTGGCCCGGGGAACTGGAAGAACTCGAGCTGGTCCTGGCCAGGGCGGTGCTGGTGGCGCGCGGAGGGCGGATCGAGGCGGCCGACCTGGCCTGCGGGCCCGGCGGCGGCGCGTCCCCCGACAGCCTGCCCCTGACCGATCGTCGCCTGGCGACGGTCGAGCGGGCCCTGGTCGTACGTGTGTTGGAGGAGACCGAGGGCAACCGCTCCCTGGCGGCGCGCCAACTCGGCGTGAACCGCTCGACCCTCTACAACAAGTTGCGGGCCTGGGGCCTGCACTGACCGAAGCTGTCGCGAATCCCGACGCAGGGGGAACGACGTTCCCAATCCGCGTACCGAGATCCTGAAAGCGTTTCCCGGGTGCGGGCTCGCCCATCAAGGGATCCGCCCGATCTGTCCGAAGACTCGCCTCGGCGCGAGGTGCCACGACTCCCCACCGGGAAGCGATGGCAGCCGGCGCCGCAGAACCATGCGGAACTTCGGAATGGAAAGCTCAGGGGCCGAGCCCCCGCGCGGGCGCCATGTGCTGCTCGTCGACGGGGATCGTGCGCGCGCCGAGCAAACACACGCGGCGCTCGAGCACCTGGGTCACCGGGTCTCGATCGCGAGCGGCGTTCGCGAGGCGCTGCGCCATCCCCTGCCCCAGGTGGCAGTGGTGGCTCTGGGCCTGCCCGACGGTGACGGACTCGAACTCTTGAGCGAGCTGCGTCGCCGCGGTGGGGAGTTGGCCGCGGTGCTCTACGCCGACCGACCGACCTTCGACCAGTGCCGTCGCGCTTGGCACCTGGGCGCGTGTGATCTGCTGACCACCCCGGTCGCCACGGAGGATCTGGGCGCGGCCCTGGGTCGTATCGAGGCCGGGGTCGGTGGGCGTCAGGCCGCGCGCGCCGCGACCGGCGACCGCTGGACCAGCCCCGACGAAGAACACGACGGCGCCCTGCTGCGCGAGATCCTCGCGCTGGGTGTGTGCGCGGGCCTGGGCCCCGCGGCCCGCGCCCGACTGGCCGGCGCCGCCAGCGAAGCCCTCGACAACGCCCGTCGCCACGCCTTCGCGGGCGGCCCCGGCCAGGTCAGCGTCGAGCCCCGCGTCGCAAGCGGCCGCGTGCACCTGACCATCACCGACGGCGGCGCGGGCTTCGACCCCCTGCGCGGCGAGTTGGACGCGATCGCCCCCGCCATGCCCGGAGGCAGCGCCCGGCCCGGCGGGCTAGCGCGCCTGCGCGCCCTGGCCGACGACCTGCGGATCGAGAGCGCGCCCGGCCAGGGCACCCGCATCGAGCTGCGCGTCGACCCCCACCCCGCTGCCCTCGACGGCGGCGCGGGCACCGATCTGTCCGATCGCGACTACCTCGACCCCGACCTCGCCCGTCGCCTGCTGCACGAGCTCTGCGAGCCGGACGGTGGCACGGCCTTCGACCTTCCCCCGGCGCTCGCTGTCGCGCTCGGCCGCCTCGCGGCCGCGACCGATCCGAGCCGACTGGCGCAACGCGCCCTCTGGAGCTGAGTCTTGGTCCCCCCTGCAGACTTCGACGAGGACGAGGACCTCTTCAACTTCGACGAGCTCTACGACGAGCCCGCCGTGGCGACGTCCCAAGAGATCGACGTCGACGAGTTCCTCGCCGCCGTCGACCACGGCGCCACCCCGGACGACCTCGGTGGATACGACGACGAGGGTCCGAGCGCCATGGACAGCGTGCTCGACCTGCCGGAGCTCGACCCCACTGGCGATCTGTTGAACACCGGTGCGGCCCTGCCCGGCGGCTCCGGCTACACCGCGCAACGGGATCCGGCCCTGCCGCTGCCCGGCCGCTCGGGTGGCCCGCGCCAGGTCGAGACGGTGGCGGTCTCGACCTCCATCCCGAAGATCGTCTGGGTCGGCGCGGGCTTCCTGGCCCTGCTCAACCTGATGGCCGTGTTCGTGGTCTGGAGCAGCCAGAAGCAGAGCACCGATCAACTCGACCGTGTGCGCGACGAGCTGAGTGAGGTCGCACGCGACGTGCGCGACGACGTCCAGCGCCAGGTCGAGACGATCCAGCGCACCACGGCGCCGTTGGTGGTCCCCGCGGGGCTGCCCGCCGGCTCCTTCGACCGCATCGATGACGCTCTCGCCCGGCACGACTTCGCCTCCGCCCGGCGCCAGCTCTTCGCCGCCCTGTCGGTGGCCGACGCGCTCGACGATGCGGCCAAGCAGGACTTCCAGGCCCAGGCCGAGTTCCTCTTGGCCGACACCTATCGACTCGAGGCCCTGTCCCGCGAGGACGGCATCCAATGAAGCTCGCCCTCGCTGCCCTGGCCCTGGCAGGTCTGACCCTGCCGGCGGCCTTCCATGGACTGAGCCTGGCCGCCCCGGCCGTGGTCCGCGCCGATGCCGAGGCCGAAGCCGAGGACGAGGCGGAGTCCGCACCGGACGAAGCCCCCCTGGAGCACGCCGGGTCCGACGGCGAGCCGCTGTACGTCTGGCTCGAGCAAGTCGGGGCCGAGACCCAGGTCACCGTGCGCGGACGCAACGTCTCGCTGGAGACCGTGCTCAAGGAGATCGCCCGGCGCGACCAGCGCATCGTCGAGGGCCTCTCGGCCACGCGGCGCGGCGTGCTGGTCAGCATCGAGCTGGAGGAGCGCCCGATCGAAGAGGTGCTCGAGTACGTCCTCGGCGGCGCGGGCCTGGTGGCCGAGCTGTCGCCGGGCCTGTTGATCGTGCGCGAGGACGACAGCAGCCAACTCACCGTCGAGCGCCTGCGCGAGCGTGCCATGGCCCTCTACCTGCGCGCCACGACGCGCTACCCGGGGCACGCCTCGACCGAGCGCGGGCGCCTCAGCCAGGGCGAGATCGAAGAGGACCGGGGCAACCCGACCGCCGCCCTGGAGCAGTACCAGACCCTGCTCGAGACCTTCTCGGGTTCGCCCTACCGGCCCGAGGCCTACCTGCGCTCGGGGCTCGTGCTCGAGGAGCTCGAGCGCTGGGCCGAGGCCGCGCAGCAGTTCCGCCAGGCGTCGGGCGACACCGAGTTCACGCCCGAGTACATCCCCGCGCGTATCGGCCTGGCCCGCTGCCAGATGGAGATGGGCAACCCGGACATGGCGCTCTTGATGATCGAGTCCCTCGACGACGCCGTGCCGCCCCGTTCGCGCCAGGACCAGGCCGAGCGCGGCCTGGTGCGGGCGCGCTGCCAACTGCAGCGCGAGATGTTCGTCGAGTGCCTCGGGATCGTCGACCAACTGGAGCGCGCCGGCCTGTCCGACGCCGACTCGGCCGAGGCCATGCGCCTGCGGGCCCAGGCCTTCGAGGGCCTGCACTACTACCCCGAGGCCGGCCGCGCCTGGCTGGTGCACGCACGCATGACCGACGGTGCGATCCGCGACGTGTCCTTCGAGCGCGCCGCCGCGATCGCCATGGACGACGGCGACCACATCGGCGTGCTGTTCGTGGCCGCCGAGTGCGAGAAGGCCGGCAGCGGTGCGCTGCTCGGGCCCATGGCCCGCTCGGCGCGTCGTGCCCTGGGTCTGCCGATCGACCTCGGCGTGGACGACGCCACCGACTCCGAGCGGATCAAGATCTGCGAGGAGTGGTTGGAGGAGGGCGAGCTGACCTTCGCCAAGCCTGTGCTGGCCGACCTGCACGCCCGCCGCGCGACCGTACACCCCAGCCTGCGCCAGCGGGCCGCACTGGCCTGGGGACGCTGTCTGTACCTCGAAGCCGGAGTGGAGGCCGCGCTCTCGGTCCTGCGCGACGCGCGCCCGAACATCGAGGAACCCGCTGAACGCCTGGCCCTGGACCTGATGGCGGCCGAGATGCTCGAAGCCGAGCGTCAGTTCGCCCGGGCCGTTGAAGCCTACGAAGGACGCTACTGATGCTGCGCCACACCGGACTCGTGACCACCGCCCTGGGGCTGGTGATCTTCGGCCCCAACGCCGCCAGCGAGCTGCTCGGGCAGGATGCCCAGCCACGCGACCCGCTGACCCAGGCTTGGTTCGACACCGTGCAATCGATCGGGACCCTCGAGGGCCTCTCGAACCAACTCGACCGCAAGCAGAGCGGCGCGATCGCCAACCTGCTGCGCAACACCGAGGAGCCCCTGGGCGATGCGGCGGAGCGGCAGACGCGGATCGACGAGCTGCAACGCGAGATCGATCGCATGCGTTCGGAGCTCGAGGTGATGCGTACGCGGATCCTCGCGCCCAAGCCGGTCGAACAGGCGGAGCAGCCCGGACAAGGCGCGAACAAGGGCACTCGCATCAGCGCAGCGACCGTGGGCATGACCGCGGCCGAGCGCCGCGCCCTGATCACCGGCGACGCCCCCGAGCCCGCCACGGACGTCGAGTCGATCCTGGCCGCGGCGCGCGCACGGGTCTTGGCCGAAGCCGCCCAGGCGGGTGTTTCCACCGGCAACACGCCGCTGATCAGCCCCCCGTCCAGCGTCCCGGCCAACGCCACAGGCAGCCTCGCGGGCAATCCCGCCGGGGGCACCCAGAACGCGAACACACCGCTGTTCGCGCCGCCGACTCAACCCGTGCCGGGTCTGCCGCCCAGCCGGGAGACGATCGACTCGATGGAGACGACCCTGGTCCTGGCGCCGGGCGGCGCGGGCACGCGGGCCCTGAACCTCGGCATCGGCGCTCCGCCGACATCCGAATCGTCCGCGGCGGTCGACCCGAGCGCCGCCCAGGACGCCGTCGCCGCCGGCACCGCGCCGATCACCGAACGCATCGCCGCCGCCAACAGCGAGTACAACGCGGCTGCCGAGGCCGAGCTGCGCGCGCGTATCGCGGGGGCCTACTCCGCCGACACCGTGCTGCAGGGCCGCGCGGCCTACTTCGCGGAGGACTACGAGCGTGCCCTGGCGATCCTCGCGCCGATCATCGACGACCCGCGGGCCGTCTACTGGACCGGGCGCACCTACGAGAAGCTCGGCCGCTCCAAGGACGCCATGCGCGCCTACGAGTCGGTGCTGGCCCTGCCCGACGCTGGCGACCTGGCGGTCAAGGCCAAGACCGACCTCGACTTCCTGCGTTGGAAGTGGGAGCACATGCAGGAGTTCGGCATCGCCGAGCAGAGCGGCGCCAGGACGGGGACCGCGAACCGGTGACCAAGCCCGCCCCCAGCGCACCCGCGGAGCGGGAACTGGACGTCGCGATGGAGCGCTTCGCCACCATCTCGCACGGCCTGCTCGAGAGCTACGACCGTCTGTCGGAGCGCGCCGAGCGGGTCGAGGGCGAGTTGGCCGTGGCCAACGCCGAGCTCGCGCGCCGTGTGGCGGAGCTCGACGCGATCCTCGAGGCCCTGCCCACCGGCGTCGTCGTGCGCGACTGCCTGGGTGCGGTCACGCGCGTCAACGCGGCGGCGCTCGAGATCGCCGGCACCCCCGCTGGCGGCGACACCGCGCAGCTCACGCGACTCTTCGCCGGCCTGCCCCAGGATGCGGCCGAACCCGTGCGGGTGGAGCTCGAGCGTCCCGACGGGGCTGTGCGCGCCCTGCGTACCCGCACCGCCGCGATCCAAGTCCGCCAGGGCGACGGCGCCGGGTCGGTGCAGATCCTCGACGACCAGACCGAGCTGGAGCAGCTCGGGCGGCGCGCGGCGACTTCCGAGAAGATGGCCGCGGTGGGCACCCTGGCGGCGGGGATCGCCCACGAGATCCGCAACCCGCTGAACGCGATCAAGGGCTTCGCCGCGCTCCTAGGGCGCGGCGTGGCCGACAACGAGAAGCACGCCCGCTGGGCCGAGTTGGCGGTGTCGGGTTGCGAGGAGGCCGAGGCCATCGTGGCCGGGCTGCTCTCCTACGCCGAGCCGAGCCAACTGGAGCTCGAGACCGTCGACGCGAGCGAACTGGTGGCCGACGCCCTGGCGCGCTGCACGGTGCCCGCCGACGCGAGCGTCGAGACCTTCGTCGATGCCCCGCCCTTCGCCGGTGATCGGATCAAGCTGCGCCAGGCCCTGCGGAACCTGATCGACAACGCCCTCAGCGTGCAAACCACAAGCGCCCGCGTGCGTGTCACGGCGCGCGTCGAGGCGGGCGAGCTGGCCCTGCGCGTGGCCGATGCGGGCGCGGGCGTCGAGCCGAGCCTGCGCGACCGCGTGCTCGAGCCCTTCTACACCACCCGCGCCGAGGGCACCGGCCTCGGCCTGGCACTGACCCACACCGTCGCCCAGCTCCACGGCGGCCGCCTCGAGATCGAGGACGCCTGCGCGGAGTACGGCGGTGCCGAATTCGTCCTGCGCTTCCCCCTGCGCGTCTCCCACGAAACTCGATGAAGCTCGAGCACGTCCTGGTCGTCGACGACGACCCCCTCTCCCGCGAGTTCCTCGCCGAAGCCGTGCGCGAGCTCGGTCACTCCGTCGAGGCCTTCGGCGAGCCCCGAGCGGCTCTCGAGCGACTGCGCCAGCGGCCCTTCGACCTCTTGATCACCGATCTCCGCATGCCGGACATGGATGGTCTCGAGCTCTTGCGCGCCGCGGCCGAGGTCGCGCCGGGCATGCCCGGGGTGCTGGTCACCGCCCACGGCACGATCCGCTCGGCGGTCGAGGCCATGCAGCTCGGCGCGGTCGACTTCCTGATGAAGCCGGTGGCGCCCGAGGCGCTCGAGCTGGTGCTCGGCCGCATCGCGCGCACGGCCCGTCTGGAGGCCGAGAACGCGTACCTCCGGGCCGAACGTACCGGCGACGCGCCGCAACTGGTGGCGCGCAGCCGCGCGATGCTCGAGACGCTCGAGGCCGCCGGTCGCGTGGCCGCTTCCAAGGGCACGGTGTTGATCACCGGCGAGAGCGGCACGGGCAAGGAGCGCGTGGCCCAGTTCATCCACGACTCGAGCCCGCGGCGCGAACAGGCCTTCATCCGGGTCAACTGCGCCGCCCTGTCGGAGCAACTGCTCGAGTCGGAGCTGTTCGGCCACGAGCGCGGCGCCTTCACCGGCGCCCACCGCCGACGCGAGGGTCGCTTCGAGCTGGCCGACGGGGGCACGCTGCTGCTCGACGAGATCGGCGAGATCTCGCCGGCCTTGCAGGTCAAGTTGCTGCGCGTGCTCGAGGAGGAGGAGTTCGAGCGCGTCGGAGGCAGCCAGACACTGCAGGTCGACGTGCGGATCATCGCGGCCACCAACCGCGACCTGCCCACCGAGGTGGCCGCCGGCCGCTTCCGCGAGGACCTCTACTACAGGCTGCACGTGCTGCCGGTCCACATCGCGCCCCTGCGCGGTCGCACGGACGACATCGCGCCCCTTGCCGAGCACTTCGCGCGGCACTACGCCCGCCTGAACGGTGCGCGGCCGGTGTCCTTCTCGCCCGACGCCCTCGCGCGCCTCGCGAGCTGGTCCTGGCCCGGCAACGTGCGCGAGCTCGAGAACGTCGTGCAACGCGCGGTGGTACTGACCGGCGGCGGCACGCTGCAACCCGCGGACCTGTCCTTCGGCAGCTCGCCGGGTACCGACGACATGGCCGCGACCGAGGACGCCCTCGACCGCGCCGTCGCGAAGCTCGGCGACCTGCTCGCCAACCGCAAGCTGGCCGACATCGAGCGCGAGGCGATCCTCGCCACGCTCGAGGAGACCGGCGGCAACAAGACCGAAGCGGCTCGCCGCCTGGGCGTCACCGCGCGCACCCTCTCCAACAAGTTCCGCCAGTGGCGTGCCGCTGGGCTGCTCGACTGAGGCGTGAGGCCGACCATGCGAATCGGAACCGAACAGAACGGGATGCTGATGCGGCTGCTCGACGCCTCTGTCGAGCGCGACCGCGTGATCACCTCCAACATCGCGAACATCAACACGCCCGGCTACAAGCGCCGACAGTTCAAGTTCGAGGAGCTGGTGCAGCGGGCCATGGCCAGCGGCGAGGACCCGAAGCAGGTCGAACCCGAGATCACCGTGGACTTGCAATCGGAGGCGCGCATCGACGGCAACAACGTCGTGCTCGAGGAAGAGGTCAGCATGCAACGCGAGAACCGGCTGCTGTATGAGACCTACGTGACCATGCTCCAAGGCCAGCTCAACCTGGTCGACTCGGCCATTCGCGGCACCGGCAACTAACCCCTGACGCCCCCCCACCATGAGCAGCATCGACACCCTATTCCGCGGCATGCGCTCCGCGACCAGCGGCCTGCGCGCCGAACGCGCACGCATGGACGTGATCGCCGAGAACCTCGCCAACTCGCAAGTCACCTCGACCCCCGAGGGCGGACCCTACAGGCGCAAGGTGGTGAGCTTCGAGGCGCTCGTCTCCGACGGACCCGACGGCAACCCCACCGTCAGCGGCGTCGCGTCGGCGCGTGTCACCCGCGACATGACCACCGATTTCGAGACCGTGAACATCCCCGGTCACCCGGACGCGGACGCCTCGGGCATGGTCCGCATGCCCAACGTCAACGCGGTCAGTGAGCTGGCCGACATGATCACCGCCATGCGCGCCTACGAGGCCAACCTGACCTCGGCCGAGGGCTACGTGCGCATGGCGCAGCGGGCCCTCGAGCTCGCGCGCTGATCGAACGTCGCCCGCCCCCTGACTCCGAACCACCCGTCCCCGCCCGCCTCCCCCCATGGCCGACACCTCCAGCATCCGCGGCTCGTCCAGCCTGCTCCAAGAAGCCCTCGCGGCCGGGCGCAAGCGCATGGCCGATCAGGGGCTGGCGACGCCGGACATGTCCGAGACCTTCGAGCGCATGGCGCGCGAGATGCTCGGCGGCAGCTCCTCCGGTCTGGGCGCGGCCCTGACCGGCGGCCTGACCGATCCGGCCCAGGGGGGCGCTACCCAAGTGCGCTCCGCGCCCCAGGGCGTCGCCAGCCTGCGCGAGGGTCTCACCGCCATCGACGCCGAGGTGCGCGCGGTCAACAACATGGAGGAGTCGGTGCTCGCGGGCAAGGTGCAGGACTTCCACGAGGTCGCGGCGCAGATCAAACGCGCCGACCTCGCCCTCAGTTACGCGATGGAGATCAGGAACCGACTGATCGACGCCTACCGCGAGACCATGCGGATGAGCGTCTGATTCGAGAGCGCGATGAACGACCTCCTCAAGCAACTCCTCGACGGCTTCCAGGCCGCCTCCCTGGCGACCAAGGCCACTTTCGCCTCGCTGCTGCTCGGTGCAGCCGCGATCGTGACCGGCGCCGTCATCCTGTCCAACCGTCCGCACTACGAGCGCTTGATCACGGACCTCTCGGACAGCCAACTGTCGGCCGTGGGCTCCGCCCTGGCCGAAGCCGGCGTGCTCTGGCAACAGAGCCAGCCGCCCGGTCCGTACACGGTCTACGTGGACGAGAAGGACCTGGGCGCCGCGCGCAACGCGATGTTCCTGTCCGGCGCCCTGACGGCCGTCGACGGCGGCATCCTGACCAAGGGTGCGGGCATCGGCAGCGTGTTCATGTCCTCCGGCGAGCGCGAGCAGCTCAAGCGCAAGCGCGAGTGGGAGGAGATGGAGAACATGCTCCTGTCGCTCAACTTCGTACAGGGCGCCAACGTGCGCACGAACGTGCCCACGGGCCTGGCCTTCGGGTTGTCCCCGCCGATCACCGGCTCGGTGGTCCTGAGCCTGCGCTCGGGCACCGAGTTGACTCGCGAGCAGGCCCGCACCGTCGCGCGCCTGGTGCGCTTCGGCCTGGGCATCGAGGAGGAGAATTTGGTCGTCGCGGACCAGGGCAGCCAGACCGTGTTCGACGGCGGCGACCTGGGTGGACCCGGCGGGCCCGAGGGCTCGGAGTGGTTCCAACTGGCCGACACCTACGAGGAGAGCCGCGAACGCCGGGCCAACCTGCTCTTGGACGAGCTCTACGGCGAGGGCCTGGCGCGGGTCACCCTGGCGACCGAATGGGACTACGACTCGTCGACGGTCCTGATGGACGCGACGGATCCCAAGGCCAAGGCCACGGTCTTCGAGGAGACCAGCCAGTCCGAGACGCCGAAGTTTCCGCCGAGCAGCTCGGGCGGCGGCGGCAACGGTGCGGGCGCGGGCAGCAACGTGGTCGATCCGGCCAACGCGACCCTCAACCCCGACGGCTCACTGAACTCCTCGACGGGACTGTCGAGCGGCAAGCAAGTGCCGGCGGAGGTGGCGACGAGCAAGGACTCGCGCACCCAGTACCAACCCAGCCGCACGATCTCCCAGACCAAGCGGCGGGTGCCCGAGTTGCAGCGCATGAGCGTGGCCCTGTGGCTCGACAAGTCCCTCCTGGACCACGCTGAGGAGATCGCCGACGCGGTCCAGGCCACGGTCGGATTCGACAAGGCGCGCGGCGACAGCTTCAAGCAATCGACCTTCAGCTCGCCCCGCTCCGTGGTCGTCGAGGGCCCCGATGGCGAGCTCGTCGACGGCGAGGGTCAGCCCGTCGTGATCGAGGAAGAAGAGCCGGCCCTCAGCCCCCTGGTCGAGCTGCTCTTCAGCCGCGGCGTCGAGATCGTCTCGTCGCTGGCCTTCGTGTTGTTGCTGTTCATCTCCCTGCGCGGTGGCAGGGTCAAGGTCACTGACGACGACGATGAGGATTCCCTAGCGGGGTCCCACGGCGCCAACGCGGGCGCGGTTCGCGGCGTCGGCATGATGGTGGCGCAACCCGGCTCGCCCGCCGCGGCCGCTGCTGCGGCGGCGGCCGCGGCCGCGGGTCACTCCGGCGTCGAAGGTGGCTCGGCACCGTCGGGCGCGGCCCCCGCCCGCGGAGGCCGAGGTCAGCGCGTGCCGATCGAGCCGATCAATCCGGTCGAGATCGACCCCGAACTCCTGGCCATTCGCCAGGTCGAGGAGCTGCTCGCCACCGACCCGGAGCGGGTCGGCAAGATCCTCTCGTCCTGGGCCCGTGAGAAAGGCATGGCCCGGCTGTGAGCGAGAAGGACAAGGACCAGCCGCTCGACCCGGCGTCGCTCGACGGCCCCCAGCGGGTCGCAGCGTTCCTGCTCTCGTTGGATCGCGACAAGGCCGCCCAGATGCTCCAGCACCTGAGCGACGACGTGGTCACCGAGGTCGTGGAGGCCATGAGTCGCGTCGACTCCAGCTTCGCCGGCGACGAGCTGATGAAGCATTTGCACGGGCAGGTCGCCCTGCGCTTCTACAAGGCGCCGGGGGTGCAACCGAGCACGCCCGACGAGCTGGAGGACCTGCTCGTGCGCGGCTTGGGCGAAGAGCGCGCCGAGCTGGTGCTGCAACAGATCCAACGCCGCCGCCTCGAGGAGCGCCCCTTCGCGCAGATCGAGAGCGAGCCGCCGTCCAAGATCGCGCGCGTGCTCGAGACCGAGTCCCCTGCCTCCACGGCCCTGGTCCTGGCGCACCTGGACCCCGCCCTCTCGGCGGTGGTGCTGGGCGGCATGGACGTGGACCTGGCCCTCGACGTGGTGCGGCGCATGGCTGTCCTGACGCCGCCGTCCTTCGACGTTCTCAACCTGATCGCCCAGGATCTCAAGATCCGCCTCGACAACCTGGGCGCGGCGCCGATCGAGATGACGCGCGCCCAGCGCTACCAGACCATCGCCGACATGCTCAACCACGCCGGTCCCGAGACCGAAGGCGGCGTGCTCGAGAAGATCGAGGAGGACAACGCCCAGATGGCGACGGAGATCCGCGACTACATGTTCACGTGGTCGGACATCGGCACCATCGACCGCCGCGCGATGCAGAAGATCCTCGGCTCGGTCGATACGCGAACCCTGTCGGTGGCGCTCAAGGCCTCCGGCCCGGAAGTGGAGGAGAACATCATGGGCAACCTGTCCACGCGGGTGCGGGAGATGGTGCGGGAGGAGCGCGAGCTCGCCGGCAACATGCCCATGTCGGAGGTCATGTCCGCACGGGAAGACATCATGAAGGCCGTCCGGGCAATGATCGACGCGGGCGAGTTCTCGCCGGCCAAGGGTGGTGATGAGCTCGTCGCTTGAGCGTCTGCCCCTGGGCCTGGCGCCCAGCGGGGTGCGGGTGCGCCAGATCTCCTACGAGCGGGCCCTCGAGGCCCTCACGGAGGAGCGCGCCCAGGCCCGCGCCGACGCGGCTGCGTCCGAGGCGCGCTCGCGCACCGATGCCGAGGTGCGCGCCGAGCTGACCGCCAGCGTCGACGCCGTGATCGAGGCCACCCTGGCCGAGCGCGAGCAGGTCGAGAACGCGATCACGGAGTCGGCGGTCGCGATCGCCCTGGAGATCGCGCGGCAGGTGCTGCGCACGGAGCTCGAAGCGGGCCGCTACGAGCTCGAGGGCGTGGTGCGCGAGTGCCTCGCGCGGGGCACCCAGGGTCGCGGCGCCTGCCAGGTCTACGTCTGCCCGTCGGACCATGAACGCCTGAAGGACATGCGCCTGCGCGCCGCCACCGAGTTGTTGGTCGACCCCGGCCTGGCCGCGGGCGAGGTGCGGGTCGAGAGCCCCCAGGGCCTGGTCGTGCGCGACCCCCTGTCGGTCCTGGAACGCATCACGGAAGCCTTGGGAGAGGCCCTGCGCTCATGAGTCTGGCACCGGATCTCGGGCGGATGACCGCCGCCATCGCCCGCGCCGCCGTGCCGGAGTTCCGCGGCGAGGTGCAGCGGGTCTCGGGCGGCCTGATCGAGGCCAGCAGCCTGCAGGCCGCCGTGGGCGAGATGGTCCGCATCCAGGGCAAGGTCGGCGATCCGATCGAAGCCGAGGTGGTGGGCTTTCGCGACGCGGTGACCCTGCTCATGCCCCACGGCGAGACCAGCGGCATCGCACCGCGCCACAAGGTGCGCGCCCTCGGCCGCAGCTTCGAAGTCGGCGTCGGCAACGAGCTGCTCGGCCGCACCCTGGACGGCTTTGGCCGCCCGATCGACGGGCTGCCTAGCCCGCGCGTGGTTGCCCGCCGCTCGGTGCGCTCTGCGCCGCCGACGCCCCTCTCGCGCCCCCACGTGAATCAACCCCTGCGCACGGGCGTGCGCGCCATCGACGGCCTCGCGACCCTCGGCCGCGGCCAGCGCCTGGGCATCTTCGCCGGATCCGGCGTGGGCAAGTCGTCGCTCATGGGCCAGATCCTGTGCGGCACCGACGCCGACGTGACGGTCATGTGCCTGGTGGGTGAGCGCGGGCGCGAGGTGCGCGGCTTCATCGACAACGTGCTCGGTGTCGAGGGTCAGAAGCGCGCGGTGACCGTCGCCGCGACCTCCGACCGCTCGCCGATCGAGCGCTACCTGGCGCCCTTCGTGGCGGTCACCGTGGCCGAGCACTTCCGCGACCAGGGCCTGGACGTGCTCTTGGTGATGGACTCGGTCACGCGCTTCGCCCAGTCCTGCCGCGAGATCGGCCTGGCCGCCGGCGAGCCCGCCGCCCTGCGCGGCTACCCGCCCAGCTTCTTCGGCACCGTGCCCAAGCTCGTCGAACGCATGGGTCGCGCCGAGGTCGGCAGCATCACGGGCCTGTTGACGATCCTGGTCGACGGCGACGACCCCAACGAGCCGGTGTCCGACACCCTGCGCGGCCTGCTCGACGGGCACGTGCACCTGGACCGTGAGCTGGCCAACGCGGGCCACTTTCCGGCCATCGACGTCCTCTCGAGCCTTTCGCGACTGATGACCGAGCTGGCCTCACCGCGTCACCAGGCCCTGGCCCACGTGCTGCGCCGGGACCTGGCCGTCTACAAGGAGAGCCGCGACCTGATCGAGGTCGGGGCCTACCGCTCGGGCACCAACCCCGGGCTGGACGCGGCGCTGCGGCGGCGTCCCTTGGTCGAGGCCTTCCTGCGCCAGGGCCGCGACGAGCTGCAGGACTTGAGCGAGACGATCATGCTGCTCGAGGGCATCTTCGGCGCCGAGGTGCCCCAGTGAAGCGCCGCTTCCAGTTCCGCCTCGAGCGCCTGGCCCAAGTGCGCGAGCTCGAGGAGCGCATCGCACGCGCCAAGTGGGGCGAGGCCGAGGCCATCGCCGCCCAGGCCGCGGCGCACGTGGTCACCCTGGAGACGACCCTGCAACGGGCCCGCGAGGAGCTCCGCAACCTGCAGTCCCTGGGCGAGCTCGACGCGGCCGCGGCCCTGTCCTGCGAGCGTCCGATCGAGACCCTCAAGGCCCACCTCGCGGCCGCGCGGGCTCTGCACGCCGAACAGCGCGCCGCCGCCGAACGCGAGCGCGGCGCCTGGGCCGAGCGCGAACGCGCCCGTCGGGCCCTGGAGCGCCTCGAGGACAAGGCCAAGGCGATCCACACCAAGGCCATCGCCGCCGCCGACCAGGCCGAGGCCGACGACGCCAACGCGGCGCGGGCGACGCGGCGCGCTGCGACGCCGGAGGGCCTGCGCTGAGGTCCGGGCTCGGCGTGGGCGCGAGAAGCGCCCAATCGCCTCAAGACCGGCTCGCGGCCCGGCCGAACCCCCCTGCGGTACCCACCCGCCCAACGCCCGATTCCCTGAGCCCTCCCCAATGAACAAGAAGGTCGAAATCGCCACGCTCGCGGCCGGCGGCCTCGGGTTGTTCAGCATGTGCTTCCTGGGCTTCGCCCTGGTGAGCGACGTGCCGCTCGAGGAGATGGCCGTGATCGGGCCGCTGTTCAGGAACGGCGACGAGCAGGCCGAGGAGGGCGCCGACGGCACCCTGGCCGAGGCCGACGGCGGCGCGCCGGGGCAGAACGGCGGCAAGGCCCTGGCCCTGCCGGAGCGTCGCGGCACCGCCCAGGAGATCGTGACCGCGAACCTGGGCGTACTGGGGGCCTTCGCCCTGCCGGCGCCCTTCGCCCGCGCGGAACTCGAGACCCTGGTCGACGAGCTGCGCGACCAACGCGACCTGCTCAAGGAGCGCAGCGACGCCCTCGACGAGCGCGAGCGGCAAGTGGCCGACCAGATCGCTGCCCTCGACATGCGCTCGGCGGAGCTGGAGCGCATCAAGGGCGAGATCGAAACCCAGACGGCAGCCATCGAGCTGCGCTCGCTCGAGCTGAAGCGCGACGAGGACGTGGAGACCGCGGGTGAGTCCCTGGTCTACGAGAACTTGGCGACCCTCTACGCCGAAGGCGACACGGAGCAGATCACCGCCGACCTGGTGGGCATGGGTCCCGACGAAGCGGCCAAGGTGCTGCGGATCCTCGACGAGGACCGCGCCATGGACCTGTTGCGCGCCATCACCGGCGACGAGCGCGGCAAGTTCATCGACGCCTGGGCCCGCGCCCAGCCCTGAGCTCGACGCCGCTCCCGAGCGCGAGCGGATTTGCTCCCTCGGGTTCAGTCGCGCCCTGGGCCTGGCCGAATGCTCTCCAGGGCCTCCCTGATCGGTTCTTCCCCGGATCCGTCGCGCCCTGACTCGTCCCCATGGACTTCCTCACGATCATCGGCATTGTGATGGGCTTCGGCCTGTTGGGCGCCTCCATCGCCGGTGGCGGTGGCTTCGGTCTGTTCATCGACGTCCCCTCGATGATGATCGTGGGCGGGGGCACCATCGCGGTGTTCCTGATGAACTTCACGATCCCCGACTTGAAGGCGCTGATGCCCGTCTTCTTGCGGACGTTCATGTTCAAGCTGGCGACGCCGGCCGAAGAGATCACGCGCGTGGTGGAGTACGCCACCCTCGCGCGCAAGGAAGGCCTGTTGGCCCTCGAGAGTCGCCTCAAGGAGGTCGACGACGTCTTCATGGCCAAGGGCATCCAGCTCGTCATCGACGGCTTCCCGTCGGAAGTCGTGCGCGACATCATGGAGCTCGAGGCCGAGTGGCAGGGCCAACGCCACGCCATCGGCAAGAAGATGATGGACCAGCTCGGCGGCTACGCGCCGGCCTTCGGGATGATCGGGACGCTGGTCGGTCTGATCCAGATGCTTGCGGCGCTCGACGATCCGGCCTCGATCGGTGGCGGTATGGCGGTTGCGCTCTTGACCACGCTTTACGGCGCCATGGCGGCGAACATGATGTTCCTGCCCCTGTCGGGCAAGCTCGAGATCCGCGCCAAGGAAGAGGCGCTGCTGCGCGCTCTGATGATCGAAGGCATCGTCGCCATCCAATCCGGCGACGGACCGCAGTTGATCAAGGAGAAGCTCAAGACCTTCCTCGCGCCCAGTGCGCGCCAGTCGATCGCGGCATGAGCGGCGGCGCAGAAGGCGGCGAAGGCACTCCGATCGACGAGCTCCCGCCCCTGCCGCGGGTCAAGGAGCCCAGGGAGGAGGAGGAGCCGCCCGGTGCCCCCGAGTGGGTCGTCACGTTCACGGACATGATCTCGCTGCTGGTGACGTTCTTCGTGCTCTTGATGACCTTCTCCTCGATGGAGGAGTACGAGCTGCTCGACGTGCGCGGCTTGCTGCCCGGCAACACCGGCATGATCGAGCACATGAACGGGCCGACCGACGTCAAGCCGCCCGAGAACGATCTGTTGGCCAACACCGATCCCCTGAACGGGGGCGAGCGCGCCCACGAGCGGCCCGAGGATCAACTCGACAAGCACACCGACGGCGGAACCGCCCAGGCCGACGACCAGACGCCGATCGACCTGAACAAGATCGGCGACGGCCTGATGGTGACCTGGGACGCGAACTACTCGTTCGGGCCCGGCTCGGTGGAGATCAACCCCAAGCTCGAGCAGGCCCTGATCGAGCTGTCCGAGGTGCTGCGCTTCTATCCGCACCAGATCGTGCTCGAGGGCCATGCCGCCAAGGACCACCGCCCCACGCGCGAGTACCCGGATGCGGAGACGATCTCCCTGGCGCGCGCGATGAGCGCGGCGCAGGTCTTGATCGACCACGGCGTCGAAGAGGAGCGCATCCAGGTCACCGGCCACGGCGCCGAGCGGCCGCGCTCGGTGGCCAACACCGCGGAGTCGCGCCAGGCCAATCGGCGCGTGGAGCTGCGTGTCTTGACTCTCGGCCACGCGCGGTCGGAACAGCTCAAGCACGAGTGGCGCGAGCGTCGCAACCGCGAGGGGGGGCTCTAGGTGGGCAAGCGCAGGGGCCCCAAGGACGAGAAGGCCAAGGTCCCCGGGTGGATGGTGTCGTTCGGGGACATGATGACCCTGATCCTGACCTTCTTCATCCTGCTCGTGTCCATGTCGCGCGAGCAGACCTTCGGCATGGTCGCGCGCGGCATCGGCTCGTTCATGGTCTCGGCCGAGTCCTACGGCCTCGATGGGCTGCTCGACGGCTCGGAGAAGAACGAGATCTTCAACGAGGTGCGGGTGCGCTTCAACTTGCCGCCGGTCGAGAACCCGATGGAGCCCGACGACGAGCACCCGATGGCCACCAGCGAGCTGGTGCGCGCGGACGACATCGACAAACTCCCGCCGCGCAACGAGATCTTCCAGCCGTCGGTGGCGATCTTCGCCGTCGGCTCCAGTGAACTGAGCTCGGAGGCAGCACAGTACCTGGACCTCCTCGCGCCCAGCCTGCGGCCACGGGGGACCCAGGTCCTGGTCCTGGAGGCCCAGGCCGGCGCCGGCGAGGCCTCCGGCGACTTGGCCCGCAACGCCCTCGCCTTGGCCCGCGCCCGCGCCGTGCGCAAGCACCTGGAGGAGCACCACGGCTACCAACGGGCTCGCTTGGAAGTCCGGGCCTGGATCTCGGGTCTCGATCCTGGGTCGAATGGCGGAGCCGCCGTCGACGCCCGCTTGATCCTCGAGCCGGACTGAGCCGATTCAGCCCCTGGAATGGCAGACGAAGCCGACAAGAACGCCGACGAACCGGCCTCCGAAGAGGAGCTGGCCGCCAAGGCGCAGAAGAAGAAGCTGATCAAGATCGCCGGCGGTGCCGTCGGCCTGGTCTTGATGGCCTGGGTGGCCTCCGTGGTCGCCAAGCCCGCGCCCGAGGAATACAAGGAGTTCCTGGGCCCGTGGGTGGCGCCGGTGACGCCGTCCAAGATCCAGACCAACCTGCGCGGGGACGGCTCGAAGCGGTTCCTGATCATGCAGGCCAACGCGATGTTCGAGGCCTACGACGAGGTCTACGCCACGACGCGCACCGCCGACCCGATCTACATGGCCCTGATCAAGGACGCCATGCTCGAGATCTCGTCCAAGCGCACCGTCGACGACGTGATGGGCGGCGCCATGCGCGACGTCTTCAAGCGCGAGCTGCGCGACGCGATCGACAAGCTGATGTTCCCCGTCCACATCGGGGACGCGGTCAACCCCGCCGATCCGGACAGCCAGACGGGCATCAAGCCGGGCTTCTCGATCTACGAGAGCACCCTGCGCACGCCCCTCTACGACCTGAAGCTGTTCGTCGACGCGCCGGTCGGAACCCTGCGCCTGGGCGACGGGCCCGAGGTGCGCTTCACCGGCGAGGAGCGCGACCTGCGCGTCGAGGACGGCTCCGGCTACACGGTCTACCTCGACCTGACCGAGCTCGACCCCACCTTCCACGGGCAGATCCGCGTCGGCACCCACGGGCGCATCCGCGAGCTCCTGTTCGAAGACTACGCGGTTCAATAGAGCGGGAACGACGGCCTTGAGCACCAACGTCGATCCCGAGGAGGCGGCCGCCCTGATGGACGCTTTCGACACCTCCCGAGGACAAACGGTCCGCGAGGTGGAGCAGCGCGACTTCCGCGTGCCCCTGCGGCTGCGCGGTTCGTCGATCGCCGAGCTCCAGCGCGTGATCGAGACGACCCTGCCCCAGAGCGAGATCGAACTCTCCAAGCTGCTGCGCGGCCGGCTGCGGCTCGACCTGGTCTCCGCCGGCGAGTTCAACGCCGAGCAGTTGCAGGACGGCCTCGACGAGCCCCTGGCCCTGGTTCGCTTCAGCGCTGGCGGCCACCCGGCCTGGGCCCAGTGGGAGATCGAGTCCGCGGTCGAGGCCGTGGAGCAGATCCTGGGCGCCTCCGAGCCGACCCCCGCCACGCGCGACCTCTCGCCCCTCGAGCGCACGGTGATGCGCACGATCATCGAGGGCGTCTGCACGCCCCTGTGCCGCCGCATGGGCCTGCCGGTCGAGGGCTTCAAGGCCATCGGCCAACTCAAAGAGGCCGGCGACTGGCGCGAGGCCGACCACTTCGCCGACCCCCACCGCCTGGGCCTCGAGCTGCGCCTGACGACCCCCGGCGGCGCCTCGAACCTGCGGCTCTACCTGCCGATCTTCGACGCCCAGCTCACCTTCGCGGCGCGCATCGCCGGCCAGAAGCTGCCGCCCAAGCTGCCCCCCCACCTCAGCGCCGTGGAGCTGCCCGTCTGCGCCCAACTGGGCACGATCGAGCTGCCCCTCTCCGAACTGCTCGCCCTCGAGGTCGGCGACGTGCTGCCCCTCGACGCCCACCGCGGCGAGCGCATCAAGGTCCACGCCGACGGTCGCGACTTCGGCCGCGCGATCCTCGGCAGCCGCCGCGGTCGCCTGGCCCTGCAGTTGACCTCCCTGACCAGCGAGCCCACCGAACCCGAGCCCCCCGCGGCCACGATCGAGGAACAAGCATGAGCGACGAGACCACCGAAGAGACCACCGACGTCGAGCAGGCCATCGACGCCGCCACCGACGCCGTGCGCGTCCAGGCCGAGGGTCTGCCGGAGCTCGAGGACAGCCACACCGAGAGCGCCGGCATGGGCCTGCCCCACCTTCTGAACGTCCCGGTCCAAGTGACCGTGGAGGTCGGCCGGACGCGCCTGTCCCTGGCCGAGCTCGTCAAGCTCGGACCCGGCTCGCTGATCGAGCTCGACCGCGAGGCCCACGAGCCGGCGGACATCCTGGTCAACGGCAAGGTCGTCGCCCGGGGCGAGGTCGTGACGATCGACAAGACCTACGGGGTGCGGATCACGAGCGTGTACCAGAACTGAGGGCAGCCCCCGCTCTCTTCGGCGCGCGCGAGCCCGGCAGACAGACAACGACCCCGATGCCGCGTCGCGGGATCGGGGTCGTTGTCGGTCGGTCGGGCTCGGACTCGTTCCGCCGGCCTTGGCCCTGAGGTTCGGCGTGCCAGGGGCCGGGCGGATCAGAGATACAGCCGACCGGACCAGTCCTCGGTCTGGTCGAAGTCCAGGAAGCGCGCCGGGTCGAAGTACTCCAGGTCGAAGGCACTGACCGGCTCACCGGCGATCATCTGCGCCATCCCGTCACCCACCGAGGGCGCCAGCTTGAAGCCGTGATCGGCGAAGCCGGCGGCGACGAAGGCTCCCTCGACGCCGGGGACGGGGCCGATCATGGCGCGCCCGTCCGGGGTCAGTGGGAACCAGGAGACCTGCTCCCCGACCATCGGTTCGTCCGCGTAGTAGGGCAGCCGCTTGACCAAGAGCTCCCGCGCGCGCTCCGCCAACTCGGGCCGCGGCGCGCTCTTCGCCTGGGGTTCGTCGAAGATCTCCTGGGGGTCGTAGTTGATCGGGCACACGCGCGTGCGGCCGTGGTTGGCCTCGCAGCGGGTGTAGAAGCCGTACTCGAGGTCGAGGATGACCGGGTGCGGTAGGCCCTTGATGGCCTCGTCCGGATCGGCCTCGCCTTCACTGACCAGCGGGTCGTCCAGGTCCACCAGGGCCCAACTGCTCGTCTCGCCCAGGGCTCCGCTATCGTCTTCGAGGTCGTCGGACGGCATGCGGAAGAAGTGCTGCTCGACCCGCGCCACCCGCAGGGGCATCTCCACGCCGAGCTTCTGCAAGAGGTGCCGGCAGTGGGCGCCGGCCACGATCACGATGGTGTCCACGTCGTAGTGACCCTCGGTGGTCTCGGCGCCGACCACCCGGCCCTCGCGCACGTCGATCGAGAGGATCTCCACGCCCGTGCGGGTCGACGCCCCGTAGGTCCGGGCCAGGGCCGCGAACTGCTCGACGGTCGTGGTCGGATCGACGTAGCCGCCCTGGGGCTCCCAGGCGGCGATCACCCCGTCGTCGACCTCGATGTTCGGCACCAGGGCGCGCACGCCCTCGGCGTCGAGCAGCTGGGTGCGGATGCCGAGCTCGGTCTGCTGATCCACGTTGCGCGTCAGGCGCTCGATGGTCTCCGGCCGCGAGGGCCCGGCCAGGGTCAGCACGCCCGCGCGCTGGAAGCCGAGGGTCCGACCCGTGCGGCTCTCGAACGACGAGTAGGCCCGCATGCTATCCCGGGCCATGGCGCCGATCATGCGGTCGGCGTAGTGCTGGCGCAGGATCGCGCCGGACGCGCCGGAGCTGCCCGAGGCCAGGGCCGAGCGCTCGAGCAGCACCACGGGCTGACGCAGGGGGTCGAAGAAGCGGGCGGCCGAGAGGGCGATGGCGTTGCCCATCACGCCACCGCCGACGATGAGGACCTTGGCTTTCAAGCGGGGACCTGGACGGTTCGAGGGAGTCCGCGGGAGACGCGGAGCAGGAGCGGCGCGGCATATCAGCAAGGCCAGCCCTGGGAGGGAAGGGCCGGCGGGCCGACGATCGTCGGGAATCGCCGCCCTCAGGGCATTCGCCCGCTACGACCACCGGCGCGGGCCGTGGAGCGGGAAGCGGGAAGCGGGAAGCGGGAAGCGGGAAGCGGGGGCCGGGGGCCGGGGGCCGGGGAGCGGGGAGCGGGGAGCGGGGAGCGGGGCGACGGGCGGCTGCGGCGCGGGCGGCGGTTGGGCGGCGGTTGGGCGGCGTGCCGATGGAGGGCGTGCGATGAGCGGGCGACGGGCTGCTGACGAGCAGTCGACGGTTGGCCGACAAGCCGCCGACAGTCCGGCGAGGCCGCAAGGCCGGCTCGCGACCGGGGCTGAGGCTGGGTCCGCCCGACCGCACCTCGCCCTGGCCCACCAGCCCCCGCCCAGCCACCCCCTGGACCGGCCCGACCGACGAGAGGTTGCACCCCAACCGCGGAATCGTCGCCCCCGGCTCCGGTTACCCTGCGCGGCCAGAGCGCATCCGATGATCCCCGATCGCAAGACCCGCACCATCCACGTCCGCGACCTGCCCATCGGCGGGTCCGCTCCGATCGCCGTGCAGAGCATGGCGGCCACCCGCACCCAGGACATTCCGGCGACCCTGCGCCAGGTGCACCTGCTCGAGGAGGCGGGGGCCGACCTGGTGCGGATCGCGATCGACTCCAAGGCCGACGTGGAGGCCCTGGCGACGATTCGGGCGCAGACGAAGGCGCGGCTGTCGGTGGACCTCCAGGAGAACTACCGCCTGGCGGCGCTGGTGGCGCCCTTCGTCGACAAGCTGCGCTACAACCCCGGGCACCTGCACCACCACGAGAAGGACAAGCCGGTGGCCGAGAAGGTCGGCTTCCTGGTGGGCGTGGCCAAGGAGCACGGGCTGGCCCTGCGGATCGGGGTCAACGCGGGCTCGATCGCGCCGGAGTACCGGCTGCGCTACCCGGACGACCAGCTCGAGGCCCTGGTGCGCTCCGCCGCCGACCATTGCGCCCTGGTCGACGCCCACGGCTTCAGCGAGTACGTGGTCTCGATCAAGGACTCGGACCCACGCACGGTGATCGACGCCAACCTGCGCTTCGCCGAGCTGCGGCCGGACGTGCCCCTGCACCTGGGCGTGACCGAGGCCGGGATGCCGCCCGACGGGGTGATCAAGACGCGCATCGCCTTCGAACAACTGCTCAGCCGCGGCATCGGCGACACCCTGCGCGTGTCCCTGACGGTGCCCTTCGACGACAAGGGGATGGAGATCGCCGTCGGGCGCGAGCTGATCGACGACATCTCGAACGGCCGCTTCCGCTCGGTGCCGCCCAACTTCTTCGATGGGCTCAACATCGTCGCCTGCCCCTCCTGCAGCCGCGTCGAGAACAACCGCTTCGTGGACCTGGCCCAGGACGTCAAGGAGATGACGGCCTTCGCGACGGACCACGACCTGACCATCGCGGTCATGGGCTGCCGGGTGAACGGGCCGGGCGAGACCGACGACGCGGACCTGGGCCTGTGGTGCGGGCCGACGACGGTCAACCTGAAGCGCGGTGAAGAAGAGCTCGGCGCCTTCTCGTACGACGAGATCCTCGGCGAGCTACGCACGGCCCTCGAGCGGCTGATCGCGGAGCGCGAGACGGCCCAGGGGAGCTGAGGCGCCGTTCAGCGCCCCAGCGCGGCGTCGTCGGCCCACAGGCGCAGGTCGCCGTGGCCGCGCAGCAGGCTGACCGGACAGTCGTCCCCCGCCGGACCTGCGACCAGGCGCGCGACGGCCGCAGCCTTGGCGGCGCCGAAGGCCAGCACGCGCAGGGCCCGCGCCTCCTTCACGGTCGCGATGCCGACGGTCAGGGCGGCGGAGGGCACCGCCTCGAGGCCGCCGAAGGTGGCGGCGGCGTCCGCGCGGGTGGCCGGCGCCAGGTGCACGCGTCGCGTGCGCGAGTCCGCGCTCGAGCCAGGCTCGTTGAAGGCCACGTGCCCGTTGCGGCCGACGCCGAGCAGCTGCAGGTCCAGGCCCCCGGCGGCGCGGATGGCGCGCTCGTAGGCGTCGCAGCGCCGCTCGAGGTCGCCCTCGCCGACGTCGGGGAAGTGGCGCTGCTCGGGCGGCTGGTCCAGGTGGTCGAACAGCTCGCGATCCATGGCCGCGGCCATGCGCTCGGGGTGGTCGGGCGCGAGGCCGCAGTACTCGTCCAGGTTGAAGGTCACCACGCGCCCGAAGCTCAGGCCCTCCTCGCGGTGCAGCCGCGCCAGCTCGCGGTAGAGGCCGACCATGGTGCGGCCCGTGGCCAGGCCCAGCACCGCGCGCCCGCCCGAACGCGTGCGGTCGTCGACCAGGTCGGCGATCTCGCGGGCCAGATCGCGGAAGGCGTCCTCTGGCCGTGCCACTGGCCGCAGATCGGGCTCGTTGCCCGGGGCGTCGCTCGCGCTGGGGGGGGCCATGGACGCATGATCTTGTCCCGGGCTGAGCGGCGACCCAAGTGGAGAGGCGCGCGAAGTCCCCCCGAGATCCGGTGAGCGAACCCGACCAAACCCCCGAAACCGCTCCCGGCGGCCGCGGCTTCGCGCCGGCGGCGACGGGCATCTGCCTGACGATCTGGCTGGCGACGGTGCTGCTGGGCTCGCTCAGCTCGATCACCCGCGACGATCCCATCGAGAGCTTCAACCACCCCGACAGGGTCCTGGTCCACAGCGTCGAGCGGCCCCAGGTGTGGGCCGAGGGGCTCGCGGACAAGGTCGGGAGCAGGCTGCCCGGCCTGGCCTCCGAGCTCGATGACGGCGCCATGATGGCCGCGGGGGCCGAGCTCTACGCGGACGTGGCGGAGCGGCTCGAGGCCCTCGCCTCGCGGATCGAAGACACCGACTCCAGTGACGGGCCGAGCGCCGCAGCGGCCGAGCGACGCCGCCAGGCCTGCCTGCTGCTCGTGCGCGGGGCGGCCCTGGCGGCTGAGTCGGGGGATGCGGACTGGCCCGACTGGCTCGACCTCGCGCGGGCGACCGGGGCCGGGAATTCGCAGCAGCTCGACGGGATCGAAGCGGACCTGCGCGCGGCGACGGGGATGCACGCCACGGAGGCGGATGCCGCTGGTCCCGAGGCCGATGCCGCATCCGGACCCACCACCGCCGATTCGGACCCGGTCGACGCCGGGGTGGAGCGGGGCGACGAGTCCGACGACGGGGTCGCCGACGCCGAGCCCCCCGTCGAGCCCGAGCCCCTCGAGTTCGACCCGAGCCTCTCCACCGCGATCATCGAGCTGGCCCACGCGACCCGCGTGGGCGACGAGAGCCTGCGCGAGCTGTGGCAAGGCTGGCGCAAGGACACCGGCGCCGACGCCGCCGCGCGGCTGGTGCGCTTGGCGCTGGTGGCGGCGGGTCTCGCGCTGCTCGGCCTCGTGGCCCTGCTGTTGGTCTCGGTGCTCCCGGCCGCCTTCGTGCGGCTCGACTCGCCCGCCGACCCGAACCACTGGCCCGCCACGGCCGACGGCCTGGGCCTGTTCGCGCGCTACGCGGTGGCGTTCGTGTTGGTCTCGTCGCTGCTCGCGATCGCGGGCGGCGGTCTGGGTGGCCACGACGGCATTCCGCTGACCCTGGGCATCTCCGCCCTGGTCTCGAGCCTGCCGATCCTGCTCTTCGCGCGTCTGCGCTGGTTCGGCGAGCCCCCCGGGAGCCTGCGCCGTGCCCTCGGACTCGGCCTCGATCGCGGCCGTTCCTGGCGCCTCGTCCCTGTCGTCGCGGCTGGCTGGGTGCTGGCCCTCGGCGGTCTCTACACGGTCACCACCCTCGCCACCGGTTTGGGCGCCGGCTCCGACCCCTTCTCCAATCCGTTCCTCGAGCTGATCGTCGGCTCCAGCGCCATCGACCGCGCACGGCTGCTGCTGGAAGCCTGCGTCTGGGCGCCCCTGTTCGAGGAGCTGGCCTTCCGCGCGGCCCTCTTCGGCGGCCTGCGCCGGCGCTTGCCCTTCCTGCCCGCGGCCCTGATCTCCGGCGGGCTGTTCGGCATGGCCCACGTCTACGAGCCGGCCGGGATGCTGGGCATCGCCTGGGTCGGCGTGGCCCTGGCCTGGATCTACGAGCGCACGCGGTCGATCTGGGCTCCGATCCTGGTCCACGCCCTGTTCAACTTCGGCCAGCTCCAGCTCGCCTTCCTCCTGGCCTGAAGCCACCCGGCTAAGCTCCCCGTCCGATGAATCCGAAAGAGCGCTTCCTCGCCGCCCTGCGCGGCGAACCCCTGGCCGCCGCCCCCGGATGGATGATGCGCCAGGCCGGGCGCTACCTGCCCGAGTACCAGGAGCTGCGCACCGGTCGCACCTTCATGGAGCGCGTGCGCGATCCGCACCTGGCCGCCGAGATCACCCTGCAGCCCGTGCGCCGCTTCGGCATGGACGCCGCCGTGATCTTCTGCGACATCCTCGTGCCGCCCGACGCCATGGGCGTGAAGGTCGAGTTCATCGACGGCAAGGGCCCGGTCATGGCCGAACCCCTGCGCAGCGCCGCCGACATCGAGCGCCTCGTCGACTTCGACCCGCGCCAGGCGACCGGCTACCTGGCCGAGGCGATCGGCCTGGTGCGCACCGAGCTCGGCGACAGCCGCGCCATCGTCGGCTTCTGCGGCGCGCCCTTCACCACCGCCAGCTACATGATCGAAGGCGGCTCGAGCCGCAACTTCGAGCGCACCAAGGCGCTCTTGTACGACGAGCCCGAGACCTTCGCGCGCCTGCTCGACCGCGTGGTCGACAACCTGATCCCCTACCTCGCGATGCAGGTCGAGGCCGGCGCCGACGCCCTGCAGATCTTCGACTCCTGGGGCGGCGCCCTGGACGCCCACACCTACCGCGAGGTCCTGAGCCCGTCCCTGCACCGCCTGGTCGAGGGCGCCCGCGCCACCGGCGTGCCCGTGATCGTCTACGCCAACGGCGCCAGCCACCTGCTCGAGGTCCTGGCCGACACCGGCTGCGATTGCCTCTCGATCGACTGGCGCACCGACCCCGCCGAGGCCCGCGCCCGCGTCGGCGGGCGCGTGTCGCTGCAGGGCAACCTCGACCCCTGCGTGCTGTTCAGCTCGCCCGACGTCGTGCGCCGCGAGACGAACCGCGTGCTCGACGCCTTCGCCGGCCACGCCGGCCACGTCTTCAACGTCGGCAGCGGCATCCTGCCCAAGACCCCCGTGGAGTGCGTGGGCGCGGCGTTCGAGACCTTGTTCGAGCGGCGCTAGTCGTCGTCACTCGTCGCCGCGCTCCGGTTCGACCAGGGGCTCGATGAAGACCGCGGCTTGGTCGGAGAGGACGGCGATGCTGCCGTCGGCGTCGACGGCGAAGTGCCAACCAGCGATGGTCTCACCGTCGAAGGCCAGCGCGCCGTTGCCGCAGTTGCGGTCCGTGATCCGCAGGGTCCGATCGGGGTAGCGGACGGTGACGACGGTGAAGGGCAGGTCCATCCAGCCCTCGACGAACAGCTCGTACTCGATCTGCGCCTCGGCCTGGGAGCGAATCGTGAGTCGCGCGAAATTGGTGAAGCTGCAGACGCGCGCGGTCCCGTCCTCGGTGGTGCGCGGCAGTGACGGCAGGCCGGGCAGGATCGGCACCGCCCGGGGCGGGCGGTGCTCGATCCAGGCAAACCAGCCGAGGGCGATCACGACCGGCACTGCCGCCGCGACGAGGCAGGACTGAAGCGGGTGTCGGGGGCTCATGGTGTGGGGCGGGTGGGCGTGCCCGGCGAAGGCCGAGCGAGCAGAGGATCGGAGGGGGCGGAAGCAGGTCCGCCTCACTCGCCCGCGGCGAGGGCCCCGACGCGGGCTCGCAGGGCCTGGGACGGTCCCTCGATACCCAGCGCCGCGGCGTCGGCCAGGGCGCGCTCCAGTTCGGCGCGGGCTTCGACGCCGCGCTCCGCGCCGGCCAGGGCCTGGGTCAGGTTGCTGCGGGCCTGGACCAGACGGGGTCGCAGCTCGCCCAGGCTCGCGAGCAGCTCGACGGCACGGCGACCCGCGTCGACGGCCTGCGCGTACTCGCCCGTGCCGTTGAGCAGGGCGCAGAGCACGTCCAGGTGTTGGCCCAGCTCGAATGCCGAGGCGGTCCCCTGCTGCTCCAGCTCCGCGAGGAGCGACCTCTGGGTTTCGATCGCCTCGGGGACGGCACCGGACATGGCCAGGCCGTAGACGTGGTCCGAGCGCGCGAGGAGGGTCTCGTGATGCAGCGGTCCCAGGGTCTCGCTCATCCCCTGGACGGCCTGCTCCAGGAGTTCGAGGCCCCGCGCCACCTCGCCGAGGTCCAGGTGCACCAGCCCCATGTGCTCCAGCACCCGCAGGCTCTTCATGTGGAGCGGTCCCTGCTCCTCGCAGCGCAGTTGGTAGGAGAGCCGGTCGAGCTCCAGGGCCTCGTCGAAGCGGCCGAGCTGGCGGTAGGTGTTGGCCAGGCCGTACATGGCGTCGAGCACGTCGCTGTCGCGATCGCCGGACAGCTCCCGCCTGCGCGCCAGGCAGCGCTCGAAGATCGCGGCCGCCTCCTCCACCCGTCCCAGGCCCTGCAGTCCCTTGGCGCGGGTCTCGGACAGGGTGACCAGGTCGAGGTCGCCCGGGGCGAAACCGTTGGCGGCGGCCAGGGCGAGGGCCTCGTCGATCCACCCGAGACCCTCGGTCACCCGACCGGAGGTGACCAGGATCTCGGCCGCGCCGTTGACGCTGCGGTAGGTGCGGGTGAACTGGGGCTCGTGGGCCGAACGCCAGGCCCAGACCTCCAGGTACAGGGACAGGGCGCGCTCGGGGTCGTCGAAGGTGATCGCGGCTGCGAGGTTGTGGGTGGCCGACAGGGCCAGGGAGAGCTGGGCCGGGTCGTCGCGGTCGGCGCGGGCCAGGATCGTCTCCAGGTAGCGCGGACCATCCTCGTCACGGCCGATTCGCCAGCTCTGGAGGAACAGGTCGGTCAGCGCGCGCAGCCAGGCCTCGTCGCCGACGGCCGCGCCCGCGGGCAGGTTCAGCAGGCGATCGTCCAGGGCGGCGAGCTCGTCCGACCGGCCGAGCTGGACCAGGGTCAGGTGCCGATCGACCTGGCATCGCAGCCAGTTGTCGGTCCACTCGGCGCCGGCGCCCTCGAACTCGGCGGTGGCTTCGGAGAGCAGGTCATGGGCCCGCTCCCACTGGGCCCGGCGCGCGAAGATCGCGCCGACCAGGGCTTGGACGCGGCCGCGCAGGAGCGGGTCCGTCTGCTGCGCGTGGACCACGCGCGACTGGTCCCAGGCGTCGTCGAGGGCTTGGTCGAGGGTGTACGGCGGCTCGCCGTCGGCGCGGGCGGGGGTTCGCTCGAAGACGCCGCGGAAGAACCGCACCAGGTCGCCGTTGGCCTGGGCCTCGCGGCGCTGTTCCGCCTCGGCCGCCTGGGCCTCGGCCAGGGCGGCGCGCTCCCCGTCGAGCGCCGTCTGGACCTGCTTCACCGCCGCCTGCTCGCGGATCAGTGCGTCGGACTCGCGCACCAACGCCGTCGTGGAGACCACCAGACCTAGGCTGAGGGTGAACAACACCAACGACGCCGCGACCACCAGCCCGCGGTTGCGGCGCGCGAACAGACGGGCGCGGTAGACGCGGCCCGCGGGCACGGCCACCAGCGGCTCGTGGCGTTGCAGGCGGCGCAGGTCCGCGGCCATGGCAGCGGCGTCCGCGTAGCGCCGGGCGGGGTCGGGGTCGGTGGCCGCGGCCACGATCCAGCCCAGCTCGGGGGGCACGGCGGCCAGGGACTCGAGGGCCGGCGCCGGCCGCCCCTGGGCCTCGCGCAGGGCGGCGAGCCCCGAGCCGGTGGAGGGGTGGTCGAAGCGCGGCGCGCCGGTGACGGCCTCCTCGAAGACCAGCCCGAGGGCGTAGACGTCGCTGCGGGCGTCGGCGCGCTCGCCGTCGAGGCGCTCGGGCGCCAGGTAGTTCAGTGTGCCGATCAGGGAGCCGGCGCGGGTCAGCCCGGCCGCACCGGCCTCGGCCTCCTCGCCGATGCCGAAGTCGATCACCCGCGCGTGGCCACAGCCGTCCACCAGCAGGTTGCTGGGCTTGAGGTCGCGGTGCAGCACGCCGCTCGCGTGGGCGTGGGCCACGGCGTCGCCGACCTCGAGGAAGATCCGCAGCAGCTCGGCGGCGTCCGGGCGCTCGTCGCGCACGTAGTCGGTCAGGGTCCGCGGCGACTCGACCAGCTCCATGGCGAACCACGCCAGGGGCCGCCCGCCCACGTCCTCGCCGGTGCCGGCCTCGAACACGCGCACGATGCCCGGGTGGTCGAGCCGCGCGAGCAGGCGCGCCTCGCGGCGGAAGCGCTCGCCGGCCCGCCCCACCCCGGCGACGTCCGCGGGCAGCAGCTTGACGGCGGCGACGCGATCCAGTTCCAGGTGGCGCGCGCGGAAGACCTGGCCCATGCCGCCGCTGCCGATCGGTTCCTCCAGTCGGTAGGGGCCCATCGTGTCGGGCGCTGCAACGACACGCGGCCCATCGTCGGGCTCGTCACCTGACCCGAGCAACTGCCGCACGGCCAGCTCGAGCTGGACGTCGCCGCCGCAGCGCTCGGCGAGCCAAGCGTCGAGCGCCGCCGGAGATGTGCCCTCGGCCTCGTCGCATAGGGCCCAGGCCCGGCGCCACAGCTCTGCGTCAGTCCCGTTCGTCATCGAGCAGCATTCGCAAGCGGCGTCGGGCGCGGTCCCATAGGCGCCGCGCCTGGATCTCGGGCACGCCGAGGTCGGCGGCGATCTCGGCGTGGGTGGCCTGGGCGAAGAAGCGCAGGCGCACGACCTCGGCGGCCAGGGGGTGCTCGCCCTCGAGGGTCGCCAGGGCCTCCTCGAGCGCCAGCACGTCGACGTCGACCCCGTCCTCGGCGCTGACGCGGTCGGCGCCCAGCTCGACCAGGGTCGAGAGGGCGTCCTGCGCGCTGCGCGCGCGGCGGTAGGCGTCCACGCGCACCGATTGGATCGCGCGGGCGAAGGTGGCCAGGAAGTGCTGGCGGTCGTTCCAGGAGCGCTCCAGCGAGCCGACCTTGACGATGCCCTGGTGCACCAGCTCGATGGTCTGGGTCTGGCCGCGGCGGCCGCCCGACCAGGCCACGCGGTGGGCCAGCTCGAGCATCGACTCGTAGAGCTCGTCGATCACCTCGCGCCGGGCCTCGGCGTGGCCGGCGCCCATGAGGTTGATCAGGTTGGTGAGCTCGAGGCGGGTCATGGAGGTGGGCGGTCGTTCGGGCGCGGCTCGCCCACCAGCGAAGTCGCAAATCTGCGGGGGTCGCCGCCCCGCAAGGGGCGATTGCCGCCTAGCTTGGGGCTCCCCCGGAAACACGCGGGAATCCCGAGCAGCCAGCTCGGCCCCGCGCGTGCAAGTCCGCGGTCCCCCAGTATCGCGCCACCTCCCGAGAGGGCCAGCCCCCAGCGCCGTGCGCCCCGGGTCTGCCCGCTCACGCCCCTGGGCGGCGCGCGCGCCCTGCCCCCTAGCCGTGATGCACCGCACCAAGCTGCCCCTGCTGCTCGTTTCGATCGCCCTGTTCCTCGCCGCACCCGCGGGCGCCCAGCACGTCTGGACCGGGACGGGGGGCACCAGCTGGGCCACGGCCTCGAGCTGGAGCCCGGCCACGGTGCCGACCCTGGCCGATGCGGTCACGGTGGGCCCGGCGGCGAACCAGCCGACGGTGACCAGCGCGGCGTTCTGCGCCTCCTTGACCGTGCTCGAGGGCGCGACGGTGACCGTCACCTCCGGCGCCGACCTGGACGTCGGCTCGGTCTCCGCGCCCGGCAGCCTCGACCTGCAGTGGAGCGGCGACGCGCAGCAGACCACGGGCAGGGTCGTGATCGCTCACTCGTCCAGCGACCTGCGCGTGGCCGGCACCTGGAGCCAGGACCACCCGGCCGCGCTCGAGGCGACCACGGGTTGGGTCGAGCTGTTCGGTGTGACGCTCGTAGGCCCGGCCTCGCCGACCGCAGCGCAGGTGCGATTGGTGAGCGGCGACTCGTCGCTCGGCGTCGACCTGAACGTCACGACGGAGCTCGAGTCGATCGGCGGCACGACCAACGGCGCCGGACGCGTGCGCTTCACGGGGACGGGAAGCAAGACCCTCGACACGCGCGGGAACGCGGTCCACGCAGTCACCATCGCGGAGGGACGGACCTTCGTCTACCCCTTCAACAACGCTGGCGCGAACCTGCCGAGCACGGTCGAGAACCTCTCCATCGACGGCGGCGAGTTGATCGTCACGGGCCCGGTCGTGGGCGGCGAGCCCACCATCGTCGTCACGACTCAGCTGGAGCTGAAGGCGGGGTCCTTCGGCGCGCAGGGCGGGAGCTTCCTCCTGGCCCAGGGCGACGTCGATTGCACGGGTCCTATGGCCGACCCCTACACCAGCAGCTACTACACCGGCTCGCTCCGCTTCGCCGGAACCTGGAACGGATCGGTTCCGTTCGAGCCCGGCACCATCTGGGCCGAGCCGCTCGGAGGCGCGCAGATCACCGGTTCCGCCCCGGGATTTGGGTTCCTGCGCCTGATGGCCGGGACCGTGCTCGTGTCCAGCGGCACCACCGTCGCCGAGGAGATCGAGTCCATCGGCGGCTCGACGACGGGGCCGGGCGACTTCCGCTTCACCGGTCCGAGCACGAGCAAGGCCCTCGACACGCGGGGCAACCTGGTTCACGCGGTGACCGTCGCGGAGGGGCGCGTATTCGCCTATCCCTTCAGCAGCGGTGGCGCGAGTCTCCCGAGCACGGTCGGCACGCTCGGCATCGACGGCGGCGAGCTGATCGTCACCGGACCGACCGTGACCGGCGAGCCCACCGTCGTCGTGACGACCCTGCTGCAACTCGAGGGGGGGTCTTTCGGCGCCCAGACCGGCAGCCTCCTGCTGGTCCAGGGTGACGTCGACTGCACGGGCACCATGGCCGACCCCTACACGAGCAGCTACTTCACCGGCTCCCTGCGCTTTGCCGGGACCTGGACCGGGTCCGTCCCCTTCGAGCCCGGCATCATCTGGGCCGAGGCCCTCGGCGGCACCCAGATCGCCGGTGCAGCTCCGGGCTTCGAGTTGCTGCGACTGCTCGACGGGTCCGTCTCGGTGGCGAGCGACACCGCGATCACCGGGGAGCTCGAGTCCGTCGGTGGCTCGACGACCGGCCCGGGCGAGTTCCGCTTCACCGGAGCCGGGACCAAGGCCCTCGACACGCGCGGGAACACGGTTCACGCCGCCACCGTCGCCGAGGGCCGGTTGCTCTCCTACCCCTTCAACGACGGTGGGGTGAACCTGCCCAGCAAGGTCGGGTCCCTCGGCGTCGACGGCGGCGAGCTGATCGTCACTGGGTCGGCGGTTGCGGGCGAGCCGAGTCTCCTCGTCACCACCCTGCTCGACCTGCGGTTGGGCGCCTTCGGGATCCAGAACACGACCTTCCTCCTGGCCCAGGGCGACGTGCACACGAGCGGGCCCTTGGCCGACCCGTATTCCGGCAGCTACACCGCCGGCACCCTGCGCTTCGCCGGCGCCTGGACCGGCTCCGTGCTGTTCGATACGGCAACCCTGTGGGTCGAGGCCGCCGACGGCGCTCAGATCGCAGGCCCCGGCGCGGGCTTCGCGCGGCTCAGGCTGACCGACGGCTCGGTGGCCGTGGTCGACGACGTGCGGGTCACCGAGCGCCTGGAGTCCATCGGGGGCGAGACCACCGGCGCGGGGGCGTTCGTCATCGACGGTCCGGGGACGGTCCAGCTCCAGACCCAGGGGCACGTGCTCGAGCGGGTGCGCGTCTCGGGAGGCGAGTGCCGCGTCCTGGTGTTCGCCCAGGGGCAACCCTCGCGGGTGCGGCACCTGGAACTCGAGGGCGGTTCGCTCGGGATCAACAACTCCTACACCGACCTCGAGGTGCTCGAGGAGGTCCGGGTGACCGGCTCGGTCGCGGGCTCGACGAGTGGCTCCTACACCGCGGGCACCCTGCGCGTGCTGGGCGACTGGGTCGGGTCGACGGCCTTCGATGCGGCCGTGTTGTGGGTCGAGCTCGCTGGCGGCGCGAGCGTCGGTGGCTCCGCGCCGGGCTTCGGGCGGCTGCGGCTGACCGACGGCTCGGTGACGGTCGCGAGCGACACGGTGATCCTCGATCGCCTCGAGTCGACCGGCGGCGAGTCCAGCGGCAACGCAGCCTTCGTCTTCGTCGGCCCGGGGACTGCCCAGCTCCAGACCCGCGGCAACCTGGTGCATCGGGTGCGACTGGAGGACGGCGAGCTGCGGACGATCGTCTTCGCCCAGGGTCAGCCATCACGGATCGGCCGTCTGGAGCTGGTCGGGGGCCGGCTCGGGATCAACAACAGCTACACGGACCTCGAGGTGCTGGATCGCGTGGAGCTGACCGGCCCGATCGCGGGCTCGCTGAGCGGCTCCTACACCGCCGGGACCATGCGGGTGCTGGGCGACTGGACCGGCTCCGCGACCTTCGATCCGGCCGGCCTGTGGGTCGAGCTCGGAGACGGCGGGGTGGTCGACGGCACGGCCCCCGGATTCGGGCGGCTGCGCCTGATCGGCGGCACCGTCGAGCTCGCCAGCGACACGCGCATCTCCGACCGCCTGGAGTCCACCGCGGGCGCGTCGACCGGCGTGGGCGCGTTCGTGAGCGCGGACTCGGACGTCACGCAACTGCAGACCCAGGGGCACTTGATCCACCGCATCCGGGTCGAGGGCGGAGAGCTGCGCGCCGTGCCCATCGCCGTCGAGCAGCCGTCGCGGATCGCGCGCCTCGAGCTGGTGTCGGGGCGGATCGGCATCAACAACTCCTACACCGACATCGAGGTGCTCGACGACGTCGTTGTGAGCGGGCCGATCGGCGGCTCGCTGAGCGGCTCCTACACCGGCGGGACCCTGCGCCTCTTGGGCACGTGGACCGGCTCGGAGAGCTTCGACCCCGCCAGCCTGTGGGTCGAGCTCGCAGACGGCGCGACGGTGCAGGGCACGGCGCCGGGCTTCGGACGCCTGCGGGCGATGGGCCTGGGCAACGAGATCGTCGCCTCGACAACGGTCACGGCGTCGCTCGACCTGGGCGCGGACTCGGAGCTGCGCGTCCTGGGCGCGAACCTCGACGTCCTGCAGACGAACTGGTTCGAGAGCGAGGGCAGGCTGCGGCTGGGTCCCGGCGCGAGCTTGCGGCGACCCTCGACCAGCAACACGGACTTCAACGCGGGCTCGACCCTCGAGCTGGCCGGTACGCCCACGGCACCAGCGCGCATCGCGGCGCTGGGCGCGCCCGGCGCGGACTTCGAGGTGCGCGGTGAGTTCAGTGCGGTGAACTTCGAGGTCTCCGGCCTCTCGAGCGCCGGGCTGGAGCTCGATACGACGGCGACCATCGGCGCGGCGGGCTTCCGCGACGGCGCATTCGACTCCGGGGTCGGCGGCACCGGCTCGCGGCTTCTGACAGCCAACCCCACGGCGGCCTTCGTCGCCAGCAACGTGGCCTTCGAGAACTCGAGCGGCTTGACCGACAAGAACGTCTACCGCAACTCGGCGGCGGAGATCACCTTCCTCAACTGGGCCGGCGCCCTGGGCGGGCCGGACCACGAGGACGACCTGGGCACGAACCCGCCTGGCGATCCCGACGGCTACATCCTCTGGATCGACTCCAGCGCGCCGGACCTGCGGCCCCTGGCGATCAATGGGCCGGACAAGGCAGTCGGGGACGACGTGGTGCCGGTGGACTGGACCGTGCTCAACCAGGGTGGCGGCGACGCACTGGCGCCCTGGAGTGAACGGTTGGTGCTGTCGACCGACACACTGATCGACGCGAGCGACATCGAGCTGGCGACGGTGGCCGCGCCCGGGGACCTCTTGGAGGGTGCCGAGAGTGCGCGCTCCGAGAACGTCACGATCCCCGCGGGTCTGGACGGTGACTACTACCTGGGTGTGATCGTCGACCTCGCCGACGACATCGCGGAGATCGGCTCCGAGCAGAACAACACGGGCTACATGCTCGAGGCGATGACGATCACGCCGGTGCCACGACCCGACGTGGTCGCCGGGGCGATCGTCGTCCCGCTCAGCTCCGAGGAGGGCGAGGCCATGTCGGTGACCTGGACCGTGCTCAACGACGGCACGGGGCTGGCGGAGCCCGAGGCCGGCGGGGGCGGGGTCACGCCGCCCTGGAAGGACTCGCTCTACCTGTCGACCGATCCCTACTTCTCGGGCGGCGACACCTTCCTGGGCAGCTTCGACGCGCCCGTCGCGAGCCTCGCGGTGGACGCGAGCTACCAGAACACGCAGGTGGTGACCCTGCCCGACGGCATCTCGGGACAGCGCTACCTGATCGTGCGGGTCGACGCCCAGAACGGGATCCCGGAGGGCTTGCAGGAGGCGAACAACGTCGGCGTCAGCGCGGGCCTCGCGGTGGAGCAGTTCGACCTGCCCGACCTCGTGCCGACCGGCATCGCCCTGTCGGCCCAGTTCGGAACCTACTTCGCAGGCACCCAGGCGACCGCGGTCGTGAGCGTGGCCAACCAGGACCCGGATCTCTCGGGCAAGGGCACGGCCAACGGGCTGTGGTACGACCGCCTGTGGTTGTCGTCGGATGCGGTGTTGGGTGGCGACACGCTGCTGGCGAACCAGAGCTTCAGCGGCGTCCTGTCGCCCGACGGCAGCTACAGCTTCGAGCGCTCCTTCAACCTGCCGGCGGTCGAGCAGACCTGGTACCTGATCTGCGAGCTCGACCGCACGGGCGCCCTGGCCGAGACGGACGACGCCAACAACCTGTTGGTGCAGTCCTTCGAAGTGGTCGACGCGACCTACTCGGCCACCGTCGCGACGGTGTTCGAGGAGGGCCTGTCGGCCAAGGCCGCGGGGCAGGTGCTGGTGACCCTCACCGGCCAGGCCATCGACGCCGTCAGCGGCGCGCCCCTGGCCGACGCCGAGGTCACGATCCGCGTGCGCCACAAGGGCTCGCGGCGGGTGTACCCGGTGCTGACCGACGCGAGCGGCGACTACAGCTTCGTGTTCGAGCCGCTGATCGGTGAGGCGGGGCTGTTCCAGCTCTACGCGGACCATCCGGCGGTGGTCGAGGATCCGGTGGAGGACCTGCAGGACAGCTTCGAGCTGTTCAACCTCACCGTGAGCCCGTCGACCGTGGTCTCACAGCTCGACGTGGGCGAGTCGAAGAGCGGCCAGGTCACCGTCCGCAACCCGGGGGACACCCAGGTGGACGGGATCTCGGTCGCGACCACCGGCCTGCCGTCGCACCTGACCCTGACCAACGGCGGCCTGCCGACGAGCCTGGCGCCCTACGCCCAGGTCGCGTTGACCTACGACCTGACGGCGGTGGGCGAGGCGCCGGTGCCGACGACTGCGGCGAACGTGGCGCTCGAGCTGTCGCTCGACGTGAACGGCGCGCCGGCGGTGGCCGGCCAGCTGGCCCTGACGACCTTCGTCAGCCCGCTCGAGGTGGACCTGGTGGCGAGCCTGAACGAGCTCGACGGGACCTTCCCGGTCAAGGTGCCCGAGGGCAAGTACTCGACCTACCAGCTCGCGGTCACCAACCAGGGCGGGGCCACGGCCACGAACCTGAGCTACCAGGTGCCCTGCGCCGCCGTGCCCGGCTACCTCGATCCCGCCAGCTCCGGCTGCGGCTTCGTGTTCGTGCCGGTCACGCCGATCGCCCTGGGCGACCTGGGCCCCGGTGACACGGTGATCGTCGAGGTCGGCTTCGTGCCGGCGTCGAGCCTGACCGTCGGGACCCAGATCCAGTCCACGCCGGGCTCGCAGATCGTCGTAAGCTCCGACCAGGGCGACGTCGTCTTCGACTACGACCTTGTGATCGACTCGTCGGAGACGGGGGACGTGGTCCTGACCGTCGTCGACGAGCTGAGCTACTGGGACCTCGCCGGAAACCTCCTGTCGCCCCCGGTGCCCGGCCTGGCCGGCGCCATGGTGCACCTGCAGCGCTTCGCCGACCCCAACACCTTCTACACCGGCGTCAGCGACGCCGCGGGCCAGGTGGACCTGGTCGACGCCTTCGGCACGCCGGTGGGCAGCGAGGTCCTGGTCGGCACCTACACCCTCGACATCACCGAGCCGGACCACAGCTCCTACCACGCGGTGATCGGTGTGGGCGCCGGCCAGAGCGTCGAGGTCCTGGCCTTCCTCGCCTTCCAAGCGGTGACCTACTCCTTCGACGTGGTCCCCACCGAGTACGAGGACATCTACGACATCACGCTCACGGCCGACTTCAACGTGGTCGTGCCGGTGCCGAAGATGATCGTCGAGCCGCAGCTCTTCACCCTGGACCTCGCGCCGGGCGAGACGCGGCAGATCGACCTGTCGATCACCAACGACGGCTTGATCACCGCCTTCGGGTTGGAGCTGTTCATGGACGACCTGCTGCCCGGCTTCACGGTCGACCCCTTGATCAACGAGCTCGGGGACCTGACCGGCGGCGCGAGCATCGTCGTGCCGGTGACGATCACCCGCTCGAGCTCGGCGGGCGAGCTGGCCTGCTCCTACGGGCAGGGTTGGGGCCTGCGGCACTACCTGCAGGGGCCCGACTTCCTGAACTGGTACTGGACGCCGATCTGGTACACGGCGCCGGTGGGCGTGTGCCCGCCGGGGATCTCGCCCACCCAGCCGCCGCCGGACCTGCCGCCCCCGGGCAACCCGCCCCAAGGTGGGGGTGGTGGCGGCGGCGGCGGCGGTGGTGGCGGCGGCGGTGGTGGCGGCGGCAGCTCCGGCTCGCCGTCGGTGACGCCCCCGCCCCCGATCAACATCCCCAGCGGCTGTGAGGACGCCTGAGATGAAGAACTCCATTCAAGGACGTCATCTGCGCTCTTCATTCCCCTCGCCCTCGATCGCCATGCGCCGCCTGATCCTCGCCTCCGTCGCCGCCCTGACTCTGTCCCCCGCCGCCCTCGCGGAGGAGGTCTGCACCAAGGTCACGATCCAGATCAACCAACAGCTGGTCCTGACCAAGCAGATCTTCGAGGCCACCCTCGGCATGACCAACGACACCGCGTCGCTGGTCGAGGACGTGGAGCTCGAGTTCGACTTCCGCCGCGTGGTCGACGGGTCCGACGCGGACCCCGACTTCTCGGTCGGCGTGCCGACGCTCGAGGCGGGCTTCACCGGCCTGGGCCTGCCGAGCTTCGAGAACCCCCTGGCCTGGGACCTGGGCAACCTGCTGCCCGGCACCTCCGGCACCTCCAAGTGGAAGATCGACCCGCTCGAGAGCGCCACGCCCCTGGGTGAGAACGAGACCTTCACCGTGGGCGGCCTGCTGCGCTACGTGAAGAACGGCACGCCCGTGGCCGTGCCCCTGTTCCCGGTGGAGATCGAGGTCGCGCCCGACGCCAAGCTGGTCTTGACCTACTACCTGCAGGACACGGTCTACTCCGACGATCCGTTGACGCCCGAGATCATCGAGCCTTCGGAGCCCTTCATCCTGGGTCTGCGGATCCAGAACACCGGCCAGGGCACCGCGGAGAACGTCAAGATCTCCACCGGCCAGCCGGAGATCGTGGAGAACATCTCGGGGCTGATCATCGCCTTCAAGCTGTTCGCCGCGCAGATCGGCTGCGACCCGGCGGTGCCGCTGTTCGAGCTGGAGCTCGGTGACATCGAGCCCGGCGCGAACCAGGTGGTGCGTTGGGTACTCAGCTCGTCGCTGAAGGGCGAGTTCGACAACTTCAACGCCGACTTCACCTACGTGAACCCGATCGGCGACCAGGCTGGCGACGGCGTGATCGACACCCAGGCCAGCGGCACGGCCCTGGCGATCCACTCGGTCAAGTTGGGCGCCAATCCCGGCGAGACGGTGGTGGACGACACCAACCCCGACTTCCTGGTGGACGAGCAGGCGGGCGACCTGCTCGTGGACCCCTTCACCCAGAAGGCCGTCGAGGACCTGCCGACCCGCGTGGACTCCAGCGACGGCGTTTCCTACCCGGTCCACTACCTGCTCGACGTGCCCATGGACGCCGCGCCGACGACCCTGGACCTGGTCGCCACCGTCGACGTCACCATCGCCCAGACTGGCTACGTCTACCTGCGGATCCCCGACCTCGGCCAGGGCGCCTTCGACCTGAGCCAGGTCGCGCGCACCGGCCCCGACAACCAGCGCGTGTCGTTCAGCGTCGGCAGCACCGCGTCGATCGCGAACGTGTGGACGACGGCGCGCAACGTGGACTTCGCGAACGCCATCGATCCGGACGGCCCCGGCAACCTGGTCCCCGACGCCGTGCAGCACCTGATCCACGTGTTCCAGGAGATCACCGTCCCCGGCGACTACCGCTACGACCTGGTCTTCCAGCCGGCGCCGGACGCCGCCCTGTCCGGCGACATCGACCTGGTCTCCGTGGCCACCGGCGGCACCCAAGTGCTGAGCCTGAACCCCGGCGTCGAGTACGGCTTCCGCTTCTACTTCATGCTGGGCTCGATCACGCCCCAGGCCCTGGGCCTGCCGATCGTGGTCAACGGCATCGAAGTGCCGCTCGTGTTCGACGCCTACACCCTGCTGCTGTTGACCGACCCGGCCTTCCAAGCCTCGCTCAACTTCATCGGCAGCCTCTCGGGCAGCGGCCAGGCCCAGGCCGTGGTCGCGGTCCCGCCCGGTCTGTCGCCGACCCTCGCCGGCATCACCTTCCGCCACGCCTACGTGCTCTTGGACCCGGTGGCACAGATCGTCGACTTCGCCAGCAACGACGAGTCGTTGACGTTGGTTCCCTGAGCCGCGGACCCCGGGGGTCGCCGCGATGGCGCGCGGCGGCTCCGGCGGTACGGACCCGTGTCTACACATCGCCGACCGGCAGGACCTGGGTCAGTTGCGACCCGTTCTCGCCGGTGGCAGTCGTCGACAAGCACGGGGTGCCGTCGGTGAGGTCGGCCAGGAGCGGGCCCAGGTGCCAGATCACGTCGGTGGCGCCATCGGCGCTGAAGACGACGAGGGAGCGGTCCGAGTCGTCGAAGCGCAGGTTGCCGTCGAGGTCTTCGAAGAGTCGGCACTCGACGTCGGTGATCCCCGGCTGGGCGGCTCCCTCGGCCTGCTCGACCACGACGGCGTAGAGCTCGATGCGGTTGTCCCAGGCCAGGCCCTCGACTTGGACCTTCAGGCCGCCGTCGACGTTGGTCTCGAGCACGTGGCGACCGCCCGAGGCACAGGAACCGACGAGGGCGGTCAGGGCGGCGGTGATCAGGATCGACGGCGAGGGCAGGCGTGTGTTCATGGGGCTGGCTCCGGTCGCCAAGTGGCTGGTTGTTGGGAAAGCCTAGCGGAGGGTTCCGCGCCCCCGCGGACGGCAGCGCGCCGGGCCCGTGCGGGGGTCGATTGGCAGGCCGGGGCCGGAACCCGGCGGCCGCGGCGGCGCCCGGGGCTATCCTCCGCCCCATGCGCGACGTGGTGGTCGTCGGGGGCGGACTGACCGGCCTGGCCTGTGGTCACGCCCTGCGGCGCGGGGGCGCGGACGTGGTCGTGCTGGAGGCGAGCACGCGGCCGGGGGGCGTGGTCGGAACCCTCGAGGTCGACGGCTTCCGCTTCGAGACGGGGCCGAACACGGTCCAGGCGGGGTCGGCGGAGTTCCGCCACCTGTGCGACGAGCTGGGCCTGGCCGAGCGGCTGACGGTGTCGAAGGACGACGCGCGTACCCGCTGGCTGTACTTCCGCGGGCGCCTGCGGGCCATGCCGGATGGACCGCGCTCGCTCTTGACCACCGACCTGCTCAGCCTCGGCGCCAAGCTGCGCCTTTGCACCGAGCCCCTGCGGCGCTTCCGGCCGCCGGCCGCCGGTGCGCCCGAGCCGACCTTCGCCCAGGTGCTCGACGAGCGACTGGGGCCGGAACCCACCGCCCTCTTCGCCGGGGCCTTCGTGCGCGGCATCTACGCCGGCGACCACCGACGACTGGGGGCGCGCAGCGCCTTCCCGCGCCTGTGGCGGATGCTCGTCGAGCACGGCGGGATCGTGCGCGGTCTGCGCGCATCGCGGCGCCGGGCGCCCGCGCCCCTGCCCGGGCCCCAGGTCTCGGCCATGCGGCTTCTGTCCCTGCCCGGCGGGCTGGGCGAGTTGATCGACGCCGCCGCGGCCGACCTCGGCGGGGCGCTGCAGCTGGGCTTCGCGGCCGCGTCGGTCGAACGCGACGCCGAGGGCTGGCGTGTCCAGGCGGCCGACGGGCGCAGCGAGTCCGCGCGCCAGATCGTCCTGGCCCTGCCCGCGGACTGCACCGCGACCCTCCTGGCGCCCCACCTGGCCGCCGCCGACCTGGCCTTCCTCGAGCAGCTCCCCCACTCGAGTGTGCGCCTGGCCCACCTGGGCTTCGCCCCCGGCGCGCTCGACCTGCCGAGGGGCTTCGGCTACCTGGTGCCGCCCTCGGAAGACGGCCCCGACGCCCCGCGCACCCTGGGCACGATCTTCGTCTCGAACCTGTTCGCGGACCGGGCCCCGGCCGGCGGCGCCGCGATCTCCAGCTTCTACGCCCTGGATCAGACCCGCGACCTGTCCGACGAGGAGCTGTCGGATCTGGCCCGCGCCGACCTCGCCCGCGCCCTGGGGCTGGCCGTGGCCCCCCGGCCGGCGGTGGCCCGCTCGGTGACCTGGCCCCACGCGATCCCCCAGTACGAGCCCGAGCACGACCGCCGGGTTCGGGACCTGGAGGAGCGCGTCGGGGTCGCCGCCCCGGGACTGCACCTGGCCGGGAGCTACACTCGCGGCGTTTCCGTGGAGCAGGTGGTGGCCCGGGGTCGAGGAATCGCCAGGGCCCTGCTCGCCGCGGATGGCCGCACCAACCCGTGATCCAAGCCCTCTCGACCCTGCTGCCGGTCGCCTACCTGACGGCGACCTTCCTGTACCTGCTCGACTTCCTGGTCGAGCGGCAGGCGGTGCTGTGGCGCGTGCGGTTGGTGGCGCTGGTGGGCGTGCTCGGCCTGCACGTGGGCCTGATCGCGGCCCGCGCCGTGGCCGCCGGCGGCTTCCCGCACCTGGGGGGTTGGAGCGCCCTGTCGGCCCTGGCCCTGTGCCTGGTGACCCTGCACCTGTGGACCACCGCGCGGGCGGTGCACCCGGGCACCAGCCTGATCGTGTTCGGCGTGGCCACGCTGCTGCAGTTGGTCTCGTCGGCCCTGTCCCCGGTCGTGACGGCCCTGGCCGACGACCGGCCCCTGCCCTTCTACCTGTTCCACGTCGGGTCGATCCTGGTGGCCAGCGCCGCGCTGGTCCTGTCGGGCCTCTACGGCCTGCTCTACCTCGCCCTGTTCCGCCAGATGCGTCGCCGTCGCTTCGGCCCGCTGTTCAGCGGCCTGCCGAGCCTGGACCAGATCATCCACGTCACCCGGCGCGCGGCCCTGGCGGCCTTCGTGCTGCTGGCGATCGGCGTCAATGCCGGCATCTGGTGGGCCCACCGGGCCCAGGTCGAGGGCTTCAGCTACGCCGATCCGCTGGTGCTCGCGCTCTTGGTCCTGACCCTGCACTTCGGCCTGGTGGCCTTCTCCGGTCGCATCCCCGGGCTGACGGCCCGGCGCGCGTCGGTGGCGGCGGCGGCCGGGTTCATGCTGCTGCTGATCTCCCTGGTCGCGGTGCAACTCTCGCGAGCGAGCTTCCATTGGACCAGTTGAGCCGCCCCCTCGACCGCCAGCTCTTGCTGGTCGGACTGTCCCATCGCAGCGCGCCGCTGGAGCTGCGCGAGCGCTGCGCGGTGGCGGGCGAGGCCCTGGGCCAACGACTCACCTCGCTGCTGGCCCTCGAGGGCGTGGCGGAGGCGGTGATCGTCTCGACCTGCAACCGCACGGAGCTGCTGCTGTTCGGCAAGCTCGACGAGCGCACCCTGACCGCGGTCCAGGACCTCTTCTTCCACGGCGCCACGGGCGACCAGGTCTATTCGTTCAGCGGCGTGCAGGCCGTGATCCACCTGTTCCGCGTGGCCTCCGGCCTCGACAGCCTGGTGCTGGGTGAGAGCCAGATCCTGGCCCAACTCAAGGCGGCCTCCGCCGCCGCGCGCGAGGCGGGCACCCTGGGCTCGCAGATCGACGTGCTCCTGCGCGCGGCCCTCTCGGTCGGCAAGCGCGTGCGCAACGAGACCGACCTGGGCTCTGGCACCCTCTCGGTGGCGCGCGTCGGGGTCGACATCGCGGCGCACATCTGCGGCGACTTCCGTCGCGAACGCGCGCTGATCGTCGGCGCCGGGGAAACCGGCCTGTTGGTGGCCAAGCACCTGCGCGAGCGCGAGCTGGGCGACCTGGTCTTCGCCAACCGCTCCCAGGACCGGGCGCAGAACGCGGCCAAGGAGCTGGGCGGCCTGCACTGCGGCCTCGACGCCCTACCGGAACAGATCGCGCGCGCGGACCTGGTCTTCGTCTGCGTCGACGGGGGCGGGCACGTGATCACCCGCGAGATGGTCGCCGCGACCCGCCCGAAGCGCCGCGACCGGCCGCTGTTGATCGTCGACCTCTCGGTCCCGCGCGGTGTGGAGCCGAAGGTCGCCGAGCTGCGCGGCCTGCTCTACTACGACCTGGACGACCTGGCCGCGGTGGTCGAGAAGAACCGCCTCGAGCGCCAGCGGGCCAGCGACGCGACCTCCAACATCCTCGTGGCGGAGGTCCACAAGTTCCTCAGCCTGCGCAGCTACGCCGCGGCCGCCCCGGCCATCGCACAGATGCGCGAGCGCTTCGAGCTGGTGCGCGATGCGGTCATCGACGAGAGTGTCGGCGAGACGTCGACGCCCGAGCAGATGCGCCTGGCCCACGAACTCACCCGGCGCCTGCTCGACGTGGCCCTGGGCCAGGTCAAGGAGAGCATCCGCCACGTGCGTAGCGCAGAGGACCTGGAGAGCGAGTACCGTCGCTTCCTCGATCAGCTCTGACTTCGCCGCCGACCGACACCCAGCCTTGAACTTCCCCCTCGCAACCCGCGCCAGCCAACTCGCCCTGTGGCAGGCCGAGGCCACCAGCGCCGCCCTGAAGGCCGCCTGGAGCGACATCCGCCCCGAGCTGCTGCGGATCACCTCGAAGGGTGACGCCGACCAGACCAGCGACCTGGCGCGCTTCGGGCGCATCGGGATCTTCACCGTCGAAGTAGACCGCGCCCTGCTCGAGGGCCGCGCCCACGCGTCGGTGCACAGCCTCAAGGACATGACCACGACCCTGCACGAGGGCACCATGCTCTCGGGCGTGCTGGGTCGCGGGCCGGTGGAAGACGTGCTCGTGTCGCGCGGCGGCGAGCGGCTGGCCGAGCTACCCGCCGGCGCGCGGGTGGCCACCGGCAGCCTGCGCCGGGCGGCGATGGTCCGCGCCCAGCGGCCGGAGCTCGAGATCGTGCAGATCCGCGGCAATGTGGAGACGCGTCTACGCAAGCTCGCCGAGGGCGAGGCCGAGGCCCTGGTCATGGCCCGCGCAGGCCTCGAGCGCCTGGGCCTGGGTGAGCAAATCACCGAGGTGCTCGACACCCGGCGCTTCCTGCCCGCCGTGGGCCAGGGCATCGTCGGCATCGTCTGCCGCCAGGGCGATTGGACCCACCACGAGCGGGTCCAGGCCATCCGCGACCTGGAAGCCTGGGACGAGGCCCTGGCCGAGCGCGCCCTCCTGCGGACCCTGCGCGGCGGCTGCAACGTGCCGGTCGGAGCCCACGCTCGAGTCGTCGAAGGGGTCATCGCCCTCGAGGCGCGGGTGCTCTCGGTGGACGGCACCGAGGTCGTCGAGGCCAGCGCGAGCGCCCCGCGCGGCGACGCCGAAGCCCTGGGCGAACTGCTCGGGCGCCAACTGCTCGAGGCCGGCGCCGCGCGCCTGATCGACGACGCGCGGGCTTCGATCGGCGAGTAGCCGTCAGCGGTAGTCGGCCTTGTCGAGGCCGTGGCGCCGCAGCTTGTCGTAGAGGGTGCGCGGGTTGATACGCGCGCGCCGGGCGACTTCGCCGACGGTGCCGCGGGTCTCGCGCAGGTGGTGTTCGAGGTAGCGCCGTTCGAAGGCATCCACCTGGCGCCGCCGGGCCTCCGACAGGGGCAGGGCGGCGAGGCTCTCGAGCTCGGCTCCGACTCCGTCCTGCGACTCCGGGCGAGCTTGACGCCGAACGCTGTCGGGCAGGTCATCGAGGGTCAGTCGATCGCCGTCGCACAGGAGCACCGCACGCTCGACCACGTTGACCAGCTCGCGCACGTTTCCGGGCCAATCGTGGGAGAGCAGGGCCGCCATGGCCCCGCCGTCCACCGAGCCGATCGAGGCACGACCGTGCACCTCGGCGAAGTGGCGCAGGAAGCGCCCGGTCATCTGCGGGACGTCCTCCACCCGCTCGCGCAGGGGCGGGATGACCAGGGAGATGACGTTGAGCCGGAAGAGCAGATCCTGACGGAAGCGCCCCTCGCGCACGTCGACGGCCAGGTCGCGGTTGGTGGCGGCGATCACGCGCACGTCGATCGGTAGGGTCGTCGAGGCGCCGACGCGCTGGACCTCATGGCGCTGGAGCACGGTGAGCAACTTGACCTGCAGGTGCAGCGGCATCTCGCCGATCTCGTCCAGCAGGATCGTCCCGCCGCCGGCGGCTTCGAAATGACCTTGGCGTGCAGCGGAGGCTCCGGTGAAGGCGCCGCGCTCGTGTCCGAAGAGCTCGCTCTCGAGCAGGTTCTCGGACAGGGCGGCGCAGTTGACGGCGACGAAGGGCCCTGCGGCGCGACCGCTCTCGGCGTGCACCGCGCGGGCCAGGCGCTCCTTGCCGACGCCGGTCTCGCCGGTGATCAAGAGCGTGCTGTCGGTGTCCGCCACGCGCCGCACCACGTCCAGGAAGTCACGCATCAGGGAGCTGCGCGACTGGAAGTCGGCCAGTCGCGGTTCGGCGTCGAAGCCCCGGGCCTCCGGTCCGTCGACGCCACCGGAGGCCTCGGCCTCGACCAGCTCGGCGAGCTGCTCGGCCAGGTCCTCGCGGGTCGAGCCGACGTCCAGCACCCCCGAGGCGCCGGCCGCCATCAGACGCACCTGCTCGGCGGCATCGGTCTGCTCGCCGAGCACGATCACGCCCGAAAGGTCCGGCTCCGTCGGGCTTCCGGCGGCGCCGTCGCCCACCGAATCGGCGCGCACGATCACCGCATCGGCGGCGCTCGAGGCACCGGGGAGGGCGGTCGGACGGTGGACCACATCGATCTCGTGGGCCTCCAGCAGGGCTGCCAGCCTGCGGGCGAGATCCGGGTCGGGGACGGCCAGGGTCAGGCGGCGGCGGTTCACCTCGGGCGAGTCAGATCGGGGGTCGAGCACCCGAGTTCATCGGGCCGACGCACCCGAAATGCAAGGGCCGGGATGGCTGGTCGCGACGACGCGATGTCCCTAAAGCGTTTCGCTCCAACCATCTGCGCCCATGCTCGGGTCCTTGGCACGGCGCTCGCTATTGCCCCTCCATCAACGGCCGCCTCACCCCGCCATCCGACATGAAACGACAACTCAAGAACCAACCCCCGCGCCTCGAACTCTTCCGCTCGCGGATTCGCCTGCGGGCCTGGATCGATCGACTCGACCGCATGCACGCGGCCCCGCCGATCGGCAAGGACGCCGCCGACGAGAAGCGCCGCGTGGCCGAACTGGTCAAGCGCGGCCGGCGCCTCAACCAGCAGCTCGAGCTCTTGACCCTCGCCAGCGGGGAGGCGACGGAGCGTGAGGGTCCGCTGAAGGAGGAGCTGCGGGTCTTCGACCGGATGGCCAATGCCCTGCGGGCGGAGTTGGCGCGGTGAGTGCTCGAGCACAAGTCATGCGGCCCGAAGCCCGGCGCCGCGCGGTGACCGCCAGCGCACAGCGCGAGGCCCGCAGCTGGAAGGAGCAGTTCGAGAGCATCTCGGCGTCCCTGGACCCGCGGATGCGATCGGGCGTGGGCCTCGCCGCCAAGCTCGAGGAGCTGCGCCATCGCATCGAGACCCTGGCAACCAAGGCCCGGGGCCTCGCCCACCACAGCGGAGAAGGCTGGAAGCGCGCGCGGGTCGACTACCTGCGGGCGCGCAACGAGGTCAGCACCACCTGGCGCACCCTGCTCGGCCTGCTCGAGCGCGAAGCCGCGCCGGTGCGCTGAACCACGACCCTGAGCCCGGCCCGGCCCGAATCGAGAGGAGACCGAGATCATGACCCGAATCGACAACATCGACGTCCACGGCCTGTCCATCGCGGGCAGCGGCCCGGGCGGTGACAGCGACAGCTTCGCGATCGCGGACCTGGCCAAGTCGCTGCACGTCCACCAGACCAACCTCGACACCGAGGACGGCGACCGGGTGCACGGCGCCAACCAGGGTCACCTGTTCCTGATCGCCGATGGCACCGCGCAGATCCCGAGCACGTCGGGCGCCAGCGACGAGGCCGCGCGCACGATCGTCGACTACTTCCTGGGCGAGATGCCCTGGCACCACCTCGCCGGCGGACGGCCGGACGACGTCGCCACCGCCCTCGTGGATGCCGTCGAGAACGCCCGCCAGGAGGTCGCTCGATCGGCCCCTGGGGCCTCGGGTGCGCGCTGCGCGCCGACTCTCGCCTTCGTGAACTGGCCGGACCTCTACGTGGCTCACCTGGGCGGCGGGCAGTGCTACCTGCAACGGGAGGAGGAGCCACTGGCCCTGCTGCCCGAGGGCGACGAGCACGAGCGCTCCTGGGGCGACGGGTTGGGTTCGGCCCTGCACCTGGTGGACGGCTTCTGGAACGCCGTGCGAGGCAACCGCGCCGCGCGCGCCACTCGCGTGAGGCACTTCCTGCTGCGCGCCGGAGATCAACTGGTGCTGCTCTCCGACGGCGCCGCCCGCGATCGCAACGCGCCCGAAGTCGGTCGCATCCTGCGCGACGGTGGAACGGCGGAGCAGCTCTGCGGACGGCTGATCGGCGCGAGCACCGAGCTCGATCAGACGGTCATCGTCGCGCGCTTCCTGGCCGAGGCGAAGAGCGCCGACCCAGTTGTCGCCCACCCGCGCGAGTCACGCCTGTCCACCGCCGCGGCGCAGGCCCTGCGCGAGCTGACTCGCGGCGTGGCGCAGCCCAGTCCGGCCCGCACGGGCTGAACGAACGAACAGCCGCACACCCCTGCGCGGCGCTCCCCCGCAACCCTGACCCACTAGTGTCCTGGATCAGAAATTCGGCGTCACTTCCCGGGCTCCGATCGCCGCTGGCGTCGCCAGCGCCTCCTCCGAGTATCGCAGCGGATACGCGTCGTCGGCGCGCCCAGCCAGCATCGATCGGACCTCCGGGTAGTGACGCCGAATTTCTGATCCAGGACACTAGAAACCCCACCATGAGCAAACTCCTAGGCCTGACCGAAGAAGCCCGAACCACCACCAGCACGCATCTGCAGCAGTCGCTGGTGCAGATGATCGACCTGGCACTGATCTGCAAGCAGATCCACTGGAACGTCCGCGGACCGCAGTTCCGCGCGGTGCACCTGCAGCTCGACGAGATCGTGGTCGATCTGCGCGCCCACTCCGACGACCTGGCCGAGCGCATCGCCACCCTGGACGTCCCCGCCGACGGCCGCGCCAGAACGGTGGCGAGCACCAGCACCGTGCCGGCCCTCGAAGCGGGCTTCCTGCCGGCCCTCGACGCGGCGCGGGACCTGTCCGCACGCTTCGAGCACGCCGTCGAGACCCTGCGCCGGGCCCAGGCCGAGCTGGCCGACCTCGACCCGATCAGTGAGGACATGGTGATCGGCATCACCTCGAACCTGGAGCAGCACCAGTGGATGCTGCGCTCGCTGACCTCTGACGACCCGCGCGCCGCGGACAAGTCGGTCCAGCGCGTGACGGGCAAGCAGTCCGAAAGGGCCGCGGGCGCCATGTCGGGCGCCACGGCTGAACCTGCAGGTGCCACCGCCAGCTGACAGCAGCCGCGCCGGCCGACCCAGCGGAGCTCGCCTGACCCGACCTCCGCTGAGCCCGAGGCCTGCGCCGACGAGCCCCACGACTCGTCCGAAGCCGCCCGGGACGACCGTGTCCCCGGCGGCTTCTTCATTGGGCGATTGTTCGGAGCGACGACCGCGGCGCGCATTCGGTTCATCGCGCCGTCGCCGCGATCGACGGCGAGGACCCGCTTCCACTCCTGCTCGGGGTCCTCGCCCCGATTCCTGGCCGCGACCTGCATCCACGACCTTGCTGATCGCTACTAGCCTCGACGACAGAGGTTGGCCTTCGACTCGCCGTGGGATGGTCGCCCCGAGCGACTACCGAGAAGCGCCCTCGGTTCATTGCGCGTCAACGCGATGGCCGACGGCGAGGACTCGCCGGCCGTCCCTCTCAGGGACCTTGCTCCGGTCATTGGTCGCGAACGGCGGCCGCCTCTTGGCTGGTCGTCGCCGGTCTCGACGAAGCGCATCGGCCGTCGACTCGTCGTGGGATGGTTGTCCGGAGCGGCTATCGAGACGCGCTTGCGGTTCTCCGCGCGCGACCGCGGTGGCCGATGTCGAGAACCGGCTCGGGAGCCTTCGTGGAGCCGTCGCTGCGATCCATGGCGCCGACTCCCTCGGATGTGGCCGGCCGAGGGGCCGCGGGTGGCTGTCCCTGACCCCGTGGAGCTTGCGGCCGAGGTTTGTGGGCGCGCCGCGAATCGCGGTCGCCGATTGGGGCCGACCCGGCGCGGGGCGGCGGGCACAATGCGCCGCCATGGCCGCGCCCGATCCCAAACGCCTGCTGTTGACCGGTCCGGTGCACGGGCTGGCGCGCTGGCGCGGGGCCCTGGCGCGCCTGGACTGGTTGGAGGTGGTCGAGCGGGCGCTCTTGGAGGTCGTGCCGCGCACCCTGCCGGCGATCGCCCAGCGCCTCGACTGGCTGTGCGTGACGAGCGCCAACGCCTTGGAGGCCCTCGCTTCCCATCGCGACGAGTTGGCGGGAGTGCCCGCCGCCGTCGTCGGCGAGCGCAGCGCCGAGGGCTTGGCTGCCTGGGGCATCGACGTCGCCGTCGGCCCCGCCGCGAGCGCCGATGACCTGCTGCGGCTGTGGTCGGACCGCTTGGAGCCCGGCCAACGGGTGCTGTGGCCCCGCGGCTCCGTCTCCGACGAATTCGCCGGCAGCCTGCGCGGGCGCGGCCTCGAGGTCGACGACCCGATCGCCTACGAGACCCGCGAGCGCAGCGGCGACGGCGGACTGCCGAGCGCCGACTTCCTGTTCCTGGCCAGTCCGTCGGCAGTTCGCGCGGCCACGCGGCTGGATCGCGCCGGTGCGGCGCCGCTGGCGCTAGCGATCGGCGAGACGACGGCCCGCGCCCTGCGCGATTGGATGGCGCGCGAGCCCAGCGCCGTGGCGGGGATCGAGGTGCTGGCCAAGCCGGAGCCCGAGTGCCTGGTGCGCCTGCTGTGCGACCTTGCCGGGCGCGAGGCCTGAGCGCGCTTCACACCGGCGGTCAGGCCAGGGGCCGCTCGAAGGACTGGCACACCTGCCAGCCGTGCACGGGGTACTGGATGCGGGTGCGGAAGCCGCGGTAGCGCTCGGCGCTCCAGCCGAAACGATCGGCCAGGTGCTCGAGCAAGGCGCCATAGCGCGGCAGATCCGGAGAAGTGAAACGGCGCAGGTCGGTGCCCAGGAACTCGACCCGCTCCGCGAGGTCGACGCGATCGGCGTCGCGGGAGCGGTCGTTGACGTCGGCGATGCCGTCGTAGCCGGTGTCGAACAGGAACAGGCGCGGGTCGACGCCGGGGAAGACCTCGTCGTGCACGAGCACGTCGAACAGTAGTGCGGCCGAGGGTATCGCGGGCTCGACGAAGAGCGAGTTGCGGCGGCGCTCCGGGTCGGCGGCGGTGCGACTCATGGCCGCCGGGTGGTGGTCGACCACGAACATGTCCACGGCCCGCTTCGGGCCGAGCACGTCGTCGGGCAGGGTGTACTGGATCGTGTCGTCGACCCGCCGGGCTTCCAGGCGGGCGGGGGGATTCTCGCAGAAGCGGTCCAGGGGCAGCACGCCGCCGCCCGGCCACTCGCTCGCAGCCATGTCATCGCCGCCGCCGGGGACTCCGTCCCGCAGGTGGCGGTAGGCGAAGCGCACGGTGACGCCCGGGCGCATGCGCCGCATGGCCACGGCGCCGTTGAGCCAAGTCAGATCGATGCGCTGCGGATCGTCAGCGGCGGGCGAGAGCACCGCGACGCCCAGCCAGAGGTCCGCCTGCACGCCCTTGAGTTGGCTCAGTCCCTTGAACACCGCGTACTTGCTGGCGAGTTCGAAGCGCTCGCGCGCGCCCGGCAGTTCAGAGGTGATCAGGGCGTCGAGGGCGGGGCGGGTGCCGGCCTCTTCGCGAATGGCCAGATCGAAGGCGTCGGCGGCGGCGGTCAGGGCCGACGTGGCGTCGACCCCGACCCCGCGGTCGTGGGCCGAGGCGGCCAGTCTCCGCAGGGGCTCGGGTCCCGGCGACTGGTGCAGCACCTCGAGCGGGTCGCGCTTGGAAGCGGCGGTGAGCACCTTGCTGGCCGTGGCCCGGTTGACCCCTAGGGTCTGGGCCAGTCGACCTGGCCGGTGCGGGCCACCGGGCAGGCCGTCGAGCACCCCCCGCAGGGAGGAACCGAGGTCCTCGCCGATGACGCGCAGCCGCTCGACGAGGGAGCTCGAGGGTTCGTTCTCGGGGTCGGAGGCGGTCGGCGAGGCTTGGGAGCGCTTCGGAGCCATGGACGGATTAGACGCGCTGGCGGGGCCAGGGATCCCACCGTCTGCGATTTTCGTGCAATAAATTGCAACCAGGGTGGCGAGCGAACGTAGTTGTGGCAATGCCCGCGAGTCCTCCGGACCGGGGCCACCCACTCGTCCGTGGCGCCTCCGACGCCGGGCGACCTCAGACCACCTTCGAACCGACCACGCGCGCCAACCATGCAAGCCCTGACCCGACCGAGCCTGACCCTCTTCCTGACCGGACTCCTCGCCAGCCACGCCGCCGCTGGCGACCCCCAGTTCGAACTCATCGACCTGGGCACCCTGGGCGGCCTCGAATCCGCCGCCTTCGGCCTCAACGACCTGGGCCAGGTGGTGGGCTGGTCCCACGTGCCCGGCTGCATCACCAGCACCGGCCTGCCCTGCCGGCGGGGGTTCCTCTGGACCGGCGGAACCCTGGTCGACCTCGGTCTGCTCCCTGGAGACGACGGGAGCTTCGCCCGCGCGATCAACAACGCCGGGCTGATCGTCGGCACCTCCGAGTTCGGCGTGCTGTTCGGCAGTGGCACCTTCCACGGGGTGACCTGGAACGGCGCGCCGGGCCCCGTCGCCCTGCCCGACCTGGGCCAGGGCCAGAGCTTCGCCCACGACGTCAACGAGAGCGGCGTGATCGCCGGCCACACCCAGGACCCGTTCTCCACCAAGGACCGCGCAGTGACCTGGAGCGGCGGCGCGATCCAGAACCTCGGCGTCGCTGAGTCCCACTCCTCCAACCGCGCCCAGGGCATCAGCGACAACGGTCTGTTGGCCGGCTTCGCCTGGGAACTGTTCCAGCCCAACGACGCGATCGGCTTCAACACCGTGACCTGGAAGACGATCGGAGGCACCGACGGTCCCTTCCAGAACGCCGAGGCCACGGACGTCAACAGCAAGGGCCGCTACGTGGGCTTCCAGGCCTTCAACTCGGGAGCCTGGCACGCGACCATCTGGGATCCGGGTGCGGGTTCGGTGGTCGACGCCGGCACCGTCGGCGGTTTCGACTACAGCGAGCTGTTCGACATCAACGAGGCCGGCAAAGCCGTCGGCACCTCTTACCCGGGTGACCAGTCGGCGGAGAACCGCGCCATCTACTGGAACGGGTCGCAGCTCTTGGACCTGAACGACATGTTGGTGCCCGGCACCGGCGCGCACATCTTCGAGGCGCGCGAGATCAACGAGCTGGGCGAGATCGCCGGCACGGCGTTGATCGACGGCAAGTTCCGCGCGGTGCTCCTGCGCCCGGCCGTGGATCCGACCTGGACCGACCTCGGCCAGGCCATCGGCTCGCCGGCCCAGACCCCCGAGCTCGAGGGCTGCGGCACGCTCGCGGGCGGCACCAAGGTCGACCTGGAGATCCGCAAGGCCCTGCCCGGTAGCCAGGCGCTGATCGCTGTCGGCCTCAGCCAACTGAACCTCGACCTGGGCTTCGGCGTGCTGGTGCCTTCCCTGGACCTGATCCTCGGGGGCTTCCCGGTGGACGCGGAGGGCGTCGCGGGCTTTGGCCTCGACTGGCCCGCCGGCATCCCGGCCGCGACCGAACTCTACCTGCAGGCCTGGATCCCGAACCCGACCGGGCCCGCCGGGCTGACCGCCACCAACGCACTCCTGGCCACGACGCCCTGAGTTTCGACTTCGGCGGGGAGACCACCGGGGAACGCGATTCCCGCCGAACGGTCGCCGTCGCACTCCGGTGCGGCGGCGACTACCCGTTCGGGAAGGTCCTTCGCACCGCGGCTCTCGAGCGGTGAGGGCGGCTCGCTCCATCGCAGGCGGGAGCTCCATGCACGGGGCAGCGCCGGCGCACGACTTGGGCGTGCTGGGCGCGGATCCTGGTCACCGATGCGGGCTAGTGTCGTGGATCAGAAATTCGGCGTCACTTCCCGGGCTCCGATCGCCGCTGGCGTCGCCAGCGCCTCCTCCGAATATCGCAGCGGATACGCGTCGTCGGCGCGCCTAGCCAGCATCGATCGGACCTCCGGGCAGTGACGCCGAATTTCTAATCCAGGACACTAGACTCCGTGCCGACCGACGCTGGACCCAACTCCGAAACGCCAACGAGCCCCGTGAACGCCAGACCCCGACCCCAGTCCGAAGCGCTCTTCGACGCGGCCCAGGCCCTGATTCCCGGCGGGGTCAACAGCCCCGTGCGCGCTTGGAAGGCGGTGGGCGGCACGCCGGTGCACGTGGCACGCGGCTACGGCCCGCTGGTGATCGACGTGGACGGCTACGAGTACATCGACCTGGTGATGAGCTACGGGCCGCTGATGCTCGGGCACGCGCCGGCGTCGGTGACCGAGGCGATCATCGAGGCCGCGGAGCGGGGCACGACCTACGGCGCGCCCACCGGCGGCGAGGTGCAACTGGCCCGCAAGATCGTGGAACTGGTGCCCTGCGTGGAGAAGGTGCGGCTGGTCAACAGCGGCACCGAGGCGACCATGAGCGCCCTGCGCCTGGCGCGCGCCCACACCGGCCGCGACGCGCTGATCAAGTTCGACGGCAACTACCACGGCCACGGGGACTCGTTCCTGGTCAAGGCCGGGTCGGGCGCCCTGACCCTGGGCGAGCCGGACAGCCCGGGCGTGCCCAAGGCCCTGGCCGAGCTGACGCTGGTGGCCGACTACAACGACCTGGCCAGCGTCGAAGCGCTGTTCGACCAGAACCCGGACCGCATCGCGGCGGTGTTCGTGGAGCCCGTGGCCGGCAACATGGGCACGGTCCCGCCGGTCGCGGGCTTCCTCGAGGGGCTGCGCGAGCTGTGCACTCGGCACGGAGCGGTGCTGGTCTTCGACGAGGTCATGACCGGCTTCCGCGTCGCGCGCGGCGGCTACATGGAGCGCTGCGGCGTGATGCCGGACCTGGTGACCCTGGGCAAGGTCATCGGCGGGGGCCTGCCGATCGGTGCCTACGGCGGCCGCGCGGAGCTGATGAACCAGGTCGCGCCGGCCGGGAAGATGTACCAGGCCGGCACCTTGAGCGGGAACCCGCTAGCGGTGGCGGCGGGCGTCGCGATGCTCAACGAGCTGTCCGAGCCCGGAGTCTACGAGGGCCTCGAGGCCACCGGCGCGCGGCTCGAACGTGGACTCCTCGCGGCGGCGGCCAAGCACGGCGTGCCGATGGTCGTCGGCCGGGTGGGCTCGATGCTGTGCCCCTACTTGGCGGCGTCGGAGGTCACGACGTTCGGCGACGTGATGGCCTCCGACCGCGCACGGTGGGTGCCCTTCTTCCACGGCATGCTGGAGCGGGGCGTGCTGCTGCCGCCCTCGCCCTTCGAAGCCTGGTTCCTCTCGACCGCCCACGACGACGCGACCATCGATCAGGTGATCGAGGCCGCGGACGGCGCGCTGGCGGCCATCTAGTGTCCTGGATCGGAAATTCGGCGGCACTTGCAGGCCCTGGCCGCCCGCAAGCACCGCCGAGTTCACGATCCGTGACTCGAGCAGGCCCCGCGGACTCGTCGCGGTCACCGCGCACTGCGCCGACCGGTCGTAGAAGCCGTCGGGGCCCAGCCCGCGTCAGGAGCTAGCTTCGGTCGGGACGGTGCCGAAGAAGACTTCGACTTCGCGGCGGAAGGTCGGCGAGGCGAGGGTGCGCCCGTCGTCGGCGTCGATCTTCGGCGCCGCCTCGAGTTGGGCCGGGGTCATCGGGACCACGATCCGCAGGGTGCTGGCTTCGGTGTCACGGACCCACTCGATCGCGAGCGCGGCCCACGGCACCGGGTAGAGGGTCGCGCCGATGCCGACGACGCCGCCCACCTTGACCGTGGCGAAGCGCACGCGGCGGGTTTCGACGTCGACGAACAGATCGGCGACGGGGCCCCAGGCCGGACCGCGGGCACCGGCACGGACTTCATGGCCCAGGACGTCGGCAGTGGACAGCGGATCGGTCACCGCGCGCACGCCGGTCTCGGAGCTTTGCTCGGCCTGCTCCGTGGGCTCTTCGTGCTCGATGGGCTCGATCGCCTCGAACTCGTCACGCGTCATCGAGACGACCCAGTGTCGCTGCTCGGACGACCAGGTCAGCTCGGACAATGGCAGCCCACGTTCGTCCTCGTCGAGGCCGGCGATGCCGCCGCTGACCAGGATGGCGTCTTGCAAGACCCCGGACCTCGCCACGAGGGTCATGCGCTCCAGCTTGGCGAGGGGCTCGGCTCGTTCGCCGTCGCGCTCGAGTTCGATCGACGCGAAGACCTTGGCACCGAGCAGGCGTTCGAGGGGCACCAGCCGGTGGGTCGACACCTGGGCGCCGGTGACGGCTCGAGCTTCCTCCGGCTTGGTGACTTGGGTCACCGTGCTACCGGTGAGGGCGGTACTGGTCAGGGAAGTGCTGGCGAGGAGGGCGCTTGTAAGAAGCGCCGTGCGTTTGAGTTTCTGCATGGAAGTATCTGCTTGGGTGCTTGGTGTTCGGCGTTGTCGTGATGGCGTGAAGACCGCGCTGACGCGCGCCTCGCTCAACCGGCTGCGGGTCGTCGCACGGCGCCGACGACCAGCGACAGGAGCATCAGCACCAGGAACACCCAGAAGGCGAGCTGGGCCATTCCGGTCGCGGCTCCGGCGATGCCACCGAAGCCCAGGAGGGCGGCGATGAGGGCGATGACGAGCAGGCTGATGGTCAGGCGAAGCATGGGGCCTCCGGGTTGAGTGCGAGTCTTCTGCGGGACACTCTCCGCAGCGACGCAGGTGCCGTTGCAAGCGCCATGCCGGCCGCCTGATCGGGCCCTCGTACACCGCAGGCCCGTCTCACCCGTCGATCGGAGGAGGCACCACCTCCGACTTGCGGCGCCGCCGCCGACTCGGCGACGGGTGCGGAAGGGCAACGTCGGCGGCGCGCGATGGAGCCCTGTGCGCCGTCACGCCGCGGCGTTCACAGCTCGTCCAGGCTGCGCGGCCAATCGTCCTTGAGCAGACGCGAGAGCACGCGGTCGGCCAGGATGCGGCCCTCGGTCTGGCAGCCGGGGCAGTAGTTGAACTCGTTCTCCGCGTGGATCACCCGTTGCACGGGCGCGTTGCACACGGGACAAGCTTGGCCGTACTTGCCGTGCACGGCCATCTGCGGATGGAAGGCGGTGACGACGTCGGGGAAGCCGTCGCCCACGGCTGCGCGGTGGTGCTCGGTCCATTCGCGCAGCACGTCGCGTGCGGCGTCCTGGAGCCGAACGCCGCGCTCGTCGTCCAGATCGCGCGTGCGTTGGAAGGGCGACAGGCGCGCGCGGTGCAGGATCTCGTCCGAGTAGGCGTTGCCGATGCCGTCGAAGGTCGTCGGGTCGACCAGGGCCCGCTTCAGGGTGCGGTTCTCGAGGCGCAGGCGCTCCAGGAAAGTCGCTCGGTCGGCGTCGCGCAGGTCGAGCCCGCCGCGATCGTGGACGGCCAGACCCGCTTCGCCCCGCACGACGTGGATCGACGCGCGCTTGCGCTTGGAGGCCTCGGAGAAGATCAGGGTGCCCTGCTCGAAGTCGAAGGCGGCCAGGGCTCCGCGGCCCTTGATGCTCGCGCCCGCGGGCTTCCAGCGCAGGCGCCCGGCGATCATCGGATGCAAGACCAGGAACAGCTCGTCCTCGAAGACGAGCACCAGCCGCTTGCCCAGGCGCCGCACCGCCGTGACCCGCCGGCCCACCAGGGTCGCCAAGGGCGGATCGACCGAGCGCAGCACGAAGGGACTCGCCAGGCGCGGGCCGAGTAGCTTGCGGCCGACGGTGAAACGCTCCAGGGCCTCGACGTAGACGACGATATCGGGCAGTTCGGGCACGCGGCGAAGGTACCGGCCCGCGGCCATGTCGGGGCGCGATTCGGCCTCCCCGAGCGGCCCGGGGGCCGGAGCTTCGACTAACGTAGCGGTCCCCCAGCCCCCCAGAACACCGTGGACGAAGCTCAATCGAACGACCCCCTGGGCGCCAAGCCCGAAACGACGCCGGGCGCGGTACTCCAGGCGCACAGCTCCCTAGCAGCGGCACCGCAGGCCCCGCGACCCCGCCGCTGGTTGCGCCGACTCCTGGCCCTCGCGCTGGTGCCGGTGATCAGTCTCGTGACCGTGGAGCTCGGCCTGCGGTTCTTGCTGTTCAGCCACAACCCGACGATCGTCGAGCGCACCCAATGGACGCTGCGCAAGCCACAGCGCTTCGCCAATCGACTCAGCGACGACATGTTCTGGGCGCTGCTGCACCGTTGGGGCAGCGCTGCCCGTGACGAGGCGAGTGTCCCCGACCCGATCACGGGCTGGCGCGGACGCTTCAGTCGCAGCGCCAACCCCTATATCCACGCGCGAGTGGGCGATCTCGAGCACCGGCAGCCGATCCTGCTCTTCGGCGACTCCTACGCGGCGTGCACCACCTCCGCCGCCGACTGCTTCGACGGCCTCTTCCGCGACTCCGACCGGATCGACGACGCCCTGCTGCTCAACTACGGCGTGGGCGGCTTCGGCCTGGACCAGATCTACCTGACCCTGCGCGAGACCCTGAAGGCCTGGGACACGTCGGGCCTGGCGAAGCCGAAGGTGATCGTGTCCTTCTTCCTCGACAACGACCTGGACCGCTGCGACCTCTCGATTCGCGACTTCCCCAAGCCGCGCTTCACGGTCGAGGACGGCCAACTCGTCGAGCACAGCGTGGAGTCGCCCAGCGGCTCGGCCTGGTACGAGCGCAACAGCTCCGTGTTCGACCTGTGGACCTGGCGTTGGCTGGTCCACTCGTCGCACCTCTTGCCGAACAAGCTCCAGTCGCGCTTCGACGGCACCGACCGCCACCGCGAGTTCCTGCAGGAGGCCGTGCCCCTCCTGTTCGCGGCGGCGCACGAAGAGCTGGCCTCGCGCGGCATCGAGCACAGCTTCCTGATCCTCCCGGGCGAGGTCGCGCTCAAGTACCCCTACCACACCTGGCGCGAACCCCTGGTCGAGCAGTCCCTGACCGACTTGGGCGTGAACTGGGTCAACGCCCGCTGGGAGTTCGAGCAGCACGCCAAGGCCGTGGGCCTCCAGCCGAAGGACTACTTCGGCACCGAGGGTCGCGCCGCCGGCCACTACACGCCCCTGGGCAACCGGGTCGCGATGCAGGCCTTGCTGCGCGCCGTGGACGGTGACTCCGACGCCGGTCGCCGGCCCTTGGGGTACGAGCCGGCGCGCTGAGGCGACCGCGAGACTTCAGTGCCCCGGCGGCCGCCCGGCCCGGGTTCAGTCGTCGTCGTCGCGCGACTCCGCGACCGGCTCCGGCGGACGCTCGCCGGGCGCGTAGAGCGGAATCAGATGGGATTCGGGCAGCTTCCACATGGCGCCCGTCGCCGGGTCGACGATCAGCCAACCGATCAAGCCGCCGAACAGGATGTTGCCCACGTACCAGCCGTCGAGCGACGCCTTGAGGGTCGAGACCTCGGGCTCGTAACCGGGCAGGCTGGCGTTGACCGTGTAGGACTGCGACGAGAAGAAGCCGGCCTTCGCCTTGAGGGTGACAGTGGTCGGTGCGGTGCCTCGGTGTACCCGTTCACCCTTGCGATCGACGATCTCGATCGCCGCGCCGGTCGGCTCGGTATCGATTCGCACGGCATACTCGCTCTTGCTGACGATGCTGGCGCAAGAGGCCAGTGGCAGCAGCGCTGCGGCGGTCAGGAACTCGGGCTTGATTCGAATCATGGTTCTCTCCCATCGGGCCAATCTGAATTCGGAGGCACGGCGAGCGGCCCCCGCGAAGTGGGCGAGCATAGTGAGACATCGGTCCTCGAGTCCAAGTTTCGGTTCGCGGGAGAGGCCCGGCCGGGGCGCGGGGCGGGCACCGTTGCCGAGCGCCCGGACTCGGGACAGACTGTGGCGATGACCAGCGCCGACGCGATCCGAGCCTCCTTCGACGAGGCTGCCCGCACCCTGGAAGCCTTCACCCAGAGCCCCGAGGGTCTGGGCCGGGTCCCGGCGTTCGCCGAGGCGACCCTGGCCACCGTGCGCCGCAAGGGGCTCCTGATGGCCTGCGGCAACGGCGGCTCCATGTGCGACGCGATGCACTTCGCCGAGGAGTGGACCGGGCGCTTCCGCGGCAACCGGGACGCGATCGGTGCGGTGGCCTTCTCCGACCCGAGCCACCTGACCTGCATCGCCAACGACTTCGGCTACGACGAGGTCTTCGCGCGCGAGGTCGAGGCCTACGGCAAGCAGGGCGACCTCCTGGTGTGCCTGTCCACCAGCGGCAACTCCCCCAACGTGCTGCGCGCGGTCGAGGTCGCCAAGGAGCGCGGGGTGACCACGGTGGGCCTGCTCGGCAAGGGCGGCGGCAAGCTGCTCGATCAGGTCGACATCGCCGTGGTCGTGCCCGAGGCGACCACCTCGGACCGCATCCAGGAGGTCCACATCAAGGTCCTCCACATCGTGATCGAGGCGGTCGAGCGCGAGCTCTTCCCCGGCAACTACGCCGCCGGTTGACGGCCCGGGGAGCCGGCCGCCGGCGCGCTCAGCGGTAGTCTTCCTTGCGGATCCCGTGGCGCCGCAGGCGGTCGTAGAGCGAGCGCGGCGCGATCCCGCAGCGGGCGGCTGCGTCCTTCACGATGCCACCTACCTCGTCCATCACCGCGTCGAGGAAGGCCCGCTCGCAGCGGTCCGCAGCGGCCTGGCGGATCTCCTTCAAGGAGAGTTCGCGCCAATCGGCGGGTAGGTCGGCAGTTGAGCTCGCGCCCGGCGCGGTGCTGTCCCCGGCTCGCGTGTCACGACCAGGGGCCTCCAAGGGCGCCGCCGTCCCGCGCACCTCCTCGGGCAGATCCCGCAGACGAATCTCGTCGCCCTCGCACAGCAGCACGGCGCGCTCGATGGCATTCGACACCTCGCGCACGTTGCCCGGCCAGGAGTAGTCCATCAGGGCCTGCAGCGCTGCGGGCTCGATGCCCTGCACCTCGCGACGGTCGAGGTCCCGGCGGAACCAGGCGATCATCGAACCGACCAGGTCAGGGATGTCCTCGCGACGCTCCTTCAGGCTCGGAATCTCGAGCGGAATGACGTTCAGGCGGTAGTAGAGGTCCTCGCGAAAGCGCCCGGCGGCGACCTCGTCGCGCAGGTCGCGGTTGGTTGCGGCCAGCACGCGCACGTCCACCGGTCGCCCCTCGGAGGACCCCACCGGCACGACCTCCCGGCGCTCGAGCACCGTGAGCAACTTGACCTGTACGTGCTGCGGCATCTCGCCGATCTCGTCCAGGAAGAGCGTTCCGCCGTCGGCCGCCTGGAAGTGTCCCTTGCGGTCGTCGTCAGCCCCGGTGAAGGCGCCCTTGACGTGGCCGAACAGCTCGCTCTCGAGCAGCTGCTCCGGGAGGGCGCCGCAGTTGACGGCGACGAAGGGCGAATCGGGGTCGCTCCGCTCGGCGTGGATCGCCCGGGCCAGGCGTTCCTTGCCGACCCCCGTGTCGCCGGTGATCAGTAACGTCGAATCGGCGTCCGCGACGCGGCGCACCAACTCCACGAAGCGTCGCATGTAGCTGCTGTGGGAGATGAAGTCGGACAGTCGCGGCTCGTCGGACAGGCTCGCCGACTCCGCCTCGGCACGGGCCACGGCGTCGAGGGCCGTACGCAGCCACTTCGAACCGAGGCCGCCATCGACCACGTGGGTCACGCCGGCGGCCAGCAGGCTCGTGCGGTCGTGGGCGCCCACGTCGGTGCCGAGCACCACGACGGACGGTGCTCCGTCGACCTCGACGCTCGCCTCGATCGCCTCCAGGTCCTCCGGGCTGAGCGAATCGCGCCGGGCCACCAACACGTCGACGTCGCGGCTTGTCTCGAGCTGGTCGAGCAGGGGGCGCGAGTCGCGCTCGACGATCTGCAGCCCCGCCGCTCGCAGGCGACCGATCAGGTCGGTGGTGTCGCGTTCGGACTTGGCGTGGGCGCGCTGGACTTCGGTGGACACGTCTTCGGGGGGCATCTGGATCGGTGTTCTCACTCCGGAGGCCGTAGCACACAGCGATCGGAGGTTCAGCCGCAAGAACTCCGAGCAAGCCCTCGAGCGGCAGCGCAGACCGTACCTCAAATCACTGCGGGCGAGTGAGTTAGGTGTCAGGGGCGGAGCCTGGCACAGGAGTTGTAAGAGTGCCCCCCGGATCCGGGGCCGGGGCCGGGGCCGGGGCCGGGACCCGTCCCGTCACCACAACCGACAGCGAAAGGACCGCGTCATGAAGACCGACCGAATCGAAGGCAACTGGAAGCAAGCCGTGGGCGCCGTGAAGGAGCAGTGGGGCAAGCTCACCGACGACGACCTGAAGGAGGTCGAGGGCAAGCGCGACAAGCTCGTGGGCAAGATCCAGCAGCGCTACGGCGTGGCCAAGGACAAGGCCGAGCAGGAGCTCGCGCGCTTCGAGAGCGGCAACCGCTACTGATCCGGGCTCGCGTGAAGCGCTCGCAGCCCCAGCCGACGACGACCCGATCCGCCCGGCGACTGCTCGCGGCGGCGCTCGACATCAGCCGCGCGCCGGCCCGCGAACGCCCGAGCGACGACCGCCGCCTGGGCGACCTCCGCCTGGCCCTGCGCCTCGCTCGACAGCGGGCCCAGAACTTCCAGTTGCGACTCGACCGCAGCCGCGCCACGCCGATCGGCCTGCACGTCTGCGGAAGCGTCCGCGACGAGATCCGCGGGCTGGTACAGCGCATCGATCGCCTCGAGGCGACCCATCCACCCACCGACGAAATCCGAGAATCCGATGCAAGACCCCACCGACAAGACCCGCCTCCACCTCCTACGTCTCGCGGCCGGCGCCACCTTGGCCGCCCTGGCCCTGGCTACGACCGGCTGCACCGATGAGCACGCCGATGCGGCGGAGACCATCGAGGACACCGCCGAAGACGCCGCGGACGCCGTCGGCGATGCCGCGCAGAACATCCAGGACGGCGTCGAAGACGCCGCTGAGAACGTCGAGGACGCGGCCGACGGCCACTGATCGCCGATCCCGCCCACCCGCCGCCAACCAGCCGACCCGGAGAGACACCATGCAAACCGCCACTGAGACCCGTCAGAAGATCGTCACCGCCATCTCGCGGGATGTCTCGCACCTGCGCGACCGCCTGGCCCGCACCCGCGACGAGCTGCGGCTCGAGGCACACCTGGGAGCCAAGGAACTCGAGGACCGCAGGGGCGAGCTGGATCGCCAGCGCCGGGACCTGGCCGACCGCATCCGCGCCGCGCGGGGAACGGCCGCCAAGGGCGCCAGCAGGGTGGGATCCGAGCTCACGCGCGCCTGGGAGCAGACCCTCGAGGCCTGCGGTGAAGTGCAAGAGGAGCTGACGCGCCGTGGCCGGTCTTGACGCGCCCGTGAGTGCCGGCGGAGGCGACCCGACTCCGGGCGGGCCGGCCGAACCCCCCGGGTTCACGCCGCCGGTCCCCAACAGGCCCACCGCGCCCAAACCCGAGGTCCCTACGGGTCCCGGGCCGGATCGTCCGGAGGTCGCCCCCACGCCTCCGCCGCGGATCCCCGACCCGCCGCCGGCCCCGCCCCAGACTCCCGGGGCTCCAGCCACCCCGGCGGGCGGGCGCGGATCCTGGTGACCGATGCGGGCTAAGACTCGGTCCGTCCGACGGCGGCTGGGCGGATCCAGCTCCAGGGGTCCGAGCCCAGGGGCCGGGGCTCGCCTAGATGGGGGCCGCTGGCGAGGGCGCAGCCGGCGGCGATCAGCCGCTCCGCCGCACGCTCGCGATCGACTCCCGTCGCCACCAGCTCGAAGCCGTTGCGCAGGCAGTGCTGCACGATGACCTCGAGCAGGGCTTCGTCCCCGCCGGCCTCGAGCATGCGCGGCGCCAGGCGCGCGCCGTCCACCCCGCCCCGCCGCAACAGGGCCAGGGGCGCGTAGCGCTCGCCGAAGTCGTCGACGAGCACCGCGTGTCCCCGCGCTCGCAGGCGACGCACACCGGCGGCCAGCTCGTCGCCTCCGAGCACCAGCGAGTCCTCGGGCAGGGCCAGACGCACGCGATTCGACCCCACGGAGAGGGCATCCAGGACGTGCTCGAGGGTCACCGCGGTGGTGGAGGTCATCAGGCACGAGGCCGACACCCGCAGGTCGATCAGCCGCGCGCGAGCCGCTTGCGGTGCGGCCCCGCCTAGCAGCCTCAGAAGCGCCTCGACACCGATCGGGTCCAGTGGGCGCGGCGGCGAGTCGGGCCCGTAGCAGGCGCCGATCTCGGCACCGACGGTCGCGCGCGAGATCAGCTCCACCACCGGCCGCACGACCAGGCGCGGTTGGTCCGCGGGCCGTCGTTGGGGTTCGAGCTCGAACTCCCCAAGCTCCTCGTCCGACTCCAGGTCCGAGCTCCAGATCGCCAGGGCCGCTCGACCCGCGGCCTTGGCGTGGTACATGGCGCGGTCCGCGCGGCGCAGGACCTCGTCCGGATCCGGACCGTCGCCGACGACGACCACCAGCCCGATCGACGCCGCCAGGTCGAGGTTGAGGCCGTCGAGTTGGAAGGGCTTGCGGAGGCTGGCGAGGATGCGGCGCGCCACGTGCTCGGCATCGCGGGCCCCGTCCAGGTCCTCGAGCAACACCCCGAACTCGTCGCCGCCCATGCGCGCGACCGTGTCGGCCGGGCGCAGGCAGCCGCGCAGTCGCCGCACGACCTCGATCAGGGCCGCGTCCCCGGCCGCGTGGCCGTGCTCGTCGTTGAGCGGTTTGAAGCGGTCCAGGTCGATGAACATGACCGCCGTGCGCAGGCCCGGGCGCCGCCGTCCGCGCTCGACCGCCTGGCGCACGCGGTCGAGCAGCACGCCGCGGGTCACCGCGCCGGTCAGCGCGTCATGGTGGGCGTCGTGCATCAAACGCTCGACCTCGGCGCGGGCGTAGGTCACGTCGCGCAGGGATCCGACCATGCGCTCGGGGCGGCCGTGGGCGTCGATCACCGCCCGCCCCTGGAGGCGGATCATGCGGTAGCCGCGCTCGCGGTCGCGCATGCGGCACTCGATCCGGAAGCGCTCGAGCGGCTGCTCCAAGAGGCGCGCGAGGCCGTCGCGAAAGCGCGTGTGCTCGGAAGGGTGAACCAGCTCGATCCAGGAGTCGAGGCGGCCTCCGAGCTCGGTCGGATCGATGCCGAGCAGCTCCTTCAGGGCAGCCGAGCAGATGACCTCGCCGGTTCCGATGTCCCATTCCCAGATGACGTCGTGGCTAGCCTCGGTGGCCAGGACGTAGCGGCGCCGAACCAGATCCAGCTCGCGCACCAGGGAGGCGCGCATGCGCGCGCGCTCGATCGTGCGGCGCAGGGCGGGGCCGTTGAACTGGCCACGCAGGAGCAGGTCCTGGGCGCCCGAGCGCAGGGTGCGGTCGACCAGCTCGGGATGGTCCTCGCGGGCCAAGAGGACCACTGGCCAGCGCGCGCCGAACTCGGCCACCAGGGCCAGGGCGTCGACGCATCCGGCGGCACTCGCGTCGTCGGCGGCGGCGCCGAACTCGAGGTCCAAGAGGATCACCTCGCAGGGCGCGGCGTCGAGGGCCACCCGCGCCTCGCCGGCGGTCGTGGCCAGGACGAGATCCAGGGGCGGCGCGCCGGGTTGATCCAGGACGCACCGCAGCTCCTCGATGCCCCTCGGGTCGCTCTCGACGACCACTGCTCGCCAACGCTCGTTCAAGTTCGTGGACCTCGGACCCTTTCGTCCACAGTCTGCCGCGCGGCGACGCCCACCGGTCGGGGCAGATCGGGGAACGGCCCGCTCGCGAGCCCAACAGCGGGCTCGAGCGCTCAGATGGAGTCGAGGCCCCAGGCGAACAGCGCCCCGAAGGGACCGCAGCTGTCCGCGTCGGCTGGGGTCGGCAAGAGCGCCGCCAGCAGTTGATCCTGGGGCAGGTGCGCAGCGGCCGGGCCCAGCAGCGCGCGGGCTGCCTCGGGCGCCAGGAGGCGCCCCATCCCTAGCACCCCGGGCTCCGCGCGCAGGCCGAGGTCGAGCAGTCCGCGGACGGTCGGAAGGCTCGCGTGGGGTGTCAGCACGAAGGCCCGCCGGCCGGCGGCCACGTGGGGGGCGGCCAACTCGCCGATCAGCGCCAGGACAGCCAGGGTCTCTCCACCCCAGTCGTGCACGGCCCCGCGCAGATCGGGCCCCTTGCCCTCGCAGGCGTAGGCCACGACTCGATCGCCGCGGGTCGCGACCCGCGTGCGCAGGCCGGGGATGGCGAGCAGGGCGCGGGTCTCGTCCAGGCTGCGCTCGACCCGGATCGGCCGTGCGGCCATCAGGGCCTGGACGGACTCGCTGTCGCGTTCGGGGTCGTAGGCGCGGGTAGAAGCCCAGTGGGGCAGGGCCTCCAGGGCGCCCGCGTCGAGGGCGAAGTCCAGCTCGCGGCCCAGGGCGTGGTAGCCGCGGCGCTGGTAGAAGCTCGCGTCGTCGGCCCACAGCAGGCTCGCCACGCAGCCGCGGTCCGCCAGGGCGGCCTCCGCCGCGTCGAGCACGCTGGAGGCGAAGCCGCGGCCGCGGGTGTTGGTGTCGGTGGCCACGTAGCCGATCAGGCCCAGGCGCAGGCTGCCGCCGGGGACGACGAAGTCGCGGGGCAGGATCGCGCAGGCGGAGCAAACGGCGCCGTCCTCGGACAGGGCCACGACACGGCCAGGTCGCTGGGCCCCCAGGGGGCCTTCGAAGACCAGCGGACACTCGGCGGCCACGGAGCCACCGCCGCGCATGACCCGCTCGATCAGCTGACGGGCGCCGGGCAGGACCTGCTCGGCCTTCGTCGCGACGCTCACTCGCCCGTTCCCTGGGCCTCGGGCTCGCCGCGACTCAAGCTCGCGCGGTAGGCCTCCAGCAGCTGGTCCTTGAGGGTCAGGGCGTCCTCGAGCGAAGCCCGCGCGTCGCCCAGGGCCCCGGCCAGGCGACTCGCGTCGCCCACCTCGGCCTCGTGACGCCGCAACTCCTGCGCGCGCTGTTCGAGCTGTTCGAGCAGCGAGCGGAAGGCCGGCGCGTCGGGGCTGGCCGTTTCGGTGCGCTTGGCTTCACCGGGGCCGCGCAGGGCTTCGGTTCCGCCGGAGCCGGGGAGGATCGGGATCTCATTCATGGTCGGTCGTGCTCCTCTCGATCACCGCAGGAAGTCGAGCAGGGTGCGCTGGATCAGGCGCGTGCCGGTCGCCTGGGTCAGTTGCAGGGTGCTCTCGGCCTGGCGCAGGTCGAGCACGACCTCCGCGTAGTCGGCGTCCTGCACCGACGAGATCAAGCCGCTGATCTGGACCACGGCGTTGCCGAAACGACTCTCCGTGTCCTCGAGGCGCTTGGAACGGGAGCCCAGCACGCCATCGGCGACCAGCAGGTTGTCCGCGTGCCGATCGAGCTCGCCCAGGCGGATGTTGAGCCGATCGGTGATCTCCGAGCCGGTCAGGCCGGCGGAATTGCGCAGGTCCTGCGACACCCCCGCCAGGAGGTCGAAGACGTTGACGTTGCCGGAGAACTGCATCAGCTCCTCGCCCGCGCGCCGCACCTCGGACAGGTCCACGTGCAGCACCGTGCCGGTGGCGGCGTTCTGCAGGCGGAAGTCGCCGTCGGTGAAGTCGATGGCCTGAGCCGGAGTGCTGCCGAGCTGGATCGTGCCGGTGCCCGACACCGATCCGCTGTAGTCGGCGCCGGTCCATCCGCTCGCATCCACGACCAGCTGGCCGCCGTGCTCGTCGGTCAACTTGACGCTGTTGGATGAGGGCGAGCTCGACGCCGGGAGCTTCACGGCCGGGCCATTGCCCAGTCGGATCGTGCCCGAGGCGGCGTCGACCACGATGTCCTCGGTCTGCAGGAGCGTGGGCGAGCCGCTCCCCGCCGCGGTGATGCCGACCGAGGCCAGGTTGCCCAGGTCCACGCCGGTATTGCGGATCGTGATCGACTCCCAGGCCGTGCCCTCGGAGGCGGTCAGACCCTTGGCCAGTCCGGTCAGGCCGGAGAAGGTCACGCCGCCGGGCTCGACCTTCGCGAAGGCCTCGGTGCCGGGCACGTTCAGGCCGATGGTCACGCCGCCGCCCAGGCGCAGGTCCTGGGTGGCCTCGTCGCCGGCGTAGCTGACGCGCTTGTAGCCGCCGACGGACTGGTCGATCCAGGGCTCGTCACCGGTCTGCGAGCCGGCGAACAGGAAGCGGTCGGCGCTCTTGCGGTTGCCGAGCTCCAGCATCTCGAGCCGCAGGAGGTCGATCTGGTCCGCGATCGCGGTGCGCGACTTCGGGTCGACGGTGCCGTTCATGCCCTGGATCATCAGCGAGCGCGCCTCCGCCAGCAGGCCCGAGCCCTCCTGCAGGGTGCTCATGGCCGAGTCCACGAAGGTGCGGCCCAGACCGATCGACTTGCGTACTCGGCCTGCGTCCGCGAGCTCACGCTCGAGGGTCAGCACCCGCGACGTCCCGCTGGGGTCGTCCGACGGTCGCACCAGCCGGCGGCCCGAGGAGACCTGCTCCTGCGCGCGAACCATGCGTTGGGTGTTCACGTTGATGCCGGCGACGAGGCGTCGGTAGAGGGAGTTGGTACTGACTCGCATGGATCGATCGACCTAGATGATTTGGAGCAGTTCCTGCTCGAGCCGACTGACGACGTCGATGAAGCGCGCGGCGGCGTTGTAGGCCTGCTCGAAGCGCACCATGTCCACCAGCTCCTCGTCGACGTTGACGCCCGAGACGGCGGCGCGGCGACTCTCGAGGCTGTCGACCAGCACGCCGCTGGCCGAGAGGGCCGAGTCGGCGCTGGCGAGTTCGAAGCCGAAGTCTCCCACGGTGCGAGCGTAGCGCCCGCCGATCGTCTCGCCGCCGAGCCCGGAGCGGTGCTCGGACTCGAGCTGCACGATGCTCAGCAAGACGCCGTTGTCACCCTCGGCGCCGGTGGCCGAGCCGGCCAGCAGCGAGGCGTCGAACTCCAGGTCCGTGCGCACGCCGATGTCGGACGCATCGGTGCCGGTCAGGAAGGAGTTGATCCCGAAGGCCACCAGCACGTCGGACTCGTCGGAGTCGGCGACCACGTCGAAGGCCACGCGGTCGTTGTTCGAAGCCGAGAGGCTGCCGAGCCCCAGGGTCACCTCGACGCCCTCGACCACCGTCAGCTTGGTCCCGGGCTGGTAGCCCGCGCCCACCTGCAGGGAGGTCACGATCTCGCCCTCGGCGTCGAAGACGTCGACGATCAGGTCGGGCGTCGTGCCGATCACGCCATCGTTGCGCGGCACGAAGGAGAAGGTGTTGTTCTTGGAGAGCTCGTAGACGCCGCTGACGACGATGTCGACCGCGTCCGCCGAACCGGTCACCGGGATGCCGGCGTTGTCGTCCCAGCCCAGGGCGGTGATCGCCGAACCGGCTTGGACCGTGAACTGGGCGCTGGCGCCGGTGTCCTCGGTCTGCAGGAAGACGTGGCCGTCCTGCACGACCGCGCGCAGGCCCGCGGCGATCACGTCGGGGCTGGAGCTGATCGCGGCGGCGACTTCGTCGGCGGTCGCTTCGGTGATGTCGACGAAGCTGGAGAGGTCGAACTCCACCTGCACCGTGGTAGTGCCGCCGCCGCCGGCCGGGACCTCGATCTCGAGGGTGTCGCCGTCGGCCAGGTTGAAGGGGCCGGCCTCGGGCGTGCCCAGGGAGGCTCCGCCGCCGCCGAAGGTGCCGTCCGGATCCGGGTTGGGGTCCAGGCGCTTGGAGAAGTCGAAGCCGAAGCCGGCGTCGGCCACGATCTGCAGGCGACCGAAGGGGTCCAGCTCGGCGTTCAGACGCGGGACCTTGGAGAGCGCCGCCGCGAACTGGTCGACGGTGGTGCGCTCGGCATCGATCTCGATCTCGTAGCGCTCGATCGCCCCCGTGTCGCGGTTGGAGATGTTGACGACCAGGTTGCCGTCGGTCACCGCGAAGGGCAGCGAGTCGCGCAGGAGCTCGTCACCGGCCTGGCCGTCGCCGTCCACATCCTTGGCCTGGTAGCTGGAGGTGAGATTCTGGAACGAACCCGAAGCCGGCACACCGACCGAGTGCTTGGCGTTGATCGAGATGATCAGCTCGCGGGCCAGGGCGTTGAGCTCGCTCCCGAGCCCCGGAATGGTGCCCTCGCGCACGTCCACCAGCCCGCCCAGCCGGCCGCCCTCGATCGGCACGAAGCCGTTGGAGCCGGAGATCCGCAGGGCCAGCTCGTTGTTGGCATTGGTCTCGACGGTCAGCTTCTGGGCCGTGGTCCCGTTGACCAGGATGTTGCCGGCGACCTGCACCCGCACCATGCCCTGGCCGTCCTCGGTGGCCTTGACGTCCACCAGCTCGGAGAGCTCCTTGAGCGCGAGCTGGCGTGAGTCGCGCAGGTCGTTGGCCAGAACCCCGGCCGACTCCGCCTGGGCGATCTCGCCGTTGAGGCGCGCGATCTCGGTCGCCAACTGGTTCGCGTCGCCGGAGAGGACCTTGGCCTGGACGCCGATCTCGCTGCCCAGGTCCTGCAGTCCCGTGTACAGGGACTGGAAGCGCGCGCTCATCTGCACCGCGGACTGCACCACGCCGGACTGCAGGATCGGATCCTGGGGGTTGGCCGAGAGCTGCGCCGTGGAAGAGAAGAAGTCGTCCATCTGCGACCCCAGGCCGTAGCCCTCGAAGTCCGCGAACAGGGCTTCGATCTCCGAGAGGGTCGAAGTGGTCTGGTCCAGGCGACCGGTGATTGCCGTCTGGGTCAGGATGCGCCGCTCGAGCAGCTCGTCGATCTTGCGATTGACGCCCAGCACTTCGACGCCGCTACCGACGAAGAAGCGCCCCAGGTTCTGGGGTCGGCTGGCGCCGAGCTCGATGCCCTGGCGCGAATAGCCGGGCGTGTTGGCGTTGGCGATGTTCTGGCCGACCGTGTTCAGGGCGAACTGGGAGGCCAACAGGGCCCGCAGGCCGGTTCCGAGACCGATGCGACTCATGGGTCAGGCCTCCAAGTGGACGAGGGCGCCGCGCGAGTCGCCGCCGACCGTGGGGTCGACGCCGGTGAACATGGTGAGGATCTCGCCGACCACGGCGCGCTGCTGGCGCGCGATCAGGGAGACCCGCCGAGCGGTCTCGACCACCAGGCGTGTGGTGGCTTCGAGGTCGGTGCGCTGCCGCGACAGGAGGCCGCCGGCCTCGCCCGCGCGTTCGACGACGCTGCGCAGGGTCAAGGTCAGGGGCTCGACGCCCCAGGCGCTGCCGAGACCGCCGAGCCACTCGCGGCGGCGCCGTGCGCGTTGGTTCTCGCCCGAGATCGCGTCGCGGATCAGGCCCAGGGTGCGCTCGATCTCGCCCGGATCGCCGCCCGACAGGCTGGCCTCGTGCTCGCGCAGGGCCTCGAGCAGGCGCAGTTGCGCGCCCTGCTCCTCCTGCGCCCAGGACTCGGCCTTACGCAGCCAGGCTTGCCAGGTCATCGCTCGAGCGGCCTCGCATCCGCGGCAGTGTCGACCTCGTCGTCGGCGGGCGGAGCCTCGCCCTTGCGCTCGGCTTCCAGCGTCTCGGCGCTGATCACCTCGCCCTGGGGCAGACCGGCGCGCAGGATGCCCGCCATGTCCAGGGCGCCGGTGTCCGCCAGGGACGCGCCGATGTGCTCGTCGAACCAAGCGCCGTAGGTGTCGCTGCCAGCGCCCTTGCCGAACATGCCGTCCTGCAGGGTCGCGCGCATCTCCTTGACCAGCATCGACGCGAACAGGCGCTCGAACTCGCGGGCGACCTTGTCCACGCCCGCGTTCTGCATGCGCGCCTTGAGCTGGTCGGCCTTGCGCAGCCCGCCGATGCCGGCATCGATGCCGGCCTCGCGCGCTCGTGTCAGGCCATCGAAGTTGTTGTCGATCATCTGGCTACGTTCCTCACTGGATCACGAGGTCTGCGTGGAGCATCCCCGACTGCGCCATCGACTGCAGAATCTCGATCATGTCGCGCGGGCTGACGCCCAGCACGTTGAGCACTTCGACCACCTCCTGGAGCGAGGCGGCACCGTTGATGATCGAGAGGGCGCGTTGCTCCTCTTCAATCAAGAGGTTGGTGCGCGGCACGACGGTGGTCTCGCCCTCGGACAGGGGCGCCGGCTGGCTGACCTCGGGCGACTCGGCGATGGTCACCGTCAGGTTGCCCTTGGTGATCGCGCCGCGGGTCAGGCGCACCTCTTCGCCGAGCACGATCACGCCGGTGCGTTCGTTGATCACCACGCGCGAGGAAGCCTCGGGCTGCACGCCCAGCTCGAGGATCGAGCTCAGGAAGCGCACCTCTTCGGAGGGCGTGACCCAGCCGGGCACCTCCACGCGCACGCTCATGCCGTCCATCGGCACGGCGATGCCGGGGATCATCTCGTTGACGCGATCGGAGATTCGCACCGCGTTGCCAAAGCTGCCGGTCTTGGCCTTGAGGTCCAGGTACAGGTAGCCCTGGTCCATCACGAGCTTCGTCGGCACCTCGCGCTCGACCTTGACCCCGTCGGGCATGATCCCGACGGTCAGGTGGTTGCGGACCGCGGACGCGCCGTCGCCGCCGGCCGAGAAGCCGCCCACGCTGACCGGGCCGCTGGCCGTGGCGTAGACCTGCCGACCGGTGGGGTCGGTCAGCTCGCCCCAGACCAGGGTGCCACCGACCAGGCTCTCGGCGTCGTAGATCGACGAGGCGCGCCCGTCGAGCTTGGAGCCCGGCTTGACGCCGGGGGGCAGCGTCGCCTCGAGCCAGACCACGGCCACGTTGTTGGTGGCCAACTGGGAGGGCTCGATGTTGATGTTCTTGGTCTTGAGCAGGTTGGCGATGGCCTGGCGCGCCGGCAGGCCGGAATCACCCGAGGCCGCGAGGCCGGTCACGAGGCCGATGCCGTGGATGATGTTGTCTTCCTGACCGCGCACCCGCGCCAGGTCGCGCACGCGCACGGAGAGGCTGCCGTCGCTGCCGCGGGCGAGCTGCGGGTCGATGCGCGGGCGCGTGACGACGCTCGAGCTGGATTGCCCGGCGATCGGCTGCGCGGCTTCGATCCCGCCCACGTAGACCTCGCGCTGGACGCCGGCGTTGGCGACGGGCGCGGTCTGGCCCGTGGGCCAGGGGCTGCCGGTCGGCAGGGTGGCCGCCGGGACTTGCAGCAGCAGGGCGAGGAGCGTGGCAGACATGGAAGCGAGTGCGGGGGAAGGCGGCTGTTGGACGGATCACGCGGCGAAGTGGCAGCCGGAATCAGAAGGGCCAGAGCCAGTCGAGGGCGTCGAAGACCCAGGCGCCGAAGCCGTTGCGAGCGGAGGCCTTGGTCAGCGGCCCGTTGCCGGTGTAGGCGACGCGTGCGTCGGCCACGAGCTCGGAGGTGACCGTGTTGGCCGCACTCACGTCGTACTTGCGGACGACACCGGAGAACTCGATCAGCTTGACTTCCTTGTCCACGCGTACCTCGCGACGGCCGCTGATCACCAGGTTCCCGTTGGGCAGCACGTCCACGACCATGGCGGTCAGGCGGGCTTCGAAGGTGCCGCGCTTGGAGACCGTGGCCTGGCCGCCGAACTCCGAACTGGACGAAGCGTCGAGGCTGGGCAGGGTGTCGAAGGCGCCGGGCAGGACGTCGAGGTTCAGCAACTCGTAGGTCAGCGCGGTCTCCTTGGTGATGCCCGAACTCTCCTCGTTGCTGACGTCCTGGGTCTCGCTGATCAGCACGGTCACCAGGTCGCCCACGCGACGCGCCGTCTTGTTCGCGATCAGGTCGATGGGACCGTGCTCGACGTCGTAGATCGACCCGGGCCGGACCTGGGCGGCGACCTTGTCGACGGGCGTGGCCGCTGCGATGGCCAGGCAGAGCAGGAGGACTCGGGAACGCATGGGATGAGGTAGCTGGCTGAGGGGAGGGGTCGGTCGGGCGATCAGCGGTCGAGACCCAGCTCGACGCGCACGAGTTCGGAGCTCTCGACGGTTCCGAGCATCTCGCGGCCGGAGAGGTCCAAGCGCACCAGGACCTTGTCGCGCAGGGAGCCCGAGCCGATGGCGGTGCCGATCACCCGCGCGGTGACCGAGCCGCGGACGACCTCGACGAAGACGGCGTCGCCGGAGCGAATCGCGATCGGCCTGTGGACGTCGGCGGCAGTGACGACCTGGCCTTCGCGCAGGGTGCGCGCGGCGGTCGAGCCGGTGATCAAGGCCATGGGCACCGGCTGGCCCTCGTTGCGCGGATCGAGCAGCACGCGTCGGGTCTCGAACAGGCTCGCGCTCAAGGGCTCGCCGGCCACGGTGCGACGGGCGAGGACCGGCAGCTCCTGCCAGACCTTCACGTCCCAAGTGGTGTGAACCGTGCGGTAGACCTCGCCGTTCAACAGCACTTGCACCGGCACGGTCAGGCCGCCCGTCTCCAGCGTCGGCCGGTCCAGGGCTCCGCGCAGTCGGAACGCGTTCTCGAGGCCGGGGACGCGCACGTCCTGCAACTGCGAGGACAGCACGTACTCGACGTCCAATCCGATCGAGGCCGCAGACAGCTCCGCACGGGCTGCAGCCACCAGGCTGTCGGCGGAGATGGTGTGGACCACGGGCCAGATGCGCGTGGCCGGCTGGCCCTTGAAGGTCCAGGTCACGTCGGGGAAGGCCTTCTGCAGCTCGAGGCCGATCTGGTCGTTGCGCAGGAGGCGGCTGTAGCCCGGCGCCGGAGCGTAGCCGATGCGGACCTCTTCGACCGCGCGGGCGAGCTGGGCGTCGTCGGCGACGACGTCCGCGATCTCGCCCAGCACGATCTGGGTGCCGGTCACCCGTGCTTCGGCGGGAAGCACGACGGTGACGCCGGTCGACAGCAATAGGGATGCGAGGATCAACATGGTCAGGAGCTCCGCTCAGCGGATGAGTTGGCCGACCTGCTGCAGCATCTCGTCGGCCACCCGGATCGTCCGGCTGTTGACCTCGTAGTTGCGCTGGGCCTGGATCAGCTCGATCAGCTCCTCGACGATCTGCACGTTCGAGCGCTCGCGGAAGTTCTGCCGCAGGAAGCCGGCGCCGGCGTCGCCGGGCACCGTCTGCTGGGCGGGGCCGGAGCTGAGCGTCTCGGAGAAGAGGTTGGCGTCGGTGGCCTTGAGGCCGCCGACGTTGGCGAAGCGGAAGATCTGGATCGCGCCGACGTTGGTGCGACCGCCCGAGGAGGTCTCGCCGGAGACGCTGCCGTCCTGGCCCACGGCGATGCTGGTCAGACCGTCGATCTTGATCTGCGGATCGAGGCGATAGCCGTCGGCGGTGACCACCGTACCGTCGCCGTCCTGGCGGAAGGAACCGTCCCGGGTGTAGCGGAACTCGCCGTTGCCGAGCTGCACGCGGAAGTAGCCGGGGCCGTTGATGGCGATGTCGAGCGGGTTGTTGGTCAACTCGAGGTCGCCCTGCTCGTGGAGTTTGAGCGAGCTGCCGACCTCGACCCCGGAGCCGACCTGCAGGCCGGTGGGGTTGGAGAAGTTGCCCGCGGTGGCGGCGCCCGGCTCGCGATAGGTGCGGTACAGGGCGGTGCGGAACGACAGTTGGTCGCGTTTGAACGAGGTCGTGTTCACGTTCGCGATGTTGTTCGCGATCGTGTCGACGTTCATCTGCTGGGCGGTCATGCCCGAGGCGGCGGTGCGCATGGCGCGGATCATCGATCAGTCTCCGTTGGGGGGCCGTGGTTCAGGAACGACCCTGGTTGAGCCGGCGGTAGCTCTGGTCGATCTGCGTGACGGCCTTCGAGGCGATCTCGTAGGCCCGCTGGTTCTCGACGAGGTCGATCAGCTCGACCACTCCCTCCGAGTTGGAGCGCTCCAGGAAGCCCTGGCGCACTTGGGCGTCGGGCGGGACCTGCTGGGCCTTGGGCCGGGCGAGCCAGTAGCCCGCGCTGGTCTCATTCAGGTCGCGCTTGTCGGCGAAGGCCACCAACTTCAGGCGGCCGATGCTGACCAGGCCCTGGTAGACCTGGCCGTTGTCGTCGATCACCGGGGCCTCGCCGCTGGGGTTGAGAGCAACCTCCTGGTTCTCCCAGGCCATCGGGTAGCCCTCGGCCGTGGTCAGGTTCCCATCGGCGTCGAAGGACAGGCGCCCGACGCGGGTGTAGACCTCGCCCTCGGGTGACTCGGCGGCGAAGAAGCCCTCACCCATCAGGGCCAGGTGGAAGTCGTCGCCGGTCTGATCGAGGCCGCCCTGGCCGTGGTCGACCCAACCGCGGGTGCCGATGGCTCGGGTCTGGCCGAAGTCGGTGTGGGCGTCGAACAGCTTGGCGCTGGGGCTGCGGCGCTTGTAGCCGTGGGTGCCGAGGTTGGAGAGGTTGTGGGCCAGCACGTCGAGCGAGCGCAGGGAACTGCGCATCGAGCCGACGGCGGAGTAGAGACCGGAATCCATACCGGTCAGGTCGCAAGCGCGGTGCCAAGCGACCGGTGGGCCCACAGGGCCCGTAGGGGCGTCCGGGAGCCGCGAGCACGCCCGTCGCGGGAAAGTCCTTCCGCCCGGCAAGCGCCGAGGTTTCTCCCGGGGAAGGACTTTCCGGTGGCCGGGTCGCTCTCGCGCGGTCGTGGGGCGGTCGTACTGGTCGTACGGTGCCGCGACCATTTTGGTCGTACTGGTCGTACGGTGCCGCGACCATTTGGCCCATCGGCGCGCAAGCGCTCCCGATTCGCAGCGCCGCTGATCGCCGATGGGCCAAATGGTCGCGGCACCGTACGACCAAAATGGTCGCGGCACCGTACGACCAGTACGCCCGAACGAAAGCGACCCGCACCGGTCGGGGCCGGTGCGGGTCGCCAGGGACCTCAGGGGGCTAGGGCTAGCGCCCCTGGGGTCAGACCACGTTGACGACTTCCTCCAGGAGCTGGTCCTGGACCGAGATGATCCGCGCATTGGCCTGGAAGCCGCGCTGGGCCTGGATCAGGCGCACGAACTCCGCGGCCGAGTCGACGTTGGACTGCTCCAGGGCGCCGCCGATCACCTCACCTGCGCCGTTGCCGGCCCCCGCAGCCGTCAGGCGCTGGCCGCTGTTGGAGGTCTCGCCCCAGTAGCTGTTGCCGAGCTCCTCCAGGCCGCGCGGGTTGGTGAACGTCGTCACGCCGATGGCGCCCAGGTCGACGCTCTGGCCGTTGGTGTAGAAGCCCTCGATCGCACCGTCGGTGCCGACCGAGATGCTGGCCAGGGTGCCGGCGCCGTAGCCGTTCTGACCCGAGGCCACCAGGTTGGTGGCCGAGCCGAACTGCGTGATGCCGTCGAAGCTGCCCGCCTCACCGAAGGTCAGCTTGATGTTCTGACTCGAGCCACCGTTGAACTGGATCGTGATGTCGGCCGAGGGCGGTGTCTGCAGCGAACCGTTCTCGTTGAAGCGGATGTTGGAGACGGTGCCCGCGGTGACGGTTCCCGAGCTACTGGGGAGCGAGGCGGTCATGGTCCAGGAGTTGTCGTCCTGGCGCACGTAGTCGAAGGAGAGGATGTGGCTGCCGCCCGCGGGGTCGAAGACCTCCATCGAGGTGGTGACCGTGTCCGGGCCGGCACCGTTGGTGGTCACGGCGAAGGCCGCCGTGGCCCATTGGCTCTGGCCCACCTGGCCGTTGCCGTCGCTGATCACGAGGCTGAGGTCGGACTCGCCGCTCTCTTCCGCGCTGAAGACCAACTTGCCGGCGCTGGCGTCGAAGCTGGCCTCGGCGCTCGAGAACTGGGCGTTCACGAAGTCGACCAGGTCCTGCATCGTCGTGCCGTCGGTCCCGTAGACGAAGGTCGCCTGGACGATCGAGCCGTCAGCCTCGGTGCCGCTGATCTCGAGCGTGTCCCCGTTCAGGTAGTCCGCGTCGTTGAGCGTGAGCAGATTGAGGTTCGATGACAGGCCGGCCAGGGTCTCGGTGCCCGCCACCAACGTCGTCGACAGCCCCACGGCGCCCGCCAGGTCCTTGCCCGCGGCGCCCGGCGTGACCTTGATCGTCGACTTCTCCCCGGTCTTGTCGCTGACCATCGAGAGCGACTGGTCGGCGTTGACCGTGGCGGTGATGTGGTCGAGCTTGTTGACTTCGTCGGCCACGTCCTGGGCGGTGACCACACCCGAGGCGGGGACCGAGATCGAGACCAGCTGGGGTGCGCCCCCGTTGATCGCCAGCTCCATGGTGTAGGCCTCGCCCGCGGGCAGCGTGAAGGGCCCCGTCGCGCCGCCGGTGATCGAGGCCGCCGTGCCCTCGTAGATGGCCGAGGCGCTGGAGAGCGTCTCCGCCAGGGGGCCGGTGATCTCCGAGGGCAGGTTGCCCTCGAACTGCATGGCCGAGGTGGTCTTGGGCGGGACGACACCGGTGGAGTCGATCTTGATCGCCTGACCGTTGGGATTGAGCACGCGGTAGCCGGTGCGCTGGTCGACGAGGTTGTCCTTCGAGTCCAGGCTGAACGATCCGACGCGACTGAACACGTCTCGGTTGCCGTCGAAGAGGGTGAAGTAGCCCTCGCCGAGCATGGCCAGGTCGAAGGTGCGCCCGGTGATGTCGAGCGCGCCCTGGCCCAGGTCGCGGTCGACCATGGCGAGCTGTGCGCCGAGGCCGACCTGCATCGGATCCGTGCCGCCGAGGGAGTCCGTGGGCGGGCTGCCCTCACGCAGGGTGCGGCTGATCAGGGTCGAGAACACCGCGCGCGCCGTCTTGTAGGCCGGCGTGTTGGTGTTGGCGAGGTTGTTACCGATGACGTCGATCCAGCCTTGATGGGCCCGCAGACCACTGAGGGCAGAGACGAGTGCACGTGTCATGGATCAGGATCCGATCAGGCGCTGGTTTCGGTGTCGGTCTCGGAGTCCGACGCGTTGTCGACGGTCGTCCCGGCCGCGTCGGAGCCGCCGTCGGCGCCCGCTTCGTGGACCGTCTCGACCCAGAAGAGCGGCACGCTGACCGGGCCCGAGATCAGGCTGGCGATGCCGTCCTGGACCTTGACCGAGTCGACGATGCCGGTGTTGCCGGCGCCGGTGTCGGGGTCCGTCCACCCGATCTCCTTGCCGATCAGGGCACTGCCCTCGGCGAGCTGCGAGACGATCGAGTCGGCCTGACTCATGAACAAGAGGCCCTCGATGCCGGAGTTCATGGACTCGAGCTGTTCGAGGCTGGAGAAGGTCGCGAGCTGGGCCACGAAGTCCTCGTTCTTGACGGGCTCCATGGGGTCCTGGTTCTCGAGCTGACTCACCAGGAGCTTCATGAAAGCTTCCCTGTCGAGCTCCTTAGAGCCGGCGAGGCCGGAACTCGACGTGGTCGAGGTCGGCGAGGTGGCGTTGATTTCCATGGTTGAGCTGAGGGAGGGGGTCGCGGGCGCTGAGGAGGGGGGTGAGGTCAGGCGTAGGTGTCGACCTCGGACGACCCGTGCCGGATGGGGCGCGGGTCGTGGTCGTTGGTGCGCTCGCCGGCCTGTGGGCCGCGGCGCCGGTCCGCGCCCGGATCGCGGCGCTCGGGCGCTCCGCTGTCCGGTCGGCGGTCGGAGGGATCGGCCAGGGTCAGGGCGACCTCGGCGGTGTCGAAGCCGGCGTCGGCCAGGGCGGCGCGCAGCTCGGGCAGGTGGCGCTGGATCAGCTCCAGGGTCTCGGGCGACTCGGCCTCCATGCGGGCCGAGACGGTGTTGCCGTCCAAGGACAGGCGCACGGTCACCCGGCCGAGCTCGCCGGGGTCGAGCTGGACCACGGCTTCACGCAGCCCCGGGCGCAGGGCCGCCTTCAATTGCTCGAGGACCCGCGCGGCGCGCTCGATGTCCGCCGCCTGGCCGGGGCGCTCGGCGGCGGCGGTGCGGGGCACGGATCGAGACCGATCCGGGTCGACGGTGGTTTGGGCGGGGGCGTCCATGCGGGCCGCACCGGGGCGGGCAGCCTGGGCGGCGGGCAGCGCAGCGGCCGGCGGCGGGGCGGCGGCCGGGCCGGGGTGCGGGCCGCCGGGGAATCCGGGCGCGGGCACGACCTGCGGGGAAGGGTCGGGACCCGGCCCGGGGCGGGCGGCCGCGTCGCCGGGGCCGCCGGTGGGGACATCTCCTCTGGCCTCCGCGCGGCGCGCGGGGGCCTCCTGCTGGGGCCGCTGGGGCCCATCGACGGGACCCTCCACCGGGTCTCGCTCGCGGCGTCCGGAGCGTCGCGGCCGCTGCTCGGCGGCCCTCTCCTCCGGGCGTTCTGCCTTGCCTTCCTCGCGACCCAGACGGCGTTCCTCCAGGCGATCCGCCCGCTGGCGGGCCTCGGCCTGCTGTTCCGAGATGTGCTCGGACTCTCTGTTCCGTCGGAGTTCGGCGCTGAAGGCGCTGTCCCGCGATCCCCTGTCGACGCCGTGGGCGGCGTCGAGGTAGGAACGGGACGGCCGCCCCGTGCCGGGCGGCCGTCCAAGGGACTCCAATCCAGAGAGACTTTCGATGGTCTCCATGCCGAGCCTGGTCGCAAGCCGGGTGCCAACCGTCGCAGGGGCCGCCGGGCCCCCGCGGGCGGTCATGCAAAGGGCCCTGGCGGCCCCCCACGGAAAGCCCTTCCTGACGGGCCCGGAAAGTCCGGAACAATCGAGAAGACCCTTCCGCCCAATCCGCTTGGCCCCGGTCCCGGACCCGTCGAGACGCCTGGAGGGCTGGTAATCGCCGCCTCATGCGGCTTCCCGGCCCGACCCCTACAACCGAAGACCCCTGCCAGTGGCGGGTTCGCCGTCATCTGGACAGGCGAACCGACCTCGGCTGGGCGGGCCAGATATGTTTCCGGTGCAGGTCACCGGGGATCTCCCACGCCCACAGAACTCCCGCTCGCTGCCGCACAACCGTGTCGGCGGGCTGGATCGCAACCACCCGTACTCCCGTCCTAGACGAGCCTGGCCCTCGGCGACCTCGTCAGCCCACAGCAAAGACGTATGAAACACCGCACCACCGCACTTGCAGCGAGCGTGCTCGCCTTTGGAGCGACCTACGTGTCGGCCCAGACCCAGGCACACGCAGTTCTCGTCGACCCGAACAACTCGGACCTCGTCTGGACGGTCAACCACGACAACGACTCGGTCTCCCAGGTCAACGTCGCCACCGGCGCCGTGGTCGCGGAGATCGCGGTCGGGGCCCAGCCCAACCACCTGGCCTTCAACGCCGCGGGCACCAAGCTGCTGGTGGTCAACCGGCGCGGGAACGTGCCGCTCACGACCAACTTCGTGACGCCCTTCACCGGCGCCGAGATCCGCGGCAGCATCAGCGTGATCGACGTGGCCACCAAGACCGTCGAATCCTTGCTGACCGACGTGGGCACCGAGCCCTACGGCATCGCCCTGTCGCCCAACGGCAAGTTCTTCGTCGTCACCGCCTTCCGCTCCAGCGAAGTGCTGCTGCTCGACGCGACGACCTACGCCGAGCTGGCTCGCCACGAGTACGACGACGACCTCAGTCACATCGCCCCGGGCAAGACCATCGACCAGATCGACACGGACTTCGACGGGGTGCCGGACCTGGCCAACCCGCGTCTGTTCTCGGTCACCGCGGACTCGGCGAAGATCTACGTCACCCACTGGAAGTCGCCGTGGATCTCGATCCTCGACGTGACCCTCGACGGCTCGGGTGTCCCGACCGCCGTGGCCGAGGGCGGTCGCATCAACCAGGACGACTACGACCTGCACCCGATCAACAACCCGATCCCGAACCACACGGTCGCGAGTCAGGGTGACCCGACCTTCTCGGACGACATCGCGATCTCGCCCGACGGCACCCGCGCGCTCGTTCCGCAGGTCCTGCTGAACATCAACTTCGACACCACCCACGACTTCGCGGGTGCGATCGCGGGGGCCTTCGCCAACCGCGTGTACCCCTCGCTGACGATGCTCGACCTCGTCACCGGGAGCTACAACGCCCCCGGTGACGCGTCGAATCGTCTGCACCACGAGCTGACCGACACGCTGACCCCGGCCAAGTACGTGCCCTTCGGCGGCCAAGGCCGCAGCATCGGCGGGGGCATCGTGACCCTCGGCGGCTCCGGCTCGCCGGTCCTCGGCGGTTCGGCCGACTTCGTGCTCAGCGGCGTCAACGGCGCCGGCGTGCTCGGCTTCGTCTGGTACGGCATCGAGACCAACATCCCGGTGCCGCCCCTGGGCACCCTGCTGGTCGACCTGCAGGGCTCGATCGCGATGAGCGCGAGCGTCGGTGACCAGTGGGCCGGCTCGATCGCCATCCCGAACTCGCCGGTGCTCGACGGCCAGGTCGTCTCCTTCCAGGGCGCGACCTTCAACACCAACAACGGTGACATCGGCCTCTCGAACGGCGTCCGCGTGGTGCTCGGCACCACCGGCACGGGCCTGAACAAGATGGGCTACCGCGCCGGCCAGCCCTACCGCGCCGACTACAACGCGGCCGGTGACAAGGTCCTGATGCTGAACCAGGGCTCCGAGGACGTCTTCCTCTACGACGTCAACGGTTCGGACATGACCCTGCAGACGGTCTTCCCGCCCCGTCACGGCCACGTGGAGCGCACGCCGCTCGACCTGACCACCGCGATCGGCGACATGCCGATCGGCTGGACGGTCGTGCCGGACCCGGCCACCAGCAACGACGACGCGCTGATCTACATCCAGAACGAGGTCACCACCTCGCTCAGCGTGTTGCGCGTCGACTACGCCACCGGCGTGATCACCAAGGAGGCCGACCAGATCGTCACGATCACCGGCCCCGACCAGAAGACCGTCAGCGAGCGCATCGGCCAGGAGCTGTTCCACGACGCCTCCCGCGCCCAGACCACCGGCAACTTCAACAACTCCTGCTACTCCTGCCACGCTGAAGGTGGTGAGGACGGCAAGAGCTGGGACCGCCCCGCCGGCCCGCGTACGACCATGCCGGTCTACGGTGGCCCCCTGGGCTCCGGTCTGCTGCTCTGGAAGGGCGTCCGCGTCAACCTGGGCGAGACCGGCCCGATGTTCGGCGGCGAGAACGGCGGCACGGGCATCATGAGTGACGTCGAGCAGCAAGGCCTGATCGACTACCACAAGGTCATCCCGTTCCCCCTGAACCCGAACCTCGATCCGGTCACCGGCGACCTGACGTCGCTGGCGGCCTACGGTCAGGACCTGTTCTTCGGGACCAACGACACGGGCCTCAACCCGACCCAGCGCGCGGCCGGCTGTATCGCCTGTCACCCGAAGGCCGACGCCGTCAACGGCAGCACGCGCCTGTTCACCGCTGACTTCCTCGACCCGATCTACACCGACGGTCTGGAGTTCGGCTACGTCCACGACGACAACTGCCTCAACCTGCAGGAGAACATCGCGCAGCTCAACATCCGCGCGGTCAACTCCCAGGTGAACGGCGACGAGGATCTGGACGGCTTCCCCGACTTCGACCGCAACCTCGACGGTTACTCGGACATCGAGGGTTACACCCCGATCCACCCGGACTCGGACGACAACTTCGAGCGGGACGACCCGAACAGCTACCCCTGCCCCCTGGATCCGTTCTTCGACCCGCTCGGGCCGAAGAAGGTCTTCAACCGCAAGCTGAAGCTGTTCTCGATTCCGACCAAGCTCGCGGTCTTCCACACCTACCCGTACATGCACGACAACTCGCTCGTGTCGCTGCGGGCGATCGTCGACCCGGACTCGCAGATGAACGATCCGGTCTACGGCAGTGCGAACTACCCGACCACCTTCAAGTGGTTCAACGAGTTCCACGACATCCGCGGCCACGAGGACATCGTTCCCCAGGCCTCGAAGGTCCAAGTCTCCCTGGTCAGCACCGACAAGGACGCCGACATCGAGGCGATCCTGGCCTTCATCTCGAGCCTGTGATCAAGGGGGCTTGACCCCACACGACTCGGGCTTCGGCCCCCAGCGCAGCGGCCCCCGCGATCCTCACGATCGCGGGGGCCGCTGCCGTTCGGGCGGGGCCCGCATGCGAGGTCAGGGCCGCTCAGCCCTTCTCGCGCACCTCGACCGTGCCGTCGTCGTCGGCGATCACCACGGCGTCGGCCAGGCCCAGGAAGAGCCCACACTCGACAACTCCCGGGGTCGCCGCCAGGGTCAACTCGAGTGCCTCCGGGTCTTCGATGCCGCCCTCGAAGTGGACGTCGAGCACGGCGTTGCCGTTGTCGGTGCGGTACTCGCCCCCACCGGCCGCCTGCCGCTCGCGCGGCTCGCCGCCCAGCCGAGCGATCTGTCGCGCCACCACCGGCAGGGCGAAGGGCACCACCTCCACCGGCAGGTCGAAGGTCGTCCCGAGCCGCTCCACGACCTTGTCGCGGCCTACGACGATGACCTCGCGCCGACTGATCGAAGCCACGACCTTCTCGCGCAGCAGTGCACCGCCGCCGCCCTTGATCATCCGGTACTCGGCGTCGATCTCGTCGGCGCCGTCGACGGTGAAGTCGAGCAGATCCACCTCGTCGAGACCGACCAGGGGGATGCCGAGCTCGCGCGCCACGGTCTCGGTGTCGATCGAGGTCGGCACCCCGCGCACCTCGAGGCCCTCGTCGCGAATGCGCTCCGCGAGCCGCTCCAGGAAGAAGCGCACCGTGGATCCGGTCCCCAGGCCGAGGGTCGAGCGATCGGGAACGAGGTCGGCTGCACGGCGGCCGGCGGCGAGTTTGGCCTGGCTCATGGGGGCTTGTTCGGAGGGAGGCGCTCGTCGCGCCCGGACTGGGTCGGATCGATCGAGAGGGGCCGCGATTGTTTAGGGGCGTCGGAGCCCAGACAAGCGCCCTGCGCGCCGATGAAAGGGCTATACTCCCCCCTCTTTGCGACCGAATCTCATTTAGGCCGGCAGCGCGAGCGAACCTGCCCTGCGAGAACCCTCCCCGCCCGGGCCCACCAACCCCCGCCCCTCCGCCCCGTGGACCGCGCGGAACGACCACCGGTTACGCCTCCAACCCCGATTCTTCACTTGGTCACCACCACCCTCGATCAGCTTCGTCCCGGACAGGGCGGTCGCCTCGTCAGCCTCGGCGGCGAGCGGCTGTTCCGACGTCGGTTGATGGAGTTGGGCCTCTTGCCGGGCTCGCGCGTCTCGGTCGTGCGCGCGGCGCCCTTGGGTGGAGTCCTGGAGCTGGAGGTGCGCGGTTCGCTGCTCAGCGTGCGGATGTCCGATGCCGCAATCCTCTCGGTCGAGGTGAGCTGAGGCTCGTCGAGCTTTGATCCAAGCCTCTACTCCTCCGCCCCTGGTGGCCCTGGCGGGTAATCCGAATACCGGCAAGACGGCGCTGTTCAACCGCCTCACGGGCGCGCGGGCCAAGGTGGGCAACTATCCGGGCATCACCGTGGATCGCCACGAAGGGCTGGTCCGGCTCGGCAGCGAAGGCCGTGTGGCGCGGCTGCTCGACGTGCCGGGCAGCTACTCCCTGTCGGCGCGTTCGGAAGAGGAACGCATCGCCGTGCGCGCCATTGCCGGGCTCGAGGGCGAGGAGCGTCCGGGGGCCGTGGTGCTGGTGCTGGACGGCACCCAACTCGGCCGCAACCTCTACTTCGCGCTGCAGGTGATCGAACTCGACCTGCCGACAGTGGTCGCAGTCAACCTGACCGACGTGCTCGCCAAGGAAGGCCGCGTCTTCGACGTGCAGCGCCTTCGGCGCGCCCTGGGCGTGCCGGTGGTGGCCCTCTCGGCGCGCAGTGGCGAGGGTGTCGACGACCTGCGCGCGGCTCTGGCGGGGGTGCTGGACGGCGAGCCCGAGGCGCGGCCCGGTTGGCGCTGGGAGCCCGGCACCGACGCCCTGCGCCGGGACGTGGACGAAGTCCACGCGGCCCTGCCCCCCACCTGGCGCGACGGGAACCCGCGTCGCGAGCGAGCCCTGGCCGTTTGGGCCCTGCTCTCCCTCGACGAGGGGGACGAGCTGCGCGGCATCGACGGACGCCTGCGCGCCGCGGCGTCGGCCGCCCACGAGCGGGCCAGCGTCGAGGGTCGCTCGATCGACGAGGAGGTCGTCGCCGGGCGCTATGGCTGGATCGAGGAGCACACCGCTGGCGTCGTCACCGCGCGGGCATCGGCGCGTGACAGTTTCACGAGCGCGATCGACCGGGTGCTGCTCTCGCCGCTCCTGGGCTTCCCGATCTTCCTGGCCCTGATGACGATCGTCTTCCAGGCGCTCTTCGCCTGGGCCGACCCGGCCATCGGCGCGATCGAGTCGCTCTTCGCGTGGCTCGGAGGGGTGGTCGGCCCGGCCCTGCCCGAGGGCTTCCTACGCAGCTTCGTGGTCGACGGCCTGATCGCCGGCGTGGGCGGTGTGCTCGTCTTCCTGCCCCAGATTCTGCTCCTGTTCCTGTTCGTGGCGGTGATGGAGGACACGGGCTACATGGCTCGGGTGGCCTTCCTGATGGACCGCATCATGAAGGCCTGTGGCCTGCACGGGCGCGCCTTCGTGCCCATGATGAGCGGCTTCGCCTGCGCGATCCCGGCCGTGATGGCCACGCGCACCATCGAGCGCGAGCGCGACCGCCTGCTGACGATGATGGTCGTGCCGCTGATGACCTGCTCGGCGCGGCTGCCGGTCTACACCCTCTTGATCGCGGCCCTGTACCCGCCCGGCAGGGGCGATTCGTTCCAGCAGGGGCTGATCATGGCGGGCATGTACCTGTTCGCCACGGTGGTGGCCCTGATCGCGACCGCCGTGCTGAGCCGCACGGTCTTCGCGGGCGTGAACCCGCCGCTGCTGCTCGAGATGCCCGCTTACCGCATGCCCCAACTGCTCGGGGTCCTGCGCACCATGTGGGAGCGCAGCACGATCTTCGTGCGCGAGGCGGGCACGGTGATCCTGGTCGCCACGATCACCCTGTGGGCCCTGCTGAGCTTCCCGGCGGATCCCGAGCTAGGGCCCGAGCTCGCGGGACGCCTCGGCGCGGCCGAGGCGTCCGTGGACAACGCGCGGAGTGGGGCTGCACCCGATCCAGCCGCGCTCGAGTCCGCCGAACAACGCCTGGCCAAGGTCGAAGCGGAGATCTCGAGCCTGCAGCTCAACGAGAGCTACGCGGGTCGCCTGGGCCGCGGGATCGAGCCCGCGATCGCGCCCCTGGGCTTCGACTGGAAGATCGGCGTGGGCCTGATCGGCTCCTTCGCCGCGCGCGAGGTCTTCGTCAGCACCATGGCCATCGTCTACGGGCTCGAGGACGACGGCGAGGACACCGCGACTTTCCGCCAACGCCTCTCCTCCGAGAAGCGACCGGACGGCAGCAAGGTCTTCACGCCCCTGGTGTGCGTCTCGCTGATGGTCTTCTTCGCCCTGGCTGCCCAGTGCATGAGCACCATCGCGGTGGTCAAGCGCGAGACCAAGAGCTGGCGCTGGCCCCTGTTCATGCTCAGCTACATGACCGTGCTGGCCTGGGTCGGCAGCTTCACCGTCTACCAGGGCGGCAGGCTGCTGGGCTTCGAGTAGCACCGCCCGCGCGCCCCCGATCCATCTACGGACAGGAGCCGGCGCCGCTGCGCCCGCCGGCTCCCCATCGGGAGTCAGGCCACAGGATCGGGTGCCTACAGCCGCTCAGCTCCGTGCGTCTTGCAGGAACTGGGCGAATTTCTGAGCCGACATGTAGGGGCCCTCTCCCAAGCGCTCACCCGTGGCCGGGTCGACCACGACGTAGTAGGGATTGGCCACCGTGCCGGCCAGGTCTCGCTGCAGCCCCTGGATCCGGTCGATGTTGACCCGACCGTCGGTGTGCAGGCGCGCCTCGACGAAGTTGGGGACGAGTTCCGCGGCGACCGCCGCGCTGGGGAAGGTGAACTTCTCCATCTTGCGGCAGTTCACTCATGTGTGGCCGGTGAAGTTCACCAGCAGCAACTTGCCCTCCTGCCGCGCGAGGGCGAGGGCGCCGTCGTAATCGTCCTCGACGATCGTGTGGCCCTTCTGACGCGACTCTCCTGCGCCGCTCGAGGCGCCGGAGACCTCGTTGGCGATGCTGTGGCTGTAAGGCGGCACGATCGCGGTCATGATCGGATCGAGCATGCGGCCGCTCGCGCCGTAGCCCGAGTAGGTCGCGAGTAGCACGAAGCCGAGGCCCGCCAACATGCGGATCGGGCCGATCTCGCCGCTCTCGCCCTTGAGCTTGATGAAGCCCAGGACGAAGGCTCCCGCCACCGCGAAGATCGCCATCCACAGGGCCAGGAACAGCTCGCGCGAGAGCACGTTCAGACCCCAGACCAGGTCGGCGTTGGAGAAGAACTTGAACGCCGCGGCGAGCTCGACGAACCCCAGGGCGACCTTGAGCGTGCCCATCCAAGCGCCGCTCTTGGGGATCGACGCCAGGCGGCCGGGGAGCAGCGACAGGAACACGAAGGGCAGGGCGATGGTCAGCCCGAAGACCGCCATGCCGATCACCACGCGCCCCACGCCGCCCCCGCCGGTCGCGCCCACCGACAGGAGGCTGGCCACGAAGGGCGCGGTGCAGGTGAAGCTGGTGATCACCAGGGTCGCGCCCATCAGGAACACGCCGATCAGCCCGCCCTTGGTGGAGGCCTTGCCGGCGGCGTCCATCAGGAACCGCGGGGGGTTCATGTTGATCGCGCCGAACAGCACCAGGGCGAAGTAGAAGAACAGCAGGCCGATGATCGTGTTGAAGATCGGGTCCGTGGCCAGGGTGATGATCGGACCGCCGACCACCACGCCGATGAACACGAAGATGCCCACGATCCCGGCCCCGTAGGCGAGGGCCAGGGGCAGGACCTTGCCGCCCCGCGCATCAGCCTGCTTCGTGAAGAAGCTGATCGTGATCGGGATCATCGGGTAGGTGCACGGCATCAGGAGCGTGAACAGGCCCCAGAAGATCGCCAGGCCGAGGAAGGCCACGAGGCCGTCGTCGGGCGCTTGCTCGGGCGCCCCATCGGCGTCCGTGGGGCGGTCGCTCGCGGGGCTGCTCTCCGCGGCATCGCCGCTGGCGGAGCTGTCCGTGCCCGTGGGCGACTTCGCGGTCGCACGGGTCTGCAGCGCTGCGAACCCGGCGAAGAGCTCGTCCGAGCCCGCACCCGAGCCCCGGACCGTTGCCGCGAATGGCATGCAAACGCCGTCCTCCTCGCAGGTCAGGCCGTCGAGGGTGACCGTCACGTCTCCGGGCGCCGGGACGGACCTCCCCACGTCGACGTGCCCCTCGATCAGCACGACCACCTGGCCCTCGTGACCCAGGATCCAGGTGTCGCGGCCGCCGTCGCCGAGGCCGGGCTGTTCGAAGCGATGGGGCTCGGGGAAGACCGGCGCGCTCCACTCGACCCCCGGCGCCTCGATCTCGACCTTGGTCGGCTTGCCGACCGCGTCGGGCTGTCCCAGCTCGGTGTGGTAGAGGTGCCAGCCGTCCGCGATGTCGAGCACCAGCACCGCGCGCACCGAATCGTCGCCCGCGCTGCGAACGGAGAGCTGCGCCGCGACGATCTCGTCGTCGTCCGCGCCGCCGAGGCCGTCGAAGAAGCTGTCGAGGTCGAAGTCGTCCTCCTCCTCGACCTGGGCCTGGGGCGCCGCTGCGAGGAAGTCGGCGAAGTAGTTGTCAGGGCCGGCACCAGCGCCCGCGACGGTCTCGTTGTAGGGGATGCAAACCCCGTCGTCCTCGCAGGTCAGGCCCTTCAGCCGAGCGGTGACACCGGAGGGCAAGAGGCTCGCCGCGGGGTCGGCCAACACCCCGTCGACCTTCACCACCAGCTGGTCCGCGTGACCCTGGATGTAGGTGTCGCCGCCGTCCTCGCCCAGCCCGGCCTGGACGTAGCGGTGGGGCGTCGGGAACACCGGCGCGTCCCACGTGACCCCGGCGGCCTCGAGGGTCACCGTCGTCGGCATGCCGATCGCGTCCGGCGGGCCCAGGTCATCGTGGTAGAGGTGCCAGCCGGGATCGATCTCGAAGCGGACCACCGCGCGCACGCGCTCGCCCTCGCTGCGCACCCAGAGGGTCGCCTGTGCCTTCTGGTCGCCGCCCAGGCCGAATTGGGCTGCCGCTTCGGCTTCCGGAGACAGCAGAGTCAAGAGCGACAGCAGCACCAGCGGCACCGTCGCGAGGAGGCGGTTGAATGTCATCGATCGATTCGCGGGCCGGGGGGATTGGCTCGTCCGAGTACGGGCGCTGCGAGCGCCTGGGACGGCCGGCCTCGGATCGGGGATTCTACGACCCTCGCGGGGACATGACCGGCCGGAGACGGGCCCCGGACCCGCGCCGCGCGCGATGGCGTTAGGCTCCCACTCGGCCCCTGGTCCACGCTCCCGACTCCGGAGACTCCCGATGAACCGCCGATCTCAGATCCTGCTCGCCGCCGGCATCGCAGCGGCCCTCCTGCGCCCCGCGCCGACGGTCCTGGCGCCCGCGAATTTCGGCGTCGGCCTGCGGGAAGCTCAGGTGGACCAGGAGAACCCGCCCGAGGATCCCCCCGGGCTGCTCGGCGTTCGCGCGCGGCTGCGCCGCAAGCTGACCGAGGGTCTGCCGGGCAACTGGCAACTGACCCGTTTCGACCACGTGGTCAACGACCTCTCGAACGCCCCGGTCTACGGCTACATGACGATCGAGAAGGTGGGCTACCTGACGCTGATCGTCCACGCGCGCGAGCCCGAGCCGAACCTCTTCGACGGGGGCCTGCGGGTGCAGGCCGGCGTGCACCACTGGCGCCTGACCGACGACGGCGTGCTGCAGACCTCGTCGATCCTGGCCCACAGCAACTTCTCCTCCCAGCTCGAGCTCGAGGCGGTCTACACCCCGCGCGAGTACGCGGTGTCGCTCGAGGGCGACATCCTGATCCTGCGCCGTCCGGACGGGTCGGAGCTCACGTTCGAGCGCTTGCAGGCCGCCGTGTTCCCGGAGGAGGCCGCGCGCCGAATCGATCAGATCCGCGAGTTCCGCGACGGTTGAGGGGTCCTCAGCGGCGCGAGTGGAGGCGGCTCGCGATGAGGCCCCACTCGGGCAGGGCCAGGGCGCGCGCGGCGGCGGCGAAGACCAGGGCGCCGGCGGCCACGCCCAGGCCGAGGCGCAGCCAGGTCAAGGGGCCGCCGCCGTCGTTCAGGGGCGCAGTCGCGAGCGCCGCGGCCCAGGCGGCGGAGCCGGACAAGGCCGCTGCGAGCGTGATTCGCACCAGGCGTCGGGTCAGTCCGGCCTGGGCCGCCGGCAGACCCAGGCCGCGTGTCAGGCCGGGCTGAAGCGCCAAGAGGTTGCCCCAAGCCGTGATCGCCGTGGCCAAGGCCAAGCCGTCCACGTCCATCCCGGCAAAGCGCAGGAAGACGAAGTTCAGCACCGTGTTCGCGACCAGCGCTGCGATCGAGATGCGAACCGGCGTCCGCAGGTCGCCGCGGGCGTAGTAGACGCGGCTGGTCAGGCCGACCGCACCGGCGGCGGGCAGGGCCGCCGCCAGGTAGGCCAAGGCGTGGGCCACGCGGGCGGCGCCGTTCGCATCGAATTGGCCGTGCTCGAACAGGGCCGAGCTGATCGGAAGGGCCAGGGCCGCCAGGCCGGCGGCGGCGGGCAGGGCCAGGAAGGCCACCGCGAGTTGGGTGCGGTCGTGCAGGGAGCGCAGCTCGCCCAGGCGGTTCAGGTGACCGAGCGCCTTGAGCGAGGGGAAGACCGACGACGTGGCCGCGATGGCGATCAGGGCCAGGGGGAACTGCTGCACCCGGTTGGCCAGGTAGTGGGCGGTCGGTCCGCCGTCGGCCGCGATCAGGGCCTCGGCCATCAGGCCGTCGATCATCACGTTGATCTGGTAGGCGGCGGCGCCGAGGGCGAAGGGCGCGCTGGCCGAAAGGACGGCGATCCCGGCGCGGGCTGCGGCGACCGGCGGGCGCTCGCCGGGGAGGCTGCCGACCAGGCCCATGCGGCGCAGGGCCGGGAGCTGGATCGCGAGCTGGGCCAGGCCCGACAGGACGACTCCGCCGGCGAGCAGTCGCGCCTGGGTCAGGTGGTCGTCGCCGGCGTGCTGCCAGTCGATCCAGGCCAGGGTCGCGATCCAGACCACGTTCATGGCCACGGGAGCGAGGGCCGGACCGAGGAACTCGCCGCGCACCTGCAGGGCTCCGGCGCACAGGGCCGCGACGCAGACCAGCACCAGGAAGGGCAGCACGCGCACGGTCAGCTCGATCACGGCCTCGGAGCCCGGCGGCGGTCCGAAGAGGCCGGACTCAGCGAGCCCCGGCGCGAACAGGCCGATGGCCATTCCGACGGCGCACAGGCCCACCAGGATCAAGGTCGTGACCCGCAGGGTCGCGCGGAACAGGGCCCGTCCGGCCAGGTCGCCGTGCTCGGCGTCCGCCTCGGTCATCGCCGCCTGGAGCGAGGTCGACAGGGCGCCCTCGCCGAAGAAGCGGCGGAACAGGTTGGGGACCCGCCAGGCGGTCAGGAAGGCGTCGTAGATGGGCGAGGTGGCCCCGAACAGGATCGCGGACTGGACCTCGCGCACGAAGCCCAGGAGGCGACTTGCCAGGGTCAGACCGGACACCAGGAAGGTCCGACGCACGAGCCCCTTGTGGCGATCGACGACGTGGGCTGAGCCCTCCACGGGGGCGTCGTCTCGAGGGGTCTGGTTGGTGCTCACGGGTTCCGAGCGATGCGGCTCGATGCGGAGTCGCACGCTTGGTTGTCGTTCATCAACCCGCAGGAGTGCGGCACCTCCTGGTTGATGAACAACAACGAATTGTGCGACCCCGTATCGCTAGCCGATCAGTTCACTCGCAAAGCGGTTGACGAGCTTGCCGTCGACCTTGCCCTTGTGGGCGGCCATGACGGCCTTCATCAGCTTGCCGATGTCCTTCTTGTCGGCGATGCCGAGCTCGGCGATCAGGGTCCGCACGACCTCGCGGGTCTCGTCCTCGGTGAGCTGCTGGGGTAGGTAACCGGCGAGGACCTGGGCCTCGGCGCGCTCCTTCTGGGCCAGCTCCGGGCGGCCGCCCTTGTCGTACTCGAGGGCACTGTCCTCGCGCGACTTGACCGACTTGGCCAGGACCGCCACGACCTCGTCGTCGCCGAGGTCCTGGCCGAGCTCGATGCGTCGGTTCTTGAGGGCGGCGATCACCATGCGGAGGGTGTCCCGGGTCAGGACGTCCTTGGCCCGCATGGCGGTCTTCAGGTCCGCGTCGATCCGCTCCTGGAGCGTCACGAGTTGTCCTCTTCGTCGCCGGAGTCGTCGTCGGAGTCCTCACCGTCGTCCAGTTGCGCCTCGTCGTCGACATCGATCGACCCCTCGGCCACAACTTCGCCGTCACCGACCTCAGCTCCGGCCTCGCCAACCTCGTCCTCCTCGGACTGGTTGCGCGACTCGAGTTCCAGATCTTCGGCGGTGATCGTCTGCATCGCCACGACCTCGTCGCCGTCCTTGAGGCTCACCAGACGCACGCCCTGGGTGTTGCGACCCATGGAGCGCATGTCGGCCACGCGGCTGCGGACGATCATGCCGCCCGAGCTGATATACATCAGCTCGTCGCCCTCGTGGGTCAGGCTGAAACTGATCACCGGGCCGTTGCGCTCGGTGACCTTGATGTTGATCACGCCCTGGCCGCCGCGCCCCTTGATCGGGTACTCGGAGACCAGCGTGCGCTTGCCGAAGCCGTTGGTGCAGGCGGTCACCACCCCGATCGAGTCCTTGTCGACGTCGGAGGGCACCACGATCAGGCTGACCACGCGGTCGCCGGCATTCACGCGCATGCCGCGCACGCCGCGGGAGACGCGGCCCATGGGGCGCGCCGCCTGCTCGTCGAAGTGGATCGCCCGACCGCCGGCCGAGGCCAAGAGGATCGTGTCGCCGGGGCGGGCCAGGGCCGCGCCGACGACCTCGTCGCCCTCCTCGAGGGAGATGGCGCGGATGCCGGTCTTCTTCGGCCGCGAGTAGGCCTCGAGCAGGGTCTTCTTGACCGTGCCGGCCTTGGTGGCGAAGAAGACGAAGCCCTCCTCGTCGAAGTTGCGCACGCGCAGCAGCGACTGGATCTCCTCGCCCGGCGCCAGCTCGATCAGGTTCGCGATGGCGCGTCCCTTGCTGGTGCGGCCGCCCTCGGGGATCTGATAGACCTTGAGCCAGTAGACCTTGCCGTGGTTCGAGAAGAACAGCACGTAGTCGTGCGTGCCGGCCAGGAACAGGCGATTGATGGCATCGCCTTCCTTGGACTCCGAGCCCTTCACACCGCGTCCGCCGCGACCCTGGGCGCGGTAGGTGTCGAGGCCCGTGCGCTTCAGGTAGCCGCCGCGTGAGAAGGTGACCACCATCATCTCCTCGGTGATCAGCTCCTCGATGTTGAAGGAGCCGTCGACCTCGATGTCGGAGATCTCGGTACGCCGATCGTCGCCGTGGCGCGCTTCGACATCGTCCAGGTCGTCGCGGATGATCGCCACGACACGTTCGTCGCGCTGCAGGATGTCCGACAGGTCGGCGATCTCCGCCACCAGCTTCTGGAACTCGTCCTCGAGCTTCTCGCGCTCCAGGCCGGTCAGACGGCCGAGGCGCATGTCCACGATCGCCTGGGCCTGGGCCAGGCTGAGCGTGAAGGCGCTCATCAACTCGCGCTTGGCCTCGTCGGTGTCCGCGCTGGCGCGGATGATGCGGATCACCTCGTCGATGTTGTCGACGGCGATCCGCAGACCCTCGACGATGTGCTTGCGCTCCTCCGCCTTGCGCAGCAAGAACATCGTCCGACGACGGATGACGACCTTGCGGTGGCGCACGAACTCGTCGATCAGTCCGCGCAGGGTCAGCGTGCGCGGTTGGCCGTCGACCAGTGCCAGGTTGATGATCGAGCAGGTCGACTGCAGCGGCGTGAACTGGAACAGCTGCTTGAGGATCACCTCCGGATCCTCGTTCTTCTTCAGCTCGACGATCAGGCGCAGGCCGTCGCGGTCGGACTCGTCGCGCACGTCGGAGATGCCCGTGACCCGCCCGTCCTTCACGATCTCGACGATCTTCTCGATGATCGCGACCTTGCGGACCTGGTACGGGATCTCGGTGAAGACCAGTTGCTCCTTCTTGCCGCGCCCCTCCTCCACGTGGTGGCGCGCGCGCACGATCGCGCGACCGCGGCCGGTGGTGTAGGCCTGGTAGATCCCGCTGCGGCCCATGATCATGCCGCCGGTGGGGAAGTCGGGCCCGGGCACGTGCTCGATCAGGTCCCTGATCGAGATGTTCTCGTCGTCGAGCACGGCGCGAATGGCGGCGGAGACTTCGCGCAGGTTGTGGGGCGGCAGGCTCGTGGCCATGCCGACGGCGATACCGTCCGAACCGTTGCAGAGCAGGTTCGGGAAACGACCGGGGAGCACCGTGGGCTCCAGCAAGCGCTCGTCGTAGTTCGGCTGGTAGTCGACCGTCTCCTTGTCGAGATCGGTCAGCATCTCGACCGAGGGGCCGGCCATGCGCGCTTCCGTGTATCGCATGGCGGCGGGCGGGTCGCCGTCGATCGAGCCGAAGTTGCCCTGGCCGTCGATCAACGGGTAGCGCAGGGAGAACTTCTGCGCCATGCGCACGAGCGTCGGGTAGATCACCGACTCGCCGTGCGGGTGGTACTCGCCGGAGGTCGTGCCCGCGATGTTCGCGCACTTGCGGTACTTGGCGTTGGGCCGCAACCGCAGGTCGTTCATCGCGACGAGGATCCGTCGCTGGCTGGGCTTGAGGCCGTCACGCACGTCGGGCAGGGCGCGCGAGTGGATGACGCTGAGGGCGTACGTCAGGTACGACTCGCTCATCTCCAGCTCGATCAGGCGCGGCTCGATGTGGCCGCCGGAAGCGGTGCTGGGGGGGGTCTGGGTGTCGGACATCGGAGGGCGTTCGTGGGGGCGGGACGAGCCGCGTATCCTCGCCTATCGGGACTCCCAAGGCCAACACTCAGCGGGGCCGCAAATCGCTTCGGGAAAAGGAGTTGGGGCCTCGGCAAGGGTCGTGTGGGCGGCATCCCGCGAGATGCCTGAAACCACCGCGGTGGGGCGGACGCTCACGGGTCGCATAGCCCCTTCACCGGTCGCCGATCCGAAATCCGGATCGGGGCCGCGAGGGCCCCCATTGAGACCTTCGCCATGCCTCAAATCCGTCCCCGAGTTGCCTCCGTGGTGGTCGGGAGCTCCCTGCTCCTCGGACCCGCATTCCTCGGCTTCCTGGCCCTCGGCCCGGGAACTTCCGCCACGGCTGCCGGACCGCCGACGACGATTGTCGACGCCAGCCGCGAGCTGTTCATCACCGATGTACGAGTGGTCGATGCCCCCGGCCATACCGACGCCGGAGGCGACTGGCACTTCGGGACGATGATGGAGCGCCTGGCTGGAAGCGTTCCGGTCGACGAGTTCGTCACCGATTGGGTGCAGACTTGGTTCTCGCCGCAGATGGTGAACGGCTTCCCGGTCTTCACCTCGCAACACAGAGCTTCGCTGCTGACCTTCGCGTCGGCCTGGGCCGGTCTCGGACTCACACCGACGGGTCACTTGGACCCGGACGTGGCGCCCTTCCGATTGCTCGCCATCGTCAATCGGCCGGACCTCTTGAAGGTCGATGGCGGACAGGTTGAATCCGCGGGCGAGATGCGCTTCGTGTTCGGGGCCTACAATCCCGAGAACTCGGAGCAGATCCGCAACTTGACCGTGATCTTCGAGTTCAAGGTTCCGGCCGAGAGCTGCGCGGACGTGACCGCTTGGCATCAGCGCTGGCACGACCTCGCCGACCACCAGATCGGAACCGTCGACTACCTGACGGAACTGTCCCAGATGACCCGGGATGTCGTCCTGCCCGATCCGACCTCGGGCTTGCCCAATGAGAGCCACATCGGCCAGGTGCGGACGAACAACTTCATGAGCGTGACCTTCTGGGAGCTACGCGAGTTCAACATCGATCCCGTCGCGGGCTCGTCGAACCTCGGTCGCCTGATCAACGTCACGACCAAGCAGACGCCCCATTTCGAGTACTTGGACGACCCGGACCCGAGCAACCCTGCGGCGCCGTCGCGCGACGTCTTGCGCGAGTTTCTGGATACGAACGCGTCTCAGATCGACAACGGGATCCACGTCGTGCCCGACTCGTTTGCGTCGACGGTTGCGGGTCAAACCGTGAGCTTCCAGACCGGTCGCGCCGAGAATTCGGAGTTCCACCCCCTTCCGCCCGGCCTTCCGTTCTCCACGGCGCCTGGAACCAGATGGTGGACAGAGACCTACGGTGACTCCGGGACGACCGCCTCGAACTTGCAGAGACGCCACATGTTCGCCCTTCAGACCTGCGCGGGGTGCCACCGAGAGGAAACCAAGACCGGGTTTCAAATGGTCGCGCCGAGGAAGCATGGCGTGGAGTCCGTGGTGTCGACGTTCATCACCGGCGGGGGAGCCGCCTTCCCAGATGTCTTCGACCCAAACCCTTCCAATCCCACGGTCGTGCACGGTCCCTTCAACGATCTCGCGAACCGAGAGCTGCAGTTCATCCGCATCCTCGAGCTCGACTGCTCCAGCCCCGCCGAAGGCGGCCTGACGCCCGTCGGGGTGCTCGAGGACGTCGCGGCTTCGATCGGGACGCGGGTGCACTGAGCCGATCGAGGCCGCCGCTTGCGCGCAAATGCGAACAAGTGGCATCGAATCCGGCTCCGCGGGAGACCACTCGGGAGCTAGCTTGGGGGAGCGGCGCGCGCGCCGCTCCCCCGCTTCGTTTCGTCGATCCGACGTCGGGGCCGGTGCCGCGGCGGCCCGGCGCCGGCGGTGGATGCCCCCAGAGCCCCCGTGCCGAACCTGATCCGCCAGTTCCTGTCCTTCCTGCTCTACCCCATCGGCATGGCCGCCGTCGGCTTCGCGGTGGGTTGGACGGTGGGCCTCTCGAACACCCCCGTGGTGGCGGCGATGTTGCCGGTGGCCCTCGGGCTCGCGGCTGCCGGGGGTGGGCTGTGGATCGGTCGCGTGGACCTGTCGGAGCCGGTCGACCGAGGCCGATTCGCGGTGTTGGGCGCGAGCCTGCTGCTGTTCGCGGCCGCGGCCGTCCAGGGCACGCGCTCGGGAATGGCAGAACGGGCGGAGCGGGACGCACGGGTCGAGGTCGCCGTCGCGGAGCCGGCATCTACGGAACCCACGGCTTTGGCCGAGCCCGCGGTGAGCGGTCCGACCCTGGTCGAGTTCCCCCTGTCGGATGACCCCGCCCGGGCCATCGACGCCCTGGTTCTGCGGCGCCAGTTGGCTTCTATCGGCGCATCGGTCGATGAGCAGCGCCACGTGCTGATGGCCTTGGCCCTGGAGCAGCTCGAGGCCCCCACCGCGGCGCGGGCCCTCGTCGACCTGCGGGCTGAGCTCGCCATCGACCGGGCCATCGTGCGGGCGGGCTTGGACGCCTCGTCGCGTGAAGGGCCCTTGGCCGACGGGGCCGCCTGGGAGCGAGCCTCGGCGCGCCTCGAGGGGCTGACGGGAGTGGATATCGACCCCGCCCAGCTCGCGGACGAGCGGCTGGCTGTGCTGCAGGAGCTGGAGGGCAACCTCGAGGGCGACCCCATGGACGGCGGCCCGGCCCTGCGCGCGGCGCGCGGTGCCCTGGCGACCCGCTCGACCCTGGCTCGGGCCGACGCCTTGAGCCTCGGCGGCACCCCCGCGCTGGAACTGGCGAACCGTCGCGCCCGCGCGGACTTGGCCGAGCTGGTCGGCGCCCTGGCGGTCGAGGCGGAACGGGCTCCGGCGCCGGTGACGATCATCGAGCGCACGGTCCCGGCTCCCGCGGCACCAGCCGCCGAGGCCCCGACGGCCTTCGGGCGCTACCCGGCCGGCGGCTGAGCGGTTGACCCGGCGCGTCCAGGCGCGAGACTCGGCCCATGGCCAGCGCCGACATCTCGCCCCTCGCACGCGCCCTCGGAAGGATTCCGTCGGGGCTCTTCATCGTCTCGACCCTCGATGCCGACGGCCTACCGCTCGGGTTCCTGGGTTCCTTCGTTCAGCAGGTCGGCTTCGACCCGCCGACGGTGGCCGTGGCCGTGGGGGTCGATCGCGATCACCTGCAGGCCATGCGCGACTGCGGGCGCTTCGCCGTGTCGATCCTCGACCAGGACAGCAAGGGCGCCATGAAGCCCTTCTTCGGCAAGCTCGTGGAGGGCGCTACGCCGTTCGACGATCTGGCGACGTCGACCCCCGCGGGCGGTCCTCCGGTGCTCGGCGAGGCCCTCGCCTGGGTTACCTGCGAAGTGACGGGCGAGCAATTGGCGGGGGACCACGTGTTGGTCCTCGGGCGCGTGCTGGAGGGCATCCAGGTACGCGAGGGGGATCCGCTGGTGCACCTGCGGAAGAACGGCCTGTCCTACTGACGTCGTCTCGGCGCCGGTAGTCGTTCGTACGGTGCCAGGCACCGTACGAACGACTACCGGCGCCGAGTTGGTGCGCCAACGAAAAGCACCGGGGATCAGTACAGGATCCGCATCCCTGAGAACTTGGCCTTGGCGCCCTGCAGCACCAAGCCCACCTGGCCCTTCACGTCCTTGGCGTCCACGTCGAGCTTCTCGAGTTCCTTGCCGTCGAAGTAAGCCTTGGCGCCGTTCTCGTCGACTTCGATCACGAGCTCGAATTGCTCGCCGTCCTTCATCTTCACCGTCTCGAGCGGGCCGACCCGCTTGGGACCCGTCATCGAGCCCTTGAGCTGGACCAGGCCGCCGTCGGTGACGGAGTAGGCGATCATCTGCCGCGCGCCGAGGCCCGAGCCGAAGTAGATGCCGATCACAGGCACGGCGTCGGGGTCCATCTCGACGATGTCGATCGTCACCTCGAGGCGGTACTCGTCCGGAGGCATCTCGGCGTAGGTCAGGTAGGTGACCCCTTCTCCGCGGTCGCCGACGATGTCGTCGCCGTCGGCCTTCCAGACCTTCTCGTCGCTCGTGTACCAGTAGTCGAGGTCGCTGTCGACGCGCAGACGCCGCTTCTGGCGCATGTCGATCTGAGCCTCGGTCTTGATCGCGTCGTGCAGCGCCAGGAGCTCCGCACGGGGCCCGACCAAGTCGGTGGTGCGCTCGAGCAGGGACATGCCGCGGCGCGGGAAGTCCTTCGCGTTGTAGTCCTTGGCCACGCCCAGCAGCGACTCCGCCAACACGTCATTGGCCGCGAGCATTCCATCGGCGACATCCTCATTGACTTCCTTGATGCCCTCCATGGCCTCGGCCGCGATCTCGGCCACAGTCTGCTGGAAGCCCTTGGGCTTGGCTTTGCGGTCGGTCTGTGACAGGGACCAGTCGAGCAGGCCGCGGTAGTAGTAGAGGGCGACGTCGTCGACATCCATCTGGCGGTTGGCCTCGGCCAGACCGTAGAGGGCCCGCGGGTCGCCCGGGCGCTTGTCCAGTGCCCAGCGATAGGACTCCGCCGCGTTGGCCCAGAAGGAGCCAGCGAGTTGCCGGTCGCCGCGGGCGATCAGGCGGTCGGCGACCTCGGCACCACCGTGGTGCAACTCGTGGATGTCGCGGATCCAGGCTTCCCACTTGACCATGAAGTCGTCGAAGGACTTCACGTCGGGCTGTGCGGGCCGCTCGACGAAGTACTCGACCCACCGCTCCATGACGTCGTGCTTGCCGCCGCCCTTGTAGGTGGCGACGTAGTCGTCGAAGTGGTCGCGGTAGACGCGAACGCCGTTCTCGTCCTCGTAGTTCCGCATGAAGTAGACCAAGCCCCAGCCCCAGGGGTAGTAGGTCCCGCTGTACGAACCGGGCTGGAAGTACGTGATCACGTCCTTCACGTCCACGTAGCCGGGCATGTCGAGCATCGTGACGAGGTTGTCGAGTCGACCTTCCGGGATCAGGTTGGCAACGACCTTGCCGTTGGGCAGTAGCTCGGTGCCCTCGAAGTAGCAGGCCACGCCCTCACTGATCCATGCCGGCACCGTGTTCTTGGTCACGTCGCGCATGAACTGGTGCGACGCCTCGTGGAACAGGGTGTTCAGCGTGTCGGCCAGGGTGCCGCCACTGCCCTCGCTCGAGTAGGTCACGATCAGGTTGTCCCAGGGGGCGAACCAACCCTGCACCCCGGGATCAGGGTTCTCGTGGGCCTGGAAGTCCTCGTAGCTCGAGTAGATCTGGATCTTCGCGCCACGCATGCGCTGGCCCTGGGCCTTGTGCTGGTACATGTCGCGCAGGAACAGGTTCACCTGGTCCATGGCTCGCGCGATCGTGTGGGTGAAGATGTAGCCCCCGTTCGACTCGATCGTGTAGCCGCCCTTGCTCTCGACCTCGAGGCGCTTCTCCCAGTGCTTGTTCTTCTCGTCGATCTTCGCGATTGCCTCGGCCGACTTCTTGATCGAGGCGTCCTCGAAGTCGATGTCCAGGCCCGACGCCACCAGGGCTTCGACGGCCGAGTCGTTCTTGTAGATCTTGGCCAGCTCCTTCTCGGCCTTCTCCTCGACCGCGGTGTCCTCGCAGCGCTGGAAGAAGTCGACGGCGTTGGCCCACAGCTTGCGGCGCGCGGCGGACTTGCCCAGCTCGAAGAGCGTCTCCCCGTAGGCGTCCAGCTTGGCCTGGATGTCGGCGTGGCCCGGGTCCAGCTCGACCAGGCGCGCGCGCAGGCCAGCGACGACGTCCCCGAGCCCCTCGTCGTCTTCGGCGGCCGGTTTACCGAGGGCGGTTTCGACGTAGTGCAGGGCCAAATCGCCCTGCCCCAGGGCAGCGGCGGCGCGCGAAGCCACATCCAGGAGCTGCACCGAGTCCGGCGTGTACTCGAGGGCCAACTCGGCCGTCTCCAGGGCCTCGGTCGGGCGTGCTTCCTCGAGTGCCTTCTCGGCCTCCTGGAGCCGTCGACGGTCGTCGGCGGTCAGGTCCTCGGAGGTCGTCACTCCGGAAACCGGCGCAAAGCCGAGCACGGCCGCAGCGGACAGCTCGCTGGGGGTCTGGATTTCGGCCGGCGCAACCTGGGAAGCCCCGATGGCGAGGGGGGCGAGGAACAGGCCGGTGGGGATCAGGGAAAGGCGCAGGTTGGGGAAGGCAGCGAGCATCGGGATCGAGGTGGGTCCGTGGGACGAAACGAAGGCGCAGGGGTTCCTACGCAGAAAGGCAGCCGATCTCGCCCACCCTCCCGGCGAAAGTCCCCAGCGCCCGATCGAGCGCGGCGTTCATTCTTCCACGGCACTGGCAGGGTGCAACTTGGGGTCGGCTTCGAACAATCGGAGCAGGCGCGATTTCCAGCCCGTCGGGAGCTGCTCGAGATCGGACGGGCGGGCCTCGAAACCGTCCTCCAGAGCCCCCAAGACCTGCTTGGCGTCACTGGATCCGCGCAGCGCGGCCAGCCAGAGCAGGGCCTTGCTGCCAACCGGGTCGTCTCGATCCAGGGCCCCGCCGGCCAAGGAGACCAACTCGTCGGGATCCGGCGCGACCCCATCGCGCTCAAGGCCCGCGGCCCGACCGGCCAAGGCGCGGAGCTCCGGGCGTTCCCCTCCTGCGGCAGCGGCGAGTTTCGCGGCGGCTGAGTAGTGACCCAGACGCAGCTCGGCCACGGCCCGCTGGGCAGGCAGCTCACCCCACTGGACCGCGACCCAGAGAGTTGCGATCAACGCGAGCAGGCAGGCCACCAGACCCGAGAACCGCCGCATTCCGCGCCGCAGACGCAGCCCGACCCGCGGGTCAGCCGCGGCCGCGCGCATGAACAGGATGCGGTGGGCGACGCTGAAGTGCCGCCAACCGTGGCGCCAGCGGCTCGGACCGCCCGAGATCTCGTCCAGAGCGCGCACCATGTCGGCGGGATCGCCGAGCAACTCGAGGGCGAAGAGGTCGGCCTCGAGCTCGGCCCGCCGGGAGAGGTAGCCGAAGCTGACGAACCAAGTCGCAGCTGCCGCAAGGGTGACCAGGGTGGCGTCCGCCTCGGCGATGGCCGGGACGCGGGTCAGAGCCAGGTCCAGGCCCAGGAAGACGAGCAGGGTCCAGGCGGCGAAGATCAACACATGGCGTCGCGCGGAGTGGCCCATCTCGTGACCGAAGACGGCGCGCAGCTCGCGCGGCCCGAGCTGGGCCAGCAGGCCGTCGGTCATCAGCACCACCCGCTGGCCCGGGGTGAAGCCCACGATCGCGGCGTTGGCCACGCTGCCGCCGGTGCGCCACACCAGGAGCTCCCCACAGCGAAAGCGCGCCCGTCGCGCGAGGTCCGTGAACATCTCGCGCAGGGGGCCCTCCGGCAGGGGCGTGGTATCCCAGACCCGCCGCAGCAGGCTCGGCAGGCCAACGCCGAAGAGCACGAGCACCGCGGCCACGAACGCGCTGCCGAGCAGGGCGACTTCCTCCAGGTGCACGCGCAGGGGTGCGTAGAGACCGATCGCTGTGCTCAGGGTCACGTAGGCCAAGAGCGGCGCCACCGAGGCGCCGAGCATTCGCAACTGGAAGGCGCGGTGGGATCGGCGACGGGGTCCGCGCGGCTCGTTGAGTCGAGCGCGGGCGTCGATTGCGGCGACCTGCAAGAGGACGAACGGCGCGAGCAGCAGCAAGAATCCCGGTCCGGGCCAGCCGAGGACCGAGGCGCCCTCGCCGCCGACAGCGCGGGCGAAGGCCCCCCAACCGGCCAGGACCACGACGCCGTAGGTCGCTACTCCGGCGGCCCCGAGGGCAGCCCCGACAACCCGGGCCGCATGGAAACGCCCGCGGATGGCGAGCAGGCGGGTCGCCAGGCCCAGGAGGTGCGGTACGGGTAGCACCAGCACCAGGGCCACCAGGGCGTCGGGCAGGGTCCGGGTCCAGGGGTCGATGGCGCCGTGAGGCCCGGCGAACTCGACCGCGGCGGCGAGTCCGAGGGCGGCCAAGAGGTGCAAGAGGAAGGTCACGTGCGCTGTCTCGGGGACCTGGGCCCGACCTCTCCCTTTAGGCCGCGCAGCCACGGCGTGCTGCCGGGGAAGGCGTGAGTTCCGTCCAGCGGACTCGGCCGCGACGGGGCCGATCGGCAGCTCGCAGGACCGATGGGCGGCGCTACGCCGGGAACCTCAGGGTCGATGGTCGGGTCGGTGGCCATGGCTTCGGGCGCAGGAGCCTATTCCAAGCGCCGGACGAGCGCGCCCCGTCCCGGGGCTCGACCGCAGGGTCGCGTCGCTAGAATGCGGAGTCGGTGATCCGCTGACCGGTCACCGAGAGCCACGGCTCCCCTTCCAGCCACGAATCCGCGGTCCGGGTCCCGACCCACCGCCACAAGCCCCGGCGACCACTAGCCGGACGACGGAGAAACACGACCTTGGGAATGATCCTCGACTCGATCCTCGACGCTGTCGGCAACACGCCGCTCGTGCGTCTCAACCAGGTCGGCAAGCGCACCGGCTGCGAGATCCTCGTCAAGTGCGAGTTCATGAACCCCGGCGGTTCGGTCAAGGACCGCATCGGCGCGCGCATGGTGCTTGAGGCCGAGAAGTCCGGACGCATCAAGCCGGGTGACACGCTGATCGAACCGACCAGCGGCAACACCGGCATCGGCATGGCCATGGCGGCCGCGGCGCGGGGCTATCGGATGATCATCACGATGCCCGAGAAGATGAGCCGCGAGAAGCAAGTAGTGCTCGAGGCCCTGGGGGCCGAGATCCTGCGCACGCCGACCGAGGCCGCCTGGGATGCGCCGGAGAGTCACATCGGCGTGGCCAAGCAGTTGCGCGCGATCCTGCCCAACTCGCACATCCTCGATCAGTACTCGAACCCCGACAACCCGGCGGCCCACTACCACGGGACGGCCGAGGAGATCCTGGAGCAGACCGACGGGAAGCTCGACATCTTCGTCGCCACGGCCGGCACCGGAGGCACTCTCGCGGGAACGGCGCGCAGGCTGAAGGAAGAGCTGCCGAACCTGCGCGTGGTCGGCGTCGACCCCGAGGGCTCGATCCTCGCCGGGCCGGGGCCGATCGGCTCCTACAAGGTCGAGGGCATCGGCTACGACTTCATTCCGGACGTGCTCGACCGCGATCTGGTGGACGAGTGGATCAAGTCGCGCGACCACGAATCGTTCCTCATGGCCCGGCGCTTGATTCGCCAGGAGGGCCTGCTGTGCGGGGGCAGCTGCGGTGCGGCGGCCTGGGCCGCGGTCGAGATGGCCAAGAAGTACGGCCCCGACAAGCGCATCGTCACGATCCTGCCGGACTCGGTTCGCAACTACATGACCAAGTTCGTCGACGACCACTGGATGCGCGAGAACGGCTTCACCGAGAGCCAGTGGGAGACCTCGACGGTCAGCGACCTGCTGCGCAAGCTCAACCGGCGCGAGCTGTTCACCGCCCAGAGCTCCGACACCCTGGCCGATTCGGTCATGACCATGAAGGAGCACGGCGTCAGCCAGTTGCCGGTGATCGACTCCGGGCGTCTGGTCGGCATCGTGACCGAGAGCGACCTCCTGGCGAAGCTCGTCGAGGGCCGCGCGACCCTGTCCAGCGCTGTGGCCGAGGTCATGTTCCGCAACGTCTCGACGGTCAACGTCAACGACGACGCGGGGACCCTGCGCCAGTTCTTCGGTGACGGCCTGGTCGGCGTCGCGATCGACGACGACCACCGCGTGCACGGCGTGCTGACCAAGATGGACTTGGTCGACTTCCTAACGGGCTCGCTCGAGACCGACGCCGTCGTCGCCGGTAGCTGATGCCGGCGTGTGGCTCGGGCCTGCGATCAGGCGGCGCTGACCGCCGCCTGGTCGCGGGGCCCACGCAGGGCGTCGCGCAGGGACAACCAGCCGATCCAGCCGAAGCCCGCGAGGAACAGCAGTAGGAAGGGCAGGGCGCCCCAGCGGCCCAGGCGCAGGGCGTCGACCGTGGCCACGGCGATCCACAAGGCCAAGAGAAGCTCGAGGCCGGGCAGCTCGGCCAAGCGGCCGCTGTAGGCGCGCCGCGCGCCATCGCCGCGCTTGGGGGTGCGCACGAAGACGCCAGCCGCGCGCTGGAAGAGACCGCGCGCCACGGCCTCGGTCTGGGAGATGGCCATGCCGACCCCGGCGGCGATGCCCACCGGCACGTCGGTCCAGCGGTTGCGTCGGCTGCGGCCCAGGGCTGCCTGACTGGCACCGTAGAAGAGGACCACGGACCCGGTGCAGACCAAGAAGCCCAGTCCGTGCAGAAGGTGGCCGAAGGACCCCCGCAGTTGGATCGCGACCGGCATCGAGATCGCCAGCAGCAGCACCAACGGGTAGCCGACGTTGCCGGCCAGGTGGGCGATGGCCTCGACCTTGACGCGCAGTGGCTGGGGCGAGCGCAGAATCGACGGTCCGAGCTTGCGCAGGACCTGGGCGCTGCCCCGCGCCCAACGGCGCTGCTGGCCCTTGAAGGCGGCCACGTCGGCGGGGAGCTCCGCCGGCGCGACCACGTCGGGACGGTAGACGAAGCGCCAGCCCGCCAACTGGGCCCGGTAGGACAGGTCCAGGTCCTCGGTCAGGGTGTCGTGCTGCCAACCGCCGGCGTCGTCGATCGCGGTGCGGCGCCAGATCCCGGCGGTCCCGTTGAAGTTGAAGAACAGGCCGGCCGCGGCGCGAGCCGTGTGCTCGATCACGAAGTGACCGTCGAGCAGAGTGGCCTGGGCGCGGGTCAGTGGACTGTCGTCGCGGTTGAGGTGGCCCCAGCGGGCTTGGACCATGCCCACCCCGGGGGCTCGGAACTCGCCCACGAGTCGGCGTAAAAAGTCGGGCGGGGGAACGAAGTCGGCGTCGAAGACCGCGATCAGCTCGCCCTTGGCCCTGCGCATCCCGGCATCGAGCGCGCCGGCCTTGAAGCCGGTGCGATCGCTGCGGAACAGGTGGATGGCGTCCAGGCCCCGCGCCCTGAGCACGGCGACGGCCTGGGCCGCGAGGTCGCGGGTCTCGTCGAGCGAGTCGTCGAGCACCTGGATCTCGAGTCGATCGGCCGGGTAGTCGAGCGCTCCAGCGGCGTGGATCAGCCGCTCGACGACCGTGCGCTCGTTGAAGATCGGGAGCTGGACGGTGACCTGCGGAAGGTCGCCGGGGTCCCCATGGGCTGCGGCGGGAGGCGGGCCACCGCTCAAGTTTCCGAACCAGACCGAGCCCCGGAACCCACGCCACAGCGCGAGGCGATGCAGGCCCCACAGGGCCAGCAGTCCGACACAGGCGCTGTAGACGACGACCAGAACGGAGTCCATGGGGGGTGGCGGACGCAGGGACGCGGCCAGCCTACAGGTAACGTGCGAAGTGCTCGGCCGTGACGGCCAAGGCCTGCGCGAGGGGCGGACGAGACTCCGTCAGGGGGTGGCGCGCGCCGAAGTTGTGGCCGACGCCATCGATCACGACCAGTTCCGCTCGACCGGCCGGGTAGACCTCGAGCAGTTCGCGTGCCTCCTCGGGTTTGACGCTGCGGTCTCGCGCGCCGTGGACGAGGAGCACGGGCAGGTCGAGTGCCGCGGCCGCGGCCTCCACGTCGAGGCTCGCCGGGCGGGGGGAGAACTCGTCCAGGAGGTCGCGCTCGAGGCGCATTCGGCGGCCGTCGGCCAGGGTGACCCACAGAAATCCCTCCCGGTGCCACTCCTCGAGGCGCTCCAGGTCGTAGCGGCCGACGCTGGCGACCGAGGCCCAGGTGCAGAGGGCTCGATAGGGCTCGTGGCCTGCGGCCCGAAGGCGGGCGGCGTGCAGCACGCACATGGCGGCGCCGCGACTGTGGCCCCAGATGCCGGCGCGGTTCGCGTCGAGGGGGCCCAGGTGACCTTCGGCGGCGGCGCCGGCCACGGCGGCCAGGTCCTCGAGCTCCTGCTCGTAGGTGTTGTGGGCGAATCCGGCGGGGTCGGTGAATTCGTCCAGCTCGGGACCGATGCCCCCGCCGCTCATGTTGAAGGTGACGACGGCCAGGCCGCGGGCGACGAGCGCTTCGGCCAGGGCCGGGAGGAAGGCCCAGTCCATGAAGGCCAGGTAGCCGTGGGTCAGGACGACGAATGGCGCGGCGACCTCCGAGCGATCGGGACGCAGAACTCGGCCGCGCACGACGCGACGCAGAACGGGGGTGCCCGGCCGCGGGGACAGCTCGAGTTCGAAGGGCTGGGTTTCGGTCACAGTCGGTCGGGGACGGCGCTCACCAGTCCTGCTCGGCCCCGATCAGCTCGCAGCCTCGGACCTCGGCTGCGATCAAGCGTTTGCGAAGCTCGGCGGTGGCGGCCTCCAGGCCAGCCTCGCCGCTGCCGCGCTCGACAACAACGGGCTCACCATAGACGACGGCCACCCGCGAGAAGGGCTTCGCGATGGTGAACGCGTCCCAGGAGCGAAGGTGCCAGGCGCGATCGGCGACGATTCCGATCGGGACAATCGGGAAGCCGGTGGCGCGGGCCAGCCAAGCCAGGCCCGGATTCGTCGAGTGCTGGGGCCCGCGGGGGCCATCGGGGGTCACCACGACCCGTTGGCCGCCCTTCACGACGTTCAACATTTCGCGCAGGGCGCGGGCTCCGCTGCGCCCGCTCGAGCCGCGGATGATGCGGTAGCCGAAGCGCTCCAGGGCCAGCTTGGCCAGGCTGCCGTCGTCGCTCGGTGAGACCAGGACGGAGTAGAGGCGACCGGGGTGGCTCGGCATGCCCAGCAACATGCGGCCGTGCCAGACAGCGACGAGGAAGCCGACGTCGGTGCTCTCGGGCATGTTGGCCCGTCCGACGAACTCGAGGCGCCAGGTGCGCGCGAGCAGGCGAAAGAGGGTCGGCCCTACGGTCGAAATCAGAGCCGCGCCGATGCGCCTGCGAAGGCGCTTGTAGCGCTTCTTCGCAGAACTACGAGTCGGCGCGCCGTCAGGACCCTCGTCCCGCGGCACGCCGTCGGCCTCGGCCGCATCCCCAGACACGGCGCCGGTCAGCGCTCGTTCACGGCCACGTCGTCGCCGCGGCCGCCCTCGTCGACGCCGTTGGCGCCGAAGGACCACAGGGTGTAGCCCGACCCTCCCTCGGCCGCCGCGTAGGCGAATTCACGTCCCCAACCGTCGGTCGGGACCGGATTGCCGTCGAGGGCTCCACGCGGAAAGTTGTCGGAGGGGACGAGCAGGTCGGCCAGGGAGGCGGGGTAGGTGCCGCCGTGCTCGAGTCGGTAGATCTCGAGTCCGGTGCGGAGCTCGACCACGGCCAAGTCGGTGTTCCCGGACTCGAGTGCAACAGCCTCGACTTCCCAGGAAGACTCCCAGGCTTGCTCCTCGTAGTCGGAGGGCATCGGAACCGGAACGGCCTGTTGCGCCAGGAGGCCGGCCGCGGCCGCGCCACCTTCGAGGAGCAGCCAAAACTCCGGGCCCACGGCCTTGTGGGTCGTGGTCAGTTCGCCGTCCTCCGTGGGCACCACCGTGCGGACCATCGGCGGCAGGTAGGTGGTGAAGATGCTGCCCGGCGGCAGGGTCTCGGGGTCGAAGGGCAGCTGGTCGACGAAGCCCCCGGCGAGGGAGGCCAGGGCGCGTCCGGCGTCGTAGGCGGCGCCGACGATCCCAGCCCAGTCGACGTAGGTGAATGAAGTCGTACCCGCGGGCAGGGGCACTCGGGTGAGGTCACCGACTTCATTGTCTTCGAGCTCGCCGTCGGCCAAGCGGCGCAGCTCCTTCTTCACGTGTACGCCGCTGAGCCCCAGCACCAGTCGGTTGCCGACGATGCCCGCCGAGGGCTCGACAAAACTGAACTCGCGGATGTCCATGCGCGCGAGGGGCATCTTGCGATAGGGCTTGAGGGTCGCGCCGAGTTCGCCGCCGCTGACCTGGGCCATGCCGCTGAAGAGGCGGTCGATCCCCGCCGCTGCCCGATCGGCGTCGTGCAGGTCCAGGTAGCCCATCAGCTTGGGCGCGCCGATGCCGCGGACCGGATCCATCGCCACCGTCAGGTGAGTGCCCAGGTGAGGGAGCAGGTCCGCGCGCGGGTCGGTGCCGAGGGCTGCGACGAGCTCGCTCTCGAGTTCTGGGCGAGCCGTCCCACTCGCGGCGGCAGCCATCTCCAACAGCCCGTCGTAGGCGGCAGAGAGGTTGATGTCGGCGGCCCACACCATGGCGGCGTCGGCGCCCACCTCGGCGAACCGCGAGCGCTCGATCGTGCCGCCGGGCATGATCGCGCAGGGCGCGCCTTCGCCGTGGTGATAGGTCTGGGTGACGAAACCGTCGGCAGCCAGGGTGGTCCGAGAGATCGAAGGCCGGTCGTCAAACTCGAAACCCCGCAGAATGCCCGCGAGCGGCGCGAATTGTGCGAGCTCGGGGTTCTCGCGCGCGAACACCTCGAGTGCGCCCGAATCGAGGATCTGCTTGGCCGCGTCCATGGCCAGGGTCCACTGGGATACCCGCGTGAAGGTGCTCGAGATGGGAGTCCCACTCGCGGCCGGGAGCCCTTCCATGGTCCGGCGATAGTCCGGGTCGGAGGCCAGGGAAGGTTGGGAGAGGCTCGCGGCGAAGTGCTCCAGACCATTCTGGAAGCCACCGAGAACGATGGTCGTGCCGTTCTGGACCAGGAACAGATTCAGCTTGACGCCATCTTCGACCATCGAGACGGCCAGGGCTTTCGCGTCGACACCACCCAGGGTCACGTCCCGCACGAAGAAACCCTGGGCCTCGCCTGCAGCGCCGCCGGCTTCCGAGATGACCATGTCCATGATCTGGCGCGGGGTGACTTCCGAGTCGAACTCGATGACGACCTGCAGGCCGATCTCGGCCAGGTAGCCGTCCATCAGGCCCTCGGACATCACCACGTCGGCACCGTGGCCCGCCAAGGGCCGCTCGATGTCAGCCGCCGTTCCCGCCCCGCCGCGCGCGCCATCGGAACCCAGCGAGCAGAGCACCGGCCCGATGTCCTCGATCAGCTCGAGGGCATAGGCCCGGCCCCACGGGTCCACGGCGAGGCCGGGATCATCGACGGTCGCGCGGGCGATGTCCGGCTGGGCGCCAGTCGCCGCGAATGCCAGGTCGCGTTCGACGGAACTCGCGAGCTGTTCTAGTTCGAGGCTCGCGAGCATGTGACGCATGCCGTCGACCAAGGCCTCGACGGCGCCGTCCCCTACGGTGGCAGAGATCGAAGCGGATCGAGCGTCGGCGAGCATCTCGTCGACCCCCATGGCGATCGCTGCGGGGGGAAGCTGCGCGAGCAGCATCTGGAACCCGACGGCGGGGTCGACCTGGCTCGGGTCGATCTCGATCCCGATGGCCTGCTCCACGAATTCGAGCAGTGACTCGTCGCGCAGCATGCGAGTCATCGGGGCATCGCCGTAAGCCTGACCGACCGCGGCGAAGTCGAGGATCTGCCCGAAGTACGTCGCGTCAGCCGGGTGAAGGGTCGCGTGGTCGCGGGGCGGTTCGGTCGCCTGGCTGGAAGCGATCAGGGCGAGGCAGAGGAGCGTCGGGGTCATCGGATCTGACGGAAAGCGGTTGTCGTCGTCGCGTTGGCCGGGGCGACCGGCCATAGGGACTACGGCTGGACGTGGCCGCCGTTTCCGATGGCCGGGGTCGGACGCCGATGGATCGACGGTTGTGGGGGCGCCGCTTCGACGAAGTTTTGGGAGTCGAGGCTCAGCCGCCGAGCTTCTGGGCGAAGTTGCGGAAGGCCGCGTCCTCGGAGACCAGGGCCTTGAACAGGTCCGTGGTGCTGGAGTCGAGGTCCTCTCCGGCTGCTAGAGCGGCGCGCCAGGCCTTGTGGGCCTCGGAGACCGCGGGGCTCTCGCCGCTCATGATGAAGGAGACCAGCAGACCGGCTTCGTTGATCAGCTTGCCGCCACCGGAGGGGTCGTCGGCGCGGATGTTGAAGTCGAGGATGCGCTCGAGTGGATCCAATCCGCCCTTCCGCATGATGTTCTGCACGGACCACTTGGAGGCCCAGTGGGGGTCGCCGCCGACAGCGACGGCGGTGTCGACGAAATAGCGCTCGACCCAGGCGGCCGCGCCGTAGCGCAGGACCATGGGAACGCTCTTTTCGTCGTAGAAGGAGTCGAGGTCTCGTTCGAGGGTGCGGGGGTTCTTCAGAACGCGCGCGACGAAGTCAGGGCTCGGATCGATGCCCTCGGCGAATGCGAGTCCTGCGGCGTGGCGGACGTAGTGGCGCCCGAACGCGGCAGTGGCGTCCGTCGCCGGGTCCCAGTAGCCGACTCCTGCGCCGACGAAGCCGACGTCCTCCAGGTAGAGGGCATCGGCGAAGTAAGCCCCGTGGATCGACGACCAGCCGAGCAGTTCGGTGGCCGGCCGCACGTTTTCGACGCCGGCTGCGAACTCGTTGTATTGGTCCGTGGAGCGCAGTACGACGACGCGCGGCGGCGCGGCGGGTTGGGTGCCGTAGAAGCGCTTAAGGTCGGAGAAGGTGCGGTCAACCTCCCGCTGGACCTTTTCGGCGACCTCGCGGTCACAGGTGGTCCAGAGCTCGAAGTTGTCGCCGGGAATGCGCCACCAGCTGAGCAGCTCCGCGTGGCGCTTGTTGGCTTCCTCGGTCGTCAACCACTCGTCGCCGACCTTCCACAGGCCGGCGCGCATCTTGTCCATCTCGTCGGGCGCGACCCAGGTGTAGTCCTGCTGGACCCACCCCTCCTCTGCTCGCTTGAGGTCTTCGGGGGAGACCCATTTGCCCCGACCATCCTGCACCAGACCGCGCTCGAGGAAGGGCACGTGGGCCGGGTCGACCCATTGGTCCTTGAACTTGACCCAGCCCTTGGCCTTGGCTTCCTTGGCTTCGGCCTTCTCGCGGGCGGAGTCCGCCTTCGCTTGGCTGTCGTACCACTTGCCGTCGTACTTGACGTGACCGAGCAAGCCGCGGGCGCGGGCGTTGTCCTCGTCGAGTTTGATCAGTGCGCGCAGGACCTTGCGTCCCTCACGTTCGAGCCCGAAGGTCCCGGTCCACTCGTAGAGGCTCCAGAGGGCGTCCTCGTCACCCAATGCGGCTTCGTAGCGACGCTCGAAGACCTCGACGGGGTCATCGTCCTGCGCGCTGAATGCCGCAGGCGAGTGGATCGAGACGCCGGGCGCCTCCAGGACGTTGGGGAGCAGCGCGCTCAGGAGGAGATCGAGCATCGTGTTCTTGCTGGAGGGGGAGCTCGGCGGGAGAAGGCGAGGCAGCGAGCCCAGCATGATACCGAGGCCCATTCGGGTGGTCTTGTGGCCCTTGACTGGGTGCCGTTAGACTCCCCCGCCCCTATCTGTCGGGCCGAGCGTCATCTCGGGCCAGATGGGCGGGATTCGCTCTTCTGTAGGGCGAAGACCCAAGCACAGCAGCACCGCGGCCACCGGGCTTACACGCCCCTTACACAGAAGACCCCGATGGCGAACCCGCCTCAGAAACGCGCCCACAAGGCCGCGACCGACGTCACGGTCGCACCGCTCGAGGAGCGCAGCGGCATCGAGGAACTGGCTATCCGCTATTGGAAGCCGGCGATCGGCGTCTTTGCGGTCATTGCTGTGTTGCTGATGTACCGGAGCTACGAACAGAAGCAGGCCGCCGCCACCAACGATCACAGTTGGCAAGAACTCTCGAGGTACCTGGGCTTCATCGAGCAGCCTGGCACTGCGCCGGATGTCGCGGGTCTCGAGAAGGCGGCAATCGACCTCGAGGGCACCTTAGCCGGCCCCTGGGCGGCCGCCCTGCTCGCGCCGGCCTATGTGGAGATCGGGGATTACGGCAAGGCCGACCAGGCCCTCCAGAGCTTCAGGACCAAGTACCCCCACCATCCGCTGGTCGATCCGGCCCTCGGCGGCGACGAGAGTGGAGCGTCGGGCTTGGCCGACAGGCTGAAGGCGTTGGAAGACCTCAAGAGCTCCCGACCGGAGCTCTTCGACAACCCGCCGCCGCCGTCCGATGCCCCGCGCGTCCGGCTGAACACTTCCGCGGGTCCGATCACGGTCGCCCTTTACCCGGAGCGTGCACCAGGGCACGTGGAAAATTTCTTGGACAAAGTTGCCGCCGGCAACTACTCCGGAACCAAGTTCCACCGCGTGATGGACGGCTTCATGATCCAAGGTGGAGATCCCAACTCCATCGACGGGGATCCGAGCACATGGGGTCAAGGTGGCGGTGAAGTGACGCAACCCCAGGAGTTTAGCGACCTTGGGCACTTCCCCGGATACCTGTCGATGGCCAAGCGGCCCGATCAGGTGGACAGCTCCACCTACCAGTTCTTCCTCACCCTCGGCTCACCCCATCACCTCGACGGTGTTCATACCGTCTTTGGCAAGGTCGTCGAGGGAATGGAGACTGTCGAGGCAATCGGCAAGGGTGAGATCGTCGAAGGCACCGATCGCCCGGTCGCGCCGGTGACCATCGAGTCGGCAGAGATCATCGGCTAGGCCCATCCCGCGCGGCCCGGTTCCAGGCAAGGCCTTCCCATCTGGGAGGGCCTTGTTCGTTTCAAGCAGACCCCGCCGAGTTGAGAGCCTTGACGTTCTGGCCCAGCCAGCCCCGGGCACCAGGAAAGCTCCTGGCCCAATCGATGGGGCCCCGATCCCGTTGGAGGGTCAACAGCCTCACTCGTATCCATCGCCAAGGTGCTCAGCCCTGTTCGGTCACCAGGATCCGCGCCCAGCACGCCCAAACGGCGGCCTCTCGCCCGCTGGCGGCACCTTGCGGACCGAGCCCCCGCAGGCGGGGCTTCACGCCCCGCCCGCGACGGGTCGGTTCGCAAGGTGCCGTCAGCGGGCGAGAGGCCGCCGTTTGGGCGTGCTGGGCGCGGATCCTGGTGACCGACCCGGGTTAGCCGCACTCGACGAATTGGACCGCCCTCAGATGGTGTCTGGCGGGGCCAACTGATCAACGAGGACCTCGAGCCCGTCCTTGTCGAAGTACTCGATCAGGATCTGTCCTCTGTACCCCGGGCGGTTGCGAATCTCGACCTTGGTGCCCAGGGCTCGCTGAAGGCGCTCCGTAAGCGCCCTTGCCCAGGGCTCCTGCGACTTGGGAGCTTCTCCATCCGGGGCCTGGCTCGACGGCTTGGCCTCGCCCGCCGACTCCTGAGGAGCCTTCGGGGCCCTCCCCGTGAGCTCGCGGACAGCCTCCCGAACAGCCTCCTCGGCAGTCCGGACCGACATGCCGTCGTGAACGATCTTGTCCGCCAGGGCAAGCTGCACCTCCTCTGCCGGAATCCCCAGCAGCGCGCGGGCGTGCCCCATCGACAGGGCGGACTCTGCAACGAGCTTCTGGATCGCGTCCGGCAACTCGAGGAGCCGAAGGTGATTCGTGACCGTCGACCGCTTCAGCCCCACCCGTTCGGCAACTCCGGCTTGTGTAAGCCCCAGATCGCTCACCATCCGTTGATAGCCGTGGGCTCGCTCAATCGGGTCGAGGTCCTCCCTCTGGAGGTTCTCGACCAGAGCGAGCTCGATCATCTCCGCGTCGGTGACCCCCTCTCGGATGACCGCCGGAACCGAAACCAGCCCGGCATCCCTGGAGGCCCTCCACCGACGCTCGCCAGCGATCAGCTGCAGTCCGGTCCCTGTTCGCCTCAACACCACCGGTTGGAGCACCCCGTGGGTCCGTATGCTCTCCCGGAGCTCCGCCAGAGCCGTCTCGTCGAAATGCTCCCTCGGTTGGTACGGGTTGGGCTGAATCTGGTCGACGGCTACTTGAGTCGTCGAGTCCGACGCCGGCTTTGACCCGAGCAACGAGCCAAGCCCTCTTCCCAGTCGTTTCTCCATCGAGTGTTCTCCGTCGGGTGGATGTTCCACGTGGAACCATGCGGACGATAGGGATGGGACTCACGCCAAGCGAGATGGTCACACCGAATCCAAGAATCGTCGTGCTGTTTGCCACCCTCAGGGCAACGGCTGCGCTCTGGCGTCGAACGCCCGGTGCCGGGCTCGCACTCGTCGCGCCCAGCCTCATCTGGCCGGCGCTGGACCGTGCCCACGAGCTTGGAGGTCTGGCATTGCGAGACGCCAGCAGCGCAGCCTGGCAGCCCGACGGGCTCTGGAGCTGCGCCTTGGTTGGTGCGCTTCTCTCAAGCTGGACCGTCGATCGACTGTCCCCGCTGCTGGGAGAAGGAGGTCGCGATGCTCGAGCCCTCGCCATCTGGTCGATCTGCGCGATCGGGCCTTGCGCCTCGGTCGGCCTCGGACTGGCTTCGATGGCTCTTGCCGGCTCACCGCTGGGGATGAGCGCGGTCGCTTTCGGGATCACCTCGGTGATTCAGATCGGGGCCCTGGCTGGCCTCGGTGCGCAGCTGGGCCTCCGGACCCCGGCCTGCATCGCGATCATCGGTTGCCTAGGCTGGCTGGCGCCGATGGTACTCACGCTCACCCGCGCGCCCGCGTCGGTCGTCGGCTGGTTCGACGCGCGAGCCCTCGGAGATCTCAACTCGCAAACCGCCCTTGCCGCGGCGATGGTGGGTGGGTCCGTGGCAGTGCTCGTCACCGAGGCCCGGAGGTCGCGCACGTGAAGTACGGCGTGCTTGGCGACGTCCACTCGAATCTTTCTGCCCTCGAGGAAGCACTGGCAGAGATGGATCGGCGCGGTGTGGACGTGGTCGTCTCGGTGGGCGACGTCGTTGGCTACGGAGCTGCACCGTCCGAGACGATCCAACTCCTCCGAGATCGAAACGTCTGGGTGGTGAAGGGCAACCACGACGCCGCCTGTGTCGGTGACGAGGACGACCGCTACTTCAATCGGTATGCGCGCGAAGCCGTGCGTTGGACGCGGTCGACGTTGGGTGGGGACGAACTCGATTGGCTGCGTGCCCTGCCCATGACTCTCGAACTCGAGCACTGCCATGTGGCCCACGGGACACTCGATTCACCCGAGGCCTACGAGTACACGCTCGGAGTGCAGAATGCTCGTCCATCGATCGATCACATGTCGAAGCAGGTCTGCTTCGTGGGTCACAGCCACATTCCGGTCACGATCCTCCTGCCCAGCGAGAGTCCGACACGGGTTGCCCTGGCGCCCGACCCGTTCCTCGACCTCACCGAGGCACACCGCGCGATTGTCAATGTCGGCAGCGTGGGGCAACCGCGCGACGAAGACCCGAGGCTTGCTATGGGCATCTACGATGTCGACGCAGCGACCATCGAGATCGTCCGTCGCGAGTACGACATTGAACGGGAAGCTGCCCGGATCCGGGCCGCGGGTCTACCCAACGTCCTCGCTGATCGCCTTTGGCTAGGCCTCTGAGTTCAGCGATGCGCGCCTTGAATCGAATGGTCGAGGATGACCGTCGCGCCCAGGCCATGACGAGGGCCCAAGAGCAGCGAAGCGGCCCGATTGGCGCGCGAGTCGCGGTGGCGCGTCCGGACTAGGCCGGCGATCGAAGGTACGCGAGGCCCTCCGGCAACTCGCGCGCGCCTTCGCCCAAGCCAGCGCCGAACAGCAGGGCGATGTCTCGGAGGGGGCGCTCGTCACCACGGAAGATGAAGACGCCGACGTCGGGCGCGCTTCCAACCGCCATGAGCACCTCGAGAATCGACGACGCATTGCAGCGCCGCGGCCCGACCTCCAGCTCCACCGGTGTTCCGTGGTGGTTGACGACGCTGACGATCAACGCAACGGGCCGCGCGTGCAGCTGCACGCCATCTGGCAGCTCCACTTCCAGTTCGCGGATGCGGGTGTAGTCAGAGAGCACGGCGATCGCGATGGGTCGACCGGCTTCGAGCACGTCCGCGGCCCCGACGAGCAGGTCGTTGAGGATCGTCGCCTGAACCTGAACAGGGTCGACAACTTGCGCGAGGAGCCGCCGGGTCGACTCACACCGCAAGTCGTTCTCATGGCGCTCGTGGAAGTGCGTCAGGTGAGTCACAGCCTCGAGCAGGTGGAGCGAGATCGAGGTGTAGCCGCGCAAGGCCACCAACCGACGATCGTTGGCCTCGAGGACGGTGTTCTTGACGTAGGTATCGTAAGTCGACTGTAAATTATGGACAGTCGCCTCATAGACCCGAGCCTGCGCCTCGGTGCAGTGGCGCGCTAGGAACTCCTGGCGTACTCGAGGCTCTGAGATCGGCTGGATCCCCAACTCACCGAGCATTTGCGCCGCCTGACCGAACTTCGAAGCGACCTCAGCGATGCGCTGCTCCTCATCGCTGAGTTCGTCCTGCCCGACGTTGTGCGGCAGCCGAACTCGGGAGGTCGGATGACCAACGAAGTCTGCCGCAAGCGAACCCGTGCTCGGCTCAATCCCGGCCGTATGCCCCTCTGACCTCACTGCTTCCACCAGCATCGCCAGCGCCTCACCGACGAACGTCGTCGCCCGACTCAGTCGACCAGCCAGGCGCTCATGCGTCGATTCCTCGATCCAGTCGCGAATTCCGTAGGAATCCAGGCGGCCCTGCAAATGCAACAACGAATGGCCGGTGAGCGAGAACCCACGTATGGCCGCCACCAACTCGGTCAGATCGGCGAAGCGTCGATTGGTTCGGGCGCCGTGATCGTCGAGAAAAGACTCGAGCACCTGCGCTTCGTGTAGCAGCTGGAAGGCCCGGGCCTTCGTCCAACCGCTCGCACCTGCGCCTTCGACGGTGTTCAGAAGCCTGAAGAACGGCTCCGACTGCACCTGAAGCAGCTCGGCGAATCGAGCCTCCTCGATGACCTGCTCGATCGGGGCTTCCGGGGCGGGGCTATTCACTCCGTCAACCCTACCAGACCCCCGATCGACAGGTCGGCCGACCGTCGCGCCCGAAACCCCCAGGCGACCTCAAGAGGGCAGCCCCACCCCGTCGATCGATCGGGCCTGGGGCATCCCGCAGGCAGCCGCCGCTGCCAACCCCAGGATCCGAGATCCTCTCTCCCCGGCCCAGGGCCAGGAGGCCGCCATTTCCGCCGAGCGCTGTCTGGAGACCTACCTCCAGGAGATCAACGAGGTGCCCCTTCTCACCGCAGAAGAGGAGCGCGAGCTCGGGACCCGGATCCAATCCGGCGACCTCGAGGCGCGCGAGCACATGATTCGGGCGAACCTCCGCCTGGTCGTGTCCATCGCCAAGATGTACTCCGACCGCGGCCTTTCCCTGCAGGACCTCATCGCCGAGGGCAACATCGGCCTGATGAAGGCCGCGGAGAAGTTCGACCCCAAGGCCGGCTGCCGCTTCTCCACCTACGGCTCCTGGTGGATCAAGCAGTCGATCCGCCGCGCCCTCTCGAGCACGGTCCAATCCGTCCGAGTGCCGGGCTACATGAACGAGATGATCTCCAAGTGGCGCAACGTCAGCGCGGAGCTCTCCTACCGTCTCGGCCGCACCCCGAACATCTCCGAGGTCGCCAACGAACTCGGCATCCCCGAGGAGAGTTGGGGCGTCCTCCGCAACACCATCCACACCTCGGCCCTAGGACCCCAGGTCTCCCTCGACGCCCTCAGCATCCACCAAGAGGTGGTCGAGGATGAGAAGACCGCGGCCCCCGAGGACCTGATCGCCCACGCCGACCTGCTCGGCCGCCTGGCCGACCTGCTCGAGTTCCTCGACGAACGCGAATCGACCATCCTGCGCCTGCGCTACGGCCTTCAAGACGGCGCCGAGCCGATGACCCTGAAGGAGATCGGCAAGGTCGTCGGCCTCACCCGCGAGCGCGTCCGCCAGATCGAGCGCGATGTGCTCGGCCGCCTGCAGCGGGTGATCGAGGGAGACTGAGCCGACCCGAGACGTCGTCACCATCCGGGGGCGCCTGGCGACAGCAGCCGGGTGCCCCCGCTTCCGTTCGGCCCAAGCCACAGACCCTCCTGGAAGTCCCACCGGCACCGGTCTACGAGGTCACCGCAACGGGCCCAAGGACGCAGAGTCTTCGCCGCTAGACGAGCAGCTAGGCTGCCGCCCGCCCATCGATCCCCTGACCCCGCCACCACGGCCAGAGACCCACCATGAACATCCGCATCGAGTACTGCGTCCGCTGAAACTACCTCCCCCAGGCGACCGGTCTGGTCGCCGAACTCCAAGCAGCATTCGGAGCTGCCGAGATCGACGCTGAACTCGTGAAGGGTGACCGCGGAGCTTTTGAAGTCAGCGTCGGTGATCGCTTGATCTTCTCGAAGCTTCGCGAGGGGCGGTTTCCAACCTATCAGGAGATCCCCAACCTCTTGGCGGGATAGGGTCCTCGTTGCCCGCGGGGGCAACCCGCTCCCGCGGAAGCGACAGCCGGCATCAGACACCAGACCACTTGCGGTACGCGAGTCGCTCCGCAAGTTGGATCGAGCACACCGCGATTGGCCGCGGACCACTCGCTCGATCTGCAGCTGAGGGCCCCGCCGTCCACCCTAGAACGCGGACGGCTCGAGGGTCAGGGCCGGTCACTCGCGACCGGAAAAATCGGCGAGCTTCGAGGGCGACTTCTGACCCTCGCGACCGCCGATCGATGCCGGCGAGCCTTGCGCGCCGCCGAGACACCTTGCGATCGGACGAGCTCAGCCCCGCCCGCCAAGGAGCCGCCCGTCGGCCCGGGGCCGATAGCCCACCGACCGAGCCTTCGCTCGGGTGTCAGCCCCGCGCCGGCCGTTGTCCCCCAGAGACCCACGGCTGGTCTCGGCGCCCCGGCCCCGGTTGAGGCTGCAGGGCCCTCGCACCGGACTCAGTCGACGACTCCCGGGTCGCCATGGACGGCCGCAAGGACCCTTCACTCCGCCGCAACGGTGCAATCTCGGCGATGCGAGGGTCCGGTTCGAGCCGCTCGATGCAAGGTCCAAGCATGGTGCGCGGGAGCCGTCGGGGCCCCGTCGACAGGCACCAAGTTGATCCTTCCCAGCCAGCCGCGGTCACCGTCGACCCGCCCGGGCTGAACTCGCGGGGGGGATTCCCAGCCACCGTCCAGGAACCTCGGACCCGTAATCGCCGCGCCACCACCCCCGAGGATTCTCGGCGATCCCGCCTTCGCGCACGCTCGCCGATCAGGTTCGGCGAGTTCCGACGGTCGACCGCCAGCGCCCGGGAGCTCGACCTGGCATCTGGCCTGATTCGGCGAACGCCACCTGTCCGCGCTCCATCCATTCCGATCCGCCAAGTTCTCGGCCTCAGTCGAAGCCAACTCCATCCCTTCCGCCCGATCCCCTGATCCCGCGCGCGAGGGGGCCCGCGCCCGTGGGAACGATCGCCCCCGTCTACCCCCGGGAGTTCACCGGATCACCAGCCACGACGATCCGGCCATCCCATAGAACGGCAGACCCGCGAACTCCGCCGACTGTGAATCCCAACGACCATTCCATCCCCGCTGCGATCCAGTGCTCACTCGACGCGAGCGTGGGGGCCGAGGATCCTCGTCATGGTCTCGAGCTGGCCTACGCTGCCTGGGAAGCCTCTATCCGGCTGGCCGTCCTCGCCGCGCCGCCGGAGGACCTCACGATCTTGGCCGACACAGGCTTCTCGACCTGGGTCGCGTGTTTCGAGGCGCCCGAGGTCGACGTCGACCTGACGGGCCTACCGCCACTGCTCGGCTTGCCCCGGGACCAGCGTGTCTGCGCCTTCGACCTCGTCGACCGGGTCGTCGCCGGACGGTTGCGAAGGCTCGACCATGGCGACGAGGAGTCCGTTTCGGCCGCGCTGCGCGAAGCCTTGCAACGCACCTGGGACGCCGGTGTCTTCGACGGGGCTGCCGCCGCACTGGCCCGGGTTCCGTCTGCGCTCGAACCCTGGCTGATCCAGATATCCTCGACAACGTCCGCTCCCTCCGCGGGCTCAACCCTGCTGTTCTCCGGCTGGGCGACCACCGGGGCTCAGTTCCTCGATCTCGCCAGCGGCGTGATCTTGACCGGCAGTCGCCTCGAGCGACGCGTTCCCGGCCTCTCGGCGCGTGTCGGAGCGCTGTTGGGAGTCGCGTCGACCTGGGCTCCGGTGGACGACGACGTGCCGTATGACATCGACGGGTACGACATCCTCGGCCTGCTCGAAGAAGGAGGGATGGGCCGAGTCCTCCTGGCACAGCAGCGGCGAACCAGCCGTCGCTTCGCCCTCAAGGTCGCTCGCGTCATGGTGGGCAAGACCCGCGCGGAACTCATCGTGCGCTTCGAGCAGGAGATCGAGGTCCTCGCCCGCTGCGAGCACCCTGGGGTGGCGCGCGTGGTCGACTCGGGTCTGACCGCCGACGAACCCTGGTATGCGATGGAGTTCATCGACGGCCCTACCCTCGCTGACCTCGCGCGGACATTGACACCGACGGAGGGGCTCTCCACCGCGCTCGAGCGAGCGCGCGAGCGGCACCTCCGTCGCGCCCCGGCGCTGCGGCGACTGCATCGAAGCGGTCGGATGGCCCCACGTATCACCGCCCCGCCCCCTTGGCGGGATCTGGCGAGCCTCCTCGCCCGGGTGGCCGATGCGCTCCACCACCTCCACACGAGTGGCATCGTCCACCGCGACGTCAGCCCCGCCAACGTCTTGGTCGAGTGGTCCACGATGCGGCCGGTACTCACTGTTGCAGCTCGGGGTATCAAGTCCACCTGTAGCCCGGCCAAGCTGGTCCACCCCGGCGGCGGGGTGATGGGCGGGTGAGATCGGCCAGGCTGGTCCACCCTGGTTCGGCCAAGCTGGTCCACCTCAGCTCGGCCAAGCTGGTCCACCGCCGCCAGTCCCGAAGGTCCTCCCGCCGGTCTACTGACCGCCCTCATCCTCTTCGGCTCCCACGAGCCAAGGAGGATGGATGGGCGCCAGGAGGACCGACATGCACAGACTTCAGGAGATGCTCCGCCTGCACAGGCTGGGGCAGGGATCGCGAGGGATCGCGCGACAGCTGCACATTGGGCGGGACACGATCCGTGCCTACATGCGCGCGCTCGCTACGGCGGGGCTGCTCGAGGGCGCGCCTAACGAGCTGCCCGACCTCGATCAGCTGCGAGCGGCAGTCGAGGAGCACGTCCAGTCGAGGCAGGCGCCGCAGCAGCGCTCCTCGGTCGAGCGGTGGGTCGCGACGATCGAGCGGCTGCGGAAGAAGGGGGCCGGGCCGAGTGCGATCCACGACTGGCTACGCCTGAACGAGCCGGACTTCGACGGCAGCCTCTCGGCCATCAAGCGTCTGGTGCTGCGACTCGCCGACGCGGAGGGTCCCAAGCCGACGGACGTAGCCATCTCCGTCGAGACGACCGCGGGCGAGGTGGCCCAGGTCGACTTCGGCTACGTCGGGAAGCGCTACGACCCCGAGCGCGGCGTCTTGCGCAAGAGCTGGCTCTTCGTGATGACGCTCGGCTGCAGCCGCCACATGCACACCCAGATCGTCTTCGACCAGAAGATCGAGACCTGGGTGAGGCTGCATGTCGAGGCGTTCGAGTACTTCGGCGGCGTGCCGCGCGTCATCGTGCCCGACAACTTGAAGGCGGCAGTGATTCGGGCCTCGTTCGGCGTGGACGGCGAACCCGTCTTGAACCGCACGTACGTCGAACTCGCACGCTATTACGGATTCCAGATCGACCCGACGCCGCCACGCGCGCCGGAGAAGAAGGGCAAGGTCGAGCGCGGAGTGCGCTACACGAAGGGAAACTTCTTCGCTACGCACGAGTCCGTCGACATCCACGAGGACCGGCGGGCGCTGCGGCGCTGGACGCTGGAGATCGCAGGGCGGCGCCGGCACGGGACGACTGGCCGCGCACCGCTCGAGTACTTCGAGGAGGAAGAGCGCGCTGCCCTGCTGAGCTTGCCGCAGTCGCGGTGGGAGCTCGTGATCTGGAAGAAGGCACGCCTGCATCGTGACAGCCACGTCCAGGTCGACGGCGCCTTCTACTCCGCGCCGTGGACCTTGCTGGGCCAAGACCTCTGGCTGCGCTGCACGACGCACTCGATTGTGATCTACGCCGAGGACTGCCGTCTTCACGCTCATTCGCGTGTGCCGCGCGGCAAGCGCAGCACGATCGAGTCGCATCTCCCCGAGCACCGCCGTGACCTCCGGCACCGCAGCCGCGAGCACTGGATCGTGCGTGCTCGGGTGATCGGTGAGGAGGTCGAAGTGCTCGCTGCCGCGATCTTCGACTCCGACGATGTGCTCTACCAGCTGCGCAAGGTGCAGGCGGTCGTCACGCATCTCGAGGGCTTTCCGCGCGAGCGCGCACGCGCGACGGCCAGACGCGCGCTGCACTTCGGCTGCCTCGAGTACCGCAGCATCAAGAGCATCCTCAAGCAGGGGCTCGACCTCGAGCCCCTGCCGGAGGAGTCCGGGCGAGCGTGGTCTCAGGGATCGATGTTCGCCCGCAACCCGAGCGAAACGCTCACAGCAATCCAGGAGAAGACCCATGGCGATCGCCGATGACCTCGTCCCCGTACTCAAGAAGCTCCGGCTCTCGGGCGTGCTTCAGACGCTCGACCTGCGCACGAAGGAAGCCGTCGATGCGGATCTCAGCCACTCCGAATTCCTCTTCCGCCTCTGCAGCGACGAGGTCGAGCGGCGCGACTCGAAGCAGCTCGAGATGCGCTTGCGACGCGCGACCTTCGAAACCACCAAGCGGCTCGACGACTTCGAGTGGTCCTTCAACCCGCAGATCCCCAAGACCAAGATCATCGACCTCGCGACCTGTGGCTTCGTCGCGAAGCAGGAGAACGTGCTGCTGATCGGGCCTGCCGGCGTCGGCAAGAGCCACATCGCCCAGGCGCTGGGAGAACGCGCTTGCCGCGCTGGCCACTCAGCGCTGTACACGACCGCCCACCGGATGCTCACCCAGCTGCGGTCGTCACGGGCCGACCAAGGCTGGGACAAGCGGCTCCTGCGTTACACAACGCCGGACGTGCTGATCCTCGATGACCTCGGCCTGCGGCCGCTCGAAGGTGACGAGCCGATCGACCTGTACGAGGTGATCCGAGCTCGCTACGAGCGGGGCTCGATCGTGGTCACGTCGAACCGCGCCATCGAGGAGTGGTACCCGCTCTTCCGCGACGACCTGATGGCCTCCGCCGCGATGGACCGCTTGCTCCACCACTCGCACGTCCTGGTGATGGAAGGGAGCTCCTACCGCAACCCGCCGACCAAAGGGCGCGAGGCTGTCTGATGCCCCGATCGAGGTGGACCAGCTTGGCCGAACTGGAGGATCTGTTTTTCCAGCCCCTCCTGGGCGCCCCTTTCTGGCGCTCCGAACCTCCCTTGCCGAGCACTCAATGACTGATTTCCGAGGGCACTGAGCTGGACCAGCTTGGCCGAACTGAGGGTGGACCTGACCAGCCGAACCTTGACACTCACAGACTTCGGCCTGGCGTCCCTCGACCCGGGTGGCTGGCGTCCGGATCGGCCTCGCCCCCAGCGCGAGGGCACCATGGCCTACTGTGCTCCCGAACGCCTCGATCCGAGACATGGCGATGACGATCCGCGGTCGGACGTCTATTCCCTCGCGGCCGTCGGCTTCGAGCTCGTAACAGGCCAGCCGGTCCGCAGCGGCGGGCAGGCGTCCCTCGACGAGGCCACCCAATCGACGTCACGGTGGCCGCACCACCTTTGCAGCGAGGTCCCGCTCGAGCTGTCGGCGGTGCTACGCCACGCCCTCGCGCCTGACCCGGACCGACGCTATCCGTCAGCGGCAGACTTCGCCGCCGATCTGCGCCGCTTCGCCGAGGACCGCCCGGTGGCGGTGCCGCTGGAGAAGCCGAGTCAAACCCTGCGCGCCACGGCACGGCGCCAACGAGGTTTCATTGCCGTCGCGTGTCTGACTTTGGCGTCGATCTTCGGCTCCCTCGCCGTCGGGCATTGGCGCGGGAGCATCGGGGCGGCCGACCGCTTCCACATGCAGCTCGAACGGATCGTCCACGAGTCCAGGGAGGTGCCGGGTGGACTGTCACCGGAGCTCGAGGGGGAGTTCCGGGCGTTGCTGGTCGAAATCACGCCCGCGACGGCCGGGCGCCCCCTGCCCTCTTCGGACCGCGCACACGACGATGATCCCGGGGCCACATCGAACTCCAATCCGAGCGCCGTCCTGCTCTCCCTCGCCTTGGCCGCCACGCGCCTGGATGAGCTCGGTCCCGTCGAGATCCTCGACTGGCTCACGCGGGCGAGGGACTGGCCGACCGAGGACCTGGCCGCCGGCGCGGCGGACCTGGACCGCCTCGCCGGCGAGTTCGTGGCCCTCTCGGGCCCCGGTCGCGACCGACGTCTGGCATCGGCCGAGGCCACCTGGCGCGCCGCGGCGAGAGCGACCCAACGGACCTGGGTTCGCGCGCAGTTCCTCGAGCGCAGCGCCTGGGCCGCAGAGGCGCGCGGCGAGGTGGAAGCCGCCCGCATGGACCTTGAAGCGGCGTGGGGCGTGCTCGCGGGAACGTCGGCGGCGGTGGTCGAGTCCCGGCGTCCCGTTCTCGAGCTGGCGCGACTCGCCCGCCTGCAGGGCGACCAGGGCGCTCTCGAAGTCGCCCGCGAGCGACTCGATTTGATCGTGACCACCTGGACCACCCAGCGAGGCGCCGACGACCCTCTCACTCTGAGCGCCTGCGCCGAGTTCGCACGGGTCGACCTGGCCCTGGACCGCGCCCATCCGCGGGAGGACGAGGTCGTTCGCGCCGACGAGGTCCTCGAGCGTGCGACTGCGCTGGAGACGGTCCAGGGCACTTGGCGCCTGGGCCTGGCGCTCGACCTCGCGGAAGCCCATTGGCGTCTCGGCGAGCTCGCGGCCGGCACCGAACTCCTGCGTCGCGGCGCCGCCCTCCCCGAGGCCCCAACGGCGCTCCCCGGCGACGCCCTCCAGACGTGGAGGGCGGCCGCCGCGCCAGTCCGCTGAACTCGACCCTCTCGATACTGCCGGCCGCCGCTTGCGTTTAGGCTTCCGACAGAGGAAGGGGTGGCGATGGTCGAGGACGAGGGGAAGCCGGTAGCCAGCAACGACACCGAGCACACGAACCAGGGCGACGGAGGCCATCGCGATGAGTGGTGGGATCCGACCCGTTGGTCGCTGATCGAGCTCGCCCGAGGCGCCCCCGAGCAGGGCCGACGACGCAGCGCGTTCGGTGAGCTCCTCGAGCTCTATCGCGACCCGATCGCTCGCCTCTTGAAGCGGCACTCGAACCGTGGGGGCCTGGGCGAGCTCTCCGTCGAGGAATTCTTCGCTTACGTCCTGGAACGCGGAGCGCTCACCTCGGCGAATCCCGATCTCGGCCGCTTTCGCCAGTACATCCAGGGCGTCCTGCGCCATTTCGTCCGCGAGTCCCGCCGCGCCGCGAGCCGCAACCGAGGGGTCCCGCTCGAAGTCGCGGAGGGCTACGCCGCCGCGAACGACTCCTCGCACGCCGCCGAAGACAACGACGAGCGCGAATGGGCCCTCGCTCTGCTGAGCTCCGGCCTGGCCAAGCTCGAGCGGGCCAATCCCCCCGCGGCGCAGATCCTCCGACGCCACGACCTGGGACCCACTCGAGCCGACACGTCCCAGATCGCCTTCGAGCTCGAGCTCGACCTCGCCACCGTCCAGAAGCGCCTCTATCGAGCTCGCAAGCGCTTCCAGTTGATCCTCGACGAGCTGCTCCGCGAAGGCGCCGGTTCGGACGAGGAATTCGACGAGGAGCGCCGATGGTTGATCGGCCGCCTGCGCGACGCTTGCCCCGGCCTGTTTGACGCGGGCGACGAGTTCGTCGGGGAGTAGGCCGAGGGACGCGATCGCGACCCAAGTCCGAGCCGCGCCCCCCAGTGCGCCGAGGCCTCGAGGGGGCCGCGCGCTCGGCTGGGCGCCTCCACGTCGAGCCTCGACCACTCCCTCGCCGATTGCGGTGCAGAAACGTCGTCCCGCGCGATCAGCTCCGGACAGGGCGCCGACCGCCCCGCTCGAAGTCCCATTGAGCGCCGCATCGAACCACGACTTCGAGGGCGAGCGCCGATGACTAATCGACTTCCTGCGGCGGGCCTGGCCCGGCCTGAAAGACGAACGCGGCCCCGACAAGGGGGGTTAGGACCCCGAAGAAGACCCGTCCCGCGCGAAACCCTGAACGTAGCGGTCCGCCCGCGAGGGTCGCTCTCAAGGGGTGGCGAACCGGCCCGCGCGGGCCATAACCCACCGCCACCAGACCATGCGACTCCACGCCACCCTTCTCGGCGCCACCCTGGGCCTGCCCGCCATCGCGGCCGCTCAGACGCCCCTCGGAACCAACCTCCTCACGAATCCCAGCTTCGATTCCGGCCTCGCCGGATGGAGCACACTCGCCTCGAGCTCCACCACTGTCAGCTACGACGCGCCCGGCTATCCATCGACCGCTCTATCGCAGCTCATCGGTGGGGGCGGTCGGATGCTCGCCGACCTGGGCGGAGACGCGATCGTCGAGCAGGTCGTTTCATTGGTGGGCCTGCCCGTCGGAGCCCATCTTCACGCCGGAGGCTTCGTCGGTGGAGCCGCAGACGATGACGCGAGGCTGGTCGTGCGCTTTCTTGACGCCGGAGGGCTGGAGGTCGCTCGGCAGAATCTCGACTACGCCACGCCCCAGAACCGCAACTTCGAGACGGTATTGCTGCGGCGTGAGAAGCGCATTGCGATCCCAGCCGCTGCGAAGAAGGCAGCGATCCGCGTCGAGTTCCGCGATTTCTGGAGCGGCACCTATGGGGCAGCGGACGAGCTCTTCGCAATCGTCGATGCTGGTTCACCGCTCCCGGCTCCGGTCCCCCTCGACACGGACCTCGTGACCAATGGTTCGTTCGAGTCCGGCTGGTCGTTCGGATCACCGCTGACTCCTACGACGATCGCGGGCTGGGAAGGCCACAGTGGTTCGAGCACGGTAGTCGGTCCTTACTCGGACCTTATCCCATGGAGCCCGATCACACTCATCTCTTGCCTGATCGGCGGTGGGATACCGAACTTCAGTTGTCAGCCCGGCGGTGCGGGAAACGTCCTGCACCACAACGGAGACGCGGTCCTGCGCCAGCGCATAGACGTGCGCGGCAACGCGCCTGACTTCGCCCAGTTCGGCCAGCGGGCCCTGGCGATCGACTCGTTCCTGGGAGGGCACGCGGAGGAGTCCGATCGTGTGAGCGTCCAGGTGACCTTCCGGGACTCGAACCTGAACTCACTCGCCCCCCTCCCGGCTCTCGGTCCGGTGACGCGCGCGCTGCGCAACGAAGAGACCGCCCTGCTTCCGCGCTCGAATCAGTTCCCGGTCCAACCTGGTACGGCCTACATCGATATCGACCTCGTATTCGAGGACGAGTGGAGTGGTTCGTACGCCTCTGCTGACCTGATCGAGGCTCGCCTCGTCGTACCCACCGCCCCAACGCCCCCGCCCCTGGGCGTGAACCTCATCGCTAACCCGGGTTTCGAGGTTGGATCGCTTCCTGGCTCGCCGCTTCAACTGACCGTCGAAAAGGGGTGGAACGGCATTTACGACCGGCACAGTGTGGTCAATGGCTACGGAAGCGAGGTCTTCGTGCCGTCGTCCTCCTTCGCAGCCACGAATGGTCTCGGCGGACAGCTCGTCCGAGACGGCGACGGCGACGCCGGTCTGCAACAGCGCATCGACGTGTCGCACCTGAAGTCGCAGATCGACCTTGGACAGATCGAGGCCTACGCCGGGGCCTGGCTCGGCGGCTACGCCAATGAGGTTGACGCTGCGCGTGTGGAAATCACCTGCCTCACCATCGCCGGGGTCCAGGTTCCTGGCGCAGGAGGCCTCCGCATCCTCGGTCCGGTGACTGCAGCCGACCGTGGGAACCAGACGACGCTCCTCGAACGATTCGATGTCTTTCCCCTCCCCGCCTCGACCGACTCCATCCTCGTCGAAGTGATCTTCGACGACCAATGGTCGGGGACCTACGCCTTGGCGGATGAGATCGAGTTCGTGCTCTTCAGCACAGACACTGGCAATCCGGTGAAGTTGCCCGGCACGAATGAGGACCTGCGCCTGTTCACCGGCGTGAATGGCCCGACCACCTCCGGACCCGGCAATGAATCGAAGTTGGCTAGTACCGGTGACGTCGTTGGATTCGAGGTCCTGAGTCCGCTGGGTACCTACGAACTGGGACCCATGCTCGTGGGCGCCACCGTCTACGCGCCGCCGGCCAGTTTCCAGCTCTTGCTACCCGACGTTTGGCTCGATACGAGCAACGTCGTGCTGATTCTAGGCGGCATCGGCTGCGGCGGCATCGGCTGCAGCGTCGTTGCGCCGGGTGGAAGCTACGGGAACTTCCCTATCCCATCGGATCTGGCCGGCTCTGTGATCCGCATCCAAGCCCTTGCGTTCGCACCGCCGAGCCTCAGCGCTGTGCCTGCAAATGGTGCCTATGCCTCGACCGAGGCCCATGAGATCTTCGTGCAGTAGGTCTTCACGTCGCTTCCGCGCGCGGGGTGGCGAGGAGTTGGAAGAGAGATAGTTGGCCGATCGACCTGCAGGCCCCATCGCATTCGCCTTGATCCGGGTGCGGTGGGGCCTGGGCAGGCCGCAGCGGCGGGCGTTGTACGTGGTCGGGAACGGGTAGGATTCGTCGATGGGCACCCGCGATCTCGAGCGTGAGTTGGCCGTCGACCCGGCGACGGCTCACCGACTCGTCGCGCCAGCCCCGGTGGGCACCTCGCTCTACGTCCACTTCCCCTATTGCGCGGCGAAGTGCACCTACTGCGACTTCTACTCCCTGCCTGGAGAGGGACATGATGCCGACGGAGCTCTGGCGCTGCTGTTGCGTGAGGCCGAGGTGCGTCAGCCGACATCGCCCTGCACGGTCTTCCTCGGGGGCGGCACGCCGAGCTACCACTCGGCGCAGGCTTTGGTCGGATTCCTGAACGCCCTCGACGGGCTGACTGGCTTTCGCGCCTCGGCGCAGGAGGTCACGATCGAATGCAATCCGGAGAGTCTCGACGAGACCAAGGTGGAAGCGCTGCTGCGCGCCGGCGTGACGCGGATCTCGATCGGCGTGCAGTCGCTCCAGCCGGCGATCCTCGAGCGCTTCGGTCGCGTGCATTCGGTCGAGCAGAGCTTCGCCGCCGTGCGGGCGGCGCGTTCCGCGGGCTGCGACCGACTCAGTGTCGACTTGATCTACGCGGCGCCGGGCCAGACCCCGGCGGCCTGGCGCTCGGACCTCGAGCGCGTGCTCGAGCTCGGGACCGACCACCTGTCGGCCTACAACCTCACCTTCGAAGAGGGCACCGCCCTCGATCGCGAGCGGCGCGCAGGGTCGGTCGAACCGCTGACCGAGGACGACGAGCTCGAGATGTTCTGGGCCACTCGCGAGTTGGCGGTCGCCGCCGGCCTGGAGGCCTACGAGATCTCGAACTTCGCGCGGCCGGAACAGGTTTGTGCCCACAACCTCGCTTACTGGCGGGGGGACGACTACGTGGGCATCGGTCCGTCGGCCGTCAGCCGGGCCGGAGACCACCGCTTCGGCAATCCGAGGCACCTGGGGCAATGGACCGCAAGGGTCCGCGCAGGCGAGCCGACCATGGGCTGGGCCGAGCGCCTCGACCGGGGCACTCGGCTGGGCGAGGCCTGGTGGCTCGGGCTGCGCTTGGCGGAGGGCGTGGATCCCGCCGAGGCCCGGCGCCGAGCCGATTGGCGGGAGTCCGACCCCGCGCTGGAGCTGGCCCGCCGATTCGTCTCGCAGGGCTTGGTCGAGGCCCGCGACGAGGGGCGGGCCGCTCCGCGCTACGGCCTCACGCCCCGCGGCCTGCCCCTGGCGGACGGGGTCGCGCGCGCCTTCCTCGACCTGGGCGATCCCGAACTCTTCGGATTCCAGGACTGATCGACGGAGTCTCGTCGCGGGCGTCGAGCTGCGACTGCGGCGCGGCCATAATCGACGCTCATGAACTTCTCCGACCGCCTCGCAGGGGCCGTCGAGCGCACCGGCAATCCGGTGCTGCTCGGAATCGATCCGCACTTGGACCTGTTGCCGGAAGAGTTCGCGGTGGCCCGCGACCGCTCGGCACGGCGAGTCGACCGCGCCAAGGCGGTGGCGCGCTTCTGCCTCGAGCTGGTCGAGCTCGCCAAGGGCCGGGTTCCGGCGGTGAAGCCCCAGGCGGCCTTCTTCGAAGAGCTCGGCGCCGACGGTGTCGCGGCCTTCGAGGAGGTCGTGGACGCCGCCCGCGACGCGAGCCTGCTGGTCGTCGGTGACGTCAAGCGGGGCGACATCGCCAGCACGGCGGCCGCCTACGCCCGCGCTCACCTGGCCGAGAACGGTGGGGGGCGCTGCGACGCCATCACCGTCAGCCCCTACCTGGGCGCGGACTCCCTGGAGCCATTCATCGAGGCGGCCGACGCCAACGAGGGCGGCCTCTTCGTCCTGGTCCGCACGTCCAACCCCGGCGGAACGGCCTGGCAGACCGCGGGCGACGTGCCCATCGCCGGCTTGGTCGCCGACCAGCTCACGGCCTGGGGCGCCGAGCGCCTGGGCGAGTGCGGCCTCTCCAACCTGGGCGCCGTGGTCGGGGCGACCCAAGCCGCGGAGCTCGCCCAGTGGCGCGAACGCCTGCCCCATGCCTGGATGCTGCTGCCCGGCTACGGCGCCCAGGGTGCCGGCGCCGCCGATGTGGTCGGCGCCTTCCGCTCCGACGGGCTGGGGGCACTGGTGGCCTCGTCGCGGGGCATCGCCTTCGCCTACGCCAAGGATCCGGCCGGGGCGGCCGACTGGCGCGGAGCGGCCGACCGCGCGCTGGACGCCATGATCGCCGACCTGCGCTCCGCCGTTCCCCACGCCGGCTGAGGTGGTCGTGGGACTGACCCTCGAACACCTGCCCGCGGACGTCCTCGGTCTCTCGGCCCTGTCCCGCGCGGTGCTGGCGGACCGGCCGCGGCCGCAGGCGTTGGGTGGCCTCCCGGTGCCGGCGCGCCTCGAGCACTTCGATCCGGCCACGGCCTGCGCCGACTCGACCTTCCTGGAGCGCAGCGAGTTGGTCGAGCGATTCCACTCCTGGCGCGCACACGAGGGCCTCGACGCCCCATTGCATCCGGCCCAGGCCCGGAGCCTCGAGCGCCTCTCCGACTCGCGCTCCCAGGTCGTCGTCTGCGGTCAGCAGCCCGGGTTCCTCGGCGGGCCCCTGCTGAACCTCTACAAGGCCCTCCACACCGTGCGACTGGCCGCTGCGTTGGAGCAACAGTGGTCTCGCCCGGTGGTGCCCCTGTTCTGGTGCCACTCCGACGACCACGACCTGGCCGAGATGGGGCACGCCCATGTACTCAACCCGCACCTGGACATCGCGCGGATCGGGCTGCCGGGCATGGGCTCTGGCCGGCGCTCGATCGGAACCCTGGCCCTGGATCGCGAGGCGCACCGGCTGCCGGCGCTGCTCGAGCACCTGCGACAGCTGCTGCCCCCCGGCGAGGGGCGGGAACCGCTGCTCGAGGCCTTCTTTCCACGCCACGGGGAGACCCTGGCGACGGCCTTCGTCCGTGGTTGGGACCACGTCCTGGGCCACACCGGCCTCCTGATCATCGAACCGGCCGCACTGCGGGAGCCCCTCTCGCGGGCGTTGGCCCACCTGGTGTCCGGGGATCTCGACGGGAACCTGCGGATGGGCCTGAGGCGGCTGGCTGACCACGTCGGCTCCGCGGACCTCGATCCGGAGCGGGTTCCCTGGGTCTTCGAGCAAGCCGACGATGGCCGGCGCGCCCTGCGCTGGTCGAACGGCGCTTATCGCTACGACGGCGAGGTCGGGGGTCGAACCGGCTTCGAGTTGGCCGCTCGAATCGTCGACCAACCGGGGCGCTGGAGCGCGGGTGTCCTGACTCGCCCTCTGGTCCAGGACCTCTGCCTACCTGTCGCCGCCTATGTGGGCGGTTGGGGCGAACTTGGCTACCACGCCCCACTGGCAGAGATCCGCACCGCCTCCGCAAGCCCCTTGACACCCTTTTGCCACCGACTTGCTGCAACTTTGGTCGATCCGACCCTCGGCAACGCCCTGCGCTCGGTCGGGCTGAGCTTGGCTGAGGCGCTCGCAGCCCGGGGGCAGCTCTCGAACCCCGATTCCGAGGAAGATGCGCCTCCCGTGATCCACAAACTGAGGTCCGTCAACAGCCAGAAGTCCGCCGCACTGAACGAGCTTCGAACGCCCCTCGCCGAGCTCGACCGGGGTCTGGCCAACCAACTGAGACGCGCCGCCCGCCAGTCGGAGGAGTTGGTCGAGAAGATCGCTCGTAAGGCCGAGCGTGCTGCAGCCAACCGGACAGGCCGCTCGAACCGACACTTGAGGCGGGTCAACAACAGCCTTTTTGGACGCGATCTGCCCCAAGAACGGCTCTTGACGATCGTCCAGGCGGGCGCGGCTCTCGGACTTGAATGGATCGATGAACTGCTGCCGGACATTGAACCACTTCCTTCGGAGCATCTAGGGGTCTACTTTCCGTCGACGGATGTTGAAGGATTCTAGTGGGCGGCATCCTCGACCTGCTCGTGGTGGCGGCCCACCCTGACGATGCCGAATTGGCGCTTGGCGGTGTTTTGGCAGCAAGTCACGCCGCAGGAAGGGCCTGCGGTGTGGTCGACCTGACCAGAGGTGAGCGCGCCACCCGCGGCAACCCCGAGCGACGGATCGAGGAGGCCCAGCGGGCCGCCGAGGTCCTCGGGCTCGCCATGCGGGACAACTTGGCCCTCCCCGACGGGCGACTGGAGGCCACACCGGAAGCTCGGGAGCGCCTCGCCGCCGTGATCCGGACCTGGCGGCCGCGCCTGCTCGTGGGGCATGGCGCCGGGGACCCGCACCCCGACCACGACGCCGCCGCGAGGCTCACCCGCGAGGCCTGGTTCCTCGCCGGATTGGCTGGTCCCGATGGCCAACCCGCTCACCGACCCCCGCGGCGCCTGTGCTTCGCGACCCCGCGAGGGCGGCGGCCCGACCTGGTAGTGCCGATCGACGTGACCTGGCTCACCAAGCTCGAAGCACTTCGCTGCCACCACAGCCAGGTGGAGCCCGGGGCCGACCACCGCCTGGGCGACCCAGACCCCCTCCGCGAGGCCGAGGTCTTCGCCCGCTCCCTCGGCACTCTGATCGGCTGCGAGTTCGCCGAGGGACTGCTGCTCGACGGACCGACCACTTGCGTCGATCCGCTCCTGCTCTGAGCAGCAGCGCCACCGGCCCGCGCCCGTACAATCCGCGGCTGTCATGCGCCGCATCGCGATCCTCAATCAGAAGGGCGGGGTCGGGAAGACGACGACCACCGTCAACCTCGGCGCCGCCCTCGCGCGCGCCGGGCGGCGCGTGGCGCTGGTCGACCTGGACCCCCAAGGCAACCTCTCGACCCACCTGGGCCTGGAGATCGAATCGGGCGAGCCGTCCAGCTACACCGTGCTGAGCGGCGAGACCGACTTCGCGCAGACCCTGCGGCCGACGACGACCGCCGGGCTGCACGTCATACCGACCAGCATCGACCTGTCAGGCGCCGAACTCGAGCTGGCCACCCTCGACCAGCGCGAAACCATCCTGCGGCGGTCGATCGACGCCTGGGAGCGCGGCGCGATCGAGCGCACCGGCGCACCGCCGGCCGAGTACGTGCTGTTCGACTGCCCGCCGAGCCTGGGCCTGCTCTCGCTCAATGCCTTGGTGGCCGCGCGCGAGGTTTTCGTCGCCCTCCAAACCGAGTTCCTGGCCCTGCAGGGCATGACTCGGCTGCTCGAGGTCGTCGAGCTGATTCGCGCGCAGCTCAACCCGAGCCTGCAGGTCACGGGCATCCTGCCCTGCCTCTACGACAGTCGCCTACGCCTGGCGCGCGAGATCCTGGGTGAGCTGCGGCAGTACTTCCCCGAGCAGTGCTTCCGCCGCACCATCGGCACCAACGTCAAGCTCGCCGAGGCGCCCTCCTACGCCCAGCACGTCTTCGACTACGCACCGGACTCTTCCGGCGCCCGCGACTACCGCGAGCTGGCCGAGGAAGTCATCGGGCAGGAACGCCGCAGTCCCACCGGCGCGAACTCGGCCGCCCGCGCCGCGCAAACCGCCCAGCCGTGAGCGGTGCCGAGCCGCCCCTGCGACTGGCACTGCTGTGCCGCGGTGGGCACGGGGGATCGACGGTCGCCGCGACGGAGCTCGCCGCCGCCCTGTGCCGCCGCGGTCACCGGGTCGACCTCTTCGTGCAAGAGGCCCTCGGACGCCCGCCGGCCCGTCCGGCGCTCGGACTCTCGATCCTGGCGGTCGGCAGCGAACCGCGCGCCCTGGTCGACGCGGCCCTGACCCGCGCGGGCCGCCGCGGCTACGACGCGCTTCACGCCCACTACGCCCGGCCCCTGGCCGAGTGCGCCACGGCGATCGCCGACCGCTCCTTGGCCCTCGGACCTCGCCCCCGGACCCTCGTCACCCTCCACGGCACCGACCTCACCGGTGTGCTCGGGCCGAGTGCTCCGCTGGGCTCGGGCGCCCGCCTCGCGGCTGCTCTGGGGCGCGTGGACGAGGTCACTTGCGTTGGCGAGGACCTGGCCTCGCGCCTCCACGCTCTGCCCGGCGAACGGGTCCGCGTCTCCGTGATCCACGGCGGCATCGACCTCGAGACCTGGCGCCCGGGGCAGCGCCAGGAAGGCCCAGAGCTGGTCCATGTGAGCACTATCCGACCTCTAAAGCGTGTCCCCGCACTGGTCGAGGCCTTCGCCACAGCTTGGCGCGGGTGCGCGAGGCCGCCCTTGCGCCTGAGAATCGTCGGTGAGGGCCCCGAGCTGGAGCTCGCTCGCGCCGTCGCGGGTGACCGGGGCCTGACGGACTCCGTGATCTTCGAGGGAGCCATCCCTGCGACCCCGGACCTCTACCGAGGTGCTCGGGCGGTGGTTTCGTGGAGTCGCGAGGAGTCCTTCGGCCTCAGCCTGCTCGAGGGACTGGCCTGCGGCGTGCCTGTTATCGCCCCGCAGCTCGGAGGCCCGGCCGAGCTCGTCGGCACCTCGTCAGCGGGTAGCCTGGTCGCCGACGCAGCCGCCCTGACCGAGGCCATCGCTCGCGCTGCCAGCCCCCCCTCGACAACGCTCCGCCGCGCAGCGAGGTCCCGGGCCGAGCGCTTCCCCATCGAGTCAACCGCCCGACGTTACGAGGAACTCTACCGCCAGAAGGTGCCCCTTTGACCCGCCGTGTCTACCTCGATCACAACGCGACGACGCCCCTGAGACCGGAGGTTCGCGAGTTCTGGATCGAACTGGTCGACCGCGGCCTCGGCAACCCGTCGAGCCTCCACGCCGCGGGACGCGAAGCTCGCCAACTGGTCGACGAGGCGCGCGAACGGTTAGCAGCGTGCCTCCAAGTGCATGAGGACGGGGTGATCTTCACGTCGGGAGGCACCGAGGCCGACAACCTCGCCCTGTTCGGCTGCGTGGAATTCGACACCCGAGGCCGCGGACTGGCCACGTCAACCATCGAGCACTCCGCCGTCCTGGAGCCGGCGGCAGAACTCGCCCGTCGTGGCCGACCGTGGATTCGCCTGCCCTGCGACGAGCAGGGCCGGGTCGAAGCCGACGTCGTGGCCGCAGCCGCCCGCCAGCAGACCTGCCTGGTCAGTGTGATCGCCGCCAGCAACGAGCTGGGAACGCTCCAGGACGTAGCCGCCCTGGCGCAAGCCACTCACGAGGCCTCGGAGGGTCGTGCTCGATTCCACACCGACGCCGTCCAGGCCGTCGGCCGCATCCCGATCGACCTCGACGGTTGGGAGGTCGATATGGCCACCATGTCCCCACACAAGCTCGGCGGACCGGTCGGGGTGGGGATCCTGGTCGTCACGCGTGGCACTCGACTGGCTCCGCGCGCCCACGGTGGTGGACAAGAGCGCGGCCTGCGACCAGGGACCGAGAGCGTCGCGGCCATCGCCGCCGGCGCCCTGGCCGTGGAGTTGGCGATCGCGGAACAGCCCACCTATGCAGCGCGGGTCGGCGACCTCGCCGCACGACTGTGGACCGACATTGCGCAGGCCCTGCCGGGCGCTCGCCTACTAGGTCCCCCCATGGGTGACTCCAGGAGGCTTCCGAACACCCTCAACGTCCTACTTCCTGGTGTCGACGGCCGGGTGCTCGTCACCCGGCTCGATCTCGCAGGTCTGGAGGCCAGCGCGGGTTCCGCGTGCGCCAGCGGTTCGGTCGAACCGTCGCACGTTCTGGTCGCCCTCGGACTCGACGATGAACAGGCGCGCGCGGGTCTGCGACTGTCGCTCGGTCGCACTTCGACGCTCGACGACTGCCAACAAGCTGTGGAGATCTTGGTGAAGACCTGCAGACGAACGCACGCAACTCGGCCGTTGGACGATCGGTTGTGAACAAGTGCCCTCGCGCACCTTCACAAGTCGTTGACCGATGTGCGCGTCGCGCATGTAATGAGCGGCCGCTCCACCGCACAGGTGGCGCGACATTCCTGCCGACATCTCCGACTCCAGGACGATCCGAGTGCCCCCCACAGCGCCGCCCTGCAAAGGGCTTCTCCCCCTAGCGACGATCGCGGCGAGCACGGCTCGCGCGGCGGTCGACGCGCCGTGCGGAGGCACGGCACCTAGGCGCTACTCGGACGATCGCGACCGCTCTGGAACTGATTCGCGCAAGAACTCTCGGGATCGCCGTCAGAGCTCGGCCGACGAGCATCGTCTCGTCGGCGGCGTTCGGCGTCCTCTGGTCGGCAGCCTGCGTCCTCTGGTCGGCAGCCTGCGCCCTCTGGTCGGCAGCCTGCGCCCTCTGGTCGGCAGCCTGCGCCCTCTGGTCGGCAGCCTGCGCCCTCTGGTCGGCAGCCTGCGCCCTCTGGTCGGCAGCCTGCGCCCTCTGGTCGGCAGCCTCCTGTGCCAGACCGATGTCCGGGACCCGCTCGCTGCGTTCCCGGGTCGTACCGAAGCCGTCTTCGAACCGCCGGGTCGATCCAAGCCGGATCGATCCTGGTTGCAGCCCGTCGGGGTCGCAGCCGGGGTTCGGACCGGCGGCTGATCTGACCGGGCCTCGAGTGGCCCGAAAGCCCGCTGGGCCCAGTTGTGGGTCCGCTCCGTCCGCTCCCGGCACCACCGCCGGAGTCCTAGGGGGACAGTCGCGTCG